>OY969585.1:0-3643693 GCA_963701295.1 Ignavibacteriota bacterium | reverse complement strand
GGTGGAACCAAAAGAGAAGCTGAATCTGGAAAGAAAAAGGAGTCAGACAAAAAGGGCAGTCATAATTGAGAATTGGGCTTGAATTAGACAAGTTGTTTTCAGATATTATATATAGAGAAAAATTAATTAGCATAAAATCATTAGTATTTCTAACAGAGTGACTATGCAGATCAACATTATTCGCAAAGCAAGACACGAATCTCAGGCAGTTTTGGGTTTCTGTTGTCGCTGTTCTAAACGAATTGCGAGCGAAGTACTCAAGAGATAATTTTGATGATGTAAGTAGTTTCTTGACGAAAGGCTCGGCGATGCTGAGCTTTTTTTATTTGTGGGAACCTATTTAAGAAAGAACGCATTATTATAGTATTGGATAAACAATTTGAACACGGAGAATGAAAATGACTCATGAGACACTTTATCATGGATTTGCTCAAACACTGAAAGAACGTCGTGATGATCATTCACTTGGGTTTCAGCTCAAGAAGGGAACGCAAGAATTTGTAGAGAACTTGCTTGCCATTTTATTTCCGCATTTTTGTAAGGAGATGTTCTATACAAAAGAGGAAATAGAATCGCGTCTTGTACTCTTGGAGCGTGATTTAAAGCGTCTGCTTATTTCACTTTTAAAAGACACATCCTTGAATCTGGAAGATATAGTTAAACATTTTATGCAAACACTTCCGGATTTACATGATAGACTCTGGCTGGATGCCGAAGCTATTACCAGTGGAGATCCGGCGGCGGAGAGTGTTGACGAAGTGATTCTGGCATATCCCGGTTTTTTAGCTATCGCAATCTATCGTATCGCGCATGAATTCTATGTAATGCATGTTCCTATTTTCTCACGTCTCGTTACGGAATATGCACATCAAATAACAGGAATTGATATTCATCCCGGAGCTCAAATCGGAACATCATTCGCTATTGATCATGGAACCGGTATCGTTATTGGTGAGTCTGCCATTATCGGAAAAGATGTAAAGATGTACCAAGGAGTTACACTTGGGGCTCTGAGTGTGGATAAGAAATTAGCGAAATCTAAACGCCATCCGACCATCGAAGATGGTGTTGTTATCTACGCGCAGGCGATCATTCTTGGCGGTGAGACTATTGTCGGTCATCATAGTGTTATCGGAGGAAATGTCTGGCTTACTATGAGTGTGCCGCCGTTTTCCTCTGTGTATCAAGAAAGCAAAGTAACAGTGCGCCCCAAAGAAATGACGGGTGCACCAATTGATTTTAGTATCTAACTACATAAAGGAAATAATCATGAAAGCAAACTCTGTTCTGGAAACAATAGGTAACACCCCTCATGTTCGTATTCGTCGACTCTTTGGTGATCATGAAGTCTGGATCAAATTAGAACGTGCAAATCCCGGCGGCAGTATTAAAGATCGTATTGGGCTCTCCATGATCGAGGATGCTGAGCGTCGCGGTGTATTGAAGCCAGACACTGTCATCATCGAACCGACATCCGGAAATACAGGTATTGGTCTTGCTTTGGTTGCGGCAGTGAAAAAATACAAACTCATTCTCGTTATGCCCGATTCGATGTCCGTCGAACGACGGCGGCTCATGGCTGCATATGGAGCGCATCTGGAACTTACTCCTCGTGAAAAAGGAATGAAGGGAGCTATTGAAAAAGCAAACGAACTTGCAGCAGCAACAAAGAATTCATGGATCCCTCAACAGTTTGAGAATGAGGCGAATATTGAAATCCATCGGAAGACGACAGCTGAAGAAATTTTCCGAGATTTTCCACAAGGGTTCGATATGTTGATTACTGGCGTCGGTACTGGCGGACATATTACTGGTGTTGCCGAAGTGCTCAAAAAGAAATTTCCCAAACTCAAAATCTTTGCTGTTGAACCCAGCCTTTCTCCTGTGATTAGCGGTGGGCAGCCAGGACCGCATCCTTTACAAGGGCTTGGCGCAGGCTTCATTCCTAAAAATCTACACACCGAAATACTTAATGGTGTTATTCAAATTACGAAAGAGGAAGCATTTGAATACGCACAACGTTGTGCACGTGAGGAAGGAATTCTTGTCGGTATTTCTTCCGGCGCGTCACTTGCAGCTGTGGCGAAGAAACTTCCAGATCTTCCAAAGAATGGAAAGATCATCACCTTCTGCTACGACACAGGTGAACGGTACTTGTCGGTTGAAGGATTGTTCTAATGACGAAAAATATACAATCCTCAATTATTCATGTGTATTGAGTTATAGACTCTTCAGTCTTGCGAGTTTCTCAGACGCACGCCCAACTTGAAATTAAAAAGTATGGTTTTTTAAATCGAATATTTATGGCGTACATCAATGAGAAATGGGAATTGGTCAAGAGGGTTCCTTTAGTCGGTCAATAAAAAAAGAGAGTAGTAAAAAAAATACCCCGACGTACTACCAGACGCCGGAGTATAGGGAGGCTAACTATGTGTCGTCGGGGAGACGACACGACACAAGATAAATTCTGGACACGTGAATGTCAAGTGGTTGTAAAAATTAATTTTATAAAAGTAATTCTGGGGAGCTTATTTTACTGAATGTAAAAAAGCTATTCAAAAATGTTCTGCCCAATGGAGAGAGCGGTACTAAAGCTGCTTTATGCGAAGATTATCGGTTGTTCCGATCAGTTAGTGTAAAGATATCGTTTGATTTTCTGTGTTGGTGTCTTTTCAAATGGCTCAGTTTGTTCAATAACACGACTAATGCGTGAAAAAGATGAAACTTGTTCATTGACCTGTTTTCGTATATCTTCCAATAATTGGACAATCCGTTCCCGTGCCTGTGATTCAGTCAAGCCCATACGGGAAAATTCAACATCGAGCTTTTCGTAGTCGAGGTAGATACGTGCAACAAGCTGTCCTTCGTCTTGATAAGTTAGCGATTCGAGTACGGTATCTGATCGGTTAATCACAGACTCTATAGCTTCGGGATAAATATTTTCGCCACTCGGACCGAGAATAACATTTTTCATGCGTCCATTGATGTAGAGATAACTATTCTTATCAAAACTGCCGAGGTCGCCTGTGTGAAACCAGCCTTCACGTGAGAGCACTTCTTCCGTACGCTCTGAATCGCGATAGTACCCCTTCATAACGCTTGGTCCGCGTACAACAATTTCACCAATACCGGATTTTGGATCAGGGTTTTCGATACGCACCTCGAGTCCGGGGACAACAGGACCGGTGGATCGATATTTTGTTTTTTCTGCATTTGCTCCGGCAATGAGGGGCGACGTCTCTGTTAACCCGTACCCGATGGCATAAGGGAATTCTGCTTCGAGTAGAAACCGCTCAATTTCAGGAGAGAGTGCCGCTCCTCCAATTCCAAAAAACCTCAATGCTTCGCCAAATGTCTCCATTAGTTTTTTGCCGGTTAGTTTGTGAATGCGCTTGCGAATCATCGGAAATTTATAGATGAGGCGTACGATTTTTCGTTTTTTGATTTCAGGCATGATTCGCGTCTTATACATCTTCTCGATGATTAAGGGGACTGTGAGCATCATCGTGGGTTTTACTTTTTCTAATGCTGGAAGAAGAACAGCAGCTGTAGGAAGTTTTTTTACATAGTAGACAGATGCACCGAACATCATTGGAAGGATCAGTCCTAATGTGCACTCATACACATGGGCAAGCGGAAGGACGGAGAGCATTCGGTCCTTCTCGTTGATGTCCGGTATTTTGGAGGATGCATTGGCATTCCAGATAATATTCTTATGTGTGAGCATGACACCTTTGGAGTGCCCCGTGGTTCCTGAAGTATAAATGATGGATGCAATGTCATCTTCGGTAACCTCTCCCTGAATCAATCCTGCAAGACTCAGGACGAGATTCTTGATTTTCCGTAGTTCCTTGCTTCCTTCTGCAATCAATTGGCGCAATGTTGCTTTCGATGTTGTGGGATTGATGATGGAAAAATCGTTCATTAAAATGATGCTGTTGAATTCCGTAAAATCGAGATCTTCAATTTTATGAAAGAAGCGTTCGGAGATGAAAATGACTTTACTGCCGGAGTGCCGAAGAATATGGTGAATTTCGGAAGCATGAAAGTCCGGGAGAATGGGAACTGCGACAGCACCCATCGTGGTGATCGCGAAATAAGCGATCCCCCATTGAGGGCTGTTTTCGCCAAGAATTGCAATATGGTCGCCATGCATTACCCCTTGATTTTTTAGAAAGACGGAAAGATGATCTATCTGTCGTTTTAAATCGGAATAGCTGATTGGCTCATCGTCTATAAAAGTAAGAGCAATGTTTGATGAATTCTTCCGGCAGCTGTCTTCTATAACGTGCTGTAAAGTGAACTGCTGGCGTTCGGTTCGTGTTCCATGCTGAGAAAACATACTTCATCTTTCTGAAATATTCGTTTAAAAGTAAGAAGAAAATGGACAATTCCAAAGTTCATCTCTTCCCATTGTTTCACTTGCGGACAATTCAAAATATTCCTACCATGCTCCAATAAATGAAGTCTCGTATTCCATTGTTTTCCATCGTGTGTCTGGAGAGGTGAACAAAGGTCGATTTCATTGTATATTCATTTTAAGATATTCTGTATGCATTGAAGAGCTCTTCAACGTAAAATATTTCAATTTCTTTCTTTTTATTCAGCAGGAGATAATATGATGCAACGTTCTTCTTTTTCTCTGGTCCTAATAGTTCTTTGTATATCTTTCTCTGTAGGTCAATCTACGGCCGGTGTGCCGTATACGAAGTATGGTATTTACGATATAGATCGCATCAGGCCTGAAGAATACCGTCAGCGGCGTTCTATGGTGATAGCGAAAATGGATTCAATTTCTATAGCCATCTTCAGGGCGCAAGAATATGCAAATCGATCAGGAGATGTTGATTATCGCTTTCGACAGAACAGCAATTTTCTCTATTTCACAGGATGTAATGAATCGAACAGTACGCTCGTTCTCATTCCACGTGGTTTTGTGATGGACAATGGAATCCTCGTGAAAGAAATTCTTTTTCTCGCTCCTAAAACAAAAGATTGGACAGGGGAGAACCTTGGAACCGAAGGTGCCCGTGAAATTCTTGGATTTGGATCCGAAGGAACTCAAAGCATTGCTCTCACAAACGACCGGCTGAATGAAATTCTCGTATCGCTTCTTTCGAATACGCACACTTTGTATTACACGCCCTCCCTCGTAGAGACGCTTATTGATCCGGTCTCGGATATACGTTTTATCAGTTGGCGAGAATCGATGAAGAATCTGCAGGAAAAATATCCCAATCTCAATGTAAAAGGAATAAGCACCATAGTTGGAGAAATGCGTGTTGTCAAATCACCCGCAGAAATTGAACTTCTTCAGAAAGCTGCTGATGCTACCATCGCTGCACACATTGAAGCCATGAAGAGTTGTGAACCCGGAATGTTTGAGTACCAATTACAGGCGGTTGTCGAATATTGTTTTACGCAGGCAGGTGCAGAATATACCGGTTTTCCATCTATCATAGGCTCCGGACCCAACACCCAATCGTACCATTATGATGCAAACAGGCGCAAAATGCAAAGCGGTGAACTTGTGGTTATAGATATCGGCGCTGAATATCATGGATATTCTGCAGATATTACGCGCACTATTCCAATCAATGGAAAGTTCACTCTTGCGCAGAAAGAAATTTATGAACTTGTTCTTCATGCGCAGCAAGCAGCGATTGACACTATTTCTCCTGGGGTAATGATGACGGATGTCGAAAAGACAACAATGAAGGTTATTGCCGAAGGATTGAGCCGACTGGGAATTGCCAAGGATTCTGATGACGTGAAAAAATACTATCCGCATAAGATAAGTCATTTCATTGGACTGGATGTGCATGATGGCAGACCGATTGGAAAACTTATACCAGGCATGGTTTTGACCGTGGAGTCCGGTATTTATATTCCGGAAGGCAGTAATTGTCATCAAAAATTTTGGAATATCGGAATACGGATTGAAGATGATGTGGTGGTAACAGATGAAGGAAGGAGTGTGCTTTCTGCCTTTGCACCGCAGTCTGTAGCAGATATTGAAACGCTCATGAAGAAAAAGGGCATAGGAAATCAGCGGGTTGGAAAAGAGTAATACATATGAGAGAATAGTGGTTGTATCCTTAAAGCAGGTAGTGAGTTGTTGTTAAGATAATCGGATAAATGATTACCGATAAGCTATCATGGCAGCGTAAATAGTGTCCCATCAAAGAAAAGGAGAACGCTATGTCTCACTTGAAACCAGAAGACTGCCTCAGCTTCTTTTCAGAAGTATTGGGTATTCTCAAAGCTACCCATGAACCGGAACGTGTGCTCTCGCTTATTGTCGATCGGATTGTGCGTATGTATGGCTGTCAGACTTGTGCAGTCATCATTATCGATCCGGCAACGGAATATCTTCGCGTTTTTACAAATCATAATTTATCCCATCTCTATGTGAAAGAATTCCGACGTTCACTCGGCACCGGTGCTATTGCGCGTATGCTCTCTACCGGACTTCCGATTCTGATTGCCGATGGAGAACAAGAACCGCAGATTGCACGCGAAGTTCAGCTCGAACATCCATTCCGTTCTGCTGTATGTATGCAAATTGTTGCAGAACACCGCACACTAGGCTACCTTCATGCTGATGCACGTGACTCGAACGTCTTTTCTATGAATGATCTTCGCATACTTCAGAGTTTTGCCGATCTAACAAGTATCGCGCTTAACAAATCATATCTGTATGAAAAAAATCTTCGACTCGACCCGGTTGATCCCGAAACTGACTTAGAAAAATATGCACCGTTTCTTGAACGACTCAGCACAAGTCTATCGCGTGCCGAAGCGAATCGCGAAAGTTTATCACTCTTTATTTTGGATATTGACAATTATAAGCAAATTGGCGGTACCTACGGCTATGAAGCATCAAAGCGGCTGCTGAAAGGAATCGCTGGTATCATCAAGTCTCGTTTACGGCCGATGGATGCAGCCAGCCGCTACGGATTTGATGAATTAATTATCCTGCGTGAGAACAGCTTGCTTGATAATGGAGTCGCATTTGCCGAGGAATTAAGGAAAATGATTGAGGAGACGGAGTTTACACAGGAAAAAATCCGAACTACAGTAAGCATCGGTGTGGCCGCGTTTCCCGGGAATGCCGAATCAGAAAAAGATCTGTTGCTTGCCTCAAAAGAAGCGCTTTATCATGCGCAGCACAGCGGTAGAAACCGTGTGGCACATCCCTAAATGCAAGATATTAAAATAGCGAGATGACAAATAGTTTGGTGTTGGTGATAAGGTATGACCAAAAATAACAATCACTTTAAAACACTTACCTCGATAAACGATTCTTTTTTTGGCTGGTGGTAAACACGGTGAGTTGCTTTAATAAAATCTTCACTTTTAGCTTTAAAAATATTCTCTACGTACTTCTGGGGATTCAAATCTATCAGGGGGAACCATGTACTTTGTATCTGCACCATAATCTTATGCCCTTTTTTGAAACAATGGAGAACATCCTGTAGTTCGAGGTTCACTTTTTCTATTTTATCGGGCTGAAATGGAGTTGGATCTTCATAGCTATTTCTATATCTGCCCCTGATAACCTCGCTTCTCACCATTTGCTGATATTCTCCCATTTTCTTTCCACTGCGAGTCGTGGGGTTGTCCGGCGCCTCTTCAGGATATACATCTATGAGTTTTACTACCCAGTCGGCATCACTTCCCGTTGTAGATACTTTCAGATGGGCCAGTGATGGTCCCGCTAGAATAATGTCTTCATTTAATACATCTGTTTCATATAGAAGTACATCGGGCCTTCTGGCAGCAAAACGTTGATCGTCTGTCATGTATTCCTTTGTCATACCAAAAGCAATGTCTTCGGTATATGGGACTGGTTTGTACGGATCGCTTATGAATTCATCGAAGGAAGATTCGGACGATTGAGGAGGATCAAATGTTAGTTTCCTGTTTGCGTGAAAATATAATTTTCTTGCAATCAAATTTTCCGGTGGCCATCTATCAAATTTTTTCCATTCGTTATTTCCGGTCATAAACATCACGGCTTCTGGTAAATTCAATGAGCCTTTATCTTTTAAATAATAATTAAAAAAAGGAAGTTCGATGCTGTCGCGATAATACAAAGATGTTTTACTACCAAAAGATATATTCCCGAGGAATGAACCATCTGTTCTTGCCCATCCACCGTGTATCCATGGGCCGATCACTAATGAGTTATTAATTCCGGGATTATTTTTTTCTATGCTTTTGTAGGTTTTAAATGTCCCATAAAGATCCTCAGCGTCATACCAACCGCCAACAACAAGTACTGCGGGTCTTATATTTTTCAGATGGGGAAGGATGTTCCTTTTCTGCCAGAATTCATCATAATTCGGATGAGCTACAATATCGTTCCAAAAAGCGATAGTGTCACCGAAATATCTGGTTTTTGCATTTTGTAAAGGTTCCAAATGCAAGAAAAAGTTATATCCATCCGGCGTTTTCCAGTTGTATGCAAAAATCCAATCTTTGGTCAAACCGTGTCTTGGCAGATCCATTGTCGAAATAAAGTCGTAGTTAGGTGCAAGGAAGAAAGCTCCATGATGATGAATATCGTCAAAAAACCAATCTCCTATAGGAGCTTGCGGCGATACACACTTCAGAGCTGGATGTGCATTGATAGCCGCGTAAGACGTGTAAAATCCGGGATATGAAATTCCCCACATTCCAACCCTATTATTGTGATTATTCAGATTCTTTATCAACCATTCGACGGTGTCGTAAGTGTCGGAACTTTCATCTATATCTTTATCCGTCTTTTTTTCATCGATAAAAGGAGTCATATGCTGAAATACTCCTTCCGACATAAATCTTCCTCGCACATCCTGAAGTACAAAAATATATCCTTCACGCATGAATGCAGATGACATTCCTTTTCTGGGGGAAAATCCCATGTCTGTTCCATAAGGTGCTATATTATAAGGTGTCCTGAAAAGGAGAATCGGATATTTCTTTGTAGTATCTTTTGGGGAGTAAACGATGGTATAGAGTTTAACTCCATCTCTCATCGGAATTTGATACTCCGACTTTTTATAATTCTCAACAAAATAGAGAGAATCTTCGTTTATAATGCCGGCTGCAAAAACTTTGATACACCCAAGCAAGTAAAGTATGCAAATAAATATCATCTCTTTGAAATAAATAGATTTTAAATGATGTTTCATGCTGAATTCTCCGACATATGTTTTGATACGCAACGGTAGCACACGGAAAGAGGATTTTTACGCCTATATTCGCGAAAGCGGGATGCTTTTTCGCTGTTCCATACCGCGTTAATAGTCGAATCTTTTACATTGCCGAAAGAATAATCCGGATTATCTACGCAGAAGTTTGCGTTTCCATCGGGCTGAATATCTATCAGTTTTTCAATGTTTGTACACTGTGGCGAACCTATCTGCATGGTGGAATTTTCGAACCATGTCCGGTAGTCTTCCTCCGAAAGAACCATATAGGGATAATTGCGTATATCATTGAGGTCAGCGATGTATTGTCTGTATTCTTTTTGGAATTCGTCGAAATCGATACCTGAGTTTTCATGATGGAAACCGACCCAGGAGAACGAGATAGTTTTAAAATGGTCGTTCAGCTCTTTCGCGTAGTTGTTCCCCATCGTGCTGGGAATGTAATTGTAGGGAACAATTACAAGTGTGTTTATGGATAAACTTCTGGCAACATCCGGCATTTTCCCAAGTCCGCTCACAGAATATGGGCTGATGGTAAAACAAATTGACCTACTTATATTTCTGCCAGTGTTCTTTTCGACTTCAATCAGCTGGTCAACACCTTCCTTTATCCTGCGAAAGCATCCCTTCATTCCGCGGACTTTATCATGGATCTCTTCAGGCCCGTCAACTGAAATTGTAATATGAATGTTCCCGATCCGGACAAGGTCGGCCGCATATTTTTTCAACATTGTTCCGTTCGTGTCGAGCGAAATAAAAATTCCTTTACTATTGATATATCCTAGAAGCTCGATGATGTCCGGGAAAAGGAATGGTTCGCCACCCCTAAGGATAACCGAAGAAATTTGATGAGCAGCAAGTTCATCCGTAAGCTTTTTCCAATCTGCCAGTTTCAACGAGTGTTGCAAATTTTCTTTTGCACTGCGGATATATCCTTCTTCGCTCCACTGTCCGCACATCTTGCATTTCAAATTGCACGCGTTTGTTATTGTGAATGATATGGTTTTTGGAAAATCGGTCATAATAATATTAAAAAAATAACGCACTGCAGATTATTCAAAATACCCGGGAAAAAACACAGTGTGCCATTTTTAAATTCTGAAATAATTTTAGACGTTTCCTCTTCGTGATTCGAGCACGGTGCGGATTTCTTCACATCGTTTTTTTGTTAGATCGAGTCTTGAAATAATTATTATTACTCCAAGCAGCCCGACAACGGGAATACTTGCCAGCATTGACCGGATCCAAAATATTGTATTCGGTAATTGAGCGCCAAGGATGGAATTGAATCCGGCCCAACCAAGGATGAGGCCTGCGACGAATCCACCCATAGAATTTCCAAGTTTTAAGACGTATGATCCACATGCTGTAAAGGAGCCTTCTCTGCGTATGCCCATCGTTAGCTCATCATAGTCGATAACATCTGCCCCGATGGAACCGTGCAGCATCCAGAGGCCGGCAGCCGCGAGTCCCATCGTTCCGGAAGCGATTGTCTGCAGCCAGGGAATAGCTGGTGTGTAGAGGAACCATGAACCGCCATATCCCAATATGCCTATGGAAGCGGCCACCATAACGGCGGTCTTCTTTTGTGTTGCACGTGCCACTTGCCCCAGAAGCGGTGCGCCAAAAAAACCGCCAATCATGAAAGCAACACCCATCCAAAAGTTCCAGTTATCTCCATTGATGGTGTTGCCGCCACAAACATAATAAACGGTGGCATAGTATCCCAGAGAACCCACCATGCTTGTACTTAAGGTGAACATAGCGCCATAACCCATGATGACCCTGAATGGTTTACACTTCAAGGTCTCATACAATGATGCTTTCAGAGAAATGCGTTCTTTCGTTTTCACGACAACTTTTTCGTAATACCGTTCTTTGACCCTAAAAAATATAGTGATGGAAAAGATCGCCATCAACGAGCCGAGGATACAGGAGTACACCTGCATGCCTGCCAGTGTATTTTTGCCTACAACTGTTCCCGGAAGAAGGAACCATGAGAGGTTGGTGAAGCGCAGTGCGTAAAAATTTGCCACTTCAAAAATTTTCTGCATCGATCCCTTATAAGTCATTACTGATGTTCGTTCCTCATAGTCGGGAGTCATCTCTGCTCCGAGACTATTATATGGTACTGTATACATGGCCATGATAGGGATATAAACCAATGATGATCCCATCATATACCAGAAGATGGCAGACAGGCCAAGAAAGGAGTGGTTAACCCAAGAAGGGGAAACCATGAACAGTGCCGGGAGTCCGAGTCCCGCGAGTACTCCTGCAACAAGAATGAATGGACGCCTTCGTCCAAACTTGGAGCGGAAATTGTCTGATATCCATCCTGCAATGGGATCAGAGATCGCATCATAAATTCTAATCAATGTAAGTGCAAGACCGACAAGCCACGGATCAACGCCTAGGTAGATATTGAAAACCGCAAATGCAACTCCGGGATAGAGCCAGAATCCCCACATATCGAGGGCGGTTCCAAGTCCGTACGACATTTTTGTAAAGACGGGTATGCGGTCCCGAATGCTGTTTACAACGTTTTTTGAGGTTGCTTCTTGTTCCATTTCCGCTCCTTCGTTATAAATACAAGGTGAATAGTTGATTGTTTGATTTCAATATCCTCTATTACAATAAAAGAAACATTTCGCATAAATACTTACATAAATAGTGCCCAAACGAAAATTCTATTTTTGTTGTTTGATTGTTTTCCTTTTTTTATCCCCTATCATTATCTTTTCCATTCCATACCATCTATTACATGCAAAGAACAGAATTGTTGACTCTCGTTGGTACCTGGGATTTCATTCAAGAGGAGGAGACCGGTGAAATTTTTTAATCTCAATCAAGAGGTAGTCGGGTTTTCTTGTTCCTTAATATCTGATTTTGTCTCCCTTTTCCTTCCATTCTTTGAATACCGCGAGAGCTTCATTTTGAGGCATCAGGACCATCGGTATTTTTCGTTCACTAATCTGTTTGAAAAATTCTGAATAAATATATGCATCGTCAAAGCCAACATCGGCAGCGTCTTTCATGATTGAGGCGATGAATATTTTTTCCAAGTGTGCCCAATAAATAGCGCCGAGACACATAGGGCATGGTTCGCAGGAAGAATACATCTCGCATCCTTCCAGTTGAAAGGTTCTGAGTATTTTGCATGCTTCGCGAATGGCAATGATTTCTGCATGTGCTGTAGGATCGTTCAAGGATGTAACAAGATTTGTTCCGCTTGCGATGATGTTGTTGTCCTTTACTATGAGAGCAGCAAATGGCCCGCCTTTTCCCGTTTGGACATTTTCTAAAGAGAGTTTAATCGCTTTCCTTATAAAGAGTTGTTGATTTGTCATAATGGTCAGAGCTTCCCGATGTCTTCATTCCAGAGAGTTGGATTCTTTTCTATGAATTCCTTCATCAGATCATTGCATTCCTCCCAGTCCCAATCATCAACAGTGACCCAATGATCTTTCAGAAATTCTATATCTCCTTTGAAACTTCTCGAATCTCCTACGATCACTTTCTCGATTCCAAATTGGACAATTGCACCGGAACAAAGATAACATGGCGTGAGAGTACTAAAGAGAATTGTGTTTGTGTATGTACCGATGCGTCCTGCATTGCGAAGGCACTCAATCTCGGCATGTGCAAGCGGATCATTGTTCTGAACACGGCGGTTGCGTCCTCGCCCGATGATCTTATCGTCCCGCACCAGCACCGAACCGATGGGAATTCCGCCTTCCTGTAAGCCAAGCTTGGCTTCTTTGATGGCAGCACTCATAAATTCTTCCATGATATTCTCCGGAAATATTCCAATATGCAGTCTTATTCTATGGATTATCGGAATAAGATTCAATAAAGAAATGAGTTTGAAATGGAATACAGCTTGAATTTTCGGTTCTATTGTTCTATCCTATAGAAGTATGATTATTGAATAATTAGGAGATCTATGACAAGGACACAAACATTCATAATATTCTTTTCTATCGTTATTGTTCTCTATGGATTGATCAATACATATATTTTTCTCCGCGGCTTGCAAGCGATTTCCCATGGCTCTCCCCTGCGGATATGGTTTATGGTGGTCTTTTGGTTTCTTTCACTATCATACATCGCAGCGCGATTACTTGAGCGTATTGCCCTTTCGTGGTTAACGGATGGATTGGTCTGGATAGGTTCTTTCTGGATGGGAGCAATGGCATATTTTCTTATTATTCTCATAGCAATTGATCTTCTGAGACTTGTGAACTACATCGTCCCATTCTTTCCGTATTTCCTGACACGAAATCTTCGATACACGAAACAAGTTGTAGCTCTTATTGTTGTTGGAATTGTTTTCCTAACTGTTATTGGTGCACGTGTGAATGCAATGTTCCCACGAATTCAAACTCTGGAATTGACGATTCATAAGAATTCTCCGCTGAAGGAATTGAATGTCGCGCTTGTGACTGATGTTCATCTCGGAACGATCATCTGTAACAGTCATTTTACACGTATTGTAGAAAAAATTAATTCAATACATCCAGATATTGTATTATTCGCAGGCGATTTAGTGGACGAGGATATAGAACCCGTGATTCGTGAAAATCTTGGAGAGACACTTCGGCAAATCAAATCAAAGTACGGAATCTATGGAATTACCGGTAATCATGAATATATCGGCGGAGTTGAGCCCGCATGCAAATATCTTACCGAGCATGGTGTTACTATGCTGAGAGACAGCGTTGCAAAAGTCGCGGATGCGTTTACATTGGTTGGAAGAGAGGATTTCAGTATTCGGCAATTCAATGGGAAGAAGCGAAAACAACTTAGTGAGTTAATGAACGGCGTGGATACATCTCTTCCTGTGATTCTCATGGATCATCAACCGCTGCGATTGGATGATGTTGTCAATCATGGAGTCGATCTTCAGCTCTCGGGGCATACTCACCACGGACAACTTTGGCCCTTCAATTATATCTCGGAGGCAGTGTATGAACTGAGCTGGGGATATAAGAAGAAAGGCAACACGCATTTTTATGTTTCGTGTGGCGTTGGAACGTGGGGCCCGCCGATGCGAACCGGTAATCGGCCGGAAGTAGTAAATGTGAAATTGAAGTTTGAAAATTAGAGAATAGAGCTTTGAGCTATCGAGGAATGGAGTGATGCAATTGTTGAGTGCTTCAGCCAATGAAAACACTAGTTTATGAGAATAAAATTACGTCCATACATTAGTATATCATTGGTATGCGGCATTTTCTTTCTTATAGGTTTATTGTCTTTAAATCAAATGTCCGTCTATACGCCGGATAGTGCACGCTATCTTATCTGGGCGAATTCATTAGCGAAGGCAGAAGGCTTTAAGGATGCGACAACCCCTGAGCCGACTCGATATGTAGTTCACGCACCGCTCTATCCGATCTTGTTGGCTCCAGGTGCTTTCTTTTTCCCCAATAGTGTCGTCGCAGCAAAGGTGACAACGCTTCTCATCGGTTGCTTTGCAATAGTATTTTTCTACTGGTGGCTGAAGCAAAAAGTAGGAGAAATCTATGCTCTCGCCGGATCCATCCTCCTTGCTTTCAATCCGTTGATGGTACTCTACTCAACGCAAATTCTTTCTGATATTCCGTTCGCAGTATGCTTGATTCTTTTTTTCTTTTTAGTGGAGAAGGTGTTCGTGGAACAGGTCGAATGGA
Organism: Ignavibacteriota bacterium; assembly: GCA_963701295.1. Lineage (GTDB taxonomy): Bacteria > Bacteroidota > Ignavibacteria > UBA10030 > UBA10030 > Fen-1298. Next base: position 3,628,824 of record OY969585.1, on the reverse strand, counting down.
AAACGGAGGCCGTATTCATAGCCGTGCTTGTAGCTGCCGCGTCTCTTCGTGATGTCGGCCTTACGCTTCTGCTTACTGCAACGGCCTACTTGGTCTGGAAGAAACAGTATCGACGTGCAGTTCGTATTTTTCTCATATCGTTGGTATTCTATCTCTTGTGGTTCATTCGAAATGAAGTCATTGTTGCTGGCGCCGAGAATCCTCCGGAGCGCAACACACAAACCCTTTTTATGCATCTTTACACGTCAAGTCAAGCGAGTCTCCTTGAAGAACTTGGACAGCGGCTGTGGAGTAATCTCAACGTATATAAAAATCTTGTTGGGAAATTACTCTTGATGCCGGATTTTTCGTCACAGTCATATATGGTTATCTCAACAGCTAATCCGCTCGTCGCTTTTTTGTTAACAATTCTTCCCGTGGAAAAATACATTCTGATAGCAGCTACGATTGGATTCTCAGCGATCGGCATATGGCGGGTAAAAGGTTCCACGTTATTTTCATGTATGGTCATCTTTCTCATGTGGTATTTCATTCCAATACTCTTGTATCCCGTCAATGATATTCGATTTCTCTTTCCTCTCGCCGTGATACTGATGTATCTTTCCGTTGTTGGTGTCGACGTATTCATCGATCGATGGCGTGCGAGTGAAAAATATAGGGTGATCCGGAACACGACTTTCGTTTTCCTAGTATTGCTGGTGCTGCCGAATATGGTCTGGTTGCAGAGTTATGTGTGGAATAACTGGCAGTATGCACAATCACCAGAAACATTTTATGAAAAACTCAGAGAGGAGAAAAAGCCTCCTGAAATGTTCATAAAGCCCCTCCATCTTGCGGCAACGTGGATTGTGCAGCATTCGGATTCTTCGGCCGTGATTTTGAGCCGCTGGAAGGAACTTGCAATATGGCTGCAAGGGAGGAAGCTCGTCGAAAGCAATCCGCGGCTTATGCGCGATCTGTTTTACTATCAATTGCGTGATTATGGTGTGAAGTACATTGTTGCCGTGAGATGGCGGGCGCCCATACAAGAGTATGAGACATTATTTGTTCAATCGGATCGATTTGTGTTTATTCCGGTATACACTATTGAAAATGTCGATGTGTACGAAGTTCAATTGAAAGAGATTTCGTCCGGAGAGCAGGGAATTGCACTGCCGAATTCCAGTATTCGTTCGTCATATGATCAAGCCCTAAGAGTGTTGGAAGATGAACCGCTCAAATCTGAAGGGATATTGAAAGAACTAATTGCTGGAAACGAAGGGTACACGATGGTGACATTTCATATCGGCATGGCAAAGGAATTTGCCGGGCAGCTTGATTCTGCTGCTGCGATATTCGAAAATTTTCGTTCCTTACGCCAAGCCGGGTCGTACTTGCAGTTGGCACAGTATCATCTTGATTTGATCTCACAGTTGAAGATGGCATTATATCCAATAGCTTCTGTCCAGCGTCCATCGCTGTACCAATCGCTTGCGATTACCTACTGGGAACTGGGTTATCGAGAACGAGCTATGCACATGCTGTCTCAATCGCTTAAAGCAGATTCGCAGTTTTATTCTGCACTGATTGTTTCAACAATATTCTCGCTCGAGAAAGGCGATACGGAATCGGCGTGGATCTCTTTGGACAAAGCACGTTCGTTTGATTCGAGCAATATTTTTGTGGCTGGCCTGACTACGGTACGAAAGTACCTCGATACGTTGCGGGTTGCGATCGTTCATTCACGACAAATAGAATTGCGATTGAAAATTATTGAATCGTATATTGCAATGGGGCTTCGTGAGGACGCGATCGACGATTTACAGGCACTCTTGCGTTTAGCTCCTTTGAATCAACCTGCACTTCACTTGCTCGCAGAATTGTTCGAAATGAAACGTCGTTATGAATCCGCGCTTCGAAGTTATAAAACAATTCTCACAATCGATTCCACGAACAACGAAGTGAAACAGAAAATACACGAGCTCAGCGCTCGTTTTTAATCAAGACAGCCACTGAGGCAGCGTATTGCTTCTCGGACTCATTTTGGGTATTTTTATATCGTTACACGGGCCCTTAGCTCAGTTGGTTAGAGCAGCAGACTCATAAGCTACTTACCAGTCTCTAAATCTCCTTGTCTGATAACGGTATTTTCCTCCTTTCCATCTTTAGTGTCACTATTTTGTATACTATGCAATCCTACATCAAGCAGACCTATTGCGCTCCGAAGAGTATTTACTCCGGCTTTCGCATATATCATAGTTGTCTTCATACTGGTATGCCCGAGTATTTTACTAATAACGAAAAGATCAACGCCACATTCGACTAAACGTGTTGCAAATGTGTGACGCAAAGAATGCTGTTTAAATCCGACAAGGCCAGCCTCTGTTAAGGAGCGCCCGAATTCGTGGCTTACATATCCTTCAGTTAGATTCTGGAATAGACTGTCATCTAAACTACTAAGGATCTCTAATGCATCAGGCGTAAGCGGAACAATTCGAGAAAGGTAGGTCTTTGTTTTCTCGACGTGTATGACTTTGTTGCTAAGGTCGACATCTCTCATTTGTAACTGACAAGCTTCACCGATTCGTAACCCTGTGTTGAGCAAGAACACAGCACACTTTTTGAATAAGGGCATCTTGGTATGGCGTTTACGCGATTGCAGCCGGAGGAGGCGCTTATCAATTGCATTGAATACTTTTATAGTTTCTTCTTTTGTCAAATACAGTCTATGTTCATCAACTTTTACCTTAGTGACGTTTGCTAAGGGATTTTTATCAAGATATCCCCAACGTATCGCACGATTGAAAGCGGCGTGGAGAAATCGATATCGAATATTGAAAGTTGTCGGGCTTGTTTCATTAATTATTCTTGCCTTCCATTCATCCATTTTCCTTGTCGTTATGTCTTTTAGAAAGATGTTCCCGACTATCTCTACCGCTTGTCTTGCATATTGCTTCTCATTCCGTATTGTGTTTTTTGCCTTTTGGTTGGATACAATTTTAAAATACTCGTCAAAGAATTCCTGAAAAGTAATTTTGATTGCCCGGGCTTTATCCGGCAGGAATATGCCAAGTGCGATTTCTATTTCAATACGATCTCTTATCTTTTTCGCTGTTTCGTAGTTTGATGTTTTAGTTGAGACAAGCCTCCGCCGGCCTTCATAATAACAATCAACATACCATATTCTTCCACGTTTTCGGAGCGCTGCCATTAGATGGCCTTCCTCAATCGCTTGAACACATCATCAGTTAATTTATCAGATATATTTTCTGTTACGGGAGCAACCTGTTTGCTTTTCAACCAATCGATTATTTCAACAGTTAAAAATAAAATTCTTCCGTCAAGCCTAATATGAGGAATTCGTCCTTCGCGGACTAATTGACGTATCTTGCTTGGGGAGACGCCTATAAAGTCGGCGGTTTCATCAATATTCATTACTTCCTTCTGCGTTTTCATATAAATTATTTTCAGCTCGGTCTGGAAACTAATATCTCAATTCAAATTAAATCTAGGGTTACTGAGAAAATCATCATAATAAATGAACTGGTTACTTAATTTTAAGTCATCAAAAAACGACTTTCTGGTTTCAGGATATTTTATTTGATCTGTTGTGCAGAGTAGCGATAAGCAAAGATTGGAACAGCACATATCGTCCGCTGGATTTGCGATAAATATATTTGAACAATGAGAACATCTTTTTATGGAAGTGATAGCTTTTGTGTCAAATAAAAATTGAATTTCACGCGCAACATAACCTCCAATATTAGCTTCAAGGGTTCTATGAAGGTAACTGTTACACAGACGAAGTATTCCTTTTTCCGATTCGTTTATTAAATCCGATGGGTTTGGAAGTGTATGGTGTAAAAAGGAAAGTGTCCACGCGCTTTCACTTCCTTCAAGAAATACAGGTTTTAAAAGATCCTTACGAACGATATCCCATATGTTCAAAAGGGCATTAAGAATTTGATCTTCAGATCCTTTTAATTGAGAACGTAATAATGGATATGAATTTAAACAACCGCATTGAACTTCATCACTGGAAGTAAAATTTAATAAGTCTACTACAAGCATATGCTTAGCTCCTATTAATGAATTTAGCGACTCTTTTGTTTCTGTGACGCCCAGGGATTACGATTAGCAGTCTTGCAGGCCGAACATTTTATAATCTCAATCGATTTATTTATTCTGCCATTTGGTTGTTTTGGAATAGGGATGGGTGTTCTACAATTATAGCAATGGATATTATTAACTGGAATATACTTTCCGTCTATGCGTCGGTTTAAAAAGGTTTGGTAGTATATTTTCTTACGCTTTTTAAAATCTGCTTGACGTTTACAGGTGGTAGAGCAGAATTGAGCATCTTTTCGAATGGCAACGAAATACTTATTGCAGTGAGCACAAGAAATAACGTTATAGACTTTACCCTGCAGGGATAAATAATAAAATGCCTCTCCAACTATTCGTTCAACGAATGTTTTTGAATCGCGGAATATCTCGTCTTTATCAAATGGGACAATTCTCAAATCAATATTGGCGTTGAATTTGAATATTGGTCGGCAGTAGACATTTAATAAGTCCTCCATCTCATTAACGTGCTTTTCAACTTCACCACGATGGAATATTTTGTGAAGCTTTCTTTTGTGTTTATTAAAATGTCCGATGCGTTTACTTAAAGATGACTTCCGATAGCAGTCGGGAATATCTTTGTAATCCTTTTCTATCTCTGCGAGTAGAGATTCATTGACGTCTTTGTTTAGCAACTGAAGAATAAGTGATTCGCGACCTGCTGACATTAGATACTCCTTTGATGAAAGGATAAAAGACTCTATACAAGGTATAAGAGTCTTTTATCAATGTCAAGAGGAAAATTAAGAATCTTAGAACAAATACTATTGCTATGTCCTTGCAATAAACAGACAACTTGCAATCTTTTGAATATCTTCGTTCTGGAAGGGCACGCCTTTCATAGTGCCGGTTATGGCTATTGCCTCCCGTAGAGATTGTTCCATTATTTCTCTGAACCTATCACCACAAACGGTATCATTTATTCGAGGTTGGGTAGCAACTGCTTCCACGATAATCTGTGATTTCCCCTTTTTGCCGTCAGGGACAGCGATTTTCCTTAAAATGACTTCATCTCCTGCCTTGACTTCAAGCGACTGGATTTTTTTGTGAACTTCGGGATCAGCGAAGAAAGCTTTTTCTTCGCCTCCTTCTTCAACTGAATAGAGAAGGTAGGGGCCAAAATATTCGCTTTTCCCTTCGTAAGGTTTATTCTTCAGTAGGCGCACTTTTACCGACTGATTCAGATTCAGTTCTATCTTCGCTCGTCCGTTGCCATTGTTCTTTTCCATCGCCATTGCTCCTTTTTGTTATGTAAGAAAATTTAGTTTCTGCTGGTTTCATATCTACACCATCAGGAATATGTCCTGTCGCTTTGATGTGGTCGTGTATTGCTTGAATATCTGGTTCGTAGGATTCTGGAATTGTCTTTAAATATTTATGATTGGATGGAACGTCAAGAAATTGCTGAAGTTCCGTAATAGTCACCTTATCACGTCCGAGCCTTAATTTGAGACTGCCGTGTGGCAAGTTAATCGTCTTCTCTCCCGCAGATCGGATGAACTGGTCGAGATTCCAGGCAAGCCAAGATATCTTCTTTTGAATCTTTGTTAGCTCAACGCTGCGATATTCTTCAATTAGTTTGACTTCATTATCAGCAAGCTCATTAATTTCATCAGCACGTTTTTCCAATGTTCCTATTGCAGCTAGTAATTGATCAGCACGTAAGCGATCTAATTCAAGTTTTCTTTTTTCCTCTTTTTCTTCAACCTCAGCAAGCAGCTCATCCATAAAGTTCATATTTCTGCACTCCTGTTAATTTCGTATCAGACTTCCGGCTAAGGCAAATGCCCGCACTTTAAACCGTTCTCCACTGCCAAACCAAATACTACGAAGATGTGCTGAAGTGTCTTTGGTCCGTTGAATGTGGTCAGTATATTCCGCAATTGCGTTGTAAGCGCCCCAAAGCGTTCCACGGCTCATCTCGGCTCCCTTACCGCTCTCGTGAAGCTCGAGAATTGTGCTTCGCATACGCTCTCGCCTTGTCTGATGTTCTGCATCTGGGTTGTCAGGAATCAACGCCTTGACGTAATCCATAAGCTCCTTATCGGAGATATGAGTTAATGCCATACGATTGAATATTGCTTGGAGCTGATGAAACAAAACATTGGAAAGACCAAGAAGTTTGTAGGCTTGTTCTAACCGAGTATGAGCATTTGCGGTATGCCGAATGCGAACTTCCTGATCTGAACCCGCTAGAGCAACTGACAAAGTATTTTGACAAACAACGCGTATCGGTGTGAGTTTTGCACAGGCAAGAGAAGAGCCATCGTGTGAATTTGTGAGTAAAAGGTATTTTTCAACTAAATCATCTTTGCCTATTCGTATATAGTCTGGAAGCTTTGCCAGAATCCAAATACGCTCTCCCTTTCCCAATACTCCGGCTGTATGATAAATTGCTTCATCCTGTCCAACAAGTGTGTCAAAGAATGTGAATGCATCTTTGTTTTGGATTGGAGAATACCGATTGCCAACGATACCGAGCACATCATTTGTATCTGTGCGGACAGTTGCGAAATGATTGTTAACAGGTTTACGGTCAATCAAATTAACTACGGCTTCCAACGAAACTTTTTCTACAGCATAATCCAAACCAGCTGCTTCAATCGCCTCCTTTGAAGTTGCCGGATTATCCAGCCTTGTGCCAAGCTTATGCCAGGGTGTCTCGCCCACGTAGAACATTGAGACTTTACCATTTGTAATATTGAGATTATGAGACATAACACAGCCTTTCCATTTAAATCATTCTTCTGGATGCCAGTGATGTAAATGACTCACTGGCGAAAATAATATGATCGTGCACTGGTATACCGATTATTTTTCCAGCTTCAACAATCTGTTTTGTAATTGAAATGTCTTCCTGAGAAGGCTCTAAATTTTCAGATGGATGATTATGTGCTAGAATTATCGCTGCTGCATTTGAAACAATAGCACCTCTAAACACTTCGCGGGGATGGGCAAGACTGGAGTTCAAAATCCCCTCTGTGATAATCTCAAATCCTGACACCTTATTTGCACTATCCAACCAAAACACTACGAAGCGTTCACGGACTTGATCTTTAAAGATGGAAGCGTAATTGGAGAAAATATCCTCCGGCTCCCGAACTATCACTCGTTTCTTACCTTCAAGTTCTGGAACAAGCTCAATTGTTTCGCGGAATTTCCACGTTACTGTTCTCAGGCAATACTTCATTTTTACTTACCTTTTCAAATTCTCGAAAACGATTTCGGCCAAGAAGCTTCTGAAACATCGGACATCCAAAACGGACTTCACAATACCTTGCACAGGAAAAATGATTCCAACGATAATTGAATTCACTTTTATTTACTTTTGCTGTTGCTTCACTCAAGCTCTTAATCAATTTATTTTCGTGTCGCTCATCCAGCTTAAACCACTTCCATTCTTCAAGCCGAGGATTGAACATTAGAAATCCTGCCCGTTTAAACTGATAAGGTGTGCATTTCTTCAAGCCAATTTGATAGAAGAGAAGTTGGTCTTTTGTGAGTCTTTCACGACTATGCGAGTTCTTAAAATCAATGAGTATCGCGTTGGTAGAATCAGGTTCAGCAAGAACCAAATCCGCGCTGCCTGCAATACAGAAATCATCCGTAATCTTTTCAAAGAAATTAGGCTGAACCTGCAACGAATAATTCGAATAGTTTATTTGTTCGAGCATTTGGATTGCAGTTCTCAGACCGACTTGGGTCTCTTCTTTGATAGCAATGGATTCGAGCTCAGACCACTTAGGTTTGATTTCGTTTAGAACCATTTTCCAAAACATATCAAAATTGTCTTGAAGCCATTTCTTGTCGTCAAACTGATTCCGATGAATCCAAAACTGAAGGACGCGATCAACTGTAAGGCCGGGAATTGCAAGCTTCGCAAAAGTTTGATCCAGTTTAATTTCTGGATGTTGCCATCGTTCAACTACTTTGATTTTATACTTGTAAGGACATTGCTTAAATAAAGCCCAACTTGAAGGACTCCAAATTACCATATGAGGGATGCCTCGTTTGAATTATTAATGACTGTTCAATTCAATCGAGAATATTAATAAGCATTGAACTACTGGATGGCAAGAAGATTGATCAGACAATATGAATATTATGCGTGGGTGCTTTGTGGTAGAAATTGACTCTTCAAACTATTTTTTGTAAATATCACTACGCTTACAATAAAAGTTTACGAATCAAAAATAATAATGGGAGTAGTTGATATCGGTTCCCCTTCGATATCATCGGCTATTTTTCAGTAGCATCACTGTGTTGGCGCGCGGTGTTTATTTACTCCCATTCCCCTTTAGACCCCGATATCTGTTATGATATCGGGGTTCTTTATTATTCAGCTAAAATTGTAATTGACAAAGAGCCGAACAATTCTTACAATAGCCCTGCGTTGTTTCCCCAACAACGCGTTAGCCTCCCTAATCCTCGGCGTCTGGTAGTGCGTCGAGGATTTTTATTTTTGTGTCTTATGCACCATTTAATTACCTTTATAGCAAATGCTGCCGACGTTGTAGCTCTACGCCAACAAAAGAAGGCCGCCCAAAAGTAATAAACTTAGTTGATGCAAAAAAAGAAATATAATATTTGGAAGGTCATTATAAAGGCAAGATGCCGTTTATAAGATTTCTATTAAGGAGATTAAATATGGGTAAATTTCTTTTTATTATTTTTGGATTCAGCCTACTTTCAACCAGCCTCTTCAGTCAAACAAGAGATTTGAACGATCTTCTAATGGCTAAATTGAAGCAGGGCGATAGAAAATCGATTAAAATTAAGATGGAATCTGCCAAGGTAAAGACAATGACCAAATGGAATTATGAAGTTAGATATGGTGTAGTCGATTCTATAGCGAAGAAATCTACATTTAGTCAATTTGATCAGCACGGTAATAGGATTGAAGAAATGCTTTACACTGAAAGCGGCGATATGTCAGATCACTGGCATATGGAATACGATAATCTGGGACGAATAGTAGTTACCGTTTGTAAGGATGAACAACTTCAAAGCGTTCCTTTTAAGATCAAGCAAATATTTCTATATGATAATGTGGGAAACGTTCAAATCACCGAGTATCGGAATGGAAACACCGTGGATTTAAATAGGCAAAAAACTTTTAAATGTGACAAGTTTGGAGATCTAATCGAGGAAGACGACTTCAAATGGACAGTTAAATTTAATGGAAAGGGGCTTGTTGTTGACTCAACTGGTATTGAGGAAAGAACCCGTGCGCACAGATGGACAAAGGTCACAATTACTTTCAGATATGATGACTATGGAAAGATAATTGAATCAACTAAACAAACTTTTGATGATATAAGCGATATACCTGCTCTTACAACTGTATCGGTTTATGATAGCAACAGGTTCATCGTGGAGGTCAGAGAATATTTACAATATTCAAATAAATTAGCCAAGACTACAACCTTTAAGTATGCAATGGACGGGATGTTGATTGAATTGAGATCTTTTTCCTCTTCGAATGAACCAATTGAATTCTTGAAATTTGATTATACGTATTATTAAAGACAACAAAGAGAAATAAATATTGGATGAAGTATGTTAATATGGAATGGGATTGGTAGTTCAATATGAATATTCGCGTTATCGAAGCCTAATTGTTAGGCTGAAATCATATGTGGGATAATAAAATTGATTATAAAATATTACCAAAAGTGGAAACAAAACTTTACGGAAAAGTTTGGGCTCCGAAGGATTTTGGTCAATACTCAAAGTTTGTCTCTTACTTGGCAGACGTAATCGGTGGTAATGCCATATGGCGTGGTCAATCTAAAATAAATTGGGCGTTACACCCTTCGGGTGTCCGACGATTACTTAATTATGGCTGGGCAGATAAAGGAGGGATTAATAGCACTCCTGCACCAATTTCATATAAAACCAATGTTTTGCAGTCCTCAATAAATCAATATGAACAGCGGTTGTTAAATGAAGCTCGGAGAATGGGTTATGACTATCAAAATGGGCGAAGATTATATGATCTGGAATTACTTTCAGTCCTCCAACATTATGGTGCTGCAACTCGTTTATTAGATTTCACAAAAAATGCATTTGTAGCCCTATGGTTTGCTTGTCAATCACATAAAGATGAAGTTGGCGTGGTTTTTACTGGTCGACTAATCACACAAATGCAAAAGGCAAAAAGAATTATCAATTACAGCGATATAATGCTTCCAATTGGTGAATTTTTGAAAAAGTATAAGAATCGGATATGTTTTTGGGAACCAATCCATATTTTCCAGAGGATGAAAGTTCAGCAAGGTATTTTCTTAATCTGCGAACCGATTGCAGAAAAATGGGGAAGTGTGCCAGTTAAAAGTGTTGGTATTCCTAGTCCTAAAATTTGGGATTTCCAATATGGTCTTGTTCCGATTGCTATAACTCCGGAATTGAAAGAAGATATGAATTCAATGGAATCAGACTATTGGAATGGTCTTTTTGGATATTCTGTTGCAACGTTGTTTCCTGAAATTGATGGTTTTAGTAAATATCATAGTTTTGAACAAGATTATGATTCTGATTTTCCTTACCCCGAAGATTATTGGCAATAACAACTTTAAATGGAGTGGCTTGAGTTAGTTGTTATCGATATGACAGATGGGTAGCATAAGCTATTATGAAAACCTATGAATAAAGCATTCGATACTATAAAGCAACTCGTTGCAAACTTCAAAGCGCAAGAATCAGCCTATCTCTCTCCTGGGTATCAGGAAAGCCAGATACGGCAGGACTTTATTGATAAATTTTTTACTGCCCTCGGATGGGACGTAACACACAATGTTCAAATGAATCCATATCAGCAGGAGGTTCATATCGAGAACAAAGTGCATATGGCAGGTTCACAGCGCCGTTCCGATTATGCATTCTTTCTTGCACCGAATTTCCGCGATCCAAAATTCTTTGTCGAAGCGAAAAAACCATCTCGCAACCTCGCCAATCCTGATGATTACTATCAAACCATTCGCTATGGATGGAATGCCAATACTCCCATCGCAATACTTACGGACTTCGAAGAATTCCACATCCTTGATTGCCGCTTTAAGCCAAACATCAAAAATGTGATGATTCATAAGATCGAATACTTCCATTACAGCGATTATGCAAATGAGGAAAAGTTCTCTCGTATCTATTGGCTCTTTTCACGCGAAGCAGTAGCAAGTGGTTCTATTGAAAAACGTGTAGCCGAACTGCCAAAGCTAAGAGGAAAAGCTATCAAAGGCGGCTATCAACCGGTCGATGAGGCGTTCTTAGAAGAGTTAGATAAATACCGAGAAGTGTTAGCGAAAGCATTTAAGAAATCCAATCCTAATCTCCAAAGCGAAGAACTCACAGAAGCTGTCCAGCGGATTATTGATCGGTTAGTCTTTATCCGTTTTCTTGAAGATAAGCAGATAGAAGAACCTGTAATTATTCAACTGGCCTCAAAGAAGTCTGCGTGGAAAGGATTTCTTGAACTTTGTAAACAGTTGGATCCAAAGTATAACGGACTCGTTTTCAAACCGCATAAAGTGCTGGATGAAAAAGAGTTTGTTCCACCGGATGATGAAGAGTTTGGCGATATCTGCCGTGAATTATCGGATCCTCATTCACCTTACAATTTCGATCAAATTCCTATTTCTATTCTTGGCAGTATCTACGAAAGATTTCTTGGCAAGGTAGTGCACGCCACAGACAAGCGTGTGAAGGTAGAAGAGAAACCGGAAGTGCGTAAAGCCGGCGGTGTGTATTATACACCGGAGTATATTGTTCGGTATATCGTAAGTGAAACGGTAGGGAAACTCATAGAGGGGAAAACTCCTAAAGAAATTACAGAGATGACATTTGCCGATATTGCCTGCGGAAGCGGATCTTTCTTGATTGAAGTGTATAATCAGCTTTTAGAGTATCATACCCGCTATTATGTTGCGCATCCCGAAAAGCAGAAGGAAGCAGATGTCTTTGAACGGGATGGCAAACTGCACCTGACCTTAAAGAAGAAAAAAGAGATACTGCTGAACAATGTGTATGGAGTTGATATCGACTTTCAGGCAACGGAAGTAACTCAGCTTTCACTTTATCTCAAATTGTTGGAAGATGTAACGATGCACGATGCGCACCAATTTGGGATGTTTAAGGAAACGATCTTGCCGGACTTGCGGAATAACATCATCAACGGTAATTCGCTTATAGCTCGTGATATTATTGATGGTCAACTCTTTGCTGATGTAGATGAAAACAAGTTGAAGCCGATGAATTTTGAAGATGCGTTCTCTGCTGTGATGAAGCGTGGAGGATTTGATTCAGTGGTAGGAAATCCGCCGTATCGGATTATTCTAAAGGATGATTTTGAGGACAGTGCTATTGAATATCTTGAAAAGAAGTATTCAAGTTTTAAATATAAGGCAGATCTATTCCATCTCTTCATCGAAAAGGCTATATCATTACTTAAGGAAAATGGATATTTGGGTTATATCACACCGAATACTTGGTATACCCTTCAATTTACAGATAAACTCAGAGAATACGTTCTTGCGAATACTGCATTAGGCAAGCTATTAATCTTTAATCATAAGGTCTTTGAAGCAGCCAATGTTGATACTTCTGTTACAATATTAAAAAGAAAAAGTATCAACAATAAAAACGATAACACAGTATTTGTATGGACGTTTCCCAAAGAATTTGCTATTGATATGTTGAATTCTGTTGAACCTGTTTTATTTAATCAGAAAATATGGGAAATAAATCCCTTGTTTCGATTTGAGACTCGAATAGCGGGTAAAATTGAATCTTTACTTCAGTCAATATCCTCAAAAGCAAAGCCATTAGGCCAAATAGCAAGAGCATCATTAGGAACTCAAGCTTATAATAGTAGCAAACATACAAAGCAACAAATTGAAGATCGTATATTCCATTCAACCAAAAGGCTGAGTAAGGAATATTTGATGGAATTATCCGGGAGCGATGTGGGTAGATATACTCTACAATGGCAAAAGCGCGAGTGGATTAAATATGGTCCTTGGTTGCACGATTATAGAACAATGGAATGGTTGTCTGGTCCACGAATCCTAATCAGAGAAATAACTGGAAAGGGAGATTATAAAATATGTGCAACTTATGTAGAAGAAACTTATTGTAATTACAAAACAATTCTAAATATTATTTGTATCAATGGTGAGAGCTATTCGATAAAATATTTACTTGGTGTCTTGAACTCAAAATTACTTTCTTTTCTATATCCTTTAGTGTCTAATAAAATTGTGAAGGATAACTTCCCGCGGCTTTCAGTGGGTGATCTTAAACTGCTTCCCATCCGCACAATCAACTTTAAAGATTCACAAGACAAGTCTCGCCACGATCACATCGTGAGATTTGTCGAACAGATGTTGGATGCAAAAGAGAAATTATCGAATGCCAAAACCGAAGCAGAAGCAAATCGTCTCGAAATGCAATGCGAAACCTTAAACCGTCAAATCGATGAACGTGTGTATGAGCTATACGACTTGACGGAAGAAGAGATAAAGATTGTGGAGGAATAGTGAAATTGAAAAATCCTTGCTCTACCGACAATAATTATTATTCTTGGTCACTACTACATCGTGAAAAAAGGGACATTGTAATAAAACTTGAAAACGAATGGAACAGACTCTTGAGTGAAAACGCTAAAGAGGAAGTGTATCATAGCTTCCTTTCAAAGCACGCCGGATTCTTCTTAGCGCGGTTATTTGATGATGAAAGTATAGTCATCTCCAAGCTCAGACTTGGTTCAGATTTTATTGTTGATTTTGTTAAAACCTATGATCGCCTAAGCGCAGGCATTCAGTATGAATTCATAGAGATTGAAACACCTGGAACGCCTCCATATACCAAAAGGGGGAATCCTTCTGCGAGACTTATGGCTGCTGTTCAACAGATTGACAATTGGAGAGATTGGATCAAAGAGAACAGAAATGAATTCCATAAAATATTTCCATTTTATAATCGTGGCATTATACCATCTGAAAGATTAACATTTACGGTTATTATAGGAACAAGAAAAAACAGTCACCAATGGTTAGAGAGAAGAAATCATTTTTCTGATGAACATTCAATTCATATAAGATCGTTTGAGTTCTTCACGGATAATCTGAAGCGGCGCACATTTCCAGATTTCGTAAAACCACATTTGTTGGAAATGAGTTCTTTGACCCAACAGATAGAACTAGCAAATCCATTTTTCAGAGCGTATAACGATGATTCTTGGAGAGAGCTAATTACATCATACAGAAAGAGTCAAGGAAAGATAGAGCTTGTAGAGACATTGCTCAAACATCGAGATTACAATGATCTTTTAGATAAATTCACGAAAAACGTTTCTTCGTCGTGAATATTTTTAAACTACCAAACTTACAGGTTAGATGAAATATTCAGCAAATATTTTAAGAGTAAAAAGGGATATTAACGAAGCGAAGTTGTTTTGCGATGAAATATTTAATTCAGTGCCAAGAGAAGAGTATGAAAGTTTTGTCTTAAAGAAAGGGAAAGATAGATTTTTTAAAGATTTTTGGGATGAGTATTACCCCTTATCTTTGTATTCTTCCTTAAAATATCCTGGCAATAACTATTTAATATTTCTATGCGAAAACGGAAGAAAAATAGACGCTGAAATAGTGGATTGCAACGATAATTGCATAGAAACAATTCAGATTACCACGGCATCGTTTAGTTATAATTCCGCACTTCAAAAAGAAAAGCTTATAAAAGAAGGATTCTCTCTAGGTGTCGGTCGTTTTGAAAGAAATAAAGATGGTTCTATATCGCAAAAAAGAGGACTGCGGTCTGAGGATAGTGCTTTGCACGAAGAAAGTGACCAAATAATCAAAGCAATTGAAAAGAAAACGAAAAACATTAATTACATTAATATCGATGTTTTATTGGTCGTTACCGAATCAAGATTTAACAAAACCATAAAAGATTATTACAGTAAATTAATAAGCAGACTAGTGGTTCAGTTGGATAGAGTAACAAATCAGCAGAAAAGGTTTAAAGAGATATATTTAATTGATTATTCCAATATACTTGTTAAGGTGATTCCGATTGCATAACATTTAATTCAATGCGTTATTTCATCTCCATCATTCAACCACAAAGCATAGTGGATATGGGGAAAATATAAAAGAATTTTTAGGGTAAGTAGATAGAGTATGTGGTCAAGAAATTCTCCATACATCTGGGATGGCTACAAAACAGTCGAGGCTCCTAGCAATCTCAAATTGTGGTCAAAAGTATGGTCAAATCTTTGGGAAGATGAACGAAATCATTATTTCTACCGCTTTGAACCGATAAGTCTTAGGATAGTTCTGAAACAGATCATTGAAGATGTCTGTTTTTCAACATCCAAGGAAAAATCTATTGTTGGTATCAAAGAGCAATTGAATCTTAAACTCAATTATGCAAAATCTTTCGATTCAATTGCAATGAAAATGTTCAACACTGAACTTGGTCAACTGGTCAAATCAATAAATACAACAACAAAAAACGAGACAAACCACACTGAGATTATTCTACTCTCAAAATACTTACTAGACAAACTAAGCGAAGAAAAATACTTTACAGAAATATTTGTTAAACTCAGAAATATAGTTTTTCAAAGTCCGAACCCGTCAATACAAGAATTGAAAATTCTTAGTCAACTTATGATTGTTGAGTTAGTCGAAAAAGGATTCACTATTGACACTATTATCAACATTCCAAACAACCTTTTTAACAAGGGACGGATATCAAACAATCAGAGTCTGCCGGTTTTCAAAGGAAAATATTGGGGGACAAATCTTGATTATGACATAGAAGAAAACACACCGGTAGCAGCAAGATTCGATTATCTATTGCGTCTCTACAATGCACCAAGATTTAAGGCAAAAGCAATGTTTTTAATCCTGGGTGCATCTGCAAAGCAAAATGAACAAATAAGAATTGGTGACGTGGATTTTCATCCGCCTCTTGATATAGAAGGAAAATCAGAAGATGATAAGGTGATTTGGGTGTTTACATCTTTAGAGAAAGAAGAGCGCAATAAACCCTTTTTACGAGCGTCATTTGTTGGCGAGGGTATCGACTGTTTTAATATTCTCTCCGAGGCAAAACGTGAGATCTATAAATCTACTGACTTCCTGAAATATCGATACAATTATTCAAACACTAATTCTGGAAAAATTGATGTATCAAAATCTTGGGCACTATTAAACACTTCGGATCAGGCAATCCATCAAATGCCTGATCTTTGGGAAGGATTGCCAAAATACAAATCTTATTATGAGGGCGTTGATATAGTCGCTCTCCACAAGGATGATATTGAATTCGTTGAGCAGCAAGGTAAAAATTATGGATTAAAGTCTGAAGTATTATCAAACAATAGGATCTATCAGGCTTTGCATTGGGTTCATAAAGCGAAAGAGGCGAAACATTTTGAAGAACATTTTATGAGTTTGTGGATTGCCTTAGAATATTTGGTCCGAAGGAAGGGAGATAAAGTAATAGATGCAATTCTGAAATATATTCCCGCAATTTGTTTAAATAAATATTTTGATGAATTGCAGGGCAATTTATTCGCACTACTACAAAGTCAGGTCGCTAACGGGTATTTAAAAATAGATGACGAAAAGTTAGCCTCAAAATATGGTTTAGACTATAATATAGGTGTATATCATTGGAGCTATAAGATGTTTTGTAAAGATATTCCTGAGATAACAAAGTATGTGCGTGACCGGTATGTTGTTGAAAGAGCAAATGAGATTCTAATGCTTAGTCAAAACAAAAAGGCACTCTTAAAACTGCTTTTAAAGGAAAAAGAGAGATTGAAATTTGAGTTGACTACTATCTATAGATTCAGAAATAAAATCGTTCATAGCGCCGAATATGATCACGAATACAATGTGCATTATGGGATGCGATTAAACGAGATTGTTGATTCGGTTCTTCAGTATGTTATGTTTTATCTACAATATTTTCCAGAAAGAAACATAGACGATATTTTAGTCCGCTCGAAAATCATCAATGAGTTATATTTCACTAAACTGGAAAGTGATCCAAATTATGACATTCACGATTCTACGCACTTGAGTTGAGCCATTTATAAGTTGTGTAAAGCCATAATCGAAGCAAAAAGTGAATATGTCGGAAATATGCAATGGAAGTTTCAATTGCAAAATAGATATAGTGGTATTCGGATCGTATCTACTAATAAAAGATTGCACGAGGGAAAAATGAATGCAATCTTGGTCAGAATTGGAATCGATCGGTCATTTGGTGGCTGGAATGCTCCAGTATCTAAACAATCAGGAGAGTTTGTGTATTTCCCAATTCCGGAAAATCCACGGTTCGCTTTTCGAAAAGGTATGAGAAAAACTTATACAGAATTCAAAGAACCATTAAAAGTATTTTGCAAAAGTCATTTAATATCATTTGATGACATACATTGTCCTGAGAAAAGATTAAATGGTCAAGCTATTCATCTCGATCCAGATTTTTCTTTTCTCACATATGGTGACAATGGAAATCGCAGAGGATCGGGTATTGCAAAGCTGCAGAAAGATGATTTTATAGTTTTCTACGCAGGTCTTAGGCCTGTTGAGGAATTTAAATATCCATTATGGTATGGACTTGTTGGAATTTATTTTGTCGAGCAAGTGGTGAGTGTAAAAAACATTCATCGAAATTTGTATATTGAGAATGCTCATACGAGGAAAATTGAAATAGGGATGCAGGATATCGTAGTTCGTGCTCAAAGAGGGATATCGGGAAGATTAAAATCTAGCATTTTAGTGGGAGAATATCGAAATCGAGCATATCGCGTAACAAAGGATTTGCTTAAGAAATGGGGTGGGCTTTCAGTTAAAGATGGATATATTCAAAGAAGTGCTATACCCCCACATTTTTCAAACCCAAAACAATTTTTGAGTTGGCTGGAGAAACAAAACTATGAAGTGATTGAAAGGAATAATTGATTAAAGATGGAACGTGTGTTTGTTGTCCTTTTACGTCGTCCTAAATCTGAATCAGATGAAATGAGAACAGATCCCTTTTGGGAATATGGAAGTTTTGGCCTTACGAGATGTCACGAACGTAACCTTATGAGTTCAAATTCATATGAGAAACTTTATGGGGCCAGGTTTGCGTTTGCTCAAGGAGGTCAAAATGGGTTTAAGCTTGTATATCTTACTCCACGATTAAATCCAATCCTTCATAATCGAATAGTTGAAGTTAAATGGAAACCGATATCGATGCCCTTTAGATACTTAACAGCGCCTTTATTGATAGATAACAAGGGCAACACAGATTTTCCTTTTATTAAGAATATAATTTCGAATGTTGAACGTAAAACTTCGATGGGAAAATTTGCGTCAAAGTTTCGGTCCAGAGCGACTCCACTTTCACCAGAAGAATCTGATGCACTTACTCGTATCTATGGTGGCATTCGCAAATGCAAACGATTAGGTCTTGCTAACACTTATATAGATGCACTTCCTTACCCTCCACCAGTCATTGATAAAAACAGAAGAAAAACATATAAAAGCTTTTTGAAGTGCCTCGGGGGTGTTTCACCATCTCAATGCAAAATAATTAAACCAAATTCTTGTGAAATCCATTTAAACACAAAAGGAAGAAATTCCTGCGGATAATGGAATAAGAGCTAAAGATTACGGATGTTAGTCACTTCAGAGGAATCGTATTCAGTCGATGTTTGTATGGTTGCGTGAAAGGATTCTTTGAGTTGGATACACTGACTTGGATAGAAAATCTTGAAAACCATTATTCTTCTCTTTGGAAATACCTACAAATCCCTACTGACGAAAGTCATTCATATATAGTAGCAAAAGATCGGCAGCAAGAAATAATTCATCCAGATATTCAGTCTGAAGTCGAGTCTCTCAATATCCAATTCCACTCTCGTAACAACCCTAAAAGTTCTCAGTTACTGGCTCTGAACCTCTTTTCTCTTGCCAAGCGATGTGAAGTAGGTTTGGTTCAAGTGTTACTGGGCAATCCAGATATCCATCAAGAAGAATTTCAATTCGAGTGGATTGATAAATTGAATTCTCTTCAACAAAGAGGAAAGCGATCCAACCACGATTTATTGATAGACTGTGGCAAATACAAATACTTAGTTGAGATGAAATTTACAGAACATACTGATGCTCCTTGTGGATCAACCAAACGTGATAGTGAATGTAATAAACCGATGGCCACGTTAAGATGTCCACTTGAAAAAGCTTATGGCACACTTTATTATCCAATACTGCGAAGCAGTAATAGCCCTTATAACCTTGAGAAGTTCGAGCGTCATTATGAAGATTGTCCCTTTCTGTATGGAGAGCAGTATCAGATAATGCGCTATATACTTTTGTGCCATCTAAAGACTATAGATACCGAAATGTGGAAGCCGATGATTATCTTCCCACGGGCTAATAAATTTATGGATGAACAAATCAATCTAACGAAGAGCTTTCTGAAAGATCCAACCTATCTCACTCAGATCTACTTAGAAGATGTTATTGAAGTCTTCGGAAAATTCAATAAGTCTTATGCTATGTGGCTTACTGAGAGGTATATGATCTAAGGAAACGTCACGAAAACTGAACCAAATGGGAGTCTTTGTCTATCTGGATTCAAAGAAGATTGATGTGAATGTGTGCAGGGTGGTAAGAAAAATACTGGTGAAATAGATATTGTGATTTCGTTTGTATGCAGATAAGTTTCAAACAACAAAAAGCCAAACCTGCTTGAACAAGTCATTATAAATCAATACGTTACTGACACCATTTGGAGATCGGTAGGGTCTGGTGTTATATTGTATAGAGAAATTATCATTTTGGAGAACATCGACTAAAACATAAAAATATAGCAATAATAAATATCGCGTAGTTACGACTGCGTTCCTTCTGAAAACCGCTAATTTTCTAAACCAGGAACCGTATTCGAGGACTGCGCCCAATTAAAAGGGCGCATCCTTTACGTTTTCCTGGTGGGCGCTTAGCGGTGCCTCAGAAGGGGACGTATTTGGATTGCGCCCTTTTTTTTATGCTCTCAAACAAATTATAAAGGAGGAACCACTTGATGTCAAACACATCTACCTCAACACTGTCAGAAACGTTTCCATTCGGCAAGCCGATTCAAACTTTACAACAACGTGATAGAAAAGTAAAGAAGGCTTTTGTGCTTGGAGTTTATGCAAGCGCTGTTCACGCATTTTGGCATTCGCCGAAAGGACAGATTAAAGCGTTGGCAGTGGAGAGTGAACCTGAAATATTCTGGCGTGGAGAAAATGCCTCGGAAATTATTGGAAAGATAAACATTCCTCCTTCTTGTGGTCACTTAATATCGGCAGGAATAAGTTTCAACGGACCGTCTGGAAGAACTCTTGACGATCTATATTTATTTCCTCTTGGATATACTAGGGATGATGTTTGGCTCTGCGATCTTTTACCAAAAAGCCGAATGAATCCCAGCCAAGCTGCTGCAATTGAACGAACATACAATCCATTCGTTAAAAAGGGAATACTTCCTCCAATATATTTTCCTCCTGTCCCTAAAGTGTTCGCTGATGAACAGCGAAGAAACGAAATTGTAAAAGAGTTAAAAGAATCGAAAGCTAAATTACTAATTCTACTTGGCGACAAGCCGATAGAAGATTTTCTTAAATATTATCATCGAATTAAAAGCCTATCACAGATAACAGAAAACGGAAAGCTTTATGGAAAAACAATACCAATGAATATTGATGGATATTCAGTCGAAGTATTACCATTGGTTCATCCACGTCAAGCGGGGCAATTAGGAACAGCATCAAAGAGTTGGGGTAGCATACACAAAGCGTGGGTTCATTGTTGTCTCAAGAATCGCTTAAATCAACTGAAAATACATTGACGAATTTACAACAACTGCTTAGTCTAATTAATAAGCGGCATAATTAATAATATCAAAGGAGGTTTTATGAAACAATTATTTATCACTTTAATTTTGGTATCTACATCTATTTTGTATTCACAAGGGAAATATGAATTGGGTTATGATAATCTAAAATGGAATATGACTAGTAATTAGGTAAAAAT
Organism: Ignavibacteriota bacterium; assembly: GCA_963701295.1. Classification (GTDB taxonomy): domain Bacteria; phylum Bacteroidota; class Ignavibacteria; order UBA10030; family UBA10030; genus Fen-1298. Next base: position 3,607,639 of record OY969585.1, on the reverse strand, counting down.
CGTCCTCGCAACTGATACAATTTCAAGTATGAAGGTTCTATATCGCGATGGTATAATAACGAAGGAAAACGGGAAACTTGCTGAACATACATTTCAACGCATTAATGCAGTAGTGAGTAGAAGTGATTATGAACTTACATACTCTTGTATTATCATCGATAACTCACTTTGTCTTATTGCTGTATATGACCTCGGGAACCGGGAACAAAAACCATTAGATTATTTAACTGAGAAACGTCGTGGTCTCTTTTCAGACGAATCTTATATTTATCCTGTGGATGCACAGGGATGGAGAACAGATGCAAGTGTGATGATATATTTAGGAGGTCAACCTGGGGCATATAATTTCCCTGTATGTGTTATCCTCTTGCGAAAAGAAATGAAAGACGTCTATGATAATATAATCCTTAAACTTGAAAACGACAGATCCATAAAAAACGAATGGTTGGAGATCAGACGAAAACCTTGGAATTAAAATGTTCGAAATCAATAAGGAACGGCATAGCTTAGATAATGATATCGAAGATATGGTCATAAGGGAATACAAAGGATATTTGCTTCAGACGACGGTAGAATCTGCTCTGAGCGAATCTATGTTTGACGATCAACTCTTGCTTGCTTCGATTCGTAGGACAAAACAAGAGGCATTGAATTTATTTACAAGGAACTTCAGGTCGTAATATCTCATTGGTTGACGGAAAAACAGAACGTAGATGTTACCGAAGTGTTTGAGGAATGCACAGACTTGATGCAGAAACTCTGTCAAACTCTTTAGATCTTTGAGACTTACACTTGATTAGCTTAATCTGAAGCTCTCTCCTTAATATAATACTCTACCTTTTTTTTATAACCTACCGGATAGACGCACCCCTTAGACATTGTGGTGGTCATTATGTGTTCGCGCTGATTGTATGTGATTAATTGGCAATGTGTTTTTTATATATCCATTCTGTGTATAATTCTTGTAACTGCTTTCCTGTATAGAGTATAGATAACCCTTCAATGAAGTATTTTACCAGTTGGCCTTGTTTGAATTGGTAATTCAATCTGTAAGTAGTAGCTCGCTGTTCTTCTATGCTTGCTGATCGGGCAATCACCATTATTCCACTACCCAAACAAAATGTGCGCCTCAACCTTGACGTTTTCTTAGAAGCACCTGGAAATCTTGTAAGCGTAGTAGTTGGAATGACCAATACGTCCGTTTTTTTGTTCTTAAAGAAGTTTAGTAACGTAAAAATAAACTGTTGAGATTGAAATCCTTCCCGACCGAATTGTCCATCAACTTTCAATCTTTCTGTAATTTCAAGAATAGAGCGCACATCTTCAACGGTAAGCTGTGATGGTAGAATTAACTTACTCATAGGATAATCCTTCAACGTTATGCAATAATTTATCAAGGGTTAGATTTGTATTTTGTTGATATCGAATACAATATTCTATCATTGTTCGTTTATTCATTTTCATCGGCTGCAATGTGATCGGATTAATCAAAGAACTTCCCCTTCCAAAGGGTAATTCAAACCATTTAGCTGATCCTGGGAATGTCTTAAAGAATTGGAGAGCCTCAGGATTCAATATCTTCTCAAGGCTATAATCAATTGCTTTAACGATATTTGCCTTCTCTTCAAGTGTTCGAAGGAAATAACAGCAGGAATAAATTCTGCTATTCTTGGTAACTACGATCAATGGTATGCCAAAACCCTCTATGATGATCTTGAGATATGCCGACACCTGCTCTTTTGGACATAACAAATTGATAGAGAAAAATTTCATCATTAATCCTGGAGGAACGGCAATCCGATTACGCCCAATTAAATGATCTAATAAATTATCCTGACTTAGTTTGAGATACGAACCTGTATTAATATCCATAGCGTGGATAAATTGATGATTGTCGCCATATCTTACGTAATATTCAGAATTTGATCTGGCGAACTCAGATATAAGCCATTGGAGATGAAATGGTGACAGCCCTAATGCTGCAAGATCTTTATTGAATGAAGTCATAGTTAGGCAAATTTATTTAATAAATTTCTTTTAACGAGAAGGATAATAGCGTGTCTTGGTTTGACTATAACGATTTAGTATCCAGAAATAGCCACACTCAACGCTTCTTTATCGATAATAACACCAGTTCGTTGAATGCGCCGCATTGAATGGCCGTGTTTTTCTATCTCAGGAGGTGTCTCAAGATCAAGTCGTTTCCGATCCAGTATTAAATTATATTGGTTTAGAATTTCACTGATCCTCTGGGGGGCAACCAGAACCTGTCCGTGTGTCGTGAATGCCATAAAACTTGTTAACCTTTCGAGAATAATATATCCATCGACAATATCTCCAGGAGTGGTTTCTTCCGCTGAATGTTCCGCTAAATAATCCCATACCAACCATAAGACATCCTTGTCTTCGTCATACCCATAGTTTTTCTTTGAACGTATTTCGAGTTTTTCGAGTAATTCACAAACAGACTTTAATTCAGACTCTTCTAACGCATCAAATTCCTTTAATACTATAGACAATGCATATAAGCTGAAAGATGGACTGTATACTGGTGCTTTCTTTCCTAATTCAGCAATCGCCGAACACAATGGCTGTTGCAGAGTCGAATATAATTTATCGCAATCGGTTCGAATCGCCTCAATACGATCGCTATCACAATTGGGGTAGTTATGAATCCTAGGAAGATCACAACAAAGCGTATGTCGACTACAATTAGAATTCGGAGGATAATCTGCTAATACGATACGATATGAATATAAACTTGCCTTATCATTGAATTTATCATAAAGAAACTGTGTTCTTTCCGATGGATTTTCGAGATAGCATTTTTGGACGCTTTTATCATATGACTTCGGATCAACGAAGAATATCACGGGAGTATACCAAGATCCTTTTATCATCTTTTTAAGTTCATCAAAGCTAAAATAATTCCTTGCCAAAAATGGTTCACTGCTGACTGCCGCTAAGAGATGAAGTAACCATTCTCTTTTGAACTCTTTTGGTAAATGAAGCCATATAAGTGGTATGCTAATAAATTCCACTGCGCAATATGTGCTAATGACAATTACTGTCAAAAGAAGGCTCCATAAATTATGCTCTGGACCGAAACCCTCCTGGAAGAGAATTAAAAGGTTTTTTACCAATTCTTTGACTTTTTCAGGAGATAGTTTCTCTCCACGAGCCACTCCGTGACTGATAAACTTGCATATACTATTTCCATTAACTGGACATATAGGGAAAATATATTTTTTGTAGTCCGTGTTTCCTATAGCATTGCATTGTTGTTCCATTTGTTCCTCACATACACAAATTGTTTCTAATTATTTAATTTATATAAACTTACAACTGTGCAGCAGAATTTGATCTGCTGCACGTGCTTCACAATTATTTCCTAATTAATATTATATTTATGAGCATAGATTATTATCGTTTCATCCAGCAAGGAACATTTTGAAAAAAGGATCAAAAATATCCGTCTTGATTATCTTTGAATTTTGTGCTACTTTTATGTTACTGAAGCCGTTACTATTGGATGACACTTGATACTAAGTGTTACCAATTTGTAACCTGTCGATCGAGGTTTAAGGTTTACTTGGGAGATTTTGAGAAAAAAAGTAACAGGTAAATGCGGTTTTTAATTTAAAAACACGGGCCCTTAGCTCAGTTGGTTAGAGCAGCAGACTCATAATCTGCGGGTCGCTGGTTCGAGTCCAGCAGGGCCCACAAACCTCTTAGTTCTTCATGTTACATCAGCTTAGTTTTCCCGAATATTCCGCGCTTTAATAGAGTTGCAATGTTCTGTCCATTCCTTTGTGGGTAGCTTTTCTCAAAGAGATGTCTCTTTGTCGTTATTTCGACTGCAGGACAAATACACCGTTCCAGTTATCGGACGGCGGCGTGATCTGATATAACTTCATCCGTTCGATGTAGAGTTGGCAGACAGAATCGTCTGGCACTTTCTCCATTGCGTGTGCCATGAACGCAATGCCCTCATCCCATCGGCGCTCTTGATATGCTTTGAGTCCTTGTCCATAGATATCGAGAAAGTATTTCATTTTATCATCCAATGGTTTATTGGCGATGTCTATGAGTTCGTAGATCTGCACGGGTTCGGATTTGCCTACAACTTGCACACGGTCAACTATGCGAGTGACCAAGCGTTTCCCAGCTTTTTTATGGGTAAACTCTGAGATGAGTATACCGGTACCGTATTGTTTATTCACTCCTTCAAGACGAGAAGCGAGATTGACCGGGTCTCCTGTCACAGTGTAGTTTTTTTTCTGTTCGGATCCCATATTCCCGACAATACACAATCCCGTATTCACACCGATTCGCTGCTTGATTCCTATGCCGCCAATTTTTAGTAACCGTGTTTGAAGTTTATCTAATTGTGATTGCATGTGCACGGCAGTAACACAGGCATGGTACGCAGAATCGGAATCAGGCAACGGTGCACCCCAGAATGCCATAATGGAATCGCCGATAAATTTGTCCACTGCACCGCCGTTTGCTAAAACGACATTCGTCATATCAGTGAAGTAAATATTGAGAAGTTTGACGAGAACATCCTCGCTCACTTTTTCCGAAATACTCGAGAAGCCTTTGATATCGGTAAAGAGGATCGTGATCTCATGTTTTTCGCCGCCTAATTTTGCGAGACTTGGATTATTAATAAGAATTCGGACAACATTGCTATCGACATACGTTCCAAACATGCTCGTAATCAACTTACGCTGGCGGCCTTCTGTAGCGGCTTTGTAAGCAACGGTCGTAACAAAACAGATGAGAAGTGCGCTCAGTGGGGCTGCCAAGTTTAACCAGAAATATGCAGAATTGAAAGCGACAATAGCGCAAGTCAGGAAGAGAAATGTCACCACGACAAGGACAAGAATTCCGATTTTCATATGCCGTGTGTGTGTCATGAATCCAACGGCAAGTGTGATAACCAGAAGAAGGAGGAATTGGATCCACGCAGGTGCCTGAGTAATGAATGAGTTTGTGACTACCATATCGTACACATTTGCGTGCGTCATAAATCCAGCCGATGATTCTTCAAATGGAGTGGCATAGTAATCGCCGATGGAACGAATTGTCGGACCTATGATGCATACCTTTCCATTAAATTGTTCAAAGAATTTTTCATCGCGCTGTTTAGCGGCTGAAAGTACATCATAAAAGGAAACCGATGGAAACAATTCGTTTTTGCCGATATAGTTTATCAATACTTCACCCCACAGACCGGTATGGATGACAAGTGAACCGGCATAGACGATCGTACCTTCATCTGTGTCTTCAAACCGTACCTGTTTCGGTTCGATGTTGAGTGCTTTGAGTGCGAGTGTAAAACCGATCGATGGATATAGACGTCCGGCATACTCTATATATAGCGGCATAGAGCGGATGACACCGCCTAATTCATCGGGAATGAGCAGTGCGTGACCCACTCCCGTCGAGACGTTAGCCAACTCAGGGAATGGAAAATCGCTAATGAATGGTGCGCGGGGGAAATGATGCTGACTCGGCGCAGGGACTCCAAATTTCCCAATCACAAAATGTGCAGTGCTATCGACGTTTCTGCGGCTGACTTGTTCGCGTTCCGTCTTTGAGGGGATGAATGGACCAATGACCTGATACGTGTTTTGTGTTTGTGACAAATATTGAACAAGGAGCGCGTTCTCTGTACTGTCGATATCCTGTTTGGCGGTAAGGAACACGTCAAGCGCAACAGCTTTCGCGCCGGAGTTGCTCAGGAGCGTCATCACTGCACCATATTGATCGCGCGGAATCGGCCAACCGAGCTGTTTGTCAGTGTAATCATCGATCTTGATCATCATAACATTCTCGGCATTTGCACGCTCACCGCGAAACCGCATTAACATATCTAAGCTGCGCCGTTCCATAGATTGAAAGATGTTCGTTCCTAACGTGTCGGGAATCAAGGATGTATGAAATAGAAGTTCGACGAGGAGCACAGTTGCCAGGGCAATGATAATGCCTGCGAAACGTTTCAAATGGAATCTCTTTTCTTCAGTTGGTGTCATGACATTCATCCTTGGTGTGGTGAAGTAAAGAACAGACGGCAAAACTGGTGCTAATCTAACAAGGAGGCACGCAAAATGCAAGGATACCTTATCGTTCGGTATAAATATTGTGGCGTTGATATTGACAAAGGTGTAAATTCTTGTTATGATTTTGTAGCTATCCCATTCATACTGGAAAACATATGAACCTATTCAAGTTTTTTGCCATTCTTTTCTTTTCGATGCTTGTTTTCCCAACGGGGAACAATGCCGAAGCGAACTTGATTTTCAAATCTGATACATTAAATATTGGAGATGATGCGCCCCAGTTTGTGATGCGCAATCTCATAACAAATACAGGTGTCTTTCTTCGTGATTTTACAGGAAAGACATTGCGAGAGCCGTGGAAAAAAAAGAACGGCAAGTAGTCGTTTTAAGTTTCTGGGCAACATGGTGTCAGCCCTGTAAGAATGAGATCCCAATTCTTACAAAACTTGCAGCTGATTATAAAGATCAAAATGTGAAATTCTTTCTTGTCAATACCATGGAGAAAGCTGAATCGACAGAAGACTCAGTACGCGATGCGTACAAGAATCGCGGCTATATATTACCATGTTTAGTTGATCCATCGGGCAGATATGCAAGTCTATATTCCATCCATGGGCTACCGGTCTTGGTGGTAATTGATAGATTTGGGATTGTGCGTAGAATCAACCGTGGCTACCATGAGAATTTTCAAATTGAACTAGAAAAATTAATAAAGGAGCTCCTGAAAGAAGAAGAATCTGTGAAGAAGTAGCCAGCAAAAAGTGTTTGCATGTTCCTGCTTATGGAATATCTAAAACCTCAAATTACAAATAGCAAATCCCGCTGTACGGGATCCTGAAAAGCGGGAGAATTTCAACGATAAAAAACAAAACACACAGAACCCATTTTATCAATCATTGTACATTCGGAATTTGGACATTGTTTGATATTTGAAGCTTTAGATTTTAGAGATATACTAAAATCCGAAATCCATAGAACTCTATCGACTAAGAGGTGTCTGATGTGGCAAAGGATTTTCTGTTGCGTAAGTAGTATTATTCTTCTCATTGGCTGCAGTTCAACAGGTAAAATCCCACCTTCGCCACCTATTCTTTGCAGTATTCTTTCACTCGAATCACGAGCCGGTATGAAAGCAGGCGAAGCTGAGAGTGTAACAGATATGTTCTCATCCGCGTTGCAGAATACTGGACGATTCACTATAGTCGAACGGAATAAATTGAACGCTGTGTTGCAAGAACAAGGATTCCAAGCAACTCAAGACGGGGAAGATGCGGTGAAAGCCGGGAAAATACTTTCTGTACGAAAAATGTTCTCAGGTTCCATCGGTATGTTGGGAGAAAAATACATTGTAAATCTAAAAATGATCGATGTGGAAACTTCACGCGTAGAGTATGCTCATGTATGGACGTATGATGACAATCTGGAAAATATTGGTGAAAAGTTCTTGCCGAAATTAGTTCAGGAATTTATAAAGAGTCTTGATAGCACGCTGAAGAAATGACTGTTTGTAGTTTTTTTGAGCTGTAGTATGAATATGATGCTGATATACCTGCCGGATGCGAAAAATCAGCGGAATTTAAAATATTTTAATGCAGGAGGTTCACATGTGTTTACGTATATTCCTACATCCTTCTCTTATCCGTTTCGTTTTACTTATTTTTTTAATTTCGATTGTGGCTCCTGCCGCAGTGAGTCAAGACAATAAACTTCAGAAGAAGAAGCTCAATATCGCCGTACTCGAATTTGAGGCACGCGGCGGCGTGTCAAAGGAAGATGCAGCATCGCTATCCGATGCCTTCCAAGGACAAATTATTGAAACAGGAGAATTTATTGTCGTTGACCGCAACCGGATCAAATCTATTCTTCAAGAGCAGGGATTTCAACAATCGGAAGCATGCTCACAGGTAGAATGTATTGTGGAAGTCGGTAAAATCTTGAAAGTGGAAAAAATGTTTGCCGGAACGATCGGAAAGGTTGGAAAAATCTATACAATCAATATACAAGTGATCGATATTGCCACAGCTCAGATTGAACAAAACAAAAGCCGCCGCCATGAAGGCGCTATTGAAGATTTGTTGACAGATATAATTCCTGAATTAGCTGCCGAGATGGCGAAGGGATTAACCGGCAAAGATGTAAAAGTGTCGACCGGTACAACGGGTGGTTCCTCTTCGTGGATATGGTATACACTTGGAGGGGTAGCTGTTGCAGGCGGTGTAGCGGCCGTTTTATTATCGCAAAAGAAAGAAAACAGCAGCAGCTCGTCACAGACACAGCAATTGCCAGGTGCTCCAGGTTTCCCGTAGACATAGAACTCTGAAAAATTGCTCTTGGTCAACTGCATAATAAATCTTTACGGGTGTACCAAAGACAAATGAAATTTGAACGTCATCGTGACGTACACGATAAAGAATTTAATAATGACCGAGACAATAGACATACTTTTATTCATGTGTAGAAAATAATAGAAGGATTCTCGCAATATTCTTTTAAGTGTGGAACAAGGGATATCGGGAATCTAACACTTCGTTAGAAGGAGTAATGTAATGCTACAGATTATAATAAATTTATTAAACAGAGACGATATAAATACTCTTTCAATTTTACATCATATGCGTATAAAGGTAATTATCTTTTTATGCATACTCATGCCATTCATCGCCTATGCACAAGGAATTCCTAATAGATTACTAAAAGACGACCTTATTCTCCCGAAAAGAACACATGAACAACATCTTGTAAAAACCTCAAAGGCCCATCTCCTCAATGTTACGAATCTCAATAAAAACGTGAATAACAAATTATCATCCTTAGCTGTTTCCACAATTCTATGGGATGATCAATTAGTGAATGATGATGCTTCGGGAGTTTGCCTGCACGAAAATTCAGGTTGTGCCATGGATGGAAGCGGTAATTATACTGTCGTATGGGAAGATTATAGGACTGGAAATAGTGATATCTATCTTCAACAGTATAATTCATCTGGTACGATAGTTGGTACAAATATTAGGGTTAACGACGACGGTCAAGGTATCGATCATTACTATCCAGCTATAGCTTCTAATAGTACAGGCAAGACTGCTGTAGCATGGGTAGATGAACGGAGCGGTTCATCAGATATCTATCTTCAGTGGTTCGATGCAAGCGGTACACGAAATGGTACAAATATTCAAGTGAATGATAACACGGGAACGGTTTATTCTGCTATCCATTCGGTCGCAGTTGCTGTAGATGGCAATGGGAATACTATTGTTGTTTGGGTGAAAGTGACGAATGGGTACTTTGATCTCTACCTTCAACGGTTCAATTCAAGTGGAGTTGCACAAGGAGTAAATATTCAGGTGAATGACGATGCCAGTGGCACAACGTATCATTTCAGACCGGCAATTGGAGTCGATGGCAGTGGCAATAGTGTAATTGTATGGCAGGATTATCGAAATGGAAATTATGATATCTATCTTCAGCGGTACGATGGCACTGGCGCTTCACTTGGTGTGAATATCGAAGTGAACGACGATGGAGGAACAACTGATCAAGCTGCTCCGACAATCGCAATAAACAATAGTGGTGCAGAGATTATAACTTGGCACGATTTACGAAATGGGAATAGAGATATTTATATGCAGAGGTATTCTGCTTCTGGCACAGCCCAGGGCAGTAATGTAATGGTGAATGATGATGCAGGAACAGCATCTCAATACTATCCGACAGTTGGTATCGATCTCACAGGTAATAGCATCATCACTTGGTATGATTACCGTAACACAGATATCGATATTTATCTTCAACGGTATAATGCCAGCGGAGTAGCACAGGGCTCGAATGTCAAAGTCAATAGTAATGCCGTAGCTGCGAATCAATACTATCCCTGGGTTTCTATTAATAGTACCGGCGTTGGCGTTATCTCATGGGAGGATTATCGAATTAGCGACGGAGAGAATATTTATCACCAGCGCATAAATACAAGTGGAGCTTTTTTAGGGAGCAATGTTAAAGTGAATAGCGATGTGAACGATGCATCTCAATGGGCACCCTCTGTAGGTATGGATGGCAATAATAATAGTATTATCGTGTGGGAAGATCAGCGCAATGGAAATTATGATATCTATATGCAACATCTAAACGCAAGCGGTGCTGTTCTTGGATCAAATATCAAAGTCAACGATGATAATATCGGGGCATATCACTATTTTCCGTTTGTAGCCGTGAACACGAGCGGCAACGGTGTTGTTGTATGGAAAGATAGTCGTAATGGGTATTATGATGTGTACCTTCAATACTACAATACGAGCGGTTCAGCAATTGGTTCGAATGTAAAAGTAAATGATGTCTCAACCTCAGCAAGTCCTTACGATAACTGTCTTACAGCGGCGATGGACGGCAGCGGCAATAGTGTTGTTGTGTGGGAAGATGATCGGAATGGCAGTAATTATGATATTTATATGCAGCGCTACAATTCAAGCGGTACACCGGTAGGTTCAAATACAAGGGTTAACGATGATGCTGCATATACGTATGTCCATAATCAACCTTCGGTTGGAGTTGATGGCGGCGGCAATATTATTGTAACATGGTATGACAACAGAGATGGTAGTAACCATATCTATGTCCAACGATATTATGCCAGCGGAGGCACGAATGGAGCGAATATTCGAATAGGAGATAATGTGCCCTCGGAGCAATATTCTCCAACTATTGCTGTAACAAGCAGCGGCGCAAGTGTTATCGTTTGGGAAGATTATCGGAACGGCGATGATATTTATCTACAACGATTCGATGCAAGCGGGAATCCTGTCGGTATAAACACAAAAGTCAATGATAATGGGGGAACATCAGAGCGATATTGGCCTTCCGTGGTGTTCGATGGAAATAGTAATTTTCTTGTTGCATGGCAAGATTACCGAAACGGACAACCTGATATTATTGGACAATGGTATTCAGCAAGTGGAATTGCCAATGGTGGTAATGTTCTTATTGTCCATGACGGTGTAAATCATTTAGAAATGGTACCTCGGCTTGCTGCCTCTGGCCAAAATCTTGTATGTACATGGCAGGATAATCGCCGTTCTAAGGGATATGATATCTATGCCAAATCATTTTCGAGCGGATGGATGGGATATTCCGCTCCAGCTGCTCCACAAAATCTTACCGCGACTGCCGGCAATGGTCAAGTCACGCTCACGTGGAACAAAAACACCGAATCCGATTTTCTCCTCTATCGTATCTATAGCGGAATATCATCAAATCCAACAAAAAAAATTGATTCCACATCCGGCGGGATCACAGATACAGTAAGAGTAATCTCCGGCCTTACGAATGGTACGATATACTATTTCCGCATAACAGCTGTAAATAATACTGGTGCTGAGAGCGGATTCTCAAATGAAGTGAATGCGATGCCATCTTCCACACTTGCGAACGGTCTTGTGGCGTTCTATCCATTTAATGGTAATGCGAATGATGAAAGTGGTAATGGTAATAATGGTACGAATTACGGGGCCACACTGACAACAGGTAGATTAGGAAGTGCTGATGGAGCCTATAGCTTCGATGGCTCTTCAAGTTATATTTCTGTTCCAAATAGTTCTTCGCTTAAAATAACTGGTGATATTACGGTTTGCGCTTGGGTGAAGACTTCGACTCCACAATTCACCAAAGGTATCATTGAGAAATACTATAGCGGAACACAAAATGACCATGGATGGTTGCTCGATACATATACAGATGGAGGGGCAATGATGGAAGGGCGAGATGGTCGTGGTGGCACGTTTACACTAAGGAGTAATTCATCAGCTGCTTTTGCAGATAATCAATGGCACTTCATTGTAGGGCAACGATCAGGTAACATTTGGAAAGTCTACCTTGATAACCAGCTCTCTAACTCTGTAGATGCTGGAGGCACCGCTGGAAGTATTGAGTCTGGAGGAAAAATGACAATCGGTTCTTTTTCTAACACCACTCCAGTCAACGGAGTGTGGTCAGGAGCAATCGATGGTATTCGCATCTATAATCGCGCATTGAGTGATGCAGAGATTGCCGATTTGTATCACGAAGGTGGATGGAATCCAAATACACCTCCTGCCGCTCCATCGAATCTTACCGCTACCGTCGGCAATAGTCAAGTGAAATTGACATGGAATAGAAACACTGAATCCGATTTTCTCCGCTATCGCATTTACGGTGGCACTTCATCGAATCCCACGATAAAAATTGATTCAACTATTGGAGGTTCCTCCGATACAACAAAGACTATTTCAGGGCTTACCAACGGAACAATATATTACTTCCGTATCACAGCAATAGATAGTGCGGGATTGGAAAGTGGGTTTAGTAATGAGGTGAATGCAACACCAAGTGCAGTAGTAGATAACACACCGCCGATTATTAGTGTCAATACTCCTACCGGTACACCGGTAATTGTAAGTGCTAATGGACAGGTCAGTTCATCGCCGCAAGTGAGTGCTTCAGCATCCGATGCAGGATCGGGAATTTCGCGTATGCGAGTTGCTTATCGGAATACATCAGAACAGAGTTGGTCTGTACTCGCAGTACGTGTCTGCTGCTTCAATCAGTTTTTCGATTCCCCAAAATGAATTTGTCTATAGCAATGAACCTATCGGCGTGAACTACCGCATTGGTGCCTGGGATAATGCGGGAAATGTGGCATGGTCTCCATATAATTCCATCGATGTCCAATTAGGGCCGCAGGCCACCGACCAGTCAAATAGTATGCCTGCAGCCTCCCAGCAGAGTAAAAATAAAACACTTGCCTATCGAATGATCTCGGTACCGTATGATCTGCCGGATAAAAAACCAGTGGACCTCTTAAGCAATTTTGGAAATCATTCGGAAAATAATATCTCCTATGCTCGATGGCGCTTCCAGCGGTACGTCAACGGACAATATCAGGATTATGATCAGTTCAGTACTGAAGATGTGGTTACCCCGGGTGCGGCATTTTTCTTTATTGTCAGGGATCAAGGTCCGTCTATTATTGTTAAGGGGGCAAGTGTTGTCCGATCGGATGTTATGTATAATACTGGTATTTCACTGCAAAGTGGATGGAATCTTGTTGGGAATCCATTCACTATCCCATATCCGATTGATAGTCTCGAATTTTATACCACCGTCTCATCCGCGCCTCAGCCTATACGTCAGCGTGCGTATTTCACTGGCGCCGGCTCCATTGGCGGCTGGGATACATCTTCTGTGTCTGTTAATCAAATACAACCGTGGTCAGGCATAGCAGTGTATGTCAACAGTGCAGGAACGCTAAAATTTCCTTCGGCGGGTCAGCGCAGCGGATTGCCGAAGACGAGCCATGTATCCTCTCTTCCACCAGTTGAAAAAGAGACTGCTGAGAATTGGACGCTTGCGATAAATGCATATCGTCCTGATATTGATATGCGCTGTGAAGGGAGTTCTCTTGGTATGGCACAAGGGGCTAATGAAGGTGATGATCCGTATGATTCATACATTCCACCGATTGTTGGTGACAAGAATGTTGCTGTTTATTTCAGGAATGCCGATGGTGCAATGATGCGTGATATACGTCCGTTGAATGATGAAGGCGGCGTGTGGGAAATGTGCGTCGTAACGGGTGATGCAGGAGCGAATGTAAAATTAACTTTAGGTGATCATCTCAGTCTACCCAATCCGGTATTTGAAGCGTACCTTATCGACATCGATCAGAAGATGGCGTATAACCTCAAAGAGGTTCAATCGCTGGAAATCAATTCCGGTAATGGTATGCGGAATTTCCGTGTGGTTGTCGGCAAAAAATCATTTGTGGAAGGAAATAATGCCGGAATAGCATTGACACCATCAAGCATGAAACTCTATGCTAATTATCCGAATCCATTCAACCCCGAAACAGTAATTCGGTACACCGTGCCTGATGCATCTGCATCGTATACTGTAACGCTGAAGATCTTCAATGTGCTCGGACAGGAAATCATAACACTTGTGAACGGGCGGAAACCATCCGGATATTACGAGGTGAAATGGGATGCAGTGCGACAAAGTTCCGGTATATACTTCTATCAACTCTCAATAACAAATGGCAGCAAAACGTTCCAGGATATTAAGAAAATGGTACTCATAAAATAAAAATAAGGTAAAAGAAGAATCACATCCTGTTCTCTTATAGAGGTGGGGATAGAGGGGATGTTAAAAAAAGAGGAGAAATAGTAATGAAAATAATCAGAACAGTATTTCTTGGAGCGATGCTCATCCTTCCATTAGTTATTTCCACAGGACAGGATAAAAGAGAGTGGCCGCGCATCATGGTGATTCTTGATGAAAAAGTTGACGGCATGGCTGTCGATGCACGTCTTGTTGCATCGAAAATCGAAGAAATACTTCTCGATAAAGGTTTCCGGCTGGTTGATAAAGGGCAGTTCGAAAATGTTCAGATGCGTGATATTGCCATTGCCGAGGGGAATCCTGCTCGCGCAAAGGAGATCGGCATGCGTTATGGTGCTGAATTAATCATTGTCGGGAAAGCTGAAGGAAATCTCGAAGCAGAGAAAGAGTTCTATGGCGTCAAAAATATTGAGTACGCAGCAAAGGGCAGCTGCAAGGTAATCATTACCGATACGGGCGAACTTATTGCTGCATCATCAAAGACAACAAAAAAATCTGCCGGTGGAGCAAATTCAGCAGCGAATCTCACCATGACCACTCTTGGCGAAGCGCTTGCGACTGACGTATATGTAAAGATTCGCACAAAGATGAGCGAGGAAGCATCGGGGCCTCGCATTGTCCAGCTTGCATTCATCGGATTTGATCAGAAATCAATCGCTCAATATGAACGGAATCTGCCGCACGAAATCATTATAATTGAGCAGATGAAGTTGCGGTACTTTGAAAAAGACGCAGCAGTGTTTGAAGCGACAATCAACGGTACCATAGACAACCTGCGCGATGAATTTACAAAACGCCAAGATGTCATTGTTGTCGGTTTCACCGGAACCCGCCTCGATCTCAGCACGCCTGACTTTGCCGAGAAGGCAAAGGGAAATATGGTCATAGCAAGTCCGTTGGACATTACACAGTTCACGATAGAGAATATTTTTCCGTCACAGGTCAATTATTACGCATACAACCCACTTGCGAAAATTGAAGTAGAAAACTCAGCAAAGACAGAAATCCGAAATGTCAAAGTTTCCATTTTTATTCCGGATTATATGAAATTACCATCGGAGCAAATAGTATCACAAATCAATGCAGGAAAGAAGCAATCGTTCAATCTCTCAGCTACACTCGATGCAAAGCAGCTCTTTACGCTCAGTGCCGACGCCGCTGCGCAAGCAAAAGTGGAATTGAGTTATTTGTTTGATAATCAACCGCAAACGCGGAGTCTTATTAAACCAGTAACACTCTACAGCCGCAATACCATCAACTGGAAACGCGGCGAGTCTGTTGGTGCATTTGTTACGCCCACTGACGAAGCGGTAGTGAATTTCTCTCGATATGTGGTCGGCAGTGTTATGAATAATGACAGCTTGAATGCAAAACTTCCGCGGAATGTTGCGTATGCACTCGCGGTATGGAGTGCAGTCCGGGCGAATGGATACAGTTATATTTCCAGTCCATGGAAGCCGTCGGAGCAGGATATACTCGATCTTGTCGCATATCCTGTGGAAACACTGGCATCGCGAACAGGAAACTGCAGTGCAACTTCTGTACTGATGGCATCATGTCTTGAAAATCTTGGTGTTCAAACAAAGTTTCTTGCAACCGAAGATCATATCTATCTTATGTTTGATACGGATGTGCTGCCAAAGAATGGGTATATGGTAAGTCAGAACGAAAAAGAATACATTGTTGATGAAGGAAAAGTATGGATTCCGCTGGAAGCAACGATGATCAACCAGCCTTTTATGGCTGCATG
The DNA here is from genome assembly GCA_963701295.1 of Ignavibacteriota bacterium. GTDB lineage: Bacteria > Bacteroidota > Ignavibacteria > UBA10030 > UBA10030 > Fen-1298. Next base: position 3,591,676 of record OY969585.1, on the reverse strand, counting down.
GACAAAGGGTGCGGAAGAGTATTACAAGTACACCGTTAGTGGGAAAAAGATCGAAGTGATAGATTCACGGAAAGCAATGGCTGCATTTCCTGCGGCAAACCTTTCATTACAGGCAAAAACAGTAGCAACACCGTCGGCAGAAAAAATTGCAACCTATGCTTTGCAAGATCTTGCAGATTATGTATATCATCAAAACCAACTTTCTAGTTCTGCAATTGCAAGCCTTGCAATTGAAAATACGCCGAGTGCAAAAAATAAATCGGCAATTATTCAAGCAAAAGAGGGAAGTTACGATGCTGCCATTGCTGTGTTGACAGGTGTGAATACTTGGCAAGCAGAGAATACACTTGGCAATATCTATTTGCTGAAGAATGAACTTGATACAGCACAAGAGCATTATCAAAAGAGTCTTGCATTAAATAAAGACGATGGCGGTGTGTATCTTAACTTCGGTCTCGCACGATATTTATCCGGTTCAAAAGAGGACGCAGCGGAAGCGTTTCAAGTCGCAGTAACAAAGTTTGATTCGGTGGAACAAGCGTACGAAATTCTGGGGCTTGGACGCATCAAGGAAACGCTCGGTATGAAAGGTGCACAGCAATCTGAGCAGAAAGTTTCTAAGAGTGATTTGTTTGACCTCTTGAGTCAATCTCTCAGAAAAATACCAGACAAACAAAAATCCATTACACAGGCACAACGTGTACGAGAGAAATACAAGAATGAGCAGAACCGTTTTGTGTTTGGCGGCCGCCGCGGTGCAGATCCGACACAAATTGCAAGTGTAAAGGAATTTCTCTATTGGAAAGAATAGGAATTTGAACAATACACTTCAAGCAGTGTAGAACCTCAAAAAAAAACCCCATCTCATCGACGGGGTTTCTTTTTTCAACGCTGAATGATTTCTTAGGAAACCACAGAAACGTTTGCAGCTTGGAGGCCTTTCGGTCCTTGCTGAACTTCAAACTCTACTTTGTCGCCCTCATTGAGTGTCTTGTAGCCATTGCTGGTAATTGCTTTGAAGTGGACGAATACATCTTCGCCGCTTGGACGTGAAATGAAACCAAAACCTTTGGCTCCATTAAACCATTTGACTGTTCCTTTTTCCATGGAACATATCCTTTCATAAAGATTGTAAAACCGGCCGACCGCCGGCAGGGTGTACGCCGTACTCTACTCAAAAACACTTTTACTGGATTGATACGGCCCAAAGAAGTCGGTAACATCTTTATGGAGGTGTTCAAACTAAAAGATTGAAGCAAACCACCAGCAGACGACTCGATAACAGGACTTACTCTACAGAAAAGGTCTCCCGAGGGAGCCATAACGGTGTACTGTTATTTAACAGTAATAAAATACAGAAAATCTTTGACAATAGCCAATGATTTTTACATTTTTTTCCTCCCAGAAGAAACTAATTCTGCCTTACCAATTCTCATACCAGCTTCAGTTCAGCCAAAGCATTCTTTAATTTTACACGGCTTGGCTCTGTTAAGGGCACCAATGGCAATCGGAGGGTTTCCTCCATCATTCCCATCATTGCAAGTGCAGTTTTCACAGGAGTAGGGCTGGATTCGATAAAGTTGATATTCATTAAAGGCAGAAGGCGATAATGAAGTTGAAGTGCTTCTGTCCAATTGCCTTTAAGGCAAAGCCGCAGCAAATTCGAATATTCTTTCGGCAATTCATTCGATACCACAGAAATACACCCGTCGCCTCCGAGGGCGATAATAGAATATGCAAGTGAATCGTCCCCAGAGAGGAGAGAAAAATGCTTCGGCATGTTGCGGGCTATTTCCATGATCTGTGTCATGTTACCGGATGCTTCTTTCACCATCACAACATTGGGAATCTCTTCCGCCATCCGTAACATCGTCGCAGCTTCGATGTTGCCACCCGTTCGCCCCGGCACATTATAAATGATCAGTGGAATATCCACGGCATCGGCAACAGCGCTAAAGTGTTGGAAGTATCCATTCTGTGTCGGTCTATTATAGTAAGGACCGACAACCAATGCCGCATCTGCTCCAGCTCTTTTAGCAAAGCGTGCTTTTTCAATCACTTCAATAGTGTTATTGCTGCCGGCGCCGGCAAAGATTTTTACCCGTTTATTAGCCTGCTCAATGACTATTTCGATGACGCGCTTTTGTTCGTCTGCGTTCAGTGTTGGATTCTCGCCTGTTGTCCCAACGGGTACCAATGCTTCGACACCCCCGCTGATCTGAAAATCTACGAAGCGTCTTAATGCCGCTTCATCTATCGTGCCGTCTTTTTTAAACGGCGTGACGATTGCTGTTGCTGTCCCTTGAAATTTTGTCTGTGCTGCCATGACCTAACGGTCTCCTTGTTTGAAAATATCTTGAAATACATCGTCCATTGTAAACAATCCTTTTTTTCCGATAATCCATTCTGCTGCAAGCAATGTACCGAGTGCAAAACCGGAACGGTCTTTTGCAGTATGTTTTAACTCGATTGTGTCCGCTGCTGAGTCAAATGCAAGAATATGTGTGCCGACCACTGAACCACTTCGTGTTGAAGAAATATGCAGCTGCTCTGGACGAATCTTTCCATGAGATGTCTCGTTGAGCAATTCTTTCTTTCGCCGAAAGTGGTTTAAAACGATTTGTCCCATCGTCAATGCAGTTCCGCTCGGGCTATCGAGTTTATTCTTATGATGGATCTCTTGAATAAATGCATCATAGTTTGTAAATCGATCCATCGCTTGGGCTGCAGTACGAATAAGGTGGAAGAAGATATTGACGCCCAGCGAAAAGTTAGAAGCGTAAATCAATCCAATATTATTTTTTTTCACAAGTGCTTCTACTCTCGACATTTGTTCGTGCCAACCGGTTGTCCCGACGACGATCGATTTGTGTGCTTCTATCCATGGTGTGAGGTCATCAACAATACTATTGGCCTGAGCGTAATGAATAACAACATCAATATTTGTTCGCTGCGCAGATGTAATCGGCGGCGTGTCGATATCGACGCGGAGATCTACACTCCAGCCTCGTTCGAGAGCGAGACGTTCGATCTCTTTTCCCATCTTTCCATAACCTACAAGAGCAATCCGCATAAAGGCTATTTTCCTCCGACCGGTTCAAATAAATCAATGGCAGGAATAGATTCGAAAAATTGTTTATGAAGCCGTCGTACAGCTTCGTCGATTTGCGATTCTTCGATGACGATACTCATATTGATTTCTGATGCTCCCTGAGAAATCATTACTAAGTTGATTTCCCGCAATGCGTGAAAGATCTGATCGGCAACTCCGGCAGTTGACCGCATTTGATCGCCTACAATACAAAGAATTCCTTGTTTCTCAAGAATGGAGACCTCTGCAAATGTCGAAAGTTCTGCGATAATCATATCAAGTGTTGAGGTGTTGTCGATTGTCAACGAAACAGCGACTTCCGAAGTGCTCACAAGATCGACAGATGTCTCATATTTATTGAACACAGAAAAGATCGATTCCAAAAAGCCGTAAGCCATCAACATCCGCAGCGATTGAACATTGACAACGGTAATGCCGCGTTTGCAGGCAATAGATTTTACCGGAACATTTGTTTTCGGCGGATGGGAAACGATGCGTGTGCCGGTATTCTCTGGACGTTTTGAATTCAGCACAACAACCGGAATCTCTTTCTTTACGGCAGGGAAGATGGTGCTGGGGTGCAGCACTTTCGCTCCGAAATATGCGAGCTCTGCCGCTTCCCGGAATGAAATGATGCGTAGCTTCTGTGCTGCAGGAGCAATGCGCGGATCCGCTGTAAGCACACCGTCGACGTCTGTCCAGATCTGAATTTCTTCGGCATCCAATGCGGCGCCAATAATGGACGCGGAGTAATCAGAACCTCCTCGGCCCAGAGTAGTTGTAATTCCTTTCGAGTTTGATCCAATGAAGCCCTGTGTAACGATGATCGTCTTTGATGCCAGTAAAGGAGTAAGAATCTGTTTTACTTTCACATTGATCTGATCAAATTGCGGTACTGCAGACACAAATTGGTTATCCGTTATGATATAAGTTCGTGCATCGACCCATTTTGCCGGAAGACCCTGAATATCCATCGCTTCGCTCAGAATCTGTGATGAAAGGAGTTCACCGACCGATGCAATTGCATCGAGCGAACGATTTGTCAACTCTCCAAGAATAGCAATGCCCTGGCAGAGATTCCGCAGTTCTTCGAATCGTGGTTTAAATGATGCAATAAGCCGCTGGACGGTTGAGCGGTCGTCGATTAAATTCTCCATCACTGTCACATGTCGATCGAGTAACCCATTCAAGAGCAGAATAGCATCATCAAGTTTGCCTTCTTGTGCAATATGTGCGGCTTTGAGAAGCGTGTTGGTTGCACCGGAAATGGCAGAGAGAACGACAACAGGCTGTCGGGTTTGCTCTTTTCGAACGATTTGGATAACAGTTTGCATGGACTTGGCATCTTCAACGGAAGTGCCACCGAATTTCATAACGATCATTTTTTAGAATCCTCTGTCAGCCTGTTGAGAAAATTTAAAATCACAAAATTTAATTATCAAACAAATTACAATATCTAAAAACAAAATTTATGTTATTGGAATTTAGTCATTTGATACTGTTTGTTTTTTGAATATTGTTATTTAAGATTTATCCATCTTTTTACTGTTTTTGTGAAATGAGCAGCTGTGCAATTTGCACTGCATTTGTTGCTGCGCCTTTGCGAACATTGTCCGAGACAATCCAAAGGTTGATTCCATTGCGAATGCTGAAATCTTTTCGAATTCGGCCAACGAAAACATCGTTCTTTCCATATGCGTGAATGGGAAGCGGATACAGATTCGTTGCAGGATCATCCTGGACAATAATACCGGGAGCCCGTTTCAGAATTGCACGTACGTCTTCAATGGGGCAGGGACGGTCGAACTCGATGTTCACTGCTTCACTGTGCCCGCCGATAACCGGCACGCGCACTGTCGTAGCAGTGACCGGGATATCTGCACACATAATTTTTTTTGTTTCATCCGTCATTTTTTGTTCTTCCTTCGTGTAGCCATCAGGAAGGAAAACATCGATATGCGGCAGTACGTTGTACGCGATCGGATGTGGAAATTTCTTTTCACGCAGCGGTTGTTCGGCGATTTCATCTTCGAGCTGGTTGATACCTTTCTTTCCTGCGCCTGTGACTGATTGGTACGTGGAGACCACAACGCGTTTGATGCCGAATGCATCGTGCAGGGGTTTCAATACTACCACCATTTGGATCGTGGAGCAATTCGGGTTAGCAATAATACCGTGGTGCTTGAAAGCATCTTTTGGATTCACCTCTGGAACAATAAGCGGAACATCCGGATCCATCCGGAATGCGCTGCTGTTATCGATGACAATAGCACCTTGTACTATCGCTTTCGGTCCAAATTCTTTGCTCACGGTTGCGCCCGCTGAGAAGAGCGCAAAATCCACGCCCGTAAAGCTTTCGGCAGTGAGTGTCTGGACTTTTATGGGTTTACCTCTAAATGGCACTTCCATTCCGGCGGATCGCGCGGAAGCGAGCGGAACAAGCTGCTCAACGGGAAAATTTAGTTCTTCCAGAACAGTGATCATCGTTCGACCCACTAAACCGGTTGCACCTACTACAGCGACGGTATATAATTTCTTCATTATTTTTGCTTATGCGAATGTTGAATAATACTTTACTTTGTTATTAAGATACAGATTCCAATGCTTTTCTCCAAATAAATTCTTTCATGAGATGCCGATAGTTTTCAGTTGAACAAGAATGAAGGCATTGGTATATTGGCAGGAGCACCATGATCGATTATTTGTTATGAGAGAAACTATACTTCAAACACGGCAACTCGGGAAGCGGTATGGGAAGCGCTGGGCTGTCAAGAATCTGAATCTTGAAGTTCGCCGCAGTGATGTCTTTGGTTTTCTGGGACCGAATGGTGCAGGAAAAAGTACGACCATCCGTATGATTCTCTCGCTCATCAAACCAACGGAGGGTGCGACGGAAATTTTTGGCCATTTCCTCAAATCGCATCGGTCGGAGGCGCTCCGTCGTGTTGGAGGAATTGTTGAGAAACCAGATTTCTATCAATATCTTTCTGCATATAAAAATCTTGAAATTGTCGGTGCGCTTTCCGGTGATGTGAACCGTAAAAGAATCTTCGAAGTGCTCGATCTTGTTGGCTTGAGCGGCCGGGCGACTGATCGTGTTAAAACATATTCGCACGGAATGAAACAACGGCTTGGTATTGCGCAAGCATTAATTTCCGATCCCGAACTTGTCATTCTTGATGAACCCACGAACGGACTTGATCCGCAGGGAATGAAGGAAGTGCGCGATCTCATTGTGCATCTCTCCCGTGATCAGAAGAAAACAATTATTCTCTCTTCGCACCTGCTGAACGAAATAGAAATGGTTGCCAGCCGTATGGCGATTATTCATAACGGAGAACTGGTCGTTCAGGGGGATGTCAATACGTTATTAGATGAAGGGGAGAAGTATGTGATTCTTCAAGCGGAACCGCGGCAAAAGGTTCTCTCTGTTCTAAAGCGTCAAAAAAGAATCCTGGAAAATTTTTCCGAGAAAGAAGGAAGATTTGAAGTGACAATGGATTTTGCACTTATTCCTGAATTGAACAAAGCTCTTGTAGGTGGCGGTGTTCAGGTGAGTGCGTTGATTCCGCGTCGTTCGCTGGAAGATCTCTTCCTGTCGATGACGGAACGTGCAACATAGGACTGCACATGACTCGATTAATATATTGCGAACTCATCAAGCTTTTCCTCAAGAAGCGGACATACATCGGCTTTGGAATTATTCTTCTGCTTGTGCCGTTAGTAGAGGTTGCCATGAAGCTGGAAGGCGGTCGATTCTTGACGATAGCATTACGTGGATTATCGCAAGACTTTCTTTTCTTTGGAAATCTGTTTAACGGATGGTTTGTTGCTCACCAAATTATGAACAGTCTCTGGTTTCACATTCCACTCCTTATCTCGTTTGTTGCAGGAGATCAACTTGCCGGAGAAGCTACTGCGGGCACGTACCGTTTGATTCTTATCCGGCCTGTATCACGTACCCGTATTTTTATTGCCAAGTACATAACGACTCTTATTTACACAATTGTCTTCGTTTTCTTTCTGGCAGGCTTAAGTGTCGGATTAGCAGTGATTCTCCTTGGACGCGGTGATCTTATTGTCATTCTTCGCGGTATCCTCATTCTGCCGGAGGCGGAGGTTGCATGGCGCTTTTTGATCGCATATCTTCTTGCCACATGGACGATGATCACGATCGCATCGCTCTCATTTTTCTTTTCGTCGTTCGTCGAGAATGCCATTGGGCCTATCGTTGCAACAATGGGAGTACTGATTGTGTTTGCTGTCATCAGTGTCATTCCTGTGGATTTGTTTGAAGTCCCGAAAAGATTTCTCTTCACAAAATATCTCAATATGTGGCAGAAAATGTTTCAGGATCCGGTTCCTTGGGATGAGATTAAAACAGGTATTCTCTTCATGGGAACGTGGACACTTGCATTTGTACTGAGCGCGTGGGCAGTGTTTGTAAGGAAAGATATTCTATCATAATTTTCATAGCTTACTAATAACCTGCCGATGTATCAATTAGCCGAAAAGTGCGTAATTCCTTTTTATTTTTTCCGTGCTCATGAAATGCATATCAAGCTAATTTTTCCTATTTTTCTTTTTATTGTAAAAATGTCTTAACGAAAAAGGAACGTCTATGAGCATTGCAGGCCTGACGATTATCGGCGAATCAATAAATGATTCTGTGCCTTCTACCCATACATTATTCGAAAAGAATGATATTGCTGGAATAGTGGAGCTGGCAAAATCGCAGGCAGAAAGCGGCGCTGCCTATATAGATGTAAATGTAGGATTGCGTTCCCCTGGATTCATGGCAGATATTGTAACGAAAATTCAAGAGCACATTGCACTTCCTCTTTCGATCGATACACCTGATCCTGAAATAGCCACCGCAGGGCTGGAAGCGTACAATCCTGAACGTGCAGGAAAAAGAAAGCCGATCATAAATTCAATCTCTCAGGCGCGACTGCAAATGTTCGATATTTATAAAAAGCAGCCATTTATTCCGATCCTCCTTGTTACAGAAGGTTCGGATCAAAGCGGCGATTTAAAAATGAATAAAACAGCAGAAGAAACGCATGCGACGGCAAAAGTTATGATGAATATCGCCCGTGAGCGCATAAGCAGTGTAAAGAACAGTGAGGTTATTCTTGATCCAGGTATCGTGCCGATTGGAAGTGATTCGGAAGGAAATTTTAAGAGATTGATAAATACAATCAAATTGATTCATGAAGATGCGGACCTTCAAAGTGTGAATATATCAGTTGGGTTAAGCAATTTTACCGTTATGCTTCCTTCCAAACGGGCTGACGGATCACCGGTAAAGGGTCCTTTGGAGAGCGCTTTCTTAACTATGGCGATGCCGATGGGATTGAATACTATTATCGGTTCTGTCAAACGTAATTATTCGATCCTGACGGAGGATCACCCTGCAATGCAATGCTTAAAAGATGTACTTCAATTGGATGGTTTTGATGCAATTATGAGGGTAATGGGTTTCTATTCTTAGAAAAGAAATTTCTGAGAGAAAAGAGAAATAGATCACATGTCAATTGATTTTGTTACATCCGGAAAACCTCCGATATCACCGCGCGAAAAAAAAATCTCACGCCTCCTACTTCTTTTTGAAGACATTGTAAAAGTGCCGGTCTTCGGTTGTCAGCACTGCGGCGAATGCATATTATCGTCTACAGCTTTCATCTGCAGTCAGAGATGTCCCAAAAGGATACGCAATGGGCCGTGTGGAGGAACAGGCGCAGGAGGATCGTGCGAAGTATATCCAGAACGAAAATGTGTTTGGTATAGGATCTATTATCGTTCGAAAATGTTGAATCGCTTAAACTTGTTATATAAAATAAATAAGATCCATAACTGGAATTTAGAGGGCACATCCGCCTGGCTCAACGTATTCATGAAACGAATTGATGCACCGATTTGGTTTGTTCGCGGCGATAAGCGGAAAGTGAAGGAAATTCTATCCGATGACACTCAAAGAAAAAATTGAATCAGGAAGGTTTATCGTTTGCGGTGAGATTGGTCCGCCAAAAAGCTGCGACGGGAATGTCATCAGGGAAAAATCCAAGTATTTCAAAGGCGTTGTTGACGCGGTGAATATAACAGATAATCAGACTGCTATTGTTCGGTTATCAAGCATAGCTTCAGCAAAAATATTGTTGGAGGAAGGCCTCGAACCGATTATGCAGATGACATGCCGCGATCGTAATAGGATTGCTCTTCAGAGCGATTTGTTGGGGGCTGCTGCACTTGGCATTCATAACTTACTCTGTTTAACCGGCGATTACCAGAAATTCGGCGACCAGCCGGAAGCAAAAGGCGTGTTTGATTTAGATTCAATACAGCTCATTGCTACAGTTGCTAAGATGAACAGCGGTTTTTTACTTTCCGAACAAGAAATGAAAAAAGCTCCCGACTTTTTCGTTGGTGCTGCAGCGAATCCATTTGCCGAGCCGTTTGAAATGCGGCTCATCCGTTTACATAAAAAAGTAAAAACAGGAGCACGTTTCATCCAGACTCAGCCGGTATTTGATATGGATATTTTTACCCGCTGGATGGAAAAAGTTGTTGAGATGGGGCTGCATGAGAAATGCGCAATTCTTGCCGGCGTTATGCCGGTGAAATCTGTAAAGGCTTTACATCATATGAAAAAGGAAGTTCCCGGTGTAAAAATAAATGACGAGTATATCAACCGCTTGGAAAACGCTTCCGACCCAAAAGAAGAAGGAATAAAAATTGCGATTGAAATGATTAAAGCGCTCAAAAAGATAAAAGGAGTACGGGGCATCCATATCATGCCTGTTATGTGGGAAAGCATAACACCAGTCATCGTCAAGGAAGCTGGATTAAGTACGATCTGATACAAAATGTAAAATTTCATCTCTCAAATTGCAGGAAGGGTGATATTTGAAAATTCGAGCGAGAGCGCAAGAAATCCGCAACGGTTTTCACCCGACATTCTGGGTCGCCAACGGAATGGAGCTGTTCGAGCGGCTGGCATATTACGGACAGCAAATTGTTTTCATGATTTACCTCCGTAATAAACTTGGATTCACAGAGACAGAAGCCGGACAACTTTCTGGAATCTTCGGTGGATTGATTTATTTGCTGCCGATCCTCGGAGGCACGCTCGCAGATAAGTGGGGATTTCGCCGTGCATTTAATATTGCCTTTTCCATTCTGGCGCTCGGATATTTTTTAATCGGATCTGTCGGAATGAGTGCATTTGCCGGTGTTTATAGTAATTTCAATCTGTACTGGTTATTGCTGATTTTTCTAGTCCTGACGGCGTTTGGCGGTTCATTCATCAAACCGTCTGTACTTGGAACGGTTGCCGTGACATCGAAAGAGGAAACAAAGTCGCTGGGGTTTGCGGTGTACTACTGGTTAGTCAATGTCGGAGCATTACTTGGACCCACAATCGCCTATTTTGTGCGCGACAAATTTGGGAATGAATTTGTCTATGTGGTTTCGTCGATCAGCTGCCTTGCAATGCTCATTGTCAATTTAATTCTCTACAAGGAAGTGAAGAGCGCACGCACGGAAGTCATCGAATCTCTTGGGAAAAAGATCACCAATCTGTTTGTGGTACTGGCAAATTTCAAATTCATGATCTTTCTGCTTATCTATTCTCTCTACTGGATTATCTTTTGGCAGGAATTCATCATCGTCCCCTATTATGTCACTGATTACATCAATGCAAACGCGCCGTATGAGATTCTTCAATCATGGGCTGGAGCCGGGGCGATTATTCTCTTTCAGATTCCGCTCAATCGTGTCACGAAGAATATTCCGACACGTACTGCAATCGTTCTTGGATTCGCGGTATCGAGTTTCATCTGGCTCATCATCGGCATCTATCCAAGTATTCCAACAATTGCAGCCGGCATCGTTGCATTCGCTATCGGTGAAATGATCCAAGCACCACGATATTATGAGTATATTTCAGAAATCGCTCCTCCAGGCCAGCAAGGATTGTATCAGGGATATGCATTTTTGCCCATTGCCATAGCAAGATTTGTCGGCGATCCCCTTGGCGGATGGCTCTATCAAACTTCCAAAGCAAATGGCAAACCGGAAATGGTGTGGTTTGCACTCATAGGCATAGGCGCACTTGGTACGTTGTTGATGGTTCTCTATAATAAATTTGTACATGCTCAAGAAACAAGAACCATTTAAAATATGTTTATATCTAGTATGGGATAGGGAGCCATCTTGTCCTATGAAATAATAAAGAGGTGACAATGAAAATTGTAAGAATAGCATTAATGACCAGTTTAGTATTGAATACGACTTGTGCACAAAAGTTATCAGAAGCGCTAAATGCCGACACTCTTCTCGCGAGAGTCGTGAATGGATTCGCAGAGGTCCATGACTTTGTAGCAACTATCGATGCAGAAGTTAAGATGGAGCGCGTACAAGTTCCCAAGATGCATGCAACGATGGATTTTAAGAGGCCGGATAAAGTTCATTTTACATCGCAGGGTTTTTTGTTCGTACCACGCGAAGGTGTCACTTTGAATCCAGCAGTGTTATTTGAACGCTACGATGCATCATTTCTTGGAACAGACACTCTCGATGGCCGAATGTTATACAAACTTCAGCTTGCTGCAAAGGAAAAGAAAACACGCTTACGGCAGATGTACGCATGGATCGATTCTACGCATTGGACAATTGCAAAGATAGAAACTATTCCGCGCGAAGGCCGAACACTTTCTATAGTTTTTACCTATGAATTTGTGCAGGAGAAGTTTTGGCTGCCATCAAAGATGATTGTTATTTTCGGATCGACGACGGAAGGAGAGAAAACTGAGAATGATTCGATTTCCCAGCCTGCCGATCAGTTCAGTCAAATACAACGCGGAGTGCCAAGAAATGGCTCGGCGACTATTCAGTATTCAAATTATAAAGTGAATGTTGGGCTTGAAGATGCTGTTTTTGAGGAGAAAAAAAAGTAGTCAGTTGATCGTTATCGGTTCCCAGCAATAAGGGAGCAGTTGAAAGGAAGGAAAGGCGGATCTTTCATCTATGCTCCGAAATGGAAAACTTAGAAAAAGATTATGGCAATAGATAACACATCTGTTTCATTGTCTGAAGTCCATGGATCCGTGACCATTCCCAGGCATTATGGAATGATGAAACGTTTCTTTGCTTTTGCCGGTCCAGCGTATCTTGTCAGTGTCGGCTATATGGATCCGGGCAATTGGGCAACAGACATCGAAGGCGGCTCGCGATTTGGATTTCAACTTCTGTGGGTCATCTTGATGTCGAATTTGATGGCGGTGCTCCTGCAAACACTCTCCGCTCGTCTCGGTATCGTCACAGGACGCGATCTTGCACAAAGTTGTCGGGATGAATATCCAAAGCCTATCACCTACGTCTTATGGGTTCTTTGCGAGATTGCGATTGCCGCTTGTGATCTTGCCGAAGTGCTTGGCACAGCCATCGGATTAAATCTCCTCTTCGGCATGCCCTTGATCGTCGGCGTTATCATCACGGGGTTTGATACAATCCTTTTCCTGCTCATCCAAAATTTTGGTATTCGGAAAATGGAATTTTTTATCGTCATGATGGTAACAGTGATGGGCGCGTGTTTTGGCATTGAGATGCTGCTTTCCAAGCCGCTGATCGGCGAGATTGCGAACGGATTTATTCCGCGGCTAAACTCCGGAAATCTCTATATTGCAATTGGGATTCTTGGCGCCACGGTTATGCCTCACAATTTATATCTTCACTCGGCACTTGTTCAAACACGGCTCGTTGAGCAAACGGAACAAGGGAAACGGCAAGCGTGTAAATTCAATTTCGTTGACACCTTGATTGCATTAAATGCCGCATTTCTTATCAACGCAGCAATTCTTATTCTTTCTGCATCAGTTTTTTTTAAAAATGGAATGCTTGTGACGGAAATCCAGCAGGCACATACACTCTTAGCGCCCTTGCTTGGCACAATGTTGGCAAGCACGCTTTTTGCTGTCGCACTTTTGGCGTCAGGACAAAGTTCCACTCTTACCGGTACCTATGCCGGACAGATTGTGATGGAGGGTTTTCTTCATTTTAAAATGCGGCCGGTCCTCCGGCGGCTCTTGACACGCACCCTTGCTATTATTCCGGCAGTCACCGTTATCACGTTGCGTGGCGATCAAGGATCATATGAGTTACTCATTTTGAGCCAGGTAGTATTGAGTCTTCAACTTCCGTTTGCCGTTGTTCCGCTAATCCATTTTACAAGTGATAAAGAACGCATGGGGACATTTGTCAATAAACAGTGGGTGAAGATTCTTGCATCGATTGCCGCTGTGATTATCGTCGTGTTGAACGCCCAATTGGTGATCAGTACGATAAGAGATTGGATTACAAATACGGGGAATGGATCGATCATTCTGTGGTTCACGGTTGTTCCCTTGATTGCAGGAATTTTTATATTGCTTATCTATATCTCTTTACCAAAATCTTGGCGAAGGAGAAAACCAACAATGCCATCAGAAATTGAACAACTCGAATTTGTACCGCATCCATATACTCGAATCGGAGTCGCACTCGATTTAGGTTTGATGGATTCGAAAGTGCTTTCGCATGCACAATCACTTGCACAGCACAATGGCGCGCATCTTGTTCTTATGCATATTGTTGAAGGAGTGGGCGGGCAGTTGTTTGGCGCATATGCCTACGATGACGAAACCCGGGATGATATGCAGCATTTGGAAAAACATGCAGAAGAACTTCGGATTACAGGGATTGATGTTCAAGCAGTGCTTGGCTTTGGCCGTGTGCCCAAAGAAATTGTTCGCATTGCCCAAGAACAGAAAATCGACCTGCTCGTAATGGGTGGTCATGGGCATCGGGGAATGAAAGATTTGATCTTTGGTACTTCAATCTCAAAGGTTCGTCATGCTTTAAAGATACCTGTTCTTGTTATTCAGTAATACTCTCATCAATAAACAAAAAGCCGAACTGGTTTTTATCAGCTCAGCTTCGATATTTTCATAGTATAGAGATTTATTTTTGAGTCTTATCGTTATGTTTTGCTCGATATATATCGCGGTTCGCTTTCCTTTGATCACGACGAATTTTTTTACGTTCTTGTGGCGTTACTTTTCCGTCTGATTTTGCCTGCAATTTTTCAGCCTGAATCTTTCCTTGCTCTTTCTCCAGATGTACAGTCTCGCCTTTGGTGAGTTCTCCGCTTTGGACACCTTGTTTAATTCGTGCTTGTTGGTGTATCTGTTTTTTTGTGATTTTTGGAGTCTTTGGCGGCGCCGTTTGTTCCTGTGCCGAAACACTCCAACAGAATAAAGAAATTGACAATGTGATGATCATTAGATAGGATTTTTTTCATACCTCCTCCTCCTATTTTAATGAATGTATCAATGCTGCTTTTCAGTTCTGAAGGTGAGACAATGAAATATTGTGTTTGGTTTAAATTATTACGTATCGAGCAGGTTCAATGTTCTTCCTAGTGCCAATCAATTGCCGTATTTACGGAACATCGTTTTCTATACCTTCTTGCAACGCTTGTTCGTATTTCCTTTTATACTCCTTCACTCCTTTAAAAAGCGCCTCGGCAATATTTCTTTGGCCATCCTGACTGCGAAGGAACTGCTCTTCTTTTCTATTGGAAAGATATCCAAGCTCTACGAGAACATTGGGCATGGATGCGCCGACAAGGACATAGAATCCGGCTTGTTTCACGCCACTGTTCTTGATACGCAGGTTTTTAGCCATTGATCCGATAGCACACTCGGCAAATTGTTCGCTCTGTTTCATATAGGAACTCTGTGCCATCGTAACGATGATGAATTCCTCTTCCGTCAATTTTTGATATCGCTCTTGGTATCCTTCTTCCAATTGAATGACAGCATTCTCTCGAGAAGCGATTGAAACCGCCTCCTCCGAGCGGTTGGGGCGAAGCAAGTAGATCTCAAAGCCATTCATGCTCGATGGTTTATACGGCAATGCATTACAATGAAGACTGACAAATAATTTTCCTGCGGCTTCGTTGGCGATTTGTGTGCGCCGGTACAGCTCGACAAATCGGTCTGCTGTCCGTGTGTACACAACCCGAATATCTTTTAAATTCTTTTCAATAAGGTGTCCAAGCTTGAGTGCGACACTCAGAGTAATATCTTTTTCGTAGGTGCCTACAACACCAACAGTTCCCGGATCTTTGCCGCCATGTCCGGCGTCGATAACGATGACATCAAGTTTCCAGCGATCGCGTTTGTGTTCATGGTTCTGCTTGACGGCTTCAAGTCTCTTTTTTTCTATCTCTTTTCTTTCGGATTCAGAACGGATCCTCAGTGAGATGAAAAGGTTGTTCGATGCCGGATCGTTTGCCGCTTCTGCTTGCACAACATCGGGAGTAACGCGAAATGTCAATTGGACAGAAGCAGGTGATTGAAATGCGAGAATTTTCTTTACCGCTTCGGAGGGTTTGATTCTATTCAACGCAGCTGTATCAGCCGTGACTCCGGTGATGGTTACAAACAGCCAGCCATCAGGTTTTAGCCAAGTTTCGATATCGCCGAGTTTCTTATTGGCAAGAACGGTGATGAGAGACCCGTTCAGTTTCTTTTCAATTTCAATCCCTGCAATATCATATGGTGAAGTGGATAAACGTAACTCGAGCATTTTGCGTTCTGCATCGAACAATAAGGGTTTGTCTGTTATCCGTTCAAACAGCGCGACGAAAGTCAACGCGGGAATATAAAATTCTCCATGTTTGCGAATCACTTGTGTCGGCATTTGATACACCGTAGCGGCGTTCGATAAACGTTCCGTGATGACGACGAAAGGATTCTGATCCGTAAATCGAACAAGCTGCGAAGCAATGAGACATTCGACCTTTCCGGTGCTGTCGTTCAGAATGCTGGGGAGTTGCAACGGCTTCAAAAAATCGGTGAGAGAGAAGTAGAGTACTTCAGTGCTGTCGAGAGTACGGACGAGTGCCGTGTCGCCGTTTGCCAGACGAAATGTGATCGGAGTTTCCTGACCGGCCTCTTGGGAATGACACAAGGGAAAAGAAATGACAGAGAGAAATATGAATTTCCAAAAGCAGGAGCGGTTCATCTAACGATAATTCACGAATTGCAGTGCAAATGGAAAGTCCTGACCGCGAAGCAGGCTGATAACAGCTTGCAGATCATCTTTATCCTTGCCGGTTACGCGTACTTGGTCTTCCATGATCTGTGCTTGCACTTTCAATTTTGAATCTTTCACGAGTTTTGTAATTTTTTTTGCATCGTCTTTCGCAATACCAACCTGCAGAGTAATGATTTGCCGTACCGAACTGGAGGCGGCAGGTTCAACATTTCCATATTTGAGCGCCTTCAGAGAAACGCTGCGTTTGATCAACTTTGATTGTAAAATATCGATGACGCTTTTCAAATGAAATTCATCGCCAGTGGTAATAACGAGCTTTTTCTCTTTTTGGTCAAGTTCAACAGTCGTATGGATTCCTTTGAAATCATACCGCTGAGTGATCTCTTTATGTGCCTGATTGACTGCATTATCAACTTCCTGAAGATTCACTTCGGACACAATATCGAAAGAATTTTGCTGCGCCATCGTGTTAATGGATGATCCAAAAGGAGTTATTTTGTTCGTTGACGATTACTTGTACCTGTGTTGTGTTTTTCCCGACTGTAACCGTGCCAATACCTTTTATTACAATTTCATCTTTTGTTGGAGAGCCTACAATAAAAAATCGCCCATTTGCATTTGAGGACGCCAAAGAAAGCTTTGGAAGTGTCACCCCGGAAAAACTTCTATTGCCACCTCCAAGCGTTGATGGTCTCCAATAGAACTCACGTGCCTTAGCGGCATAATAAAGCAGGTCATTCGTGAGGGCATTGCAGTTTGCTTCGACCGCTTTTGCTTGAGATATCGTGATTGCGACTGTCATAGCGATACCGACTAACAGCATGATAAGCATAATCAACAACAATTGCTGGGATCCCATATTACCTCCATTTTCTAAATTATCGATTGAAGTCCGTACTATTCTTTTCCCTATCAATTCGTTCTATTGTGAAAATTTTGTAATTGAGTACTGTTCATACTTAAAAAAACTCCTATAGTGTATATCTCGTTTCTAATAAATAAAGTTGTTGAAATTTGCTCTGTTTCATTATTTTTGCCGGAACGTTGTTACTTTCACAATAACAGTCAATCAGAACTATAACCGGAGCGCCAGGGGAAGTATCTCATTTACGGATTTCTCCCGTACCCATGCTCCAAAGAACCAGGTCTAATTCATCCAATACTATGCCAATGTTGTAGGAAAATATTTTAAATCGCTGTTCGATTTCAAGATATCGGTTTTTATTTATCGAATTTGGGATGGAATCAATGACTCCCAATCGTTCCAACGTGCGCAAGATGTGCCGATCAAGAATGGCGAGCCCGTTGTTTTTACCTATGTTACGTAGAAAATGTGTAGCCTCTTTATAACCTAAACCGATGATGTGCATCACAAGCCACTCTCGAAGATCGAATGCTGAAGCTGGTTCCGATAATTTTTGTGCAATGACAGAGAATTCTTTCTTCATTAGTATGAGATGCCGCGTTTTTGTTCTATGAAAGCGGATATAATATTTTTTACGCCGAAGGATAGGTTCAGGATCTGTATATTGAGAATGGAATCCGGCATTACGCAGCTGAGCGACAGCCTGTTCAGCGTGTGCTGCGCTTGATTGAGGTGTGAGAAGGCAATAGGTAAGTTCATAGAAGTATTCTGAAGGTGGAATAGATTGAAATTCCGACAATCGAACTCGGATTGCTTCCTTGTGCGTCAGATAGTGATGTTCAATTTCATCGAGTAGTTTTATTTTATCGAGGGGAGCGGTTTTCATTTTGGCAGCGAAATAAATCTTTTCTCTTTTTGGAAGCGTATTTGAATCAATCCGTCGCGTTGAAGTCCGGCTAATACCAGCGAGAACCATTTTTGATTTTGACTTCTTGCTTCCGGCCGTATCATGTGCAGCAACCGATTTGATTCGATCGATTGACGAGGGCGTATAGTGCGCAGCAGTGCAACAATTCGTCCGCGGTACATTCTGTTCGGAATCATGACGCGATGATTCTTCCTGGCATAAGATTTCTTCGATTCACGGATTTGAAATGCGCTCGGACAATACTGTTTGAGCGGACAGTCAATACAGCGCGGATGAGCTGCTGTACAAAAAATACTGCCAAGTTCCATGAGTGCTTGATTCCATTCGTATGCTTTTCTTTTGGGGAGTATCGATTCAGCAAGTTCCCATTCATCCAGGGAAGTGGCTTGTTGGGGGAACAACCGAGCAAGAATCCTGCGCACGTTTGTGTCGACGACGGCTGTGTGTTGTCCGAATGAAAAGCAAGCGACAGCGTGAGCCGTGTAACGTCCAATACCAGGAAGTTTTTGGAGAATATGAATGTCGGAGGGCAGACGACCGTTGTTATCATTCGTAATCTCTTTGGCAATCTGCTGTAGGCGTATTGCACGGTTATTATAACCCATTTCTGCCCAAGCGCGAATCACATCGGCAGTTCGAGCGTGAGCAAGCAACGAGAAGTTCGGGAACAAACGCAGGAACTCCGGATACTTTTGCAGTACGCGGCTCACCTGAGTCTGCTGAAGCATCACTTCCGAGACAAGGATGCGATAAGGGTTTCGTGTCTTTCGCCAGGGAAGCGGGCGAGCATTCCGCTTATACCAATGTAAGAGAGATTTCGTAATTGATGATTTTCGATTGCCGATGTTCACTATGCACTTTGGTGGTACGTGATCGCTGAATGATAAGAGAGAGCCCTATTTCTTTCTTACCGCATAAGATGTGCTATGAAAGGTTTATTGCCGTCGAGTGAATCCATGTGTTTTAATTCATCTACGGTTACCCAGCGAATCTGTTCAAAGACATTGTTCTGCGGTTCTCCTTCAAAGCCGGAGAGGAAGCAGTACGCCACGCTGAACATCCCACCATCTTCATAATACGCAGTTTGTGTTTGGATGCGTTCGATGGAATGAATTTCGATGCTCAGTTCCTCGCGCAGTTCGCGGCGCACGCATTGTTCGGTGGTTTCTCCTTTTTCAAGTTTTCCGCCGGGGAATTCCCATTTTAATTCATATCTGCCGCCTTTCTTTCGCTGGCAGATAAGTATCTTCCCGTTTTTTTGGAGTATGCCGACTGCTACCTCTGTCATTTCATCCTTCTGTATGGAGTTGAATATATTGAAACACCAATGGAAATCCAATGGTTCTCTTTTTTATACTTATTGAAAATTAACTTGAAAAAAAAGAGAAAAAGACTATATTGATTCAAGCGCCAACTATTCAAAAAGGAAAAACCTATGTGTACTCTTCGAAGTCTGTTCTTCGTGTTTTCGATATATTTCATCACGTTCACACAACAAATCTTCGCGCAGGTGGTTATCAGTGAAATTTATGGAGGAGGCGGGAATTCCGGATCGATTTGGAAAAATGACTTTATCGAGCTTTATAACCCTGTCGATTTTTCGGTTCCCCTTGACGGATGGTCGGTTCAGTACATTTCAGCGACAGGAACCGGTACGTGGAAGGTTACCAAGCTCACGGGTTCAATCGCACCGCATGGATTCTATCTCATTCAGGAAGATTCTGGTTCCGGAGGGACTATGAATTTGCCGACTCCCGATGCGGCCGGTTCTGTCGCCATAGCGGCAACTGCCGGAAAAGTTGCATTATGCAGTACAACAGCTGCGTTGACCGGCGCAAATCCTGCGAGTATAGAAATTATTGATCTGGTCGGATTTGGCACAACCGCAAATTTCTATGAAGGAAGCGGTCCTGCACCTGCACCGTCGAGTACTCGTTCCATTGAACGCAAAGCATCGGCTGCATCGACAGCAGAGACGATGGGTTCGGGAGGGGCAGAAGAATTTCTTGGAAATGCGTACGATTCAAATGACAACAGCAGCGATTTCTTAACCCGTACTCCACAGCCGCAAAACTCGGCAAGTCCAACAGAATCATTATCAACGGATTTCACACCGCCGGTTGTCGATTCGGTGAAGGCCCTTACCAGTACGCAGATCGAAGTGTTCTTCAATGAAGCTGTCGATTCTCTTTCTTCATCGACTTCCACAAATTATGCGATCAACAAAGCGCTCATGGTAACACATGCACAGCGTGACGCTGTAAATTTGAAACTTGTTCTCTTAACCATAACACAAATGGCAAATGATTTCTATACACTCACTATCCACAATGTTAAAGATATCGCTGGAAATGAGATGACAACTTCAAAGACTTTCTCATTTGTATTCGGAGTTCTTACTATCGCTCAAGCACGCTCAGCAGGAGCCGGAGCTGCGGTGCGTGTGCGTGGTGTTGTGACTGTTGCAAACGAATTCAAATCTCCATCATGTATTCAAGATGCAACTGCCGGTGTTGCGATATACAGTCCAAACTTCAGTAGTTCAGCGTGCGTTGGAGATCTCTGGGAGATTGCTGGTGTGCTGAAAGATTTCAATGGACTTTTGGAGATCGATCCGATTACCGATACAGTGCGGCTCAGTTCCGGTAATCCACTTCCGTTACCAAAAGTCGTCAAGTCTACTGATCTGAGCGAAGCATTGGAAGCGCAGCTTGTTCGTATCAACAAAGTGAAGTTTGCTGCGACAGGCAGTTTTGGCGCTGGTGACAGCAGCTATTCTGCCGGTGATCCGTTCGGGAGTATGACAGTTCGAGTAGATAAAGACTCAAATATTCCCGTCAGGCCGATTCCCGCCGATTCTGTGAACATCGTCGGTGTCTTGACAGATTATAAAGGCGCGTACCAATTGCAGCCTCGCAGTATCAGCGATATCGGCATTATTGACCCGCTGCCTGAACAATCGTGGATAGAAATTTTTGCCGCGCGTGGTTTGCCGGATAGCACCGTTGTACAGGTACGCGGTGTTGTCACATACGTTCAACCCGCTTCTTCAACAACACCGACGGCGCACACAATTTACTTCCAGGACCGAACGGGCGGATTGGCTTCCTATGACGTGAAGAGCGACACCTTATTCGTTGGTGATTCCATTGAGGTAAAAGGGAAGCTCGTGAATTTTCACAATCTGCAAGAGGTCAAGTTCCTCGATTTGCTGACACTTCTTGCGCGCGGTGTTCCGCTGCCGGCAGTAAAAGATTTGAATGTCTCGCAAGCCTCGGAGACCTCTGAGAGTCAACTTGTGCGTATCATGGCTGTTCAATTTGTCGAGATAGGAAAATTTACAGGAGGAACAAGCGGAACAAACTACCACGTAACCAACGGCATGACACAATTGGATGTGCGAGTGCCTTATGGTACAGCATTGGAAGGGACTGCAATTCCTGCGGGTACAATCAATCTTTCCGGAATACTTTGTCAATACGATACGAGGTACCAGCTTATGCCGCGTACACAAAGCGACATCGAACAATTACCCGGACCGGTCATCGATTCTCCACCGACGATCACAGCACTTACCGATACAAGTTTCACTGTAGGTTGGACGACATCAGCGCCCGCATATTCCCATATTTCATTCGGGACGACGCCTGTATTCGATGATTCCATCACCGCGTCAAGCTCCGCGTTGGTCACATCTCATGTATTTACAGTACCGGGAAGAAAAGCGGGCCGGCTTTATTATTTCCGAGCGGCATCGACGAATGGCACAGGCACGAGTTCTTCTGCAACTTATCCCGTGGTGACGACTTCGTCCCAGAGTTCCGGACAAATAAATGTCTATTTTAATTACTCCGTCGATGGGACAATAGGATTACAACCGGCAGCGAATGGGAACGTTGATCTCCAGACGAAGCTGCTGGAGCGGATTTCACATGCAACGAAGTCGATCGATCTTGCACTCTATTCATTCGATGATTTCAACAGTTCCGTGGAGGTCGTTGCAAACCGCGTTGCAGACTCATTGATTGCAGCGAAGAATCGCGGCGTTGCAGTACGTATAGTGTTTGACGACAAACAAACTTCTTCACCGTTAGCAAAACTGACCACTGCCGGAATCCCGGTGCAGAAAAGAAACCTGGCCGACAATAACGGCATTATGCATAACAAGTTTTTTATTTTTGACGGACGCGATACTACGAACGCAGCGGATGATTGGGTCATAAGTGGTTCCTGGAATGTGACGGACATAGGGACCTATCTCGATGCACAAAATGCCGTCTTTATTCAGGATCAATCATTAGCGCGTATTTACACATTAGAGTTCGAAGAAATGTTCGGAAGCTCAGGCGATATAGCGAATCCGGGTCTGGCGCGGTTCGGGCCCGTAAAGCTGGATAACACACCGCACTTTACAATCATTCACGGAACGAGAGTGGAAGTGTACTTCAGCCCATCCGACCAAACGACTTCGCGAATTATTCAAGCGCTTTCTACGGCACATTCGAATATCTTTTTTGGTTTACTCACGTTCACGCGCGATGATGTACGCGAGCAGCTTATTGCGAGCAAAAATGCGGGTGTTATTGTGAGAGGGATGATCGATCAACAGCCAAGCGAATTGGGCATGCTGCAATCTGCCGGTGTCGATGCGATGCAAGCGGGACATTCGGTGGTCACCGGACTCTTTCATCACAAATATTGTATTGTCGATCCATTCGATGACACAAGCGATCCGTTGGTGATTACAGGAAGCCATAACTGGTCCACGGCGGCTGAAGTTGACAACGACGAGAACACACTCATCATCCATTCTGGCATTATCGCGAGACAGTATGTGCAGGAATTCAGCGAGCGCTACAAAGAAAGCGGCGGGTCGGGTACCATCACAGGTGTCAAAGAGAAAAAAAGCAATATACCGGAACAGTATGAGCTTTCACAAAATTATCCGAATCCATTTAATCCAGCAACAACCATCAGCTACCAATTACTATCGGCTGGCCGCATCAGTCTGAAAGTGTATGACATGCTTGGGCGAGAAGCGGCAATTTTGGTGGATGAGATAAAGCCGGCTGGAACATATTCGGTGAGATGGGAAGCATCGCATTTCTCAAGTGGAGTGTATTTCTATCGGCTTCAAGCAGGTTATTTCGTTGACACAAAGAAACTTGTGCTGATAAAATAATTGAAGAGAGAAAAGGAAGAGGGGAGTAAAAGGGGGAAAAGAAAAATATACACACTATCATTCTCGCGAAATATGTGGATAGTGAGGTTTTTACCCGTGTAATATTTATTTTGCCGCTTTCTTTGATTGCGCAAAGAAAGCGACTGAAAGAAACGCATGCGAAATCGAAAAATGTAATCTCAAGGAGGAATTACCATTACGGATTTAATAAGAATCTCGTTTGAGATTCCGATTGGAGATTGAATAAGAATTACCTCACCTTGTCTTGGTTCACTTCTGTCGATTTCGCGTGCTTGAGGAGAAGACTAAAAATTCCAGATAAATTACTTTAAACGATTTCGTAGGCTGAGCAAAACATCGAAAAATGAGATGTCATTGCGAGGAATGAATCATACGAAGTGTGATGAATGATGAAGCGATCTGTCCGATCCCACAGAACGGGATCGCGATCGCGTCCGTCATCGTTATGCGATGACGAGACGGGCAAAGACCGAATCATCAAAGAAAAGTTTGAGTGTTCAGATCACCGCTTTCTTTGGCTGCACAAAGTGACCCCTCTGTCTCGATGAACTAACAGTTCATCTCGACACCTCCCCTTAAGTAAGGGGAGGATAATGGCAGAAAGTCCCGTTGTACGGGATGCCGCACATTTATTTTTAAAGCGGCAAAACGCTCGCGAAATCGAAACGTGTTTTCTCAAGAAGGAGCTAAGATTTCGGAAGCGATGGGTTAATTATTTAAGAAAGGAAAAGTAGAAGTACATAAATTTAACTCGCCTTGGCAATGTTCACTTCTATCGATTTCGCAGTCCGAGTAAAAAATCAAGAAAAGAAAATATTTGAACTTATGTATCCAGCGGGCTTCGGACGGTGAGACCTTTTTTGTTCAGGACGTGAGTGTAGATCATCGTAGTCCTAACATCTTTGTGCCCTAATAATTCCTGGACGGTGCGGATGTCGTGCCCATCTTCTAAGAGATGTGTTGCGAATGAGTGACGCAAGGAGTGTATTGTTCCTGCTTTTCTCACTTTGGATTTTTGTAACGCTGTTTTAAAAGCGCGTTGCACAACACTTTCATCAATATGGTGCCGTTGGACGGCTCCTGTTAGCGGATCCATCGAACGCCTTGAAGAGGGGAATACATATTGCCATAGTAATTCTTTTGCAGCCCGCGGAAATTTTATGCGGATGGCATCCGGTAAATATACATCGCCATAGCCATCGGTTTTATCTTCTTGATGCAGGAGTTTCACTTTAGCGATTTGATGTTCGAGGTGCGTAAGAAGCGATGCAGGAAGAATCGTTATGCGGTCTTTTTCTCCTTTTCCTTCGCGTACGATGATTTGTTTTCTGAGAAAGTCGATGTCTTTTATGCGCAGTCGATGACATTCGAGCAGGCGCATGCCGCTGCCGTAGAGCAGGGCACAGATCAGTCTTTGTGATCCGTGGAGATATTGCAGGATAGATTCAATCTCCTTTTTCGTAAAGACGACAGGGATACGCTGAGTTCTCTTTGCCCTGATAATTTCATTCATGTCCCCGATCTTTATATGAAGCACTTCGCGATAGAGAAACAAGATGGCATTCAGTGCTTGATTTTGTGTGGAAGCAGAGACCTGGCTATCCACTGCCAGGGAAGTGAGAAATTGTTCAATGTGCGGTTCCCGCAATTCACGAGGATGCTTCTTTTGATGAAAGAGGATGTAACGTTTGATCCAATTGAGATAGACTTCTTCGGTGCGAATGCTGAGGTGTTTGGTTCGTATGCAATCGCGGACGCGATCTAACAACTTTTGTTCGGCCATATTTTTCCCTTGCGTATTTGTATGGTAATTGATAGATTAAAAGCGCGCACCTGAAAGATACGATGTAAACGTGTCTTAAGAAAGAGGGGATTTGTTGGGAGCCATCAGAAGAATAAACAATTACAGTGCCAGAGCCCATTTAATAATTGTCAAGTTTGGCTGCAGACTTATCAGTTTCCCAGACAATTTCATCATGTTAGGCTGCAATATGCAGTCTAACACTCAAAAAAGCGTATTAGGCTGCGGTATGCAGTCTAATCAGAGTTAGGCGCAAGCAAAGGTGCATTCCTAAGAAGGCATCGTGTAGCACATCTAATCGCACACATCGAGAGAGTAGAATTATCTGGAAGTAATATAAACAATAGTTAAGTAGTTCACTAAAATATTCACGGAGGTGTTATGAAATGTCCAAAATGCGGAAGAGAGAACCCTGAGGGTACATGGCATTGTGATTGTGGGTATGAATTTAAGGATTCTGATATTAAATCATCTGTTTCTATTGATGACAATTTAACAAAATTCTGGCGAGCTACTTGGGCAGTGTGGCGACGAGGATTATTATTTAGAGTTAACCCGAATTATAAAAAACTCGCCACACTGAACTTTGAGATTTTTATTAAAAAAGTCGTTAATGTTAGCTTTTCTCCATTGACTGAATTTTTTTCTATCCATTCGCCGCAGTTTGGTGAATTCCTATGTGGTTTTGCGAAAACCAAGGATAAGAAACAACTCTCAGCGGTAATAACAGATCAAAGAATGTGGTTGTATGCCGTGGAAACGAGCCAATACGTCGAATATAAATTATCGGATGTCGATCAATACAAGCATACACGTGACGGGGAATTCTTTAATGTTACTATTCGATTTAAAGATGGAACTGAGCACACTTATAGCAAGTTATTATCTACACTAAGTGACGAGGTTGTTCACTTTGCGCTAGAAGTAGCTAATCCAAAAGCACCAACGAATACGATACCACCTTCAGACGAACTCTTACATGATCCCAGAGCTAGGATTTGCCCCAGCTGTCGAGAAGTATTAAAACCTCAATCAATCGGGTCAGCAATTATTTTGTCTGCCTTACTTATCACAATCATCCCTTTCGTTCTTTACCTCTTCGCAAGATTGGTAAAAGCTGATCCCAATGGTTTTTGGTTTTTCAACGCGATAAGTATTCTCCTATCATTTTATGTGATGAAAAATGCAATTAATCCAACTTGTTCTAAGTGCGGTAAGATAAAATTGATTCTTCTATCCACTTCTGAGGGGCAAAAACTTCTTAACGCACAGAAACCATGAATATCCCTTTGAGAAAGAGAAATTTGAACTATGTTTAAAACATTCTACATTTTGCTCATATTGACATTTGTCATGAGCTTTTCTCGTTGTGGCAAGGTCTCCCAAAAGACATTTTTTGGAGAAAGATTAATTTTAGGTGGTACCGAATACAAAGTGGATTCGATTTACATTCATGAGACTATTGAGTTCTTTGATCCAAACTTTGGCCCTCGAACATTTCGCCCACCCGATTCATCCATGGTATTCTACGACGTGGTGCTTTCGATAAGAAACCTAAAACATGGATTTGCCTTTATCGAGAAGCTCCCGATTGCTTTTATCGACGGTGAGGGAAAAGAATGTCTGGAGATGAACGGATTGCAGTATCACAATTCAATTGTCGACTCCGCAAATGTCTCGTACCAATTTATTTGTAAACGAACTGCTGTGCCTGGATCTACTATTAGAGTAAAAGACCTCTTCTCTGATCAAAATGGGATGCTCTATCTCGCTAAACGGTGAATTAGCTTGAAAGAAAAGCATCGAGTTTGATATTGGCAGGCAGGCATTGGTTAGATAATGGGAAACGCGGTTGCTATAGAACTTTGCCTGCGCCTAACCAGGCGCTCAAGCTGACGGAATGAGCCCGAGTACTTTAGAGCATGGCTTGTGGCGGGTTTAGGTTTTTATAATTAACTTTTCAGTACCTCGTTGGTTGGGAAATATTTAATTTGGTTGTCAGCATGAACTTGTTTCGTTTTCAGCAACTTGCGTGTTATCGTTGCCGCAGCTTAGCGCCGATCCGTTAGGTGCTGTGCAATCATAAATATAAAAAGGAGATATTCATTGAATGAAGACTTAATAAAAAAAGGTTTATCTATTGTTGGAAAAAGTAGTAATACAATTATTTCATCTGTTGATGAAGATGGGTTTCCGAATTTGAAAGCCATGTTAAAACCAAGAGAAAATGACGGTTTAAAAATATTTTATTTTACTACCAATACATCGTCGGTGCGTGTGAAACAATACATGAAGAATTCCAAAGCTTCTATTTATTTCTATGATAGTAGTTCTTTTCGCGGAATTATGTTAAAAGGTTTTATGGAAGTATTGCAAGATCAACCTACAAAAGATAGAATTTGGCGAGATGGTGATACAATATATTATTCAAAGGGAATAACCGATCCAGATTACTGTGTATTAAAATTTACGACTAAAGTTTGCAGGATGTATGAAAACTTTAAATCCTATGATTTCAGAGTATAAAATAACGGGCAAATGCTGGGCACAGCACCTAACCAGTTTAAAAAGGAAAGAGTCAAGTAAATAATATACTCCCGATGCGTTCCGCGCAATCGGAATGCAGAGTTCTTTAACATTAAGGACGACCGAATCCGTGCCGATGCCGCGTTCTCTATCGAATAGACAGGCGATTACCAGAGCAATGCCGTCCAAACCAGTTTACGGATTTACATTCACTCATTGAAGAAACGATGGTGAAAGCGTATCTCGTCGAGCGAGATGTTCCAGATATTACCACGGCACAGCGCACTCTCTTCCCAATCCAGCGAACGATCCCGACGCAGTCGGGATCAGTTAGGAAAGCGGGCTTGAGAGGCGCGGCCACTGCTGAGATTTATGCCGGCTGATCGGCTGACCTTTGAGACCTTTATATATTGTTTTGTTTTTTAAGACATAGTAAACAATCTTCGCAAGTTCTTTGGCAACGACGGTTCGCGCAGTCGCCTCATTGGAGCGACGAGCTAATTTCTGGAATAAGCGTTTGTATTCCGGATAGTACTGAATAGCATGAACAGCGGCATCGGAGAAGGCGATTTTGAGATACTTATTGCCGTCTTTGCTGGAGCGATGGTGCACAGAGCGATTGGAGTTATCGGCAGCAGGGACGAGTCGGCAGTAAGAGACAAACTTTTTATCGGAGTCGAATCGTTCAATGCCGTCGATTTCAAGATACACCGTGAATGCGGTGAGCTTGCCGATACCTGGAATGTGCAAGAGCCGTTGAATATCGTCGTTGGGAATCAGCACAGGATGGAGAGATTTTTCCAGCGAGAGGATCTGAGCAGTAAAAGTGTCTCTGGTATGTTGCAAGACAGCAAGTTGAAAACGATACGGATCCGGAACAGAGCCGTTAAATTTGGTCTGAATACTGTAGAGACGCAGAAGACTGGCAGTTCGTTGCTGAACGAGCCGTAGACGAATACGCATGGTATCGCGCAGGCCGCGTAGTTCTCGGCTGATTTTGTGAGCCCGTGGAATGAGTCCCTGTCGTAAGAGAAGAGCAAGAGTTTGCGAATCGACTTTATCTGTTTTAACTTTAGCATAACTGATGGCTTTGAGATATTTGGCGTGAGCAAGGACAAGCTCGATGCCGTGATCGCTGAGAAGATCGTTGAGCCAGTACCATCCTGTGGTAGACTCAACGACTGCGTGATGAGGACCGGGCAGAGAGTGGAAGTAATCAAGAACACGTTCATTGTTATTCTCGACACGTTGTCGCTTGATGACAGCACCAGTGTCATCAACAGTGGTGATAAAACAATTATCAGAATGCAAATCGATACCTGAGTAATACATGGGAATCTCCTTAGATTGTGGATGTTGGTGACCTAGAGAATTATCAATGTACATAATCGGGAGATTCCTTTTTGGTAATATCCAGCAACTCAAGCTGACGGAATGAGCGTTTGTATGTTACGCATGGCGCTTAGGGATTATTGATTGAAATATTTTATAATAAACTTGGTTCGTTTTCGGCAACTTGAGGGTTTTTAGTGCCGCAGCTTAGTTGCCATCCGTTAGGGCGCATTTCATATGGAATCAACATCAAATAATCATGTGCTTTTAGTAGCAATCATCGGTGCTCTTGCCACATTAATTGCGGCTGTCATCGGTCAATTTCTCAATCGTAGACGAGAAATAAAATTGCAGGAACTTAAATTCAAACTTGACCGATATATGGATTTCCTGTCTGGTTTTTCCGAAATGGGAAGTATTTATAAATCCTATGAAGCGCATCGGAAACTTGCGAACTCAGTCAATTTGATGAATCTTATTGCAAGCCGTGAGGTCTTGGAGAAAGTGCATGATCTTCTTGATTACATTGGTACTCACCGAGGGGACGATTATTCCATTGAACAACAGGATAATATAATTCGATCAATTATCTTAGCGATTAGGAAAGACCTCGGACAAAAGGTTCTGAGATTTAAAGATTTTAATTTTAGGACAATATCTCCCGGGATTAAACCGAACGAAACAGTCGAGAAATAATAAATGCGCCCTAACCAGGCGCTCAAGCTGACGGAATGAGCGCCCGCCCAAAGATAAAGCATGGCGGGTAAATGGGTACGTTAAGCATGGCGAGCATAGGTTTTGTGTTTAATTGAAAGATAGTATCATGAACCTGTTTCGTTGGTTGCATTATGAAACTTATCAGCGCCGCAGCTTAGCGCCGTTCCGTTAGGCTGCAACGCAATGAACAGATTTGATCCCAAACCAATTTCACGGAGGATACAATGAATACACATAAAATTAGTGGCTTAGTCTTCGTTCTGCTGATCGCTCTTGTTCAGTCTGCGACACCACAGACTTGGACGGATCCATCGCCGCATCGTATACAGTTTGTTAC
This sequence comes from Ignavibacteriota bacterium, assembly GCA_963701295.1. Classification (GTDB taxonomy): domain Bacteria; phylum Bacteroidota; class Ignavibacteria; order UBA10030; family UBA10030; genus Fen-1298. The sequence continues at coordinate 3,561,775 of OY969585.1, read as the reverse complement.
GGTCGCACCGAACGTACGCTTGGAAGTGCTTGATTGGGGAGGACGAGGAGATACATTGATTTTCCTCTCCGGTCTTGGACTCTCCGCCCATGTCTACGACGATTTCGCGCCACAGTTCAGAGACCACTTCCATGTGATGGCAGTGACACGCCGTGGGTTTGGCGCCTCGAGCCAGACAGCATACGGATACGATATTGAGACACGGATTAAAGATCTCGTGTCACTGCTCGATTCATTAGGTGTGGCGCGTGCTTCCTTCATTGGTCATTCAATTGCAGGAGGCGAACTTACCGGTCTTGCCGCCCGCTTCCCGAGCCGCGTTCGCCGACTCGTTTATCTGGATGCCGCATACGATCACACGGCTCAGCTCAACCAACCTAAATTTGTAAAATCCAAACCCATGACAGCAGCTGATTCCGCATCACCGGGAGCTGTTCGGGCTTTTTGGGCAGCCAAAGGGTATCCGCTGCCTGAGGCAGAAATACGAACTTGGTACGTTTTCGATGCAAGTGGCAAGATTGAGCGCGATGTTACACCTGATTCGTTCACCGTGGTTTTCCTTCGGGGATCGGAGCATCCGCCATACTCGCAGGTTTCAGCACCAGCACTCGCCATTTATCGGATGTGTGAGTCACCCGAATTCATTGTTTTGCCTTCTAGGTGGGCGCAAATGGATTCCACTGAACGCCGAACGACGACGATTTATGGGCAGTGGGCTATCGATTATTTATCAACCGAGCGTGCGCGCTTTCGACGTGAGATGCGTAACGGTGAAATATTGGAACTTAAGCAGACAAACTATCAAGTAAATAACCATTATGTATTTTTGTCGGACTCCATAAAAGTGGCTGATGCCATTCGACGGTTTCTCGCGCAGCCATGAACACCTCGCTGGCGGTTGATCGATGGATGCTGCCTAACCAGGCGCTCAAGCTGACGGTTGCCAGCCGGGTACGTTGCGCATGGCTGGTGGTGGGTTATCGTTTTTATTAATACGTTTATTGTACTTCATAACTTTAGTATTAATTAATTTTGTATTCAGCATGAAATCCAGTTTCGTTCAGTACATTTTGAAAGTTATCAGTGCGTCAGCTTAGTTGCCATCCGTTAGGCAGCGCAGCATAATCCAATATTAACTGAAGTTATTGTGGGGCTATTGGGCAGAATGAAGCAGTCGTACAGACTTTCTTATAGCGGCTTCGTCTATAAGACGATCGGTAACAAATTTATGCAAAACACTAGAAATAAGTGTCTGATAAGGGATTCCTTCTTCACGGGAACGTCGTTTCAGTTGTTCCAAGACGGATTCAGAAAGGCGAATATTTACGTTTCTAGTTTTTCTTATGCGATCTAAGACGCCTTCTATTTTGTTCCGCTCATTTTTCGATACTGAATGGTAGGAATTAGCGGATCGTTCTATTTCTTTTTCGTATTTATCAAGTTTTGTTTTCATTGTTCTTTTGTCCATATTTTTTATGAAATTTCCGACTTGGAAACGCAGTTTTCAAAACAATATTGTTGTCATCATCTAACAAGAACGGTACAGCGTGTACATATCCTTTAATTGGAATTATAAAAACTCTCTGGCCAATACGTTTTGGATGTTTCACTATTTCTATATATTTCTTTGCCAATATTAATGATTCGATTTCTTCAAACGAAATGTGGCGTTCTTTCTTTAGTTTGTTGTTTTTCTCTTCATCCCAGATGATGTTCATAAGTAAATATACTACAATGAGTATACATTGTCAATATGTAGCTGCGCCCTAACCAGGCGCTCAAGCTGACGGAATGAGCGTAGTGCAAAATTCATGGCGCGCAAAGGCTTGGTGTAATTTGAAAGAACCAGCATGAACTCATTTCGTTTAGTAGATATTGAAAATTATCAGCGCCGCAGCTTAGCGCCGGTCCGTTATGTTGCAATTGATATTTTACCATTTCACAAAAGATGAACATATGAAAAATATTTTCCGAATTGTCCGTTCTAGCAGATTTCTCTTTGTATTATTGGTTTTCTTCACAACTACAAATCAATTGCGTGCTCAATGGATCCAAACCAAAGGAGTCGGTAGCTCCGACGTAACTTGCTTTGCCGTGTCAGACACGAATCTCTTCGTAGGAACTTGGGACGGTGGTGTCATTCTCTCTACCAATAACGGTACAAGCTGGATTGCGGCGAGCAATGGCTTGACAAATAATGAAGTCTCTTCTCTTGCAGTTTCTGGAAAGAATATCTTTGCAGGGACTTCTGGCGGGGGTGTCTTTCTCTCTATTAACAACGGCATGAGCTGGACTGCGGTCAATTCCGGATTGACAGACAATTTTATTACAGCTCTTACAGTATTTAGCGGGAATCTTTTTGCAGGGACTTGGAGCGGCGTCTTTCGTTCCAGTGATAACGGTACAAGTTGGGTTAATACCGGCGTGACGAATACCTGTGTATGGACACTTGCCGCTTTTGACACGAATCTCTTTGCAGGAACTTCTGGTGGTATCTTTCGTTCCACTAACAACGGTACAAGTTGGGTTAATACCGGTTTATCGTACACTAATGTCTATGCTTTTGTCGCTTACGACACAAATCTTTTTGCAGGAGCTAACGGAGGCGTTTTTCTTTCCACCAATAACGGCGCAGGCTGGGACATCACCGGTTTAAAGTATGCTGGTGTCAATGCTCTTGCAGTCTCAGGCACAAATCTCTTTGCTGCGTACCCGAACGGAGGTGTCTTTCTTTCTACTTCCAATGGTACGACTTGGACTGCGGTTAATAGCGGCTTAACGTCCAATTGGGTCAATGCTCTTGTAGTCTCCAGTACAAATCTCTTTGCAGGAACTCGGGACGCCGGCATCTTTCTTTCGACCAATAGCGGTATTAGTTGGACTGATGTTAATACCAGCTTGACAGATATTCAAGTCTTAACACTCGCGATCTCCAATAAAAAAATATTTGCAGGGACTCAAGGCGGTGGTGTTTTTCTTTCGACTAACAACGGCACGAACTGGACTGTAGTCAATAACGGATTGATGAACGATACTGTTCAAGCTCTTACTTTATCCGATTCGAATCTTTTTGCAGCGACTAGGGATGGCGTCTTTCGTTCCAGCAACAGCGGTACAAGCTGGAATGCTGTTAATTCAGGGTTACCGACGAACACTCATGTCTCTACTGTTGCCCTTTCCGGAACAAATCTCTTTGCCGGGACTTATTATGGCGTTTTTCTTTCTACTAACAATGGCACAAATTGGACTCAAGTCAACACTGGATTGACGAATGATACCGTTCTAGCTCTTGCAGTTTCCAGCCAGAATCTCTTTGCCGGGACTTATTATGGCGTTTTTCTTTCTACTAACAATGGTACAAATTGGACTCAAGTCAACACTGGATTGACGAATGATACCGTTCTAGCTCTTGCAGTTTCCGGCCAGAATCTTTTTGCAGGGACTTCTGGCGGTGGTGTATTTCTTTCTACCAACAACGGCGCGAGCTGGACTGCGGTCAATTCAGGATTGACAGGAAATTACGCTAATTATATCAATGCTTTTGCTGTATCCGGTACAACTCTCTTTGCTGGAACTTTGGATGACGGTGTCTTTCTTTCTACCAACAATGGTACAAGTTGGACTCAAGTCAATACCGGATTAACAAACGATTTTGTCCAAGCTCTTGCTTTATCCGATTCGAATCTTTTTGCAGGGACTGGGGACGGCGTCTGGAGACGTCAGTTGTCGGAGGTGATCACTTCAGTGGTAAAACATTCGACCGACTTACCAACGCATTTCACTCTTAAACAAAACTATCCTAATCCGTTTAATCCGTCGACCACTATTTCGTTTAGTCTTCCATATAGATCTTTTGTCTCGTTGAAGGTGTTTGATATTTTAGGAAGAGAAGTAGCAACACTGGTTTCGGAAGAAATGTCGACAGGAAATCATGCACGTCAATGGAATGCGGCTACTATTTCGAGCGGAATTTACTTTTATCGTTTACAAGTGGGTTTATTTATTGAAACGAAGAAACTTGTTTTGCTCAAATGAAACAATTGCAACATAACCAGTTTAAAAAGGAAAGAGTCAAGTAAATAATATACTCCCGATGCGTTCCGCGCAATCGGAATGCAGAGTTCTTTAACATTAAGGACGACCGAATCCGTGCCGATGCCGCGTTCTCTATCGAATAGACAGGCGATTACCAGAGCAATGCCGTCCAAACCAGTTTACGGATTTACATTCACTCATTGAAGAAACGATGGTGAAAGCGTATCTCGTCGAGCGAGATGTTCCAGATATTACCACGGCACAGCGCACTCTCTTCCCAATCCAGCGAACGATCCCGACGCAGTCGGGATCAGTTAGGAAAGCGGGCTTGAGAGGCGCGGCCACTGCTGAGATTTATGCCGGCTGATCGGCTGACCTTTGAGACCTTTATATATTGTTTTGTTTTTTAAGACATAGTAAACAATCTTCGCAAGTTCTTTGGCAACGACGGTTCGCGCAGTCGCCTCATTGGAGCGACGAGCTAATTTCTGGAATAAGCGTTTGTATTCCGGATAGTACTGAATAGCATGAACAGCGGCATCGGAGAAGGCGATTTTGAGATACTTATTGCCGTCTTTGCTGGAGCGATGGTGCACAGAGCGATTGGAGTTATCGGCAGCAGGGACGAGTCGGCAGTAAGAGACAAACTTTTTATCGGAGTCGAATCGTTCAATGCCGTCGATTTCAAGATACACCGTGAATGCGGTGAGCTTGCCGATACCTGGAATGTGCAAGAGCCGTTGAATATCGTCGTTGGGAATCAGCACAGGATGGAGAGATTTTTCCAGCGAGAGGATCTGAGCAGTAAAAGTGTCTCTGGTATGTTGCAAGACAGCAAGTTGAAAACGATACGGATCCGGAACAGAGCCGTTAAATTTGGTCTGAATACTGTAGAGACGCAGAAGACTGGCAGTTCGTTGCTGAACGAGCCGTAGACGAATACGCATGGTATCGCGCAGGCCGCGTAGTTCTCGGCTGATTTTGTGAGCCCGTGGAATGAGTCCCTGTCGTAAGAGAAGAGCAAGAGTTTGCGAATCGACTTTATCTGTTTTAACTTTAGCATAACTGATGGCTTTGAGATATTTGGCGTGAGCAAGGACAAGCTCGATGCCGTGATCGCTGAGAAGATCGTTGAGCCAGTACCATCCTGTGGTAGACTCAACGACTGCGTGATGAGGACCGGGCAGAGAGTGGAAGTAATCAAGAACACGTTCATTGTTATTCTCGACACGTTGTCGCTTGATGACAGCACCAGTGTCATCAACAGTGGTGATAAAACAATTATCAGAATGCAAATCGATACCTGAGTAATACATGGGAATCTCCTTAGATTGTGGATGTTGGTGACCTAGAGAATTATCAATGTACATAATCGGGAGATTCCTTTTTGGTAATATCCAGCAACTCAAGCTGACGGTATGAGCGTTTGTATGTTACGCATGGCGCTTAGGGATTATTGATTGAAATATTTTATAATAAACTTGGTTCGTTTTCGGCAACTTGAGGGTTTTTAGTGCCGCAGCTTAGTTGCCATCCGTTAGGTTGCGTTTTGAAATAGTTAAGTGCAAGCCGAACTTCGATGAAATTTAAAGCTTTATTGATACTAAAAAGAAAAATTCTCCGTTAAATTTAAATTTAAATTTAAATTATTTGATGAGACAGACCTATATAATCCTGATTTTTCTTTTTATTCTTTCGCCGGTATTTTCGCAAAGCATAAAAACTTTTTCTGTAAATGGATATGTGCAAGATAAAGGAAGTGGTGAAAATTTAATAGGATGTTATGTAATAAATTCTGTAAGCAAAAAAGGTGTCACAACAAACGCTTTTGGATACTTTAACATCACACAAAATGAAGGTGACTGCAAAATTCTCGCACACTACCTTGGTTATGTTGACCAATCGATAAACCTTAAAATAAGTAAAGACACGACCATAATAATAAAACTTGCCACATCTCAGCCGATTAAATTAGGTGAAGTTACGGTTGTCGGTTCTAGTCCCGAGGCCAAATTATCGCAAGCACAAATGGGGCAAATGACTATGACAAATAATGATGTAAAAGCATTACCTGTATTTCTGGGCGAGCCCGATGTTATGCGTTCGCTGCAAATATTGCCCGGTATACAGGGAGCAAATGAAAGGAGTACAGGAATTAGTGTAAGAGGAGGCAGTATTGACCAAAACCTTTTTTTACTCGATGATGCACCTGTATTTCAAATTTCGCACTTGATGGGCTTTTTTTCCGTATTTAATAATGATGCTGTAAACGATGTAAGGATTTACAAGGGCGACATTCCAGCCAATTATGGAGGACGTTTGTCCTCGATAGTTGATATAAGGCTTAAAGATGGAAACATGCAAAATTATAACGTGGCAGGAGGATTAGGAATTATTTGTTCCGATTTAAGTGTTGAAGGGCCTCTTGTTAATGACCGTGCTTCTTTTATTGTATCGGGGAAGGTTTCATATTTAAGCTGGCTTTATAAACTCATAAAATCTAATGTTGATTTAACGTTTTACGACCTAAATTGTAAATTCAATGCAATTTTAGACAGCAAAAACCGCATTTATATTTCTTCATACATTGGTAACGACAATGCTACGATAAGTTTGAATGCTAATTATCATAACAACACAATGTCTGCACGTTGGAATCATGTTTACAATCCAAACCTTTTTAGCAATGTTTCCTTTATATATAGTAATTACAAATACTCTGACGCTTATAATTCTTCCAATGGCAACGGTTCTATAGATTATAGTTGGAACTCAGGGATTAAACAATTTACGCTGAAAGCTGAGTATAATTATTATCCTGATAACAATAACACAATTGATTTTGGTGCATCAACGACTTATAGGGATTTCATGCCCGGTAAATTAGAAGGCAATGAAACAGCCATTGACAACATTACACAATCAGAGCCTTTCAGTAATAGGGTTGTTTCTGAGCAAGGCGTTTTCGATCATGCGTTGTATATTTCAAACCAACAAAAAATATCTGAAACATTATCTTTTAAATATGGTATACGGGCAAGTTTATATCAAAATATCGGTGGACATTGGGTTTATGATTTACAGAATTATCAGGTAGCCGATTCATTTTATGTTGCCCAAAACAAAACCTATGCAAATTCGTACAGTGTTGAACCAAGGCTTGGCATTAATTACAGGGTATCTGAAAATTCATCCTTAAAAGCTAGTTATACATACACAACCCAACAAGACCAATTGCTCATGAAAACAAATGGCGGAGGGCCTCTTGATATTTGGTTTCCGTCAGACAATAATATAAAACCACAAACAGCATCGCAATACAGCCTAGGGTATATACAATATTTTTCAGATAATTTATTAGAAGCAAGTATTGAGGGCTATTATAAAGACATGAACAATATTATTGATTATAAAGACGGTGCAACCTTTCTGGAAAATAGCTCAATGTATACCATTAATAAAACCAGTTATAATTTTGAAGAACAATTACGAACAGGCAGTGGCTACACGTATGGTACAGAACTGATGCTAAAAAGTAATTTCGATAAAATAAATGGTTTTGTCAGTTATACCTATGCACGAAGCTTTCGTACAATACCCGATATTAACTTCGGGCAAACTTATCTTTCACCTTTCGATAAGCCACATACCTTCGATTTGTTCTTAAATTATAATATTTCAGAACGAGTAACAGTTTCAACCAATTACAGATATCAAAGTGGTCAGGTTACTACTATTCCTATTTATATAATGAATCTCTGGGGCAAAACATTAGCGGGATATTCTGATCGAAATGATTATCGTTTACCAACCTATCAAAGGCTTGATATTAGCCTTACCATTAAAAGCGAACAGACTCCCGGCAAACGCTATCATAGCGAATGGAACATTTCCGTTATCAATGTTCTAAACCACGCCAACATTCAATATGTTGATTTTGTCACTTCACAAGATAATCCTAACATTATCAATGCGAAAGGTGTATCTATGTTAGGTTTTGTACCGTCTATTTCGTATCGTTTTAATTTTTAATTTCCGAAAAACTCTATGATACTGTATCGCAACATGACGTTTCAAAAATATATCTACAATACAGAAAGAATAATTCCTATTAAAAATATACTTCTTTGTTTCTGTCTTTTAATATTAGCTTTTCTTTTCAGTTCATGCGAACAGGATATGAATATTGAAATTCAAACAAACGATAAACGGTTACTGGTTGATGGCGAATTTACAAATGATACAATTGTTCACAGCACTAGATTATATTGTTCAGGCAGCCTTATCACTGGCAGGCCCCAAACAATTGTTTCAGGCGCTAAAATATATGTAACTGACGGCATAAACACATTTGATTACATTGAAAATAAAGACACGCTTGGATTATATCAAACAGTAGGCAAAGTTGGAGGTATAGGTGGGCATATATATACTTTAAATATTTCTAATGTTGATATTGACGGTGATGGAAAATATGAAATATATACTGCTCAAACGATGATGCCAGTACCGGTTAGATTCGATTCAATGGCATCCTATTATGGCATGAATGGTGATAATATTGAAGGTACTGTAAAGAATAGTGGATATTATACTACATTTTATAATGGGCCAGACTATTTATATTATTATGTCATTGTAAAGAATAAAAGTTTTTATACTATAACTGATGAACTTGGAAGTGGATACCTTACCAGTCGTGAATTTCAATATAAGACTAAAAAGGTGAATACTCCTGGATTAGTTGTAAATGGGCGTGTAGATTATTGGGTAGAACCGCAAATGAGTATAATAAATGAAGGAGATACTATCTGTATTGTTGGCCTTAACTTTAATAAAGATCAATATGAATTTTTAAAAGAGTTTGATAACAATACTACTAGCAACAACGAATTTAATTATAATAATATATATGACCAATTAAAAATACCAACAAACCTGCCGACTAACATTGAACCTGCCAATAAAGCTGCTGGGTATTTCTTTGTTTATTCTGTATCAAAGATTATTAAAGTGTTCAATGAATAAATACTATGTTAAATAAGATATATATAAACTTTCTTAAACGGCAGAAACAATTGTTACACATGAGACATCATTTCTTCATAGACAGTTTCTGTTTGCTTATTGGAGGAAGTCAAAAATTCGTGACATCATTTTGTTAGCCGTTATTTAGAAATGAAAGGTAGTTGTTGGCAAAAAATATACATAAAAAGGAAATTAACAAAACGCAACCTAACCATCGGCTCAAGCTGACCAAATGAGCGTGGTACGTTAAGCATGGCGAGTAGAGGTTTTGTGTTTAATAATAAACTTATCAACATGAACTTGTTCCGTTTTGTGTATATTGAAAATATTCAGCGTGACAGCTTAGTTGCCATCCGTTAGGCCGCTCGATGCTGAGCATTAGAATACCCAATTTCGAAAGGAGGATAACAATGTCCAAAGAGAGAGATGTTCGATGGGGTTGGCTGAAGTTCATGTACATTTACACCATTGTGGGAGCTGGAGGAATCGGGCTGGGGATAATCGCCGTTCCCGAGGTGATGAAATCTGTGTTCAGTCTACCCAACGGGGATCCAATCACGCTTGGAATTACTGGTAGTGTGTATCTATCATTCGGGCTTCTCGCTATACTCGGCCTACGAGCTCCCCTCAAATATGCGCCGATTCTGTTATTGCAACTAAGCTACAAGGTAGTGTGGTTCGTCGGAGTCATTCTGCCTCTCTTGGTTGCAGGGAGGTTTCCGACGTATGCGATACCGATTGCCATAATCTACGCGACCTATGTTATAGGGGATCTGATAGCGATACCTTTCTCGTATGTATTTGCGAAGCAATCTAATGCGTAGGTCCAATTCGAGTCTTATGCCGCGAGGAGCGGCCTAACCAGGCGCTCAAGCTGACGGAATGAGCTGGGTGCAAAATTCATGGCGAGCATAGGTTAGTGCAAGATTGAGAGAACCAGTATGAACTTGTTTCGTTGGTTGCATTATGATAGTTATCAACGCCGCAGCTTAGCACCAATCCGTTAGGGCGCATTTTTATTATATCACATTTTTGTGGGTGATATTTGTTTACATTTTAGGTACAAAAAAAATATTTATCTCTGCAGGGTTGCCAATACTGGGATGGAAAATTCCTAATGGACATTGGCCATAATTGTGGATAAGTCTTGTATTAGTACTCTCATAAATCACTAATAAAATTAAATAACCTATTTAATAAGGAACCGCCATGAAAAAATTCTTTGTTGTATTGCCTATTCTTTTTCTTCTTCTTATCCTGTTTGCTAATTTGGCTTTTTCTCAAGATCAAACAAGGGATGTTGTATATTTAAAAAATGGGTCTGTTATAAAAGGAGAGATTATTGAACAAATCCCAAACGAATCAATTAAAATTCAGACATCAGATGGAAATATTTTTATTTATAATTTTTTGGATATCGAAAAAATGACGAAAGACACAGTGGAAACTCAATCAACAGGAAAAATTGGGATGACTTCTTCTAGTGAAACAGAGGAATGGAAAGGTGGATTCGTTCTTTCAGGCGGAATTGCGTTTCCAGTAGGAAGTTTTGGTGGAACGAGCGATCTAAACACTGACGGTTATGCTAAAATTGGTTATTCTTTTAGCGCGGAATACGATTTACCAGTAAATAAAATATTATTTGGTCTCGCCTCTCTTACTTTTTCATCTAATTCTTTTGATAATAAAAGTTTTACACAAGCTCAACAGAGTCAGGGTATGCCGAGTTCGGCAACACTTAATACTGGGTCGTGGTATTCTTTGACTCCTATGGTTGGTTTAGGCGCTCAATCTCAATTTTCACCAGCACTAGTAGGATATGTATCGGTACAGCTTGGTTTGATGGTAGGGTGGTTTCCATCGATGAGTGCTTCGTATGAGGGTCAAACAATTGATATCGCAGATGTAACAAGCGGTACTGGATTTGCTTGGGGAGCTTCTGCTGGAATACAGATAAATAAGAAGTTTATAGTAAGTCTAAAATTAATTGCATCAACCTCTTGCAGTTTTAATGTAAATTCCGACATATCTGGTACTGCATCTATGGCTAATTTAATACTCCATGTAGGTGTATTATTTTAATAACGAATTACGTAGAGGTCACAACAGTTGAAATTGCGGTCTCATAAATAATGGGACAGCAGTAGATATATTTGAATCGTAAATGATACTCTTTGTAATTAATGAGGACTGGAAACGCCTCTTCCTATCCAGCAGCTCAAGCTGAGGGAATGAGCTCACTGCAAAATTCATGACAAGCAGAGGTTTCGTGTTTCATTGAAAGTTGGTACGATCAACTTATTTTGTATATATTGAAAATATTTAGTGCAGAAGCTTAGCGCTCGTCCGTTAGGCGGCAACAATTTTACTTTATACATTGCTAAAAAAATAATTTTGATATAATACCATTAAAGGCAAGCATGAAAACAAAATTTTACATAACACTAATCCTGACCGCCATATTATTCTCTCAGGGACTTGTTTTAAAAGCTCGGGAGTTATATGTTGGAGCTAACTATCATCCTCATGACGATAAAAATCCTAAAAAAATAAAAAGTGATATCAAGCTAATGAAAGATGCTGGATTCAAAGTTGTACGAATGGGTCATTTAGCATGGGACAGTTACGAACCATCTGATGGAAAATTCGATTTTGATTGGTTTGATAAGGTTATGGATTTGATGAACGAAGCTGGAATTAAAGTAATTTTAGATATTGCTATTCGGCCTGCCCCAATCTGGCTGCACCACAAATATCCTTCAATTGATATTACAGATGCAAATGGCGATGTGCAATACCCAAATCATCGATATATGGAAGATATTGGCGACCCGATGTACCAGAAATATGCAGCGAGGTATGCTGATTCACTTACTAGACGGTATGGAAATCATCCGGCATTGTTGGCTTTCGGAGTTGACAACGAATCTGGGGATGGCCGGATTTCCTATTCTGAAACAGCCCGACAAAGATTCATTGCCTGGATAAAGAATAAATATACCAACCTTGATAATTTGAATAAAGCATGGGCAACCCAACGCTGGTCGAGAAGGATAAACCAGTTTGAAGAAATTGGCTTTCCTGTAGCAACCCACACTACCGATGTGCCTGAAAGAATGCTCGATTTCAGACGTTTTGTTTCAGATGAAATCGTTGAGTTCCTATTTAAGGTCATTGATGTAGTGAACACAAATGCTCCGAATGCCTTAGTAAACACCAATGCATGGTATTATAGCCAAATGAAATATTTTGATTATTCCCCAATTGCCTATTCAGGTAAAATGACCCGCGAAGGTACTGGTTTTTATCCGGGACTATCTTTAACTACCAATTGGGGTGTTATGGACGCTTTGTTTGGGATTTCGCGTGTTCAATTTGAAAGCACAAATCCTTACTGGAATACTGAATTTACAACTATGACTGCTGTTCCCAATTCTATCAGAAAGTCAGCCTATGCTACGCTTATGTATGGTAACGAGATGGTTTGCGGATGGACCTGGCAAAGTATGCACGGCGGAGAAGAACAATACCTGGAAGGTATGATAGATTGGGACGGAATTCCAAACCGCAAATACGAAGAATACAAAAAAATCGCTGCAGAATTCAAAAAGATTGAGAAGTATTTCCCTTATAAAGTTCAGGCTGAAGTAGGATTAGCTTTTTCCTTTCCCAGTCAGATAGCAAGCAGCTATTTTCCGGAACAACATCAAAACCAGCTGCAGAGTTGTTTTGATTTGTTTTATCATCGTAACATGGATGTCCGTATTGTTGAGATTACCAAAAGCCCGTTAAACTACAAATTGCTGATTATACCTGGCGTAGCGGTAATGGACGAAGTAACTGCTGCTAAAATCTGCAATTTTGTGAAAAATGGCGGAACTGTTATTATGACAAGTAATTCGGCTGTTGTTGATGAAACCGGACAGGTGTTTGCTTCTACCCACCCTGGCCGTTTAAATGATATATTCGGAATACGTGTTGGAAGTTTCGAAGAACCTGAAGCGTTAAATGAAATATCCAGAAAATCATTTAAGGGTAAAATGATTGAATTTACCTATAAAGGGAAAGCTATTACTACAGAATCGTCACGGTTTGATGTTATCGAACCTAAAGGTGCAGAAATTCTCGGCAGCATAACCAGCTTAGATAAAGACTACCCAATTATAACTTCTAATAAATATGGTAAAGGCAGAGCAATTTATGTTGGCCTTCCTGCAAAAGTTGACATACTTAATCCTTTGCTTGATGAGCTGATAAGCGAGCTGTCAATAAATAAGGGTCCAGATGTTCCTTCGGATGTAATGGCAAGACAAATAGATAAGAACCATTTCCTATATATGAATGTAAGTGGTGAATCAAAAGAGATTCATATGAAAGGAAACTCGCGGAGTATCCTCTTTGATAAAGATTATACCGGTAATTTTACAATTTTACCTTTTGAGCCGGAATTTATTGAAATCAAATGATGTAAAGGGCATTAATATCAATTGTAAAAAATTAATATATGATGAAAACAACTTTTTTATTAATTGTTACACTTTATTTTCAGCAAATATCTTTTGCACAAACCAGTTATCCTTGTCCTGTTCGTCCAGGTAACGAACCTGCTGCCCCGGGAAAGTTCGAAGCTACATGGCAGTCGCTCCTGCAATATAAAGCGCCCGAATGGTTTCGTAACGCCAAGTTTGGCATTTGGGCTCATTGGGGCCCACAGTGTCAGCCTGAGCAAGGTGACTGGTATGCGCGGTACATGTACAACGAAGGCAGCGACCAATATAAATGGCATGTTGCACATTATGGACATCCATCCAAAGCAGGTTTTAAGGAAGTTATTAATGACTGGAAAGCTCAAAATTGGGATCCGGAAAAACTTGTGGCACTTTATAAACGGGCAGGTGCCCAATACTTCTTTGCCCTGGCAAACCATCACGATAATCTTGACTTGTGGAATAGTAAGTACCAGGAATGGAACACTGTACACGTTGGGCCCAAAAAGGATATTATTGACGGTTGGGCTAAAGCTGCTAAAAAATATGGCCTTCCATTCGGATTGAGTGTACATGCATCACGTTCATGGACGTGGTTGGAAACCTCTCAACATTCTGATAAAAATGGAGAGCTTGTGGGTGTTCCATACGATGGGAAACTCACAAAGACCGATGGTAAAGGAACATGGTGGGAAGGACTTGACCCGCAGGAGCTCTACGCTCAAAACCATTTGCTAAGCGAAGGTAGTTATGATATCAACTCCATATTCGGGCAATGGACATGGGGCAATGGCGCTTCCATACCTTCGCAAAACTACTGTGATAAGTTTTACAACCGCACTGTTGACCTGATTAACCGGTTTAACCCCGATCTGCTTTATTTCGATGATACTGCCCTTCCGCTTTATCCAATAAGTGATGCCGGATTAAAAATTGCTGCCCACTTTTACAATCATAATATGGCAACCCACAATGGTAAGCTCGAAGCTGTTTTGTTTGGGAAAGTTCTTACCGATGAGCAAAAAAAATGTATAGTATGGGATGTAGAGCGGGGAGCGCCTGAGAGCATTCAAGCTGAAGCTTGGCAAACATGTACATGCATTGGCGACTGGCATTATAAGAGATCGATTTATGAGAAAAACGAATACAAATCAGCGATAACTGTGATTCACATGCTTGTCGATATTGTCAGCAAAAATGGCAACTTGCTACTAAACATACCGGTTCGTGGTGACGGGACTATAGACGAAAAAGAAATTGCAGTACTTGATGGAATTGCTGCTTGGATGGACATTAATAAAGAAAGTATTTACGATACACGTCCTTGGCTAATCTATGGCGAAGGTCCCTCTACCGAAACAGTAAGGACGGTTAATTCACCAGGGTTTAACGAAGGGAAGAGCAAATTCTCTTCAAAAGATATTCGATTCAACCAGAAAGGAAATATGCTTTATGCAACTGTATTGGGCGTACCAACAGATGATGTATGCTTGAAATCGCTTGGCAAAACGAAAGACAATGCCAAAATTAAAAACATCGGAATACTTGGCAGCAAAGAAAAGCTTCAGTGGAAACAATATTCTGATTCACTTGTAATAAAAAAACCGAATATTATTCCAAACAATATTGCGATGGTATTTAAAATACTAAAAGAATAGTAATCATAATGAATTCACGCGTTTAAAATTTATAATAAACATCTAAAAAAAATTGGAATATGAAAAAATACTTACTATCGATATTAACAATAGTGATTTCGGGATTGACCGTAAAATCGTTGGTGCATTTAGCTTGGCGTATAGAGGTTTAGTACAGATTTGAAAATGAAGCGAATGAACTTGGTTCGGGTAGTGCAATTTGGAAGTTCACGTTGTCGCAGCTTAACCGCCATCCATGAAGCGGCAATTGTATAACGTAAATGAATAAGAGAAGGAACAAACATTATGTGGAACAGATTAACGACAATAATTTTTTTAGGATTGATTGCCCTTACATTTAAGGTCCTTGCGCAAACGACCTTTCGAAACCCAATAATTACTGGTATGAATCCTGATCCAAGTATATGCCGTGTTGGTGATGACTATTATTTGATAACATCTACTTTTGAGTATTTTCCCGGGTTGCCAATATATCACAGTAAAGATTTGGTGCATTGGAAAATGATTGGATATGTTTTATCCCGTGCAAGCAACAATCCTTTGATGGGTTGTGCATCAGGTTCGGGTGGTCAATATGCCCCGACTTTGCGCTATAAAGACAGCACTTTTTATGTAATTTGCACAAACTATGGCGGGCAAGGTTCTCAAGGGGAGTTTTATGTAACTGCCACAAATCCCGCTGGTCCTTGGTCCGATCCTCATTGGATAAACTACTGGTACGTAGATCCTTCGCTATTGTTCGAAAACGATAGCATGTACTATGTTAGTCCTGACAATAATGGTAGTTTTTTGCTAGGTACAATGAATCCTAAAACGGGCAACTTCATTAAGCCATTGACAAAGATAGCTTCAGGGACTGGTGGAGCATCTCCCGAAGGTTCACATTTGTATAAAATTAATGGATACTATTATTTGATGTCTGCTGAAGGAGGAACGGGTTATCAGCACATGGAAGTAATTCAGAGGAGTCAATCACCTTGGGGACCTTATACTGTAAGTCCTATAAACCCGGTTATTTCGCATAAGGATGTTCCCAATAATCCTTTTCAGGCTATTGGACACGCTGATTTAGTTCAACTCCAAGATAGTAGCTGGTGGTTGGTTTGCCTCGGTATCAGACCCAAAGGTGGCAACTATCATCATTTAGGTCGTGAAACATTTCTGGCACCTATTGCCTGGAATTCCGATGGGTGGCCTAAAGGTGGAACGAATGGAATCGTAGATTCCGTGTACAACGCTCCAAATCTTCCTCAGTATGTCTGGGAAAAAGATTCCATCCGAGATAATTTCGACAGTGTGGCATTGCGCCTGCCTTGGAATTTTATCCGTAATCCTTATGCTGCAGATTGGTCGCTTAGTGCAAAACCTGGATTTCTCAGGCTAAATGGTTCAAAAATTAGTTTTAAAGAACAAGATTCGCCTGCTTTTATAGGTCGCAGACAAACGGCATTTAATCTTGTTGCATCAACGAACATTAGTTTTATTCCAACTGCTGAAAATGAAGAAGTTGGTTTGGTGGTTCGTGGAGACGATAAAAATCATTATGATCTTCTCATTACTATGTTTGCAGGGAAACGAGTGATAATGCTTCGGAAATATTTGCAGGATAAAGTTGTTGGACTCAATTATAAAGAAATTCCTGACGGCGATATCATCTTACGGATCAGTGCAACAGACCTTCAGTACCAGTTTTGGATACAGCAGGAAGGAAAATCAGCCGAGCTGATAGGTTCTGCATTAACAAAAGACCTGTCCACAGAAGTCATCGGGGGCTTTACCGGTGTTTTCATCGGAATGTACGCATCAGGGAATGGATTTAAAAATGTTAACCCTGCAGATTTCGACTGGTTCGATTATGAAGAAGATCCATTCCTGCCTTACACCTGGGCTATAGGCCCAAAAGAGATGCAAAACAATATGGAAACCCCGGTTATCGTTTCTGCGACATCGCCTTCGTTTAATCAGGCAAAGATTGTCTGGAATAATATTTCTAATGAAACCGGCTACCTGATAGAACGATACGGCAATACTAAATTTGATTCGATCGGAAGTACCATTGCCAACGATACTGTATTTACCGATTCCAGTTTATCAGGCAGCACCTTGTATATGTATCGTATTACCGGTAAGAACAATGATGGTTACTCTTATCCTTCAATTACAACTTCAGTATTAACATTGATTAAACCGGTCCGTATTCAGGTACGCCTGCTCAAATTCCCGGGAAAATAGAAGCTGAAAATTATGATCTCGGAAGTAACGGTGTTTCTTATTTTGATACAGATGCCGGAAATAATGGCGGTCAGTACAGAACTGATGACGTGGATATAGAGACATGCAGCGATACAGGGGGTGGCTATGATGTCGGTTGGATTAGTGATGGCGAATGGTTGACCTATACGGTTGACGTCAATGCTGATATATCAATGCTCGACGTGCGCATTGCTTCAGTTAGTGCAAGTGGCAAATTAAAAATTATTTTTGACGGCACCGATCTTGGCACGATAAGTATACCTAATACTTCCGGATGGCAGCAATGGAAGACCGTTTCCCTGTCGAATATCACAATAAAATCGGGTGTGAATAAGGTACTCCGTTTGGAGGTTATCACTGGAGGTTTCAACATCAACTGGATTTCATTTCAAAAAACGACCGATGTTGAAGAACATAAAGAAATCCCTAAACAGTTTAAACTCAACAATAATTTTCCCAATCCCTTTAATCCTGAAACAACCATCAGCTACGAACTTGCGTCCCAATCGTATGTAATGTTGAAAATCTATGATCCTCTTGGACGATTAGTATCAATTTTAGTAAATGGGGAAGAAACAGCGGGGAAACATCTTATACAATGGGATGCATCGAATTTCTCGAGTGGTATATATTTCTATTGTTTGGATGCAGGTTTATTTAAAGAAACAAAAAAACTCATTTTACTTCGTTAGTACAATTGCTGCCTAACCAGGTACTGTGGTAAAAGTCAAGAGTTAGAGTAAAAAATATTTCAAAGAACAAGAGACAGCGTAAGTATTAAACGAGTTGGATCGGTTTATAAGTGGGGACGTAAACAGAATTAGATTTCCAGAGCGTGGAGATCAGGAGTAATAATTTACGAGCGACAGCAACGATGGCAAGTTTTTTATTTTTGCCTTTAGCAATAAGACGTTGATAGAGTTCTTTGAGATCAGGATTAGCCCGGCAGGCAGAGATGGCAGGCATAAAGAGAGCTTTACGGATAAACTTATTGCCCTTTTTTGAGATAGAAGTTTTTCCTTTCTTCAAGCCAGAGTCGTTAAAGACGATGTCGAAACCAGCGTAGCTGGTAAGCTGCTTTTGATTGGAGACAAGCTCAAAGCAGCGAGTTTCAGATAGGACGGTGAGGATGGTCATATCGCCGAGGCCTTTAGCTGTTTTGATTTTCTTGAGACGCTGGGCCAGAAGATCAGGCTCGGTCTTGACTAAGGCGAGAAGTTCCTTTTTAATAAGCGCGACCTGCCGTTCGAGGAATTTGAGGAGTTGGGTTTTGCGTTTGAAGGACTCTCTGTGCGGCTTGAAGGAAGATTGGAGAGCGTGGAGTTGATTCTTAATTTGCGTGCAGTTAGCTTTGAGGCAGTGGTATTCCCTGCAGAGATCGCGCAGAGTTTTTATAGTCTCTGAAGGCGGCATCCAGAGTGAGAGTTGTCGTTCAAGGCCAAATCGAGTAATGACGGCGGCATCGATGAGGATCGGTTTTGGATTTGGATTCGAGAGATTTGGCATAATTTCTAATTTTATTGGGCAGGATAACGGCAACTTGATACCCCTGCTGGAAGAGGAAGTGAGAGAGGTGTTCGTAATAGACGCCAGTAGCTTCCATGACAAAGACCAGAGGAATATCGTCGGAGAGGATATATTTCTTGAGCCATCGCAGAAAGAGTTTGAATCCTGCGAGTGAGTTTTTGAAGGATTTTGAAGCAGATAGGTTTATTTCTTGTTGAGTATTGATGGTACCGAATCTGGCATCGAAGGATTTGTAAGAGACATCGATACCGATGGTTTGTTTTAAGATCGTCATAGCAAAAGCTCCTTGAAATAGAGGTTAAGAGAAGAAATACATTGGCAGCTTCCTTGTGATCTTGACTCGTGCGTTATACGGGATTCCACGGGAAAGAAATATGGATCTCAAAGTACTGTTCAGATTCTTGAGAAGCGGAAAGTCATAGGGAGATGTATCTGGTTAACGATATTCTTCTGGGAAGATATCTAGCGGCTCCTATCTCTCCTATGACTTTGCCAATGGATTAGGATACGAAAATAATTGTCACAGACTCAACATACCAGGCGCTCAAGCTGACGGTAAGAGCGCACTGCAAAATTCATGGCTAATGGTGGGTTGACGTTTTTATTATTACCTTTTCGGTACCTCGTTGGTTGGGGATAAATTAATTTGGTTATCAGCATGAACTTGTTTCGTTTAGTATATTATGTAAACTAAATACTAATTTTTTAACTTTTTATTTAAAAAGGAGGATGTTATGAAACTTTTTTTGGCAATTCTTGCAGTTATGTTCTTCATTATACCTGCACACAATCTCAGAGCACAAGGGACACAGAGCTTGAACATAGAAAAAATGGCGGCTCAACAAAAGCATGGTTCCGGACCTATCTTCAATAAACAAGCTCAGCTTAACTCAGGATTAAACAAAAAAACTGCTCCTAATGCTCAAATTTATCTTCCTGATTCATTAACACTTTATTCAATGGAAGATACTATACTCATAACTGCTTCTTATGACCAGAAGGGTTCAACTACTCAAAGATTAGTAAAAGCTTGGGTGAATGGGAATTGGGGAAATTATATGCTGGACACCTGGACATACTTTGGTGCGAATGATAACAGCATTGATCTGGAGCAGATGTGGCTGAATGGGCAATGGGTAAATTCAACATTAGACAGCTCAACCTTTGATGCAAAGGGCAATATGCTTGTTCATTTGTTTAGTTATTGGTCTGGAGGGGTAAGAAAGGATTCTATTTTTAGCGTTCGCACTTATGATGCAAATGGGGGTATGCTTACTAATTTAGGTGAGTACATGACAAATGGGCAATGGGTAAATCATGATCGAAGCACTTACACCAATGACAACAGCGGGAATCACCTAACTTTTTTGTTTGAGCAATGGTTGTCCGGTAAGTGGACAAATTCAGAACAGTGGACCTATACCTATGATGGAAATGGGCACATGCTTACCGGCTTGATGCAGGTTTGGAATGGGCAATGGGAAAATGCAACACTATCCACCTACACCTACGATGCGAACGGAAATATGCTTAGTTTTCTCTTACAGAACTCGGCTAATGGGCAATGGACAAATTCAACGCTCCACACGTACACCTACGATGCGAATGGAAAAATGCTTACAGATTGGTTAAAGGGATGGACAAATGAAACGTGGATGAATGGATCGCTCTACACATACACGTACGATCCAAATGGAAATATGGTTAATGAATTAATTCAAGACTGGCTAAATGGGCTATGGACAAATTATCGGCAATCCACCTTCACCTACGATGCACATGGGAATGAGCTTACGGGAAATAATACATTGTGGTCCGGTTCTTCATGGGTACCGACAGATTACAACTTTCCTCTTGCTGTAAGCGGCTCTACGTATAATTTTACCGGCTACAGAATCATTATTTCATGGATTCCGGTAAATACAACAGATGTCCCAACGGATGGGAGTACCATCGTCAAAGGTTATTCACTGTCTCAAAATTATCCAAATCCGTTCAATCCATCGACGACTATCTCTTTTCGTCTTCCATCAAAATCATTTGTTTCGTTGAAGGTATTTGATATTATTGGAAGAGAAGTAGCAACTGTTGTCTCTGAAGAAATGTCGGCAGGAAGTCATTCTAAGCAGTGGAATGCAGTAAATGTATTGAGTGGAATTTATTTTTATCGATTGCAAGCCGGAGCGTTTACTGAAACAAAGAAACTTATTCTACTGAAATAATGCAATTGCACATAACCAGGCGCTCAAGCTGACGGAATGAACGCCCGCCCAAAAATAAAGCATGGCGGGTAAATGGGTACGTTAAGCATGGCTTGCATAAGTTTCGGTTCTTAATAATAAATTTTTCAGCATGAACTCGTTTCGTGTAGTACACTTTGAAAGTTATCAGCGGCGCAACTTAGCGCCGGTCCGTTAGGTTGCGTTTTGAGAAAAGCATTCAACCAGATGAAAAGCAAATTGAGATTCTTTTTTATTTTACTTCTTTCTTTTCATGTTTATTCCTATTCGCAGATAAAGACAAAAGCGAATTATAGTTATCTGCTGTATTTACCAAGAGACTGTTCTAAGCAGACAAATAAGTATCCGCTTGTAATTTATTTACATGGCGCCTCACAAAGAGGAAACGATTTAAACAAGTTAAAAGGGTATGGCTTGCCTTATCTTATTGAGAAGGGACAGAACTTTGATTTTATCATTGCTTCACCACAATGCCCTGACGACAAATATTGGACATTAGAGGATTGGTTCGATAGTTTATATTTGGATTTAATTACTAAGTATAAGATTGATAGTACCAGAGTATATGTTACAGGAATAAGCATGGGCGGATACGGTGTCTATGGGGTCGGAATGGATTATCCTGATAAATTTGCTGCCTTAATTCCCCTATGTGGCGGATGTTTTGATAGCGACACTTCAAGAATTTGTAATCTCAAAAATACTCCTATTTGGGCTTTTCATGGAACAGCAGATACTATAATTCCAATTAGCGAAACAGAGCGAATAGTAAACGCATTGAAAAAATGCAATGGTAATATCAAATATACACGCTTAGAAAATGAAGGACATCATTTACAGTTTCTCTATGAAAAGAATCCTGAAATATATGAATGGATGCTTAAACAGAAAAAATAAATCGGCAAAACACAACCTAACCAGGCGCTTCACGAAGTGGTCATTTCGTGACAAGCTGACGGAATGAGCCCGCCAAAAAGACGGCTGGCAAGCAGATTATCAAATTTATTTTATGGAGTAGTTATGATCAGATATAATTCTTTAACCCTCATAGTCCTTTTGTTTACAACAGTATGCCACACACAATCAATAAGTACAGATCCTTGGATTGACTATGCATCTGATGAATATGAAATATATCCCAATATTGTCTATTCGACAGCAAATAATACAGATTTAAAACTTGATCTCTACTTGCCTAAGACAATGAATACCACTGTGCCAGCATTATTACTTTTCCACGGTGGCGGTTGGGTTGAAGGCCAGAAGGAACGCAATGTTCTGCAGCTTCTGCCATATTTGTCACTTGGCTGGGTTGTTATCAATGTGGAATATCGTTTAGCCCGAAATTCGTTAGCACCTGCAGCTGTTGAAGATTGTCGATGCGCTCTTCGCTGGCTCGTTTCTCATGCTAAAGAATATAATGTTGATACGTCGAAGATTGTCCTTACTGGCGGATCAGCAGGTGGACACTTAGCATTGATGACGGGGATGCTACAAGCACAATCGGCATTTGATCGTCGGTATCCCACCGATAATAGTGTTCGCTGGAATAAAGCGGACGAATTGCAGATTCATGTCGCTGCTATCATTAATTGGTACGGCATAACCGATGTTGCCGATCTTCTTGACGGCCCAAGTGCAAAACATTATGCAATTGAATGGTTTGGCAGCATTGAAAATCGTAAGGAGCTTGCTAAGCAGTTATCGCCTATCAACTATGTGCGTCCAGGACTTCCTCCTATTATATCTATTCAGGGGAGTAAAGATGATGTTTCAGTATATGATAATACCGTAAAATTTCATGCGGCTCTAGATTCAATAGGTGTGCCCAATAAATTGGTTACAATTCAAGGTGCAATGCATGGTGGTTTTTCCCGGCAATCATTTATAGACAGTTTTGCAGCGATACGAGAATTTCTCAGAAAGAATAAAATTATAAACTAAGGGATCCTTTCAGATGAAAATAACACGAATATTGATATTGTTTTGTTTTATTATCACTCTTATGGCAGCGCTAGTACATGCACAAGAAAATACCATATGGCACAATAAGAGATGTGCAGTTTGTCTTACATATGACGATGCTTTGAATGTGCATCTAGATCATGTTGTTCCTCTATTAGATTCTCTTGGTCTAAAGGCAACATTTTATATATCAGGATTTTTCCAAGGGTTTCGCGAACGATCAGCTGAATGGAAAATCATCGCATCGAAAGGAAATGAGCTTGGAAATCATACATTATTTCATCCTTGCGAAGGAAATAGACCTGATAGAAAATGGGTTCAACCTGATTATGATCTCCATTCATATTCAATGCAACGAATGAGCGACGAAATTGATATGACCAATGTTTTATTGAATGCTATCGATGGAGAGAAAATGAGAACATTCGCATATCCATGTGGAGATACTCATGCAGGTGATTCATCGTATGTACCGAAAATAAAAAGGACGTTTATTGCGGCGAGAGGTGTAGAGGGAAAAATGAAAAGAATCAATGAAATTGATTTATACGATATCGGATCCTATATGATTAACGGAGAACCTGGTGATGTGCTTATTGCTTTGGTGAAGAAAGCAATGGAGAGTAACTCCCTTATTGTATTCCTTTTTCATGGAGTCGGGGGTGAACATTCGCTGAATGTTTCTTTGGAGGCACATAGCAAATTGCTGCATTTTATCAAAGAAAACGAAGGACAGATATGGATTGCCCCAATGCTGGAAATTGCAAAGTATGTGAACGAATATAATCAGCAGAAAAGGTAAAAAGCTTGCCCGCTTCACCAGGCGCTCAAGCTGACGGAATGAGCCCGCCAAAAATGCGGCGGGCAAGCGTGGTACGTTAAACATGACTTGTTGTGGGTTCTCGTTAGTTAATTTTGTTTATTGTAATTATTAAGTTGAGTGTTTATTAATTTGGTTTTGCGAATGAACTTGTTTCGTTTCGTACAATTTGAAAGTTCTCAGCGCCGCAGCTTAGCGCCCATCCGTTAGGCGAAATGTTTTATATCCGGATCATAACGATGTCTAAAAATCGAAAGGATACTTCAATGAAAAGCAATCTAATCGCAATCGTTGTTCTAATTCTCTTCCCCTTGTTTTATGCTCTTGGACAAGAGCGTATAGATGTTATCTATCTCAAAAATGGAGACATTCTCAAGGGAACGATAATCGAAAACGTTCCAAAGAAATATGTGAAAATTGAATTGATTGGAGGATCAACATTAACAGTAAAATATAGCAACATACTCAAGTTCACCAAAGAGAAGGTTTCAACCGATTCACAGATTCAGCAACAGCCGCGTCAGCAGGAATCAAGTAGTCAATCCGATGCTCAAAAAATGATATACTACGAGAATGAAAAGAAAAGTCCCACCACGGCTGTTCTTCTTTCGATTCTCCTCACGAGCACTGGACATTTGTACGCCGGCAATTGGGGACGAGGACTTCTCTTCTCTGCTGCTAGAGTGGGCGGAGTTGTTCTTGCATTAACTGCCGGCTATACGTCAGATGTTTACTCAACTCCGAATCCATATGGATACTCCTGGAATTATTATTACAATACGGAAACAAGAATTACCGCTTGGTTTTATATCGGGTTTGGAGTTGCCCTTGTTTCTGCTGTTTGGGAAGCGATAGATGCTTCTGCTCAGGTTGACAAGTATAACGAACAACTCTACAACAAAATAATGGAAAAGAAACAGTACAATTTCAACATTGTACCGAGTAAGAATGGTCTACAACTTCAGTTAAGTTATAGTTTTTGATTATGCAAAATACTTTGCCTGACCACTTTATGAGAGTCCGCCCATGTTAGAAAGAAACTTTCACTTTAATTATTATCCGCTCTCAGGTCAAATTTGCCTGGAGAATCCCAATGAGTCATGGTAGTCGCGTCCTCAAACACCAAAAGAAAGGAGAGATTGATATGACTACTTTTCTGATGTTTGGTAATTACTCACAAGATGCGCTAAAGTCAATCAGCGCGAAACGCACCGATAAAGCCAACGCTTTAATCAAGAAGCATGGTGGAAAGATCAAGGCTGGATATTGCACTGCTCGGGGAATTAGATTTAGTTCTTATCATAGATCTGCCTGATTTTGAGCAAGCGATGAAGATCTCAGTAGCCTTGACTAAATTATTAGGGATTGCGTTTCGTACAGCACCAGCGGTAAGTGTGGAAGACTTCGATAAGCTAATGGGATAATATTCCATAATAGGTCGACTCTTTTTCAGGTTTCTTCACTTTCATTTGGCGTGGCTCAACGATTGTGGAGTACTGATAAATTCACAGAATTATTTTTTAATGTCCTTATCCTTATTACGAAGATTGACGGTTCCAGGATCAATTCTGTGAGTGTTGTTCACCAGCATCGCCTAACCAGGCGCTCAAGCTCGGCTTGTCGAGAAGAATGAATCACGCGAAGCGTGATACTAATTATGAATGAGCGCCCGCCCAAAGATAAAGCATGGCGGGTAAATGGGTACATTAAGCATGGCGCGTAGAGGTTCAGATATTTAATAATAAACTTTTCAGAATAAACTTGGATTGTATTCAGCAACTTGCGGCTTCTCGTTGCGGCAGCTTAGTTGCCGTCCGTTAGGCGATAATTTAGAAAGAATTAGAAATGATTTATCATATCGTAAAAGAAAAAGACTATCTGCATTTAATCAAAGGAGATAGTTATATCCCTATCGATTTTGACGAAAATGGTTTTGTTCATTGCGCACTCGAAGCTTCAGTAATCTCAGTTGCCAATGATTATTATTCGAATGTTGAGGATAAATTATTACTTCTCAAAATCGATCCATTAAAGTTAAAATCACAAACAAAATACGAATCGGCAGCACCGGAAAAAGGAGCTGGAACACAGCATATAAGTACTTCATCGGTTTTTCCACACGTCTATGGACCGATTGATAATTCTTCGGTAAAAGGAATTGGAGTGCTCCTAAGCGAAGAGAATGGATATGTATGGCCGAAGAAATTTTTGTCATTGGCTGAATATTTAGATAGAAAGGATAAAATTACCGCCTGACCGGGCGCTCAAGTTGACGGAATGAGCGCGCCAAAATATAAAGTATGGCGGGCAGGTTCGCTACAATTAGCATGACAAGCAGAGATTTTGCTTTAATATGAAAATAAGTACAATGAATTTGTTCCGTTATCAGCATGTTGAACGTTTGCAGCGCCGCAGCTTAGCGCCCGTCCGTTATGTTGCATTCTTATTTAATTACCTAAAAAGAACAATTAAAAGAGGAAAATCTTATGAAGTTCTTTTCGTTGCTGTTTTATTCATTGGTGGATTGTTCTTTTTGCCGGCTGAAACTTCTGCTCAATGGACTGCTATTGATTCCGGGTTAACTAATTATGCTGTTCTTTCTTTTGCCGTCGTTCCAAACGGGGCAGGCGGCACGTATCTCTTTTCAACAACCGATGGTGGAGCCTTTCTATCGACTAACAATGGAACACGCTGGGATCCATTTGGATCTACGAATATTGTTGCCACTGTTCTTACAGCATCTGACACGCTTCTCTTTGCAGGCACATTTCACCATGGGGTTTTTCTATCGATCTATAATGGAACTGGATGGACAAATTGGACTGCAGTCGATTCCGGTATATCGAACACGGATATTTGGTCACTTGCCGTGAGTCCATCACCTGGAAGGACCGATAGCTTAAATCTCTTTGTCGGTACTAAAGGCAACGGGATATTTCGCTCAGCCTTTAACGGGTCAAGTTGGACACACTGGACTGCTGTCAATTCTGGTTTGACGAACGATACAGTCTATGCTCTGGCCGTAACCCAAAACGGAACGGACAGCTCAAATATCTTTGCCGGGACTCAGGGTGGCGGAGTCTTTCTTTCTACCAATAACGGCACGTATTGGACTGCCGTCAACTCAGGTCTAGCTAATACCAATGTAAATGCTCTTGCTGTTAGTGGAACGAATCTTTTTGCAGGTACACATAATGGGATCTTTCTTTCCACAAACAACGGCATTAATTGGACTGCCGTTAATTCCGGTCTCACAACCACTTTTATCAATTCAATCGCCGTATCTCCCGAAGA
Organism: Ignavibacteriota bacterium; assembly: GCA_963701295.1. Taxonomy (GTDB): domain Bacteria; phylum Bacteroidota; class Ignavibacteria; order UBA10030; family UBA10030; genus Fen-1298. The sequence continues at coordinate 3,534,468 of OY969585.1, read as the reverse complement.
GACAGGTGACACAAATATCTTTGTTGGGACATGGGGTGGCGGTGTCTTTTTTTCTACTGACAACGGTGCTCATTGGACTGACATTCATTCGGCCTCGATGAACCCTTGGGACTGGACTGTCACCGTATCTCCCGATGGGAAAGGCGGCAAGGATCTCTTGGTCGGAACTGAGGGTGGCGGTGCGTGGAGGCGGCCTCTTTCTGATTTAATGACTAATGTAAAGCAACCTTCTTCTCAGCCAAAGAGATTTACTCTGAGTCAGAATTATCCCAATCCATTTAATCCAACAACTACTATTTCTTATGATCTTCCAAAAGAATCGTTTGTATCATTAAAAGTATTTGATTTATTAGGAAGAGAAGTTGCAACACTTGTCTCGGAAGAAATGTCAGCGGGAAATTGTTCTAAACAATGGAATGCGGCAAATATGTCGAGCGGAATTTATTTTTATCGTTTGCAAGCCGGAACATTTACAGAAACGAAGAAACTTGTTTTACTTAGATGAAACAATTGCAACATAACCAGCGGTTCCATTAGACTAAAGACATAAATAACGGAAGGTACACAAGTCATACACCAAGGAAGAGTTGAAGAAGTCTAACGCGGCTCAAGGCGCATCGAGCCTACAGCTTGAAGAAGACCCAACTCTTCAAGTCGCAGAAGCTAGATAGTATGTACGTCAGCAAAGGCTATTCAATGGAGAAAGCTCGTTTCACCTGGTGGTGTGTGCGTTAGTGTGGTCGGAGTCGGTTATATTCCGAATTACAAATCGGTCAATTTGGTACTCTTGAAATCGGCTTGACTTTGTCATAATATTCAAGCTAACGGAATGAGCCCTGCAAAAACGCGGGGCAGGTGTGGTACGCCAAGCATGGCGAGCAGAGGTTTGGTTATTAATAATAAACTTTTTAGAATGAACTTTGTTCGTTTTGTGTATATTGTGTGCCCAAGGCACATGCGCCTCTGGCGCAAAAGTTATCAGCACGTCAGTCCCGCTGTACGGGATACTCGATTTGATCGAAGATCAAATCGGGACTTAGCCGCCATCCGTTAGGTAACATTATCAAAACGAGGAGACACATGGAAAACAAAAATAAATATATTCCATTCATTTTCTTTGTTCCACTATTGGTAAGATTGATATTTAATCCACCGCCATTAAATATGATGGTTGTCGGAATATTTGTAATATTATTTCTTTTGTTTGCTTTATTCTTTTTTTTAGAAAAGAGCATGAAGAAACGTGTCGTTCAATTTGAAAGAATTAAGAATAAGCAGATTGCTTACTCGTTGAAATTTAGCCTGCTCTATGGGCTACCTCTGTCATTGCTTTTGACTTGGTTTCTGTCGTATGAAGCAAAAATATTATATACAATAGTATTCGTTGTTCTTCCAATGGTCGTAATGTTTGGGTGGGTTGGATTTATGGATTGGAAGGAATGCCAAAAAAAGTATTTTGAATCGAAATATTCGTCGGGACAAAGTAATGCTGCCTAACCAGGCACTCAAGCTGACGGAATGAACGCTTTTCAAAATTTATGATTTGCAACAGTGGGTACGGATTTGTAAGTCCAAGGCGTATGAGCCTCCGGCTTAAAAGTGAAGAGGATGGACTTGTTCTATTTATTCTCATACAAAGGAGCGTCTTATGAATAAAACAATATTTCTAATTCTTGTTTTCGTAATTGCCACAACTGTTTTATTGGGTTGTCGAACTAATTGCACTGAACCGTCACAAGTTCAGCCAAATATCCGTCATCTTGATATAGTAGAAAATACCATTGTCTCATCTGATAATTCATTCGGCTTCAAGCTCTTTGCCCGAATCAACGGAAGTGAACAAAACAAGAACGTGTTCATCTCTCCCTTTAGTGTTTCCATGGCATTTGGCATGCTGCTCAATGGTGCAAATGGTTCTACGCTTGATTCGTTGGAACAGGCGCTTGGCGATGCTGGTATGTCATTGAATGATATAAACAATGCGTATAAAAATGTCTCTGCCTTATTAACAACCCTTGATGCTCACGTCACATTCCAAAATGCTAATTCTATCTGGTATAGAGGTGGATTTCCGGTGTTGTCCAATTTCTTGAATGTCAATAAAAACTATTTCGATGCAGAAGTGGACTCTCTGAATTTTACTCTGCCCAGTGCATCACAAGCCATCAACAATTGGGTGAACACGAAGACAAACGGTAAAATCCCGACGATAATAGATGGCAATATTCCATCCGATATCGTAATGTATCTCATCAATGCAATATATTTTAAAGGGACGTGGACGTATAAATTTGACACATCGGGTACTAAAGATGCATCTTTCACATGCGAAGATGGAAGCGTTACAACATGCAAGTTAATGAGCCAGGAAGACACCTATGCATATTATGCAGATAGTTCTGTACAAGCGATAGATTTACCTTACAGTGATCGGTCATATAGTATGACGATTATATTACCTTCTGCCGGAATTTCCATTGATCAATTTGCATCGGCACTGACGCAAGCTCAATGGAATACAATTATAAACAAATTAGATTCAGCAAAAGTCGATGTATATATGCCTAAATTTACGCTGAAATATTCTCAATCATTGAAGGATGAATTGAAGGCACTAGGTATGGGAATAGCGTTTGACCCTTTGAGGGCAGACCTTAGTCACATAAGTGCTATTGGCGGATTATTCGTTTCCGACGTATTACACAAAACGTATGTGGATGTTGATGAGGAAGGGACAGAGGCTGCTGCTGTGACAATAATAGGTGTTGGAATAACAGCTGTATACCCCGGTAGACCTGAAATCAATGTTATGCGCATTGATCATCCTTTTATTTTTGCCATTCGTGAACATCAATCTGGAACGATATTGTTTATTGGCAAGATAGTAAATCCTTCTGGTTCGTAAGGAGAAACCGACAGATTACTGTTCCGTTGATAAAGAATATATATAATAGAAAGCAAACAAAGGAGATCGTGTGCGATCAGCGCCCATCCGTTAAGCGGTAAAAACATTCTTCAATAAACATAGGAAGATAATCCAATAAGTGCCGTTAGCATTCTTTCGAAAATACCATGGTATAAAATCTTGAAATATGGTCCGATCATTGTTGAAACCGGCGGAAAGATTTTCGGCGATGTTAAGAAATATTTCAGAAACGCTTCGAAAGAGGACGGCAAGCATAAAAATATCTCGTTGGAACAAGGAGAGAAACGAGTAAAACTTCTAGAACAAAATGAACTTGAACAAGCAGAGCTGATTGATAAAATTGCCGATCAGATAAACGAACTATCAAATCCCACTGAAATTATTTCAAATAAAAACACTGCTTGCACTATCTATTTCATTGTTATCCGTTCGTCAGCTCGCTTGTTTTACTTGTCATAATAGCCGTAAAGTATTTTTTTGTCGTCTAACCATGTACTGTGTTCAATGTCAAGAGTCTAAGCAAAAAATATTTCTCCGCCAAAGACTGATACGCCTGTGGCGTAATAGAATAACTAACGAAGAATGTTTTAAAACGAAAGACCTTCTGATGTATTCTAGATAGATTTATAATCAGGGATATAGGGGAAATTTGTTTTCCACAAAGTATAGATCAGCAGGAGTAATTTTCGAGCAACGGCGAGGGTAGTAATTTGTCTTCTGCACAACGAGACGTGCGTAATCGCAAGTAATAACTTCGTGGAACAGAAAAGTACTTTTCATATACTAGAGTTAACGAGCAGCAAGGCTACGAGCGACGTTATGTTGCAGAAAACGAATTCATACCATCTACAGACTCTACAGGTACAGAGCGCGATTCTGCTATTTGTTTCATAATTGCCATGCGTATGGTATCGCGCAAGGTAGAAACATCTTGTACGGTCAACGAAGAAGTATCGACGGGAGGCAGGACTTTCAAAAAAATGTTCGAGGGTTTGCCAAATTTCCAGCTATTCTTCGGAATACAATCGCGCGAACCTTCGATGACGAGCGGCAGGATCGGTACTTTGGCTTTGATGGCAAGGTGAAATGCTCCATCGGTGAATTGCCGCACACGCCCGTCGAGTGTGCGTGTACCTTCAGGGAAAATCATCACAGAACATTTTTGTTCAAGCACTCGCTGGGCTTTAATAAGTGCAAGTGCACCGCTGCGAGGATTTTTCCGATCAACAGAAATATCACCCGCAAGCCGCATCATCCATCCGACTACTGGAATCCTAAATAATTCCTTTTTCGCCATCCATTTCATTTCCCAAGGTAAGTTGCTGATCAACGGAATATCTGCCATTGATTGATGGTTGCACACAACAACATACGGCTGCCTCGGATTTGAAATGGTTTCTCCTGAAATGTGAAGCTTCCATGCAGGATTGATTTGGGTCAGAGTCTTCCCGAGTTTTCTGAATAGAAACCCTGTTCGATACAAAACGGGATCATGGTCGAAGAGACGGCTCAGGGCAAGTAAGAATAGCCAAAAAAAAATGACTATACCTGTAGTGATCCAGATGAGTAAGGAGCGAATCAAAGTGAAATATTTTTCAAAATAAGTTTAACATTGTGCAGAAGTATAGTGCGATGTGATCTATCCATCGATAAGAATTCCTGTGATGGCTACTGTCATCAACGTTGCAATGTTCCGCCAAGCATGCCCTGAATGATTAGCTCTGAGTTCATACACTTCCTGTTCTTATACGAATTTTTTATAAAATGATTTGCTAGAAATATAACAAACTTTTTCTTTCATTCCATCGAAATATCCAGGAATGAATGTGGCGGTATTGCTCTCTCGAGAGTTGGTGAGTATATTAAAATGTTTTGATACGGAAAAATGTGATGAAATTTATTACTCGTACGATAGTTCTTCTTTCGCTCGTGAGTTTTTGTACCGACATCGCTAGTGAAATGCTCTATCCTGTCATGCCGATGTATCTTACCAGCATTGGCTTTTCCGTTGTGTTCATAGGTCTTTTGGAAGGTGTTGCGGAAGCGACCGCTGGATTGAGTAAAGGATATTTTGGTCATCTTTCGGATACAGTAGGGAGAAGAAAAAGGTTTATCCAATTGGGTTACTCCCTCAGTGCAATTTCCAAGCCGATGATGGCGGTCTTGTCATTTCCACTCTGGATATTTGGTGTACGCACGCTTGATCGGTTGGGGAAAGGAATTCGGACTGGTGCTCGCGATGCGATGCTATCGGCAGAAACCGCACCAGAGTTTAAAGGACGAGTGTTTGGATTTCATCGGGCATTCGATACACTCGGCGCAACGCTTGGTCCGCTTGCAGCGTTGGTCTTTCTGATATTTTATCCGGGGCAGTATAAAACGCTGTTTCTGTTGGCTTTTATTCCAGGAGTTCTTGCAAGTGCTTTAACATTTCGTGTGCAGGAAAAATACCGACAATCAGTATCGGTGGAGATGCCCGGATTCTTTGCATTCCTGAAGTACTGGAAAACAGCTCCGCTTCAATTCAGATTTCTTGTTGTCGGACTTCTCTTTTTTGCGTTAATAAATAGTTCCGATATCCTGCTTCTCTTAATGATGCGGCATCAAGGAGCAACCGACCTACAAGTGATTGGTGTGTACATTTTCTATAATTTTATCTATGCGATGATGTCATATCCGATAGGCGCGCTGGGAGATAAGATCGGATTGAAGACAACACTCGTTCTCGGATTAGCGTTGTTTGCATTTGTCTATGGTGGAATAATTTTTGCAACATCAACGACTGATTTGCTTGTGCTGTTCTTCTTCTATGGAATGTATGCCGCAGGTACTGAGGGAATATCGAAGGCGTGGATATCCAATATTGTTCCAAAGAACGATGTAGCAACTGCCATCGGATTCTATACTGGCATGCAAAGTATTTGCATATTGATTGCCAGCAGTGTTGCGGGATGGCTATGGTATGCATTCTCACCGGCGATGACATTTGGCATTTCGGCTGTTGGAGCAATTCTTACTATCTTCTATCTCGTTACAATATTTTGGGACTGGCATTAATGCTCTATTCTGAGTTTTCATTATTTTTACGCCAGGATTCTTGATTAGGAAAATTCTTCTTGCCGTTGTTCGCAAACTCTTCTATCTTGAATCAAAATGCATTACCGTTCAGTTGACAGCACGGAATATATTTTATATTTCGATTATCATTCAAAAGGAATGAGATATGCTTCTTCATCACCACTTTGTACGCATCGCCAAAAAATTTGAAAACAAAACAGCAATTATCGATCGCACAACAGGTAAGAATTTCAGCTACGGAAAAGCACTTATAGCTTCACTTATCTTGGCGGATAAGTTCAGGAAATTCGAAGAGGGTTTTATCGGTATTATGATACCAACTTCTGCCGGGTGTGCGTTTTCCATTCTTGGAGCGCTTATGAGCGGCCGAACTCCAGTGATGATCAACTATTCCACCGGTGCTGCACAAAACTGCGAATATACCCAGAAGAAATGCGCATTGAGAATTATCATCACATCGAAAGCGCTCCTTGAAAAGGTTAATTGTCCACGAGTTCCTGGTATGATCTTTATTGAGGATGTTTTGGCGAAAGTATCTATTCTCGATAAAATTAAAGCAGCGCTCCGTGCAAAGCTTCCAGTGGAACGGCTTCTGAAAAAAATCCATGGTGGCGAGGAAGATGATAATGTCGTTGTTCTTTTTACAAGCGGAAGTGAAAAAGATCCTAAAGCGGTTCTCTTAACGCACCGGAATATTTCTGCTAATCTCATCGGTATTTCCCAGGTGTTTGATCTTAGCGATGAAGATATTTTTCTCGCCAACCTTCCATTCTTCCATGTATTTGGATTGACGGCAAACTTGTGGCTTCCGTTGTATTATGGGATGACGATTGTGACATATGCTAATCCATTGGATTTTAAAAATATTTGCGATATCATCCGCGAGGAAAAAATTACATTTGTTGTGGGCACGCCGATATTCATGTGGGGATATTTGAGAAAATCTGTTCCGGGAGATTTTTCCACATGCCGTATCATGCTGACCGGTGCGGACAAAACACCCGACTCACTTCGGGAGGAATTTCTTCATAAACATAATATTACTCTACTGGAAGGATACGGCTGTACAGAGACAAGTCCTGTGATTAGTGTAAATTCTCCTGTGGCCAATCGGGCTGGAAGTGTGGGACAGCCATTACCTAATGTAAAGGTGCGCGTTGAGAACTACGAGACTGGCGAGGAATGCGGTGTTGGTGAAATTGGAAAGATACTCGTGAAGGGCGAAAATATCATGAAGGGATATTTCGATGATTTTGAAGCGACAACACTCAGTATTCGCCACGGGTGGTATGATACCGGAGATATGGGATATCACGATGCAGAAGGATATCTCTGGCATGTGGGCCGATTAAAACGGTTCATGAAAATTGGTGGCGAGATGGTGTCCTTGATCCGAGTAGAAAATGTGCTGGAGCATCTTCTGCCGGAAGAAATTTCATGCTGCGTTGTGGAAGTGCCGGATTCTGTGCGTGGAGCAAAGATTGTCGCAGCCATTACACGGAAAATTGACGAAAAGATAATTCTAAGAAAAATGTCCGAAGAATTACCGAATATCGCTTTGCCGAAGCACTTTGTGGTGATTGAAGATCTTCCAAAGATGGGAAACGGCAAGATAGACTTCCGCCACATTACTGAAATGGTACGAGATAAGCTACAAAGGGGATAGAGATTGAGACTGCGTAACCCGGTATGCGAGATTCGGCAGCCGATTTGACAGTTTTGAGTAGTAGTAGGAGAATTGTTGAACCATGGGTTCTTGACACAGAGAGCGAAAAAGTGTATTATCGTAGTATGAAAACGGAGATAATTCTATTCAAATCATTTATTCACCAATAAAATATAAAATCGTATGCCTGAATATCGTATCGATGGTGTGACGCTTTCTGGGAAGGCGGTTTCCGGGTCAATTACTGCCGACACTAGAAGCATTGCTAAAATAAAAGCAGCAGAACTCTCTCACGACAAGAAATTTAAAGTGACGGGAATTCACGAACGGCTTTCGTTCATCTATCGTGTACAAAAGGGGGATGACAAGCCGATTGACGGTGAACAGAAAGCATTCACTTCTGATGAAGTTCGTATTGCATTAGAGAAGATGGGGTTTCGCGTTGTCTACGTTAGAAAAAAATTATTTGGCACAAAACAACGTGCCGCCCCCACAGTTGATGTTATCACTTTTGTACGAGTGAGCACAGATTTAATGAGGCAAAAACTTCCATTCAATGAAGTGATGCAATTGCTTATCAATGACATTCCCAATGCAACTCTTCGCGAATCCATTAAGGAAATTAATGCGGAATTGAAGCAAGGAAAAGACAGCGAAAAAGTTTTCATGAAACAAGCGCCGGTAATCGGCAAATTCACCGCACAAATGCTTGGCTTAGCATCAAAGAGCGGCAATATGGTGGAGATTTATGAGAGCGCTGCAAAATTTATGGAACGAAATGCAGAATTCAAAAGAAACCTCAAGAGTGCACTCATAACACCTTTGATTACGTTGTTCGTATTGTTCCTCGCCTGTTTGTTCTATGTCGCATATATATTTCCCAAAACAGCGGAAATGTTTATAAAATTTCACATTAAACTTCCTCCGATGACTGCGGCGACACTAAAGTTCAGTGACTGGTTGATGGGCAATGCACTTGTTCTTACCATCCTATTTACTGTGCCATTGATTGTATTATTGCGATTTATAAGGACAGAGCGGGGCAGATTCTTGGCAGATCAATACTTAATTAAAATTCCGGTGATTGGTTCTATGTTGCACAAAACAGCTATCGAAATATTCTGCCGTGTGTTTTACGCACTCTACAGCGGATCGGGTGAAAACATTGAAATTATCCGAATGGCAGCAGAGGCATGCGGTAACAGATATATGGAACATCAGATTAAAACGATAGCGATACCGATGATGCTCGAACGTGGCAAAGGTTTGACGGAGGCGTTTGAGGCAACAGGTGTGTTCACCAAAACTGCTATTTCTAGATTTAGTTCCGGTGCCGAGACAGGCACAGTAAAAGCGACTGCGCTTCAATTGGCTGAGTACTACGAAAAAGAAACATCCTATCGCATGAAAAATGCCATCGAAGTTATTCAATTGTCAGTGTCGATGATCATGATGGTTGTGCTTACAGCGTTGACTATCGTTTCTTCGGAAACGGCATTGGTAAAGCCTGAAAATCCGCATATGCTTTTGCCATTGCACCTTTTACTTCCTTAAAATATATATAGTGCAAGACATGCGGAGAGTGTTATGAAAGAAAGAGGAATGGAACCATGGCCGAAATAGATATAACTGATAAAATCGGTTACACGCTCCTCAAAAAGGGGATTATCGACTTTGAAACGCTTGAGAAGTCCCTCAAGATGAAGGATTCCGATGAAAATAAGAAAAACCGAAAAAATCTTGGGCAGATCCTTGTAACAGAATTTGGAGCAGATCACGATGCGGTATTCCGCGAAGTGGCAAATCTTTATGCTTTCCGCGAAGTATTTCTTAGGATGATGAAAAAGTTGATGATGCACGGATCGCTTTTACAAAGAAATATGTCGATCAGCTTTCAGACCAGCAGCGCGAAATGATGATCCAATCAAAAATGTTGCCGTTCAAATTTGATGAACGCCAGCCGGATAAACTCATCATTATAGCAGCGGATCCTACTGATCGCAATCTGCCTATTGTGGCTCGCAGTTTCAATGTGAAGAAATATGAAATTTGTTATGTGCGCTTAAAAGAATTCCAGTCGTTAATGGATAAAGTGGCACCAGCCCAAAACGAGTTTCTAAAACTTCTTGATGATAATAAAATCACTGTTGAAGAAGGTGGCGGAGGAGATGAACAACTTGATGAACAGGCTCTCGAAGCAGAAATCAGCAAGAGCGCTTTGGTCAATCTGTTCGAGGGGTGTTTGGTTGAAGCAGTGAGACGGGGTGCAAGTGACATTCACGTCGTCGCGTCGGAAGGTAACCGAACCAACTTTTTATTTCGCATGGACGGCGATCTGCAAGTCTGGCACATTCAAGATAACACAGTTCCTGAGGCAGTGCTCGCGGTGATCAAGGATCGTACGAAGAATGTAGATCGGTTTGAGCGTGAAATGACTCAAGATGGATTCATACAACGCGTTATTGACGGGCATCAACTCCGGTTCCGTGTTTCAATCATGCCAATCGTAACTACGGAATTCAAACATAAGTTTGAGAGCGTTGTTATCCGCGTATTGGATGACCGCAAAGTTATCACCGATTTAGAAAAATTAGGGTTACAGGGACCGGCACGTCAATTCTTTTATAAAGCCATTAATAAACCTCAGGGGATTATCATTCTTACAGGTCCGACTGGATCCGGTAAATCAACTACACTGATTGCAGCGTTGTATCAGGTTATTGATCCCACTGTGAATGTGTTGACGATCGAAGACCCGGTAGAATATATCGTCAAAGGAGCGCGTCAGCTGAAAATTGGTCCTAAGATGGGATTTGACGAGGCGATCCGTGGAATCCTGCGTCACGATCCTGACATTGTGCTTGTTGGTGAAATGCGAGATAAGATAACCGCAGAAACGGCCATTAAGATGGCAAATACAGGCCATTTGGTTTTTTCAACATTGCATACAAATGATGCCCCCAGTGCAATTGCGCGTTTGTTCAAAATGGGTATTGAACCATTCCTGCTTGCATATGCAATCAATGTTATTGTCGCCCAGCGACTTATCCGCACGCTTTGCAATGTATGCAAGAAACCGATGGATAATAGTGAAAAGAAAGACCTCTTGAAATTCGGTCTTACCGATGAAGATATCTCTACCCATACATTTTATACAGCAGTCGGATGTGAAAAATGTAGCGGCGGATATAAGGGACGCGCTGCAATTCATGAGGCTTTATACTTTACTAAGCCAATTAAGGATATTATTTTGAATGCAGGCGATAAAGTAGACGAGAATGCTATCCGTGATCAAGCAATAAAGGACGGAATGTGGTCATTGCGACGATCGGGGATGGAGAGAATGAAAGAGGGAAGTACCACTCTCGAAGAAGTCGTCTCGAACACAACCGAAGAGGATTAGCCATTCTGATGAATGAAGAAAATAGGGCAAAATAGGCAATAATCAATGTGACAGAGAAAATTCTCGACTGCTTTTCTATTTGCTTTGCCCTTCATTCCAGGAAGAAGAATCGTAGGTGACGGAACAGGTAAATGGAGTCAGTATAGGAAGATGGGGTTAACACTTAAAAAAATCCTTTTCATCATTTGCTTTTTTAATTGGAGTTCCTTATTATCTAACCGACCATGAAAATGAAAGATACTGAAGAATCTATGAACTTTAATTATCAGGTTACATAAGAGAATTCAATTGCATGGCAGCACAAGTCAAAAACCCATATCCAAATATACCATCCGTTGTTGATGTATCATCAGACTTACCGCCAATAGTTACCGATGCACAAAAAATTTTGAAAGAGATAGCATCTCAATTCCCAAAAACGGTTACAGGGCTTGAGCGGCAAATGATGATTAGCGATATCATGACGCGGACTGATGAAACAACGAAAATGAAGCTGTTGGCTCTGGTTAATCATTTTCTCACCCGTATGTTTACGATCAACGCTTCTGATATTGATATGGGAGGATATGGCTCGCAAGGCTATATCTGGTATCGAGTGTACGGTTCAAAAAGATCAGATCCATCGCTTGGAAAATATTCACAGGACGAAATTAATGTTCTTATCCAAAGCATTGTTGGAGAACGGCAAAGAGCATTTCTCTTTGAGAACAGAAATCTTGACTTCTCTCATATGCTTTATATGGAAAGTTCAGATTTCAGAAGGTTCCGTGCGGACGTATATTTTGACTTGGATCAGCTCGCGCTGAATATGCGCGCAATTAATAACACACTTCGCCCTTATAAAGGACTGGAGTTGCACTCAAATGTCACAAAAGTACTTAGTCTGGCACATACGAAGGAAGGGCTTTGCCTCGTCACAGGTATAACTGGATCGGGGAAGAGTTGCACGCTGGATTCCATTATCGATGCCAACAATCATAGTGTAGAAGGGCATGTTGTTATTATTGCTTCGCCTATTGAATTTGTTCATAAATCAGATAAATGCATCATTAGACATAGAGAAGTTGGCAGAGATGTGCTTTCCTTTAGAGACGGTGCAGTGCAGGCATTACGTCAAGACCCGGATATTATTATGGTCGGTGAGTTGCGAGATGCTGACACGATTTTAGCAGCGCTGGAAATTACAGATTCTGGTCACAAAGTCTTTTCTACATTACATACGGCATCGGCAGTTGAGAGCATTGACCGTATCATCGGTGAGACACCGCCTATTGAGCAGGAACGAGTACGGAATCGTTTAGCAGAGACGATCCGATGTGTTATTTCGCAAAAACTTGTTCCCAGTTTAGACGGTAAACGTGTACTCGCGAAAGAAGTGATGCTTGGAACTCCCTCAGTATATGCTGCCATCAAAAATAATAATGTTAGCGAGATCTATCAAATGATTGCGGAAGGCACGGATCTTGGTATGATCACCATGGAACAAGACTTAAAACGTCTATACTTGCAGAAGAAAATTTCGATGGAAAACGCTATGAACTATGCAAATAACAAACGGCGTCTTCAACAACTTTTACAATTACAAACAACAGAATTAAGTTCTAGTCGTGTAGGTGCTACTGGGCCATAGGTCTTGTAGCCTATGACAATTTTCTAAATATTAACGAGCGAGGAAATACCAACTCATGCCTATTAAAGCAGGAGAAGGAAAAACAGCAGTTGCTTTATTTGTGGACGGACTAGAACTTAAGTTTGTACGCCTTTCTGCCAAAGGAAATAAAGTAACGCTAAGGGATTTTAAAACCGTTGCTTTAGTGCGAAAATTTGAAGAAAAGCAAGCCATTGCGGCAGCTGGCGAAGGCCCATCATTTGCCGATATTTCATCGGGAGATTCTTTCTCGTCTGCTGGAGCGCTTGAATCTTCAAGCGAAGAAGGCAACACAAATGCATCCGTATTACTTGGCCTATTAAACGAAGTTGGCTCTCCAAGGAAATATTTACTTTCCTATGCTATTTCTGAACCGGCTGTGACCTATCAAGAGTTTGAGGGAGACTTTGGGCTAAAAGGAGATAAGCTTAAGAAAAAGATCTCTCAAGAACTTTCAATGATGCGTGCCTCTGCTCCAGGGATAGATGCGATTGATGTTGTCCCCACGGCATCAGGCGGGTTGCTCTCACTTATCCGTGAAGATGGTATGCATATCTATGATCTCCTTATGGAAGTGAAGCCGTTTATGGGTGGGCGTGTTCCTAATATCAAACTGTTAGACAGTGCAGATGCAGTGTTGATGGAAATGGTGCGCACACAGTACGAACCTCAAGAAGAAGAAGTTTCCGTGCTTATCTATGTAGGTCATGATTTTAGCCGTTTGATTTTTATGCAGGGTCAAAACTATCTTCACTTTGCCCCTATCATTAGTGAAGGATATGAATCGCCCAATATTGAGAACACTATCTACAGCCGCATTTTACTCGAGCAAGATAATATTGCATTGACGCGCATTGATCGAATTTTACTGGCTGGTGAAAGCCATAAAGTGAATTTATTAGAAGCAATCGCTCCGCAATTCTCAAGTGCTCTTGTGGAATATATGAAAGCCCCTACTCTCGATATTGGTGAATTCGAGGGCTCTATTGGTGAAGCGGTGTCAGAATATGTCATTCCGATCATAACAGCATGGCGCACACTTCAACCCACCCTTCCCGGTTTTTATAATATCAACCTCGTTCCGCATTTTGTTCTGGAAGGTCAGCGGACATTAGCGTTGGCTTGGCATGGCTGGGCAGTGGCCATTCTTGTAAGTCTGACGATTCCATTCTTCGTTGTTCAAATTACAGGGCGGGAAGCTGAAATCAGACGAGCTAAAGGGGAGCTCATGCAGAAGCGGCAAAAACTAGGCGAACTGGATGTTTTTCGTCAGCGAAGAGCGGCATTAACTGAGGATATTAACCGCTATAGTAATGCAACCAGTGTCTATGATTCTATCGCTCCGGGGAGTGATCGATGGAGCCGAATTCTACATTATCTTGCAAATAGTATAGAGGATCTGAATTCCCTGTGGATTTACAGTTTGAGACCAGATGACAGAAATTCGCAGAATATCATTATCTCAGGTAGGGCCATCTATCGCGCACGCATACCGCGCATTGCAAGTATCTTTGAAACAGCGACGTTGAGGGAGGTACGCACCATCACAATACGTAAAAAAATATTATATGAATTTGACATTGTTATTGAAAAGGTTGATAAATATGATATTCCCGAACCCAATTTTGGTACAAGATAAGGGGGCGAGAGAACCGTGACCAATAAACTTAGAAATACAATTGTTCTTTTTGCTGTCTTTCTTGTTTTTGTAGTAGCAGGAGTGGGATGGTGGGGGTGGTGGCAGCCACGTCAGTTAAAAAAAATCGAAAAAGAAGTTCAAGCGATCAGCAAGGAGTTAGAGGATCTGCCGGGGTTGACGGATGAGGTTCAACGTTTAACAACTCAATATCAGGAAGTAAAGCGGCGATACGATTCTCGAAGTAAGGAGATACCTCAATTTGATATTTCTTCACAAACGTATGAGTATATGAGTCAAGGTATCGATGAAGCCGGGTTCTTGAAATTTGACATGAAATTTTTAGGAACGAGTGAAAAAATAAGCTGGGGGTACAACGCCTATAAGTTGGATCTTGGCGAGGCACAATTCGAGAATCTTTTTAAGTTCGTGTACTTTCTCGAAAACGGACAACGATTGTATAAAATTTCTTCAATGAAGCTGGAACAAAAAGAAGCAATTGATCCGGATACAAAAGATGTCACCAAGTGGATTGCATTTGATATGGAAATTCACGCATTTTTTGTTCGAAATATTCCTGAACTTGGCACATCATTAGCAGCTAAGTCTCTGACGATGATTGTGTCTCCATACGATCCTTTCCAGAATATGATTACTCAAACTCTCTCTACGGAGGCTCCTGTTGGTGAAGTGA
The DNA here is from genome assembly GCA_963701295.1 of Ignavibacteriota bacterium. GTDB lineage: Bacteria > Bacteroidota > Ignavibacteria > UBA10030 > UBA10030 > Fen-1298. Next base: position 3,519,417 of record OY969585.1, on the reverse strand, counting down.
ATGCAGATATATTGGAGGTGAAAGCAGTCCTGCCGGGAAAAGCATTTGTGCTTGCAAATAATGCGCTTATCGTTTTGCATCTTGGAGATAAGGTGTGGCGCGGAAATGTTACACGCGTCAGTCCAGCAGAAAGCGCTGTGGAGTTTACTCTTGACGAAGGTGGAATTACCCGAAAACTAACAAAGAAAATAATTTTTGATAAACAAACGAGGTAACTATGAGAGTACGCTCTTTATTATTTCTTTTTCTGATGACCGTCGCGATTGCACATCTTGTGGAAGCACAGTCTGAACAATCGATTGAACGCAAGGCAAAGGGAAAAGTTGTCAATCAGGACGAACTGGTTTCATTTAAATCCGACGTCCCATATACAAAAGCAATACAATCGCTCGGAGAATTGAGCAAAAAACTCGATGGAAGGTTGATTATTGATCGATCACCCTTGCAAGGGAAAGATAAAACCATTGGGATTAACATTGAATCGATGTACTGGAAGGATGCATTAGAACTTATTCTCAGGAGTAACCAACTGTGGTACATCGACTATCCGGAGTACATGGAAATTGCTTCATTCGAAGAAATCGGGAAAAAGCAAGGTGAACAGGCACAGAAAGAAGGTCCTTCTAGAGATATTTCCCAAACCCCATCATCAACCTCTGTCCCTACGATTATGCCTCCGCAGGTTGCCGTGGTTGTCGATTCCAGCGAGTATTATTCCAAAATGCGCGATATTTCCATCTCATGTGTGTTCTTTGATTTGAATAGAACAAAGTTATTAGAGGATGGGATGGATTTTTCCATTTTCCGCGGAAGTAATTTGAATCTCGGAGTGAATATTTTCGGTGCAACTAATCCATTAGTTACAAGCACATCTACAGGCGTATCTTCAGCAGCTACGACCAGTAGACTCGGAAATGAATTCACGAGCGTAACTGTAGATCCAACAGGGAATAACCTTGGAGTGAGCATCGATGCAGCACTCAAGATGTTTGAAGCCGATCAGATTGGCGAAGTGATTTCAAATTCTAAGATTCCAGTCCGTTCAGGTTTAACGAGCGTACTCCAAGTTGGAGATGATTTCTCTGTATTAGAAAAAGACTTTTCTGGAAACACGGTCCAAAAGTTTTATCCAACGGGAACAATTCTTAACATTAAACCGAGGATTTTCAAAGTTGGCGAGATGGAATTTATAGATATTCAGTACAAAGTTGAAAAAAGTACTTTTGAAGCGAGCACAGTGACAACTGTTATTCATAAAACTTCTACATCAGGTTCTTTGACACTCCTGAACGGTGAGGAAAGTTATATCGGTGGGATGTATTCCAATACGGAGACAATTGTTCGACAGGGAGTGCCTTTACTGAAAGATTTACCGTGGTGGGTATTTGGGCTCCGCTACATCTTTGGGTATGATTCAAAAAACATTGTGAAACGGGAACTTATTGTTCTTCTCAAAGCAGAAATACTCCCATCGTTGGAAGACCGTGTGATAAAACCGCAGACAGGAAAAAATGTCATCAAGGAATCAACGGAAGAGATGGAAAAAGATCTCAACAAACGCAGAACAGAGAAATGAGCTCAACACTTGATTTTTCAAAAAACAAGGATCCTTTCCTGAGGAGTTTTTTATGAGTTTTCGTGCTAATTTACTTTATGTCATTATTGTTATATTACTGATGGTTGCAGGATGCAAGGAAAATTCCACAGAACCAGTAAATCCTACGTCATCGATCACAGGGACGGTACTACGGGCATCAGATACCACACGTATTCAAGGTGCTAAAGTTGAAGATCTCGGGAAAATTGGGGCAACGGCCTATACAGATAGTGTAGGAACTTTTACTCTTTCCTTGGGTGTCCTTAGCTCGAATTATTCTACAACATTGGTAACATCAGCGGGTGGATACATTAATGACACTACAACCATAGAAGTTGACGCAGGGAAGAATCAAACTGTTACTATTCATTTGAAACAATATGTTAATAGTCCAACTTCTCCAGGCGCTACTGGACAAGCGGCCAGCATCAATTTAATAGTTCAAAGTGACAAATCACTTTCCGTCCGGAATGCTGGAGGGACAGAGAAAGCTTTACTTACATTTTCCGTTCTGGATTCACTTGGTTACGCACTTACATTACAAAAGGCGGTAATGGTTCGATTCATGATCATCGGAGGCTCGGTTGGGGGGGAATTTCTATTGCCAGACAGCATCATGACAAATGCTAGTGGACTTGCCTCCACCGTGGTAACATCAGGTACGAAATCACGTGTGTTACAGATAGTTGCTTCTGCAACCGTGCTTGGAAAAACAATTAGTTCTTCACCGGCTCAATTGACAATCTCCGGCGGTTTGCCGGATTCCGTTCGTTCAACGATGTGGACGAGCTCGACAAACTTCCCCGGTATTGGTGATTCTGCAAAATCAATGGGAACAGTCTCAATAATGTTGGTTGATCAGTATGGTAATCCGGTTCAGCCCGGGAATTTAGCTTATTTCGAAACCACCGGCGGTTCGATTGGCGCAATAGGTGTGACAGATGTAACAGGACAGGCGAATGTCAGCATCTATGGAGGAGGAAAACCAGCAATTGCCGGAATCGATACTATAAAAGTGACCGTGAATAAAGCGAACGGATCTTTCAGTAAGCAAACCGTAGTTACATTTTCAGGGACCCCACGAATTAGCGTAACCAATGTTCCAAACGATTCTATTAATATATTGGATGGCAGCGGACAGACGCTTAATCTCACTATCAATGATGCTAATGGCAATCCTCTTGCAGTCGGCAACAAAATCTCGGTTATTACTGGAGGGCTTGCAGGGAGTGGAGTAGTACTTAGTGGCGATGTGGGTGCCTCAACACCGGATACACGGAACACGTCCCTAACATCCTATAAAATACGGGTTGACGATGGTACACCTGGTGGTGGTATCAGCGGACCGTTCACTCTTCAATTGATGGTGAGCGGCCCCAATGGGACAACATCAAAAGTTATTTATGGCACTTTGCAACCTCCACAAGCGATCGCCGTGACTCGGCCATCAGAAAAGCTGCCTGCACAAATTGCATTTGTGAGTGTCTCAACATCAGATATTTATGTTACTGGAACAGGCTCTGTAGAGAATTCAGTCATTACATATGAAGTGCGCGATTCTCTGGGGATATTGATTGGATCAAATCCCCGGGCGTTCGCACAATTTTCTCTGCAGTTTTTCCCAAATACATTTACGAATGTCGGCACGTCTCCTTCTTTGATTTCAACTTCTGATAGTACGGATGATAACGCACAATTACGTGTTTCTGTTCGCAGCGGCACTCAAGCAGGAGTTGTGCAAGTGTATTCTCAGATAGATCTTGGTGGAGGAAAACTTGTTACGTCTCAACCTGTTAAGATATCAGTTCATGCAGGATTTCCAGATCAGCGTCATTTCACATTAGCATCAAAATATTATAACTTTCCTGGACTTGAAACGGCATTTTATCCTTATACTATGACTGTCCAAGTTGCTGATAAATATAGCAATCCTGTTCTTCTTGGCACTGCGGTCTATTTCAATACAATGCATGGCACCATCGGAACAGGTCAGAGTAGTGCAAGCAGCGCTGGTGTGACGGATATTGATGGATTTGTTAATCAGACTTTGTGGTCTGGTAATCCATCTCCAGAAGGTGCCAATGCTTTGCCCCAGGGACCTGGTTGGTCATGGGTGTACGCCCGTACGTTAGGACAATCTGCAGCATGGGTTACGGATTCTGTTCTTATGTTATGGACAGGGAGACCGATCCTTTCCAATGTAACTGGTCCAACGACATATACTATTGGCAACGCTGAATCCGCAGGACCTTGGTCAATCACAATCGCCGATAAATACGGACATCCAATGTCCCCTGGAACAATAATTAGCATCTCTGGTACCGGTCTAAGCACTGAGCCTAGTGCATACACTAGCTGGACAATGCGCGATACATTTGACGAAGGAGAAGGAAGCACTGTTTTTACCTTCGTTGTTCAGGATGCTGATCCCACTACTGTTACTGCCCCACCATTGCAATCAATACTTACCGTCACTGTCAATCATCCTGTGTATGGTATATTCACATGGGTTTTGGCGAGCGGGACTGTGCAGTGATATAATTATTTTTAGAAAAAAACGAAAAAGCTCCGATTGAGGAATTCTTAGTCGGAGCTTTTGTTTTTTATCTGATGCAGCCCTTTGCTGGTATTTACGCTGATTGTAACGATTTCGATTTTGTTCGATTTAAAATAAGGGAATCAGATTTGGAAAGATAGCGATCATCTCAGATTCTCAACCAACGATAAACAAACCGTTTTCCGGTTGCCATTGTAGATTCACATTGAACTCTAAAATATATCAATTCAACGGTCGGTTCAACGCAACGCTTTGTAATTTGCCTTAATTGTCTTCTCGATTATTCTCTCTGAATGAGCAGTGGAAATAAATGCTGCTTCAAACTGCGAAGGTGGAAGATAAATTCCTTGTTCTAACATCAAGTTAAAATACAGAGAGAATTTTGCTGTGTCGGAGGTTTTTGCCGAGTTATAATCACTGACGGGCTTTGAGGTGAAGAAGAGTGTACACATCGAACCAACACGGTTAAATGTATGTTTAAGACCAAGCTTGTTAAGATTATCTCGTATCCCTTCCTCAAGCTGAGCTGATCGTTGTTCCAATTGTTTGTAGATCATCTTGTTGGCATGGAGAATCTGCAGCATCGTAAATCCTGCCGCCATTGCAAGAGGATTGCCGGAAAGTGTGCCCGCTTGATACATTGGCCCTGCCGGGGCAACCATCTGCATAATTTCTTTTTTCCCGCCGTAGGCACCAGCGGGAAGTCCGCCTCCGATAATTTTTCCAAGTGTCGTCAGATCAGGCCGTACATCATAGAGTGCTTGTGCTCCGCCTAATGCAACGCGAAAACCGGTCATTACTTCATCAAAAATAAGCAGTACCTTGAATTCGTCGCATAGAGTGCGCAGTCCTTGCAGAAATCCATCCATGGGAGGCACGCATCCCATATTGCCGGCAATTGGTTCTACAATGACGGCGGCAATCTGATCTTTGTTTTGTTCCATTATTGTCCGTACAGATGTGAGGTCGTTGTACCTTGCCGTCAATGTATTCAGGGCAATCGTAGAAGGAATGCCAGGACTGTCAGGAACACCCAATGTCATTGCACCTGAGCCAGCTTTGATGAGAAAAGAATCACCATGACCGTGGTAGCATCCTTCGAACTTGATGATCATATCTTTGCCCGTATAAGCGCGCGCTAAACGAATAGCACTCATCGTTGCTTCTGTGCCGGAGTTCACCATACGAACCATCTCAATAGATGGAACGAGTTTGGTGATGAGTTCTGCCATCTTGACCTCAAGACCTGTCGGTGCGCCAAAGCTGGTTCCACGCTTTGATGCTTCCCGTATGGCTTTGGTAATAGCAGGATTTGTGTGACCGAGAATCATTGGCCCCCACGACCCTACATAGTCGATGTATTTGTTTCTGTCTTCATCCCATATGAACGCCGCGCTGGCACGTTTTATAAAGATGGGTGGACGTCCAACCGCCTTGAAAGCTCGCACAGGAGAATTCACGCCGCCGGGAATAATGGCTTGTGCTTTAATAAAAAGTTTATTGGACTTCGTCGATTTGAATCGGCGTCTTAAAATCCGCTGTGGCATTATATACCTCTTCTTCAATTACATTTTTTCTTTTAACAATTTTGCTGCATCCTTTGCAAAGTAAGTAAGAATCATATCTGCACCTGCGCGCTTGATACTCGTCAGCACTTCCATCATAACTCGCGATTCGTCAATCCAGCCATTGCGGCCTGCCGCTTTGATCATAGAGTACTCACCACTGACGTTGTACGCCGCCGTTGGCATCTGAAACCGATCCTTGACGCGACGGATGACATCGAGGTAGGGCAATGCTGGCTTTATCATGACGATATCAGCGCCCTCGATGATGTCTTGCTCCACTTCGTGAAGCGCTTCATCGCTGTTAGCTGGATCCATCTGGTGTGATCGGCGGTCGCCGAACTTTGGTGTGCTCTCTGCAGCATCACGAAATGGTCCATAAAAGCCGGACGCATATTTTGCCGAGTATGACATAATCGGGATATTGAGATATTTGTTTGCGTCCAAAATATCCCGGATTGCTTTCACTCGGCCATCAAACATGTCTGATGGTGCAATAATATCTGCCCCGGCCTGTGCATGTGTCAGGGCTTCTTTTGCCAGCAGCTCGATAGATGGGTCGTTGACAATCTCATTGCCCTGAACAATGCCGCAGTGACCATGAGAAGTGTATTCACATAAACAGACATCTGTAACGACAACCAGATCGGGGATTTCCTTCTTGAGTGCCCGTACAGCCGTTTGGATGATTCCGTGCTCATTGTAGGCATCGCTGCCCATTTCGTCTTTGTGCTCAGGAATGCCAAACAGGATCACTGCCGGAATGCCAAGTGCTTTTACTACTTCACATTCTCGAACCAGCTCGTCTACAGAGAGTTGAAAGACTCCCGGCATGGAATTAACTTCTTTTTGAAATTTTCTTCCAGGAACTACAAATAACGGAAGAATGAAGTCGTTGAGCGAAAGCTCCGTCTCACGTACTAGCGAGCGAAGTGTCTCTGTCATCCGTGTGCGGCGGAGGCGGCGGAATGGTTCTGCCGATGTTTCGTGAGAATAGCCGATGGAAAGTTTTGATTCATTCATAACGGCACCATCTTTTCTAAAACTATCGTGTGTATATCTGTCATAATATAGGTGAACGAATAGACAAGGTCAAACCTTGCATTCACGTTTGCTTCTTTGTGTGTAGTATACACAGACCAGGAGTTGATTCTATTTGTTTCCAATTTAGTGAAATGGACGATGAAAGATAGCATCAAATATAGGATCGGTAATTCTTCTAGTGAAGGTGTTTTGTTGGCTTGGATGAAATGAGCCCCAGGCGCTGTGATTTTTTCACTTAAACAGCGCTCAACTCTATGCCCAAACATAAGTAATCTCTTAGGAGTCGTCTGATGAAGCTGTTTGAATGTCATAAAACAAGGTAAGAGGAAAAAGGAAGAGGTAAAAGAGGTACGTATGAAGTATATCTTTTATTCCTAAATCTGTAATATCAATAACAGATTTCCAGATCTTATTCACCAATGGTTCTTCAGAAAAGCAACAAGGTTTTCGTTGAAGTCTTTAGTGTTCTCTAAATTGCTCATATGACCGGCATTTGACAGGATGTGTAATTCCGACCTGGCGATTGCTTTGTGCATTCCTTGCGCACGGGAAGGTGGCGTCAGTAGGTCATACTCTCCGACGATGATACATGTTGGGACATTGATGGAAGGAAGATTCTGCGTTGTGTCGGTGCGGGAGGCAAGAGCAAGCAACGTTCCGCAAATGCCAATGGTCGAATTTGCACGAATGAGGTCTTTGATGAACTCGATAGCTCCCGGATTATTTTCGAATGTTTTCGTCCAAAAAACAGTTTTTACGAAGTCCTCGGCAAATACAGAAATACCTGCCGACTTCACAGTTTTTATCGAATTCGTGCGTTTTATTTTTTCCTCGTTTGTATCGGATTCGCTTTTAGTATCGCATAGTACCTAATCCTTTGATCCTATTCGGATGTCTCTCGATAGCGCGGAGTGCAATGTAACCACCCATGGAAAGACCGCAGAGTACTGCTTTTTCTATACCGAGGTGGTCGAGCAAGGCGATTAAGTCATCGACGAACAATTCTATGGTGAATTGACCGGCACCTACATCGCTGGAACCATGACCGCGCACATCATATGCGATGGCAAGGATGTCGTCGGACAGCTCATGCATTTGCGGTTCCCACATCTTGTGGCTGAATGGAAACCCATGGATAAATACAACCGGTAGCCCCTGTAATGATCCGTGTTCGATGAAACTGATTGCTATATCATTGATGAGTATTTTTATCTTCCTCGCTCCTTTTGATGGCATAGAAAATCATAGACATCCGTAAGGATTTTTATCGCTGCATTCGGTTTAGCGAGATGACGAGCTGCCGTTTGTGCTTTTGCAAGTAGCGATGGTGTTTCGAGAATATTTTGCAATTTATAAGAGAGATTTGCCAGGTTCATTGCCTTCCAACCGGCACCATGTTCGACAATAACATCAGTGTTACGGCTCTCCTGACCTGGTATTGGATCGATAATAAGCATTGGTAATGATTTCGCCATCGCTTCGGAAGATGTAAGTCCGCCTGCTTTTGAGATGAGAACATCGGAGGCATCCATTAATTCGTGGATGTTTGCGACGAATCCGTAAATACGAGGATCAACATTCTTTGGAAAACACATCGCTTGCAATTCAGTACGTGCCGAATCATTTTTCCCGCATACGATGAGCAAGTTGAATTTCCTTTTTGGAAAAGTGTTAAATGTCGAGGCAACTTGTTCAACTGTCTCTTTTACTCGACCGATACCATAACCGCCTGAAAGCATCAATAGAGTGAAATGATTTATATTTAGGTCAAGTTTTCTACGCACTGCCTTGGACTTTTCTTTAAATTGAAATTCCGGCATAATAGGAATTCCTGTTATCTTAATTTTGTTTGCTGGAACGTGCTTCGATTGAAGCTGCCATGCTGACTCTTTGTTGAATACAAAAAATCGCTCAATAATAGAATCGATCCAAAGTTGATGGATATCGAAATCTGTGGTTGCGGCAAAAACCGGAGCTGTAATATTATTCTTGCGTAATTCGCTTGAAACGGAAATGTAGGGGAGGAAGTGTGTGCAGATGATAGCGTCTGGACGAAGTTCGCGGAGTGTTCGCAGGTACCGATTATAATTCAGTTGGTCAAATCGCTTGAAGAGTCCTTTCTTTTCGTAAGGTTTTCGCTCTGATTGCTGATAGAGATATCCCCATAATTCTGGTGCACGATTAACCATTTGAATGTATGATTCAGAATAGAACCGCTTAAAGAGTCTCGAAGTAAAATCGAGTACATCGTAATGTCCCGTTCGTATGGGAAGCCCAGTCAACAAAGCGGTACGGTGCAATGCTTCGGCGGCTCGAATATGCCCTGCTCCGCCCGAACAAGAAAGGATGAGAAAAAAAAGTCGATTTGTTGAACATTCTGTAATGAATTGTCGATTTGTATTTTTCATAGAACTTGAGACTGGATTGCCAGTAGAATGTCGAATTTTAATTCTACCATTATTTCTTCAGTATCGCGAAAACCTCAATTTATATTAGTAAAAAATTCTATTCTTTTACACTTTAAATACAATAATATTTGAATTATTTTGGGAACCTTTTCCATATACGATTCGTTATTATATTTGAATTACTTGCCGCTCCCCAACGGTGGGTAGTTCGATAGCCTCCCTAACCCCGGCGTCTGGTAGTGCGTCGGGGTTTTTTTTCCCCCTCTTCAAGTCAGACTTATACGACCGAAAATATTTGTGGATGGTTGGCTTAAGAAATCAGAAGCAGAATGTGTAACTTTTCAATTTCCTCAGGGGTCAACTCGCGGTGTTCACAAGGATGCAATTCTTTTAGAGTAAGGAAAGCTATCGATGTACGGATAAGTCGTAAGGTGGGATAGCCAACTGCTGCTGTCATTTTTCTTATTTGCCGATTGCGTCCTTCGCGTAGTGTCATTTCCAGCCACGCTGTCGGAACGTTTTTTCTAAATCGAATTGGCACGGCACGTGGAGGGAAGTCAGGTTCGTGATCTAATAATCGCACAATTGCTGGTTTCGTGCGTTTTGCTTCAAGAACAACTCCGCTGCTTAACTGTGCGAGGTCGTCATTATCTGGAATTCCCTCGATTTGAACAATATACGTTCTTTCATGCTCGAATTTTGGATCAGTCAGTTGATGATTGACAGCAGTATCGTTTGTGAGGAAAAGAAGGCCTTCGCTATCGGCATCTAATCTTCCTGCAGCATATACATCTTTTGGAAATGGACCGAAATCGCAGAGTGCTTTGTGATTTTTTTCTCGAGTAAACTGGGACAGGACGCCATACGGCTTGTAAAAGAGGATGTATGATTTCACTGTTTACACAGATTGTTCGCAGGTGATAGATTGCACAAATAGCGAAAATAGAAATCCCCCGGTTTATGCCGAGGGATTTCATTCTGAGAAATAAGAATAACTATTTCGTACCGACGATTTCTTCGCCGTGTTCTTTCAGTTGATCGTCTTCAATATCTTTCGCTGCGTCAACAAAGAAGAGCTCTTCTTTGTTCTTATCAAACTTTGCACGTACCACATTGCCATGTATGTATGTTCCTTTCAATATTTCTTCGGCAAGTGGATCTTCAATATACTTCATCACTGCTCGGCGGAGCGGACGTGCGCCAAACGCGGGATCATATCCTTTTTCAGCGAGAAAATCTTTTGCTTCCTGAGTCAGCTCAATGGAAATGCCCATCGACGTCATACGGCTGAAGAGGTCTTTCGCTGCTATGTCAATAATTTTGTAGATATGTGAGCGTTCAAGCTGATGGAAAATGAGGGTGTCATCAACTCTATTGAGGAATTCCGGATTGAAAACCCTCTTCAGTGCATCTTCGATGCCGGATTTCATCGCTTTGTATTTATCTTCCTGTGTGTTCGTGCCGAAACCCAATCCGCCTGTAACTTTGATATCCCGCGAACCGAGGTTTGATGTCATGATCAAGATTGTATTCTTAAAATCGACACGACGCCCGAGACTGTCAGTAAGGACGCCATCATCCAGAACTTGCAAAAGGATGTTGAATACATCTGGGTGAGCCTTCTCGATTTCATCTAACAAAACCACAGAATATGGCTTTCGACGAACCTTTTCGGTCAGTTGGCCACCTTCCTCGTATCCAACATAACCCGGAGGAGCACCGACAAGACGCGAGACTGCAAATTTCTCCATGTATTCGCTCATATCGATGCGAATGAGAGCTTCATCCGAATCGAACAGATATCGGGCAAGAGCCTTTGCCATTTCGGTCTTTCCAACGCCCGTAGGACCGAGGAAGATGAAGGATCCTATAGGACGCTTCGGATCTTTTAAGCCGGCTCGAGCACGTCGAATTGCTTTTGTCAGTTTGGAAATAGCTTCTTCCTGTCCAACAACCATCTCTCCGAGTGCTTCTTCCATCTTCAACAGTTTTTCAGATTCGCTTTGCGCGACTTTCTGCACCGGGATATTGGTCATCATTGAAACAACCGCTGCACAATCTTCTTCGTTCACGTCATATACGGTGTCACGAGCTTTCAACTCCCATTCTCGTTTTGCAATTTCTAAGTCGCTCAGCAGTTTCTTTTCCAGATCACGCAGACGCGCAGCTTCCTCAAAGTTTTGATTTTTTACCACTTGATTTTTTGATTGCCGGATTTTTTCAATTTCTTCTTCAAGCTGAAGAATCTCCTTGGGCACTTTAATATTTGCGAGATGAACACGTGCACCTGCTTCGTCCATTACATCAATGGCTTTGTCTGGCAGGTAGCGGTCGGTGATATATCGATCACTGAGACGAACCGCCGCGTCAACTGCTTTTTCGCTGTAAAGAACACCATGATGCTCTTCGTACTTATGCTTAATGTTTTGGAGAATCTTCGTCGTTTCATCAACAGTGGTAGGGTCCACCATGATCTTCTGGAAACGGCGGTCAAGAGCGCCGTCTTTCTCTATGTATTGCCGATACTCGTCCAGTGTGGTCGCACCGATGCACTGGAGATCGCCCCGAGCCAGTGCCGGTTTGAACATATTCGATGCGTCGAGGGAACCGCTTGCACCGCCAGCACCAACGATCGTATGCAACTCATCAATGAAAAGAATAACATCTTTTGCCTTTTCCAGTTCGTTCATCACCGCTTTCATCCGCTCTTCAAACTGACCGCGATATTTCGTGCCAGCTACCAGGGCAGCAAGATCAAGTGTAACGACGCGCTTATCGTGCAGAACACGTGATACTTTCTTCTGAACGATTCGAAGAGCCAATCCTTCTGCAATTGCGGATTTACCTACACCAGGTTCACCGATGAGTACAGGATTATTTTTCTTACGCCGGCTTAGTACTTGTGCAACACGTTCGATTTCTTTTTCTCGCCCTACGATGGGATCGAGTTTGTCTTCAATCGCCATTTTGGTAAGATCGCGGCCAAAGTTATCTAACACCGGAGTCTTGGAACGATCCTGTTTCTTTTCTGTCGAAGAATGCGGCTGACCGGGAGGTGATGAGGGTCTGCCGGAAACAATATTGTCTAATTCGTTTCGAACTACATCATAGTGTACATTATACTGGTGCATAATCTGTGCGGCGATGTTGTCGTCATCACGGAGAAGTGAGAGTAATAAATGCTCAGTACCGATGACATCGGATTTGTAAAGCTTTGCCTCGAGATACGTAATCTTGAGAACTTTTTCAGCCTGCTTGGTCAGAGGTATGTTACCGATTGTGAGAGTTCCACCCGAAGTCCGAACAGTATCCTCAACTGATTTCTTTAATTTATAGAGATCGACACCGAGATTGCGAAGAATCTTTACAGCAATGCCTTCGCCTTCTCGGATAATGCCTAAGAGAAGATGTTCTGTGCCGATATAATCATGTCCAAGCCTAAGTGCTTCTTCGCGGCTCAGTCGGATCACATCTTGTACTCTATTTGAAAAATTTCCTTCCATAGTTCATTCCCCTCAAAGACGGAACGAATCCATCAGTAAGGACGTCTGACTTCTTACTTAATAAACCTATAATAAGCAATTAAAGTTTCCATAATCAATATAACCATTTTTACAGGGGCAGTCAAGAAACTTGAATTCGTACCCTCCACCTTACGATTCATTACTCTTTTAGATGCTTTTTTTTGACTATCGTTCCAAAAAAGGTTAAATTTACAGTCATACTCATTTGATAATTACAAAAATGGAGAAATTGTGCCGTTAGCCAAGGCAACGGGAGCTGATAAGAAAAACCAAGAACAACTCATTGCCGGAGGCTTAGTACCGAATCACATTGCAATAATAATGGATGGAAACGGACGCTGGGCAAAACGTAATGGGTTGCCCAGAATCGCCGGTCATAATGAAGGCGTCAATTCTGTCCGGGATATAGTTGAAGCATGCGCGCAGCTTGGAGTAAAATATCTCACACTCTACACGTTCTCCACTGAGAATTGGAAGCGACCTCAAGATGAAGTTTCCATGCTGATGCGCCTTATAGTGAAGGCGTTGCGTGATGAACGGGACAGGCTTCATCAGAATGAAGTCCGATTGCAGGTAATTGGAGAATTTAACGCACTTCCCGATGACGTATCAAATGAATTGCGTGACGCAATGGAAGTGATGAGGGAGAATTGTGGCTTAACCCTTGTGCTTGCGTTGAGCTACAGCGGTCGATGGGATATTATAAAAGCCATCAAAGAGATGTATGATGATATTCATACGGGAGTGTTGAAGAAAGAGGAGATTACCGAAGAAGTAATCGGAACATACCTCTCGACAAAGGATATTCCAGATCCGGATTTGCTGATTCGAACGAGCGGTGAACTGCGTATCAGTAATTTTCTCCTTTGGCAGTTAGCATATTCCGAAATTTATATTTCTGATGAATTTTGGCCTGCCTTTCGGCGGAAGCATCTTTATGAAGCAATTGAAGACTTTCAAAAGCGTGAACGTCGGTTTGGTATGGTGAGTGAACAATTACAGCCGTTAAAGAAAAGTCATTCAGCACGACTTATAGAAAGGTTCAAGAAAAGTGTCGCAAAATAATAAACTCGTCCTCCTCTTTCTCTTGGTAATAATTTCATCCAGTTCTTTATTTGGACAGCAGCAACCGAAATCAGAAGTCTATAAAATCCTCGGCATTAATATAGAAGGACAGCGTTCGGGTGAACCCTCGGCTATCATCGCCAACACCGGATTGAAGGTCGGAAGTGAAATCACAATTCCGGGCGAGCAAACGAAATTAGCTATTCAAAGATTGCATAATCTTCGCTTGTTTGATGATGTCCAAATCTTCATAGAAAATCGAGTTCAGGATGGAGTTTTCCTTTTAATAAAAGTAAAGGAGAATCCGCGTTTAGAACGCATTGAAGTATCCGGAAATGATGAATTAGATGAAGATGATGTTCTTAAGAAAATCAATCTTGTCAAAGGTCAAATCATCACATCACAGGATCTTTCCACGGTTGTTCGTTTGCTCAAATATCAGTATGATAGCGATGGGTATCTTAATGCCCAAATTGTTCCAAAACTCGTTGTAGTCAACGATACAACCGGTCGTGTCGCATTGAAAATCGAAATTACTGAGGGGCCGAAAGTGAAGGTCGACTATATCCATTTTCATGGCAACAAACAATATGACGATGGTGACCTGAAAAGCGAGATGAAGGAGACAAACGAGCGATCTTGGTGGAAATTTTGGCAGACCAACAAGTTTGACAAGAAAAAATATCAAGAAGACAAAGATCTCATCCTTGCTTTCTACCGTAAAAACGGATTCCGGGATGCTGAAATTCTTTCAGACTCGTTGAATTATGATAAGACAAAAAAATATTTAACCATCAATATCTATTTATCTGAAGGGCGGCAGTTTTTTATCCGAAATATTTCCTGGGAAGGAAACACTGTGTATCCCGCCGATGTGTTGAGTACACGGCTCGGGTTTAAACAGGGCGATGTATTCAATCAGGAAAAATTCGAACAAAATTTGCGACGCAACGAAGAAGAATCAGATGTAACCTCTCTCTATTCAGATAATGGATATTTGTATTTTCAAGTAGAGCCTGAAATGAAGGTCGTAGGAGAGGATAGTCTTGACATCACACTTCAAATACATGAAAGGAATCAATTCCGTGTTGGCCGCGTTTTGATTTCCGGAAACACGAAGACGTACGAAAAGGTTATTCGTCGTGAATTGTTAACGAAGCCAGGTGATTACTTCAGCCGGCAATTAATTATGAGAAGCCTGCGGCAGTTGCAGCAGTTAAATTACTTTAATCCTGAAAAATTAAAACCTGACGTTCGGCCGATTGAAGATAATAAAACTGTTGAGCTTGAATATACTGTTGAAGAAAAATCCAGTGATACATTCAATATGTCTGTAGGATACAGTGGCGCGTTTGGGTTTAGCGGTGGTCTCGGAGTTTCGTTCAATAACTTTTCACTGAGCGAACCGTTTCGCGGTGGTGCCGGTCAAACAATGTCATTGGATTATCAATTCGGCGTTAGCAGTTATTATAGGACATTCAATATTGGCTTTACAGAACCGTGGATGTTCGACTCGCCGACACTGTTCGGATTCAATATCTTCGATACGCAACAATCACAATATGCTGACTTACACTATCGTGGAGCATCGATCAGGATCGGGCGTCGATTTAAATGGCCTGATATGTATTTCCGCGGCGATTGGACATTGCGTGTTCAGGAAAATACATATCATTCTCTTGGCAATGCTTCTTATGATATGTACTATCTTGAAGGAACGACAAGTCAATTTGGTATTTCGCAGGTCATTTCCCGTAATAGCACGGATAGTCCGATTTTTCCTGCACGCGGTTCCAGCTTTTCATTATTAACCGATATTAACGGTGGTCCAAAATTTGGCGGTGCACTCCAAGCAGCGCAATATATCAAGCATATGTTGAACGCCGATTGGTATGTCCCTCTTACAAGCTCTGGCCGAGTAACAATCATGAGCTCCAATACTATTGGGCTTATTTTTCCATTTGGAAACAATGGGTACGTTCCGTACCAGGATCTTTTCTATATGGGCGGCACCGGACTTGGACAAATTTCTGTTACTCCTCTGCGCGGTTACGAAGATCACAGCATTGGTCCATTCAACGGTAATGTTGGTGGTAAAGCGATGATGAAATATACAACGGAATTACGATTTGCATTAACATTGAATCCTATTCCCATCTATACATTGCTTTTTGCAGAAGCGGGCAATGTATGGCTTGATCATTCTAAGATGGATATGCTCGATTTACGTCGCTCAGCGGGATTTGGCGTTCGATTGCTTATTAATCCGATTGGTCTCATCGGCTTTGATTATGGTTATGGATTTGATGCAGCGACACCCGGCGATGCAGCTCCTGGATGGAAATTCCATTTCCAATTTGGAAAATCGTTTTAAATAAACAAAACTGTAGTTAAATATTTAATCACTTAAACAAAAGAGGGTACTGTGAAAAAAATCATTTTTCTTGCCGTTCTAGTGATGCTTGTTGCATCCATGAGTACGGCACAATCAGTCAAGATTGCCTATGTCAATTCTGAGACTATTCTTCGTGAGCTTCCTGAAGCCCAACAAGTGAAGAAAGATCTTGAGACTACCATCAAAATATGGCAGGATGAACTCGAGAGGATGGGCAAAGAACTTCAAGATGGGTTAGATGATTATCAAAAGAAACAAGCGTTGCTTGATCCGAAGGTAAAAGCCGATAAGGAAAAAAGTTTGCAGGAGCTTCAGCAAAGAGCGCGTGATTATCAGTATCAGAAGTTTGATCAGCGTGAAGGTGAAGCCGTGAAGCTGCGTGAGAAGAAATTTGCACCTATTCAGGAGCGAGTAATGAAGGTTATCGAGAGAGTGGCAAAGGAAGGCAAATTCAACTTTGTATTTGATAAGTTGGAAGCCGCTACAAATCTTCTTTATGCAGATTCAAAATATGATCTCACCTATAAAGTGATTGATCGGCTGAAGACAGGTGAATCGACAGCTCCAGCGTCCACGAAGTCCAATGACACTAAGTAATCGATGGTGTCTCCCAATGAACATGAGAGGGAGAAGAAAAATATGAAAAAACTCTTTAGCATTATTATTTTCCTGGCATTGTTATCTCTTGTGCCGGCGAACGCACAAATGAAGATTGCCTATTTCAATTCTGAAGCAATTCTAAAAGAGCTTCCGGATGCAGTGGATGCTCAGACACAACTTAATAAATTAGTCGCCGATTGGCAGCAAGAGCTCAATAAAATGCAGGAAGACTGGAAGAAAAAATTCGATGAATATGATAAGCGAAAGCTTATCATGACTGAACAGCGACGTGCGGATGCCGAACGTGAATTACAGGATATGGACAAGAAGATCGCCGATTTCCGCAATCAAAATTTTGGACAGAATGGTGAATTGTTTAAGAAACAAAATGAACTGATGAAGCCCGTGCAAGATCGTATTTTCAAAGCAGTGCAAGAGGTGGCGAAGGAAGAGGGGTACGATTATGTCTTCGATAAGAGCGGTGACATTCTCCTGATGTACGCAAATGAAAAATATGACCTGACGCAGAAAATATATATAAAACTTAAGGTGCCAGTATCAAGCGGAAAATAGCAAGACTGACTTATGACCATTCATGAGATTGCAGAGTGGCTTGGTGGCGAGGTTATTGGAGATAACGTCGAGAATGCGCCGGCTATTGAACGCGTTGCAAAAATTGAAGAAGCTGATTCTGGCAGCCTAACATTTCTTGCCAACCCGAAGTACGAAAAGCACCTCGGTACCTACTCATGCAACTGCTGTGCTTGTTTCCCGAAAGCTCGACCTTAAAAAAAATGTAGGTCGGGCTTCACTTATCTTTATTCGTGTTGAGGATCCATATGTAGCATTTCTGCATGTGCTCAAACGCATAACACCCACTGTGGAACTGTTTACGCCCGGGATCCATTCGACGGCCATCGTTCCATCGAATGCGACCGTGGGAAAGAATATCTCTGTTGGTTCGCACGCCGTGATTGGTGAACACGCGCTTATTGGTGATAACACAAAGATTGGGGCAGGTTGCGTGATTGGGAATCATGCACAAGTTGGTGCTGAATGCATACTCTATCCAAATGTTGTGGTCTATCATCAGTGCAAAATTGGCGACAGGGTTATTCTTCATGCCGGAGCAGTAATTGGATCGGATGGATTTGGTTTTGCTCCAAAGGTAGACGGGACTTACGAAAAAATCCCCCAGCTTGGAATTGTTGTTATTGATGATGATGTGGAAATTGGTGCAAACACGACCATCGATCGCGCTACCGTGGGAGATACGCACATCCATAGCGGCGTGAAGATAGACAATCTTGTTCAAATTGCACACAATGTTGTTATCGGGGAACATTCAGTCATTGCTGCTCAGGCCGGAATTAGTGGAAGCTCAAAAATCGGGAAGCATTGTATGCTTGCCGGACAGGTAGGTATCGCCGGACATATTGAGATTGCCGATCGCACAGTGATTATGGCACAATCGGGAATTCCCAAAAGCATCGAAGAACCGGGAAAGTCATATTTTGGTTATCCTGCAGATGAAGCACGCAAGGCCCAGCGCGTATATATTGCGATGAAGATGCTGCCAGATATGTTACACGAGTTCACTGCACTTCAGAAGAAGGTCGCAGAACTCGAAAGAAAACTTTTAGAAAAATAAATAAGAGGAAAAGAATGCTTGTTCAGCAAATGACAATTAAGAGACCTGTTACAATGTCCGGTGTTGGACTTCATACAGGAGTATCGACAACCATGGTGTTCAAACCGGCACCGGAAAATTATGGAATCAGGTTTCGGCGTGTAGATCTGCATGATTCCCCGGAAATTCCGGCCGATGTTGATCATGTCGTTGATCTCCAACGTGGAACGACGCTTGGCATCGACGGAGCGCGTGTGCACACTGTTGAACATGTTCTCGCTGCTATTGCCGGGTTGCAGGTGGATAACATATTGATCGAGCTTGACAACATCGAACCTCCTATAGGCGATGGCAGTTCAAAGCCCTTTGTGGATATGTTGCTCGATGCCGGATTGGAAGACCAGGAAGCACCGAAGGATTATCTTATAATCGATCAAGTGATCCATTATCAAGATCCACAACGCGGAGTGGAAATTGTTGCACTGCCGACTGATGATTTTCGATTGACCGTTATGATTGACTATAACAATCCTGCACTCGGAAGTCAGCATACTGGGTTGTTTAATCTTGAAAAAGAATTTGTATCGGAATTCTCTTCAGCACGTACATTTTGTTTCCTTCACGAAGTAGAAATATTGTACGATCAGGGCTTGATCAAAGGTGGGAATCTTGAAAATGCAGTATGCATTGTGGATCGTGACCTTTCAGATGATGAACTCAGAAAGCTGACGCATAAACTTGGCCTTGATCATTCAGTGATCCTTGGCTCCTCTGGTGTGTTAAATGATAAAAAACTTCATTATCGCAATGAGCCAGCACGGCATAAGCTGCTTGACTTGATTGGTGATCTGGCACTCATCGGAGCTCCCATCAAAGCACAGATTCTTGCGGCGCGACCAGGACACGCGGCGAATATAGAGTTTGCTCGTAAAGTACGGAAGCTCTATCAGCAAAAAAAACTAGTACGAAAATATCAACATGAGAAAAAAGAAGGCGTTATTTTTGATATCAACGCTATTCAAAGAATTCTGCCGCATCGGTATCCATTTCTTCTCATAGATAAAATTATTGATTTCCAGATGGATGAGCGTGTTGTTGGTGTGAAGAACGTAACGATGAATGAGCCGTTCTTCGAAGGTCACTTCCCCGGTCAACCGATCATGCCTGGCGTTTTGATCGTCGAAGCGCTTGCGCAAACTGGTGGCGTTCTCATGCTGAACGGTGTTGAGAACCTGGGAAATAAATTAGTTTTCTTCATGGCAATCAACAATGTTAAGTTTCGTAAGCCGGTGGTGCCAGGTGATCAACTCATCCTCGAAGTACAGGTTATGACTCGTCGATCAAAAGTGATGCAGATTCGCGGTCAGGCGTTTGTAGACGGTAATGTTGTAGCAGAAGGTGAGTTCACTGCTGCAGTCGTTGATCGTGAAGAGGGGAAAACAAAAACATCGGGAATATCAAAGTAATTCAGAGAAGAAAAATTTATGGGCGTTGTTATTGATCCACTCGCATTGGTAAGTAAAAAAGCACAGCTCGGAGAGAATGTTACCGTTGGTCCTTCGGCAATCATTGGTGATGATGTTGTCATTGGTGATGGCTCAATTGTTGCACCGTACGCTATCATCCAACGTGGAACACGGCTTGGAAAGGAGTGCAGAATTGCTTCATTTGCAGTTGTCGGCGGTCCACCGCAAGATTTAAAATATAAAGGCGAGTCTACAACCCTGGAAATTGGCGACCGATGTGACATCCGTGAATATGTTACAATAAACCGAGGCACAGTGGAAACTGGAAAAACGGTCATTGGAAATAATTGCATGTTCATGGCAAATGCGCACGTTGCACATGATTGTATTATTGGGGATTATTGTATACTTGCAAACAGTGTACCGCTGGCAGGACATGTGACTCTCGGTAATTGGGTGATCATTGGCGGGTTGACACCGATACATCAATTCGTTCATATCGGAGATCACACGATGATCGGTGGTGGCTATCGAGTACCAAAAGATATTCCGCCGTTCATTCGTGCCGGTCGGGAACCATTGGTTTTTGAAGGATTGAATACCGTCGGTCTCCGCCGACGCGGTTTTTCTCCCAAAGCGATTGATCTTATCGAGAAAGCATATGTCCTCTTGTATCGATCAAAATTGAATGTCTCACAGGCAATTGCTCGTATCAAAGAAGAGTTGGAACAAACTCCGGAGATTCAAAATATTTTAAATTTCATTGCGGGTAGCAAACGCGGTATCATTCCCGGTCCTGGCCATCACTAGGAAGAAGATGAATTGGCGATTCGAAAACACCGGAATTCGTTCCGGTGTTTTTAATATGGAGTATGACATGGCTCTTGCACGGGCACTTGTTAATGGTGTGGGCAATTCCACTATCCGCGTGTATGGTTGGCAGCCGTTTGCTATCTCACTTGGCTGGAATCAGTCAATGGACGAGATCGATCTTTCTAAAACCTTAGCATCCGGAATCGATGTTATTCGTCGTCCCACAGGTGGACGAGCTATTCTGCATTCGGAAGAACTCACATACAGCGTGGTGATGCGTGTAAAAGGGAAGAACATTCTTTCTGTCTATGATGCTATTAGTCGTGCATTAGTAAGTGGCTTGCTGGAACTTGGTGTGTCGGCAGCCATTGAAAAAAGCCAACCCCATTTTCCATCCCTTTATCGAACGACATCGGCAGCAGCATGTTTTTCCAGTACCGGACGATATGAAATTAAATGTTATGGAAAGAAACTTGTCGGTAGTGCCCAGCGGCGTTATGCTACAAATGATGGCGAAGAAGTGGTTTTGCAGCACGGTTCTATTCTACTTGGTCCAGACCATAAACGAATGGTGGAATTTTTAAGTGCTTTATCGGAAGGAGAACGCGATGCACTGCATAGAGAGCTTAATGAAAAAACTACCGATCTCACGACCGTTTTAAATCGGGTGATAACATTTGAAGAAATTGCAGAAGCAATCCTGCATGGATTTCAAAAGGCGTGGTCGATTGCACCGGCAGTTGTGAATATGATGGATGAAGAATTAAGGGTGAATATATGAAAAATTCCTCGACTACATCAGGTCCAAAGAAAGTTACAACAAAAGTAATAGCGGCAATGAAAAAGGAAAAAACACGCATCGCATGCTTAACAGCGTATGACTATATAACGGCACGTTTATTGGATCAAGCGGGCGTCGATTTGATCCTTGTCGGCGATTCACTTGGCATGGTATTTCAGGGACATGAAACCACGCTGCCCGTTACGCTCGACGAAATGATCTATCATGCTAAAAGCGTTGTGCGCGGTGTTGATCGAGCGATGATTATTGTGGATATGCCGTTTATGTCGTTTCAGGCGAACGACGAAGAAGGATTCCGGAATGCGGGGCGTGTGATGAAAGAAACCGGCGCCGGAGGCGTGAAGTTCGAAGGAGGCGAGCGTATTGCAAATCTTGTGCATATGACTATGCGCGCAGGAATTCCAGTCATCGGACATCTCGGATTGACGCCGCAGTCGATTCATCAATTTGGTGGATTCACTCCGCGCGGTGCAACACCAGACGAAGCAAAACAATTGCTCAAAGATGCAAAGGCTCTGGAAGAAGCCGGAGCGTTTAGTGTTGTGCTGGAAAAAATTCCTGCAGCTCTTGCGGCAAAAATTACGAGATCGCTCAAGATTCCAACAATTGGTATTGGCGCTGGAATGCACTGCGATGGACAGATTCTTGTTGTATCAGATATGTTGGGATTGTATGAGGATTTTCATCCGCGATTTGTACGACGCTATGCACATTTATCTGAAACAATCCGCCAAAGTGTGGGCGGGTATGTAAAGGATGTGAAGGAAGAAAAATTTCCAATTCAAAAAGAAAGTTACTAACTCATTTTATCATACCGGCAGAAACCGATATCCGACTTCCTGCGTGGGGGAGGGACTTTGTTCTCCATATCTCTGAATAAACATGAAATCAAAACGTAAACTCAATATTCTTGTCTCCAATGATGACGGTATTGACGCACCTGGAATTTATGCGCTTGTTCAGGAGATGAAGAAGGTCGGCAATGTGACAGTCGTGGCACCGGATAAACAACAGAGTGCTGTAGGTCATGCCATCACGATGAATTATCCGCTGCGTGTAAAAGAGTTCAAGAAGAACGGAAAATTCTTCGGATACGCTGTGCAGGGAACTCCAGCTGATTGCGTAAAACTTGCTGTGCGCGCCATTCTCAAACGCACACCGGATTTAGTTGTCTCCGGCGTCAATCACGGTTCCAATACCGCTATCAGCATCATTTACTCAGGAACGGTTTCAGCGGCAACAGAAGGAACCATCCTTGGCATTCCATCCATTGCAGTCTCGCTAACAACATATGCACCAGCAGATTTTCGTTATCCTGCACAGTTAGCACGAAAGTTAGCGGTACTCATCGGTAAACGCGGGCTTCCACCCGGTACGCTTCTTAATGTAAACGTCCCACCGCTCAAACCGAAAGATATTAAAGGTGTGCTCGTCACACGGCAAGGTAAAGCAATTTGGAACGATACATTTGATCTTAGACGAGACCCGAATAATCGAGAATATTATTGGCTCACAGGCGGCCTGGAAAAAGTCGATACGGATTTAGAATTTGACGAGGCAGCTGTGCAGAATAATTACATTTCCATTACACCCATCCAATACGACCTGACTGACAACAAAATGTTAGAGGTGATGAAAAAATGGGGAGTAGGAAAGATCAAGTAAAAAGTAATGTGTCGGGAGCATAAAGTGAAGCTGATATGAAAAATGAATTATAAAAGAAGCGGGATCAACAGTCGTTGAATACATACTATATACTGCTTAGAGTTATGCAATGAATTACTTATTTTCCTTTTTTCTTTGCATCGTTACTTGATTCTATGTCCACACCATTAATGCACCAGTACCAGCAGATGAAAGCGAAGTATCCGGATATGGTGCTTCTTTTCAGAATGGGCGACTTCTTCGAGACGTTTGATGAAGATGCGAAGATCGCATCCAAAGTGCTTGGTATTGTGCTTACCAAGCGCGGGAATGGTACCTCCGGTGAGACACCACTGGCGGGATTTCCTCATCACGCGCTTGATACATATCTTCCCAAACTCCTTCGTGCAGGATATCGTGTTGCCATCTGCGAGCAGTTAGAAGATCCGAAGTTTGCTAAAGGCATCGTCAAGCGTGATGTGATTGAGGTTGTTACACCAGGTGTGTCATTCTCTGACAATGTATTGGAACAAAAGCAGAACAATTATCTCGCTGCTATCGCTTTATCATCGCCACTGGCAACAAGCGATGATACAATCGGTTTTGCATTTATTGATGTCTCGACGGGAGAATTTGGACTTAGTGAGTTTCCATTGAAACAATTCATAGAACAGATAAGTAATCTCCAGCCGCAGGAATTGCTCGTACAGAAGCGCGATCTCGAAATGATTAAGACTCTATTGGGTGAACGCTTCCGTGTGTTATACACTAAAGTGGACGACTGGGTGTTCAATGCCGACTATGCATACGAACTGCTTATTAATCATTTTAAGACAAAGTCATTAAAAGGATTTGGTGTCGAGGAGATGCATGTGGGCGTTATTGCCGCAGGCGCAATCATGAATTACGTGCAGGAGACACAGAAGGCAAATATTCCGCACATTAAAAAGATTGTGCCGCATGATGTAAGCGAGTACATGTTGCTGGATGCTTCAACAAAGCGTAACCTCGAGATTACAACGAGCATCTCCGGTCAGTCCGATGGTACACTCTTTTCTATTATCGATCACACACAAACCCCGATGGGCGGACGGATGTTAAAGCAATGGATTAATCGTCCATTGAAGCGATTAGAACCGATTCACACGCGGCTCGATGCGATAAAAGAATTGGTGTCGAATGAACCGGCGCGACGGAAAACTTGGGAAGAATTGGAGCCGGTTGGCGATCTTGAACGGTTGATCGTGAAAATTGCTACGGGCAGAGCGAATCCACGTGAAATGAATCAATTGAAAGCCATGCTGTCACAAATTCCAAGCCTTAAATCTCAAATCTCAAATCTCACTAGTGCAACCATAAAGAATTTGAATGATCATCTTGATCCGCTTATTGATATTGTTTCTACTATTGGACGAGCCATTGCGGATGATCCGCCAATGACACTCGTGGATGGTGGAGTAATTCGGAAGGGGTATAATTCAGAATTAGACGATATCCGCTTATTGGCATTCGGAGCAAAGGATTGGGTTGCGAAACATCAGCAATCAGAGCGGGAACGCACGGGTATCTCATCGCTCAAGATTGGTTATAATAATGTCTTCGGTTATTACATTGAAGTAACACACACACACAAAGATAAAGTGCCAGCAAACTACATCCGCAAGCAAACGCTGACGAATGCCGAGCGTTTTGTGACGCCAGAGTTGAAGGAATATGAAGAGAAGATTCTTCATGCAGAAGAAAAAATACTTACACTGGAAACACGTCTTTTCAATGAACTACGTCAAATAATTGCCGAGTACATCAGTGCAATTCAAGCAAACGCGCATGCCATAGCAATGTTGGATTGCTATGTCTCGCTTGCCGAAGTTGCAGTGGAGAATCACTATGTTTGTCCGACGATGGATGATTCTTTCAGGATCGACATTAAAGATGGACGTCACCCAGTGATCGAAAAGCTTTTGCCACCTGGCGAACATTATACACCGAACCATACACTACTGGACACTGTATCCGATCAGATTCTTATTATCACTGGGCCGAATATGAGCGGCAAATCAAGTTATTTGCGTCAAGTGGGATTGATTGTCCTGCTTGCACAAATCGGGAGTTTTGTTCCAGCAACATCCACACACATTGGGATGGTTGATCGTATTTATACACGCGTGGGTGCAAGCGATAATATCGCTTCTGGAGAAAGCACATTTTTAGTGGAGATGCATGAAGCAGCGAATATTGTCAACACAGCAACACAGCGCAGTTTAATATTGCTCGATGAGATTGGACGTGGTACCAGCACGTTCGATGGTATCAGTATCGCTTGGGCTCTCACAGAATATTTGCACAATCATATCGGTGCCAAAACTCTCTTTGCAACACACTATCATGAATTAAATGAACTTGCCGATGTTTTTCCCCGTATTAAAAATTATAAGGTGGACGTACGCGAGTACGGCGATAAGGTCATCTTTCTTCATAAAGTACTGCCGGGTTTTGCCGACCATTCGTACGGAATTCAAGTGGCACAAATGGCCGGTTTACCAGAGGAAGTGACGGAGCGGGCAAAGTTGGTATTGAAAAATTTAGAAAGCTCTGAGTTGGTCATGAGAGACAAAGAATTGATAAATGGAAGAGGGAAGACGAGAGAGGAAAAGGGACAAATGGCAATGTTTGAAGTAAAGGACGATAAGCTGCGGACAGAACTCCGCATGCTTGATATCGAACATATGACACCGTTGGAAGCAATGCAAACACTGGCGGCGTTGAAGAAAAAAATTGAAGAGAAGGACTAAGAAATGACAAAAAAAGAAATTCAATTATTATTTGAGTATGATAAATGGGCGGATTTGAAATTACTTGAGGTGATTGCAACGCTCACAGGAGATCAGTACAAGAAAGACCTTCATTCAAGTTTCGGAGGCATTCAAGGGACAATTGTACATATTTTATCTGCCAACCGAGTCTGGTTACATCGCTGGAAAGGGGAAAAACCAGAGCCATTAAAAAATGAAAACTTTCCAGCGGTAGAAATCGTGGAAGAGCAATGGGAGATATATGAGTGCGAGATTAGCAATTTTCTTCAAAGTCTCACAGAGGAGAAATTAAATGCACCATTGCAATATTTGGATATGAAAGGAAATACTTACTTTCAACCTTTGCATCAGCAAATGCAACACAAGGTGAATCATTCATCGTACCATCGCGGTCAATTAGTAACGATGCTGAGGCAGCTCGGGATGGCAGTTGTGAGCACAGATTTGATTTATTACATTAGACAGAAGGAAATATATGGCTGAGGTATCTCTGAAGATTCTTAAAAAACATAATTTGGAACATATCTCGGAATTGCGAATTGATCCGGAAATTTTGTCACGCCGCTTTTCTCTCGATTGTTCGATATGTCATTGCAATGGAACATGCTGCGCTGAAGGAGTGCTCCTTGATTTAAGAGACAAAGAACGTATTCTTGCACATGCAGATGTAATCAAAAAATATTTAGAACTACAGCAGGAACATGATGTTGCAAAATGGTTCGATCACAAGATTGAATATGACATTGATTCCCCATCCGGTCGATGTGATGGTACTGCCGTGAGAGACAGCGGATGTGTGTTTCTCGACAGCAAAGGTCTCTGTACGTTGCAGAAAACAGCATTGGCAGAAGGAATGGATAAGTTTGCACTGAAGCCATTTTATTGTGTCGCGTTTCCACTGGTTATCGATGGACATGTGCTGACGATGGACGATCCCGAATTCACGAATAGGTTGCAATGTTGCAGTATCGTTCCAGATGGATCGTTGACAGTGCTTGATGTATGTCGAGAAGAATTTGAATACATTCTTGGAATCGAAGGATTAGAAGAGATTGAAAAAGTATTCAAGGAAGAAGTAGTGTCTCGAGCAGTGAGTGCTATATGAACCAACGCCGATTATATCGCACTATCGAAAGCTTCGCTTCCGTTCAATTTAAAACGGAGAAAGATTTACTCAAGCATGTTCTGAATGAAATCGTGAAGACCGAAGATATTCTTTTAAAAGGCGGCAGACTATGGCAGTATGAACCATCCACCGAATCGTACCGCGTAATTCATCAGATTGGACAGATTGACCGCCTTGATTCAGGTTATCGAATTCAAGTTGCGCGCTATCCGATGTTTCAACATCTTATCGAACAGCGTTCCATTATTGCCAACGAGACGGATGGATATCTTCGAAAAAAAGGTATTATCAAGTACTCCGCAACGGGGATAGGGGATAGAATGCCATATCGTGATAAAACTGTTTATCAGTATGTTCTGGCGTTCAATTCTGATTTTATTGATCAAGATCTACTTCCGAATCTCAATGTGATTAGTCTGGCGGTCACTTCTGTCCTCCGCAACAAACGCATCGAGCAAAAAGCTCGATTGCTTGAGCAAGATATCGACAAAGCACGTGAGATTCAACAGAGTATCTTACCAGAGCCATTTCTCCATTTTTACTATTATGACATTTATGGGATTTCTATCCCCGATCGTATTGTTGGTGGAGATTTCTTTGATTATATTTTTTCTGATGAAACAAAAGATCGCTTGATGATTGTTGTAGGAGATGCAGCGAGTAAGGGATTTCGAGCTGCAGCACAAGCCTTGTATGTCGTCGGAGCACTGCGAATGGGAATCGCACATCATACAAAAACCGCAACGTTGATGTCGGGTATTAATAAAATTGTGAATCGCTCGTTCTCGGAAGAACAATTTGTCTCGATGTTTTATGCCGAATTAACGGATGGAGCGAAGGGATTACTGCTCTATGCCAATGCGGGGCACAATAGTCCTATGGTTTATCATGCGCAAGAGAATAACATCGAACTATTGGAGCCGACGGGACTTATCCTCGGTCCGTTCCCCCGCGGCAATTATCGTGTGGAGAGCACGATGTTGAAAAAAGATGATGTTGCCGTTATTTACACAGATGGGATTACTGAAGCGCTTCGTGCCGATGGTACTCCCTATAGCGAAAAACATCTCGCAGATAACATCAAACAGCTCGCCAGCAGGGGAGCGCAAGAAATATGCAAAGCGCTGATCGAGGATGTAGAACTTTTTTCAGAAGGCGCTGAGTATTCAGACGACCGAACGATCGTCGTCATCAAACGAGTGAGTTAGGAGTCAAACTTTCAGAGAAAGGTTGAGTTATGGTTGAGCAAAAATATATTGGTGTCGTATCAACTGTGAATAGTGCGATTGTTTCCATTCTTCTCGATCCAAAAATTACAACTCTGAAAAGGGAGATCAATGGAAAGATATACTATATCGGCCAAATTGGTACATATGTCTTGATTCCCATGGGAACACTTGTACTGATCGGATTGGTATCAGAGTTGAAAAAAGAAGATGTGAATGTCGACGGACATGCCCATCAGCGGTTCATTCTCTATGTATCGATGGTTGGAACAGTAAAGAGCGGCCGCTATGAACGAGGTGTATCTATCTTTCCGGTGTCTGATACGCCTGTGTATCTTGCGGAAGATGCGGATCTTTCTATTGCGTTTGCAGTCTACCAGCGGTACGGATTTTCTGTGGGACAAGTATCCTTGTTCGAAAACCAGCGGGCATTCCTTGATGCTAATAAATTTTTCGGCAAACACATTGCCGTGCTTGGTTCCAGCGGTTCAGGAAAATCTTGCACCGTAGCTTCTGTATTGCAGAAGGTTTCGAGGTATCCCGATACGAATATCATTATTCTTGATATCCATAATGAATATCAGAAAGCATTCGAAGGGAATTGCAACCACCTTGACATCGCAGAATTTGAACTTCCATACTGGTTAATGAACTTTGACGAATTGCGCGAAATGTTTGTTGATGAGAAAGATGAGAATGCATCCAGCCAGATCACCGTGCTGAAAGACCTCGTCATTATGTCGAAGAAAGGTAAGAATCCAGAAATGTCAACGATTATTACAATCGACACACCGGTCTATTACGACCTCAGTGAAATTCGTGCAAAAATGCAATATCTGGATACAGAAAAAGTGACATCAGGTTCAACAGCCAAAGATGGACCGTTCTATGGTAAATTTACTCGGTTCCTCGTGCGTCTTGATGGTAAATTGAATGATCCACGATACGCATTCATGTTTCGACCCAAGAAATACATTAGCTCTATCACGTTTAATGACCTGCTGACTAAGATACTTGGCGCCGATGAAAATGCCAAGGTGACGGTCCTTGATTTGAGCGGTGTGCCATTTGATGTTGTGAATACGATCGTGTCGCTGCTGGCACGCATCATTTTCGATTTCAATTTTTGGAATCCTAGCAGGCGCGACTTTCCTATATTACTAGTGTTCGAAGAAGCACATAACTATCTGCCGAGCACTCTCAGTACTACTGCCGCTGCACGAAAAACCGTGGAACGTATCGCAAAAGAAGGACGAAAATATGGCGTCAGTTGTATGGTGGTGAGTCAACGTCCGGTGGAAGTCTCAGAAACGATTCTCTCACAGTGCAACAATTATGTAATTTTACGCTTGACAAATCCCATGGATCAGAACTACGTCAGACGATTGGTGCCAGATAGTTTTGCAAGTTTCACTGATGTATTGCCGTCCCTCCGGCAGGGAGAAGCACTTATTGTTGGGGAAGCAATTCCGATGCCGATGCGTGTGCAAATTGACTTCCCTGATCCAGAGCCGGATAGCAGCGATATCAAATTTTATGAAAAGTGGAAGCAAAGTGATGCTAAGACAAAGATTGAAGAAGTGGTCACGCGTTGGTGGAAGCAAGAAAAAGTGAAATAGAAAAGAAAGAGAGCGTACAATAAGCGGATGTTCAGATGATAAGATCATGAATCGCCAGATATGCTGAATGATGAATTAATGAGTGCCCCTTTATAACTTTCTCTTTTTCAAAAAAGTGACTGGATCGTTGCAGTATCAATGACCCTGTTCATGACGTCCGTTGGTGCACAAGTGAAGAAGTGTTACTTCTACCATTCGCTTCTGTATGTTGCAGAATCTACCTTTAACTTAAAATTCTCAAATTATTCTCGGTTTCCTCAGGAGTTCTTGCATTGATCGGTGAAAGGGGAAAATGTTCTTTTGGCATGACTCTTTCTGTATTTCCGTTAGGATTCTGTGGTACCATCCACGCTGATGTAATAAAAAACATAATAAAAAAAATCGAAGCACCACTTGAATCCAACATTATCCTTTAATACATTAGAGCAGATTGTTCGGATGAAATTTCCGGACCAAAATCCAGGAGGTAGTATGAAAGCAATCAACATTCTATTTTTTTTCTCATTCCTCGTTTTTGCTGGTTGTTCATCTCTTACGCTGAGACCGGGTGATTTTGCATGGCCCATTGAGTCGGTATCGAAAGTTGACGAAAAAGGTATGATAGAAGTTAAACAGCATTATTTTTCACTCAATGTTAAAGAACTCCTTTATGATGAGACCCAAGACTCGGTCAATATTTCGAATGTGACATTGCGGATAATTCGAGACATCAATGGTTATTACTTTATGACGGCATCGAAATTTAAAAATGTCTATGTATTTGAGCAAATTGAAGGCGGTTTGAGACTCACGAATAAAATTCTTGTAACACAAGACGGCATCGAGGATCCCGCATTCAACCAACGGCCTCCATATATCCAACTATTGAATGGAGAGAATCCACCCGTTTCGCTGACGAAAGAAGGCATTCTGAAAGGAGAAAACAAATGAAGACCATCCTTTGCCTTGTTTCTTTGTTAGTGTTTTCGAGCTTGATAGTAGTTGCTCAACAAAAATCGGATTATGCTACCGTCCAACTTTTTCAAACTACGGCTCAATCTATTTCGAAGAATGTGGATAAGGCAAATTCGGTACAGGAATGTGCAGAGCTTAGCGTCTCCGTCGATGCGTTGGAAAAAGAATTTGCTGATAACAAAACGCTTCTCAATAAAGCTATCTATCCAGATGGCTACGATAGGACCATAGAACATCTTCGAGGAAAGCTGCTTGTGCGCCAGAAGGATCTTGGCTTTATCGAAAGCCAGGTGATTCGTATTACAGAATTAGAAACAACTGTGCGCGGACTTTCGGATCAGATACAGAAGTTGAATATGCAGAATGAAAAACTCTTAGCTGATATCCAGATGCTTACACGGAATGTCCAGAAGCTTACCGGTGATCTTTTCAATGCCGCTACTCCTTTAGATTCCCTCCACAACATGATTGTAAAACTGCACCAAGGATTACAGGATCGTGATGCGCTTATCTTTGCATTGGCCGATAGTCTTTTCCTTCAGTATGACAAGAATGTCAGTGATATGAAAGATGTTGAGAAACAAGGATTGTTAGGTAAAATTGAGCGGCATGATATTGTCGGCAATGTGAAGCATTCCATCATTGATAACGTAACATTCCTCGAAACGACACAATTGAAAGGAAGCGATTTAGTAGCACTTGTACGACAACAAAAGCGATTCCAATCACAGTGGACAGGAATTGCACCGAAACTCACTTCGATCTACGTGAGCGGAAAAGCAAAGAAGTACGAGGTAAGCGCAGTTGATTCGATGCTGGCTGTGTGGGGAGATAAAGTTGACGATGCGATGTGGCGTTCGCTGAATACATTGTTCAAGGAGAAGGGTTTTTTTGTGAAAGAATTTAAGAATGGTGAAGAGTTCAGTGCGAACTTTATTACCTTTCTTTCTGAACAAATTCAGAATCCGAATGAAGAAACGAACGATACACGCTTTAAACTCTTTACTAACTTTCATGAAAATCTTTGGCTGACCGATCTGAATGCAACATGGTTGCCGGCTCTCACC
Organism: Ignavibacteriota bacterium; assembly: GCA_963701295.1. Taxonomy (GTDB): domain Bacteria; phylum Bacteroidota; class Ignavibacteria; order UBA10030; family UBA10030; genus Fen-1298. The sequence continues at coordinate 3,487,502 of OY969585.1, read as the reverse complement.
GAGCTTAGCAAAATATCGGACACACAAAGGAAAGAAATCGAAGCTAAAGTAGAGAAGTGGCGTTCAATTGTCTCGCCTGGGGCATCATGGTTGATCTATATGCTTGTTCTTCTCGGGGTTCTTCTCATACCGATTCTTGCCATTCGGTTGTTCCCGAAAGCGCCTAAAACACCAAAAGAGACATCGTCAACTTAAGTTAAAATTGAAATTTAGAACATCGTAAAATCGATATGCAGAGGCGACAATTCTTGTTGCCTCTGTCTGTTCTATAGTAGAGTGTAATGCTTTGCTGCTTATGCGCCATTGAATTGCATCTGATTTTCCAGTCTGATAGGTTGCATCTGTTTTAGGAGAGTTCTTATGATAAGTTTCGTAATGGTTTTGGTGAATGTTTTTTTGCACTCTTGACCACTTAACGCATAAGAGGTTCATCCCAATAAATGAGGTAAGAACAAAATTATCAGATAACAGATAAAAGAAATAAAAACAGTTAATATCGCGCAAGAACGGAAGAGTGTTCCTTTATGCAAATGTTGTGATGCCATTCGCCTCGTTTATAAGAACGGCGTCATAACGATACCAACTACGACATTCAATCTTTTAATAAGGATTATTACCATCGTCCGACACTTTTATTCGATGGAAATAAATATATAGTTTGTCCGTAAAAACGCTACGTTGTTATGCGAGATGAGGGAGAAAAAATGATAACAGAATTTTCCAATACAAATGATTTTTCTTGCTCCGCGGGTCGCATTCAAAAGCTTGATGAGCTTTTCACATTCGTACTAACTGGCGATGAAAATGTACTCGAAACGCAAGCTGCATCATCAGAAATCCTGTATTTTAGCACGGCTAAGGACATTTTTGTAATCCATTGAAAAAAGAAGAAAATCAGACACAAAGTTGAGATGGAGGATGCCCTTGCATAGGTTGTTGAGACAGAGTGCACAGACTCTCTATATTATTTTTAATATTTTTCTCTACTTGCTTTCAATGTAACAATCTATTAAACTTAATTTAGTCATTTATTTTCATATTCTTTTGGAGCTTACATGGAAGAACCAATGTTGCATGTACTGATTGTAGATGATGAACCGACCTACCGTCTTGTTCTTACACAAACCCTAAAAACATATGGGTACACAACCGAGGCTTGCGAGACGGGAGATGCCGCTATCGATCTGTTGAAGAAAAATAAATATGACGTGGTGCTGCTTGATTATAAGATGCCCGGCACAAGCGGCCTAAATGTATTACAATGGATGTATGGAATGAAAATAGAAACTCCGGTCATTATTATTACTGGGCATGGATCTGAAGAGATTGCTCTTGAAGCATGGAAATGGGGCGCGAAGGATTACTTTGTTAAAGGGAAATCAGATATGTCTCAACTTCCTGCGCTCGTTTTGAGAGTGTATAAACAGGTAATCTCTGAACGTCAACATAGATCTGAAAAGGATTAATGTGCTTCCACTTCATGATTCTTGAGAGTTATTATGGAACAGAAATACATTGATTCTTCTGGAGAATTACATGTTCCTCGATCGTCAGTCGAGAGCAGATGAATTTGCTTTTAGGCAGTTTGGCTTCTTCTTTGGTTTATTGTACACTTACAGTATATATTACTATCCAACCAATTGCATCGTGGTGCACGTATGAATACGCAGTCGCTTCGTGTACTTGTGGCAGATGACGATCATCCTTATTCTGCCCTTCTAAAAAGATCTCTCACAGATCATGGTTATTTAGTTACAGTGAGTAATTCAGGTGAAGAGACATTGACTTGTCTGCAGAAGGATTTGTTCGATATTGTGTTGTTGGATTTTAAAATGGAAGGAACGAACGGTATCAATATACTGCAATGGATGTACGGGAGGAAGATGAATATCCCCGTTATTCTGATCACTAGTCATGGGGGGGATGAGATATTTGAAGAAGCCTTCAAATGGGGAGCTGAAGAGTATTTCATTAAAGGAGAAATGGATACCATACGGTTGCCAATCTTAGTGGAGCAAGTGTTTAATAAGTATCAAGCACGAAAGGAAAGATCGAAATAGGCTCACTATACTTTTTCCCATGTCCTGTGGGATACGCAAAATTTAACAAGCTCTATCAGAGTGGAATATTCGAATTAGAATTTTGTTGTATTGGTTTCCTTTTTACAAATAGTTCACAATAGACCGGCAAGGTAAGACTCATAACAATGCCTGCTATTTCTGAACTCTGAAAAGGTTGACAATACCAGCCACGAGAAAAATGAGGTTGGAAAGCCATGCGGTAAGAAGCGGGTCGAGATCGCCGTTGTAACCAAAGACCTGGCTTGCTTTCATGAAAATAAGGTAAATGAACGACACAGCGAGAGCAATACCGAATCCCAGTGCAGCACCGGTGCGTGGCCTGCTCGATGCAAATGGGACACCGAACAGCACCATAATAATGCTTGCAAAAGGGAAAGCTAGTTTGAAATGATACTCCACTAACCACCGTGCGACATCTTGCCCGGCACGTTTTTGATTTTCAATAAACTCTCGTAAATCCGTGTAATTCATTTCATCCGGTGTACGCTGTTTCTTCTCGATATCGATGGGTGTCAATGCAAGTTTTCCCACCTTCAAACTGTCGAATCGTACAAGCGTTTGAGCTGTATCAATGAAACACTGTGTCGTTCCATTAAGCAGCACCCAACTTCCTTTCAGTGCATCATCTCCTAGCGGTTGTATCCATTGCATCTGGAGTGCATCGAACCGTTGTCGAAGGATGGTCATATCGTTGGTGTCGAAATCTTGAATACTAACTTGTCGCGCGCACTTAGCTTGTGGGTCATAGTAGTTGATCGAGACAATACGTCTGAGACCTTCCTGAAAGAGGATATTGTACCTATTATTTGTAGTGACAGAGCGATTCAAATGCATGCGTTCAATGTAAAATTTTTTCTGATTGGCATACGGCACGATCCAACCGTTAAAAAAAATGGATGTAAGACTGATCATAAGCGAAACAATAAGAAATGGTGCCATGATCCGGTACAAACTGGTGCCGGTGGATTTGATAGCGGAGAGTTCATTCTGGCTGGACAATCGCCCTGTAATAAAGAGTGCAGCAAGCAGTACCGCCATAGGAGTCATGAACTTGATAATTTCCGGAATAAACGCAATGTAATACTCAACAATAACTTTTAGTGGCGCATGTACATCGATAAAATCATCCAGATTCTCCATCATATTGGCGATGACGAAGATGAGTATGAATGCGATCAGTCCGAAGAAAAAAGAAACGAGAAATTGCCGGACAATATAACGATCAATAATTTTCAAGTTTCACTCGGTGGAGGAATATCGGAACGCCATGATTTTGGAACGAAGCGTGCGAGACCGGACCAGTCAATTGTGAGGTTCTCACGGGCTGTTCGAAATGTCAAATATAACCCTATGATCCCAAGGACGATGTTCGCAATCCACATTCCAATCCACGGATCAAAAAATCCTCGGTCAGCGAGATTTTCGCCGCCCTTCAAGCATGCCCAATAGAAGAAAAAGAATCCCAAACTTAAACTTGCGCCAACTCCAAATGTTCCCCGGCGCGACATAATGCCAAGCGGTGCGCCGATAAACACGAATACAATGCAAGCAAAAGGAATTGCGAATTTTTTGTGGATCTCTACTAAAAATTCTCGCGCTTCCCGTTTACAGACACTGATCAGATAGAGATCATAACGAATTGTTTGTTCCAAGGAGCGGTCAACTTTTATTCCATTGAGTTGTGCATTGAAGACCGAAGCTGGTTCATGAATGGATTTCATATCAAGAATTTCTTCGGCATGCTTTCCAATTTGTTCGTGTAAACGAAGTTCGATTGCAGACTGTACTTTCTGGATACTATCCACTTTTTGCTGCATTGTCTGCACATTCATCTCGCGGTCTCCGCGCTCTTGAGAACTTGCTTCATGACGTTGGAAGTTGAACCCCTCAGCTTCCATCACCATCCGATGCTTCTGGAAACGGATAACCCGGTACTGGTTCTTGAATTGATTATTGACTTGATGAATTTCACCGTCAAACAAATCCATAATCAGCTTCTGATAGTCGGTCGAGAAGGAAATTATTCCGCGGTGTGCTGTGATGGTAGCCGCTGTCATCGGTTTGGAATAATCAATGATTGTGACACCCTCAAGATCGTTGGTATGTTCGAATGTCTTTCGCACAAGAATACTATGCCCTTGCAACAATTGGATGAACATTCCTGGTACAAGAGTGAGTGTTGGTTTTTTATGAGAGATATCGCTCATCAGAACCTTTGTGCGATGATTGGCATCCGGCAGGACATCATTATTGAAGCTGATGAGCAGAAGGCAAACGATAATAGATCCGACCACGGCCGGTGCAATCATCCTGTAGAGACTTACACCGCTTGCCCGCATTGCAGTAATTTGGTTGGTAGATGCCAATCCACCGAATGCCATGAGAGTTGCCACAAGTACACCCATCGGGACTGCCAACACAAGCATCCATGCAAGGTTGAGAGTGATCAATTCGGCGATGATTGCCGGGCTGAGTCCTTTTCCAGTCAATTGATCGAGGTTCTTCATAAGAAATTGAAGAAGGAAAATGAACATCATCAGTACCACCGAAAAAATAAAGGGTCCAATGTGCACACGGAGGATATGTCGCCAAAGAATAAACATCTACTGGAAATATAACGAGAATGTCCGCTCATTACAAGCACTTGCTTGTTGCCTTTGCCCGCGATGGTAGCTATATTGCTACAATCATGTAGTAGAATTCCTTCGCATGGGGGTTTATTGCTCTGAAGGAACTTAAGGTGATCAAAAACCGGACTGTAGTACATGAAATTGCACAATCACTCGCAAAACACTTGCAGCAATTTCTCCTATCTTTCAATGCGGATAATTCGCGCTGGCGTAAAATCGAAGAAGCCCTTGACTTACTATTCTATCAAGGGCAGGTGGAAGTACGGAGTTTGCAGAATGTGCTGAATCGAAAGTATCACCAATTGCGGCTCTTCAGTCTTCTCCAGAGTAATTTTGTCTCGGCAATGGATATACAGGTGATGGTACATCGCGCCTGGGAAGAGATATCAAAACACACAGGTGTCAATGGTACTGCTCTTTATTTTTGCAAAGAAGGAATACGGACGTAATGGCAAATCCAAAAATCCTTATTGTCGAAGGCGATAACATTGTTGCAAAAGATCTTCAAAAGCGTTTGATTAATTTCGGATACGATGTTGTAGGGTTCGCTTCAACAGGCGACGAAGCTGTGAAGAAAGTGATTGCGACTTCACCCGATCTTGTGTTAATAGATGTTCGCTTGAAGGGTGAGAAGGATGGGATTGAAACAGCATCAGCGCTTCGATCTCAACACGGAATTGTCGTTGTATACTTGAGTGATGATATAGACACCGATACGCTCAAGCGTGCCAGTAAAACGGAACCCTTTGGTTATATCCTCAAACCGCTTGATGAACGTGAACTCCGGACCACGATCGAGATGGCATTCTACCGAAAGGAGTTGGAGCAGAGATTCAAAGAAAACGAGAACTGGTATGGCACAACGCTGAGAAGTATTGGTGAAGCGGTCATCTCCACTGACGCAAGGGGATCGATCAAATTCATGAACACCGTTGCTGAAAGTCTTACCGGGTGGAAAATGAACGAAGTGCTCGGAAAAGATTTATTGAAGGTATTCCGGACAAAAGATAAGTTGGTTAAATCATTCTCTATCAATCCTGTTGATCAAATCCTGAAGAATAAGATTACTGCTGTTCTCAAGTACCATGCGACACTTATTTCGCGAGATGGTAAAGAATTACCGATTGAGGAGAGTGCTTTACCTATTAAAGACGAACTTGGAAATACTGTCGGAGTGGTATTGGTGTTTCAAGATGTGTCAGAGCGCAAGCGAGTGCAGGAAGCATTAAAGGCCTCGCAGGATTATGCGCAAAGTATTATAGATAGTTCTATGGATATGGTCATTGCAGTCGATCTTGAGCGGCATATCATTGAATTCAATAAAGCGGCAGAACGAACGTTTGGCTACAAGAAAGAAGAAGTGATCAGGAAGCACATTAATATCCTCTACGTCGATCCCGATGAAGAGATACGCGTCAATCGGCAAGTTAATGAGTTAGGACGCGAAGTCACAGAAGTACTAAATATAAAGAAGAATGGTGAAGTTTTTCCTTGTCTTCTGTTGTCGTCAGTACTAAAAAATTCTCTTGGTGAAAAAATTGGTTCCATGAATATGTCCCACGATATTACTGAGATGAAACGTGCTGAAGAGAGATTGAAAACAGCACAGGAATATGCGCAAAGCATCATCGACAGTTCATTGGATATGATTATCGCAGTCGATACGAATCGAAACATTATCGAGTTCAATAAAGCAGCGGAGGAAGCATTCGGATATGAAACAAAAGAAGTCTTGGGGAAACATGCGAACGTTCTCTATGCCAATCCGGACGAGGGGATGAAGATACACAAGATGACTGTAGAGAACGGTCGCTATGTACAAGAAATCCTTAACCGGAGGAAAAACGGTGAAACGTTCCCAAGTCTCTTCTCGTCTTCTGTTCTTCAAAACGCAAAAGGCGAGGTGATTGGTGTTATGGGAGTGTTACGTGATATCACCGAGAAAAAGCGAGCAGATCAAGCTTTGTGCGAGAGTGAGGAACGTTACCGTGCACTGGTCGAACTCTCGCCAGATCCGATTTGTGTGTTTGTCGGCGGTAAATTCGCTTTTGTGAATAGTGCAGCAATTGACATTTTCGGTGCCGAATCATCTGATGAATTGGTAGGACGGTCGATCGTAGATATGGTCCATCCGGATTATCGTGTTGCCATCAGAGATCAATTCCGCCAGATGGCGCACCAAGGGAAACGTGTACCAACCACAGAAGAAAAATTTTTTCGTGTCGATTGGACAACGTTTGAAGCAGAAGTTGCTGCCATACCGTTCTCATGGCAGGGGAGTTCCGCTATCCAAGTTGTGCTGCGCAATGTTGCTGAACGCAGGAAGGCGGAACAGATCATTCGCAGTTCTGAAGCGAAATATCGGTCGCTCATCGAAAACGTTCTGGACGGCGTGTATCAAACCACACCGGATGGAGAAATTCTAACTGCTAATCCGGCTTTAGCTCGAATGCTTGGCTATGAAACAGAGACCGACTTGTTGCTTCTCAATGTTGAAAAAGATATCTATGTCGACTCGGAGGAACGAAAAAAATATCTGGAACTTCTGATCAAAGGAGAGCGGATTAAGAACGCTGAGTTCAGACTCAGACGGAAGGATGGTCACATCATCACCGTGTTGGATAATGCTCGTGTCGTTCGGAATAAACTTGGTGACATTCTCTATTTCGAAGGGACACTCACAGACATCAGCGAAGTTAAGCTCGCGCAAGAGGCTTTGCAAATGAGCGAGGAACGCTTCCGTGTGTTTGTTGATCAAAACGCGGAATCCAAACAATTGCGTGAAGAACTTCAGCTTGCAAAAGAAGCTGTAGAGATCGCGTACAGAGTTAAAAATGAATTCCTTGCTAATATGAGCCATGAGATTCGTACTCCGATGAACGGAATAATCGGCACAATCGATCTGCTGTGTCGTACAATGCTGACTCCAGAGCAGCGTGAGTATACGGAAACGATCCGATTAAGCGGCGATGCCTTGCTTAAGGTGCTCAATGACATTCTTGACTTCTCGAAGATTGAATCGCACAAAATCGAACTGGAAAAACATCCATTCCGTATTGAAACTTGTATTGAGGAGATTTTCGAACTGTTTGCTATTCAGGCAGATCAAAAGAACATCGATCTAGTGTATTGGATTGATGAACAAGTACCTCAAGTTGTTATCGTCGATGCTACGCGACTGCGTCAAGTGTTAGTAAATCTCGTCAGCAATGCTATTAAATTTACTGAACAAGGTGAAATCTACGTTGTTGTATCCCAGGCTTCCGAAAAGGATGGCAATGTTGAACTCATCTTTTCTGTCCGTGACACTGGAATTGGAATTTCATCTGACCGTCTACATAAACTTTTTAAGCCATTCTCACAGGTCGATTCTTCTTCTACAAGAAAATACGGCGGTACAGGACTCGGACTTGCCATTTGTTCCTATGCGGTCGATCTTCTTGGCGGACAAATCTGGGTGGAAAGCACACTTGCAGAAGGAAGCACATTTTGGTTCACCATTAACGTTTCTAAATACTTAAGTGATACGCGAGACAATAATGTATATCCTCCGTTGATAAAAATATCCAAGCCAGAGACTTATGACCCCCAAACTCAAAAGAAAGTGCTTCTTATCGATGATAACTCAACTTGCCGGCGAACGCTGAACGAGTTACTAGTTGAATGGGGATTCTCGGTGCATTCGGCAGCAACAGTGGAAGAATCTCTTGATCACATAAAAAATGGCGAACAATTCGACATTGTCGTAGCTGAGCAAACCTTGCCGGATTATAGCGGAGTACAGATAAGGGAAGCATTCCGAAGTGCGAGCGGAAAGCAGGATATTGTATTTGTAATATTGGTATCCAGAGCAAAACGTGATCAAATTATCCGTCCGGATGATGCGTCGCTTCAGATTGTATTGAAACCAGTGAGGCATCGTGTCTTCTATGACGCGCTTGTTACATTGTTGAAGCAATCGACTCTTTCGTTTTCTTCATCATCCGGGATTGATGGAGTGCAGGCGAAGTCTGTTTTGCGAGCAGAAAATACAATATTACCGCCTATGAGTATTCTGATAGCGGAAGATAATATGATTAACCAAAAACTCATCGTGCGTATTTTAAAGAATTTTGGTCAAGAAGTAGATGTGACAACGAACGGAAAAGAAGCGTTACAAGCTGTGCACCAGAAGAAGTACGATATTGTGCTGATGGATGTCCAAATGCCGGAGATGGATGGCAACGAAGCAACACAGCGAATTCGAAGAGAAGTCCCTCATGAAAACCAACCGGTCATTATTGCGATGACCGCTCATGCCTTGCAAGGCGACAGGGAGAAATGTCTTGAAGCTGGAATGAATGATTATATGAGCAAACCTATTCTCATCGATGAAGTCAGGCGTATGATGCAAAAATGGTATGAAACAATTCACAAAAAATAAAATAAGTGAGAGAATCCTATGCCAACAACGGACAACACCTCTGACAATCCTCTTCTTACTAGGTTACAGGAATTGGTCCAGGAAACCGATTACGAATTTGTTATTGAACTGATCGATATCTATTTAAACGAAACACCTACACAGATACAGACCATAGTAAAGGCGCTGGACACTCAGGACCATCATATGCTGACCATTGCGGCACACACGCTCAAAGGAAGCAGCCTCAATCTCGGGGCAAAACAACTTGGCGCAGCTTGTTTTAAACTGGAAGAGCTGGGACGCTCCGGCATACCGATTTCGGCAAGTATAAATACGAAAGAGATAGAAAGCGAATTTGAGCAGGTAAAAGCGATTCTGCTGACGTTTAAGCAGAATAAGCAGTAAAATGCTATTGATTTTTGACTTATCCAGTGCTTGCAATTTTGAGTTCTTTTCGCTAAGTTTTCATAGTACGTATTCGTCAGAAAAGGTTGCAAGAAGTATGAACGTTACATCCCTTAAATTCCCTCATTCAGATTCTACCTGGAGCCATATCGAACGGTTGCGACCATTCTAAATTGGCTTTAAACGATTATCCTTTATTAATAAACGACTGACTGAGCGCACGTGGTTCAGTGTAAAATATTTTTCCGAACACGAATGTTCTGGTGGAGCAGTGCAATAGTAGCTCTCGCATTTGGCAGCCAGATACAGATCGATGCGTCTAACCTTACGATTGCGGCGAACTACGAGTCGTTCCCGACAACTGCAAGTCAGGATTCCGTACCTTCACAACAACAATTTGCATCTGGGAAACTTTCTCGACGTGCCAAAGCTGCTCAAAAGCGTGCATTATCTCAGACAACATTGACCGGTGCAAGAGCAGATACAAACTTCGCGGCTCAATTGGCAGCAATCCGTGCGCTCCCACGGGATTCTTCTGCACGTATTGCCCAATTTACATATGTCCGTAAAGATAATCCAATGGCTGAAGGTACATATCACAAAGAGCATCCATTATTTCTTTCCGCTCCACCAGTCGTAAAATATCAGGCATCATTGGATTCAACAAAATGGGTTTATCGTTTACGGCGCACAGTAGACGAGAACGACTCGCGTATCCCGACTGACGTTCCATTTGAAGAATATTCATCACTTCGATTGAAGCAATCAGTCCGACAGAATTGGGAATTGATGTCGCAGTCTTATTCACAGCAAATTGATGCGAAAACTACATTGAGTGATTTGATGGGCTCGATCACTAAAATTGATGTTCCCATTCCGAAGAACCCAATCTTCAGCATTTTTGGTCCTAACATTATTAAGTTGAGCGTGAATGGTGCGATCGACATTCATGCCGGATTTCGCAATACGAAATATGATCTCGCTACATCGAACCCTTTGGGGCAGAGCCAAAGTACGCCCGATTTCACACAACAAATACAAGTGACTGTGGATGGCGAAATCGGGGATAAATTGAATATTGCCGCCGACTGGAATACACAGCGCACGTTCGATTATGAGAACCAACTCCATGTAAAATACACGGGGTACGAAGATGAAATTGTGCAAAGCGTGGAAGCAGGAAATGTATCATTGCCTACCAACTCATCATTTATTTCCGGCGGTTCGGCGTTGTTCGGTATCTTAGCAAAATTTCAGTTAGGGCCCTTGCGCTTAACGACCGTAGCCACACAGAAGAAAGGCCAGGTGAAACAAATTTCCGTCTCCGGAGGTGGGGAAGCAAAGCCAATTGAAATTCTTCCGTCTGCTTATTCTACGAATCACTTTTTTATCGATACATCGTACATAGGGCTGTATGAAGATTATTATCTTAATAATCGTTCTAAACAATCTATGCTGATTCGTGAAATTGAAGTGTGGGTCACATCGACAGTATCGGTGCCTCCACAATCAGCGCGGAATGTTACGGCGTTTATGAATCAAGCCATGGTGGAAAGTCTGCGAACGAATACTCTTGCCCGCCACAAAAATTATGATCCAATTCCGGGGGAAGTTGAGCAGGGACTCTTCATCAAACTGGACCCAACCCAATATGATGTCAATAAAAATGCAGGCATTATTTCTCTGAGGACATCACTTCAAGACAATCAGGCAGTTGCTGTGTATTACGTCATCAGTAATGCTGATAATTCTCCGAGATACATCGGTAACTCCGGGCAGGAACAAAGAGATCCGACAGATTCTATAAAACTTATAATGAAACTTGTTCGCCCCCAAAATTTACAGAACAATTTGCCAACTGCGTGGAAGCTGCAATTGAAAAACCGCTACCCTCTTTACGTAACCGGTATCGACCCAAATTCTTTTGAATTTCACATTGAGTATCAATTACCCGGACAAACAGCAACGAAGGAAGTATTGCCGCAAAATATTGGACTTCTGGAATTATTTGGATTGGATCGTTTTTCCGGTACGAGCGGTCAGGCGCCGCCAGACAAAGTGTTCGATTATAGTGCCGGTGTCACGATTGATCAAGTGAATGGTGAGATTATTTTCCCGACCGTTGAACCTTTTGATTCTTTAAGTATTAGAAAGTTTTTAACCGCACATCAACCCGCACTTTCTACGGGGGATATAATTAACTATTCAGATTCATTGTCCTATGACGCGATCTATGATACGAGCGCCTCGGCTGCCCAGAATGACCCCAAAAATAGATACTATTTACGCGGTACTGTTAAAGGTTCAGGGGCAGCGAGTTTCTCGATTGGTTTTAACACTGTTGAAGGAAGCGTACAAGTGATTTCGGGCGGGCAGCCACTTACCCCCGGTGTCGATTATACAGTAGATTATATTTCTGGTAAAGTGTTTATCAAAAATCAAATGTATTTATCACCAGGCAGGGATATCCAGATCAAATACGAAGCGAACGATATGTTCCAGCTTGCTTCAAAATCATTAATGGGTGCGCGGGGGGAGTTCAATCTCGGTAAAAGTTCTTCGCTTGGGTTTACCGTCATGAAATACAGCCAACAGTCGTTAAGTGATAAGGTGCGTCTTGGTGAAGAACCGATCAGTAATGTAATGTTAGGGCTCGACAGCCATACTACCATGGATGCTCCTTGGCTAACTAATGCGCTGAATTTTCTTCCCGGTGCAAAAACAACAGCGTTATCACAAATCTCTGTCAGCGGTGAAGTGGCATATATGCTCCCCAACCCGAATACTCGTACGAGTCCTATACCAAGTGACGGCGGTAAGGGCGTTGCCTATATTGACGACTTTGAAGGTGCCAAACAGTCTATTCCTCTTGGTGGTTCATATTTAGCATGGAAAGATGCAAGCGCGCCATGGTATAATCCGAATCTTGATACCTCATATACAGGGGATATTCACTCCATCCCTACCGGCGAGGCGATTAACGGCATTATGGCAGATACGGAAAAGATGCATTACAAAGCGCGCGCCTGCTGGTTCAATGTTCTTCCGACCGATGTGATTATTTCAGATATTTGGGCAAAAAAGACTGATATAGCAGGACAAGATCAAGTTACATCTTTGGATTTTTATTTTCGTCCAGCCGTTCGCGGCGAGTTCAACTATTCTATGGATCTTGAGCATACGATCGGCTTGGGAAAAAGTGATGGCAGCTCTCACACAAAATCTTGGGCCGGTATGCAACGCGTCCTTGGTACAACATCAACAAACCTTGTTGATCAAAACGTTACTTTTGTCGAGCTTTGGGTAAATATCCTGGGACAGCAGGATAGTGTGGCGAAACTTAATATAGATCTTGGGTACATAAGTGAAGATCTTTTCGGAGATAATAAATTGCACACGGAAGATGGATTGGATAATCCGAACCATATTCCACGAGGAGTGTGTAATCCCAGCTTCGATTGGGGTCTTGATACAATGAGCGATGCGATGGAACAAAATTATTACAAAGATTTCATCGCCCGTTATCCACAATATGCTGCCGATCCATCAGGAGATGATTGGGCACAATTACTCCTTGGAGGCAGACTTGTTGATACTACAGACGCTAATCGGTATGATAAAGTCAATGGTACCGAAGGAAATTACAACAGTATGGAAGGAAGGGCACCTGATGGTGAGGATTTGAATGGAAATAAGAGCTTGGATCGAATCAACTCGTATTTTGAATATGAAATACCGCTCGATACTAACAGCCTTGTGTTCCAGAAATTAGTTACAGGGAAGGGGGCAAAAAGCGGTTGGCGGCAAATTCGTATTCCGCTTTCTGATTATACGAGAAAAATCGGAGATCCAACATTGACCAGCGTTCAGGGAGTGCGTCTTTGGGTGACTGGAGCAAGCAAGCCAACGCTCTTCCGCATTGTAGAGTTCAATCTTGTTGGAAATCAATGGGTAAAAAGGGATCAAGCAGATTCATCATATGAAATCAGTGTTGTTAACGTTGAGGACGATCCAAATTACAATCATCCTCCCGGTGTTAACCAGCTACCGGATCTTACGCAGACCACTACGACCGTTCTCGACAACGAGCAGTCATTGAATTTGATTGTTAAGAACCTGCATGTCGGAGAAGAAAAAGAAGCTGTGAGGAGTTTTGAACAGAAACCGCTTGATATGTTCAACTATCATACGCTCAAGATGTTTGTTCATGGTGAAACAGGGTTAGAAAGTGTAAAAGGATATCATCAATTTATATATACAGATACAAACAAATACGATGCCCGATTTTTCATTCGCTTTGGCGATGACATATATAATTATTACGAATACAGTGCACCTGTACATCCAGATTGGCAGGGAAACGATGTGATTATTAAGTTTGCCGATCTTACTAACCTTAAGGCAATTGATAGCCTCACCGCCTCTCGTGGAAAGACAATAATTGGCGGACCACCAGGTGCAAAATATCGGATGCTTGGAAATCCGAGATTGGATGCAATAAAATTTATTTCTCTTGGTGTTCAAAATCCAGGAAAGGGCGATACCGCTCTTAGAAAGGGTGATACCGTTCTTACCGGTGAATTGTGGGCAGACGAACTCCGTCTCACCGATGTAGACGATACACCGGGGTGGGCATATAAATTAGATGCAAAAATATCCCTTGCAGATATCGGTAATATTGCGTTTTCTTTGACTGAAACAAATCCATTCTTTCATCAATTGGAAGACGCTTTTGGTACACGCAACACGAGCAGAAGCTGGAACATCTCAACTGCCTTCAGTTTCGGTAAATTGCTCCCGGAATCTTGGGCTGGTACAGTTCTCGATGCAAGTTATTCGCATTCAGAATCGATGGCAAAGTCGCTGTATGTTCCCGGCACAGATATTTTAGTGGAGACAGCGGCCGCCGCCGTTGCAGCAGATACTTCCAAAAGCAGCACGCGTGAATACAAGAATGCAGACGATGTGCGTCTCAAGTCGGAGAATCTAAGTATAACGGATTCATATTCCGTACCGACTATAAAATTTAACATTCCTTTTAAAACATGGCTTGTGACAGAGACAATCAATAAGATGACATTTGGATATAATTACTCAATATCTCACAGACGTGATCCGTCAACTGAATTTTATGAAGCATGGAATTGGGGCGCAAATTTTCTGTATGGCACACAATTTAATAAAAATAACTATATAACACCTTTTTCCATTTTTGGTGATTTCTTTGTCCTGCGCCCCTGGAAGAATTTTAAACTATTCTTCACTCCACAACAGATAAGTATCGGTGCGTCGCTCAACCGGAGCCAGTCAGAATCACAAGCGCGCACAGAGACATCGGGAAGTGATACTACGCATAGTATGTCTGCCTCGCGGTCCATGAACTTCAATTGGCAATTCTTTGAAGGCGGATTGTTCGATTTTGGCGTCGCTTATAATGTGAATATTTCAAGTTCACTTGACAATTTGGAAAAACGAAACGGAAAACTACGTTCTTTCTACGACATTCTCAGTGATATATTCTTCAGCGACCACCTTATCAACTTTGGCATCGATCAGAATTATAATCAATCAATAACATTCAACACAAAACTTACAGCGCCGAAAGTGCTCATGCTGGATAAGATAGTTACTCCCAATTTCCGGTATGGCGTAAATTATGGCTGGATAAATAATATTTCGTTAGGTCCACTGGGTAAGAGCGCAAACTGGGCCGCAAATCCTTCATTCTCACTGGATGTCAGCCTTAAGCCGATCACAGAAGCCATTTGGTCTGCAACACCAGCATCGGCACCGGCGGATACCGGTAAGGGAAAAAAATCAATTAGCCCGCTGAAATCGTTTGGAGATATCACGCGGTTATTGATAAAAAATACATTATTCGATTTCGAAAAATTTAATATCAGCTTCACTCAATCGAATTCGGCACAAAACAACGGTGTGTACGGCAGTAATGGATTTGCTAATCTATTTGCACGAGTCCCATTTTTCCAATCATCGCTGATCGAAAACGGTCCTTCGCTATTCTATCAACTCGGACTTACGTCGGACCCGAACGGTCGCTTGCTGTTAAAGACAAAAGGAGCTTTCCCGTTTATTACAGGGTACACTGTACCGGGTCTTCGCGCTTCAGATACGAGTGGTGTTGTCAGTTTAATGGATAATTATTCACAGAATAATAATATTTCCGTACAAACCTCGCGCCCATTATGGGAGGGAGCAACTCTTGACTTAAATTGGAAAGTTGGATGGAGCTATAATGAAAACACAACCAGCAATGACTCCACCGGTATCCCCTATAATGCGAACAGTACCTGTCACCGGAAGTATTAGTCGCTCATATATTGCGCTGCCGTCTTTCTTGATGTTTAAATTCTTTAATACGAATCTTGACAATGTGAACAAGAAGTATATAGCGCTGCAACAGCAAGACGTGAATAACTCAACTACCGATGCAGCTAAATTATCACAAGCATTTGAGCAAGGGCTTGAAGCGTTCCCTTGGTTAACGAAGATTCTTGGGTCGATTGCACCGCGTGCCAATTGGTCCATCAGATGGGCTGGATTGGAGAGCTTCAGTCTCTTTAAGAGTTTTGCGTCGTCTGTCTCGCTCGATCATTCATATTCATCAACCTATACAGAGAACTGGCAATTGACACAAGTGGGTGAGAAAGATATCACAAATCAATCGGTTATGTATGGGTTTGCTCCATTAATCGGTTTGAATATCACATTCAAGGACCTCGGTAAAGGGAAATTGAGCGCTACATTCCGGTACAATGAAACTACAACGTACAATCTCACGCCATCTTCATCGAATGTTGGAGAAGATTCAAGATCGGATATTGCTATCTCCGGAACGTTTAGCCGGCAAGGATTTGAAATTCCTTTTTTTGGCCTGTCGCTCATGAACAACATTGATATCTCACTCACCTACGGCTACTCACATAATTCCACTCTCCGTTATGATTTCACCGATTTCCAAAGTGGCGGCCTTCCGATGGGAGGTCAAAGCACTACGACAATAGAACCGCGCATTCGGTACACTCTGAGCGAACGCGTCACCGCGTCATTGTATTATCGTTACACCAAACTTTCTCCCGATGCAGGTGGATCGACAATCTCCGGTTCTACAACCAATGAAGGCGGATTGGATGTTAACATTGCTATTAAATAATCCGATTCTTGAGAAATAAGCGAGGATATTGTTCTATCATATAATATATGTCAAAGAAGTTAGCGAAAGAAAAATAAACTATTCTAAATTATGTATTTCGTCCACGTCTCTTACATTGATTCTCGTGCGTGGAATAGGTACTTTACTTCAGGAATAAATGGAATCTCTCAAAAAAATACTTTGGGTCGATGATGAAATCGACTTATTGCGCCCTCATTTGCGGTTGTTAGAGCAAAAGGGGTATCAGGTAGATACGGCAGCAAATGGCGAGGATGCGGTCGAGATGGTCAAGACAAAAGGCTACGACTTGGTCTTTCTCGATGAAATGATGCCCGGTATGGGAGGATTGCAGACTCTTTCGGCGATGAAGAATATTTCTCCGACACTTCCGGTGGTCATGGTAACGAAGAGTGAAACAGAGAGCTTAATGGAAGAAGCTATCGGAAGCAAAATCACAGATTATTTAGTGAAGCCGGTGAATCCCAGCCAGATTCTTATGGCATGTAAGAAAATTCTGGAAGCGAAGAAAATTGCCGGCGCGCAAGTCTCACGCGACTATATCAAAGAATTTCAAAACATCAATCTTTCCTTGAACACTCCGCTTGCCGAGGAAGATTGGATTGATCTGTATCTTAAAATCACCAGTTGGGATATGGAATTGGACTCTCATCCAGAATTAGGACTCCGGCAGACCCTTCAGGATCAGAAGCGCGAATGTAATGCAGAGTTTGGCAAATTTGTCGAACGTAACTATCATCGATGGATCGAGAATTTAAAACGTCCGATCTTGCTCTCACCCGACGTCGTAGAGCGGTGCGTAATTCCCGAACTGAATGAACACACATCTGTTTTTTTCTTTGTTATCGATTGTTTGCGACTCGATCAATGGCTCATTATGGAAGAACTGCTCGCAGAATACTTCACTTTTCATAAACAGTATTATTTCAGTATTCTTCCCACTGCGACTCCCTATGCACGGAACGCAATTTTCAGCGGATTCTTTCCTGCCGAAATCGAAAAGCAATTCCCTGAATTATGGTCGTCTGAAGGTGACGACGATGAAAACAGCCGGAACAGATTTGAGCACCAGCTGATAGATAAGCTCTTGGAACGTAGGCGCATCCAGTTGAAGCCAGAGTCGAAGTACATAAAAATTATAGATGCCGAATTTGGAAGGCAATTTGAAGGGAACATCCTTTCTTACACAAAAAGTCGATTGACATCTGTCGTTGTGAATTTTGTTGATATGCTTGCACATGGACGTTCAGATTCAGCGCTCCTCAAAGAAATTGCTCCAGACGAAGCGGCGTATCGTTCGCTTACGCGGTCGTGGTTTCAACATTCGTCACTTTTTGGTATGCTCAAGACACTCGCAACGCAGAAGAACGTCAAGATCATCCTTACGACAGACCACGGAAGTGTCCGTTGCATGCGTGGTTCGAAAGTGATCGGTGACCGGGATGCATCGGTAAATCTACGGTTCAAGTTTGGTAGAAATCTGAAAGTTGATAGCAAACAAGCGGTCTTTGTAAAAAGTCCAATAGAATACAGGTTGCCGAGGGGAAACGTCACCACGAATTATGTGATGGCAAAAGAAGATTACTTCTTTGTGTATCCTACAGAGTATCATAAGTATCTCAGCCAGTACCGTGACAGCTTCCAGCATGGCGGTATTTCAATGGAGGAAATGATTCTGCCCATTGTGAAGTTTGAATCAAAATGATCGAGGCGTACACCACCACATCAACAGAGGGAACAATTTCTCTGGCATATACATTTGCCAGCAACTTACGGCGCGGTGATGTCGTGGCACTGTATGGTGATTTGGGGAGTGGAAAAACGCAGTTTGTGAAAGGTGTATGCCGTACATTTAAGGCACATACACCGGCAACAAGTCCGTCCTTTGTCATTCTTAACAGGTACGATGGTGTGGACAAAAGCGGAAATGAACTTTTGATGTACCATTTTGATTTGTACCGAGTAAAGTCACTTACCGAGCTGTATGATCTTGGGTACGAGGAATTTCTTCAAGGAGACGGTATTTGTCTTATTGAATGGGCAGAAATGCTTAGCGATCTACTGCCGGAGCGAAGGTATGACGTCCGACTATCGGTCGGAGCGGATGAGAACGAGCGTCGGATTGAAATTCATGAAGTGGAAAAACAATGACGGTTCTTGGCATCGAAACATCGACTGCTGTTTGTTCAGTTGGATTGATAAACGAATCAGGTTTGCATGCTGAACGGTCGCTTGTTGAATCGCATATTCATTCGGAGAAATTGTTGACGTTGATTCGAGAAGTATGCGAAAATCAGAAAATCACATTGCCACAAATAGATGGTGTTGCAGTTTCAATCGGCCCAGGTTCTTTTACAGGACTTCGCATTGGATTGAGCACTGCAAAAGGATTATGTTATGCTTGGGGAAAGCCTCTTATCGCAATTCCGGCATTTGAATCTGTTGCAGAAGCGGTATTCACGTCTCACCCGCAAATCGATAGAGTTGTTGTGTGTGTTGATGCAAAGCAGGGGGATTATTATCTTGGTGCATACGAAAAAAAGAACGGTACACTTTGCGAATTTCTTCCTGTGCAAATCGGAAACCTTATTGCAGCGCTTTCTGCTATGACAGGAGAAACGGTGATTGTTACAGATCGAATTGATGAACTGAAGAAGATCTCAGATAAAAGTGGAGTTATTGAAAATATTCTCTCATATTGTCGCGGGGATGTAATAGCACGTATTGCCATCGAAAAACTGAAGGATGGCATGAAGAATGCTCCCGAAAATCTAGAACCGATGTACTTGAAAGATTTCGTCATACGGACACATGTGAAAGCATGATAAATTGATTTAAGATAGGTGAAGGAGATATATATGGCGTGGTTCAAGCGGTCAAAAGAAAATATCTCATCGGATGGGCAGAAGAAAGATATTCCTGATGGCATGTGGACAAAGTGTAATGGCTGCAGCGAGATCATCCACAAGAAACAGTTAGAACAAAATCTGTTCACTTGCCCTAAATGTAACTTCCATTTTCGTATCGGTAGCAAAGAATATTTCGAGATCCTGCTTGATGGAGGGGATTTTAAGGAGATGGATAAAAAAATGCGGTCCGTCGATCCATTGGGATTCGTTGATACGAAACAGTATGCAAGGCGTATCTCTGCAACCATCAAAAAGACAGGGCTCTTTGATGCTGTACGGACCTGTGAAGGAATGATGAACGGAATTCCTGTAGTGGTTGCCTGCATGGATTTTTCGTTTATTGGTGGAAGCATGGGTTCTGTAGTTGGCGAGAAAATTGCCCGCGCTACTGAAATCGCACGTAAAAAGAGACAACCGTTGATCATCATCTCATCTACTGGTGGTGCACGGATGATGGAAGGGGCTTTATCTTTGATGCAGATGGCGAAGATGAGTGCAAAGCTTGCACAACTTTCCGATGCCGGTGTACCGTATATTTCCATTCTTACAGATCCAACGACTGGCGGGGTTACAGCAAGCTTTGCTATGCTGGGTGATGTACATATTGCCGAACCTGAGGCGCTGATCGGTTTTGCCGGTCCCCGCGTTATCAAACAAACGATTGGCAAGGATTTACCAAAAGGATTCCAGCGTTCAGAGTTTTTATTAGATAAAGGATTCGTCGACTTAGTTGTACATCGAAAAGAGCTCAAGGAAACGGTCACGAAGATGCTGCATCATCTCATAGGTTGATCAATGAAATCTGCGTTGCCTGTCCAAATTCTGAAAACTGTCCAGGAAATGCAGGAAGTCTCTAGGAAGTTCCGGTGTGAAGGGAAGAAAATTGCCGTTATCCCAACTATGGGATATTTGCACAAGGGACACATGAGTCTTATTGAACGAGCAAGTTCTCTTGCAGATATTGTCATAACAACGATCTTTGTTAATCCAACACAGTTTGGCCCAAACGAAGACTTTACTCGTTACCCTAGAGATTTCGAACGTGACAAAGTTGTTGCTCACATGGCTGGTTCGGACATTATTTTCTATCCTGATACTGAGGAAATATATCCAACGGGGTTCAGCAGTATCGTTGAAGTTGAAGGAGTATCAAATAGATTGGAAGGGGCCTTTCGTCCTAAACATTTTCGGGGTGTAACAACAGTCGTAGCGAAACTTCTGAACATCACAAAGCCACACATAGCAGTCTTCGGGCAAAAAGATGCGCAGCAGGCATTTCTCATCCGAAAGATGGTTAAGGATTTAAACTTTAATGTTGATATTATTGTTGCGCCGATTGTTCGAGAAGCAGACGGGCTGGCAATGAGCTCACGCAACATGTACTTAAATGAAACCGAGCGAAAAAGTGCATTAGTACTATTCCATTCACTTCAACATGCGTCAGAGCGGATCCGGCAAGGTGAACGTTCGATTGCATTATTGCGGAGGGAAATGCTGAACATTGTCCAATCGGGTGCACCAACACAGATTGATTATATTGCATTCGTCGATCCCGCTACTTTTTCCGAAATAGACCATCTCAATCACCCTGAAATTTTAGTGGCACTTGCAGTGCGGTTTGGTACTACACGCCTGATTGACAATTCTCTCATTCCCATCATACCTTAGTCAACTATGCAGAAGAATAGTACCTCCCCAATTCAGCGTCCACTTGCGGCAGTTATTATGGCTGCAGGGAAAGGAACGCGCATGAAAGATTCATCCAAAGCCAAGGTGATGTATGAAGTGCTCGGCAAACCGATGGTGCACTATGTTGTTGATCTTGCGAAGATGTTAAAAGCTTCTCATGTTATCGTAATCGTCGGATACCAGCGTGATACAGTCATTCAGTATCTCCAGAATTCTCATCCGAATGTCGAAATTGCCGTGCAGGCAGAGCAGCTTGGAACAGGCCATGCAGTGATGCAGACCGAAGCAGTGCTCAAAGATTTTACCGGCGATGTTGTGGTCCTGTCCGGGGATGTCCCATTGCTCACTGCCGATAGCATGCAGGAACTCATTGACCACCATCATCAAACAGCAGCGTCGGCAACTATATTAACCGCCGATTTTGCTGACCCGACAGGGTATGGTCGTATTATTCGCAACAATGATGGGTCAGTAAAAAGAATTGTTGAGCACAAAGATGCAACCGAAGAAGAACGTCAGGTGAAGGAGATCAATTCCGGAATTTATGTGTTTAACGGACAGAAACTCTTTAATGGATTGAAACATATCACACCACAAAATATTCAGAATGAATACTACCTGACCGACGTGTTTGAGCATTTCTGGAGACGTCGATGGAAGGTATCAGCACTGAAGACAATGCAGGGTGAGGAAATTATGGGTGTGAATACAGTAGACCAGCTTGAAGAAGTGAAGCAGGTGCTCCTGGCGCGGAAACAATAATAGCGGCAGCTTTTCTTACTGTAGAGCTGTACTTTTATTTGTTATTGTTCATCTCGATAGTCCGCTTGAAGCCCACTCATTATATCCCTATCTTAGAATAAAAGAATTGCATCAATCCCTCTTGGAACTCATGAGATGAAATCTTTTAGAGAACGGCTTCAAAGTGAAATCATTGTTTTCGATGGCGGGACTGGAACGTATCTGTACGACAAGGGCATCTATATTAATCGATGTTTTGAAGAACTCAATCTAACAAATCCAGAATTGGTAATGGAATTACATCGGGATTATGTTAACGCAGGCGCCGATGTCATCGAAACAAATACGTTTGGTGCCAATACGTTTGCTCTTGCTCCCCATGGACTTGAGTCAAAAGTATACGAGATTAATTACAAAGGAGCACGGTTAGCAAAATCTGTTGCGAAAGATTCCGCATTGGTTGCCGGGTCAGTAGGGCCGCTTCGAGTCCAAATTGAACCTCTTGGTAAATTGTCGTTTGATGAAGCAAGAGCTACCTTTGCCGAGCAAATCAAGGGATTGCTCGACGGAGGCGTCGACCTCATTGTATTTGAAACGTTTAGTTTAATAGAGGAACTTATCCAAGGTGTGAGGGCTATAAGAGAATTGCAAGCGGATGTTCCTATTCTGGCACAAGTGACAATCAATAACGAAGGCAATCTTCTCTCAGGTGAATCACTTCAGCGGTTTGTAGAAGGACTATCTCCATATCATGTCGAGGCAATCGGATTGAATTGTTCGGAAGGTCCACGGTTGATGTTGGAAGCACTCGAACGTCTGCGGGAATTGACGACATTACCGCTTTCGGTTCAACCCAATGCAGGCTTACCGCAGAACATCGGCGGTAGAAATCTCTATATGACTTCACCAGAATATATGGCGGAATATGCCAAGCGCTTTATTCAAACGGGCGCATCGATTGTTGGGGGATGTTGTGGAACAAATCCAACGCACATCAAAGCGATTCGCCGTGCTGTACATGCACTGCAGCCATCGAAGCGGATGGACGTGAAAGTTGAGACACTCAAAATTGAGAAACCAGAACAAATACGCATGTATCAGAAAGAAGAAAAATCTCGTCTTTCAAAAAAGCTGGTTTGCAATGAATTTGTTAAACTTGTCGAACTTGTTTCTCCAAAAGGAATCTCTGCAGAAAAAGAAATAGCGAAAGCAAAGACATTGTACGAATATGGTATTGATGCTATTAATATTCCTGACGGACCGCGCGCTTCAGCACGGATGTCAGCTTTAGCAATGGCAGTACAAATTCACAATAAAGTTGGTATCGAGCCGGTGCTTCATATCGCTTGTCGTGATCGCAACATTATCGGGATGCAATCGGATTTACTCGGAGCATGGGCACTTGGGATTCGGAATATTCTGGCAATTACCGGCGATCCTCCAAAACTAGGCAATTACCCCGATGCCACAGCGGTCTTTGATGTCGATGCCATAGGTCTCACCAATCTGATTAACCGTTTGAATCATGGACTTGATTTTGCTGGTAATTCTATCGGCGAACCAACGGGATTTTCGATAGCAGTTGGAGTGAATCCCGGTGCCATTAATCTTGATGAAGAACTGCGTCGTCTTGATTGGAAGATTCAAGCCGGAGCGGAGTATATGATAACGCAACCGGTTTTTGATTTGAAAATTCTTGAAAAGTTTCTTAAACGAATCGATCATATTAAGATGCCGATTCTTTGTGGTATCTGGCCGCTCGTGTCATATCGAAATGCAGAATTCATGAATAATGAGGTGCCTGGTGCTTCTGTTCCAGCAGAAATTATGGAACGAATGAGAAATACGAGAACGAAGGAAGAGGCATTTCGTGAAGGTGTAAAAATAGCCAGCGAGACCTACCGGCAAGTTCGGACGGAAGTACAAGGAGTTCAAATCTCTGCGCCGTTTGGTAGAGTGGATGCCGTAACGATGATGCTTACGGAATAACTGCGAACAATAAAAAATTTTATTATTATTCCTAAGTACATAAAACTATGCAAAGTATAAAAAACTGGATACCAGTCGTTCTTTGGATTTGCTGTATTTTTTTTCTATCAACTGAATATTTTTCAGCAGAGAATACTTCTCGAATTCTTGAACCTCTCCTTCGCTTCCTTGTACCTCATATTACTGCGAGAGAATTTGATGTCATTCATTTTTTTGTCCGTAAATCAGCCCATGTGACTGAGTATTGCATCACGAGTCTCTTGCTTTTTCATTCTTTTCGTAATACTCTTCAATTTCAAAGACATTGGCGATGGGTATTTTATTCGTTGATGATTGTAATTTTCGTTGCGGTAACAGACGAATACCATCAGTCATTTGTGGTATCGCGTACATCTTCCGTTGTGGATGTAGGAATAGATATTGTAGGCGGTATCCTAGGACAAGGAATTAGTATAACATTCTATCGATTACGGCGCACGCTAAAAAAGCAGTCAGATATCCCTTGATTGAATGAATCCATAGATGTCGCTTACGTCTTCTATTCTTGATTCAGGCATCATCTTTCCTTATCTTAACCATAGAGAAGATTCAAATGTCAATTGAAAAAATTTGATTGGAGAGCTGGCAGAACGGCTATTGCACCAGTCTTGAAAACTGGCGGGCGTAAGCCCTTGGGGGTTCGAATCCGCTCAATATCCTCACTTTTTATTCCTTATCGATAAATTGCTAACGGAATTGCTAACTGAAAGGCGAAGCGATGTCCGAAGCAATTCAGTTTTCACTCTTCAAACGTTCCAACGGTTTATGGTATATCATTTATGTCGAAGATGGACGCAAACGTTGGAAATCGACTAAGGCTTTTCTCAAAACCGATACATTGAAGGCTCTCAGTAATTTTAAGGAGCTTTTTAAGGTGAGGGATACCTACAAATCCTTTTCATCATTTGAAGCTGATTATCTTATCTATTCAGCATCAATCCACAAGGTAAGAACTCATGAAGGATATAAATACGCATTAAAAGACTTCCGCGAAATTATTGGAGACATTTCACTTCATCAGGTCACAATTAGAGATGTGGAGAAGATACTTGCCACCAAAACAAAAGATGCAAGTGAATGGAGGGCGAGATGTGTTTATATTTGCCTTAGAAGTGTTTTTGAAACTGCAAAACGTTGGAATCTAATAACAGAGAATCCATTTGTAAAAGTGGCAAAGCCAAAGACGAAGGAAATCAGTCCTGTTTACTTTTCCAGTGAAGAATTCTCAATCTTCATCGAGACAATCAATGATCAAGATTTCCGAGAGCTTGTCATAATGGCTTTCTTGACAGGTATGAGACTTTCGGAACTATCATCCTTGGAGTGGTCCGATATCGATATCACTTGCAAAGTTATATTTGTCCAAAACAAAGAATCTTTTTCCATCAAGACCAAACGAAACCGAATTGTGCCAATGTGTGATATACTTTCCACGATGCTTGAGGAAAGACTTAGCAAAGCGAAAAGTGAGACCTCTCTGGTATTCCATCTCAATGGAAGCAAGCTAAGCAAGGATTACATCTCGAAAAAAATTAAGACGTATGTGAAGGAGACAGAGCTCGACCAACGTTTGCACTTTCACAGTCTTAGACATTCCTTTGCTTTTAACCTTGTCAAGTTAGGGCTTCACTTTACGAGGTGCAGAAATTACTTGGGCACTCTTCAAGCCAAATGACGCAGGTATACAGTCACCTGCAGCCTGAGCAGCTACATGGGACGGTGAACAAAATGACCTTAAATTTGAACCGAACCTGCAACCAACACGCACATACAGATTCGTGTTCAGCGAGCAGGAGCAACAGGGGGAATGAAATACGAACTTTGCCATTTCCACTTTGCCACATACCCTATAGAACACTTGGCAATGTCAAAACACATTTCGCCATCTTGTCATCTTGCCATACAGTTTTGCCCTTTGGCAATATGGCAATATACATCTTGCCATCTCGTCACTATCTATGATGTTGTCGAAATGACGAATTGCGGGTTCCCCAACCGAAAACCGTTCAATCGCTATAAAATTTAAAAACATCCCGAACTCGTAACGACTTCAACAACCCCAAATCGCTATAATTCAGAAAAAAGATTCCAGGGTGGATTAATCCTGTGATTACTGTTTTGACAAGTAAATCCACGACATTCCCAAAGTGCCTGCTTTCACGTGTAAATTGATAGGTTCTTTTATCTGAATGTTATCATACATTCTACGTGATACGGAAATCTTTTTTTCTTCTTGAATAGGACCGATTGGAGGAATCCAGATGTAATAACTCGTCGACCGTCCATGACTTATTGTTTTCTGGGATACTGTCGTATGATATACCTGTGATACAGAAGGATCATAAACGCAATTCACCATCGACAACACTCCAAAGGCATATGCTCCTGAGAGTAAAACTCCAAAGAATAGTTCGTCTCTTTTCTTGCGAATATTTTCTACACGAAGTGCTATCGTCAGTCCCGTCATCGCTGCTATCGCGGCTGAATAAACGAAGAGCTCTTCATAGGAAATAAAATCATAATCGACGATTGTCCTTACTTTCAATGCAATCACAGGAAATAATATTGCGCGAATCACAGAGGGTTTTGGACTTTTTGGACGAACCGAAAATCCTACCAATCCTTTTGCGTATACCATATAAAAAAGCACTAACATTGGGTAAACAGCACAGATCGTAACCGCTACGGTATATGGTTTGGGATACAGTACCCAAGCAGAAATAGCGAGGCTTCCATAGATGAGTACCTGAACAATCACTTTTGCTTTCTTTAAGGACACCTTTCGTTCACCTTCTGTAAGTCCTAATTCCGTATTTTCAAGAATTCTTTTCTCTTCTTCTTTTGCTTCTAACTCGTCCAGATCAACAAATTTTTCTGCAATGAATATTTTAATCTCTTGAAAATCATTAAAGGTTTTTTGTATAACCACATCTTTCATCGCTTCGTCCTTCAACACAAGACGCATTGGTTGTCGTTCGGCAATGCGGTACCCTTTAATTTGGGGAAATAGAATTTCTTTTGGTTGCCCCAAGGTTCTGAGGATGAATCGGTCGTTTTCTATTCGTAGATAACTTCTCAATACTTGAATGATTCTCGGAACAATCAGCACACCTATCATAAGGATCAGGAATCCTAGTGCCGGCAATATATCCCATGACCTTTCAAAGAGAGATTTCCAGGTTACAGAAATAAAAATAGCAATCGGGAACAACATAACAACGAAGAAGATAACGGCAAGCAGTTTTGAGCAGCGGTACGTTTTTGGTAGTTCCATTCTAACCTCCATCATCAGACGAGCGCCTACTTAATTTGACAATTGGAACTTTACACTTTATTTATTCAAACTTCAACCAGAAAAAAAGCGGCAACGCACACATCACCGCTTCTAGTTCAAGCAAAAATAAACAGCTATAAATGTTGAGTCACATTCCAGAATTTTCTGCGGCTATTCCTTGTAGATAAGCTTTCATTTCAGCGGGAATAGATCTCTCCGAATACGGATTTCCAACAGGACTGTTTTCAAATATTGTTTGATAAAGCACACATGCTGCCAAGTAAGTTCCCTCCACGGTTGGATGTCCGTCCTGACTGTACAGTGCAAGTTCGGGCTTGTCACGAATGGCGCGTGCGAAGGCTAGTCCTGCTGGGGCTACCTTGACGTCTAGTTCCTTCCCAACAGCTGCATAAGTTGCCGTCAAGTTGTCCGTCGTGACTCCTAATTCTCTACTATCGGGCCGTTCCCATGTCATGAGGAGGATGGTCTTTGCACCATTGCGTCGGATTTCCTCATCGAACTTTCTCGCAAAGTCGTAGAACTTTTTCTGATTAATGACTGGGATTTGGCTTTGTTCCTGCAAAATGACATAGTCCCATTTGCCCTCACGAATTATTCGGACAGCATCGCCATTAGTCCAATGATTCTCAAGAGTGTATCCACCTACAGCAATGCACTCTGTTTCAATTGAAGGAGCCAGTCTTTTCAATTGTTTGTCGAGACCGCCGTTAATGAATGTGTAACTGTTGCCAATGAACAGGATGCGCGTGGACGGTTGGCTGTCGCAGGATTCTATAGCAAAAACCGCCAGGCAAACGATGAGAAGATATCTCTTGAATTCGGTTAGTTTCATACCTGAAGAAGATTTAAAATATTCGTGATTTCATTAATGTGAAATAATACACCAAATATGCAATGATGTCAACCAGTAAATAAAAGCGGCAACTATCGCCGCTTCTGGTTCGAACTACCGAATAAAAACGCCGTCGGTGATGACGGAACTGGTATCACCATTTCTAAATAAAAAGCTCGTCGGGTTTATTGCTTTGCTTTTTAACCTGAGTATAAACAACCGAAAATAAAAGGGCAGACAACAAAAAATAAAGCATACTTCCTTTCATTGGAACCTCCGTATAATTATGAAAACAAAGTGCTATTTAAATTGTGAAATAGGTATCAGCAGAGGGATGATTTGTTGTTAGGATATACCCTATACCGATTTTAGAGATAATATCAATCGTTTGGAGGTCAAGTCAATAAAAAGCCCCATCGATGACGGGGCTTGATAGCTATTTCAACATGGAGAAATCTTTTAATACTTCGTAAGAATATTTGGGCGAGAATTTTGAAATATTTTTATTGACACATCATAAGAAGTGTTGTATGTTATATACGGAATTCCATTAAAGCAGCGATCATTCAGGTTCAATGGGGCAGTAATGAGTCGGTGTGTTGCTAAGGTGCTACTATCCGATCTGTAAATCTACTCATTCACTCCTCTCTTCATTATTTCGTTTCAAATAACTTATGCTGCAAGGTAAATAGGCATAAATATCTCCAGTCGATGAAGAGTGTCATACAAGGGAGAAATGATTTACAGTTCAAAATAAAAAAGGAAACACTCAATCAAATCGCCGCAATATCACAAAAACATAAATTATATTAATCAGAAGGAGAATTAAAATTGAAAACAATTACAGTCATTCTGCTTTTGGCAGTATGTGCCCTGCCGGTATATTCTCAAAATATAACCAACACGCTTGGTTCTACAGGATTATTCAGTATCAAAGATAATACGACGACTTTTTTAACTTTAAGTCAATCGGACGGACTTTTATCTTTGAACAAGAACCTATCCCTGCTGAATACAACCAGCTCATCACTCGGGGTTATTATGAAAGGTGGAAACAGATTCATACACGATTTTGCGCCTTCCGGAACCAGTGGTTATAATACATTTGTTGGCATTAATTCAGGAAATTTCACAATGTCAGGTACCGGTAGCCAGTCAAGCGATAATACCGGAATTGGCTTTAGCTCGCTTCAAAGCCTGACGACCGGCTATTATAACACAGCAGTGGGAGTGTCTTCTTTATATTCCAACACGACCGGTTATTATAACACAGCAGTGGGGTTGTCATCTTTAGGTTTCAACACGACCGGTTATCATAACACAGCAGTAGGAACGTTTTCTTTAGGTTCCAACACGACCGGCAATTATAACACAGCAGTGGGGGTGTCTTCTTTATCTTCCAACTCGACCGGTGTTGATAACACAGCAGTGGGTTTTTCTTCTTTAGCTAACAACACGACCGGCCATGATAATACAGCAGTGGGGTATAATTCTTTATCTCCCAACACGACCGGCAATTATAACACAGCAGAGGGGGATGTATCTTTATATTCCAACACGATCGGCTATTATAACACAGCACTGGGAATGTTATCTTTATATTTCAACACAACCGGCTATGCTAACACAGCATTGGGGCATAATGCAGGTAATATTATTACCACCGGCTCAAATAATACTGTAATTGGTTACAATGCCCAGCCGTCTGCAAGAACCATATCTAATGAGATTACACTTGGCGATGGCAATATTACTTCTCTTCGATGTCAGGTAACATCCATTTCTGCCTTATCGGATGCACGAGATAAGAAAAATATTCATGATCTCAGCTTAGGAATTGATTTCTTAATGAAATTGAGACCTCGACTGTTTAACTGGGATAAAAGAGAGTGGTATAAAGACAATAAATCAGATGGAAGTAAGATGCAGAAAATGCCGAGTGCGGGATTCATTGCACAAGAGCTTGATGAAGTCCAGACCAAAGAGAATGCCGACTGGCTTGATCTTGTTCTTAAAAATAATCCCGAGAAACTTGAAGCAACACCGGGCAATCTCCTGCCTGTAATGGTAAAAGCTATTCAAGAGCTAAAAGATAAACTCGATAAGTATGAACAGATGCAAACTGAATTAGTAAGTGAGATTGAAAAACTGAAATCAAAAAAATAGAATGTTGGCGCGACTTTGAGCTTCCCATGAACCCTGACGTTATGCGTTGGGGTTTTTGTTTGCTATTGGAAAGTAGATATTGTAGATTTTGAGTAAATATATTGGCTTTGGCGAATTCGGAGAGGGGTCGCTCAATTTGTTTGTCCTTTTTGTTCCCATAGTTTTCAGCACCGCAGCTTAGCGCCAATCCGTTAGCTGGGCGGCAAAATAATTATGATGATATTTCAATCTTTCTATAGAATAGTCATACTTGCTGGTATAGGGATTATAGTTCTATCCACTCCAAGTTTGTCTCAGTCTCCTGATTCACGGAATGCAATCTATGTGGAAGCTTTTGGATCTGGTGTTTTCTATTCGGTAAATTATGAGCGATTTGTTTCGAATGACTTTACCATCCGCGTTGGGCTTTCAATATTCGATCTCAATTTTAACAGTGGAAGAGATCACAGTACCGATTTATATCGTCCCAATCATTTTCAACTATTTACTTGGGAATGGAAATAGCAAATTTGAAATCGGGGCGGGAATGGACTATCTGATATCCAACGGAGAATCCTCAGGTGATATATCGCAAGTTAAAACCAACAGTTCTAGTTCAGGTGTTGTATTTGTTGGTTCGCTTGGATACCGTTA
The DNA here is from genome assembly GCA_963701295.1 of Ignavibacteriota bacterium. Lineage (GTDB taxonomy): Bacteria > Bacteroidota > Ignavibacteria > UBA10030 > UBA10030 > Fen-1298. The sequence goes on along the minus strand of OY969585.1, from coordinate 3,456,496 downwards.
TCAACCATCAGATGGTGGAATACATTTTCGGTTATTCGCAACACCGTTTCTTTCTCCATACACTGGATTATTCAAGTTGTGGTTTGGCAGTAGTATAGGCATCTGTTTCTAATGCCGCCCAGCTAACCAGCAACTCAAGCTGACGGAATGAGCGCCCGCCCAAAGATAAAGCATGGCGGGTAAATGGGTACGTTAAGCAAGGCTGACATAGGTTTCGGTTTAATTTGAAAGTACTTACAATGAACTTGTTTCGTTTTGTGTATTTTGAAAATTATCAGTGCGGCAGCTTAGCCACAATCCGTTAGGCGCAATTGCTCTTAACAACTCAAGAAAGAAATATAGATTATGAAAACTATTTTAATCATTCTTGTAACTTACCTCTCCTTCTCCCAGCTTTTGGCGCAGGAGCATTTTATCAATAATAGATCTTACCTTCTCTATGTTCCTAAGTGCTATGATGGTTCATCAGCATATCCGCTCATAATTGTGCTTCATGGAAGCGGAGGAAACGACAGCACACTTTACAAAAATGGATTCAATGAACGGGCTGAAATCATGGGTTACATTGCAGTTTATCCGAGAGGATCCGGTGGAGTATGGGATCTCGAGGGCAATGTGGACGTTAATTTTATTTCCGAATTAATTGATACCCTAAAAGCGAATTATAATATCGATACCACGAGGGTTTATGCTACCGGTCATTCGTTGGGTGCATTCTTATGCTATACCCTGGCTGTTAAATTGCCGACAAAAATTTGTGCAATAGCTCCCGTTGCAGGATTATTAAAAAGCAGTCTGATAAGTAGTATTTCTTCACCGATGCCCATCATCCATATTCATGCCATAGATGATCCTATGGTTGCGTACGGGGGTACATCGGGTGTTGATACAATCCTGACTCATTGGAGAAACGAGAATAAATGTTCGAATAAAGCAGATACACTTTATAATTCAAACGGAGTTGTTGGTCGAGAATGGACGGCCCCGGGAACTGGCGCTGATGTTGTGCTGTACGTTTATAGTCACGGGGGGCATGCGTGGTTTATTTACCCTCTACATTGCACCGATCTTATCGTCGATTTTTTCTTGACACACCCTAAACAAAAATCGAAAGTAACGTTAACCTCACCGGTAATCACATTTTATAATGCTAATCCAGACATCCAATTGAGCGCAGAAATCGAGTCGGATACAGCAGTAACAAAAGTTGAGTTTTATGCAAACGCGGATAAACTATCCGAAAGCTCTATTGCGCCTTATACATTTCTCTGGAATAAAGTTCAGCCCAACGATTACATACTCTTTGCAAAAGCTTCTTTTGCCGATGGAACGAGCATGGTATCATCAAATCTGAAAAAAGTCCATGTTATTCTGCCGAGTGTTGCTCTTCATAAACCAACCAACAGTTCCAGCATTTTTTCTATTATTCCTAACCTTTTTGCACAATATGCCTTTGACGGTGATTTCACATCGCGTTGGTCAAGTGAGGGCTCTGATCCTCAGTGGATTTCCATAGACCTTCAGGGAATTTATAAAATCACCGGCGTTACGCTCTTCTGGGAAACATCGTATGCACTTGCCTATACCATCGACGTCTCGGAAGATAATAATAATTGGACAACAGTTTACGGCACTACTTCGGGAAATGGAGGCACTGAATATATATCTTTCCCTCCGGTTGATGCTCATTACGTGAGAATGCACGGAACTAAACGGGGGACAACATATCAATATTCATTGTGGGAGTTTCTGGTTCATGGTAATTTTGAAAGCATGAACAGTGCCCCCATTGTGATCGATGGATTGAAAGATACATTCTATAATGCATTAACCGGTCCTAACGACGGCTATCTTCAGATCCGTTCTTATGCATACAACAACAATGGCGCCCCGGTAAACGATGCCGATCTTTCGGCAAAGATATGGACGGCATGGGACGACCAATGGTTCTATCTCTACGAAGAGGTCAAGGACAACATTCTTTCTGGAAATTCCGCTACTGTATGGTTCAATGATTGCCTCGAACTCAAAATCGATCCACAGCCGACAGATAGTATGACAAATTCGATATGGAGTACACGTTTAACAGCACTGGGCATGTCTACGCCAGGAGTAGTTGCTGCGGACAATCTGAATAGCGTACCCGATTCACTGAAGCAGTGGGCACGAAGAATCATTCCTGGAGGATATGCATTAGAACTAGCAGTCAACTGGTCAGCCATCAATAGTGGCAATGAGGCAATAATACCTTCAGTCAATAATATTTTCGGTATGGCAATTAATCAGAGCGACAACGATGGCAATGGCAGGCGGGCAACGGTGCAATGGGCCGCGGTTTTACGAGATTCCGTTTATAATACACCAAAATATCTTGGTACGGTCAAATTCCTGGCGAACAACAAACTACAGTTCATTCCGAGAAATAATATGACTGGGGTAACGGATCTGATTCCGTATGATGGGTCCGATTACACACGCACCGGAATTGAAAACGCATCAATCATAATACCGAAAACATTCAACCTCGGGCAAAACTACCCCAACCCGATTAATCCAGCCACAACTATTTCATTTACTCTTCCATTGAGATCGTTTGTATCATTGAAAATATTTGATCTGTTAGGTAGAGAAATGGCAACCATTGTCTCTGAAGAAATGTCGGCAGGAAATTACACAAAACAATGGAATACAAATAATTTAGCAAGTGGAATATATTTCTATCGACTGCAAGCTGGTTCCTATGCAGAAACAAAGAAACTGATTTTGATGAAATGAACTTATAATATGAAAATTATCAAGGCGGCAGCTTAGCCGTCATCCGTTAGTTGGCATTTATAAGGAAATCTATTAATGCACAATGAATTATTATTTGTAATAATCTTTTTTTATTTTCTTGCGCAAAATCTCAGGATTCAATAATTACACGTTACGATGGTTGTGCACATGCCGAACCAGTTTCTGAACTTATGTGCGATTTCTATGCTAATATTTACGGCAAGGATCGAATTCGAGAAGTCCTTTATGATGCTTTTTTTTTCTCCTAACGGTCGCTATTTAGCAATTCCAGTATGGTTATACTCAGATAATCATCGTCTTTTATGGATATATGACATTGAGACTAAAAAAGCTCGAATGGTCATTGAGCAACCTATCAAAGATACTCTCACGGTTGATTTGAAAGGATTCAAATGGTCGGCAAATGAAACACTTCTTGTAAAGGTATATCGATTAGATGCCTTGCATCCGCCAAGTCGAATTTATGAAGGTGGCAAAATTAAAACTCTACCTATTAATCAAGAATTCAACGGCTCCGGACTTATCTGCGGTATGTATCTCTGCAGGATTAAAACCGGCAATCATTCGCAAGCAATGAAGATGTGCTTGATGAAATGAAAAATTGGGAAGAATTGGTATTATGAATATTCAGAGCAAAGTTATCGGTTCGATATTTGCCGATAAAATAGGCACTACTCACTGATCTTACCTAAAAGCCGATGACTGAATAGTCCAAATCGTTTTATAGATTTGGACGTATCGAAGTCACAATAATATAGTAGATTGTATCTGGGGACGAAAAGCAAAAGGCGCTCATTGAGCGCCTTTTTTGTGGAGCTAATGAGGATTTGGAATGTTAGAAATGTGAGGATAAAATTAAGTGCTGCTATAAAAATCATTTAAAAAATATAGTAAATTATAGAAAAGTTAATACGAAGAACAAAAGGAAAAGTGATGAAAATAATTTTGAGTTGTTTGGTTTTATGTCTCTCCTTCTACCATCTGGCAGCCCAGGAACAATTCATGATGCACAACGGATACAATAGAGCATATCTCGTCCATGTGCCCGCGTCATACGACGGTTCTACATCGTATCCATTAATTTTTGTTTTTCACGGATTGAGCGGCACGGACAGCGCATTGTTTAAAAGCGGATTCAATGAACGATCGGAAGTTATGAACTATTTCGTTGTTTATCCCAGTGCTGTCGTTGGCGGAGGATGGAACTCCCACGACAATGACATTGATTTCGTCTCTGTTCTCCTGGATACTCTCCAGAAAAAGTTTCATATCGACTCAAAACGTGTCTATGTAACCGGACATTCGGATGGAGCATTTTTTTGTTACACGCTGGGAGCTCAATTACCGGAAATAATTGCGGCAATCGCGCCGGTAGCGGGATACTGGACAGGATCCAGTCAGGCAATTCCTTCACCAAAACCAGTTCTTGCAATTCATGCCGTGGATGATGCCACTGTTCCCTACAGCCCGGATCAAGCCGGATTGGCTGCCTGGCGGCAAAAAAACCAATGTTCGGCCACACCAGACACAGTGTACAACTATGGTGGGACAATCGCTCAACTATGGCCGGCCGTTGAAACCGGCGCAGATGTTGAGTTCGTCACGTATGCTCACGGCGGTCATACATGGTTGAATTATCCGATCAATTGCACAGATCTCGTAGTCGATTTTTTCTATAACCATCCCCAACGGGAGAAGAAGGTACTATTAACTTCGCCAGTGAATTTATTTTACGAAACTCCTGCAACTATTCAATTAAACGCAAGCGTCGTATCGGATACTCCCGTGACAAGGATTGAATATTTTTCCGACTCAATAAAAATTGGAGAATCATCTACACCTCCTTATACAATTACTGTGAACAATCTGACTCAAAACGAGTATCTCATCCACGCGAAAGCATTCTTCGAAGACGGAACAACGGAAATTTCTTCGAACTTTAAAAAGATCGATGTACTGCTGCCAAATATCGCTCTTAACAAGCCATGCGAATATTCAGCACTCGCCGACAATTCACTAAAGGCGTCGAATGTTTTCGACGGAGATTTTTCAACCAGATGGACAACCCCCTCTAGCGATCCGCAGTGGATTTCGGTTGATTTACAGGGAATTTATCGGATCAAACATATTACTCTTTTCTGGGGAACATCCTATGGATTGGCTTATACCATTGATGTTTCTTCCGATAAGCAGACATGGACGACAATCTATACGACAACAAGCGGCAACGGTGGTACTGAATTTCTTTCTGTCCCGCCTACCGAAGCACGATATGTACGGTGGCACGGAAACAGACGGGGTACATCATATGGATATGCTCTCTGGGAGATTCAGATTGATGGTGAATTTGTACATGCTGTCTCAGTGTCGAATTCGCATGAAAACAATCAACGCCTGAGTTTATCATCTGGACCGAATCCCTATCCGGCCAGCACTTCGGATATAATCATACGTTATACACTTCCAGTAACTGAACAAGTTGAGATAGACATCTATAATGTAATCGGACAAAAGGTGTGCGGATTGATCAACAACGTCGAAAAAAATGGAGAACATATCGCGCGATGGAATTGCCGGGATGAAAACAGTCGGGCACTTTCGAGTGGAATATATATTTGCCGACTAACAGCGCCATACGAAACAAAATCGTGCAAGATAATTTTAATGAAATAACATTCGGGTACAGCCTGCACTCGCGAGTGAGGATGTGTTCATTTTATTCGATATGGAAGCTCTTTATTAGTTCTCGGAATTGATAAGAACATATCAAGTTATAAAAAAGCCTCCTTTAAAAAAATATATCAAAGAGGTACTTTGTGGAGCTAAGCGGGATCGAGCAATATCTTTAATATCCTTTCAAACACTAGAGCGTCGTGTTGCCGTTTGCTAGTTGTAGTTGCCCCCCCTGTGGCCCGAAACGCCGTCACCTTTGAATGTTTCTCCTCTTTTAAACAGAATGGAATCCCCCGGTGCAAACGTTGGCGCGTTGACCCTATCAATGGTCTTCCATGCTGATGAAGGTGATAAGCCGTTGTTTGCATCCGATCCGCCGGTGGCATCTACATAGCAATTCTTAGCTTGGGAGTTTGATTGATTATTCCATACAACCAGAAGCAGAACAACTGTTAATACTGTCTTGACTTTCTTGGGCTTATCCCTCCATTCTTGGTCTGCGTGGTGGGTACGCTGCTCCAAAGAACAACGATGGCAGCCAATAGAGTAGAGAATTCGAAAGCAATGATACGTGACGGTCATACTTGTTCCTCCTGAGAACGGGCAATTGCAACTAACGGACGGCAACTAAGCTGCGGCGTTGATAAGTTTCAAAATGTACCCAACGAAACAAGTTCATTATACCCAACTTTCAAATTAAACAAAACCTTTGCACGCCATGCTTAACGTACCCATTTACCCGCCATGCTTTATCTTTGGGCGGGCGCTCATTCTGTCAGCTTGAGTTGCTGGTTAGCTGGCAACGTCCTTGCCCTTGTACAATGCATCGATTAGATAATCTGCCAACTCAATCCCTACTCCCATAAACAAACCGAGCATTGCTCCAATCTTCAAATTCAGAAACATTGCATCTACTATGCTTGGAAAATGGCTAAATAGCGATTGAAGAGTATATAGACTTAAGACAAGAATATTCAGAGAGTTGAATATCCCGATGACTAAAGTAGAAGTGACAATTCGGGATATTTCATTTTTTATGAATGATTTCCCAGCAATATGAATGTATAAATAGACTGCTGCAGATATGATGACTGTATACACACCTTCTAGAATGAATATCCAAGAATTGCCTTGCGAAGTTGGGATGGTAAGAACAAGGTACCAAAGTAATAATAATGCAAGACCTCCTCAATAATTCTTTTCTCGAAATGTAGTAAATGCTATCCCTATCGTAATGCCTGAAACAAGAAATTGGAATGGCCACATTGTTGGAGTAAAAACTTCAGCCCGATAAATTAAAAAAGCGATTGCGATTATCAATCCAGAGATGGTAAAACAACGAATTATCGCTTGCTTTAGGGTTTCGATATTCTTCATTGAGGTTGTCCTTGTTATGTTATTCGTTGCCCGCCTAACTACTGATTAGGTCGACTGAGTCGACAATTCATGACTATTAGGCATAAAAGGTCGACAATTTGTAATTATTTCGTATAATTTACTATACACTTCATTGTGCATGAAGACGCCCGTCTAAACATTTCAACCAATTGAATGTTTCACAAAAAGGTTTCCGTTGGCGATGGGTGAAAACTAAAAAGCTAATATGTTTCTTCTTCAACACAAAAGCAAGAACTCTTCCCCTTGATTTAACTATCACCACTTCTGGTTCGAGCAATGAACAAACTCGAACAAATTGCTCTTACATCGTCATTCTGGAACGACACATCCGATGTGTAATCTTGCCGATTGAGCGGTAGTTAGGCGGCAGCAGATTGAATTGATAAACTAGTCTATCGGTAAGTTAATAATCCATTTAAACCTATTAATCCGATAAGTATACAAAGGATAATCGCCCCATAGATTTGCGAAGAAGGACCGGGTTCTAAGACACTTCTTTTGAAATTATTTGGGTCAACACTTACCTGATATGTTTCCCCTTTAATATATTGATCACAATAAGCACCTGCTCTGAAATAACCTTGCCTTACGCCTCCATATTTTATTCTCTTCCCTTTGCAGGGTATACCATCAATTTTGTATTGATAGGAAATGAACGGATAAAACTTAAAAGGGAACAGGCTTAATCGAGACTCAATAATTTCACAGTCAAATCGGTCCCAATACTGACTTCGTATACCTAGCCAAAGATTTCTTACAGACCATATCAATCCAATTATACTACCAAGACTACACGTCAAGATAAATACTATGATTCTGTCCATAAATATCCTTTCGTCTGCTAACTCATATATTGGATACCGGAACTCTACACTTTATTTGTTTGAATTTCAAGATAAAAAAACGCGGCAACCATCACCGCTTCTGGTTCGAGCAATAAAAAAGCCCCATCGATGACGGGGCTTGATGTTGCAATTTTGCAAAAGATATAACTAATTTGTCGTGTTCTTTAAATTTATTTCTACTACAGACTTCACTGATTAACTGACCATCGTGATATATTATAATATAAAATATTTCACACCAATACCGATACGAAATTGATTTTCGGAGTGTTGATCCATAGAATGATAAATATTATAACTCATAGAAGGTTCTATTGCCGCAGCTCCGGAAATAAATACTTCTAACCCGCCGGTAAAACCATAAGAAGTCGATGGTGATGAGTAGGATTGTCCATTAAAAGAAGTCCAACTTACTTGTCCATCAGCTCCGATAAAAGGAGCTACCTTTCCGCATGGAAGATAGAACCTTGCTCCCAATTCTAACCCAGGACGCGTGTACTTCCATTCCTGTGAAGAATTGTTGATTTTTGATATAGATCTTTCATACTCTACTCCGAATGACAATTCGACCTGGTCAATAATAAAATATGAATCGGTTGGTGCAAGCATAACATCCGTTTCGTCAAAGCCAGAACCGTCGTCCTTAACGCTTGTTGAATAGTAGCTTAGTGTTCCACTAAGTGTATATACACCTTTTTTGATTTGATCTTGAGCTTGAATTTCTATAAATGATAAAAAGACAATAACGATAACAGATATGGCTTTCATAAATCCTCCATTATGATTTATTTGGAAATGACCAGTTCATGACTGGCACATAAGCTACAAATTAGAAGCTTTTTTTATTTCCCCATTGTGTTATTTGATAGTGATGCTGTGTCGTGAATTCACAAACTCCTTGCCAGTATTTATTGGTTTGAGATAAGATCTTTTGTGACAATTTCACGAGAAGCATCCTCTTTACGTAGAGAAAGTAAGACACTCCTGTCCTCAATCAACTACAAATTGGAAGTAAAAGGAATACTTTTTCAAATTTTCGTGCAGTCTTTTTGCCACATGGTAGCGGCTGATCCGCTTTCTCTTATACCGTTTTTATTATGGAATAAGAATATATGAAAGGAGAATACCTATGAGCGAACAAGAATACGAAGATTGTGGCATTATAGCGAACAGTTTACGCGAGACAAATTCCAGAGATCAGAGCTTGTTACTATAGCTTGGAAAGAAGGAGAGAGGCTTGGCAAATGCTGCACACTAGGACTTATGAAGTCAATGATGCATTTTCGTTCGAAAGAATTAAATCGTAGATCAGCATTTTCCGCAAAAGAAGTTGGCAAAAGTGAACTTGATGCTTGGAATCACGACCGTGTTTACATCGACAGGCCAATGACACTCGGAGAGTTTCAGCTTCCGGTCAAGATCAATCCGTTAGATTATGCGATCACAAATAACTTTCTGGAATCTCTAACTGCCGAGGAACGATTATTTCTCGATGACATAACCGCTGGGTATTCGATGAAAGACATTTCAAGACACACCCGCAACATTCCATCCCTCCGACAATCCCTCCAACAAAAAGCTGTCGTCTATCTATGACGACAGAGAAGAGCGCGACGTGCTGCGCTTTTCTTTAGCATCTTGTCATCTTGCCAGCACCTTAGAGAATTGACGGCGATGTCAATATCATATTGTCATGAAGTTTTGCCACGTTCTATAGGTGATTGGCGAAATGGCAAAATGGCAAATTATGATATTGTCATCTTGTCAAAATCTATAGGGGAATTGCAAAATGACAAATGACAAGATCGATCTTGCCAATTGACATTGTCAATATGGCGAAATGTCGAATATGGGACCCGCTTTTAAGCCTTACAAGAGTTTCAGGAATAGCTTCTACTTCGATATAGGATAGGAATCAATCTAAACCTAAAGGCAAAGTGGTTCTGCCAGAATTTTTTGGGATATTTTTTTTCAGTCACCTATGGCAAATCGATTTCTAAAATTTTTGTTTTCAGAAGAAAAATAGCAGCGATTAACACTTGATTTTGAGTTGAGGATGCCGCATATTTGCACTGTACAAGATAAGAGAGGAGAGTTAACTTATCTCGTTTTCACCAGACGCCGACAGGACGAATCTTTTTTATCCAGACAAGGTGAAGAGCGCTGAATTGACAAGGGAAGTGAGAAATAGTTAGGCTGCAATATGCAGTCTAATCATTGTTAGGCAGCCTGTGATTATTATTTGAGGATATTTATATGAAACAACAATGTCACATTTCTTTTATCTATGGCAGTTGGTTTATACTTCTATGTGGCTTAATATTTTATGTTATCAAAGGCGATTATCTTCAAGCTTGTTTTTGGATATTATTTATCGCTCTTTTTCTCAGGCTCTACATTCGGTATTTTCCGTCGCTTTCTCAATTGATGGGGTATGGTTCAGTCGAAGACACTCCACCGAAAAATATTCCACACGTTAACACAAGAGTCATCCTTTATACAGGTGTCGGTTGTCCTTTCTGTCCAATTGTCAAACGTCGACTTACCGAACTACAACATAAAATGGGGTTCGAGCTGAAAGAAATAGATGTTACTTTGAAACCAGAAACACTTATTAACAAAGGTATCCGAGCGTTACCAGTAATTGAGGTTGGTGTAGCACAATGGATTGGTAATGCGACAAGTGATCAACTAGTCACATTTATTACTAAGAACGTACAGGCTGCCTAACCAGGCGCTCAAGCTGACGGTTGCCAGCTGGGTACGTTACGCATGGCGTGCAGAGGTTTTGTTCTTAATAATAAATTATTCAGCATGAACTCATTTCGTTTTGTGTATTTTGAAAATTATCAGCGCCGCAGCTTAGCGCCGGTCCGTTAGGTTGCAATTACCCTTAATGATAGAATGAAAGGGAATTACCTATGAAAAACTTTTTATTCGTTTCAGTTCTTATTCTTTTTGCAGGCACATTGTTTGCTCAAACGGCTACCCCACCTTCAGCGGGTGCTGGCACAAGCGGAAATCCTTATCAAATAGCGTCTTTAGAAAATTTGTACTGGATAGCATCAAGCACGGCAAATTGGAATAAATACTACTTACAAACCTCAGACATTAATGCATCAATAACATCAAGTTGGTTCAGCGGTGCCGGTTGGACGCCGATAGGGAATGGTGCGACGAAATTCACCGGTTCCTATAATGGTAATGGACATACTATTGATGGTTTATTTATCAATCGTCCATCAACTGGTTACATTGGTTTATTCGGAATCACAAGTGGAGCAGTTATTGACAGCATTGGGATTACAAATGCAAACATAACCGGTGACACTTGTGTTGGCGGTCTTGTGGGAGTTAATTGGTTTTATTCCACAGTAAGCAAATGTTACTCCTCTGGAAGTGTTAATGGAAAGCAGTGTGTCGGTGGACTAGTGGGGAGGAATGAATATTCCCCGGTAAGCAACAGCTATTCTACAGGAAGTGTTATCGGAAATAGTACTATTGGCGGTTTAATGGGATTAAATGATTATTCCGCAGTAAATAATTGTTACTCTGCTGGGAGTGTTAGCGGAGTTAGTTATTCTACAGGTGGTCTGATAGGGGATAATTCTTCATCCACAGTGAGTAATTCCTTTTGGGATACTCAAACTTCTGGATGTGGAACAAGCGATGGCGGCACAGGTATAACTACTGTGTATATGAAAAATCCAATCACTTTTTCATTAGTCGGTTGGGATGATACGGGTACTATTTGGAAAATAGACGGATCAATAAACAATGGATATCCCTTCTTATCCTGGCAAAACACAGGTGGTACTCCATTGCAAAAAACTATAATAGCTCCCTCAGCAAGCGATGGTACAAGTGGAAATCCATATCAAATAGCATCTTTAGAAAATTTGTACTGGATAGCATTTCAAGCTAATTCTGGAACTAATTTTACCGGAGTCTATTTTGAACAAACTGCAAATATTAACGCATCAGTAACATCAAGTTGGTTCGGCGGTGCCGGTTGGACGCCGATAGGGAATGGTGCGACGAAATTCACCGGTTCCTATAATGGTAATGGACATACTATTGATGGTTTATTCATCAATCGTCCATCAACTAGTTTCATTGGTTTATTTGGAGCTACAAATGGTGGAGTTATCGACAGCATTGGGATTACAAATGCAAACATAACCGGTAATGGTGAAGTTGGCGGTCTGGTGGGATGGAATTTTTATTCCACAGTGAGCAACTGTTACTCTACCGGAAGTGTTAGCGGAACGGGTTCTTCTGTTGGCAGTCTGGTAGGATCTAATAGTGGCACAGTAAACAATTGTTACTCTACCGGAAGTGTTAGCGGAGCTGAATATACCAGCGGTCTAGTTGGATATAATTCTGCCACAGTAAACAATTGTTACTCTACCGGAAGTGTTAGCGGGACGGGTTCTTATGTTGGCGGTTTGGTGGGATATAATTATTTTGGCACAGTAAACTATTCCTTTTGGAATATTGAAACATCCGGTAAGTCCACAAGTAATGGCGGTACTGGTGAAACCACTGCGGAAATGAAAACAAAATTAACTTTTTCATTAGCCGGTTGGAACAGTTCAATATGGTATATGGATGCTGGATTTAATAATGGATACCCTTACTTATCCTGGCAAAACCCAGGTGGTACTCCATTGCCAAAAACTGCAACAGCACCTTCAGTGGGTAATGGCACAAGCGGAAATGCTTATCAAATAGCGTCTTTAAATAATCTATACTGGATAGCATTAAACACGGAAAATTGGGATAAATTCTACATACAAACCGCAAATATTAACGCATCAGTAACTTCAAGTTGGTTTAATGGTGCCGGTTGGACGCCAATAGGGAATGATATAACGAATTTTACCGGTCACTACAATGGTAATGGACATACTATCGATAGTTTATTTATTAATCGTCCATCAACTGATTTCATTGGTTTATTTGGATACACAAGATACAGATATGGAGCGGTTGTGTTTCTTGGGATTACAAATGCACGTATAACCGGTCGAAATTATGTTGGCGGTTTGGTGGGAGCTAATGATTATTCTGAAGTGGCCTACTGCTACTCCTCCGGAAGTGTTAGCGGATATAGTTATGTTGGTGGTTTGGTGGGAGATAATGATGATTCTTCCACAGTGCTCAACTGCTACTCCTCCGGAAGTGTTAATGGAACTTATTCTGTTGGCGGTTTGGTGGGAGATAATTTTTCTATTTCCACAGTGAGCAACAGCTATTCTACCGGAAGTGTTAACGGTAATAATTCTTATGTTGGCGGTCTGGTGGGAGAAAATTATTCTTATTCCATAGTGAGCAACTGCTATTCCTCCGGAAGTGTTAACGGTAATTCTTCTGTTGGCGGTTTGGTGGGAGAAAATTATGTTGGCGGTGTAACCAATTGCTATTCTATCGGAAGTGTTAGCAGCAAGGGTTCTTATATTGGCGGTCTGGTGGGATATAATAATGGTGGTTCCGTAGACAGTTCCTTTTGGGATACAGTAACCTCCATGCAATCCACGAGCGATGCCGGTACAGGCAAAACCACTGCGGAAATGAAAACGAGATCCACTTTTATAAATGCCGGTTGGGATTTTACCACTGTCTGGCAAATGACAGGAACTAATTATCCTGATTTAAGAACAAATATTAATCCAGCGTTGCCTGTAGAAAGGCAAGTTGGAATCGTTCCGAAAGAGTTTGCGCTTGCACAAAATTATCCAAACCCTTTTAATCCGACAACAACAATCTCTTTTGCTATTCCTTCAAAGTCATTTGTATCACTAAAGATTTTTGATATACTTGGAAGAGAAGTAGCTACCATCGTCTCTGAAGAAATGCCTGCAGGAAGTTATTCTAAACAATGGAATGCAGCAAATATATCGAGCGGAATTTACTTTTACATATTGCAGACTGGTGCGTTTACCCAAACTAAGAAGCTTATTTTGCTTAAGTAGCAATTGCAACATAACCAGGCGCTCAAGCTGACGGAATGAGCGCCCGCCCAAAGATAAAGCATGACGGGTAAATGCGTACGTTTAGCATTGCGCGTAGAGGTTTCGGTTCTTAATAATAGATTTTTCAGCATGAACTTGTTTCGTTTAGTACAATTTGAAAGTTATCAGTGCGGCAGCTTAGCGCCGGTCCGTTAGGGCACAAAGAGAGGTTTTATGCAAACAACTAAAACACTCTTAGTGATTATAATAATCCTTTGTATTTCCGTTTCACTCTCATCGGCTCAAGAGAATGCTTGGAAGTTGATCTGCTTCTCGGGTGATACAATAAGTGTTTGCAAGCTTGATTCCCTTCCAGATATGGTTCTCTTTGCCACATGTATTTGTAGAACAATATCCATTCCTATTGACTCTATTGCAGTATTAACACGTTTCAAGGAAGGATCTTTCTGGAATGGGGCTGGGAAAGGATTTTTGTTCGGTGCAGCAATAGGTGCATTCATCGGTTTTGAATCCTACCACAAACCAGAGCCAAAACCCTTTGCAATCGATCTTGGTCCTGGGCCTGTTGCTTTAGGTGGAGGGATTCTTGGAGGTACAGGCGGTTTTCTCATTGGTGGAATTATCGGCACTTCATCTGGTCATTACGAGATCTATGACCTCAGGTCTGAAAAAATCTTGAGTGTGAAACAAAAGATTCTTCTTAAGGCTTTTGATGATTGAATCACAATATATGCAATCGATTGGTGTTCTGTTAAAAGTCCGCTTGCGCCCTAACCAGGCGCTCAAGCTGACGGGATGAGCGCCCGCCCAAAGATAAAGCATGGCGGGTAAATGGGTACGTTATGCATGGCGCATAGAGGTTCGAATGTTTAATAATAAATTTTTCAGAATGAACTTGGTTCGTTTTCAGCAACTTGCGGATTGTCGTTGCCGCAGCTTAGTTGCCATCCGTTAGCCGGCAATCTTTCATTTAGTGAATTTGCTGACGTTGAAGGGAAATCTATAATTATCTTAAAGAAAATATTTAATAATTTGGAGTAATTATGAAATCTATTAAATCAGCTTTATTGCTTGGGTTCTTCGATTGGCTACTACCGTTTGCCGTTTCATTTGTTATTTTTCCATTGAAGGATTACAATTACTATTTGTTTGAATCTTTGATGGCAGTTGTGATTGTCTTTACGGTGGTGTGGTTTGCGACTCGTTACTTCAAAAAAGTAGAATCAAACTTTGTTCGCGAAGGAGTTTTATTGGGATTGCTTTGGCTTATAATTAATTTAGTTATTGACTTGATATTATTTCTACCCAAAAGCCCGATGCAGATGCCATTATCCTTATATATGAGCCAGATTGGAATTAAATATTTAAGTATTCCTATTATTACAATCGGCTTTGGATATCTAAAGAAATAGAGAATAATTTGCCGTAAAAAAGCGAATTAAGGCGGCGCGCTAACTTTGTTGGCATGAAATTTAATCTGTTTTTTTATTATTAATATTGCCGCCTAACCAGGCGCTCAAGCTGGCGGAATGAGCTCACTGCAAATAGCATGGCTTGTGGTGGATTTTCGTTTTTATTATTCAGTTTTTAGTACCTATAACTTTTATATTTATTAATTTGGTTCTCAGCATGAACTTGTTTCGTTTTGTGTACATTGATAATTATCAGCGCCGCAGCTTAGCGCCGTACCGTTAGGCGCGCTGTGCCAATGCAATTTTGATGTCCACTGAGATTAGAGAATATTGAAATATGAGTCTTATTAGAACTTTATCCATAATTCTAATTTTGGTAATTACATCCTGTTCACCTTTTAAGGCAAGAGAACTGGCGAAGTTACCAATTACAAGTAATCCTAATTCGTTAGATTCGTTGCAAGCACAGGCCGTTTATGACCGCGCTCAGTATTTCCCCAACGGAACGCAACTATCTATTTGTATCATCAAAGGAGATTCAGAAAAGTATGTTGGCATTGAGCGTCGCAACGATTCCCTAGTGTACGTCGAGAACAGCGACAGCGTTTTTGAAATAGGATCCATTACTAAGACATTTACTGGTACCATGCTTGCTAAGCTCGTGTATGACAAGAAGGTTCACCTCAACGATCCTATAAAGAATTATCTTCCTATCACTTTGAATCAATCTGCCCTTAATGGGAAGGAGATAACACTCGTTCAACTTGCCGAACATACATCAGGTCTGCCATTTGAGCCAATCAATGTAAAGAATGATGACAAACATCCCTTTGATCCATATGCTCCATATAAAGACTATAGTATAGAACGACTCTATGATTACCTGTCACATCAACTGGTGTTACAATCTACGCCAGGAGAAAAGCGTACATACTCCAATCTCGGCGGTGGTCTGTTAGGCCACATTCTGACATTAGTATTTAAAAAATCGTACGAAGAAATATTATTTGAAATGGTGTGTAAACCTTTGAGAATGAAGAACACATTTGTTGACCTTACACTAGAGCGCATACATCGAATGGTTCAGGGAAGACATCCAAACGGCGATTTGCTCCCTTTTGGAAATGGTGATTGTGGTGCGCTTACCGGCTGCGGCGGAATAAAATCCTCGGCCAAAGATCTTGTGAAATATCTCAAAGCGAACATAACTGATACGACTTATTTCTACCTCGCCCAGAAACCAACAAAACAATTCAACGAGCACTTTTCGGGAGCGCTTGGTTGGGCGCCCTACAGTGAGCGCGGCAAAAATCATCAAGGAGCGTTCGGAGCCACCCCAGGCTATACATCTGGAGTAATTTTTGAGCGGAATACGCATGTCGGTGTAGTTCTCCTGACGAATGTATCTTCTTATCTTGCAGTCAAGGGGAACTATACGGAAGGACTATGTCGTGCCCTCTACGATCCTCTTCCGTTTGCTGTTACGGAGAAGAAAGGAAAGTAAATTTGTTAATTATGTTACTGTACGCTATCATCTTATAAAATACATCGCGCCTAACCAGGCGCTCAAGCTGACGGAATGAGCGGAGTGCAAAAGTCATTGCGCTCATAGGTTCAGTGCAGATTTTAAAGTAAAGTGAATGAACTTGTTTCGTTTTGTGTACATTGATAATTATCAGCGCCGCAGCTTAGCACCGGTCCGTTAGGCCGCAACAAAATATTTGATACAAATGAATAAAGATCTAATTATTCGTGAAGCAAAGAAAAGAGATGTTGTCGCTCTTGCAAAACTTTCTGGAGAACTCGGCTATCCAACAACAACGGAAGAGATGGAAAATCGCTTTTACAAAGTATCCTCTGCATCCGACAATGGAATTTATGTTGCGGAACTTGATTCTATCGTCGGTTGGATTCACATTGCCCTTATTCAGACATTAGAAAGTAATGCTTTTGTAGAAATATGCGGACTTGTTGTAGCGGAATCATCTCGCGGATCAGGAATTGGTAGACGACTTATCACAATTGCCGAAAATTGGGCACGTGAGAAAAAGTGTTATCATCTTCGTGTTCGTACAAATATCTTACGAGAAAAAACAAGAATGTTTTATAAACAGGTTGGCTTTCAATCAAAGAAAACTCAAGAAGTATTTGATAAGATCATTGATGTCAGCGGCCTTACCAGGCGCTCAAGCTGACATATTCAAAATGATAGTGGGACACATCACGCATATAGACCATAGGTGATCTTGCCATCTCGCCAGATACTTTAAGGGTCGTGACGGTATGGCAAAAGGATTGGAAACGATCGTTAAGAGATCGCAAAGGGATGACAAACGATGGCAAAAGCCTGCGAAGATAGT
This sequence comes from Ignavibacteriota bacterium, assembly GCA_963701295.1. Lineage (GTDB taxonomy): Bacteria > Bacteroidota > Ignavibacteria > UBA10030 > UBA10030 > Fen-1298. The sequence goes on along the minus strand of OY969585.1, from coordinate 3,439,037 downwards.
GACAAAAGGATAACAAAAACAGTCACTCTGCAAGTTCATTGTTTTATGATAGTTGAACGATTTGGATCCTCGATTGAGCTTGCCAAAATGAAAATTTATGCGGACTCAGATGTACAAATCGAAAATTATGTCGAAGTCGGACGTGCAAAATGAATTTTTATTGCGACTCGGCTTACCAAATTGAAAGTTAGCTCGAAGTCAGCAGTGCAAATCAAACTTTATTCCAAGCCATCACTACAAATTTGATTTTCTATCATCAATCGTTACATTATCAACGTAAATTGTCTCCAGTTCACGCACATTCCAAAGAGAATTCAAAAAATGGAACATATTTTTTTAAGAAGTGTAGGAGATGAAAGAAAACAAAATAGGGGAAGTATTCTTAGATAAAATTATGTAATGGCAATAATGAAAAGCGGGCATTGTCCCTATATCGAAGAGACAGAGAAATATTTAGGTTATTGAACGAATTTTTTGAACAAGGGAAATAAACTATTTCACGAAAGAAAATACTAGAAGGGTGCTAGATGGAAATTAAAAATATTGAACTTGTGCAGCTTGGCTTTGTGAATTCATATTTGGTGAAGCTCGAGGACGGCTATATTCTTATCGATACGGGATTGAATGCTTCGTGGCTGCAGCTCGAAAGGAAATTGTTGGCGGAGGGCTGTTTACCGGGCAAGCTTAAACTCGTGGTCATCACTCATGGGGATTTTGATCATACCGGAAATTGTGCCGCACTTCAAAAGAAATATAAAGTGAAAATTGCAATGCACCCGGCTGATTCCTCTATGGTTGCAAACGGCATACGGCTCAAACGTCAAATAAGGACATTCTCTGGCAAGATCATCGGAGTTTTGTCGAGATTACGGAATAGAAAATCTAAGTTCGAGACATTCAAACCGGATATAGTACTGACAGACGGTCAAAGGTTAAATGACTACAGCTTTGATGCAAAGGTCATCCACACTCCAGGACATACGAAAGGTTCGATTGCCATCTTGACAAGCGACGGTGATTTGTTTAGTGGAGATACAATAGGATTAACAAAGAAGGGAACAGTCGAACTTTCGGCATTCATCGACGACTTGCAGGAAATAAATAAAAGCTTTGAATTAATAAAAATTCTAAAAATCAGGAGATTTTATCCGGGGCATGGAAAACCGTTTGACTTGAATGATTTTTAAAAAGTCGCATCTTGCCATCTTGTTAAACACTCTATAGTGCTTTTGACGAAATGGCAAAACGTCAGAGCTCGGCCAACGCTTTCCGCAGTGCATCTGTGACTTCCCGGAGTATTTTCTCCTTCTGTCGTTCGGTTAGTGCAGCACTTTCTGATTTGTTCCGTCGCTCGATGAATACTTTGTCTTTCCCACCAAAGCTAACATTAAAACCAAGTGACTCTGCGATTCTAGTGACACTACAGAAGTTAATAGAGGTGCATCAGTCTGTTCTTATAGTGCTTGATTGCTTGTATTGGTCGCACGATAAAAAGGAGAACGACAGTTTTGAGATGAAAGAGCTGATGCGGCAGTTGGTAGAAATACGTGACGCTTATAAGGTTGCAGTGCTTGTCGTTCACCACACTAAAAAAGGAGTGCGATACGAGACTATGCATAATGATAATATGCGCGGTTCAAGCGTCTTCGCTGGTGCAACGGATACTGTGCTGATGTTTCGTCGATCCTCAACCGATGAAAGTAAACGATTGCTGAAACCCACAAAACTCCGACACGGGGATGATAAGATGCGGGCAGCTCGATTATTAGAATTAAATCCATCCACACTCTGGTTTAACGACTTAGGGGAAGCAGATGAATCGGCGCACATCGCCTGACAGGATCAATCCTCCGGCCAAGAAACTGCAGAACAAAAAATCGATTGGCCTACAGTGTTTGGCAGTGATAAACAATTAACACGGAAACAGCTTATTAAACGGTGTCCGAATATTTCCGCACGAACGGCAGATAGGCTGATAGCAAAGGCGGTCCAACCGGACATTGGACAGATGGTTGTTGTTTTGCATGGCATCTATGCTTTGCCATTGCCACTTGCAGCTTAAGAGACTTGGCAAAATGAAATATCCCTCGTGGTGAAAACTATGGGGGATTTTTATTTTTAGAGAGGAAAATGTTTTTCGACATTTATGTCACTGTGGTAATTCAATCCTGACTTCTGCATACGAATTGCCTATGGAGAAGTAAGAAAAACTGTGAGTCTAAACTATTGCATTCACTTCCTTTCTTGGTTATCTTTAGAGTGCAAATGAAATCATTCGAAACTTCCACAATTAAAAAATTATCATTTGCCCTTTTCGCATTGCAAAGCATCGCAAAATGCGCGAATGAGCGTGAAGGGTTGTTCCATAGCAGTGAATCGTAGACAAAGACTTAAAAAATTTGCTAACTAATTTGCTAACAAAAAAGTTAGCAAAAGTCTTGTGTAGGAAAAATAAGTGGCGAAATTTGCATGGAGAGCTGGCAGAACGGCTATTGCACCAGTCTTGAAAACTGGCGGGCGTAAGCCCTTGGGGGTTCGAATCCCTCGCTCTCCGCAATCAATAGAATCGCATTGCATTTAGCGGTTCTTTTCGTTTAATTGAAGCAAGAAATTCAGCTCGGAGAGATGGCCGAGTGGCTGAAGGCACAGGTTTGCTAAACCTGCATAGTGGGTAACTGCTATCGAGGGTTCGAATCCCTCTCTCTCCGCTAAGCGGAGTCCTGATAAAATAACATCGGGAATTCGTTCAGTAGGTAGTCCTGAAAGGTGGACAAGCGTCTCGATTCTTCGGGACGCTTTTTTTGTATCAAAAAGGTGAATGTTTATGGGAAAACAGGTTCGTGTTCGCTTTGCCCCGAGTCCAACCGGATACCTGCATATTGGTGGATTGCGTACAGCGCTCTATAACTTTCTTTTCGCAAAACATCATGGCGGCAAATTTATTCTCCGCATCGAAGATACCGATCAGGCACGTAAAGTTGAAGGTGCTATCGAAAATCTGATTGAAACATTGAAGTGGGCCGGTGTGATATACGATGAAGGTCCGGATCGAGATGGCGGCTTTGGTCCGTACATCCAATCTCAACGGTTGGAATTGTATTGTCAACATGCGAAGGAATTGGTCGGCTTCGATAAAGCATATTACTGCTTTTGCTCTTCTGAGCGATTAGATGAAGTTCGGCAGAAGCAGATAGCGCTGAAGCAATCACCATCTTACGATCGTTATTGCAGGAACTTATCGTTTGCAGAAGCTGAACATCGTGTTGCTGCTGGTGAACGTTACGTTATCCGCATGAAAGTACCATTAGATGGAGAGATAACGTTTGAAGATGTTATACGAGGAAGAGTAACCATTGCCCATAAAATGCTGGATGATCAGGTGCTTATCAAATCGGATGGATTCCCTACATATCATCTTGCGATGGTAGTGGATGATCACCTTATGGGAGTCACACATATTATTCGCGGTGAAGAATGGTTATCGAGCGTTCCGAAACATATTTTGCTCTATCAATACTTTGGTTGGGAAGTGCCGGTGCTTGTTCATCTTCCATTATTGCTCAATCCAGACAGGTCCAAGTTGAGCAAACGTCAGGGTGATATTGCTGTCGAAGATTATCGCGCGAAGGGATATCTGAAGGAAGCGATTGTCAATTTTATCGCATTTCTTGGTTGGAATCCGGGTGATGAACGGGAAATCTTTTTTATGGATCAACTAATTCAGGAATTTTCTCTGGAGCGTGTTGGTAAATCAGGTGCAGTGTTCAACGTTGATAAATTAAATTGGCTGAATCAGCAGCACATAAAACTCAAATCCAATGAAGAGCTTGCACGGCTTATCGCGCCGTACATTCAAAAAGAAAAGTGGAAAAACATTGAGGAACAGTATCTTCTCAAGGTCATCGGATTGATGAAAGAACGCCTCACCTTTCCTCAGGATTTTATTGAAATGAGCGGGTATTTTTTTGCCGATCCGGAATCATTCGATGAAGCAGGTTTCAAAAAGAACTGGGAACCGGAATCGAGCGAACGCCTGAAGTTGCTTGCCGACCGTCTTGAAGTATTACATGAGTTTCTCATGCATCCATCGAAACTGCTCTGCGGCAATTATCAGAAGAGCTTTTGATTAAACCAAACAAACTTATTCACCCGGCACGGTTGGCGCTTTCCGGGCGAACGATTGGTCCTGGTCTTTTCGAGATGATGGAGTTACTTGGAAAAGGAACCGTCATTCGACGACTGCTTTACGCAGCAAACAAGTTCAAGACAGAGTAAATTGCCTTTCGGGTATTGGTTCTCTATATTCTTCTATCATTGAAAAGAATTATATATGTCGACCAAAAAGAAAAAAAAACTCGGTATCATCCGCATTCATAACGCAGTATTTTATGCATATCATGGAGTATTGACGGATGAACAGAGTCTTGGTGGCAAATTCGATGTGGATGTCGATTTACATTGTGACCTCGCACGAGGAGCAAAGAGCGATCACCTTCAGGATACAGTCAATTATGAACGTGTATACGATTGTATACGCTCATTGGTGTTGGATAAGAAGCACTTACTCCTCGAATCGCTTGCAAGTTCCATCGGGAAAGGGATCCTGAAGAATTTTTCTAAGGTAGACTCCGTAACGATACGAGTACGCAAACCGGGTGCTCCTGTGAGGGGTGTGATCGATCATGTTGAAGTAGAACTCACAGAAACGCGAAGGTAGGTGAGAGAGATGGTTCAGGTATTTATTGGATTGGGTTCAAATCTCGGCGACCGGGTGAACTATTTATTTCAAGCACTTGGCGAGATAGCAAAGTCGCCGCAAATAATTATAAAGAAATATTCCTCGGTGTATGAAACAGAACCGGTTGGGAAAAAAGAACAACCGCAATTTCTCAATATGGTAGCCGAGTTGGAATCAACATTGCTTCCACAAGATTTATTATGGAGACTGAAAGAAATAGAAGATACTCTAGGCAGAACACACACTGAACATTGGGGGCCAAGGGAGATTGATCTGGACATGCTCTACTATGGCAGCGAAGTATTCAACGATGAAAGATTGCAATTACCTCATCCTGAAATTGCTAACCGAAGGTTTGTTCTTGTGCCGATGAAAGAAATTGCTGGAGAATTTCTTGATCCCATGCAATGTCTGAGTATGAAGGAGCTTTTACGGCGCTGCTCGGATACAAGAACGGTACGTAAGATTTCTCTCCCTATGGATCTTCAGGCAAAGGTGTAAGCGGTGCAGCTCCCTTCTGAAATTCATTATATTGCCATTGAAGGTGTTATTGGTGCAGGCAAAACATCACTTGCACGTATGTTGTCGGAGCGTTTGGGTGCACGCTTCGTGCTGGAAAAATTTGAAGAGAATCCATTTTTGCCCAGGTTTTATGAGGACCCCGAACACTACGCTTTTCAAACACAAATATTCTTTCTTCTGAGCCGGTACAGACAGCAGCAGGAATTGTTCCAAGCAGATCTTTTTCACTCACACATTGTTTCTGATTACATTTTTGAGAAAGACAAGATTTTTGCGTACCTCACACTGCGCGATGACGAACTGAAGCTGTATGAGAATTTATTGACCGCGATCGAGAGAGCCATCCCACCGCCGGATCTTGTGATCTATCTTCAGTCGAGTGTCGATCGCTTGATGGAGAACATCAGGAAACGTGGGCGGGAGATGGAAAGGAATATGTCAGAGGAATATATTAAGGAACTCAACGAAGCGTATAATTATTTCTTCTTTCGTTACAAGTCAACACCGTTGTTGATCGTGAAAGCTACAGACATCGATTTTGTCGGCAATCCGGATCATTTTGAAGATCTTCTGACTCAGATCCTTCGACCGAATAAGGCGCCGGTCGAGTATTACAATCCGCTGGTGTAGAAATAGTATGATCAGGATATTAATATTTTCTCTTGTTCGTTTTTTTATTGCAGCGTTTGTGATTTATTTTGTGCTGACGCTCGTAAAAGGAATTATAAGAGTATTAATGGGATCGTCCCGCCCGTTTTCACGCTCCGTTCAGCCAGAAACACCCTCGAAGCCGAAAGAAAACTATAAAGATGTTCAAGATGCGAAGTTTGTTGAACTACCTGACAAACAAAAGGAAAGCAAACCGGAGTCAAATACATAAGTTTACTCTCCATAATTTTTCATTCCAATTGAACAAGTCTGATTAGTTCGCTATATTCTTCAAACATTATTTCTCATAAATTGAATGGGAACAATGGCACGTATCTATATTGACCAATTAGACCAGTATGTAGGTGAAGAAGTTCAGCTGCACGGATGGCTGTATAATAAGCGATCAAGCGGAAAGGTCCGTTTCTTGCTCCTGAGGGATGGAACCGGAGTAATTCAATCTGTCATGGTAAAGGGCGGAGTGCCGGATGAGGTTTTTGACAAGTTCGATGCACTCACACAGGAATCTTCTTTCTCGATTAAAGGAAAGATTAAAAAGGAACCACGTGCACCAGGTGGTTTCGAAATGGAGCTTTCCGATATTCCTCATGTGTATCAGATTGCACATGACTATCCAATTACTCCAAAAGAGCACGGTATCGAATTTCTTGCCGATCGGAGGCACCTTTGGCTACGGTCTTCGCGACAGCATGCTATTATGCGGATAAGGCATAGGGTTGTTAAGGCCATCCGCGATTTTTTCGACAAGCGCGGTTTTACACTTGTTGATTCGCCAATTTTAACGCCGGCAGCATGCGAAGGTACTTCGACATTGTTCGAAACGGATTACTTCGACCTTGGAAAAGCATACCTGACTCAGTCTGGGCAACTCTATGCTGAAGCGAGCGCGATGGCGTTCGGCAAAGTGTATTGCTTCGGACCGACGTTTCGCGCGGAAAAATCGAAGACACGACGACACCTAACAGAGTTCTGGATGGTTGAGCCGGAAGTTGCATTTAATGATCTGAACGATGATATGGATCTGGCGGAAGATTTCCTGGAGTACATTGTGCAAAGCGTTTTGAAGGATTGCGTCGCGGAATTGAAAGTGTTGGAACGAGATATAACAAAACTGCAAAATGTGAAAAAACCGCTGCCGCGTATTACATACGATGAAGCAGTCAAGATTCTCCACGATAAAGGATTGCCATTTGAGTGGGGAAATGACTTAGGCGGAACGGATGAGACGGTTGTCTCTGAACAGTTTGATCGTCCGGTCATGGTGCATCGCTATCCTTCTGACGTGAAGGCTTTTTATATGAAACGCGATCCGGAGAATCCTAAACTTGCACTTGCTGTTGATGTATTGGCCCCGGAAGGGTATGGAGAAATCATCGGCGGCAGCCAGCGTGAAGATGATTTGGATGTATTATTGGCGCGCATCAAGGAGCATAAACTTCCGCAGGAAGCATTTGAATGGTATCTTGATTTACGCCGCTTCGGGAGTGTACCTCACGCTGGATTTGGCCTTGGTGTTGAACGAACGGTTGGTTGGATTTGCGGAACCGAACATGTACGCGAAACATCTCCGTTCCCACGTATGATTTATCGTAACACGCCATAGATCCAAAAAAAATCTTTAAGATTGGTACAATAGAGAAAAAGACTTCAAGACGAAAGAGTATAATAAAAACGTATGCTGAAAGTAACAAATCTTAGAAAAGAATACGATACCGTCGTTGCGGTGGATGGCGTATCGTTGGAAGTGAAACGGGGAGAATTGTTCGGTTTGCTTGGCCCCAACGGCGCTGGCAAAACGACTACCATACGAACAATACTTAATATTATCCAGCCGGATAGAGGTGAGATTTATTTTGATGGAAAACCGTTTACAGATAATACATGGAATACTATCGGGTACTTACCGGAAGAACGGGGTCTGTATCGTAAAAGTAAAATCATAAATGCGATTCTCTATTTTGCAGCTTTAAAAGGTCTGTCGCCAAAACAAGCCAAACCCTTAGCAATCTATTGGCTGGAAAGATTTGGGTTGAAAGATGAGTATCATCGGAAAATTGAGGAGCTCTCAAAAGGGAATCAACAGAAAATCCAGCTTATCATATCTATTTTGCACAGTCCTCAATTACTCATTCTTGATGAACCTTTCACAGGTCTTGACCCTGTAAACCAAGTTCTTTTGAAAGATATTTTGCTTGAGCTTCGCCAGCAGAATACCGCCATCGTTTTCTCTACGCATCAAATGGAACAAGTGGAAAAAATGTGCGATAACATTTGCTTGATCAACAAAGGGAAACCTGTGCTCAGCGGAGAATTATATGAGATCAAGAAACGCTATGGAACCAACTCTATTCATCTTGAATATGAAGGCGATGGTGAATTTCTTAAAAGTTTTAATTTTATTCGCCGAGCGGATATCTATCAGAATTATGCTGAACTTGAGCTTACCGATATTTCCAAGAGCAGCGAATTGCTTGCGAATCTCAATGGAAAATTATCGCTGAGAAAATTTGAAATTGTCGAACCCTCCCTGAATTCTATTTTTATTAATGTTGTTGGCGGCCCTCAAGAAATTGAACAAGCAAGCGGAAAGCCGATTCCTGTTCCTCAAATTCAGCAAAAATCAACTAACGATCTTGTTATGAAAGATGGGCGAGTTCGGAAAGCATTATTTTCATTCATAGGAATGGGGATTCTTGCTATTGTCTTCACTGTCTCTGCTTTTTTTCGGCCGAATCCACAACTTCTATCTATCGGAATCCCATACGCCTTGGTCGTCATAAGCGGCGTCAGGTTCATACTAATGAAGAAAAAAGTGAAACAAGAATTCATGGCAAAAATATCTCAAGAGGTGCAGCCATGAAATCGAAATCATTTGAAGTTGCAATATGGGAATTCAGTGAAAAGGTTAAGTCAAAAGCGTTCATCATATCGCTCGTCATTATGCCGGTTATTATGATATTGTTCGGAGTATTGCCGGGAATTTTAGCCTCACGGCCTGATACTACTTCAACTATTATTGGTATTATTGATGAATCTCAAAGCGTTGTCGGTCCGCTTTCAAAAAAGCTTGATGAAAAATATAAATTACCGGATAGTAATCCGAACTATGTTATAAAAAACTTAACTATGCAAGGTGATATTGAAAAGAAAAAGGCTGAAGCAAATCGTCTGGTGACATCTGGAGATCTAAGCGGTTATTTTTATTTTCCACAGGCTATCTTTGACAGTGGGAAGGTGGAATACCGTGCAGAAAATGTGGGTAATTTGAGAATTCAAGAACGATTCTCCCGTACGATTGAAGAAGTAATTGTCGAGAGTCGAATTATAAAGCAGGGGCTTGATCCGTCTCTCATAAAAAAAATCATTGCGGATGTAGATGTAAAATCCATCAAGATCTCTGAAAAAGGCGAAGAAAAGGAATCAGGGTTTCTCGAAACATTTTTCAGCGGATACATTGTCATTATGATGTTACTTTTTTTGGTCATGACGTCGGGCCAGCTTCTTATCCGAAGTGTTGTAGAAGAAAAATCGAATCGTGTTATAGAAGTATTGCTTTCTTCGTGCTCGGCACAGGATTTAATGGTAGGGAAAATTCTTGGGCTCAGCGGACTCGGAATTTTACAAATGCTTATTTGGGGAATGATTGGTTTTGCAGTGACATTAAAAACCGGCTCAAATCTTTTCACCTCCGGTAGTTTGATGCTCTCGTTTATTTATTTTGTTTTGGGTTACATTTTCTATTCAGCAATATTTGTCGCTGCTGGATCTCCGGTAACCACAGAACAAGAGGCACAGCAAATTACGACATATGTAAGTCTGTTGCTCGTTTTTCCAATGGTGATTGCAATTCCTGTGATGCAAAACGCCAATTCGGTTTGGATTAAGGTACTATCATTTGTTCCATTACTGACACCGACGTTGATGGTGCTGCGCATCCCAATCCAAATGCCGGCAACATGGGAAATTTTGTGCACGATAGGACTTCTCCTTGTTTCTTCTATTTTCATGATGTGGGTGGCGGGAAAGATTTTTCGTATTGCGATTTTATCGTATGGAAAAAGGCCGACACTTGCAGAACTTTTCCACTGGGTACGTGAAAAATGACATTTTTTGTATTTAAAAAATATTTTGGATTGAAAACGTGACTCTCGAACAAATTCTTTTTTACATATTTGCGCTTGGTGGAATCGTTTCTGCGTTATTGGTAATTACTCGACGCAATCCAATTATCTCGGCGATATATCTAATCGTCAATTTTTTCTGTCTTGCCGGTATTTATCTTACACTCCATGCTCAGTTTATTGCAGTTGTTCAGATTCTCGTTTACGCAGGCGCTATTATGGTGCTCTTTGTCTTTGTGATTATGCTGCTCAATCTTGGTGATGAACGCAGCCTGCGGGATGGCTTTTCGTGGAAAAAAGTAGTGGCTGGGGGTTTCGGCTTCGGTGTGTTGATGGAATTGGTTTATATCTTTATCACACCTAGCGGTACGCAGACCATTGAGATGACACGAGCTACGAATATAGGAACAGTAGAAGCGATCGGACGCATACTCTTTACTCAGTTCCTGTTTCCATTTGAAGTAACTTCGTTGCTGCTCACGGCAGCGATCGTTGGTGCGATTGTTATAGCGAAAAAAAATCTCGATTGAAATAGTAATCACGTTATTCTTTTATCTTATGAATTGACTATGGTTTCTCTGCAATCATATCTGATCCTAAGCGCTATGATGTTTATAATCGGTGCCGTTGGCGTTGTAACACGCCGGAATGCCATCATCGTATTTATGTCTATCGAGTTGATGTTGAATTCCGTTAACCTGACATTCGTTGCTTTCTCTGCATTTCTGGGTGACGCTACAGGACAGGTGTTTGTGTTCTTCGTTATGACCGTTGCGGCCGCAGAAGCAGCAGTTGGTTTAGCAATTGTCATTGCGCTCTTTCGACGAAAGCAAACGGTCAATCTTGATGAAATTAATATTATGAAATGGTAATAAGGAAGTGTGAAAGTAAAAAAGTAGAAAGTAAAAGGTAGACAGTAGGTGGAAAAACATAATCGGTAATGCGTCATCTGCAATCTGCATAAAAACAAACACGATAGAATCTGAAGAAATGAATATATACACGCCGCTCATCGTTATTTTTCCGTTGCTAGGGTTCCTCATACTTGGTCTTTTCGGGTCTCGGATGAAAAGCGAAAAGCTTATCGGTATTCTCGGAAGCGGCACGGTTGGATTGTCATTCCTCTTTGCATTATTAGTGTTCTTCCAAATGCTGAGCGTGGAGCCGGAGCAGAGAAAGCAGATTGTTACCTTGTTTACATGGCTTTCAGCATTCACCGGATCACCAAGTTCGTTCAGTGTCGACATTGCTTATCAAATTGATCAGATTTCCATTTTGATGGCGCTTATTGTCACAGGCGTCGGGTTTCTGATTCATGTCTATTCCATCGGATATATGCATGACGATCGTGGTTTCTGGCGATTCTTTGCATACTTGAATCTCTTTATCTTTGCAATGCTCAATCTCGTTCTTGCCGATAACTTCCTTCTTCTATTTCTTGGATGGGAAGGTGTTGGACTTTGTTCTTACCTCCTCATCGGATTTTGGTATGAGAAGAAATTTACGGGTGATGCCGCAAAGAAAGCGTTTGTGGTTAACCGCATCGGCGACTTTGGATTCATTATTGGCATGTTGTTAATATTCTCTACTTTTGGCAGTCTCAACTTCAGTACTGTGTTCAGCGGTGCATCACTATTATCAATGGGGAATACAACTATTCTCTGGATTACATTGCTCCTCTTCTTTGGTGCAATTGGTAAATCGGCGCAGATTCCATTGTATGTCTGGCTGCCGGATGCGATGGCAGGTCCAACTCCTGTGAGCGCACTTATCCATGCTGCGACAATGGTGACAGCTGGCGTCTATATGGTCGCACGTTGTTCTATTCTTTATGCCCTTTCTCCGGTTGCAATGGAAGTTGTGGCGGTTATCGGTGCAGTCACAGCAGTGTTTGCAGCGACCATTGGTCTCGTTCAGAACGATATCAAAAAGGTTCTTGCTTATTCGACGATTAGCCAGCTTGGGTATATGTTTCTTGCAATGGGTGTCGCGGCTTTTAGCGCTGGTATCTTCCATTTGATGACGCATGCATTTTTCAAAGCGCTCCTCTTTCTTGGCTCCGGTGCAGTGATCCATGCGATGCATGATGAACAGGATATACAGAAAATGGGTGGATTGAAAGAATACCTTCCGACCACCTACAAGACATTTTTAATCGGCGCAATTGCAATTGCAGGTATTCCCCCGTTCGCAGGATTTTTTAGCAAGGATGAAATTCTCTGGAAGACATTCAACAGCGAGCAAGGTTCTTGGGTTCTATGGTTGCTCGGTGTCTTTGGCGCTGCGATGACAGCATTCTACATGTTCCGATTGGTGACACTTACTTTTCTAGGGAAAAGTCGCTTCTCCGCTAAAGGCGGATCCGGCTCTGGCGGAGATCATCATCTTCACCCGCATGAAGCACCCAAAACAATGACGGTGCCTCTTATAATTCTTGCAGGACTTTCGATCGTTGGTGGATTCGTTGGAATTCCACATTGGAGCGCTATTGAGCATTGGCTTGATCCTGTTTTTTCTCATGCACAATATAAATTGATGTCAAGTGAATATTCCGGTGGGATAATGGAATATTTGCTGATGGTTGTTTCTGTGGGTATTGCAATCGCAGGAATTTATGCTGCGCGTTGGGTATATCTACAACGTATCGAAATTGCTACTTCACTCCAACAACGGTATCCTCGCGTCTATCGATTGTTATTGAATAAGTATTATGTCGATGAAATATACGGTGCGGTGATTGTTGAACCGGCGGTGAAGACTTCTGAAGAAATTCTTTGGAAGGTCGTCGATGTCACTTTGATTGATGGAATGGTGAATGGATCGGCTAAGGTTATCAGTGCAATAGCGCAATCTTTGCGGAAAATTCAAACCGGTGTGGCACAATTTTATGCAGTCGTATTTATCGGTGGTATTCTCTTTGTGATTACATGGCTGTTACTCAAATAATTTGACTGGAATTGATTCAATGGCATCCGGATTCATCCTTACAACGATTATCTTTCTTCCGCTTGTTTTTACGGTTGTCATTTTTTTTCTGCCAAAGGAAAATATCAGGGGAATAAAACTGGTGACTTTGGGTGGATCGATAGCGACGTTTCTCATTTCACTCTTTCTTTTTTTTGGTTATGACACAGCAATTGGAGGGTTCCAATTCCTACATAAGTTTACTTGGATAGGCAATCTCAATATCAGTTATTTTGTTGGCATCGATGGAATGTCTCTTCTTTTAATTATGTTAACGACATTTCTTACACCTCTGGCGCTTTTGGGCACATGGAACTCCATCGAGAAGCAGCTCAAAGGATATTCCATGATGATATTGTTGTTGGAAGTAGGGATGATCGGTGTTTTTGCTTCTCTCGATTTGTTCCTCTTCTACATTTTCTGGGAAGCAATGTTGATTCCGATGTACTTCATCATTGGAGTCTGGGGCGGGCCCAATCGTATATACGCGGCTGTGAAATTCTTTCTCTTCACACTCTTCGGCAGTGTTTTAATGCTTGTTGCGATTATTTGGCTCGGCTACTTTGCTTCTACTGTTCCTGGCGGACAGTTTACCACGAATTTATTTGACCTCTACCGCATCGCACCACTGCTTCCTGTTAATCTCCAGATGTGGATGTTTGCGGCATTTGGATTAAGTTTTGCTATTAAAGTACCAGTGTGGCCATTGCATACGTGGCTGCCTGATGCGCACGTAGAGGCTCCGACAGCAGGCAGCGTTATTCTTGCAGGTGTTTTGCTGAAAATGGGAACATATGGGTTTATCCGTTTCAATTTGCCGCTTTTTGCCGATGCATCACTACGCGCAATGCCATTTATGTGTTTACTTGCTGTCATCGGTATCGTCTACGGTGCGCTTGTCGCTATGGTTCAGACCGATATGAAAAAACTTGTTGCATACTCTTCTGTCTCGCATCTGGGATTTGTCATGCTCGGAATATTTTCGATGACGGAAGAAGGCTTACAAGGTGCGATTATTCAAATGATCAATCATGGTCTTTCCACTGGTGCACTCTTCTTGCTTGTTGGGATGATCTACGACCGAACCCACACAAGATCCATTGCCAACTATGGTGGGGTGGCGAAGCTGATGCCGGTCTATGCAACATTCCTGATGATTATCTCCTTTTCCTCGATCGGCTTGCCCGGATTAAATGGCTTTGTCGGAGAGTTTCTTGTGATGCTAGGGTCGTTCAAGTCAACTCTCCTTGATAATCGTTGGTTCGTCGTTGTTGCAGGCCTCGGTGTCATATTTTCTGCCGTGTATATACTTTGGATGTACCAACGGGTGATGATGGGACCTGTGCATTCAGACGGTCTTTATGGCGGACACCATCTTACGGATTTGACCAGACGCGAAATTGCTGTGTTAGTTCCAATTGTGCTCTTTGTTGTCTGGATTGGCGTATTTCCGAAAACATTCTTAAGTAAATCTGCTTCGTTGGTGAAACACACTGTTGAACAAATGGAAAGTGTGAAGCACGGATCGCCGATAAAATTTGCGGGTGCACTTCAAGTGCAATCTGGAAAGTAAATGAAACAACACACACGACGCCTCCTCTGGAAGTTTACTACTGTTGCCATTTCAGTCATCGTGATCTATAACTTCTTCGGTTACCTTCTCAAAGAGGTAAAGATTGTTCCGGTGAATGTATGGTTTATCGTTCCATTTCTTCTCTTGCTTCTTTCTTTCGCTGTCATGCCGTTTATTAACAAATATTGGTGGCAGAAGAATTATCCATTCGTGGCGTATACATTGGGGTTTATGGTTGTTATTTATTATGCATTTTCATTACACAATGTTCCACGTCTGTTCTTGACTTCCTACGAATACATAAGTTTTATTTCACTCATCGGATCATTGTATATCGTTGCCGGAGGAATTCATGTCCGGATACACGGTAAGTCAACTCCTATCGGGAATGTAGCGCTCTTAACGACAGGCGCCGTCATTTCGAATATTCTTGGAACTACTGGTGCGTCTATGCTGTTGATTCGTCCCTTCCTGCGGATGAATAAGTACCGTATCAAGGGATACCATACCGTGTTCTTCATTTTTATCGTCAGTAATATCGGTGGTGCATTAATGCCGATTAGTGGCCCGCCTTTGTTTCTAGGATTTCTAAAAGGTATTCCGTTCTTCTGGCTCATCCCGCGAGTCTCTCAAATATGGTTACTCACCGTAGGAATGGTGCTCCTTGTATTCTACCTGTTGGACATTTATTACTTCCGAAAAGAATCATCATTGGTACAAAAGGTGGCCTCAGAAATTGATGAAGCGGAAATATCAGGATTACATAATATCGTATTTCTTATGATTATTCTATCGGCTGTGTTTTTCAAATCTCCAGCTCCTTTGATGATGAGGGAAGCAATTATGTGGAGTGCGGCTATCGCATCGTTTATTACCACGAAGAAAGAGATTTATGAAAAAAACGAATTTAACTTCATTCCGATCAAAGAAGTTACGATTCTCTTTGCCGGTATTTTTGTAACGATGATTCCTGTACAGGATTGGTTAGAACTGAATGCTGCGAGTATCGGCTTAGTAACACCGGGACAATATTTCTGGGGATCGGGAATACTGTCAAGCGTGCTTGATAACGCACCGACATATCTTAATTTTTTGACTGCCGCATTTGGCTTGCACGGAGCAAATGTGAACAATATTCATGATATGAACTTGATGCTTGGTTTAACAACCCCTGCAACAATTGGCTCGCCTAACCCTTTGCATCCGGGAGCAATGGAGATTACAGCTCAAACATGGCGATATGTACAGGCAATTTCGCTCGGCTCGGTATTCTTTGGTGCTGTTACATACATCGGTAATGTACCGAATTTTATGGTGAAGTCGATTGCTGAACAATGGGGAGTTGAATGTCCCAGTTTCTTCGGCTATATCATACGGTACTCGCTGCCGATTTTGATTCCGATTTTTGCAATCGTTTGGTTTTTCTTTTTCAGGATGTAAGTGTTACTCTTTATGAATTAAACAGAGAACGATGAATTCTTATCTGAACGATCTGGCGGCAAATGCACCGGTGATGATTATCACCATTACAGTCTTAGTAGCGATGCTTGTTGAAGCAGTGCGCAAAACACGACCAGTTGCTACTTACTATGTAAGTTTGACTGGATTAGCTTTTGCAGCGGTGTTTGCTTTTACGAATCTCACGGTTGAAGGACCGAGCTTTGGCGGGATGATGCTTCATGGCGGATATGCAAATTTCTTTGGAGCACTCTTTTGTTTTGTTTCTTTTTCCACAGTTATCCTTTCAAGAAATTATTTTGAACGGCAGAAATATCATCGCGGTGAATTCTATATTCTCTTGCTCTTTGCTACTATCGGTATGATGTTGATCGCATCTGCGAATGATCTCATCATCGTCTTCCTTGGTGTTGAACTTATGTCCGTTTGCTTATACGTGCTCGCGGGATTTATCCGTACAAAGGAACGTGCAAATGAAGCAGCACTCAAATACTTTTTGCTTGGTGCGTTTGCAACGGGATTTCTCCTGTATGGCATTGCACTGATCTACGGTACCGTTGGAACTACAAATTTAACGATGATCAGGAATGTCTTTGCTGTTGTATCGACAAACATTCTGTTTGTGATTGGAGCCGGATTTTTATTGATAGGATTAGGGTTTAAAGCAGCTGCAGTACCGTTCCACATGTGGGCGCCGGATGTATACGAAGGTGCACCGACACCAGTGACAGCATTTATGTCAACAGGAGCTAAGGCGGCAGCATTTGCAGCGTTCATTACAATCTTTATCCGAACATTTGATTTCATTGGCGGAAATATGAACGAACTTCTCACCATCCTTGCTGCAGCTTCAATGATTCTTGGCAATATTGTCGCAATTGCCCAAAGGAATATTAAGCGTATGCTTGCATATTCAAGCATAGCGCACGCCGGATATATGCTTGCCGGCATTGCTACTGGGATACTTGAGGGCCAAGTGGGTGTGATGTTTTATCTTGTCGCCTATGCAATGATGAATCTTGGTGCGTTTGCTATTATCAGTCTTGTCGAATATAAAGAAGATCAAAACCTTTTGGTGGATGATTATGCAGGTTTGAGTCAATCACAACCATTGCTTGCCGCATTGATGGCGATTTTCATGTTCGCATTAGCTGGAATTCCGCCGTTTGCTGGATTCTTTGGAAAGTATTATATTTTCTTTGCAGCAATTAAAGCCAAGATGGTTTGGCTGGCGATTATCGGTGTGCTCACAAGTCTTGTGTCTGCATATTACTATTTGCGACTTGTCGTGCTTATGTTTTTCCGCGAAGGGCGCGCCAATGTTGAAATCCCCCCGTCGAAAATAGTGTTGATGATGATAGTGATTTTTGCTTTTCTTGTGCTATTGCTTGGATTATTTCCTTCGATAATTATTCAGACTGCTCAACGTTATTTCTAAACTATAGTATGAGTGACTTCTATGAAGCATGTAGTTTCGGCTGAAGAAATGAAATGGTGTGATGAAACCACCGTCAAAACATATAGCGTTCCGGGATTGCTGTTGATGGAAAACGCCGGACGCGGTGTTGTCGAGATCCTTAAACAAGAATTTTCCCCGCTCGAATCTAAACACATTCTTATTATTTGCGGTAAAGGGAATAATGGCGGTGACGGATTCGTTGTTGCAAGAATGCTCTTGAATTCTTGTACGCACATCAGTGTTCTGCTGGTAGCTTCACCTTCAGAATTGAAAGGTGATGCGAAAACAAATTTCAAGATTCTTCAGACATTCGCTAAGAAATCGACAGGTCGGATCACTATTCGGCGATATTCAAAACGACTTCTCGCAACAATTCCTGAACCGGATATTATTGTGGACGCGATGTTTGGCACCGGCTTCACAGGTTCCGTGCACAAACCATTTGCAGATATGATTAAATGGGTGAATCAACAGCAGGTAAAGGTAGTAGCTGTGGATATTCCGTCAGGTATCAATGGCACAACAGGTGTAATGGAGAATTGTGCCATTCATGCAAACGTGACTGTAACATTTGGATGTCTTAAGTCCGGACTGCTTTGCAATCATGGACGTGAGATGATTGGTTCCGTTCGTGTTGTAGATATCGGCATTCCCCCTATGGTCTCAGAAGATAAACGGTTGCAAACTTTTCTTGTTGAGAAATCAGATGTTCTGCGAATTCTTCCGAAGAGATCAATTCACGCACACAAGTACAGTGTGGGTAAAGTGTTGGTGTTAGCTGGCTCGAAAGGATTGACCGGTGCCGCGGCATTGTGTTGTATGTCTGCGCTTCGTATTGGTGCTGGTGCAGTTGTGCTAGGAACACCAGAGTCAGTGTATCCAATTCTTGCTCGAAAGTTGACGGAGACGATGGTGTTTCCGTTATCGGCGACAAGTGCTGGAACACTGAGCCTTGCCGCGCTGGATACAATTCGTGAAAGACTTTCTTGGGCGGATGTGCTCGTCATCGGTCCAGGCTTATCGCAAAATTCTGAAACCCAGCAATTGATTTTAAAAATTTTGCTTGAATATCGTGGCAAGGCACTTATTGATGCCGATGGATTGAATGCTCTTGCTGTCCATGGAATAACTAAACTCCATTCATTACGAGCACAGCTTATCCTTACACCGCATGTTGGAGAATTCTCTCGTCTTTCCAAGATATCAACGAACAATGTCGAAGAACATCGTGTCAATGTCGCTTGTGAATTAGCGAAAAGGATTGGTGTCACAATCGTTCTTAAAGGCGTTCCAACGATTATTGCCTCAAAGGATGGTTCTGCAATTCTCAACTCTACAGGAAATCCCGGCATGGCGACTGCTGGCGCGGGCGATGTGCTCTCTGGAATTATTGCAGGTTTATGGGCGCAGGGAATGTCTGATCTACAAGCTGCTTGGACTGGTGTGTACCTTCATGGATTATCCGGAGATATTATTGCAAAAAGAATAGGAGAACGAAGTCTTATAGCGAATGATATCATAGAATATTTACCTTCCGCGTTGCAAAGCATAGAAGTAGGAGGTACTACTTGAGGAATTTTTCTCGGAATCAACTCTCACTGTTCATCTGGGCTGCAATTATCTTTTTGGCTTTTATCTCTTTCAATAGTTCCTCATGTTGAACCTCTTATCGTTGCTGCGGATAAGCTTGCACATATTTTAGTGTTCTTTGCGTTTTACTGGTTAAGTCGTCGGACGCTTAATATTTTAAACTACTTCGCCAACCACTCTCGAAAAGTGGTCGCTTGTATGCACTCTCGTCTTATTGGCTATTTTGATATGCTTGCCGATGCGATTGATGCATTACTATTTATTATTCTTTTTACTATTTTAGATCGTTGAGAGGACAAACAGGCAAGAACAAGTTGACATCCGTTGTTTTTCTCTCTATATTTTATATAGAAGAATTTGAATATTATTGTATACTCGGCCGCAGGAATTATCTTCTGCGGTTTTTTGTTGGCTGGAAGCATTTGAAATATCAATGTATCGCACAAGACGGGAAAGCCCGCGCAGGTCTCCTTGAGACTGACCATGGTGTGATTGAAACACCTGTGTATATGCCGGTAGGGACGCAAGGGTCGGTCAAAGCTATGGAACAGCGTGAATTGATCGAGATGGGCACAGAGATCATTCTCGGCAACACCTACCATCTCTATCTTCGGCCGGGAATGGATATCATACAACAGGCAGGCGGGTTGCACCGTTTTATAAGTTGGGCAAAACCGATTTTAACCGACAGCGGCGGATTTCAAGTTTTTAGTTTGACGGATTTACGAGAAATTGAAGAAAATGGCGTAACATTTCGTTCGCACCTCGATGGATCGTTGCACGTCTTTACACCGGAAAGTGTTATTCAGATTCAACAACGATTTGGCTCGGATATTATGATGGTGTTTGACGAGTGCACACCGTATCCGTGTGATTTTGAATATGCAAAGAAGTCAAATGAGATGACAGTGCGATGGGCAGAACGGTGCAAAACAATGTTCGAAAAAAGTTCACCGATCTACGGACATTCGCAGGCGTTATTCGGTATAGTGCAAGGTAGCGTGTATCCTGAAATCCGGGAAATGAGCGCGCGTGCATTGATCCAAATGGAATTTGACGGTTATGCAATCGGCGGACTTGCTGTGGGTGAACCGGTGGAAGAAATGTACAAGATGACAGAATTCACTGAACGATTTCTTCCAGTGCACAAGCCGAGGTATCTCATGGGAGTCGGGCTGCCGGAAAATATCTTAGAATCTATTGATCGCGGCATAGATATGTTCGATTGTGTTATACCGACACGGAATGGCAGGAATGGAATGCTTTTTACGCGTGATGGAACAATGAACATGCGCAACGCACAGTATAAAACGGACTTTACGCCAGTTGATGGAGAATGCGAATGCTACACATGCAAAACCTTCACGCGTTCGTATTTGCGCCATCTCTTTATAGCAAAAGAAATATTGGCGTTGCAACTGGCGTCGATTCATAATCTCACTTTTTTTTTATGGCTAGCCAGAGAGGCGCGGAAGGCAATTATAGAAAAACACTTTAGGGAATGGAAAACAATGATGCTTGCACGTTTACAAGTGTCACTATCGATAGTACATCAAACATCAATTTTATAAAAAGAAACAGGAGGATACAATGTTTCATCACTTCACAATTCTCATGGCTCAATCAACAAACGACGGCGGTCCAGGGCTAATGTCAAATATCATTCTCTTTGGTTCCATCATTCTTATTTTCTATTTTATGATTATTCGTCCTCAACAGAAGCGGGCGAAAGAACGCCAGAAGTTATTGGAGAGTGTGAAGAAGGGTGATAAGGTTATCACATCTGGTGGTATGTATGGTACTGTTGCTGGATTGGATGAGAAGACTGTTCTCGTTCAGATTGCCGACAATGTAAAAGTAAAATTGGACAGAAGTTCGATTGCAACAATCATTTCGGAACCTGAATCGGATAAAAAGATTGGATAAAAAATTATAAGCTGCAGTCGCATACACATGGCACAAGAAAAATTTAATACAATTGAAGCCGCAATTGAAGATTTCCAGCAGGGGAAAATTCTTATTGTTGTGGATGATGAAGATCGTGAGAATGAGGGCGACTTTGTCCTTTCAGCAGAGAAGACAACACCGGAAGCGATTAATTTCTTTGTGAAGGAAGGGCGCGGAGTTGTATGCGCACCGATAACGACTCCTCGGGCAAAGGAATTAAACCTTGATCTCATGGTAGATGCAAATACTTCACTTCACGAAACGCCTTTTACTGTCTCAATTGATTATCTCCACGGAACAACAACTGGTGTTTCTGTAGCAGACCGTTCCGCTACTGTGCGCGCACTTGTTGACCCAAAAGCTCAAGCAAATGATTTTGCGCGTCCGGGGCATATTTTTCCATTGCGTGCCATGGAAGGTGGCGTCTTGCGCCGTGCCGGTCACACCGAGGCAGTGGTAGATCTCTGTCAACTTGCTGGTTTGTATCCGGCTGGAGTTTTATGCGAAATTCTTGCAGAGGATGGTACAATGGCGCGTGTTCCGGAGTTGTTGAAGATTGCAGAACAATTTGATTTAAAAATCATCACGGTGCGTGCGCTGATTGAGTACAGGATACGCCGTGAAAAACTCGTACAGCGAATTGTCTCAACAAGGCTTCCTTCGCAGTATGGAGAATTCCGAATGCACCTTTTCAGAAGTCAGACGGACAGCAAGGATCATATTGCGCTGGTCAAAGGAGATATCTCACCGGAGAAACCGACACTTGTTCGTGTCCATTCAGAATGTTTAACAGGTGACGTCTTCGGTTCTCTCCGCTGCGATTGTAATGCACAACTAGTTGCATCGATGGAACGAGTGGAAATGGAAGGATGTGGAATAGTCCTTTATATGCGGCAAGAAGGGCGCGGAATAGGATTATTAAACAAGCTGAAAGCTTACAATTTACAGGATGAGGGACTCGACACGGTTGAAGCGAATGAGGAACTCGGTTTTCGCGCTGACCTGCGTGATTATGGAATAGGTGCGCAAATTCTCCGTGATCTTGGTGTCGGTAAAATGCGCCTGCTGACGAACAATCCGAAAAAAATTATTGGCCTCACCGGTTATGGACTTGAAGTTGTGGAGCGGGTTCCTCTTGAGGTTCATCCGAATCAGCATAACGAGCGATATCTCACGACCAAACGAGATAAACTTGGCCATTTGATTCTGATAGACGCAAAAAACTCGGCGGAAGGAAAAAAAAGTTAGGCGGCAAAATTATTCTTGCGTCTCATTGATTTATCTCCTACTTTAATTTTAAAATAGCCATCATCCACAGGATGGTGGCTATTGTTTTTGCATTTACCCTTCAGAGACATTTTGCTGAGGGGATTTTTTTCGTTCTAAGGAGTTAATATGGATGATCATAATAACGGTAAGGTATATCTGACACGTGAAAAGCTCACAGAGCTTGAACATGAGCTTCGTGAGATGAAGACGAATGGTCGTGCTGATATGGCTGCCAAAATAGCTGAGGCACGCGGGTACGGCGATCTGAGTGAAAACGCTGAATATGATGCAGCGAAAGAGGCACAGCAACATCTTGAATTACGTATTGCCAAGTTGGAAGAAACCCTTTCGAGAACACAGATTATTGATATCGCTTCTTTACCGACAGATAAAATCTATATTCTCTCGCTTGTCAAGATTCAGGACCTGCGAACCAAACAAACCATCGAGTACCGACTCGTCGCACCTGAGGAAGCTGACTTTGAGAAGAATAAAATTTCTGTTACCTCACCAATAGGCAAAGGATTGCTTGGAAAGAAAGAGGGAGAGACCGTACAAATAAAAGTACCCGCCGGCATATTGGAATATAAAATCATAGAAATTGGTCGGTAGTAGCACTTGTACCGATGATGTGCTGTCGAGATGCTCCCACGCAACCATCATCGTTTATCCAATCCGTGCTTTATCATTTTTAATTAGTTATATCTCAGAATTTAGAATTGAAAGCTCGAATTTCATCAATATCCGAAGGCGTTCGTGCTGCGAGAAGTCTTCATACGCGTTTAAAAGGAATTCTCCATCAACGTGATGTGTATTAGAATGTCCCTCATGGGCGGTTCAAGCTGCGGATCATCAATACTTATGAAGCAGAACTGATCTACTACAATCGGCCGGACAAGAAAGGTCATCGATACTCCGATTACTGCGTACTTCCTGTTTCCAATCCGAAAATAACAAATGCATTCTGTCTGGATGATGTGCGTGGACTTGGAGCATTTATTGAGTTTGAAGTACTGGTGAAGTATGGAAAACGACAAGCACAGACATTATTGAAATTTCTTTCAGCACGATTTGAAATAAAGCGCTCAGCAACAGTGGCGGTCTCTTACTCCGATCTGCTTCTACGTGCGAGATAAAAAAAGATGCGAAACCTGTCATCAAGTGATGCCCAAATTAATTAGTTTAAAGAAAAATCTCTTGCGGAGTGCAGACGTTTTTGGTATATTAGTGGTAGTTCAGCGGGAATAGCTCAGATGCCTATCCGCGTTTAGCGGAGAAGAGTGTAACTCCTTGCGTTATTAATGATGATAATGAAATATGAATGCGGGAATAGCTCAGTTGGTAGAGCGCAACCTTGCCAAGGTTGAGGTCGCGGGTCCGAGCCCCGTTTCCCGCTCCAAGCGTATAATGCTTGAATATGCCCCGCTGCTTCATTACCTCTCAGGCAGTGGGTTTTTTGTTCTAACATTGATAATGTAAATACTGGCGCCGTACCGCACCCGCTTTCGGCGGGCAAGTGTGGTAAGGGAGAGTCAAAATGAACAAAGTTTATGTGTTGAAAAGTATAAAGGATAAAAAATACTATACAGGATATTCTTCAGATGTTAACCGGAGGTTGGCTGAGCATAATAGTGGGAAAACAGAATCCACAAGACGACGTCGTCCATTTGAGTTAATATACTCAGAGCAATTTCAGTCAGAAGATGAAGCAAAAAAAAGTGAAAGGTTTTTGAAGAGTGGAAAAGGAAGAGAAGAACTAAAGAAGTTGTTGAATGGCGCCGTACCCAAGTGGTAAGGGAGAGGTCTGCAAAACCTTTATGCGACGGTTCGAATCCGCCCGGCGCCTCAATAAATTGCGAAATGCGAATTTTCAATTTTGGATTTTTTAAGTAATCCACAATTCGGAATCAGAAATCGGCATTTACCCTGCCGGGGTGGCGGAATTGGTAGACGCACAGGACTTAAAATCCTGTGTCCTGCAAAGGGCGTGCGGGTTCGAGTCCCGCCCTCGGCACAAAGTTGATAATACAATTGAAGTTATCGAATTGAAATTTTTACTTCAAAAACTCCTGTCTTAAAAACCCCATAGTGTTCCTATTTTGTTCCTATGCAGTCACCTCATCCACACTTCTTGAGGAGGTTGCAATGTATCTCAGCAAGCGAACAAATGGATTCTATTACCTTTGCTATCTTAACAGCACCTGCAAATGGCAGCGCATATCCACAAAAACTAAAAATAAAATTGATGCAAAGAAATTCTTAAAAGAGTTTGAAGGTCAACAAAGTTCGATCTATCCTCATCTAACCTTATCACAATTCTTCGAGAAGTTTCTTGAATATTCTAAGATTCATCATGCAAAAGGAACTACTGATAAGGCAACTTATGCGATGAGATTCTTCATCAAGTCAGTTGGCGACAAACATCTCGACAAAGTTACTCCCCTTGATATCGAATGCTTTAAAGCTGATCGCTTAAAAAGATTAAAACCGATTTCAGTGAATATTGATCTGCGAACAGTCAAAGCAATATTCGGATTAGCTGTTCGTTGGCAGATTCTCGAAAAGAATCCTTTCAAGTTTATTCGACTTCTGACTATTCCACATCAACGTCCTATTTATTTAAACAGGGAGGAGATGAATAAACTCCTTACTGTTATTCCTAAACAATGGTTCAAGAATGTCGTGTTGTTTGCTGTTAATACAGGTCTGCGCCGAGGTGAGATAGCAAATCTCAAGTAGGATCAGGTCGATTTTTCACACAAGCAGATCTATATAATGAATTCAGAAAGCTTTCATACGAAAACCGGTAAAGAAAGAGTCGTTCCTCTGAACGTAGTTGCCCTTGGAATATTAGAATCACTTCCACATA
Organism: Ignavibacteriota bacterium; assembly: GCA_963701295.1. Lineage (GTDB taxonomy): Bacteria > Bacteroidota > Ignavibacteria > UBA10030 > UBA10030 > Fen-1298. The sequence continues at coordinate 3,413,858 of OY969585.1, read as the reverse complement.
GATCAGAATTTGTATTTGTAGGTGAGAAAGGATGGAATCTGGACTAGGCAAGAATCTCGCACCTTTTTAAACAAGCAGTAATTGCTTCTGGATTGGATAAGAAATTACATTTCCACAGCTTACGTCACACCTTCGCAACTTGGCTTGTTCAGAACGGGGTAGGGATTTATGAGGTGCAGAAGCTTCTTGGGCACACATCGATTGTCGTTACTCAAGTATATTCTCATCTCTCTGGTGGAGAATTGCACAGCGCTGTAGATAGGATAACTTTAAATATGAACTGATTATAATATCACGCACCAGCATGCACCACAGTTCCTGTAAGCGAGCAGGAGATAAGGAAAGTGATGATAGCAAGTATCAGGACTTTGCCATTTCCACTTTGCCACAACCCCTATAGATCGATGGCAATGTCGAACTCTACTTTGTCACTTTGCCAAATGGCGAAGTTTTGTGTCGAAGTGTCGAACTGGCGAAGTAGGAATATGATTTGCCAGTTTGCCAATCCCTATAAGAAAAGCGTGGCAATGTCAAAACACATTTCGCCATCTTGTCATCTTGCCATACTGTTTTGCCATTTGGCAATATGGCAATATACATCTTGCCATCTCGCCACAATCTATATAGGATGTTGTCGAAATGGCGAATTGCAGTTCCCCGACAGTAAACCCTTCAATCGAAAAAGAAAGGAAAAAGATACCGGGGCCTGGTAAAGAGCTCAATCAACCCAAAAAGATACTGATGTGAGTATTATTAAAACTAAGCAGGACTTTATCGCGTCAGATTGAGCCGCTCGGTTAGGCAGCCAACCGGTTATGAATATATTTTATAGTGCTTTCTTCATTTATTTATTTTGTCAAACTAAAACTTGTTATGTCTTTTACCAATTCATCCGCCAATGGTAGGGAAGCATCGTTATAGGAAGCAATATTAGCTTGTCTGTCACCATCTACAACTCTAAAAATATGATTCATTTTGTTAATCAATATCAGATTGGCTTTAGGACTTGCTTTTGAAAGTCGTTTTGCATCTGCGACAGTTACTTGAATATCGTTTGTTCCCTGTATAATAAGAATTGGAATGATTAGTTTCTGTATTTCGATTTGTGGGTCATACTTAAACCAAGAAATCAAATAAGGTTGCACACTTAATCTGAAAAGAGAATTAAGCATTGGATTCACATTGTCTACTGTTTTTCCTTTTGTTAAACTATCAATAATGGGATAAGATAAATCCTGAACTTCTTTAGGTTGAGCGCTCAATTGCTCTTTAATAATTTTATCTGCCGATTGTCCTGCACCAGCAATAGAAATAAACTTATCCGCAGTAGTTGCAGCAATCATTCCAATTAGTGAACCCTCACTATGTCCTATTACAATAACTTTTGAAAAACGCTTGTCCTGCTTTAATGTTCGTATCCACTCTTTTGCATCATTCACATAGTCATCAAAACGAATATCGGATTCATTTTTCATTGCTGCTTTGCTTTCTGCAATGCCTCTTTTGTCGTAGCGTAAAGAAGCTATATTATTTTCAGCAAGCCTATAAGCAAGTTTTTTGTATGCATCACATTTTATCATAGGACCATTGCAATTCCTGTCCGTTGGTCCAGAGCCTGCAATAATTAATGCCAAAGGAATTTTGGTAAACTCCTTTGGAGTTGTCAATGTCCCAAAGATTTGTCCTGTTTTAGTCTGTAAGATAAGTTGTGTTTCTACAAAATTTGTGTCTTTATTTATTGAATCTCTTATTGCTTTTACTGTTTCAATCTGTTCTCTTGTTAAATTCATCGTGAAAGATTGCCCTGCCTGCATAAAATTTCCAATAATATTATTATTTTCTTTTAAAGTTCCTTCGTATTCGATTTTTGCATTTATTACCGCAAGTTTTAAAATTGAATGTTCAAAACTTGTGGTAGTTACAGGAATTCCATTTGCCCCTTGGTCTGGGCTATCCATTGTTGACCTATAACCATTGTCCGTTTTAATAATATTGAATACAATCCTCAATTGTATTCCTTGAACTTTTAATATTCCATTCCATTGTCCGGTGATGTCTTGCCCGAACATAGTTAATGATGTCAAAAATGTAAGTAGAATTAATGTTACCGTTTTCATATTGTTTGACTTTCTTATCGTTTGTATGCTATAACAAGTTCTCGCAACTGAATTACATATCAGAACAAATATAATATTTATAAGCTGTCTCAACTTTGTTTGGCTGGCTAATGGTGCTAACCTTTAAATTGCACACGCTTCCTTTGGTCAGTTTGAGTTGCCGGTTAGGCGGCGTTCTTATTTTTTTGCTTCCGGCTAATCAGAACACCAATCGCAGCTCCGAGTGCAAGCCCAACACCCACTCCGAGTGCAACGTCGTGCATAGCAACACCAATTCCTGCGCCAAGTGCAATGCCAAGCGCAATTCCCCTCGCTAATGGCTTTTTGTTTTTAGATTGTTGTGATTCATCACTCATTATAGTCTCCAAAGAATAATTTAAAGATACAGCAAAGCTTGAGCCTGGTTAGGCAGCGGGTCTCTCGACTTTGATAACGATGGTTTCAGCAATCCTATCATGAACAGTTTGTCTATTCGGATGAATAAAGTATTGCAGGAAACCGAAACCTCCCTCTAAAATTGAAGCACCATAACCCAAAGAACGTTCTATAGAATGCCAAAGACTCAAATGTTCATGTGTAACGGAAACGACACGTATCTTTAGCAACTTCTTACCCAGAGTTTGGCCATGACCAAAGTATGTCCACAAACCAAAGTAAAGCGGAAGACTCAAGAGCTGCCAGCCGTGATAAGGATTAATTTCTATATGAGAATTTCCCGTTGCAGCTATGGATCGCAAAGCCTCAGGTATAGACAATAAACCGAGAAACAAGATAACAATACCCATATCGATTGCAAAAGCAGCGGCTCTTCTTCCAAACGATGCTAATAGGAAGCCTTTTAATAATTGTTGTCGATCAATAGCGACTGGATAGAAACATTTATTTTTAAATCGTTTCAATATCATGAGTAACCTTCTCATTCTTGAATATGCACCCTAACTATTAATTCTACTGCCGTATAGTGGGATATCAGTAGAACGACGTATCGGCAGAGCACCTGCAGAACTTTACATTTTATTTCTTTGAATCTCAAGTAAATAAAAGCGGCAACACTCTCATCGCCGCTTCTGGTTTGAGCAATAAAAAGCCCCATCGATGACGGGGCTTGATAGCTATTTCAACATGGAGAAATCTTTTAATACTGCGTAAGAATATTTGGGCGAGAATTTTGGAATATTTTTATTGACACATCATAAGAAGTGTTGTATGTTATATACGGAATTCCATTAAAGCAGCGATCATTCAGGTTCAATGGGGCAGTAATGAGTCGGTGTGTTGCTAAGGTGCTACTATCCGATCTGTAAACCTACTCATTCACTCCTCATTATTTCTTATCGCATAATTTCTACTACAAGGTAAACAGGCATAAATGTCTCCAATCGCTGAAGAGCGTTATACAAGAGAGAGAATATTCATAGTTCAAGATAAAAACGCTCAATCAAATCGTTGCAATATCACAAAAACATAAATCATATTAATCAGAAGGAGAATTAAAATTGAAAACAATTACATTCATCCTGGTTTTGACAGTATGCGCCCTGTCGGCGTATTCTCAAAACATAACCAATACACTTGGTACGGGCGGAATATTTATAATCAAGGATGCATCAAATAGTTACTTGACATTAAGCCAGACAAACGGGCTTTTATCTTTGAACAAGAACCTATCCCTGCTGAATACAACCAGCTCATCACTCGGGGTTATTATGAAAGGTGGAAACAGATTCATACACGATTTTGCGCCTTCCGGAACCAGTGGTTATAATACATTTGTTGGCATTAATTCAGGAAATTTCACAATGTCAGGTACCGGTAGCCAGTCAAGCGATAATACCGGAATTGGCTTTAGCTCGCTTCAAAGCCTGACGACCGGCTATTATAACACAGCAGTGGGAGTGTCTTCTTTATATTCCAACACGACCGGTTATTATAACACAGCAGTGGGGTTGTCATCTTTAGGTTTCAACACGACCGGTTATCATAACACAGCAGTAGGAACGTTTTCTTTAGGTTCCAACACGACCGGCGGTTGGAACACAGCTGAAGGGTTCTCTTCTTTATATGACAACACGACCGGCAGTGAAAACACAGCAGTGGGATATGCATCCTTAAATGCCAATACGACCGGAATTCAAAACACAGCAGAGGGAATTGCTTCTTTATATAAGAACACGATCGGCAATTGTAACACAGCACTGGGGTTCCAATCTTTACAAAACAACACTACTGGCGATTATAACACAGCAGTTGGGAAAGATGCAGGTGCAACCATAACCACAGGCACAAATAATACTTTCATTGGTTTCGAAGCTCAACCGTCCGTGGCAACCATATCTAATGAGATCACGCTTGGCGCTGGCAATATTACTTCTCTTCGATGTGCAGTTACAACAATTACTACCTTATCGGATGCGCGGGATAAGAAAAATATTCACGATCTCAGCTTAGGAATTGATTTCTTAATGAAATTGAGACCTCGACTGTTTAACTGGGATAAAAGAGAGTGGTATAAAGACAATAAATCAGATGGAAGTAAGATGCAGAAAATGCCGAGTGCGGGATTCATTGCACAAGAGCTTGATGAAGTCCAGACCAAAGAGAATGCCGACTGGCTTGATCTTGTTCTTAAAAATAATCCCGAGAAACTTGAAGCAACACCGGGCAATCTCCTGCCTGTTATGGTAAAAGCTATTCAAGAACTTAAAGCGGAAAATATTGAACTGAAAGATAAACTCGATAAGTTTGAGCGGATGCAAAATGTATTAGTAAGTGAGATTGAACAACTGAAATCGAAAGACGCAGAATTCAAACAGGTTCGGAATGGCAATTGAACATGCACGTGCCCGCATTAAGCGGACAGCAAAAAAATATTTTAATAACAAATAATGAGTACGAAAATGAAAACAACAATTATATCTTTAGCCATAGTATTTGCTTCTTCATTGGTCTACAGCCAGATAGTGCCTATCAGCAAGAGCACTATGACTTTTGATGCCGGAACTGATATAACAGTCCAGGCAGGAGCAGATATATGTGCTGATAATATAGTCATCAACGGCACGTGGTCTGGCAGTGGGACAAAATGCCAAGCACCGCTTTCCGTGGAAACGACCACGACCTTGCTCACCGCACCCAGAGTATTGTCACTGGCGCAGAATTATCCCAACCCATTTAATCCGACGACAACGATTGAATTTACTGTGCCGAAAGATGGGCATGTGTCGTTGACGATCTACAACTCACTAGGCCAATTGGTGGCGACAGTGTTTGATGGAGAGGCAAGAGCTGGTTACATCCAGAGGGCAACATTTGACGCTTCGCAGTTAGCAAGCGGCGCGTACTTCTCCCGGCTGAAGTATAATGAGAAGACGCTTCTGAAGAAGTTGGTGTTGATGAAGTGAGTTTATATTGTTTATAGACTCATCCCGATGCATTGTGAGTAACTTATTGATCTGACTACAAGAACTCTACCTCTCAACCAGTAAATAAAAGCGGCAATCATCGCCGCTTCTGGTTCGAACTATGAAACAAAAGCCCCACCGATGATGATGGGGCTTGTTAAACTACACATAATTTAATGTGATACTATCTGAGTAATAGCATTTTCTTCGTTTCGATAAACCGCTTGCTTGGATTGTCCAGTGATGTGGCTTCGATCCGATAGAAATATAATCCCGAAGAGACATTTGCATTCCACACGGCTTGATTCCATCCTTCTGATTGTTCTGTGTTGATGAGATCAGTAACAACTTGTCCTAGTACGTTATAAATCCGAAGCCTTACTTTGCTTCGAGTCGGCAAAGCATATTGGATAGTCGTGCTGGGATTAAACGGATTGGGATAATTTTGGAACAATTGAAAACTTTGCGGAGCGGCAGCCTGTTCTTTCACGCCAGTAGTCGACAAAGAGAATTGTATCCAATTGAGATAGAACCCTCCATGAGAAGCATACATTCTTATGATTTGAGACCCTGCAGAAAGCTCGATCGTGGTTGAGTCGGTTTGCCAGACAGAATAAGATCCGGTCATTGGCACATGAGAAGTAGATATGACAATACCGTTAGTAATTAATTGAATTTGTCCGGTGTCCGCGGGACTTGATATACGATAATTCAATATATATTTACCTGATTGAGAGACCTCAACATAGTAGTCAGCCCACGATCCATTATTGATACTAGCAAGACATTTCCCTGACCCATTATCGTAACACGCCGATATATTTAAACCTTGATGGGCAAAACATTCTTCTGCTTCGATTTTTTTTGGGATAGCATGAACGTAAGAATATTCATTTAAAATGTTGTATATCTGTGCGTTCTCAAAGGCAGCTAATGTTCCACCGTCATAAGAATGGATACTTCCAGGGGAGTAAGAAATGGCGTACGTACTTCCTTTGACAAGACCGCTATCTACTGTTACTAGAATTATAGTTGAATCATTATTCTTCAGGCTCAGGTTAGTGATATTCATAGGAGTTGTTCCATTCACTAATACCAAAAATCCTCCGGGCGCAATTGAAGGGGCGGCCATTTTCTTATTGAAAGAAATCTCCATTTTATAATTTGAGGATGCACTGACACTTGCTGAATACACTTCGGGAGGAGAGCCTGCCGGAGAATTATTCAAAGAAGTAATACCATATCCAAACGGGAAGAGAGGATGATAATTCGTATCACCAACGTCCATCACATATTGCGAAGCATCTTTTGGCCACCTTCGCGAAAGAATACCTGTCGGCTGATAATCGCCAAAGAGCACATCGGTAATTCCTTCACCTTCAGGCCCGGGTAACCATGCCGCTATTACTGCATCGCTGTACGATAAAATTGGATCGAGAATGGGAGGGCGGCCGGAAATGAGGATGACGATAACTGGAATATTGTAACTTTTTAATTTTCGAACAGCCTCAATGTCCAAAGTGTTGAGGGGCAGCATTCCATTACCTTCCGCGTAAGGATAGTCTCCAATGACAGCTATACCGATATCGGCGTTATCTGCTCCAGACCCGTCTGCTGAATAGGTGACACTCGCACTTGGAGCAGCTTGTTGGACAGCTTGCATGATTGTTGTGCCGATGGTGGTAGGGCCGCTTCCTCCTTGCCAGGTGATTGTCCAGCCGCCGCATTGATATCCCATATTGTCTGCAAGTCGGCCGGTTATGTAAATATGTTTGATATTTTTTGAAATTGGCAGAATGCCGTCTTTCTTTTTCAACAAAACCAATGATTGCCGGACACATGTTCTTGCTACTTGACGGCGTGCCGGCGAACCAACCTGGCTGAGGAGAGATCGTTTTGCAAACGGATGCTCGAACAATCCTAACCGGAATTTTTGTGTGAGAATTCTCCTGACAGCATCGTTGATTCGATCTAACGATATATTCCCTTGTCCAACACTCGCTCGGAGTGAATCGATAAACCTGGAATAAAACTGCGGCGGATATGTACCCAACATCGCCATGTCGATCCCGGCATTGATTGCATTGCTAAATTGTTCTCCACCATATATTGGTCCAGGAGCTCCTAATATGCCTTCCATATCGGTGATGAGCAAGCCTTTATATTGTAATTCTTCTTTGAGAAGAGTTGTTAATAAATATTTATCCCCAACACAAGGAACACTATTCCAGGAACTAAAAGAGACCATGATCGAACCGACCTTTTGCTGAAGTGCGGCAAGATATCCGGGTAAATGGATTGCTCTCAGCGTCGCTTCATCAACCTGAGTGTTCCCGCCGTCTATTCCACCCGTCGTCCCTCCGTCTCCGATGAAGTGTTTTGCACATGCCAATATGGTTATATTTTTTGCTGAGGTATCACCCTGATATCCAAGTACAGCTGCTCCTGACATTTCCTTAACCAAATTTGGATCTTCGCTATACGACTCGTATGTCCGTCCCCAATTCTCATTTCTGGCAACCGCTACAATAGGGCTAAAGGTCCAGTTGAATCCGGTTGCCGCTACTTCCTGTGCCGTGATTTGTGTCGCCTGTGTAAGAAGTTCAGGATTGCGTGTACATCCCATTCCGATATTGTGAGGAAACAGTGTCGCACCGTACACCGATCCTGTTCCATGAATCGCATCCAAGCCAATCAGAAGAGGAATTCCAAGACGAGTTTTTAAGGCAAACGATTGCAGTGAATCACAGTAATTCGCCCACGTTTCTGGACTGTGATCAGTAGTAGAGTCATTGGCCCCTGCGAGTACAGATCCGAGGCAGTAAGTTTGTATGTCTGATAGGTTTCCCAGTCCAATAAATTCCTGTTGGACCATCTGGCCGATTTTTTCATCGAGCGTCATTATGCTGAGCAGTGAATCTACCCTTGCTTCAATGGTTGCCGTCGTATCCAAATAAAACTGGGCATTGCTTTTATATATAGGGAAGGATATAATGACTGCTGCTATCATTACCAGCAGCTGGTGTTTCTTGGCATGGCAAAATATATTTCTCTGATCCATCTTATAACTCCTCTTTGTTGATAGTTATAATTGTATGCAGGAAAACTTTTTGAAATCTTGACTTAATGTACTAAAGTTTAATGTATTGGCATTCAGGAATCAAGCCCATCATAAGAAAATAATTTTCTGTAAAATCTCATATGAAAATCCATTGAATTTCAAATTATAAGAAAACGGCAACCTACATCGCCGCTTCTCTGACTTCATCTCGTTCGAGCAATGGACAAGCTCGAACAAATTGCCCTTACATCGTCGTTGTGGAACGGGAAAACCGATATGTAAGCTTGATAGACATCGGTGCCCATTGAGCTTGATTACATTTATAGTCTAAAAGAACGGGCGGGGGAGAACACACGCGGTAGAATATTTAATTAACGAGCACAATGAACTTTGATCACAGAGGTAGTGGCGTCTTTTCCGGTGTTATGTGTTAATGTGAGCACTATTCTAACTTCTCAAACTTGCATGTGTTGAAGTATGATGTTCCCCGAAGAATCTCAGTTCCACCGCCGCTGATAGTAATGAAGAGGCTGTCACTTACATGCATAGTAATGGTATCGGTGAGCGAGTAGAACGTCCAAATAGTGTCGGAAATCTGGAGTGACATTCGGAGAATTGAACCATTGTTCGATGGACGGGCAAGATTCACCTCAACAAAACCTGCAACACCAGAACTTTTGCCAAATATTGAAAGACGATAACGATGAGTCCCTGTAGGTTGAACCACTATTTGATAAATCGACCCGTTGGGCCACGGCGCAAACCACTGAGCGTCAAGGGCAATCGTACGACCCGAACCATCAAAAGGTGTATCCGTAGAGAAACGGACATTGGACGAATCCGAGACGACCCAACTGTACAATGATGGGGATCCGGTTAACTCGAAGGTGGAATTGGTCAACAAGTTTTCATCGGCTTGTGATGGACTCGTTGTCGATTCCTTGCAACCAAATTCAATCATGGTCAGACAAAGTTGCATTATGGAAAGGTATCTCATACAAAACCTCCATGTTCACATATGGCATATAATTGGTATAATACGCAATAAATAATTCATACGTTCTAACGGATGGCGGCTGGGACCCGCTTTTAAGCGTTACAGAAGATCCAGCAAGTTGCTTCTACATCGATATAGGAGAGGAATCAATCTAAACCGAAAGCCAAAGTGGTTTCGCTATTATTTTTTCTGGATTTTTTTTATTCCCTTATGGCAGATCGATTTCTGAAATTTTTATTTGGATTTAGAAAAAGGTCATAAAATGTTCCATTTAAAGGCTATTGCACAGTCTCTGCCTGCAAAAAAAATATCTCTTGCATTTGAAATTGAAAGTATTTACTTTTTCGCCAGTTGTGTACGAACGCCGGCTTGTCCGCCATATTAACAGGCTTATCTCTTGATGAGCGGATGGACAATCCAGAAAACAGCTCCGACGCCGACGAATTCCCGTTAAAACTTTTCAGAACACACAATGATCTGTTGAATGATGATGTACAGCAGAAAAAGTGTGTTCTGACAATGTCCGTTAGTTGAGACGCATGTTCTTGCACAGAACCGCGGTTGGAAGGGAGTTGCAACCAAAGGCATGCTGCATTGCACGCAGTGGATCTTTGAACCACTCGATGACGGCTCGAAGTTTACCAATGCGTTTGAATATGATTTGCTGGTGCCTCTTTTTGGCTCTATGCTTGATTCCCTGTTCATGAAACCACGATGGAACAAAATATGGAAATCACTCAAGAATTTAAAACAGCATTTTCTGATACAAGCAGAACACAATCATATGGAGTCGAATGACAAAGTAAATTAAGAAAAGCATTAGAAGAATTATATACTATAGATAGGAGGTAATATTCATATGCGTACTCGATATTATCCGATAATTCTTTTACTTCTTTTTTCTTCTGTTATGTTATTTGTAGTGACATGCAAAAAAGAACCTGGACCTGTCGAATCCAGCCAGACTAAACCGACCGGTTCTTCTTCTCAACTGACGATCGGTTCATCCGGTGGGAAAGTGGAAGATAGCTACGGCGCCTCTATCAATGTCCCTGCTGGAGCTCTCTCATCAAGTATCACCATCAGCGTCCGTACCCTGCGCACTGATTCGGTCCCCTCAGAATTGCAATCCACTGTAGTGGGAAATATCATCGAGTGTCTACCGAAGGGTGCCACATTTCTACAGCCCGTCACTATCGTTCTTCCGGTAACGTCGGGTATTACCTACCGGGCTGGAGATACGGCAAATCTCTATATTTATAATTCTGACAGCTCCTCTTGGGAAATGATGAGGACTCCCGCTATTGTTACTACAGACGGTCTGCACTTACAGGCTTCAGTAGCGCATTTCACTAACTTCGGATCCGGCACACCTGGAGGATACAACGGTGGTGAAAAAAGTTTCAGTGGTATCAATAATTGGCTCAGTTTTCAAACTGCAATAAATGATTGGGAGTACGGCTTCGTGAAAAGTCTTGGAGGTATCGGGACGAAAAAAAAGGTCAATGATTGCTGCTTTACATTGCAAGATGTCATATTCAAATTCTTTTATTCCTCCCCGGGATACAACGATGTATATGCGGAGGGAATCGGAAATCAGGGAAGTTGTGATATGACCGAAAACCAGAATTACAGCGAAGGAACTCCTGATGATGGATATCATGTATATATTGCAATTAAGGTATGCTGGAGTGTATGCGATCCGGATCTGAACCTTAGTGTATCACAGAGTCATTTCTTTGTTCCGGATGATCAGGGGAAAACAGCAGGTGTGGACGTCAAAGTGACGTGCGGTAATACACCATTCAGCGGACAATCGGTTAAACTCGTCGTGGCAAGCGGCCCGGGTCAAGTAGATCCTCCCTTAGCACCGACCGATGCCGCAGGAGTAGTAATGGGCACGTACACGGTGGACACCAAAGGCACATCGACAATACAGGCCGAAGTGCAAACCTGTCAATTAAAACCTACAAAAAATTCCACTACTGCCACTATCGTGGTCGATACTGTTATACCCTATATCTACGCGACTGTGAAAATCTCCGATGTAAAAGAGATATGGACATTCAATGACGATGTCACAATGACGCTGAAAATCAAAATCAAGGATGAAAACGTGACTGTCACTAGCGGAGAGGGAAGCCACTTCGCCTCCTGTTCTTCAGAGGAGGATAATTGTTCCGTCATCGGTTTTAGTGCGCCTGATTTCACACCGACTGGAACGGTTACAAAGAGCGGAAAATCGCTGTATGTCGAATTCAACCCACAACTTGCACCCATAGATTTTACGTGGTACTGTGTATATCAAACTGGCCCGCCAACAAGCGTAGATGTTCCCATTTATGGAAATTTGGTTTCATCGCTCATCGCTATGCATGTAAAAGGGACAATCACGATGGAAGTTGGAAGTTTCGTCAAAGGAAGCGGTACGGAAAGCTTTGGAACGAATCAGCCGATGTCGTATGAATTCCAGATTGGCTATGGAAACGAATAACATCCCTGATTACGAAGGATAGTGGTGCAAGCGGGAAGGACAGAGCTAGTTGTAATAAGCCTCTCTATGCGAACCTTCGGGAGGGAGAGAGAAAATAAATATCTTCTCACAGCTCTAAGATTATATTGACTTCCGTGGTTAATACAAGAAGCGTGATTGTACTTCATTGTTCATGTGTGTACTATCTATGTTTTAACGAGGGGAAAACCAGTACCTCCCTCCTAAAAGATACATCAGTTATAAGTTCATAGTTGCAGGCGCTACTATGAGCTGTCTCCATTACTCCGGCATTATGTAGTGCGTCAAGGTTTTTTGTTTGCTATTGGAAAGTAGATATAGTAGATTTTATTTAGATGTGTTAAAAAGTGACTGGGAGATTTTTTTATGAAAATAACGATTTTCACACTGTTTATATTCATTGTGCTAACCAGTTCGCTTATTCTTGCACAACCTATTGGTTCCACAAAACCAGCATCTGAACAACACCAGAAGTTTGATCCCGCACGCGATGCACAGAAAGATATTCAAGATGCTATTGTACTGGCGAAGAAATCTAACAAGCGCATTCTTCTTGATATTGGCGGTGAGTGGTGTATCTGGTGTCATCGTCTTGATAGTCTTTTCATTCAGAATAAAGACCTTGAAAACTATCTCATCAAGAATTACGTTGTTGTTAAGATCAATGTAAGCAAGGAGAATGAGAACCAAGCAGTTCTTTCGACGTATCCGAAAGTTGCAGGGTATCCGCATATCTTTATTCTTAATAAAAACGGTCAACTGATACACTCACAGGACACGGGAGAATTGGAATTTCCTAAAGATTATCCATACAAAGGACACGATAAAACAAAGGTCTTTGCGTTTCTGAAGAAGTGGGCGAAATAATTTTCATTCATCAGAGGAACATACATGACATCGGTTGAACAACGCAAGATGGCTCAGCGGCTGAAGCAAGTGATGACGAAAATGAGCTCGGATGAACGACAATCGTTTGAGATGATGCTCAAGAGAGATCGTGACGACGAAGAACTTGATTCTCTCACCATGGCGAAGTTGAAGCAACTCCATGCAAAGTTTTTCCCAAAGAATTCCAAACAAGCCCTTGAAGAAAAGTGGAAGAAGCTGACCGATGAAGAAAATTGAGAAAGGAAAAATGTCATGGAATTCAGAAAACTTGGCAAAACCAGTCTTAAGATTTCAGAAATTGGTTTTGGTGCATGGGGCATTGGTGGGACATTATGGTATGGCGCAAAGGATGATGAATCAATTCGTGCCTTACACCGTGCCGTTGATCTTGGATTGAACTTCATCGATACGGCTTTGGTGTATGGCGATGGGCACTCTGAGAATTTAGTTGGAAAGGTGATAAAGGAGCGGAAGGAACGATTGTATATCGCATCGAAGATTCCTCCCAAAAACGGAAAATGGCCGGCACCATCGGGAACAAAACTGCGTGAAGCATATCCTTACGATCATATTATCAAATCCACTGAAACTAGTTTGAAAAACCTTAACATTGACACCATTGATGTTCAGCAATTCCATGTGTGGGATGATGATTGGACGCCGGATGCTGAATGGCAAGATGCTATCGCCAAGTTAAAGGAACAAAGGAAAATACGATTCTTCGGGATTTCTATTAATGACCACCAGCCGGACAATGCATTGAAAGTTGCTGCAACGGGATTAGTGGATTCGTTTCAAGTAATATATAACATTTTTGATCAAACTCCTGAGAAAAATCTTTTCCAGCTTTGCCAGGAAAAGAATATCGGAATTATCATCCGTGTGCCATTGGACGAAGGCGGATTGACAGGGAAGATTACAACGGAGACAAAATTCCCTGCAGGAGATTTCCGCAATCATTACTTCCGCGATGATCGGAAACAACAAATTGTCGAACGAACAAATGCACTCACGCAGCTTCTTGGCAAGGAAGCGGCAACATTACCCGAGTTAGCATTACGTTTTTGCTTACATCATCCTGCTGTATCAACAGTTATACCGGGAATGCGCAGTGTTGCAAACGTCGAGGCGAATTGTCGATTTTCCGATGGAAGAAAGTTGAGCGATAGAATGATTGAAGAAATTCGCAAGCATAAGTGGGAACGAAATTTTTACCGGTAAGGAAACAACAAAAATTTTGTATCCGAAAATATTGAGAAGAGGCAATACATGAGAATTATAGCATCGTTACTTTTAGTGCTGGTGATCTCCTGTACCTCAGAAAAAAAGAAATCATCGGATGATATATCTGAGGATGCTGCACTCATCGAACGTGAAATTGCTGATTTCTATCAAGCGCTGAAACGGGCTTATACTGGCATTCCAGTGAACACTGATAGCTTGATAGACAATTTCTTTGATAAGGATGTCTATTATGTAACGTATTGGGGGATGACAGAGCCGATTGATACTACAAAATCGCGCATGCGCCGCGCAATGTCTGGAATCAAAGAGTATAAAAACCGTTTAGAAAGCATGAATGTCAAGGTGTATAACGATGGTGCCTATGCGTTCTTTATTCTCCGGCAGACATATTCACTCAATGGAATTATGATGGACGAATATCTGCCTACTACCTTTATTCTTGAACGACGGGATAATCGATGGATGGTAGTGCACTCTCAGCGTTCAGCAGATTTTCAGACTATTCACCATCTGATGGAAGTGGCACGACAACGTGAGGAATCGGCTGGACAGAATATTAAGTAAAAAAACGCACTTCAAATCAGAAAAGCCCCATCAACTGAAAGTTGAAGAGGCTTTTCGTTTACTATCATGCATACGATCACAATTCTTCTGATGCTGCACGCTGAGACCGGCGAATTGCTTTCGCTTGCTTCATGCGTTTCTTGACCGAAGGTTTAGTGAAGAATGCACGCTTCTTTACTTCTTTCAGAATGCCTGATCGTTCATATTTCTTCTTAAAACGTCGTATAGCACGGTCGATTGGTTCATTTTCACCTATAATAATGCCGACCAAGAAATCACCTCCTTCGCTCAGGGTAACAACAACACAACTTAGTCTCTAAATACTTATTCTGATAATGCCTGGATGTTTTCCAGCAGCTTTCGCTCACCAATTTTTTCGAATGTAACGACAATAGAATGAATTCCATTCGACATTTTGTCTTTTCGGACGACCTTTCCGACATCATCCCATTCTGAGTGATAAATGTTTTCACCAACCGAGAATATCTTTTCTTTGGCGTATGGTGTGCAGAGTTCACGGTTAATGGCAACAGCACGTTTCTTCTTCATCTGACTTGCAGGAGAGAGTGTGAGTAACGCACTGTGTTTGCATTTACCACAGCGGTACCAAACCTTTATAATCTCAGTGTTGGTATCCTCAGATGGCTGGCCGCCTATGAATTCCATCTTTGTTTCCCGCCGACAGTATGCACATTGGTGCATGATGTATTTTGTCTTTGCCATTTTGATTCCCTATTAACCCTTCTTTGGGTTGCATGAGGTTGGCTGATTCAATATGGAGAAAACAAAAGTTAGCCAACTAATTGTTTAAATATACGCAAAATCGACAGGGAAGTCAAGCAACGCATAATTTTGATTTTCACCTTTTTTTTATTATACTTTATATCTAATATAAGTCACAAATGAGGTGAAAAGTAGCGTTTGGCAGCAGATCGTCAGCACCATAAATCGAAAAAAAACCGATACACGATTGTACTGGTGCCGGATGAAGATGCCAGCAAAACTAAAAACTTCCAACTAGCTTTCTGGCAATTGGTAACAGGATTCGTGCTTTTCGCTGTATTGGCAGTAATGATCGTGGTGCTCGCTCTGACCTATACTCCATTAGGTCAGGTATTCCCATTGTCGAATAAAGGACTTGAAAATAGGTATAGCAGAGAGTTGGTCTCTTTGAACCAACAAATGATGAGTTTGATGGAGCAGCTTGTCGAGTTACGAAGTTATAACATCAAACTCCGACGGGCATTTGGAGAGAATATTACGTTATCTGATTCCGGAAGTGTCAAAGTAACTTCGCGAACTTCTCAGGCAGAAAAAAGTGATTTGTTACAGGAAGGACAAATAACTGCTAGATCAGTCCGATTGATGAATTCCGCACAGCGGATGATTCCAACCCAGACTACGAAGTCTGAAACAGACGGGCGAAGTGCAGTATCATTTCCTGCAATTCTTCCGACCGAAGGATATATGACACGTGGATACGAGCCTGAGTCTAACCATTATGGGCTGGATATTGCCGGAAAGATAGGCACGCTCATTAATGCAGCCGCAGATGGAAACGTTGTTTTTTCCGGTTGGACATCCAACGATGGATATATAGTCATTATATCACACGCGGGCGGTTTTTTGAGTTTCTACAAGCACAATCAAACGTTGTTGAAATCTGCCGGTTCGTTCGTTCGGCGAGGCGAACCAATTGCAACCTTGGGAAATTCTGGAGCCACGAGTTCTGGTCCGCATCTGCATTTTGAAATTTGGAAAGATGGAGTTTCGGTGGATCCATCCGTTTATATGATTAATTATTATCTCTAGAGGTGATCTGTGGTTACGAAAATTGACCCCATCAAAGAAATGAACATCATTGGCGCCGGGACAGTTGTGGAAGGTAAGATTCGAAGCCAAGGCAGCGTACGTGTGGATGGAAAATTAGTCGGTGAAGTGACAGCAAGTGAATCGCTTGCCGTAGGCGTTACCGGCGAGATCGATGGGAATGTTACCGCGAAAAATGTTACCATCGGTGGAAAAGTGCGCGGTACGATCAATGTTGCAGAAAAAATTGTGTTTGAAGGAAAATCGGTCGTACGTGCCGATATCCGTGCCACTCGCCTTGTCATTGATGAGGGGTCGATTTTCGACGGTAAAGTTTCTATGACTGATAGAGCTCCGACGTATGAAGTGAAACACTGATTGGAATAAAATCGGAGACCAAGGATACGGGATGAACTCTGAATCTCCGAATAGTGGAACGCAAGACAAAAAGAAAAAAGTTGAAATCCAAGGAACGTATCGTCAATATGGACCGTACCTGACGCTAGGATTTCAATTGGCGGCAGCGGTTGTTGTCTTCTTTTTTATTGGTGATTGGATTGATAAAAGATACGGAATTGCACCGATCGGAAAATTAGTAGGAACGTTGGTAGGAATGGTAGGAGGATTTGTAAAATTTTTCAAATCGGTTGCTTCAATGATTGCGGATGAAGAACGAAATCGAATGAGTGATAAGCGTGAAAATTGATTGGTCATTTCTGCGATTAGTATTGTTCTGTTTCACTTGTACGGCGGCACTCACCTATTATCCGATTTCGGAGTTTGCAACAAGAGAAGTGATGCACAGTATTATTGCGGGCAGCATCATGAGTCTTGCGAATTTATTATTGGGATATTTGGCAATTGAAGCATCTTTCGAGCGATCACATACAACTTTTTTGAAATATGTGTTAGGTGGAATGGTCGGACGGTTGATGTTGATGTGGGGAGCATTTTTACTACTCATTCGAATATTCGGCTTCCATCCAGCATCGTTAATGCTGACATTGTTATTTTTCTATGTGATGAATTTGGGATTAGAAATTTATTATCTTCAAAAAAGAGTCTCCACAAAAAAATAGATTGAGAAAGTATTGATCTTCGAGAATCCAATAGTGCAAGATACTCTTCAGCATGCGGCTCATGCGCTGGCAGATACTGCGGCAGTCGCCCATACTTCTGGCGAGCATGGTGAGGGTTTTAACTTTATACACCTCCTCGACCATATGAAAGATTCACGGAGCGTCGAAATTCCGTTTGGGCATATCTCCTTACCGCAGTTTACACCGGTTCATTTTGGTGGTACCGCAATAGATCTTTCGATGACCAAGCATGTTTTTTTTCTTTTATTGTGCGGAGTTCTGCTCCTCATTGCTATGATCTATGTTGCGAGGTCTTACAAGAAAAGTTTTGTACCTCAAGGATTTGTGAATTTAATAGAAATGGTAATAGTATTCCTTCGTGATGAAGTGGTGCTTCCCAATATGGGACCAGCCGGCTTGAGATACATGCCGTATTTACTAACAACATTCTTTTATATCCTAATCATGAATTTAGCAGGACTTATCCCTTATGGTGCCACGTCTACCGGTAATATTATGGTTACTGCCGGTCTTGCGCTGATAGCTTTTTGTATGATTCAGATTTCTGCCATACGTGCCCAAGGGCTTAAGCATTATTTAGCACATCTCGCAGGTGGAGCCCCTTGGTATCTCTGGATCATAATGATCCCTATTGAAATTCTTAGTCTCTTTACAAAACCATTTGCACTCTGTATGCGTTTATTCGCAAACATGACAGGTGGGCATATTGTTATTCTTTCTCTTTTCGGATTGGTTTTGATGTTCCAATCGTATATCGTTGCACCCTTACCTTTGATGTTTATTGTTGGAATATATATGCTGGAATTATTTGTAGCATTTTTGCAGGCGTACGTTTTTACTATGCTCACTTCGTTGTTCATGGGTTTGGGTATGCCAGCGAGCAGTCATGAAGAAGGTTTGAAACACTAAATAAAAAAATCAAAATCACTTTAACCATATTTGGAGGATTTTTCGATGTCAGCAACAGCAATAGCATATCTCGCCGCAGGATTTGGAGCAGGAATTGTTGTTCTTGGTGCAGCATTCGGTATCGGTAAACTTGCCGCCGCCGCAATGGAAGCTAGTGGTCGTCAACCGGAAGTTGCCGCAGAAGTACGTGTGTCAATGTTGATTGCTGCAGCGCTTATCGAAGGTGCTACTTTTTTTGCACTTGCGATATGCATTATTCTCGCACTTAAAGTATAAAGAAAAGGAACGCTGATCAATGTTTGAGATTAACCCCGGACTTATCGTCTGGACAATAATTACGTTTCTTGTTCTCTTGTCGGTGATGAAAAAATTCGCTTGGAAGCCGATTTTGAAAATGCTTGAGGAGCGTGAGAGCAAGATTCGCAATGCGCTTGAAGAAGCGGATCGTGCGCGAGCGGAAGCAGCGGAGATGCTGAAGCAAAATGAAAAGAATCTTGCCCGCGCGGAAGAAGAATACCAAAAGATGATCCACGAAGGTAAGGCGCTTGCCGAAAAGTTAAAGGAAGATATTGTAACGAAGGCAAAACAACAAGCTCAGCAAGAACTGAAACTGGCGACGGAAGAAATCCAACGCAATGTGGATGCAGCGAAACTGCAGCTTCGTGCAGAAGTCGCCGATCTTGCAATCAAAGCGACAGAAAAAATTCTCGAAGAAACACTAGACGAGAAGAGGCAAAAGAAACTCATAGATTCTGTAATGAATCAACTTCCGAAGAACTAATAGATTATGAGTAATCTGCGAACAGCAAATCGTTATGCCGAAGCGTTGATGACCACCGCTGAAGAACTCCAAGTACTTAAACGTGTGAGCGATGATTTCACTGTTCTCCGGCGGAGTATCAATGAATCGCACGAGTTCCAGCTGTTCTTGAAGAGCCCTATCATAAAAAAGGAGAAGAAACAGCAGGTGTTTGAAGCGACGTTTGGCGAGGCGATTCAACCGCTCACGCTAAAATTCTTATTTCTTCTTGCTGAAAAGAGGCGGGAGGATATTCTTTTGAACATCATTGAGGCTTTCTTTCGTCTGCAGGATGAGGCTTTGGGAATCGTCAATGTGCACGTAAATGCAGCAGCAGAATTATCGGCACAACAAACAGTACAACTTGAGCAGAGATTTGAAGCGTACTCAAAGAAGAAAGTTCGCGTCGACATAAGCTTGGATCCAAAATTAATTGGCGGCTTCATAGCTCGCATCGGAGATACGATGTTTGATGGCAGCGTGAAGCGACAGCTTGAACTTCTTCGCAAGAGGTTTGAGGAGGAGATTGCTGTTGCATAATTTTCAAATAATAATTATTAAATAATATTTGTTCAATATCATCCAGTAGATTTGTGCTGGAGATACATAGAGGAAGAAAATGGCAGAAGTACGACCAGATGAAGTATCAGCAATATTACGAAAACAACTTTCAGGTTTTGAAAAGGAAGTAGATGTATATGATGTCGGAACCGTCCTGCAAGTCGGTGATGGCATCGCACGCGTTTATGGTCTCTCGAAAGTTATGGCGAGCGAGTTAGTGGAATTCCCAGGCAACGTATTCGGTATGGCGTTGAATCTCGAAGAAGACAATGTCGGATGCGTGATTTTTGGTGATCCTACGCATATCAAGGAAGGCGACACCGTGAAGCGAACGAGTCGTGTCGCATCCATGCCCGTGGGTGAACAGATGCTTGGGCGTGTGATGACACCACTTGGTCAACCGCTTGATGGAAAAGGTCCTATCAAGACTAATACATTCCTTCCGTTGGAACGCAAGGCGCTCGGTGTTATTGCTCGAAGTCCAGTGAAAGAACCTTTGCAGACCGGCATCAAACCGGTGGATGGCATGATCCCGATTGGGCGCGGACAGCGAGAGTTGATTATTGGAGACCGCCAAACAGGGAAAACCGCGATTGCGATTGATACGATTATCAATCAAAAATATACACACACAGAGAAGGCGAAGAAAGAAGACATCAAGCCGGTGTATTGCATTTATGTCGCTATCGGTCAAAAGGGATCGACTGTTGCGCAGGTGGTAGCAACACTAGAAGAAAATGGGGCAATAGAATATACGACGGTGATTCATGCATCTGCGAGCGATTCTGCGCCGTTGCAGTTTATCGCTCCCTATGCAGGTGCCACGCTGGGAGAATATTTTCGCGATTCCAGTCGTCATGCACTTGTAATCTACGATGATTTATCAAAGCATGCGCAAGCGTATCGTCAGATGTCGTTACTGTTGCGCAGACCTCCGGGACGTGAAGCGTATCCTGGTGATGTATTCTATCTGCACTCACGTTTATTAGAACGAGCGTCAAAGCTTAATGACGAACTCGGCGGCGGAAGCCTCACTGCATTACCGATTATCGAAACGCAAGCAGGTGACGTTTCTGCATATATACCAACCAATGTCATTTCTATTACTGATGGGCAGATTTATCTTGAACCCGGCTTGTTTAACGCCGGCGTTCGTCCTGCAATCAATGTCGGTATCTCGGTATCACGTGTTGGTGGATACGCACAGATCAAGGCGATGAAACGAGTAGCGGGACGTCTGCGCATGGATCTTGCCCAGTATCGCGAGTTGGAAGCGTTTTCGAAATTCGGTTCTGATCTTGATAAATCGACTCAGCAAACATTGCGCCGTGGTTCTCATCTTGTTGAGTTGCTTAAACAAGGTCAATATGTTCTGATGCCGGTCGAGAAACAAGTGGCGAGTATGTTCACAGGTACGAATGGATATTTAGATGATCTCCCGTTAGAAGAAGTACAGCGATTTGAAAAAGACTTTCTTGAGATGATGGACATGAAATATGCAGATGTCCTTGAAACAATCGCCGAGACGAAAGAGCTTTCTAAAGAGATAGAAACGAAACTCCATTCGATTGCAAAAGAATTCGTTCAGAAATTTAAAGGAACGGTGAAGTAATCTGTGGCAACACTTCGAGAAATACGGCGCCGGATCACAAGCGTTAAGAGCACACAGAAAATTACCAAAGCGATGAAAATGGTCGCAGCAGCAAAACTTCGCCGTGCTCAAGAGGCACTCGTTTCAACACGTCCGTATGCACGCAAAATGAACGATCTCCTTCGCCGTTTGGTAACCAGAATTGATCTCTCGATTCATCCCTTGCTAAAAGAACGTGAAGTCAAGCGTGTGCTGCTTGTGATTGTATCGGGAGATAGGGGCATGTGCGGTGCCTTCAATGGCAATGTTATCAAAGCAGCTATCGATCATATGAACTCACAGTATCAACGTTTGCTGAGGGAACCCGATGGAGTTCGGATCGTGACAGTGGGGAAAAAATCAACAGATTTTTTCTCGAAACGAAATTACGCTCTCTATGCGAAACATGTCGGTATTTTTGGGAGTCTCCACTTCGGTCATGCGCGAACCATCATTCAGCAGATAGTGGATCAGTATCTCAAGGGTGAGTACGATAAAGTGGAAGTTGTCTACAACGAATTCAAATCGGTTATCCAACAGCGGATTATTGTTGAGCAAGTTTTGCCGATCCCCCCAGAACAAATTCAAGAGACCAAGGATCTTCACGCACTTGCCCAGGTCGACTATATTTACGAGCCGTCCATTAGGGAAATTATCGATGTACTATTGCCAAAACACCTGAACTTCCAAATGTGGCGCATTTTGCTGGAGTCCAGTACGGCAGAAGAAGGCGCCCGAATGACAGCGATGAATAACGCAACGGAAAATGCGAAAGAGCTTATCCGTGATTATACATTATCGTACAACAAGGAACGGCAAGCAAGTATTACGAAAGAACTGCTCGAAATCGTTAGCGGGGCAGAAGCGTTGAAGAAAGCAAGTTAAGAACGCAGAAACAATCTCCATTCAAAAAACCATCGTGAGAAATTGAGAAGCGGTCTATTGAAGGAAGATTGAAAAAAATTCAATGTGTAAAGTACCGTTGAGCCGTCACTTTGGTGGAGAAAAACAATGGCAGTCACACCACAACAACCCGTACCACCGCGTCAAATACCTGGACAACCTGGGCAAGTTCTACAGCGGATTGCCCTCGAACAGCTTGATATAAAATCTCTATCGAAAGACAAAATTCGAGAGTTGTTTCGCCTGGGCAAGTTGCCCACAGCGGATCAAATCGTCGAGGAAATCTTAATCCGAGCTATTCAAAGTGGTGCAACAGATATCCATTTCGAACCGATAGAAGGTGAACTCCAGATTCGCCTTGGGCATGAAGGAACATTGAAGAGACTTGTATCTCTTTCACCTGATATGAATGAGCCTATTATCAGTATTTTGAAAACAAAAGCAACATTGAATCAATTTGAGAAAAAGAAACCACAGGAAGGACGGTTCTCTTCAGTGTATGGAAATGAACCGTTTGATTTTCGCCTTAATGTAATTCCAGTCCTTTCAGGCGAACGATGTTTGGTACGATTATGGAGGAAGACGGCGACCATCTCTCGGCTTGACGAACTTGGATATGGTAAAGAGAATCTTGATAGATTGCGAACATTGCTCCGAAGTCCGCGTGGATTGGTTTTAGTCACTGGACCGTCCGCAAGCGGCAAATCAACAACCGTCTATGCTTCGGTAAACCATGTCCAGACCCCGGAAAAATGTGTTATCACCGTTGAAGACCCAGTAGAGTTTCGTCTGCCATATGCCAGTCAAGTGCACCTGCCGGCTGATAAATCATTTAATTTTATTGATGCACTCAGAGCAATTCTTCGGCAGAATCCCAACGTCATTATGATTGGTGAAATACGTGATGCAGAAACCGGTATCGTGGCTGCGGAAGCTGCGCTGACCGGAAATCTGGTACTCAGTACTATGCTTGCTGATGATGCAATTGGTGCTATTCATCGCCTTTACAACCTTGGTATTCCCCCGTACTGGCTCGCATCATCACTGGCTGGAATTGTTTATCAACTTTTAATCCGAAGAATCTGTCTCAATTGCAAGGAAGAATATCAGCTTTCACCCGATGAACTTCAAATGGTCGGTGCACCAATGGGGTCATCTGATCTCAAACTTTTCCGCGGTCGTGGTTGTCAAAATTGTTTTGGAACTGGCTATAAAGGCCGGGCTGCCATCAGCGAAATCGTTACGATTAGCACGATATTACGCGATTTGATCATTAATAAAGAATCGATTCTGAAGATGCGTCAAGAGGCCGTTAATTGCGGATTCCAGGCAATTCGGCAGGATGCTGTCCGTAAAGCACTCACCGGCGTAACAACACTGCAAGAAGTAGTACGCGTGCTCGGTTGAGCGTTTGGCTATAAGAAAGTTTAAGGAAAAGCCGATCGCATCTTTATCTCATCGGCGATGAAAATCCCAAATAACTTCTTGATTGCCTCCCATTTTTTCGCTATTTTTTAGTTAGTAAACTCGTATGAACTTCTGGCGCTCTCGGTTTTAATAACGCTGAGGCAAAAGAAGTTTTGTTGTACTATTGACGAGGGAAAGCGAATGTTTGAGAGCCTTACCCAGAAGTTAGAAACGGCATTTAAAAAGCTTCGGGGACAGGGAAAGATTACGCCTCAGAATGTTGAGGAATCTTTGCGCGAAGTACGCCGTGCTTTGCTCGATGCAGATGTGAACTATAAGGTTGTTAAGCAATTCATTGAAGATGTTCAAAAGCGTGCCGTGGGTCAGGAAGTCCTCGCGAGTTTTACTCCGGGGCAACTTATCATAAAGATTATTTATGATGAGATGGTGAATCTGCTCGGTGAGTCGAAGGCAGATGTTGTAACAGCGCAAGCTCCGCCGACGGTTATTTTGGTGGCGGGATTACAAGGATCAGGAAAGACAACGTTCTCTGCGAAGTTGGCGAATCATTTGAAAAGCAAAGGACGATTTCCATTACTCGTTGGAGCAGATGTTCACCGGCCTGCTGCTATTGATCAATTGGAGATGTTGGGAAGGCAAATAGAGATTCCAGTATATGCGGAACGCGGGGTTGGAGCAGCGAAAATTGCACAAAACTCTATTGACTTTGCACGCAAGAATGTTCGAGATACAGTCATTATCGATACGGCGGGTCGTTTACATGTCGATGAAGAGATGATGAAGGAAGTGGAAGCAGTTCGTGATATAGCACAGCCGCATGAAATTTTGTTCGTGGTCGATGCGATGACTGGACAGGATGCTGTTCATACGGCAAAAGCGTTTCATGATCGTTTGAATTTCGATGGCGTTATTCTTACAAAACTTGATGGTGATAGTCGCGGTGGTGCTGCACTTTCGATACGGGCAGTAGTTCAAAAACCGATTAAATTCATCGGTATCGGCGAAAAGTTAGACGCACTGGAACCCTTTTATCCAGATCGCATTGCGTCCCGCATTCTCGGTATGGGCGATATTGTGACACTCGTTGAGAAAGCGCAAGAACATTTCGGCGAAGCAAAAGCGATCAAAATGGAGGAAAAGCTCCGGAAGTCGCAATTCACCTTTGAAGATTTTCTAGATCAACTTCGGGAGGTCAAGAAAATGGGACCTCTCAGTCAAGTGATGGGGATGATTCCGGGAATGAACCGACTCCCGACAAATGCCGAGATTGACGAGAAGAGCCTTATACGTATTGAAGCGATTATTCAATCGATGACTGCAGAAGAACGGTTGCATCCATCAATGATCAACGGAAATCGGAGACGCCGTATTTCACTAGGAAGTGGTACGACGGTGCAGGATGTCAACCGACTGTTGAAGCAGTTCGATGAGATGCAAAAGATGATGAAACGGCTTAAAAAAGGGAATATGCGTCGTGCCATGCACGGCATGCAATTTCCAATGAATTAGCAATCGATTATGAAAATAACTATTTTGATAACTGAGTCAAGTAAAACACAGGAGTAATAACATTGGTTAAAATTCGAATGCGGAGAGAGGGAAAGAAGAAGCATCCAATTTATAGGTTGGTGGCGACAGATTCCCGTTCTCCTCGCAATGGTGGATATCTCGAAGCTCTCGGGCAATACGATCCGCACACAAATCCTATCACCTTAGCATTAAAAGAGCCGCGCATTGAATTTTGGCTGCGCAAAGGTGCACAACCGACAGATACAGTACGTTCATTATTAAGGCGTACAGGTTTTTGGCTGCACTGGACACTCACGCGCCAGGGCAAAGATGAGGCGACGGTGAAGAGTGTGATGGAACGCTGGCATATGCTTCAGGTTGAAAAACCAAAGCGCGAAGCCGACCGGAAATCACGACGAGCAGAACGGAAGAAAAAAGCCGTTCCCCAGGCAGAAACTCCAGTTCCAGCACCGGCTGCTGCGTAATACAGTCAGCGAATCTGACTACACACTTGATGGTTTTTCCATCGAACGGATTTTGACAACTGATTTTTCCACAGCAGTTTATTAATCCACAGTTAGGGCAGAAGCAAGGCACTAACGTAGTTTCCACAATTGAAATGGTTGTACACTGGGATCGTAGAGGTAAAGATAACCTGCAAACGCCTGGAGAGCAACTGATACCGAGGTGGAACGATGAAGGAATTTCTAGAGTTCGTTGTAAAACATCTAGTGGATCA
This sequence comes from Ignavibacteriota bacterium, assembly GCA_963701295.1. Lineage (GTDB taxonomy): Bacteria > Bacteroidota > Ignavibacteria > UBA10030 > UBA10030 > Fen-1298. The sequence goes on along the minus strand of OY969585.1, from coordinate 3,387,686 downwards.
TCCGGAAAGCGTCGCTATTGAGATAGAAGAAAAAGAAAACAAGCACATCTTCAAACTCAAGGTAGCTGAAGGAGAGATCGGAAAAGTTATTGGTAGACGCGGCCAAACAGCGACTTCTTTGCGTGTCCTCCTAAAAGCGGTCGCTGCAAAAGAAGGCAAGCGAGCGGTTTTGGACATCATTGGCTAAGTAGTTCGATGAGCTCAGTGCCCTGAATCCGGGATGGATGGCGGGATATTTTGTATGGATTTGATTGCGATTGGAAGGATCTCCAAATCGATCGGTAGTCAGGGCGAGGTGAAAGTTCTTCCGTTGACAAACGACAAACAGCGATTTGCAGGTTTACAGTCGGTGTGGGTGGGACACGATGCTGCGAGAGTGGAACAATGGGATATTCTCGCAGTGAGGATTGATACCAAACAGGTTGTTGTCAGTCTGAATGGTATTGAGACACCGCATGAAGCAAAAGAGGTTCGGAATAAATATCTATTCGTTCCGAAAGAGCAGACAATAAAACTCCGTACGGGGAGCTACTTCATGGACGATGTGATCGGATGTGAAGTAGTTACTGAAGAGCAAATGAATGTCGGAAGAGTAGCTGATCTTCTTTCGCTTCCAGCAAATGATATATGGGTTGTTCGGAATGGCACAAAGGAATTTTTAATTCCGGCAGTCAAAGCGATCATTCGAAAGGTAGATGTAAAGATGAAACGCATCACTATCCACGCTTTGGAAGGATTGCTTGAGTGATGCGCATCGATATTTTAACAGGATTGCCGAAGCTGTTGGAAAGCCCATTGCAGGAAAGTATTCTGAAACGGGCACAGAATAAAGAGATTGTTGAGATTGTTGTACACGATCTCCGTGCATACACGCACGATAAGCACAACACCATTGACGATGCGCCCTATGGCGGCGGCGCAGGGATGGTGCTGAAACCAGAACCGTTCTTTGAATGTGTTGAAGCCCTGAAGGCACAACGTCAGGTACGATGAAACAATATTTCTTGCAGCCGATGGCGAAGTGTTCACGCAGAAGATTGCAACGCGGTTATCGCTGAAAGAGAATCTCATATTGTTGTGTGGTCATTATAAAGGCGTTGATCAGCGAGTACGCGAAGCGTTGGCTACGTGCGAGATTTCTATTGGCGATTATGTTTTGACAGGCGGTGAGTTGGCAGCAGTGGTTGTGGTAGATGCAGTTGTACGGCTTATCCCAGGTGTCTTGAATGATGGCGAGTCAGCATTGACCGATTCATTTCAGGATGGGATGCTTGGCTGTCCTCAATACACACGACCGGCAGAATATCGTGGGATGACCATTCCAGATGTGTTGCTTTCAGGAAATCATCAAGAAATTGACAAATGGCGCTTAGAACAGCGTGAGCAAAGAACAAGGCGGTTACGGGATGATAGTTCCGCACCATAAATAAAGAAGAGTAGAGAATACAAATACACGATATATTGATTTAGCGGAGTAAAACACCAATGGATAAGTTGAAGCTTGTTGAGGCAACTCAACTAAAAACAGATGTCCCAAAATTCAAATCAGGCGACATCGTGAACGTGCATGTGAAGGTGAAAGAGGGCGATAAAGAACGCATCCAGGAATTCCAGGGTATTGTCATGGGACAGCGCGGATCAGGTATCAATGCGACATTTACCGTCCGAAAAATTTCTGACGGAGTCGGTGTCGAAAGAATATTCCCACTGCATTCCCCCCGAATTGCAAAAATCGAGAAGATAAAAGACGGCAGAGCCCGCCGTTCGAAGATTTACTATGTGCGCGAACTCGCTACAAAAGCAGTTGCGCAAAAAACGAATGCCTGATGAAATCGCGGCTTGCAGTGTCCGATGCGCTCTACCTGAAGCCGCTCTTGTTTGGCTTAGATCGAACGGAATCTCCGTTTGATCTGGTTGTAGACATACCCGCACAAAATGCATTGAAACTCAGCCAGCGTTCCGAAGGAATTCGGAACGCTTTTTTATCTCCTATCGACTATGCACGGCATGGAGCAGAATATTGCATCATACCGAATATCTGTGTTGCCTCATCTGTTCCAACAAACACCATTCAACTCATTTTGAAGTTGGATCTGCGTGACATCAATAGCATTGCAGTTGATGTTCGCTTTACGTCGGAAATAATTCTCGCGAAGATTATTCTGGAAGAAAAGTATCGCGATTCCTCGTCCCATCAAAAACTCCAATTTGTTCCGATGATGCCAGATATCGATGCAATGCTTGCAAAGGCAGATGCTGCATTGGTGGTGAATGAAATTCCAAATTCATATAAGAAATCGGGTGTCTTCACACTCGATCTTGTCGAAGAGTGGAATGATCTGACCGATTTACCGTATGTTCATGGTTTCTGGGTAGGACGTGAAGAAGAACTGACTGAACAAGAAGCGAGAGCTTTACTCACTGCAAAGAACAATGGTGTACTTCTGCAATTACAGATTGCTCAAGAAGTTGCACGGAAGCTAAATCTTCCTATCGGAGAGACAACACAGTATCTCTCGTCGTTTTCCCACGACTTGGGTAAACGTGAAGAAGAGAGCTTGACAGAATTTATTCAATATGCATATTACCATACTGTTATTGGGGATGTGCCGGAAATTCGGTACTTTGATCTTGAATTGGGAAATCCATCAAGAAATTAATTTATTACCGGTATCTCATCCTCCTTCATTGGAATTCCATCTTTTTTGCTTACATTTGAGCAAGTAGACATGCTTAAATCTCTCTCTATTCGAAACTATGCTCTCATCGAATCTGTGGATATCGAATTTGAGAGCGGGCTCAACATTCTCACAGGTGAGACCGGTGCAGGCAAATCTATCATCATCGATGCTCTCAGTCTCATACTCGGTGATCGATCCAGTGCCGAGGTCGTCCGAAAAGGAAGCGAGAAAGCCATCGTTGAAGGAATTTTAGGAATTGCTGGAAATCAGAGAGTAAAAATATTGCTCGAACGAAATGAGATTGAAGTGCAAGATGACCTCATTCTCCGCAGAGAAGTTTCTATGAAAGGCCAATCACGATGTTTTGTGAATGATTCGCCGGTTCCGCTGAACATCTTAAAAGAAATTGGTGATCATCTTGTTGATCTTCATGGCCAGCATGAACATCAATCTTTGCTTCGATCGGAGACACATATCGGGCTTTTAGATGAATTCGGAAGTCTTGATGGTCTAGCAGATGAACATCGCACATCCTATAATCGTTTGACGATGCTCTTCACGGAATTCCGAGCGCTAACTCGAAAAGAAAATGAACTCAAGGAAAAACGAGATCTGTATGAATTCCAGATCAAAGAAATTGATGCTGTTGATCCGCGGAGAGGTGAAGAGGGGGATTTAGAAAACGAACTGCGAATTTTGGAGAATGCAGAAAAACTTTATGAAGCAACATCTCAGCTCTACCAGTCTTTGTATGAAGGCGAGCCCAACCCCGAAGGTGCAGAGAATATCAGCGGGCAGTCGGTGTATGATCTTCTCGTTAAGGCTCGGAACCAATTGGAAGATCTTGCCGGAATTGACAAGGCATTTGAGGATTCGAAAAATGAATGTGCTTCTGCAGCGGCGATCATTGGAGAGTTGACGAAGTTTATTCAAAGCTATAATTCGAAAATAGAATTCAATCCAGAACGGCTTGAGCAAATCCGGGAACGGTTAGGTCAGATCACACTTCTTAAAAAGAAATATGGCGGTTCTTTGGATACGGTAATCGATCAACGGGAAAAAATCGGCAAAGAATTCGCAATGGCAGAAAATTTTGAAAATGAAATTCAGAAGTTACAGGAACAAATCGAATCTGAACGGAAAATATGTTCTGCTGCAGCACAACGCCTCTCGACAAAACGGCGGGAATTAGTGAGCAAAATCGGTAAGTCGGCATGTACGGAATTGGCAAAATTAGGTATTGCTCATGCTCAATTCGATGTAAAAATTGAGAATCGTATAATGGGCAAATCCGATGGAGAAGCTGCCAACGCATATGTTAAACTTGGACGTGATTATTACGAAACGGCACCAAATGGTATCGACTTCGTAGAATTCTATCTTTCAACCAATGCCGGCGAAGACGTAAAACCATTAGTGAAAGTCGCTTCCGGCGGTGAAATTTCGCGCATTATGCTTGCATTGAAAACAATCCTTGCTAAAGCAGACCGCCTGCCATTGCTTGTCTTTGACGAAATAGATGTCGGCATTAGTGGAAGGATTGCTCAAGTAGTTGGAAAGAGTCTCAAGAGCCTATCGCAGTTTCATCAAGTTATTTCTATCACACATTTGCCGCAGATTGCAGGATTTGCTGATTGTCATTTTACGGTGGAGAAAAGAGAATCGAAGAATCGTACATCATCGTCTATCCGCAAGTTGAATGAAGAAGAACGGATTAGAGAGGTTGCACGACTCCTCAGCGGAGAAGAGGTGACAGAAGCAAGCCTGAGCGGGGCAAAAGAATTAATTGGATTGAAATGAAGGGATTGGGTAAAAGGTTTTAGGTATTAGGTTTTGGGTGACAGGAACTGGAATGAGAAATTTTCGAGAACTTACTGTATGGCAAAAAGCAATGGATATTGTCATTCGTGTCTATGAGCTTACGGCTTTATTGCCTAAGGATGAAACATATGGATTGAAGACTCAGTTACAGCGAGCAGCAGTTTCTATCCCTTCAAATATTGCTGAAGGGTGCAGCCGGAATAGTGAACCTGATTTTAAAAGATTTTTGGAGATTGCGATTGGCTCGACTTATGAACTTGAAACTCAATTGACAATTACTGAAAATGTAAACCTTATTTCAAAAAATAAAGTGGTTCTTATTCTTCAATTGCTCATCGAAGAACAAAAAATGCTTAATAGCTTTATATCAAGCGTAAGAGAAAGAAGCGGGAAGAAATACAAGAAAGTCGCTTCGAACCCAATCCCTAAAACCTAACACCTGAGACCTAATCAGCTATGGCCCTTGTTATCTACAATACCCTCACTCGACAAAAAGAAGAATTCAAACCGATTCATGAAGGACTCGTAGGCATGTATGTCTGCGGACCCACTGTATACAGTGATTCGCATATTGGTCATGGTAAAAGCTATGTCTCTTTTGATGTGATTGTCAGATACTTGCGTTATCTTGGCAACAAAGTATTATATATTCAGAATATCACTGATGTAGGACATTTATTAGATGATGGCGAAGATAGGATGCTGAAGCAGTCGAAAATTGAAAAAGTCCATCCTATGCAAATTGCAGAAACGATTACACGCAGCTACTTTGACGACATGGATAAATTAGGTGTGTTGCGTCCGGATATTTCTCCTCGTGCATCGGGACATATTATTGAACAAATCGAAATGGTGAAACAGCTTCTTGCAAAGGGTTTCGCATATGAAGTGAATGGTTCCGTGTATTATGATGTGCAGAAATTTAAAAAGTATGGAAAACTTTCAGGAAGGGTTTTGGATGAAGCAGTGGAAGGTACACGAGTGGAATCGCGTTCTGAGAAACGCCATCCGGCAGATTTTGCATTATGGAAAAAAGCTGAAAGCGGACATATTATGCATTGGCTAAGCCCCTGGGGCGAGGGTTTTCCCGGTTGGCACATCGAGTGTTCAGCAATGTCCATGAAGTATCTTGGCGAAACATTCGATATCCACGGCGGCGGAATGGATAACCAGTTTCCGCATCATGAATGTGAGATTGCTCAAAGTGAAGCCGCTACTGGAAAACCGTTTGTGAAATACTGGATTCACAACAATCTTGTAACGGTGAACGGAAAAAAGATGTCGAAGTCACTCGGCAATTTTGTGACACTGAAAGATGCGTTCAAGAAATATGACCCGCTGGTTGTGAGATTTTTTATCTTGCAAAGTCATTATCGCAGTACATTAGATTTCAGTGAACAGGCGCTTGAAGCTTCCGAAAAAGGATTCGAAAGAATAAAGAATGTCCGTAACAGATTAGGCGAAGAAATCGAGAAGAGGAAAAATGGAAGTGTTAGTTTTGTTGGTATAGAAGATTATCAAAATAGATTTGAAGAGGCAATGAATGACGATTTTAATACTCCTCAAGCAATTGCAGTTCTACAAGAATTTGTATCGGCAACAAATACCTATTTAGCGACGAAAGAATCCAAATCAGCTAGTTCATTGTTGGACTTGTTATTTTTTCTATTGGAATATGAAGATATTCTTGGTATTTCTCCACAAGCATCCAAATCAAATAAACTCTCTGAATCAATAGAATTATTGAAAAAAGCTCAAAGAATAGATGAACCGCAAAAGCAAAATGAGAAAATAATGGAATTCTTAGAAGGATTGGGCTTTAAGGCTCAAAACGTTTTTGACGACTCGGTTAGTTCAAAGCTTATTAACTTACTTATTGAAACTCGAAAAGAAATACGTGAAAACAAGCTGTGGTTGCTTTCAGACAAAATCCGCGATGAATTAAAGTCGGTTGGTATAATCTTAGAAGATAAAAAAGATGGAACGGGTTGGCATAGGACAAATCAAAAAGGATGAATGAATCAACGAAAATAATTGAAAACGGGTTTGTCTTCACCGGTGATAGACAACATCATGCGGGAAGATTGACTTTACTCATCCAGAAAGGACGAATCGTCGATATTGGAAAACCTGTACAGATCCTGAAATCATTGCATCCTTCAGCAGAAATCATTAATGCAGAGGGCAAAGTTCTTCTTCCGGGATTTGTGGATGCACATCATACCGGCGAGTCGTTTATTTTGCGATATATTACCTCTGGACAACCGATGTCGCTGTGGAATAAGAATTCGGCTGTCAGCCTTGCTATCGATTATTTACGGAAGGAAGCCACGTACGAAGAATTTTTGGATCTATACAGGTTGTCATACTGTGCAGCTCTTAAATCCGGTGTAACCACAATAGCAGAATATGGCTTCGATACTCCAGAACATTCCTTTTCAGCAGCACTTGAAGCAATACGACAAGCGAACGTGAGAGGTGTCATTGGTTTGCATAACGGCGATCAGATTGATGCTGCTCGAATGCTCCGTGAGACCTCATCTCGATTTGCATGTGCTATCACCGATGAAGAAAATCTCACGACATACAATTTCCAATCCACAATCCGAACTGCTCATGAACTTCAATGGCCTGTTATGTTGCATTTAGGACAAACTCAGCATGGGTTTGATACGGTGAGAAAGAACTTCAATAAATCTGTAGCGCAACTATATGCCGATTATCATGTATTTGACTTTCCTGTACATCTGACACATCTTGCATGCTTTGACGATGGCGACGCAGAAATTATTGGAAAGTCCGGCACACCGTTAGTCCTATCTCCACTGTCGATTCTTCGGAAGGGAACAGATATACCTCCTTTTGAAGAATTATTTCGACACAATGTGACATTGGCGCTTGGCAGTGATTGGGGAACAGCACAGCCTTTAGAAAATATTCAATCCTATATTTCTCTTCTAAAGATGCTTAGTTTACCGGTGGATAAGGCATATGACTTGCTGGCGCTTCATACAAAAAATGGAGCACGTGCACTTGGGTTGGATACTGAAATTGGAACAATTGAGATAGGAAAGAAAGCTGATATTGTTTTTCTTGATCTATCGGAATTCCGTATGAATACTGTCCTTGCCGATGAGAATATTGAAAGGATGCTTGACGTTATGTTGCAGGAAGCAACATCGCACCAAGTGAGTGAAGTGATAATTAACGGTGAGTTCTATGTTCGCGAAGGACATCTTCTTACATATTCTGAAGATGATTTGATACATGAAGGTCAAGCGGTTTTAGGGAAAATATTGCAGGTCAGCGGGCAAAAAAAAACATTCGTACCGACATCAGCTTCCGTCCTCCAACTTTCAACACCACGCAAAGACGAAAACGAAACTTCGGCAAACGAGTTGTCCTACAAAGAAAGGTTTCAAATCGTGCGAAAAGAGACAGCTCCTACCGATTACGAAAGAAAAGTTGATGCATCGATGAATATAACGAGTAAGCTGCCGAACAATGTTCGGAAAATATTTGGTGATGATGAAGTATGATTAATATTTGAAACGGAAAATCAATGAAAACAATGAACAACTTCCTCATTCTCAGTATATTGATTGCAGTAACTCATAATTTGGTGATGGCGCAAAGCTACGCAGGGAGCGCAGCAGATGTTGAACCGACAATGCTTGTTGATAAACCAACGGCTGGTTTGTTGAAGCGCGGGTCGTACTCCGTCTCATCGAATTTCTTTCAGAGAGGCGGTATGCTTTTCGGTATCACAGTGGGTATTTTTGAACCATTCACATTTGGAATATCATATGGCGGCACAGGTATTATAGGGAAAGACAGTATTAATATGAATCCGATGCCTGGAGTAAATGCTAAATTGCGTCTGGTGGGCGAAGGCATTTTGATGCCTGCTTTGGCTATCGGATTCGATTCTCAAGGCAAAGAACCATACCTTAGTGCTGATTCTTTGAAGCGTTATACAATCAAGTCACCGGGTGTGTATGTCGTAGCAAGTAAAAATTATGCAATTCTCGGGAATCTCAGTATCCATGGCGGATTCAACAAATCCTTAGAAACTGGAGACGGTGATGGAGATCTCAATATGTTCGTTGGCGTGGAAAAATCAATGAGCAGAGATATCTCAATCATGCTGGAATATGATTTTGGAGTGAATGATAACCATGGGAATGCGCTTGGCAAGGGAAATGGTTACCTCAACTTCGGTTTTCGTTGGGCTTGGGGAAAAGGACTTATTGTCGGCTTTGATCTTAAAGATATTAGTAAAAACCAGAACAATGTAAATGTTGGAAACCGGACGATTCAGATTGATTATATTGGTGAATTTTAATCTATCTTTATCTCATTTCATAAAGGTTTTCAGTAGATAAATCCGTAAATATTTCAGAATATCCAAGTGTGCAAATCTGTGGACAGTGGCGATTAGTTCTGTAGACAAATATAGATTTGGGTGATACTTAGAAACCTTGAAAGTGGCGAAAATAAGCAAATATTGTAACTCAATTTTTTTGATTACTGGCAAGAAACTTGAGTCATTCATAAGAGTCTAATACATGAGGTCATTTATGAAAACAATCAAATTATTATTCACGCTTCCGCTATTTTTAGGATTAATGGCGGTTCTTTTTCAAGGTTGCTATACGCAGTTTGCAACAATAAGGGAAAACGAATCTTCCTACGAACAAGAAGGGCAAAACCCGGTTCGATCCGACAGCACTGCCTATGATAGTACGAATTACGAAGATTATGATACTTGGCAACCACATAATTATATCGGATTCTCATACTATTATCCCGGTTGGCGTTCTTGTTGGGCGTGGGATTATGGATGTGTCTATCCGACATACTGGGATCCACTGTGGTGGGGTCCTGCGTTCTATGTAGGCTATGCGTATTATCCGCATTCTTGGGGTTATTGGGATTCTTATCCAAGATATGGCTATGGACATTCAAACTATTATCGTTCGTTTATGACACGTAACTCCGGTTACCAAAGAGGAGGGAATAATCTGCGAAACTTCGGTGATGGGAGATTCTCATCATATGGAAATGCAGGAACAGGAACGATAGTTAATAGCCGAGTTGGATCGACTGGTGGAAGCATCAATCTTCCTCGGGCATCAAGCACGAGGACACAACTAGGCGGTACTGGCACATTGAAGTCACATCGTAGAGGCACCGCTTATTCAGGCAATTCAAAAGGAATTACGAGAGGTCGAAGTACAACCTTACATCGGAGTGGTAATTCTCAAGGTCGCAGTCAATCAGGAGTAAGACAATCGCATTCGAGCGCATCAGCGCCAAGGAGCTCACAAAGCTCACCTTCACAAAGAAATAGTGGTGGCGGACAGCATAGCAGCGGTTCCGGCAGATCACAACGATAAAATGACAATGGAAAGAAAAGAATGGAGTAAAGTAGTATGATAAAAAGATCTCAAATATGTTGCTTAGCGATCCTCATTACGATCGGACTTCAAATAACGCAAGCACAGTTTGCAGAAGATGCACTTCGATATTCGCAGCTTGGATTGGGTGTCGGAGCCCGTGAACTTGGGATGGGTAATGCTACTGTCGGCGGTGTGAATGATTATTCTGCACTCTTCTGGAATCCGGCCGGACTGGCTCTTGAGCGGGATTATGAATTCTCTTTTGGGTTATCAAGACTTGGTTACTCAAACGATGTGTCTTATCTCGGAACGAAAACGTCCTCAGATAATAGCGCGGTGAATCTCAACAACCTTGGCATAGTTTATCCAATTCCAACGGTTCAGGGGAGCCTGACATTTGCATTCGGTTTTAACCGAGCAGCAAATTACACAACAACTGCTTCGATGAACGCGTTTAATCCTTCAAGTTCTTTTTCTCAATCAGCAAGTCTACTCAATCAACCTTTAGACAATAATATTCCTTATCAATTATTTTTAGCGAATATCGATACTATGAGTGGAAAGTTGGTCTCAATTGTGAATGGTAATGTACAACAAACTATAAATGTTTTGGAAGGAGGCGGATTGAACCATTGGACTTTTGGTGGCGCAATGGATATTGGTCCAAATCTGTCTGTGGGTGTTTCGCTCAATTTTGCTTCTGGATCATATTCGTATGATCAGACTGTAAACGAAAACGATCCTAATAATTTTTATCAATTCACTTATGAGAGTACAATTAATGATGATATTAATGGATTCAATGCACTCTTTGGGTTGATGTACAGAAAACCTGGAAAATATTCGATAGGTGTTGCTATCCGAACAGCCACTGTCTATGATATATCTGAAACGTTTACAGAGTCTGCGTCAAGTCAGTTATCGAGTCAATTAAAAGCGGACAGTGCTGGTTATTTTCAATATCCTTCAACAGCCAATTCAATACACTATAAAGTTACTGCACCTTATGTTCTCAGTGGTGGAATATCAATTCAGCCACTTGATTGGCTTTTGTTAGCAGGGGATGTAGAGTATACAGATTGGACACAGATGGACTTTAATACGGACAATGCAGCTCTTATTGAAGAAAATTCTCGGATCAAAAATGAAATGCGAGCCACAACCAATCTTCGAGGGGGAATTGAAGTCTCGCTATTTAGCTTAGGCTTGAAGCTCCGTGGCGGAATCATTGACAATCCATCTCCATGGAAAGGTGATCCAAGCAGTCGAGATCAATTATATTATACCGGAGGCATTGGACTGCAGCTTGATGAGCGAACTGTTCTTAATGCTGCGTATGCTTATGGAACGTGGAAAACCCTCCGAACAAACTATTCATATACTGTATCTGGTATTACGTATGATGCAGGAACTGATGAAACGGTTACTACCAGTAACCTTAATCTGACACTGTCCTACCGATTTTAGCCGAGTTGCACTGCTTTTTAAGTTTGCTTACATTAATTCCGTCATGATTGATTTAATCAATCAGGACGGAATTTTTATTGTATACGCAGGGATCATTCATGCGAATCACACAAAAAGGAATTATCGGAACTGTTGCAACGATCATAATTATTATGCTCGCCGTGGGAGTGATTGGCTATTATCTGGTAACACGATCATTTCCAAAGATTTCAGGTACTATACGAGTACAAGGACTTACGCATGAGGTAAAAGTTTATCGCGATGAATATGGCGTTCCTCATATTAGTGCTCAATCAGAGTATGATGCTTTCTTTACGGTTGGGTACACGCACGCACAAGATCGGTTATGGCAGATGGATTTGATGCGAAGGACTGGTTCCGGCCGTTTATCTGAAGTGCTGGGCAAACCGACGTTGAAAATAGATAAGATGTTTCGGACACTTGGTCTTTGGAGGCACGCGCAGAAACTTTCTCAGTTCATTGATGAAGACACACGAAAAGCATTGCAGGCATATGCTGATGGTGTGAATCAATTTGTTTCCACGCACACCGGCAAATACCCGATTGAGTTCGACATGTTGAATATCGAACCGGAGCCATGGACCGTCGAACATTCGCTCCTCGTCAGCCGGTTAATGGCATGGGAACTCAACTATTCGCGGTGGGTGGATTTACTCCTTGCTGAACTAGTGCAGCGATTTGGAGAAGAAAAGGCGAAAGAAATATTTCCATATTGGCCGGAAGATGCACCTTTTATTATCCCCAAAGAGCTAAAAGGGAAATCTATCGCCAATGATCTCCGTCCATTGTTTGATGCAGAAGGGGAATATCGTTCGCTTCTGGGTTTCCATGCCCTTGAATCCGGAAGTAATGCGTGGGCCGTGTCCGAAAAAAAATCTGTAACAGGCAAACCGATTCTTGCGAACGATCCGCACCTCTTGCTGATGTCGCCGGGACGATGGTATGAAATCCATATTGCAGCACCAACATTTGATGTCGCTGGAATGTCGATTCCCGGTGTTCCATTTGTTGTTGCAGGAAGGAATCAACACATAGCGTGGGGTGTCGCAAACGCGATGGTAGATGATAACGATTATTATTTTGAAGAGGTCGATTCCCTCAATCATCCCACGCGCTACAAATTCAATAATGAATGGCGGCCGATTCTCGAATTGATTGATACTATTATCGTCAAGGGATCGCTGCCGGTAGTAATTTCTATTTATAGTACACACCGCGGTCCCATTGTAAATAAAATGGAACCAACGGCACAATCTCTTACATCACTTATTTCCATGCATTGGATAGGGTATGAAATCTCGAATGAGGCGGGTGCCTTCTATCGCATGAGCAAAGCATCCAACTGGCAAGAATTTCAGGAAGCATTGAAATTATTTGCCGTGCCTGCACAGAATTTTGTTTATGCGGATGTCGATGGGAACATCGGATATCGCACAGGTGGCAGACTGCCTATTAGAAAAACGAAAGGGCCAACACTGCCTTTCCCCGGATGGACTGATGAATATGACTGGAAAGGATTTGTTCCTTTCATTCAGATGCCGCATGTTTTCAATCCTCCGGAAGGATTTATCGCTACAGCGAATAATAAAATTATCGACGATTCCTATCCGTACTATGTCTCCAACCACTGGGAATCGCCATGGCGGTCGATCCGTATTAGTGAAGTGCTTCGTGAGCAGGAAAAATTCACGATGGAAGATATTCAACGGCTTCAATTCGATCTTTTGTCGACACAAGCACGTGAACTTGTGCCGTACATTCTCCATGCGTACGATAGTGTTGCAGTGACAGATCCTAATCTGAAAACAATGCTGGAATATTTTCGTACCTGGACTTTTGAGATGAGGAAAGAAGATGTGAGTACGACACTCTTCCAAGCTACTGTAACCAAATTAGTTTACAATATTTTTCATAACAAAATGGGCGACCGACTGTACAGTTTGTACGATACACTTGCAAGCACACCGCTCTCAGCGTTATCTCATTTGTTAAAGAATCCGAATTCGGAGTGGTTTGACGATTGGAAAACGCCTGAACGCGAAACAAGGGATGATTGTATACGGAAAAGTGTCTCAGATGCATTGAGCGATCTGAAAACGCGCCTGGGCGGTGAACTCAAAGAATGGCAGTGGGGAAGGCTGCACACAGTGACCTTTGGGCATGTGTTTGGTGTGAACAAATTACTAGCCGGCTTCTTCAATGTCGGTCCGTTTCCTGTCGGGGGATCGCATGCAACAGTCAATGTCGGACAGTATTTTCTTGCCCATCCATATGAAAGTGCTGTAGGACCGTCGATGCGGCAAATATTCGATCTAGCCGATATCAATGACACGCGCACGGTTCTTCCTCCGGGCCAATCCGGTCAAATCTTTACAAGGTATTATAAGAATCAAGTTATGCTCTGGCTAAACGGTGGTTATAAAACAAGACCGATGCAAAAGTCTGTAGTAGAATCAACTTGCCGTGATGTTTTAACACTGAAACCAATTCCATGACGATTTCCAATAAACTTCGATCTCTACTTCAACGAGTAGAGTCGATAAGCGTCTTAACCGGCGCTGGGATTTCTGCAGAAAGCGGTGTAGCGACATTTCGCGGAGTAGATGGTTTGTGGTCAAAGTTGAAGCCAGAAGAACTTGCCAATTTTGACGCATTTATGCGCAATCCGGAGTTGGTTTGGGAATGGTATAACTACCGAAGACAAATTGTTCATGATGTGAAACCGAACCCTGCGCACTACGCACTTGTACGATTAGAAGAACTTGTGAAGGTATTCACGCTCGTAACACAGAATGTTGATAATCTGCATTTTCGTGCAGGAAGCAAAAAAGTACTCGAGCTCCACGGCAATATTGAACGCAGCTATTGCATTGACTGCGGAAAATTTGTAGAGAATGTCGAAGTCACAACGGAGAAGAAAGTGCCGAGATGTTCGTTCTGCAATGGGCTTATTCGCCCTGATGTTGTGTGGTTTGGAGAGATGCTGCCGGAAGGTGTTTTTGAAGCGGCAACAGAGGCAGCACGTCAGTGCGAATTATTTCTTACTATCGGTACGTCAGCAGTGGTATATCCGGCTGCTGGTCTTCCGATGACTGCAAGGAATCAAGGCGCCTATGTTGTAGAAGTGAACACCGAGCCGACAGAAGTATCACCTACAGTTAATGAAACTCTTTTAGGTAAAGCAGGAGAAGTACTGCCACAGCTCATAACCATATTGGAAGAAACGAGAAAATATATATGAGAGATAAAAAGACATTTGCTAAAACAAAAATCATTTGCACGATCGGGCCTGTATCGCAAAGTGTTGATCGGATGGTGGAATTGATTGATGCCGGAATGGATGTTGCGAGATTGAATTTCTCCCATGGAACGCACGATGATCATTTGACAGCGATTCGAAATGCACGGGAAGCAAGCAAGCGAACCAGCGAGCATGTCGCAATTTTACAGGATCTCTGTGGTCCGAAGATCCGCACAGGCAAATTAAAGAATAAGCAGGTTGAATTAAAAGAAGGCGAAAAAATATTCTTCACGATTGACGATATTGTGGGAAATGAGAAGCGAGTATCAACGACGTACCGGGAGTTGCCACAGGACGTCAAGGAAGGCGATGTTATTTTATTGGATGACGGTAATCTTGCGGTTCGGGTAGTATCCAAGACAACAGCAGATGTAGAATGTGTTGTTGTCACAGGCGGTATTCTAAAAGAAAATAAAGGCATGAACCTTCCCGGTGTGAAGCTGAGCACACCATCGTTGACAGAAAAAGACATAGAGGATTTGAAGTTTGGTTTGACGCACGACATTGATTATGTGGCACTTTCATTTGTGCGTTCTGCAGATGATCTGCGGCATCTTCGGTCTGTCATTCAGCAGCAGACAAGTTTGAAGATACCAATAATAGCAAAGATCGAAATGAAAGAAGCCATCGATTCCATCGATGCAATTATTGGTGAAAGCGATGCTATTATGGTTGCTCGCGGTGATCTCGGTGTGGAAATGATGCCGGAAGACGTGCCGATTCTTCAAAAAATGATCGTGCGGAAATGTAATGAAGCTGGTGTCCCCGTCATTATCGCTACGCAAATGCTCGAATCGATGATTGAAAATCCGCGGCCAACACGAGCAGAAGCAAGTGATGTTGCCAATGCAGTGCTCGATGGCGCAGACGCTGTCATGCTTAGCGCTGAAACATCTGTTGGAAAATATCCGATTGAGACAGTGCACACGATGGATAATATCATTAAGCGCTCAGAAATGCGGAAGCACGATCACCTCGGAATTAAACAGGTGCCGGCAGAAATACAGGAGAATGTCTTTGATGCAGTGGCACGGGCAGCATGCGTATTGGCTCGGCAGGTTCATGCAACTGCGATTGTTCCGATTACGCATTCAGGCGCAACGGCAATACGGATTAGTAAATATCGGCCTGAAGCGAGGATCATCACTGTTACAGGTCAGGAAAGAATTCTTCGTCAGCTGAACCTCGTTTGGGGTGTGCATGGAATTGAAAGCCATGAGTTTATCCACAATCAAGATACTGCATTCAAAAAAATTATTGAGCGGCTTAAATTGGAAGGATATGTCGAAAAGGGAGACTTTGTTGTCTTCACTGCCGGCCTGCCGTTACTGGCAAAGGGAACAACCGATACAATTAATGTTGAGCAGGTGGAGTAGGAAGAATAAGAAAAAGCTTGTTCTATCTTGATAGTCACGGGGGCGACCAACCATTCTGAAAACGAAGCAATTCGCTCATCATATGAATGTCATGTTTACGCTGGAGATAAGAAAGAAATTTCACTAGTACTAATGCGGTTGCGTATGCATCTCCTGATGCGCGGTGCCGTTCAGGGATTTTGATATTCAAGGCAGAAGTGACCGGACCAAGCGATTTACTTGTTAAATGTGGCAGAATCCTTCTGCTTAACTTGACCGTACATAATTGCCGATTAGAAAGCTCAATACCTCGTTCACGCATCGCTGTCTCAGAGACAAATCCCCAATCGAATGGTGCATTGTGAGCAACAAACACTGCATCTCCCAAAAAGTCTGCAATAGTTGGCGCCACCTCCCGTGCGGTCGGTGCATCCACTACCATCAGATTGTCAATGCCAGTTAGGTTTGTGATGGAAGCAGGGATGGTCACAAGTGGATTGATCAACGTCGAAAACTCATCCTGCAAAACGCCGTTTTTCACCTTCATCATAGCGATTTCTGTGATGCGGTCTTCCATTGGACTAAGCCCGGTAGTCTCAACGTCAACAACGACGAATGTACCTTCGGTTACAGGTTGATCTTCTATCATTGCTTATAATTTAATAAATCATTCTGGATGAATTTAGAAAAGTCTGTCGCGATTTGCATGCAATACAATTGTTTGTCAAGATTGCCTTGGTGTTTTGGTTTCTTGATCTTTGTATTGAAGTTCATACAGTTTGCGATAGATGCCATTGAGTGCCAGCAATTCCTGATGATTGCCCATCTCGCGGATTTCACCTTTGTGGAGAACGATGATTTTGTCGGCACTTTGAATGGTTGAAAGCCGGTGTGCAATGACAATAGATGTACGTCCAACCAGCATTTTCTTAATTGCTTGCTGAATCAGTAATTCGGTTTCCGTGTCTACACTGGACGTTGCTTCATCGAGGATAAGGATGCGAGGATTGAATGCGAGCGCGCGCGCGAAAGAGAGTAACTGCTTCTGTCCGACCGACAATGTTGCCCCTCGTTCCTTGACTTCAGCGTTGTACGTATTCGGCAGTGCTTCAATAAATCTATTCGCTCCAACCATACGAGCGGCGGCTTTTACTCGATCTTGAGAAATCTTTTCATCACCCAGATGGATATTGTTCTGAATATCACCAGAAAAGAGAAATACATCCTGCAGAACCACAGCGATGTGTTTGCGAAGATCGTGTGGATGAACATTTTGGATATTTATGCCATCAATGAAAATCTCCCCTTGTTGGATGTCATAAAATCGACTGAGGATGTTGATGATAGTTGTTTTTCCTGCACCAGTATGTCCGACAATGGCAACTTTCTGCCCCTGTTTGATAGAAAAAGAGACGTTTCTTAAAATCCATTCCGGTGATTGTGTTCCATCGGAAGGCGGATTGTAGGCAAACCAGACATTACGAAATTCAATGTCGCCGCGGACGTGTTCCAAACGTTGCGGGTTCAGGCGGATATTCAAAGTCGTCTTGTCATCCAATAATTGAAAGAGTCGTTCTGAAGATGCCATAGCAGTTTGCAGGATATTGTATTTCTCTGAGAGATCACGGATTGGACGCCAGAACATTTCATTAAACTGAACAAATGCCATGACGGTTCCGACTGTTACGATGCCTTCGAGTGCATTATGCCCGGCATACCAGATGATGAGGCCTACAGCAATTGCACCGATTAAGTCTACGCTCGGGTAGAAAACTGCATAATAGAAAATAGATCTGATATTTGCATCACGATGTGCGGCATTGATGTTGGTGAACTTTGTGTACGATTTCTTCTCACGATTAAATATTTGGTCCACCAGCATGCCGGTGATGTGTTCCTGCATGAACGTGTTAATACGTGCAATTTGTATGCGAACATCTCGGTAGGTTTCTCTTGCTTTTTTGCGGAAGAGAAATGTGCCATAGAAAAGGAATGGCAGTACACTCAGTGTAACGAGTGCTAATTTCCAATTCATTGTAAACATGAAGTAGAATATGCCGATAATGGTAAAGACATCGCTGAAGACCATAACGATGCCTGAGGAAAACATTTCGTTGAGTACTTCTACATCGTTAGTGAGGCGAGTGATAAGTCTGCCGATGGGATTCTGGTCGTAGAATTTCAATGATAGCCGTTGGAGGTGCTGGAAGACTTCCATCCGGAGGTCGAAGATAGTGCGTTGCCCGATCCATTGTGTCAGGTAGGCGTTGGCATATTGGATGAATCCCCGCACGACCATGACTGACAAGAATATTGCAGTCGTTATGAGCAAGCCTTGTTTGTCGTTCTGGGCAATGTTAGTGTCCACAGCAATCTTGGTGAAGTATGGACGCACTGCTTCCATTGCACTGACAAGCAGGCTGAGAACGATCCCGAAAGCGACGTGCCAGTGGTACGGCTTTAGATACTTAATAAGTCTCCGCATCAGCCGAGCATCATATGCTTTTCCTAAGACTTCCTCTTCGTGCATATTCGTCTACATTTCTTCCAATTGCTGTTCCAAAAGCTGTTTCTCATGTAGATCGGCATAAATGCCGTTGATTTCCACCAATTCGTTGTGAGTTCCGCGTTCAACAATTTCACCATTCTGGAGGACGACGATCAAATCAGCATCTTTCACAGTCGATATGCGGTGACTGATAATAATGCTTGTACGGCCTTTCATATATTCACGTAAGCGATGGAGAATCTTTTCCTCAGTATATGTGTCAACAGCTGATAAGGCATCATCAAGAATCAGTATCTTTGGATTGCGCATAATGGCACGCGCGATGCTGGACCGTTGTTTCTGTCCACCGGAAAGAGTGATTCCTCGTTCACCGATCATAGTTTCATATCGGTTTGGGAATTCCGTCACCTCTTTTGCAATCTGGGATATCTCTGCAGCCATGTTTAAATCTACTTCGTTATGACTGTCAACACCGTATCGAATATTTTCTGCAATCGTTTCTGAGAAGAGAAATGTTTCTTGAGGGACGAAGCCGATATTGGAACGCAGGATTTCTAGTGGAATCTTTCGGATGTCAATTCCGTCAATCAACAAGTCGCCTCCTGTAATATCATAGAGCCGTGGAATGAGATTTATAAGAGTGGATTTTCCTGTTCCCGTATAGCCAACGACTGCAACCGTCATTCCGGATTTAATTTTGAGATTGATGTTCTTCAATGTCGGCTGAGCAGCATTCTTATGCATAAATGAAACATTGCGGAATTCGATAGTACCATGAATATTCTCAATTGAATGGTTTGTCGTTTCAATGTCTTTAATCTCAGGCTCAGAATCCATAATGGTTGCCAAGCGACCCATTGAGGCGGCGCCTTGCTGCAATAAATTGGCAACCCAGCCGAAGGCAATCATAGGCCAGATGAGCATGCCGAGATAGGCTGTGAAAGCGGTAAGTGTGCCTATCGTCATTTGCCCGTCGATCACTTTGAGTCCGCCAAAGTAAATTGTGATGACAAGTGAAAAGCCGATGAGCACAAACATTAAGGGCCACATGATCGATTGTACTTTTGCGAGAACAAGGTTCTTCTTGAGATATTCATAACTGAGTTTACGGAATCGTTCTTCCTCGTATGTTTCCCGGACATATGCTCTCACGACACGAACGCCGGAAAGAGTCTCTTGAGCTTGAGTTGTGAGGAGTGAAAATTGTTCTTGGCGTTCTGTAAATATCTTATTCACAAATTTACTGAGTTTGTACACGGCAAATGACACAAGCGGCATGGGAATAAGTGCTAACAATGTGAGCTGCCAATCACTCATAAACATCATGAACAGAACGAATGTCAGTGTGATGATTGTATCGGATGGATACATGATTCCAGGGCCAACGACATTTCGCACAGCACTGATGTCATTGGTAGCATGCGCCATTAAATCGCCAGTTGGCTTGTTCTGGAAATATGAATGCGATAACCTCTGAAGATGAGAGAGAAAATCGTTACGTAAATCATATTCGATATGCCGCGATACGACAATAATTGTCTGACGCGTTAAGAACGTGAACGTACCGGCGATCAGTGCAAAACCAACGATGAGTCCAGCCCACATGAGTAAATCGCTAGAGACGAATGTGCGCATTTCGATGCCGCGCTTCAACTCATCCACAGCCTTACCAAGGAACATCGGTTGGACAATAGTAAAAACGTTGCTGCCGATGACTGTTAACAGTCCGAAAAGAAGCGTCTTTTTATAACGAACGATATATGGTTTAAGGCGGAGAAGAGGCCTCATGTAATGTATTTATCCGATTACTTCAAATTTTGTGTATGGGTGTAAAATCTTTGGAATAATGATCTTTCCTTCCGGTGTTTGATAATGCTCTATGAGAGCTGCGACAACACGCGGCAGTGCTAAACCCGATCCATTTAAAGTATGAACAATTTCCGGTTTGCCGCCGTTCCTTGGGCGGAATTTGATATTCATCCGCCGCGCCTGAAACGACTCAAAGTTGCTGCATGATGATACTTCCAGCCATTTTTGTTGGCCCGGTGCCCAGACTTCAAGATCGTATTTCTTTGCTTGTGTGAATCCCATATCGCCTGTGCACATAAGAAGTGTATGGTAGGGAAGGCCAAGAAGCTGGAGAAGATGTTCGGCATCTTGTCGCAGCGATTCTAATTCGTCGTACGATTTTGAAGGATGAACAAACTTCACTAACTCGACCTTATCAAACTGATGAAGTCGATTCAAGCCCCGCACATCTTTGCCGTACGAACCCGCTTCCCGCCGGAAACATGGAGTGTAAGCGGCATATCGAATCGGGAGATCCTGCTCAGCAATTTGTTCGTCACGATGGAAGTTGGTGACTGGCACTTCAGCAGTCGGAATTATGTAGAGTTGATCCCGTTCTACAATGTACATCAAGTCCTCTTTATCCGGAATTTGCCCGGTGCCGCGAGCGCTATCCTCGTTGACAATAATAGGCGGCATAATCTCTCTATAACCGCGTTGCGCCGCTTGATCGAGAAAAAAGTTGATGAGTGCGCGTTCTAAAGTGGCACCTTTGCCGACATAAAATGGAAATCCTGCTCCGGAAACTTTCGAGCCACGATTAAAATCAACTATGCCGAACTTATCGGTAAACTCCCAATGCGGTTTCATAGGGAAGTCCATCTTAGGCACCTCGCCCCAGCGGAAGACCTCTTTGTTGTCTGCAGGAGTTTTTCCGAGCGGGACAGAAGGATGCGGAATGTTCGGTACAGTAAGCAAGAGCGTGTTTAGATTCTTTTCAACTTCGCGCATCTCGCTATCGATTTCCTGAATTCGGGTTTTCACAGATTCCATCTCCGCAATGACCCCGCTTGCATCGCCGCCTTCCTTTTTTATTTTTCCAACTTGAGCAGATACCTGGTTGCGTTTCGCTTTTAAGGCATCGCCTTCCTGAATAAGTGCTTTGCGCTTGTCGTCGATAGCACATATCGTATCAAGGTTGACGGTGATGCCTTTTGCTTCTGCACCGGCGCGAACCAAATCGCGATTCTCATGGATAAATTTTAAGTCCAACATAATTGTTATCCCTCTTTTTCAATTCCTGCCGATATGCTGAAGTTCATGTTTCAGCAACGTCAATCCTTCCTCTGTGTTCAGGAAGCGCATACCAAGCTGCGTTTCGGCTTTTAATGTGATGAAGCCGGAAATCAATGGGCGAGGTGATGCTTGGTTCAGATCGCCTGTTTTGACTCGCTTGATTAAAGACGCATCCAAACCGAAAACCTTTGCGGCCTGTATGGCAAAATCGTATCTACTCAGCTGCTCGCCGCCGCCAATGTGAAAAATGCCTTCGCGATTCAACTCGAATGACTTAATCATTGCGAGAGCTAAATCACCTACATACGTTGGATTACCAATCTGGTCATCGACCACATTTATTTGCTTTCCGGATTTAAGGTTGTTAATCACCCATAAGGCAAAATTCGCTTTTACACCGATACCACTTCCATACAGAACAATCGTGCGAAGAATGACATTGGGAATACCGGCAGTTCGAATGGCATTCTCACTGGCAAGCTTCGTTTTACCATAATATCCAATAGGACGAGGTTGCGCCCCTTCATCATACGGACCACTCTTTCCATCGAACACATAATCTGTTGAGACATGGATAAGTCTGGCCCCGACTTTTCGCGCTGCATCGGCAAGATTGTCAACTGCGGTCACATTGACTTTCCATGTCTCTTCGCGGTTCGATTCACACCAGTCGACGTTAGTTGCGCCAGCAGCATTGAAAATCACGTTCGGCTGAAAGCTTGACGCAAGACTTTTTACATCACTCCGATTTGTGATATCCAGCTGGTTGTAATCGAACAACATATTATCAAAAACAAATGAACGCTCGATGGAAGTATTCAATACTTCATAATCGGTTTGTGTACTGAGCATAAGGGAAAGACGTTGACCGAGAAGCCCATTAGCTCCGCAGATGAGAATCCGCTTCATCGAAGGCTTTCTTCCAGCACCGTAGCAGCGTGTGTATTGCTGTCGCGATACTTGACGATGATGGGCGCGTAGAGAGCGAGGTGATGCTGGTGTGCAAAGGGCGCATCAAGACCTCGGCTTCCGGGAACAATAACTGCGCCTTCAGGAATAATGAGTGGTGTGTCTTTTGTTTTTCGATAGATTTTTGAGTTTACCAGATCATACACAGGAGTCGAACCGGTCATGATAACACCTGCTGCAATAACTGCTCTTTGTTTTACAATCGTTCCTTCGAAGATTCCGCAATTACCGCCGACAAACACATCATCTTCGATAATCACAGGCATGGCACCGATGGGATCCAAAACACCACCAATCTGTGCCGCGGCACTGAGATGAACGCGTTCCCCGACTTGTGCACATGAACCAATCAGTGCATGTGAATCAACCATGGTGCCGCTGCCAACATATGCGCCAACATTAATATAAGCCGGAGGCATGACCATAACTCCAGAAGCGACGTAAGACCCATCACGAATAGATGATCCACCAGGTACGATCCGTATCTGGTTTTCCAGCGTAATTTTTTTTAATGGATATGTATTCTTGTCAAAATATTTGAAATGTTCGTCAATGGAAACATCCGTAAGTTCGCCAAGTCGAAAGCCGAGCAAAATGCCTTTCTTCACCCATTCATTGACAATCCAACCGCCGTGATTTCCTGCGGTTGACGATGGTGTAGCTGCCCGGACATCACCAACATTCAAAAAGAACTTCAATTCGTTGAATGTCTGTATCGCAGATTGACGATCTATCTTATCAATATCTTGTGTGAAAAATAATTCAATTCGTTCTTTTAAGATCATGCAAAAAAATCTCCTCGGCGATCAAGAGCCGTTCGTTGGTTTCCCGTTGGTTGCCGGCTTGGAAATGGCTACTCCAAGTTGCTCAAGCTTGGTACGAAGGCCATCAAGCTCTTGAGCATTTTTGAAGGTTGCATTAAGAGCCGCTGCCTTGTTTGCAAACTCAGCTGCGACGAAGCTGTCCTTAGATTTAAGATAGTGATATAAAAATGCCGCGCCGAAAACATCGCCGCATCCGGTCGTATCGATTGCAGTACCGAATGAAACGCCTGCGAAATCTTTGCGCGAAAGTTTTTTATGGATGTCCTGCACAATGACGGTTGCTCCACGCTCGCTGCGTGTAATTACCAGTGTCTCGACCATCAATGTCATTACATGGTTGGTGAGTGTCGTTTCATCGTACCGTTCTGCCGAAAGTCCAAAAGCTTCTTCTTCGCTCATTTGGATAGAGTTGAGCATGAAACACCAACGGCGCCAATCAGTAAGGGGACGATGGAAACGTCTAAACTCCTGATCGATCCCAAGTGTGAGTGAATGGAAATCGAAGTGGATGGGAATCTTCCGTTCGCGGATTTCCATACGGATGTAATCCAGTGTTTCTAGCGTGATATCCGATCCTGAAATCATATTGATCAGCACCGCGTCACCGTCAAGATATGGCTTGATGCGGTTGAAGGGAATCGGTGCGGAGATGTACTTGGAACACTCGATTTTCGTTTGAGCATCTTTCTGATAGAAAAAATGTACTTGATTTGTTTGACCTTTAATTCTAAAAATTCCGCTCGTATCGATATTCTTATATTGCTTGATTTGTTCCATCAACAGTTCGTAATCCGTTTGCCCGACACCAAAGACTGGTTGAATCCGGTCTTTCTCACTCATCACATTGGCGAGCGTGAGCACGGTGAACAAAATTCCACCAAAAGATTCTTGTTGATTTTCTTTTTCATCCAGCAGATGGACAACATCTTTAGAGAGATGTCCGATAACAGTGATAATCATTTAGATTCTTCGTGTTGGTCCGAGATCAGTAAGCGCTAATTCGTTTAAGCGCCAAAGTGCCTGGCATGGAAAATGATTTTCGTATAACGGTTTTCCGACAACGACCGAATCGACACCGTACTTTTCGAGTTCCTGCAATCGCATAAGGTCTTTATAATTCGAAACGCCACCGCGAGCTGTAATGCGAACACCTGTCTTGATTGCTAATTCTTTGAGAGTATCGTAGGGCAATGATTTATCATGTACTCCATCTTCGCGTTCACCATAGAGAATCCGTGATACGCCGAGCCGAGTCATTTGCAAAGCAAGATTGAGCGGCGTGATTTTTGTCGCCTCTGCGCCTCCCTTAATTGACACTTTGCCACCTTCTGAAATAATTGCAATATCGATTTTCCGTGTACCGAATTCCTTTACTAATCGTTCCACAAGTCCCGGCTGCTCGACGGCAGCAGTGGCAATCGAAACCCGATACACGCCGAGATCAAGAACTCTCTTAATCTCATCGTAAGTTCGCAATCCACCACCCATTTGGATGGGTATATCAACTGCTTTGACCATTCTTCGAATAACATCTTCGTTTACAATGCGTCCCTCAGCAATTCCGTCCAAATCAACGACGTGTAGAGTCTTAGCATTTTCACCACGCCACATGACTGCCAATTGAACCGGATCAACTGAATACACGTGTTCCGAACCGGGGATACCGTGCACAATTTCGACACAGCAATTATGGCTAATTTCTATTGCTGGATAAATAAGAATCATTCTGTCGCTCTCGTGAAATAAAAAGCTCATTATTAACCACATGCAGAAGAACTATTTGCTGAGCTAAAATGCAGAAAAAATCGTCGAGATTCAAGAAACAACAAGAAACCTCTATCTGAAATGTAAATGGATTTACTGGGAGGTATATCTCTTACGTCGGTTCCTGATGTAGTCGACGAAAACAAAATCGCCAAGGTTTTCAAGAGATGTATAGTACGCTCGCCCTCGATTGACCTTCGTAAGTTCCTCAACAAACTCGACCAATGACGGATCTTGTGCAATCATAAAAGTACTGATTGTGATCATTTCACGCCTGCACTGCACAGCTTCGTCAAGAGTCTTATTTACTATACGCGGATCAAGGCCATAAGGATTTTTATAGAGACGTCCGGCGTCATCGAAAATTGCAGACGGTTTCCCATCGGTTACCATAAAGATTTGTTTGTTGATATTTCCTGATCGCCGTAACAGATTGCGTGCGAGTTGTAATCCGGCTCGTGTGTTCGTGTGAAATGGCCCGACAGTCAGAAAGGGAAGTTCACCGATGCTTACAAGCTGGGCTTCATCGCCAAACGCTACAAGCGCAAGAAAATCTTTCGGAAATTTTGATTGTATCAATTCCGCAAGTGCGAGTGTTACCTGTTTGGCCGGTGTAATCCTATCTTCACCATACAGAACCATACTATGGCTGATATCGAGAAGCAGAACTGTGGCACAACCAGTGATGTGCTCTGTCTCGTACACTTCGAGATCTTCTTCCTGCAATCGGAAATTGTCAATCCCGTCACGGCGGAATGCATTCGTGAGTGTACTAGTAAGGTCGATATTTGTCGGCTGATCTCCGAATGTCCAATGTTTCGTGTCATTTAAACGGTCGACGCCCTGTCCTGTATGTGGCGATTCGTGACTCCCACTTGGGGCTTTTTTGAGTGAAGAAAATATTTGCAGCAATGCATCTTGCCTTATTTTTCTGATTCCACGAGGAGTAAGGTTTGGAACGCCCACTATTTCTTCGATGATTCCCATTTCCTTAAGTTTCTCGATGAGATCTTGGAATGTGAGACCTTGACCAAAGATTCCATACCGCTCCGCCAATTCTCGGAGCCACTCAAGCGCTTCCTGAACATCGCCGTTTGTCTTGAGCGTTAGAAAACTGAAAACCTTCATGAGTTCCCGAAGGCGTTGTTCGTCTGTTCTCGACTTATCTGTCCATCGACTATAACGAAACCGCACGGTTAAGGTTCCTCTTCAAAAGTCTCTTCTTGTCGTTGAAAGATACTGCCGATGAGATCCTTATAGACAGTTGTACTGTCAACAACATCCTTGGCAATTTTGGAATATTGATGAAGTGCATCAAGTACAAATTCCATCGTCGTTGCCAATATGAAGGGATCATCTTTCACGTGAGGCAAATATTTCACTGTTACTTCACGTAATCCTTTGACTTTGCCTAGTTCATTGCGATAATTGCCAAACGGCATGTCGTCTGCAATCTCAATTTTATTCCCTGATCCAAACCAACTGAGGATCGAATTATAATCAGATTTTTCTTCTTCGTGTACGCCTGTTTGTCTGCTGGATTTTTGTCTTCGCTGTAGAGGATTGGGAAAATATTTCTCAAAGATACAACGCACTGCTTTTCCGATCAATGCCTTGCCTATTTTCACAGAACCCTCTTGCTCGCCTTCAAAGACAAGTTCAACTTTTCCTGTTATTGCAGGCAATGTCGACAGCAGATCGCAGAAACGAGGGACAATCATAGATTCTCTTAAAAGAATTGCTCGCCGTTCAGCATTGCTTATAAAATTCTCTATCGCAGAAATAGTCAGGCGGGCACTGACACCGGACTTTTGATCTACAAATTCGCTCATCCGTGCTTCGAAACCAATCTGTTCTATAATTTCATTAAAGTAGAGAGGCATCTTTATATCTCGGCCATTGCGATGAATCCAAGCCTCCTGTTTTGTGATCGCAATAGCGTCTTCCAAACTCTTAGGATAGTGTGTGATGATCTGAGAATCAATCCTATCCTTTAATGGAGTAATAAGATTTCCACGATTTGTATAGTCTTCAGGGTTGGCTGTAAAGACGATAAACAGATCTAAGGGAATTCGAATATTGAAACCGCGAATCTGAATATCTTTCTCTTCCATAATGTTGAATAATCCAACCTGGATTCGGGGTTGGAGATCGGGAAGTTCGTTAATTGCAAAAATACCGCGATTGGTGCGAGGAATAATCCCGAAGTGAATCGCTCCTTCGTGTGCATAGTGAAGCCGCTGTGTTGCTGCTTTAATAGGATCAATATCACCGATCAAATCAGCGATCGTTACATCGGGTGTGGCAAGTTTTTCAGAAAAGCGGAGGTCTCTTCCCATCCATTCGATTTCGACACGATCTCCATGTTGCTGAAGAAGATCTCTGCAGTGTTTGCATACGGGTTGAAATGGATTATCGTTGATTTCACATCCCTTGATAACAGGAATGAATTCATCCAACAACAATGGCAAAGCTCGTACCAATCGTGATTTTGCCTGACCTCGTAATCCCAATAAAAGAATGTCATGCTTTGCAAGGATGGCATTGACGATGGACGGAATCACCGTCTTTTCATACCCAATAATTCTCGGGAACAACTCCTCATTCTGCTGGAGTTTGTGGATGAGGTTATCTCGTATTTCGTCCTTCACTGAAACCGTCTTATATCCAGATGATTTCAACTCTGCTATGGTTTTTGCGTATTTCATAGTTTTCCTAATATATCATTACTTCGTCCTGTTTGTATAATTGCACCTGCATAAAATTCCATGTACTTTGCTCATTATATGCTTACACCAAATAAAACACTCGTAATCCGATTTAGTTCCATCGGAGATGTCGTTCTCGCCTCTCCGCTCATACGAGCTTTGCGTTCACGATTTCCGTCCTCCCAAATTGATTTTATGGTTCGGAAAGAATATAGTGAACTCATTCGTTATAATCCAAATCTCAACCATACTTTTGAATTTGATGCTCAAGGAGGATTTCAAGAATTACGACGATTCAAAGAGATAATACGACACGAGAAGTATGATCTGATTATCGATATTCACAATAGTCTGCGAAGCCGATACATTCGTTCTTTCAGTGGAGCAAAAGATATTGTTGTGATCAACAAGCGAATATTTGCTCGGACGATCCTGGTAAGATTGAAGAAAAACTGTTACCAGGATATTGTATCTATCGCCGACCGTTATATTGAACCGGTGGGAATCTATGGAATAGAGAACGATTCTCAAGGGTTGGAGGTCTTTATTCCCGATGAAATAATGAATAAAGTTTTAAGGAAAATGTCCTCTCTCAAGGTTCGTACCTTTGAAAAAGTTGTCGGATTCTGCCCATCAGCAAAACATGCGACAAAACGGTGGCCGGAAGAACGTTTCATCGAAGCGGGAATTCAATTAGTACACGAACTGAAAGCGAAAATAATTTTATTCGGTGGAAAAAGTGATACTGTCGTATGTACAGCAATTGCAAATGGAATAAATAAAAATTCCGAAGAAGAATATGCAGTTGAATACAGTGATCAATTCTCTCTGTTAGAGACAGCCGCCGCAATGCAGTTTTGTGATGTCATAGTGACGAATGACTCAGGATTGATGCATATTGCCGCTGCGATGAAAAAGAAGATAGTAGCAATCTTTGGTCCAACTGTGCGTGAGTTTGGTTTCTTTCCAGTTGGCACAAAAAATATTGTCATAGAACGAAAAGGACTGTATTGCAGACCGTGTTCCCATATTGGCCGCAGCATTTGCCCTGAAGGACATTTTCGCTGTATGAATGAGATTCAAATCGATAATGTTGTTCATGCAATAAAAGAAATCGACGGAGGAGTTAAAAAGTGATAAAAAGTATTCGATCTATATTTCTTATGTCTGACGTTCATAGAGGGATATGCGATGAAGAATATTATCGAGGATAATGAACTGCTGAACTCCAGCAACATTCAGGAGTACACAGAAAAACAGGTTATTGCAAGCGAAGGGGATAAGGAAGTTGGATGGTACGTTTTGTTGAAAGGGAGGGTCGGTGTTTTTAAGCATAATAAAGAAGTGGCGGAGTTTGACCAGCGTGGAGTTGTTTTTGGTGAACTGAGTAGTATTCTCAACACTCCACGAACTGCTACGTTGATTGCACTTGAGCCGACGCAGGTAATCCATTTTAAGACATCTCTTGATAATATCATCGAGCATTATCCAAAAATGACAAAGCAAATAATAATCAATCTTGCTGAACGTTTGGCAAAAACCACAGATAATTTGATAACTGTTGTTGAAAAAGATATTGAGAATAGACCGGAATTTTAAGAAATTGCTGGTAATTTCTAGACGATAGTGTTGGCATTGGGGAGTCTTTTCATTATGTCAACGCCTATTACATCCCTGCCTGCCTGTAGTTTATCATCCGTCATTTATTGATCTCTTCGTTTATCGCCACTTCGATTTGAGCGCTTCTCCAGTGCAGATCCATTAGGATGTGTACGTGGAGAACTCTCTCGATGACGTTCTCTTCTTTTTTGTGGCCCTCCAAGTGTCGTGGGCGGCGAAGGATTATATTTACGCCTATATCGTTTGATAAGCTCATGTCTCATTTCTTTTCTGTCTTGCTGCGATTTCTGCTCTTGCACTCGCGGGGTGTACTTCCGCGACCGTTCAATCTTTTTCATATCAATTGAAAGAGCACGGTTGCCGCGTCGTACTTCGATGCGTTTTATGCCCTGGTGCATTTCATCTCTTGTTGGACGATATATTTCAATACATTCTATACGTCGATCGCCATCGGATCGTATCATCCGCTCTCCAGATTGTTCATGCACATCCCGCACCTCTGTTCTTGAAATTCGTACATTGCCACGCCGCTCGATGATCGCTCGGTCAACGCCACGATTGATGATGCGATCATGATTTACCTCATACCGCGAATCGGTACGTGTTGTGTGAATGAGGCGTTCTGCATATTCCACTGATGCAATATCTCTATAACGAATAACAGTTCCAAAGCGATGATACCGAACGAAGTTCCAGTAATGCACGGGAGCTACCCAATGTGTTGTAAATCTCATTCCCAATGAAACATTGAATGTTGCATACGGCGGTAAAGGTGCCCAGCCAATATAGTCGTCATTATATCTCCATTCTACCCATGCAGGTCCCCAGACATCATCCGGCATCCATACCCAGCCATAATAGCCATCGTTATACCAACGGCCATAGTGATACGTAATCCAACCAAACGGTTCATTTGACATCCAGTACCATCCATAATCAGTCCAAACCCATCTTCCTAAAAGATATGGCCGCCATTGATTATGTATATGCAAAGGCCGCCAAACCCTGAGTCCGGATTCTATTTCAATCCATTCGCCATAAGGGGAGAGTGAGGAATAAAAAAAACCAACCTGCATGCTAAGATCGGATGGATTTGGATTGAGAGCTGTCCAAGATTTTTGATTGAACAAGCTACCGGCACTAAAAACAAAGAAAAGAATAAAAATGCGCTTCATGATGCACCTTGCATTAAGCTTTCACTTGTTAGGAATAAAAGCAAGCAACGTGCCATCAGAAGTGTTCATATATGGACTGGATTGCGGGATTTTTTTCGTTTGATTGTCTATAACTCTGTCCATATTGTATGTTTCTTGATACACAAAGCAGGATTTCTATGATGCCTTATTATCATCGGATAGTTCTGTCAAGTTACTTCTAAAAATTGAAATTGTGACAACTTAAAAAGTTGTCAAGCCTGTTTGTTTTATCCTTTTCATATGTTCATTTTAATTTGAAGAATCAAAATGAGATTATGTCCATTACTCTGGACAGCTTTTAATGGAAATCTCACTTTCCGTTAAAGTAATGTGCTTGCTTTCATGAGTATTACAATATAAAACGGAAGAAGAGATAAAAATTGTGAAGGGAAAATCTTCGTAGGGACGTGTCGCCATATGCCCTTACAAAAGCAAAAACTTTTACACCATATTATGAAAGACCGACTGTACATCGTCGTCGTCTTCGATTTTATCCAGCAGTTCCTTTACTTCCTTTGCTTGTTCTTCGGATAATTCTTTAGTCGTTGAGGGAAGATATTGAAGCTCAGAGCTGATAACCTCAATTCCTTTTTCTTCAAAATATTTCAACATTTTGCCGTAATCTTGAAAAGAAGTATAGATCAGTAATGCCTGTTCATGTTGAACAAGATCATCTAATCCATGATCAATCAATTCAAGTTC
The DNA here is from genome assembly GCA_963701295.1 of Ignavibacteriota bacterium. GTDB lineage: Bacteria > Bacteroidota > Ignavibacteria > UBA10030 > UBA10030 > Fen-1298. The sequence continues at coordinate 3,356,262 of OY969585.1, read as the reverse complement.
GAACTCATCAATATCTGGTATTTTTGAAGCATTGATTCGAATGAGTCCCTTGCGTTCAAACATAAACATTAGGGAGCCGGAAGAACCTAGTGATCCGCCGCCTTTAGAAAAATAATGCCGGATGTTTGCGACAGTACGTGTTGGGTTATCGGTCGTGCATTCGACAACGATAGCAATACCGTGAGGTGCATACCCTTCATATATAATTTCTTCGTAACCTGTAGTATCTTTTTGCGAGGCGCGTTTAATAGCAGCTTCAACGCGATCCTTCGGCATGTTGACGCTTTTTGCATTCTGCATTGCGATGCGAAGCCGCGAATTGGCTTTTGGATCTGGTCCGCCTAATTTGACCGCAACGTTGATATCGCGTGCGATTCTGTTAAAAGCTTTTGACATACGCGCAAAACGCGCGAACATTACATATTTTCGTGTTTCATATATTCTGCCCATGCTTTTTTCTCGGATTGAGTGAATAAAGAAAAAATCACTAAACTTAGCTGTGTCTGATCGAAATAATATCTCCATCCTTTACAATATATTCTTTTCCTTCGAGTCTCCATTGTCCGGACTCTTTTGTTTTGGCGAATGATCCCCCTGCTGTGATGAAGTGGTCATAATGAACTACTTCAGCGCGGATAAACTTGGCAAAAAAATCAGAATGGATCACGCCAGCCGCTTCTTGCGCAGTCATCCCGTTCTTGATCGTCCATGCTCTGCATTCGTCTTCACCAACGGTGAAGAAAGAATGAAGTCCGAGCAGGGCGTACGCTTCATGAATCAGTGTATTGAGCGCCGACTCCTTGATACCGTATTCTTCCATAAAGACTTTTGCTTCGTCATCGGGCAGTTCGGACACCTCCATTTCGATTTTGCCGAAAAAGGAAACAATCTTTGTGTTTTTTCCTTTTTTCTTTTCAGAAATGAGTTTTACATATTGTTCTGTCTCATTTCGCTGTGCCTCATCGAAGTTTAATGCAATGAGCATCGGTTTTATTGAAAGAAATTGGTAGGTTTTGAGTAGATGTATCTCGTCTTTTGAGAATTCCGTTTCTCGTAATGGTTTTTCACTGTCGAGAATCTGTTTGCACTTCTCTAACACCGGCAATTCTCGCTTTACAAGTTCATCCTGCATTTTCATAAGCTGTTTCTTAATGCGCTCGATGCGTGTTTCGACAAGGGAGAGATCAGAAAGAATGAACTCCGTTTCGAACGAATCAATATCTCGTAGTGCATTGATGGAACCGTCTGGATGGGGAACAATCTCGTTGGTGAATAATCGGACAACCTGTACCAGTGCGTCGTTTGATTTCACATTGGATAAAAAATTAGTGGTAAACTGCGTTGATCCTGACTCGCCCTTTTTCAATCCAACGACATCGACAAATTCGATAGCAGCATGAACAGTGTTCTTCGGAACGAAGATTTCGACACACTTGTCAAGACGAGCATCCGAAATTTTTACAATGGCATGGTGCGTTTCTACCTTTGCAAGCGCTGAAGCGTCAAGGTGTGTTTTGGTAATGGTTTGGAACAGAGTAGATTTTCCGGAAAATGGCAGACCGACAATACCTATTTGCATTTTATACTTTCAAAGTATGAAAAAGACCATGGTAATATACGGAAAATTCTTTAGTGGTAATGAGAAGAATACGGATAGCACTTAATAAAACGCCCAATCGTATTAGATCGGGCGCCGCTTTTTTTGTAATAACTGGAATCTACTCTTATGCGGGCTCCAGTTCGTAATACCTTAGTTCTTTTTAAACTCCGCAATTAATTGCTGCAAAACATTCTTTGCATCGCCGAAGAGCATTTTTGTGTTTTCCTGATAGAAAAGCGGATTCTCAATGCCTGCAAAACCAGTTGCCATCGAACGTTTCATCACTATGACAGTTTTTGCTTTGTCTACATCAATGATCGGCATTCCATAGATTGGGCTTCCTTTATCTGTGCGTGCTGCCGGATTAACAACGTCGTTTGCGCCGATGACAATACATACATCCACCGTGTCCATCGTGGGATTGATTATTTCCATCTCAAGAAGTTGGTCATACGATACATTTGCTTCGGCAAGCAGAACATTCATATGTCCAGGCATACGACCGGCAACGGGATGGATGGCAAACTCGACTTTGATGCCGCGTTTTTCCAATTCATCACTCAACTCACGAACTGCATATTGTGCTTGCGCAACGGCCATTCCATATCCTGGTACAATAACAACACGCTCTGCTTGTTCAAGAGCGAATTTTGCATCTTCCACGTTAAACCGAGTAATCGGTCTGTCCTCATGAAGGCTGGATGTATCGACTTGAGGAGTACCTACCGCACCAAAAAGAACATTTGCGAACGAACGGTTCATCGCTTTGCTCATAATAATAGATAGAATAAATCCAGATGAACCATCGAGTGAGCCAGCGATGATCAAAACCTTGTTGTTGATTGCGAATCCTGTTGCTGCAGCGGCAAGTCCGGCGTATGAGTTCATCAGAGATAAGACCACTGGCATATCTGCTCCGCCAATAGGCAGCACAATAAAAATACCGATGAGAAACGAAAGTGCAATCATAGTACCAAAGACGATTGAGTTTTGCGGGAAGAAGACGAGAAAAATGAACATTCCTACCGTAATAAAAAACAGCGAGACATTGAAAAAATTTTGACCTTTGTATGTCATCGGGGCACTTTTGACAATTCCTTGCAGCTTGCCAAACGCCATGAGACTACCGGTTACCGTGAGCGAGCCGAAGAGCACTTCAAATCCCAGCGCTCCCATGAGCCCGCTTGTAATTTCATGTCCCTTAACAATAAATTCATTTATACCAACCAGCACTGCGGCTAGCGCACCAAAAGCGTGGGAGAGTGCAATCCGCTGTGGCATTGCAGTCATCGGCATAAATATAGACATTGCTGTACCAATAGCTGAACCAACCACAAGTCCGATGAGTATCCATTCCCATGTAACAATACCTTTGCCGAGCAGTGTGCCGATCACCGCCAAGAGCATTCCAATTTCAGCAAGATGCATGCCTCGGCGTGCCGATTCTGGATGGCTGAGTCCCTTTAATCCAAGAATGAAGAGGACCGATGCGATGATATATGTAATTTCGAGCAGATAGTTCGTCATTGCTGTTTCCGTTCCTTTCGCTTGAACATTTTCAACATGCGTTCGGTAATTAAAAATCCACCGACGACGTTGATAGTAGCGGCAGTGACTGCCACAAGTCCAAGCATTTGACTGACGAACTGATCGCTTCCGGCTGCGACTAACGAACCGACAAGTGAGATTCCGGAAATTGCATTGGTGGCGGACATAAGCGGTGTATGCAATGTCGGTGTTACGCGTTTAATAACTTCAAATCCGACAAATCCGGCGAGGAGAAGTATGTAAAATGATTCAATAAGGGAGAACATAACGTATTATCCTTTGTGAGGTTTCTTTTCTTTTTTTGGTTGTGCAAAAGTTGGATGAATGATAGCGCCGCCATGTGTAATGAGACAGCTTTTGATAATGTCATCCTCAAGTTTTAGTTCGAAGCTTTTTTTCTCTTGGTTCCAAAACTCGTCAATCAAATTAGTGAGATTGTTGGAATACATCTGGCTTGCGTGCAGTGCGACACGCGCTGGCATGTTCGCCATTCCAATAATCTTCACGCCATTTTTCTCAATGGTTTTGTTAAGGGCTACGCCTTCAACATTTCCGCCTGTTTCGATGGCAAGGTCAACAACAACGGAACCGGGTTTCATTGCTGCGACCATCTCTTTTGTTACAATAACCGGAGCTTTGCGGCCGAATACTTGTGCTGTTGTGATGACTATATCCGCCTGTGCGCAATATTGCTTCATGACGTCGCGTTGTTTTTTCAGCTGTTCCTCTGTTAATCCTTTTGCATATCCCTGTGCTGTTTGTCCGGTTTCACCGAGATCGACTTCAACAAATTTTGCACCGAGCGAAAGGACATCGTTTTTAGCAACAGGACGTGTATCGAATGCATCAACCTTCGCTCCGAGTCGGCGTGCAGTAGCAATTGCCTGTAATCCTGCAACGCCTGCACCGATGATAAACACTCGAGATGGCTGAAGTGTGCCCGCCGGGGTCATCATCATTGGAAAGATTTTATATAAATTGCTTGCGGCAAGAACGACTGCAGCGTAACCAGCCAGACTTGCCTGCGAACTTAACGCATCCATTTTTTGTGCACGAGTTGAACGCGGAATCATTTCCATGGAGATTGCCGAAACATGCTGTTTGGCGAGCGATTCAAGAAGTTTGGGATCATTGAACGGATCGAGGTAACTTACATGAATCGACCCTTTTCCCAATGAAGTAACCTCTTTTAAATCGGGTTTCCTCAACCGCAAGATAATATTCCCGGAAGCCAGAAGCTTTTTTCGATTCTTCTCTATCAAAGCACCGGCTTTTGTGTAATCAATATCCGAAATGCCGAGTGTTCTGCCAAGACCTGATTCGACAGTAATCTTTGCACCTTTCTTGGAGAGTTTTTCGATATTCTGTGGCAGCATCGAAACACGCCGCTCAGAATCTGTTTCTTTTGGAATTATTATATTCATAGTCCATTCATAATTAATTATTGATAAAATAAAATCTGAAAATATTGCCTAAGAATCTACAGTCCAAATCATTCGTACAATAAATGATAATGGATGCAGGTGGAGAAAAGGTGCTGAAGGAGGTAGGTGTGATTTCTTTTCCCCAAACTTAGTCTAATTTTTGAAAATTGCTTTAAGGAACCTCCGCATTTCTTTCCAAGATTTCTTATCACCACTTTCATTATATGCAATTGGCATATTAAATTTTGGTAATTAGGTAAGAATGTAACCATAGAATAATTGTAAGTATATTATTTTATGGCAAGTTCCAGTAAAATCAGTTACCATGACAACTTTTTGAGTGGAAAGAAGTGTGTGTATTGTGGATCGTTCAACGTCTGTCGAACGAAACGCGGCTACGTAAAATGCAACAAGTGTCAAAGACAAAAAGGAAGTCATCTTCTTCGGCGAGAGTTGAAAATCATTCTTGGTTTTTATCAACAGCAACCGGCGTATCGATTGGCAAATGATCTTGGAATAAATTATAAAACTGTTACCAGAGTCTATCAGCGCATTCGAGAAGCGATTTATCATGTGAGCGAACTTGAAGCTGGCAAGCTCAAAGGAGAAATAGAATTGGACGAAGCGTATTTTGGTGGTCGTCGCAAAGGCAAACGAGGACGCGGTGCAGGCGGAAAAAGTATCGTTTTTGGGCTTCTGGAGCGCAATGGACGGGTCTATACTAAGGTTGTTGATTCTGTCTCGGCCAATGAATTGATGGATCATATTCGACAACATACCAAGAAAGGATCGGTCTACTTCACGGACACCTTTCGTAGTTATCGCTCCTTGAAACGCTTTGGAAAACATCATACCATTAGTCATGGAAAGAAATTTCCGAAAACAAAGAATCATATTAATGGTATTGAAGGATTTTGGTCTTTTGCTAAACATGTCTTATATAATTATCGCGGTGTTTCAAAATATCATTTTCCTATGTATCTTAAAGAAGTTGAATATCGTTTTAACCATCGCGATGACAATTTGTTGAAACTCTTTACTCTAATCTATTTCGGTTACGTTTCTACCTAATTACCTAAATTTTTTACCCAGCTCAGTTGCTGCAGGATTTGTGAATGCATGCAAAGCTCCTTCGTATGAAAGGAATTTGAAATCGACGTCTGCTTTTTTCATCTCTTGCTTGAAATTCTTGATATCGTTCTTTGAAATGAACTTATCAGCACCGCCGTTACATACAAGAATCTTCGCTTTCACATTCCCTTTTTCGGCCGGTGTTGTAGTTGTTAGGCTGCCGTGAAAACTCACCACCCCTTTAAGATCGACTCCGGCACGTGCCATATTGAGTACAACGCCACCACCATAACAATAACCGATTGCCGCAATACGTGTCGAATCGACATGTTCATTCTTCTTAAGAAGTTCTATTGCTGCCATGAACTTCGCTTTTAACAGGGCAGGGTCTTTCATAGATTCGCCTGCAAACTTCTGAGCATCACCGGGATTATCTGCAACTCTTCCATCGCCATACATATCTACGGCAAAGGCTACATAACCTAAAGAAGCAAGCATTTCTGCCCTTTTCTTTGGATAGTCCGTAACACCCCACCATTCATGAACGACTATAATGGCGGGTCGCTTTTCCTTGAGAGTATTATCATAAACGATGTATCCTTTTAATGCCACATTGTTAGCGGTATAATCGACCACTTTGCCAATGATCTCAGCATGCGTAATAGAACTCACAAGAATAAGCATGAGAATGGTGAGTTTCATATTTACTTCTCCTTTATAGATTTAAAAATCACGTTTTGAATGAATCATACATCATAAATACCTTGTTTTCTTGCAACTACCTTATGAAACAGAAGTATAGTGGAGAGAGTTCCAAACAAAAATATATCTGAGAAGGTAATTGATATACCGTTTCAGTTTTCCGAAACAGTGTTATAGAATGGGCCTTTTATGTTTTGATACAGAGGCAGGATGCAGCATTCTTTTCAACTGGGACAATAAATCTATTTCATTATTGCTCTTATTTTTGGACTTCGTAGATATAAAATCATTCCAATGGAAGGAATGATCCAAAGCAAGAAACCTAGGATGATTGTAAATATTCCCAATGGATTGATGTATCCTAAACCCATTTCTATAGCTCCCATGACAGACGATAGAGCCGCCTGCATTTTTTCCCAGAGTATGTAGCTCAGCAAAGAATCTACACAGGCATTCACCATTCCGAACCAACAGGCGACCTCGAGGATTGTTCGTCCGATTGAATGGCAACGGATAAACTGAATTGCGCCGACGAAAATAAATATAAAATACAAAATTGTATAGATTGACCATACGCGGTTATATTGAATCATTTGTGTCACGGATTCCATACCATTTCGCACTTGTGGAAATGTGCTGATAACGATATTGAGTTGTTCCATTGGATTCGAAAATAAACTTATAAATTCCGTGAAAATCATAATGATCGAGATAAGGATTGTAGACCAGCCGATAACAGAAACAGAACGGGGCATCATTCATCCTCAAATATTCAAGATAAATTCTTGCGCAAAGAGCAATGTATATAGTATGATATCAGGTTCCGAAATAATTTCTAAAGTTGCAAGAGTGACATTAGAGGATTGTGGCTTCTTTCATCTATCATAAATGTCTGAAGAATCTTGTATATTGCACTACGAATATGAAAAATAAACAACAACAGCATGGAATCGAAATATGAATCAGGTCGTTTCTAATCGAAAAGAATACGATCCGCGAATGCACTCGGCGGAACATATTTTGAATCAAACAATGGTGCGGATGTTCAATTGTGGCCGTGCTTTTAGCGCACACATTGAGAAGAAGAAATCGAAATGCGATTACCATTTTGAACGAAATCTAACCGCCGAAGAAATTACTCGAATAGAAGGCAAGGTAAATGAGATAATCAAATCTGATTTGCCGATTCTGGAGAGAATTCTAACCCGGGAAGAAGCAGGAAAGATAGTTTCACTCACAAAACTTCCTCAAAATGCAGGAGAATCTGTTCGCATCATCAACGTTGGTGATTACGATGCCTGTCCATGCAGTGGAGTGCATGCTTCCTCAACGAAGGAAATCGGAGAATTTAAGATCATTTCCAGCGATTGGGCAAATAGTACTTTACGGATTCGATTTAAGATCCAGCAGTTATAAAGATTCATAAAGCATATGCCGCATGGTAGTTATAGGCGCGTCTTACTGGTCAGTTGGGAATATGAACAAGTATTGAAACACTGCTGGGATAAATCCACGCCGCTTGCGGTGTACATAATAGCTCCCGAACTTCCGACTCTTTCAAATTGCACGATACGTTAAATTTATAGTAATTGAAGCTTGAACACTTTTATCGGAGAGTTTTCATCTACCAAACTTTTATCTTTATATTACGGCACATTTTCTGATTCTATAAAAAACACGTCATCACCTATCTTTTTTTTGATTTCAAGCTTACTTCTTTTTCGAAGTTCATGTCAATGTTATGGCGAGAATATCGTTTTGCCGCACAAGTTAAGAATTAATGAAAAAAGCCTCTTTCCGCAACAGTTGTTAAAACCAACCTTAATAAGGAATTTTTATTGATCCAATATTTCTGGAAGCCCTACAAAACCGAGATAAAAGTGAAAACTCTACAAATTACTTAAGGATCAGCATATGAAATTCCTATGAATAATCGATAAAATGGGGCAAAATAGTCAATTCCTATAGACTCTTTTTTGGGGCTTTGTTGGCATTATAATTGTCCTTTTAGAACATAGATATTGAAATTCAAAATAAGAGATTGGAGACTTTTTATGGAACAGACAGAGACTATAAGCATAGAAACTCTGAGTATTGCGGCTGAAGCGCAATGCCAAGTCAGTGAACTAGAGACATCTGAAACCAAGCGAACACGGGTTGAAGATACATATCAAGCAGAACGTACTCAAATGCGGACAGCTATGCACGACCTCCCTGATTTTGACGTGCAGATGGCAAGAAAGCACCCCTTAAGAATATTACTTGCAGAAGATAGTCTCGTCAACATAAAAATCGTGCTCTGGTTTTTGAGAAAATTGGGGTATCACGCCGATGTTGCTTTTAATGGAATTGAAGTCATTGACGCGCTCAAACGCCGATCATACGACGTGATTTTAATGGACGCTGAAATGCCTGAAATGGATGGTCGGCAGGCGACGATGTTAATTCGTAAAGATTTCCCGTCTGATCAACAACCGAATATCGTAGCGATGACAGCTAATGCACAACATGGTGATCGTGAAGAGTATTTGTCGCTCGGAATGAATGATTATATTACAAAGCCGATAAAGATGGAAGATATGATTCGAGCACTGCAGGCGAGCAAACCGACACCTGAGATTATCGAGATAGAATCGGAGCAGATTCAGACAGTCCGTATGGTTGCTTGAGAGGATAAACACATTTTGCGCGATGCTCAATAAGTCTGCACAAAACAAGAATTGATTTTGTCAATTCACTCGCAAATTTATATCATTCCCTGAACACTATTTGATATTGGACGTGCCATCATAGGGGAAAATGGCATGATAGATATTGCTGCTGCTCGTTCGCTTTACACTTCACACTTTCTGTATTTGTGGAACCTTAAAGCTGGATGCCCGCCTCTCTTGATAACTTATAGTTATGGACTGTCTCTTCCCTTGCTTTCCCCAAAGAAAACCGATACATTCATCACAGAAAACCAGCTCTTCATTGCGTCATCGTCAAATTTTAGTGGCACTGAGTATTTTATGAAAAAACATTTATGCGAGTCTATTATTCATGCGTTATAAGTATGATAGATTGACTGAGTGCAACTAAACAGGTCTTTCCCCAATGCATCGAACTTGAATCAAAAATTATTATATTCTTAAGTAAAGGTAAATTGGTAAGGATTGTAAAGTGAAGAGTAAAGTGTAAAAGATGAAAAATGAGAAATAGAGGATGAGAAAACAGAATAAGAAATATTATGAGAAGAGCTCTCTTACAATAAAAGTATTGTCATACAATCCCAAAACTACAGGAAAGAACTTGAACAAGGAGGGTTTGGAATGCAGCCGATACAATGGAAAGAACAGTTCAAAATCGATGTGCAGGAGATCGATGAGCAGCACAAAGTATTATTAGACATCTTCAACCAAATCGTCACATCCGTTGAAAAGAAAAATGAATGGCAAGCAACATCTTCCATCGTTGATTCTCTTATCCACCACGCGTACAGACATTTTGCGACCGAAGAGCGGTACATGATCAAACACCTGTATCCGGATTTACCATCGCACATCGGGAAACATCTTGATTTCATCAAAAAAGTAACGACGATGACACAAGAAATAAAAGAGAAGGGACCGGAAAAGCAGAAAGAAATGGTTGCATTTCTGGCAAAGTGGTATTACGATCACGTTCTCGTCATTGATAAGAAATATTCACAATATCTTGACACTAAGGGAGTAAGGTGATTTTGAAAATAGTTGTCTGGTATTGTTACTACGAAAGGCTTTATGAAAACAAAATATCCAATTGAACATTTCATTGATATTCTTGAAGATCAATCCACGATTCCGGGAAAGATTGCCGATGGGATCAGAAAGACTGTTGAAGATTTTGCCGGGCGCTTTGAAAATATGGATGAAGCAAAAACGTCTATGAAACCCCAATCAGGTAAATGGTCACGTAAAGAAATTCTAGGACATCTCATAGACTCCGCTTCCAACAACCATCAGCGTTTCGTCCGTGCACAGTATTTGAAAACCATAAACCTTCCTTCTTATGAACAGAAAGAGTGGGTAAACATACAACAGTACGGCTCACGCACATGGAAAGAATTGCTGGCTTTTTGGAAGGTATATAATATCCATCTCGCACACATTCTCAACCACATGCCGACAGAATGTTTACTGATCCCATGCACGATTGGTTCCGGCGAACCGTTGACAATCGGATATATTGTCGTTGATTATTTGGGGCATCTTCAGCATCATCTCCGGCAAATAGAACAGATGTGATAGTATGTCATTTGTACTCCACATGCATGATAGATAAAGCAAAGAAACCATATGGCCAAAAAGACATTTAAAAATGTAAAAGAACTTAGTGATTTGCCAAATATAGGGAAATCCATTAAAGCAGACCTTAAGTTTCTCGGAATACACACGCCGGAGGATCTTCGCGGTAAAGATGCGATTGCTCTTTATTATACGCTTTGCAGCCTTAAAGGAAAAAGGCAGGATCCGTGCGTTGTCGATGTATTTATGTCCGCAATAAGTTTTGTAAACGACGGTACGGCATTGCCCTGGTGGCATTTTACGGACAAAAGAAAAGCAATACTAAAACAAATAAAGAAATAAAGAACAAAGTCACTTCTATTCTCCTGTGCTGGGTTATCGATGCCGGATGTGCTCTTTTGTATCAAAAAACAAACGGCTGTAATAACGGTCGTTTTCTCACAACCTTTTTGAACATCTGAAAGTCAAAGATAACGGAAACGACTGCCCTTCATTTGAATAAAGAAATTTTGAGGATGTAGCAACTTAAGACTTCACAATAACGTATCTTAGGTACATTCTTTAGAAGATTTTTGAAATTAAACAGCACAATCAGTTATACTAAACACTTCCGTCCAATGACTATGAAAAAGAAAATTATCCTCTCTTCGATTGTCGTTATCGTAATAGGCGGCGCGGCTTTTCTTTTCTTTGGCAGCAATAAATCTTCCGACCAAAACGATCGGCCAAAGGTCAAAGTGACCAAAGGAACCATTGTTGATAAAGCACTTGCCGTCGGAACAATCGAACCAGAAAATGAAATTTCTGTAAAATCGATAATATCCGGAGTCATAAGTCACATTTATGTGGATGTGGGTGAATATGTGAAGATTGGCCAGCCGCTTCTGGAAGTAAAGCCTGATCCGGCGCCGGTCGATCTTGCCGATGCAAAACGGCAAGTGCAGCTTAGCCAGGTGGATTTGAACAACTTCAAGAAACAGAAGGTGCGTCAGGACAGTATGATCAAAAATAAACTCATTTCGGATAAAGATTTTGAAGATTTCGAAACACAGTATGAGGAGTCCGGGCTTCATTTAAAAATAGCTGAAGAAAAACTCGCTTTGATGGAAAGCGGAAGAATTAAGATCGGAGATACCGAAATTGAGTCTATTGTGAAAGCTCCTATATCGGGCTATGTCCTCAATCGGACTATTGAGGTCGGCGATCCCATCACTCCAATGACACCCTATCAGGACGGAACGGTATTGATGAAAATGGCAAATATGGATCGGCTTGTCTTCAAGGGTACTGTCGATGAGATCGATGTCGGAAAAATGAAAGAAGGCATGGATGTTGAGATCAAAGTAGGGGCTTTACCGAGTGATACTGTACGGGGAATTCTCCGAAAGATCTGGCTGAAAGCAGAAAAGAAAGATAATGCGACGGTTTTCCCGATCGAAATTATTGTTCCTGCCTCAAAGAATACCATTCTCCGTGCCGGTTATTCTGCGAACGCCAGCATTATCATTCAAAAGAAAACTAATGTACTGACGATTCCTGAGCGAGTTATCACATTCAGCAACGATTCTGCGTTCGTGAATGTTGCTTTCAGTGGGCAAAAAGATGAGAAGCGGTGCATCAAGACCGGACTCAGCGATGCAATTAATATCGAAATTGTCTCTGGTTTGAAAGAAGGAGACGAAATATTTGAAAAGCCGGTGAAAAAGATCGACTGAGAATTCTTCAAAGAAACGATGGAAAAATTTCGCACAGTCATTTCAGAATTCATTGTTGACCTTCGGGCGCAGAAGCTCCGGGCATTTCTGACGATGTTCGGAATCATCTGGGGAACCGTCGCTATTGTTGTGCTCGTAGCGTTCGGTGTCGGATTCAAGAAGCAAACTGCGGCGAATATGCACGGCATCGGAGAAGGAATTGCCATCATGTTTCCAGGGAAGACGACAAAACCATGGGCAGGATACGGGATCGGAAGGCCTATATCGTACATCGAAGAAGATACAAAACTCATTGCATCACAAGTACCCAATGTCTTTGCTATTAGTCCTGAGTTTTCTCGACAGACAACTGCACGAGTTGGTGAGAACATTTTGAATCCAACCATTTCAGGAGTGAACGTTGTCTACAGTGATATGCGGAATATCATTCCTGAAGCGGGAGGGCGCTTTATCAATATTCTGGATCTTCAGGATCGGCGACGCGTCGCTGTCATCGGCGATAAGGTGAAAGAATTACTCTTTGGAGACCAGAATGTTATCGGTAAGACGGTTTTTATCGGTCAGGTTCCATTTATGATCATAGGTGTTATGCAAAAAAAAACGCAGCCCTCTTCCTATAATAGCCGCGATCAGGATCGGATTTTCATACCAATATCAACTTTTGCTTCGATCTACGGTACAATCCATCTCAGCGATATCATTTACCAGATCAAAGATCCACGGCTGGGAGAACAGACGACAAAAGAAGTACGGACGGTGCTCAGCAAGCGGTATAAATTCGATCCCACAGATGAAGATGCCGTCTGGATCTGGGATACAACTCAATTCGATCGTCTCTCATTCTATATGTTTCTTGGGATCAATATTTTCTTAGGACTTATAGGCAGTTTCACACTTGGTGTCGCTGGGCTTGGAGTAGCAAACATCATGTTCATTGTTGTACAGGAACGGATAAAAGAAATCGGAGTGAAGCGTGCAGTTGGAGCAACGAAAACGAATATTTTGTTTCAATTCTTTTCAGAGACATTCTTTATTGTCTTTACGGGGTCAGCGATCGGTTTTATGATCTCGTATGGAATCGTTGCACTCCTGAGCATGATGCCTATCAAAGAGTATGTAGGGATACCCGAGTTGTCTTTCGAAGTTGTGGGAGTAACAATTTTTGTTCTTATCACTGTGGGATTGCTGTCCGGACTTATGCCTGCGCGCCGGGCATCCAATATTGATGTCGTCGAGTGTTTGCGGACATAGCTGCAGGGTTTATCAAAAGTATTTAAAGAAACAGATATGTTTTTCGAACTATTCAAAGATTTCATTTCCGATCTTCGTGCACACCGCACTCGTGCAACCTTAACACTGATCGCTATCACATGGGGAACAATCGCTGTAGTTCTTCTGCTTTCCTTTGGCGAAGGGCTGGGAACTCAAATGCTCAAAGGGATGATGAACGCTGGAAATCGTATTATTATAATATACGGCGGTGAAACGGGGCTGGTGTATCAAGGGCTGCCGAAAGGAAGAAAAATTCGATTTGTTGAAGAGGACGTTGACCTTATCACCAAAACAGTAATGGGAATTGGGATGATCTCTCCGCAATATCGGAATAATGTCACCCTCACGTATGGAAAATTTTCTATCACGGCGGAATGTGAAGGCGTGAATCCATGCTTTGAAGAAATGCGCCGGATGTACCCGTCCGGAGGCGGCCGATTCCTCAATGACGTTGATGTGAACCGTCAGCGGAGGGTCCTGGTTCTCGGAACGGCGATTGCAAAAGATATATTTAAGGATGAGGATCCGATAGGGAAAGGCATCCTTCTCGATGGTGTTCCTTATACTGTGGTCGGCCTCATTCAAAAAAAAGTTCAAACAGCAATGAACAATGGCCCTGACACGCGCCGTGCCATCATTCCATATACAACGTTTCGGACATCGTACGGAAATGAATTTGTCAACTCGATAGTCCTTCAACCTAGCGATCCGACTCGGCAAGAGTTTGTGAAAAGTTCACTCTATGATGTCCTTGGAAGAAAGTATCGATTCGATCCGAAAGATGAACGAGCGCTTTTCGTCTGGGATTTTATTGAAGCCGAAAAGATAAGTCAAAAAATTGGGCTTGGTGTTTCAATTTTCCTTTTTTCTATCGGTTTTCTTACACTTGTCATTGCGGGTGTAGGAGTTGCCAATGTGATGTATGTGGTCGTCAAAGAACGTACGAAAGAAATTGGTATCAAATTGGCTGTTGGTGCACGACGAAGCTATATTTTATCGCAATTTATTTTTGAATCATTACTGTTATCGCTGTCAGGCGGTGCCATTGGAATTCTCTTCTGTTATGCTGTAGTTTCCATCGTTTGGATGATTCCTGCAGAAGAAGGGGCGATGCAATTCGTCGGACGGCCCGTTCTCTCCATCTCTCTTGTATTGATTACTGTTGGCATTTTGACCGCTATAGGACTTGCAGCAGGAGTGTTTCCTGCACGTAAAGCAGCAAGTGTAGATCCGGTTGAATCGCTGCGGTACGAGTAAGCTGCCCTCCATAAAATGTTGATTCCTAATTCTCTATTGGAACAACAAGAAATAACGTCCGTCTAATCTGAAGTTTATTTCCATCATATATTATTACGAGGAAGAATGAAATCACACGACTATGTTCACGGCTACTCTGACAGGGAACACGAACGTCTCAAATACCAAGCAAATGTATTGGCAGAATTGTTACATCACGACACGTTCTATCCGGCAGGGAACAACGTGCTTGAAGCCGGATGCGGTGTAGGAGCACAAACGATCATCCTGGCTCAAAAGAGCCCGGAAGCACATTTTACATCAATCGATGTTTCACCTGTGTCTCTTGAAACTGCTCGAACCTCCATTGAACAACAAGGTTTATCGAATGTGAAATTTTGTACAGCTGATGTTTTCCATCTTCCTTTTGAAGCGGATTGGTTTGATCATGTTTTCGTTTGCTTTCTCCTGGAGCATCTTCGAAAGCCGCTTGAAGCGTTGAAGCAACTGAAGATGGTTTTAAAACCCGGAGGTACTATCACAGTTATAGAAGGCGATCATGGGTCGGCTTATTTTTACCCTGAGAGCCAATTCGCTCAACAAGCGATCGATTGTTTGGTGAAAGTTCAGTCGGATATGGGAGGAAATGCCTTCATCGGACGGCAACTGTATCCATTAATAAAGCAAGCGGGGTTCAGGGACATTCATATAACACCACGACAAGTTTATGTAGATTCGAGCAGGCCGGAATGGGTCGATGGATTTACAAAAAACACATTTAACACAATGGTGGAAGGGGCTAAAGACCAGGCACTCAAGAACGGAATGATCGATCTCAAGACATGGGAACAGGGAATTGCAGATTTGCATGTCACGGCTGGAGAAAATGGTACTTTCAATTACACTTTTTTCAAAGGAATTGCTGTTAAGTAGTTTGCCTGTTCGCGACTCATCCAGCAAATCACACGTCAACATTCAAGTCATTCCCGTGAAAACGGGGAACGGGAATCTTACTCTAAAATTTTTGAATATAAACTTAACGTCGCTTTCTTTGAGCGCAAAGCGACCCCTCCCACCAAAAGAAAAGCACGGCGGGCAAGCTGTCTCAATGAACTAATCGTGCATCTCGACATCTCTCCTTAATCTCGCTTAACAACAGTGCGACGCAAAAACGCGAAGTGAAGGACAGGCAGAAAGTTCTGCCCAACTTCGTTGAAGTCTCGTCTTGATAGAGTCGAGATCTTGACTGCCGACCGGCAGTCGGACGGAATCGAAATATATAATCTTAAGAGTGAATTACTATAACGGACTAGAAAGGAAGTTCGTTTAAGATACCGATACAGGATCGAATAGGAGTTACTTTGTCCTGATTTTGTTTACAGCTATCGATTTCGCGGCTGATGTAAAAGAAAATAAAAGTTTTGTGCCATTCCCGCACACACGGGAATTCAGAGCAAGGTCGTCCCAGTGTAAAGTATGAGTAGAGGAATACTAGATATCTTGCTTTTAAGTAGAGGAAGACAGATATTTATACTATAAGGTATTTCCAGTGGGTGGTATTTAATGTGGAAAATGGACAAACCGTTTAATCTAGTGTCGTTTCAATAAAATTGTGTTTCGGTTATGTTTGCGCACTGTTTTCGCGGGACTGTGTCTTTTTGATTACAATATTTCCTATTTGAAGTAGCACTAGTAGATGTAAGTACTTATTGTTGGCGAGCGCAAGAATTATAAATTTTTTTTAAAAGTCTATGTTTCATGCATTTTTTGTATGATAGAGAAACAATTTCTATCTAATCAGTAGTTAGGATGCAATTGCCCTTTAGTCAATATTTAGGAGATGCAATGAAAAATCCTTTCATTTTTTTTGCTCTTCTACTTTCCAAAATATTTTTATCTTTCTGCAGCTTGCATGCTCAATCCGGATGGAATTGGCAAAACCCATTACCGCAGGGGAATCATCTCGATGCAATTTTCTTCATCGATGCCAACACTGGATTTGTGGTGGGCGACAATGGCACAATTCTTCGTACTACCGATGGAGGTTCAAGTTGGACAAGCCAGTCAAGCGGGACAAGCAATACTCTTTTAGGAGTTTCCTTCACCGATGCAAACACAGGAACTGCCGTGGGAAGTAGTGGAACAATTCTCCACACTACCAACGGTGGAATAACTTGGACGAAGCAATCAAGCGGTACAACGAATGACCTTGAAGGCATCTGCTTCAGCGATGCGAACACAGGGACTTTAGTAGGAGATGGGGGAACCATTCTGCACACAACGAATGGTGGTACAACTTGGACGAGCCAGTCAAGTGGAACGACGAATATTCTCTTTAAAATCTTCTTCGTCGATTCAAACACAGCAACTGTTGTGGGAATGTTAGGAAAGATTCTTCATACCACAAATGGCGGCGGAACGTGGACAAGCCAGATAAGTGGAACAACGTTTTTTCTATACGATGTCTTGTTTCTCAATGCAGACGTTGGAATTGCGACAGGAGAAATGGGAACAGTTCTTCGTACAACCAACGGTGGTACAACATGGGCGAGCCAGTCGATCGGAACAGGCCTGTTTCTCAATGCTGTGTCCTTCAACGATGCAAATACCGGAACTATCGTCGGAAATGGTGGAATAATTTTCCACACTACAAACGGTGGTGCAACGTGGGCGAGCCAATTAAGCGGAACAAACCTGTCTCTCAATGCTGTGTCCTTCACCGATGCAAACACAGGAACTGTTGTAGGAGAGGGCGGAATTATTCTTCGTTCTACCAACGGTGGTTCAAGTTGGACGAGTCAATCAAGTGGAATAAATAACTATCGATATCATCTGAACAGCGTTTTCTTTACAGATGCAAACATTGGGACTGCTGTGGGAAGTAGTGGAACAATTCTCCACACTACCAACGGTGGAATAACTTGGACGAAGCAATCAAGTAGCACAACGCTTGCGCTTAGAGGAGTCTCTTTCACCGATTCAAATACCGGGACTGTCGTAGGAAGCAGCGGAACGATTCTCCACACCACTAATGAAGGAACAACTTGGACGAAGCAATCAAGTGACACAACGAATTCTCTCGATGCAATATCCTTTCCCAATGTTAACTTCGGAACTATTGTGGGAACAAACGGAACAATTCTCCAAACCACCAATGGCGGTACAACGTGGACAACCAAATCCAATTTTCCAATTATCAATTCATTTTATGGTGTCTCGTTTACTGATCTAAGCAATGGTGCTGTGGTGGGCGACAATGGCACAATTCTTCGTACTACCGATGGAGGTTCAAGTTGGACAAGCCAGTCAAGCGGGACAAGCAATACTCTTTTAGGAGTTTCCTTCACCGATGCAAACACAGGAACTGCCGTGGGAAGTAGTGGAACAATTCTCCACACTACCAACGGTGGAATAACTTGGACGAAGCAATCAAGCGGTACAACGAATGACCTTGAAGGCATCTGCTTCAGCGATGCGAACACAGGGACTTTAGTAGGAGATGGGGGAACCATTCTGCACACAACGAATGGTGGTACAACTTGGACGAGCCAGTCAAGTGGAACAAACAATACTCTCTTCGGAGTTTCCTTCATCTCTGCTAATACAGGAACAGTTGTGGGATGGTACGGTACAATTCTGCACACAACAGATGGTGGTTTTGCAGTATCAGTAGATGAAAAGAAAACCGGCAATGCATATATTGCTCAAAAGTATTGCCTTGATCAAAACTATCCCAATCCCTTTAATCCATCAACAAGCATTTCGTTCAATCTTCCCTATAAATCGTATGTATCACTCAAAGTATTTGATTTGATAGGAAGAGAAGTAGCAACACTTGTGTCAGAAGAAATGCAGGTTGGAAATTACTCTCGAAAATGGAATGCGTCTGATTTGTCCAGCGGCATTTATTTCTATCGGTTGCAAGCTGGTTCGTTCACTGAAACAAAGAAACTTGTTTTGCTGAAATGAAGCGCCCTAACCCATGCATCAAGCAGACGCAATGGGCGTGTTACGATAAGTATAGCTGGGATAAGTTTTGATTTTTAATAATAAACTTTTCAGAATAAACTTGTTTCGTTTTGTGTATATTGAAAATATTCAATGGCGCAGCTCCCGCAGCAGCGGGACCCTCGATTCGGCCACAATTTGTTTAGAAGACAACAAATCTGCCGAATCGGGATTAGCACACGTCCGTTAAGCGCAGTGCCAGGAAAAGAATAATAAATGAGAGATGTAGCTGTAATTTTATTTACTGATTTCGAGACATTGGATGCATTCGGTCCTATTGAAGTGCTTGGACGATTAACCGAGCACTTCAATCCGGAATTCTATTCAAAAGAGGGTGGAATTATCATCAGTTCTCAGAAAGTAAGAGTCGAAACACGTCCTTTTTCTGAGTTGCATTCTGAATCGTATATTTTGCTGATTCCCGGAGGAATAGGAATAAGAGATTTATTGAAGAATAGTAGTTTTGTGAACAAGATAGCCGAATTATCCAAGAAAGCAGAATATGTTATGACCGTCTGTACTGGCTCAATATTGTTTTCAAAAACGGGTTTATTGGACGGAAAAAGGGCGACTTCAAATAAGCGGGTATTTTCTTGGACACATAAAGAATCGCCAAATGTTCATTGGATTAAAAAGGCTCGATGGGTTCGTGATGGGAATATATATTCAAGTTCAGGAGTCAGTGCTGGAATTGATATGACACTTGGCTTCATCTCCGATTTATTCGGACACGAAATAGCGAAGCGACAGAGCAATGAAATAGAATATGACTGGGAAGAGAATTCCGAATGCGATCCATTCTCAGAACTATATTAAATAATAAGGCACTGTGGCTAACCAGGCGCTCAAGCTCGGCCTATCCAGAAAAATAGAACACAGCCGGAGTCATAAGAATGATATTGCACGAGGTGCAATACAAATTTTTTGAACTGCAAAATTCAAAGCGAGCATAGGTTTAGTACGGAATTGTAAGCCAGAAGCTCATGCGCCTCAGGCGCAGGTTCAAAAGTTTTCATCATGAACTTGTTTCGTTTGGTACAATTTGATAATTTTCAGCGGCGCAATCCGATCCCGCGATGCGGATCGCGATCGCGTGGCGCAAAAAGCGCCACGGACTTATGTGCCATCTGTTAATCACACTTAAAGGAGAATATAATGAAGATTCACCATTCCTTCTGGTTAGCAATTATATTGATTCCAATTTTTGCGATAAATACTTTCTCCCAATCGGCTGCGCATTTAGCGACATTCCTGCCAGACACACTTGGTGATTTTATTGCAACAGGAGTTACTGTGAAAAAAGAGAAACACGTTGACATGAAGGATGACACTGTACAAGCGCGTGTTCAAAGATATTACAGCTCCCCCAAGGGGCCTATAGCCGTTATAGCAATCATTCACGGACAGGGAGTACCGGATTATATAAAGGCAGTATTTTCAAAAAAAGGCACACCAGTCTCGATTTTAAAATTCGATGCTATTATTTGGCCACAGGGAAAGAATGACGAAATTTCAAATTCCATAAAAGTTTCAGTTAAGATCCTGGACAATATGATGGTAACAGTTATGGTTCTCAATACAACCAATAATAAGTATCCATTATCAATTTTACAAAAATTGGATTTGAAGAGATTAAGTACCACGCGTTGATCAAAATTAGATTTCAACACATATTAAAATTTAATGGATATTTCTATGGTAAAATACAGATTACAATCAATACTATTTCTAATAATCTTTTTTGGATTTAGTTTCTCAATTTCATTATATGGGAAAATAAAGGGTTCATGTGATCCGGATGACAAATGGAGGATTTCGACACCGGAAGAACAAGGAATGGATTCAAAAAATATATTGGAGATGTTCCAAAAAATACATGCTTCAACATTAGATTTTCACAGCATTCTAATTATCAGAAATGGTTGCATAGTTACTGAAGCTTATTGGGCTCCCTACAATAAATTCACAACCCACAATGTAAAATCAGCCTCGAAGAGCATAATATCAGCGTTGGTGGGAATTGCATTAGAGAAAAAATATCTGAATAATTTGCATCAGAAAGTCTCAGAATTCTTTCCTGAATATGTTCATGAACCACTAAAACAAGATATTATTTTGTATAACCTATTAACAATGACGGCTGGCTTCAATTGGATGGAAGATTCCGGGCCATCTCCTTATGATCTGGAAAACTGGATTAAAATTCCTATGAGGGATAAACCAGGAGAAAAATTTGAGTATAACACTATGTTGCCGCATATGATGTCTGCCATACTAACAAAAGTAAGCGGGGAAAGCACAAAGAATTTTACTGATAAATATCTCTTTGACCCTTTAGGTATTAAATCTTATCAATGGGCAAAAAGCTCTGATGGATATTATCATGGTGGATCTGATATTTTTTTAACCCCGCGAGATATGGCTAAATTCGGATATTTATTTTTGAATAAAGGTAAGTGGAATCAACAGCAAATTGTATCAGATGAGTGGATAAAAGAATCTACATCTCAAAAAGTGAAGATACCTGACAATGTTAGCTATGCTATGGGTTTGAACTATGGTTATTGGTGGTGGATACAGGAAAAGGGCTATATGGCTTGGGGTGCAGGAGGACAGTACATCATTGTTAGGCCAGACTTGGATATAGTGGTTGTAATTACCGCTAATGGGTTTGATGATATCAATCGTTATGGGGAGTTTATGAAGTCGTTTTTGGAGAAGAATATTTATTCAGCTATAAAAAGTGATTTGCTGCTGCCTGCTAATCCATTAGCTTTCCAAAAATTACGTAATACTATTTTGGAAATAGAAAATCCTAAAGAAAAACATAACAAATCGATGCCGCAAATTGCATTGAAAATTTCCGACAGCAATTATATTCTTGAAACAAATAGAATTGGTTTCAAATCAACAAATTTTACATTTGCCAAGAACGACGCGTGTTTGTGGAAATATTGTCTTGGTGATAAAAAGATCAATATGCAGGTTGGTTTGAAAGGCAATTATATCATAAACAAAATAGATTTTTCGATGGGAGTTCATCCTGATGGAGAGGAAATAGCCTGCAAAGGATATTGGAAAAATAATGATACATTTATTATTGAACATCATATTATCGGCGATCCATCAAAACAAATTTTTGAATTACGTTTTCATGAGCAAAATATAACCATGAATATTTTTACTTATGGTATGAATACTACGATTAAAGGCACAATCGAAAAAAAATAAATAATATTTGCTACCAAGCGCCATCCGTTCGGCAATAGATAAATACATTTTCCGGGAGTGTTGAATGTGTGAGAATAGTGTGAAATGGGTCTTCGAACTCGAACAAGATTTTTCATGGAAGTCGGGGTTTACATTCACAGATGACTTTGCGTTTAAAGACAAAACTGGAATTGTACGATTGATTCTTCTCCGTAATGGAAAGATGACCGTCAACAAGAGCTATGCTTGGGATGGCTGCTCTCCGAAAATCTGCATATTTGATATGCTTTTTGGTACTCCTGATGGAGTCGTAGACTCGCGTACAAGGAAACCTAAAACATACCATGCGTCACTTATCCACGATGCCCTCTACCAATTTCTTCCCGCTGGTGTTCCGCTTACTCGAAAGCAAGCAGACAGCTGTTTTCTCAGATTAATGAATGAAACCGGATTTGCCCCGAGGCACATATATCATCTAGCAGTTCGCATCTTTGGAGGATTGTTTGCTCATGTTGGCAGAAGGATTCGAAAATCCAATGGCATGAGAATTCCTTTACATGAGCTTGATCTTGGAAAACTATAATTTACTTGGTCTATTGCCTAGCCAGTTTAAAAAAGACAGGGTTAAGTAAATAAAATTCTCCCGATGCGTCTCACAAAAGCGGGATGCAGAGTTCTTTAAAGCCGTTTTCCTACTTCGGTAAACATCTTTATTTCCCCGAAAAAACTACTTGACAAATCAGAATCAGTTATTTATATTGGAAACGTAAGAAACGATAATAGTTTCCTGATGGAATAGAATAAATGACTGCAGTTATTATAGTGTTTCGATGTTTTATCTTTAGGAAACCTATAATACCATTATAGTTTTTATCGGAGATTTAGATTATGTCCGAAAATGATGACGAGATAAGAATAATCGATGCGGCTTCCGACAGATTTATGAACACTGGATTCTATAAAGTCACGATGGATGAGATTGCGTCGGATCTTCGAATGAGTAAAAAAACTGTCTACAAGTTCTTTCCAAGCAAAGAAACTCTCTTGAAGGTGATCGTTCATACATTTATGAAGAAAATTGAAGGAGAAGTGCAAGGAATTATTTCTTCAGATAAACCGATCGAAGAAAGACTTACAACACTTCTTGCGTTTGTCGGGAAGCATATGCGGAAGCTGTCACGTCCATTTATGACAGATGTTCAACGGTTTGCACCGGCTCTATGGAAAGAGATTGAATTATTCCGCCGTGAACGGGTGTTGAGCCAGCTGCAACAAATGTTTAAGCAGGCAAAAAAGGAGGGAGTCTTTCGTGAAGACCTGGATCCGGATCTTTTTTATCTCATATTGACCACGACAATTGAAGGCATTATGAATCCGCAGATACTTTCTCAACAGCCATTTTCGGCAGAAGAAGCTTTCAAAGGCATTTTCAGAATTCTCTATGAAGGCGCATTTACTCAAGAAGCACGTAAACGATTTCAATTGAATAATCTTAGTCTTTCAACAAATGAATCATCGAGGCAAGTATGAACAAAACTCTAGCAATTCTTTTTTGTGCCGCCTTTCTTTTTGGCTGCAGTGGCGGCGATGGACCGACCATCTCGGCAACCGGAACCATTGAAGCAACGGAAATCACTCTGAGCGCTCAATCCGGCGGTCAGATCAAGCACATTATAGCCGACGAAGGACAGCTTGTCCGCGAGGGCGATACGCTCCTGATTATCGATGATACTGATTGGCGCTATCAATTGGATCAAGCGAGCGGCGGTTATGAAATGGCGGAAGCCCAATTTCAGCTTGCTCTCAAAGGAGCACGCGAAGAAGATCTTATTCAAGCGGAAGCAAATTTTAAAAACGCCGATGATGATCTGAGGCGCATGGAAGAACTCTACCGTGCGAAGAGTGTTACGGAGAAGCAGCTTGATGATGCAAAAACTCGGTTTACCGTTAGTCAGCAGATATGGGAAAAAACCAAACGCGGCTTGCAGAAGGAAGAAATAGATGCAGCACGTGCCCGACGCGACCAGACGAAGGGATTGTTCAATTCTCTTCAAAAAAAAGTGAGCGACTGCAATGTCGTCGCTCCGATTGCCGGGAGCATCACCAAACGTTTTGTAGAGCAAGGTGAGCTTGTTGGTATCGGTACAGCGCTCTATCGAATCTCAGACCTCTCATTGATGGACATTACAATTTATGTTACAGAAGTTGATCTTCCGAAAGTTCAACTGAATCAGAAAGCTTTCGTGACTGTTGATGCGTTTCCGAAAAAAGAGTATGAAGGAAAAGTTGTATTCATTTCATCGATCGCAGAGTTTACACCGAAAAATATTCAAACCAATGACGAGCGGACGAAGCTCGTGTTTAGTGTCAAAGTGAAAGTGCCGAATCCTGATGGTACATTGAAAGCCGGTGTACCGGCAGATGTGATATTGCATGTGGCAAATAGATAAGGTTGTTTGTTATGGCTGATGCCATTATTCTCGATAATGTTGTGAAGGTGTTTAGTGAAAAGCTGAAAGATCATCTCGTCGCTGTGGATCATCTCTCTTTCACTATTGAGCGAGGAGAAATTTTCAGCTTAGTTGGACCTGATGGCGCAGGGAAAACGACAACAATCCGGATGATGTGCGGAATCCTGGCACCGACGGAAGGAAGTATTTCGCTGTTGGGCTATGACATTCGAAAACAGAAAAGTGATGTGAAGAAGCACATTGGCTATCTTTCGCAGCGTTTCAGCCTCTATCAAGATTTAACTATTGATGAGAACATCGACTTCTTCGCCGAGATCCATAAAGTGCATAAGTATAAAAATAGAAAAGAAGAACTGCTTGCTTTTACACGGCTCACACAGTTTCATGATCGTCTCGCTGGACGTCTCTCTGGAGGCATGAAACAAAAACTTGCACTTGCCTGTACGCTCATTCATACACCGGATATTATTTTTCTCGATGAGCCGACGACAGGAGTTGATCCGGTCTCCCGCCGGGATTTTTGGAAAATATTATCGAGTCTTCTCAAATCTGGAATTACTATTGTCCTCAGCACGCCCTATCTTGATGAAGCCGAGCGAAGCACTCGCGTAGCGATGATGAACCAAGGCAGGCTTCTCATTTGCGATACTCCGGAAGTTATTAAATCATCTTTTCATTCTGAAGTGATTGAACTCGTTTGCGATAACGTACGAGCTGCTTCAGAAGTACTGCTGCGATCTTTCGTGCGAAAAGATATCCAATTGTTCGGTGACCGTCTGCACATCCTGGTTCAAGACGCAAAGATGAAAGAAAATGAAATTCTACGAACGCTAAAAAAAGAACAGATCGAAGTCCACAGTTATCGGATTATTCCAGCATCGCTGGAAGATGTTTTTATCGCGAGTATGAATCTTTGACAATTTGATGAGGTGACCATGAATATAAAATTCCTAATGATTTCCTTCGTAATAACAAGCAACGTGTTTGCCCAGCAGAACGTTCAACCTCTCCGTTTGACTGATTGTATCGTACAGGCATTAGGTCAAAATCCATCACTTCAGATGAGTCAGGCGAAGGTGCAGGCAGCGGAGGCGCGTTCATCAGAGGCGACGACAGTATTGCTCCCTCAACTAAAGTTAACTGGACGTGCGGAAAAACTAAGTGCAGTCGATCCATTTGGGATTAATATTCACTCATTGTATTTCAATTACTCTGCAGTGATATTCCCCTCTATCAATGAAAACTATGACATGAGACTTTCCTTGCAACAGCCGCTTTTTACCGGATTCAAGCTTATGAAGAATCGGGAGATGGCTGAACTGAATGCCGGTGCGATCCGTCAAGATCTCACGAAGGATCAATCGGATTTGATTCTGGACGTCATAGTTGCTTACTGGAATCTCTTTCGTGCACATAGGGTAGAAGAAGTTATTCGTCAGTCGATTGAACAAATGTCCGAACATCTCAAAGATGTCACGAACCTCGAGAACCAAGGTTTGGCAACAGATGCCGACGTGATGAAAGTGCAAGTGCAGTGTTCAGATGTCAAAGTAAAGCACATAGAAGCACAGAATGCAATTCGCCTTGCGTCGATGGCGTTGAATAGTATTCTTGGAAATTCTTTGGATTTACAGGTGATGCCGAGTGATACACCGGCAATATTCCAAGGAACGGATGTACAGGTTCTTCATGAAGATTTACAGGAACTACAGAAACGTGCTCGTGATCATCGTCCTGAATTGAAATCGATGCAGTTACGCCGTGACATGAATAGCGCAAGTGTGGCTGCGGTAAAAGGAGGCTGGTATCCGCAAGTTTTTTTTATTGCCAACTATGATTATGCCAGGCCAAACCAACGAATCGTTCCCCCGAAAGATCAATGGGATGGAACATGGGATGTTGGTGTGACGTTTCAATGGAATATTTGGGATTGGCTTGCAACACATTATCAAACCGTACAGGCACAGGCCACCTTGCGTCAGACGGAGGCAGGGATGTCGCAGTTGAACGATGCAGTGACATTGGATGTCGCACAGCAATATTTCAATGCTCAGACTGCTAAGGAAAAAGTCGATGTCGCATATGATGGAATGCAGCAAGCGCAGGAATCGTATCGCATGACTTCGGAAAAATATAGAAATGGCATTACATCTAACACGGATATGCTTGACGCGGAGATTGCACTTTTGCAAGCAAAGCTCACGCATACACAATCAGTAGTCGATTGTACTCTTGCATTGGCAAGATTGAAAAGAGCGATAGGAGAAAACGAGTGAAGTTGTGGGTTGGTAAGAGAGAAAGGCAGTTCGACAGTACACAATCCGACCTGGAGTATGCAGTCGTTGCTGACAGTTTGACGAAGAAATTCGGAAAATTTATTGCGGTCGATCGCGTCAGTTTTAAAGTGAAACGAGGTGAGGTATTTGGTTTTCTTGGGCCGAATGGCGCTGGAAAGTCGACCACCATTCGAATGCTCTGCGGACTTCTTTTACCAACCGAAGGCATGGCGAGTGTTGATGGGTTTGATATTGCGAAACAATCCGACGATGTAAAAGCACATATTGGATACATGTCACAGCGATTTTCTTTGTACGAGGATCTTTCAGTTGAGCAAAATATTAACTTCTATGGCGGCATTTACGGCCTTGACGGCGAGCATTTTGAAGAACGCAAGCGTTGGGCGATTGAGATGGCTGGATTAACCGGTAAAGAGACAATGCGGGCTCAAGCGCTTTCAGGCGGATGGAGGCAGCGATTGGCGCTGGGATGCTCTATTCTGCACGAGCCACCAATTTTATTTCTTGACGAACCGACAGGAGGTGTCGATCCGGTATCGCGGCGCAACTTCTGGGATTTGATTTATGATTTATCGCACCGCGGAGTCACTGTGTTTGTCACAACACATTATATGGATGAAGCGGAACATTGCAACACGATTGGACTGATCTATAACGGCAAGTTAATCGCTACCGGTTCCCCGACAGAATTAAAGCATAGCCTTGATCGATATTCTATCTTTGAAGTTCACTGCACACAGCCTGTGGATGCGATGGAGTTGTTGCGAGGACAACCATGGACAGCAGAGACATCGATTTTTGGATCGGCATTTCATGTCAGTACGTTCAATGAACCCGACACACAGAAAAAAATTAATCAGGTACTGGCGAAGAATAAGATTCAGATAGAGAGAATCGGACAAATCATTCCTTCACTTGAAGACGTCTTTATTCACATGATTGCTGAAGAAGATGCACGGAAGGAAGAAGATATTCATTTATGACAATAAAATTTTCTCTGAATATTCTTCCTATTGTGCGGAAAGAATTTCGCCAGATCATACGCGACAAGCGTATACTTGGCGTTTTATTATTCTTCCCAGCGCTGATGCTCTTTGCGTTCGGGTACGCCTTGAACTTCGATGTAAAGAATACCAGGATGGCAGTGTATGACGAAGACAGAAGTAGTGCCAGCAGAGATTTTATTCAACAATTCTTTACTTCGGAATATTTTGTTAAAGTTCAAACGTTATCAAGCAAAGCAGAGATCAATGATTTGCTTGATGGAGAACAAGTTCGTGTTGTGTTAGTTGTGCCTTCTTCGTTTTCGAAAGACATTCAACGAGGGAAAACTGCGTCTGTACAAGTCATTGTCGATGGCGCTAACTCCAATGCAGCAGCGACCGTTCTGGGATATATCAATGCAATGATCCAACAATACTCCCTCAAGATTATGGCTGAGTCGTTCATGAGAATAGGGGGGCAGCAAATCACCTTGCCAGTCGATTTTCAACCGCGTGTATGGTATAATCCAGAATTGAAGAGTGTTAAGTTTCTCGTACCGGGGCTTATCGCCTTTATTCTTATGGTAACAACGGTGCTTTCCACAGCGCTTGCGGTCGTTCGTGAGCGTGAACTTGGCACAATGGAACAAATTATGGTTTCACCTATTAAACCTATTGAATTGATCCTTGGCAAAACCATACCGTACATTATTATTTCTCTCATCGCAACAGTAGTAATTTTATTTTTTGGATATGTCTTGTTTGATGTGAGCATCAAAGGAAGTATTTTCCTCCTATCCATTATGACTACCCTTTTTCTTGTCGGTGGATTAGGAGTCGGAATGTTGATATCGACGCTTGTGGAAACACAGCAGCTTGCATTCATGATCGCAGTAATCCTTTCGATGCTTCCGACGTTTATCCTTTCGGGCTTTGTATTTCCAATCCGCAATATGCCGGCGATCATTCAAGGGGTCACATATCTTATTCCAGCGAGATATTTTCTTGTTGCCCTGCGTGCAATTATCCTAAAAGGAGCAGGAGTAAGTGCATTCTGGGATCAGGCGATTTTTCTTACGATCTATGCCGTGGTGATGATCGGAGTCAGTTCACTTCGTATGCGGAAATTCCTTGCGTGAGGATGAGAACATGAACATCATTTTTCACATTATCAAAAAAGAATTCATTCAGTTTCGCCAAGATAAGAAAATGTTTATGGTGAGCTTTACTGCGCCGGTGCTCCAGTTGCTTGTCCTTGGATATGCCGCGACGTTTGATGTGAGCAAAATTCCTATGGTTGTCTGCGATTTTGATAATTCGCCATCAAGCCGAACATTAATCCGAAACTTTACCAGTACAGAATATTTCAGAGTTGTTGGATATAATGACAAAACCTCCGAGATCGACAATCAATTGGATGATGGACATGCGTCGATCGCGATAGTCATTCCAAGAGGATTTGAAAAAAAAATAGGTGCCGGTCAATCTGCGCCACTTCAGATTGTTGCAGATGGCACGGAAACAAGTTCGGCGACGATTGGCCTCAATTATGCTTTTGTTATTGTGAGCACGTATTCACAAAACATTGTCTTGGAATCGCTCGTCAAACGCGGTTCCATCATGATGCCGGCGCGTTTATCTGCAGAATATCGTGTATGGTATAATCCCGACCTGAAAAGCCGGAATTTTATGGTGCCCGGAGTGCTTGGATTGCTTCTCATGGTGATGACTATGATTCTGACATCGCTGGCAATCGTTAAGGAGAAAGAACTCGGTACACTCGAACAACTTGTCGTCACGCCCATCAAACCGTATCAACTTATTATCGGAAAACTTGCCCCATTTTTTGTTATCGGAGTGATCGATGTGATCCTTGTTGTTTTCTTTGCTTCGGTGGTTTTTAGTCTTCCGGTGAAAGGCGGCGTGCTGCTCTTGCTTGGATTGAGTTTGATTTTTTTAATGACAACCCTTGGACTCGGACTTTTCATTTCTACTATCTCACGCACACAGCAGCAGGCAATGATGACAGCGATCTTTTTCTTTATGATGCCGATGGTCTTTTTCTCCGGCTTTGTTTTTCCTATTGAGAATATGCCGATCATTATCCAATATGTATCCTACATCATGCCGCTGCGTTACTATTTTGTTATCGTACGCGGTTTGTTCCTCAAAGGAGTCGGTATAAACATTCTGTGGACTCAGGCACTGGCATTGTTGATATTCGGCAGTGTCATTTTAAGCATGAGCGTGATGCGATTTCAGAAAAGGTTGGGGTGAATTCTTTCGTCTGAAACACATATATTTATGGTGGATTCTTGATTGCGGAGCGAGAGTTTCGTATTTTTTGTCGTGGAAGAGTTTGCGAAAGATGAAATTTAATCTCTAGTGCTGCAATGAGTAAAACACAACAGCAAAATAAATTACCGAAATTAAAAGTTCTCGTTGTTGATGATATGGCTTCCATGCGCATGTTGGTAACGGAGTATCTTCGGCGAACTGATCATGTTGTTGTTGTAGGAGAAGCTGGCACTGGAGATGAAGCACTCACTCAGGTTCAGATGCACTTCCCCGATGTCGTTTTGATGGATATCAGCCTTTCCGGGATCAGCGGTGTGGAAATAACCCGCAGAATCAAATCCGACTTTCCACATGTTCGTGTATATCTTTTTTCGGCATACGACGTGGATGAGTATCGCGATTTGAAATATGATTCCCCAAGCGACGGGTTTATTCAGAAATCGCGTCTGAAAACGGAGTTGCAGCAAATGATTCAAATAGAATTGGAGCGAAAAAACGCAACTCAGGTAATCGAAAGACAAAAAATTTAAAAGAATTAATTCAATCCGCTTGTTCCACTAAGCGAACATCTATCACTGCAGCACGATTTTTCCATTCCACACATCCCCTGATCGCAATGCGCCGAAGATGTTCCTTTTGTTATAATACTCGGCAAAGAGATTAATTTCGTATGCCGATGCGAACCGCAGTGAGGACACAGTATATCCTCATTCAGTTCCTTCCCCTTATGCAGGATGTCGTAAATCGTGTTACAACTAGTACATCGATAATCAAAAATGGGCATAGCGTGTTCATCCAATTATTCGTTTAATGTAATACTAAAAAAAGTTGGTATCAATTTCGGTTATATTCTCAGTCATCTCTGGCGTTTGTCCAGATGTACTAACAAATTTATCCGTTGGGACTAAGGAGTCTTTGCTGAACTGCAAACCCAGAACTTCTCGGTATAGACGTGAAGATGTGATCTTGGCTGTTTCTTTGAAATTAGTAAAGAGTGTCGACGCAAGAGTTTCCGATTGGGGTACAGCTTTCGCAGGTATACTATTTACTTTTTCAATGCGTTCGCGGTCAGTTGGATTCTTGTCGGGAATTCCCATTAAGTTTTTTAGCGTTGCCTCTTTCGCTTTTGAAGTATCCCCAGTAGATGTTTGTTTCATAAGAGAAGAAATGAGAAGAACGAAATCATTCGGCAAAGAATTATCTTCTGGTCTTCTCTGCATTTTCAACTGAGAAAATGCTTCCTTCAAAGCAATATTGAGCAAGTGCAGTTTAGAAAGGGATGATTCAAAAGCCTCAGAACCGGAAAGACGCACTGCATATCGGTCGGCATCGAACTCCATGAGTCGTATATAGAATCTGCTGATGATATTTCCAGCAAACATAAACGCTGTAAGAATTTTCCGAGATAACCAAACGGAAAGATTTGCGGCAGGCAAAACAAATAAGCGCAAAAAGCCGCTTGATGTTATTGATAAGACAGCCAATTTCTGATCGATTTTATCTTCTTCAAATATGTGACGGTAAAACCATCTCTGAACGCTTGTGATGATGTAATAGAGTCGCATGCCGAGCTTTTGTGTGAAATGGCCAAGCTCATGTGCCAACAAGCTTGTGAACTCTGTTGTTGTCAATTCAGACGCTGCTGGCAGTCCGATCGTCAATGTAAGTTCATCTTCTAAAAACCCTATCATTCCTTGTCGGAACCCGGCAGAAGCATGCACCGAACAATCGACTTCAATAGTAGAAGGTATCTTAGCGCCGACGGATTGGCAGAGCTTATCAACGAAAGCATAGAGTGCCTGTTCTTTCTTCCGGGAAAGAGCAACGGAAAAGCGTTTCGATGCAGGTCGTGCGATAAGAGGTTTGAGCATCGATATAATCAACAATATCCCGAGGAACATTGGAATGATATATAGAGGAATTCCTATGATGAGAGATTTTCCATCGAGAAGCGAAGTATTATCGACAATGTGGTCAAATGTTTTGCTTGCGATGAAGAGAATGAGAAAGACGTACAAGAATAATAGGAAAATCATTCCTACAGCTGTGAGTGTACATCCTGTAGTATGTAATGGGGAATTCAATTCGTACGATTGCCCTGTTTTCGACGAGAGCTTTTTCTTGTATGATGAAAGACCGGAGTGTACAGGGCCACCGGACTTTGAACCTTTGGAATGTTGTCCGCCCTTCATTAAATCGCCTGCTTGAGGTGTATGCATCACCTTCATTGGTTCAAAGTAGCAGAGTGCACCCGCATTCTTCAATACAGCAATATATTCTTGTGCGGCGGTATAATCGATATTATTATTGATTGTAACAGATTTGCCGGTGAAGAGTCTGTTAATTTGTTCCGGTGAAGTCTTAAAAAGTTGAGTAAGACGTTCTTTTACTGCAGGAAGATCTTGTCCCTGTTCTATATCTCCATTGAAGAGAATCCGATATTTTTGTGTTTTGCCTTCGATCACAGTCTTTTTTTGTTGTTCAATAATTGGCTGATCTGGTTTTAATAAGGATCGCAATACATATTGAAGTATGCCACCATGCTTGTAGTAGTCAACTTCATTTTGTGTATCAATTCGGCACACTACAACGAAGTTTTTCTTTGAGCCGTCTTGTGATAATGCTGTAACCGTTATTTTTTTTCTTGGTTTAAGGTTGTCAGCGAGTCCTTCAATATCGAATGCTTCAAATCCAGAAATTCCAAGCATCTGATAATTCTGCCCTTCTTCGAATTGTAAGGGGAGAATGCCCATCCCGATGAGGTTACTGCGATGAATACGTTCGAAGCTCTCGGCAATAACTGCCCGTACACCAAGCAAAGCCGGGCCTTTTGCAGCCCAATCGCGCGATGAACCTGATCCATACTCTTTTCCTGCAATAATAATAAGAGGTATGCCATCATCTTTGTACTTCATCGCTGCATTGTAAATCGATATTGGATCTTTTGAAGAAGGATGGATGGTAATGCCGCCTTCTTTGCCGGGAACCAATAAGTTTTTTAAATGAATATTCGCAAATGTTCCACGCATCATGATTTCGTGATTGCCGCGCCGCGATCCGTACTGGTTAAAGTCTTTCTTCCGGATGCCTAAGAACATCAAGTAATTGCCTGCTGGAGTATTTTCAGTAAATGAACCTGCAGGTGATATATGATCTGTGGTGACAGAATCTCCGAGAAGGGCTAGTACTTGTGCGTTATGAATGTCCTGCAAAGGTTGTGGTTCGCGTGAAAAATTCTCAAAATACGGCGCCGCTTTAATGTATGTCGAGTCTGCCTCCCAGGGGTACTGTACTCCGGTTGGGATAGGTAGATTGATCCAGCTTTCGTCACCTTCAAAGACATTGGAATATTCCTGCTTGAACATCTCCGGCTTCACACTTTGACGAATAGTCTGTTCCACTTCCTGAGGAGATGGCCAGATGTCTTTGAGAAATACGGATTCACCATTTTTCCCGACGCCGATAGGATCTTTCCCAAAATTTATATCCATCGTTCCGGCAAGCGCGTATGCCACAACGAGTGGTGGTGAAGCAAGGTAATTTGCCTGTGTATACGGATTGACGCGTCCTTCAAAATTTCGATTTCCTGATAGAACCGCTGCTGCAACGAGATCGTTCTCTTGTATTGCCTTTGCGATTTCTTCTGGAAGTGGACCACTATTACCAATGCATGTTGTGCATCCGTAACCAACGAGATGGAAACCAAGTAATTCCAGAGGCTGCATCAAGTTTGCATCTCGAAGGTAGTCGGTAACTACTTTCGATCCGGGCGCTAAACTTGTCTTCACCCAAGGCTTCGAAAACAATCCTTTCTCAATGGCCTTCTTCGCAAGCAGTCCTGCAGCAATAAGGACAGATGGATTTGATGTATTTGTGCAGCTTGTAATCGCGGCAATGACGACAGAACCATGCTGCAGGTTATGCTGGTGTCCTTCAATTTCGACATTAACACTCTTGAGAAAATTGGGTTTTATTGAATCGTCCGAATAATGTGCCCAAGTAGCCGCTGCCATCTTATCTATGGCACCGCCTTTACTTTCGAGAATCTCAACAAGTGATGAGCGAAACGAAGCTTTCGCCCTTGAGAGTGAAATACGATCTTGCGGTTGTTTTGGTCCAGCAATACTTGGTTCAATGGAAGCGAGGTCAAGTTCGAATACAACAGAAAATTCCGGTTCCGGAGTTTCTGCAGTATGGAAGAGGCCTTGTTCTTTGAGATACGTTTCTACAAGTGCAACTTGTTCTTTACTCCGTCCTGTGAAGCGGAGAAAATTGATTGTCTCGAGATCAGCAGGAAAGAAACCCATCGTTGCGCCATACTCTGGAGCCATGTTTGCGATGGTTGCACGATCGGCGAGCGTGAGTGAAGACAATCCGGATCCAAAAAACTCAACAAACTTTCCGACAACGCCTTTTCTCCTTAACATTTGTGTTATAGTGAGCACAAGGTCTGTGGCAGTAGAACCCGTCCGTAATTTTCCAAGCAATTTGAATCCGACCACTTGTGGAATCAACATGGAAATTGGCTGACCAAGCATTGCAGCTTCTGCTTCAATGCCTCCAACGCCCCAGCCGAGTACACCAAGCCCGTTGATCATGGTCGTGTGCGAATCAGTTCCGACAAGCGTGTCCGGATAAACAAGTAGTTCACCATCCTTTGCTGAAGAGAAGACGACTTGTGCAAGATATTCAAGATTGATTTGATGAACGATTCCGGTATTCGGCGGTACAACGCGGAAGTTCTTGAAGGCCTGTTGTCCCCAGCGAAGAAATGTATATCGTTCGTAGTTTCGCTTAAATTCGAGTGCAGAATTTTTTTGAAAAGCTTCAGGCGTCCCATATTCGTCCACTTGTACCGAGTGGTCGATGACGAGGTCTGCAGGCTGCAGAGGATTGATTTTATTGGGATCGCCTCCCATTTTGATCATCGCATCACGCATGATGGCAAGATCAACAATACAAGGCACACCAGTGAAGTCCTGCAAGAGAACACGTGCAGGCATAAAGGCGATTTCTTTGTTTGGTGGTGCTTTTGAATCCCAGTGTACCAAACCTTCAATATCTTCTTTTCGAACAATCCTCCCATCTTCATGTCGTAAAAGATTTTCCAGCAGAATCTTCAGTGACATCGGAAGGTGCGAAAGCTGAATGCCTATGGATTGTTCTAATACACGAAGGGAATAGAATGAAAAAGTTTTTGTGTCAACGCGGATGGTTTTTGTCGTTCGATATGAATCGACACTTTTCATGAAATCTTTCCTTGTCAGATAAAAAGCATTTTAACGCTACTAATATACGAAAAAAAATCAGGTGGAAAAGGTTTTTTGGAAAACGTTGAGCGGACTAACTAACTGTTGTGCAGAACTATCCGGTTTTGTGTGCAGAAACGTCCATGTCCTGTATTAACCTTTTTTATTGAATGGGAAGAGAGTTCTGTCTATATTGATCAAATTAATGAAGGAGATACTCAGAAAAATTGCCCAAACGGACAGATATTAAATCCATCCTCATCATTGGTTCTGGTCCTATCGTGATTGGTCAGGCGTGCGAGTTTGATTATTCCGGAACCCAATCCTGCCGTGTCCTTCGTCAGGAAGGGTATCGTGTGATCCTTGTCAACAGTAATCCGGCTACTATCATGACCGATCCGGAATTTGCTGATGCTACATACATAGAACCTATAACTCCAGAATTTGTTGAAAAGATCATCGAACGCGAACGCCCAGATGTTATTTTGCCAACGATGGGCGGTCAGACGGCATTGAATACCGCTGTCGCTCTGGCGGAAGGTGGAGTGTTGAAAAAATATGGCGTTGAACTTATCGGAGCAAAACTTGAAGCTATCAAAATGGCAGAAGATCGTGAATTGTTTCGCAGGGCGATGGATCATGCCGGACTTCAAAGCGCACGAGGTAGTTTTGTCAATTCGCTGGATGAAGCTTTGAAAGTTGCAGAGTCGATCGGTTTTCCAATCATCATTCGCCCGTCGTTCACATTAGGTGGAACAGGTGGCGGTACTGCGTACAACATTGAAGAGTTTAGCACAAAAGTTGTCCACGGTCTTACCAGCAGTCCCATCCATCAAGTACTCGTTGAAGAATCGGTCATTGGGTGGAAGGAATATGAGCTGGAAGTGATGCGCGATCTGAAAGACAATGTCGTTATCATCTGTTCGATTGAGAACTTCGATCCGATGGGTGTACATACAGGAGATTCCATTACCGTGGCGCCAGCGCAAACACTTACCGATAAAGAATATCAGCGGCTGCGCGATGATTCGATTAAGGTCATCCGAGAGATTGGTGTAGAAACGGGCGGTTCGAATATTCAATTTGCAGTGAACCCCAAAGATGGGCGGGTGCTGGTGATTGAGATGAATCCGCGCGTATCGCGTTCGTCGGCGCTGGCATCAAAAGCAACCGGATTTCCGATCGCGAAAATTGCCGCAATGCTTGCTGTCGGGTACACGCTGGATGAAATTCCTAATGACATCACGAAATTAACACCTGCTTCCTTTGAACCGACCATTGATTATTGTGTGGTGAAGATACCACGATGGGATTTTGAAAAGTTTAAAGGAGTGGACGATACGCTCGGTGTGCAGATGAAATCGGTTGGCGAGGCAATGTCCATCGGCAGAACGTTCAAAGAGGCACTGCAGAAAGCGCTTCGTTCACTGGAACAAGGACGCTTCGGTCTCGGTGCTGATGGAAAAGATATCGTGAATGTTCGTGAGCTATCTGAGACTGAGAAGATTGAATGGAAGCAAAAGGTTCTGGATAGGATTAGAATTCCACGTCCAAACAATATATTTTACCTTCGATATGGATTTCAGCTCGGCTTGACGATTGAAGAACTCTTTCAGGCAACAGGAATCGATCCGTGGTTTCTCTATAACATCAAACAAATCGTTGAGATGGAAGAAGAGTTGTATTCATACAGAGCATGATTTGTCTATAACAAAAGCAAAATCACTTAGCATGATCTTTAAAACTGATATGATGTTTAAAATGATTGTTGAATTTCAAACGTCCCGATAAATAGGGATATTTTCTTTTTGTTAGTTTTGTCAAAAACGTGAGGTTTCTTTGGAGTCTCACCGATAATGGGAATGATTAAAGGAATGGACGGTAAGTGAAGGCAAGTAAATTGGAGTCAAAGAAATTTAGAAAAGTAACACCCGAACTTCTGCGGAAAGCAAAAGAGTACGGTTTCTCCGATCGTCAGTTAGCAGAAATATGGGGGACGAAAGAATCAGCGATCCGGATAATGCGAAAGAAGATGGATGTGATTCCGGTATACAAAACGGTGGATACGTGCGCAGCGGAATTTGCTGCATCGACACCATACCACTACTCGACATACGAGCGCGAGAATGAATCCGTAAGAAGCACCAAGAAGAAAGTAGTTATCCTCGGAGGCGGACCAAACCGCATCGGTCAGGGAATTGAATTTGATTATTGCTGTGTGCATAGTGTCATGGCTCTCCGCGAAGAGGGCTTCGAGACTATTATGGTCAATTGTAATCCGGAGACTGTCTCAACCGATTACGACACGACTGACAAGTTGTATTTTGAACCGCTTACACTTGAAGATGTGCTGAATATTTGTGACCACGAAGAGCCGTATGGTGTCATCGTCAGTTTTGGCGGACAAACACCGCTGAAGATCGCCAAAGCTTTAGACGAGAACGGCGTACATATTCTCGGCACATCGCCGGAAGGAATCGATCTAGCCGAAGACCGTGAGCGATTTGGCGCGTTGCTGCGGAACCTCAAGGTCGTACATCCAAAATACGGTACAGCACACACTGTCAATGATGCAGTACTCGTAGCGGAACAAATTGGATTTCCTGTGCTTGTGCGTCCGTCGTATGTGCTTGGAGGCCGCGCGATGGAAGTATGCTATACCAAGGACGCATTGCGTGATTACATGAAAAAGGCTGTCGATGTCTCACCGGATCATCCTGTGCTCATCGATTGTTTCCTTGAAGATGCATTTGAATATGATGTTGATTGTGTCTGTGACGGCAAAGATGTTATGATCGGTGGCGTAATGCAGCATATCGAAGAGGCGGGCATTCATTCGGGTGATAGCGCCTGTGTCCTTCCGCCGTATATGATGTCGGAAAAAATACTGGATGAAATCATGGCGACCACCGTGAAGTTGGCAAAAGCACTCAAGGTTGTAGGATTGATGAATGTGCAATTTGCAATGAAGGATGATGTTGTGTATGTATTAGAGGTCAATCCTCGCGCGTCCCGCACGGTGCCGTTTGTGAGTAAAGCAACGGGTGTTCCTCTGGCAAAGATAGCCGCAAAGGTGATGATAGGAAAGACACTGGATGAGCTTGGTTATAAGAATTTTGATTTCCGAAAATTAAAACACATATCTGTCAAGGAAGCAGTATTTCCGTTTTCAAAATTTCCACAAACGACGGTGTTTCTTGGCCCCGAGATGCGTTCTACCGGTGAAGTGATGGGAATCTCCGATAACTTTGGCGCATCCATCGCCAAGTCACAGATCGCGGCGAGTAACACCTTGCCGACAGGAGGAACGGTTTTCTTCAGCGTGAATGATAATGATAAGAATGAAATATCGCTTAACATTGCACGAGAGTTACAAGCACTAGGATTCTCTCTGATCGCTACTGTAGGAACGGCGGACTTTTTCAACTCTCATACTATTCTATGTGAAAAAGTTTTTAAGGTGAATGAAAGCCGTCCGAATTCTGTAGATCTCATTAAGAATGGAAAGATTCAGCTCGTCATTAATACTCCTTTAGGTGCAACGTCCCGATACGACGAATATGCCATCGGATGGGCGGCACTGGAACATAAGGTCGCATTCATTACTACTCTCTCTGCCGCTGCTACTGCGGTGAAAGCAATTCAAAAAGTGAAAGAGGGAGGATTGACTGTGAAGAGTATTCAAGAATATTTGAAGGAAAGTGAGTTGTTGAGAATATAAAACAGTAAAGAATAGCCAATGAGTTATTAGTTGTTGTTTTGCTATGCACTGGTTACTGTCTTCTCTTTCCTGTCCACAGTTGTTTCACTTATGAGGCGATGAGTGATACGATGGACTATGGGGTGATTTTCATTTCTGAGATTATTAAATCCTTTGCAAGCAAAGTTATGGCATAGAGTATGCCAATTTGGACAGAAATACACAACAGAACATTCATACAATAGTTATGTGAAATAGTCGTCGTAAAGGTTGAACAGTGGAAATAAAGAATACACAAGTTGAAACTGCAATTGAAATAATGCGGGAAGCAGCAAAATGGTTAATGCAAATCGGTAAACCATTATGGCATCTTGATGATTTGACCGTTGATAAATTATTGTAAGAAATATCTCGAAAAGATGTGTATGTTGGTTGGGAAAATGATCAATCTATAGCTGCAATGATTTTACAATGGCAGAATCCACTATTTTAGAAAGATATTAAACCATTTGAATCAGGTTTTATACATAAATTATCTGTTAGGCGTACGTTTGCTGGAAAAGGCTATATAAAACAAGGTAATTAGGTAGAAACGTAACCGAAATAGATTAGAGTAAAGAGTTTCAACAAATTGTCATCGCGATGGTTAAAACGATATTCAACTTCTTTAAGATACATAGGAAAATGATATTTTGAAACACCGCGATAATTATATAAGACATGTTTAGCAAAAGACCAAAATCCTTCAATACCATTAATATGATTCTTTGTTTTCGGAAATTTCTTTCCATGACTAATGGTATGATGTTTTCCAAAGCGTTTCAAGGAGCGATAACTACGAAAGGTGTCCGTGAAGTAGACCGATCCTTTCTTGGTATGTTGTCGAATATGATCCATCAATTCATTGGCCGAGACAGAATCAACAACCTTAGTATAGACCCGTCCATTGCGCTCCAGAAGCCCAAAAACGATACTTTTTCCGCCTGCACCGCGTCCTCGTTTGCCTTTGCGACGACCACCAAAATACGCTTCGTCCAATTCTATTTCTCCTTTGAGCTTGCCAGCTTCAAGTTCGCTCACATGATAAATCGCTTCTCGAATGCGCTGATAGACTCTGGTAACAGTTTTATAATTTATTCCAAGATCATTTGCCAATCGATACGCCGGTTGCTGTTGATAAAAACCAAGAATGATTTTCAACTCTCGCCGAAGAAGATGACTTCCTTTTTGTCTTTGACACTTGTTGCATTTTACGTAGCCGCGTTTCGTTCGACAGACGTTGAACGATCCACAATACACACACTTCTTTCCACTCAAAAAGTTGTCATGGTAACTGATTTTACTGGAACTTGCCATAAAATAATATACTTACAATTATTCTATGGTTACATTCTTACCTAATTACCTAAAAGAAATGGTTATATTTGCAGAATCAGAATGTTTAAAAAGAAATGTATTTTTTTTACGGTTGGATTGTGCAGGAGAGAGATCAAAATTGCGTGAATTTTATGAATCTCTTGGTTTCGAACAAGCTCAACGAAAAATGGTGAATAAATATGATGTGGCATTTATGAAAAGAGAATATAAGAATATAGTATCTTGATGAGGAAAATCATGATTCTCAAGTTCTGATAAATGACGATTATCGGCAGAGAGGGGAATAAAAGTTCTATCATATCACACAGGGAATATATGGATCGCGTAAAAATTCATTTAGGTGTTTTTGTCTATATGATTGCAATGTTCATGGTCACATTGCCGATGCAGTCTTTAGGGCAGACATCCCGATTTCGCCGTAAGGTTGACAAGTCCGCGATACTTCAGCAATTCAAAATACAATCATTCCAATCTCTAAACTCAATGCTGGAAGAGTTTCAACACGCTTTTGAAGAAGACTACCAGACGGAAGACTATGTCTTTGACGCATTTGAGGCGTTTAAGAAAGCAGATTCTACCTATGAACCGGTACTGCAAAATTGGGCAAAGCAATTTCCAGCTTCCTATTCACCATACGTTGCACATGCCGAATACTATTGTGCGTGTGCTTTGCATGCACGCGGGAATAAACGTGCAATAGAAAAAGATCAAAATGAATACAAAGAAATGGAACGGTATTATTCCCTTGCACTCCTCAATATTGATCAAGCATTGAAATTGAATGTCGGGATAGATGTGTGCTATGCTTTGAAAGTGGAAATTGGAATGGCATTGGAAAAAGAGGAATTGATAACCAATGCTCTTGTTGAAGCCGCAAAATATCATCCCTATGGATATCGAGTAAGAATGAAATACTTGCAGACATTGACACCGCGAAATGGTGGTTCCTATGAAAAGATGGAGGGATTCATTGCGAGCTGTGTAAAGCTTGCTGTCTATAATCCGAAGATGAAAGAACTTTCTGCTTCAATTCCAGCTGACAAGGGAAGCACATTCTCTTATCTGGGGAAGTATGACCAGGCGGTGAAGATGTACACAGAGGCGTTGAAGTATTCAAATTATCATTCCTATTATGTCGACCGCGGCGATGCATATGCTAAATTGCAGGACTACAAGCACGCGTTGGAGGACTATGACCGTGCAATGGAACTGAGTCCGAATGATCCGGAGTATTTGTGCCGCAAAACGCAAGCCATCGCTCAACAGAACCGTTTTATTGATGCACAGAAAATGATGAGACAATCGAAACAGGCAGATACATACGATGATTGGCCGCCGAAGAAATCGTCTGTGAGCGATATTAATCAATCATCTGAGCATTCAAAAAAAGCATATGATTTTATTAGATTGGGACAGATTAATGAAGCTATTGCTGAATACACAGAAGCTATTCGATTCCGTCCGGATGATAATGTCTTGTATGATAATAGAGGTTCCTGTTATCTGCAAATAGATAACGAAGATGCGGCATTACAGGATTTCTATAAGTCTATTGAAATAAAACGAGATGATATTTTGGCATATGTCAAAATTACAACTATCTATGCAAATCGTGGAATGTATGACGATGCACTCAACTCTATCAATACGGCAATAACATTGAAACCTGACAATGCAGAGATACTCTATTATCGCGGGAAGGTATATGAAAAAAAAGGATCTAACATTGAAGCGGTGCAAGATATGCGGCAAGCATGTGAGATGGGATACGAACGTGCCTGCTTGGAATATAAAATAAATAAGTGAGTTACAAAATGAACAGAAATGCAATAGCTAATATATATGCTCTGAAAGGGTAAAATGGAAAAACATATATGTCCCTGGTATCTGGGATACATATTAGCAAGTCCATTACGGCAGCTCTATCAGAATCCAGAGAAACTCCTTAGCCCTTATCTAAAGCAAGGGATGAAAGTCTTAGAAGTAGGACCTGGAATGGGATTCTTTAGTTTGCCTATGGCAAGGATTGTCGGTGAATCTGGGCGGATATTCTGCATCGATTTGCAGGAGAAAATGCTTCAAAATCTTCGGCGTCGCACAATGAAAGCAAATCTTCTTGGCAGAATCGAGATGCGTCTTTGCATCGGGTCTTCGCTTCAAATTGACGACCTTGCATGTTCGATAGATTTTGTTTTGGCTTTTGCGGTTGTTCATGAAGTGCCGGATCGAGAAATACTTTTTAAGGAAATCTATAACTCGCTTAAGAAAAACGGGCTGCTCTTGATATCCGAACCAAAAGGACATGTGACAAAAGAAGAATTTGAGAAAACATTTGTCTTCGCATAAAGCAATGGAATGGAAAAAGGAGATTCTCCGAATATACATGGAAGCCATTCAGCTGTGTTGAGAAAAATCTAAATAAAAAATATTGAAATTTATATTCGCAAGAAATACATCCACTGAGGGTTATGTAAGAATCATTTAATATAGGAGGATGAACCATGTCGTATACATATGATCAACTGAGTAAGATGGCTGTAACTGAACTTCGAAAAATTGCCGATGGAATTGAACACGAAGCTGTGCATGGGCACAGCACAATGCACAAGGAAAAACTTTTACCCGCCATCTGTAAAGCGTTGAACATCGAGACTCACGCGCACCATACAGTAGTTGGTATTAATAAGACAGTGATGAAAGCAGAGATTAGGAGTTGGAAGAAGAGACGGGCAGAAGCACTTACAAGCAAGAATTATGTGAAGCTGAGTGAAATTCGTCAACATATCCATGACTTGAAAGTAAAGCTACGTCGATCCAT
Source organism: Ignavibacteriota bacterium (assembly GCA_963701295.1). Lineage (GTDB taxonomy): Bacteria > Bacteroidota > Ignavibacteria > UBA10030 > UBA10030 > Fen-1298. The sequence continues at coordinate 3,313,018 of OY969585.1, read as the reverse complement.
AGTATGATATGTGTGAAGTTGAGCAAATAGGAAATTTCCAGTTATCAAATTAGATTTGTATCTAAGTGTTTTTTTGCTTTTTCTTGCTTCCTATTTGGCTTTATTGTAAATTAAGCCATTAGAAGTAACACCTGAAACAGTGCTTTAAGTCAGAATTGATAACTCTCGAAGTATTTTCAAAGCATCAAAAGAAGCAAGGGAATGTTCTGTTTCAATCTGCTTTTCTGTTTTTTCTTCTTATAGCGCCATTCGGATTCCTTATACTTACCTCAGCACAAGATGTTCCATTGCAGCAGGCGCCAACTGTAGTGGAAGAGCAGGACTACGCATTTGCTTATGGACTTTATCGCGATAGTCTCTTCCAGCTTGCTGGTCAGCAATTCCAAGCCTTCGCCTCGAAATATCCCAACAGTATTAAGCGGCAGGATGCAGCATTCCTTAGCGTTGAATGTCTTTTTCAATCGTCCCAATTTCAAAATGCGATAGCAAAGTATAACGAATTCATTCAGCAGTACCCGACATCACGCTATATTCCAGAGGCATACCTCAAACTTGGACAATCACGCATCCATCTGAGAAAGAATAGTGAAGCGATTATTGCATTTAAAATCGTGCTCGAAAATTACAGCGAATGTGAAAAAGCCGGTGAAGCTGCGTATTGGATCGGTGAAGCTTCTCTACGAAATGATGACACGCAAAACGCTCTGAAGTATTATACGCTCGCGTATGAGAATTTTCCAAAAAATCGATTGCGGGACTATGCACTGTATTCCATTGCATGGACATATCAGAAGCGGACCGAATACGCAAAAGCAGCTGATGAGTATGGCAAATTAATCTCAGAGTTTCCGCGAAGCACTCTCACACCCGGAGCGTATGTCCGCAGAGGTGAATGTTTCTATTATGCGAAAGAATACCAGCGGGCTATTGACGTATTGACAAAATCACATCTGGATATTCACGATGAAGAAGAATTAGGGAACGCAGATTATCTTATTGCCGAAGCGTTTTATAAAATAGGCGATAATGATAGCGCTCAGAAGCGCTACAAACAATTTCTTGTTGATCATCCTCAGCACAAACTTGCACCGGAAGTATTGTATGTGTTAGGATGGAGTTATCTCAATCAAAAGGACTATCCCAACGCAGTTGAAATTTTTCATACGCTTGCCGAACGGTCTGATGAACTTGGCTACGCTTCGCTCTATCGCAGGTCGGTCGTAGAGCGCCTGATGGGAAAAACCGATAAAGCACTGCAAACACTCAATGAAGTGCTTAAACGTGAAATGCAGGGAGAATGGTCCGATAACGCCCTTTTTGATATCGGCATGATTTATTTTGAAGAAAACAATCTCGATGAAGCGAAGTCGTATTTTCAACGACTCATAACGGAATTTCCGAAGAGCGATGTGTTGGCAGATGGATGCAGGATGCTTGGCGAGTGTTTCCTGACGGAAAACAAATTCAAAGAGGCACAGGGCTGGTTTGAAAAAGCATTAGCACTTCCCACCGTATCATTCGATGTGAAGGTTGAAGCAGGATTTCAATCGGCGTTGTGCATTTTTAAAATGAAGCAATACAAAGATGCAGCAATGAAGTTTTCTGCATTCATCCAGCAATATCCAAAGCATCCAAAATCCAGCGAAGCGAAATTCTATCAGGCAGAAGCAGAATATCGGCTTGGCAATTTCGGCAAATCGACACAACTCTATCAGGAGTCCGCGGAGGGTTCCGGTGCAGCGAAAAAAGAGGAATCTTTATATGGCGTTGCGTGGTCTTTCTATAAGCAAAGCAAATTTCAAGAAGCAATCGAATCATTTGAGCAGCTTCTGGTGGAATATCCGAAAGGGAAGTTTGCATTTGATGCTCGCTTACGGTTAGGGGATGTGTATTTCTTTCTGAAAGAGTACAAAAAGGCAATCGGGAGCTATCGCACGGTCATCCGCCTGTATCCTGACAGCACTTCTATCGATTATGCATATTATCAGCTTGGACAGAGTTACGTCAAGGATGGAAATAATACAGAAGCCTTTAAAGTATTTGAGGGTTTAATCAAAGCATTACCGCAATCCACACTTGCTGACGATGCACAATTTACAAAAGGCTGGATAAACTTTCAGCGAAAAGAATATGGAGATGCAATCAAGGAATTCCAAGAGCTCGTGAAGAAATATCCCAACAGCGAGCTTGTGCCCCGTGCGTATTACAGTCTGGGTGATAGTTACTATAATCTTCAGCAGTTTGTGGTGGCCGAGAAATCGTACCGTGAAGTGCTCAGGCAGTTCCCGAAGAGCAATTATGTTGCCGATGCGACGACTGGAATTCAGTATTGCTACATTGCCCAAGGGAAAGATGCCGATGCGGTAGAAGTTATTGACGATTTTGTAAAAGAGAATCCAACTTCGGCTGCTTCAGAAGACCTTCAATTGAAAAAAGGAGAATTGCTTTTTAATAAGAAGAAATATGCAGATGCAGCAAAAGTTTACCGCAGGTTTACCGAAAAGAATTCCAACTCCAAGCTCTTAGCGTCCGCGCTGTACTCTCTGGCAAAATGCTATCGCGAGGAAGGAAATCCGGATGAAGCTGCGCTCTCATTTGAGAAAGCAGCAAACACTCCCAACGCTTCAGAAAAAGTGATTGGAGAATCGTTATTTGAGGCTGCGGAAATTTACAATTCTCAGCATAGAACGGAAAAAGCCCTTCTTGTTCTGAAGCAGGTTCAAGAAAAAGTGAAAGACCCGGAGATTATAGCCGAGGCAAAGGTGCGAACTGGCCGATCATTTCAACTGGCGGACAACACAAAAGATGCAAGCGCGCAATTTGAACAAGTAATCAAAGATTTCGGGGAATTACCGATTGCTGATGAAGCAAGGGTTGCACGAGCAAGAATTTATTTTCAAGAGGGTGCGTTCGATCAAGCGAAAACCATTGCAGAAAAAATTGCGACATCACACAAAGACGAACTTGGCGCAGAAGCCCAATATATTGTCGGTGCATCTCTTGCGGGAAAGAAAGAGTGGGCCAATGTCATTACGGCACTGCTTCGAGTGAAATATATTTTTCCTTTATATGAACGATGGGTCGGAAGAGCATATCTTGGTTTGGGTGATGCTTATGAGCAAACAAAAGATGCGAAACGCGCTCGTGAATCATATCAAGCCGTGTTGAAATCAAAGACCGACACATCGGTGATGGAAGAAGCGCAACGTCGCCTCAAAAGAATGGAGCAGCATTAGTGCGCAGGGTGTTTAGTTTGCTGGAATGGAGCTTTATACTGGTGCTGTTCATGCCTGTGCCGATTTTGTTTGCACAAGACAATCAGAAGGATCAAGAAAAGAAAAATCCGGAAAGTCAAAATCTGAATATCGGAGCACCGCAGGAGGATACGAGTAATTCTGTTCCGAAAACAGTGCAGCGGCAGCTTCCAAAATTTGATTTGCCGGAATATGTCATTACAGGTGTCGCATCAGTGGATGTAACGAAGGCAGAGAAAATATCTTTCGAAGATGTTGAGGATGCGATACATCCAAAGAAAAAGTCGCCCGAGAATATACAGCGGGAACGTGAAACGACGGAACTGGAAGTGAAGCGCCTGGATGATTCGCAAGCAAAGGTGAACACATATTCCGGTATGGTGCAAGCAGGAATCGGTTCGTACTTCACACCTCAAGCGGGATTTTGGTTTGGTCAGTCGCTGCCGAATTATCAGTATACTCTTGGTGGTACATATCATCTCACCAATGGATTTGCGCAACACACTGATCAATCAGATGGAAGTTTTACAGCAGCAGGCAGAACATATCTTTCATCAAACGTACCGATCATTCAGAACGCAGCGCTTGATGGAGGGTTCGGCTACAAGAGCGAATCATTTCGTTTCTATGGTTCAACAACGCCCAATCTCCAACGGACAATTTCTGATTTTCAATTGAAAGCGGGAATAGAAAACCTGGTAACGAACAATTTTCCATATTCTGTCGGAATTTCCCTCGATAACATTGATGTGTCGGATTCGTCTGCCTCTGCAAATGAAACTCGCTTCGATCTGAATTTACAGACTGCATTGCCCATTGCTTCTCTTCCTCTTCAACTGAAGTTCCATGGGATGACTGCATCAGGCGGATTGGGATTTATGGATGTTTCAGGCGGCATTCAAAATTATTGGTATGCAGGCATGCTCTTCGAAGGATCATTACATGTGTATTGGGCAGAAGGAATGGCAGGACAGAGCCTTTTTCGTCTGTATCCGCATTTAACGGCAAGTTATCCGATAACATCGCAGCAACGCGTGTATGTATCATATAAGCCAATGATCATTCCGTTGACGCTGGCATCGAATATTCGAGTAAATCGATTTCTTTCTGCTGGTTCACCAATACGACACTCAGATGTGAGCAATGCAGGCGAGATTGGCATTGAATCGGACTGGAATGAGATGGTTCAAAGCCGCGTGTCCTTCGGAGTGGAATCAATCAATGATTTGACCATGTACTCAGATTCTTCTCGCCCAGGAGTCTGGACGTCGGCTTACAACGGAGATGTAAAAATTATCACATTCTGTGCGGAAATGGTTGCAAAGTTCGAGTCAAATGATTATTTTGCTTCTACCATTATGCTACGATCGATTAAAGATTCATTTCCAGGAGAACAAATTCCATATTTTCCTACGATCGAAGCGGGATGCCGCGCAAGCCACAGATTGAGAACGGCGATTGTGGTGGATGCAGATGTAAGGTTCGTCGGAAAGCAGCAAGCTGATCTTATTGGAAGATCGATAGTTTCAAGTTATATGACGATTGATGTGAGCGGTGAATATACACCTCTCGTTTTTTTAAGACTTTCGATTGGAATAAAAAATTTAACAGATGCGCGGTACGAAACGTGGAGAGGATATAGAGAATTTCCCCTCACGATGTACGTTACAGTTCAAGTGAAATGGTAATTAACAGCAAGAAATCATTAACGGTTACAAACTTCCAAACAATAAGGAGGATTATTCCATGCCAGATTTGAACCTCATTGATGAAGGTGGGTTTGACGAAGCGCCGGCGCCGGCGGCTCCTCCGGCGAAAAAGAAAATTAGTAAAAGCAGCGGTGGCGGCGGCGGAACAAAAATTCTGATTATCTTTTTAGTATTGATCTTCGCGGCAGCTGGGGTGTACGTCATTAACCAACGCGGGATCATTAAGCTTTGGGGTAAGAAAAAAGCACAGGTCGCGCAAATGCAGGAAGAGCCATTCCAGCAAGAACCGATCGAGCAACCAGCACAAGAACCACAGCATCAAACTGATACATCGCATGTTGCATTGGTCGAAACAGCTCCAGTTGAAGAAAAAGCAGAACCTCCGAAGGAGACGGTGGAAAAGGAAGAGGTTGCTGAGACTGAGTCTGTATCAAAACTCAGTGAGATGAGCGGTGAGTTTACTGTACAAGTGATCGCATATCGTGAAAAGAGCAAGGCGGTAGAGACTTCGAAGAATCTAGAATATGCAGGATATCCTTCATTTGTCGAAAAGGTCCCAATGAAGGGAGAAGACTTTTACACAGTTCGCATTGGCAAATATCCTTCTCGTGAGGATGCACAGAAAGCAGTGAAGAATTTCGCAGCGGAGTTGCAGGCACACTACGTTATTGACAAGATTCGAAATAAGTAAGTGCATCGGAAACTGGCTCACGGGTATATGCCATATCATGCGATGATTGTGTGTATGGTGCTATGCGAGAGCGTAATACAATTCGGATGAGAAGTGTGAAGTGCGGTGCGAAGGAGAATGTGTGAGAGTATCGCCGCACTTAGGAAGAGTTTCATACGGTGCAGGAGAATTACGACGAGTGTATATGAAACACATGACACTCGCGTTTGTTCTTTCTATCACACTTACGCTTGCCCTCCTTAATTCGCTTTGGTTACTCGTTGATCAAGAAGCATTCAATCCGACTCCGCGACGCGTTGTACGTATTTTTAAGTATTCCGAAATCGAACTTCCGCGTCCTCTTGGTGATGTAGAATTTGGTCTCTCTGCTTATCCCACTCTTCAGCAAAATGTCTCTTCGGACGTTCTGAATGCGCCTCTTCCAGCAAATCCACTGAGAAACCAATCGAGTGCAAAAAGAATGCGAAAACTTCCAAAGGAGCGTCAACTCGGTGAAGGTTTGAACACTTTATCGGAATTTGGCGGTGCAGAAAAGCTTCCATTGGATGAGAAAAATGTACGGCAGAATACATGGAGCAACAAAAACGCTCCGTCTGATCGTGATGATATTTCCGGCGGGAGTGGAGAATCGCGGGAACCCTGGCGGAAGGGTGGAGTTCCTGTCCCCGGAAAAAGTGGTGAGCCCCCGAGTGGCGTAGATCCTTCAGGAATTGGTAGTTCATCGAAGCCATCTGCAGAGGGTACGCCATATGGTTTGGGGTACGAAAGCGATGGAGATGGAGAAGGCTATGGAGGTTTCTCGATGCGATGGCTTCAAGGAATGACCCGCCGAAAAATCAGCGGTGAATTACCGAAATATCCATCCGGTACGAATGTGTCGGCTCAAGTAAAAATTCTCATTATCGTTCTTCCTGATGGAACAGTAAAGTCTGTCCAGCCGGTACAGAAAGCAAATCGATCTCTGGAAGAAGCTGCTATGAAAGCCGTGCAGTACTGGAAATTTGAATCACTTGGATCGTCTCTGTCGCAAGTGGAGCAATCGTGCGTTATCACTTTTTACTTCAAGCTGAAGTAGCGCGATCAGAAGAGGAACCACCCTTTGTCGAGTGCCCCTTTGGGTTGGAAAGAAAAAATAAATAGTAGAATACAACCTCTTCGCTGGTGAGAATCAGAAGCGATATTGTATCGCGGCTGATCTCCTTTCTCACAACTCTCCATATCCATGAATCCAGCGGCTGCCAGTACCATTGGACGAACCATTTGAACGTGAACAGGAGGTTCGTCAACATTGAAGCAATCGTCCAGCTGACAGCAAAAACAATTCCGACAAATGCGATAGCAAGGAATCCTTCGCCGATGCTCTCCTTCTTATAGATCATAAAAGCAAAAACAGCGAATACAAAATGAAGGAAGAAGATGAAGGCAGAAACCATACGATCAGAACCAAAGTGTCAAGGTGAAAGAAAATAGTGTGCACTCAAATAGAAAAAGTATCAACTTAAAAGCACGAAAGAAATAATTTCTAGACTCTTGTTCCAAATCACCGACCTCAAATCGCTCATTCCAAATGACGAATCACTAAATCTAATATGCGTCATTTCCAAAAAGAACTGCGTGGAGTGTCTTGAGAATAATCTTCAGATCGAATGTTAAGGACCAATTTTCGATGTAATAAATGTCGTACTTTGTCCGCTCGGTAATAGAGGCATTTCCTCGTAATCCATTGACTTGTGCCCAACCGGTCATTCCTGTCCTTACCCGATGGCGTTCCAGATAACGAGGAACCTCTTTTTTAAATTGCTCTACAAAATGTTGCCGTTCGGGACGCGGACCTACAACGCTCATATCGCCATTGATCACATTTATGAATTGTGGAAGCTCATCCAGACTTAAACGTCGCAGGATTTTGCCAATCCGGGTCGCTCTTGAATCTTGTTTCTTTGACCATACCGGTCCTGTCGTATGTTCTGCATCGGTGCGCATGGATCTAAATTTGAATACTCGAAACACTTCTCCATTAAGCCCTATGCGTTCCTGAAAATATATAATAGGCCCTTTGGAGTCCAACTTAATAAGAATTGCAATTATGAGAAAGAGAGGACTGGCAATGAAAAGAATAGATGATGCGAACATAAGATCAAACGTTCGCTTTATAATGGAATTCCAAGTGCTCAAAGCTGGACTCTTGATTCCCAGGAAAGGAATTCCTTCGATATGTTTGATTTGGACAAGGCTCGTCATCAATTCAAGGATGTCGGGAACCATCATCATCTCCACATTTAACCCTTGGCAGTCACGTACAAGGTTGTGGAGATAAGAATGCTCTTCTTCATTCAATGCTATTAAAACCATATCAATGTTGTGTGATTTAATCAAGTCTGGTACAGATGACATAGAACCCAAGCATGGTATGTGTGGCATTGTGTCTTCTGTACTGCCGTTGATGGAACAATACCCGAGAGCTTTATATCCGAGAGAACGATGGAAGGTAAGGGATTGAAAGACTTTGTTTGCAATATTGCTTGTTCCAACGATGATAACACGCTTGAGGTCATATCCTTTTGAATACCACCATTGTTCAAACTTCATAATTGTAAATCGGCCAATTGAGACAAACACAACGGTCGTAACGCCAATAATTCCAAAGACGACTCGTGAATAGGAGAATGCACGATAAAAGAATGCGCCAGCCATGACTACCGCCATTCCCAAGATAATTATTCGCACAATAGCAAAAAACTCATCTGAAAAGGAAGAGGCACGCCGCGATCGATACAATCTTCGACTATGGAAAAGCAATAACCAGATGGGAATAACAACCAATGAGCTGAAAATGTACTCCTTCAGCGGCGGAACGCCATAAGGGACGGGAACAAGTTGTGTAAATGATGGAAGGAAACGTAGCCAGTACGAAAAGAGAAAGGATGCTTCGAAAGCAACCGCATCGGTTACTACAGTCAATAAGGGAATCAGAAAATCTTGTCGTCGTTTATTCGGCATCAATAGTCAATGAAGAGTGAATAAAATAATTGCATTCCCAATCCCGAATTCCTGATTGCCACGTCAGCCAAACATTTCCTGCTCAACTTGTTGAAAAATGATATGACCGACAGTGATGTGACCTTCTTGAATGCGTTGTGTATCATTTGATGGTATAATGATGGCAAGATCAGCAAGTTTTTTAGACTTACCGCCGTCTTTACCAAGGAAACCAATTGTTACAAGTTTCATCTCATGTGCTTTTTGAAATGCGCGATTCACGCTCGCGGAGTTGCCACTTGTAGAGATTCCTATCAACACATCGCCCTCATTGCCAAGAGCTTCGATGGAGCGCGTGAAAACATTGTCATATCCAAGATCGTTCGCACCCGCAGTCAGATTCGACGAATCTGTTGTAAGCGCTATTGCCGGAAGACCCGGACGTTTGATATGTGGACTCAGGCGAATAACAAATTCGGTTGCAAGGTGTTGCGCATCAGCGGCACTGCCGCCATTACCACAAAGCAAGACTTTTTTCTTCGTTTTGAATGCTTGGATGATAAGGTCGATTGCTTTTGAGATTTCTCCTGAACACTGTTGCAGAATATGGAGTTTTGTCTCGCTGCTTTCTTTCAATGAATCAGAGATAAACTGATTTCTCGATTTTATAGTACTGTGCAAGGGAGTCATAAAGGATGTCCGCTTGTAAATATTTTTTATGATTTGTGAATTGCCTGTGCAAACTCTTTAATGACCTTACCGTTTGAGTTCTGTTCGATGATCGTTCCAGTGACAACGAATGAAGCGCCAGCTTTGATTTTGTTCCGAGCTTCTTCGGGCGTGCAAATACCGCCGCCCACAATGACAGGAAGGGAACAATACTGAGTTACTTTTTTTATCATTTCATCCGGTACGGATTGTTTTGCTCCACTGCCTGCTTCGAGGTAGAGCATTTTTAAGCCGATCAACTCAGCTGCAAGTGCATGGGCAACGGCTATGTCTAACTTTTCACGCGGAATAGGTTTCGTATTACTCATAAACTCGGCGGAAGTGACATTGCCGCCATCGATAAGCATATATCCAGTTGAGATTGCTTCTAATCCCATTCGTTTGATAATAGGAGCTGCAATAACTTGATTGCCGATTAGATGATCCGGATTGCGTCCGCTGATCAAAAGTAAAAAAAGAATCGCATCTGCTTCAGGTGAAACTTGTGAAACGCTTCCGGGGAAGATAATAACCGGTGCCTTTGTGTTCTCTTTTATGGTTTTCAATGTTTCATCAAACTCATTGGAAAGCATTAAGCTCCCGCCGACGAGGAATGCATCTGCACCTGCTGTTGTTGCTTCTCGGATGAAGGCTGGAAATTTTGCTTTATCGATTTTATCCGGATCAACTAAGAGCAGATACCCTGCACCGCGATCGCGTTTGATTTGGAGAAGATGTTCGAGAGTTGTCATCAGATTTCCTGCTATTTTTTTAAAAGAGATTCAACAATAGATTTTGTGTAAGATAGTGCTTCATCTATCTTCACTATATCTTTTCCGCCTGCAGTTGCCATATGCGGACGTCCGCCACCGCTGCCGCCTACTATTTTTGCAACTGCGCCGACTACTTTGCCTGCTTCAATCTTTTTTGCGGTAACAAGGTCGTCCGTCACAACACACACCAGCTGCACTTTGTCTTCTATAACTGAAGCTAGCACTCCAACGCCGCTGCCGAGCTTGGCACGGAGTGAGTCACCGAGCGATTTCAATTCATCGATCGAAGTGGCAGAAACTTTTGTTGCGACCAACTTGATGTTGTCAACAGAAACTGCGGAAGAAATCATTTCATCCATTGAGCCGGAAAGCGATTTTAAACGGGATTTCGCTCGCTCTTTTTCCATCGTTTTCTTTGTTTCATTGTCTTGCTCAATAACATTTTTTAGAATTATTCTGTATTTGTGCAATTGAGCAAAATAACCGGCTAATTCCGGTGAAGCCTGATTTGGAATATTCGGAAGCTCTTTCAGATCTTTAATTTGTGACTTGAATATTTCCTCGAATCGATTATATGCAAAATCATATTCGTCTGCGAATTCTTGCTCTTGTTCGATAAGATAACTAACTGCATACGTACCAGTTACACCTTCAATTCTTCGTACACCGCTTGCTATACTGCCTTCACTGCGAATTTTAAAATACCCAATTTCACCGGTGTTGTCGACGTGAGTGCCGCCGCAAAATTCCGTACTGAAATCTCCAAACTGAATGACGTTCACACGCTCTCCGTATTTATCGCTAGAGAACATTAATGCTTCCATTTTCTTGGCATCTTCAAACGGGATATTGTTCAATCCGGGAGTGCGTGGAATGTTTTCCTTAATCTTTTCATTCACCAACGCTTCAATGTCGGTGAGTTCTTGTTCGCTGAGTTTTGCGAAATGTGAAAAATCGAACCGGAAATAATCCGGCGCGACAAGCGACCCTGCTTGTTGAACGTGAGTTCCAAGGATTTGTCGTAATGCCTTATGAAGCAAGTGTGTCGCAGAATGATTGCGCATGATGGAGAGACGGCGAGGAATATCGACTTCAACTTTAACAGCATCTCCTTCTTTAAGTTTATTTGGCTGCCGTACCGTATGGACAATTACGTCATCAGCTTTTTGAGTATGGATGACTTCAATTATTTCATCTTTCAAGTAGATAATACCTGTATCTTCTTCTTGTCCACCTGATTCAGCATAGAAAGAAGTATTGTCTAACCAAACCAAATAATCAGTAGCCGCAAGTACTTTTGCGGATGTGTTGAGCAACTCATAGCCCACAAAATTTGTCTTACCCGCTAACAAAGAAGAGCCAAATTCTCTTGCCCTTTGTTTACTGATTAACCAATCTGGATCATTCGATTTACCAGTATATGTCGATGGAAGGTTAAAGTTTTGCCAGCGCGATCTTGATCTTTGTTCCTCCATTAATTTAGTAAAAATGCCAACTTCAACTTTCAATTCTCGTTCGGTTGCCATTAACTCTGTAAGATCAAGTGGAAATCCAAAAGTATCGTAGAGCTTGAACGCATCTTCACCGGGAAAAGTTTTGGAATGACCAATTTGTTTTACCACATCTTCAAATTTTTCCAGACCACGATCCAGCGTAGCATTAAAGCTTTCTTCCTCACCCTTTATTACTCGTTGTATGTGGTCTTGGTTCGTTTTAATCTCAGGGAAGATATAGCTCATCGTTTCAACAAGAGTCGGTACGAGCTGATAAATAAATGGTTCATGCATCCCAAGATTTCTTCCAAATCTGGCGGCGCGACGAAGTATTCGGCGTAGAACATATCCTCTTCCTTCATTGCTCGGAGTTGCACCGTCTCCAATTGCGAATGTTAAAGTTCGAACATGATCTGAAATGACTCTCATTGCTTCGTTGTTATTCCGCTGTTCTCCGCTCAAATAGTAACCGGAAGATTCCTGCTCATAAACTTTTCCAACAATGTCTTGAATCTTCTTAATAATAGGCCAAAAAACGTCTGTTTCATAATTAGATATTATCTCTTGTAGTACTGCACATATACGCTCGAATCCCATTCCGGTATCAACATGTTTTGCAGGCAGGGGAGTAAGCTTGCCGGTTTCATCTCGATTGTACTGAATGAAGACGAGATTCCAGATCTCCATGACATCTGCAACTCCAGCATTTACCATCGAAGCAGTAGCTGTACCATCCGGAGTTCGGTCAATGTGAATTTCAGAGCACGGCCCGCACGGTCCGGTCTCGCCCATTTCCCAAAAATTATCTTTTTCACCGAAGCGTAATATGTGATTCGGATCGATGTCTGTAACTGATTTCCACAATTGTTCGGCTTCTTGATCGTCTTTATATACTGTTGCCCAGAGTCGGTCCTTCGGAAGTCCCCAGACTTTTGTTAGAAGTTCCCAGGCCCATTCGATGGCTTCCTTCTTATAGTAATCGCCAAAGGACCAGTTACCGAGCATCTCAAAGAATGTATGATGATACGTATCGCGTCCGACTTCTTCAAGATCATTGTGCTTGCCGCTTACACGGATGCACTTTTGCGTGTCCGTTGCGCGTGTATAACTGCGTTTTCCGGTACCAAGAAAGACATCCTTGAATTGGTTCATGCCTGCATTAGCGAAGAGCAGGGTTGGATCGTCGTACGGTACAACTGGAGCGCTCGGAACAATGGTGTGTGCGCGATCTTCAAAGAATTTCAGAAAACTGTTTCGGATTTCCGAAGAGGTCATGAGGATTATACTTCAATCTGCGTATTCAACGCAATTTCTTCCAGCACGTGCGATACTTTTAAACATTCTGTCATCTGTCCTTCAAACACCATTGCCTTGCCGCTATTATGGACTTCCCAGGTTAATGCTTCAGCTTTGGTTGTATCGCATCCGACGGCTTTTATAATTTGCCCGATAACCTCGTCAAAGGAATGGACTTCGTCGTTGTATAGGATCACCCTCGCAGGTTGTTCAACCAAAACATCGACGTCTTTTTCTTCCTGTTGAAGAGGTTTGGGTGTTGAAACTTGATTCATGTTGATTCCCTGAAGTAATTCCATATTAATGATACTAAAAAATGCAGAGTCTTTCAAGGAATGAAAAAAAGAACCAATAAACAGCTTACAGCATGGGGTATGTTGAATCGGTGTTGGCTTTATAATGACATATTCTTAATAATAGTATTGCCAAATTCTGAACACTTCACTTCTGTTGCGCCTTCCATCAACCGGGCAAAATCATACGTCACTACTTTTGATTGAATTGCGCTCTCTAATCCTTTGATGATGAGGTCTGCAGCTTGTGTCCAACCTATATAGCGGAGCATCATCTCTCCTGAGAGAATAAGAGAACCAGGATTTACTTTATCAAGATTCGCGTACTTTGGGGCAGTACCATGCGTGGCTTCAAATATAGCATGACCTGAGATGTAATTGATGTTGCCGCCTGGAGCAATGCCAATTCCTCCGACTTGTGCAGCAAGTGCATCCGAAAGATAATCGCCATTAAGATTCAATGTTGCGATAACATCAAAGTCTTCAGGGCGAGTGAGAACTTGCTGGAGAGTAATATCCGCAATTGCATCTTTGATAACGATGCCGGCACCCGGTTTACCTTTGGGAATGCGGCACCAAGGTCCACCATCGATTTCTTCGGCACCAAAGTACTGTTTCGCAACCTGATATCCCCAATCGCGGAATGCGCCTTCAGTAAATTTCATGATGTTCCCTTTGTGCACCAATGATACGCTTTTCCGATTGTTCTTGATTGCATAACTGATGGCACTCTGGATGAGGCGAACGCTTCCCGAATAACTGACAGGTTTGATTCCAACACCGACCATCACATCATTGGAAAAATTCTGTACGCCGGCTAATTTCCAAAAATCCTCCGAACCTTGTTTTGTTCCAAATCGAATTTTTGAGAACTGTCTCGGAAATTCTTTCGCAATGAAATCCAGCACTTTTTGTGCTTCTGGCGTGCCGCTTTGGTATTCAATTCCTGCATAGATGTCTTCCGTGTTTTCGCGGAAGATGACCATGTCAACTTTTTCCGGATGCTTGACCGGAGAAGGAACACCTGTAAACCATCGAACAGGCCGTAAACAGACATATAGATCGAGGATTTGGCGGAGTGCTACATTTAACGAACGAATACCGCCGCCGATGGGTGTCGTCAGCGGACCCTTTATACCAACGAGATATTCCTTGAATGCTTCGATCGTGTCATCGTGCAGCCATGTATTCGGTCTGTACACTTCATTCGCTTTTTCACCGGCGAATACTTCAAACCAGACAATCTTCTTTGTCTCACCATAGGCCTTAGTGACAGCAGAGTCAAGGACTCGTTGAGATGCACGCCAAATGTCTGGTCCAGTGCCGTCACCTTCGATGAAAGGGATGATCGGATGGTCAGGAACATTTAATTTCCCATTTTGAATGCGAATTTTTTGACCTGCAGATGGTGGAATTAATTTAACATACTGTGTCATTGTTTTCTATCGCCTCTGTGCTGATGGTTGTTGAATGTGTTGGCGGATTATTGCTCCGTAACGCTTCAATTCACCATCAGGATACTGTTTGAGCTTCAGAACGAAACGAATGTTGTCATCGGGATATCGAGGTGTGACATGGAGATGAAAGTGAAACACTGACTGTCCGGCAATCTGGCCATTGTTAGAGAAAATATTGTATCCTTCAAGATTCAAACTTTGGACCAGTGCATTCGTTACTATTTTAGCTGCTTCCAAAATGGATTGATATGCCTCAGAAGGCAAATCCAGGAAATCCCTGCAATGCTGTTTAGGCAGGATCAACGCATGGCCAAAATGAATTGGATTAATATCAAGGAGAGAGACGACGTGGTCGTTCTCAAATAAAATTTCAGCAGGTATTTTTTTGGATATTATTTTGCAGAAAACGCAATCAATCATATTATTCTTTTCTATGCCAAGAAATCTATCCAAATATGCCTGCAAAGTCAAAGAGTGCCCCGCAAGAAAAACCTTGTTTCAAAAATCATTCCTTGATATATTACATACATTAAAGAAGCCGAAGTGGCGGAATTCCCGCCTTCGGCGGGCAAAGGTAGACTTGGTCGCCGAAGGCGACCGCGTTGGACTCAAGTGGAATTCGTTTACGTATTGTATTCAAAAAAAGATGGGAAGTTGTATATAGGATTGACTAACAACATCTCTCGGAGGATTGAGGAACATAATTCAGGAAGAGTATCAGCGACAAAAGGAAGACGACCACTGGTATTTGTACACATAGAGAATTATTTAGATAGGAAGCAGGCAGCGGAACGTGAGAAGTTTCTTAAATCAGGACAAGGAAGAGAACTTTTAAAAGATATTCTTAATATATAAATGCCGAAGTGGCGGAATTGGTAGACGCGCTGGACTCAAAATCCAGTTTGGCTCAAACCGAGTGGGGGTTCGAGTCCCCCCTTCGGCACATGATAGCCTGTGAGTTTCACGTTCACAGGTTTTTTTTTCGATTCAACTGCCCCCAACGAAATTTTATTATTTTGTGCAGAAATCGAATAATGAAAGTTGTGACAATTGAACCTGTTTTATTTTGGCGGATCTTCACATTCTCCTCCCCTCTGTCGTAACAGTAGGAGGGAGATACTGTAAAACGAGGCGAAGTGAGTTCGATTGTAAAAATAGAGTTGTAGTGAATGCTGTAATTCATTATCTTTCATAATAAGAATCAACAGTGCAGGCTGTTCGATCATAAGTGAATATTAGGAGATGCCTATGAAGTACTAATACCAATCTTTATTCATATATCTTCGGCGTAATTAATGAAGTATTCACTTTCTCTTGTTCTTCTCATAACGGTATTTCCATCTTTCCCCCTATCCGCGCAGACATCTGGAACTCAGGTCTCTTTTAGCCATCTTTCCGCAGTATTCACACTTCATAGATCCGATACACTCTATCAACTGCCGCAGGAATTTATCATCGAAGGAAGTGAACATATTATAATCGATTCACTGCGACACTTGGAACGAATGCGCGACTTTCGAATGAATTACCGATACGGGCAGATTCTTTTTCTTCCGAAATTTATTGCCTCGTTACTTTCTGACTCGCTTTCTCATAAGATGACGGTTACATACCGTGCACTTCCCATAAACTTCAAACACGAATATTCACTTCGGCAAATTGAAATTCTCCGGGATTCTGTAGGCAAAGAAAAAAAGGTCATTTCACCGTTATCAACAAAGCTCTTCTCGGATGATTTTTTTGGATCCGGTCTTCAAAAAAGCGGATCGATTGTACGCGGTTTTTCTGTCGGTTCTAATAGTGACCTCTCATTGAATTCCGGATTCCGTATGCAGCTTGCTGGCAAGCTTTCTCAAGATATCGACGTGACGGCAGCACTGACGGATGAAAACTCACCTCTCCAGCCGGAGGGTACTACACAAACTCTGCAAGAGGTTGATAAGGTCTATGTCGAAATCAAGAATCCTCATTACTCTGCAACGCTTGGAGATTTTGACCTGCAAATTGATCAAAAAGAAGGAGGCGAGTTCGGAAGATTAAATCGCAAACTTCAGGGTGGGCGAGGTACCGCGTCCTTTGATCGTATTGGCGGATCCGATCTTGACGGTTCAATGTCTCTTACTGGCGCAACTGCACGAGGAAAGTACGCTACAAATCAATTTCAGGGGATAGAAGGTGTGCAAGGCCCATACCGCCTCACAGGTAATAATGGAGAGAATCGTCTCGTCATCATTGCGGGCAGTGATCGAGTATATCTTAATGGTGAATTGATGGCTCGCGGAGAAGTGAATGACTATGTTATTGATTATGCCGGCGGCGAAGTAACGTTTTCCAGTCGTCGATTAATAACAAACGCTTCACGAATCACGATCGATTTTGAATATTCCGACCAACAATTCGTTCGCAATCTTATTGCAGGAAGCCTAAGCGAGAGTGCGTTCGGTCATGGATTAAAATTGAATGTTTCATTTGCACAGGAAGCGGACGATCCTGATTCACCGATAGATTTTTCGTTAAATGACTCAACTCGTGCTATCCTTCGGCAAAGCGGTGGCGATCGTATGAAAGCATCTGTATCTGGAATTGCCAAGGTGGATACCGGTAAGGGTCAGTATATTTTGCAGGACACAGTAATCAATGGCAGGCATTATTCGATTCTTGAGTATTCGCCCGGCGATTCGCTGGCTCGCTATACGGCGTATTTCTCGCCTGTGGAGAGTGTGCCTGCTGATTCTGCCGGATACGATCGTGTTGCAACGGGTGAATTTCATTTCAAAGGGATCGGAGAGGGGAGTTACATTCCCGTGCAATTTTTGCCGATGCCGCAACTTCATCAAGTGATTGACGTGAACGGACAAGCATCGCTCGGTTCAGATTTCTCGCTCTCCGGCGAATACGCGATGAGCCGTTTTGATCAAAATCGATTTTCTATAGATGATACATCTAGCATGAAAGGCGGTGCGTTCATGTTTGCTGCTCGGTACAATCCAAAACGGTTGATTATTGGAGGATCGAATATCGGTGAAGTGGATGCGCATATTTCCGATCGGTTTGTGGATCGGCGCTTTCTTGCGATGGATCGTGTAAATGAAGTAGAGTTCAATCGTAAATGGAATCTTACGGAAGTGGCAACTGCCGACGAGGATATACAGGAATTCTCCTTCGCCTATCGTCCTACGCGAAGTGTAAGTGGCGTAGCGTCATACGGTGCGCTCAGTCGGCCCGGTGAAGTACAATCAACAAGAACGCAGATCGACCTTGGAATTGCAGACTCGAATCTGGCGACAGCTCAGTACCAGATAGAAATGATAAATACTTCGAACACACTTTTGCACGATGGATCACATTGGACTCGCCAGCATGGCATTGCAGAGTATGAGATTGCCAAATGGCGTCCTGGATTTCGCATTGAATCCGAAGAACGTATTGCCATGCCGACTGGACTGGATTCGATGAGTCTGGGTAGTTTCCGCTTTCTAGAGATTGCGCCACGGCTCACCACTGCTGAATATGCTAAGATGACCGCATCATTCGAACTCCAGTTTCGAACAGAAGACAGTGCCGCTGTTGGAGCTCTCCATCGTGCATCGCAGTCAGTCACGCAACTGTACACATGGCAATTGAACGATAACCAGTTGCTTTCGAGTTCACTTGCATTGAACCTTCGCAACGTTGAGTTCACTGACGAATTCAAGTCGCATGGAAATCTTAATTCAGATGCCGTTCTCGTTCGATCCCAAACACGTTTTACACCTTTCCAGCGAGCCATAGAAACCGATCTCTATTATGAATTTTCCAATCAGCGCTCTGCACAATTGGAGAGAATATTTGTCCGGGTTACACCGGGGAGCGGTAACTACCGGTATCTGGGTGATAAGAATGGTAACGGTGTTGTTGATGAAGATGATTTTGAACTTACCCGATTCGATGGTGACTATATTGTTGTCTACCTGCCAAGTGATCAATTATATCCGGTCGCAGATCTCAAAGCGAGTATTCGCTTGCGGTTGCAACCTGCACGTCTTATTCCGGCTTCTTCCGAATGGTTTAATAAAGTACTCCGGTCGATTTCAACTGAAACATATTTACGTGTGGATGAAAAAAGCAAAGAAACAGACACGAAACAAATTTATTTGCTCAACTTCTCGCGCTTCTTGAACGATCAAACGACCATTGCTGGTTCACAACAAATTACACAAGATGTTTTTCTTTTTGAGAATAACTCAGATCTGTCGTTCCGATTTCGTTACAACGAGCAGTACGGGCTGTCACAATTTGTCTCAGGAGTAGAAGAAAGTTATACGCAGGAGAAGTCTATTCGAGTGCGTTCACAACTGGTGCAAGAAATCGGCAATCAAACAGATTTCATCAATAAAACGGATCGATTAACCGCATTCCCAGCATCAACGAGTGAGCGCGATTTGGTTTCAAATGCCCTGTTATCTGATTTTTCTTATAAACCGGCGTTGAATTGGGAAGTTGGCTTTAATTTTGGTGTAACAGAAATAGTAAATAGTTTCGCCGGGATAAATGCGACTGCGAATATCAATGTAGAAGGTATCAGGATTGTCCAATCGTTTCCAGGTGAAGGACAATTGCAAGCGGAAGTGAACCGTGAAGAAGTCGTTCTAGCTAATGTCAAAGATCCAACCCTTTCCTTACCGTATGAATTTACTGAAGGGAAAGTCATCGGGCAAAGCTATCTCTGGCAATTGATATTCGATTTTCGTATTAGCAGTAATCTGCAATTATCGATTAATTATAATGGGCGGAGTGAAGGAGGGCACACACCAGTTCATTTTGCGCGGATGGAAGCAAAGGCATTTTTCTAAGTTTTGTCAAGATATTTTCTTAAAAAAAACCTACAGATGGACGAGAGTGCTTGCCTTTCAGCTACCTTTTGGTTATACTTTTTCGGCTTTCGGCTGGCTTCTTTTCATGATAAATCAATAAAAAATCAGTATCAGGTCAAGTATAAAGAAGAAATGTGAATTAAAAGTAGAACCTGTTTGGGGAAATCTATCAGAACAATGACGAAAATTTACTATACCTCCTTCAACTCAAAGATCGGCACAATCCACGTTGCCTCCACAACATTGGGTGTTTGCAAGATCAGTATTCCTGCTCAAACGAAAAAGGAATTCCTTGCATGGTTGCAGAAGAAATTTGCAGATGCTGAACTTATCGAAACATCAACAAAGAATCGCCAGATTATCGATGAATTGAATCGCTACTTCGACCGACGGCTTGTGAAATTCCATAGCCATCTCGATCCGGTGGGGACGGAATTCCAGCGTCGTGTGTGGTTGGAATTAAAAAGAATCCGGTATGGAAAAACAATTTCCTATAAGGAACTTGCAAAGCGAGTGGGAGTACAGCGCGGGTTTCAAGCGGTGGGAAAAGCCAATGGTTCGAATCCGCTTCCCATTGTTGTTCCATGTCATCGAGTCATCGGATCGAACTCAAGACTTATCGGCTACGCGGCAGGATTGAAGACTAAGGAATTTCTTCTTCGACTTGAAGGTGCACTGCCTGTATGACGCGCGGCGGCCATTTTTCTTAGATGTTCCTCATAGCTCATTGTTGAAAACCGGTTGAAGAAATCTTTATAGTTTTCTTGCCCTCCGTGTAATTTATCCTTACCATTTTACCTCATAGAATTCATATGTTGATGAAATTTCTCGAAGATCTCAATCCAGCTCAAATTAAAGCAGTGAAAGCCACAAATGGCCCGGTTATGATCATCGCCGGAGCCGGCAGCGGAAAAACGCGCGTGCTTACCTATCGCATTGCTTATCTTATGGCATGCGGTGTGCCTTCGTATCAAATTCTTGCACTCACGTTCACAAACAAAGCAGCGAATGAGATGAAGAACCGCATCATCAAGCTCAAGGGTGATGAAGCGGGCAATCTCTGGATGGGTACATTCCATTCCATGTTCGCACGGATTCTCCGCAAAGAATGTATGCACCTGAAGTTCACACCTGCTTTCACCATTTATGATTCTGATGATTCGCTCAGTGCCATCAAAAAAGTGATGACGAAATTAAATCTGCCAACACAGCAATTCAATCCAATCGCGATTCGTTCGCGTATGAGCATGGCAAAGAATCAATATCTTTCACCCGGCAGGTATGCCGAACTTGCACGAGACCTTTTTGATGAAAAGGCGGCACTTGTCTATGCTGAATATCAAAAGACACTCGAACGAAGCAATGCTATGGATTTCGACGATCTTTTGGTAAAACCGATTGAACTCTTTGAGAAGAAGAAAGCGGTGTTGGAAAAATATCAAGATCGGTTTAAATTTATTCTGGTAGATGAGTTTCAAGATACAAATCGTGCACAATATCGGGTTGTTCAGTTGCTTGGGACCAAGTATCGCAATATTTCTGTTGTGGGCGATGATGCACAGAGCATTTATTCTTTCCGCGGAGCCGATATTCGTAACATTCTTGATTTTCAAAAGGACTTTTCAGATTGTCAGCTCTTTCGCCTGGAGCAAAACTACCGCTCTACAAAGTCGATTATCTCTGTCGCAGATCAGCTCATTCACTTCAACAAAGAACAGTTAAAGAAAAATCTGTGGACAGCAAACCCATTGGGCGAGCCGGTGACACTTGTTCAGTGTGCAGATGACCATGAGGAGGGAAGCAAGATTGTCCGAGCTATCCAACAAGAAGGTCAACAGCGTAAACTCGATCTGAAAGATTTTGCCGTGCTCTATCGAACAAATGCCCAGTCCCGTGCACTGGAGGAGGCATTCAGAAAGAACGCGATCCCCTATGAGATTGTTGGAGGTACGCGGTTTTACGAACGAAAGGAAATAAAAGATATACTTGCATACTTGCGGCTGTTGGCCAATCCTACTGACGAAGAAAGTTTGTTGCGTATTCTCAATTATCCTGCACGCGGAATTGGCGATGTCACCGTAGAACACGTTCGTGCGTTTAGTGGCGTACACTCTATATCGATTTTCGATTCGCTGAAGAGAATAGAAGAGATCACGGAGTTGACGAATCGGGCAAAGAGTAGCCTTGCACAATTTAGAACCCTTATCGAAAAATATCAGATGCTGCGTCCACAGATGACATTCAGTGAGCTTGCCCGCTCACTTGTAGATGAGTTGGGAATTCTGACAGCTTTCAAAGAAGAACAAACTGCTGAATCGATGGGCAGGTGGGAAAACGTGCAAGAGCTGCTTTCAGCCATCTCTGAATTCAGTCACGAGAAACCAAATGCAACACTCGAATTATTTCTCGAAGAAGTTGCGCTTGTGTCCGATATTGACACATGGGAGGGAGAACAAAATTCTGTCACATTGATGACGTTGCATGCATCAAAAGGCCTTGAGTTTCCAGTTGTGATCATTGCAGGATTAGAGGAAGGACTTCTTCCATTCTATTCGAGCACGCTTGAATCCGCGGATGTGGAAGAAGAACGACGGCTCTTTTATGTCGGTATTACTCGTGCGGAGCAAAAGCTCTATATTACCTACACGAACCTGCGCTATCGTTTTGGCGATGTTACCTATCCAAGTGAATCTCGATTCCTCTCTGAATTGGGTACTGAAAATATTGAACGAATTAGCAAACGCATTCCACATCAATCACCAGGTGTGCCGCTGTTCGAGTTTGATAAACCGACAGCAACTTCAAAACGATCGGTTCGTCAGAAATCAAAAGAAGGATCAGCGTATTTTGGCGATACGATGCCGGATTATGAGGCAGAATCTCAGGAGCATTTCGAGATTAAGCGTGGGATTATTGTTAAGCATGAATTGTTCGGACGCGGTCGCGTGGTGGAAGTAAACGGGAAAGGGGAAACCCAAAAAGCAATTGTACTATTTGATGAATATGGTAGAAAGAATCTTATAGTGAAATATGCAAAACTCAGTCCTGCTTGATTTTCATAAGAATGCATAGCGTGTTGTTGGTTTGATTATTTTACAGGGCTGCCGACATTGGCGAGAATCCGTTCGTAGTGCTGTTCATACTGTGTTACGATCTTCGATGATTCAAATTCAATGGCTCGTTTGCGTGCTGCCTCTGCAAACAGTGCGTGCTTTGGTGGATTCGTGAGCAGGTCTATGGCATAGCGTGCCATCCGATCAATGTCGCCGATTTCAGCAATGAAGCCAGTCTGACCATGTACTTGAAGCTCAGGCAATCCGCCGACGCTGGAGGAAATGACAGGAACTTCACAAGCCATCGCTTCGAGTGCGGATAATCCAAAACTTTCTGATTGACTTGGCATGAGGAATAAATGGGCGGTCGAAAGAATAGGAACTAATTCGGCTTGCTTTCCAAGGAATCGTACTTTTTCTTGAATTCCAAGCTCGTGGCACAGCATTTCGCACTGCGAACGATCCGGTCCGTCACCGATGAGGATGAGAACGCTCGGTACTTTTTTCTGAACTTCGTTGAAAATTTTGATGACATCGAGTACGCGCTTCACCGGACGGAAGTTTGAAGTGTGGACGAGAACTTTCTCGCCATGCGGTGCACAGTTGGCACAAAATTTTGTTGAAGGATTTCTTCGATATTTTTCAATGTCGATGAAGTTAGGAATGACCTCAATCTCTTTGTTGATATTGTAGTTCGTTAACGTTTTTTCTTTGAGGAACCGTGAGACCGCTGTTACGCCATCGCTCTGTTCAATGCTGAATTTCATGATTGCAAGAAAGCTTGGCTCAAGTCCGACAAGCGTGATGTCTGTTCCATGCAGTGTTGTGATGATCTTGATGTTTGTCTCTTGCAATATCTGTCGAGCAAGATATGCACTTGTGGCGTGAGGGAGAGCATAATGACAATGGAAGAGATCGAGTTTCTCATATCGTGCTACTTCCACCATCTTGCTGGCGAGTGCTAAAGTATACAACGGGAAGTCGAAGAGCGGGTAACTTGACATTTCAACTTCATGGTACACAATGTTGTCTTGAAAGCCGCTAAGGCGCATCGGCATCGCATAGCTGATAAAATGCACAGAATGTCCGCGTTTGGCAAGAGCCTTACCAAGCTCTGTAGCAACAACCCCGCTGCCGCCGTATGTAGGGTAACATGTAATGCCGATTTTCATAATTTCCTCATTATTTAAAAAAGGTAGTTAGAAATCTTGTCACATTCAAACGGGGGGAGGGAAGTGATATGCGAGAATGTATAATATTCTCAATAATCCTGACGTGAAAAATACCAAACAGAAAGGCCGTAGAGAAGAGATGTAGAAAAGAACGAGTAGAGAAACGGCATGAATGTAAATTCTGCAGGAGATGGAATGAATGGATTTTTCCCGATCACACGCGAAGAATTTTCAAGCATCGCATTGAGCTGCGGAGTGAGATAATAGAACGCGTCGAGCAATCGATGATAGACGACATTATCCCAGAGTCGATAGAGTCCGTTCTCTCTTAATTCAAGTCCCCAGGAGATTAGTGCGAAAGAAAATGCTATCATGATTGAAAATCCGGGACTGCGCGTGATCAATCCGGCGATAGTGACTACGGAAAAGAAACAAATGAAAGCATATACAACGTAGATGACAGATGAGAGAAATCCCCAGTGCCACACCCCAGCTTTTAAACCAAAAATAAGCCAAATACCAACGAAGAAGTAGATGAGATTTACGGCAATTCCGGATGCGGCGCCAAGAGCACGCGCCATCAACAATTCAGTGCGGGCAAGTGGTTTGCTGAGGAAAAGATCGATGGTACCTTTTTCTAACATTCCCGGAATGAGCCCGGCGACGCCGAAAACACCAAAAAGAATAATCCAAAAAACAGATGATGAATGTAATTGGAGAAGAATGAATTCGATGACATTCAATCCTGGTTGAGATTGATGGGCAAAGGGTGAACCAAAGATTGTCACTATATCAGGATCGTCGGGAGAATGGCTGATGCCTAAAGCAAAGAATATTAGAAAGCAGGTAGCAACGCTAAAATAGAAAATGAGCGTTCCCTTGCGAAGTACTTCTCCGATGGTAAACCGAAACATGCCCAAGAACCTCACTATTCGTTTTCTCCTTTCATGAGCTGAATGAAGTAATCTTCGAGCGATATTTTCTGTTGTGTCATGCCCTCAATTCCTATTCCACCGGCACGGAGTGTGTCAATGATCGAATTGAGCTCCGATTTATCTTTTATTGTAACAGTGAGACAGGTATCTTTAAACTCAAGAGAAAAGTGCGATTGGCTGAGACGTACTCGAAGGTCTTCGGATATCGGTGCAGATAATTGAATAATGTACGCTAGCTTCTGTCTCGTTAATTCTGAGATTATTCCGGTGCGTACCACTTTTCCTTTATTGAGAATTGCTATATGGTCGCAAATCATTTCTATCTCAGAAAGCAAATGGGAGTTCAAGAAAATGGTGGTGCCTTCTCTTTTCAACCGCAGAAGAAGATCGCGAATTTCTTTGCGGCCAATTGGATCAACGCCGTCTGTCGGTTCATCAAGAAATAATAATTTTGGATCATTGACGAGTGCCTGTGCAAGTCCGAGCCGTTGTAGCATTCCTTTTGAAAACTTTTTTGTTTTGACTTTCGTCCATTCTTTCAATCCTACCATTTCGAGTAAGAAATGTGCTTTGTCCTTCAATTTATTTTCTTGCAATCCATTCAGTCTTCCAAAGAATATCAATGTATCCAATGCAGTTAGAAATCCTGGATATCGATGGCTCTCTGGCAGGTATCCGCATTGTTCTTTGAGCGCACGCTGTCCTAACGGATGACCGAGAACTGTGGCTGCACCTGATGTTGGATGTGCTATAGAAAGAAGGAGCTTGATAAACGTCGTCTTTCCCGCTCCGTTAGGACCCAGCAATCCGAAAATTTCACCTTGTTCGATAGAAAGGGAAACTTTTTCGAGCGCAATGATGTTCTTTCTTTTGAACAGGCCAGATCGATAATGCTTCGTCAGATCGACTGTTTGAAGTGCTTCCATACAAAAGATAAAATAGAGAATAATGTTCTCTCTTCAAAGATGATTGAGTGTGAAAATTTTAGAAGTACTTGATTTTAGAAGAAAAGAGTTAGATATTTAAACAGGAAGAGTCATGTTGGAAGACTCTTATTTTTTGGAGTAATATAAGACCGGATCGGTCGTATTTATGCTTCAACTTTCAAAAAAAGTGGAATATGCTCTCATCGCGCTGCGTCATATGGCGATGAATTCGCATGGTCATGTGTTCACGGCGAAAGAAATTGCAGTTAAGTATAATATTTCATACGAACTTCTAGCGAAGGTTTTACAGAAACTTACGAAATCCGGAGTGGTTGTTTCAACGCAGGGAATGCGGGGCGGATATTCTCTTGCAAAAAAACCCGATCAAATTCAAGTTTCTTACATTATCAACGTAATTGAAGAAGAGAAAGCCACAATAGCCGAATGTTATGCCGATGGTGGAGAGAGCTGTTCAATTTTTGATGCTTGCATTATTCGTAAGCCATTGGGCAAGATGCAACATAACCTCAACGCACTTTTTGAAAACACAACACTGGAACAAATTGTATGAATGATTGGTCGAGTAAAAGAAATTATGAATACTGAAACGAATGCCATAGAAGAGTTTGCAGCTCAGGAATACAAGTATGGATTTATCACGGACATAGAAGCAGATTCCGCGCCTGCCGGTTTGAATGAAGACATTATCAGATTCATTTCTACCAAGAAGCAGGAACCGGGATGGCTGCTCGAATGGCGTTTAAAATCGTACCGGCATTGGCAAAAGATGGAAGAGCCGCGGTGGCCAAACATTCATTATCCGCAAATTGACTATCAGACTATTGTGTATTATTCGGCACCTAGGAAAAAGACCGAGTTGAAAGATATTTCGGAGGTCGATCCAGAGTTGCTTCGGACATATGAGAAACTCGGCATTCCTCTGCGCGAACAGGAATGGCTTGCAGGTGTTGCGGTCGATGCTGTATTCGACAGTGTTTCTGTTGCGACAACGTTCAAAGAAAAATTAAAGGAACTCGGGATCATTTTTTGTTCATTTTCCGAAGCCGTTCGAGAACACCCGGATCTCGTGCGAAAATATCTCGGTTCTGTTGTGCCGGCAAATGACAATTATTTTGCCGCACTGAATTCGGCTGTATTTAGTGACGGCTCATTTTGTTTTATTCCGAAGGGTATTCGCTGTCCGATGGAATTATCAACGTACTTTCGTATTAATGCAGCAGATACCGGACAGTTTGAGCGCACTCTGATAGTGGCGGAAGAGGGAGCGCAGGTGAGTTACCTTGAAGGATGTACGGCCCCCATGCGTGATAAAAATCAACTCCATGCTGCCGTTGTGGAATTAATTGCGTTGGATAATGCACGCATTAAATATTCGACAGTGCAAAACTGGTATCCCGGTGATAAAGAGGGCCGCGGCGGTATTTATAATTTTGTCACAAAACGCGGAAAATGTGCCGGTGTGAATTCCAAAATCTCATGGACGCAGGTTGAGACGGGTTCTGCTATTACATGGAAATATCCAAGTGTGCTGCTGATCGGTGATAATTCAGTTGGCGAGTTCTATTCTGTTGCTGTTGTAAACAATTATCAGCAAGCAGATACTGGGACAAAAATGACCCACATTGGGAAAAATACAAAAAGCACGATTGTATCGAAGGGCATTTCAGCAGGCCATGGACAAAACTCCTATCGGGGATTGGTAGAAATGAAAAAGAATGCCATCAATTCACGTAATTATTCTCAATGCGATTCACTTCTTTTAGGTGACAAGTGCGGCGCACATACCTTCCCATACATCGAAGTGAAAAACACTTCCTCGAAAGCCGAACACGAAGCAACTACATCAAAGATCGGTGAAGATCAAATATTTTACTGCAAGCAACGTGGTCTTTCCACAGAAGATGCAGTGAATATGATTGTGAACGGGTTTTGCAGGGAAGTCTTCCATGAATTACCGATGGAGTTTGCAGTCGAGGCACAGAAACTTCTGGGAGTGAGCTTGGAAGGAAGCGTTGGGTAAATTTACGATTTGCGATTTGGTGATTGACGACATCAAATCACCAAGTCACTAAATCACAAAGTTATTATATATTTATGAATAAGGATAGATAAAATGAGTTTGTTAGAAGTAATAAATTTGCATGCGAGTGTGAACGGAAACGAAATTCTCCATGGGATCAATCTTCAAGTAAATATCGGTGAAGTCCATGCGATCATGGGGCCTAATGGTTCTGGAAAAAGTACTCTTGCTGGAGTACTCGTAGGACGAGAAGCCTATATCGTTACTGAAGGACAAGCCCTCTATCAAGGAAAAGATTTGTTAGAAATGGATCCGGAAGAAAGAGCGCGAGAGGGATTATTCTTGGCATTTCAATATCCTGTAGAAATTCCAGGTGTGAACAACTCGTATTTCCTTAAAGCGGCGCTTAATGCAATCAGAAAACACAAGGGTTTGGAAGAACTTGATGCAATAGATTTCCTATCGCTTCTCAAGCAAAAAACGAAATTAGTAGAAATGAATGAAAGCTTTCTAAACCGTCCTGTGAATGAAGGATTCTCGGGAGGTGAGAAGAAGCGTAATGAAATATTTCATATGGCAGGTACTGGAACCGAGGCTGTCGATCCTGGATGAAACGGATTCTGGTCTGGATATTGATGCATTGAAAACCGTATCGGAAGGCGTCAACAAACTTCGTTCGAAAGAGAATGCAACAATTATAGTAACGCACTATCAGCGGCTGCTCAATTATATTGTGCCGGATTATGTACACGTTCTGGTCGATGGTAAAATTGTGAAATCAGGCGGAAAAGAACTTGCAATCAAACTTGAAGAACTCGGATATGACTGGGTTCGTGAAGAAGTTGAGCAAGTTATATAGTTGAAAGAGAATCAAAGAACATGCAATCTGCCGACAAGAATATACAATGGTATCTATTGAGATTTGAAGCGTTCGAACAAAGTTTGAATGGTGAGAAGTCAACGCCCGTGCACACATTGCGACGCGACGCTATTCGTCGATTTTCCAAAAATGGTTTCCCGACAACACGGCAAGAAGAATGGCGATTCACCAATATTTCTCCGATCACAAAGATTGAGTTTCAACCAATTCTTCAATTTGAATTATATGGAATAACACGAAACGATATCGGAAAACATCTTGTTAATGGAGCAGTTCAAACAGTGTTCATCAATGGAATGTTTTCATCGGAACTTTCGGATATTGGAATACTCCCTCAAGGAGTAGTGGTTGGAAGTTTAGCTGATACATTGAAGAAATATCCGGAGGAAGTTCAACCATATATTGCCCGTTTGGTAAAGGGTGAGGAGAGTGCTTTCACAGCGCTCAATACTGCATTCATGTGGGATGGTGGTTTTATTTTGATCCCGGATGAAATAGTGATCGATCGACCAATACAATTCCTTTTTATTGCGTCCAATTATGAGCAACCATATACTGCACAACCTCGGAATCTCATTGTTGTTGGAGCCAAAAGCCAATGTAAGGTCGTTGAGACATATGTTGGGCTTGCTCAAAATACCTATCTCACGAACACGGTTACAGAGATAGTGCTCGAAGAGAATGCTCGTCTTGAACATGATAAGCTTCAAATTGAAAATATGAATGCGTTTCATATTGGAACCACTCGGCTCCAGATGAATGAGGCAAGTACCTTCACATCGAATGCGATTTCGCTTGGCGGCTCTCTCGTACGAAACAACATCATCGCTGTGTTTGATGCGGAAGGTTCTGAGTGTACGCTCAACGGATTGACCTTGAGCACCGGTACACAGGTCATTGACAATCACACTGCTATCGATCATGCAAAACCTCACTGCGATAGTCATGAACTCTACAAAGCTATTCTCGATGGAGGGTCGAAGGGAGTGTTTAACGGAAAAATATGTGTAAGAAAAGATGCGCAGAAGACTGACGCAAAGCAGACAAACAAAACGCTTCTGCTTTCCGATGGTGCGACAATTAATACAAAACCGCAATTAGAAATTTTTGCAGATGATGTGAAATGCACACATGGTGCTGCCATCGGTCAATTGGACGACGAGCAGTTGTTCTATCTTCGTTCACGTGGAATTGATCTAGCGGCGGCACGCGATATCCTCACGTTCGCTTTTGCAGGCGATGTAATCAACCGGATTACCATCGAACCGTTATGCCAACAAATAGAGAGTATGATTCACGACAGACTGGATGTCAGACAAACAGGGCTTTTAGAGGAATGAATAATTCAACGATTATAACTGAATCTATCCTTAACACTTTTCCTGTCGAAAAGATTCGCCGTGATTTTCCCATCCTCGCTTTGGGAGTTCATGGAAAACCGTTGATCTATCTTGATAATGCCGCATCTACGCAAAAACCGATTTCTGTCATAGAGGCTATTCAACATTACTATACGACAGAACATTCGAATGTTCACCGCGGCGTTCATTATCTGAGCGAGTTGGCAACACAGAAGTACGAGGCTGCACGTGTGAATGCTCAAATTTTTTTGAATGCAGGTTCCGAACGAGAGATTATTTTTGTTCGTGGAGCTACAGAAGCAATCAATCTTGTTGCGGCGACATTTGGGAAAGAAAAATTAAAGTCAGGTGATGAAGTGTTGATTACAGGACTTGAGCATCATTCGAATATTGTTCCATGGCAGATGATCTGTGAAGAGAAGGGCGCGCATCTTCGCGTTGTACCGATAGATAATAATGGCGAAATTCTTCTGGACGAATTCAATCGCCTGTTATCCGGAAAGACGAAGATAACAGCCATCAGTCATGTATCGAATGCACTCGGCACTGTCAATCCTGTAAAGCAAATGATCGAGATGGCACACCGGAAAGGTGTCCCCGTGCTCATTGATGGTGCACAAGCTGTTCCGCACCTTCGTGTGGATGTCCGCGATCTTGATGCTGATTTCTATGTCTTCTCATCTCACAAGATGTTTGGCCCAACAGGCATAGGAATATTGTATGGAAAAACACAGCTTCTTGAATCCATGCCTCCGTATCAAGGTGGCGGTGATATGATAAAATCTGTCACGTTCGAGAAGACGATCTTCAATAATATCCCCTATAAATTTGAAGCGGGTACTCCGCACATTGAAGGTGCCATAGGGTTGGGGGCGGCGATTGATTATTTAAAGTTATTCGATTGGAACCGTATTCAGGAATACGAACAAGCACTTCTACGATTTGCAGAAGAAGAAATTTCTACAATTGACGGATTAACAATTATTGGAACAGCAAGAGAAAAGGCAGGTGTAATATCCTTCGTATTGGAAGGAATTCATCCGCACGACATCGGAACCATTCTTGATCGCGAAGGGATCGCGATTCGAACAGGACATCATTGTGCGCAGCCGGTGATGCAGCGGTTTGGAATTCCGGCAACAGCACGTGCATCGTTTGCATTCTATAATACGCGGGAAGAAGTGCGGGTACTGGTTCGCGGCATACAAAAAGTGAAAGAGGTTTTTGAGTATGTCTGATCTCAAAGCGTTATATCAGGAAGTCATTCTCGATCATAACAAGAATCCACGCAACTTCAAGAAGCTGGAAGCTGCTGATTGTTCGGTGGAAGGGTACAATCCATTATGTGGAGACCATTATACGGTCTTTCTCAAAATGAATGGAGAAGTCATTGCTGAAATTGCTTTTCAAGGATCTGGATGTGCGATTTCAAAAGCATCTGCCTCTGTAATGAGCATGGTATTAAAAGGAAAAACGCGAACCGAAGCGGGGGTGTTGTTTGAAAAGTTTCATCATCTTGTGCGTGGCGAGATGAATGGTGAAACAGGTATCGATGAATTAGGAAAGCTGGCGGCATTTTCCGGTGTTAGTGAATTTCCTGCGCGAGTGAAGTGCGCTATTCTTCCCTGGCATACAATGAAAAATGCCATTGAAAAAAAGAAGGAAACTGTATCAACAGAATAAATGTTATTCAAGAAGACACAAACAAAAGGATGACGGTTATGGATGCGCAGGAAACACAAGAAGAACAGGGTACCACACAGGAGATTACACTTACCCCGGAAGCGGCAGAACAAATTCGGCTCATCCGTCGAGAAAATCAAGTGCCTGAAACGCATGGATTACGGATAGGAATTCAAAGCGGCGGTTGCTGCGGATCTTCGGTACTTGCTTGCATTTGACGAAAAAATAGAAGCAACAGATAAGGTCTTTCAAAGCGAAGGTGTTTTAATATATATTACTGAGGAAAGTCTGGAAGGCCTTTCCGGGACTACAATGGAATATGTTAATAGTCCGCAGGGAAAAGGATTTAAATTCAATAATCCCAATAAGGCACCGTCATGTGGATGCGGTGATGGCGAATGCGGCGACGGCAGTTGCGGTGATCATGAATAAGGTGTTGTGATGATTGCGAATGAAAAAAACGAATCGCCCATAACCATGGATGGAATGAAGGACACAGTGATAATGGCGCCGATGCGTATTGTCACTAGTGAACGTATATGGCAAACATTGAAGGAATGCTACGATCCCGAAATTCCGGTGAACATTGTCGACCTTGGACTTGTGTACGAAGTAAAAGTGGAAGAAGAAACTCTTGGCGAAGCAAATATTTATATTCAAATGACACTCACCGCTCCCGGCTGCGGAATGGGACCGATGATAGCGGCCGATGTGAAGCGACGCGTGCAGCAAATTCCTGGTGTGACCAATGTGCTTGTCGAGCTTGTCTTTGATCCTATTTGGAATCCGGAAATGATGTCAGAGGCAGCAAAGCTGACATTGAATATGGGATGATTCAGCAGATTATTAAAAGCGCTATAAAGAAATTCTAAATCTCAAAAATACAATCGACAAATAAATTTTAAGAAGTCAAGAATTGAATGTTGGGGGCTTGTTCGGTTTTTGTTTACATCTTAAATTTTAACTGGAACTCTTTTAATGTTTCTATGGTTCTATACTTTGAATTGAAACTGAACTGATAAGACATTTAGAGAAAGAGGAATAGAGTATGGCATACGAATGGAAGTTTAAAACCCGTCCTTATTCGGACGATGAAGCGAAAAAGCTGCTGGCAAATGTTGTTAGCCCTGAGACGACAGATTGGCATTATAATACACATCATAAAGGATATGTGACTGCGCTAAATACTATCGAAAAAGCTCTCGAGACCGCCGACCGTACAATGGCAAATGGCAACTTTAGTCAGATCGGTGAGTTGAAGCGCCGTTTTACATGGAACCACTCCGGTGCACTTCTACATGATTTATACTGGGAAGTGCTTGGCGGCGATGGCGATCCGGGCAAAGGGCCAGAAATCAAAGCGGCTATTGAAAAAGAATTCGGTTCATTCGATATATGGAAAGCAGATTTCAAAGCATCTGCGGTATCGGCAAAGTTAAGCGGCTGGGGATTGCTTGTGTTTGATCGGCTTTATTCAGGGAGATTACTGAACGTAACGGTAGACGAACATCAATACGGAGCAATCTGGGGCGGTGTGCCGTTGATTGCACTTGATGTGTTTGAGCATGCATATTATCATAAAGATGGGCCTGCCCGTGCGAAGTACATCGACAACTTTCTTGCAAATTTGCATTGGGGAAGGATCAATGATCGGTATAAGAAGTTTGTTGCTGGAAGGTGAGGAGAATGTAAAGGGTAAAAGGTAGATGGCAAAGGGTTGGGCGGAAGCTCAACCCTTTTTTATGTACATGAATACCAGGTCTTCGGTATGATATTTTATGATGCTTAAGTTCAATAAGGAGATGCAACGTTTTAATGGACATAAAACAGGATAAAGCACTTATCTCTTACCCCAAATTGTCACAAATATGGAGTCACCAGATGGAGCATTTTACCCTTCGTGACACTTGGTCTTTTCTTTGACATCCGTATGGGAGCTGAAAGCATGGACTCAATGAAAACGTAAATGGACTGATCAGAAAATGTTTTCCAAAGTCAACTGACCTTGCAACAACCTTGAATGATGATGTTGTCTTTATTTAATGGCGTCTTAACACTCTACCAAGAAACGCTTTAGATTTTGGATCACCATGAGAATATTTTACTAATTCACAAAATCATTCACCTGTTGCATCTCACACTTGTATTCGCCAAGGATATAAAGTACCTTTAATCAACAAATTATTAGTATACCAATAATATTCTGTGCGTCATTGTAATCGGCTTTTATATCGAGAAGCATTTTCTCTCGGTAAAGAAGAAACAAACAGAATTGGGTTTGCGCACTATAGTTATGCAAAAGTTGATATCCTTTTCTTGTGTATCAATCCGGTTTCAGCGATGCATTTATCCTAGGTGCATAGAAGAAGCGCTTCAGCATAGGTGCGATTTTCTGTAGACATTGGTTTGGACTTTATATCATGCCAAGATAGAGTCTCTTAGAGTAGTCTTATGGATAGTGCTGTGTTTCTAGGTTTTGTACACTGATCCTTATGATCAAAACAGCACTCAAAATCAGGAGTGAAAGAATGAAAATATTCATTCAATTATTAATGATTATCGTCATACTATCAGCCAATCTTTATTCCGAAAAGGATGATATCAAATTTGAACATTGGTACGAGGGCCTTTCACAGAAATCGGTGCTTTGTATATCGCAAGATAGTAAAGGATTTATGTGGTTTGGTACGTATGATGGGCTGCACAGGTTTGATGGGTACAAAGTTAAAGTTTACAAATCTGAAATCGGTGATCCCTATAGCTTAAGTAATAATACAGTTCGATTTATTTATGAAGATCGAAGTGGAATTCTATGGATAGGCACAGACGGCGGATTGAATCAATTTGATCGGGAAAAAGAAAGGTTTGTTCACTATCAATATGATCCGAATGATCCTAACAGTCTGAGCTCCAATATGGTCCAATGGATATGTGAAGACACATCAGGTATACTCTGGATAGGAACATTTACAGGGGGGCTCAATCGATTTGATCGTGAGAAAAAGCAATTCACTCGATACCAATATAATCCCAAAGATTCTTATTGCATCAGTAATAATTTGGTTACTTGCGTTTATATCGATAGATCGGGGACTCTTTGGGTTGCAACGAATGGCGGATTAAATAAATTTGATCGTCAGAAAAATCGTTTTATTCATTACGAGCACGATCCTGGTAATCCACATAGTCTGATTGGAAACGGTACGTATAGAATTTATGAAGATCAGTATGGGGTTCTCTGGATTGGAATTTTTGGAGGCGGCCTTGATCGATTTGATAAAGAAAAAGAGCAGTTTGTTCATTTCAGAAACAGGTCCGATGGCCCGTTTAGTTTGAGTGACGATAGAGTTCGAGCAATTTTCGAGGACCGATCAGGTTCTCTCTGGGTAGGGACGGAGGATGGCTTAAATCGATTTGATCGAAAAACGGGTCGGTTTATCCGTTACAAAAACAGTCCCAATGACCCTTTTAGTTTGAGCAACAATACAATTTTATGCATTTATGAGGACCGGTCAGGTATACTGTGGGTCGGTAACGATTATGGCGGCATCAATAAATTTGATAGGGGAACAACAAAGTTCGAGCATTTTAGAAAGAAACCAAATAATTCCAACAGCTTAAGTAGCAACCTTGTCTCCTCAATTTATGAAACCAACGATGGAGGAGAAAAGATACTTTGGATTGCTACAGAGGGAGGAGGGCTGAATAAATATAATAGTCGGAAAAATCTCTTCACGCATTTTCAGTCTGATCCAAAGAATTCTAATAGTATCAATGATAATCACGTCAGGGCTCTTCTTGAAGATCGAACGGGTACGCTATGGATTGGAACGAATACCGGACTCAGTCAATTCGATCGAAAAAAAGGAAAGTTTATTTGTTACACCACCGATCTCAATAATCCAAATAGTTTGAGCAATAGTACTGTTTTTTCTATATGCGAAGATAGGTTTGGATTTATCTGGATTGGAACATACGGGGGAGGTCTCAATCTGTTTGATCGTAAGAAAAATGGATTTACGCGTTACGTAGCGGATCCTGAAAATCCGAATAGCATTAGTGATAATTTTATCTGGTCGATTTGTGAGGATAAAAATGGCACGTTATGGATTGGAACGGCAAACGGCGGCCTCAATCAATTTGACAGAGAAAAAAATCAGTTTATCCATTACAAAGTTGATCCCAATGATCCAAACAGTTTAACCAGCAATAAAATATTATGTCTTCATGAAGATAGATCGGGAGTGCTCTGGATAGGGACTACCGATGGCCTTAATAAATTTGATCGGGCTCACAAGCTTTTTTCTCATTACCGAAAAACCGATGGACTTCCAAGCAATACAATTCAATCGATGTTAGAAGATGATGATGGCAATCTATGGCTTGGAACTCAAAATGGACTCTCAAGATTTACTCCCAGTACAAAAAGAACGAGGAACTTCACAGTAAGCAACGGACTTCAAAATAATGAATTCAGTGTGAATGCTTGTTTCAAAAGTCAAAGCGGTAAGCTGTACTTTGGTGGGATAAATGGATTTAACGTTTTTTATCCTGACAGTATTAAAAGCAATCCATATATACCTCCCATTGTGATCACAGATTTTCAGATATTCAATAAATCCGTTCTTGTAGGAAACAGAATCGACGGACATTTGATATTAGAAAAAACAATCACAGAAACCAAAGAAATAAAATTATCATACAAAGAAAATGTCTTTCTCTTTGAGTTTGCTTCTCTTCATTTTGCCTCTCCCGACAACAACCAATATGCTTATATGATGGAAGGATTTGACGAGGAGTGGAATCATACGGATGCGGACAGGCGGATTGCGACGTACACGAATCTGAGCAGCGGGGAGTACGTTTTTCGGGTGAAGGGATCAAATAGCGATGGTGTCTGGAATGAAGAGGGGACTTCGATACGTGTTACCATCACGCCCCCGTTTTGGCAAACTATCTGGTTTAGAATGATCCTGTTAGCCATAATTGCTGGTTGTGCTTTCTGGATCTACAAGTGGCGAGAAATGGTCGCCAAACAGCGTGAGTTAGAAAAACTTGCCAAAAGCGAAAGGAAGTTCCGCAGTTTATTCGAAAACTCACTTGCAGGAATAGTGAAGTTTTCGTTAGAAACATGGGATGTTCTTGATTCAAATAAAGCGATGAAACAAATATTCAGATGTGCATCCGAACTGGAATTGGCGCGTTGTTTCTCGGCATTGCCACCACGAAGCATTCAAGATATTCAGCATTCACTTCTGAGCAGCGATCTCATACAGGAATATGAAATCAGAACAACCCGGCTCGATGGAATAGAATTATGGATTCTCTTCTCAGCAAAAATGATCGGTGAAGAGCACTTCGCCCATGGAGTGGTCGTCGATATTACTGAGCGGAAAGTATCGCAAGAAAAAATTTTAGAACAAGCAATGCTTTTGGATGAGGCGCAAGATGCCATTATGGTTATGGATTTTGAAGGACGGATCACATTCTGGAACAATGGAGCAGAACTCATTTATGGTTGGGGGAGAAAACAGGCTGTCGGTTCTTTTATTCGAGATCTCATCTTTGATGCTGCACATTCAAAGGATTATGAATTAGCAATGGAAGATATGCTTCAATTCAACGAGTGGAGTGGAGAACAGTATCATGTGAACAAAGAGGGAAAGGAACTGCTTATCCAAAGCATGTGGAAGAAGGTGGAGAGTGTATCAACCAACAAGAAGATAATCTTGATTGTCAACACGGATATCACGGAGAAGAAACGTCAGGAGATACAGTTACTTCGTGCGCAAAGAATGGAGAGTATCGCTTTGTTAACAGGTGGAATTGCCCACGATCTCCAAAATGTTCTTGCTCCCGTCTCAATGTCTATTGGTCTCCTGCGGGAAAAACTGACCGATGGTCCAAGCTTGAAAGTTCTTGGTGCCGTTGAAGAAAGTGCCCGGAGTGGTCTCGATCTTATCAGAAATATCATTACCTATGGACACGGGATTCCTGGTGAAAGAGTAAAAGTTGAACTATCAGATTTGCTCGAATCGATCCTTACGATTGTACGACAATCACTTCCTGACACGATCAGTATAGAGAAACTGACTAAAGGCAGGAACTATATTGTACTCGGTGATGCAAATCAATTAAAACAAGTATTTCTGAATATTGTCGTCAACGCACGTGATGCCATACCAAATGGTGGAATTATAACCATTGGGATCGATAAAATTAATATCGACGAGAATTCCCTCGATCGATATCCGGAAGCTCAGATAGGAAAATATCAACTAGTGAATATTCGTGATAATGGTTTTGGCATTTCTGAAGACTATATCGAAAGAATATTTGAGCCATTTTTTACGACAAAGACAAATGGTAACGGCACCGGTCTTGGTCTTTCCATTGCGCTTGGTATTATTAAAAGTCATTCCGGTTTCATTACTGTTCATAGTGTTGTAGATCAAGGAACGGAATTTAAAATCTATCTCCCGGCTCTTGAATCTTAACTTACTACAGACTTATTGGAGATAGAAACATACTTTACAAAGACCATATGATGAGCTTACAAGAAAACGTACAAGCAAGAAGAAAGCGTATTTCCGTTTTGATTGTTGATGACAATAAAAGTTTCTGTGTCGTATTGTCGGAAGCATTGAACCGCAGCAATACGATCATCTGTGAAAAGTATTTTCATTCCAGCCGGTCGGCCATCGAATATCTTGAAACCAAGAACCATCCGCCACAAGTTATTTTGCTTGACATCAAAATGCCCGGAATGAAAGGTGTGGATGCAATCGCTCTCCTCAAACGGATTGCTCCCTCCACAGATATCATTATGCTAACGTCGTACGATTTCGATATGGACATACGAACCTCGCTCAAGAGGGGTGCGGCGGGGTATCTCCTCAAGTCTTCCCAACCTCTGGACATTATCCGGGCAATTGAAACAGTGCAAAAAGGGGGAACGCCTCTCGATCCAATGATTACACAAAGGATGACGGATGCTTACATCGCCGGAAAACCTGAGAGTGAATCGTATAATCTCTCGGCTCGGGAACGGGAAGTCGTCCGTTGGGTTACCCAGGGATTAAACAGTGCGGAGGTTGCTCAACAACTTTCAATAACTTATAACACGGTGGAAACGCATATCAAGAATATTTTTCATAAGCTCAATGTATCCAATCGGCATGCGATGGTTGCCAAAGCGATTAAAGAACGGTTGGTCTAAATCGATTTTCCCCTCACAATTACATCCTTGCTTAAATACTGGGTTCTCGGTATTGATTCGTATTAGTTTAATTTCGAAGTTTCAATAGTCCTCCTCTGCAATAACAATAAATAATTTCTTTTAGAAGAGTATAAAAGCTCATGCACGTGTGCTGAAAACTTGATAGTAGGCATCTCTCTTCGAACGAACGAATGGCATTTGTTCAAGAGAGCCTATTCTCTGAATTTGCGGATGGAAGAAGAAGCAAGTATACAGTTCCATGTGCGGCATCAGAGGGGCTTTTGAAAAACATTAAAAACCACATAAAAGTGTAAACCATATCTTAAACGGTTGAAGGATGAGATTTTGATGAAAGAAAACGAATTAAAGAAGGTGAATATGAATGAAACAGTAGAAGCTCTGGGGGGTCACGTATTTCAAATGAATCACTTAGGCGTTCAGTATCAAAACAAAAAAGCAATGTTTGAAGTGTTTCAGGATCACGCAAAGCATAATAAAGTCCAGAATCAATCTTTCCATACACTGAAGATGCAGAGCATAGGTACATTTGCAGGCAATATTGCGCATGATTTTAACAATATTTTCGGCATCATTCTGGCATCTTCTTCTCTCCTCGAGATGAACAAGGTAAGTCCTGAGAAACATGCTGATATCCTCAAGGCTATTAACAATGCTGTAGAACGAGGCGCTGAACTTGTAACCCAGCTTCTTGCCTTCACTGGCAAGGCTGATGTATCATTAAGACCGCTCTCTGTTCCTGATCTCATAAACGATATTCTTTCTAAACTCAAGCAAACATTCCCAGAGAGTATAAAATTTCAGAAATTGATAGAACAAAACATTTCTTGTATCAGCGCCGACCAGACCAAGATGCATCGGATGTTATTGAATCTCTGTATCAATGCCCGCGATGCTATGCCCGAGGGAGGTACTATAACTATTCGAGTGAACAGCGCGACACGCCAAGAACTTCAAGTGCTCTTCCCTTCAGTTGACCATGATCGGTATATCTGTATCAGTATCTCAGATACAGGTACAGGGATAGAAGAAACGGCAAAAGATATGATCTTTGATCCATTCTTTACTACAAAAGAAAAAGGAAAAGGTTTGGGGCTTTCGGTTGTTTACGGCATTGTAAAAGCGCATCACGGATTCATCAATCTGGAAAGTGAACCTGGACATGGAAGTACGTTTTATCTTTACTTTCCAGTAATGGCCAGCAACAAAAAAAGTAATGATTCTTTGCAGATAAAAATGTCGAAGAATGCCGGTAGTGCAGAAACTATTCTTGTCGTGGAGGATGAGAAGTCTCTTCTGGACCTGGCGCGCATCATGTTCGAATCGAAAGGATATACAGTGCTTGCTGCAAAGGATGGTATCGAAGCAGTTGAAATGTACCGGCTGCACCGAGAAAAAATCTCGCTTGTTTTTACAGACATAGGATTACCTGGACTTAATGGGAGGGAAGTGTTCGCGAAATTGAAGGAAATAAATCCAGATGTGAAAGTTATTTTTACCAGCGGCATCTTTACTGATATCAAAGCCGCACTTCTAAAAGACGGAGCCAAAGACTTTATTCAAAAACCATATAAACAGGAAGATGTTCTGCAAAAGATCAAAGAAGTTCTGTATGCATTATGAGTGCATTCATCAAATGTAAGAACGTATTACGGATTTTAGTTGAAGATTGTTTCAAACAGAACAAAAGGTAATGACATAAACTATTTTTGAAAATGTATTTTGTAATCCCCTCTTTGCACCAAAGGCAAATCTGCCTCTGGCGTAAATCTCCCCCTCGGGGGAGGGGAGAGGAGGGGATATTTTTAGAGTGCCCTTAAGAATTCCAATATCATTCTCTCTTGTTTCTGTCCAGAAGGTAAGTTGATGCAATGCGCTAAGCAATATTCCCGCTCGGGATTTTCAATAGCCCCGATACCACCTCGCAAGTGAACGTACACTTCAGATAGGTCAATTCGTGAACACTTCTCTGCTGCTCCTCGGGTGCAAGATTTCATGCTGATTGACGAACTATAAGTTCAGGTTTGAATACGACCCTCTGAGGTTTGCGAAGAATTTCATCTCTGTGGATTACAGCCATCTTGTACGCTGCCTCTGCCATTTCTATCAAAGGTTGTCTGATGGTAGTAAGTTTTGGGGTTGATAGCTGTGCTATAAGCAGGTCATCGAAGCCCACAATTGCGATATCCTCTGGTATTCGTACTCCCTGCTCTCTGGCTACAGTCAGCAACCCTAGTGCGCAATTATCGCCTGCCGCGCAAAAGATGGCATCCACGCCAACGTGCAACAACTTCGGCATCACAGAGATGCCGTCCTCGCGAGAGTAGTGGATCACCTCGATCATGCATCCTGGCAATATGGAGAGCTTTCTAACGCTGAGCGCCTGTTGGAACCCCTTGATCCTTTGTTCCGCATTGTAACCACCCTCCACCTGAGTCTTGCCAGAGACGATGGCGATCTTCTTCCGACCTTTCGCGATAATGTACTCACCGGCTATTTGTCCACCCAAGCGGTTGTCCGTGGTAATGGTAGACACACCGGCAGTCTCCTCGTCTATTAGTACGATGGGAACATTGGCAGCGGAGTAGGCAGCAATCGTATCGGAATCCGGCCGCACACTAATAGCGATTAAGGCAGTGGGATTTGTTTGGACAAGTGCTTGCTTCAAGCGCTCCTTCTGCATGTCAGAGTCATCTGTCACAGACCGTCGTGCAATCTCCTCCGGCTTAAGCCACTTTTTGAGATGTTCAGAAATTGCAACTTGTAACGGCGATCCGAAGTTCGGTGCTGCGACCACAACTTTCGTCTCTCGGTTTGCCATTTCGGTAATTTCCTTTCTTGCTTAATTGCATACTATATATTTAAATGAATACTACCAAAAAAGAACTCTGAAAGCAAACTACGACAATTGATAGTATCAAGACCTTGATTTTTATTAAAAGACTCGTTACTCTTTTGTGCAAGTTAGCATAGAAACATTGTGTATTATAAAGGGATGAGATAAAAGAATATGCACATGTATAAAAGGTACTTCGGACGGCTGTCTGATAACATTTCCCTATTAGACACATGGTATTTTGCTAGTTTCTTTCCATCCTCAATATTGTATTTCATATAGAGATTGAGAATGCTGCATTGTTAAGAGTGTGAGTATGGAAAAAAAATTCGTCGCCTTCATGCATCCTACCTCATAAGTATTTTTATGCTCTTTGCCATCGGCCTTACATTGGCGGGGTATTTCTATTACTACCAGCAAAAACAGAGACTACTGCAATTGGCAAAAGATAATCTGTCATCTATTGCAAAGCTCAAAAGTGGACAGATAGAGAATTGGCGCCAAGAGAGATTCAATGATGCGAGTTTCATTTTTCATAGTGAAGCAATTACTTCGCAATTTGAACAATTTCTTAAGAAACCGTATGGCCGAAAAGAATGCGATGCGATGCTCGGTTGGATGATGCCAATGTTCAAAAACCGGCAGTATGTCAATATGGACCTCTTCAGCATAAGTGGCAGACGTCTCTTTTGTATTCTCGATGATTCCTGCAAAGCCAGTGTGTACGAAAATGAAATCTTTAAAGAGGCAATTCGTACAAAAAAAATTTTGTTTGCCGATCTCGATGTGCATGATGATGGAAGGGTATATATGGGGCTTGTTGTACCCCTTATTAAGATCGGCAAAAAGGATACCATGGCGTTAGGATCGCTGCTTTTGCGTATTGATCCAGGGCGGTTTCTCTATCCACTTATTCAATCATGGCCGGTAATAAGCAAGACGTCGGAAACTTTGATTCTTCGGAGAGAAGGGGACGAGGTCGTCTATCTCAATGAATTACGGCATCGAAAGGAAAAAAAACTTACTCTGAGAATGTCAATAAACGAAAATAAATTACCCGCAGCGATTGCTGCACGCGGGTACGAGGGGGTGGTAGAAGGAATAGATTATCGACAAGAAGAGGTCGTAGCTGCGGTACGGCAAATCTCAAATTCCCCGTGGTATATGGTAGCAAAGACAGATGTCGATGAAGTTCTTGCAGAGAATACGCGCATCGCAATAGGGGTCACATCTGTCACAGCGCTTATTCTTCTGCTGCTTGCAAGTGGTATACGCATGATCTGGAAAGAGCAGGAGGTCAAGCAATATCAGGT
The DNA here is from genome assembly GCA_963701295.1 of Ignavibacteriota bacterium. Classification (GTDB taxonomy): domain Bacteria; phylum Bacteroidota; class Ignavibacteria; order UBA10030; family UBA10030; genus Fen-1298. The sequence continues at coordinate 3,270,075 of OY969585.1, read as the reverse complement.
ATTGATAGAATCGCAACAAGAACGACAGGCGCTCATTCAACATTTTGATTATCTCATGAGATATGCTAACGATGTCATTTTTCTTTCCAATGAAGAACAACGCATCATCGAAGCGAATGAACGAGCAGAGCATACCTATGGATATAGTCATGAGGAATTGCTGAGCTTATATATTAGAGACATATGGCAGACAAAAATGCCTTCTGATCTTGATGAAAGGTTGAAGTCGATGATGGCTCCAAGCGGTACGTTATATGAAACATACCATCGACGAAAAGATGGTTCAGTATTTCCCGTGGAGATTAGCGGCCGTACCATTACCATCGATGGAAAGACTTATTATCAGGAAATTATTCGGGATATTACAGAACGAAAAGAAGCAGAGGAAGCATTACGCGAACGGGAAAAGCAGCTTTTGTTAGTTACTGATAATTTTCCCGGTCTTGTATCCACTATAGATAAAGATCTTCGCTACCGGTTTGCCAGTGCCGGGTATGAACGTATATTTGGTATATTGTCGGTAGATGTTGTAGGCCTCACAATGCGGGAAGTTCTTGGCAATGAAACTTTCAAGCAAGTTGAGCCTTATATCAAACAGACGTTAGCAGGTGAGCAAGTAACATTTGTGAACCCGATCAAAACGCCGGTTGGCGAAGTGTCGTATGAACTTACTACATATATCCCGGATATCGATGCAGAAGGAAAAGTACAAGGCATGTTCATTTTTTCAATCGATATCAATGAACGAGTAGAAATGGAAGATGCTCTGCGCAGAGCAGAAGAGAACTTTCGCCGTTCCTTAGATGATTCACCGCTGGGAGTACGAATAGTATCATCAGCTGGTGAAATATTGTATGCGAACAAAGCAATCCTGGATATCTATGGGTACAGCAGCCATGAGGAGTTGAAAAGAACACCTATTAAAGAACGCTATACACCGGAAAGCTATGATGAGTTCAGAAAAAGAAAAGAGCAAAGAGATCGGGGCGAGTTTGGCCCATCTGAATATGAAATAAGCATTGTAAGAAAAAATAGAGAAGTGCGGCACGTTCAGGTTTTCCGCAAGGAGGTTTTTTGGAATGGTACAAAGCAGTTTCAAGTCATCTATCAGGATATCACTCAGCGCAAGATGCTAGAAGAGCCGCTGCGCCGAATGCAAAAATTGGAAGGGTTGGGAACGCTTGCAGGTGGTATTGCTCATGACTTTAACAATATTCTTGGGATTATATTGGGATATATTTCACGCATCAATATTGTAAAAAATGATCCAGAAAAACTACAACATAGTATTGAGATCATTACCAAGGCGGTTGAACGCGGAACGACGCTTGTCAGGCAAATACTAACCTTTGCGAGAAAAACGGAGACAGAATTTCGTTGGGTGAATGTTAATAACGTTGCAAAAGAAGTCATGGGAATGATTATGGAAACATTCCCCAAAACTATTGTGTATTCACAAAATCTCGAAAAAGAAATCCCTTCTATCTATGCCGATCATTCGCAGTTGCATCAAGCGATGTTAAATCTATGTGTTAATGCACGTGATGCTATGCAGAGTGGAGGCGTTCTGACCATCAGTACGAGCGTGCGTGCTAGGTCGAGTATGCGCAATCGACATCCTGATGCCGTTGCTGATAGTTACATCTGTATTGAAGTTGTCGATACCGGTACAGGGGTGGCTGCAGAGGTTCGGGACAGAATCTTTGAGCCGTTTTTCACTACGAAAGAAAAAGGGAAGGGAACCGGATTGGGATTAGCCGTAGTGTTCGGTATTGTTCAAACCCATCACGGATTTATTGATGTAGAAAGTGAGCTTGGTAAAGGGGCGACCTTCCGGTTATATTTGCCTGTCTCGCACAATACAGAACATTTAGAACCAGCGAAGAAAGAAACGATAGAAGAGATTCCCGGAGGTTCAGAAACATTATTGATCGTAGAGGATGAGAAAGCATTGAATGAGAACCTTGATGCTGTACTGACAGGAAAAGGATATACAGTTCTTTCCGCTTTTGATGGCTTGACTGCAGTGAAGATCTACGCAGAAAGACAAAAAGAGATTGCGCTGGTGCTAACAGACCTTGGATTACCTAAGCTGACCGGTATGGAGGAGTTTAAACGGATCAAGCGACTCAATCCGAATGTTAGAATCATCGTTGCAACAGGGTATCTGGATCCGGAAATGAGATCGGAATTACTGAAAGCAGGTGTACAAAAGTTTATTTACAAACCCTATAATCCGAAAGTAGTCCTCAAGGTAGTTCGGGAAGTGCTGGATGGTAAGTGAATAGATGAGTCTTCGCCAAGGAAACTTCGGAAGGTATCTTAGGTTAACCTTGGTAGCATCCCTAGCGGAGTACAGAAATTGCTCCTCTCAGAAGAATTTGGTATTATATCACAATAAATGAATGAAAATGTGTCACCTTCGGTTTTCCCTGAATGAAAGAACAATGCCGGTTGTATCGTGTGATCGTTTTCTGTCTGTGCGTTGTCTTGCAGCTTCAAGCGCAATCAGCGCTCGAATCAAAATTCATTTCTAAGGTTTCTCAGAAATACTTACAAAAAAATGTACGCGAACTGGTCAAGTTTGGCAACCGACTTGGTGGAACAAAATCCGGCGATAAAGCTGCACAGTACATATTTGAAAAATTTAAGAGCTATGGATTCAAACCGGAAATAATAAAAGATCCCCAAAAGCTTACATATTCGAACGACGGCTGGCAGTTGAAGATTGATCAACCCAAGCGGCTGCGTGGACTCATTCAGCACGAGTGGCTAGCGGGATTTTCGCCTTCTGCTCGGAGAGATACTGTTCATCTCACTTTTATTGGATCCATTCGAGATATAGATACAAGAACAATGGATAGCAGCGCAGTACCGCTAGAACGGCATCCCTCGGAAAAAATGTATGGAGAATTGGTTGACGCTGGTGCGCGTTGCATTATCAGTTACCAGAATGATATTTCGACTGCCTATTCTAACTGGGCAATGATCTCGTCTCTCAAAGAAACGGATAAGAATCAGATCCCAGTCTTCAATATCTCAAATAATGCAGGTCGACGATTGCAAGAGGAATTGGAGAAAGGGACGCGCATAGTCATCACCTATTCAGCAAAGACGACAATCCAACACGGGCGTTCGAAGACAATTATCGCCACGTTGAAGGGTCAAACAGATGAATATTATATTCTCGGTGCACATGGCGATTCCGATTCCGGCGGACCCGGCGCAGATGACAACGCTTCGGGTGTGTCAGGGGTCTTAGAAGTCGCGCGTATCTTAAACTCAATGGTGAAAAATAAAACACTGCACTTGCCGAAGAAAAGCATCAAGTTCATTGTGTGGGGTACGGAGTATCATTCAGCGAGCAGTTATGTCAAACTTCATTCTGATCGTCTAGAGAAGATTGCGGGCGTTATCAACTTCGATGAAATTGGATTTAGAAAGTCAAGGCACTGTATTTATTTTGAAGGGAACGATATCCCGCATAATCACGACTTATTGAAACTTTTTGAGCGGGTGGGTGAGGAGTATGTGAACAAAAAAGGATTCTGGAAAGAAGCGACTACAAACCCTTCGCAAGGCGGAACTGATTCGTATGTGTTTCTGCCAGAATATCTAAGCAGTTTAAATGTATCGGAAGAAAAAATTCCATCGATCACAGTTTTCACAGCAGCATGGAACGAACCAACGTCAATGCAGCAAACACAAGGATGGCGTTCGAAAGCGTGGAAGGGTCATCCCGATTCCGTCAACATTGATTATTCGCCGTACTATCACTCGTCACTTGATATTCCGATATTGACAACAGATAAAGAACCAGCGAATATGGTATGGGGTGTAAATGCAGTTGGCATTGCACTTATTCGATTGCTTTGGCAATAAATATGAAAGAACAAGAAAAGAATATATCAGAAAAATCTCAAAAGCAAAGCCACGAAATTCTTCTGACTATTACTGACAGTTCTGTGTAAACTGTGGAACGTGTATAGAGAACAGAAAATGTAAATTCGTTTGTCTAAAGTGCGGTTTCTATCATTCATGCAGTGAACCATAAGATGAAATACAAGTTTGGAGAAAAAGAATATGATTTAGCCTCTCGGACATATGTCATGGGAGTTTTGAATGTTACTCCGGATTCCTTTTCCGATGGCGGCAAATATTTTGACCTCGAACAAGCTGTAGTGCAAGGATTGAAGCTTGCGGAAGATGGTGCGGATTTTATCGATGTTGGTGGTGAATCAACACGCCCTGGTTCAGAACCGGTATTGGTTGAAGAGGAGATTAGGAGAGTCGTTCCGGTTATCAAAGCTTTGTCGGAGAAGGTGAATGTCCCTCTCTCCATCGATACCTATAAATCAGATGTGGCAGATGCTGCACTGCAGGCCGGAGCTGTTATCGTGAATGACGTCAGTGCCATGACATTCGATGCCAAGATGGCGTCTGTTGCAGTAAAGTATCGGGCAAGCATCATTCTTATGCATATGAAAGGTGCGCCAAAGACGATGCAAGAAAATCCAGTATATGAAAATGTAACGAAGGAAGTTAAACAATTCCTCTCTGAGCGATTGTTCGCTGCGAAGGAGGCAGGAATCGAACAGATGATAGTTGATCCGGGAATCGGATTTGGAAAAAAGTTCGAGCATAACATTCAACTTCTGCGGGAATTGAAATCTTTTACTTCATTTGGATACCCATTGCTGGCGGGTCCATCGCGTAAAGCATTTCTTGGAGCGATTCTTCATTTACCGGCGAACGAGAGAATAGAAGGCACAGCGGCAGTAGTGACAAGCGCCATTTTGAATGGCGCGAACATTATCCGTGTACACGATGTGAAGGAAATGAAACGCGTAGCGATGGTGGCCGATGCATTGAAATCTAAAAATACCCAGGTGGCTTCATAAGATGGATTCGATAGTACGTTCGACTTCCGTACTTATACCGGCATATAATGCCGGAACTTCATTGGAGGAATTAGTAAACCGTTTACGCCGCTCGGTTGGAGATTTGCAGGTCATTGTTGTTGATGATGGTTCCATAGACAATACAGCAGAGATTGCTCATTTGGTTGGAGCGACTGCTCTTCGACATGACAAGAATTGCGGCAAGGGAACGGCTTTGCAGACAGGTTTTGATTTTCTTAAAAAACAAGCCCAAGTTGAATTTATTCTCACGCTCGATGCGGACTTACAGCATCAGCCGGAGGATATTCAAAAGTTTTTCATCACACAGCAACACACCGGCGCAGATATTGTTATTGGATGGCGTGAAAGAGCAGGAACAAAAATGCCTCTGCATCGTATTCTATCCAACACGCTTACATCTGCGTTGGTGAGTCTAAAAACGGGAATGAAGATTAGAGATAGCCAGTGCGGTTTCCGGTTGATTCGAAAAAGAGTTCTTGAAAATATTCAGCTCGAATCACACGGCTATGAAGCGGAGACAGAATTACTTATTAAAGCGGCGAGGCTTAAATTTAAAATAGAGTTCGTTCCGGTAAACACTGTTTACGGCAATGAAAAGAGCTATATGACACATTGGGTAACAACGATGAATTTTATCAAAGTGCTTTTACGGAAATACTCATGACTCGATTCGAACATGAACGAGCAGATATGATCGCGTTGTTGAAACAGCGAGGAATTAAAGATGAACTCCTCTTGAAGGCGTTCCAGCGAGTAGAGCGGGAACAGTTTGTCTTGACTGCATTTGTTAATCGCGCCTACGATGACAGCGCGCTGCCCATTGCAAACGGGCAAACAATTTCGCAACCGTACACAGTTGCGTTTCAAACAGAAAAATTACAAGTGGGGAAAGATTCTAAAGTATTGGAAATCGGTACTGGCTCCGGTTATCAAGCTGCTGTTCTTGCTGAGATGGGATGTCGCGTATTCACGATTGAACGGCATATGGAATTGCATCTGCAAGCAAGAAAATTACTGGAAAAACTTGGTTATCGCATAGCAACTCGTTGTGGCGATGGAACGGTTGGATGGAATGAGTTTGCCCCGTACGATGGTATTGTAGTAACTGCAGCGGCACCGGAAGTACCACAACCTTTGCTTGATCAACTAGCTGACGGTGGAAGGCTTGTCATTCCTGTAGGAGATTTAGAAGGGCAGTCTATTCGAGTAGTAACGCGCATAGGAGATCGATTTGAATCGATGGACGCGCATGGATTTAAGTTTGTTCCGCTCATCGGAAAAGAAGGGTGGAATGAAAAATGAAATCGGATTACAGACCAGAGATTGGATAATAGAGATACCAAGATGCCGCACGTTCTTGCCATTGTAGGTCCGACAGCATCGGGGAAGACGACCCTTTCAATTCTTCTTGCGGAAAAACTTCGTGGTGAAATTATTTCTGCTGATTCGCGCCAAATTTACAAGTTTCTTAACATCGGTACAGCAAAGCCAACGCTTGAAGATCTCCATCGCGTTCCTCATCATTTTATTAATATCCTCGATCCTGATCAAGAATACAATGCTGCTGAATTCGGGCAGCAGGCTCGTAGTAAAATTGTAGAACTGTTGAAACAGGAAATCCAGCCAATCATTGTCGGAGGGTCCGGGTTATATGTTCGTGCAATCATAGATGGATTCTTTAAAGGGCCCGGGAAAGATTCTGAAATTCGTGAACAGCTTGAACATGAAGCAAAAAGATTTGGTTCTGAAATGTTATTCGAAAAATTGAAAAGAATTGATCCGGTTTCCGCGGCGAAGATGGATGCATCAAAAGTACGGCGGGTGATTCGTGCACTGGAAGTATATTATACGACAGGGAAACCGATTTCCGATTTACATTTCACTCAAGAGACAAGAGCGCCATTTGAGGTCCTGCAATATGCTCTTGAGTGGGAACGAAAAATTCTCTATGACCATATCAATCATCGCATCGATGAGATGATAAAAAAGGGATTGCTAGAAGAAGTTCAAGAATTGAAGACTCGAGGATATCTCTTTGGCATGAACGCGCTCAACACTGTTGGCTATAAAGAAACATTCGATTTCATCGAAGGAAAGCTGACGAAAGAGGAGATGGTTGGACTCATCAAACAAAATTCACGTCGATTTGCAAAGCGTCAATTGACATGGTTTCGAGCTGATAAGCGAATCCGTTGGATTCCAGTGAGCGAGGAAACGGACTGGAATGAGATCGCGGAAATGATTCAAAAAGAATTTCAAAATGCTCAAAAAGACACTTAGCCTCTAAATTGATTTTCCTGCATCTGTTTGCTATATTAAGATAAAGAAGTTGTAAACGGGGCGTAGCGTAGCCTGGCTAGCGCGCTTGGTTCGGGACCAAGAGGTCGGGAGTTCAAATCTCCCCGCCCCGACAAGAAATACTAAATAGCAGCGTTTTTTCTAAATCAGCATATAAATCATCCCTTCCAGACACTATAACCTATGTCATTACACATTGTCGCTATCGTTGGCCGTCCGAATGTGGGGAAATCCACACTCTTTAACCGTATTTTCGGATCCCGTGAAGCTATTGTCTTTGATACTCCTGGCGTTACTCGCGACCGTCGTTATGCCGAAGCGGAATGGGCCGGTAAATCGTTTACAATGATCGATACAGGCGGATTCGTTCCCGAATCCGATGATATATTTGAGAAAGCAATCCGCGAACAAGCTAATATTGCCATTGAAGAAGCCGATTCCATTGTATTTGTCGTGGACGCACTCGAAGGTTTAATGCCGCTCGATAGGGAAATCGCAGCTATTCTTCGTCGTTCGAACAAACCTATCCACCTTGTCGTCAATAAAATTGATTCTGAACAACGTGAGAATTCCACGGCAGAATTCTATTCACTTGGCCTTGGCGAACCAATCGGCATTGCCGCTCTCGGTGGAAGGCAAATTGGAGATTTCCTTGACCTCATCACGGCGGATATCAAGAAGGCAACAAGAGTAAAGAAAGAAAAAAGGCTTCGTCTCGCAGTCATCGGCAAACCGAATGTTGGTAAATCGTCATTAGTCAATGCGCTCATCGGCAAGACGCGTCAAGTGGTCACGGCTCTACCTGGCACAACGCGCGATCCTATCGATACCATCCTCGAGTATCAGGATGAAGAAATTATTCTTGTTGATACAGCAGGCCTTCGGAAGCGCAGCAAGATTACAGAGAGCATTGAGTTCTACAGCACGATCAGAACACTGCATGCCATCGAACGCAGTGATGTCGCTGTTATTCTCTTTGATGCAACGCAGGGTGTGGACAAACAGGATCTGCAGATTGTTGATGCGACCATGGAACGCCACCGATCTGCAGTTATTGTGGTGAATAAATGGGACTTGGTTGAGAAAGAAACGAATACCGCGCGCGAATATGAGCTGGCGATTGAACGGAATCTCGGCTTATACGATTTTCTTCCCGTGATTTTTGTCTCAGCCCTCACGAAGCAGCGAATCACGAAAGTGATCGACACAGCAAAGGAAGTCCACAAGCAGCAATCGCGGCGCATCTCCACGAGCGCGCTCAACAAGGCACTGATGGTAGAAATCGAAAAAAATCCGCCGAAATCATCGACACCGAAGGAAATAAAAATTAAATTCGCGACGCAGATTAAAACGAATCCACCAATGATTGCCTTCTTTTGTAATCATCCGAAGCTCGTGCAGGAATCATATAAGCGATTTTTGATGAACAAATTGCGTGAGCACTTTGGCTTCATCGGTGTGCCATTGGGAGTTGTGTTCAAAGAGAAATAAAGCAATGCCCTTTCGTTAAGAAAACGATATGGTGAAGGAATATCTATGAAGAATTTAATTATTATTGATCATCCTCTTGTTAAACGTGATTTGACAATACTCCGGAATAAAAAAACATCAAGGAACCTTCTAGTTGTACTCTTGACCGCGAACTCAACAATCGCGGAAACATTCTTCTGGACCTTGGAGATGCAGGAGATAGAATGTTCGGGACGGAGTAAATGATTTGAAAAAAATAATTCCTTTCAGTATACTGACACTTATTTTTGGTTTGATGAATTCCCTCGCACAAGGGAAACTAGAACTTTCGCTTGATTCCTCCGTTGTCAAAGGGATCGATTATATTTTGAAACAGGAATATGGGAAAGCAGATTCTGTATTTTGTAATGTTATCAATCGCTATCCCAATCATCCTGTCGGTTTTCTTTACCGAGCAGCAGTTATGCAGGCTTATGCAATCGATTTTGATGTACCCATAGAGAGAGAAAAATTTGATTCACTGCTTGAATGCGGAAGAAATGCAGCATCTGGTGTGTCTTCACCATGGCGAGAATATTTCCTTAGTACAGCGGATGGCTATGTTGCATACGAACGAGTAGAAAGCGGAGATTGGCTGGGCGGAGTACGGAAGGCCATGGCATCGGTATCAGAGTTTGAAGAAATAGTAGAAAAGGACTCTTCATTCTATGATGCATATGTCGGTATCGGCACATATGATTATTGGAGCAGCCGGAAGACAGCGTTTATTCGGTGGCTGCCATTTGTCAAAGACAATCGTGAACTTGGCATAAGAATGTTGAGAGTTGGTGCAGAGCGTTCAGTATATAATCGCTTCACTGCAATGAGCGCACTGGTGTCCATTTATCTCGATGCCGAAAACTATCAACAAGCAGAAGAATGGTCACGACGCGGATTGAACTCCTATCCGGAAAATAGAGTCTTCTTGTGGGGACTTGCGACAGCTCTCGATAGACAGAAAAAATATTCTGATGCTGTACCAGCATATGCGAATCTTCTAGAGAACATTTTGCATGTTCAGGCACCCCACCCGTACAATGAGATAGTCTGCCGATTGAATCTTGTCAAGTCCATGCTTGCAGTAGGTGATACGACAATATTTACAGAGCATCTCGGTAAAATCCTTTCTTATGAGAAGATCTCATTTCCAGATAATCTTAGGTCTCGTGCTCAAGCAAAATTTGAAGAAACTCGGTTACTGCTCTCTGCAATCGAAAACAAGCTTGCTGCAGCAAAATAGAGCAGGTGCTATCCATTCTTTCAGTCTTGACATTCGGCGGGGAATCCGTATATTCTTTTGTAGTATAGAAATCGTATATGATCGATAGCAGGTACAAAAAGAAACTAGATGATCTCCTGAGTGTTTGCCGAAAAAATCTCCGTTCGGTAAACGAGGATTTAATTACACGAGCGTTTACATTGAGCCTCGAAGCGCACAAAAATAACTTGCGTGCTTCGGGCGAACCTTATTTCTTGCACCCGTATGAAGTGGCGATGGTCGTGGCAAAGGAAATCGCTTTGGATGATGTATCTATTGCGAGTGCACTTCTGCATGATGTTGTGGAAGACACAGATTTTGAGTTGAAGGACATCCGGGCAGAGTTCGGTGATGCAATAGCAGATATCGTCGATGGTGCAACCAAAATTACCGACATCTTCGAAAGTCATGAAGTGACACAGGCTGAAAGCTATCGTAAGCTGCTGCTCTCGATGGTGAACGATATTCGCGTGATTCTCATAAAGTTTGCCGACCGTCTCCACAATATGCGCACGCTTGAATATCTTCCTCCGGAAAAACGCCTTCGTCTTGCGAAAGAAACTCTCGATATCTACGCACCCTTTGCCCACAGGTTTGGTTTGGCACAGATTAAATGGGAATTGGAAGATCTATCATTCAAGCACTTACACGTAGAGGAATATGAAAAGATTGCTCGGCAGCTGCGTTCAAAACGGCGCGAACGGGAGCATTATATCAATCGTTTTGTTCAACCAATCAAAAAGCGTCTCCTTGAAGAAGGTTTAACGTTTGAAGTGTCCGGCAGGCCAAAGCACATTTTCAGCATCTACAATAAAATGTTAAAGCGGAATAAACCAATTGAAGAAATTTATGATTTATTTGCTGTTCGCATTATTATCGATACAACGGATAATAGCGATTGTTTCATTGCCTATAGCATTGTGACAGAATTGTACAAACCAATTCCTGAACGATTCAAGGATTATATCTCAGTTCCCAAAAAAAACGGATACCAATCCATTCATACTACGGTAATTGGTCCGGATGGCAGAATGGTAGAAGTGCAGATCCGGACAAAAGCAATGCATGAAATTGCTGAACGAGGAGTTGCCGCACATTGGATCTATAAAGAAAGTAATGCATCCTTTGATAAGGATTTAGAAAGCTGGACCAATTGGGTACGAGAGATCTTCGAACAAAAGAATGATGAAACTCCAAAAGAATTATTGGAGAGTTTCAAACTGAACCTGTATCAGGATGAGATTTATGTATTTACTCCTAAAGGTGATTTAAAAATCCTTCCACGCAGTTCCACTCCTATTGATTTTGCATTCGAAATTCACTCCAGTGTTGGGTACCATTGCATTGGTGCAAAAGTGAACGGGCGTATTGTTCCGTTGAATACCGAATTACGAAGCGGAGATCAAGTCGAAATTATTTCTTCCAAGAATCAAACACCCAATCCGGATTGGGAGCAATTTGCCGTTACCCATAAAGCGAAATCTCATATCCGCCGTTTCTTTCGTGAAGAATCCCGGAAAAAATCCGACGAAGGAAGGGATACGTGGGAGAAAAAAATCAAACGCCGAAAGATCAGTATCAGTAATGAGGAATTTGATAAATTTATTCATGCCCTCAAGTTCAATGATGCACAAGAATTTTATCTGGCAATCGCTCATCAGAATATCGATGTCGATACAGTAGTAGAGCAATATGTTGTTCGATTGAAACATCCGGCAGCGGAAGATGCGGGACAAGTGCCGGATTCGGATACGCTCTTCACAAAATTCATCAACACGGCGCGGGATATTACCAGCGGCATTTCTATCTTAGGAATGAATGATAACTTCATGCATCAATATGCGAAATGCTGCAATCCGATTCCTGGTGATGATATCATCGGCTTTGTAACGACAGGTGAGGGTATTAAGATCCACCGGAAAGACTGCAAGAATATTATCTCGCTGCGGCTCGCAGAAAGCGCACGCATGGTGGATGTTGGCTGGCCTCCGGCGAACGGAGCAGATTTTATTACAGGCATTCATATAGGAGGCGAAGATCGTCCGGCACTCTTGAGCGATATCACGCATGTCATTTCCACATATCAAAACACAAATATTCGAAGTGTCAATATGGATTCAAGAGGTTCGCTTTTTGATGGGAAAGTTATCCTGTATGTAAAAGACACCGATCATCTTGCGCGGATCATAGAAAAGATCAAGCGTATCCCGGGCATCCAAAGTGTCGAACGGTTTTCAGGATAGGAGAAAGCAGCAACGTGGAAGATATAAAATCGTATCAGCGCATTCTCGGTATCGACTACGGTTCAGTTCGTGTAGGTTTATCAGTAAGCGATCCGCTCGGTCTCATTGCGCAGCCCATTGAAGCATTCAAAAATGACGGATCACTTTTTGCCAATCTCAAGCATGTATCCGCAAGGGAGAATGTTACACTGATCATTGTTGGGATGCCCTTTAATCTCAAAGGACAAAAAGCACAGAAGGCAGAAGAGGTGCAGAAGTTCATCGGGCGTTTAAAGGAAGAACTCGGCATAGGAATACTCACGTGGGACGAACGCTTCACGACCACCATTGCCAATCAAACAATGCATACTATGGGGACGAAAAAGAAAGAACGGCAGAAGAAGGATGGCCGTATCGATTCGATGGCGGCAGCTGTGATGCTGCAGGGATATTTAGACAGTATCAAGCATTCTCGTTCCTCATAATATGGAAGAAATAAATCAACAACCGGCTGTTCAACCAGCATCACGCTTACGTATCTTAACTGCGGATTTCATTCAGTTTCTTAAGCGCAATCCAATAAAATCGCCGGTCATTCTGCTGGTAGCCATTATTCTTCTTCAAATTATTTCTTTGCCTTATGGTGATATAAAGCAGTTGAAGATAAAGAACCCTGGGGAGACAGCATTCATGCGCGAGTATGCAGCTCGGGCAAAAAAAGAAAACCGGCCATTCCACAGGAAGCAGAATTGGATTTCACTCAAATCGATTCCACAGGATGCTGTTGATGCCGTCATTGTGGCGGAGGATGGAACTTTTTGGTGGCATGATGGATTCGACTGGTTTGAGTTCAAGGAATCCGTCGAGAGGAATTTTGAAGAAGGGCGGGCGGCGCGAGGAGCAAGTACTATTACGCAACAACTTGTGAAAAATCTGTACCTGTCATCATCAAAAAATCCGTTACGGAAGTTAAAGGAATGGATTTTGACATGGTATATGGAACAGCAGTTGAGCAAATCACGTATCCTCGAAATTTATTTTAATGTTATTGAATGGGGTGATGGCGTCTATGGAATCGAAGCGGCATCGCAATATTATTTTGATAAACGTGCCTCCGATTTGAACAAGGATGAATGCACTCGTTTAGCGGCGATCATTCCGAGCCCGCGCAAACACCGTGCAGATGTTGATTCTCAATACGTGCTTCGCCGCTCGAAGCTCATTCTTGATCGCATGGAAGCGCGTGGAATGTAGTGAGTACAAAACTATGAAATTGAACGACTTAAAAATATTGATAGAAGAAGGCGAAGGGTTTGAATTGGAATTCAAGCGCAAAGTCTCTACTCCAATCAAAGTTGCGAAGACGTTGATGTCGTTTGCCAACACTAAAGGGGGAATTGTGCTCTTCGGTGTTGATGATGACCGGACGATTGTCGGAGTCGGCAGCGAGAAGGAACAAATGGAGATGATTCAAACAGCGGCAAGCTACTATTGTGATCCTCCATTAGAACCAGACATTGATACCGTTCCCTACAAAGGAAGAGACGTAGTTGTTGTGACAGTAGAAGAAAGCGATAAGAAACCGCACTATCTTAATGTTGACGAAGGTGAAGAGAATGGAGGAACGCGCGTCTACATTCGCGTGAATGATAAGACGGTCGAAGCAAGCAAAGAAGTTGTGCATATTCTTCAGGCGGAAAATCCTGATGCGCCGCCTCTGCGCATTGCCATCGGCGATAATGAACGTCGCATGTTTGATTTCTTAGATGAGAACGAACGCATCACCGTAAAGCAGTATATGAAGTTGGTGAACGTTTCCCATCGACGCGCTTCACGTTCGCTCATTCAACTTGTGCGCGCTGGAGTGCTACGGATTCACACGCACGAGAAAGAGGATTATTACACAAGAGCGTTTTAAAGTACGACTATCACTGCCATGTGTTTATTCTTCACCTTATGAGTAATTTAGATTGTGGATCGGTATGGAGAATATCATCTCCCAGCGGAAGGATGAATTTAATAGCATTGTTCCGGGATACAAATGGAACGAAACAATAATAACCGAAAAAATCAAAATAGTTTTCGTTTATAACTTTGCAACTTGAATAACGAAATACATCAGTGCCATGCCGAGTATAGTCAGGAGAGTTGTTAAATATTTAGGATGCGCATGGTGACTTTCCGGGAGCAAATCGCTTGCACCGATATAGAGAAAACTTCCGCAAAAGATTCCTAGAACAGTTCCGAGCGTACTCTTCGAAACAGAATAAAAAAGCGTAGTGGTAATTCCGATTACAGGTGCGACTGCATCAATAGCCAGCCACCGTCCTGCTTGACGGCGCTCGCCGCCACTTCTCATAATCATCGTAACCGTATTGATACCGTCGGAGAAATCATGCGTGAGAACAGCACTGGTAATAATCACTCCAAGCGGCATGGAAACCTGAAACGCGAGACCGATGAGCACACCATCAAGAAAACTGTGCAGCGAGAGACTTCCAGCGCCGAGATTACCGCGATGACGGATATTTTCACAATTGTTGTCAAGGTGAGAATGTAAAATGATCATCCGGTCTAAAATCATGTAAAGCAGGAAACCAGCGCTGATCATAAGCGCAATGAAGGAAATATCCTGATAATCATTTCGCAGCGCAATGGCTTCCGGTAGAAGATCGAAGAATGCAACTCCGATGATTGCTCCAGCACTGAATCCTGTGATAAGGTGCAGTTTGTCTTTGAATTTGAGAGCAAAGAGCCCTCCGAGAAGTGTTGCGGCAAGTGCCGCTGCTCCGATACCTATGATGATCATAGAACTCTCCTCTATCAGTTGAAGACGAAAATAGCCAACCCACCATTAGGCGAATTTATCCAGCTCGAATACGGCAATTCCATAAGCACGAGAAAGAAGATTATCACACGAGAACATTTCATTAGATGACCGTTACTGCACTTCTGTTCCTTGTCAAGGTCGCTGTGTTTGAACTGAGAAACCTTGACAAGGTTACTTAACTTTTACGCCAAATCTTCGCCAACTCAAACGCCGCAATCCCGTATGCTACCGCCACATTCAATGACTGCTTCGTTCCGAACATCGGAATCTCAATCCCTACGTCGCATAACTCAATCACTTCTTTTGCCACGCCGGTGATTTCATTTCCGATAACAAGGCACATTGGAAAATCTGATTTTCTGATGTCGTAATGAGAAATGCTTTTATCCGTCAACTCTAAACAGCAAATTTTATAGCCGCGTTCTTTTAAAGTTTGAATAGCTTCGACTGGATGCTTTATATATTCCCACGGAACACTTTTCGTGGAGCCGAGCGCAGTCTTTTCTATTTCTTTCCGAGGCGGGTGAGGTGTGAAACCGGCAAGAATGAGCTTCTCGATCATCACGCCGTCCGATGTGCGAAATATGGAACCGACATTGTATAGACTCCGGATATTATCTACCAGGACTACAAGCGGAATGCGGGAAGCACTTTCGATATGTTCTGTCGGGATTCTTCTTTCGGAAATTTCAGCATGTGTAAATTTTCTCATTCTAAAAGATAGGCAAAAAAAAGCAAATGTCATTGCGAGGATTCCGAACGACGAAGTCGATCGGGAGACGTGGCAATCTGCTAAAAGTGAGTTACTTCAGAAATGTTATGGATGTTTTGCAATGGCGAATTGTCTTTGTAGGGACGTTTCATTAAACGTATCTACAAATATTTTCCCTTGATTCTTGCCTGATAACTCGCTACTATTTTTGCGAGAAGTGTATTGGAGATTTGAGCATGCCCTCTCCGCTATCGTCAGATTTCAAAGCCACTTTTTCTATGCCGATGCTAAAACTAAATAAAAGGGATCATCTTTTATTTCAGCTCTTTCAAATATTGTTCGAAAAAACATCTGGAATGATGGAGTAATTACGGGAAAAGATTTATCAGCTGCTGGTAGTAGAGTGCACTATGAAAATCCCTAGGAGTATTTAGAAGACAACGAACAATTCTCGAGTGATGAATGAAAATCTTGTGTTTCCTTGCGGCTGTACTATTTGCGCCTGTTGATGTATATTCACAATACCTTCAGATAATACTACAACCACCCGGACCGATAGTGCCTGATAGGCCGGGACAAACGAATCCGCCCAATGTTGTTGCTTCAGGTACCGTTCAACTCGAAACCGGGTTCTCGCGGGAAACCAAAAACGCAGGCGGCGTCCAAACAATCAATGAGCTTTACAATACGTCGCTGGTGCGAGTTGGCTTAATGACAAACTGCGAACTGCGGGTGGTTGTCGAATATGCCGGCACACGCACCGACAGCGGGTTTCAATCGTCCGCAATGCAAGGGTTCAATCCTGTTTCGGTCGGAGCAAAAATCGCGATATGTCCTGAAAAAGGAATTGTTCCGCAGACTGCAATGAATGTTGCTTTTACACTGCCGTATATCGGAAGAAAAGAATTTAGGCCGTCGTTTTTAGCGCCCTCGTTTTTCCTTTTGATGCAAAACACGCTGAGCGAGGAACTTTCGCTTGGTTATAATCTTGGAGTTCAATGGGATGGCGAGCAGCCGAACGCAACTGCGGTATACAGTATATCTCCTTCTCTGACAGTAATGGAAGGTTTGAGTGTCTTCGCAGAGTTTTACGGATTTTCTACAGAGAATTCCGTTTCCGATTATCGCGCCGATATGGGCTGCGCCTATTTGATCAACGACGATGTGCAAATTGATATTTCTGCAGGTGTCGGTTTGAATACTATCGCGCCAGATTCCTTTGTAGCATTTGGGCTTGCTTGGCGTTTTAATAATTAAGGCAAATGAAATATTTTTGAAGCGATGTTCTCTGCGAAATGAAAAAAAAGGAACCGTCATTGCGAGGCTTGTCCCGAACGAAGTGAGGGAACTGACGAAGCAATCTGCAAAGACCGGAGAACCGTTGGAATACTTTGTTGTGCAGATTGCTTCACTGAGAAAGGTTCGCAATGACAGGAAAATATTCAAACGCTCAAAAACTTTTCCCATCTTCTGAACAACTCGGCGGTTGCTTTCAAGTCACCAAGATTATATTTCGCAATTTCACAAAACCGTTTTTCTTCGTACAACTGTTTCATATCCAATCCGGTTATGCCATGTTGTTTCGGACTTTCAATACCGAACGACTTGCAGTAGAAATCCAAATTGAATTTACGGAATGCCCGGCGAACGCTCATCGGGCTTCCTGGAATATTCTCATTTTAGAAGAACAAGCTTCCGCGTTTGGACAACACTTCCTGCCTTCAGACGGCAATAGTACACACCGCTTGGGAGAGATGTTCCATCGAATTTCACATCACAACTACCTGGAGACATTTCTTTCTTCATCAGAGTCCTGATCGTTCTTCCAAATAAATCAAATACTTCTACAACCACTGAACTTCTGTATGGAATAAAGAGCGAGATAGTGGTTGAAGGATTGAAAGGGTTAGGATAGTTGGACAACCGGAATTGCTTTGGCACGCCGGAAAATGCCGGTGTCTCGTTGTGTTCAACGTCTGTCAGTAGTGCGCCTGAAGCTGCAAACTCTACAACTCTGCAATCCATGGGGTCGGCGATGAATAGCTTTCCATTGGGATTATCAACTGCGAGATTCGCTGCGTTATAACTTTCTTCCTGAAGGACATTGTCGGCATTGGCGCCGTTCGACTTGGCTGCCGCATTCAGAAAGATAAGTGTACGGCTATTCGACTGATCAGTCACATAGAGGTTGCCTTTTCCATCCGCACAAACACCAAAGGGGCGATTGAAGGTGCTCATAGTCGTTCCGGTAGTACTGCTGATAAAATCGCTCTGTCCCAACACAGCATCTGCGTTTGCACCATAAGGCTTTGTCGCTGCGCTGTCGAACCGCATAATTCTATTGAACTGCTTGTCGCACACCCACAGAGTCGTTCCGTCGAAACAAATGGAAGAAGGGCTGCAAAACTGACTTTGTGTTGGGGAAGATGTTACAGTACCCGTAATGAAATCAGCCTGCCCGAGAACACTGCTGGCATCGGCGCCGTCGGAAAGGCCAGAAGCATTATTGAAGAGCAATATCCTGCCGTTGCCTGCATCGGCGACCCAGAGATTTCCATTACCATCGATAGTCATTCCCAACGGCCCGTAGAATGAATTTCTTGTACAAGCAGAGCTATTGGTGGTAAAAGTCGTTTGTCCAATAACGAGATCGGCACTGGGGTTATTACCTGCTATGCTGTATGCTTGAGAGAACCTTACGACGCGGTTATTATCATTATCTAACACCCAGAGATCTCCATTATAAACAACCATTGCACTTGGACCCAGAATTTGCCTTGCCGTCGGGTTAGGCCACCACCCCCACCTCATATAATAATCCTGTGCGCTGTCGGATGTGAAATTTGGTTGACCGAAGACTAATTCGGCTGTCGGCTGATTCCCTGTGATGGGGTATGCAAACCTGAGAATACAATTATTGCCCACATCACCAACATATATTTTTGAATGTTGCAGGTCAATGGCGACCGAATAGGGACTACACATACCAGTTGCTGAGCGGGCAGGAGTAGCAGTTGTGAAATCTGGTTGTCCTATTTCAAACTCCGCTGACTGCCAATTAGTCCACTGCGCACGTGATGCTGGTGCAAGAAGCAAAATGGCTGCAAATGTTATCAAGATGTTTTTCATTATTTTCCTCGTGAGATAGTGATAGAGTATGTTGCGTAGGATTTAAACATTTAAAAACTTCTCCCATCTTTTAAATAGTTCCGTTGTAGCTTTTAAGTCGCCAAGATTATATTCCGCAATTTCGCGATATTTTTTTTCTTCAAACAACTGTTTCATATCCAGTCCTGTAATGCCGTGTGCTTTTGGGCTTTCAATACCGAAAGACTTGCAATAAAAATCTAAATTAAACTTGCGAAAGGCATTATAGAATGTGAACTGTTCTAACAAATCGCAGTGAATGGAAGCGTCATAACGGTAGGGCATCAGGTTGCGTGTGGGCTGCACTTGCAGGATAGCTGAGCGAAGCATCAAAAATGGGCAATCAAATCCGCGCCCGTTAAATGTAATGAATTGATCGTAATGCGCAATATTTTGCCAGAATTGTTCAAGGATTTCCTTTTCAGTTCCCGTCACAAATTGAATTGCACCATCATCGGATGAATAATTCAAAGGCTCGTTTGCCTGAAAAAGAATTTTTCCGCGGCCAGTTTCCGGGTTCAATAATCCAATGGCGATGACCTGTGCTGTGGTAGGATAGAGGCTGAGTTTCTGAATCGCTTCTTCGCGCTCGGCTTCCGTTTCTGAAAACTTGAGAAGATATTTTTGCTGTGCTTCATCAAAAGACTCAAGCGGATATCCAAGCGTTTCAATATCAAAAACAACCTTTGCCATAGGTCCCTCCGATAAAATGGTTATGCGGTGATCTGATAATTCTTCAATCCCCAATACGTTTCAACAGCGGACACCATAAGAATCGTCGCAAGAGGAATAGCGAGCAGCATTCCGGAAATTCCCATTAAAGAATTCCCAATAATCAATACGATGATCACGGTGACGGGATGCATATCGACCGTCTTCGAAAAGCAAAGAGGTTGAATAAGAACGTTATCGAGCAGTTGTACAAGCATCAATGTTACCGCGAGAATTAAAAATGCCTGCCTAAAATCTCCATATTGTGTCAGGGAAATCAGAAGTGCAGGAACCACGCCGAAGAACGGCCCGACATAGGGGATGAGATTACATATTCCCGCAAAAATACCGAGAAGGATTGCGTAATGGACGCCGATGATGTAGAACCCGATGATATTCAGCATGCCGACAATAAGGGAATCAAGAATCCAACCACGTAAATATCCGACAAGCTCCAATTGAATTTTATGCAGTACGTTCAGAGTCATTTCAAAATATTTATTCGGTATACGCTCGATGGTTCTCTTAAATGCCGTGTCGCCTTCCGCAAGAATAAAAAATGTAAGGAAGGGAATGATGACGAGATTCACAAGAAATCCGGCGGCAGAAGCCAGTATATCGTTGAGCGATTGCAATCCGCTTTGAATAAATTCGTGAACTTTCCTTGTAACGATCTCTGGGTTTAAGAACGGAATACCGGATGTTATATTCATAGCGGCTTCGTTCAGCTTTTGGTCGAGGGGAAAATTCTTGAAACTGTCATACAGCACTTTCAACCGTTCGATGGCAATCGGTACGAGCACGACACCGCCAAGAACCAATATCCCGCCAATGAGAAGGAAGATAATGACGACAGAATACATTCTGCGGATACCGAGCCGGAACTCAAGAAAAAAAACGTACGGGCGAAGAATGA
Source organism: Ignavibacteriota bacterium (assembly GCA_963701295.1). Taxonomy (GTDB): domain Bacteria; phylum Bacteroidota; class Ignavibacteria; order UBA10030; family UBA10030; genus Fen-1298. The sequence continues at coordinate 3,249,550 of OY969585.1, read as the reverse complement.
ATGCTAAGAAGAGAGAGAGGATGAGTGTAAGAATAAGATCTGGAAAGAAGGAAGCGATCCAAAACGCAGCAACAATGATGCTCAGAAGGAAGAGAACCTTCACCAACGGTCGGTTGGATTTCGTCTTTGTCAGTTGCATGGATACAGTGGACATGATGCCTTATGCCGAAATGGTGTAGTGCTTCAATCCCCAATATGTTTCTTTTGCAGAGACGCGGAGAATCGTTGCAATGGGAATAGAGATGACCATTCCTGCAACTCCCATCAGTTGATGGCCGATAATAAGTGTAAGCACAACAGCCACCGGATGCATATCTAAAGATTTACCAAAACAGAGGGGCTGCAAAATAAGATCGTCGATGAGTCGGACGACCGCAGTAAGAATGACAATCGGAACCAGCATGCGGAAATCGCCTGTCTGTGTCAATGATGCGATAAGGGCAATGCCTGCACCAGTAATGAAACCCAGATACGGAACGAGATTCGCGATTCCTGTAAGTACTCCAATAACGATAGCGTACGGAACACCAATAATCATAAATCCAATCATAGACAGTCCGCCGACGATGCTGCATTCAAGGATCAATCCCCGTAAGTACGAAACAAGCTCTCGTTGTAATTTATCCATGATATTGAGCGACATCTCAAAATACTTATTGGGGATTCTTTCCACAAATTTTTTTAATCCGATGTCTCCCTCTGCAAGGATGAAATAAGTGATGAAGGGAATAATGAGAAGATTCACCAGATAGGAAGCCACAGTTTCGGTCGTTTCGCCAAGAGAATCAAGCAACTGTTGCACAAATGTATGAACTTTATATCCAATGGTTGAGGGATCTACAAACGGAATATGAGCTGACATTTCCTTTGCCATGAGAGTGAGTTTTGCCTCAAAGGGGAAATTTTTCAGCTGTTCATACATCAAGCGGATACGACTTAGTAAGAGGGGAATAGTCTCTATGAGTATGAATAGGGCCATTCCGCCGACTAGTAAAAAAACCACTGTGATGGCGAACCAGCGCTTTAGACCAAATCGAAATTCCAGAAACCGGACGAGTGGTTTTAAAATGAACGCTGTAAGAGTTGAGACGATGAGTGTGAGAACGAGGTCGGGGAAGAAAGATGCAATCCAGAAGCCAAGAATAATCAACCCGACAATAACAACAACTTTTATAAACGGTTTGTTGGAAATTGAATGAGACAGTTGCATCGGTTAGTGATCCAGTGTGGTGTGAATAGTTTTTAATGCAATTTCATACGAAAAACCCCGGCGCAGGAGGAAGTCGAGAATGCGTTTCTTTCGTTTTTCTGTGTCAATCTTTTTTGTTACATGCTGCGTCAATTGTATTTTTCGTTTTGCCGCCTGAAGTGCCGATGCCTGCTGGCTCTGCGGTGAAACAAGTTCTGCAAGAACCGTATCCGCCATTGCAGACGAAATTCCTTTTGCCAATAACTGCTGACGCAGCAGAGCCTGACCCGTCGGCTTTCTTTTCAAGCTGTCTCGCACGAAGGCGTGCGCAAATTTGTTATCGTCGATCATTTTTATCGATTGAAGATACCGGGTCACGTTTTCAGCGCACTCGTGCTTAAATCCTTTCTTCGTCAAATGGAAAGTGATTTCTTTCGAGCTTCTCGGCCGATACGATAAATAGTTGATGGCGATATTCTTTGCCCGTGATTCTGCTTCTGCCGACTTGAGTGTATCGACCGTCTGCTCATCCAGATCATCGCCAGTGCGCATGCCAAACTTCCCGATCGTCCAGTCACTCAACTGTAATGCGAGCGATCCATCAAGGTACACACCGTACTGTGCACGCTTCCCACGTATCCGTTGAATTTTTGTAATGATCAAAGTAGTAAATCAGTAATATTATCTCAATATTCTTTTCAGCAATTCTTTAAACAAATCTATTTGTATACTGCTTCAACGATTCCTTATCAACTAAAAAATACTTATTACAATTGAGACAAAGAAATCTGTGATTCTTACCTTCTCCCGATAAAATATTACCTACCCAATCAATTACAACTCTTACATTCGTTTTATAACCACAAATTCCACAAGGAATAACAAATTCTATTTCTCTGGAATTATCAGAATTAGAAATATCCCTACTCGTATTTCTATTTCTACCGAATAAACTGCTGAAAATGTTCATTTTAGTTTCCTCCCCTATAATTAAGTTAGTAGTATTAGATAATAGCTCCTTTAGATTGCAAATAATCAATCACATCATATCTGTTCATTCCTTTTGCCCATCTTAACGCTGTAAATCCTTGTTCTTGTCTTGTATTTATTTCGATACCTTTTTCTACTAATAATTTAACAGTATTTAAATCTCCATTTCTTGCTGCATCCATTAATAGGGTTGAACCAGAACTGCTTTTAATATTTATATCAGCGCCATTATTAATTAGCAATTCTGTAACGTTATAATTTTTCATATTTACTGATCTCGCTAATGCAGACTCACCTTTACCCGTTTCAGCATTTATATCAACACCATTTTCAATTAATAATTGTACTATTTCAAAATTACCCTTATTTGCTGCAATTTTTAAAACAGTTACAACAGTTTCTCCCATGATATATTTTTTATTTATATCAGCACCCTTACTTAATAACTGTTTAATTTTATCAATATCGTTATTCTCTACGGCTTCGTATAATTCATCTTTCTTATTATCAATTTCCTTTTTTCCAAATATGTTCACTATTTACCTTCTTTCTTCAGAATTATTTCATTTTGTCATTTGAGATAAATTTTCACCGCTGTCCAAAATAGTTTTGAAATATGCCAAAACCACAAGCTAACTTGTCCGCCTTTTTTTGGCGGAAGTTTGCGACTCCCTTTTACTTTTTCTTCATTGCTGGCGCTGGTCCTTCTGCCTTTTCCGCTTTATCTGCTTTTACATGAGCGGGAGTCGGTTCCGCGGGCAAGAGTCCGAGTTTCCTGCGAAGTTCAGTATCAATTTCTTTCGCAATATTCGGATTGGCTTGAAGGAACGTTTTAACCGAATCGCGCCCTTGTCCGATGCGGTCATCTTTATAGGAGAACCACGAGCCGCTTTTTACTATGACATTGAGTTCGACAGCAGTGTCAATCAAATCGCCGAGTTTGGAAATGCCTTCATTGTACAGAATATCAAATTGCGCTTCCTTGAATGGCGGCGCCACTTTGTTCTTGACTACTTTTACACGCGTGCGATTGCCGATGACATTGGTTCCATCTTTAATCGCTTCGATGCGGCGGATATCCAATCGCACGGACGCATAGAATTTCAATGCATTGCCGCCGGTCGTGGTCTCAGGATTCCCGAACATCACGCCGATTTTCTGGCGGAGTTGATTTGTAAACATCACTGATGTTTTGGATTTGCTGATTGCGGATGTGAGTTTACGCAGCGCCTGCGACATTAACCGCGCTTGAACACCCATTGTAGGATCACCCATCTCGCCTTCAATTTCAGCACGCGGTGTCAACGCAGCAACTGAATCAATAACGATGATATCGATTGCATTGCTGCGAACTAACGTCTCTACAATTTCGAGCGCTTGCTCGCCAAACTCGGGTTGGGAGAGAAGGAGATTGTTCACATCAACGCCTAACTTCTTGGCATAAGCAATGTCCATCGCATGCTCGGTGTCGATGAATGCCGCTAAGCCGCCGGACTTCTGTGCTTCGGCAATGATGTGCAAACAGATGGTCGTTTTACCGGAAGATTCCGGGCCGTAGATTTCAATCACCCGTCCGCGCGGCACACCGCCGATACCCAATGCGGCATCCAATGAAATGGAACCTGTGGAGATCGCATCAATTTTGGCAATCGGCCCTTCATTCAATCGCATGATGGATCCTTTGCCGTGCTGTTTCTCGATTTGGTCGATGGCAATTTTAAGTGCTGCCAGTTTTGCTTCTTTATTGTTTTCAGACATAGAGCTCTCCCTTTTAAGGTTGAAGAGGAAATGATTTCAAAATTGTATAGATGGAACCGCTCGGTCGAAGGTCGCTTTTCATCAACAACAATTCAGAACATCGTGATTGCATTGGTTCAAAAGTAACGGTTTTTATCGCTTCAGTCAAGCGTGTAAGATTGCGTGTTCCTTTCACTCTGCCAAATGTAATATGCGGATGAAAAGCGCGTTCTTCTTTCTGGAAGCCGAAATCCGAGCACACTCGCTCTACGCTCGATTGCAGATCGAGCACCACCTGATTGGATTTCGTGCCAATCCAAATCACGCGTGGATTATGAAGATTTGGAAAAACGCCGAGTGAATTATACATGAGTTCGAAAGCCGGAATTTGCTTTACCATACCTGCGAGTGCCGACGAGAGTGATTCGATGTTCGACAGTTCAACACTCCCTAAAAATTTTAAAGTAATATGAAATTTATCCTGCAGCTCCCACTTCACATCTGCTTGTGATGCTTTCAGCTCGGATTGCACAACCGTCATTTGCTGTTGAACATCACTTGAAGCGGGGAGGGCAATGAATGTGCGGATGGCAGACATGTTATTGCTCGGAGATTCTCAATATTTTCCGTCTTACTAACTCCAATGCAGCTTGTGCAGCTCGTTCTTTGATGATTCTGCGTTCTCCGCCAAAATTGAACTGTAGCGCGAATGTTTCATTTTTATCCGAATATCCAATCCACACAAGTCCGACGGGTTTTTTTGCAGAGGCGCCTGTTGGACCTGCGATGCCGGTTGTAGAAATTCCGATGTCAGCATTAGATTTTGTGCGAATGCCAAACGCCATCGCCTCAGCAACTTGACGGCTTACAGCACCATATTGTTTGATGAAGTCGGATGGAACACCGAGTTCCTGTATTTTGGATTTGTTGCTGTAAGTGATCATTCCGCGTTCGAAATACTCTGAACTTCCGGAAATATTTGTTATTCGGTCGGCCATCAACCCGCCGGTGCATGATTCCGCGACGGCGAGTGTGAACTTTTGTTCTTTCAATAATGTGCCGACGACCTTTTCTAACTCTTTATCGCCGCTTGCGTAGATATACTTCCCTGCTTTGCTGCGCAGTTTTGACTCGACATCCCGAATATTCTGTTCAACTTCATCAACAGATTTCGCTTTAGCCGTAATGCGCAGACGCACACCAAGCGGACTTGGCAGAAACGCGAGAGTAATGCCGGAATCCTCTGCGAAAAGATTTTTCACATCTCCAATTTGTTCAGCAAGAAATGATTCTGCAATACCCGTAGTTTTTAAAGTGAGGTGACGAATGACCAGTCCCGTATTTTGTTTTTTGAGAAACGGGAGGACATAGTCGCCCATCATCGCCTTCATTTCATAGGGAACACCAGGCATGATAAAAAAGAATTTGCCATCACGATCGAAGAAGTACCCTGGTGCAGTGCCAAGGCGGTTTTGGATGACAATACAACCGCGAGGTACGAGTGCTTGATCTTCGTTTACTTTCCGCGGCGGCGCGCTGAGCCGGGCAAAGATTCGTTTCACATTCTCGAGCGCTTCATCGTTGAGCACAAGATCGGTATTGAAGAACTTGCAAGTAACCGCGCGAGTGATGTCGTCGTGTGTAGGGCCAAGTCCGCCGGTAACGGTAACGACATCATGTGTTGTGAATGCTTTTTGGAATGCGTCAAGAATTTCTTTTTCATCGTCTCCCACCGTCGTCATTCGGTCGGCAAAGACGCCGACGGAATTCAGTTTTTCAGCGATGAAGGCTTGATTGGAATTTATGACTTGCCCAATAAGGAGTTCATCGCCGATAGAAATGATTTCCGCTTTCAAAGTATTCTACCTCAAAAGAAGTTTTTTGATAAACGGAATAAGCAATAGAAGCTGCATTGTTATATTTGCATAGATGCCAGCAACGACATCGTCCATCATAATGCCAAACCCGCCATGCATAGTGTCAAACTTGCGAGCAGGGATGGGTTTGATAATATCGAAGAAGCGAAAAACAAAAAAAGCGGCAAGTACAACCAATAGTGCTTTTGGAAGAACGAAAAGCGTTATCCACATCCCCACTACTTCATCGATGGTCACTTCAGCGGGGTCGTGTCCGTACCGTTTTTCCATAATCGATGAAGCTCTGATGCCTAATCCAAACACAAGGAGGAGAACGAAACTGAGGATGAGCGGTGACTCGAATCCAGGGATGAAGTAGAACGCTACTGCTATCGCGCTGCCGAGAGTACCGGAAGCGGCAGGAACATACCCGGTATATAATCCGGATGCAAACAATTTTATCGGCAGCGAGGGTTCGGGGCCCGATGAAGAACTAATCTGTTTGCGTGGCTTTATCAGACGAACCATAGAGTTCCTGGATAGTTTTCCAATTAACAATGATATGGGAGATACCGGTCCAAAGCGTGAGAGTTGTAACAATGATCATCATTGAATAGATAAGTGAATAATTGAGAAGGGTATGAATGAGTTCACCATAGTTCTCGCGGAGCGATTGTGTATTCTGGGCAACGTACAGGATGAGTAAATAGCAGATGATAACGAACTGCACGAACGTTTTTATTTTGGCAAGCTTAGATGTCTCGACCGGTTTGCCTTTGTATTCTGCATAGGAACGGAGAAGTGTAATGATGGCATCGCGAATGACGATAATCCATACCATCCATCCTGCAACTAAACCGAGATAGATATATGCAATGAGAGCCGCTGAAGTGACTACTTTATCTGCAAGCGGGTCAAAGAATGTGCCCCAGCGCGTTACGTATCCCCAGCGTCGCGCGACCCATCCGTCGTACCAATCGGTGATGGCAGCAAGGATGAACACAACAAGCGACCACTGACGTATTATTGGATATGGAGAGAACAAAAAGACAAGGAACACCGGTGTGAGCAAAATTCTCAGAAATGTCAATTGGTTTGGTGGAGAAAAGAATTTCATCGTTTAATTTCGAGATTCCTGATGAGTTCAAAGATATTTCGAAACACGCCGATAACGGTCATTGTCTCATGGCGACTGACAAAAAATCCCGCTGAGTGGCGGGATTTTTTACGTTCACAACATTGAACGAAAAAAATTAGGCTGCTTTCTTAATCTTCCCGGATTTGATACAGTTGGTACACACTTGAATTTTTTTCACCTCACCGGATTCCAATTTCACACGTGCGTTTTGAAGATTAGGAAGAAAACGCCTCGGACTTCGATTATGTGCGTGGCTGACATTATTTCCTGCCATAGGTTTCTTGCCACACACTTCACAAATTCTTGCCATGTGCCACTCCAATTGAAAATTTGATTTTGAACACTTTAATATAGCCAAAAAAGCGAAGGGAGGCAAGGAAGAAAATGACAAAAGACGAAGAATGTTTTTATTGTAGAGACCGATGTCTAAAAAGAAAATCAATAAAGAGGGGTGAAAAAGCAGAAAAGAGAATAGAAAAGATATTGAAGAAGAGGGATGAAAGATTTCGCAGAATAGGTCTCCATGGTCTCTCTTGTTTGCACTGCTTGCCATTTTTGGTTATCATAAAGCCCAAGAAAAGTAAACAAACCTAATGGTATTCGCAGAAAGGAATGTTCATGGAACACCATAAAAAGGATTGTCCGGGTAAAGATAAATATCTCAATGGAAAGAGAGTGCTTCCTCAGCCCATCTCAAAAGACAGCAATCTTGCCGCCGTCATAGATAATATGGATGCATACAACGGTGGAAGGCTTCGAGCTGCCTGTCAATTATTGCGGGATAAATATTCTCAGGAAGATGTCACGATTGGTCTCAGCATCGCTGGCGCATTAACTCCAGCAGGTTTAGGGCCATCAACTATTATTCCGTTGATGAATCATGGTTTTGTAGATTGGCTGACCGCCACCGGCGCCAATATGTATCACGATATGCACTTTGCATTGAACATGCCGCTCTACCGGGGCAGTCATAATGTGGATGATGCCGATCTGCGCGAAAAAGGTGTGACAAGAATTTATGACATCCTTTTTGATTATCAAGATGTATTGATGGAAACGGATAAAATCCTGCGGAAGATTATGCTGCGTCCGGAATTTCAAAAAGAAATGGGAACACGAGAATTCTATCATCACCTCGGCAAAGTCCTTAATGACATTGAACAACAGAGCAACATCGGACAGGTGAGTGTTCTTGCTGCAGCGTTTCGCAACGGCATTCCGGTTTTCACTTCATCGCCGGGTGATTCCACAATCGGGATGAATATTGCTGGAGTGGAACTCTTAGCTGAGGCATCAGGTTTATTGGATAAGTTTAAATTGAAGATCAATCCGAGTATCGATGTCAATGATTCGACAGCAATCATCTTGAACGCCAAGCAATACGAAAAAGGAAAGACCGGCGTGATTCTCATCGGGGGCGGAAGTCCCAAGAACTTTATGCTGCAAACCGAGCCGCAGATACAAGAAGTGCTGATGATTCCAGAAGCCGGGCAGGATTATGATATTAACATTACCGATGCACGTCCCGATACCGGCGGACTTTCCGGCGCACCGCCGAGCGAAGCTGCAAGTTGGGGAAAAATCGATCCGACGAAAATTGAAGAGACGGTTACTGCCTATGTTGATGTGACAGTAGCATTTCCACTGATGGCCGCATATGTTTTGCAAACGACGAAACCAAAGAAGCCAAAACGATTGTATGATCGTGGACAAGAATTACGAGAAAAGTTGATTAAATCATATCTTGAGAACAATAAGGAAATTGAGGAACTCAAAGAACTAATAAGAAAATTGTCTGCATAATGTGAATGCAACGACTATGATAAATTGATTGACGTGAGAATTGACCATGAAAGATGATCTCTTAAAATTAGTAGTACAACACGGTACACCATTGTTCATACTGGATCACAACAAGATTCGGGAGAACTACAGGACATTCAAAAAACACCTGCCGCGTGTTCAGTGTTATTATGCGGTGAAAGCGAATTCTACACAGCAAATCGTCGAGACGTTGTTCAAAGAGGGATCGAGCTTTGATGTTGCCTCGTACAACGAATTCATGCAGGTGTATCAATATATTAGGCACTTCGAAACGAAAGAAAAAAAGCATTTTATATGGGACAAAATCATTTTTTCCAACACAATCAAAGATCGTGCAACACTACAGAAGATCAAACAATATAAACCTCTGGTGACCTATGATAATGCTGCTGAACTGAAAAAGTTGAAGGACTATTGCGATACAGCAGGATTAGTCATACGGCTGAAAGTTCCGGACACAGGTTCGCAAGTAGAGATGAGCTCGAAATTCGGAGCCGAACTCGCAGATGCAGAGAAACTGATACACCAAGCATTTGACATGGGATTAAAAGTGGAAGGCATCAGTTTCCACGTGGGAAGCCAGTGCACAAACTTTGATAATTATACTTCGGCGCTTGCGTTTACTTCGGAGATATTCCACAACGCTCGCAAAAAAGGATTCAATTTGAATTTAGTGGATATTGGCGGCGGATTTCCGGTTCCGTACGATCCTCAAGTGCCAGAATTTAAACAATTGGCAGTATTGTTAAACTCAGAATTCAAGCGCCTCTTTCCGGATGACATAGAAATTCTTGCTGAACCCGGGCGATTCATTGTTGCAACAGCAGCCACGCTGGTTTCAGAAATCATCGGAAAAGCACGAAGGGACAGCAAAATCTTCTACCACATTAATGATGGTGTGTACCATACATTTTCCGGCGTGGTCTACGATCATTGGATTCCGAACTTTACTGCGTTCAAAGAAGGTGAGAAAGAAGTTTGTGCGGTTGTCGGGCCTACCTGCGACAGCTTCGATAAAATTACTCTCTCAGCAGAATTGCCGGGAAATCTAGAAGTAGGCGATTTTCTATATACGGAAAACATCGGTGCTTATAGCACTGCGTCATCAACCACGTTCAATGGTTTCGATGGGGCGAAAATTATACACAAAAACTTATCTGATCCAGAAGAAAAATAGTTTTACAATCTAAAAAAATCGATTGCAGGTATTTTTATTGAATGTGATCAACATACTCTTCAGCGCATAAGATTAATCATAGGTGACCGAAATGATTGCAAGAGTTGAAACCTATAAAAACCGGCCTACTCGCGCAGAAATATCGTTCGACAACTTGCGTAATAATCTTTCTATCGTCAGGTCATTCATTCACAATGATGTAAAAATTATGGCGATGGTCAAAGCGAATGCGTACGGACATGGGCTGTATGAAATATCAAGCGAACTTTTGAAACAAGGTGTCGAGTATCTTGGTGTGGCATTTCTTGAAGAAGGAGTCTATTTAAGAAAATGTGGAATCACAGCTCCTATTGTTGTGCTCGGTGCTATTAATACCGATCAAATTGCAGAATTCATACAACATGATATCGAAATTACAAGTTCTTCCATTGATAAATCTGCTGCCATAGCAACTGCCGCAAAGGACATGGGGAAAGAGGCAAAAGTTCATTTAAAGATCGATACAGGCATGGAACGTATTGGTGTCCATTGGAATCATGCAGAGCGCTTTATTGAAACATCCTATCAATGCAAATCCATGACCATTAAAGGAATATGCTCACACTTCGCAAAAGCCGAGACGGGTCCCGATTTTACAAACCAACAATTGAATCGTTTTGAGTCGGTATTGAATATGATAGAAAAAAAGAGGCTCCTGCCTGAACTTATTCACATTGCCAACTCGGCCGGAATCATGAATTATAAGAATTCACATTATACCATGGTGCGGCCTGGAATTATGCTTTACGGATATAATCCGAACGGATATTTGCCTGATGTTAGGTTTGGCGATAAGAAACTGAAGCCCGTCATGACACTGAAGACGAAGGTCGCTTATTTCAAAGTAGTACCTGCCCAAACCGGAATAAGCTATGACCATACCTATGCCCCAGGCAAGCAAACACGCATTGTGACTTTACCTATCGGATATGGCGACGGATATTTTCGTCAGCTTTCAAATAAAGGCGAAGTTGTTGTTCGCGGAAAAAAATATCCGGTTGTGGGGACGATATGTATGGATCAATGTATGGTCGATATCGGGATGGATGGAACAGCATACAATGGGGATGATGTTCTGCTCTTCGGTGAAATGGATGGCAACACTATCCCTCTTGAATCCCTCTGCGATAAAATTGGGACCGTTTCCTATGAGTTTCTTTGCAGCATCAGTTCGCGTGTGCCGAGAGTCTATATTGGGTGATGTGAAACGTAGAGAATTTATTTATTCAGATTGTTATCCCTCGATGAAAAATTTCATTTCTGTCTATGCCTTTCGATGGATCTTGTATAGTCGCAAAAGATTTTTATTCTATAAAAAGCTCAATGGACATTATAGGAAGCAATGATTTTTCCATCCTTGCCTATAAGTAGCAGAGCCGCTCTTCCGGGTGCAATGTTTAGTTGAAAATCTGCACCGCTTTTCTTATCCGTAAATATAACAGAGGCAGAACCTGCACTTTCAGATGTCAAAACATATAAAGTAGCATCCGGTAATTGAGTTGGACAAATGAGGATACCGGGATCTTCACACTTAGTCTCGTACGCAGCGCTCACTCCTGCGCGTTTCATAGCAAACTTGTAGATGCGTCCTACTTCATTTAATTGATCCGCAAATTCAAGCGGCAGTGCAAAATATAGTATCCTGCCTTTTCCAAGCTGAAGATCAAGGAAGGTCTTATTATTTCCGAGCACACCTCGTTCAGCATAGGTTATTTTGTCGCCCGAATAACTTAGATGCGCAGTACCTTCCGGCCAATCTAACGTTACCTCACGGGTTGTGAGTGGTGCAGATTTGTAATCCACATTCCAGTCGCGTACACGCTTAGGAATCGGTGCCCAGTGTTCATCGGCATCTATTCTTCCAGAAATAAGAAGGATTGCGCCAGCTTTTACCTTTGTCATCAATATATTCCATGCATCCTGACTTATTACCCAAGGGGAGGGAACAATAATCAATTTGGCATCAGGCATTTGCGAAAGTTGATACTCGCCAATTACGAACGCAGTTCCGCGAGCCTGATTGTACAATGTTCGTACTGCATATTGCTGTGTTGCAACAGCCCATCCTGAAAGGACAGAGAGCTGAAGAGACTGCGGCAGTACCAATGCAATTTCAGGCAATTGTGCTTCTGTGGCATATGTTTGTGCATTGCCTGCAAATGCCGCTACTCCTCTCAAAACGTCCATCCATTGCTTCTGTGAACCGTCACGGCGTAAGATTCCAAAATTATCTGTGCGTGACCAATCCCAATGAAGAACTCCTGCATTTGCACATGCAAAACCAAGGGCGAGTTTTCTTTCAAGAAGTGCCATTCCTTGTACATCATCCCAACGCCAAGAACCATCTATCGATGATGCCGGCTGAGGGCCTGTTTCGCCGATAAGGTTTGGCTTATTCAAAGTTTTCGCTGCTATTGAACTCCAGAGGAGCGCATCATCGCGCCACCAGCTATGATTCACAGTATACGTGACTTGGGAATTTGCCCAAAATTGATTGAGCACTCTATCTGCAATACCACCCTCATCCTGACCGACGGTAATCGCTTGCTGCGCTCCTGTACTCCGAATTCCTTGAATGATAGTGTTGACCCATTGTATAAAAGCGTCCTGTGCGAAAAGGTTATAGTCAACTGCTCGAACATTTTGCGGATTACCAGAGCGAGATGATTCCAGATCAGAAAAAGACGGAAGCGGTACTTTCTCGAATGAAGCTAATTCTACAGGAGTAGTTCGCCATGCGTGAGCAAGTTCGTCGATAGTATTGTAACGCTTCTTAAGCCACTTTTGCCATGCAGCAAGTTCTGCTGGATCTCCATTAGGTGAATTACCTTTCCAAATACGTTTTGGATTGGAAAAACTTGGTTCATTGATAATATCGAAACTTAAAAATGGCACATCCCGAAAACGGGAGGTGATTGCACGAATATAGAGAAGCTGTGCTTCAATTGCCACCGGATCTAGGTATGGATTTGATCCCGGTCCCAATCGAGATCCATCTTGACCTTGTCCCTGCATCTCAGTTTGTGGATCAAATGCAAAAAAAGTAAAAATGACTTGCATATGATGATGCGCGGCTGCAATGAGGTATGCTTCGAGAGCATTTAATAAACGTTCATCCGGAGCACCGCTTACCCAACTTAAGTACGATGCACGGTTAAGCCAGATTCCAGTACGAACGATCGTAAATCCTTGTTGTTCCATTTCGGCAAAATCTTTTTCCCATACCCACGCGTTTCCACCAAGGCTGCCGCCGTAGAAAAATCCTGGAGTGTAAGGATCAGTACCGAAATAATTTGCTCCAACAGGTAAGTATGGCTTACCACTAAGCCGGAAATAGTCTCGTCCAGCTTCCAGTCGTTCCCCTGTTCGCAGCAATGTGGAATCGCGTACAAAAACGCCCGATGTATATCGTTCAAAAAGTGTATCACCGATAGATAAGGAAGCGCGTATTTTATAGAGTCCGGGATCATTCAATGGTATCACGAGATTGATTTTTTCTTGTAATGAATTACCACAGTTCATGGTTCTTACCGTGAGAATCTTTGATCCAGAAAGCAATTCAAGAGTTACTTTTGCAAGTCTTCCATTGCGAAGAACATCTACGGAACCAGAGATGTATCCACCCTGATCCACTGTAAGCTGCTGGAGATTGAGCCATAACCTGTTGCCGCCAAGAGATGCATAGATGGCTGCTTTCAGCATCAATTCGATGCCGTTTTGAGAATTCCAGAATTCAGCTTCCGCATCGAAACTGAGGTACACGCGACGCCTCGGTAATTGATTAAGGCCCAGAAAATCTTCAGCGACAACAGGAGCGGCAAGACGATCGCCGTGATCATTCACAAGAAAACAAAGTCCTCGATATCTTTCCCCAAATCCTGCATTCACAAAAACTCGCCGAGCATGTAAATTGGTGTTGTGAAACCAAGGTGCATCTTCGTCCCACTGCATATTCCATGGTCCATGCTGCGGTGCCTCATACGAATGTTCAATGCCTAAAGAACGGGCATATGTATTCTGGGGATAGTCAATTCGCCAATCGTTTTCTTTTCGGTACACAGGTACAAAGAAGGGTCTGCCGCCCAACACAAGCAGATGTCCTTGATTGAGATGGCGATGAATTGTTTCCCATGCATCTGCGGGAAGTGCTGATCCGTACGGCAATACAAGCAGATCGCCCTCTGCCAATATATCTTTCTTCTGTAGCTCAGCGAGGTTGATGAAGCGAGGTTTCAAAGATGCGAATGCATGCTCAAGTGCTGTACGGCTGATTTCGCTGTTCTCAATGGTCGGGAAATTCTTCTCGAAGAAAATAACAGTTTTGCCGAAAGTGACTGCAGCGACTGTCAGAAATAAACTGATAAAAAGGAGTATGGGTTTCAGAAAATGTTTTCTCATCGCAATGCCTTGATCAGCTATTTGCTAGGGAGATAATTATTTCCGAAAAAGATAGGGAGAAGAACTAACAATTGCCACTCCATAGCTCACGCGGTTTTAAATCGAGAACGATCACAGAGAGAAGTGCATAAAACAAAGTATTTTTATCCTTCTCCTCAAATTTTATATCCAGTTTGCACTGCTTGTCAATTTTGATTATCATTGAGTTGATTTATGATAATCCTTGGAATTGAAACATCATGTGATGAAACATCTGCGGCTATCGTTCGGGACGGAAAGCTCCTTTCGAATGTTACAGTTGTGCAGCTGTTTCATTCCGAGCATGGCGGTGTAGTACCAGAATTGGCTTCGCGCGCGCACCTAAAACTCATTGTGCCGATTGTGGATGACGCGCTTCGGAAAGCTTCGGTGGATAAAGCCAATCTGGATGCCGTTGCCGCTGTCCATGGTCCTGGACTCATTGGTTCGATTTTGGTTGGTCTAAGTTTCGGCAAGGCGATGGCGATGGGGCTTGGCATTCCATTCATTGGCATCAATCATATGGAAGCGCACATTTTTTCCAACCTAATTGATGATCCAAAACCGTCGTTTCCATTTGTCAACTTGACTGTCTCCGGCGGTCACACACAGCTTGTTCTTGTGAAGAATTATTTTCAATACCAGTTATTGGGCGAAACTATAGATGATGCTGCCGGCGAAGCATTCGATAAGGTAGCGAAGATGCTGGGCATAGGCTATCCGGGTGGACCGTTAGTCGACAAGTCAGCGGTAAATGGGAATGCGAAGGCCGTCAACTTTCCCCGCCCGTATCTCGAAGAAGGTTCGCATGAATTTAGCTTCAGTGGAATAAAGACATCAGTGCTGTACTATCTTCGCAAAGTTGGATTTGATAAGACGATAAACAGAAACAAACAATTTATTGCAGATGTCTGTGCAAGTTTTCAAGCTGCGATTGTAGACGTGTTAATTGATAAACTTTTGATAGCAGCGAAAAAGTATAATGTGAAAGATGTTACGGTATCGGGAGGAGTATCGGCAAATTCCGAACTGCGCCGCCGTTTAGAAGCTGAAACAAAAATTAATCATTTGAATCTCTTTATCCCCAAACTTGATTTTTGCACCGATAATGGTGCGATGGTTGCAGCTGCAGGATACGAACGTTTACGTCATGGATTTAAATCATCTTTTGAACTCACAGCAGAACCGAACCTTCAATTACGATAACAATGGGCGATATGAAGAAAGAAATCTACCGTTGGCGCAGTCGTATCGACAACATCGATCAAAAAGTAGTTCAACTGCTCAACAAACGGGCGCAATGTGTAGACAAAATCGGACGGATCAAAAAACAGGCTGGCATTAATGTCTATTCACCGAAGCGTGAGAAAGAAGTCCTTCAAAATGTTTCGGCGATAAATCTCGGACCATTTTCCCGCAGAGCTATTCGTAAAATATTTTCGTGTATTGTCCACGAATCACGAAATTTTGAACATGTGAAACTACAAAAGAAACCTAGAAATAGAAAATGATGATGCCGATCAGGATGAAAAAAATGGTTTTCATAGGATTGGGTGCTGTAGCTGCGGTGGTTCTTGTTTGTGCGTATTATATATTTCTGCTACCGAATTATTATAATGACCCGAAGGGCGAACTCGTCACTATTTCACGCGGGGCATCGTTTCGGATGGTTGCGGACTCGCTTG
Organism: Ignavibacteriota bacterium; assembly: GCA_963701295.1. GTDB lineage: Bacteria > Bacteroidota > Ignavibacteria > UBA10030 > UBA10030 > Fen-1298. The sequence continues at coordinate 3,233,499 of OY969585.1, read as the reverse complement.
TGACCACAGGTGCAATCCGAAACACATGGTCATTTGAACTTGCTGGTAGAATACTTGGCTATACGAAGTCCATCAAAGTTGGAAAATATCTTTTTGTTTCCGGCCAATCCAATTTTAGTATCTTGCGGGACATTAGTTATGGAAAATCGCGACTCATCATTCCAGTTACAATACCAGAAGGGTGGCCGCTCGATAAAATTGCGCATCGTTTTGAACATGATCTCGGAATCGATGAAAAACTATTTCTTTCGCTCTGCCAAAACGAAAAATTTATTCATGATCAAGGAATAAACACAAAGTCTATAGAAGGATATTTACTCCCTGATACATACTCGTTCTACTGGCAGACGGATGAACAAGAAATTCTTACACGCATACTGAATGGATTCAAGCATTTCTACAATGATAGTCTGACGAAGAAACAGGAGGAACTCGGCAAAACACAGTCAGAGATTCTCACGCTTGCATCTATAGTAGAGGCAGAATCGAATGTTGATGAAGAGCGTCCAAGGGTTGCGGGTGTCTATTGGAATCGATTGAAGAAACATATGCGTCTGGAAGCAGATCCGACCGTGCAATATGCACTTGGCGAAGGAAGAAGGTTGAGGTATCTGGACTTGGATTTAGAATCGCCGTACAATACATATCGCCATACAGGACTTCCTCCAGGACCAATTAATAATCCCGGAAAGCTTTCGATCCTAGCTACACTGTATCCTGAACCACATGACTATTTGTTCTTTGTTGCAACAGGCATAGGCGGACATCGGTTTGCAAAAAATTACAACGATCATCAAAAAAACATTCGTATGTATCATCACACGAAACGAGAACTGAAACAATTATCAAGTAAGTGATTTGAAAGCCATGGAACTGTACCATTGTATGAAATATCCCAACATTTTTTTATTTAGCATTTTTTTTATTTCTGTCGTCATGCTTTTAGGATGTGCAAACCAGCAACCACCAGAGGGCGGGCCGGTAGATATGACTGCTCCAGTAATCATTTCGACATATCCGGATAGCAACAAGCTGAATTTCAACGACAATAAATTAAGATTAGAATTCGACCGATATGTCGAAGAACGAACACTCGAAGAATCCATTTTTATCTCGCCGTATATTGGGACATTGGAATTCAACTGGAGTGGTACCGAAGTAGAAATTGCATTTTCAGAAAAGCTTCGTCGTAATACGACGTACGTTGTAAATATCGGAACGGATGTCAGAGATCGTTTTCGCGGACAAGCGCACATGGCTAAGGCGTACACACTGGCTTTTTCAACCGGACCAGATATTGACCGCGGAGGATTAGAGGGAATTGTTTTTCCAATGAAAAAGGGAGACGCAGCGGCTGGTGTCATGATTTTTGCGTACCAGCTGGAAGGGTTGAATCCCGACACGTTGAAACCTATGACAGCAAAACCGGATTTTATTACACAGACTGGTAAAAGCGGAGACTTTTTTCTCCATCATATTCCTTTTGGGAGTTATCGGATCTTTGCAATACGCGATGAGTATCGAAATTTAGTGTATGATCGAGAGGTGGATGAGTACGGCGTGCCATCGAGCATTATACATATTTCACAAAGTGATACGCTCGCATCAGGTATCTTGATGCAGCTTGCAAAAGAAGATACATCGGGTCCACGGCTTGTCAAAGTATCCGCTCAAGATAGAAATCATGTCATCGCAGAATTTTCTGAATCATTACGTCCTTCATCAATCACTCTTCCTTCATTCATTGTCGTAGATACTGTGAATCGAAAGCCGCTTGAACTTATAGCCGTATATCCTGATCCTTCGACACCGAAATCAACTATCGTAGTAACTCAGAAACAAGATTCTGCAAAGACATATTTTATCCATGTTCAAAATGTAACAGATTCAGTTGGCAACAAGATTAATCCATTAGCAAATTCATTGGCATTTCAAGGTTCACCGAAGGCGGCTACCATTGGCACACGATTAGTTGCAGTCTCGATCAAGGATAGTACGCAAAACATTGATTTTCGACCTGTCTTGACTCTTACATTTTCCGATGCTCTTGCAAAGACGACTTCTCTTGATTTTGTAACTATTCTTGATAATAACAAACAACAGGTTGCAGTTGAGAAAAAACGGTTGAGCGATGTTTTGATTTCTATTCAGCCAGAACAGAAACTGCTCAATAAGGCATGGTACTCACTTCGTGCTGAGCTGCGAAAAGTATATGATTGGAGAGATAGCACGTGCAAAGATTCGACAAAGGTATGGCGTTTTGAAACGCTCGATATCGAAGACATGAGCAGTGTTGAAGGAATAGTCGTTGATTTGAACACTACAGACACTGTAGGACGTCTGTATGTGACTGCATTTCAAATAGGAGGAAAAAATCCCAACTACTACATTGAGCCTGCTGATGCAACTGGCAAATTTATTTTTCCAATCGTTGCGGAGGGGCACTATGTGTTTCAAGCGTTCCGGGATCGGAACAAGAACGGTATCTACGATCCAGGGGAACCGTTTCCTTTCATTTTTTCAGAACGGCTCAGTCCACTTTCCGATACACTCAAAGTCCGCGCTCGCTGGCCGCTCGAAGGTGTAAGGATTCAGATGAAATAATTCAATACTTTTCTATCTAGTACCAGCTTTCTTTGGGAATTTCTTTTATTCATGATGTGTTTCCACTAGAAGGGAGAATTTGTATTTCAGGCAATTTATGTATAAAATTTTTCAACACAACTCTCGAAAAGAATAAATGATCGAAGGTTATATTCCCATATTTCTGATGATCGGATGTGCCATTGCATTTGGCGTCTTTATGGGCAAAGCGAATGAATTATTCGGGCCGCGGCGCCCGACCGATGAAAAGACGAGTACCTATGAGAGCGGAATGGAGCCTGTTCGGACAGCACGCGAACGGTTCTCCGTGAAATACTATTTAGTCGCTATGCTCTTTATCGTTTTTGATATTGAAATTGTCTTTATGTATCCGTGGGCGGTTGTATATAAACAACTCGGAGTGCAAGGATTTGTGGTGATGTTCATCTTTATCTTTATCCTCCTCGTCGGTTTTTATTACATCTGGAGGAAAGGAGCATTGGAATGGGATTAGAGAGCTGGATGGGTGACGGATATATTGCAACCAAGCTTGAAGATATTATCAATTGGTGCCGCAAGAATTCTCTTTACCCGATGCCGATGGGAATTTCGTGTTGTGCTATAGAGATGATGGCAGCAGCAGGACCGCGGTTCGATATCGCGCGGTTCGGCTCGGAAGTAATGCGTTTTACGCCGCGTCAATGCGATGTAATTATCGTTGCAGGAACGACAACATTCAAGATGGCAAAAGTCGTGCGTAAGATTTATGATCAAATGCCTGAACCGAAATGGGTCATTGCTATGGGTGCATGCACATCTTCCGGCGGAATGTATCGAACTTACTCTGTAGTGCAGGGGATTGATCAGTTTCTTCCAGTAGATGTGTATGTTGCCGGCTGCCCGCCGCGGCCGGATAATTTATTAAACGGACTCATGCTGCTTCAACAGAAAGTACAGCGAGGTGAATGTAAGGGAACGGCGCCAGCATATATTGGAGATTTTCATGGGTCTCCTCAATCAAAAATCGCTGGATAACTGATGGTACAAATTATGAATAGTTTTAAAGAATAAAGCACTCACCCCTTTATCCCTTCCTCGTGGAGGAGGAGCGTATAAAGAAATCCGCGAAGTGGAATTACAATAGCTACGCAGATATATTTTTGGGGGGGTGGTGGAGCAACGGTTCTTCTATGGAAGCAATGAACGAAAAAGTTCTCGAGAAACTTCAAGCAAAGTATAGCGATGCTGTTTTAGAGGTAAACGAATTTCGCGGCGAGTTGACCATTGTTATCCCCAAAGAGCGTATCGTAGAAGTCTGCCGATTCTTGAAAGAGGATGAAGAACTGTCATTCAACCTGCTTGCTGATCTTTGCGGTATCGATATGTACACTCCGGAAAACAGATTTGGTGTTATCTACAATCTCTATTCGCTGAAAACCAAACACCGCATTCGGCTGAAAACATTTACCGAAGAAGAGCATCCCAAAGTGCCTACTGTGACAGGTGTATGGAGAACTGCCAACTGGCACGAACGCGAGACGTACGATATGTTTGGTATTTTTTTTGAAGGACATCCTGATCTCCGAAGAATATACATGCCGGATGAATTTGAATATCATCCGCTTCGAAAAGATTTTCCGTTGATGGGAATTCCCGGATCTTTAGATTTGCCGAAGAAGTGAGATGGAACAAAAACCGGAAACCATAGTTAGAAAGACAAAGATTCTCGAAGCACTTGAGAACGAACATACCAGTGTTTCGTTCAACGATCCGCTTGAGAGCGAGATGATCTTAAACATGGGTCCGCAGCATCCTGCAACACATGGTGTATTGAGATTGCTTATCAAGCTCGATGGTGAAACGGTACTTGCGTCTGTTCCGGAACTCGGGTATTTGCATCGCGGATACGAGAAGCTGGCGGAGAATTGCAGTTTCCATGAGTTTATCCCTCACACAGACCGTCTTGATTATCTCTCTCCGCTTTCGAACAATACAGCCTATGTCCTTGCTGTTGAAAAATTGCTTGGCATCGAAGCTCCGCCTCGAGCGCAGTATATTCGTACGCTTATCTCTGAGCTTGCCCGCATTTCTTCTCATCTTATGTTTCTTGGTTCGCTTGCAATGGATGTTGGCGCTCTTACTGTGTGGATGTGGTCATTCCGGGAACGTGAAAAATTATACGACATCTTTGAAAAAATTGCAGGTGCTCGCTTTACGACAAGTTACACACGCATTGGCGGACTTGCGCAAGATGTTACATCGGAAACATTCGGCATCATTCGGCTGTTCATTAATATACTTCCGGAGAAAATACGAGAGTGCGAGAAGCTTCTTAACACGAATCATATTTTTCTTGGACGTGTCGACGGTGTTGGTCGCATTTCTAAAGAACAAGCGATTGATCTTGGTTTGACCGGTCCGTGTCTCCGCGCCTGTGGTGTTGAACTTGACCTTCGCAGGGCAAATCCATATTTAGTTTATAGCGATTTTGACTTCAACATTCCCGTCTATGTGGGCGGTGATTGCTTGGCTCGCTATTACGTCCGGATGGCTGAAATAAAAGAAAGCATTAAGATTGTTCGTCAGGTGTTAGAAAAAATGCCTGCAGGAGATGTGAAAGCAGTTCAACCAAAGAAAGTGCTTCCTGGTAAACAACAAGTGTACACAAAAATGGAAGAACTTATTCATGACTTCATGCTCGTCAATTTCGGTGTAGAACCTCCTAAAGGCGAGGTGTATCACGCTGTCGAAGCTCCGAAAGGAGAACTCGGTTTCTATATTTATAGTAATGGTGAAGGTCAGCCATGGCGGATGAAGATACGTTCACCATCCTTTGTGAACCTGCAATCAATTTCTGTGATGATTAAGGGTGCAATGATTTCAGATGTCGTGGCAGTCATCGGTAGTCTGGATCCGGTCATGGGAGAAGCGGATAAGTAGAATTTACGATTTACAATTCTCGATTATCGATTGAGAAAACTAATAGCGCATAATTTTATATTTATTTTCGAACATAATCACATTGAACATGTTAAATGAAGAGAATCTAAAAGAAGTTGAGGAACTTCGGAAGCGCTATCCAACATCGCAAGCGTTGATGCTGCCAGTACTCTGGATGGTGCAAGAACAAGAGGGATACATTTCCGAAGATTCCATGAGATATGTAGCTTCATTGCTTCGTATTCCATTTGGTCATATTCTCGGTGTCGTATCGTTTTACACCTTGCTGCAAAAAAACCGGATCGGCAAATATCATATTGAAGTATGCACGAATGTTTCATGCATGCTGCGCGGTTCGAGAAAAATTCTTGAACACATTGAACAGCGTCTCGGTATTAAACCTGGCGAGACATCATCAGACAAGAAATGGACACTCTCGGAAGCAGAATGTATGGGTTCATGCGCAACCGCTCCAATGTTGGCTATAGGCGATGAGTATTACGAAAATCTCACGATCGAAAAAATTGACAAACTCATCGATACTATAAAATGAATATTTACCCTGCCGATACTGAACAATTGAATGCATGGAAACGTATAATCATTCCGGATGATCGTGATCTCTTCAAGATTGATCACTATCTCGCTCATGATGGTTACAAAGCTTTGAAAAAGGCTTTGGAAATGAAACCGGAAGAAGTAATCGATGAGGTAAAAAAGTCCAATCTGCGCGGTAGGGGTGGTGCGTGCTTTCCGACAGGACTGAAATGGTCATTCATGCCGAAGAATTCCAATAAGCCGAAATATTTGTGCGTCAATGGGGATGAATCCGAACCCGGTACGTTCAAAGACCGTCAGATCTTTGAATGTAATCCGCATCTGCTCATCGAAGGAACGCTCATCGCTTGCTATGCTATGGGTATAACAGCAGCATATATTTATATCCGGGGCGAATATGGTAAGTGGATCAAGATGCTGCAGAAGGCGATTAACGATGCGTACGCAAATGGACTTATCGGCAATAAAATTCTTGGAACGGAATTTTCTGCTCAAGTGTACATCCACCGAGGAGCCGGTGCATACATCTGCGGTGAAGAATCATCGCTCATGAACTCCATCGAAGGAGAGCGCGGCTATCCGCGAGTGAAACCGCCGTTCCCGGCGCAGGTAGGTTTGTGGGGGTGTCCTACGACCATCAATAATGTCGAGACAATTTCAAATATCCCTGTCATCATCAGTTATGGATGGGAGTGGTATTCCAAGATTGGCTCAGCAAAACATCCTGGACCGATTCTCGTGGGTGTCAGCGGACATGTAAATAATCCGGGGGTGTTTGAAATGCCGACAGGCGAACCGCTGCTTGAAATTATTTATAAATGGGCCAGTGGTGTTCCCGGCGACAAAGGAATCAAAGCGGTTATCCCTGGAGGTTCATCGACGATGATTTTGCGCGGTGATCAGCTTGAAGGCATTCGGATGGACGCAGACTCGCTGAAGGCTGCAGGTTCTTCCGTAGGAACAGCGGGAATTATTGTGATGGATGAAGACACCGACCTTATCCAAGTCATCACGCGCATAACACAATTCTACTATCGCGAATCCTGCGGGCAATGTACACCATGCCGTGAAGGTACGGACTGGATGTTCAAGATATTAAATCGCTTCCAGAAGTACGAAGCGAAGAGGGAAGATATTGATCTGCTGCTGGATGTGGCAAACAATATCGAAGGCAACACTATTTGTGCATTAGGCGATGCTGCAGCTTGGCCTGTACAATCGATGATCCGCAACTTCCGAGAAGAATTTGAGCAGCGTGTCCAGGCATCAAGACTTCAAGAAATCACGCTCTGAACCATTTTCATCCTTTTCCAAGATACTCCATACTAAAAAAAAGGCTACATTTCATTGGTCTGCCGGAACCATAGCTTTCTATCCTTCGTCTAATTAATCGAATTAATATATTCAATATAATAGGTGATCTAGATATTCAATTGCTACACAGGGCAGGAAGTATGAATTCAAATGAATCAGGAGTGAGCATGGCCCTATCACTGCCGGGTGCAGAATGGTCGTCAAAGGATAAGCCGTATCAAATTGGAGTTCGTGCGAGAAGTTTTGTACCTTCATTCACAAAAACCAATGATGCGAGCTTAATGACAAACGATCAGATTTTCTCAAAATTGAGCGTCGACGTTCTCAGCAAAATGAGCGATGAAGCATTGATCACCGCATTCCAGAGTGGTGACCATGATGTGTACCGTTTCCTTGTTGAGCGACATCAGGAACGAATTCGAAATTTGCTCTTTTCTATCTTTCATGATCGCGATTTTATCGACGATCTTGCGCAGGAAGTATTCATCAAAGCATACCAAGCATTGCCTCGTTTTAGATTTGAAGCATCGTTTTATACATGGCTCTACCGGATCGCAGTGAATAAAAGTCGAGATGAACTGAGGAAGAAAAAATTACGCCGGTTTTTTTCATTTCAGACACTTGATGAAGGAATCGAGAAGGAATTGAATGTGCGTCTCTCCGTGCCACCGGAGGACAGGGATACACAGGAATTAGTTGCTCTTGGATTACAATCCTTACCGGAGAAATTCAGGACAGCAGTGGTGTTGAAGGATATTGATGGACTTTCGTATGAAGAGATTGCTGAAGTAATGCAATGTGAACTTGGCACCGTAAAATCGAGAATCTCCCGAGCACGGTCAATGCTGCGAAAAGTATTGAAACCGTTATTGGAGGAGGTGTAGGCATGAAAAAAATGAATAAACAACAGATGGATCACTTGCTCTCGCAATATGTCGATGGCAGGCTTTCAGAAATTGAAGTTCGGAAGGTAGAATCCTTCTTGGCACTGGATACATTAGCTCAACAACGAGTGAAAGAGTTGAAACGATTAAAGTACCTGTTAGCATCAAAACAGAAGCTGACACCCGATATCGGATTCTGGACTCGTTTTGCTGTTGCTCTTGAGGAACAGAAGAAGGATGAGCATAGTCTCCTGCCATTCCCTCGCAAATTTGTTCCTGCAATGACTATAATGGCTGCTACTGTGGTCGTTGTCGTCGGAACACTAGTTATTCAAAACCGGAAGCAGTTTATCCAATATTTCTCTCAAAAGTCGCAAGCGGTTCGAGAGGTGTACGAAAAGAATGTACTGCAAGGACAGCTGTTGCCTCTCTTTTCCAAGGTGGACAAAGATCGGGCATTGCAATTTTCACTTTTTGGTACGCTCGCTCTTGATAATAAATCGAAAACGGAGTTGCGTGTGGACGAACAATCAAAGAAAGGATATCGTATAGAAGTTGGGAAAGATTCGAAGAACAAGACAAAATCTGTGACGTTTAATCACTTCCTTGCCGAAGTGAAGCCAACCAGCGTACAAAAACATTTGATCGATTCTTTATTGGAATTGACCGGCAGGCGTATAGAATCGTCTGTATTGATCGGTGAGAACAATACAATGGCGATAGCGCCTGACTTGCCAAATTTAAATAGGATGATGGTAACAAATATTGCTGCGTGCTTAGAACCGAATCAACGGGTCCAATTTGAGCGCTTGCTGGAAGCCAATGATGCACCATACACAATTACAGCTCAAAGTGTTCCGGCGGGAAAAGGAGATTGTATTTTCCAGAATATTCCACAATCTCCAAGGAATAATCGGTTTGTTATTATTACACCGGATACTATGATGTATTCGCAACTACATATCGATTTCGACAGCCTTCGTAGACACATGGAGGAAAACATTGTTATGTTTGAACTTCGCCGCAAAGCAATATTGAAAAGGATGATAGCAAGGGAATTTCAGCATGCGCCAAGAAATGTTTCATGGCCACAACTGGTTCAATCTTTTGGAAACGAAGAATTTTTCAGTGTTGATATTAACCTTCCAGCTGAGGAAATAGAACAACAACAAATGCGTGTTATAATTCAACCCCGTCTTCGGAAGCAGGTTCTTCAGACTGCAACACCGAATCATTCCATTCAAGTACGCGTGTGGAGAGACACTGCTTCTGAAGGTCCTATACAGCAATCGCAGGAATGAAACGGTATATGTGTCTTACTTATTGCCTCACTTAGTTGGTTGGGATTTTTGTACCTATTTCAAGCATCTCAACAGTTTACGGGCTGCATTTCTCATCTACCTTATTATTGCGGTACTCCATCTCGAATTTCATCTTGCTTCTGCCAGCACCTTTTGGTATATTTTCATTCGTATCTAATTATCTAAGACCACAATGAAGGAACCTATCCATGAAAAATAATTTCTGCCATTTTGTTTTAGTGTTGCTCTTAGCGGGATTTATAATACAAGGATTTCAATGCTCATCTCCGGAATTCACCGGGGCGAAAGTGCAGGAACAAAACAAAAATTATGTTGAAGCAGCGAAACTCTACGAGAAAGAGGTCCAAAAGAACCCGTCAAATCATGAAGCCTGGTTCCGCTTAGGCCGGATTCGAGGGGAGGAACTGAATGACTATGATGGTATGGCTGCTGCATTTCGTGAAGCAGAAAAGCTTTCACCGAACTATACAACCGAAATCAATGCCTACCGATATAAAGCTTGGGCTCAGCATATCAACGATGGTGTTGCTTTCAATAAACGCGGTAGTGCCGACTCTCTGCAATATTATGACAAAGCCATCGAAGAATATAAGAAATCGGTTGGGATCTGGCCGGATACATCTTTAACGTATTTCTATCTTGCCCAAGCTTATCAAGGAAAGGGTGATATGGAGAATGCCATCCTGAGTCAGAAGAAAGTATGGGAATTGGATCATGATGTAGACGCATATAAACGGGTCGGAAGATTCATGCTTCAACAGGGTTTGACAAAGAAAGAACAGTTTCAATCGGAGAATAAAGAGGGGCTTCGTATTCAAAAGAATTTGAAAGAGATTGACAAAGGCAGTTATAAAAGCGATGTGATGCAGATGTTTGGAGCACCTGACAGCCAAATAAAGGATAAGAAGAATTCTAAAAGAGAAGACTGGAAATACAATCAATATGCATTGACACTCACCGTTGAAGGCGAGAAGGTCGTTGGAAAGAAAATCGAGAAAAAGATTGAATTGAAAATTGATTCAACAAAATATAATGAAGCCATAGTTCAGTTTAACAGCGCTGTGGACGTGTTTGAAGAGATCAAGAAAGTGAATCCAAAAGATAATGAAAACTTGAATTTACTTCTGCAAGCGTACTATGAAGCCAATCGCATTCCGGAAGCGACCAGCGCATTTAAACTTGCTGTGGACAATGATCCTGGGAGTAAGATGAATCACTACATCCTCGGCCTTCTCTATAGAATGATCAATGACTATGATAGGGCGATAGGAGAGTTCAACGAAGCAGTGAAGATTGATCCTAATTTCAGCGATGCATTTTATGATCTTGGCGCAACATATTACAATTGGGGAGTCAAGATAAAAAAGGAAGCGCAGGAAAATGGAGATGAAAGTAAGAGCTATAAGAAAAAATTTGAAGAAGCCTTGCCCTGGATGATAAAGGTAACAGAAATAAAAATTAAGAACGCACAGGAGGCAGCTTCAAAGGATGGGAAAGATTGGCATACACAATTGACGCAAGAAGATGCGCGGGTGTGGGATACACTTGGTACCATTTATGCACTTCTTGGTCAATCTGAAAAAGCGATGAAGGCACTTGATGAAGCTGATAAAATACGCAAAACAGCCAAGTGAACAATTCAATCAAGCATTAAGAAGAAACGGACATTCGTATGAGTGATCAACCGGGTCAGCAGCAAATAAATATCGAGCTTGGAGAAAAAGAAGCAGAAGGCATTTACTCCAATCTTGCCATCATTACACACTCGCCTGCAGAATTTGTCGTGGATTTTACGCGAGTGCTCCCAGGAGTTCCAAAAGCAAAGGTTCATGCTCGAATTGTGATGACTCCACAGCATACAAAGATGCTGCTCAATGCTCTCCATGATAACATTGATAAGTTTGAGAAAAAATTTGGCGAGATTAAGCTTGTCGGAGATGTTTCAGCTGGATCAATGTTTGGTTTTCAGCCACCTACGAAAGAAGAAAAGTTTCACTAGCCTCATTCTGAAAGATCCTCAAAAGCTGGTACACGGGTTTTGTGCGCCAGCTTTCGTTTTTTCTGTGAGCACACGCACATTTTCTATACTTGCAGTTCAATAAGAGTTTCAATTCCTTGACAATGCCTCGTGGGGTCGGTATATTCTTATAGGTTTCTTTTAAGAAACAACATGAAAAGTTAAGGATAACTATGAAACAAACACTCTTGCATGCAGGAACAAACGCTGCTGTTTGCATGATACTCCTGGTTATGTCGGTCCTATCGTTCAATTGTATTGAATCTCCTACCGAATTTGTTGGACCGACATTTGATACACAATTAAGCATCCCAATTTTAGACACAACACAGTACTTTAGCGACATTGCTAAAAAAGACACCGTGTTCAAGTTCAACACCTCAGATAGTACCTATAGTACGATATTCGCTGCAGGACCGATTCCAATTGACACCCTTACGAACCAACCAGAATTAAGCGAACGTATAACATTGGAAGAGTTTGCTGTTAAAGGATTATCCATGACGCTTAAAAATAATTCTGTAATAGATGGAACAATGAATTTTGAATTCACCAACGGGATTCCTCTTGTCTTGAGGTTCCAGATGAGTTTTCTCAAATGGGATTCGGCGGGGGCGCACAGCGATACACTGTTTAGAATCTCCCCGTCCTCGGATTCTATCAAAGCATCGGATGTGGATATCAATGGTGTCGCAATCAATCCGAAGATTTCGAACATTGCAATCGTTCTCACGGGTGCACAAGTCGACACCATGGTTCAAGCAGATTCAGCATATATGAAACTTTATTTTAATATAGGAAGTGTGCAGAATTCAGTGAAATTTAGAAGAAATGATTGTGTCCGAATCCGTTCTTCCGTCAACGCTCGTTGTACAATAAACAAACCGTAAAGGGAGAACATGAAATGAAATCGAATCTTAGTGCTCTTACTTTCTTTCTTTTTTCAGTCGTTCTTCATACAACTCTAGCAGGTGATCTATCAGACATTCGCGGTGTTGGAATGGGAAGAACGATGAATGCTGTCTCGCGAGGTGTTGATGCTCTTGGTATTAATCCGGCTAATATTGCCATTCCAGACCAAGGAAATTTTAACTTGAATCTTGCGCCGACCGGCATATGCATGAGCACAGAATTGCTTACCTATGGACTGTACAAAGAATATTTTACTGGAGTTGATTCAGTCGGTAAACGATGGGCGAAGCGTCTTGAGACCGCAGATATAGACAAAATTCTTTCTCAGATGCCTGATTTGCCAAAAACTCGTATTGGAGTAGAAGCGATGCTTGGAGGAGCGTCCTTCCAGCATCCCATAGTTGGCGGCATTGGATTTGCTATTATAGAACATGCCGGAGCTGTAACAACACTCTCAAAAGATTTTTTCCGAATGGCTGCTTTTGGATTGGATCCTGCCGGTTCGGTGTACATATTCGATGGCACTGAAGCTTCCGCATGGTGGTATTGCGAATACAATTTATCCTACGGGCGAAAGCTGCCAGTCGAAATAAAGTTCCTCAAAGACCTCTATGCTGGAATCGGAATAAAATTTATTCGGGGGTACGGAATATCCCGACCTATAAGTCAGAAATCTTCTTTTGGAAATTATCCCGATCCTGATAATCCGACGCAATATACCTTAAGGGGCAATATCGATTTTCTCACTACTCATGCCGGTGTTGATTTTATGAATGAAGACTCACATGCAAAGGCTACATTATTTCCAGATCCTGTTGGCAAGGGAACAGGTTTTGATATTGGATTGTCGGGGGAATTAATTAATGGAGTGCGAGTTGCTTTGAGTGTTACCGATATTGGTAAGATCACTTGGAACAAAAACATTATTGAAAGCTATGGTGATGGAGGGATTAATTTCACAGGTGCTTCTAGCAATCTCGAAGATACCTTAAAAAACATGATCAAAGGGAAAACGCGGCCTGGCGAGGCATTTGATACCTATCTACCGACAGCGTTGCGGCTTGGATTTGAGACAGAAGCATCGGAAATCCCTGCTCTAAAATTTCTGCCAGGTAAGTTAATTCTCGCTTTCGATTACCTCCAAGGGTTCAACGAGTCCCTGGGTAATACAACTAAACCGCGATTTTCACTCGGTACTGAATATTGTGTATTTCCTGTTTTACCGCTGAGAACCGGTTTAGCATTCGGTGGTGGAGATAAATTACGGTGGGCGTTCGGATTCGGACTTGATCTTCACTACTTCAGCCTAGATTTCGCTACAGATAACTTCGGCATGTTTTTTATACCGAACAGCTTCCAAACTGTTTCGTTTTCTATGGGGATGAAAGTCCGGGTGTAAGAGCAAAACATCCGGGTTCTATAAGATGTACCTGCTGAGGTCTCGATTCTTGACGATCGAATTTAGTTTATTCTGAACAATTTTCTGCGTGATAACAATGTTGGATTCGGCAATCTCGTCAGGAGCGTTGAAGAGAATCTCCTCTAGGAGTGTCGTGATAATAGTGTGAAGACGGCGAGCGCCGATGTTTTCGACTTGGTCGTTCACTTCGTATGCAATCTTAGCAATTTCTCTCACAGCTTCATCGTTAAATGTAATTTCGATTCCTTCCGTCTTCAATAGCGCAGCATATTGTTTGATGAGGGCATTCTGCGGCAAAGTAAGAATCTTTTCAAAGTCATCTTCTGTTAAACTTTTTAATTCAACACGAATCGGAAAGCGTCCCTGCAATTCCGGAATTAAATCCGATGGTTTTGCTATGTGAAATGCACCCGATGCAATAAAGAGGACATGGTCGGTTTTTACCATCCCGTGTTTTGTGAGTACGTTGGAACCTTCCACAATCGGGAGCAAGTCGCGCTGCACACCTTCGCGCGAGACATCAGGTCCGGAACTATGCCCGCGTGCACTCGCAATCTTATCAATTTCATCGATGAAGACAATACCGGAATTCTCTACTCGTTCCAATGCCTCTTTTACTACTTTCTCCATATCGATCAACTTCTGAGATTCTTCTTGTATAAGAAGTCGACGAGCTTCAGTGACCGTTACTTTACGGCGTTTCTCTTTCTTTGGAAGAATATTGCCAAACACTTCCTGCAGATTGACACCCATCTCTTCCATGCTAAAAGGTCCCATGACTTGCATCAACGGCATTTGAGCAAAGGATAATTCGAGTTCGACAATCCGTTCATCAAGTGCGCCTGAGCGAAGCTTTTCCCGGAATTTCTGACGCGTGTTCTCATGTTCTTCCAAAGTGTCCAGAGGTGAAACAGGTGGCTCAGGCGGTTTTGGACGCCGGTTGGAAGGGACAAGAATATCGAGAAGTCGTTCTTCTGCCAATTCGCGTGCTTTATTTTCAACTTCTGATGCTTTTTCTGCCTTCACCATATTCACGGCAATTTCTGTCAAGTCGCGTACCATCGATTCGACATCGCGGCCGACATAGCCGACTTCAGTAAACTTCGATGCTTCAACTTTCAAAAATGGTGCATTGGAAAGTTTTGCTAATCGTCGTGCAATCTCTGTCTTACCGACACCGGTAGGCCCGATAAGAATAATATTGTTGGGCATAATATCTTCGCGAAGTGTTCCGGTCACTTGAAGCCGGCGCCACCGATTGCGAATAGCAATGGCGACTGCTTTTTTTGCAGCGTGCTGACCGATAATATATCTATCCAATTCATGGACGATTTGCCGCGGAGTAAGTTCTTTTGCTGGGAGAGAAATTTGTTTTTTTGCCACGGTACCTACAATTCTTCGATAGTGAAATTTTTATTTGTATAAATACAGATATCCGAAGCGGCGTTGAGAGATTCCTGTACAATTTCTTTTACGCCCATATTCGAATGTTTGGTGAGCATTCGCGCTGCTGCCAGTGCATAGCTTCCACCCGAACCCACCGCGACGATACCGTCGTCAGGTTCAATAACATCACCGGTGCCGGAGATAATGAGTGCATGTTCCTTATCGAGCACAGCAAGCAATGCTTCAAGTTGACGAAGATATTTATCTGTCCGCCATAGTTTGGCGAGTTCGACAGCTGCACGTGCAAGCTGTCCTTGGTATTGTTCCAGTTTTTCCTCAAACCGTTCCAGCAGACTAAAAGCATCCGCTGCTGAGCCGGCAAATCCCACAAGAACGGAATCATTGTAGAGTCTTCGAATCTTGTTTGATTTTTGCTTCATAACCGTAGTGCCAAGCGTCACTTGCCCATCACCGCCGATAGCAACATGGCCATTATGCCTTAGTCCAATAATTGTCGTTGCGTGTATCTGTTTATCCTGCATGAATAGTTGTCTCCATCGTTGAATCAAACCTTCCTGCGCATCCTGGCAATAGGAAGACCAATTTGTTCGCGATATTTTGCCACAGTACGCCGGGCAATACGAATTCCTTCTTGTTTCAGTATTTCAGCGATCTTATCGTCATTCAACGGATCCTGCGGGTGTTCCGCGGCAATGATATCTTTGACGCGCTGTTTAACAACTTGGTTGGAAATATCTTCACCATTGTCGGATTCAAGCCCGGAAGTAAAGAAAAATCGCAGGGAATGAACGCCGAATTCTGTCTGCACATATTTGCTGTTAACAACACGGCTGATTGTAGAAATATCCACGCCTACTATTTCTGAAATATCCTTGTAAATCATGGGTTTCAATGACTCACCTTCTTCAAACCAGTGCCGCTGCTTCTCGACGATGATTTTCATGACCTTCATCAATGTCTCGCGCCGCTGGTGAATGGAAGCGATGAACCATTTTGCTGCTTCAAATTTTTTCTTTACGAAATCCTTAGTTTCTGCAGAAACTTTTTTCCCTTTCGGCGTTACCAATTGTTTGTAGGCGCTGTTGATTCGCAACGCCGGAATGTTGCGATCATTGAGGGTGATAATGAAATCGCCGTTATCCTTCTCTACAATGAAATCCGGTGTAATATAATTCTCTTGTGCCGTAAATTCGCCTTCACCCGGCTTCGGGTTGAGGTGTTGGATGACTTCGATGACTTTTTTCAATGTTTCGCGGCTGATCGTAAGGTTCTGTTCGAGATTATCAAACCGTTTTAGCTTGAAATCTTCGAAGAAGGTTGTCAGGATTCTAATGCCGAGTTCTTTCAGGGAATGTGCATATTTGCCTGCATGAAGTTGAGCGATAAGACACTCCTGGAGATTTCTTGCAGCGATGCCGGGTGGGTCGAGAAGAAGGATTTTCTGAAGAACCTGTTCAGCTTTGTCAACGGTAAGAGTAAGCCCATAGCTGAAGTTGAGGTCTTGAACAATAAGAGTCAACTCGCGACGCAGGTAACCGTCTTCATCTACATTGCCGAGAATTTCTTCTGCAAGAAGTATCTCTTCATCATCCGTTACGGACATTTTCAGTTGGCTAAGGAGCCGTTCAGAGAGCGGAATAGTGGAAGGCATCGGCGACTCGTATGTATCATCTTCATCTTTTGATTTGGATGCCTCAGGGCTTTTAAATCCCGAAAGATCGTCGTTGATGTAATCTTCTATCGTGTAATCGTCTTCGGTTTGGCTTTCTTCAACTTTTTCTTCTGGTTCCTCTGCTTGATCTTCCTGCTCAAGTGTTAATTCCTGCTCCTCGTTCAGCTCGAGCATAGGATTCAACTCAAGCTCCAGTTTTATCCTCTGTTCGAGTGAAAGGGTTGGCAGCTGGAGCAGTTTAAGATACTGTACCTGTTGTGGAGTAAGTCTGAGTCCAAGCCGAAGTTGTTGTGAAAGATTGATCATCTTTTCGTTCTTGATGAATTCCTAGAATGCCTCTGTCTCTTTTTGTTCCCATCCACACTTGAATTGGAATTCTTCGTACCAAGTAGAACCAAACGCACGCACGAGCGGTTCCTTCAGAAAATTGCTTAAATATATATTCTTCAGCTCGCCGTAGCTTAATGCAGGGTTGCATTCCGAGATTCGCTCATATCGTAATCGATGTGATATCCCATGATCTATCCGAATGGGGAAGAGATGGCAGGAAAGAGGTTTCCTCCATTTTAATTTGCCTTCTAAATATGCTTTCTCAAAGGCACATCGTGCAATTCCTTCTTCGTACAGTACAAAAACACATGCCCGATTGTTAAAACACATAGTGGTGTACGCTTTTGGCTCGCCTTCAAAAAGTCCGAATTGCACTATGGTATCGAGATGCGCTTGTGGAAGATACGATTTGATAATAGGGAAAGAATGTTCAATTTGTTCGAGTTCTTCATCGAGTAATGGAGCGCCTTGGCCTCCGGCTATTGTACAACAGGCACCTTTGCACGCGGAGGTGTTGCATGCAAATCTGATTTCCGGAATATTGTTTTCCACAATAGTTTTTTGAATCTCAATCATCTTTTTACCTGATATAACCAAATGTAGTATAGCGAAAATTCCACTTATAGGAAAGCAATGAGAATTATGACCGGATAAACAATTTTCCCGGTAATTGACGTACCATACCTTTAAATTCTAACGAAAGAAGAGTAACTAGAACGTCAGAAGTCGAAGAATCCGCTTGTTCGGCAAGAGTATCGATATGAATTGGTTCTGAGCTTAAAAAATCCAGAATAGTGTGTTCAGTCAGGGTCAACTCAATGGCGGGTTTCTGCATTGGTACATCAAGAGAGAAGCGAAGTTGAAGTCGAAGCTCTGCAAAAATATCTTCCACACAAGTAATAAGTTTTGCGCGACCATCGCGGATGAGTTTGTTCGATCCACCACTTCGCTTCTCTGTAATATTGCCGGGAACTGCGAACACTTCGCGATCTTGATCAAGTGCAGTGGTTGCAGTAATGAGTGCACCGCCGTCTTCTGCTGATTCTATGACAACAGTACCGAGTGTCAATCCGCTGATAATACGATTGCGTCTCGGAAAGTTTGATGCATCAGGTTTTGTTCCCATTGGAAACTCTGAGACGACTGCTCCTTCTTCGGCAATATGGTCCAAAAGCTTTTTGTTTTCAGGGGGATACGGAACATCTAAACCGGAACCGATAACGGCGATAGTCCGCGTGCCGCATTTTAATGCTGTCGAATGAACAATCGTATCAATTCCGCGCGCAAGCCCGCTGACAATAGTGATGGATTGCTTGGCGAGATCGCGTGTCATATTCTCTGCAACAGAATGACCGTATGAAGTAGGATGGCGTGTGCCTACGAGAGCAATAGCGCGCGAGTCGAGTTCTTTAAATTTCCCGTGCACAAAAAGGAAAGCAGGCGGATCATAAATTTTGCGAAGCAGATCGGGGTACTCTTTGTCCCATACGGTTACAATTCTGCCCCCAAGTTTATTCAGCCGCTTCAGTTGGTCGTCAGCAAACTTCTCGCCATCGGTGTGGTGAAGGATGTTCGAGGCGAGTTTCTTATCGATTCCCGGAACAGCGATCAATTCGCGTGCCGGCGCTTGAAAAACATTTTCAGGGGATTTGAAATACGCAACAAGTGCGCGAATTTTTTGCGGGCCAATGCGTGGCACGGAAGAAAGTCTGAGAAGCGCGCGAACGTTCATCATAAAAAAATATATTGTTACGAGTATTGAGTAAATATCATTAACCGGTTCTAGGTTAATGCGGCGAATACAATCCAATTCCCACCGGAGAAATTTTCATCGTCATACATGCTGCGTACGTGCCGCCTTCACCGAGAGTAAAGAAAAGTCCAGGCGAAAAGGACGATGCAAAAATAACACCGGGATAAATGTTCAAACGAATTCTTTCCAGATAATATTCTGAAATAAGCAAAGAAGCAAGGAGCGAATTGTTCCGGTCGTAAAAGATGCCACAAACGGCACAAACCAATACTCTCTTCATCACGCAAGAATCTTCGCTGTGAATTTCTTTACGAGTTCATCAGCTTCAGCTTTAGTGTGCGCCTCCGCGATGATGCGGATGATCGGCTCGGTGTTCGATTTCCTCAGGTGTACCCATGATTCTGAGAAATCAATCTTTAATCCATCATCTGTGTTAATAGCACCGCTCACAGAATGATCAGCCATCAGTTTTTTGAGAATTGCATCTGGATTCAAAGTGCCGAGATCGATTTTTCCTTTCGTGATATAATACTGCGGCAGGGTAGCTTTCAATTCTGATAATGTTCCACCGAATTCAGCAAGATGCTGGAGAACAAGCACAATTCCAACAATAGCATCACGGCCGAGATGGACTTCCGGAAGAATAACGCCGCCGCTTCCTTCACCGCCAATTACTGCGCCGACTTCCTTCATCTTCTTGGCTACGTTAATTTCACCAACGGGAGTATGAAGAGTCGACGCTCTATATTGCTTGACGATGTCTTCCACTGCGCGGGTTGTGGAAAGATTGATGACAACTTTCAAAGATTGATCATTGCCGATTTGAGATTTGAGATTTTGAGTGAATACTTTTCCCAAAATAAATTTTGTGCAGGATGCAATGGTATATTCTTCTCCGAACGGTTCACCTTTTTCATTGATAAGGACGAGACGATCGACGTCTGGATCAACAGCGATGCCAATATCGGCGTGTTGCTCGCGCACTTTGGTACAGAGCGAGGTGAGATTTTCAGGAATCGGTTCCGGTGTGTGTCCAAAAATACCGGTCATATCACAATGGATCGGAATGATTTCGCAGCCAAGTTTATTCAGCAAACGCGGGACAATAATTCCCCCAGCTGAATTGACGCAATCCAGAACAACCTTAAATTTACGTGCACGGATTTTTCCAATATCGATGTAAGAAAGTGAAAGTACTTCCCGAATATGTTCATCAAGGAATGTTTCTTGAAGTGTGTACTTGCCCTGTTTGTCCCAGGAAACATATTTTGCCGGCTGTTCTGTAAGACGCCAAAACTCACGATTTTCATCCACATCCAAAAATAAACCGGTGGAAGCGAAGAATTTGAGTCCATTCCATATCATCGGATTGTGACTGGCGGTAATCGAAATACCGCCTGCGGCTTTCAGTTTTTCAATAGCAAGTGCAACCGTTGGTGTTGGACAGATGCCCAAATCTGTTACATCACACCCCATTTGCAGCAAAGTAGAAGCAACGATATCTAAAACGTTCTTGCCAGTGATGCGTCCATCTCTCCCGACTATAATGTGCCCGCGATTGCAGTAGAGAGCATATGCCGAAGCATACTTAACAATTGTTTCAGGTGTAAGAGTTTCACCAACAACTCCGCGAATTCCGGAAATACTAACCATCAATACCATAGATAACAACCTCTATTTTTTTTCTGCGATAATCTACACAGAAAGGTATGGAGAATCAAGATAGAAGAGAAATCAGATGATTTGAAAATCTGTAAGCAATCAAAGTCGTTTTAGTAAAAAATTAAATCATTCTCGTACCTCGCATGAGAGAATTAACCTACCCGGCGTACAAAAGGATGTTTTTGACAGTCGTGATGAAATCAAAGAACAATAGACTTCACCTCGCCAAAAACAGCGAGCATGTAGTTCTCCCCTAAAAAGGGTGCAAACATCGAAATGAATGGCATCATCGAAGAATACATTGACCACTTAAGAAAACTCATTCTATTGATTGTTTGACTACGCCTTCCTACCTTTCAATATGGAAGTGAAGAGGAAGGGGGTTTCAATGAATCTAACAAATGAAGAAAAGCGAGCACTCCTGAAGATTGCGCGATCTTCTATTCAATCAGCACTTGGTGGAAAACCGCTTCTGCAGAAAGAATTTAAGAGCGAATCATTGAGCCGACCTTCTGGTGTTTTCGTCACTCTTCGCATTGGCGAAAACCTTCGCGGCTGTATTGGATATGTTGAGCCTTTTTTTCCACTTGCTCAAGCAACGCAAGAGGCGGCAGTAAAGGCTGCTATGGAAGACCCGCGATTCATGCCGATAACTTTGGCCGAATTGGCGAGCATCACGATTGAAATTTCCGTTCTCTCGCCGCTCTCTGAGTTGCACGATAAGACGAAGATTGAAATCGGGAAGCATGGTCTTGTGATCGATGCCGGGTTTAGACGTGGATTGTTGCTGCCGCAGGTGGCAACGGAGTACGGATGGGATCGAGAACAATTTCTCAAACACACAGCATTGAAAGCAGGATTACCGTCCGATGCCTGGAAAGGGAATGAGGTAAAACTTTTCACGTTCACTGTGGAAAAATTTGAAGAGTCTGAATTTAAAAAAGAAGAGATATAAGGCTTATGAGTGAGAAAGAAATTGTACGTGCTCCGGCTGTTGCTGGGATGTTTTATGAGATATCACCGGCTGCACTCCGCAAGAACATCGATGAAATGCTAAATCGCGTACAATTGCCGAAAGTTGAAGGGACGGTACGTGCGTTAGTTTCACCTCATGCGGGATACGTGTACTCCGGATTTACGGCTGCACACGCTTTTAAACTTCTCAAAGGCAAAAAGTACGATTGTGTCATCGCTGTTGGTCCGAGTCATCGAGAATACTTTGACGGCATTTCTATTTACTCAGGTGATGCGTATAAAACACCTCTCGGAAAAGTGCCTATCAATCATGAGGTGCGATCAGAATTATTGCAGGGGGAAAAGAACATCGTTGCCTCGGTTGCAGGGCATCGCGCGGAGCATTCGCTTGAAGTGCAATTACCATTTCTCCAATGTGTACTTGAGGAGTTTTCAATTGTACCGATAATTATGGGAGATCAGCGACGGCAATTATGCGAACAACTGAGTGCTGCACTTGCGCGTGTTATGACAAACAAAAATGTCCTTGTAGTCGCAAGCAGTGATCTCTCGCATTTCCATGCTTATGATGAAGCTGTGCTTCTTGATAAGCGTGTTATCCAAGAAGTGGAACGTTTCAACTCAGATGTGTTCATCGATGAATTGGAAAAGAAGTCCTTTGAAGCATGCGGTGGCGGTCCTATTGCAGTAGCCATGAAAACGGCACAACAATTAGGTGCCAATCGGGTGGAGGTATTGCATTACTGTAACTCCGGTGATATCACCGGAGATAAAAGCGGAGTTGTTGGGTATCTTGCTGCTGCATTCATGCAAGTGAATAGCGAGAAATAGTCTTGTCGATGCTTGGAAAAAATGGCTGAATTCTATCTCGTTCGAACTTTGTACAACCAATGGCTTGAATTCCAAAAGAAGAAATATTTTTGTATCATAGTACATATGATTTTGAATCGACTTTTCTAACGCACAAAATAGTTGACAGGCATTCAAAAAGCGTCAACACGAAAACCGGTTAAAAAACAGTATAAAGGATGACCATTGAAAGCACTTATTGCTAGCGGCGGACGTGGTACAAGGTTGCGCCCTATTACGCACACACAGAATAAACATCTTATTCCGATCGCAAACAAACCGATCCTCTACTATGCCATTGAAGCGGCAGCAGATGCAGGCATCAAAGAAATTGGCATCGTGCATAATGCAGACAGTCAGGAAGTTCCGAAGTACATTGGTGATGGTGCAAAGTGGGGCGTGAAGATTACGTACATCCCGCAAGAAACCCCAGGTGGACTTGCACAGGTCGTACAATTGGCTGAAAAGTTTATTGCAGGCGACAAGTTCGTTTTTTACCTCGGTGACAATATGCTCGTTGGCGGCGTAAAACGATTCGTGGATGAATTTGAAAAGAGCGGATGTAATTGTTATCTGACATTATCGAGAGTGAAAGATCCTGAACGATTTGGCGTCCCCGAAATCCGCAATGGGAAAATTGTGCGAGTAGAAGAGAAACCAAAACAGCCGAAGAGTAACTATGCTGTTGCAGGAATTTATCTGTATGATCATCACATTTTCGAAGCAGTCAAAAGCCTCAAACCCAGCGCACGCGGTGAGTTAGAAATATCCGATGCTCATACACTACTTATTGAACGCGGCTTGAAGGTAGGTTACTCGGAAATTACCGGCTGGTGGAAAGACACCGGAAAACCCACCGATCTATTAGAAGCGAATCGATTGATTTTGGATACCATCGCACCTCGAAATGATGGTACTGTGGATAAACAATCTGAAGTAGCAGGTCGTGTCGCGATAGAGGAAGGTGCGCGCATCATCAATAGCAAGATTCGCGGTCCCGTTATCATCGGAAAAAATTGTGTTATTGAAAACAGTTACATCGGTCCATTTACTTCCATTGGCGATAGAACTGAAGTGCGGAACAGCGAAATTGAGTATAGCATTGTTCTCCGGAATTGTAAAGTTACGAATGTCGGTATTCGGATTGAAGGGAGCATTCTTGGCAACGACGTTGAAGTCGTAGAGGCAATTGGAAAACCGCAAGTACATCGTTTTATGATCGGTGACCAAAGCAGGATTGAAGTAGCATGAACATGCAGATGGCAAATTCGACCAATGACGAAAGATACAAATAAGTAAGATTCAATTACTGGTTATCAGAGAGAGTGCAAGAGAATATGAGCCAGAATAAAAAGACGGCAGGTGATCAAGCAAAGGCAATGGAGAAGATTGTTTCTCTGGCAAAGAGACGAGGATTCGTTTTTCAATCAAGTGAAATTTACGGCGGCTTGAATGGATGCTGGGATTATGGCCCGCTGGGCGTTGAGATGCTCAATAACCTGAAACAACAATGGTGGAAAAGCATGACCTATCGTGAGAATGTAGAAGGGCTCGATGCTTCCATTCTCATGCATCCACGCGTGTGGGAAGCCTCAGGACACGTTGAGAATTTTACAGATCCGATGGTCGATTGTAAACAGTGCAAAGCACGATACCGGATGGACGTTCTTTTTGACGACTTATCATTAAGAAAGAAAAAAGATGTTCTCCGCGAACTCGATGCACAAAAGTTTGGTGGGCAGCAAAAAGATGAGACGATCATTGAAGAATTCGCAAAACTTGTAACGACCGATCAAGATGTAGCACGTATCGTATTGATGCTCCCATGTCCTAGTTGCGGTAATAAAGGAACATTCACAGAAGCACGCAAATTTAATCTGATGTTTAAGACATTTATTGGTCCGGTGGAAGATTCATCATCGATTGTCTTTTTGCGGCCGGAAACAGCGCAGGGAATATTTGTCAACTTTTTGAATGTGCAATCTGCATCGCGTCAGAAACTGCCCTTTGGCATTGCGCAAATTGGGAAAGCATTCCGAAACGAAATCAACACAAAGAATTTTCTTTTCCGCACACGCGAGTTTGAGCAAATGGAAATGCAATTTTTTGTGAAGCCCGGTACTGATGACCAACAGTTCAAATATTGGCGCAGCGAACGCATGCAATGGTACATCGATCTCGGAATGACAAAAGAAAAGCTCCAATGGCATCAACATCCTAAGGATAAACTCGCACATTACGCTAAGGATGCGTATGATGTTGAATACCTGTTCCCATTTGGTTGGGGCGAGATCGAAGGTGTGCACAATCGAACGGATTTCGATTTGTCACGCCATGAACAATATTCCGGCAAGAGTATGAAATATTTTGATGAGGAAACAAAGGAGAAATTTACGCCATTTGTTATCGAGACATCTGCCGGTGCAAGTCGGTCGTTTATGGCATTCCTTGTGGATTCGTATCGTGAAGAAGAGGCGCCCAATGCCGAAGGCACTATGGAGCTGCGTGTTGTGATGAAGCTTCATCCTAAGCTCGCACCTATTAAAGCGGCAATCTTTCCACTTGTCAATCGCGATGGCATGCCGGAGTTTTCACGAAAGCTCGAAGCCGATTTGAGGACGTATTTCCGAGTATTCTATGATGACAGCGGCGCAGTGGGCAGGCGGTACAGAAGGCAGGATGAAATCGGAACACCGTATTGCATAACAATCGATTCTCAGACTTTGCAAGATCAGACGGTTACCGTGCGCGACCGCGACAGCATGGTGCAGGAGCGTATAGCAAGCACAGGTCTCAGAGATTACTTAGTGAAGAAATTGATCTAATGAGGGAAGAACTTTTCATTACGATACTATCGGACTCAATAAGCATCAATCCCCTTCAATATCAGGCTGCACATAAGAAAGTGAGAAATATATATTTTCTTTTGGCATTTCTACTTCTCTTTGCCTGGTCCAGTGCTCAATCACAATGGCTTGACGATCCAGTTCTAGAACAACGAGGTACTGCGCGGTATTGATAAGCTTTACAACTTTGAATTCGATAGAGCTGATTCAGACTTTACGGAAGTGATTCGCCTGCGTCCGGATCATCCGGCAGGATACTTTTTTCGGGCGATGATTCAATGGGAACGCATCATCAGTAATTTTGATGATGAGTCGCAGGATGACAAATTATACAAAATGCTTGATGTGGTCATTGACATGTGTGAGAAACAATTGGATGAGTACCCTAATGATGTGACAGCAATGTTCTTCAATGGAGGTGCAGTCGGTTTTCGCGGACGATTGCATGCAAATCGAGGCAAATGGCTTGGTGCCGCCAACGACGGCATGGTTGCGTTGCCGTTGGTGCGAAAGGCATACGAACTGGAGCCGAACAATTATGATGTCTTGCTGGGAATCGGTATTTACAATTATTACGCTTCTGTTGTGCCCGAAAATTATCCATTTGTTAAACCAGCAATGATTTTCTTTCCGAGCGGTGACCGGAAGAAGGGATTAGAGCAACTTCGCCAAGCATCACAAAAAGCGAAGTACGCAAAAGTTGAAGCGATGTATTTTCTCATGCAGAACTATTTCGTTTATGAGAAAGACTATGCGAATGCTCTTGAACTTGCTCGAAAGCTGCATGCGAAGTACCCGAACAATTCCATGTTCCATCGCTATGTAGGCCGTTGTTTAGTCAGCACAGGTTATCTTGGCGAAGCGAAAGACATCTTTGTAGATATCGAAAAACGCTGTTCAAAAAAACAGTTGGGATATGACACATACGATGCACGTGAGGCGTACTATTACCTTGGAAAATTTGATTTTATAGCCGGACGATTTGATGCTGCTTTGAACAATTTGTACCGATGCGACGAATTGAGCAGAAAAATTGACAAAGATGAGCCATCCGGATTCATGTCGCTCGGGAATTTACTAATCGGCATGATTTATGACGCACAAGGGAAGAGGCAAGATGCGATGCAGCAATATAAAAAAGTATTAGCAATGAAAGAATACGAAAATTCCTATACAGAATCAAAAAAGTACCCTAGAAAAACCGTACACACGCAACTGATGAAAACTCAAATTCTTTTACTTGCCCTTATTGCGTCTATCGCCGTTGTTCTTGGCGGCACCATGATCGCATCACGGAAAAGTTGGCCGACACGCGTTCAAGAGGTACTTCTTGCACTTAGTGCGGGATTTATTCTTGCGCTCGTTTTCCTCAAGCTGGTGCCTATTAGTTTTGGATTTGTAGGTGAGTCTGCAGCTGTTTGGATTCTTATCGGTTTTGCAGCAATCCATTTCTTTGAACATACTGTTGTTGGACACTTCCATTTTGGTGAGGAGACTCATCACGATGTGATGATGTCAAGAATTACCGGCTATTCTGCGTTCACGGGATTATTCATCCACGCTTTTTTCGATGGGTTATCCATCTCAGTTGGTTTTCAATATGACTTCTATCTTGGACTTCTCATTTTCCTGGCAATCCTCTTGCATAAATTTCCGGAAGGGCTCACGATCGGTTCGATCATGATGAGTGCCGGATTCTCGCGCAGGGTCGTGCTGTATTCGGCAATAGGTATAGGACTTGCAACTTTTATTGGAGCTTGTTCAGTATTTTTGCTGGAGCATGTTGATGCCCAGCTTGCCGGTATTGCGTTCGCATTTTCCGCTGGTACTGTAACGTATGTGGGTGCAAGCGACTTGATTCCTGAAGTGAACAAAACAAAAAGCCGCTTACCGCCACTCCTGGTCTTTGGAGGAATGATCCTTTTTTATCTGAGTGAAAAACTTCTAGATGCGATACTGCGATAGGTGTGGAAAAATGGTCACTATTTTTTGATTATCTGAAATTTGCTGAGAGTTACAGACTCATACCGAGAGAAATACGGTGTAATCCGTTGATTTTGCCGTAAGAGTTGTACGCATAATCAAATTGGCAGTCCTTCACAATAATTCCGGCACCCATAGAGAAACCGGCAAGACCAGCACTTGTTCCCATTTTGAAGTCCTTCCGCTGCTGGTTGTTGTACCCAACACGCAACCGGAATGATTCGCTCATCAATATCTCGGCACCAACTGTAAAAACACTGAAGCGATCCCAAAACGTATTGCCTTTTTCGTTGAGCCGATGGAAGTCGAGGTTCAGAAACATTGGAAGATGTTCAGGCCGCTTCGTAATGCCGAATATGACATCAAGGGGAAGTGACTCATTTGTGCCAGCATATGTTTTTAACTGGGTACCAAGATTCAAAATGCTGCCGCCGATTGTAAGATTCTGCGAAGGAATATCATAGAGGAATCCAAAATCGACTGCAAGTGCACTTGAGCTGTACTCTGCTATAGAGGAATAAATATATTTTACATTAATGCCGACAAGGATATCGTCGTCATAATGTGCGGCGATGCCTGTAATAAACGCCAGTTCTTTTGCACCGAACGTTCCGATAACATTTAAATTCTCATCGGTTCGATTAAATGAACCGTAATCGATATAGGTGATGCCGCCGCCGATATTTCCGATTCCTTCAACGTATTGAGCGTAGCTCAACGACCCCATATTGACATCCATGAGATAATCTAAGTAGCTGGCGGATATCCTAGGCCTGCTCAAAGTTCCAAGGCCTGCTGGATTATAGAACAGCACATTCGGGTCGTCTTTCATCGAGACGAAACTGCCATTGAGGGCCGCGGCTCGTGCACTCACGTCGATTCGAAGAAAATCATACGTTTCTTGTTGAGCAGAGAGTGTTGCCGTAACACAGGCAGCGGCAATGAGAGAAAGAAGTGTTCGTTTCATTCAATATGAATCTACCAAAATTGAGAATGAAATTCAAGCAACACAATTAAAATGAATTGGAATATGAAAATAACTGGTAACTCTGGCACTTCTCTCTTATCAGATTCAGTGAAATATACTCTGGAAGATTTGATTCGCGAGGGAAGAGATCTTGAACGATGGTTTTAGCTTGCGAAGTGTGATTGCATTTACAAAATCGGGTTCTTATCCAAGGACGAAGAGTGGAGATGTTTGATTGATGATCTAAGACTTGAAGGAAATCAATTCTTGATCCATCAGTTGTGAAGGAGTTGCACTCCTGAACTAAAAGTAAACCAAATAGAAGGGGTCGGGAGTGGAACTCCCTCCCCAACTTAGAAGGAAAGAGAAAGAATCGCTATGTATCCGACTATGAGTTGGGCACTACGAGTGGTTGCAGAGATAAGAAAAAATGAAGGAGCTTTAGTAGGGGCATGATTGATCACAACCTCATTTTGGGCTTGATGAATCAAACCCCTACGAAAACACGGGGGAAAATGTCTTCTTCAAATGTGCAGATATTGCGCAAAAATTAAATTTCTTTTGCAAATCAATCGGTTTTTTCGTACTTTAATAAAAGTCTAATCATAGAAAGCAATAGAGGATTGAGATGAAAGAAGGAATTCACCCAACATATAAAAAAGCTGTGGTTACCTGCGTATGCGGTAATGTATTTGAGACTCGTTCTACCACGGGCAACCTCCACATAGAAATTTGCGCAAATTGTCATCCGTTTTTCACCGGTAAACAAAAATTGCTCGATTCAGCCGGACGTATTGAGAAGTTTAAACGGAAGTACGCTGCAAAGCCAGAGGAACCAAAAGCAGCTGTAGCTGGGGCATAGAACGACGTTGCTATTCCAAAGGCGGAATGTGTTTTCAGAATGCATTCCGCTTTTTTGTTGTCGGTATTGCGAAGGTTTGAAATATCGAACCTCCGTGTATCCAACTGTTCATAAAATTGATCTGACCGATGGCAGCACAACTCTACACCTTCAAAGATAATCAATTCCCGCACTTCTTGCCGTTTGCTCAGTTCCGGCCTGTTTCTATGATTTACAGTGCAGGACATTCTCGATGAAAGATAATTGAATGCAAGAAGACACTACTTCACAAGAATATCCGCAACAACCAGATAGTATATATGCCGGTCCGCGCGGCACAGCAGTAAAGATACTTAACCGAGTTGAGCGTTCAGATGCTTATCTTGATAAGCTGCTTGATGCGGAACTAAGTTCGGACGCTATGAATGAATTAGATAAAAGTCTCATGAACGAGATCGTCACTGGTGTGATTCGTTGGAAAATGAAACTCGACTGGGTTCTCACTGGATTTTTCCATGGCAACTTCACAAAAGCGGAAACGAATGTCAAGAACGCACTTCGTGTGGCATTGTATCAAATTCAATTTCTCGACCGGGTCCCGCATTCAGCCGCCGTTAATGAAGCAGTTGAGTTCATCAAACGGCTGCGCGGACAGAAAGTAGGTGATCTCGTCAATGCCGTCCTGCGCAATATCCTCCGAAATATAGAAAACATTCGCTATCCTGATCAGGAAGAAGATAAAATTCGGCACCTTGCTGTGATCGAATCTCATCCGGTATGGATGACGAAACGATGGGTGGAACGCTACGGATATAATGAAGCGAAATTGATGATGGAAGCAAACAATTCCATTCCTGATTTAGCGTTACGGATTAATCGCTTGAAAGTGGATTTGAATTATTTTCTCTCGTTATTAGACAAACATCAAATTCAATATACGCGTTCTCAGTATCTCGATTTCTTTGTTCGCGTTCAACATATGGCCGGCATTGGAAAATCAGAACTCTTTACGCAGGGATATTTTTCCGTTCAGGATGAGAGTGCCGGTATTCCGGTCCTCTTACTCGATCCAAAACCAGGAGAACGCGTTATTGATCTCTGTTCAGCTCCAGGAGGAAAGACAACATTTATCGGAGAACTGATGAAAAACTTCGGTGAAATTATCGCTGTTGATCGTTATGAGACTCGTCTCAATCTCGTGAAGAACGCATGTCAGCGATTAGGCATAACGAACGTTCATCTAGTTGCTGAAGATGGTGCGATTCTTGAGATACCTCCTGCAGACAAAGTGTTGGTGGATGCACCATGTTCCGGACTTGGCGTTCTCTCGAAGAAACCAGATGCCAAATGGAAGCGGGATGTTGATGATATTCAAAAACTCGTGCATCTGCAGAGTTCGCTTCTCGAAAATGCCGCGAAACTTGTGAAACCAGGCGGAGTGCTCGTTTATAGTACGTGCACAATCGAACCGGAAGAAAATTTCGATCTTATCAAAGAATTCCTTGTTCGACATCTTGAGTTTTCCATTGAACCGGCGAATACGTTTGTTCATCAGAATTTCATGGGAAGTCAAGGGCAAGTGGAAACATTCCAGCATAAGCATGGGATGGACGGATCGTTCTCAGTCCGAATGAAGAAAAAATAAAATCCTCACTAATTAAAGTATAAGAAATCTAATGATGAACCTTGATTGTTAAGGGCTATTCTCTATGAAACTCAATGAACTTCTCGCAGCAGAGCTAAAACATCTTGAAGACACAAAGACTTTCAAATATGAAACCGCTCTTCAAAGTGCTCAAGGTGGAATTGTCAGGGTAAGTGGTAAAGAAGTGGTTATGCTCGCTTCCAACAATTATCTTGGCATGTCGAACCATCCGGTTGTTGTGAAAGCCGCAATCAATGGAATGAAGAAATATGGATATGGGCTTGCTTCAGTGCGTTTTCTCACCGGCACTCAAACGATTCATCTTGAATTGGAAAAGAAGATATCAAAGTTTTTAAAATCGGAAGATACTATTCTTTTCTCATCATCATTTGCGGCAAATATCGCATTTTTCCAAGCGTTCACAAATGAAAAACTTGGCTTTGAAAATTACAAAGATGTTATTTATAGCGATCGATTGAATCACGCCAGCATTATTGATGGTCAGCGGTTATGCAGGGCAGAAACAACAGACCGTAAGATTTATCAACATGGTGATGTTGCCGATCTCGAACGACAATTAGAAGAAGACATGGAGAAAGATTATCGTATTCGGATGATAGCTACCGACGGTGTCTTTAGTATGGAAGGAGACCTGGCACCGATACCAAGAATTCTTGAACTGGCAAAGAAATACGGTGCAGTGGTTTTTGTTGATGATGCGCACGGAATTGGTGTTTGCGGAAAGAGTGGACAAGGCACAGCAGAACAGTTCGGTTTGCTTGGCAAAATTGATTTTACTATCGGTACGCTTGGAAAAGCAATAGGCGGAGCCGCCGGAGGTTTTATCAGCGGCTCGAAAAATTTCGTTGAATATATGCGTCAGAAAGGACGGCCGTACATCTTTTCGAACTCACTTCCTCCTGCAGTCGTGTGCGGTTCACTGGCAGCGTTTGATTTATTGATGAAAGATAAATCTATCGTTAAACGACTGCATGAAAATACGGCATACTTCCGGAAGGAAATCAAGAGTTTGGGCTTAAAGATTATCGAAGGTACGCATCCCATAGTGCCGGTGATGCTAGGTGAAGCGTCCATCGCACAGGAAATGAGCAATGCTTTACTGAAGGCAGGAGTTTATATAAAAGGTCTTTGGTATCCAGTAGTACCGAAGGGAGAAGCACGATTGCGTGTTCAAATCTCGGCATCGTTAAAGAAAAAAGATATCGATCATGCATTAGAGGCATTTGAAAAAATTGGGAAGAAAATGAAAGTGATTTGAAGATAGTAAAATAAGGAGAAGGTAGAAGATAGAGAAACTCGCTCCTCATAATTGGACAGCACAATTTAACTATAAACCACGAAGCACTAAGAACCAAGAATTAAAAACTAGCACTTCCTATGGCATCGCACTCAAGACTCGCTTTTATTGATCTTCTTCGCGGATGGGCGCTGTTAGTGATGATCGAAGTGCATGTTTTTAACGCCTTTCTCTTGCCGCATTTTAGAGCAACTTCATGGTTCCATGTGCTCAACTTTATCAATGGTCTTGTGGCGCCAAGTTTCATATTCATCTCCGGATTTGTTTTCCTTCTTGCAAGTCAAAAGAAATTAGAGTCATTCCGAGCGTTTGGCTTCGCATTTTGGAAACAGTTAGGAAGAATTGGATTGATCTGGGTCGTAGGATATAGCCTTCATCTTCCATTCTTTTCATTCCATCGAGCAATCACAGAGGCAACAGAAGCTCAGTGGCTGAGTTTCTATCAATCAGATGTTCTGCATTGCATAGCATTTGGCTTGCTCATATTATTTTTCTCAAGGTTGCTTATACGGAACGATCGGACGTATCGGACATTCCTATTTTCTGGTGGATTACTCGTTGTATTAGCGACAATGTTTTTTTGGGATATTGATTTCAACGCTTTAATCCCTGCGCCTCTTGCTGCATATCTCAACGGTAAGCATTACTCGCTTTTTCCGCTTTTTCCCTGGATGGCTTTTATGCTCTTCGGAGGTTACTTTGCTTCTGGATACATTCAAGCGCGTGAGCAGCAGAAAGAAAAAGATTTCATCTTACGTTTTGCACTCATTGGTGCGATTCTGTTCACGATATGCTTGATCGGAGGGGAATTGCCTGTGCATCTTCACATTGGATCGGATGATGTTCGTGCGAATCCTTTCTTTTTCTTCCTTCGTCTGGGTATTGTGATGTTCCTCCTTACGGTGTGCTGGTTCTACGCGGATTACCGCAAGACTCAAAAGTCGTTTGTCTTGGATGTCAGCCGAGAGTCGTTGATGGTCTATGCAGCCCATTTGCTTGTCATTTACGGGCGATTTTGGAATGAACATAGCTTATGGTTTTATTATGACCAGACCTTCGGAATATGGGAATGTGTTACAGGAACATTTGTTCTCATCATAGTAATGATTAGTGCAGCGATAATGTGGGGATGGCTCAAACGAAATCATCTGCCGCTCGCGCGAGTATTCTTCTGGATGTTTGCTGGAACGATTACAGCATTGTATTTCATGAAATGATTCTCAAAAGAATGAAACAAGTAGAATGTAGTAAACATAAAAAGATTGTAGAAGGAAAGAGAGAATGGAAATTGTATCGCTTATAGTTTTAATTGTTGTTGTGGTCCTTGTGCTGATAGTGCTTCAGCGGACGTTGCAGCGGAAAGGGAATGATTCAACACAAGCAGCAATGATCTTCCAGCAGCAAGTCGATGCACTGCGCGGCGAGGTAAATCAAAATCTCAAGAATAATTCCGATACGGTCAATAATCTCATTTTGATAGTAACAAATCAACTGAACGGCATTACTCAACAATTGCAAAATAACACTGGTCAGATGGGGTCGCGATTGGATAATGCGGCAAAGGTGATTCAAGATGTTCAGAATAAACTCGGCGAGCTTGGGAAAGCGACGCAAGAGATCAAGGAACTTGGTCAGAGCGTCTCGAAATTGGAGGAAATGCTCAAAGCTCCCAAACTTCGCGGCGGGCTTGGCGAATTGTTGTTGGAAGATTTGCTCAAGCAAGTTCTTCCGGCAAATGCCTATGACATTCAATATACATTTCGGAATGGCCAAACAGTCGATGCGATCATCAATACAGCCGGCGGAAAAGTGCCGGTCGATTCTAAATTCCCGCTGGAAAATTTCCGCAAGATGCTCGATGCAAAATCGGACCAGGAAAAGAAAACCGCTGCACGCCTTTTTAAGTCGGATGTGAAGAAACACATCGATGCAATCGCAGAAAAATATATTTTGCCGGATGAAGGGACGTTCGACTTTGCGTTGATGTATATTCCCGCTGAAAACATCTATTATGAAACTATTATAAAAGATGAATCCTATGACGAGGAGGATGGATTGTATTCGTACGCAACCAAGCGAAGGGTGGTTCCGGTTTCGCCGAACAGCTTTTATGCGCATTTGCGAGTCATCGCGCTTGGCTTAAAAGGACTGCAAATTGAACGTAGTGCAAAAGAAATATTTCAGAATCTTGAGCTCCTCGGCACAGAACTGCGAAAATTCAGCGATGTGTTTGAGACGCTTGGCATGCAGTTGAACAATGCGAAGAACAACTATGACAAAGCCGATAAACAATTGGCAGGCTTGACGGAGAAGTTCAAAACAGTGCAATCCATTCCTGATGCGAAAACGCAAAATCAATTGGATGCGTTCTCAAAATAACTCTATTGTGCAAAAAAGAATTTTCCGTGGCGTCAGAAATTACTTTCTGACGCATATATATTTTGTCATTCCATGATGCTTTTACACGGAATCCAGGCATCAGATGTCCTCAGATAGAGATCAGATCCCAACACAAGATGTCGGGATGATTCCACAAAAAACGTGGAATCACTTCATGAGTACCAACTTTTTGAGAAGCGTTTTTTCATTATACTGCAGCCGGGAGAAGTACACGCCGCTTGCTAACTGCGAAGCGTCAAATGTTGCCCTCTGGATGTAACCAGCTCTTGCCTCTCCATCAAACACTGTCGCCACCAATTGGCCTAGTGAGTTGTAGATCGTCAACGACACATGCCCATCTTTCGGCACAGTAAATTCAATCGTTGTCGTCGGATTAAATGGGTTGGGATAATTCTGCGCCAGTGACAATACTCTGGGTGCGGTGAGCAAGGTCGTGGTCGTTTCCACGGAAAGCGGTGCTTGGCATTTTGTCCCACTGCCAGACCACGTGCCGTTGATGACTATATTATCAGCACATATATCTGCTCCTGCCTGGACTGTTATATCAGTTCCGGCATCAAAAGTCATAGTGCTCTTGCTGATAGGCACTATCTGGCTGTAGACCAATGAAGAAGCAAATACTATGGCTAAAGATATAATTGTTGTTTTCATTTTCGTACTCATTATTTGTTATTAAAATATTTTTTTGCTGTCCGCTTAATGCGGGCACGTGCATGTTCAATTGCCATTCCGAACCTGTTTGAATTCTGCGTCTTTCGATTTCAGTTGTTCAATCTCACTTACTAATACATTTTGCATCCGTTCAAACTTATCGACTTTGTCCTTGATCTCATCATTTTCCGATTTGAGATCCTGAATAGCTTTCACTACTACAGGCAAGAGATTGCCGGGTGTTGCTTCAAGCTTCTCGGGATTATCTTTCAGGACAAGATTGAGCCATTCGGTATTCTCTTTTGTCTGGACTTCGTCAAGCTCTTGTGCAATGAATCCCGCAGTCGGCGTTTTCTGCATCTTGCTTCCATCTGATTTATTATCCTTATACCATTCTCTTTTATCCCAGTTGAACAAGCGTGGTTTTAATTTCATGAGAAAATCAATTCCTAAGCTTAGATCATGAATGTTTCTCTTGTCCCGTGCATCCGATAAAGCAGAAATTGCTGGAGCATTGCATCGAAGAACTGTAACAGAGCTATTGCCAAGCGTGATTGTATTGGATACGGCTCCCGCAATCGGCTGAGCATTATATCCAATTAAGGTATTATTTGTGCCTGTGGTTACGTTGTTACCTGCATCATTTCCCAAAGCTGTGTTCTCAGAGCCGGTCGTGGAATATAAAGAATTCTCCCCCACTGCTGTGTTAGAAAAGCCGTCCATGTTGGAATGTAAAGAATTTTCCCCTGCTGCTGTATTATAATAGCCGTCCGTGTTGGTAGTTAAAGAATAATCCCCTATTGCTGTGTTAGAATAGCCGGTCGTGTTGTTATATAAAGATGAATACCCCACTGCTGTATTAGAATAACCGGTCGTGCTGTAATATAAAGATATATACCCCACTGCCGTGTTATTAGAGCCGGTCGTGTTGGAATATAAAGATGCATACCCATCTGCTGTATTATAAGAACCGGCCGTGTTGGAATATAAAGATTCACAGCCCTCTGCTGTGTTATCAGAGCCGTTCGTGTTGGAAGGTAAAGATTGATAACCCACTGCTGTGTTATCGTTGCCGGTCACATTGGAAGATAAAGAATAATGTCCCATTGCTGTGTTCTCATTGCCGGTCGAATTGCTAGATAAAGAATAATCTCCCACCGCTGTGTTAAAATTGCCCGTCATGTTTAGTAATAAAGATCCAGCCCCCACTGCTGTATTTAAATTGCCAGTCGTGTTGGAAGTTAAAGATGAATACCCCACTGCTGTGTTATCATAGCCGGTTGTCAGGCTTTTAAGCGAATTATAACCAAATCCGCTATTATGACTTGAATAGATTATGCTAGTACCTAACATTGTGAAATTCCCTGAATTTATCCCAACAAATGTATTCTGACCATCGACTCCGGAAGGCGCATAATCATGTATAAATCTATTCCCTCCTTTTGTAATAACCCCGCTTGTCGAGCTTGTTGTATACTCCAGGTTGAGGTTCTTGTACAAGGTCAAAAGCCCGCTTGACTGGCTTAAGGTGAGGTAAGTATTTGACGCATCTTTGATAGTAAATACTCCACCTGTACCAAGCGTGTTGGTTATGTTTTGCGAATATGCTGGTAGGGCGCATACTGCCAAAACCAGAAAGAATGTCATCGTTTTCATTTTTTATCTCTCCTTTGATTATTGTAGTTGTTCAATTTCTTTTACTAAAACATTTTGCATCTGTTCATACTTATCTAGTTTATCTTTAAGCTTATAATTTTCCGCTTTGAGCTCCCGAAGAGCTTTCACCATCACGGGCAGGAGATTGCCGGGTGTTGCTTCGAGTTTTTCAGGATTATCTTTCAACACAAGATTGAGCCATTCGGCATTCTCTTTTGTCTGGGCTTCATCAAGCTCCTGTGCAATGAATCCCGCAGTCGGTGTTTTCTGCATCTTGCTCCCATTTGATTTACTATCCTTATACCATTCTCTTCTATCCCAGTTGAACAGGCGTGGTTTTAATTTCATGAGAAAATCAATTCCTAAACTGAGATCTTGTATATTTCTCTTGTCCCGTGCATCCGATAAAGCAGAAATTATTGGAGCATTGCATCGAAGAACCATAACAGAGGTATTGCCAAGTGTGATTGTATTGGATACGGCTCCTGCAATCGGTTGGGCATCATATCCAATGAGGGTATTATTTATGCCTGTGGTTACGTTGAGTCCGGCATAATTTCCCAAAGCTGTATTCTCAGGGCTGTTCGTGGAATATAAAGAATTCATCCCCACTGCTGTGTTAGAATAGCCAGTTTTGTTGGAATATAAAGATCCAGCCCCAGCTGCTGTGTTATAATAACCGATCGAATCGTTACATAAAGAATAATCCCCCATTGCTGTGTTAGAATAGCCTGTCCAGTTGGAAGATAAAGAATTATCTCCCACTGCTGTGTTATAAGAGCATGAATTCCCATAAGCACCGGAGTTGGCCGATACGCAATGTAAAGAATTCTCCCCTACTGCTGTGTTATAAGAGCCGGTCATATTATAAAATAAAGAATTCTCCCCCATTGCTGTGTTATAGCTACCGGACGTATTGTCATATGAAGATCTCCTCCCCAATGCTGTATTATCACTGCCGGTCGCGGTCCAAATGTCAGCAGATAAAGATTTGTCCCCCACTGCTGTGTTATTACTGCCGGTTGTGTTGGATAGTAAAGATTCATCCCCCAATGCTGTGTTTTGCATGCCACTCGGACTGGACCATAAAGAAGAATATCCCACTGCTGTGTTATTACTGCCGTTCGTGTTGGAAATTAAAGATTGATATCCCACTGCTGTGTTATCAATGCCAGTCGTGTTGGAAATTAAAGATTGATACCCCACTGCTGTGTTATCACTGCCGGTTGTCAGGCTTTGAAGCGATTGAAAACCAATTCCGGTATTATAGCTTGAAGAGGAGCTGGTACCTGACATTGTGAAATTTCCCGAATTAAGTCCAACAAATGTATTATAACCATAGGCTCCGACGGGCGCAAAATTGTGTATATATCTTTCGTAATGGACATACGCACTAATTCTCCATTGTTTTAGAATATACCCGATTGTTGAGTCGGTTGAATTCAGCAGGGAGAGGTTCTTGTTCAGAGAAAAAAGCCCGTCTGTCTGGTTTAAGGTCAAATAACTATTTGATGCACCTTTGATCATAAATGCCCCACCCGTACCCAGCGTATTGGTTATGTTTTGAGAATACGCAGACAGGGCACACACTGCCAAAAGCAGGATGAATGTAATTGTTTTCATGTTTTATTTCTCCTTCTGATTAATATGATTTATGTTTTTGTGATATTGCAACGATTTGATTGAGCGTTTTTATCTTGAACTATGAATATTCTCTCTCTTGTATAACGCTCTTCAGCGATTGGAGACATTTATGCCTGTTTACCTTGTAGTAGAAATTATGCGATAAGAAATAATGAGGAGTGAATGAGTAAATCTACAGACTAGAAATTATCACGTAAGCAACACACCGACTCATTACTGCCCCATTGAACCTGAATGATCGCTGCTTTATTGGAATAGCGCATACAACGTACAACACTTTAAAGGATGTGTCAACATAAATGTTTCTAATCCAAAGTTCATCACGATAAAAGCAATTACGATGCCAGGGGTTATGGGGCGGGTTATCTAAGAAGGTATTAAACCTGCTTGTACCGTCACTTCCACACTCATGTTTTTTGAACAGCTTTATAGTATACCCAAGAGCCTGTTACGTTTTCGAAGTAAATACATATAATATTGAGGCATCATGAAAATCCATCCAAATTCGTACAAATTTCTTGCTTTTCCTTCATTGTTTTGAGATATTCAACATCAGTATTGTAAACCACCAGATGAACTACCTTTGAAAGGAAAAAGACTATGACGCACACTGCACATAAAGAATCAAAGTTACAGTGGAAATGGGTCATCTTATCGGTTATTGCCGGACTTATCATAGTTGGGGTATCGTATTTCATTATAGCGCCGACATTCCATAGTGGTCAAGTTCAGGTAATAGTTATGTTAGTTGGATTCATTGTCACCGGTACAATTATCGGATATTATTCGCCGGGAATTACAATTAACGAAGCCTCAGTTGGTGGCGTGCTCGTGATGCTCGTGATGCTTTTTGTTCTTTATATCACCAAAGCTGAAATTCAATTTTCAGCATCGATCAACTTGTTGCTCCTGATCCTCGGTTTGGGTTTTTCATGGGTCGGCGGCTGGGCAGGTGAAAAACTTCAGGGAGATGAAGCTTCAGCAGCAGAAGCAGAAAATCAAAAATTTCTTTGGAAATGGGTAATTGTTGGAGTAATAATTTGTTTTGCGCTCAACATCTTATTTGTTTTCATTCTGTCAAAAATATTTCTTGTCCATCTCTTTAAATTTGCTTTTATCGGCTTCATAATAAGCTTCGTTATTACAGGTTTCCTTGTGGGATATAAATCACCGGGTGTAACACTGAAAGAACCTGCTGTTGCAGGACTGCTCGCAGTACTTTTAGATTGGGTGTATTTAAGATACATCGTTTCTCTTCGTGTTCCTGCGATGTATCTTATTGTTGGATTACTTATAGGATTCATGATTTCACTCTTCGGTGCATGGCTCGGTGAAAAATATCAACAGAGCATCATGCCAAAGGCAACGGTTTAATTTGGCCGATAATATTTTGGAAAAGGCCTCTTCAGTTCAACTGGAGGGGCTTTTTCGTCTGTGTGCGTTGATGGAAACAATGAATACTATTGTATATCTTTGAAGAGATAAAAAATAGCGACATACGTGAGACATAAAAAATGAAAAGTACTCTTAAGAGAATTGGAATTCTTACAGGTGGTGGTGATTGCCCAGGTTTGAATGCAGTCATTCGGAGCATTGCCAAACCAGCGATGACGCAATTCGGCAGTACAGTTATCGGTATTCTGGATGGCTTCGAAGGTCTTGTCGAAGGAAGGATGCGTGAATTAACTCCTCGTGATGTTGGCGGTATCGTGAATGTTGGCGGCACGATTCTCGGCACATCAAACAAAGGAAATCCGTTTCAATTTCCGGTTGAAACACCGCAGGGTGTTGAAGTGCTCGACTATTCGAGCCAGGCCATTCAGAATTACCGCGATTGGAATCTGGATGCACTCATCGCTATCGGCGGGGATGGCACGATGCATATCGTTGATCGATTCACAGAACTCGGACTGAATTTCATCGGCGTTCCGAAAACCATCGATAACGATCTCTCTGCAACAGACGTGACATTTGGGTACGATTCTGCAGTCTGGGTTGCGACGGAAGCAATCGATCGTCTTCATACAACTGCTTCGGCGCATCATCGCGTCATGGTCGTTGAAGTGATGGGACGGTATGCGGGATGGATCGCACTCGGTTCAGGAATTGCCGGCGGTGCAGATATGATTTTAATTCCCGAGATTCCCTTTAAGTGGGAAAAAGTCTACGAACATGTGCTCTTGCGCAGTAAACGCGGAAATCGTTTCAGCATCATTTGTGTTGCAGAAGGAGCGAAGTCTGCCGAAGGCGATGTTGTCGTGAAAGAAATGGATAAAAAGCGCACCGACCCTGTACGTCTCGGAGGCATTGGTGATCTGGTAGGACGAAAGATTGAAGCAGCAACAGGACTGGAAACGCGCGTCGTCGTACTTGGGCATGTTCTCCGGGGCGGTAGTCCAACTCCTTATGATCGAATTCTCGCAACTCGGTACGGTGCTATGGCTCTTGAGTTAGCGGCACAAGGCAAATTCGGATATATGGTCAGTTTGCGTGGAACAGAAGTTGTCGCCGTTCCGGTTAAAGAAGCAATCCTCAAACTTCGCACCGTGCCGCTTGATTCACAATATATCACATCTGCTCGGGCTGTAGGTACTGCATTTGGTGATTAAAAGCAGTTGATTTTTAATATCAGGAAAGAAGGATGTAATATCTCTCACACTGCATGGAACCACATTCGTCAGATATAAAAACTATTGATCCGGAGTTTTTATGTACGGCATATTGCAATGGTTATTTTCCGATGGCTGATCCGAAGACAGGAGAAATTGGCTGGTACTCTCCTGATCCACGAACGATATTCGAACTTGATACATTCCATATTCCGCGCAGTCTCAAGTTAACGCTGAAAAAGAAGCCGTTCGATATTCTGATTAATAAAAGATTTGAAGAAGTGATGCATGCATGTGCACAACGGCCAGAGACATGGATTTCTGAAGCGATCATTAAAAGCTATGTTCAATTGCATCATGTCGGTATTGCACACAGCGTTGAGGCGTGGAAGGATGGAATGCTTGTCGGCGGGCTCTACGGTGTTGCGATTCGCGGAGCTTTTTTTGGCGAATCTATGTTCAGTAAAATGAAAGATGCCTCAAAGGTTGCACTCGTGCATCTTGTGATGCGATTGAAAGAAAAAGGGTACACATTATTGGATACACAATTCACTACACCACACCTGCAGAGATTTGGAGCGCGTGAAATTCCACGCGCTGAATATTTACAACGATTGGAAAAAGCACTTACCATCACCTGTTCATTTGCATAAGAGGATCTATGACTATCAATTATCTGGAACCGGTTATCACACAAACAAATTTATCCGGCTTGAAACTGATCAATCGCGGCAAAGTGCGGGACATCTATGATTTTGGCGAGTCACTGCTCATTGTTGCCACTGATAGAATTTCTGCATTCGATGTAGTCATGAATGAAGGTATCCCCTACAAGGGAAAAGTGTTAACACAGATATCCGACTTTTGGTTTGAGCAGACAAAAGATATCGTTCCGAACCATGTCATCTCTTCTATTGTGTATGACTTTCCATTAGAATGCAAACCGTATTGGACCGTTCTTGGCGATCGCTCCATGTTCGTGAAAAAATCAAAACCATTGCCGGTGGAATGTATTGTTCGCGGATATCTCTCAGGTACTGGTTGGAATGAATATCAAAAAAGTAAAATTGTTTGTGGTATTCATTTGCCAAATGGCCTCGTGGAATCGTCAAAATTGCCGGCGCCAATTTTTACTCCGACAACCAAAGAAGATATCGGCAAACACGATGAAAATATTTCGTTCGAGCAGATGTGCAGCATTATTGGCAGGGAATTGGCAAACAAAGTGCGCGATATTTCTATCAAGATCTATCAACGCGGAGCGCAGCTTGCAGAAAAGAAAGGCATTATCATTGCCGATACAAAAATGGAATTTGGCGAAAATGAAAATGGGGAACTCATTCTCATTGATGAATTGCTCACTCCGGATTCATCACGGTTTTGGCCAAAAGACAAATATCAGCCCGGTCGCGGTCAGGAGAGTTTCGACAAACAGTTTGTGCGTGACTATCTTTTGTCTATCAATTTCAACAAGCAGCCGCCTGCGCCCAAATTACCGGATGATGTAATTCTGAAGACCTCTGCACTCTATCTTGAAGCACTCAAGCAGTTGAGCAGCAGAATGCTGGTCTGATGTGAAGTGAAACCGCCATTCGAAATTCTCGAACACCCGTCCGATCTGGGAATCGAAGCGCACGGCAATTCGATGCAGGATATATTTCGGAATGCAGTGCATGGTTTCATCTCAATTGTAGCCGGAACATCGAAGATTGAATCACGTCAGATTCGGTCTATAGAGCTTCAGGCAACTGATCGTGAAAACTTGTTGGTGCGGTGGTTGACAGAAATTCTCTACCTGTACGATGCTGAAAAATTCTTGACTGCGGATGTGAAATTTGAAACACTCACGGATACTTTGTTGAAAGCCAATCTCCTTGGTGAACCATACGATGTATCGAAACATGAATTAAAGCTGGATGTGAAAGCTATTACGTATCATCAGTTGAAGGTTGAAGACCACGATGGCGATTGGATAGCACGTGTATTTGTGGACATCTAACCTATGTCAATTACGCAGTTAGATGAATATCGATATCTAATCCCCAAATCATTCCGAGATGGAATGAAAGTGGAGGGATTGATCTATGCAAGTAAAGAACTTATTAGTGCGATCGAGCGGGATGAAACACTGAAACAGGTAGCGAATGTTGCTACGCTTCCGGGTTTGGTTGGCCGTTCTCTCGCAATGCCGGATGCACATCAGGGCTATGGTTTCGCGATAGGCGGCGTAGCAGCTGCGGATTTAGAAAAAGGGGTTGTCTCCGCAGGTGGTGTTGGATTTGATATCAACTGCGGCGTGCGGCTGCTCGCTTCCGATTACTTATTAGAAGAAGTGAGACCAAAAGTTGATTCATTACTCAATCAGATGTTCTGTGATATTCCATGCGGTACGGGAAAATCAGGAATATTGGAAATTTCTTTTGCGCAGCTCGATAAAGTTCTCCTCGACGGCGCGCATTGGGCTGTCGAAAACGGCTATGGAACGCCAGGCGATCTGGAGCATATTGAGGAACATGGCAGGATGGTCATTGCAGATCCAAACGAAGTGAGCAAACGTGCGAAGCAGCGCGGACGCGATCAGCTCGGTACTCTTGGTTCCGGCAATCATTTTGTCGAAATACAATATATCACGGAAGTGTTTGATGAAGAAGCGGCGAAGGCGTTTGGCCTCAGACTCAATCAAGTTGTAGTGATGATCCACAGCGGATCGCGCGGTCTCGGTCATCAGGTATGCACGGATTATCTAGAAGTGATGCAGGAAGCGATGCCGAAGTATGGCATCAAGGTAGTAGACCGGCAGCTTGCATGTGTACCAATTAAATCAAAAGAAGGACAAATTTATTTGAAAGCAATGGCAGCAGCGGCAAACTTTGCATTTGCTAATCGCCAGATAATGAGTCATTGGACCCGAAAAGTATTCGAGCGTGTCATGGGTTCTGGCAGTCTCCGTCTTGTGTACGACGTTGCGCACAACATCGCCAAAGAAGAGGAACACCGTATCAACGGAAGGAATTTAAAAGTATTAGTGCATCGGAAAGGAGCCACACGTGCTTTCCCAAAACATCATCGGGATGTTCCGAGTGATTATTTTGAAATAGGCCAGCCCGTACTGATTCCCGGAAGTATGGGTACGAGCTCCTATGTCTTAGTGGGGACCGAAAGAGCGATGTTAGAGACTTTTGGTTCTTCCTGCCATGGTGCCGGACGTGCAATGAGCCGGCACGCAGCAAAAAAAGATATCAGCGCGGAACAATTGATTCACCAACTCAAAGAAAAAGGGATTCACATACGCGGCGCTTCAAAAAGCGGATTGACCGAAGAAAAGCCGGAAGCATATAAAGATGTGAGTGTTGTCGTTGATGTTGTTCATTATGCAGGTATTGCTCGAAAAGTAGCAAAGATGGTTCCGATGGGTGTTATGAAAGGGTAGATGGAACTGGGCAAAATAAAGAAACGTTGTAGAGAGAGTTAACAAAAATAAAATTTGTAAACGAATAATTTAGGATATCAATGCTCAAACTCACTGAAGAAAATATTTTGTTATCACTTAAAAAGGTTAAAGATCCTGATTTGCATCGCGATATTGTGGCTCTTGGATTTGTCAAGAACCTCACAATCGAAGGAAGCGATATCAAGTTCGATCTGCAACTCACTACGCCCGCGTGTCCGGTGCGAGATCAATTCATAATTGATTGCGAGAAAGCTATACGAATGACAATCGAAGGAG
Source organism: Ignavibacteriota bacterium (assembly GCA_963701295.1). Taxonomy (GTDB): domain Bacteria; phylum Bacteroidota; class Ignavibacteria; order UBA10030; family UBA10030; genus Fen-1298. The sequence goes on along the minus strand of OY969585.1, from coordinate 3,188,614 downwards.
TTGGGAAGATTGATATTGCGATGACTTCTCATGTGCAACGTAATACGCATGCACAAAAAGAGGACTTCCTTTCTGGAGTAAAGAATACGATCACTATTGCAAGTGGAAAAGGAGGGGTGGGCAAATCAACTGTTGCAGTGAATTTGGCAGTAGCACTTGCAATGGATGGAGCTAAGGTTGGATTATTAGATGCGGACGTGTACGGTCCAAGTGCTCCTTTGATGTTCGGAATGAACGAGAAACCGAAAGTATCGGGCGGTAAACTTCAACCGCTTGTAAAGTATGGCGTCAAGGTTATGTCGATCGGATTTCTTGTCAACCCGATGGAAGCAGTTATCTGGCGCGGACCAATGGCAAGCAGCGCTGTAAAACAATTTATAGCGGATGTAACCTGGGGTGACTTGGATTATCTGATCTTCGATATGCCTCCTGGGACGGGAGATATTCAGTTGACACTTGTTCAGACGATCCCGTTGACGGGAGCAGTGATAGTGACAACTCCGCAAGATGTTGCTCTTGCCGATGCGAAAAAAGGTCTAGTGATGTTCAATAAAGTTAATGTGCCTGTGCTCGGAATCGTTGAAAATATGAGCTATTTCATTTGCAGCCATTGTGGTCAAAGAGAAAACATCTTTGATATTGGCGGTGGTAAACGAATGGCTCATGAGTTGAACGTTCCATTCCTTGGTGAAATCCCCATTGACACCAAAGTTCGCATTGGCGGAGATAAAGGTGATCCGATTGTACATGGAGACCCAGACTCTCAACAAGGAAAAATTATTCAAGCCATCGCAAGGCAGCTTGCGGCACAAATTAGTATTCAATATCTTGGAATACCATCGGTACCAAAGATAGAGATATTGTTGCCGAATCAGAATTGAGCTGGAGAAAAACTTGTTAACGCCGCAAATTATTGAAGCAAGCCTTGAACGTCTGCGAATCTTTCTTGCAATCGACGGGGGTGATGTTCAGCTTGTGCGTGTCACAGAAAGCGGTATTGTTGAGGTACGGTTACTGGGGTCGTGTGTTGGTTGTCCCATGTCGTCGATGACATTGCGGGCAGGTATTGAGCGGTCGTTAATGATACAGCACCCAGAGGTTCGTCGTGTAGAACAGGTAAAGTAGCCTCTGAGAAACCTTCGCAAGGATCTCATCGCTTCGTCGCAAGAACCATGCGAGGTCATCAGCCTATTTTCCTTTCTTCATATCTATTTCAGTCAGTTTCCCATCTTTCAACTGAACCACTCGCGCGGGATATTTTTTTACTAAATCATAATTATGAGTTGCCATGAGTACAGCGGTCCCGCGCATATTGATTTTCTTGAGAAGTTCCATTATCTCAGCGGAAGAAATTGGGTCAAGATTACCTGTCGGCTCATCTGCAAGGAGGACAATCGGTTCGTTAACCAATGCACGCGCTATGACGACACGCTGCTGTTCTCCGCCTGACAACTCATGCGGCATATGATTGCGTTTGTGACTTAAGCCAACATCAGCGAGTACGTGCAAAACTGTTTTCTTGATTTCACTTCGTCGTGCGTTCGTGACAAAAAGTGCGAAGGCAACATTATCGTACACATTTCGATCATCGAGCAATTTAAAATCTTGAAACACAATTCCCAGCCGGCGTCGGATGAGCGGTATTTGACGATTCGTAAGAGTCGTAGAATCATAGCTGGCAATCTTCACTCTTCCGGTAGATGGATATAAATCAAAGTACAACAACCGCATGAGTGAACTTTTTCCGGTACCGGTTTGTCCGACCAGATATACAAACTCACCTTGTTCTACCGAGAAATTGAGGCGGTCGAGAACTTGTTGACCGTCAAACGATACCGACACGTTCCTTAGTTCAATCATGATCGCGCCTATTCTGTGATATTTGAATGGCAAGCTTGATCGCTTCGATCATGCTGGATAGGTTTGCTTTGTTCTTTCCAGCAATGTCGTAGGCCGTGCCGTGGTCAGGTGAAGTGCGGACGATCTTCAGTCCTGCTGAAAAATTCACACCTTTTCCGAATGAACTCATCTTGAGTGGAATTAATCCCTGATCATGGTACATTGCCACAATCGCATCATACTTTTTATACGCATGTGTTCCAAAGAATGCATCAGCAGAAAATGGACCTTCGGCAAGAATTCCCGCTGCCTTGGAATCTGCTATCGCCGGTGCGATCATTGCATCATCTTCAGTACCAAACAATCCTTTCTCGCCTGCGTGTGGATTTAGTGCAAGGACGGCAAGCCGCGGTTTCTTCAAGTGAAAATCTTTCATCAGTGATGAATTGATAATGGCGATTTTTTCGATAGTTTTTTCTTTGGATATATTTGCTGCGACATCCTTGAGCGCCGAGTGGATAGTAACAAGTCCTACGCGCATTGTATCTGATACAAGCATCATCGCTACGTTCTGAGATCGACTCAGGAGTGCAATCATCTCTGTTTGTCCTGGGAAACTATAACCCGCAAGATTCAGCGCTTCTTTGGATAGAGGAGCAGTGACCATTGCTGCTGCCTTTCCTTGCACGCAGAGTTCAACAGCGCGCTCAAGAGCAGCACCTGCAGATCGACCCGCCGTTTTTGTGGTAGTGCCATACTGGATATCTGCACCAATACCATCCCCAACATCTATAACCGAAAGACCAGATCGATGAAGCTGGACTAACGTTGTTTGTGCAAGCGGTACTTTGAGTTTACAGTTTTTTGCTGTCTGTTCAAAAACACTTAATGGCCCGATGAGAATTGGTACGCAGAGCTTTTTTATAGTTGGATGAATTGCGGCTTTAAGTGCAAGTTCTGGGCCGATACCGTTAAAATCACCTATCGTTATAACAATAATGGGTTTCAATAATTCTCCGTCTTCACAAGAATATAATTGCCGTTTTTCTTTGAATCCCTAAAAGTAAATCGCTTTTTAAGTTTTTCATATGTCCAGATTTCGGTTGGCGATGCATTCGGTTTCAGCAAGCGATTTGTTATGGATGGTGCGCCGAATAAGATATAGATGTGTCCGCGGTCAGTACGATATCCGTCTTTTTCATCTGCAATAGAAAATCTCTTAATTGATTCATCTACGCGGCGGTAGTATTCAGCCATGACTGAATTATACGCATGTGTAGTGTCTGGATTGCGTTTATGCCAGAATGTTTGGAACGCTTTTCTCGATTTGACGGAACTGAACACAGACATTTGGTCGATTTCTTCTTCTGTTGCGATAAGTTTCAATGCGTCAACGGCAAGTTTAGGATCGGAAAGAGAACGAGGTTTGAGCGGCCAAATAACTTTATATCTAAATTCTTTCACAGACTTCAAGGTACCTTGAGTCACTATTGTGGTGAACATATATGTACCGGCATCCAACCGTTCTAAGGGAATCGATGCAAAGACGAATCGGCTGTACGACGGCCCTTTTTTTACTGTAAAAGAGACACGCTTTGCATTTTCGATCAAGACAAGTGTGCCGTTTTGCTGGGAACATTGTTCGCCCTGTAATTTTTGCGAAATCTCGTCATCGTCTTCGCTCTTGCTTTGTATTTTCCAAGCAAGGTGAATGTCAGTGTTTGTGTCTGGTGAAACGACTTGAAACAAGCATACTCCTGTTTGTCCAATGATAATATTACCGCCATGGTTTTTCGGGAAACAAATAATATGGTTGGATGAAGAGGAGTCGGATTGTATCGGATCGACAAACATGATAGGAGAAACATTCAAACTGGAAGCAGAAAAAGTCCGAGCATCCACTTTTGTATCGTGATTGATGAATGATTTACCAGACTCGCTGTCTTTCGCTTCAATAACAATTTTAAAAAATCCCTTTTTGAGTTTAAAAGTAAAAATTCCTTGAATCTCATCAGATGGAAGCACATCCTCTGCAGGCATCGAGGTTCGTTCAATCCGCATCGGGCGGAAGTCGCGTCCAACTGTGACACTGTTACTATCCATGATTTCAACAATTAATTCACCTTTTGCTTCGTAACTTTCTTGTTGTGCGTTGTCTGTCTTTGCAAAAAAGAAAAACGACGGACTCATACGATAGAGAACGAAGAGTTCGATGGATGTCGTGTCGCTGCTCCAATATGGAATAGCTTCAAATATCATGGGACTCATCGTGTGGGCATCCAATCGGGTTGCCTCTTTATCGAATTGAGCAAAGGAGATCGAAGAGTAAAAAACGAAAAAGAAAGTGAAATATTTCATTAATGTTGCCTTGTAGGTTTTTGTTCGATAGGGAACCATATAATTCACTGCGATGAAAAATACATAGAAAGTGAGGAAAAGGCAAACTTCCCAACAAAAGACCTCTAACAATTATACAAACGCTAATCCAGATTTGCTGTTGAATGGAAAACTTGTTACTATTTTTTGGATAACAGTTCGCTACGGAGCTTTTCGTGAAATTGCAACATATTTATAAGTCACTGTTGCAATCTGAGGGTTTCTGAATACAAATTTTATAAATGGGTTAATATGAAAAAAACACTTTGTATCTTATCTACACTTTTCATTTCGATATATGCATTTTGCCAGGATAAAACGTCTACAAAAAAAATTGACGGTCGGGAACATCTTTTAATGGATTTTGGCTGGCATTTTGCACTAGGGCATTCTTACGATGCTCAGAAAGATTTTAATAACGGAACAAGTTACTTCTCGTACTTTACGAAAATAGGCTTTGGCGACGGGGCTGCATCAAAAGAATTTGACGATCGTGCCTGGCGAACACTTGACTTGCCGCACGATTGGTGCGTCGAACTTCCGTTTGATGCGCGCGGCGGGCATAGTCACGGATATAGAGCTATTGGCCGCGATTTTCCTGAAAACAGCGTAGGTTGGTACCGAAAATCTTTTTTTATTTCTGAATCCGATCTGGGCAAACGCATCTCCATTGAATTTGATGGTGTGCATCGCAATTCCATCGTCTGGGTGAACGGGTTTTATCTTGGTACTGAACATAGCGGCTCCACAAGTTTTAGTTATGACATAAGCGATTACCTTAATTATGGCGATGACAATATTGTCGCTGTCCGCGTTGATGCTACCATGGAGGAAGGCTGGTACTACGAAGGGGCAGGAATTTACCGTCATGTATGGCTTACGAAAACTGCGCCTCTGCATATACCACGCCATGGTACATTTGTCACTTCTGATTTAAAAGACGATCTCGCAATTATCACTGCACGTACAAGTGTTGTCAATGAATCAAGAGAAAGTTCAACTTTCGATATTGATGAAGTCATTATCGATGCCGATGGAAAAACTGTTGTTTCAGGAACAAAAAAGCAACTATCACTCCCCGCTGGTAACCAGGCAGAATACTTTAGCTTCTACAATGTCATCAATCCAAAATTATGGTCTATCGAAACACCTAATGTACACATACTCAAAACAGTTATCCGATCAGCCGGCAAGATAGTCGATACGTATGAAACGAGTTTTGGTATTCGCACTGTCCGGTTCGATGCGAATGAAGGTTTCTTTCTGAACGGAAAACATGTGAAAATTGTTGGAACCAACAACCACCAAGATCATGCCGGGGTTGGAACAGCCATTCCCGATGCTTTGCAGGAATACCGCATTCAACGATTAAAAGATATGGGAAGTAACGCTATCCGTACTTCGCACAATCCTCCGACTCCTGAATTTCTTGATGCATGCGACAGACTTGGAATGCTCGTGCTCGACGAGAACAGGCTCATGGGCAGCAACGAAGAACATCTTAGTTGTCTTGAACGCCTTATGAAGCGTGATCGGAATCATCCAAGCGTGGTTTTATGGTCGCTGGGTAATGAAGAATGGGCAATTGAAAGTAATATCAAAGGTACGCGCGTAACGGCTTCAATGCAGACCTATGCCCAGCGTTTCGACTCATCACGTGCATTCACTGTTGCAGTAAGCGGTGGATGGGATAAAGGCAGTGGAATGGTCGTTCAAGTAATGGGTTACAACTATATTGTACAGGGTGATATCGACAGGCATCACGAAGAATTTCCTTGGCAGGCAGGGATCGGTACCGAGGAAACTAATACCAAGCAGACACGAGGTATTTATATCACGGATAATCTTAAAGCTCATATGGAGCCAACCAAACGTATACCAGAGAATGTCGGGGCCGAATCAGGTTGGCAATTCTATGCAGCACGACCGTTTCTTTCCGGCTTGTTCTATTGGACAGGTTTCGACTATCGCGGTGAATCAAATCCATATAACTGGCCTGCTGTGATCAATCAATCCGGATGTATCGATTTATGCGGTTTCCCCAAAGATGTTTTTTATTATCTCAAATCGTGGTGGGGAAAAGAACCGGTTCTTCATATTATGCCGCATTGGAACTGGAAAGGACATGAAAGCAAGGAAATAAATGTTACTGTCTATAGCAACTGTGACGAGGTTGAACTCTTCCTGAACAATAAATCGCTTGGTAAAAAAACCGTGCTTGTAAACAGCCATCTCGAATGGAAAGTAAATTACCAACAGGGCATTTTGCTGGCCCGCGGATATAAATCTGGTAAAGAAATCATTACAAAAAAAGTGGTAACGAGCAGTGCACCGGCGATTATTCAGCTTTCACCTGACCGAAAAAGTATTCAGGCCGATGGCGAAGACGTAGCTGTTATCACCGTTCAGATTCATGACGTTCAGGGGTTGATGATGCCAACTGCGGATAACGAAATCAATTTTTCCTTGAATGGACCAGGAAAAATTATCGGAGTAGGCAACGGCGATCCGTCGAGTCATGAAGCCGACAAATATTTCGAAACCATAAAGACGTTAAAAATTGAGAACCTGAAAGAACTGGCTGTGAACAATCTGAACGATCGTCCCGAAGTAGCTTCCGGATTTGATGACTCAGCTTGGAAACCGGTCTTAAAAAGTCAAAGAAGTGACGATTGGCGCGTCTATACTGACTCGCTCATTGTCATTCGAGGGACGTTTGAGTTACCTGATATCACAAACGAAACCGAAGTAAATCTATTTACAAAGAGTATTGTTGAGAACCAGTCGATTTATGTCGATGGACATTTGCTTGCATCCAATATCAAACGTAATGCTCCGAACCAATCATTCCGACTCGACCACAATAGAATTACATCCGGAAAAAATGGTTATGCTGTTATAGGACAACGATTCAGGAAAGCAAGCCAATGGGATGAACCGAACACCGATCCGGGTTTGATTCAAATTATTAATCCTGCCGGACAATGGAAACGAAAAACTTTTAATGGAATGGCTCAAATAATTGTTCAGTCTACAAGGCGGCTGGGTGAAATCACGTTGTCCGCTACCTCACCGGGATTGAAGCCCGCGATCATGAAGATTCAAACAAAAGCTGTTACGCTAAGGCATGCAGTTCCGGAAAAATAACTAATGAGAAATTGACTGCCCTTTGTTGGATACGGTTTTTTATATCTGATCGATCAGGTATGAATCATAAAGAAAGTTTATGCGAACCTGAATGGCGTTGTGTAGACAAGCAATCTTTTCGAGAAAATTAATTTACTCTCATACGAGAATATTGCTACTTTTCTAAGCAACAATATATTTTTCAACTCTTTTGTCCTCTCGCAATACAATCCTTAAACATTTCTACGATAAGGTGGATTAACTATGGCAAAATCATATAATCTCCATTATATTCATGTAGTATTAAATGTTTTGAACAGATGTTTTATGTAAAGGGTAAACCAATGAACTTACAGGATGTAACGAATACTTGTGATTTCACTGGAAAGACTATTGCGATTACCGGGGTCGGTGGAGTATTGTGCGGTGCGATGGCAAAAAGCAATGTGTTCATTGTTAAAAGCTGAATTAAAACAGCAGGTCATGAATGGTTTGAAGTAGGTACTCAGTAAATTAAACGCGAGTGGTTGCCAAAGGCGGATCAGCATGTATGCAGCGGTAACTTTTACATAAAGAATGAAAGGGGAACTTTATCGGAGAACTATCATCTGTGTTCTTCTGTTTTATAAGTAGATAGCAAAAAGGAAAATATACGATGCTGTTTTACAGCCGTGGCTCGGAAAGTGAAGTTCTCTATGAAGAAGATCTGAAGAAAGGGCTTACTGTTGCGTTTTTAAAATTAGGTGTGAAGAAAAAAGTATTAGCTATTCCACCTGACTTTACACGCTTTCATTCACATGCCGGGATACTCACGCGCCTGACATGGGAATACTACAAGGAAAAACTTACGGATATCCTGCCGGCACTGGGGACTCACACTGCGATGACCGAACAAGAAACCAAAACTATGTTCAGTAATATACCGCTCAATCTTTTTCGTGTGCACGATTGGCGAAAAGATGTAGTGACACTGGGCGAGGTACCTCCCGAATTCATATATCAACAATCGGAAGGAAAGCTGGATTATCCTTGGAAGGCACAAGTCAACAAACTGCTGGTCGAAGGAAAATTCGACCTGATTTTATCACTTGGCCAGGTCGTGCCGCATGAAGTAATCGGGATGGCAAATTATAATAAAAACATTCTTGTTGGAACTGGCGGACCTGAAGGGATTAATAAAAGTCATTTTCTCGGGGCGGTGTACGGGATGGAACGCATTATGGGACGCGCAGATAATCCGGTACGACGTGTTTATAATTATGCATCAGATCAATTTGCAGCGCATTTGCCGATTATCTACGTTCTGACGGTCGTTTCGTCCGGTGTAGATGGACAACTGAAAGTCCGCGGTCTCTATATCGGCGATGATATGGAATGCTTTGATCTTGCAGCAGCATTATCGCTCAAAGTAAATTTTCAAATGGTCGAAGAGCCGTTAAAGAAAGTTGTTGTGCATCTTGATCCCTTGGAATTTAAGAGTACCTGGCTTGGCAATAAGAGCATCTATCGCACCCGTATGGCAATTGCAGATGGAGGAGAACTGATCGTTCTCGCTCCGGCTCTAAAAGAATTTGGCGAGGATAAACAGATCGATTCGCTGATTCGTAAATATGGCTATGTTGGTACACCAAAAATATTGGAACTTGTAAAGACCGAAGATGACCTGAAAAACAATCTTGGTGCAGCTGCACATTTGATTCATGGCTCGTCCGAACGGCGCTTCTCGATTACGTATTGCCCCGGGTATCTTACAAAACAAGAAATCGAAAGTGTCAACTTCAATTATGCAGAGTTGAATGAGATGACGAAGAAGTACAACCCTGAAAAACTCAAGGATGGTTTTAACACTCTGCCCGATGGAGAGAAGATATTCTATATTTCAAATCCGGCGTTGGGTTTGTGGGCTCATCAAGGTCGTTTCAAATAACTTAAAAATTCATAATCGTGTTATACACATCAACTGCTCACGTAGAGGAAAAACAAGAATGGAACAAAAAGCTGATTTTGGATTAGTAGGATTAGCAGTCATGGGTGAAAACCTTGTATTGAATATCGAGAGCCGCGGATTTACCGCTTCTGTTTTTAACCGTACGACAGAAAAAGTAGATCAATTTATACAGGGCAGGGGTGTGGGAAAGAAATTCATCGGTGCACATACGATTCAAGAACTCGTTGCTGCTTTGAAGCGCCCGCGCAAAGCAATGCTCATGGTCAAAGCAGGGAAGGCGGTTGATGAATTCATCGAGCAGCTGATTCCGTTTCTCGAAACAGGCGATATTATTATTGACGGAGGCAATTCACATTTTCTTGATACTATCCGAAGAACAAAATATCTGGAGAGTAAGGGTCTATTGTTTATCGGCACAGGCGTTTCCGGCGGTGAAGAAGGCGCGTTGAAAGGCCCGTCTATTATGCCCGGCGGTTCACCAGCGGCATGGCCGGCTGTGAAACAGATCTTTCAGGCAATTGCAGCGAAAGTGGAAGATGGTACTCCATGCTGCGATTGGGTAGGGAATGATGGGGCGGGCCATTTCGTCAAGATGGTTCATAACGGCATTGAGTACGGCGATATGCAGCTTATTTGTGAATGCTATCAGATGATGAAAGATGGCCTGGGCATGAGCAATAGAGAGATGTATGAAGTTTTCAAAGAATGGAACGAAAGTGAGTTAAAGTCCTATCTTATCGAAATCACTCGAGATATTCTTAACTATAAAGATGAAAAGAAAAAGTATGTTATAGATTCTATTCTCGACACAGCGGGACAAAAGGGGACAGGGAAATGGGCGAGTGTTTCAGCTCTTGATCTTGGCATTCCCATGACAATGGTCTCGGAAGCGGTCTTTGCGCGTTGTCTCTCTGCTATTAAAGATGAGCGTGTTATCGCTTCAAAGATTTTAAAGGGGCCCACGAAGAAAAATATCAGCGGTAATAAAAAAAAGATTGTGGAAGATATACACAAGGCAATGTATGCTTCGAAACTCACTTCCTATGCACAGGGATATATGTTGATGAAGGAAGCAGCGAAGGAATATAAATGGGATCTGAATTACGGCGGAATCGCGCTTCTGTGGCGCGGTGGATGTATTATCCGCAGCACCTTCCTTGGAAAAATCAAAGATGCATATGATAAGAATCCGAAACTCGCAAATATTCTTCTCGATCCATATTTTAAGAAAATCGCGGCGAACTGCCAGGATTCATGGCGGAAGGTTGTCGCAACGGCAGCACAGGTTGGAATTCCGATGCCAGCAATGAGTTCATCGCTTGCGTTCTATGATGGCTATCGTCAGAAGAGACTGCCTGCAAATCTCCTGCAAGCACAGCGCGATTATTTTGGTGCGCATACGTACGAACGGATTGATAAACCGCGCGGTGAATTCTTCCATACGAATTGGACAGGACGCGGCGGGGATACAGCTTCATCGACATATGTTGTGTAATCTAGTAGTACCATAGTGCTATTTTCTTGAAACACTGATTATTCAAAAGATAGTTGGGGGTTTTCTTTTTAAATTCCCGATGTTTCGCAATATCACATAAAAATAAAAATCGATTATCTTCTTACACCGCTATTCCACCACCCCTTTATCCCCTCTTCATTTAAGGAGGAGAAAACTCGTCATTATTTGATAGTGAAAAGAAGGGGTGGTTAAAAGCATTCTTAGAAATTAAACATTCAATATGAAGTCTTATATTATGCAATACCATCGTGCTTAAGTTTGTTAGAGAGATAAATGAAAAGCGCAATTAGTCAAACATCTAGACATGCCGATTTCTTTCCTACATCCATAAAGGGGATGCAGGAGCTTGGTTGGCAACAAGCCGATGTCATACTCTTTACAGGAGATGCATTTGTTGACCACCCGGCATTTGGTGCCGCGGTTGTTGCACGGGTACTGGAAAAAACCGGATATACAGTCGCCATTGTTCCGCAGCCTAACTGGCGCGATGACCTCAGGGATTTTAAGAAATTAGGAATACCAAGGCTGTTCTTTGGAGTGACATCGGGTAATATGGACTCGATGATCAACCACTATACAGCAAACAAACGTCTCCGTTCCAACGATGCATTCACACCAGGGAATAAATCGGGACAGAGGCCAGATTATGCAGTAACGGTATATTCAAAAATCCTGAAATCGCTCTTTCCGCAAGTTCCCTTAATCATCGGGGGGATCGAAGCTTCGCTCCGCAGGCTTACGCATTACGATTATTGGAGTGACTCTTTAAAACCTTCCATATTGATTGATTCAAATGCAGATCTCCTTGTCTATGGAATGGCGGAAAAATCTATCGTAGCAGTAGCGAAGAAATTAGGAAGAGGCGAGAGCATTGAAAGCATAACACAAATTCCTCAAACGGCTTTTCGTGCAAAAGAATATCCTTCCGCACAAAATGATAAAATAATTTTGCTTGCCTCTTATGAGGATTGCGTGAAGAGCAAGAAAGCGTTTGCACGCAACTTTGTGATCACCGAAGAGGAATCAAATAAACTTGAACAACGATCTCTTGCTGAGAAAACAGGGAAGGAATGGGTAATAGTGAATCCGGCATATCCGCCGCTTTCGCAGAAAGAAATTGACAACGTCTATGATCTGCCTTATACGCGCCTGCCGCATCCAAGATACAATGGCAAAGAGCCGATTCCGGCGTATGAAATGATCAAAGATTCTGTGACAATTCACAGGGGATGCTTTGGAGGGTGTTCATTTTGTACTATTTCCGCTCATCAGGGAAAATTTATTTCAAGCCGTTCCAAAAGTTCTATACTGAAAGAACTGAAGGCAATTGTTCATGCTCCATCTTTTAAGGGACACATTACCGATCTGGGCGGTCCTTCGGCAAACATGTATGAGATGAAAGGCATTAATCTAAAACAATGTGCCATATGCAAACGGCCATCGTGTTTGTATCCTGTTCTTTGTAAAAACTTAGATACCAATTACACACCGCTCATTGAACTTTACAATGAAGCGAGAAAGGTGAAGGGCATCAAAAAAATTACCGTTGGAAGCGGAATCAGGTACGATCTTATCCTCGATAAAAAGAATAAGCCTGTCGATCCTTCGGCGCTTGAATATTTTAAGGAACTTGTTGTTCATCATGTTTCGGGCAGGTTAAAAGTTGCTCCGGAACATACTTCAGAAAAAGTTTTAAAACTCCTGCGCAAACCTTCCTTCGATCTGTTCATCCATGTATATAACCGGTTCACGGATATTTGTCAGGAATATGGATTAAATCAGCAACTGATCCCGTATTTTATTTCAAGCCTACCAGCGAGCGGGCTTGAGGATATGGCGGATATTGCTATTCACATGCAAAAACTGAATATGAAGTTGGAACAGGTTCAGGATTTTACTCCAACACCCATGACTCTCGCCTCAGTAATGTTTTATACCGGATTTGATCCTTACACATTGGAAAAAATGGATATACCTCGTTCGATAAAGGAAAAGAAAATGCAGCAGCTCTTTTTCTTCCTCTATGACAAAGAGAAACGAAAGGAACTCAAAGTTGAACTTTCTAAAATGAAGCGATTTGATATCATCCAACTTCTTGAATTGTAGCTTCCACTACACTCGACGCCACTGCGCGCTATGAATTTGCGTACTAATAATTTGTATTGTGCTTTGCACGATAATCTTCAAGAATGTATGCGTTATTATTGGTGCACACTCTTGTGCGCATCATGTACACGTGGCTTCCGGCTTTTCTGGATAAGTCGAGATTAAGCGCCAGGTTAAAAAGTCCGATTTCTTATGCTTCTTTGAACTTATGCTTCTCCAATTCCTTTAACAGTGTGAGAAACTTGGAAAAAGGAACAAGAACTTTTTGCTCTTCTATCGGATACCTGCCAAAATTGCGAACAACAGTTACTACAACCTTATCTGCTACAGGATTGAATAGTCTCGACATTTGGTAATGCGTCGGAACTGGTATTTTTTTAATTCTAAGCAAAAAACATTTTACCTTATCAGGTTGCCAGCGCTTGATATTAAAAAAAATACTAACCTTTCATTGGCACATAATCTGGGCATGCCACCACACGTAACTTATCACTTGGGAATAAGGATGTATTGATTGTATCCATAATACGCTGTACCAAGTATCCAACCCTTATCTGTGATTAACGTAGCTGGACCAAGGGAATAGCTAATCAAGACGGCAAGGTCCTGTACCTGCCCATTCTTCCAGATCATGCAATCTCCACCGCCTTGGCCGTTGCTGAATGAGCCAACGATAACACCTGCGGTATTGATGCTGGCAGCGTTGGTGATACCCAATATAGATGGCACATGTGGTAGAGGCAGCGCCTGAGGGGATGCGTTGGCATTTGCCCAGGTCACGGCAGTTTGACCGCTCGTATCTAAGTTTTCTCCCACAATTACGCCTGATGTATTAATAGAGTAGGGATATATAGTAGCGCTTGCAGCAAGACTTTTCAGCACAATAGGTTGAGCCGTCGGGCTAGTCCAGACCACTTCGCTCTTTACGTAATATGGAGTAAAATCACCTAAGATCTGACCATTGGAAGTGATGAAGCTCGGTCCATTAACTGAGGTACCCGCAAGCACCTGAGGCGTGTCAGTTGGGCTAGACCAGTAAAGGGGAATAACGACAGTTCCGTTCAATGCATAACCAACAATCTGCCCGCTATTGTTGATGCTCATTGCATACGCATTATACCACTTACTAGGCACCGCCAGGTATTCTGGCTTCGCCGTTGGGCTTGACCAATAAATAGGTTTCGTATCAGTATAATAATCGGGATTAACGATATATGTACCACCAGCAGAGTAGCCAACAAGCTGGCCGTTGTCGTTAAGCCCCTTCGCAACAGCTGAGCTGTCACCTGTAGCGATTTGAAGGGTCTGCGGCTGAGAAGTGGGTGTGGACCAGTAAACCGGTACCGTATAACTAGAACCCATAGTTGATGATAGATAGCCGATGGACTGACCATTATTGTTGATAGTTACGATTGTTCCCTGGCTGCTGTTATAGAAAAGTGGCGCATTATATCCAGTATTTAGACTGTTGTTCGTCAACGAGAAAGTTGCTGTCGTTGTAACACCAGCCACTGATGCCGTCACATTGTAGTTCCCGGCTATGGCATTCGCGGTAACGGTGACTTGTGCCTGTCCCTGTGCATTGGTGGTTGCGGTAATCGCAGTGGCTCCACCTGTAAAAGTACAACTCTGTCCGGATGACGGTGCTGTAAAAGTAACCGTCGCTCCGCTTACCGGAATGCTGCTCTGGTCTTTAACTGTTGCAACTAAAGGCGAGGAAAAAGCTGTGTTAATCGTGGCACTCTGCGACGAACCGCTAGTTGCCGTGATGCTGACCGGCGAGGTAATTGAACTTGTCAAGCCTCCTGAGAGCGCGTTAACCACAATCTCATGAGTGCCATCTGCATAGTTAATGTTCAGACTGCCGAGACTATCTGATGTGGCAGTGGATGTTCCAGTGCCTGTATACACATTTGCTGTCATCGAACCCTGTATTAGGTTGAGTGTGCCGGTTCCAATCCAGCCATAAGGATTAATCTTCACATCGCAGGTGAGGTAAGCGTACACTGCGCCTTTCACATTTGTTGCTTCTATTGTAGCGCCGCTCTCTGTAATAGTAATCGACCCAGTTGCATTCATCTGGTTATCAAGAGCAAGGTTCAGATCGAATACAACATTGTCCTTGGTCAGTGTATTTGTTCCTGTCATCGTATTTGCACCTGTTCCACCCGTGAAACTAACCACGAGGTTTCCTGTACATGGCAGATTGCCCCCAGTAATATTCATAGCGATTGTGATGTTAGCTGGGTAGGAGGCATAGCTGGTTGGATCCAGTGGATTAGTGGTATTCGCAGGCAACGTTACCGCAACATTTCCCGCAGACTGCGTACCTGCCGCATCGCTATAAAAAAATAAAGTCAATACATTCCCATTAAATCTATGACCACCATAAAGATTCAGAAGCGGTAAAAACGCGAGTGTGTCTGTAATCTTCGATGTGCGCATGAGCGCTTTAAAGCCATTAGAACTCGAGAACAGATTCGTAACGGATAGACTGCGAATCGTGCTGCCGGTGGGACTAGCAAGCTGTAGCGCCGTAAAAGGATATGATATGCCTGCACCGACTGCTTGATACCCGGCGACAGCTCCGGCATGAAAAGCCTGGTTTCCCTGCAACGTTACTGTAGTAGATGGAGCGGTCGGACCGCTGTCTTTGCTGCATCCGTCGATCAGCAGGAAACAGCAGAGTACCATGAGCACAAGAGCACTAAAGAGCAAAGCAATCCGAGAGCGGCGGAAACGAGCAATCAATCGGTTTGCTTTTTCAAAGCTACGAACACACAATGATCGTTTCACAACGATTATCTGAGATTCATTTTGGTTATTCCGCATCCCGCACTCCACAGTTGTTAATTTGAGGTTGAAACTGAAATATCGTAATTTTTTTTAGATTGGTTGTATCATACAACATCGTACGTACTAAATGTACATTCGTACATCTTCAAATGCAAGTTAAGAAAAAATGAACGATTCGATAAGCTCTGAAATATAACAGGTAAAATCTTGAGGATGAATATTTGAAGATTGCAATTTGGCGCAGGATGAATCTCTCTTTTTTTAATATATCCATATATATAGTGTCAGGATGTCTGCCCAAAGATTCCGTTAAAACACGGTGGATGTACAAAACGCAAAAGCACAGCAGATGAAGAACTCCGGACACCACTTGGAATTGTAATGTTGCAAGAGGGGAGTTTGTTTTGTAAATTATTAACGAATCAGAGAGCATTAAAACGTCCCTGTAGTTCGAAAAATGCCTACGAGTGTTTTGTGCGAGTAGATGTAATTCTCAGAATCCCGCTGTTGTTTGGCGGGACTCAAAAATAAGACGTACCCGTAGCTCAACTGGATAGAGCATCAGACTTCGGAGTTGTTGGTCGCATATCGATATATTCTCATTTCTGCGTTTTCTTCTTTCGTAAGCACTTATTTTAAATGCTATCTCTTAGGGCTTCTTTGGGGATAGAAATTTATTCCCTTGCATTTCAGTGACGCAATTGATAGATTACCAGCGCGGATAAGTATCTAAAGAAAGTGGGGAATTGTTGGGAGCTGCCAAAATCCGTTTCATAGTTACCAAGTTCATCATGTTAGGCTGCAATATGCAGTCTAACACTCAAAAAAGCGTATTAGGCTGCGATATGCAGTCTAATCATAGTTAGGTTCCACAGGCAGCGCGCTCTGTGTCGTTGTCAAATGGCTTTGGTTTTTATAGAGATTCTACAGATTTAGAAATTGGTTGCTTTCAATAAGTGTGTGGTGTTAACAAGAATTGTTTTGTACGAGAGAAAAAGAATCTCGTTAATGCGCTGCCTGTGGTCAGAAAAATTAAAGTTGTGATGGTGTGAGCAAAGTGTATCTTAAAAGAAATTCTGTACAACGAAATAACTATAACCTAACCAAGCACTCAAGCTGACGGAATGAGCGACGGTGCATTTCACCGCGCGTCGAAAGTGTAGATGTTAAATTGTAAGAATGATGCTCGCGCGAAGATAGTACAACTTGAAAGTTATTAGCACCGCAGCTTAGTGCCGTCCGTTAGAACACACAAACCAGCTATAATATTTTTATTAAACTTATGATAACATCCACAAGTGATTCAAAAAATAGTAATATAGAAAACCAAATGATCAAAAAATTAAGGAGGATATATAAAAATGTTTACTATTCAAAATGTGTTAGAGTTCGGATCATTACTTGCATATGCAATTATGACAGGACTTATTATCCGGAATAGCAAGTATCAAGTCAAACTACAACATGAGGCTTTTGAATTAGAATCCTTCATGCATGCAGTAAAATTTATGGAAGAGGTAAGGCCGGATCGTGCTATCATCCGTACATACATCCAGAGGAATAAAACTTGGTCAGATATGAAAAAAGATGGAAAGTTAGAAAACCTCGACAAGGTGTGCCGAGCATTTGATGTCCTTGGTCTTTTGGATCGGCACAAACTAGTTGATCCGGATCTCATCGATCGGTTTTACGCGCCCCCTTTAGTTCAGTTATGGGATGGAATCATGGGCAATTATGTTGATGAACTCAGGAAACCTGAAAATCGGGGTAAAATTCATTTCTGGGAGCTAGATTCATTTTACCGGCGTGTACAGAATGTGCCTCCAAAGCATCCTGGCATCACTGGACGACCAGATTGGCCATTACACCCACGGAATATTTCACTCACTTAACTGCAGGATGTTTCGGTTACATTTTAGTGAGCAATTCCAAAAGATGTTTAGCCATAACATTTACTTTTGCGTAAAAAGCAAACGTGACAATGATTTTAATAATTGAATAATCAGCCATGTGTGTTCTAACCAGCGGCTCAAGCTGACCGGATGAGCTCACTACTAAATTCATGGCGCACATAGGTTTTATTTTAACTTGAAAGTATGTACTATGAACGTGTTTCGTTTTGTATATTTTGAAAATTATCAATGCGGCAGCTTAGCCGCCAACCGTTAGGCGCCAACGCAAAGAAAGGTTTTGGATGCAGTCAGATTCAATCAAATCTTCAGGCTATCGTTCTATTCCATTCACGCACAATAGGCAAATGGTGGCAGCTGCCGCTGCAATTGGCAACGAGCAAGATACTATCCATGGCATTCTTGAGGTTGACGTTTCCGAGCCTAGGCGTATCATTCGGGAACATCTGCAGCGAACTGGAGAACGTCTTTCCTTTACAGCGTTCATTGTTACTTGCTTGGCGCGTGCAATTGCCGAACATCCACATCTGAATTCATTTCGTAAGGGCCGAAAGCTCATTCTCCTCAATGACATCGCAATTTCTGTCCTCATTGAGCGTGATATCAACAGTGAAAAAGTCCCCGAACCTTTGGGTATTCGAGCAGCACAAATGAAGACATATCGCCAAATTCACGATGAGATTAGATCGGCTCAACATACTAATCAAGGGGAGTTAGGCGCACTCTCTGGGATATTTTGGTTTCGCTTGATCCCAAGATTTCTTCTTCGCACCTTTATTCGCGCTGCATCTCATAGCATTTCCATGAGTAAACGTTACGGCAAGGTTGCTGTTACAGCGGTTGGAATGTTCGGGAACGAGGCTCTCTGGTTTATTCCTGTTGGTGGAGGTACTGTTGTTGTGACGGTAGGAACTATTGTTGACCGACCAAAGATTATCGAGAACAAGCTTGAATCAAGAGAGCATCTTTGCCTCACGGTTTCATTCAATCATGAGATTGTTGATGGTGCACCGGCCGCTCGTTTCATCAAGAGATTTTCTGAGTTGCTCAAGTCTGGCGACGAACTTAATGAAAGTATCAAAGACGTTGGCGCCTAACCAGGCGCTCAAGCTGACGGAATGAGCCAACTGCAAAATTCATGGCTAATGGTGGTTTTTCGTTTTTACTATTCAGTTTTTAGTATCTATAACATTGATACTTATCAATTTGGTTATTAGCATGAACCTGTTTCGTTATCAGCAACTTGAAAATTATCAGCGCCGCAGCTTAGCGCCAGTCCGTTAGGCGCCATTGGAGAAAATACATGTCAATCAATAAAAATGACCGTGTAATTGATTCACTTGAGAAGTGGCGTAGATATGCGGGCCCCAAAAGACCGAACCAATGGAAAGATGAACGAAGTGCGAAGGAAGTTGCGCGCGCTTGGCTGGGAGCTGGAAATAAAATGCCGGAAGAAGTTGTTTCCATCCTTTCGGGTCATCCAAATTTCGGCCCTGTGCTGACATGGGTTGCAGAGCCAGAAGCAAAACTCAAGTTCGACGACTTTTCTGGCGAAACCCGAAATAGCGATATAGCTGTTTATGTGCGGGATACATTCGGTTTATATCTTTTAGCTGTAGAGGCAAAAGCAGATGAGCCATTTGGTGAATCGGTTGCACAAACGTTTTCGAAAGCATTTGAACGACGCAAGAAAGATCCAAACTCTAATGGAGCAATCCGTGCTGAGCAATTGGTTTTGGCTTTATTAGGATTGCAAATGAAAGACAGTGCACGTTTCGGTAATCTACGTTATCAGCTTCTCACCGCTTGCGCTGGCGCGCTTTGTGAAGCGGAGCGCAAGGGATGTTCGAGATCAATTATGCTTGTTCATGAGTTTATTACAAATGCAACTACTGATAAAAAGCATGCTAAAAATGAAACCGATTTAGAAAACTTTATGGAACAACTTTCAAACGGTACAGTCAATAAAGTGTCACGTGGTCAACTTTACGGTCCATTTTTTGTACATGGTGAACCGTTGCTAAAGTCTAAAGTTGCGTTATATATCGGTAAGGTATCAAGGAATTTACGTACCAATGGCGCCTAACCAGGCGCTCAAGCTGACGGAATGAGCGTGGCTACGTTAAGCATGGCTGGTGGTGGGTTATCGTTTTTATTATTCAGTTTTTAGTACCTATAACTTTTGTTTTTATTAATTTGGTTTCAGCATGAACTTGTTTCGTTCATTGCAATTTGAAAATTATCAGCGCCGCAGCTTAGCGCCAGTCCGTTAGAACGCACGAATTACTTTTGGTGTAGTTAAAATAATTATCTGCCATTCGTGTTTTTTATAAACCTTAACGAAAGGAACCAATTATGCCTAACATGAAAATGCAAGGAAATAATATTCACGATAGCTCCGGTCGCCGAGTTGGTTATATTCAAGGAAACGATATCAAAGACGACCGAGGTGGACGACTCGGATATGTACAGGGCGATTTTATTCTCGACGACCGAGGAAACAGAATTGCCTTCGTACGAGGATCCGACATCTGTGATGATCGAGGATCCCGAATTGGGTCTATAGATAATGCTCGTAACTCAATAGAAGGTGGCTTTGGTGGGATTACTCTTGCCGCAATATGGATATTTTTTGTCAGGTAAGTGATGGTAGCGAGCGAGTTAAACGAGGAACTGTTGGAATTTTATTCTAGCGTCTTCACACGTCTTCAATCTATCGGAACGTCACATAAGGGTCTTTCTAAACCTCAGCTCATCTGTGTTCCTACGGAATACTGCGTCCTTAAGACTCGAGTTATGGTAGTTGGACAGCAGACTTATGGTTGGGATGATACTTTTTTCCCCGATGGATCATATTCTCCAAAACAATTGATGAATATGTATGCTAACTTCACGCAGAGCGGACAATCCAAAGGTTCTCCATTTTGGCAAGCTGGGAGTGAACTTCAAAAAGTCGTGAATACTGGCCAATCCTCACATTCTTTCTTATGGTCGAATCTTGTGAAGCTTGATCAGTCGAATGGAAGACCTGATGCTGATGCAGAAAATGAGATATGTCATCTCGGCCTTTTACAGAAGGAAATTGATATTACGCAGCCAGACGCTGTGGTATTCTTTACAGGCTCAAAATATGACGAACGTCTCAAAGAGACATTCCCCGGATTGAAGTGTACTCCTGAAGTAGGCTTGCTGCTTCGAATCAAGCATCCAGGTTTGCCAAAGCTATGTTACCGTACATATCATCCGAAATATTTACGGCTCTCCCGTAACTGGAAAGTGATTCAAGAAATTGCTGAAGAAATCAAGCAGGCACGGCAGTTAACAAACGACTAAATGACGGTCGTTTTGTTTTACTCCCTGACAATAGTTCTCTTTATGCTTGCATATGTTATATAGAGCATTCTACCGCGTGCGTTCTAACCAGCAACTCAAGCTGACAGAATGAGCATTGGTACGTTAAGCATGACACTTAGAGATTATTGTTTAAAAGATTTTGTAATAAACTTGGTTTGTTGATAGCAACTTGCGGCATATCAGCGCTGCAGCTTAGTTGCCGTCCGTTAGGCCGCGCGTGCGGTGCGAAAGTTTAGTAATTATGTTTTTAAAAATGTTTTGTTGTTACGAGTGTTTGAATGCTATCTACGTCGTGCCGTTTAAATTGAATATTCGTTTGCACCGCACGCGCAAGTATCTATTTCGTTGAGTACATTTTGAAAGTATCGGTCGTTGTCTTTCGACCAATGGTGATAAAATTAAAATCTGTTGGCCTAACCAAGCAACTCAAGCTGACAGAATGAGCGTTGGTACGTTAAGCATGGCGCTTAGAAATTATTGTTTAAAAGATCTTATAATAAACTTATTTTGTATTCAGCAACTTACGGCATTTCAGCGCTGCAGCTTAGTTGCCGTCCGTTATGTTGCACAGGCAGCGCGCTCTGTATGTGTTACTTGCGGGGTTTGGTAATCGCGTTCTACTGGCTTTAAGTTTCATTCACATTGTACAAAATTCGCGATTGGTTGCTTTCTATAAGTTATGCTGTCAACAAGTTTTGTTTTGTACGAGAAAAAAGCAGTGCATGTTAAGCACCGAAAAGAATCTCGGCGATGCGCTGCCTGTGCTCAGAAACATTCAAGTTATGATGATGTTAGCGAATATTGTTTTTCGGAAAGTTTGTACATTAAATAAACTATAACATAACCAGCAACTCAAGCTGACGGTTGGAGCGTTGGTGGTAAATTCATGGCGCTAAACACACGTTATTTTTATGGCGCGAAAGACGTGTGGCTCGTTTCGTTGATTGCATGACTCGTAATTATCAACGCCGCAGCTTAGTTGCCAATCGTTAGGCTGCACAGGCAGCGCGCTTTGTGTGAGTTGTGTTTTAAAGTATTGTGGTTACCTATTTGGGTTTTATATTTCTTTCTACTGGCAAAAGTTTCTAAGGGCGAAGTGCAGACTAAAATGTTGGTTGCTTTCTATACGGTTACGTTGTCAACAAGTTTTGATTTGAACGAGAATAAAAAAGCAGTGCAAGTTAAGTTCCAAAAAGCATCTCGGTGATGCGCTGCCTGTGCTCAGAAAAATTCGAGTTATGAAAGAGTCGGAATATTTTGTCTATGAAGAAAGTTTGTACAACAAAGTAACAATAGCCTAACCAGGCACTCAAGCTGACGGTTGCCAGCTGGGTGCAATTAACATGGCTAAGCATAGGGTCTGGTGCAAATGATAAAACTTTCGTTGTGGGACTTGTTTCGTTGGTTGCATGACGAAAGTTATCAACGCCGCAGCTTAGTGCCCGTCCGTTATGTTGCGTTTTGAAATAGTTATTCAAAATCGATTTTAATAAACTGAAGAGTCTTAACTTTATCGAGGATAAACAAATGGGCAAAACCAAGGAAGAAATCCTTTTTGAAACTAATAAAGTTGCCTATGAAAATGCATGTCAATTACATCGCTATTTCTTAAGCTGGCGTCATCAACTTTTTGCTGGTTATTTAGCAGTACTCGCAGCCCTTGCAATTGCTTTTAATTGGGCTTATAAAAATCCGTTAGACTATAATTCTAGATTATGGTTAGTGATAGTTATTGTTATTGGTGTTTTTCTAACAATAATATTTTGGTTGCTAGAAATCAGGACTCGCCAACTTTATAGGGGCTGTCAAAATATTGCTCGAAATTTAGAAATTAAAATGGGCATTGCACCTGCTGAAGAATCTATAAAAAACTGTGGTGTATTTTATGAGCTTCTTAGGATGACCAAGGATTCATCTAGCCATAGTCGCATTATGAATATCTTTTTTTCAATAACTTTGATCACACTTGTTCTTTTAGCGCTAACTGTAATCTTTATTTTAAAGTAATCGGCAAAACGCAACCTAACCAGGCGCTCAAGCTGACGGAGTGAGCGTAGTGCAATTTACATTGCGCGTGGTGGGTTTACGTTTGTTAAGTTTGTTTTAAGTTTCTCGCTGGTTTAGTTTTTATTAATTTGGTTTTGTGGTTAAACTTGTTTCGTTGGGTGCAGGTTGAGGTTTTGTCATGCCGCAGCTTAGCGCCGGTCCGTTAGGCGGCATTAAAAAACATCTAGACAAGTAAATGAAGATTCAGTTTATACTTTTTATTCCATCAATTGTTTGCCTAGTATTGTCAATTATATCTATTCCTTTAATCTGTTTACCGGTTACAGAAATTGAACAGAAGTTTTGGCAGAAATTAAATATTAGAATGTTACGGCATTGGGTCACAAAAAGGGGCACAGAAAAGTGGGCTCAAAAAGGTACAATTCAAAATGTCATAGAACGTTCACGAAAGAATATTGCTTGGCATGGGATTATCACATTTACATTTTGTTTCTTGATAGTCCGAGCGCAATTTATCGATAACGTTTTTATACAGTATAGTTCTCAGTTGTTGTTGCTTCCTTCTATCGCGTACTTATTTGGTAGCATTATTCAGCGACAGAAATTGGTTATCATTATGATTCGTAAAAAATCTTTATGTATTAATGCCGCCTAACCAGTTTAAAAAGGAAAGAGTCAAGTAAATAATATACTCCCGATGCGTTCCGCGCAATCGGAATGCAGAGTTCTTTAACATTAAGGACGACCGAATCCGTGCCGATGCCGCGTTCTCTATCGAATAGACAGGCGATTACCAGAGCAATGCCGTCCAAACCAGTTTACGGATTTACATTCACTCATTGAAGAAACGATGGTGAAAGCGTATCTCGTCGAGCGAGATGTTCCAGATATTACCACGGCACAGCGCACTCTCTTCCCAATCCAGCGAACGATCCCGACGCAGTCGGGATCAGTTAGGAAAGCGGGCTTGAGAGGCGCGGCCACTGCTGAGATTTATGCCGGCTGATCGGCTGACCTTTGAGACCTTTATATATTGTTTTGTTTTTTAAGACATAGTAAACAATCTTCGCAAGTTCTTTGGCAACGACGGTTCGCGCAGTCGCCTCATTGGAGCGACGAGCTAATTTCTGGAATAAGCGTTTGTATTCCGGATAGTACTGAATAGCATGAACAGCGGCATCGGAGAAGGCGATTTTGAGATACTTATTGCCGTCTTTGCTGGAGCGATGGTGCACAGAGCGATTGGAGTTATCGGCAGCAGGGACGAGTCGGCAGTAAGAGACAAACTTTTTATCGGAGTCGAATCGTTCAATGCCGTCGATTTCAAGATACACCGTGAATGCGGTGAGCTTGCCGATACCTGGAATGTGCAAGAGCCGTTGAATATCGTCGTTGGGAATCAGCACAGGATGGAGAGATTTTTCCAGCGAGAGGATCTGAGCAGTAAAAGTGTCTCTGGTATGTTGCAAGACAGCAAGTTGAAAACGATACGGATCCGGAACAGAGCCGTTAAATTTGGTCTGAATACTGTAGAGACGCAGAAGACTGGCAGTTCGTTGCTGAACGAGCCGTAGACGAATACGCATGGTATCGCGCAGGCCGCGTAGTTCTCGGCTGATTTTGTGAGCCCGTGGAATGAGTCCCTGTCGTAAGAGAAGAGCAAGAGTTTGCGAATCGACTTTATCTGTTTTAACTTTAGCATAACTGATGGCTTTGAGATATTTGGCGTGAGCAAGGACAAGCTCGATGCCGTGATCGCTGAGAAGATCGTTGAGCCAGTACCATCCTGTGGTAGACTCAACGACTGCGTGATGAGGACCGGGCAGAGAGTGGAAGTAATCAAGAACACGTTCATTGTTATTCTCGACACGTTGTCGCTTGATGACAGCACCAGTGTCATCAACAGTGGTGATAAAACAATTATCAGAATGCAAATCGATACCTGAGTAATACATGGGAATCTCCTTAGATTGTGGATGTTGGTGACCTAGAGAATTATCAATGTACATAATCGGGAGATTCCTTTTTGGTAATATCCAGGCACTCAAGCTGACCGGATGAGCGTTGGTACTTTACGCATGGCGAATGGTGGTTTTCAGTTTTTATTATTAAGTTCTTTGTACTTCATAACATTTGTGGAATTAATTTCGTTATCAGCATAAACTTGTTTCGTTTTCAGCAACTTGAAAGTATTCAGTGCGGCAGCTTAGTGCCCACCCGTTAGGTGCAATTGCTCTTAACAAAAGAATGAAAGGAAATTACTTATGAAAAACTTATTATTAGTTTTTGCTCTCCTTTTTTTTGCAAGCACATTATTTTCCCAAACGGCTACCCAGCCTTCAGGATCCGGTACATCAGGCGATCCTTATCAAATTGCGACATTAAACAACCTTTATTGGATTATACAAGACAGCAGTTTATGGAACAAGAATTTTATTCAGACAGCGGATATTGATGCCTCAACAAGTTCTTCTTGGGATGGTGGTGCAGGGTTTTCTCCTATTGGAGATAGCACGAAATTTTTCAATGGCTCATACGATGGGCAGGGGTATAAAATCACCGGTCTGTTTATAAGCCGAAGCACGAAGAACTACATTGGTCTTTTTGGAAGGGTATGGTGGGCAACAATCAAAAATTTAAAGCTCGATAGTGTAAAGATAATTGGAAACAATATTGTCGGCGGTTTAATTGGGTATCACGGTGGGTCGGGTGGGACTCTTATAAACTGCCACAGCAGTGGCTCTGTAACTGGTGTTTCTTATATCGGTGGCTTGATTGGGTCGGAATTCGAATCCACCGTCAGTAACTGCTCCAGCAGTGGCTCTGTAACTGGTGTTTCTTATATCGGTGGCTTGATTGGGTCGGAATTCGAATCCACCGTCAGTAACTGCTCCAGCACTGGTTCTGTAACTGGTGGAGTTTATTATATCGGTGGCTTGATTGGGAATCAAATTGATGCCGACGCCCAGACCTGCTATAGCAGTTGCTCTGTAACTGGTGGTTCTTATATCGGTGGCTTGATTGGATACCAAAGTACTGCCACCATTGAGAATTGCTACAGCATTGGTTCTGTAACGGGTGGTTCTTTTGTCGGTGGTTTGATTGGGGAGCAATGGGGCTATTATGATAATGTTCTGGGTAATAAATATTCTTCCACCGCCACACACTGCTACAGCAGTGGCTCTGCAACGGGTACGAATCATGTTGGCGGCTTGATTGGGTATCAAACCGTTTCCACCACTGGTAGCTGTTTATGGGATGTGACATCCTCCGGCCAATCAAACGGCGTCGATGGATTTGGTGAAACCACAACTGAGATGAAATCACAGTCCACTTTTACCGGTTACGGTTGGAATTTTACAACCGTATGGTCTATTGATTCAAGCATAAATAATGGTTATCCATATCTTAAATCAAATATGCCAACATCTGTTGAGGGAGTAGCCATTGTTACACCGGAAACTTTTTCCCTTCTGCAAAATTATCCGAATCCCTTTAATCCTTCTACAAATATTTCATTTAGCATTCCAACAAAATCGTTTGTGTCACTAAGAGTATTTGATTTGATAGGAAGAGAGGTGGCGACAATTGTTTCAGAAGAAATGTCAGCCGGAAGTTACACGAAACAATGGATTGCGGCAAATATGTCGAGTGGAATTTATTTTTATCGGTTGCAAGCTGGTTCATATAGCGAGACGAAGAAACTCATATTGCTCAAATGAGACAATTGCAACATAACCAGCAACTCAAGCTGACGGAATGAGCCCGCCTACGTTACAAAGCAAACTCCGGCGGGCAGGCTCGGTACGTTAAGCATGGCTTGCAGAGGTTTTGTTCTTAATAATAAAAATATCAGTATGAACTCATTTCGTTTTCAGCAACTTGTAACTTATCAGCGCTGCAGCTTAGTTGCCAACCGTTATACCGCTTGCGCTTTTATAGAGTTATGCGCCACGCAGCCGACGCTGATGACGTTTTGTGTGGCATTCATCGAACAAGAATGGAGCTCATTATGATAGCTCAAAAGGTCTTTGCGCTTCTTTCCGTTATTTGTCTTCCCCTTGTCGGATGCGCTCGGACTTCGGACGTTGACAAGCAGGCCGAGGCAAGCGCAGTGCGTGACCTCGAAGCTCAGTTGATGGCCGCAGGGAGAGCGAAGGACATCGACAAGACTGTTCACTTCTTCGCACCCAACGCGATTGTTATCGACCAGAATAGACCACTGGTGGTTGGTCGTGAATCCATTCGTAAATACTTCGAGAAAGCGTTTGCTGCAGACAGCGTAGGCTCTGACAGTATGACTACCACTGTGGATACGGTAGAAATCTCAGCATCGGGCGACCTCGCGTACGCACGAGGCAGAGACCGCTGGCTCGAACCCACCCCGAAGGGGTCTCTTGAAAAAGGATACAGATGGATCGATGTCTGCAAGAAAATCGATGGGAAGTGGAATATCATTATTGACATTGGGAATGAAGACATCCTGTCCGTCCCTGAAATGGCTTCAACTCAGGCTGGGAAAGGAAAATGATGAACGGCTGCGCGGCGCATAACAAACGGCCACACAACTCACCAATAAAAGGATCAGAACATGAATGACGACATTCATAATGAACCCAACAACTGGAAGTGGGGAATATTTTATTATAATCCGAACGATTCCAGATATTTTGTTCCTAAAAGTGTAGGAATATGGTGGACTATAAATTGTGCACGACCCGCTTCTTATTTGTTTCTTATCGCATTGATTCTATTTGTGGTTTTTATAAGGAAACTTTTTTAAGCATTCAAAATGCTGGCTAACCACTTTAAAAAGGAAAGAGTCTCTGAAGGAGTCCTTCGGACAAGTAAATAATATTCTTCCGATATGTTCCGCAATAGTGATGTGAATAAACTTTGTTCGTTTTCAGTATATTGAAAGTTATCAACGCCGCAGCTTATGCGCCATCCGTTAGGTGGCGCAAAACAATTAATATTAGAAGGATCACATAAGATGAATATTTATAAAATCGTGATATTTATTCTCTTATTATCCATCATTTACATGACTAATGTGTTTCCCTGTTCAATTGTAAAACAAAGGCCTGTCAGATTTGATTCGACCACATATGTTTTTATTGGCAAAGTTGTTGGATATGTTGGTCCAATTCGATCGGATTCGTTAAACGAAATATTTTTGGGTTTGATGGTGGACGTAGTAGATAAAACATTTCTTCCCAGAACACCATTAAAACATTTTGAAATAATTATATACGCCCTTCGTTCAGATTGTCAGTTTACTTGTTTTCCGGAAACATTATTGCATGCAAGATATCCTGTTGGATGCAATGTTCGAATTGTCGCAAGAGAAACAAAATATTTTATTCGTGACAACAAGTCTGATAATATTAAACTTGACATTAATCCATTTGAAGATGCTTCTTTGTCAGTCAATATTACTGATATCCCTGAGTTATGTTCGAGCAGCAAATTCGAATATGATTATCGCAATATCTGGGGCAAAGTGGAAATATTTATTAATAAGTGGAAACATGAATTTCCACAATATGAAGAATCTACATTGTATGATTCGGATGTATACCTTGTAGATTATGAAATCCAAAAGGACTTATTTAAACTATCTTCTAGTGATAATGATATCCAGAACAAGAAGATTTTATCACGAATATCTTACTTTTACAAAGATATTAGCATTTATTCTAAACTTGTTAAACGCTATATAAAAGATGACGAAATCAGGAAGGAATTGATCAAAGCTTGTCCTGTCTGGAAATAATATTATTTGCGCCAGGTAACGAGGCGCTCCCGCCCAACAAGACGGCGGGCAAGCAAGCTGACGGAATGAGCGCCCGCCCAAAGATAAAGCATGGCGGGTAAATGGGTACGTTAAGCATAGCGCGTAGAGGTTTAGATGTTTAATAATAAACTTTTAGCATGAACTCACTTCGTTTTGTGTATATTGAAAATTATCAGCGCCGCAGCTTAGTTGCCATCCGTTAGGGCGCTGGCAGAAAAAAATTATTGAGCAATAGTTCGTAATAACGCTCTTGGTTTAGCACCGAGAGCTAACAGAGAACGGATGAGTAGGTCGATAGAAACGGTCGGATCACCTGATTCCATTTTTGCTACACGCGATTGGCTTGATTTAAGCATTCGGGCTACTGCCATTTGTGTAAGTTTTTTCTCAATACGTCGTTTCTGCAGGTTCTTTGCTAATTGAAGTTTGAGTTCGATATATGCAGATTCCTCAGAAGAAAGGTTAAGGAAATTGCTTGCTGTTCCAACTTTCCATCCTGCGGATTCAAGACGTTTTTGTTTTGCTTTATCCATTTTTGTTGTCCTTATAATTCGTCGTATATTCGTAAGCGACGTTTACAGATATCAATAATATTCTTTGGTGTTTGTTGTGTCTGTTTTTGAAAGATTTCTAAAATAATTATTGCATCGGAATCAATTCGATAAATGATACGCCATATTTTATTTTCATCGTTAATTCGGAGTTCATGGCATCTTGCTCCAATTGCTGGCATCGGTCTTGAGAAGGGGAGACTTAGCTTTTCTCCCGCTTGTAGCTGTCTCAATAAAAAGCCAGCTTCAAGGCGAGCATTTTTTGAGAACGGTGGAGTTTTTACTTCACCGTGTAACCAAACAAGAGGTTTGTCTTCATAATTCATACGTTTACAATATATGTCATATCTGGCATAAAGTCAATAATGCCAGCGCCCTAACCAGGCGCTCAAGCTGACGGAATGAGCTCACTGCAAAATTCATGGCGCGCATAGGTTTAGTGTTTAATTGAAAGTTAATTGAATGAACTTGTTTCGTTGGTTGCATTACGAAACTTTTCAACGCCGCAGCTTAGCGCCGGTCCGTTAGGTTGCAATTGCACATGGCTATATCACAAAAGGAGAGACCCATGAAAGATATTTTACGATATATCCACAGAGGCGGATTCCTATTTATGGCATTTTACCTATTCAATAGTGCGAATTCACTCTACGCCCAATGGGTTCAATGCAGTGGCATAAGCGGCAGTGCTGGCGGTGTTAGAAGTTTTGCCGTCATCAACGGTGATATTTTTGCAGGCACTTATGCCGGCGGCGTTTATCTTTCGACTAACAGTGGTACGAGCTGGACTCTCGTCGATTCCACCTTGGCCAACACTGATATTAGTGCTCTTGCCGTCATCGACAGTAATATTTTTGCAGGCACTTCTGACGGCGTTTATATTTCGACTAACAGTGGTACTAGCTGGACTGCCGTTAATAAAGGTTTGACCAACACCGATGTTTATGCTCTTGCCGTCAGTGGCAGTAATATTTTTGCAGGCACTTGGGGCGGTGGCGTTTTTCTTTCGACTACCAGTGGTACGAGCTGGACTTCCATCGATTCCGGCCTGACCAGCAAAGATGTTGGTGCTTTTGCCATCAACGGAAGTAGTATTTTTGCAGGTACATATGGCGGGGTTTATCTTTCGACTAACAGCGGCACGAGCTGGACTGCCACCGCCTTGATCAACAATGATGTTTATGCTCTTGCCATCAGCGACAGTACTATTTTTGCAGGTACACAGAACGGCAACGCTTATCGTTCGACTAACAGCGGGAGTAATTGGACTGCCGTCTTGAACAACTATGTTTATGGTTTCGCCGTTATCGACGGTAATATTTTTGCAGGCACTAATGGCGGCGGCGTTTTTCTTTCGACTAACAGCGGGAGTAATTGGGTTGCCGTCAATTCCGGCTTGACTGATAAAAACCTATATGCACTTGCCATAAGCAACAACACTATTGTCGCAGGCACTGCCACCGGCGCGTGGCGACGGCCACTGTCGGATATGATTACAGGCGTTAATAATAACAAATCATTATTACCACAAGTGTACACGCTCGAGCAAAATTTTCCGAATCCTTTTAATCCAACGACTGTGATACGTTATCAATTACCAATAATTAATTTTATCACGTTGAAAGTTTACGATGTACTTGGAAAGGAATTAAAGACGTTGGTCAACGAACGTCAGCAGGCAGGCACATGTTCTATCAGATTTAATGCTGCCAATCTTCCAAGTGGAGTATATTTTTATCGTTTGCAGGCTGGCTCATTCACTCAGACGAAAAAATTGGTTTTGCTCAAGTGAAATAATTGCAACCTAACCATTTTAAAAAGGAAAGAGTCCCCGCCAAGGCGGGATTTCGCAAGCTCAACAAGTAAATACTATACTCCCGATGCGTCCCGATTTATCGGGAGCCGATCCGTTAGGCGGTGAGAAAAGAAAATGGAAAATGTTAAACAGCACTTTGAAGAAGAGGCCCAAGAGTTTGACGCGATTATTCGTCGGCTCATTCCTTACTATGAACAAATGCTTGATGCACTCATTGCAGCTTTGCCATTTAATAAGAATCAGGCAATTCGCGTAATTGATCTTGGATGTGGAACAGGCACAATTGCAAAACGGATTAAGGATGTTTTTCCTCAAGCTACTATTACCTGTGTTGATATCGCTGAAAAGATGCTACAAGTAGCACAGACGAAACTCGGTGTCGGAGAAAATGTGCGTTATCAAATTGCAAACTTTGAACATTATGAGTTTGATTCAGTCTATGACGTAGCAATATCATCACTTTCATTGCATCATTTACTTAGTGATGACAACAAAATTAAGTTTTATAAAAAGATTTATTCCTGTTTAAATCCCGGTGGTGTTTTTTATAACGCTGATAATGTTCTTGGTTCTGGTTCTCATCTGCAAGGGCTTTATATAGTGAAATGGAGAGAGTATATGTGTCTACAAGTTCCTATAGAGGAAATTGAACAAAAGTGGATACCTAAGCATTACGTCGAGGATCATCCGGCAAACTTAATCAACCAATTGACTTGGTTACAGGAAATCGGCTTTGTTCAAATTGATGTCCTTTGGAAGTACTATAACTTTGCCGTATATGGAGGGAGCAAACCCGCTGCCTAACCAGACGCTCAAGCTGACGGAGTGAGCTTGGGAGCAATTTACATTGCACTTAAAGTTTTAGATGCTTAATAATTTATTCATCAGCATGAACTCGTTAGTTTAGTGCATTACGAAAGTTATCAACGCCGCAGCTTAGCGCCGGTCCGTTAGGCGGTCTCAAGGGGATCAGCAATGAAAGATAATAAGGAGTATCAACTTGCGACATCTTTGAATGAAGGAATCTGTGAAATCATTATCACAGGTGAAGTACTATCGAACGCGGTTGATAAACTACTGAGTGAAGTAAATGCCATTGGAAATTCAATGAATGTTTATGCGCAACTCATAGATGTTCGTTCGGCAAAGGGACGTTTTGCATTTGCAGAATCCTATTTTCGTGTCAGAGATTATCCTGCAGACAGATCGAGGATAAAGATAGCTGTCGTAGATCTCGAAGAGAATGCAGGTCTGCAATCGTTTCAGGAGATTTCGGCCAAGAATGCTGGCCTGTCGTTAAAATGGTTTACAGATATAGATGCCGCGAGAACTTGGCTTAAGAGTAAGTAATAAGAAGGCAGCCTAACCAGGCGCTCAAGCTGACGGAATGGGCTCCCTGCAATAACATTATTTCTTCACAATTTCCTCGTCTCTATGTGCGTTAATAATTTATGCATATATTAGACTATCTTATGTACGAATGATAGAGTATAGGTCTCCAATAAAGGATTGATTTATTATGAACAAGTCTAAATATAAATGTATCATTGTCTCGATAACAATTGTCCTAATTTTCTTCGTAGTCAGTCACACTGCGCTGGCTTCCATAGTATCGTATACAACTGATGCCGATGGAATCACATGCACATTGGATAATGGTTTCATGAAGATTAAAATTTGTAAAGAGGATGTCGTTGAAGTAAAATATACATCGTTGACGGCACTCTCTTCAAAAACGTCCTTGGTAGTAACAAACTCGTGGATAACTCAGCCTCAGTTTCAAGTTGCTGAAAGCTCAACCGAGATAATTATTTCAACCGGTAAAATAAAAATCAAATTGACAAAGTTGACCAATTCAATCCAGTATACCGAACTTAATGGTGCGCTTATACTTGCCGAAGATGATTCTGTAGGAAAGAATATGACGGCGGCGACCATTGCCGGCATCAATACATACAATAGTGAAACACTCTTTCAATCTCCTGCGGATGAAGCTTTGTTTGGATTGGGCTGTCATCCGACAGATGCCGGATCCATGAATTACAAAGGCCGAAATCAGGATATGGCTATCCAATATATGACTGGCGCAATTCCGGTTTTACTATCCAACAAAGGGTATGGACTTATGTGGGATAACTACTCGGCATCGAATTTTTATGGTGCTGAGGCAGGCAATACAAAATACAAATATGTATCGGAGAGCGGTACGATGGTAGATTATTATTTTTTCTACGGTCCGGACTTTGATCATATCATCTCACTTTACCGCGAAGCCACTGGCCAGACTCCAATGTTTCCCAAGTGGAGTTTTGGATTGTTTCAATCGCAGGATAGGTATCAGAGCCAGGCTGAAGTGTTATCCGTCAAAGACAATTACCGAAACAATCACATCCCTGTTGATTGCATCGTTCAGGATTGGTATTACTGGGAACCAGATGTAATCGGTTCGCACGTGATGAACCCTACCAGATATCCTAATCCCAAAGCGATGGTGGATTCGTTACACAAAGCAAACATTCATGCGATGATTTCGATTTGGCCGGTTTTCGCAAGCGGAACAAATAATTTTAATGAGTTGAAGAACGCAGGAGGATTGACTGATATTACCTGGCAGGATGTGATGACACATAATTATGACACATACTATGATGCTCATAATTCCAATGCGCGAGATATATATTGGAGACAGGCGAATAATAGTCTTATTACTCCTTATGGATGGGATGCATGGTGGGTAGACCAATGCGAACCGGACAATGGGGGACTTCTAGATGCACGCAGAAAAAGTATTTTTGCACTTGGCAAAGGGATCGATTATTTCAATACCTATTCCTTAACACATACTATTGGTCTTTATAAGAACTGGAGAACTGATATATCAGGAAAGCGAGCATTCTTCCTTGTGCGTCAGGCATTTGCCGGACAGCAGCGAAATGCAACAACCCTTTGGTCGTCCGATATTACGTGTACCTTCAGTTCTTATACAATTCAAGTGCCTCAGGCAATTAACGCCTGTGTCTCCGGGATTCCATATTGGACGTCAGATATTGGAGGGTATCATTTAAACTGGACATCTCCCGATTGGACAACCGCTGCAAACAGAGAATTGTTTACTCGTTGGTTCCAATTTGGCACTTTCTGTCCGATATTTAGAATTCATGGAAAAGGCGAACGCGCGTTGTTTTCAAATAACTGGGATGCAAATACAAAATCAATTTTATTGAATTACGATAACCTGCGGTACCGACTCCTACCGTATATCTATTCCCTCGCCTGGAAGGTTACCAACGAATCCTATACAATCATGCGAGCGCTTGCTTTTGATTTTCGAACGGACGTAGCAATTACTAATATTCAGGATCAATATATGTTTGGTCCGGCATTTCTTGTAAATCCGGTAACCACTCAATCATATAGTACTAGCACCAACACATCTAAAACGCGAAAAGTTTATTTGCCGAAATCAACCATATGGTATAATTTCTGGACAGGTGAATCTCTTAATGGTGGTCAAACGATTGATGCTCAAGCACCAATTGAAACTATCCCTTTATTCGTGAAAGCCGGTTCCATCATTCCGATAGGACCTTTTATGCAATATGCCACTGAAAAACCTGCAGATACGCTCGAACTGCGAATTTATCGAGGTGCGGATGGACAATTCACATTATACGAAGACGAAAATGACAACTACAATTATGAACGAGGAGTATATTCAGTTATCCCGATTACTTATCATGATTCTTCAAAACAGCTAACCATCGGATCTAGACAGGGAACATTTAATGGTATGTCTCAAAATAAAATTTTCAATATCATTTGGGTGGATACTGGAAAGGGTATTGGTATAATTAGTCCCAGTAAATTCGATACGGTCATTCATTACAATGGTTCTGAGATAGGGATTACATCTGTTTCTCTGAGTCATGCTCTTCCATGTCAATTGAATTTGCAGCAGAATTACCCCAATCCATTCAATGCATCAACCAAGATTTCATTTTCTATTCAAAAAAAGAGTCAAGTTTCACTAAGGATTTATGATCTCCTTGGTAGAGAAGTTGCTGTTCTCATTGATCAATGGAAAGAACCTGGTTCCTATTCGGTGGAATGGGATGCCCAAAACTTTTCCAGCGGTGTATATCTCTATCAATTACACACAGGTGACTTTGTTAAGACGAAGGCACTTATTCTATTAAAGTGAGAAAGTTGCTCGTTTTTCCCTGAATGTTTGAGCAAAATGCATTCTTCGATAGTAGAGGGAAGCAAATGTACTCATGGGTTGAAGATAATAAAGAACGATATCGAAAGTAATCAGTGCGGCAGCTTAGCGCCGATCCGTTAGGCGGTGCTGTACGTTTATCAACTGTGCAATAGGTTATCGTTGCTAGGCTGATGCGCGAACAACAAATCAAACATAGGAGGGAATAGTCATGAAAAAACATTTCACTTTTCTAGTAGGTGCTCTTTTATATGCATTGTTGAGTATTTGCAGCAATGTCAGTGCGCAAAATGACTCAACTGCCAGGACAGTCTATCCGAAAGTTCCTATTGATGGCACTGAACTGAGGCAGATTCATTCGATCAACACAGGCACGGATTATTTCATCAAGATATGGTTTCCACAAGGATACAATGATTCCATTAAATCCTATCCGGTGCTCTATCTTTTAGATGGAGATCATATGTTTGCTATGGTCACAGACATAGTACAATATCTATACTACGGACACTTTGTGCCTAAGCTTATCATTGTGAGCCCCGCGTATGGTAGTAAACTACTACCCAAAGAGGGCGGAAAGAACATGCGCAATAGGGATTTCGACCCATTTACACTTGGAGCTGAAAAATATCTACGATTTCTTCGAGAAGAACTGATTCCCTATGTAGAAACCCATCTTAAAGCGGATTCGACGGATCGTACTCTGTTGGGAGGTTCACAAGGAGCATATTTTGGTTTCTACGCACTTTTCCAAGAACCGACACTTTTCAGGCGGTACATCGTACTCGAAGGGTTTGATGATAGATTCTTTGACGTCGAAGTTGACTACGCACGAAGGCATACCGATCTTCCTGTAAAACTGATTCTTGCGGAAGGACTTCCAAAGCGAATTGCAGAATTCTCAGACGTCATAGCGAAAAGGAACTACGCAGGCTTGGAAATGGAGTTCGAAAATCTCAATAATGTCGAGCATTTCGCCACCCCGGGAGAAGCATTGACGACGGGAATTAAATTGGCCTACAGTAAGAAGACAATACTTGAGTCGTTGTTTTCGACAATAAGACAGAAAGGTATTGGCTCCGCATTAGCTCAATACCATCGTCTAAAGCAAAATGAACCAAACAACTATAACCTTGGTGAAAATGAATTGAATGATCTTGGTTATGCACTCCTAAATATGAAAAAAACAAAAGAAGCTATTCAGATTTTACAGCTTAATGTCGAGGCCTACCCCGCGTCATCAAATGTGTACGATAGTCTGGGTGAAGCGTACATGGATGACGGAAACAATGATCTTGCGATTGTGAACTACAAGAAATCTCTTGAGTTGGATCCAAAAAATACTAATGCCGTAGATATGTTGAAAAAACTTTCCCCAATAAAACACTAAGTGATTATTGTGAGACTCTATCACATTTTATGAACGCATCTCTGGGTACCGCCTAATCGGCGGCTCATGCTAACGGTCAGAACGCGGATGCAATATCCCGCACGAACAAGTTTATAAGCAGAAGGAAATATATAGACGCTCGCGGAGTGCTCTAGAAATTTGTAAATTGTAATATCAAAAATTAGTAATAAGAACAAAAAACAAAGGAGAAAATCATGACCGCTTCATTCTTTATTGTGTTGTTTGCTGCTGTAGGAATTGCTCTGCTGACCGTTAAGCCACGGAATGTCTCTTACCCCTTTAATTTTAAGAAACTCGGATTTGCAAGTCTTGGATTGGCAGTATTATCCTTGCTTTCTGCTTCTTTTACGATTATTGAACCAGGATATGTAGGAGTTCCTGTTACGTTTGGCAATGTTGGTTCACAGTCTCTCCCAGCCGGTATTCATCCGATCTTTTTTTTAACTGATGTGTATAAAATGTCTATTCAAACGAAAGACTACACTATGTCTTCAGTCAAAAACGAAGGGAATAAGGTCGGTGATGATGCTGTTGCCACATTATCCCGCGATCAACTTATTCTGAAATTTGATGTCAGCTGTTTGGTATCATTTAGATCCATCGCAAGCAAATAATGTTTACAGCAATATTGGGCTTAACTATGAAGAAGTGATTGTAAGGCCAGCCATTAGAACTGCCCTGGTAAATGCTGCCACGAAGTTTGACGCAAGCGATGTTATGTCTCTCCAAAGAGATGCCTATACGAAGATGGTTACTGAATTATTGCTGCAGGAATTGAACGGTAAAGGCGTAATTTTGGATAATGTGCTTATTAGAAATGTAGAACCACCGGCAACTGTCAGCGATGCCATTGCGGCAAAACTTAAAGCTTCTCAGGAAGCGCAACAAATGGAGTATACCATACAGTATGCTCAGAAGGAGGCGCAACGAAAAGCAATTGAGGCTCAGGGTATTTCGAATGCTCAAAAAATAATTGGCAATGGATTGACGCAGAATTATCTGCAATGGTATTACATCTCCCAGCTCAAAGATGTAGTGAATAGTCCCAATAACTCGACAATTATTTTGCCGTACGACCAAAAATTGACACCACTTTTGAATATTCAAGGTAGGAAAGAATCGAAGTAGCATTGTGCTCACACGATGAAGGTAGTTATTGAGTACGTTAAGCATTGCTTGTGGTGGGCTTTCGTTTTTATTATTCGGTTTTTAGTACCTATAACTTTGATACTTATCAATTTGGTTATAAGCATGAACTTGTTTCGTTGGTTGCATTACGAAAATTATCAGCGCCGCAGCTTAGCGCCGGTCCGTTAGGGCGCAAACAATTTCCTCAATAAAAGAAAACATATGGTATCACATTCAATCGCAGAACAAAAGACAACGGATGTATTGAAAGAACTGATGAAGCTTGAACCTATCTTTCATCGGCCAGAATATGGAACTACTCGTAAGGATTTTGAGAATATGACAGAAACGACTTTCTGGGAAGTCGGAGCTTCAGGTAGACGTTACAATCGTGAATATGTCTTAGAAGAATTGGAAAAACGGTTTAAAAATCCAACCGAAGATATTTGGAAAACAAAGGACTTTGATTGCCTTGAAATAGCCACGGATCATTAACTTGTTACCTACACTTTGATTCAGAGAGATCGGATAACGCGGAGAGCAACCATTTGGCGCCGCTCAAATGATAATTGGAAGATTGTGTATCACCAAGGAACTATTGTTGAAGAACGCAGAATTTAATAATAAGGTTTGCGCCCTAACCAGGCGCTCAAGCTGACGGTTGGAGCAATTGTACAAATTACCGCGCGTGGAAAGTTTAGATTATGAATTTAAGTTATCAATCTTGCGCGGTGATAGTACACTTTGAAAGTATTCATCGTCGCAGCTTAGCGTCGATCCGTTAGGCCGTGTGAAAAGCAGTTAGCTAATTCGATTTCATTATGAACAACATTGAAGTCAAAACATCTTCCATTCAGGGCTTGGGAATATTTGCGGTACGACCGTTTCGAATTGGCGAGCGTATTAGCCGTGTCAATGTCATTCGAGAAATTACAGTCGACTCCCCTATCCGAGAGGAACTCGGTGAGCGAATAGACCATTGTGACTATCCCGACGGTAAAGTGCTACTGTTAGGATTTCCAGATCGCCATGTCAATCACTGTTGCGATCCAAATGCCTATCAATTATTTGAAGGAGAAATATCATACCTTGTTGCTCGCCGAGGAATCTCAACAGGAGAAGAGATCACAATTGATTACAACATTAATATTACCGGCGGCACATCTTGGCCATGCCATTGTGGATCAAAGCGATGTCGCAGGGAAGTTGCAGGCGATTTCTTTCTTCTTCCCGAAGAGTGGCAGCGAGAATATCGTCCATTACTGGCGGATTGGTTCGTTCGACGAAATCATGACCGTGTTGAGTTACTTGATCAAATCGGGCACGGCCTAACCAGGCGCTCAAACTTGACCTGACCGGTATCGAGGGATGGATAAGCAAGTGAAAAAGAATTGTTGCCGCAGCTTAGCGCCGGTCGTTAGGCAGCAAAAGGAGTCATTTTATGAAAACATTTATGCTCGCTATTTTGTTTGCTGTAGAATTAATTTTCGTCACTATTTGTACTGGACAAACAGATCGAAACTCTATATTAATTTCAGCACCAATAACAAATGAATCTCCCGGTAAAATGGGCAAAATCGCTAACCAAGCAGTCCTGCGGATTATCTGCTTGAATACGAGAATGGGTGGAACAGGTTTTTTTGTTACCAATGACTGGATTGCTACAGCCGCACATGTGATCGCAAATTGTCCAAAACAAGAAATACTTCTAATATATTCTAATGGTCAAAAATCAAAAGTGGATTCAGTAATAAGCGATGCAAACAAAGATTTAGCAATTCTCAAACCCTCATCGTCTCTAAAAGTTCCATTGCTAAGACTTAGCACAAAGACAGAAATAATGACTGGATCCACTATCACAACTTGGGGTTTTCCTTCTGGTTACAATGGTGTTTCACCTTTACTGACTGTAGGATATTTATCTGGTATTGATCAAGTTCTAACGTCATCTGGACAATTGTCTTTACGGTGGGTTGTAAATGCAGCATTTAACAGTGGAAATTCTGGCGGTCCAGGTACTAGACATTGATGATGGTGAAGTTATTGGAGTGGTGTCTAGCAAGCTTGCACCCATTCCCTCGGATATTGAGAGTGCTTTAGATGCATTATCTAAACAAAAATATGGTTTTTCATTCTATAAAATATCAGACAGCGGGAAAAAAGACACTGTTACAGAGGGGCAGGTTGTAGCAGAAGTCCTAAATTATCTTAGAAGTCAGACGCAGCTTGTCTTGGGACATGCAGTTACATCAACAGATCTTCTAGAATTAATGAAACAATATAATATCAAATAACTTTTGTTGCCTAACCAGGCGCTCAAGCTGACGGAATAAGCGTGAGTACGTTAAGCATGGCGCGCATAGGTCAGTACAAAATTGAAAGAGCCAACATGAACTTGTTTCGTTGGGTGCATTTTGAAATTTATCAGCGCCGCAGCTTAGCGCAGATCCTGCTTGCTGAAAGTCTTATGCTTATATAAAATAATCACTAAATCATTCCTCATCTATGAAGAAGTGTACCATTTATGGCCAACAACGCTGGAATTAAAATCAGCTCCTCATCTATGGTGAGACGCAAGTTTCTAAAGATGCTTGGTGTCACCGCTGCCGCGACAACGGGGATTGCAGGCATAATAGACCCATTTAACTTCGCCAGGGCTGCAATTACCCCCGGCGAAAAGGGGATCTATATTACCGATATGTACATAGGGCAACTGAGTGGATGTGGCGGTGTTATTGTTCGTCTCGATACGAATAAAGGGATTTCGGGATATGGCGAATGCCGTGAAAACGACGGCTATGTTGCAACCGACCTGAGCTACCTCAAGCCGGCCGTTATTGGAATGAACCCTACTCAGGTTGACAGAGTTTTCAATGCAATGAACAATGCCATCCTGGCTTATTACGATCCGCGCAGCGCCTACTCCATGAGCCTGATTCCGCCACGCTCAGGAGCATTTTGCGGCATCGAGGTGGCCTGCTGGGACATTATCGGCAAAGTGTATAACATGCCGATATGGAAACTCATCGGCCCTAAACTCAGAGATAAAGTGCGATTATATTGCGACACTACTGAGAGGACCGCGGACACATTGCCGCAATACGTCCAGGCCCGGTTAGACATGGGGTTTACATGGTTTAAAGCGGATATGACTCTTACTTCCCTGTGCACTATGAATACCGATTACACCTCACAATCCGAAAGCGGCTATCCTTACACATGCTATACTATTAAAGATTCGGGGCTTCAAAAGTTTGCGAACTACGCCGGGCAATATCGAAGCTTGATCGGCCCTGATTATCCTCTCTCATCCGATCACTATCAAGGGTGGGCCAGTAAAATTAATCTCGATGTTCCTTCGGCTGTTAATCTTGCCAATCTTATGTCGGAGTCGAACAATCAGGGTATGAACGGGGGATGGATGGAAGACATCATCCAATGGTGGTATCCCGATCAATTCGCACAGGTAACCGCCGGTACAGATATGCCGATTCTTACCGGTGAGGACATTTATAGCTTTAGCGAGATCAAGCCATGGATCGATGCGGGGAGGTTGGATTATATTCACCCGGATCAAGCCTCTTTCGGAGGGATACACGAGACCAGCCGTGCCGCCTTGTATGCGCATTCGAAAGGCATTCTTACTGCGTTACACTTCGCTGGGGGGCCGTTCTCGTTTGCAGCCAACCTTCAAATTGCCGCGGGCATCCCCGATTTTCTCGCCTTGGAATACCACCATGTAGACGATTCGTGCAACTCCTGGTTTGACAGCGTGGTTGACGGTTTTATAAGGCCGTTTATTCAAAGCGACGGACATTCATATGTACCAAATGGACCCGGACTGGGCATAACGCCGAACGCGACGGCAAGTTCGTATGGTCTCTCATGGACACAGGTGATATAGGAGAAAATCTGTGATGGTATTAATTGTAGAAAAGGAAGCATGAAATAAAAATGAAACAAGTTTTGCGGTTCTCTACGGCCTGGATGGCCGTTGTATTGTCATTCGGAAATGCAGTGGTTGGTTTTACGCCGGTTGCCGCAGCCAATGTGCATGGCAATGCCGGCGCTTCGGTCTACACAACCACGCTCGACAGCGGATGGATACAGACAAATTGGCCGGCAAGCAACAGTTTTTTTAGTCTATACACGAGCCAGGACAAGGTTTTTGCACGGATATGGGACAGTCTTAATGGCGGCCGTATGTTTCTTACCGCCGATGACGGCACGAACTGGACTCAGATCGGTTCTGCAGACAGCAGCATTGACATTCTATCCATTGTAATGTTGAACTCCAAAATTCTTGTCGGTACATGGAATGGGTTTTTTCAATCCACCGATGACGGCAGAACCTGGAATGCTGTCGTACCCACTGGAATAGCTGCAGATACTACCATATGGTCCATTGTGATGATTAATTCCACTCTTTTTGCGGGCATAACAGGTGGTATCTATAAATCCTTGGACGATGGCAGTACCCTGGACCGGAGTAAGTTCGGGAATACCAGTGGATGCCCGTATTGCCTCTATTGTTGCAAGTGGGAACACCATTTTTGCAGGAAGTGCCAGCAACGGTGTTTTCAAAACAACAAACGGCGGAACAAGCTGGACTGCAATCAATTCTGGCCTTACTGATATGCACATCTCCCAGCTCGCGGTGTTGGGTACTAGATTGTTCGCAGTAACCTTGACCGGTGTTTTTATATCCGACAATTACGGCACGAACTGGGCGGCAGACAATTCCGGCCTGGAGAACGTAAATTGCTTCGTCGTTGTGAATGATCAGCTTTTTGCCGGCACAGATGACAACGGAGTCCACCGCTCGGCCGACGGCGGCGTAACCTGGGCTTCATTCAGCTCGGGGATACCTGCCAACACCCGTATTTGGTCCCTGGCTGTAAACAGCGACGGTATCTTTGCCGGGACAAGTTCCGGTGTCTGGGTTACAACTTCTCCCACTGAAATAAAGATAGAAAAAGGAAACTCAGAACCCTTTTCATTTTCTTTGAAGCAGAACTTTCCAAATCCGTTTAATCCCAGTACAACTATTTCCTTCACCCTCGCTAAAAGATCATTTGTAATTTTAAAACTCTATGACATTTTAGGGAGAGAGGTTGAGACATTAATAAATGGAGAAATGCAAGCTGGTAATCATAATCAACCATGGAATGCGGCCAATGTATCAAGCGGTATATACTTTTATCGTTTACAGGCTGGATCGTTTACAGAAACAAAGAAATTAGTTTTACTGAGATGAAAGAAAAACTTGAAAATTATTGATGCCGCAGCTTAGCGCCGACCGTTAGGCGCCATATAAAAGGAATAATATGCAAAAACAGATTGTCTTACTTGTCTTTATTGCATTTGGGATAATTCTATCTGGTTGTTCAAAAAACGAATCTCCAATTGAACCTACTCCCGAGCAATACACTGTCATCAGCGGTCATCTTAATACTATTCTAACTGCAAGTGGTTCTCCCTATAGAGTCACAAATACTCTTATTATAGATTCTTCCAGTATGCTAACCATTGAAGCTGGCGTTCGGATATATTTCGAGGATTCAACTCAATTAATTGTTCGAGGCAAACTTTCTTGTATTGGTACTTCTACAAGTCAAATACTGTTCACTTCAAAGAATGTGTCATGGGAAGGGATTCAAATTACAGGAACATCGATCCAATCTATTATTCAATTTGCCATCATTGAAAATGTCGATCTTACTATCAAGTATGATACTATCAGAAATGGAGCTGTAGAGGTTGCAAATTCTAATGTCGTGATTCATAATTCGATCTTCAGAAATAATAAATCGAACAATGGAGGCGGTCTGTATCTTGATCAGTCAAACTCAACCATAACCAATAATATTTTTATCAATAATTATGCTGTTGGGTTCGGGGGTGCTTTGCTTTCTTCCTCATCTTCGAATAAAATCGTCAATAATACTTTCTATAATAATAGTTCCAATAATTACGCAGGCGGTCTTCTCCTCGTAAGTTCAGTTATTGATAGCGTTCAGAATAACATATTCTATGCAAATACAAACGCATCGGGCGATCCAAGAATATCTTTTTATCAGACCGATTCGAGTCATTATATGGCTAAGTATAATTTTCTTGAGGCAGCTAATAATCCATACTTTGTTTCCGCAACTGACTTCCATTTGTTAACATCATCACCTTGCATTAATGCTGGCAACCCGGATTCTAAATATAACGATGTTGATGGAACTCGAAATGATCAGGGAGCCTATGGTGGCCCGCTGAGTAGTTGGTAAATCAAAATATGGCGGCCTAACCTGCGGCTCAAGCTAACGGTAAAGGCGCGAGTGCATTTTGCATTGCGCGTAGAGGTCAAGTGCAGAATTGAAAGTGAAGTGAATGAACTTGGTTCGTTTAGTACATTATGGAAGTTATCAGTGCCGCAGCTTAGCGCCGATCCGTTAGGTGGCGTTATCTAAAGGAAAAGAAAATGAGTGTGTTAAAATTGCTTGCTTCATCTCTCAATCGGCGAGATGATAATCCAAATCAAGAATTGGCTATCAAAATTATCAAGACTAAGAAGACCGATTGGATAAAAGAATTAGTAGATAATTTGGAGAACGACGATA
The DNA here is from genome assembly GCA_963701295.1 of Ignavibacteriota bacterium. Taxonomy (GTDB): domain Bacteria; phylum Bacteroidota; class Ignavibacteria; order UBA10030; family UBA10030; genus Fen-1298. Next base: position 3,144,103 of record OY969585.1, on the reverse strand, counting down.
AAAACATTCAAAGTGATTGTATCAAAGTGCTTTACGAAATTGGAGAACGTGGCGCTGCTGAATTGATTGCGCCATATTATAAGGAATTTGGGGAAATTCTTAAAAGCCGAAATAATAGGTTGGCATGGGGTGCTATGACAGCCTTAGACACAATCACCGCTATCAATCCGGAACATGTTTCGCAACTTCTCCCAGAAATTGTTGAAGCATTGGATGAAGGATCGGTTATCACAGTAGATCATGGTGTTTCTATTCTGGCGAGGTTGTCAAGTATATCTAAATACACAAAAGTTGCATTTCCTTTGCTAATGAAACAATTAAACCGATGTGCAGGGAAACAGTTGCCGATGTATGCTGAGAAATCATTAATTGCAATAACATCATCAAATAAAAAGCAATTTCTTGATTTGTTGAAGGAAAGATATTCTGAGTTAGAAAATACTTCACAAGTTAACCGGGTTGATAAAGTTATTAAGAAAATTAATAACGCCAGCTAACCAGGCGCTCAAGCTGACGGTTGCCAGCTGGGTGTGAAATTCAAGGCGGGCATAGGTTGATTACAGAATTGAAAGTTATTAGCGTGAACTCGTTTCGTTTTCAAAATATTGAAAATTATCAGCGCCGCAGCTTAGCGCCGGTCCGTTAGATTGCGCCATCAATATTTTATGGATACTCAAATAGTTAATTGAAAGGAATGATAAGCAATGAAATTCAAAATATTATCGGTCGTGTGTTTAGTATTTCTATTTATATCTTCATTGAATGCTCAGAGTTTTTTTAAACCGGTTCTGAAAACTGTACTAAATGGAACAAACTGGAAAGGTAAGTTCATTTCGGCAGAGCTTGCAAAAAAAGATTCTTCAGAAGCAATTATGATAACAAAAACCGATGGTGACCAAATCGTCTGGCTTGATAACTTTACATTCACAAACGGTACCATCGAGTTTGACGCAAAGGGTAAAAGTGGTCCGCCACAAAGCAGTTTTGTTGGTATCGCTTTCCGTGTCGTTAATCAAAATACTTATGATGCGATCTATTTTAGACCGTTTAATTTCCGTTCTCCGAATCCCATTAATAAATCTCATGTCGTTCAATACACGTCTCATCCAGATTGGACTTGGAAACGTTTACGCGACGAGCACACTGGAGAATATGAAAAAGGCATTGATCCTGCTCCCAATGGTGATGAGTGGTTCCATGCTAAGATTGTAATACAAAAGCCTGAGGTAAAAGTTTATGTAAACGGTGCAAGCGATCCAAGTCTTGTAGTAAACGAACTGTCCAATAGAAAAGATGGTTCAGTTGGTCTTTGGTGTAATGGATTTGGTGTTATCGCAAATCTAAAAATTGAACGACGAATTGGTAAATAGACTATAAACCAAGGCGCAACCTAACCAGGCGCTCAAGCTGACGGTTGGAGCGTATGGCCGTTAAGCATTGCTGGTGGTGGGTTTTCGTTTTTGTTATTCAGTTTCTAGTACCTATAACTTTGATACTTATAAATTTGGTTCTCAGCATGAACTTGTTTCGTTTTCAGCAACTTGCGGCTTCACGTTGCCGCAGCTTAGTTGCCATCCGTTAGGCGGCATTAATAATTTAAGGAGATAAAGACATGAAAAAGAATTTTGAAGATCTAACTTTAGAGGATTTTCCAGAAATAAAAGTAGATCCATCAAAATTTGAAGAATGGAAAGAAGTCAGGGAAACGATGAATAGTAATTTAAAATTGTTTTGGTTTTCTTTTTTTATTATTAATCTTATTTTGTTTATATCACTAGGTGCTATATTGTGGGGAGGAATATTACTTCTCTTTATTCTTTCTTTCATTACCAAAAAATTTAACAGGTTATCAAAGGAACTAGGTATTACACAAAAGATGATTAAAGCGGCGTTAAAGAAGGAATATGCCGCCAATAATATGGTTTCAAATTCATCTGAATATCAATGTTCCGAATGTAAAAAGCCTTTGCCAAAGGATAGTAAATTATGTCCTCATTGTGGGGCAAGTTTTAATGAATAAATAGAAAGTTTCATCGTCGCAGCTTAGCGCCAATCCGTTAGGCAGCACTATAAAATATGAGAGATAATATCGAATGGGATTGATTGAAAAATTATTAAAGCAATGTAGAAAACCGTCAGGTAAATTGGGAAAATTTATCGGAAGAAGCATGAATTCTGGCCATGCAAAAGTTAGACGCTGGGGGCTTGATCATGTTTCTATTAAACCAGATGCATATATACTCGATATTGGTTGCGGTGGCGGCAAAGCAATTCAAGAATTATCACTCTCTACACCTAGAGGAAAGGTTTTTGGAATTGATTATTCTGAAGACATGGTTAAGCTATCAAAAAAAATAAATGAGACTCCAATTAGACAAGGTCAAGTTGAAATAATGTTTGGAACGGTTTCATCTTTGCCATTTAAGGATAATACATTCGATCTTATTACAGCATTTGAAACATATTATTTCTGGCCCCATTTGATTGATGACTTAAAAGAAATTAAACGTGTTTTAAAACCCAAGGGAACACTTTTGATAGTCAATGAAGTGTATCAAGATATTCGATTTGAAAAACGGAATACTAAGTGGACAACATTAATTGATATGCAAATTCATACTCCAGAAGAGTATAAAGAATTTCTCAATCAAGCGGGGTACCATCTCGCTAAAATAGATTGTATTCTTGAAAAAAATTGGATTACCGCAGTAGCAGAAAAGGTATCATAGAAACAAGAAATAATTGCGCTGCCTAACCAGGCGCTCAAGCTGACGGAAATAGCGCCCGCCCAAAGATAAAGCATGGCGGGTAAATGGGTACGTTAAGCAGGACTGGCAGTGGGTTTTCGTTTTTATTATTCAGTTTCTAGTACCTATAAGTTTAGTATTTATTAATTAGGCTTTCAGCATGAACTTGTTTCGTTGGGTGCATGTTGCAAATTATCAGTGCCGCAGCTTAGTTGCCATCCATTAGGCCGCTTACGCTGAAATTTGTTTCGATGTAAAATATGAAATATGTTAACACTAAAAGGCGAGCAAAAAATGAAAACTTGTTATCTATTATTAATCATTCTTACAAGCTTGTTCGTAGTCCCTACATTTGCTCAAGACAATTCCGATAACACATCCGTTTTGCAGGAACGGATTATCAATCTTGACTTTAATAAAATCAAAGGGAACTTCAATGCCATGTTCAAAGAATGCATTGGTGCAGGCCGCGCCAATGAGGGATTAAGGGCGGATTGGCAACAACAACTGGCTTATGTAAAAAAGGAATGCGATTTCAAATATATTCGTATGCACGGACTGTTAACAGACGATATGGGCGTTTACAGGGAAGATAAAAATGGAAAACCGGAATATAATTTTCAGTACATCGATGTTCTATATGATTACCTTCTGAGTATCGGAATGAAACCTTTTGTTGAATTAGGATTCATGCCGGAAGCATTAGCCAGCGGCAAGCAGGTTATTTTCTGGTGGAGGGGAAATGTTACACCGCCAAAGGATTATAAAAAGTGGAAATACTTGATCCGCAATCTTACTCTTCATTTCACTGAACGCTATGGTACAGAGGAAGTGAAGACCTGGTATTTTGAAGTCTGGAACGAGCCGAACCTTCACGGATTCTGGTCGGGAACGCAGGAGGAGTACTTCAAATTATATAAATATAGCGTGCAGGCCATAAAGAGTGTGAATAAAGAATATCGTGTTGGGGGACCTGCTACTGCCGGAGCTGCCTGGGAACCTGAGATGATTGATTTCTGCAGTAAAAATGCAATTCCTCTCGATTTTATCAGTACCCATTCATACGGAGTTAAACAAGGATATCTCGATGAATTTGGAAATTCAGGAACAGTCCTTGATAAAAATTCCATGAGCGTCAGCGGCGATATCCTTCAATCCCGTAAAGAAATTGTAAGCTCCGCTATGCCAAATTTGGAATTGCATTATACCGAATGGAGTTCATCATATACACCCACCGATCCTATCCATGATAGCTATCATCAGGCTGCCTATGTACTGGAAAAAATTAAGCAAGTTGGCAATGCAGCAAATTCGATGTCTTACTGGGTCTTCACAGATATTTTTGAAGAAGCGGGACCACGTTTTACACCTTTTCACGGTGGATTCGGATTGCTGAATTATCAGGCAATCAACAAACCTGTCTTCTATTCCTTCAAGTTCATGAATATGCTTGGTAACACAGAGTTGGTTAATACTGATTCATCCTCGTGGGCATGCAAAAATGCAAAGAGCAACGTACAGGTGCTTCTCTGGGATTTCACCAACACCCATCCGGGTGATTCTGTAAATAATCAGGTGTATTATATTCGCGATCTCCCTGCAAAATCAAAAGGAAAAGTAAAAGTACGTATTTCAGGAATCCCGGAAGGTAGCTATACACTTGAAATCTATAAAGTAGGCTATCAAGTGAACGATCCATATTCAACGTATCTTACGTTGAACGAGCCAAAGCAACTTACCAAACAGCAAGTTGAGCAAATAAAGAAATTGAATGATGGTTCTCCTGTATCTCATGAAATAGTAAAGATAAAAGATAACGTGGCATTTATAAAAGAACTGAACCTCCGAGAGAATGATGTCTTCTTGTTGAATATGATTAAGCACTAGTGTAAATAAAAGCAGCTCATACATTATAAGGGACGAGGATTTCAGGCAACTTTAACCAGCGGCCTAACCAGGCGCTCAAGCTGACGGTAAGAGCTCACTGCAAATTACATGGCTGATGGTGAGTTTAAGTTTTTATAATTAACTTTTCATTACCTCGTTGGTTGGGGAATATTTAATTTGGTTATTAGTATAAACTTGTTTCGTTGGGTGCATGTTGCGAATTTGCAGTGTGGCAGCTTAGCCGCCATCCGTTAGAACGCAAAAATAACATCTCGTTTTTACACGAGTTAGCACACATTTTTAAGGATATGCTTATAATATTTAACCGATTGCAGAAAGATCAAAAAAACAGGATCGTTAAATATAAATTATTGATACATTCACATTTTTATTTAGAAACTATAGGAAACAAATTATGAAGAAAACTATTATTATAGCAATGCTCCTTCAATTGGGTTTCTTAGCGAATGCACAGCATCAAATTAATACCTCTGAAAAAGGAGACGGTTATTATTTAAATCCAATTTTTGCAGGAGATTACCCTGACCCAAGTATATTGCGCGATGGCAGCGATTACTATATTGTTCATTCATCTTTCGATTATTATCCGGGGTTATTGATTTGGCATTCAAAAGATTTAATTAATTGGACACCAGTAATAAATGCATTGCATAAATATATAGGTTCAGTTTGGGCTCCCGACCTAGTGAAATACAAGAAAAAATACTACATTTATTTTCCTGCCAATAATACAAATTATGTTGTCACTGCCGATTCAATTAAAGGTCCATGGAGTGATCCTGTAGATTTGAAAATAGGTAATATCGATCCTGGCCATATTACAGACGCTGAAGGTAAACGATATTTGTATTTTAGTAGTGGAGGTTATGTTCCTTTGTCTGAGGATGGACTTTCTGTTACAGGCGAATTCAAACACACTTACAATGGCTGGCCTATACCTCGCGAATGGTCTATTGAATGTTTTTGTATGGAAGGGCCTAAGCTTGTCAAACGAGGTGAATATTATTACCTGACAGTTGCGGAAGGTGGTACAGCAGGTCCTGCGACAAGTCACATGGTAATTTCTGCACGTTCAAAATCGCCTTTGGGTCCTTGGGAGAATTCTCCGTTCAACCCTATCATTAGAACAAAAGAAAATTCTGAAAAATGGTGGTCTAAAGGACATGGTACTTTATTTGAAGACGCAAACGGAAAGTGGTGGATGGTTTTTCATGGATATGAAAATGAACATTATAATATGGGGCGTCAGACCTTGCTTCAACCAATAGAATGGACAAATGACGGTTGGTATAAAACACCGGGTAACATTAAAGCAGACGAACCCATCAAAAGACCCGTCGGTGTAGTTCCAGATATCGGATTTACCTTAGATGATAATTTTGCGGGCAATGAGCTAAAGTCACAATGGAAATTCTATAACGAATACGACACTAGTAGGTTTCATTTGATCGACAACAGTTTAGTTATTAATGCGAAAGGTCATTCTGTTGGTGATTGTTCTCCCTTGATTTGTGTCCCCTCAGACCATTCATATATGGCACAGGTAGAATTATTTATTGAGGGAGATGCAACTGGGGGATTGGTGCTTTTCTACAACAACAATGCGTATTCAGGCATAGGCGCAGATAAGGAAAACATTTTGGCTAATTTGCGGGGTTGGCAATTCCCAACCGAAAGAAAAGCAATTAAAAATCATGTATTTTTGCGCCTCGAAAATATGAACAACACAGTCAATATGTATTACAGCAACGATGGGGTCAAATGGAATAAAATAGAAAATTCACTTGAAGTTTCTTCTTATAATCATAATGCATTGGGCGGATTTCTAAGTTTACGACTCGGCCTTTGCTCCATTGGTGAAGGGAAAGTCAAATTTAAGAACTTCAAATATAAATCTATGAAATAAAACGAAACGTATGCTAACAAAGGCTCATACGCAATGCGGGTTTCAGTGGTTTTGCAAGTTCAGTTTTTGTAGCAAATTTTCGTCACGGGTGATAGGTACGCAGCTTCGTAATCCCGCACAGTGCATAGCCTCGACCGTTATGCGCAATTGGCAACCAAAATAGAAATTAAAACAATGAACAGATATCCCCAAACTTCAAATGAAATTCATTTATTGAAAGTAAATACCATGAAAAAACCCGGATGGATCAGTTTCATTATTTTTGCGCTGGTTGTATCAGCGTTCACTACTAAGAAAATAAAGGTAGCCTGCGTTGGCGATAGCATTACCGAGGGATACGGATTAGCATGCCAAAGTAAAACCGGATACCCTGTGGTGCTTGACAATATCCTCGGAGCGAACTATTCTGTACTGAACTCAGGGCGCAGTGCTACGACGCTGCAAAAGAAAGGGGATTTCCCATACTGGATCTATAAAGAATTTTCAAATGTCTTTGTTTTCGAACCCGATATTATCATTATCAAACTTGGAACAAATGATACAAAGCCTCAAAATTGGCATGCAGATTTATATGAGAAGGATTATCAGGCACTGATCGATACATTTAAAACAATCCCCTCACATCCGGCAATCTTCCTGTGTCTGCCTGTGCCGGTCTTTGAAACGACCTGGGGTATCAATGATTCGACGGTAGTGCATGGAGTTATTCCAATTATTGAAAGACTTGCAAACGCAAATAACTTGAAGGTCATCGATTTATACCATCAAATGCAAAACCAAGGAAGCAATTTTCCCGACAATATTCATCCCAACGAAAAAGCTGTAAAGGTCATGGCAGAAATAATTGCACGAGAATTAAAAAAATAGAGTCACGAGTATGAAACAAACAATTGTGCCAGCAATATTATTCCTTATGGTGTATACAAATCATTTGTCCGGTCAAACCAATGTTATCGATATTTGGCAGGGCAAGGTTCCTGGAGCTCTTACCAATTCCAGCTACAAACAGTCAATTGATTCGGAAGATAATTGGGTGAAGATGCGAAATGTGACGACTCCGATGCTTGATATGTACCTCAGTACCGGTTGAAAAATCGAATAAGACAGCTGTAATTATTTGCCCGGGGGGTGCTTATTGGGGATTGGCAATTGCACACGAGGGCACTCAAATAGCGATGTGGTTGAACAGTATTGGGATAACTGCTTTTGTCTTGAAATATCGTCTGCCCGATACTTCCATCATGATCAACAAAACTATTGGCCCGATGCAGGACGGACAAGAATCGATCCGAATTGTACGCCGCCATGCCAAAGAATGGAACATAGATCCCAACAAGATTGGGATCATGGGATTTTCAGCGGGAGGGCATTTGGCATCTACCATTTCAACTCATTATCTAGAAAAAGTATATGAGCCGAAAGATTCTACAAATGCCCGTCCAGATTTTTCAATACTTATATATCCTGTTATTTCGATGGATTCATCAATAACCCATTTAGGTTCGAGGGAAAATTTACTTGGCAAAAATCCTTCTTCGGAAATGGTGAACCGATTTTCAAACGAATTGCAGGTAAGCAAACAAACACCACCTGCATTTCTTGTCCATTCAATCAACGATAATGTGGTTCCTATTCAAAACAGTATCAACTATACCTTAGCTTTAAAGAAGTTCAGTATCCCATGCGAACTGCATCTGTATGAAACAGGTGGACATGGATACGGTCTAGGTCGATCGTCTGACACAGAGTCATCGTGGACTGAAGCATGCAAAAAATGGTTAAAAGCAAGAGGATTTTTGTAAAATTGATAAGGTGCTGGTTAGAAAGGGAAGTGATTGAGCTTGTTTCGTTTAGTACAACTTGGAAGTTAATTAGCTGCTCACAGTTAAGAAAGGAACTGTCATGATCAATCGGCTTCTTCCTCAACAAATCGATAATACATATCGCGGTCATAAATTTACGCTCTGGCTCTTCGCATTGGTTGTGTCCGTTAAGTCATTTCAGAGTCTAATGCTTATCTTCAACGGTGAATCTACCGCGAGGTACGCCGACGGATTTCCCCTTGAAACATTCACGCCCGCCGGCGTACAGACAGTCGTAGCACTATTTTCGCTCGCAGGGATTTCTCTCCTAGTCATCAATATTCTTTGCATAATTGTATTGGTGCGATATCGTAGCGTGGTCACATTCATGTTGGCACTGCTAGTGCTTGATTATTTGGCTAGACAACTGCTTCTCCATTTCGTTCCACTTGTTCGCACGGGAACACCACCAGGACCAATGGTGAACTTCATACTCTTCACTTTGATGATCGTTGGCCTAGCACTATCGCTATGGAGGAAACGTAGTCTTCAAGCTTAGAGTGAAATATGTGTGCCTTTACACAGACGATGCCGCCTAACCATCAGCTCAAGCTAACCGGATGAGCATTGTTACGTTAAGCAGGCGCATAGAGGTTTTGTTTTAATTTGAAAGTATAGTACAATGAACATGTTTCATTTGGTACATTTTGAAAATTATCAGCGCTGGAGCTCCCGCTTTATGAAATCCTCGATTCGACTACAATTTGATTGGAATACATCAAATTTGTCGAATCGGGATTAACGTCCATCCGTTAGGTGGGCGAACAGAAAGGTCATAGATAAATGAAATTACATTTAACAAATATTCGATGGATTCGCGTTGTTGTCTCTTCATTCTTAATAATTGTTTTCAGCTTCCTCGTAGTAACAATAATAACTGCTGGCTATGCCTTTGTACTAGCATTTGAAGCTCATGGCAAGCCTGACCAAGCTGCAATCAGTCATTTTGCCGCTACAATTAGCCGGTGGATGATGTCGTTGCTTGAAATGTTCTTCACTTTTGTTATTGCGTTAATCAGCACCAAGAAAACTGGGAACAATATTTCTATTCATGGTCTTCTAATAGGCATACTTGCAGGATTTCTAGGTACCATAATGAAAATAAGTTTTGGAGGTCAGCTCAATTATCGCGCATATATTTTCTTTTTAATTATTGTTGGGTTGGGATTCGTTGGTGGCTTTTTTAGTCAAAGACAATATTCTAAGAAAATAAAATCGCCCATCTAACCAGGCGCTCAAGCTGATAGAATGAGCGCCCGCTCAAAGATAAAGCATGGCGGGTAAATGGGTACGTTAAGCATGGCTTGCATAAGTTTCGGTTCTTAATAATAAATTTTTCAGCATGAACTCATTTCGTTTAGAATATATTGAAAGTTATCAGTGCTACAGCTTAACGCCCATCCGTTAGGCGGCAATTGCCATTTCAACTTTGGACAAGGGAGAGTAAATCCGAAATGAAAATGCTCTGTCTCTTAATAATTTTTTTTAAGCTCATTATTCTTGATGGCATCCGCAGTCAGCAGTTTAGGCAGCAACTGACATCTTACCCTGATATTTTCTAGAGTATTTATAAAATCCCTACTAATGGGGATTGTTTGCTTTTCCCTTCTCCTTTATCTTAGCCATGGTGATCTTAGGATCAGTTAAGCAGCTATGTATAATATTATATAAAGGGAACAGAACAATGTCTCGACTATCAAGAGAAGAATTTCAGGCGATGAATAGTCTTCCCAGAAGGCTATTACAAAAACATTATGAGCTTCCACGCTTAGAACGCATGGGTGTTCGTTTCAATGGAAAAGATGTTTTAGAAATCGGATGTGGTTCAGGATACGGGGCTATATTAATACTGAGGGATAAACCGCGAAGTTATATCGGAATCGATGTGATGGAAGAACAAATAGCATTAGCGCGAAAGAGAGGGATCCGAAATGCAGAATTTCGAATTGAAGATGCAGAAAACATGCAATCCATCGAAGATGCGAGTAAGGATTTAATTGTGATCTTTGGAGCATTGCATCATATGCCAGAATGGCGTGTTGTTCTATCGGAGTGCCATCGGGTTCTTCGATCTGGTGGAGAAATGTACTTGGAGGAGCCTGCTGGGAAGATGCTGGAATTGTTTGATGGTCTATGGCCACATTGGTATCATCCCAAGGATGGACGCTTCTCGCTTCAGGAACTGACAAAAAGCCTAACGAACACTTGCTTTAGAGTCATCAAGATATCATCATTTTTTGGATTCGGTTTTTATAAAGCACAACGGATATAAGAGGATACTTTCGCATGCAAATTATTACGCAACTCAAGAATGATTTTTCAAAACCAGAAATGACATTTATTCGATTGTTGAAAGCCATCATAGAAGGTGAATGCCGAATATGAATATAAGAGCATTAAAAAAATGATCGGAAGTGTCAATTGGTACACTATGCACCATCTGTTAAAAGACAAGAAAAATAGATCAGCACATCAAAGTTTCACCCATAAATTAAGAAATCCTCACCAATTTCCATCAGTGAGAATTCTTCTTTAGACTTAGTAGCGGAGGCAGGACTTGAACCTGCAACCTTTGGGTTATATCGTTCTATGGGGAAATATGTTGGAGGGGCTTCTAACTAGAATCATGTATAGTTCACTTTCATAAAAATTCCTTTTAAGATTAGTACTCTTTTCCTTTGACATCGATCTTCCTGTAATTAGAATTGGAAATGTATTTGCTTTCGTGATTCTTCTGCTAACAGTACGCTAAGATCATTCGATGTAGATAGTTGATTCTGCATTCAAGATTTATAACAGCAAGAACACAGAAGGAAGCGACACATCCACAAAACTGTATCGCCCTCGTTAACTTACTTTACTCTGTACACTGCATATGTTGTCCCTGGTACATCTAAAACAAGCGTTCTATGTTTCATAGTAATTCTAATTTCTTTTCCAGCCAGTAATTGTAGCTTTTTAAAAGATATATTCATCTGGAACTCAGCAGATACCGTCCTTTCAGCTGGATTAAGGATAACTAAAATCACATCTTTCCCGTTTGCTCTGGAATAAACAAATGGATATGTATTCTCTTTTGCATAGAGTGGAATGAATTCGGCATATGCAGCTAGTGCCGGTTCATCGTGTTTTAATTGTATCAGCTTCTTCACGCGGTTCAGTAATGAAGTAGGATCTTTTTGTTCGGTCTCAACATTCGGTGCATCGTTGCTGGTATCTACAGGCAGATAGAGTTTGGAGAAATCAGCAGTGGAAAATCCTCGGTTCTTACCTAACGTCCATTGCATGGGCGTTCGTGCGCCTGCACGAGGTTTATAGGCACCTTCAATTTGCGGCATGTCAGCCAGTTCACGCATGCCGATTTCGTTTCCATAATAAATGAACGGTACACCAGGCATGGTTATTCCAAAAGCCATAATCATTTCAAGCTCATCAATAGTCCGATGTACATTCAATCGTGCATTATCATGGTTCCCCAGCGGCAGGAGAATATATCCTTTGGCTTTTGTTTCGTTGTATTGCTCCATATATTTCGATAGGAAATAAGCAATATTCCCTTTGCCTTCCTTATCAAAAAAACTATGCCCTTCAGAGTATCCGTTCAGAATGCGCCAGCTTTCCTTTTGCATAAGATCGTTGTAGCCATCAAACCAATGGAAGAAATCGGCGTGGAAGCGATTATCAAGCGCGTCTTTCGGATAAGACCATTCGGATACCATAAACGCTTGCGGATATTTTTCTTTAACGATTTGACGAATTTCTGCCCAGAATTTCTTCGTATCGCCATTTACATCGTTACCTTTAACCAATGCACCGGCCATGTCTGCGCGTATGCCGTCGGCTCCCATATCCATCCAGTAGCAAAAGATCTTTTTCAACTCCTCCCGCATAGCAAGAACGTCGGGATGGTTTGTTGGTAGCTGCCATTTTTTATTCGTATCAGGCACTCCGAAACCGAAATTCAGGGCAGGCTGCGACCAGTAGAAATTCCGCATAAAATTACCGTTGCGCTGCCCATAGCCTTGAATAAACCGATTGGCAAATTCACCTTCTTCCATTTTCCAGACATTATCTGTCCAAATATACCAGTTGGAATATTTATTGGGTGTCTGTTTGCACGATTCAATAAACCATGGATGATCGATGGCTGTGTATGTGATGACATAATCGAAGATCACTTTTAAACCGCGCTTGTGCGCTTCCTGAAATAGCCGTTTTGCATCTTCATTGGTTCCATATCGAGGCGCTACTTTATAGTAATCTCGAATGTCGTACCCGGCATCATTAAATGGCGAATCAAAAAATGGATTGAGCCATATTGCATCAATACCAAGGCTTTTGACGTAGTCCAACTTTTGAATGATGCCGTTCAAATCGCCAATGCCGTCGCCGTTGGAATCGTAAAAGGTTTGTGGATAAATCTGATAAAATACTGCATGCTGTGCCCATTCTGGGCCGTCGGGAATAACATACTTGCCGGTAATTTCCGGGCTTTGTCCGTTCACAATCGATAAAGCGATGATCACACAAATGCTGATAGAAAATAGTTTCTTGATCATATGTTCTTTCCTTTTGGTTATTGGACTATTCAATTTCATTTTTATGATGGTCGATGCTAAAAACTAAAAAGACGAAACGGGGAAAGCCCCGGATCGTCTTAGAATTATCAAAAATTGAATACAATTCTTAAAATTGTACAATTTGTTCTTCACCATAATATGGAATGACCTTGTTAGGTTTCTCAGTCAATTCTATCCCGTTGCCTTTATCTTTTCCTACAAGGACAATCTGAAAATTGCGTTTTTCCAACATCCCCGGAAATGATCCTTGCCGCTTGCCAATAGTCAGCTGTCGTTTTGCATCGTTCCAGGAAAAAGAGATAGTGGAGAAGACGCCTTTTTCATAATTGAAATTATCATTTTCATCTTCGTATAAGGAAAATGAACCATCGGACCCGGTGTAAACCCGTAATTCAATATCACCGTTAGTTTTTTCTTCGGCGTATTGAATGAATGGTCCCATCGGAACGATTGATCCGGCTTTCACAAATAAAGGAATTGTTTCGAGAGGTGCGGCGGCCTCGATTGTCTGGCCCGCTTGATATCTCTTACCGGTCCAAAAGTCTATCCAGCTACCTGTAGTTTTCGGCAGATACACTTTTCTAGAGTGCGCGTTTTGTTCGACAACGGGCGAGACTAAAAATTCATTTGCAAACATAAACTGATCCTTGATGTCGTACACATTCGCATCATTCCTAAAATCCATTATCAGAGGGCGGTAGATTGTAAAATCGTTGAACGTCACTTTTGCACCCAGAGTATAAATATACGGCATCAATCGGTAACGCAGGTTTGTGTATTTCGTCAGGAGTTCTACAGTGTTACTGTCATAATTCCAGAATTCGGTTTTCCTGCAACCATGGACCCGAAGGATGGGTAGAAACGTTCCGTACTGATACCATCGTACAAGTAATTCGGGATACTCGGGTGAATCGGCAAATTTATAAGGGACGAAACCGCCAATGTCAACCGTCCAGTATGGCAAACCTGTTATGCAATAATTTAATCCGGCTGGAATTTCTTTGCGGTAGGTGTCCCAATCTGGACTCACATCACCGTTCCATGTTGTCGCTGCGTAGCGCTGCTGACCGACAAAGGAAGAGCGAGTCAAAATATACGGACGCTTTGCGCTTCCGGTCGAGAGTTGTCCCTCGTAAACACCTTTCTTCGACATAAACGGGTAAGCATTCAGATATCGGTTGCCGGTTCCCATTGCAGTATGTGCTCTTGAGAAATCATATCCCCACTCAGGCTCAGAGGCGTCCATCCACCAGCCATCGAATCCGAGTTTGAAGAGTCGTTCGTTCATGAAGCTCCAGAAGAGTTTTCTGGCTGACGGATTGAATGGATCGTATGCTGAGTTCGAGGCTTCATTCTGAAGGGCGACACCCTCGTTCGATTTGTCTTTTGTCTCCTGGAGGCCGAGGAGAAAGCCTTTCGCGTTCATGATATCGTAGACATCGACTCCACGGTTGATCCGCGGCCAGACGGAGACGATTGTATGCGCATTCATCTGATGGATATGATCCACCATCGCCTTTGGATTTGCGTAACGGGTTGAATCGAAAAAATGTGAGCCCCATAAATTGTCAGGATAGAGAGGCCAATACTCGGCATCCTGCACCACAACATTGAGTGGAATTCTTCTCTGACGATAACCATCGATGATACTCTCAATTTTTTCTTGAGTTTTCCAGCCATATTGACTCATGAACAATCCATACGCCCATTTCGGATAGAGAGGAGCTGTCCCAGTAATCTTTCTAATTCCGGAAACGATCTGATCCGCTTCGGGACCATAGATAAAATAATAATCGATTGCATCTGCAATTTGCGATTTGAACGACATCTGTCCGGCCATCTCTGGCGTTCGGCAGGAGAGAGCAATTTGATTCAAAAAATGATTATCTGTTTTCGATGACTCGCCAGTCCATGAAAATCGCGCTGAAGCACCGCCGGCGTTTTGATAATACTCGATTTTAATGGCATACACTTTTCCCGAATCGAGATCCATGGTGTAGCTGTCAGTTTCAGGCGAACGGTCTCTCCAGTCATCGATAACTTTTTTCTCATCGATGAAAAGCCGTGCGCCATCATCGGTCGTCACATCGATCGAAACACCTTTGATCGTTGCGGGAGCTATTAGTTTGCCGGTCCATCGGACGGAGTACTCGACTGTCTTGAAATCTTTTTTCGGCGAGCCGTTCCCCCAATCAAAATCGATGACTGAATCGACTCTCACGAACGATGGTTTGCCTTCTAGTTTCATGTTCGGAAAATATTCCCCCTTCAATCCAAGCTCTCCGGGTTTTCCTCCGGCTGGAATTAAAAAATGAAAAGAGATTACAGGATTAATTTTTTTTGCAAGATTTTTTATATTAAAGGTATATGATTTTCCGGCTTGAAGGTCTGCTTTTATAATAGAGGGAGAGTAGCCGACGCCGGCAACAAGACTAAAAACTTTTTTCCCATCTAACGTCATCTCAATTGGCGAGGAACCAGGGCGGTCGAGAACAAATGTATACATTCCGGAAGTTTTTGGAACAAATTCAGCACCGAGATTATTATCGTCGATACTCTGCAATTGGATTTTCTCGGTCTCGGGATTGAACTCTGTGTAAGAATAGTTATCCCAGAATAAACCGTATCCTTTGTTGGAGACGATAACCGGACTCGCGATGGCTGTGTTCTGCTGTTTCATTCTCATGTGTCCGTTCTTCCAGTTCATCACATCGAACTGATATTGACCGAGGCCAAAGATCGCTTCATCCTCCGGTGATGAGAACTTTTGTTCCACAATCCACGCTGTATCGCCAGGAGAGTCCGATTTCACGAATGTCCTTCCTTTTTGCTGTTCGCCCAGGAGAAGATTGCCGTTCAAATCGAAAAATTTTATCCTTCCATCGGCTTTGTCGATCTTTATGATCATTTTCGAAGTCTTCATCGTATATTCGTTTGCCGATTCCTTGAGGGAATATTTGCCTGTCGGTTTGAGGTTGTCCACTTCCGATAAACTTTTTCTCTGCGGAAGTTCTTTTGTCGGTAATGCAATCACCTGCACGATGGCGTTCGAAACCACCCTCAGCTTCAGTTTTCCTTCGTGGGTTTCAAAAACAACACCATCTTTTGCTTTCGAATAATTCCTTATTTGTGCTTGCATCTGTAACCCGACAAAGACGGTGCATGCCACAATTAAAGCTATTTTTTTCATTTTAAGTTTGAGTTCTCACTGTTCGCGGGATGCCATTGCATTTAGTGTCTCTTCACTTCGACAAAATGACTTTGAAATGTTACAACTTGAATATTTTTTAATCGCTTCCAGAAATTTATCTACTTTTGCATTGATTTATGGTTTCCTATAGTACCGCAGTATAACAAACAAGAATAAGAAAATATAAATCAATACACTGCAATTTACTACAAAATATTTTATTCCTTTATCCGAACTGGATGACCAGTATATATAACTTCTTTGAGTGACTGTTTCTCTATTTCCAGTCCTGCACCGTGATTTTCCTCAACGAACACAATCGTAAATTTTCTCTTCGCGATCATTCCGGGATATTTACCTTTCTGCGCGCCGATCGTGAGAGTTTTTGTTTTTTCGTTCCATGAAAAGAGAATAATGGAATATGCGCCCTTTTCATAATTGTAATTATCGTTTTCGTCTTCGTACAGAGTGAAGTTGCCGTCTGCACCGGGGTAAACACGCAGCTCAATTGGATCGGCCGGTTTTTCAGAGGCATACTGAACGAACGGTCCCATCGGAATGATCGAACCTGCTTTTACAAACAGAGGTATTTTATCTATCGGTGCGGCAGAAGTAATAGTTTGACCACCCATCAAAGTATCCCCTGTCCAGAAATCGTACCATCGATGATCGGAAGGTAAATAGACATTTCGTGTTTGTTGTCTTTCCTCGATAGTCTTTTCTTTTGCGAAAATCTCCGGAGTTTTCCAGTAGAGTAAAACTCGCAATGCGCCGCTGGAATAATTCTCAGTCTCCAATGCAAAACTATATTCTTTTCCGGCTTCTAACTCTACAAAGTCAGTATACACTTCAACACTTTGATAAATGAAGGGGAGTTGTTTTCCATCGAGGAAGATTCGTTTGGGTCCGAAGCATTTGATATGGAATTGATGCTTTCCTGTTTGAGTCGGTACTAATTTTCCTTCCCACCGAATGGATAAAGTCGAATCGGTAACATAGTCAGGACGTCCGCTATACCAGAAAATGTTGATAGTGGAGTCAACTTTTTCGAGCGTCAGATTCTTGTACTGTGTGTCCTTGTAATATTTTGCATTCAAACCAATTTTTCCCTCCTTCGTTCGAAAATGTTCAGCTGTTATCGGAATACTCTGCTCGGGGGGGCGATGAAGCATGTATTCGGTAACAGGGCACACCATCATCGCCGGGCCAAACATGAATTGATCGTCTATAGAAAATGTTTTTTTATCTTTGCCAAAGTCCATCGGCAGGCCGCGCATGATGGTATATCCGTTCTCTGTTACTTGATGTGCCAGCGAATAAATATAGGGCAGCAAGCGGTATCGAAGATTGTCGAATTTTATCAGCGTTGGAGTAAAATCTCCGAATTGCCATATCTCACGAGGTGTCTCAGAACCGTGAGATCGGAATATTGGGCAAAAGGTGCCGAACTGGAACATCCGAGTATACAATTCCTGATAAGCCGGATCTTTTCCGCCATTGGAGAAAACACCTTCATAACTGCCGATAACAAATGCACCGATGTCAAATGTCCAGTAGGGAATACCTGACATGCAATGATTCAAACCTGCTGATATTTGATTCTTATATACATTCCAATTTGCTCCAATATCGCCTGACCATGTAGTTGCGGCAGCTCGTTGTTGACCGGCAAAAGTTGAGCGCGTGAGAATATAGACCCGTTTTTGATCGGTAACTTTGCGTTGATTTTTATATGTGTCTTCTGTGATGCGAAGGGAATATGGGTTAAGATACCGGGCAAAAGATCCCAAATAATTATTATCCATTCGTTTCAATTCGTACTCAGTAGATTCTTTGGTCAAAGCATTGATGACGTCTGGTTCGGTTGAATCAAACCACCATGCATCAATCCCTTTCGAGAATAATCCTTTTTCTGCGGACTGCCAATATAAATCATTTGCTGCAGGATTGTATGCATCGTAATATCTAAAACCCGCCCAACCGACAGGACGATAAAGAAAACCCCTTTGCTGCATGTCTTTATACACCTGTGTGTTTGGACCTAACCCGGGCCAGACAGAAATCATAATGTGAAAATTTTGTTTATGAATTATATCAATCATCTCTTTCGGATTGGGGTATCTCTTTTCATCGAAAAATAATTGTCCCCAATTTGCTGCACCATCCCAGTAATCCCAATCTTGAATGATATTATCGATGGGAATTTGTCGTTTGCGATAATCATAGATAACGCTTAACAATTCATCCCGGTTATCATAATGCTCTTTGCTTTGCCAATATCCATATGCCCATTTGCCGTACATCGGAGCTTGGCCGGTAAGATTTCTGTAGCCGGCAATGACGCTATCCATGGTATTATCATAAATGAAATAATAATCTAGGCTGCTGGCGACATCAGACCAAAGTGAAGTTTCTTGTTTGTTATCAGTGAAAATTGTTTTTGAATAATTGTCCCACAAAATTCCATAATTCATGGTAGACACAAGAAATGGACTCACCGCATCGGTGTTGGATTGTACAAGTTTGACTGTGCGTCCGCGGTAGTTCATATAACCATATTGATGCTGACCTAAACCATAGATGCCTTCATCAGGTGTCAATTCAAATTGTTGTTTGATACTGTATGCCCGTTCATTCTTTATGATGGCGGGAGTAATGATTGCCTTTCTGTTCTCCTTGAGAATTGTCTTATCATCTTGAGACTGGAATACGATGGTACCATCTGTCTTTGAAATGATAATGTGTAATTTCTCTGAACCTATGCTGATAGTAGTATCATTCTCTTTGGTCTGAAGATGAATATCTGGCAATGTTTTTAGAATGACTATCAAACTTGATGAATCAGGTGTCGTCTCAGGAAGCCATTTAGTAATTCGAACGATAGTGCTAGCGTAAAACTGTGCTTTCACATGTTGATCACCGAATTCTATCTGAATACCGTTAGGAATACGCTTCATAGTGAAAGAACTGAAAGAGGTTTGGACGCTAACAAGGAATAAAAAGCTACAAGTAAATAAAACGATTTTATTTTTCATGATATCATGAAGTTAATGAATAAAATATATCTGACCGAAGTTGAACCAACTTCGGTCAGATATTACATAGAAAAAAACAATCCACAATTACCCAACTATGCCAAAAGGCGAGAAATAAATAAACACAGCCACGATGAAGACGAGAATAATCAATGAGAGAACAAGATCCGTCATATTCCAGCTAGCGCGAGATTTTGTCTTGTCTGCTGCAACTGTTGTTGCATACGTTAGTCCGTTCAATTGTATCTCAGACGGTTTGGCGGTGAGAAGACTTACGACGATTAAGAGACACACAGAAAAAACGAAAAGGAGAATACAGAAATAAAGAAAGTTAATAGTTGCAAATGCATAGAGGAAGCCACTAAGGTGACTCTTGATGAGTTCAAGAAAGATACGAAGAAGGCCGATGATGAATCCGACAATCATCGTTGTTAAAGCGCCCGTACCGTTGATCCGTTTGAAAAACACGCCGAGCAGAAAAACGGATGCGATGGGCGGAGCAAGATATGATTGAACACTCTGCAGATATTGATAGAGAACGGGGGAAATTCCTTTCATCATCGGAATCCATACCATTCCCAAAACGACGACAACAGCAGTGGTTATACGTCCTACTTTGACTAATTCTTTATCAGTGGTCTGTGGTTTAATTTTTTTATAAATATCCAATGTGAACAATGTTGAGCAAGCATTATATACTGAAGCGAGAGAGCTCATAAGTGCTGCAAGAATACCACCTGCAAGAATGCCGCGCACTCCTACGGGTAGTAAAGCCTTTACCAACGTAGGAAATGCCTGGTTGGAATCTGCAAGCTGAATTTTGCCGCTGTTTACTAATGCATATGCTATCAATCCAGGAATCATAAATATAAAAAAAGGAAGGAGTTTTAAATATGCAGCAAAAATTGTTCCTCTCCGTGCTTGTTGTTCATCGCGCCCGGCAAGGCACCGTTGCACAATATGCTGGTCTGTACACCAATACCAGATACCAACGATGGGAGAAGCAAAGAGAATTCCAAGCCATGGAAAATCCGGATCCGATAATGGGCGGAACATATTTAGGTGATCAGATGTTACTGAGTGCACAAGACTGTTCCATCCGCCAACTTGAATAAGGCCGGATATGGTCAGAATGATGGAACCGCCCAAAAGAATAATTGCCTGCAGGGCTTCTGTGTACATTACTGCATGAAGTCCGCCAAAGATCGTATAAATTCCAGTAATGACAATGAGAACTATGGCACCCGTCCAAAAATCTACTCCCAAAAAAGATTCGAATACAACGGCGCCCGCGAAGATTGTCACAGAAACCTTCGCAATCACATAACTCAGCATTTGTACAATAGAGAGCAGCCAGCGTGTTTTTTCATTGTATCTACGTTCCAAGAATTCCGGCATAGTAAATACTTGACTGCGCATATAGAATGGCACGAACACCCATCCGAGCATAAGAACAATCCATGAATGGAGTTCGTAATGTCCCATAACCAAACCAGATTTAGCGCCGGTACCGGCGAGGCCGACAATATGTTCCGAACCGACATTGGATGCAAGAATAGAAGCTCCAATGACAAACCAACCAAGATTGCGATTAGCTAAGAAGTAGTCAGTGGGGGAGTCTTTCTTTCGTCTGATCGACCATACTGAAATGCCGCCGATGAGAAGAAAATAGAGGCCTACAACAACCCAATCGATAAACCCAAGAATTTCCATGCGAGATCCTTTCTTAGTACTGAGTTATAGAATTGTTCTGAAGTTTATTTTCTGCATTTTGGACTTTGTGACTTTCGAACAGATTAAATATAATCATTTATAAATGTCTCAAACAATTCCTGTTTGCCGCTGATTTGTTTCGGTTCTCCATTTCTAATTGCCAAATCACGCAGATCTTCAAGTGTAAGTTTGCCTTTTTCATATTCGGCTCCCTTACCACTGTCAAAAGAAGCATAGCGTTCAGCGCGCATTTTCTTATAGGGAGATTTGGTAAGTACATCATTTGTTACTAGAAAAGCACGTGTAAACGCATCCATACCTGCAATGTGAGCTATGAAAATATCTTCCAAATCAGTAGAATTGCGGCGTGTTTTAGCATCAAAATTGATTCCACCTGTTTTAAATCCGCCTGCTTCAACAATGACAAGCATAGCTTCAACCAATTCGTAAATATTAATAGGAAACTGGTCAGTATCCCAGCCGTTTTGGTAATCACCACGATTGGCATCGATACTGCCAAGCATACCAGCATCAGCTGCAACCTGGAGATCATGCTGGAAGGTATGTCCTGCAAGCGTTGCATGGTTGATTTCAATATTCAACTTGAAATCTTTTTCCAAACCATATTGTTTTAAGAAAGAAATAACTGTCGCTGCGTCAAAATCATATTGATGTTTGGTTGGTTCCATGGGTTTGGGTTCAATATAAAAACAACCCTTGAAGCCTTGTTTACGTCCATAATCACGGGCAAGAGTCAGGAACCTGCCGAGATGTTCAAGTTCACGTTTCATGTTGGTGTTCAAAAGACTCATGTAACCTTCGCGGCCGCCCCAGAACACATAACCTTCGCCTCCTAATTTAATGGTAGCGTCAATGGCGTTTTTTACCTGTGTGCCTGCAAAGCATAGCGCATGAAAATCAGGATTAGTGGAAGCACCGTTCATATAACGCGGATTTGAAAAAACATTCGCTGTTCCCCAAAGAAGTTTTACTCCTGATGCATTTTGCTTTTCTTTTGCATAGTCGACAATTGCGTTTAGGTTCTTTTCATATTCAGCAATACTGTCGCCCTCGTCAATTAAATCTATATCATGGAAACAATAGTACGGAATACCAATTTTTGTAACAAACTCAAAAGCTGCGTCCATTTTGTTTTTTCCACGACTTAAAATATCATTGCCTTCAAACCAGGGAAAATTCTTTGTGCCTGGACCAAATGGATCTCCACCAGTTCCACAGAGTGTGTGCCAGTATGCCATTGCAAAACGGAAGTGATCTTTCATTGTTTTGCCTGCTACTATTTTGGTTTCGTCATAATATTTGAATGCAAAGGGATTTTTTGATTCTGGCCCCTCAAAAGGAATTTTTTTGATTTGTGGAAAATATTCTTTGCTGCCAAGTGTTACGTTTGTGCTCATGGATTTATCCTTTAGATTGAAGAATGCGATTTAAAGCGGAATACCAGCGTTGATAGAGTTCTTGATATTTAGATTTCTGCGATTGTTGCGGTTCTATAATTTTCAGACGTTCAAGTCCCTTGAATGCTTCCTTTCGAGAGGCGAAATACTTCGCACCTAACGCAGCACCTCGTGCAGCACCCTGAGCGCCATCTGTATTGTACAGTTCGATGGTCACGTTGGCTGTTTGTGCTAGAGTTTCAGAAAAGATCGGGCCGAGAAATAGATTGGCAAGACCGGCGCGAATCACTGATGATTGTACGTCCATTCCGTGCATGATCTCAATTCCATAGTTGAAAGCAAACGCAATTCCTTCCTGTATCCCGCGAATAAGATGAGCTTGTGAATGCATGTTAAATTGCAAATTGATAAAATGAGCACCAATGTTACGATTCTCCAACATCCGTTCTGCACCATTTCCAAAAGGTAGAAAAAAGAGACCATCGGATCCTATGGGAACATGTGATGCCATTTCATCCAGCTGAGAGTACTTCATTGATTGTTGACCCATAATGCGACGAATCCAGCTATTCGCGATACCGGTTCCGTTAATACAAAGCAACACTCCAATGCGGTGTATGTTGGAAGCGTAGTTCACATGAGCAAATGAATTTACACGTGATAACGGATCATACTTGGGTGTCTCACTTATGCCGTACACGACACCTGATGTTCCCGCAGTTGCTGCAATTTCACCGGGTTCCATCACGTTCAATGAGAGTGCATTATTGGGTTGGTCGCCGGCTCGGTAAGTAATAGGAATTCCTTCTTGCAAACCCAGTTCTTGTGATGCGATCCGGCAGAGGCGGCCTTGTTCTCCAAACGTTGGCGTGAGTGGAGGAATCAAATCAGTTTCGATACCATATTCTTTCAGCAAGAAAGATGCGATCGAGTCCGATTTGAAATCCCAGAGAATTCCCTCGGATAAACCGGAAAGAGTCGTTACAGCTTCACCAGTTAACCGCATAGAAATATAATCACCCGGCAGCATAAACTTGTCAATTCTCTTGTACAAGTCAGGCTCATTTTCTTTTACCCAGTACAATTTAGAGGCGGTGAAATTTCCGGGAGAGTTTAGAAGCGAACTGAGGCATTTCTCAGCACCAATTGCCATAAAAGCCTTTCGTCCAATCTCTACAGCTCTACTATCGCACCATATAATAGAGGAACGAAGTAGCTGCTTGTTCTTATCAACAAGCACGAGTCCGTGCATCTGGTAAGAGATTCCGATGGCAATGATTTGATCACGCTTGATATGAGATGCCGAAAGAATTTCCGATGTCGCGAGTTTTAAATTTTCCCACCATATATTCGGATCCTGCTCTGCCCAACCGGCACGAAGAGCCGTAATCGGCATTTCGTACTTAGGAGAGAAGGCGCTGGCTTCACTCTTACCCGTTTCAAGGTTGAGAAGAGCTGCTTTTACCGATGAACTACCAATATCAAAACCGAGAGTGAACATGTCCATCGACGATACATCCTTTTCGAGATGATTTATAAATATAATTATACTAGTGTGTTTCGCTTGTGATAAATTAAATCAAGGACTCATACACTCTATTGGATCGCTCAGGTTCATGATTTCTTGAAGACTACATTACATCTAACTCGCTGTTTATTCATTATCTTTGCGTTGGTTAGAGCGGATTGATTATAAGGCTTTTGTCGATTGTCTCACTATAAACTCAGCTCCAAACACAACATTTTCAACTTGTAAAGGCTTAGATGATTCGATATTTCTAAATAGGATCTCAGTTGCCTTTCTGCCCAGCTCAAACATCGGAGCACGAATCGTTGTTAATTGCACGGGAACGTGTCTTGCAAATGGAATATCGTCATTACCCACAATAGAAATTTCATCCGGTATCTTGATTTTCATTTCAGTCAGAGCCGATATAACACCAAGAGCAACAAGATCATTGTAACAAACAATGGCCGTCGGGAAATCATCGCGACTTCTCTTGTGAAAATATTCAAGACATGTTTTATAGCCATCTTCGAGGTGAGCTCCGGTCGAAATAATCATATCGCTATTGAAGGCAAAATGACTTTCACTATATGCCTGACGGAAGCCGTCAATTCTTTCATACGTATGAGAAGCGTGTTTCGGGCCGGAAAAATGAATGATTCTTGAATGACCATTGTTGAATAAATATTTCATCGCATCTTTCATTGCTTTGATGTTGTCTATACTCACTACATTTGCTTGGATGCCTTTGACATTTTCCAAAAGGACAAATGGAAAATTAAGCATCTTTAAGCTGAACAAGTGTTCAATTTCAGCTGTTCCTTCTAAGACCGGTGCAATAATAGCACCTTTTATATCTTTGCCTGAGAACCCTTGAATAATTTTTTCCTCAAACGAGTGATCGCCTTCTGAACTAGCGATGATGACTAGATATCCTTTGCTTTTGGCGTATTCTAAAACCCCCTTTGCAATCGCCATATAGAACGGATTGTCTAATTCGCGAATGAGTAATCCGATACTGTTAGAAGAAATATCCGTATTTTTCAAATTTCGAGCGCTTCCATGTGGTCGGTAATTCAGTCCTTTTATTGCGCTCAGAACAGCTTTTCTTGTCTCCGGTTTGACAGTATTTTTTTCATTAATCACGGCGGACACTGTACCTATTGAGACTTTGGCTCGTTTGGCTACATCACTAATAGTAACTTTTTTCACTAGTGGTCCTCTAAAACTGATGGATAGACACTTCAAAAAAAACTTGACTTTTAAAGAATACTATTTATTTTCCATTGAAACAATTCAATCAATTTTCAATCAGTGAATTTAGTTCAAATATTTTTTAAAGTCAAGAAATCGAAATAAAGTTTTAAAATTTGTAATCGCTCTGTTGACACGCAGTTTAGATATTTTCTCGATGGCTTACGTTTGTGAGAAAATTATAAATGATGGATAGATGCCAATCTACTTGTGGTTCAAGAACAGAGGATTTCTCTTGTCTTTAGCGCAAAAGTTCTTGTGATTATTGTTGCATTTTAAAAAAAAAAGTATTATAAAGTAGCCGTCAAAATAAGACAAGATGATCGTTTGCAATAATCAAAGAGTGGCTTTTTCATGAGAAAAATTTCTTACTTGAGTATCCGTAACAAAAAATAAACGTGAAAAATATGAATATCAATGGAGACTTTTTATCGGAAAATTTTTAATACCTCTTCTTAATTATCTGTTGTTATTTAATCAGTCTTTAAAGAATCGGCGTCAAGTATAATTCGCTCTCATTGTAGAATTGCTTCGCTTTTAGATTTGGAGAAAAAGCTCCACCTTCAGGCGATAGTAGTTTACTAAACTGGAAGGAGAAATAGAATATGAAACAAATGAAGAATGGGATAGTACTGATTCTCCTGCTGACAATGGTATCTGTATCCCTGCTCTGGTCGGGCACGACGGGAAAAATCGCCGGCACGATAACCGATAAAGCTACGGGAGAGCCTCTGATCGGATCTAATATTATTGTTGTTGGGACATCATTAGGTGCAGCAGCAGATGTTAATGGCCAGTATTCCATATTATATGTCGCACCAGGTACGTATAAGATTCAAATCTCATTCGTCGGATATGAAACGGTAAAAATTAATGATGTCCGCGTATATATAGATCAGACTGCTCATGTAGATGCTATATTAGGACAGCAAACAATAAATACACAAGAAGTCGTTGTTTTAGCTGAAAGAAAAACTATTAAGCCAGATGTTGCCACGAGCGTTGCATCGATGTCTGATAAAGAAATCGAAGCACTACCTGCGAGTAATGTTGAAACTGCCATCGGTTTGCAGGCCGGTGTTCGCGGGGGCTGGGCCGGCAGTTTAGGATATGCAGCGCAACCGGCATTTGAATCTAACTACACCCGCGGATCTGTTAGTATTTTGAGCGGATTGAGTATCCGCGGTGGCGGAGGTGATAATATCCTCTTCTTGGTAGATGGTGTTACTATGCGTGATCCGAGAAACAATGACCCATCGACTGGCGTAGCTTTGAGTGCCGTGCAGGACATCTCTGTAGAGCGAGGCGGATTCAACGCAGAATATGGTCAGGTTCGATCGGGTGTCATCAACGTTACCACAAGAGAAGGTGCCAAGAATGGTTACTATGGTAGTTTCCAGACCCGTTATAGTCCACCAGCACCGAAGTACTGGCGTGGAGATGGAATTCTGGACCTTCAAGATCCTAATTCTTATATCTTGCGTCCTTTTTTCGATCCAGCGGTTTGCTGGACGGGGACGCAAAATGGTGCTTGGGACTCTTATACACAAACAAAATATCCATCCTTTATGGGATGGAACGCTGTTTCACAAATACTTTGCTCGGATAATGACCCGACCAATGATTTGACACCGTTGGGTGCTCAACGTGCTTTCGAATATGAGACAAGAAAGGTTCAACCCAATGACCAGCCCGATTATGATATTGATGCTGGGTTTGGTGGTCCGGTTCCTTTTGTAAGCAAGATGCTAGGAGATTTGCGATTCTTCGGTTCGTATCGAAGCACCCATGAGGAATTATTATTCCCCTTGACACGACCTGATTACAACGATTATGATTGGACCCTTCAGATGATTTCTGATATAACCCCCTCGATGAAATTACGGCTGTCAAGTATGTTTGGGAAAAAATATACAATGAGACATAATTGGGATGCAACGGGAACATATTTCTATCCGCGTTATCCAAGTGACATCGCTAGTGAAATTAACGGAATCAATGCCCCCTCGGATCTCATCATGGTATTTTCCGATTATAACCTCAGCCCATCTACCATTGGAGAGCGTTCGTTGTCCGGAAAATTGACACAGATCATCAGTCCGAGTACCTTCTATGAAGCTTCTATCGAGAGTTTCAGAAGAAACTATGACACCGAACCCGGCGCTTATCGAGATACATCAAAAAAATATGAAATAGTTCCTGATTTCTACGAGGACTCGAATCCATTTGGTTACTGGCCATTTCAAAGTGGTAACTCAGTATTAATAGGCTATGGTATGCATGTTGCTAAGGCCCGCGATTGGACTGTTGTCAATTCGACAACATTTAAAGCCGATATAACAAGTCAAGTTAATTTTCAGAATTTAATAAAATCAGGAGTTGAGTTTACCTACAATGACCTGAACTTCGATTACGGAACAATAACATCTGGCTCCGATGGCAAATTGTATTCGAGTCGTGTTCAGATGGAAGTCTATCCGATAACAGGTGCTGTATACGTTCAAGATAAACTGGAGACTAAAGAATTTACCGCAAACATTGGATTACGTCTCGATTACTATGATCCGCGAACTGCTTGGTGGGATATGAATGAATTTGATCCGAGCTTCTTCTCCTCTTCTTTCGATCCAACGAAGGATTTTACAAAGGAGAAATTTAAACCGCAATGGCAATGGAGCCCGCGCCTGGGTATCGCACATCCAATTACGGAAGATTCCAAGCTGTTTTTCAATTACGGTCATTTCCGAGAAACACCTCAATACGAAAGTCTCTTCCGTGTTCAACGGAATGATCAACATGCGATGACAAGTTTTGGTTATCCCGATCTTCTTTTGGCTAAAACGATTTCCTATGAGTTAGGTTTTGATCAAATTTTATTCGGAGACTACCTCTTGCAAATAGCGGCGTACTATAATGATATTTCCGACCAGCAGGATTTCACGGAGTATGTTTCAACTATTGCTGGATTTGATTATACAAAATCTACTTCCAACAATTATCAGGATACACGCGGATTTGAACTTACTTTCCGTAAAACGGCTGGGCGCTGGTTAGTTGGGTTTGCAAATTACACCTATCAGGTAAACACCACAGGGCATTTTGGCAGCTCGAAGATCTTCGACGATCCTGCAGAACAGAATGCATTTAATGACGCAACTGTGAACCTTTATCAGGATCGTCCAATTCCTCAGCCGTACGCCAGAGTCAACATCAGCTTAATGACGCCGGAAGACTGGGGACCGTTAGTATTCGGGCATAAAATTCTCGGTGGATGGACCCTTAATACAACGCTCGACTGGCAGGATGGCTATTGGACAACATGGAATCCTAAAAATGTTGCATCAATAGCGTATAACGTTCAGGCAGTTGATTTTTATAACACTGCCTTACGGCTTGATAAAACCGTAGTTATTGGAAAATTCAGACTGCAATTATTTATGGATATCAATAATGTTCTGAATACATTACAATTGTACAATACAAATGATCAAGGGTATATGTCATCGCTCCACCTACCAAAGAATGATGCGTATGATAACATCCCCGGAGGTGATAAAGTGGGAGTCTATCGTACACCGGGTGTTGATTGGCAGCCAGAGATGTATCAAAACAAAGTCCAAGGGACGACACCTCCGAGTGATTATCGTGCAATATATTATGAGGCTTCGACTGGCAAATACTGGCAGGTGGTTGTGAATCAAGGAGGAGTTAATTCTTGGATGCAAGTTGATCAGACAAGGATAGACCAGATTAATAAGGACAAGGCATATATTAACATGCCGAATGCTTCCACGTTCTGGTTCCTTAATCCAAGACAAATTTTCTTTGGCTTAAAATTTACATTCAATTTCACTGAATAGCAAATAAAAAGAGATCGCCATGAAAACAGAAAAAATAAAAATTATTTTTCGACTTCTGATACTTGCGGTGGGCTTTTTAATCATAACCTGCGGTAATTTTAATTCCAGTTACGCACAGCAAATTCGATGGCTCCGTATTACACCACTTCAGACACCCGTCAATGAGATAGGAGGGGAATTTGAGGGTGAATTTACAGCTGGTAATAGCAACATCTTCTCGTGGCCTGCGCAATATAGTATTGATCAGAATACACTTCGGATGAGAGGATTATGGATCGGATGTAGGAATTTCAATGATCCGGTAGCTGGTAAAGTGCTAAGCTACAAGGTCATTGATGCCGGACCGCGCGTTGGAACGTATTCGACTAAAATCTTTCCACAAGTAATCAAACTTATAGGCAAGAGGACTCATCCAATTGTCACTGTGGATGATCAACTTGCATCGGTACTCAATTCATTTGACATTTTAGATGAGGTGAATCTCAATCTGGAGTGTGACCGTGAAGTACTGGTGAAGTTTAATACATCCATGGGAATCTCGGTCACGAAAAAGCAAATGGTGTTTGACCAACCGAACAACGATAATTATCATATAAAAGATTTCGTCTTCACAAATACAGGAATCTATGATGCGGCTGGCGATGTCATACAACAAACATTAGATTCCGTTTATTTTTATTTTACTGATCGATATTCATTTGCTGGAGTAAGCTGCACAGGATATGGTTTGGGTTGGGGATCATGGAATTCAACGTGGGGAGAGAGTAACACAAATCATTCAGTTGGCGGGGATCCAACTGCACCAGAGTATACCGATCCATCTAAACCCACTTACCAACTACGAGCCGCTTATACTTGGTATGGCCCGGATTTAGAGCGAACGAGAGTTTCTTATGATGATGACTGGGGAGATCCAGATCAGTTAGAAACCGGCGAATTAGCAGCGGCGAAATATGCAGGAAGTGTGACGCTCCATGCTGATAAAAGCGCGACTGATAAATCGGATGATATTTGGCAACCCAGAACAAACCACTATATCAGTGCCGATGGTGCAATAATGAATAAAGATGTAAGTCAATACGATGAACAGATTATGTCCGTGCGCTGGGCTGCAATTACAGATGGTCATCCGGATGCGGCACATCAGCATGACGTTCTTGTTGGAAATAATTATGCAGCAAATTGGAAAGATCCGGTAAGGAATCTCGGCGGTGGAATCCAGCCAGAGATGGCATATGGTCCGTATCATTTAGCACCCGGCGACAGTATTCACATCGTTATGGCAGAAGCTGTGGCGGGCATCTCATGGGAAAAAGCTTGTGAAGTTGGCAGTAAATGGCTCCTATGGTGGAACAATTCACCGGGCAAACCTACTTTGACTCTGCCGGACGGAACAACAACAACCGACTTCGATGCATATAAACGTATTTGGGTTCAAACTGGAGTAGATTCTATTCTGAAAACCTATCATAATGCGTTAAATAATTATAACTCCGGTTACGCGATTCCAAAACCTCCCCCTCCACCTAATCAATTTACGGTTACATCCGGCGGAGATAGAATTATCCTCACGTGGGCGAATAATGCCGAGAGTGACCCACACTTCGGTGGATATGTAATTTATCGCTCCCAAGGAAATGTCCTGGATAGAAGAACGGTATATGAAAAGATCTTCGATTGTACAAAATCTAACATTGTCAATGAATTTGATGATGTCACGGCGAAGAGGGGATTCGACTATTATTATTATATTCAATCGAAAGACGATGGAACGCAGGCAGGAACAGCTCTTTACAGCAGTTTATTCTGGACTATAACCAGTGTTCCTGCAACGCTCCAGCGGCCGGCAGAACCAAAGACACCATTTCCACCAGATGTACTTAATACATTTTGGAAATTGATAGTGCCATATAAAGGGACGTGGTCTGACACGAACCATTATAGTAGTCATGATGTTGTAACCTATAATCATATAAATTATATCTGTAAGCTCGCTGTATTTGATACGACAAAACCAGATGTTGATACGAGTTGGCAAATGGCGACGACACAAGGAGACTCTCTAGCATTTAATAAAGGGGCATGGATATCAAGGTCAAGCTATGCAGATACGACGCATGATATAGTGACCTATAATGGGTCAAGTTATATTTGCAGAAGTGAGTTTGCTCGTGACACGATCGCACCGGATATAGATAAGACACATTGGCAATTGCTGGTATCACAAGGGAACTGGATCTCTGGATCACACTATAGTGCGGGTAATGAAGTATCATATCTTGGTTCAAATTTTGTGACTTTATATGCAATTGCCAGCGGGAAGGGACTCGATATGGTGCGTGTTGTTCCCAACCCGTATGATATACGGGGGAGGTTCTTCCAGTTTGGTGACCAATCTCAATATGACCGGATAGCGTTTTATGGATTGCCTCCAATTTGTCAACTGAAGATATTCACAGAGCGAGGTGATTTGATCTGGCAAAGAGCTCATACAAAAGGCACAGGTGATGAGCTATGGAATTCGACAACTTCCTCGGGACAGATCATAGCCAGCGGGATTTATATTCTCTACGTTGAGACGCCCGACGGTCAATCGGTATTTCGTAAGTTTGTAGTCATCAGGTAAGGAGACGATCAATGGAAAAGAAGATATATATAGTAATCGTTGGTATACTGGTGGGAGGCGTATTGTTCAGCAGAGGGTATGCCCAAGAGAACCAGAAATTGGCGCAGACAGGATTTCAATTTTTGAGTGTCGTGTCAGACGCGCGTGCAGCAGCAATGGCAGAGGCGATGACCAGTCTTCAGATCGGCTCCAGCGCATTGTTTTTTAATCCAGCGGGAATGGCGGACATGGCAAATTTTATCGACGTAACGGCGAGCATCAACCAGTGGATAGCGGATATCAAGCACCAGACATTTAGTTTGGCCATCCGCCCCGCCAAGGGTGAATATGGAGTTTTAGGCTTTAGTGTGCAGTATGTGGATTACGGGGATTTTTTTGGTACGCGCGTGAACACGACCGTTCCGCTGGGGTATGATGATACAGGCATATTTAATTTAAATGCATTAGCGATTGGAGTTGGGTATGCCAAACAGTTGACGGATCGATTTAGTGTAGGAGGGCAGGTACGATGGGCACGACAGGATTTGGGTCAATCGATGACAGCGGTCAATATTCGGACTGACACGGTTAAAGGGGGACGAATTGCAGATACGGTATATGTATCGAATAAACTGACGCCGTATGTATTTGATTTTGGAACGCAGTTCAAGACGGGAGTAAAGAGTCTGGTATTTGGGATGTCGGTGCGGAATTTTTCGAAGGATATCAAGTATTCACAGGAAGGGTTTCAGACGCCCTTGGTGTTTACCCTGGGATTATCAATGAACCTTATGGATTTTATTGGGGAAGTTCCGCTGGATCAATCGCTGAATATAAGTGTCGATGCGAGTCATTACGTTGATCATCCGGAACAGATTAAAGTTGGGTTGGAATACCGGGTGATGAGCACGCTATCATTACGTGCAGGATATGCCAATGACAATGGTGGGAACGGAATGTCGTATGGGCTTGGGATCTCTCGATTCGGTTTTGCTTTTGATTATGCCTATACGCCGTTTGGGGTGTTTGACAAGGTTCAGCGAGTGACCGCTCGTTTTTCATTTAATTGATGAAGGAAGAAGATCATGAAATCCTATCG
The DNA here is from genome assembly GCA_963701295.1 of Ignavibacteriota bacterium. Taxonomy (GTDB): domain Bacteria; phylum Bacteroidota; class Ignavibacteria; order UBA10030; family UBA10030; genus Fen-1298. The sequence goes on along the minus strand of OY969585.1, from coordinate 3,111,419 downwards.
CATTTACGCAATGGCCTTTTTTATAGTCGCGTCATTGATGACGGTAATCGTCGGGTGTAAATATGATGTCGCAGAACCACAATGGTATAGTCCTCCACCAAATTCAGTAATTGTGACTATTACCGGAATCACTCCTGTACAAGCAACAGCAGGAGTGAACTATATAACAATTCTCGGTACGAATTTAGCAGGTGCTTTGGATTCAACCAGTGTAACTAAGTATTATTATTATATTGATTCTTTAAACGTGAGAGATTCAGTACTAATAACGAATAATACTTTTGTACATAACGGTGTTTACTTTAATGGTATGCAGGCAACTGTCGTGGAAGCATCTTCATCAGCAATAAAAGTTTTAAGACCCGACATAGTTTCAGATTCATGTATAATAAAAATAGCTTCGAATAAATCACTTGCCTTGGCTAAATTTAGTCCGTACAAAATTACTGCAATAAAGGAACCGTATGGTAGTTTTACAACAAATGTGCCATTGAGCACGCTTACTCTTGACAAATACGGAAATCTCTATGTTATTGAAGCAGTCACAACAGTTGTAAGTTCTTCTGTTTCGAATTTTCTATATAATCTCTGGAAAATTTCGCCAAGTGGAGGGAAGACATTACTTGGATATTTAGCTGGAGAGACACCGCAGACTCAGTTGACAAAGCCGATAACGTTGTCGGATGCGAAAATCAGCCCAGACGGTAAACTCTATTACCTGCAGGGTGCATTTCCAAATTCTAAAGATGTTCACATGATTGACTTGAATTCACCGACGTTATATGATTCTTTATTATTAAAACAAATTTCTCCTAAAATTTCATACGGTGATTTTGACGCAAACGGTTATTTTTATACCGGTGGGTCAAAAAGCGGCATTGTGGTAATCCGCCCTAATCGTTCTATAAGGATGGATGGGTTTTATCCACAAGACACGATATTAAGTATACGCGTATTCAACAATTACGTTTATGTTGCAACGAGAACAGCATTCTGGCGCCATTCGATTAGTGATACAAGCAAGATAGGCACCCAGGAACTCGTGCTTGACTGCACTCATACTGCACTCGCCTCTCTTCCTATAAGTGGATTTTCTTTTTCTGCAGATGGAACAATGATGTACATTGGAACTAATTCACAGTATCCAATCTTAATCGCAGATGCAACGAGTTTTCCAATATCACCTAATAGTGTGGATTTCATTTACAAAGGTATTCTGCCAACCTATTGCAGACAAATTTGTTTTGGAGATAATATTTACTATATAAGTGGTAATACAACTCCAGCTGTAAACTGGTTAGTATATAAGGTAGATGTAGGAACAACCGGCGCGCCATATTATTGAGAACAATTTATCTTCAACTTGAGACACAAGTACGCCTGTAGCTAAGAGAAAGCTACAGGCGTATTTCTTTTTAAGTGAGTTAATTTCTTTGTTCTTCTTGGCTTCGCTGGTTTCATGCCCAATAGAGATTAAGAAACCAAAACAACCAAATTCACTACAACGCCAGAAAAACTTGAGGTATCCAATTGGGACGTGAAAAGAATCGTTCAACCGAACGGTTTCCAATTCATAAGGACTTTGATGGAGATGGTGACCGATATGCATACAGCGAAATGAACAGGTGAAACTAGAATCACACTGACCTGCTCCCGAAAAAGCGATCCAATTTAAACTTAGTAAAAAGTATATTGGGTACTTGCCCCCATCGTGGGTCCAAATTCAATGTAAGTATTTCTATGATTTTATGCCGCAACAGCTTTCACATTGGTTGTTTTGAACTTACCTTCCAATAGTGCTCGGTAACCTAATGCACTGTGTGGTCTCTCGGTATTGTGTTCGTTTTGCCAGTGAGAAAGTTTCCCTCTGGCATCTTCCAGCGACAGAAACCAATGTTGATTCAAACACTCTTGTCGAAAACGAGAGTTGAATGCTTCAACCAGTGCATTGTCCGATGGTCTACCCGGACGACTGAAATCCAGTTCCACATGATTCCAATATGCCCATCGGTCTAAATCCTTTGAGATGAATTCTGGTCCATTATCTACTTTAATCCGTTTCGGAAATCCATGTTCACGCGTAATTTGTTCCAGTGTCGTCACCACATCGATTCCCCGGATCCTTGCATTAGCTTCAAGAGTCAAACACTCCTTCGTGTAATTTTCCAAGATCACCAACACCCGCAGACGTCGATTGTCAAAAAGCTGATGGGGTGCAGTACCATGCTGACTAAATATCCTTTGCTTTTGGAGGATTCTAGAACCCCCTTTGTAATCTTCATATAGAACGGATTGTCTAATTCGCGAATGAGTAATCCGATACTGTTAGAATATATATCCGCATTTTTAAAATTCCGAACGCTTCCACGTGGCCAGTAATTCAGTCCTTTTATTGCGCTCAGAACAGCTTTTCTTGTTTCCGGTTTAACAGTTTTTTTCCATTAATCACGGCAGACACCGTGCCTATTGAGACTTCCACTCGTCTGGCTATATCGCCAATCGTAACTTTTTTCACTAGCGGTATCCAAAACTGATGGATAGATATTTTATTAAAAAAACTTGACTTTTAAAGAATACTACTTATATTCCATTGAAACAATTCAATCAATTTTCAATCAGTGAGTTTAGTTCAAATATTTTTTAAAGTCAAGGAATCGAAATAAAGTTTAAAATTTTTAGCTGCTCAATTAATGTAGTGGAGACATTTTATCGAAAAATTTTTAATACTTCTTCTTTATCTGTTGTTCTTTACTCAGTCTTTAAAAAAACATCGTGAAGTGTAACTCGCTCTAGAGCATCGTTATGGTATTGCTTCGCTTTGAAATTTGGAGAAAAAATCCTCGCTTTCCAGCAGTAGCAGTCAATTCAAATTAGAAGGAGAAATAATTATGAATCAACTGATGAGATTAATTTTCTTAATGTTAATATTGGTGGTTGTAACAGTCTCACAATTATGGTCTGGAACGACAGGAAAGATCGCCGGCACAATAACCGATAAAGCGACAGGCGAACCTATGATTGGAGCCAATATCGTTGTGGTTGGGACGTCGTTAGGCGTAGTGACTGACGTTGATGGTCAGTATACCGTTCTCTATGTTCCGCCAGGAACATATATGGTTCAAATATCATTTATCGGATATAGAAAAATCCTTGTCAACGATGTCAGGGTTTACATCGATCAAACTGCACGAGTGGATATTGCGCTTGAACCGCAAGCAATCGAAGTTGGCGAGACAATCATCACAGCCGAGAGAAATGTTATTAAGAAGGATGTTGCTACCAGCGTGGTTGATGTTTCTGTAAGCGAGATTGAGGATCTCCCCGCATCTAATGTAATGGATGTTGTTAATATGCAAGCCGGTATTAACAATGATAAGATTCGTGGCAGCACAATGGATCAATCGCTCTTCCTTCTTGATGGTGTCACTATGAGGGATCCCCGAAATAATCAAGCTGTAACGAGAGTAGCGCTCAGTAGTGTAAAAGATGTTTCTGTTGAGCGCGGAGGATTCAATGCAGAATATGGACAAGTGCAATCTGGTATTTTGAAAGTCGTGACAAATGAAGGAAAGCAAAAAGGATACTCAGGAAGTATTATGGTAAATATGACGCCTCCGGCGCCAAAATATTATCGAGGCAATGGTATACCAGATGTTCAGGATCCGAATTCTTATTGGCTGCGATCGTATTATGACCCTGCAGTCTGTTGGACTGGAACAACTGCTGGTGGGTGGGATATATATACCCAACAACATTATCTCCCCTTTGTTGGATGGAACCAGATCTCCCAGCAATTGATGTCAGACAATGATCCAACGAATGATTTAACACCACTAGGAGCTCAAAGAGCTTTTGAATATGAGACCCGGAAAGCACAAATCAACAATCGACCCGATTACAATATTGATGCTGGTTTTGGTGGCCCAGTTCCGTTCGTTTCTGACGTACTTGGAAATCTTCGGTTCTTTGCCTCCTATCGCAGCGAGAGAGATATGCTGCTCTTTCCGATGTCGAGACCGGATTATTCAAATTATGATGGACGGTTAGTCATTACCTCGGATATCAGCAAATCGATGAAGCTTAGTGTTTCAGGCCTTATAGGTAATATTGCTACGGAGCAGGATAATTGGAACAGATTATCTTATCCGCAAACCCCGAGTGATATCGCGGGCGGCACAGGTGGCAGTGTATTGTTTAATATGTTCAGTGATTGGACATACAGTTTAACAGATATTGGTAATCGCTCCTTATCGGCAAAAATCACTCAAACACTCAGTCCAAAAACATTATATGAAGCTTCGATAGAATATTTTCGGCGCAGTTACTTCTCTCGTCCACCTGCAGCGCGGGATACTTCACAAAAATTTGAAATAGTGCCAGGGTTTTATGAAACGTCAAATCCAGATGGTTATTTTCCGGCGGCAAGTTCCTCAGATGGAATTATTGTTTATGCAGGCGAACAACAATCATTAGCACGCGATAATTCTACGGCAAGTTCGACAACAGCCAAATTTGATATTACAAGCCAGGTCGATTTCAGTAACCAGGTGAAAGCAGGCGCTGAATTCGTTTATAATGATCTGAATTTGGATTACGGATTTATACAGATGCAAACTGCAGGCTTAACGTATGCAAGCCGTGTTCAGATGGAAAATTATCCACTGAGGGCTGGAGCCTATGCTCAGGATAAACTGGAGACCCAAGGGTTTACTCTCAACGCCGGTTTACGTCTCGATTATAGTAACTCTAATACTTCTTGGTGGGTATTCGATCCGTACAACTCGAATTTCTATGGATATAAATATAGCACTGATATGACTTTCGCAATGACAAAATCAGAGGGTCAATGGCAGCTCAGCCCTCGTTTAGGCATTTCACATCCTATTACAGAGAATTCTAAACTGTATTTTAATTACGGGCACTTTAAACAGATGCCTCAGTACGAATCTCTATTCCGATTCGATCGGCGAAACGATAACACATTAGCGGGTATCGGTGATCCGAATCTTGCGCTTGCTAAAACTATTTCATATGAATTAGGGTATGATCATCAATTATTTGATGGTGAGGTGCTGGTTCAACTAACAGCATTTTATCGAGATATCAGTAATCAGCAGAGTGACCCGTATAATCAAATAACATACTATCCCATTGGAGGATCATCCTATCAGGTAACAACCTCTACGGGTTATTCAGATATTCGAGGATTTGAGTTTACTCTACGTAAATCTGTCGGTCGTTGGTTTTATGGTTTCATCAATTATACATATCAAGCAACATCGTCTGGTAACTTCATGGTGCCACGTCAGTATGAAGATCCGGCTCAGCAAACGAACTATGTAGAAAACATAGCAAACGTTACCAATATCTATCAGGCTCGCCCTATACCTGCGCCTTTTGCAAGGGCAAACCTTAATTTCTCGACACCTGAAGATTTTGGGCCAACATTACTCGGGAACAAAATTCTTGGTGATTTTATGGCCAGCATTCTCTTAAATTGGAGTGCGGGCGGATGGACTACATATAATCCACAAAATGCTCCTGGTATAATGAATAATGTGCAATACGTGGATTATTTTGATGCAAGATTGCGGGCAAGCAAGTCTTTTGTGTTTAAACGATTCAACATTCAACTGTATGTCGATATTTCCAACCTCTTCAATACACTCCGTTTGAACAATACTGGTGATATAGCTTACCAAGCTTCACTCCATTTACCCGAAAGTAACGCTTACCTAAATATTCCCGGTGATGATAAATTCGGGGATTATCGTACACCTGGCGTAGATTGGGTACCCGAAGTATATCAAGCATCGATGGCTCAGACAATGAAAGGCGCAGGGAGTACAGTTGCAGTTTATTATGAAAACAGCACTGGAAAATATTGGCAGTATGATCCAACCATTACACTCCCGGCTGGTACAACTGATCAGACTCCGCGGTGGAAGGTAGTTGATCAGGCAAGGATCGATCAGATCAATAAGGATAAAGCATATATTGATATGCCTAATCCTTCCACGTATTGGTTTCTCAATCCACGCAATATTTCATTTGGTCTTCGCCTTAATATTGACATAGATTGAAAATCGACAACCACTAATATAAATGGGAATTTCTGATGAATAATAAAAAATATACAATTCGACTGATGCTGATGGTAATCGGTTGTATCTTCATTGCAGGCGGTTTCCAGCGATTGGCATCTCAAGATTCCAGATGGATGCGTGTAGGTCAATTACAATCTTTTTTTATGGACTACGGATCCGAATGTGAGCTTATAGGAACTGGTAATAATTTTCTGGAATGGCCAGTACAATATGGCGACAACCAGTACACCTGCCGGATGAATGGCCTATGGTTAGGTGCCAAACAATTCTATGATAAAGTTGAAAATAAATTGAAATCTGTGAAGGTTGTCGGCTCGGGGCCTCGCTATGATCCAGCGAACCAACCGGCAATGGTTTTTCCTCTCGGCATGAAGTTGATTGGAAAATCCAACCCACCCAAGGTGTTTGTGGATGGTCAAATTGGTACAAATAATACACTGTACGATGTCTTGGACGATCAAGAGAATAATCTTCCTTGTGATAGGATGATTATCACACGATTTAATACTTCAATCGGTGTTTCAGTAACAAAGAAGGTACTCGCATTTGTGCAGCAGAATCATAATAATTATTTCATCAATGACTATGTGTTTAAGAACACCGGTATTTATGATAAAGCCGGTGATGTTAATCCGCAGACATTGAATAATTTCTGGGTCGGTTTCCTCTATCGTTATGCTTTTTCCGGAATTACTTCCACTGGCTACGGTTCTTCATGGGGTGCGTTCTCTTCGGAATGGGGCATGAGTACTGAATATAATGATTTTGGTCCGTATGCACCCTCATCCGATTCTATGAGATATGATACGATCAGAGGTTTTTATTCATTCTATGGTCCCAACAAGGATCGCAATACTGTGACCTATGATCAAGATTGGGGTTGTCCCAATCAACAAGGAGGCGGAGTAAATTTAGATGGTATGATAGGTTCCGCGAAATTTAATGGTGCAGTTACTTTGTTTGTTTCGAAAGGACCGGGGAGCGATTTTGGAACAAATGATCCTAATCAGCCTATGTCAACATCATATTGTTGCCAAGATGATGCTATTATGGAGGCTGCTGTAAGTCAATATGATGAAACGTTTATGCTGCAACGTTATAATAGAATATCAGAACCGCATCTGCCACAATCCCATGCAGAATCTGTTGGAGATCAATATGTCTCTGATTGGAGAACTGGTCACGTAGATCGGGATGCCGGTGGTGGAACTGGGCAGGAACAAGGTTTTGGTCCCTATACACTTGCTCCTGGAGATAGCATTCATATTATATTTGCTGAAGCATCCAGTGGAATAAGCTGGGAAAAATGCCGCGAGGTCGGTGAAAACTGGTATCAATATTTTACAGCCGCAAGCGCACCTACGCTCAATCCCCCTCTTACCCGTCCTCCTGGCTATTTTCCGGCGAGCTTACCATATGAAGAATACACGAAAGCTTGGATTTTTACAGGAGTGGATTCTATTAAACAAACCATGCACAGTGCGCTCAGAAATTATTATTCTGGTTATACTCTCCCTCAGCCTCCACCAGCACCTGATCATTTCATAGTTACATCAGGGGGTGATCGTATAAACTTGCAATGGTCTGGTAATGCTGCAGCAGATCCACATTTTAATGGGTATGTGATCACTAGAGCCGTAGGCAGTGTGAAGGATTTTCGTACAGTGTATACAAAGGTTTTTGAATGCGATAAATCCTATACGAGTAACACCTGGGATGATACTTCCGCTGTGAGAGGGTTTAATTATTATTATTCTATTCAATCGAAGGATGACGGTACACAGAATGATCTCAGGCCGGGCACTCCTTTATATAGCAGCATGTTTTTAACATTAACGAGTGTTGCGGCAAATTTGCTTAGGCCTGCAGCTAATTTATTAGGTGAAATTCGGGTAGTTCCTAATCCATACGACATTCGGTCACGGAAATGGCAGTTTGGTGATCAATTCCAATATGACCGTATTGTGTTTTATGGACTTCCACCAAAATGCAGGTTAAAAATATTTACTGAAAATGGGACAAAGATTTTGGAAATACTTCATACCAATGGATCGGGTGATGAAATCTGGGATTCAAAGACTTCTTCAGGTCAGGTCGTAGTCAGTGGTATTTATATCTTGTATGTCGAAGTCACCGAAGATACATACGCCAAAGAAGATGAAATTGCTAAGTATGATATTACTGATGAAAATTTACATAAGATATATTCTCAAGGCCAAACGATGTTCCAAAAAGGTGATAAGATTTTTAGTGCAGGCCAATCTACTTTCCGTAAGTTCGTGATTATCAGGTAAGGAGTTGATCAATGAAAAAGAAGATAGGTAGAATCATAGTTAGTTTTTTGATGGTAAGCCTGCTACACCAATATGGGTTTACGCAAGACAATCAAAAATTAGCACAAACAGGATATCAATTCTTGAGTGTCGTTTCAGATGCCAAGGCTGCAGCGATGGCAGAAGCAATGACCAGTCTTCAAACCAATTCCAGTTCCTTGTTTTTTAACCCGGCTGGAATGTCCTGGATGGAAAATTTCTTTGAAGTATCAGCCAGTACAAACCAGTGGATTGCCGATATCAGGCACTATACAGTGGGTATGGCCATTAATCCGGCACAGGGTAATTACGGTGTTATTGGTTTTAGCGCCCAATATGTGGACTATGGCAATTTTATCAGTACGCGTGTAGATCAAAATATTGATAAAGGATACGATGATATCGACATCTTTAAATTGAATTCCTATGCAATCGGTGTTGGGTATGCCAAACGGTTAACTGACCGATTTGGCGTTGGAGCTCATATCCGCTGGGCTCATCAAGATTTGGGAAATAGTTATATCCCTAATGTATACAAACAAGTACCACTCCTTGATTCTCTTGGGCATACCACGGGAAAATATGTAGATAGTGCGGTAACTGTTCCTAATAAATCGGGAACGTGGGTGATAGATTTCGGAACGCAATTCAAAACTGGTATAAAAAGTCTTGTGTTTGGTATGTCGGTTAGAAATTTTTCAGAAAACGTTCAATATGCGCAGGAAGAATTTCAACTGCCATTGACATTCACACTTGGAATCTCAATGAATCTTATGGACCTGATCGGGGAAGTTCCGTTGAACCAATCCTTATATATGAGCATTGATGCAAGTCATTATCGGGACCATCCTGAACAGTTGAAAATTGGATTAGAATACAAGATAATGAATATGCTTTCCTTACGTGGCGGGTATATTACTAATAATGATGAAAACAGCGGACTATCATTTGGAGTTGGGGTCTCTCAATTTGGATTTGCTTTTGATTACTCATATACTCCATATGGGGTATTCAACAACGTTCAACGAATGACCGCTCGATTTTTATTTTGAACTGAGGAAGGAATAAAATTATGAAAGCCAAACGCTTCTTCACAATGACTCTCCTTGTCTTAGCGTCATTGATCACGGTTATTACCGGATGCAAATATGATGTTGCCGAACCGAAGTGGGATAAACCCGCCGGGGGATCGGTGATACCTGTGATTACTCAAATTATCCCCCCCGATTCGGCAGTTGCCGGTGTTAGTACTATAACTATTCAGGGGCAAAACTTCGCCGATGCTTCAAGCGTCAATCTCGTCTATTTTGGTAACGTCCCTGCGATAATAGCGTCTTCGAGTACAACTGCAATTACGGTGTATCGTCCTAATCTTTCGGTCGATACCTGTACTATTTCGGTAGTATCATACGAAGCGCTTTATCCTGTAAAAAAAGGTCCCTATAAAGTCAATCGTGTCATTAGCAGTTTTGGCTCCTTTGTAGCGAACGACCAGTTGAATACCGTTGCTTTAGATAATGCAGAAAACTTATATGTTATCAAAGGAACTACTCCTTTTACGGTCTATAAAATAACACCAGACGGCGTGAGGACAACGGTGGCAACTGCGACACAAAGTACGGGAGGTCCAACGGTGGCGAAAATTGGTCCTGATGGAAATCTCTATTATATGGGAACTACTTATGTTAGCCCTGGTAGTATTGGTGCCCAAAAAGTGGGCATGATCAATATGCAAACAGGAACTGATTCTTTGTGGTATAAAAGCACCAAATTCCTTACCTGTTTTGATTTTGATGTCAATGGATATCTATATGCAGGCGGAGTAAGGACTACTCTGCAGGTCATTCGCCCAAATAAATCAGCTAGACTAGAAACCGTATTTAATAACACAACAGATACAATTTGGGCGATTCGCGTATTTGGTACAAATCTGCAAAATCAAAATCTCTATGTTGCAGCAGGAACGCCAACTGGTCATGCGATCTGGGTCAGTTCACTTGCAGATACAAGCAAAGTTGGTGATAAAACTCTGTTTTATGACTTATCCACAACAACGTATGCTAATAGTCCTATACGAAGTATTTCATTTTCTGCCGATGGAAGTAAACTGTATATCGGTTTCTATTCACCGGATCCCATTCTTGTTGTTGATGTGGCAACGCAGCACTCAGAAACCCTCTACAAAGGTATTATTCCAGACTATTGCAGGGATTTTTGCATAGGTACTAAGCTTTATCTGATAAGTGGAAACGCGAATGTGAGTCCAGCAATAAATTGGTATGTTTATAAGGTTGATATAGGAATTAACGGTGCTCCATACTATTGAGTTTGAATAATTTTCAGTCATTCCAATACATCAGAGGAAATGTGTTGTCAATTGGAATGACGATGTGACAATAGAACAATCCGCGACAGAGAGGGTCGATTTGAAATTTTCGAAATCGACCCTTTTTCTTTCTTTTCCATAGTACACATGTTCATTCCCTCAGACATTTTAACAAGAGATAAGATTATTGAAGCACAGTTGACGCTCAGCATTGACTCAATGCGAATTTAATATTAGAATAGCATTGAATTTTATTCACAGGAATCTTGATATGAAAATTCGATACGTCATAAATGTTTGTGCAACGGCTATCATGAGTAGTATACCTTTGTTTGGGCAAACCAATGCAAATTGTTTCCTTAATGATTTTGCATCAAAATATATATCAACTCCAGTATATCAGGATGGAGTAAAAACATCGGCGTCTCCCACGGTAACGGTTACGATATTTGCAAACGATACAATCGCAAAAGTTTCACAATATTTGTACGGCAACAATGCAAATATATATATGTCAGATGTCATTCACCAACCGGCATTGCTCTCATATATCACGCTTTTATCTCCAAATATTATACGATATCCGGGAGGCAACCTCAGTAGTGTTTTCTTTTGGGATGCATCTCAGCCGCCTTCTGATACCCCTGATTCCCTCGTAGATGGAAGCAGCGGAAAAAACACCCTCGCATCATACTGGTATGGTGGTCAAAATTTAAATTCACAAACTTGGACTCTCTCCGTTGATAATTACTATACCATGCTGAATTATACCGGGGCCACCGGCATCATAACGATCAACTATGGTTATGCTCGTTACGGGACATCTTCAGATCCAGTAGCTGCTGCAGCTCACTATGCAGCTAATTGGGTAAGGTACGATGGAGGGCAAACAAAGTTCTGGGAAATTGGCAATGAGGATTTTGGGAATTGGCAAGCTGGATACATGATAGATCCGAAACGGAATAAAGATGGTCAACCGGTGATCCAGACGGGCGATCTTTATGGCAAACACTTTTTGGTGTACGCCGATTCTATGCGAGCCGCCGCCGCCGAAAATGGGAACCCAATATATATCGGCGCGGTATTGTATGAACAGCCGTCCGGTACATCGACAGAATCGACATGGGATAGCGGCTTCTTTAAAGAGGCAGGAGATGCTGCGGACTTTTTTATTGTGCACTCATATTTCACAAACTACGGTGAGAATACACCGGCTGCGACTATTCTTAATTCGGCCACGGCTGTTTCAAGCTCCATCTATAACTTTGTTAAACAGGTTGCAACTCAAAATAAAGTGCAATTAAAACCGATTGCACTGACTGAATGGAATATTTTTGCGGTCGGATCCAAGCAGATGTGTTCATTTGTCAATGGTATGCATGCTGCTCTTGTGCTTGGTGAATTGGCCAAAGACGGTTTCAGCATGTCCAGTCGATGGGATCTTGCCAATGGATACTCTGGTGGTGATGATCAAGGGATGTTCAATCAAGGGGGTGAACCGGGTAATCCCCCCATGTGGAATCCACATCCACCGTTCTTTTATATGTATTATTTCCAAAAATTTTTCGGTGATCAAATGGTCAACTCGACCGTGACAGGAAGCTCGAATGTCATGGCGTACGTATCTCGGTTTGCATCAGGGCATGCCGGTGTCGTCGTGGTGAATAAAGGGACGACAGTACAAACGGTAGAATTAACACTCGCACAGCAATTTGGATATGGTGATCGGTATTATGTGTATTCGTTGACAGGCGGCACGGATAATGGTGATTTCTCACAGGTAGTGTATGTCAATGGAGTAGGATCGAAGTATCAGATCGGCGGGCCGATTGACACACTGACTGCTATTCCTGCCTCTGCATATTCGACCGCAGGAGATATAAAATTTACATCACCTCCACGGTCAGTTCAATATATTCTTGTTGAACCGGGTACCAACACCGGAGTAGAAAACAATAAGACTATTGCGGTGGTCAATCAGTATCGATTGAATCAAAATTATCCGAATCCATTCAATCCACAGACGATGATTTCCTATATATTACCACGATCAAGCACCGTTACACTGCGAGTGTACGATGTCCTCGGTCGTGAAGTCGCCGTGCTTCTTCAGGGAGAGAAAAAACCAGCTGGTTCTTATCAAGTTGTGTTTGATGCATCGAAATTATCAAGTGGTATTTATTTCTACAAATTGCAAACAGATGATTTTGTTGATACGAAGAAGATGAGTTTAGTAAAATAAACCCAAGAAAGTTTTATTGATCGTGTACGGTTGAATGTATACTCTTGAATAAACATATCGTTGTTTTTCGATGGTAAGAAATTTCACTGCTTGCAGCAGTTGAGAAACGGCAAACATTTTATATTAATATAAATCCAGACCTGTTGTATTGTATTTGGGCCGCAGAAATAAAGTGAATGAAAAATACAAGCATTATAGTTTCTTTAATAAAAGTTGTTGTGGTTGTTTGGTGTTGTTCAATCGTTCTCAACGCCAAGCCCGGTCTTGCTTCAACAGATGTTCCCGAGTTTTCCGTGAAACATGGCTTCTATCAAACCAAGTTTCAGGTGGTTGTGAGCTCCCAGATTTCAAATGCGATCATTAAGTACACGCTTGATGGTTCGGAACCTCAAACATCTGCTACTGCATTAAGTCAAAATTCACCAGTGACAATTCTTATTGATCCGGAAGATACCACCGGTCATCGACCAACAGCACCCGCTGTCGTTGTTCGCGCATGCACGCTTGAGCCTGATTCTTCTTTCAGTGCAAGCATGACTCAAACATATTTATTCATCGATAAAGTCGGAGCTTTATCTCCGAGCGGTGTCAAGCCCAGTGCTGATTGGCTGGATTCTTCATCGGTTCAATCCATGCATTACGGTATGGATCTCAATGTCCTTACTAGCACACTCTATAAAGACAAAATTGACAGCGCACTTTTAGCTATCCCGACAATTTCTATAGTGACAGATCTGAAAAATCTGTTTGGTGCGGATAGCGGTATCTATAACCATGCATTGGAAGATGGTGATGCATGGGAACGCCCTGCATCTATTGAATTACTTAATCCAAATGGAACAGATGGCTTTCAGATCAATGCAGGTATTCGGATTCGAGGAGGCTGGAGCCGGCATGGAGATGATCCCAAGCATGCATTTCGGTTCTTTTTCAGAAGTGAGTATGGAGTAGGCAAGTTAGATTATCCGCTTTTTGGATCAGAGGGAGTTTCTAAATTCGACAAAGTGGATTTGCGCACTGGACAAAATTATGCCTGGAGTTATCCCGGACATCTTGGGCAATACAACACAATGATCAGTGATGTGTTTTGTCGAGACATGCAAAGAGAAATGGGGCAGCCTTACACAAGAAGTCGATTCTATCATCTTTATATTGATGGAGTGTATTGGGGATTGTTTCAAACTCAGGAACGCTCCGAAGCGAAGTACGCTGCAAGCTATTTTGGTGGAAGCTCAGACGATTACGATGTGATAAAGATAGATGACAATTACCAAATTGAAGCGACAGATGGTACTACGGATTCGTGGCATGATGTATGGAATCTCTGTGTTTCTGGATTTCAGACAAATACGAATTACTTCAAACTGCAAGGACTAAATCCGGGCGGTATGCGTGATACAAGCTATAAAGTCCTCGTCGATATAGATAATCTGATCGACTTCATGATCGATATTTTCTACTCAGGAAATTTTGATAGCCCAACAACGAAATTTGGAAACAACAAGAATCCCAATAATTTTTATGCCATTTATAATCGAAATGGAACCGATGGCTTCAAGTTCTTTGCCCATGACGCAGAGCATACTCTGAGAACAACACCAGGAGAAGGTCCGGGGATTGGCCTCAACGAAAATCGCGTAAACATAGGAAATTTAACTGATGGCTTCAAAATGACGGTAAGTAATTTTGCACAATTTCATCCGCAATGGCTGCACTTTCGATTATCAGACAATCCGGAATACCGAATCCGTTTTGCTGATCATGTGTATAAACATTTTTTCAATCATGGAGTTTTGACTCCTGAAAAAACAAAACCGCTTTTCTTTTCGCGGGCACAAGAAATTAACATGGCAATTATTGGTGAATCTGCTCGCTGGGGTGATACCTACCTCATTCCTACAGCCACAAAAGATAACGATTGGCTTCCAGCGATTAATGACATTATGAATAATTACTTTCCCAAACGCGGAAATATAGTTTTAAATCAATTGAAGGATAAAGCAATAAAGCTGTATCCCAATATTGATCCGCCTATTTTTCAAAATATTGATACAGTCCTTCAAGCAAGCAGTCTAACAATTGGAGCAGGCTATAAATTAAAGTTGATAAATCCCAATGCCTCTGGAACAATCTATTACACGACTGATTATCAAGACCCGAGAAGCATTGGCGGTGGAAAGGTGAGTTCAGCTATTGATGGTGGAAGTGAAGCAGAAATCATTATCAACGAATCCACTGATATCAAAGCACGGATTTGGTATGGAGACACCTGTAGTGCGCTTCATGAAATTACATTATTTGTTGATCCATCAATAACTTCTGTGGATACTTCAAGATCAGAACATCCCACAACATTTGCGCTCTTACAAAATTATCCTAATCCATTTAATCCGGAAACAGTTATTAGTTATCAGTTACCAGTAACCGGTTATCTCAGTGTGAAAGTGTTTGATATATTGGGAAGAGAGGTAAGAACGCTCGTCGATGGGATACAAAAAGCAGGATCGCATTCGATAAACTTTAATGGCTCAGGATTACCAAGCGGTATTTACTTTTATCGTCTGCAGGCAGGATCGTTCACAGAAACGAAGAAACTTGTTTTGGTCAAATAGCTGTAAAGTAGTTGTATTCTATATTCAATCATGATAAAATTTGTTCATGTTTTTAAAAGGAAATGATTATGAAAAAAATATTATGGGTATTTAATCTCAGCATTGCTATTTGTTCCTCTCTCACTGCTCAATCACCATTTACCGCAGGGAATATAGTGGTTGTTCGGGTGGGTGTTGGTGACTCGCTCACCAGTAGTTCAACAGCTGTTTTTCTCGATGAATATACAACCGGCGGTTCTTTTGTGCAATCTATCGCTATGCCAACTTCATCTTCGGGAAGCAATGCACCTTTGACACTTTCAGGATCGGCGTCGAGCGAAGGATCAATTGTGGGTTCTGTTGATGGACGCTATCTTACTATCGCCGGGTATGGTGTTGGACCTGGAACAACTAAGGTTGCGAGTACAACATCTGCGACGGTCAATCGAGTTGTCGCAAGGATTGATGCTAACGCCTCAATGGATATAACAACGAAATTGACAGATGCGTCTACTGGAAATAATATTCGCGGTGCCGTTACAAATGATGGAACAGCATTTTGGGTCTCTGGTGCTGCTGGTAGTGTACGCTATGCCGCCCCGCTTGGAGCAACAACTTCCATACAATTATCAACAACGCTTACGAATTTTCGTGTAGTAAATATTTTTAATAATCAATTATATGTTTCTTGTGCAAAAACAGATACTGGAATATTGTCGGTAGGATCTGGTATGCCAACCACTTCAGGTCAAACTATTTCATTATTAAACGGTTTTCCGAATACAGGTAGTCCCTACGGATTTTCAATAAACGGTAATACCATCTATGTTGCTGATGACAGAAAAGATGGAAATGGAGGGGTTCAAAAATGGTCCTATAGTGATTCAAGTTGGTCTCTTGCCTATTTGCTAGCCCCCAGTGATACTACAGGTGCGAGTGGGCTGGTTGTAGATTGGACAGGCTCCAATCCAATCATATATGCTACCACGACAGATACTAATTTAGTTACAGTTACCGATGCGGGCTCTGGTTCACCATTTACAACGCTCGTTCCAAAAGCTACAAAAAAATTCTTACATGGTGTTGCATTTGCACCGATTCCATTCATTTCATTTACGAATGGAACATCCTATGCTCCACCAATTGGCATTCCCAATACAAATGACAATCCAATTGGAAGATTCAAGCTTGCAGGAAACATCACTGGTGGCAAGCTCACTCAGGTTGTCGTTACATTGTCTGGAACATACAGCGGTCTCACAAATCTTAAGCTTTATTATTCTACTGCTGCATCGTTTAGCGTCGGTTCGTCGACTTTACTGTCAACAGTCGCTTCACCATCCTCACAGGTTACGTTCGATATCTCTTCTACTCCTCAGCCAATTGCAACATCAGGAGGGTATTTTTATGTTGCAGCGGATCTTAGTTCCGGCGCTGCCGGTTCCGCAATGGCTTCGCTCGACAATCAAACAAAGCTCACATTTACAAATGCTTCACTAAACGGAACATTTTCCGGCGCGAATCTTTCTTCTGGAAATGTAACCCTACCCGTTGAAATGACCACCTTTACAGCAGTAACAACTGGCTCGACCGCAATGCTCAAATGGAGCACAGCAACAGAGATAAATAATTATGGGTTTGAGGTGGAAAGAAGAGTTGTTAGTAGTCAGAATCCATCTAACTCTTCATCTGATTGGGAGAAGATAGCATGGAGTTGCGTTGGATTTGTGGAGGGTAACGGAACCAGCAGCAGTCCGCACAATTATGTATTTAGTGATAATACAATTTCTTCCGGTACATATGCGTACCGCTTGAAGCAAGTGAATAACGATGGATCATTCAAATATCTGCAAGAAGCTCAGGTAACGATAGAAACACCGAAAGTGTTTGCGTTGAATCAAAATTTTCCTAATCCGTTTAATCCGACAACGGTAATAAGTTACCAGTTACCAGTTACCGGTTACGTTAGTTTGAAAGTGTACGATATGCTGGGTCGAAAAGTAGCAACATTAGTGAATGAACAAAAAACAGCGGGATCCTATCTGGTGACTTTCGATGCACACTTGCTGCCAAGCGGAGTGTATTTCTATAATTTGCAAGTGGAAAGATTCAAAGAAACGAAGGAAATGGTGTTGATTAAATGACAGTAAAGTCGTTGAATTGTATATTCTCTAAATGATTGCTGTAAAACGTGTTCGTGTTTTTTAAAGGAAACAATTATGAAAAAAATACTATGGGTATTCTCTCTCATCGTTTTTGGTTGTCTCACTGTTGCTGCACAATCATTTACTGCGGGGAATATAGTTGTGGTCCGGGTAGGTGTTGGTGACTCGCTCACCAGTGCTTCAACAGCTGTTTTTCTCGATGAATATACAACCGGCGGCTCTTTTGTGCAATCTATCGCGATGCCAACTTCATCTTCGGGAAGCAATGCACCCTTGACACTTTCGGGAACAGCATCGAGTGAAGGATCGATCGTTGGCTCTGTTGATGGACGCTATCTTACTATCGCAGGATATGGTGCTATTCCTGGGATTTCAGGGATCGCTAGCTCAACATCTGCAGCATATAATCGAGTTGTCGCAAGAATTGATGCTAGCGCCTCAATAGATATAACAACGCAATTGACAGATGCATCTTCTGCAAATAATATTCGCGGTGCCGTTACAAATGATGGAACAGCGTTTTGGGTCTCTGGTGCTGCTGGCGGTGTACGTTATGCCACGCTTGGAGCAATAAGTTCCACGCAATTATCAACAACGGTTACGAATACTCGCGTAATAAATATTTTTAATAGTCAACTGTATGTTTCTAGTAATAAAAGCTCATGTTTCGGAATATCATCGGTAGGATCGGGTGTGCCAACCACTTCAGGTCAAACTATTACTTTATTAAACGGTTTTCCGACGTCCACTTCAAGCCCCTTTGGATTTTCAATAAATGGCAATACGATCTATGTTGCTGATGATAGAACAGATGGAAATGGAGGCGTGCAAAAATGGACATATAGCGGTTCAAGTTGGTCACTTACTTATTTGTTAGCACCCAGTTCAACTACAGGCGCAACTGGGCTGGTTGTAGATTGGACGGGCTCCAATGCAATTATCTATGCCACCACGACAGATAATAAATTAGTTACAGTTACCGATGCGGGATCTAGTTCGTCATTTACAACGCTGATAACAGGTGCTGCAAATACTCTCTTGCATGGCGTTGCATTTGCACCGATTCCATTCATCTCATTTACGAATGGAACATCCTATGCTCCACCAATTGGCATTCCCAATACAAATGACAATCCAATTGGAAGATTCAAGCTTGCAGGAAACATCACTGGTGGCAAGCTCACTCAGGTTGTCGTTACATTGTCTGGAACATACAGCGGTCTCACAAATCTTAAGCTTTATTATTCTACTGCTGCATCGTTTAGCGTCGGTTCGTCGACTTTACTGTCAACAGTCGCTTCACCATCCTCACAGGTTACGTTCGATATCTCTTCTACTCCTCAGCCAATTGCAACATCAGGAGGGTATTTTTATGTTGCAGCGGATCTTAGTTCCGGCGCTGCCGGTTCCGCAATGGCTTCGCTCGACAATCAAACAAAGCTCACATTTACAAATGCTTCACTAAACGGAACATTTATTAATGCGATGCTCTCTTCAGTCTATTCATTGACGGTGAATTCCTCGCACGGAACAATCACAAAGGTGCCAGACCAACAGAGTTATCAATATGGCTCAACTGTTCAACTCACAGCGAATCCCGATAGCGCGTACCATTTCGTGGCGTGGGCAGGAGATGTTCCTACAGGACATGAAACAGATATAATTTTAACAGTAATAATGAACGAAAATAGGACCATCACAGCGTCTTTTACACTGAATACTTCTTCACCAACGTTGATCTTACCTACTGTTACGAATATTACATCAACAACAGCAGTCCTCGGTTCAAAGATTATCTCAAATGGAAATGACCCAATCGCTGAGCGAGGTGTCGTCTGGTCAACATCTGCTAATCCGACAACGGCTGATCACAAACTCATCGCTTTAGATACAAATCAAATTTTTAGTGTCCTGATAGGCAGCCTACCATCTGGAACGTTTATTCACTTCCGCGGTTATGCAATAAATGGAATTGGGACGGGGTATTCACCGGATGCAACATTTTATACTCTATCTATTGAACCTTCTACATCTGCGGATTCATTTTCTGCAAAAGCTGTCTCGGCGAATCAAATCAATCTATCTTGGGATGCTGCAACAGGAGCATCTGGATACATTATACTTCAACGGATTGGCTTTGATCCTACTGCCGTTCCAAAAGATATTACCAGCTATGCTGTAGGTGATTCTCTTGGCGATGGAAAAGTTGCAGCTTTGGTACCGTCGGGTACAACGACATCTGTGAGCATGACCGGTCTTACCGCCCTTACTTCGTATCATTATTCAATCTTTCCGTATGCTTGGGATGGATTCAATATCAATACATGTAATTACAAAACAGATACAATACCTACAGCGAATGCAATGACTCTCAAGGGTGCTGAGGTAACATCAGTTATCCTGCCACAATATATAGAAGGAATTAACTGGGAAAAGAATTCTGATCGAATTCCATTTGCGTATCGAGCGCGACTTACAGGGTTGTTGACGAATACTACTTATTACTTCGTCAATCAAATCGCAATTTCAACAGATCCAGATTCTGCAGACGGTGCAGGCAATTGTATATTCGCTTCAGCAACAGGCGACTTTATTCGAACATCGAAACCGAGTTTCGATACAACAGGATCATATGGAATTTTGAAAACAGATTCATCGGGAGCATATGAAGGTTGGTTCATCACCGAGCCGACAGGAAATGACCGGTTTGTCCCCGGGAAATATGTTTTTATGCGTATATGGCTGAATGATGGTATGTCTGGTACCGCCGTGGTTAAACATTTGACGATGCACGATTCTGTGCGAGTCGTAAAACTGGATCCGTTGGTTGCTGATAGTACCGGTACTGGCCTTCGCTGCACCAGTGCAGCAAACCCAAAAGACTTTGTCTTCATCTATGATAACATGGCAGGAACAGGCCGGCCGATTTCAGGGTCGTTTGTCGAAAGCGATGGAACCGACAATAGTATTGATAACAATTATGCAGCATTCTATGCGACTCATGTGAATGGCATTGACGGCTCATTCGGTGTTATTCTGCCCAATATATTACCCAATGGTGTCAGGCGTGTAGAACGTCGATCTCTTGCAACTGGTTCTCTTGTTGTATTTGCAACGGATGCTGATGGTATATGGCCGAGTGGCGTGAATACCATTAACCCATCTGGAGGAATAACTGAACTTGTTCTCGGCGGAACAGATGTTCGATGGACAACGAGTGTTCAAAAGACAAGCCCAATTCCTTATGAGTATATTCTGTGTCAGAATTATCCGAACCCATTTAACCCCTCAACGATGATCAAGTATCAGCTGCCTCAGATGAGCTATGTTACTTTGCAGGTATATGATATTCTCGGGCGGGTAGTAACAACGTTGGTACATGAAACGAAGCAAGCAGGGTATTATTCGGTGGAGTTCAATGCAGCTTCGTTATCCAGCGGTATCTATTTCTACAGAATAATTGCTAACACATTTACACAATCAAAGCAAATGATGCTTATCAAATAAAATGAATAATGACTTGACGGTACAGAAAGACGAAGTAAAGAACCTATGCTATTCTGTAAAAATGAAGACGACAGATGTATTGTTTCTCTGAGAAAAGATAAAGGGAACTATGATAACGCACAGTGAAATGAAAATCGGATTCAATTAGCAGAAGGCAGGAGAAGACACTCTTGCTTTCCGGTCATATGATTTGTATCAGATTAGGTGAGAACATTATTTCCATGATCAATAAATGTTTCTGTATTTGTCTTTTAATCAGTTTATCGGTGGGTTTCTTCACATCCATTGTCTAAACCGTTGTTTGTCCTTACTTAACCAACACCATCTGCTTCGTCTTTATGAACCTCTCTGTCTGCAGCTTGAAGAAATACACTCCACTTGACAAGTTCGAAGCATCAAAAGTGATTTCATAATTGCCTTGTGCTTTTTTCTCATTCTTCACAAGTGTTGCGATCTCGCGGCCCATGAGATTGTACACTTTCAGCGTAACAGTACTTACTTGTTGTAACGAATAAGAAATCGTGGTTTGCGGATTGAAGGGGTTGGGATAGTTTTGGTATAGTGCATAACTCATGGGGACACTTGTAGACATTTCCTTGACACCGGTTACATTTAATGCAGAAGGAAATGAAATGCTGTTAGAAGTGGCAGTAGTATCGTATCCATTTGTAACATAGCCAGTAAGGATATATGAGCTTGAGGGTTGGAGATTTCCTGGAAAGAATGTTGCCGTGGTATCAGTTGTAAAGAAAGTAGAATCTGTAGTAGGGCCAAGAAAGTGTATAATATACGTGAGTGGATTGGTTTGAGGATCCGAAGCTCTAGACCATGAAACTGTAATACTCTGAGAGGATTGTCTCAAACTGTCGCCTGGAACTGTAAGGAATCTGAAGCTCGATGGATTATCAGTCGTATCACCGTTTGCCGGTTGTCCGTATGATATGCCCCGTCCTTCAGCAGAAATATAACACCTGCCGTATACTCTTGGATCCCCTGTGATCTGGTGTATCCAACCGTATTGATGGTTGTCATCATTGATACGTGTCCATGATGTACCGCCATCATCTGAACGGAAGAATCCCAATACTCCGCTGACAGTTCCATATAAATATATTGCTGGATATCCGCCCACAGTTTGCGCCTTGCCAAATCCTATTCGATACGCTTCTGTTACAAAACTGATTTTTGTTGCAGATGTACCAGAATTTATCGAGTGATATAGTCCTCCTGTACCGCAGCATATCCACAAATCGCCCTCATGGCCCGGCACCGCTACCGTATTTCCATCCGTTTGTGACCACGTTGGTAATCCCGTAAGACCTTGATTAAACGTCTTGCCTCCGTCTGTGGATATCCACATTTTGCCCAGTGTACCAGCATAAGCATAAAATTTATTTGGATTAACTCTATCTGCAACAGGTGGCACCGCCGGCGCTCCACTACAGGTTGTCCACGTCTTTCCATTGTTTGTGGAATAGGACAAGAATGCGCTTGTCGGTCCCCAAACTATTGTATTCCCATCAGCGGATACATCTATCGCCCAAGTACCTCCGTCTGTTGCGCGAGCTGGACACGAGGAAAAATCATGCCATGTGGTACCGCCGTCATTGGAATAAGAACCGAAGGGAGATGGACTATAATACGCTTGCACTATTTTCGACGGCACTTTTCCTGCAAATGCTATCGAACCTGTTGACCATTTGTTAGGGTAAAATCTATCCGGCGGTGAAACATCAAGGTTATCATGCCTGAATCCGCCAGCATCACTCATAACGGATAATAAATTTGTGAAAGGCGGACTAATGATTTGATTTGCGACAGTCTCCTCCAGGTTTTGATCTCTGAAGTGCCAAATCGGTTTCGCCGCATTCAAACTATCGCATGCAAAAATTCCATATCCGCTTCCAAACATCACCTTGCTTGAGTCGAACGGATCCATCACACAAACTGCAAGCCATGATGGAATGTTGGAGTGAATATACGGGGCATAACTATAATCTATTATCCCTGTTGACAGTCGTTTTGTCCAGGTTGTACCGCCATTGGTGGACATATATACCTCGTCCTCGGGCCACCAACAATCAAGTGTACTCACGATAAGGATGTTAGGATTCTTCGGATATACCGAGATACCACTAAAACCGTACGAACCTAATGGTGGTGAAATGTTCTTCCATGAACTATGAGGAATTCCGTACTTCCAAACCGATCCTGTGGTTGCGCTGTTCGGACCCTGATAGTTTGCCATAGTGATGTACAAAATTGTGTCGGCAATATCAGATCTAATTACCATGACACCGTTTGGCTGTCCTGTAACGACGGTCCATGTAACACCACCGTCGTCGCTGCGATAGAGGCTTTGTCCGCTCGTGTTAACAACTGCTGCAAATATTCGTTGAGTGGCGTTTCCTGGAGATCCACTTGAAGGATCAAAGCGCACAAAATTGATATTACTTGGTGAAAACGACGACACCTTTGTCCATGACGCAGCATAGTTCGTGGATTTCCATAATCCACTTGTAGTAGTACCCATAAAAAGTATCGAACCCAAATTCGGGTCAACCTGTAGTCGTTCACCGGTTCCGCGTCCATCTTCATTGCCGCCTATCTTCACAGTTAGAGGAATGATCGTCCATGAATCTCCTTTGTTAGTCGAAGCAAGCACGGCGCCATATGTTGCCCCCGTTTGTGTATATTTTCCGCACTCCATATAAATACGGTTTGTGTCATTTGGGTCTAAGGCAATCGATAATATGCCCATGTAATCTGATTGGTTAATGTTCCTTGACATCGTATCAGTTATTGGAATCCACTTGCCGGCAGAATTATCCCATCGGTATGCACCACCTATATCAGTGCGGGCATAGGCCAGACCTTGTGCGGTCGGATGATATACTATACCTGGAACAAATCCACCGCCACCTACTATGACACTTTTCCAGATGTATCCATTTTGTGCCGAACTTATGGTGTGAGCAACTATGCATGCAGTGATGAGTGCACAGAATACTAACATGAGGTGTTTGTTTTGAATACCCTTGTTTATCGTATTCATGTAATTGTTACTCCATTATTTCAGGTCATGCAAAAAAAAAGATACTTTGAGATTACCGAATTATTCATTTCGAGTTGATGATCGTTGTCACTTCTTTCATTCCTTCAGATGTTGCACGCAGGATAATCCTTCCGGCTTTTTCAGTAGATTGAATCACCGCCAGACAAAGGCCGTTATATGCCTTTCGCTTATCTGATTTAAAGGATTCATCGCTTGTTTGGAGTCCATTATCAACACCGATTATTTTTCCTTCTCCTGCAACATCGAAGTGAATCAAATTATTTGCATGCGGCACTAAAGTGCCTTGCGCATCTAAAACTTTTACGGTGACAAATGAAAGATCTTTTCCATCAGCGGTAATGATGCTTCTATCGGTTTCAAGTACGATCTTTGCTGGAACTCCGGCTGTCTTGATTTCTTGAGTCAGAATTTTCTTCCCGCCGGAACGGCCGATTGCTTTCAATGTGCCCGGTGAGTACGTCAACCGCCACATGAGGTGAAGATCATCGGCATTTTTTTTCTTTGTGCCGAGCGAAATCCCATTGAGAAATAATTCCACTTCCTCGCAATTTGAATAAGCCCACACATCAATTGTTTGGCCCTCTTTCCAATTCCAATGTGGGAAGAGATGCAAAACCGGTTTGTGCGTCCATTCACTTTGATACATATAATAAACATCTTTCGGGAAACCGGCTAA
This sequence comes from Ignavibacteriota bacterium, assembly GCA_963701295.1. Taxonomy (GTDB): domain Bacteria; phylum Bacteroidota; class Ignavibacteria; order UBA10030; family UBA10030; genus Fen-1298. Next base: position 3,086,417 of record OY969585.1, on the reverse strand, counting down.
GTCTACGATACCAAAATAAGAACTGCGTGCAGGCCAGACGTACGGAGTTGGTTCTCCAAGATAGTCGAAACCAGCCCAGATATATTGCCCGGAAATAAAATCATATTTCTTCATCACCTTCCATGTTTCTTCATGTGTGGAACCCCAGGGGGCGCTGCAATTGTCATATGCGGAACAAGTCAAGTCAGGATTCGTGTTTTGGATAGGGAGATCCCATCTGCTTGGCCATCGTCTAATGCTATCGGAAGGCATATCGTAACAGCCGCGTGAGTTTAACGATGAGACCGTTTCTGAGCCAATGAGTTTCTTGCCAGGATACGTTGTATGAAATTTATAATACTCGTTTTGGCTGTAACTATACCCGATCAAATCGAGTGCGTCTGCACGAATCACTGGATTCAACGAATCGATGGAATTGCAATTAGAGGTAATAGGACGGGTAATGTCAAGCGCTCGTATCAACGAGCACAACTCCTTAGCAATACTTGTGCCGCTGCTGTCCTTTTTATCCCATTGTTCTACGACCTCGTTTCCAATACTCCAAACGAAGATACTGGGATGATTTCGATCCCGGAGAACCATGTCTTCTAAATCGCGTTGATGCCACTCATTCCAATTCGACGAATAATCAAAATCAGTTTTTTTCTTTTTCCACATGTCAAAGGCTTCATCCATGACAATGAATCCCATTTCATCACATAAATCGAGAAGCTCGGGAGCGGGAGGATTGTGCGATGTGCGGATGCCGTTAACGCCCATTTCTTTCAAGATTTCCAATTGACGCTCTAATGCACGGCGGTTTACTGCTGCCCCAAGGCAGCCAAGATCGTGGTGATTGCAGACTCCGTTGATTTTAACCTGTTTGCCATTCAGGACAAAACCTTTTGCTGTATCGAAATCAAACGAACGGATTCCCATGGATGTCTCATATCTATCGCATACACTGCTGTCAGATTCAATCATGGTGAGAACTTTGTACAGATATGGATTCTCAATAGACCAAAGTATCGGATTCTCAATGGTGAGACTCTGTTCAATTTCATCGGAAGAATTCTTTGAAATTATTTTCTTTGCCTCAATCGCGGACACTCTCTTGCCGTTCTTGTCGGTGATAAGAGTCGTCAGAATGATTGGCTGATTCTTTGTTGATGTATTGCGGATTTTTGTTTGAATTACGACTTTTGCCGATTGTCCATTCACTCGTGGTGTTGTGATATAGGTACCCCAGTGATCGACAAAAGTTTTTTCGGTTGTCACCAACCAAACATTTCGATAAATTCCCGAGCCAGAATACCAGCGAGAATTTGGCTGCTGTGAATTGTCAACCTTGACCGCCAAAATATTATTCTCTTCCCCGTATTTCAGGAAAGGGGTCAATTCATATTGGAAAGAACTGTAACCGTAAGGACGTTTGCCGAGATAGTGGCCGTTGATCCACACTTCACTGTTTCTGTACACACCATCGAATTCAATAAAAGCCAATCGTCCTTTTTCTGAATTTGGCAAGCTGAACGTTTTTCTGTACCACCCGATGCCTCCGGGAAGAGCGCCTCCGCCAGGTGTGGCAGGATTGTCTTTACTGAATTGACCTTCGATACTCCAATCATGCGGTAGATCTAATGTTCGCCAGTGAGAATCGTTCAGTCCAGATTCTTGACCGTTTGGAACGTCGCCTAAATTGAATTTCCAATTCTTCCCGAAGTTTTCGGTCTTTCTCGGATTTAATGAAAAAGCCATGGATGGAATCAAGAAAAGCAGTATTGGAAGGAAAAAACATGAATGGGAAAATGACATTCCTGGTTTCTGAATTTTCGTATTCATAGGTAATGCTCCTTATATTGTATAACCTTTATTATAAGATAGATAAAAATAAAATCGAATAACTGCTAAGCCTTCACATCGTGCAATAAAAGTTAAACCATTCGTACTATTTCGTGTATTCCCACTCACAGGCATCGGTGAATATTTTATCGCCCTTATAACCGATAACATTTATTTGATTTTTTCCGGGCTTTAATTCTATCTGTTTCCACGTTATTTTGTGAATGTCTGATTCCATAGGTTTCTTTGAAATCAAAGCGCCATTGACGTATAATTCCACTTTTTGAAGATTGCTGTAAACCTCAACTGGCACCTGGACTTCTTTTCGCTTTATATTTCGCCTGCTGACAATATACAGAACAGGTTCGTCAGACCAATTAGCTTTATAGAAGTAGAAAGCATCTTTCTTCACCTTGCGATCATGAGTAACAAGACCTTTATAATTCTTGTAAGGTTTATCGCCGCGCGTTGCATATGTCCAGCTAAAATCAAACATGTTCCAAATGAATTTACACCAGATATCCTTTCTGTCTTTGATTGCTCTCCATACTTCTTCATGGTACAAACGCTGATACTGTTCTGGAAAGAATTTGCCAATCGGATCGGGCCGTTTAGGATTTTCTTCCTGTTGGCCGATGCAAGCCTCTGCACCATATTCACTTAATCCGCCTTTCAAGTTGGCATGCTCTTTATGTAACCTTATCATACCAGGGAAGATAGTCTTCAAAGTTACCATAGTACCAACCGAAGTACCAATTCCATGCGGAAACATCTGTTACAAAGTGTCTGCCGTTTACCTGAACGTTATCCGCTTGCGTTGTCAGTCGATGAGGATCAAGTTGCTTTGCGGTTTCATTAAGTACGATGACATCTTCTTTTGGAATATCGATCTCGTTGTATAATCCCCAAAAGAATATCGAAGGATGGTTATAGTTTTGCTTAATCAATTCAGTAAGCTGCTCCTTGCAATTCTGTAAATAGGAGGGAAGGTTTGTGCGATATGCCGGCGTATTCGGAATTTCAGCCCAAGCAATCAAACCGTTTTCATCGCAAAGCCGATACATAATATCCGCTTGTTGGTAATGTGCAAAACGAATTCCATTCGCTCCTAATTCCTTAATGAGTTCAAAATCTTTGATATGTTCTTTATCTGAAAGAGCTGGTCCGAGACCTTCCCATTCCTGATGACGGCATACACCATAGAGAGGATAAGGTCTTCCATTAAGGATCAAACCCCGGTCTCGATTTACTTCAAAAAATCGAATCCCTATCGGTTGTTCGACTATGTCTAGAGTTTGTCCTTTCATATCTTTCAAACTTACTCTCAAGGTATATTGATATGGATCTCGTTTAGCATTCCACAAGTGAGGATTGGTGATATGGATTTTATTGGTGTTTTGTCTCTGCTCGCTTTTCTTCAATGTTATTTTTTCCTGCGCATCAGCGACAACTAATCCGTTCTTGTCAATAACAGAAGAGGAAAGTAGTACTTCCAATCCTTGATCATCCTCCGGTGTAAACATCCATCCGAACATTACTGAGGCGTCACCGCTCTGTTCGTAATATTCGATTTTTACTTGATACTCCTTCCCTGAATTTAAAAAACCTTCATAGGTCTTTTCCCGGGCAGCATGATTTCCCCAATTATCGATGACCTGTTTGCCGTCGAAGTAAAGTCGAGAACCATCATCACTTTTCAAAATAAATTTATAGAAACCGGATTTTGAAGGAATAAATCGACCTGTCCAGATTACAGAGAAATTATCGACTGGCATATCTTCAAATGGACCTTTGTTGCCATAATCAAACAACACTTCATTATCAACCGTCGTATGTGTTGGGCTTCCACTGAATTCAGGATTTGGAAAATACTCACCATATAATCCAATCCCTTTCTTTCCTTCAGGCGGTAGAAGTTCCGATGATTGGGTTTTCACAAGAGGTATTGAACGATAATCAATCAATGTCTCGATAGTGAGATCAGCAGTGTCCTTGGAAACATAGATAGGATGAATATACACGCCGCTGGAGGCATGATCTAACGGTGATATACAAACGTCGTTGGTACTAAAAACTGTTACAGGCCTATAAATTCCTCCGAAGATGGGATAGAGATATGTGCCTGAAGGTGCGACATCCATTTGAGTTATATTATTTACTTTCACAGACATTCGATTACTTTGTCCGATGCGGAGGAACGGAGTGATTTCAAATGTGAAAGCAGAATAGCCGCCTTTGTGACTTCCTAAATAATGATCGTTGAGAAAAACATCCGCAACAAGAGAGACCCCCTCGAATCGCACAAAGAATCGTTTATTCTTTTCATCACGCTGCACGCTAAAGCTGGTACGGTACCAACCTACCCCCTGGTAATAGCGAGGTCCGTCTGTCAGAACATCTTGTGCATTCCACGTGTGTGGCACGCTGACCTCTTGCCAACCGGTTTCATCAATAATCCCGGCGCTTTCTGCTGAATGGATTTCTCCTTTATAGAATTTCCACTTTTCCAACTTAAAGCTGGATCGATGCTGTAGAAATTCCTGCGCAAGAGTAAATGTGGTCAGACAGCAGACATATATCAGAAGCCTGCTGATTCTCTTGATTTGTGAAAATTTAGACAAGTTCATCTTTATTATTGAAGATTACAATTCAAAGACTAATTAGCTGAGTCCCAGATTTCCATCCAAATTAAGAATATCTCCCGGCCTCATTTGGAATGTCCGGGTTTGTTTCCCATAGCGAACTGTACAGTTAGTCCCCCAAACACTCTTGAGCGTCGCGTTGTAAAGCTTTCCACCTTTCCATACAAAGTCCACTTCGAAACCGCCTCTTGCCCGCAGTCCTTTGATACTGCCTGTCTGCCACACTTCCGGGAGGGCAGGAAGCAGATGGATTTCACTTAAATGTGATTGTAATAGCATTTCGGTAATGCCGGATGTTGCTCCAAAATTTCCATCGATCTGGAAAGGCGGATGTGCATCGAACAGGTTAGGATATACACCTCCACCACTACGATTAACCTCTTTGGAAAAGACCGGTGTCAGAGCCTTTTGCAAAAGCAGGTATGCATGATCACCATTGAGTAATCGTGCCCAGAAGTTGATTTTCCACGCCAGACTCCAACCAGTGCCTACGTCGCCGCGGATTGCCAACGTTTTTTTTGCTGCCGCAAACAATTCCGGTGTTTCTTGCTGTGTGATTTGATTGCTTGGATATAGACCATATAAATGCGAGACATGACGGTGCTGTTGCTCTGGCGCTTCCATGTCCCAATCCTCGAGCCATTCCTGCAACTGTCCAGCCCTGCCAATCTGCATCGGTGCTAAGCGTGAACGAACAGAAGCAAGATTTGTACTAAATTCTTTATCAATTCCTAAGATATCCGAAGCCTTTATGCAATATGAAAACAGATCGCGAAGTATTTGCATGTCCATCGTCGGTCCGGCACAGATTGCCACGCCGCCCGGGTGAATATTTTCCGGTGAGATAGTTGGATTTGTTACAAGCCATTTATGCTTCGGTTCCTCAACAAGCGTTTCGACGAAGAATTGTGCGGCACCCTTCATGACAGGGTAAATTCTTGACAGAAAATCTTTGTCTCCGCTGAACTCGTAATGATTCCATAGATGCGTACAAAGCCACGCTCCACCGGTTGGCCAAAAGCCCCATAGTGGTCCGTCAATTGGTGCTGTGGCGCGCCAAAGATCCGTGTTATGATGACAGACCCAGCCGCCAGCACCATATTGAACTTTTGCTGTTCGACTTCCATTCTCGACAAGTTCTGTTACCATCCGCAGTAAAGGTTCATGACACTCCGGTAAGTTTGTCGGCTCTGCTGGCCAGTAGTTCATCTCAGTGTTAATATTGATTGTGTACTTACATTCCCAAGGAGGCGTCATGTATTCGTTCCAGATTCCTTGGAGATTTGCAGGTTGAGTGCCAGGTCGTGAAGAGGAAATTAAAAGATATCGACCATACTGGAAATATAGTGCGGCTAATTGAGGATCAATGCCTTCCAAAAACTTCGTTAGCCGTTCATCTGTAGGTAATAAAGCAGCATCAGACGTGCCGAGATCTATGTGAACACGACGAAATAACCGCTGATGTTCCTGCACATGGGCTTCGCGTATTTGAGCATATTGCTTCGTAACCGCTTTCGTTAGATATGCTTTCGTTAGTTCTTCTGGATCACCGCTGATATCTTTGTAATTTTTGTAACTTGTAGCACTGGCAATCAACAACACAACCGAGTCAGCATTGCTTACGGAGATTTTGTTTTTTTCTGCTATAGCTCTTCCTCCTTGTGCGATGACCTGAATGCGAGCTTGGAATTTCAATGCTCCTTGAATACCCATGGACTCTGCATTTTGTCCACGCATGACGAGCGTATGATTTAATTCAGTTTCGAGCGAGGCTTTCTGTGGCGTGGTCATCGATGCATTGAAAGTGATCTGACCCGGAGTGCTGGCAGTTAAACTTATGGCGATTACTTGATCAACTGGACTTGAGAAAATCTCACGTGAAAAATTGATTTTCTTATAACTGTATAAGATTTTACAAATGGCCGTATTGAGATTTAATTCACGGCGATAGTTTGAAACGGTTTCATGTCCTGGAAACTCTAACCTTAAATCACCAACTGGTTCAAACGGCATTTGTTTGATGGGTCGTGCCATCATTTTTTCACCGATCAGATCATTAGCTTCTTTATATTTTCCTTCGAATATCAAACGCCGAGCTTCGGGTAATGCATTCAGCGCTTCAGGATTATTTGGATCATATGGACCGCCACCATAGAGGGTGTCTTCGTTGAGTTGCAAACGTTCGTTTTCAGTGCCACCAAAAACCATTGCACCCAACCGTCCGTTTCCAATGGGAAGGGCTTCAATCCACTGGGTGGCCGGCTTATCATACCATAACGCCAATAAACCCTGTGTATCAACAGGAATATCACCAGTGGCTGGACGTTCCCGACTGAAAACACGTGAAGAGAACATAGAAAGAGGTAGCACTGCGCTAGCAAATGCGGCACTCTTAAGAAACTTTCGGCGATTTATTTTATCTTTCATTTTTATTCCATCTTGATAGATTGCTTATTACCATCATATGATATTAGGGCATCTGGTTGTTTGTACCATAACAGATAAGGATTTGAAATATTCGATTGGACGTTATTTGAATGGTGAAGGTCTTGGCTTAGAAGTGAATAGGGCAAAATGACGTTGGAGAACGTAAGGCTAGTGCCAACTATGCAGTCAAGAAAATCTCGTCGGATTAAGTCTTTCTTCATTATTATCCTTTTGCTAATGGTACAGCATATGGGATGAAATAAGCTGTTTCGTAAATCCTGGTCCTTCAAAGTCTACATCTAGAACTTTTCCTCCAGGCCCTTGGAAGAACTTCACTTGAATTTTATGAAAACCAGCTTTTAACACTGCAATACCGGATTGTTCCTGTGGGGCATGCTGTCCGTCATTTTCCACTATGACAGTATTATCAATTGTCAGGTTTGTGCCATCGTCTGAATTAGTATAGAACGTATACAAACCATCTACCGGGATTTTTATATACCCAACGTATCGGACTGCGAAATTCTCGCCGGAATTATTTTCAGGGATTACAAATTGCTCAATCACGCCCGACCGCTTAACGGTTAATGAGTCAAAGTATGGAATATTACTCCATTTGCCTTCATAATATTCATACTGGATTCCAGGTTCTGGAGTCTTTAGTTCCAATGATGGCGACAACTCATACGTTCCTTCAAGTTCCAGAACGACAACAGACATCGGGGGGAGATTTATTTCTAAGATATTATTCTTGAGATGAGCGCCAGAATATTGTTGAGGCACAACAGCAACGGGGGCGCTAAATGAATTATGTGCGCTCATTTCTGTGGCAGTCAGTATCTGTCCTGATACTGCTTTTGCGTTGAATTTCTTCAAGCTGCAAAAAATTCTTTGCTGTGATTTCGGATCAATATTACAGAGTGTAATGTGAAGTTTTCCATGATCATCAATCGAAGCAGAGCAATTGACCGCGGGAAGTTTTTGTTCGCCGAATACATAATTTGGAGAATCAATAGTTGTTTTCACCCATAGTGCATTCTGATGTACTTTGAACATATCAAATACGTAATACGTTGGCGTAAGAACCATCTTCTCGTCTTTGGTGAGAATCATCGCTTGAAGAACATTTACCATTTGAGCGATGTTCGCCATCCTCACTCGGTCGCAATGATTACTGAAAATATTTAAATTGCAGGCGGCAGTTATCGCATCACGCATCGTATTCTGTTGATAGAGAAATCCAGGATTGGTGCCGGGTTCAACACCATACCATGTTCCCCATTCATCTACAACGAGTGCAACACGTTTGTTCGGATCATACTTATCCAGAATAGCGCTGTGTTTGGTAATGAGTTCTTCCATTTTCAGAGTCTTCTTGAGAATGTCAAACCATCCCGATTCATCAAAATCGGCCGCAATCTTTCCATCATTGAATGAATAGTGATGGAGTGATAATCCGTTCATGAAACCGGCAGCACCTTTCATTAAAACTTCCGTCCAGTTGTAATCCTCGTCAGAGGGACCGCACGCAATTTTAAACACCTTGTTCTTTCCATAATCGCGCATGTATGTTCCATACCGTCTTGCTTGGTCAGCATAAAATTCCGGTCTCATATTCCCGCCACAGCCCCAGTTTTCGTTGCCGATACCCCAATACTTCACTCCCCACGATTTTTCTTGTCCATTCTTTTTCCGGAGTTCAGTCATTGGACTAACATTATCGGAATTGACATACTCAACCCATTGCGAAAGTTCCTGCACAGTCCCGCTGCCAATGTTACCAGTGAAATATGGATCACATCCTACTTGTCGACACAACTCAAGAAACTCATGTGTGCCGAAACTATTGTCTTCAGTAACACTGCCCCAGTTGGTATTGACCATAGCGGGACGACTGTCGCGCGGGCCAATACCATCTTTCCAATGATATTCATCGGCAAAGCATCCGCCCGGCCAGCGAAGTACCGGAACTTTTATACGCTTCAACGCTTTAACCACGTCATTTCGGATTCCATTGGTATTGGGAATCTCTGAATTTTTTCCAACCCAAATACCGCCATAGATACAATTACCGAGATGCTCGGAAAACTGCCCATAGATATTCTTGTTGATTTTTGTCCTGAGGTCCGAAGCATCGATCACCAATGTGCTCGTTTGAGAGTTCACTGACGCTGATAGAGCAAGTAATGAGAAGATTGTTATGATAAGTTTTTTCACAATATTTACCTCGGTATTTGATCTCTTTTGAAAGTGAAGAATATTGAAGAACGATTATTTTACAATCAGAGTATCGCGAATTACATCGACAGAACTTTTTCCAACCATAATTTCATAAGCTCCTGTTGGAACGATTCGTTTCATATCTAATCCAATCGCGGCCAGTTTGTCTGGAGTGAGAATGAACTTAACTGTCTTAGTCTCACCCGGTTTGAGATTGATGCGAGTGAAGTCTTTCAACTCTTTCACCGGTCGCGTAGGAAGACTTATTATATCATGGATGTAGAGTTGAACTATTTCGTCACCTTCCACGGCTCCGCTATTTCGCACATCAATCGAAACGTCTGCTGTACCGTTTACCGAAATTGTTTTCGGGGAAACGAAAAGATTGGAATATTCGAATTGAGTATAGCTCAATCCAAAGCCAAAATGGTAGAGCTGAGCTGAATCAGCTAACACATAACTACGAAAGCGAGATGGTTTGTGGTCGTAATAACAAGGCAGTTGTCCAATTGAGTGAGGGAAGGTCACTGTGAGTTTGCCGGAAGGATTGACTTTTCCAAAAATTACATCGGCAACCGCATGGCCAGTCTCTTGTCCAAGGTACCAGCACTCGATAATTGCAGGCGCTTTTTTGCTCAATTCATTGATAGTAATGGGACGACCATTGATAAGCAGAATAACGGTTGGTTTTCCGGTTTTTAAAATTGCATCAGCCAGCTCATTTTGCTGTCCGACTAAATCCAAATTGTCCCGATCACCCAGATGGTTTTCGCTCCAGGCTTCGCGACAAATTAATTCGTTCTCTCCTAAGACGAGAACGATTGCGTCACTTCGCTTTGCAATTTCCGTTGCTTCGACTATGAGCTTTCTATCATTTTCCGGATTGTTGAGAATTGGATTTTCGTCGACATGCCAGTTGCATTCCTTGTTCAATGTCAACTTACATCCTTCAGTATAAAGCACCTGGAATTTATCTTTGGCGAATGCACGAATTCCTTCCAACACGCTCACACCTTCCATTGGGGAAGATGAGTACCCGCCCAGATGAATGTCAGCGGCATTTGGACCAATGACTGCAAGCGTTTTGATCTTTGCGGGATCGAAAGGAAGAGTTTTTTTATCATTTTTCAGAAGCACCATAGCTTTATGTGCGGCCTTGAGAGCAAGTGCCTTGTGCTCTTTGGAATTGGTGACGCGCTCCATCAAATTGATGTCAGCATACGGATGATCGAACAATCCGCATTCAAATTTCACACGCAGCACATTAGCTGCAGCTCGTCGGATGACAGCTTCAGAGAGTTTTCCATTCTTTACTTGTTGGGCAAGTGTCCCGAAACAGCTTCCTCTGCCGAGTTCATAATCGATTCCTGCATTGATCGAAAGAATACCTGATTCGATTGAATCGGCAGCAGCAAGGTGTTCACGATAGGTCACGTCCATGCCGCCGCCATCACTCATAACGAATCCGTCAAAACCCCACTCTCCGCGAAGAATATCAGTAAGAAGTTTGTGATTAACATGGTTCGGAATTCCATCCCACTCATTGTATGATGCCATAATCGACCGCGCATGAGCTTTTGTTACAGCCATTTCAAATGGATAAAGAGGTCCCTCTCGAAATTCGCGTTCCGAATAATTTGCCGGAGCAATATTTCGGCCACCTTCCGGTTGACCATGCCCAGCAAAATGTTTTAATGTAGCAGCGACATGGTGATTATCGATGAGTGAGTCACGTCCCTGGAATCCGAAAACTGCTGCCATCGCAAACCGCGATACTAAGTATGGATCTTCACCGTAACATTCTTCTGTGCGTCCCCATCGCGGATCACGTGCTAAGTCGATGACGGGCGAGAGGACCTGTCGGGTTCCGCGTGAGCTTGCTTCAAGAGCCGAAGCAGAAAAGACCTGTTTGACTAACGCAGTGTCCCAAGTACATCCGAGTGCAATAGCTTGGGGAAATGAGGTTGCACTATTAGCCATAAAACCATGAAGAGATTCACCGAATGTAAATATCGGAATCCCAAGTCGTGTTTTTTCAATCATGTATTGCTGAATACCGTTTATACATTGCACCCGATGCCGAAGCGAACGCTCACGCCACAGTGCCCAGGTACCAAAGCTGCCAACGCCGCGGTTGAGAATTGCAGTATCTTGAACACTGAGGAAATTTCCGTTTGCATCAAATGCGAGAGTGTCCCTGGAGAATAATTCATAAAGCTGGGCTGCCTGTTCCTCCAATGTCATATGTTGGAGAAGATCGTTGACTCGCTGTGAAATTGGCAATGACGGATTTTTATACGCCGGCTGTTGAGCGTATACATTGCTCATTGCCAGAAAAATGAGAATGATGCTTAAGTTTTTCATTTTCAAATTAGCTCTTCCTTACTTAAGTAATAATAGTTTCTTGGTTTCTGTAAACGACCCGGCCTGCAAACGATAAAAATAGATACCGCTTGACATCCCTGACGCATTCCATTGCCGTGTATAATTACCCGCTGATAAATTTTCCGAGACAATGGTTGCCACATCTCTTCCGAGAAGGTCAAAAACTTTCAATGAGATATAAGATTTTGTTGGCAAACTGAAAGAAATGTTTGTTATTGGATTAAATGGATTAGGATAGCACTGCTGCAGTACAATGCCAGAAGGAATAACATCCAATTCGGTTTCATCGACATCTGTTGGATTTGTATCTATGCTAAGAGTATCTGAAAAAGTTTCCACACCGTCTAAAAAAGATTCTGCACAATATGCATAAACATTTCCAACCTTAACGTACTGCTGAGTTGTTGAGGAATTTCCTGGTTTTAATCCAGTGGTACCGAGGAATAACCCGTTTTGTCCGGTTCGCTGGTATATCATTGCAGCTCCCTTTTCATCTTTTGGCCAGAAGAGAGTTAATGAATACACAGCATTTATTTTGTTGGCGCTCACCTTTTTAATTATGATTGCTGGCGCATGTGCACCTCCGTTTGCTTTTACAACACGGAATTCTGCAATACACACGGTATCGCCTCTTGGATGAACAGCTCCGGTTATTGTGAGACGCACATAGCGGGCCTGGATTGAATCTGTTTTTGCAAGAACAAAAACGGAACTTGTATCTCTTCGTGCTGTGCTATCAATAACTGTTGTCCACACGCCGGCAGTTATAGCAGTTTCTATTTGATATTGATATCCGGCGTTTGCATAATTTCCAAAATCGAGTTGGAAGAAATCCACTGTTTGGACCGAACCGAAATCCACTATTGCTTGTGAAGGGAATCCATTCGCTGTCCAGGTTGTTGTGCGGATGCCATCAACTAAATTGCCACCGCCAAAAAGAGTCGAGTCGATTGATCCGCTTACAGTTACCGTTTTCTTCGCCGCGCAATTTTCATCCTGAACCCTTGTAATCGATTTACCTGTAAGTGCTTTATACACTACTTCTGCCATTGCTTCAGAACCGGTAGTGTTGGGGTGAATTCCATCGGAGAAAAAAACGGAATAACTTCTCATTGCCGTATTGAAATCTATAATCGGACAGCCTTTATCTAATGCAATTTGCTGGATCATTGGAATGATGTCGGTTGTGATGATCGAATCGCGAATTCCTAGTGTGTCTCGAAATGCTGGAGCCGGTAAGCCCAGCCATACTACCGGATGACTCGGTAGTGTTCTAAACGTATCAATCATCGCTTTATAATCATTCACAAATGCATCTTTATATATCCAATTCCATGGTTTACTGTCATTCGTTCCCAGAAGAATAGTAACGATATCAGGATTGAATGCTAGTCCGGTTTTAAATAATGCCTCGTTCCAAATGGGATAATCGCCTTGACGTAACATGGTGCGGCCGGATACGCCGGAATTGAAAACAATCCAGTTGTTTCCGAGCATGCTCCCGAGTTGTGCAGGATACGCATCCGTTGTTGCATTAATAGTCGTCCAACCTGCTGTTATGCTGTTTCCTACACACACCATTCGCACGGTGTCGCTTAGTGTTTTTGCATACACAACTGAGCCAATGAGCATAAAGAAAGTTGTAACGCAAGCTAATAAAACATAATAATACTTTTTCATTTCATTCTTCCTCAATCTATTTTCACTTCTTTCATTTAATTTGTTGTCTCATTTCATCTTAATCAATTGCTCACTGCCGTCGTATGTGATTTGAGCATCCGGTTTCGATTGGAAATCAAATCCAGATGGTTTTTGTTTTCCAATGAAGACGATCTCAAATGTTCGCGATTTGAGCATGCCGGGGAAGTTACCCTGCTGTTTTCCAATAGTAAGTGTATGATTATTTTCATTGTAACTCATCGGAATGGTCGAGAATAATCCCTTTTCATAGTTGTAATTAACATTCTCATCTTCATAGACCGTAAATGAACCATCGCTGCCGGTGTATACGAACAATCGTATCGGATCTGCCGGTTTTTCTGTGGTGTATTGAATTTCCGGTCCGCATGGAATAATCGAGCCGGCTTTTATATAAAGAGGAATTTCAGTGTAAGGTGCATCGGCTTGTACTGTTTGCCCTCCGGCAAAATACTTACCGGATGCAAATTCATACCAGCCTCTCCCGGAAGGAAGATAGACTGCCCGCGATCGTGATTTATATTTGGTCACAGGATTAACCATAAATGCTGGACCAAACATAAACTGATCGCTAATATTCAACACGTTTTTATCATAGCCGAAATCCATAACCAGTCCGCGCATGATCGTATAATCTTGATGAGTAACCATTCCGGTGAGCGAATAGATGTAAGGCATCAGTCGATAGCGCAGCTTATTGTATTTAAGCATAGATTGATATGCTGGATGATCTTCCGGAGCCATATTATAAATTTCACGAAGTGGAAATTGACCATGAACACGGAAGATTGGAACGAATGCTCCAAATTGGTACCATTGAGTATTCAGCTCACGCCATTCATCAAGGTCGGCTTCTGTTGGATGTTCATACCGAGATTCTACGGCAAAGCCGCCGATGTCCATAGACCAGTATGGAATTCCGGAAAGCGTAAAATTCATGCCCGATGAGATTTGTGCTTTAAGATCATACCAACGCGAAGCTAGGTCACCGCTCCAAGTTGTTGCGGCATAATGTTGCTGACCGGCAAATGCGGAGCGTGTGAGTATATATACACGTTGATCAGGATTTGTGGCTTGCTGACCTTCGTACACGCCTTTCGCATTCATTAAGGAAAAAGCATTAAGATACCGATACCCCGAACCTAATGCAGTTGGACTCTGGCGAAGGATTGTTTCAGTTCTAGAGAGATTGGAAGAAATATCCGGTTCAGAACAATCGAGCCACCAAGCATCTATTCCTGCACTGAAGAGTTTCTCATTTATAAGTTTCCAGAAAAGCTTACGTGCATCCGAGTTGTATGCATCGTAGAATGTCGAAACATATCCAGGACCAACCCAATCTTTCTGTTCCTTCTCAACATTACGCTTGTAGAGCCAACCCTTCTCATTTAGGAGATCGTAATTTTTAATTCCGACATAAAATTTTGGCCAGACAGAAATCATAATCTGAGTGTGCAGATCGTTATGAAGAGTCTTAATCATTCCTGCAGGATCTGGATAACGATCCATATCGAACTCTTGGCTGCCCCATTGATCCTCTTTCCAGTAAAACCAATCTTGAACAATATTGTCGAGAGGTATCTGGCGTTTTCGGAATTCTTTTACTGTCGAAAGAATGTCATCCTGGGAATTGTAATGCTCACGTGACTGCCAAAATCCCATTGCCCATTTCGGCATCATCGGTGCTTTACCGGTAATTGTGCGGTAACCACTGATCACTTGATCAAGATTGTCACCATGGATAAAATAATAATCGATCTGATCGGCTACTTCTGAATACAATGACATTCGGTTTTTTGTATCTCCCTTTTCCGGAGTTAGACATTTCAAACCAATGTAACCGCCGGAATGAATCCACTCGATCCTAATTTGATATTTTTTCCCAGCTTTCATTTCAAGACAGGGAAGATGTATCCATGGATTCCAATTCTGCCGCCACGAATCAACCACAAGCTTGCCATCCAGCCATAATTTTGTATAACCACTGCAATAGAGTCTGAATTTGTGAATACCAGACTCTTTGCTCTCGATGGTACCGCTCCAACGAACAGCAGTTACATTTTGCTGAAAACCTAAAGGAAATTCGTTACTAACATCTACGAATTCATGTTCAATTCTTGGTTCAATGCGAGACGTTACGAGAGTGGTAAAAGCTGTGTCTTTGAAATATTCAGCAGTCAACCCGGTGTTAGAACTATCGTTGCTTAGAAGCTTTAGTGTCGAGAGAGATTCAAACTCCCGGATATCCCCGAATTTTGAATGAGAATTATTATCCCATAGAATTCCATAATTATTATTCGAAACAAGAAAAGGAACAACTTCCACCATATTATGCTGCCAGAGATCGACGTCATGCCCTTTGTAATTCATGATCGAATTCTGGTGACCGCCGAGTCCATAATATGCTTCATCATCGAGTGAATTGAAAAGCTGCTGTATATGGAATGTCTTTTCTCCCGCAACTTCTGTGGAAGTTATAATTTTTCCGCCTCCATTGATCTCTTGCAACAGCACACGGCCTTTTGAGTCTACAAAAACAATTTCACCGGTTTTTGAATGGACACGAACTGTAACTGCAGAGGTAGATATCTCGACCCATTCTCCTTTTTCCGTGACATTCCACTGTATCGGCTCCCAGGATTTCTTGTCCACTATCAAACTTTGCCGAGTTGAAAAGGATTTCTCTGGCGATGCGATCACGCGAATGATATTTTCAGTGCAGACCTGTACTTTAAGCCATTGAGGATCTGTTTCTTTTTGTTTTTGGAGTTCAAAGAGAACTCCATCTGTTTGTTTTTCATGTGCAAGAGTATAAATATTGATTGAAAGCAACAAGAGAAGCAATGTGAAAGTGGAAGATAGAAAGTTGTTCATAGTGTATCTTTCTTGCAAAATATGATTTAAATAAATCTACAATAATTATTCTGAAACCTTTAAAACAAAACCGCCGTTTTCTTTGAGTGTGACTATTGACTGGCTCTCTCACATTTATTTTCAATGATTTTATTGTGAACGACCTAATATTGTCACCATCAGAAATCAGTGTTCCAGTTACTGATTTATTTAAGAATGGTAGTTCAATTTGTATGTTTTTCTCGATTTGTTCGCCATTAATTCCTGCAACATACCAAGTGTTTCCAGATCTTCGGGCAAGAACAACAAACTTACCTGGAAATCCCTCAACGAAACGTGATTCTTCCCATTGTGGTGGAAGCTCTTGCAGAAAATTCTGCACATAATCAGGGACTTTTGCCATGCCTTCAGGAATTTCAGCGTAGTGCTGTATCCCAGACCAGAAAATCACCGAGAGGGCAAGTTCGAACCCATTGGTCGTTTTTCTTTTTATATTTGGGATTTCTGAAAAACACATTGGAGTGAAATCCATCGGATCAAATACATTGCGTGTGAATGGAAGGACGCAGCAATGATTTGCTTCAAGGTCGGCATTGAATTGATCGAAGGTTATATACTCAAATCCGCGCACGCCTTCCATCGAGATCAAATTTGGATATGTTCTCTGCCAGCCCCGCGGGAAAGAAGAACCATGGCAGTTCACCATCAACTCAAACGAAGCCGCATCTTCCAAAATATCCTGGTAATACACCATCATCGATTGTCCATCGCCGCCGAAAAAATCAACTTTGATACCTTTGATACCCATTTCTTTTAAGCGAGTGAATTCACGGACTCGACTTTCGTGCGTCAGCAACATGCTTTTGGGATGATAGGTCG
Source organism: Ignavibacteriota bacterium (assembly GCA_963701295.1). Lineage (GTDB taxonomy): Bacteria > Bacteroidota > Ignavibacteria > UBA10030 > UBA10030 > Fen-1298. Next base: position 3,069,492 of record OY969585.1, on the reverse strand, counting down.
TAGAGTTCCAATCGCCGGAAGAATTATACCAAAGCAGAATACCGACATTTTTTTGCTTGCCATAAGCTGAAAGCTCTTTAGCTTTTTCATAGCCTATCATCGTGTCCCAATTTGCATCGATCAGGCAATATTCCCATTTCATTTCTGCCGCATAATCAATGAAACGTTTTTGTACACTATACACAGTTGAATCGTCTTTCAGCAAAGGCCAACTCCAGGAAGCCCTACCGGGTTTCACAAAAGAGATGTCTTTCAATTTGTTGGGTTCAGCAAGATAGGTTCCGAGATGAGATTCAACAATAATATTGAGATTTTTTCCGATGCAAATAATTCTCCATGGCGAATACCAAGGCAAAGTTGATTCCGGATTTACCGATCCACCGGAAAAGTTTTCGGTCTTTTGCGGAAAACCGATATGAAAATCGGTGCTGGTAGAATCGTGTTGTAAACGACTACCACAATAATTGCGATCTGGAGCAGTTTCTGTAAGAAGCATCCAATAGTTGTTAGAGTGAAATAGCGCAGGGAATATCCAACCAGCTTTATTGGTTATGAGGTTCTCGACTTCAACATTTTGCTGATAGTGTTCTTCGTAACATGGATTGACCTGGCACCAACCAGATTTGGATTCTGCAATCGGTTGAATCCATGTTTTTGTACCCGGAAAGAATTGAAATGTACTGATTTCGGCCGATATTTTTTTTATATCCTTTGATGTATCGGGGAAGAAGTACCGGAATGCAATCCCATCATTCGATACATGGAAAATAATATCCATGTGCTGACCGGAAAAGCTTTTCAAATGAAAAACACGTCGAGTTGCATGGTAGAAACATTTTCGGTTAACAAGAGAATATTCAAAATTTATAGGTTCTACGACAGAGGCTGATTTGAAAGACAAGGCTTTTGTAAAATCAGCGTCCTCTCGTAGTATTCCTAATCTTGATTCCAAGAGAACTGGCGTGCCAGAAAAGTCAATTCTGTAAAAAGCTCGTTTGTCGTCTGATAATCCAAAGTGGACAATAATATTGTTATCCGGACTCTTGATAAGAAAGTCAGTCTCTGCAGAATATGTGAAAGTCAGACAAAATATTACTTCAAAAAAAAGAATTGAGAGACGCATTCTAATCCCAAGCAATGTTCTACTTTAATTGTTTTGATTGGATAGAGCCAACCAGTTTGACAACTCCAAAATAATCTGCATTCATCCAATGGAAATTTCCGGGACTTGGTTCCCAGACAGAGCCGAACATATAGTCTCGTACCTTCGGATTTTTCTCGGGATGGTTATTGTCGCAATAAGCTACAGAGAGTCCCATTACTTTGCCGGCTTGCAACTGCGGTCTAGCATTTTCTTTGCGGGTCATAGTGTCTTTGTAGGTGTCGTTGTACACGATTAAAGAAAACTCCCACACAGCCTTGTGTCCGGTTCTGCACAATGCAAACGATGGAATATGAGAAGTATAGTCCATACTTTTTACATCCGACCAACTTGTTCCACCTAGATCGTACGCATAGCACTGAGTTGTGACTTCTCCTTCTTTTGGGAAATCAGCATAAATGTGATATGCAAAGGCGTTCTGTGCATTGGTGCCCCACTCACGTCCGACACTGCCTGTGCCATCAAACACATGGAGCCCACCGGACTTGTCTTCATCTATGAAGACTTCAATGATATCATAATTATAAATATCAGATGTAATGCCGGGAATAAAACCATCGACAAATACATTGTCTGTGACTTCCACGAGAAAGTATAGAAGATTGGTTCTCGAAGACCACACTACTTTATATCGTCCTGAATAAATATTAGAGTCTACTTTTACTCCATAAGGAATCCACACTTGAGCAATACTCTGCCAGGGGACATTCTGCCAGCATGAATCATGTCCATTTCCATCAATGACAGGTGAAACAACAACATTTGGGGCTAGTACAGGATCATCTTGTACCAGACCATGTTGGGATTTAGCCTGAAAATAAATAAGGGGAAAAAGTGACACACTAGCTATAAAGATCCGATATGAAGAACGATTTAATTTCAATTAATCACTTTCCGCTGATGAGTTTTCTAAAAATTGCAATATGACTGAAAAATGTCATGAATTGAAATAAATTACGACATAGAAGCAAACAGAAAATTTTTCACGTTTATTGTGCTTTAAGTTGCATGATAAAATCATGTGATTTCAATGTAATTGAAACGTTATAATATATGCAAAAATATTTAAAATTAGTAAACTTCCCGCTATATTAAAAGATTCATAGAGTTTGATTTATACTTAAAAACATTGAATTTCCTGTATACGTGAATTACTTGAAGCATGCCGGAGATTCAAGACAAATACGCGGAACAATTTATAGCACATGAAGTATTCATGTAAAAATTAAGCCAGGAGACACGGTCCAAGAAATTGCGACGGTATCTTGGAGAGATGTCTGACAATCTGGTGTGAGAGAAGAAGAGTCGAATATGAGAAAGACAATTTCTGGAGGATTATGAGTATACGCTGGTATCCATTCCTCCCAAGCATGTCATGAACATAGCGGCAGGGTTTGGAAAGGGGAAAGGTGTATTCCATTTTGCAGTGAACTATAAGGGAAGAGGTAAAACTTTAAACGCCTACTTTTTAATGATCGAGGATTCTATGTATCGACGGTGGACAAGAATAAGGCAACAATATGAAAACATAAACACTTTGAGCGGTTCATAGAACCAAGCCTCCATTTTTACCGGGGCATATATTTTATCCTAAAAAGTGCCCTTCTGTTCCTCGCCTACAATATGTCCTACCTTCATCCAACAAAGAATACCGATTTTCTTGAGCATACTGTCAAGAGTGGCTTGTCCATGATTTAACCAAGGATACAGTTAAACAGATATACAAATTGATTTGCGAAATGATATTATTAGATATGATATTTTGATTTAAACCAATCGTATGCTGCATTAATTTCTTTTGATTTCATTTCAGCTAGTTCCTTCAACTCGGGACCTAGGTGTTGTACCCGATCCGGATGATAGAGAGAAATCAAACCAATGTATTTTGAATGGATTTGCTCTTTTGTTACTTTTCCCATCAAACCAATTAAATGTCCGTAATATACATTCTTTTCTTCGTCAGTTGCAGTTGTAGAATAGAATGTTCGTGAGGAGGAAGCTGTTTGCTGCTTGTATCTTTCGTGGCGTTCGTTGTGCTCATATCGTTCATATTTCTTGTATCGATCAGAAGAATAATAGTTGTATTGAAATCGATAAGAGTAAGGGCCAACAATACTAGAAACTTTTCTGAAGAGCTCTGATTTACGTTCGCCACTGTTAAGAAGGTAATCAAGCAAAAGATGATTGATGGATTTCCACTCATTATTCTTACATTTCTGGGCATTTTCTAAAAGAAGTTTTTCAACAGTACTTCGGGGGTAATTAGATATAATTCGTTTCACTTTGTTGCTTCTGTCGACTATGGCTGTAACAATTGAGAAGATTGGAGTGAGTTTTCGCTGCTGTAAGGGTTGAAGGGCTAGTGTGTAGAGAACAGCGTATTCGCTTAATACAATATCTGGAGAAATTTCTTTGCGTACTTGCCAAGATGAGTTGATACATTGTAAATGGCCGTACATGATCCGGACAAACTCATTGAGTGTCAATGAAAGATTGATGTTATACATTCTTGAACAGAGCGCATTAACAGCAGGTTCAGGATATTGTTTCCGAAGCATATGATCGAAAGAAAGTTTTGTTCCTACTGGACTATTCGAATATCCTGAAAAACTACATTGTATCGTGCCAAAGATGCCCCAAATTTGACGAAACAATTCATCAAAGATCGTATATGCTTCAGTAAACTTTTTTTGGCTGACCAGAAAATCGGCGACGTGTCGCATTTTTTCAATTGTGTTCATATTGTTGATGTTAAGTTTTTGATTTATTGTTTGACAGACCACTCTTCATGAGTATTGCATAGACACCGATTACTTCACGGATGTGACTTAAAAGAGTTTTGTTTTCTGACAGTTCTGCTAAAACAGAAAAACCGATATTAGCTTCGACAAATTCCTTCATTTTTATTTTTAGCTTTGCATCGTCAAAAGCTTGGGCATCTATACCGTTTGTTTCCAAGTAATAATGAAATGCCTTGATAAGCGGCAAGCCATAAATCCTGATGTTCGACATCCAGCTCTTTAATTTATACGAATCAGTCGGATGTGATTTTAGGGCTTCTCGCAACGTAACGACTCGGACTCCAAGAACCTTCGCGGTTTTTTTAAGGAGCACATCATTGAAAGGTCTCTTACCACGCTCGAGATGAGAGTAATATCCCTGGGATATTCCGAGTCTCGTGGCGAGATCTACTGTTTTGAAACGTTTTTCTTTCCGGATTTCTGTTAATGTCATAATGGTCATTTCAATAACATGATATGAAATATTTATAATTATGTCAAGCAATAATTAGAAATATTTTATAGGTTTGTATCAATGTTTATTTATGAGAAAATGACAGCGATGAATTTATAACGAATGATTGTTCTAAGAATGGTGTAGCATAAATCAACAACAGATTCAAAAGGAAGTTCAGCTGGAAAAACCGATAGCCAGTGCAATTTATTGCGCGGGTTAATAGGGATTTATCAATGAGAAGTGAAGAACTCAGAGGGCGGTCCCATTGCGGCACAAAGTACAACGTTTGAAGCTCTCCAGTTCAGCTCTCACTATGGAATGTTCAAAGATTATTAATAAATGAATTGAACACCTAATGAAAATAGAGCAAGATACAGAGAATGGTCTTCGACATTAAAGCGAACGCTTTAGTGACTTTATTTCTAGGCTTGCCGATAAAAAAGTATATCGTATCAGACAGGAAACATTTGCGCTCTTCATTTATTAATGAATAAAGAATATGAGTGAAAGAGATGTCTTGTACAGGTAAAAATATTGACAATTGCTTGCATATTCATTAACGTAAACGCATATTTCAAATATGCGTGCATATAAAGTCTGTGAATATTATTTTCTATCGATCTCTGAAACTAATCTTTATTCAATGAAGGGGCAGATTATGATAAGGCAAATATTATTCTATGCATTTCTTATTTATTCTAGTGTTTTACTTTCATTTACACCAAACAAAAAGGAAAATAGCGTGATCGAAAAAACTCTTTATGGAAAACTTCCGGATGGACACGAGGTATATCAATATACGCTAATGAATAAATCCGGCGCAACAATGAAAATCATCAACTTCGGAGCGGTTATCACATCACTGACTGTTCCGGATCGTAACGGAAAATATGAAGATATCGTTCTCGGTTATGATTCACTGCAAGGTTACATGAGCGACAAGTGCTTTTTCGGTGCTATTGTTGGACGCTATGGCAATCGTATCGGCAAAGGCAAGTTCAAATTGGATGGAAAAGAATTCCAGTTGACAATCAATAGTGGTGAGAACCATCTCCATGGCGGGAAAATCGGATTTAATAAAGTCTTATGGAATGCACGTACGGTGCATGACAGCGCAGGTCCTTCTCTCGAATTAACATATATCAGCGTTGATGGTGAAGAAGGATATCCGGGCAAAGTTACCTTGACAGTCACCTATACCTTGACCGATAAAAATGAATTGCGAATTGTGTACGCGGGAACAACGGATAAAGTCACTATTCTCAATCCAACACACCATTCTTATTTCAATTTGTCAGGATCTTTCACGAATACAATTCTGGACCATTTTTTAACAATCGAAGCTGACGTATTCACACCGATCGATAAAGATCTTATTACAACTGGAAAATTTCTCGATGTGGCAAAAACTCCGATGGATTTCCGTACTTCGACTACGATTGGTGCGCATGTGGACGATAAGTTTGAACAATTGGCTTTCGGTCGGGGATATGATCATAACTGGGTCATTAAAAATTATATTCAAGGCAAGATCCGTAAAGCAGCGGAACTTTACGAGCAAAAGAGCGGACGTCTAATGATCGTGTATACGGATCAGCCAGGACTTCAATTCTATTCCGGTAACTTTCTTGATGGGACTGCAAAGGGCAAAGGAATCGCTTTTCAGTATCGAACCGGATTATGTTTAGAGGCACAGTGTTATCCTGACTCACCAAATAAACCGGAATTTCCATCTGCCACTCTCAAACCGGGTGAAACGTACGAGCAAACAACTATCTATCAATTTTCAACGAAATAGGGAAAGGAGACTGAAGACGTGGGCACTCTGTAAACTCTGGATTGGATCGCGATTGATATCTATTTCAGTATTCTGCTGGGTGTTATCTTTGCTGGCTATCTCTGCTTTGTCGGATAAGAAAAGGAATAGGACATGTCAAAGTATGTTATCGGATTAGATTTTGGAACCAACTCTTGCCGTTCCTTAATCATCGATGTTGCCAATGGAAAGGAGCTAGCAAGCCAGGTTTTTCGATATCCATCAGGAAAAGACGGAGTGATTGTAGATTCTGCCAACCTGCATTTGGCACGGCAGAATCCCGCTGATTACATTTTAGGAATTGAAGTAACAATCAAAAAAGCTCTTAAAAGAGCAAAAGCAAATCGGTCAAAATTTTCCCCGCAAGATGTAATCGGAATTGGTGTTGACACAACAGGTAGCAGTCCGATGCCTGTCGACGCGCAGGGTCAAGCATTGTGTTTTAATAGCAAGTTTAAAAATAATCCCGCCGCGATGGTATGGATCTGGAAAGACCATACGAGCTATGCAGAAGCAGCACAGATCACCGAACTTGCAGCGAGGATCCGGCCGCAATATCTTTCAAAAATTGGCGGCACGTATTCCTCCGAATGGTGGTGGAGTAAAATTCTTCATTGCAAAAATATTGCGCCAGAGGTGTTCGAATCTGCAGATAGTTGGGTAGAAATTTGCGATTGGATTCCGGCGGTATTGTCGGGTGAACTCTCGCCAAAGAAAATCAAGAGAGGGATTTGTTCTGCCGGCCACAAAGCGATGTTCAATCGGAATTGGGGAGGGTTACCTGATATTGAGTTCCTCGAAACACTCTCGCCTGGTTTAGGAGCATTGCGAAGTCGGCTCTATGATGAGGCTTTTACTGCGGAACAGCGGGTGGGATCTCTTTCATTCGATTGGGCAAAGAAGCTGGGCCTTTCCTTGAATGTTGTCATTGCAGTCGGTGCGTTCGATGCTCATATGGGAGCCGTTGGAGCAGGAATTTCTACCGGTACGCTCGTAAAGATTATCGGAACGAGCACGTGCGACATTATGATTCATCCACATAAAGAACAACTGAATGATATTCCGGGTGTTTGTGGAATTGTCGATGGTTCGGTGATGAATGGCTACTATGGTATCGAAGCGGGTCAATCTGGAGTAGGGGATATATTCCTCTGGTTTGTAAACAATCTCGTCGATGAGTCATACGGAAAGACACAAGACGAGAAATTTAGAAATCTTGAAAAAGCGGCATCGAAATTATTGCCTGGCGAAAGCGGGCTTCTTGCCCTCGACTGGAATAACGGCAACCGAACGATTCTCGTCGATGTTCGGTTGAGCGGCATGCTGGTAGGTCAATCGCTGCATACAACACCGGAAGAAATTTATCGAGCGTTAATTGAGGCAACCGGCTTCGGCGCTCTCGCTATCATCGAACGCATCGAAAAATATGGCGTAAAAGTGAAGGAAGTGATCAATTGTGGTGGATTGGCAATGAAGAATAAATTGATGATGCAGATTTATGCAGATATCACAGGTCGACCGATGAAAATTTCCTGCAGCGAGCAAACACCTGCGCTTGGTGCTGGTATCTTTGCATCCGTAGCAGCTGGAAAGAGTGCCGGCGGGTACGATTCTATCGATGAAGCACGGCAAGCAATGACAGGAAACGGCAAGCTCTATACGCCGATCAAAGAAAATCAAGAAGTCTACAAGAAGCTTTATGCACTTTATCATCAGTTGCACGATGGATTTGGTACGAAGCAATGGAATGGGAATATGTTCAATGTGATGAAAGACTTACTGAAATTGCGCGATCAAGTGAGGAAAACAAAGTAAGTTACCAACGAATGACTGAGTTCATGCTAATAATGTATTTACTTTCGATCCTATAACATGAAGAAGTTCTTAACTTTTTATCACGTTATATTTTTATTTTCTTTTTTCGCGCAATGTTATGGACAGCAAAATAAGTATGCAGATTACCCAATTTCGATGATCGACATCAAGAAAGTAGAGATTTCCGACAACTTTTGGTTGCCGAAAATTAGGACGGTGCAAAATACCACCATAGCATTTGGTTTTGATAAATGCCGAAAAGAAGGCCGCCTGGAGAACTTCCTTATTGCCGGAGGGAAAAAGAAGGGTAAAGTCAGGGGGCAAATGCCCTTTGACGATACGGATGTATATAAAATCATCGAGGGAGCATCATACTCATTGATCAGCACCCCGAGCAAGGAATTGGATACTTACATCGATTCGGTTATTGCTATTATAAGAACCGGTCAAGAACCTGATGGCTATCTTACTACCTGGTGTACCATCGATCCAACAAACCCTCCTGGTCAATGGACGCAGAAAACTGGGAAACGCTGGACTGGCGAATCATCAAACCATGAACTCTACAACAGTGGTCATATGTTTGAAGCTGCTGTAGCGCATTATAATGCTACAGGCAAGCGAACATTTCTTGACATAGCCATCAAGAATGCCGATTTGTTGGTAAAAACTTTTGGTCCGGGGAAAATTACTTTGCCGCCCGGTCATCAGATTGTTGAAACTGGATTGATAAAACTTTTTCGGGTTACCCACAATGAAAAATATTTAGAACTCGCCAAATACTTTCTCGACTTGAGGGGCGACTCGACTACGCATCTCCTGTACGGTGAATACAGCCAGGATCATAAACCTGTCGTTCAACAGGAGGCAATAGTAGGCCACGCCGTGCGTGCAGTGTACATGTATGCCGGTATGACCGATATAGCCGCGATATATGGAGATTCTGCCTACTTGAAAGCGGTCATAAGCATCTGGAACAATATGGTACAGAAAAAGATAGCTCTCACTGGAGGCATTGGAGTAACACATGGTGGCGAATCGATGGGAAAAGATTTTGACCTTCCAAATCTGACTGCGTACAACGAAACATGTGCATCGATAGGCGATGTCTATTGGAATAATCGTTTGTTCATGCTTACAGGGGATGCGAAGTATTTCGATATCATTGAACGTACATTGTACAATGGTTTGATTTCCGGGATATCACTCGACGGTAAAAACTTTTTTTACGTGAACCCCCTTGAAGCTGATGGTAAATTCCAGTTTAATAACGGTTCAGGAACCCGTCAGCCCTGGTTCGATTGCTCATGCTGCCCCACGAATCTAATTCGTTTTATTCCTTCTCTACCAGGTTTGATTTACGCTGTACAAAAAGATACTTTATATGTTAATCTTTATATATCCAGCAGGGCAAAAGTGAGCTTAGGAAATGATTTGGTACAGATTGAACAGCAGACTGAGTATCCTTGGCAAGGAGAGATTAGTGTCAGAATCAGCCTAGAAAAACCTGAGCAACTTACTCTGAAATTTCGAATGCCTGGGTGGACACAAAACAGAGTTCTTCCAAGCGAATTATATGCCTATACCGATATTAAAAACAGCAAAGTTATGATTACATTAAACGGCAAAGAAATAAACTATAACACACATCATGGTTATGCGGCAATTACCAGAATTTGGGAGTCTGGAGATAGTATAAACATTAGTCTCCCTATGAGTGTCCGCCGCATAGTTGCTGACAAAAGAGTTAAAGATGATGAGAATCTGACAGCACTTGAATATGGCCCTATTGTATATTGTGTTGAAGGAATTGATAACGATAATCAAATAGAAAACCTTATGTTCCCTGATGCTGCCGCGTTAGAAACGGAAAAACGAAATGACTTACTCGGTGGTGTGAATATCATATCAGGAGATGTTCCAACGAGAGACGGTCAGAGCGTGCGGAAATTTACTGCTATTCCGTATTATGCCTGGGCGAATCGTGGTGCAGGGACGATGAAAGTATGGCTGCCGAGAAAATAAAATGTTAAAACAATTAAAAGAAGAGGTTTACAAAGCAAACGTTGCGCTGGTGAAATCTGGGTTGGTAACATTGACGTGGGGAAATGTCAGCGGTATAAACCGAGTTGATGGCAAGATCGTCATCAAGCCGAGCGGTGTTGAGTATAACAAGCTGACCGCTGCAGATATGATTGTAGTAGATTTAAATGGCAAGGTAGTTGAAGGGAATTACTGTCCATCGTCTGACACGCCGACGCATGTTCTATTGTATAGCAAGTTTCCAGCTATAGGAGGAATTGCTCACACACACAGCATTTCCGCAACAATGTTCGCACAGGCATGTCGGGAAATTCCATGTTTTGGAACAACACACGCAGATCTTTTCAATGGACCAGTTCCAGTTACCCGTTTCCTTACGGAAGATGAAGTCAACGGCGATTACGAAGGCAACACAGGAAAAATTATTGCCGAACGATTCGCATCGTTGGACGCTGCAAGTAATCCCGGTATTTTGGTCGCAGGACATGCACCCTTTACCTGGGGAAGAGATGCTGCTGAGTCAGTGAAGAATGCTATTGCGCTTGAGAACATTGCACAGATGGCACTCGGAACGTTACAGCTGAATCCGAAGGTATCCGAATTGCCCATGTACATCCTCGAAAAACATTTCAACCGAAAACACGGACCGGATGCTTATTACGGTCAAAAGAAATAATTAAGGAGAATTGTTCATGCAAAATATTCCGGTCATAAAACTTGGTGTGGTTGCGGTAAGCCGAGATTGTTTTCCTGTTGAATTGTCACATAAGCGCCGTAAGAATGTCGTAACCGCATGTAAAAAGGCCAAAGTACCTGTCATTGAAATAGAAACAATTATTGAGAATGAGCGGGATGTACTGAAAGCGTTGGACGAATTAAAGAAGAAGGATGTCAATGCACTGGTACTGTATTTAGGGAATTTTGGTCCAGAGGGCCCTACAACATTGCTTGCTGAAAAGTTCAATGGTCCAGTCATGCTTGTTGCCGCCGCCGAAGATACTGGAAAGGATCTCATCGACGGGCGAGGTGACGCATATTGCGGACTGCTGAGTGTATCATACAATATCGGTCTTCGACGATTGAAACCATACATTCCTGAATATCCGATTGGTGATCCGGAAGATGTTGCATCGATGCTGGCAGAGTTTATTCCCATCGCCCGTACTGTTGCTGGTGTTCGTAATTTAAAAATTTTCTCCTTCGGACCACGCCCATTCGATTTCCTGACATGTCATGCGCCGATTCAGCCGCTTTATGATTTGGGCGTTGAAATCATGGAAAACAGTGAACTTGATTTGTTGGATATCGTTCAAACTGAAAAAGGAAATCCGAGAATCAAACTTATTGCAAAGGAGATGAATAAAGAACTTGGGAAAGGCAACACCTATCCCGAACTTCTTGAAAAGCTTGCGCAATATGAATATGCGCTTGAAAAATTCATGAACGCAAACCTCGGCGCTTCGAAATATGCAGCGTTTGCCAATAAATGTTGGCCTGCATTCGAAAAACATTTTGGACATGTCCCTTGCTACTTGAATTCTCGGTTGGCAGCAAAGGGCGTTCCTGTCGCTTGTGAAGCTGATGTTTATGGAGCTCTGAGTGAATACATGTCCATCTGTGCAACAGAAGTTCCGCCAGCGATCTTGGATATTAACAATTCTGTTCCGAAGGATATGTACAAAGAAAATAAGAAGGCAATCGGCAATTACACACTGAGCGATCTTTGGATGGGATTTCATTGCGGCAATACATCCTCCGGATGTTTGGTGCAGCCGATTATGCAATACCAATTGATCATGCACAGGCTTATGGAGCCGGAAAGTAAACCAGATATCACACGAGGTACATTGGAAGGTCAAATTAAAGCCGGCCCGATTTCTATCTTCCGCATCCAATCAACGACCGATGCAGAGATTCGTGCGTATGTGGCAAATGGCGAGGTATTAAAGATCAATCCAAAGTCGTTTGGATCTATTGGAGTTTTTGCTATCAAGGAAATGGGGCGCTTCTATCGGCATGTGCTCATCGAAAAACACTTCCCGCATCATACAGCTATTGCGTTTAAACATGCCGGCAAAACACTATTTGCTGCATGCAAAATGCTGGGTCTCGAAGAAGTATTCTTCAATCATCCTGTAGGAGCCTTCTATCCGACGGAAAATCCTTTTTAACTCAGGACTTTGATGAAGTCTCTCAAAGTTCCAAGCTATATCAAAGGGCTCATTTTCGATTGTGACGGTACACTAGTCGATTCTATGCCGCTGCACATGAAAGCATGGGAACATGCCATTACAGAAACAGGAGCCATGGGGGATTATAATTTCATTTTCTCCAAGAAAGGGATGCCGGGAGAAAATATTGTTGAACTGTATAATCAGCAATTCGATCTCAAACTCCATCCTTTGAAAATAGCATGCGCCAAGCAAGAGTATTTTCGAAATCACAGAAAAGATTTTTTGCCGATTCGACCTATAGTGGATATTGTCTTGCACTATAAGGAGAAACTACCAATGGCTGTTGCTTCGGGAAGTTCCAGGGAAAATGTTGACATTCAGTTAGAGGCTCTCGGTATTCGCACACTCTTCAAAGCCATTGTTACAGCCGATGATGATATAAAACCGAAACCAGCACCTGACATCTTTCTCGAAGCGGCGAAGCAAATCGGTGTTTCGCCTCCATATTGCCAGGTATTCGAAGATGGTGATCTAGGATTAGAGGCAGCAAAAAAAGCAGGTATGGTTGCAACCGATGTGAGGTCATTTCTTTGATTTCAACGGTATATTTCAGAAAGTGGAAAAGTAAAATCCCATTGAAATAGTCGAGAATTCATTTTGCGAAATTAATTGTATCCAATTTAAGCTACTGTGAAGAACTCGCCGATAATGTTTCTATCTTTTCAAAAAATCGTCATCATCAAACACATAAGGAATCGTGAATTTTTCTCCATCCAGCATTCTGGAGCAGACTTCCGACATCTCGTCATCTATTTGATTCGAAAGTCTTTGTGCTTGATGACTACTGAATAGGGAGGGAAATATAGAAAGTCGAACCCTTCTTTACTTGGCTTTCAGCCCAGACACGGCCATTATGTGCTTCAATAATCTTGCGCACAATAACAAGCCCAAGACCTGTACTGGATTCGCCGGAAGTGGCTTTCACGCTGGTTCTTGAAAAGGGTTTAAAAAGTCTATCCATTTCAGCTGGAGGAATTCCTTGACCTTCGTCGCTTACGGAGATGATAAGATTATTGCTTTCACACTTAGAATGAATTTCAACTTTCGATTGTGGAAATGAGTATTTAATAGCATTCGAAATAAGATTGTTGAGCACTTGTTCGATTTTTTTACGATCCAATTGGAGAATCGGTAAATCGTTTGCACAATGATATTCAACGGTAATTTGCTTTCGTCCGGCTATGACACGATTCAAGGCCGCATTATTACGGATAAGGTCCATCAAATTCACTGGTTCAAGATGAATCGAGAGTTTTCCAGAGTCAATCACGCTGACATCCAATAATTCTTCAATGAGACTGCGCATAAATTTGCTGGATTGCTTGATCATCTCAAGAAATTCTTTTGTTTCTGAGCTGGTTTTATCTTTTAGTTCCTCTGTAATGAGGTCGGCTGCAGTGTAAATAGTCGTAAGAGGATTACGCAGATCATGGGCGGCGATACTTAAGAAGTGGTTCTTTTCCTGATTCAATATTTCGAGTTGAATATTTTTCTGTTCGAGCTGACGATGAATCTCTAAAAGATCTGCATGAGCTTTATGGAGTTCATTGTTTTTCTGGACCGCGTTATCGTATGTCGAAAGAAGAAGATCGACAATCTGTATTCGGTCAGAATTAATGAAGTATTTCTGGCCTTCAAATACTATTTCTATATCTGCGTTTGAAGATTTTCTTTTCCTCAACTCATAATTTTCAAAGATGTATTGAATACGGGAAATGAGAAAAGTATCTTCGTAGGGTTTTGTGAGGAAATTGTCGGCTCCAGCCTGAAGTCCTTTAATCACGTCTTGTGGATCGGAAAGAGAGGTAAGCAACATGATCGGAATGGATTTCAAATAGGGGTCACTTTTGATTGCTTTACATAATGCAAAGCCATCCATCTCTGGCATAATAATGTCGGTTATGATCAAGTTCGGTTTCCTCTGGCGGATGCATTCCAATGCTTTGACCCCGTTGTTTGCCGAATTAACGATGTATCCGTTCTCTTCGAGGATAAAACGAAGTAATTTTGTTTGTGTCGGACTATCTTCTACTATAAGAATATTGATTTGCGTATCGGTCAATGTCATTTCCTTCTCTATACACTTTATCAAATTTAATGTTTCTCATTAAAATACTACAATTCAATGTTTTTTCCCTTTGAATTTGATGAGTCTATTATTGTTATTAATCCTTGCCTTTATCGATAAAATATACCAAAATAAGCAACAAATAAAACGTATTCTTAGATATCAAAGCAATGTATTGAGCCCAATGTCTATCATGTTGCAGACAAGCCGCAAATGTGGTTCAAGTATAATTTTCAAAAAAACCTTATTTCCTCTCTTCTTTGTAGCACCATTTTCAACTATCTTTGAACAACGAGAAAAATTCCATGCAAGATGAACGTTCTCTCTCTGATCATGGATAGTACGTATTTTATCGAGGATTAAGATGACATTGTATGAAAGCATAAAAAATCTTGCTGCACCTCCTCGGTTTCAAGATGAGGAGCAGGACCGTATTGCATTAATACTTAATATCATAGCAATTGCTACTATGATGGGTTTAAGTGGACTTATCATCTACCGGCTTTTTACCGGCTATCTTCGCGACGTGGTACCGATCTTCTTTATGTGCTGCATTGTTTTCGTATCAATAGTTTTGCTCTATCGAAAACAACTGAGCTGGTCGGGTACCGTGTTATTGTGGTGTATGCTTGGAATTATTGACTATCTCGCATGGATGTATAATGGTCTTCATGACATTGTGCTTTTTAGTATCCCTGGAATTCTTGTGGCTGCAGGACTCGTTTTAAATCGCAGGTACTATTTGATTGTCACGTGTGCTGCTTTATTGTCTATTGGCTTAATAGGATATTTGGAAATTACTGGCACAATTCAGAATGTGTACAGCGTATATACAAACTGGAGCGACGTAGTCGATCTTGAAGTGATGGTAGGTCTCACGGCAATTACGACTTGGTTTCTTTCTGATAATCTGAGGAGAAACATGATTCGGCTGCAACATGACGAACGAGAAATTCATAACCAATCCGATCAATTGAGAGTGTCTGAAAAACGCTATCGCGCCCTGTTTGAAGGTGCCAATGATGCTATCTTTATTCTCAGCGATGATAAATTCATCGAATGCAACTCTATGGCACTTAAAATGTTCAAATGTGAAAGGTTGACGGACATTATCGATCATTTTGTACGCGAATTTAGCCCTACTCATCAGCCTGATAACCGAAACTCAAAAGAAAAGGCACTTGAAATTATTGACGCTGCACTGGGGGGGATATCTCAGCGGTTTTATTGGAAATTCTCCCGCAAGGATGGAACTCTCTTCGATGCCGAAGTTTCTTTAAATCGTCTTGAGTTCGGCAATAAAATATATCTCCAGGCTCTCGTCAGTGATATCACAGAGCGTCTGCAAGCTGAAGAAACTTTACGTAAAAGCGATGAAAAATTAAGGAATATTGTAGAAAACAGTACGAACTTGTTCTATTCGTGTAATACAGATCTGGTGTTTACATACCTCAGTTCTCAAGCCAATGACATTTTCGAATGCGAACCAGATGAACCATTAGTTCGGTTCGCGGATTTTATGACTGACAATCCAGTCAATAAGCTTGGCTATGAACACGCAAACAAAGCAATCCAGACAGGAGAGCGGCAACCAGCCTACGAACTTGAGTTATTAAGTAGAAAAGGAAGTCATGTTTGGTTGGAGATCCAAGAAGCTCCTGTTGTGAAAGAAGGAAAGACTATTTCCTTGGTTGGAGTTGCCACCGATATAACAAAACGGCGACGGGCAGAGAGGGCGCTCCAAGTCAGTGAGAAGAAATATAGAGATATTGTTACATGGGCTCCTATTGGTATTTATCAATCGACACGATCGGGGAAGCTGCTCAGTGCCAACAGCAGTATTGCACAAATGTTGGGATATGATTCTGAGAACGAATTTGTTGGATGTAACATGGGAGAAACGATTTACTATGATACAAAAGATCTGGAACAAATTATCTTTCAACATGATATGGCCGGTCATAATGTGGCAATGAGTTACGAGACTCGATGGAAGAAGAAAGATAGTTCCACCATATGGGTTTTGATGACGGTTCATGATGTTAGAGATAAAACTGGGCAAATATTTTATTACGAAGGATTTGTTTTTGACATTACTGAACGTAAACATGCTGAAGAATCACTGCGCGAAAGCGAAGAACGGTATCGTCTACTCGTCGAAAATTCAACGGATCTTGTTACAGAAATAAGTTCTGAAGGCACATTTCTGTACGTCAGTCCAAATGTTAAGTCTATCCTTGATTTTAGACCAGTAGATATGGTTGGAACGAATGTGCTTTCAAAAGTGTATAGTAAAGATAAAGCACTCATTGCAGAAATTCTCAATAAACAGGGCGGAAGTGCGATGTATCGTTACCGCGATAGAATGGGTGGCTGGCACTGGTTTGAATCTTCAGGACGAGTCTATGATACTTCGTCCGGTGAACGGCGGATGGTTATGGTGAGCCGTGATATTACGGAACGCCGAAAAGCGGAGCAAGAATTGGAGGCTTCACGAAAGCAGTTGCAGCACTTTACAGAGCATCTTGAACATGTCCTTGAGGAAGAGCGTAAGCGGATTTCGCGCGAACTTCATGATGACCTTGGTCAATTACTGACCATCTTGAAATTTGACTTAAGTTGGCTTAGATTAGAGGGAACTAAAGGCGATCCTGAAGTTATAGCGAAAACCAATGAAATGATGGAATCGTTAAATGAAGCATTGGCTTCAGTGAAACGAATCTCAAAAGAGATTCGGCCGCCGCAGCTCGATGCGCTTGGTCTTGGTGGAGCATTACAATGGGATATCGATCAGATGGAAAAGAAAATAGGTATTAAAGGTATTGTAACGATCGAGCCTGCTGAATTCGAAATAAAGGGACAGATCGGCGCAGTTCTCTATCGGATTTTTCGAGAAGCATTGACCAATGTTGTGCGTCACGCACAAGCACAAAATGTGTTTGTAAGATTATCGAAAAAGTTGGATTCTGTAGTCTTCTCTATTCGGGATGATGGACGTGGTATTACGAAGAAGGAATTGGCAGGAGATACATCATTAGGCCTTGTCGGAATACGTGAGCGGATTCGGATGGTTGGCGGAACGCTTACTGTTGATGGTAAACCTGGGAAGGGAACAATGCTGTTGGTGGAAGTACCACTCAGCAAAGAGAATAATGGAGAGAGAAAACCATGATTAGTGTTCTTATTGCGGATGACCATCCGATAGTTCGAAAAGGCCTCAAAACAATTCTGAAAGACGTACCAGATATTAAAGTTGAAGATGAAGCGTCTGATGGTCTCGAGGTTATGGAGAAGATTCGAAACGCAGACTTTGATGTTCTGGTACTTGATCTCTCAATGCCGAAGCTTGATGGGCTTGAGACAATAAGAAGAATAAAGTCTGAAAAACCGGACATGGCTATTCTTGTATTAAGCATGAATCCGGAAGAAGTGTTCGGGATTCGTGCATTGAACCTTGGTGCTTCCGGATATCTTTCGAAAGACATAGCGCTTGAACAGCTTATTCAGGCAATCCGACGAGTAGCATCGGGAAAGGTATATATTTCACAATTGCTTGCAGAATCAATCGCGCAAAGCGTAAGTCGAGGATCGCCGAAGCTTCCGCATGAACATCTTTCCGATCGTGAATATCAAATCATGTTGATGATCGCAAAAGGTAAATCCTTAAAAGCAATCGGAGTAGAACTCTCGGTGAGTGTCAAAACAGTGAGCACACATCGAACCCATATTTTGCAGAAAATGGGTATGGAGAACAATGCACAAATCGTGACGTATGCTCTCCAAAATGGTTTAACGACATAGCCCTTTCTTAAGATCATAATATTTCGACATTCTTATGATACTTTCGTTAATTCATTAAGGCATAGCTTGCATAGTTGAGATTGTTCGTCCTCTCTTATCGGAAATTCTGACGATTTTTTGTCAGGGCGTTACCGTCTTCTTTCTTTCCTCATCGATGTTTTTTTACTCTTCGTTTTTATCCGTAATTGGAAATTTGTACAATTATGCGGTTCTTCATCTTGGGATGGTCAATTTAGTCCCAAAACGAATGTTAATATCTAATAGTTAACACTTATCGTAATCGGAGGCGCGGTTTTCATCACACCTGATTTTATTCGTAGGATTCATCTGAGGTAGGCTAAACCTTATAGAAGAATCAGATTTTTACTGATGGTATCGCTTGCTACTATTGCGCAAATTAAACACGCATCTGACGATAAGAATAGTTCTTAGGAGATTATTACGTTGGAAAAGAAAATGTCGTTAAAAGAAGAAAAAATGAATAAAATCATCAAGAATTTCATCGATCAGCAGTACAATCTATTCTCTTGTCAGCGAGAAGCAGAGGTTACTTTGCAGACCAAAGTATAGATTGGTAGCACACGAGAGTCACGAAGAGGTTTGAAGTTTCATATGATCATAGAAGGAGTACACCGATGACAACTACAATGGATCTAAAGACACAGAGGGGAGTGAAAGCTCAGACGGAAGAGCTTCTTCAACTTGTGAGTTTTACGATTGGGCAAGAAGAGTTCGGATTAGATATCCAAAGCATTCAGGAAATTAATAGAATGGTAGAGATTACAAGAGTGCCGAATTCACCGGAGTTTGTCAAAGGTGTCATTAATCTCCGTGGAAAAGTTATTCCTATCATTGATTTAAGAAAACGCTTTGGATTCCCTCCAAAAGAAAGCGATAAAAATACACGTATTATTGTCGTCGAATTAGGCAGCATGGTTGTTGGTTTTATTGTGGATACAGTACGTGAGGTGATACGGATTCCCAAAAATATAACAGAACCACCACCTGCCATTATTGCCGGTATCGGATCAGAGTATATCATATCTGTCGCAAAGCTCGAGAATCGTTTACTCATTCTTTTAGATCTCGAACGACTTCTTCGAGATAAAGAGAAACAACAACTTGAGTCAACAAGCTAAATCGATTAGATAAAAATTATAACGAGCAGGAAACTTATTCCGCATTATTTATTTTCAATGCAAAATGTATTTAAACGAAAGAGATAGAATTATGAAAAAGAAAATTATTGATTTCCTGTTTATTTTGATCCTTATGTCTGGAATATGGACAATTGTACTTCCACAAGAAAAAATTAGGATTGCTATTATTCCTAAAAGCAACTCTGCCATTTTCTGGAAATCAGTACACTCAGGTGTAAAATTAGGAGCGGTTGCCTTAGGAGGTGTTGAGGTTGTCTGGAAAGCTCCGTTAAAGGATGATGATGTGGCACAACAGATTTCAATTGTTGAGCAGTGCATCAATGATAGTATGTCTGGGATAGCTCTCGCACCATTGGACAAGGAAGCTTTAGCTGGACCAGTTGCTAAAGCTGCAAAGAAAAAAATACCTGTCCTAATTTTTGATAGTGTGCTTAAAGGAACACCAGGAAAAGATTTCATCAGTATCGTCGGTATAGACAACAAAAAAGCAGGGGGTATTGCAGGTGAGCAATTAGTCAAATTCCTTGGAGGAAAAGGTAAGGTTGTTATGCTGCGAGTCAAAGTTGGCCAATCCAATATTACGAATCGTGAAGAAGGTTTTCTTGAAGCTATATCAAAATACAAAGGCATTCATTTGATCGAGAAGAATCGATATGTGAGCGGTACAACAGAAGAAACTTTGAATGAATGTATGAAGATAGCTGATAAACTAAAGGAAGCTGATGGTATCTTCTGCTCTTATGAACAATCAACAATGGGTATGCTTCTTGCTTTACGAAAGCTTAACCTGACCAGTAAAGTCAAATTTGTTGGTTTCGATTCACCGGCTCCTGCAGTTGAAGCATTAAAGAATGGTGAAATCAGTGCACTTGTCACCCAAGATCCAGCACGGATGGGATACTTTTGTGTTAAGACAATTGTCGATTATATTCGTGGAAAGAAAGTTCCCTCCAAGATTGACATCGATGTGTGCGTGATAACTCGTGATAATCTTGATGATCCGGATATCCAGAAAGTTATTGCACTGCCAAGCATGTCAGATTAAAGAGGCATGTAATGATGAAGGTGAATATGAATAAGTGCTGCGAAGTAAGCTGTAAAAGAGTCTTCTGCTTGAATTGACAAAATGAGTCGAGATTCTGAAAGAGTACCTATGGGCAACTCATGATAAATAAATTGAGCCAGAATTTTTAAAAGTAAGCCCTATGAATAAACATACGAACAACCTTATCTGTCTTCTGCTGACAGATCCGGATCCTGATGTCCGACGCAGAGCTGCAGAAGATCTATCTGGATGTGATGACCGGAATGCCCTTGCAGTTCTTTCCACGGCCTTGGGGGATGAAAACAGAGGAGTCGAGGATGCTGTCTCACGTACACTTCTTAGCATCGGTGGAGTGGCTACTGCTCGTGCGATCGTCCATCATATCGGGGATGAAAATATCACTTCTCGAAACCTCGCTGCAAAATTGCTCGTACAATTACGAGGAGCTTCCGTTCACGCACTTGTTCCATATTTGAGTGATCTTGACAAGGACATTCGCAAATTAGCAGTGGATATTCTTGGCGAAATCAAGAGCAAGGAGCCTATTTATTACCTTTTACCGCTCTTGAGAGATCAAGATCAGAATGTCCTTGTTGCAGCCATTGAGGCTATCGGCAATATCGGTAGCCGAGAAGCGGTTAAACCAATTTTCAATACGTTTGAGCATTATCCATTCACCCGTATCATTGCAATTGAAGCGCTCGGAAAAATTGGCGGCGATTCTGTCCGTGAATACCTCGAGGGTAAATATCGGGATGCAATCAACGTCGGCAACGCGGAGCAAATATATCTCTTCGCGTTGCTCGACGCTTTAGGAATTGTAGGAGATGCTGATACACTTGAAGTGCTTCTAGCAAATTATGAAGCTATCAAAGATCCACTTCGGGATATACTGCTGCACGAAGTTATGTTAATCATCGAACGATGTAATCTAGAATATCAATTAGATGACAAAATGCGAAATGATTTACTGCACGCTTTGCATAATGATAATCATCAAATTCAACTGAGTGCCGCAAAAGGACTTATTCAATTTAAGGATCCTGTTGTAACAAAAGAACTGCTTCTTTCTCTTGGGATTTCTGAAGAGATGGATTGTGTCATAGTAGCGCAGATGTCAGTCCGACCACGTGTCTTTCAAATAGCTGTCGAGTGCCTCGAAGCAGGAATAACACGTGGAAAAATACAGATCATGATGCTGCTTGGTAAACTTGCCGGTGAATTTGTGCGTTCCTATAAGGGTTTTCGTGGATACAGGATTGATGACAGTGAATTGGAACGGGCATTTGATATAGCCTCAGAAGCTTGGTACGAGGCGAATCAAGAAGATTGGGAAATTATTGCAGATACACTCTTTCGAATCGACTGTGATCGTGCTGCTGTATTTCTTCAAAGAGTTATGGTTGACATGGATCCTTGGTCTCGTGTGCATATGATCGAACAGCTTGTAACTATGCCAACACGCCGTGCTTTAGAATGTATCGCTCGATTTGTCGAAGACGAAAACGAGATGGTGCGAGAAGCCGCTCTTATGGCGTTCCAAGCTGCTGGAATTCCATTGGAAGCGATTACATCAAATTACAGAAATGAGTCACTTGATCGTGGAGCAACTTGATCGTGTTTGAACAGGCCCAAGATAGAATCCGAGTTGACTCTTCTCCGAAGCTTACGGCAGAAACCTTCGTTATGCTAAGGGACTTCATCTATTCGAAAACTGGTATCTTTTTCCCTGAGAAGAAGAAGTACTTAATCGAGGGAAGACTTGTCAAACGCCTGCAAGTACTCAAGGTCGACCATTTCGAAGAGTATCTTCATTTGTTGAGGTACGGTCAGCAAAAAGATTGTGAATTTGAATTTTTATGCAATATGATCACAATTAACGAAACATTTTTCTTTCGGAACGATGCGCAGATCGATGCATTTCAAAAGAAATTTGCTGAAGAAGTCATCGAAGCAAAGAAGGCATATAATAATCGAACACTGAGAATATGGAGTGCTGCATGTTCTTCCGGGGAAGAGCCTTATTCATTAGCTATGTTGTATCTCGAACACCTTAAACCTCGATATCCGGAGTTGCGTATCGAAATCATCGGCACAGATATTAATAGAGCAGTACTCGACATGGCACACAAAGCAGAATACAATCAATATGCAATCCGCAATACGCCGAAACTATATTTGAATAAATATTTTGACCAATCCAACGGTGTCTATCGATTGCGAAAAGAAGTAAAAGAACTGGTTCGTTTCGAATACATTAATTTGATAGATCGGGAAAAGATGCGGAACATGATGCACTTCGATTTCATTTTTTGCGCAAATGTTCTCATTTACTTTGATGAGAAGGCAAAAATCCAGGTTGTTGGAGATCTGTTCAACAGCCTCAATCGGGGCGGATATCTCTTTATAGGTTTCTCGGAAATGTTGCACAGGATTTCAACCGCATTTAAACTGGTGAGCATTCCTAAGACGACCGCTTATAAGAAGGAGTAGTAGAGTATGGAAAAAGTAGTCCTAGTTGTAGACGATTCAGCGACTGTGAGGAAGTTCGTTGCTGCAGCATTGAATATGAAAGGATTTCGAGTGGTTACGGCGGGAGATGGAATAGAAGCGCTGGAGCGAATGCCGTCAGAAAAGTTCGATCTCATCATCACCGATCTTAATATGCCAGATATGGATGGATATGAATTCATCCGTACACTTCGAGAGACGCCCGAGTATCAGGATATCCCGATTATCGTCCTCTCTTCGATGACCGATTTGAAGGACAAAGACCTTGCATTAGAAAGTGGAGCGCTTGCATTTTTAGAAAAACCTCTCAGCACTGAAGCCATTCAACGAGAAGTTTTTCGATTTGTCCATAAAACAATTCCACATACAGGGTGAGCATAGGAAATATCCTATTAGCAAATCGTTCCTTTGCCGATACTTATTGTGCACACAAAGTTGCACTTTGATATAGAAAAAAGATGAATAATAGAAAGAATAAGAAAAAATATTATTAATAAAACTATAAAAGGATAGTACCATGGCATCAATAAAGATTCTCATTGTGGATGATTCGATCACCATACGACGCATTATCACTAATGCGTTAAAGACTGTGGGTTTCACAGATACAATTGAAGCCTCAAATGGAAAAGAGGCACTTGAAAAACTTCCAAGCGGCAAAGTGGATTTTATTATTACCGACTGGAATATGCCCGAAATGAACGGATTGGATTTTATCAAAATTGTTCGATCGAATCCATTGTATTCATCCATGCCGATTCTCATGATCACCACCCGCGGAACCGAGCATGATGTCGTAGAGGCACTTCAGGCAAAAGTTAATAGTTACATTATGAAACCATTCACGCCGCAGGAATTGAAAGAGAAGATCGAGGGTATTCTCAAGACCGTTCAAGTGAGTACGGAATAGAGCGGGATGAAAAATCGTTCTTACAATAATATGATCCTGAGAGGATAGAGTTATGAATCAACAGGAAGTTGAAAAAGTTTTACAAAAAGCCGCTGAAGTGAAAGTATTCTGTGAATACGGTCAGCGAACTATACCGGTTCTCGATGAAATTGCTGGTTTTCTGAATGATATTAGTCCAGCTATTGAAGATCTCAAAGCAGTGCTGGAAGTGGCGATGGTGAATATCCCCAAGGCTGCCGGTCAACTCGGACGTGTGACAGAAGCGACGGAACAAGCGTCTACCCAAATATTAAATACGTTGGATAAAATGGTGGCAACACTTGACCAAGTAATCACTTCTGTGTCCTCAGGTATGATAGCATCTGATCTTGGTGTTGCAACGAATAAAATGGCAGGAATCGTGAAGACATTGGTCGAGAAATCGGGTTGGGATGCGGACATTGTAGCGCTTGCTGAAGCGTGGGCAGCGCACCTTCGCAGTATGAAAATGAGCGGTCCGACAAGCAATCTAGAACGATTGTTGAAGGACCTTCAAGATGATTGCACAGAAATTATGATGGCACTTCAAGTGCAGGATATCACTCAGCAACACATTGGTACAGTCATGGGTACGATCCAGGCGGTTGCTGAAGAGCTGAGAAAGCTCACAACTGGATTCTTTAGCATTCCAACAGTTCAGCCGCTCTCCATCAATCTTCCACTTCCGAATGATCCGGAAATCGTAGGTGATATAGAGCGGAAGAAGATGGTTGAGTCCTTGTTAAGTAAGGCACGTGCCGGACAATTATAAACGTGAAATGTGAAAATCTGAACAAAAAAATAAACTATTATTGCACTGTATAAAACAAAAGGTGAAAGTATGCCAGATGAAAAAAAAGTGAATGAGGATGCAGGGACAACAGAAAGCGTAATTACTGCACTCCAGAAGGTTATTACATTGCTCGATCGCATCAAGAATGCAATTGAAGACAGTTCGAGTAAGATTCCTAATGCATCGGTTCAATTGAACACGGTAACACAAGCGACGGAACTTGCTACAGTTGAAATTCTCGACGTACTCGACCAGATGGGAACGAAGATTCATATGGTAGAGAATGGTTTAAAAGAATTCGATGAGAAAGGAATTTCTGAACGTCAACTATTAATGCTTACAGGAATCAGACAAACCCTATTAGAATTGAAGGAGAATACAAGCAATATCACGGTAGCTTTACAGGTACAGGATATAACGGCACAGAAAATTGGCGCAGCAAACCATCTGATAGAGTCAGTTCGCAAGGAATTGCTGAATGAGCTGAATTATTTTGAAACTGCGAAGAAGAAAACCGACGAAGCGAGACGTTATGTTGAAGAGGATAAAGCCGGTCCCAAATCGTTCGATGTTAATGCTTCGTACATGAAAACACCAGAACATCAATCAAAGATCGATGAAGTTGTGACGGCGTGGAAAGAAAATGAAAAAAGCAGTTGAAGAAAGTATATCGGCAATATATCATATTATAGAATGATGATCTATGGACAATGAACAGACAGCACCTGGTTTTGATGAAGAGATGCGGGAAATATTCGAAAGCTATCTTGTTGAAGCAAGGGAAATTCTCGATCACTTGAGTCAGGATCTGCTTGCACTGGAAAAAGCTCCATTAGATGTGAATGTGCTGAACAATATTTTCAGAGAAATGCACACACTAAAAGGAACATCGTCATTTCTTGGATTCAACCAAATTGCTGAATTGGCACATACGAGTGAAGACCTGTTGAATAAACTTCGGAAGGGCGACTGCACTGCCACTAGTGAAATAATTGATGTGCTTATCGACGTTCATAAGACCGCGGGTGTGCTCTTACAGCGGATTGAAAGTCGGAATCTGCAACCTATAGAAATGGATAGTATTCTAGAAAAATTGCGGAGAGGGATGCAACAGCAAACTACGCCGGTTTCAGTTCAAGCTGAAGCATCATCAATACTAGAACCAATTGTCCATGGTGCTGAACTGACTGAGATTCAGCCTCAACATGCAGTTGATACAACCATCCGAGTTGATGTTGACAGACTTGACGATTTGATGAATCTTATCGGAGAACTTGTCCTTGCTCGCAACCGTCTTTCACAAGCTACACAATCCTTGACGGAAAAATATGAACGTTTAGACATGTCGAAGCAGATTGCCGATGTCAGCAGTCAGATTGATTTTGTGACAACGGAACTTCAAATGGCGGTCATGAAAACACGAATGGTTCCAATAGAAAAAGTGTTCAGCGGACTTCCGCTTGTTGCCCGAGAGGTTATGCGCATGACAGGGAAAGAAGTCGATCTCCAGATCTATGGAAAAGAAACTGAATTAGATAAATCCATTATAGAAGAATTAAAAGATCCACTCATTCATATGATTCGTAATGCCGTCGATCATGGCATCGAATCTCCCGAAGAGAGAAAGAGCAAAGGGAAGCCGGCGCAAGGAATAGTTGTAGTCAACGCAGAGCGTGATGGAAATTACATTCTGATCACCATGGAAGATGATGGCCGCGGCATTGATATTGATAAAACAAAAAAGAAAGCGATCGAAAAGGGGTTGATTTCAGAAATTGAAGCGACAGAAATGTCAAAATCCGATGCTCTCAATTTAATTTTTATTCCGGGTTTTAGCATGAAACAAGAAATTACAAATGTGTCGGGAAGAGGGGTTGGAATGGATGTTGTCAAAACCAACATAGCAAAATTAAAAGGTATCGTCGAGATCGATTCAAATGTAGGGACAGGAACAATCATTACTTTGAAGGTACCTTTGACACTTGCGATTATTCAGGGTCTCCTCTTGAAAGTAGTTGATGAGATATTTGCTGTTCCGTTGAGTGCAGTACTCGAAATCGTTCGGATTACTCCTGAAGAAATCTACAGCATTCAAGGACGTGAAGTTATACGAGTGCGTGATACTATTCTGCCGCTCGCAAGAATGTCCGACATCATTGGAAAAAACCAAACTATTCAACACTCGGTTGTTTCATATGTTGTGATAGTCGGATGGGCAGAAAAAAGAATTGGACTTCTCGTCGATTCTCTCCAAGGACAGAAAGAGGTAGTTATCAAGACATTGGGCAATTACCTCGGTGATGTTCCTGGTATTGCGGGTTCTACTATTCTTGGAGACGGGAGTGTTATTTTAGTTATCGATGTAGGTCGATTTATCGAATTAGTTGCCCATCATTTTGGGAAGGTAGCATGAGTAGGGAAGATTTTATGATGCCGTCAGAAGAAAATATAGTGAAAGTTATTGTGATTGATGATTCCGCATTCATGCGGAAATCGTTGAAGCTCATGCTCGAATCAGATCCCGAAATTCGTGTCATTGGGACTGCCAGTGATGGAAACGAAGGAATAGAAAAGATCAGCACCTTGAAACCAGACATCGTTACATTGGATATTGAAATGCCCGGGATGGATGGACTTACTGCACTCAAAACTATTATGGATCAAATGCCGGTGCCTGTGCTTATGGTGAGTTCTTTGACGACAGAAAGTGCACAAGCTACCATGCAGGCACTTGACTTAGGAGCCGTTGATTTTATTTCTAAAGATTTGTCATATATCTCGATCAATATCAAAAATATCAAAGACGAACTCATTGAGAAAGTAAAACAAATTGCACGGAGCCGTTTAGTGCAGACACGATTTCGTATGAGGAGACTGGTACAGTCTTCTCATGGTAAAACAGTTCATCACAAGCAAAAACCGAAGAATATTAGTTTCGAAAGTGTGGTATTGAAATTTCACGCTGTAGTACTTGGAATATCGACCGGTGGACCGCAAGCGCTGCTCAATATTATTCCACAACTTCCCGAACGTTTTCCCTTAGGTGTCGGTATTGTTCAGCATATGCCACCTCAGTTTACCAGAACATTGGCAGAAAGGTTAAATAGTATCAGTAGGGTTCATGTCAAAGAAGCTGAGCATGGGGAAGTATTTGAACCCGGAAAAGTTCTGATTGCTCCTGGTGGAAAACAAATGGCGTTTAGTAACAACGGTTCTCGTGTAATAATAGAAATCTCAGACGGTCCAGCAGACATCTTATATCGTCCTTCAGCAAATATCATGATGACATCTGCTGCTGCGGCATTTCAAGGTCCGTTGCTTGGTATTATTATGACCGGCATGGGAAAAGATGGGGTCGAAGGACTGAAGCATATCAGATCGAAAGGCGGATATGTAATCGGTCAAGATGAAGAGAGCTGTGTAGTGTATGGTATGCCCCGGGCAGCACATGAAGAAGGTCTTGTGGATTCTATGCTATCGCTTGATAATATAGCAGTAGCACTCGAACGATTGGCGCAAGCATGGGCAAAAGCACGCATTCCTATTGGAAGAGGAGAAGTTCTATAATGGAATATACAATTGCTGAAAGTCGGAAAGAAGATGTCCAGAGTATGCGAAGCCAACTTGTATCTTATCAACACACTCTGGACATGACTGTTGAGGCTGTCTCCAATGAATTAGAAGCATTATCGTATTCTATATCGCATGATTTGCGTGCACCGTTGCGTGCAATCCAAAACAATTGTGAGTGGCTCAGTAAACGACATGCAGCGAATTTCGATACGAAAGAGTCTACCTTGTTACAGCAGATTACAGAAAGTTCCAAACAAATGGAGAAACTGCTTGACGGGTTGCTCGCATTTTCGAAATTGGTTAAGTCTGATCCCCAACATTCTTTTATTGATATGACAGTGATAGCACAAAAGGTTATTGACGAATTACTGGTGTGTGAAACCGTACCATCCTCGTACGCAATAATACTTCACCCATTACTTCCGGCATATGGAGATGTAACGTTCATTCGTCAAGTATGGTACAATCTTCTTTCAAATGCATTCAAGTATACTCGTTATCGAGAGAAAAGAGAAGTGGAAATCAATTCATATTCATATGATGGGGAAATAGTGTATCGCATACATGATAATGGAGTTGGGTTTGATATGCAATATGTCGATCGTCTCTTTGGCGTATTTCACAGATTGCACGAGATAGAAGAATTTGATGGAACAGGAGTTGGTCTGGCTATTGTCAAGCGGATTATCCAAAGACATGGCGGACGTGTGTGGGCTGAGGGAAAAGTGGATAATGGGGCCCAGTTTTATTTCACACTTCCAAAGACATAGGAAAACACTAAGCGGGGGAAAAAATAGGTCAAACGTTATGATACAACAAGCCGAAATTTTAAACATTCTGATTCTAGAAGATATTCCTATCGATGCTGAAATGATCGATCGAGAACTTCGGAACGCAAACATTGAACATAACACACGCCGAGTTGCTTCCAAGAGTAAATTCTTAAAGGAGCTTGAAACATTCTCTCCGGACGTAGTGCTTGCAGATTATTCATTACCTCAGTTCAGTGGTCTAGAGGCGCTGAAGATCGTTCGTGAAAGAGGGACAAAAATTCCATTTATTCTCGTTACTGGAATGAAGAATGAAGAAATAGCAGTGGAATGTCTCAAAGAAGGCGCCGATGATTACATTCTGAAATCGAGTCTTCGCCGGTTACCTGGTGCCATCCAGAATGCTCTTGAAAAGCGGAGAGCAGAGTGGGAAAACGAGCGATTGGAAGAAGAGCTCGAACGATCTCAGAAACAAATAATCACCATCTTTGACAGTATTACAGATGCTTTTTTTTCGGTGAGCAACTCATGGGAAGTTAAGTACTTGAATCCGAGATCGGATGTCTTCTTGGCAAAAGTAAACAAGCGGCGCGAAGACCTCTGGGGGAAAAATTGGTGGAGTGAATTCCCAGCACCAAAGGACTCCGTAGCATATAAAGCATTACATAGTGCAATGACAGACCACAAGTTTGCGGAATTTGAAGAATACTATTCAGCGTTAAATTCATGGCTGCAAGTTAGGGCATATCCTGCGGAAGATGGCCTTGCGATTTATATGCAAGATGCTACTGAGCGTAAACGAGCGGAAGAAAAAATTAGAGAACAAGCAAATTTGCTGGATATTGCACAGGATGCGATTGTTGTTCGAGACCTGGATGATAATATAATCTATTGGAACAATAGTGCAGAGAGAATTTATGGGTGGAAGCGGGATGAAGCTCTAGCAAAAAATGCATCCCAACTACTCCATACGGAAGCGGACAGTATAAAACATGCATTGCTCGATGTGAAAGATAAGGGCTCTTGGTTTGGTGAATTGAAGCAAGTCACAAAGACGCACAAAACCATTGTTATGGAAAGCCGATGGAGTCTTGTGCGGGATGAATATGGGCGGCCGAAATCAATCCTAACTATTAATACAGACATCACCGATAAGAAAATTATAGAACAGCAGTTCCTTCGTGCTCAACGGTTGGAAAGTGTGGGCACTTTGGCAAGCGGACTTTTGCATGACCTTAACAATATTCTTACACCCATTATTCTGGCTGTTCCCTTTATGAAGGAGAAGCTCACAGATGAAACGAGCCAAGATATTTTACGAACATTGGAAAGTTCGGCAAAGCGTGGAGAAGGGGTTGTAAGACAACTGATGTCGTTTGTGCGAGGAGTGCAAGGTGAACATGTGACTCTTCAACTTAAGCATCTCTTATGGGAATTGCTCAATTTCGTTTCAGAAACATTCCCGCCTATGGTAAAAGTAAGAAGGCATTGTCCGAAAGGAATCTGGAATGTTGAGGGAGATGCAACGCAGTTATATCAGGTATTAATGAATCTTTCGATCAATGCCCGAGATGCTATGCCAAATGGTGGAACGCTTGCCATCGATTTGCAAAATGTTGTCCTCAATGAACAGGAAGCAGGTTTGCATTTTAGAGCGGTACCGGGACCCTATGTTGTCCTTAGTGTAAAAGATGCAGGTACTGGAATCGCTCCAGAGATTATAAATCAAATATTCGATCCATTTTTTACTACAAAGGAACCGGGCAAAGGAACTGGTTTAGGCCTTTCTTCAGTATTAAGCATTGTAAAGAGCCACGGTGGTTTCATAGATGTCCATAGCGAACTCGGCAAAGGAACAGAGTTTAAGGTATTCCTCCCCGCCAAAGAAGAAAAAGTAAAGGAACATGTTGCGAGAGGCAGCAACCTATCGATGGGACATGGAGAAACTGTTCTTGTTGTCGATGATGAAAAAAGCTTGCAGGATCTTGTACGGGCTACGCTCGAAAGCAGAAAATTCAAAGTAATGACTGCGTTTGACGGACATGAAGCGATTTCGATCTATGAAAAAAATAGAAATAAGATCGATGTTGTGCTGCTTGATATGTTGATGCCTAATATGAATGGACTTACAACAATTCCTGCCCTCAGGAGAATAAATCCAAACATTAAAATCATAGGCATGAGCGGGAGCTTAATAGAAAATCTGCCGAGTGATATGAGTACTCTCGTACAAGAATTACCATTTCTTCAGAAGCCGTTTGATTCGGAGGATATGGTGATGTTGGTGAACAATGAAATTTATGGTGCATCCAAAATTGCAGCAGTATACGATTAAAAAAATTAGTTGAATACTGTCAGATTTTCGGTTAAATAAGGTGTTACTATGGCTGTAAAAACAATATGGGATCAAAAACGGATCGGTGTTATTCGCAAGGTTACGACCTCAAATGCAACCGTTGCTCTTGATCCCCATCTATCAAGCCTCTCATTGCAACTAAATGGAAAAACATATCCTATTGGACAGATTGGTTCGTATGTACTTGTGCCTGTTGGCAGACAGGTGCTATTGGGAATGGTATCAGAATTCAGGAAAATGGAATATGGTGAAAATGGGAAAACCACTGCTCACTATGAGATGATCATCTCCCTCGTCGGTTCGGTGAAAAACGGTATCTTCGAGCGAGGAGTTTCTGCTTTTCCGACGGCAGAAGCACCTGTGTATCTGCTGGAAGAAAAGGACCTTGCTATTGCTTTTTCGGTGTTCCAAAAGTTTGGATTTTCAACCGGTACACTGACACACTTTGAAAACGAACGTGCTTATCTTGATCCAAATCGTTTCTTTGGGAAACACATCGCAATCATTGGAGCAAGCGGTTCTGGGAAGTCGTGTAGTGTCGCTTCCATCCTGCAGAAGGTTATCGGCAATCCTGCGACGAAAGTTGTTATTTTGGATATACATAACGAATATAGAAGTGCATTCCCGAAAAACAGTCAGTATCTGAATTTGACTGAACTCGAGTTGCCATTTTGGTTGATGACGTTTCAGGAAATGACTGAGGTGTTTGTTGATCTTGCAGATGAAAACGCGGCGACCCATATCACTATTTTGAAAGAGCTGGTATTCCAGGCAAAACGCCTTCAAAATCCGGAATTAAAAAATGTTCTCACCATTGATACGCCTGTGTACTATGATTTTGCGAAGGTGCGTTCGAAGTTAGAAGCTCTTGAGACAGAGAAGGGCGGGCCCTTTCATGGCAAGTTTGCCCGGTTCCTTGTACAGCTTGATACAAAACTGAACGATCCGCGATATGACTTCATGTTCCGGCCAAGACTATACATCCACTCTGAATCGTTCTCAGAATTACTAACAAAAATGTTTGGGTCGAATGGTGAATCAAAAGTAACGATCATGGATATGAGTGGTGTTCCTTTCGATATCGTCAACACCGTTGTTTCCCTTATGGCAAGACTCGCATTTGATTTTAATTTTTGGAATATTAATCGGCGCGAATGTCCGATTCTCCTGGTTTTTGAAGAAGCGCATAATTATCTATCTTCAAATGCCGGGGGCACGCAATCTGCAAGACGCACTGTCGAACGTATTGCGAAAGAAGGAAGAAAATATGGCGTAAGCTGTATGATCGTTAGTCAGAGGCCATCTGATATTTCTGAGACAATTCTGTCTCAATGCAACAATTTTGTAGTAATGCGTCTTACAAATCCGGTTGATCAGAATTATGTGCGTCGGCTTGTTGCAGACACCTTTCCCGGTCTAGAGAACCTTCTTCCTTCGCTTCGTCAAGGAGAGGCATTGATAGTCGGTGATGCAGTTCCCATGCCGTTGCGAGTACAGATGGATCCTCCCAATCCGGAACCTGCAAGTGCGGATATAAAGTTTTTTGATAAATGGAAAATAAGTAATACATCAACGAGCGTGAGCGATATTGTCAGACGATGGTGGTATCAAGAACGGTGCTAACATTATAGATGGAACATGCCAAGAAATGATACAGTAAAAATTAATTTGATGTTATGGTAGAGCAGAAATATATATTTTGAAACGAAAAAACAAGTGACACCCTCAAGTCAACATAATCACGAAGAAGTCCGAACGGAAGCAAACTTCATTCTAAAAGTGGTTGATCAGTGTATTAAAGCCGGACTTCTAGAAGAAGCGAAGGGACATCTCGACAAAGCACGAATTATAGATCCAACAAATGCATACATCTATGCATTCCAAGAGCGGATCGCTTTCTTGAAAGAAGAAGCAGCGAAGAAGGATGTTGCAGTATCGAATCGCGGAGCTATGGAGAATACTGCACGAGCAAGAATTGAGGAGGATCGCCGGCGTGCAGAATTGGAACGGTTAAAGAAAGAAACTGATCAGCAGACGCAACGTGAGGAATGGCAACAAAAAAAACTTGAAGCCGAAAAACGACATAATGAATTGCTGAGTGATGCTGCGGCGCGTCAAATGCAAGAACCTGTTACTTCTCCAAAGAGTTCTGACAAAGCGTATTCTGTCCATATGGAAACGCAGCAGATGATCGAGACTGTGCATACACAAAAACCTACACAGACGCCAATGCAGCAAAATGCAACGGCACAAGTACTGCGAAGGGTAGTGGAAATTGCTCCTGATGTTTTGCAGACACAAAAAACAATCGATCAAGCTCATGATATGTATAAACGAGTGTTGTTGCTGGCGTGGGCAGATGGTGCAGTCTCTCCGGAAGAACAGAGTCAACTTCGAGATTTGCGAACAACCCTTCGCATTACAACGGAAGAGCATACAAAGCTCGAGTTAGAGGCTAAGGAAGAATCCTATTCACATGCATTTACACTGGTCTGGACTTCCGGCATGAATGCAAAGGAACGCTCAGCAGTTATTAATGAACTTCGCAATAAGTACCAAATTTCGCCGGAAGCACATTCGAGAATAGAATCAAAGGTTCTTGTGGAGTTTGGAGAGCATCAGGATAAACCTATGCTCTATGTTATAGATGACGATGAAAATACTCTGGGAATGATCGTACGGGTGCTTGAAGGTGGGGGATTTACCGTACAGGCTTACAATACATCCGATGAAGCGCTCACCGGACTTAAGAATGACATGCCCTCCTTGATAATTTCTGATATAAATCTTGAAACCTCAACAATAGGAGGTTTCTCGTTCTATGAGAAAGTCAGACAGTTACATCATCTAAGTCTAGTGCCATTCATTTTTCTGAGTGGGATGACAGATGAGGGTATGGTACGATATGGGAAAGGGCTCGGTGCCGATGATTATCTGACAAAGCCATTTTCAGGCGATATGCTCATCGATACAGTCAAAGGAAAGCTGAAACGCTATAAACAAATGAAACACAACTAATGCTGTCTTTACTAAATAAGACAGGGTTTAAATATTATTCATTCTATAAAGGTGACACTTGTTCGATCGAACTATTCTGTGCGACTTTCTATAGGAATAGTCCGACGAAAAATCATTGGATTGCTGATAGCTATTGTTGGGGCGAAAATGCATATTTGCAAAGTACGAAATTGTAACGGGGCATAATTTTTATTGAAAAAAACTATTTGGGCGGAAAAAGATTCTGCTGTTTATGGCACAATCATTATGATATTAAAGGAGCACAGCCATGATGGACATAATTAAAAAATCATTAACATCCAGAATGATTGCAATTTTTCTTCTTCCATTATTGGTGATTACTTTCTTCGGAATCATCTACTACTGGATCAATCAAAAGTCGGCTGGACGTGACGCGTCTGACAATAATGCCCGGTTACTTTCGGAAACGCTTTCTTTTTCGGTTGGAGCTGGATTGAACGACGGAAATTTTGATCTCATTCAAACGTCCTTCAACTGGGCAAAGAAGGATCCTGCTGTTGCTTTTATATTGATCATGGATGAATCCAACCAAACCATTGTTGAGCATAATCCGCGACAATTGAAATATGACGTAACGACTCTACTGCGCCAGGTAGAATTTGATGATGCAAAAGATATTGTCTTGGAGTTGCGTCCGGTTGAATATAAGGGAAGGAAATTGGGGACTACGATTGTTGGCATTTCTATAGAGCCGGTCATGGCTGCGGTTTATAGACAAGTAGCGCTGGCTTCAATTATTAATTTAATCATCCTTGTATTAGGAATTGTATGGGTGATTAGATATGCAAAGGTTTTGGTAAAAGACCTCCAGGCTATACAAGTGAGTATCGATAATGCCGATCTGAACACACAATTTAATACGACCCGAGAAGATGAGATGGGTCAACTCCAAAATTCCTTTGATCGATTTGTGGGTTCCATACGTGACACATTGATTCAAGTATCCGAAACGGCAACTTCGGTTGCGAGCGCAAGCGCACAAATTAGCTCTAGTACCGAAGAAATGGCTGCAGGTTCTCAAGAACAAACGACTCAATCGGAAGAGATAGCACGAGCTGTTGAGCAAATGGCCAAAAGCATCGCTGTGAACTCTGAGAATGCAGGAGAGGCTGCGCATACCGCAGAAAAAGCCAAAGGAGCTGCAGAGCAAGGTGGAAAAGTCGTCTTAGATACTGTGAGCGGAATGAAACAAATCGCTAATGTTGTGCGAGAATCGGCTGGAACAATCCAAAACCTTGGAAAATCGAGCGATCAGATCGGCGAGATCATTGGAGTGATTGAACATATTGCAGATCAAACAAATCTTTTGGCTCTCAATGCTGCTATCGAAGCGGCAAGAGCGGGCGAGCAAGGTCGTGGTTTTGCAGTGGTGGCTGATGAAGTGAGGAAGCTGGCAGAACAGACCACAAAGGCGACAAAACAAATTGCTGGGATGATTCAACAAATTCAATCCGATAGTCATGGTGCAGTTCGCACAATGGCAAATGCGACGAAGCAAGTGGATGAAGGAATTGTATTGGCAGATCATGCGGGTGCGTCGCTGAAAGAGATTGTCGAGATATCACAGAAAGTGACACACATGGTCTCTCAGATTGCCGTCGCGAACGAAGAGCAATCGAGCACCAGCGAACAGATTAGTAAGAACATGGAAGCCATAGCTAGTGTCACTCAGCAAACAGCTTCGGGCACTCAACAGATTGCCCGCGCTGCAGAAGATTTGAACCGATTAACGGAAACTCTTCAAACACTTGTTAATCAGTTCAAATTGAACTCTCAAAGTGGATATGGAGCACTTTCACAAAATTCTCAAAATTCTGTAGAAACTAAAAGGCAAGTAGGGTACACAGTTAGATAAATTATCTTGTAGGACCTATAGTAGGAGTTACGTGAAAGAATAAAGTCTATGAAGCACAAATTATTTTTGAATAGGCGAAAGGATGGGAATACTATGAGACACAGACTCGTTTTTCTTATCTGTTTACTTCTTATAAATTACGGACAGATTTTTGCCCAAGATGTTAACAAAAAAGGAGATGCGAAAAAAATCACTATAGGTATCATTGGAAAAAGTCAATCGAACCCGGTGTTCATAGCCGCGTATGCAGGGGCGCGTGTGGCTGCAAAAGAAATTGGTGCCAAGTACGGTGTTGAGGTCATCATTGAATGGAAAACTCCAAAAACTGAGAATCCTCGGGAACAAGCTCAGTCAGTTGACCAACTCAGCCGTTCGGGTGTAGCCGGAATTGCTGTCGCTTGCAGTGATGCAAATATTCTTACTCCATCCATTAATAAAGCTGTGGATTTTGGCACTCAGATTGTTTGTTTTGATGCCGACGCACCGAAGAGCAAACGATTTGCCTATTATGGTTCAGACAATGCTGAATTTGGGCGTATACTCATGAAAGAGCTTGCTCAAGTAATGAATGAAAAAGGAGTCGTGGCAATTATTGGTGGTAATAAGAATGCACCGAATCTACAACGCCGTATTCATGCGGTCATTGAGGA
Organism: Ignavibacteriota bacterium; assembly: GCA_963701295.1. GTDB lineage: Bacteria > Bacteroidota > Ignavibacteria > UBA10030 > UBA10030 > Fen-1298. Next base: position 3,032,636 of record OY969585.1, on the reverse strand, counting down.
ACTCAACAAATATCCATCTATGAAACTTTTGCCAAATGGAGTCTTTTATCATGATGAACTTCCAGAGAGGGCATCTGAAGTAGTAGCTCGAGCACAAAAAGCAAATCCTCAAATTGGAGGCTGGGTATTTGTCGGTGGCTGGCCGCTCTGGATAAAAAATGCAATAAAATGGGAACCAGGAGAAGTTAAGATCGTTGCCTGCGACGCACTCCCTAGTGAATTGGAGTATTTAAAAAGTGGCCATGTACAAGTTCTTATCGCGCAAGGCTGTTTTTTGTGGGGATATAAATCAGTCGAAATTTTGCTAAATAAGATACTGAAGAATCAGACACCGACTGAAGAATTAATTGTCGATCCACCGACTCGTGTCACAGAAAAAAATCTGGAGGAATGGTCGCTTAATTGGAAGAAGTGGCTACTCAAAGAAGCGGTAAATCAATAAAATTATAAAGTTTTAATGATTGATGGAGATATCATTTTTGATACTAGATAGTATCTTCATTTCGAAAGAACAAGCAGGATGCTATATAACGTTGACGATGTAACCATTTTCACAATGCGTAGTTGAGTTTGTTCTAAGAGATACAAAATGTGAGATACCTACGAAGGGATATGAAGAGTATGAAACACAGATTCATTTTTCTCTTCTGTTTGGTGTTTGTGATCTTCGGAATAATTTTTGCGCAATCAGGTAAGAATAATTCCAGCCAGAAGAAAATAACAATTGGTCTTATCGGGAAAATAGGTACAAATCCCGTGTTCATCGCGGCATATTCGGGGGCGAAATTAGCCGCAAGGGAGCTGGGTCAAAAATATAAAGTCGATATTGTTATTGATTGGCAGACACCTTCTGTGGAAAATGTAGAGGAACAAACAGATGCAATTGAGCGTTTTTCCCGTCTAAAAATTGACGGCATTGCAATATCCTGCTCTGATGCAAATTTTCTGACACCTGTTATCGATAAGGCGATTGATAGAGGAGTACCAATCATATGTTTCGATTCTGATGCGCCAAAGAGTAAACGATTTGCTTACTATGGAGCGGATGACATTAAATTTGGCCGAATGCTAATGCAGGAACTTGCAAACGCAATCAATGAGAAGGGAATAATAGCCATTCTTGCTGGGCCTAAAAATACTTTGAATTTGCAGAGTCGACTTCAAGGAATTAAAGAAGAATTAAAAAAACATCCCCATATCATTCTCCCTCAGGATAATATTTATCATAATTTAAATATTCCTGAAATAGCGTCAGAAACTTTAAATCGAGCACAGAAAACTAATCCCAATATTGCAGGGTGGATACTTATTACCAGTTCAGCGCTTCAGGTGAAGAATAGCTTAAAATGGAAAGCAGGCGAAGTGAAAGTAGTCGCCGGGAACGCAGTGCCGGTCGAATTGGAATATGTGAAGAGTGGTTACGTACAAGGCCTTGTTGGAATAAACTGTTTCCAGATGGGTTATAAATCGGTTGCAATATTACTTGATAAAATAATCAAAAGTAAAGCGCCAAATGAACCCCTTCTCTATAGTCCACTAACATCGATCACAGAAAAAAATGTAAATGAATGGTCAGTCAATTGGAATACGTGGCTGTTGAAAGAAGTATTGAAATAGCGGGTTCCTTTTTGGAGAGGTAGAGGATAACGTCATCGTTGCACCGCTTCTCCGATGTATTTCATGTGAGTTCAATCGAAGAATGTACTGTTGCAAGTGAAGGACGATTCCTCCTGTTGTAACCCTTATGTGTTTAATTTAAATCATTCTAAATCTTTGCATCGGCCAACTCTTGCGTCATTGTAAGTTCTTTCCTACATTTCTTGTGAAGGTAATACACTGTAAAATGCGCTTATACAAAAATGCAGTGTGTGAATAGAGCCCACAAAATAGATACGCCATATGTCGAGTATAGATCATCTTTGGGGAATCGTTCTTGCCGGGGGGGAAGGGAGGCGCCTGCAGGATTTTATTCGCAAGCGGTACGGTGTAGAGCGTCCCAAGCAATATTCTGTCATTATTGGTAAGCGATCCATGCTGCGTCACACACTGGATCGTGTAGAGAAAATCATTCCCGCAAAACAACTTCAGATCGTTGTTAATCGCAATCATCGGAACTATGTACAGGAAGAGATTAAAGAGCGCGAGCGCAAAGCTCTCCTTGTTGCTCCGGAAAATCGAGAGTCGGCAGCAAGTGTATATCTTGCTCTGTCGCATATTTACTTTCGCGATCCTGAAGCCGTTGTTGCAATTTTTCCTTCCGATCATTTTATCGGGGAAGAAGACCGATTTCTGAGCTATGTGGAGCGTGCAATATCGTTTGTAGGGAAACATCCAGACTTTGTAGTATTGTTGGGAATAAAACCCACTGATGCTAATTTGCAATATGGCTGGATTGAACCGAGTAAGAATTTCTTGTTGCACGAAGGGAATCGTTTCTACAAAGTAGTTCGCTTTTGTGAAAAACCGAAACTGGAAGAGGCACAGCAGTTTTTCAATACGGGAGGTCTGTGGAATTCATTGGTGCTTACAGCGAAATGCGAGACGCTCGTGAAAATGTACCGCCAGCACTTAGAGGTTATTTACGATGCTTTTAAGAAAGCAAAATCGGTATACGGAACAGATAAAGAAGAACAATTTATTGTGAATGCCTTTGAAAGCATTCCATCGATGAATTTTTCTAAATGTGTGCTTGAAGTAATTCCCGAAAGTTTGTTTGTTCTGCGTGTGGAGGGGGTTCTCTGGAGCGACTGGGGAAACAAAGAACAAGTTTTGAAAGATCTCGATAGTCTCGGTGTGGCTCATTGACAGTATCGAACTTGAATGGGAGACTTGAGATAGTTTTGCAATAGAGATGCAAATCACGCTATTCCTAATTACATCAGTTGCTAATTAAACCAAGAAAAGGGAAAACATCAGGAAGAAATTCCTGACAGCACTTCAACAAGGGTAGGATGAATGGAAGAGCTGAGCTTAAATATCTGACGGAGTGTCGGACACTACAGTAGAGTGTGAAAATCAGAGTCTTGTGGAGCCAATCCAAGTTAGGAGGGAGTCCCACCACGAAGATGGGTGGGCAAGACAATTCTCTTCCAACCCTAGAGGACTTCTTCTCTGAAACCTTTTATACCTAAAATGATGTTGAACAAATGGACTGAAGAGATACTCTGCAGCCCGTTTGTCGCTTTTGAACGCAGAGAAATAGTTTAGTATCTTAAAAAAGAAATGAATGAAGACAAAAAAAATATAACAGTTGCAGTAGGTATGAGCGGTGGAGTGGATTCTTCAGTGGCGGCAGCATTATTAGTCAAAGAGGGCTATAACGTCATCGGTATTACGATGAAGACGTACGACTATATAGAGGTCGGCGGCAATATCAGAAATGAAGGAAATTGCTGCGATCAGAGTGCAGTTATCGATGCGCACACTGTCGCTGACAAATTGGGGTTTCCGCATTACGTTGTGAATTATCGTGAAGAATTCAATGAGGTTGTTATTAAAAATTTCATTGATGAATACATGAAAGGACGGACTCCCAATCCATGCGTTATCTGTAATAGGGAAATTAAATGGGGTGCCTTGTTGAAAAAAGCAGAGGAGATTGGAGCACGATATATCGCAACAGGGCACTATGCACGAATTCGATATAATGAAAAAAGCAGTCGCTATATTCTTTCTCGTGGCAAATATGGTGAAAAAGATCAATCATACGCACTCTGGGCTGTGCCACAGGTCTCGTTGAGTAAGACGATGTTTCCGATCGGCGAGTTATCGAAGCCAGAAGTGAGAGTTCTTGCTGAACAGCATGGGTTGATCAATGCACGGAAACGAGAAAGTTTTGAAATCTGTTTTGTACCGGACGACCGGTATGAACGTTTTTTAAACGAGCGCGTTCCTAATTTGCAGGAACGAGTTTCTGGCGGTGATATTGTACAGAATGGAAAAGTCGTAGGAAAGCACCACGGCTATCCGTTCTATACTATCGGTCAACGCAGGAATATCGGTGCACATAGACAGAAGATGTATGTTACTGCTATCGAAAGCCAGACCAATATCATTAGAATTGGACCAGATGATGAACTTCATCACCGAACGCTTATTGCCGATCAAGTAAATTGGGGCTGCGTAACCGGATTTGAGGGCGGTATGCACGTGCAGGCAAAAGTCAGATATAAGGATGAAGGGACAAACGCGCTCGTATCACTTGAAGAATCGGGAAAAATTCGAGTGACATTTGATCAGCCCAAGCGCGCAATTACTCCTGGACAATCCGTAGTTGTTTATGACGGCGATGATTTATTGTGCGGGGGTGTCATTGAGCAAGTTATGGATTGAGTGTATAAAACTAAACTGCTATCAGCCCAATCTAAGGGGCTTGGAGATTAGGCTTTATTTTCAGTTCGGATAGAATTCGACTTATATTTAGAAACAATTTAAGGCCTCAAGCGTTTATTACACAGAAGCTGATATGACGGTGACTGACGATTTCACACTTATTCGATCAATACAGGCTGGTGATCATCAGGCATTTGAATCGCTTGTGCAGCGTTATCAGCGTCAGGTGGCAAACTTGATTTACCTGACCATGGGCAACCGTGATGACGTGGATGATATTGCACAAGAAGTGTTTATTCGAGTATATCGTTCGTTGCCGAAGTTTAAGTTCGATGCATCGTTCTTTTCATGGCTTTATCGGATTACCATGAACTTATGCATTGATGAAATTAGGAAGCGGAAAATCAGGCGGGTGTTGTCATTGGATTATTTGACTGAAGACACTTTGGAAAAGAGTCGTAAGAGTAAGGACCATACAATGGCATCTGATTCGGTATTGACAGAGGAAAAGCGGCAAGTGATTCAATCCGCATTGCAGCGGCTTACACCGGAACATCGAGAAGTTCTTGTGCTGCGGGAATATCAAGATTTGTCTTATAATGAAATTGCTGAAACATTAGGCTTGCGTCTGGAAGCTGTAAAATCGCGCATTTTCCGTGCACGGATGGAACTCAAGAATTTCTTGAGTGATTATTTCGAGGAGCGAACATGAAACACAAAAAAATGCAATTACTTGTGTCATCCTATTTAGATGACGAAGTGAGTGAGACCGACAAGGAAACGGTACTATCGCATATTAATGTTTGCACCGAGTGCCAAGAATTTATTGAGCATGCAAATAAAATAAAAGAAGAAATCCGAGCACTTGGTGAAGCAGATCTTCCATACACTTTTACAGCACATGTATTGCACTCCATAGAAAGACGCGATGAACAGGTGAAGGAATGGCTTGGCGTTGAGCCGTTAGCACGCAATACATTCTTTGCGCTTGCGATTGTCGTTCTTGTGACATTCATGTTGACCAGTACTATCGGTACTTCCTCTGGTTTCACTGAAGATCAATTATTAAACGGATATTTTACTGATTCTGTAACAACACGCGTGTTGTTACAACAAGACCATCTTTCGAAGAGTGATCTGTTATATGCAGTTATGACGAAGTAATGTTCGAATGAGGCACCTATGCAACCAAAAACGAAAACAATTCTATTTATCCTTCTCAGCTTTACTCTTGGAATATTCTGCGGATGGTTTATAAAGGATCATGTTTTTATGAAACCAGAACACATGCCGGGTGATTTTCAAAAAATTTTGGCTGAGCGATTGCACCTCGATGAGCACCAAATCGCACAAGTGGATTCTCTCCTCGAAATCCGTCGGCAGCAGATGGATGTATATCGAAAACAATTGTTTGCGATGCGCGATACAACCCAGATGGAAATACGCAAGTTCCTGGGTGCCGAACAAAATAAATTATTTGATGGTGTGATTCAGGAAATGAATGAACGGGAAGCAAAAAGGCGGGAACAAGAAACAGCTAAGAAATAAGATGGCTTGTGAAATTAAATCATAAGAAAATTAGTCTCGAAGCGGAATGTAAGAAGAAGTATAAATTCCGTCCGCTTGAAACAATAGCAGTTTTCAATATATAGGAAATATAAAGGATAAAAAATAAATCAATGAATATGGGAACGAAAAAGAAATATTTTATTATCGGTGGAATAATTGTTATCCTTCTTCTCATTGTGGTGTTACGGATTACCTTGACATCATCGGCGATGGACCCGCGGCGGCTGGGCATAGCGATTGTGAAAGTCCAGAAACCGTTTAAGGAAACAATGAGAACAATCTTTACATACACTGGTGATATTCTTCCCTTGCAACAAGCGACTATCTATTCGAAAGTGAGCGGAAACTTGGAACACAACTATGTCGAAATGGGAACGTACGTTCGAAGCAATCAATTGCTCGCCCTGATCGATACGACAGAATTATTCCAGCAATATCAGCAGACCAATGCGACGTTCCAAAATACATCCTTGTTGTTCGAACGTGCGAAGCAGCTTTTTGAAAGAAATCTTTCGGCAAAACAAGATGTGGATAATGCCGAAGCGGCGATGAAAGTCGCAAAAGCAAATTATGATGCGGCAGCAACGCATCTCAGTTATGCACACATCGTTGCCCCGTTCAACGGCTTTGTTACGAGAAGATTCTTAGATGCCGGTGCGCTGGTCGATGCAAGCACTTCAACACTTTTTACAATGATGTACCTCGATAGCGTAAAGATTATAGTGTATGTACCAGAAAAAGATTTGTCGCAAATGTATCACGTGCGGACAGCAAAAGTGACGCTCGATGCATTACCGAATCAGGAATTTATCGGATATGTCAGCCGTTTCAGTGAAGCCGTCGATCTGACAACACGCACGATGCCGATTGAAGTGGACATTCCCAATCATTCCCGTATCATCAAGCCCGGTATGTTTGCGACCATCTCATTTATCGTCAGTGAACGGCCTGATGCCCTTACACTGTCGTCGGATGATTTATTAAAAGATGATAATGGATATTTTGTTTTTATTTCGGATGGAAAGAAAGCACATCAATTCGAATTAACTATTGGCAACGAAAATAATTCACATACCGAAATTCTCACGGGTTTGAACGGCGATGAAGACGTTATCACAACAGGTCAGCAATTTGTTAAAGAAGGCACGACTCTTACTATTCAAAAGTAAAACGGTTTATAATTTATGTGGCTTACTAGACTTGCGCTTCGTTATCCGATTTCAACGTTTCTCTTCGCGCTCACAATTGTTTTGTTGGGATTTGTTTCATTCTCACAGCTTCCCATCGATATGCTACCGAATATTACCATTCCGGTTGTTACCACTGTAACGTATTATACCGGTGCCAGCCCTCTCGATATGGAGCAGAGCGTAACGCGCCTCATTGAGCGAAGCGTCAGTTCCATTAATGATGTCGATTACGTTCAGTCTTCAACGCGTGAGGGAATTTCACAGGTACGCGTGATATTTTAATTGGGATGCAAACACCGATGTCGGGCTTGTGGATTGTGTGCAGCGTGTCAATCGCATCATTAATCAATTACCGACGGGTATTTCGCAGCCTTCAGTATTGCGGTTCGACATTACGAGCCTTCCGGTTTGCGTCGTTGCTGTTGAAGGCGATATGGATCAGCGCGATCTCTATGATCTGGCGTTCAATATTATTGAGCCGCAGATCGAACATATCGACGGTGTTGCTTCAGCTGCTGTTTCAGGCGGAAGAATTCGAGAAATTCATGTGACGCTCGACCGCAATAGAATCCAGGCAATGAATATTCCTGTGCAAACCGTTTTAACCGTTGTGGCAAATTCCAACCTCATCATTCCATCGGGTGACCTCAAAACAGGCCCGTTCGATTACACTTTGAAGACTGAAAGCCTCTTTAATGTCGTTAAGCCGATGGAAAATATTGTCGTGAAAACAGTTAATGGTGTCCCTATACGACTAAAAGACATCGGTTCGGTTGACGACAGTTATCAGGAACAGACGGAAATTGTGCGTGTCAACGGCAAAGCTGGTGTCGTGATGCGTGTTCTGAAGCTTTCGAGCGCAAATACTGTGGAAGTTGTCGATAATGTGATGCGCGGGATTCCAAAGCTGACAGGTATTCCTTCTTCCGTAAAAATGACAGTCACGTTCGATCTATCTGTTTATATACGGCAGACGATTTCCGGATTGCAGAGAGAAGCAATGCTCGGCGGCATTCTCGCAATGATTATCATCATTATCTTTCTTCGTAATATTCGTGGTACGCTAATTATCGTTGTTGCTATTCCGCTGTCCATACTTATCACATTTATTTTATTCCGCTTCGGAAACATTACCCTCAATATTATGACATTTGGTGGACTCGCACTTGCGGTCGGGAGGCTTGTAGATGATTCTATTGTCGAGCTGGAAGCGATCTCGCGCCATTATAACATGCGCAAGAAAGGCGAATCGCGCCTTGATGCGACTTTAGGTGCAGCAAAGGAAGTTGCCGCGCCAATTTTTATTTCTACGCTGACAACTGTTATTGTCTTTTTACCTGTCGTATTCCTGAGTGGCATTGCAAAGCTTCTCTTTATTCCTCTCACGATAACGATTGCCGTGGCGCTATTCGGATCGTTCTTCGTTTCACGAACGGTCACGCCGCTGATGTGCATGAATTATCTTCCGCCGGAAAAGGAATTGGATAGGACATCGAAAAAGTTCTCAGATCGTACGAGAATATATTTTCACGGTATGATTGAAAAGATCGAATCATTCTATGAAACGTGCCTTCGGTGGACGATGCAGCACCGGAAAACGATTGTCATCAGCATTGTTCTCTTTTCGGCATTGTCGATGGGTCTTTTTGCGTTCATCGGCACAGAATTTTTCCCGGATCAGGATGAAAGCAGATTTACGGCGTCCTTTAAACTGCCTGTCGGTTCACGATATGAAAAAACGGATTCGGTAGCGCGGCAAATGGAAAAAATCATTCTTTCGTCAGTCCCTGAAACACAGGTTCTCGTTACCGATGTCGGTATTACCACAAATACCAAGACAGCTTCAGGAATCGGAGGCGGAGGTAATTCCGGAAGTCATGCGGGAAATATTCAGGTAGGCCTTGTACCTTTAGAACAGCGAAGTCGGTCGGTGTTTGAAATTGCTGCTGATGTTCGGCGCAAATTGGCGAGACTGCCGGGTGTACAGGTGTTTTTAAATCCTGGCGGCATATTGCGCTATCTGCTGAACTTCGGTTCTAACGCTCCCATTGATGTTGAAATACGCGGGTTCGATCTTGAGACCGGAAGTTCACTGGCAAGGGAAATTTCTCAAATTGTTCGCTCGACCCAGGGTGCTGTGGACGTACAGATCTCACGTGATGATAATCTACCTGAACTTCATATTAACATCGACCGCAATAAAGCAGGCGTACTGGGAATCGATGTTGCGGGAATTTCCAATACGATCTATACATGTATGGCTGGAACTGTCGCGTCGTTGTACACCGATCCGATTTCCGGCAATCAATATAATATTCTTGTGCGTCTCAATCAGGATTTCCGAGACCATATCGAAGACGTAAAACAATTAACGATCACAACGGCAAACGGGCAACAAGTGCTACTGGGAAATATTGCAACGATTGAAAAACGCAGCGGCCCGGTGCAGATCGATAGGAAATATCAGCAGCGCCTTGTCGAAGTGACCGCAAATGTTTCGGGACGTGACCTGGGAAGCGTCGCAAAAGATATTCAGGATAAACTCGATCAAATGAAGATACCGCAAGGATTTGAAATAAAACAAACGGGCAATGTCGAGCAGCAGAAAAAAACATTTAGCGATTTAAGTTTAGCATTTTTACTCGCTATTGTTTTGGTGTACGTCGTTATGGCATCACAATTTCAATCGTTCATCGATCCGTTTATTATCATGTTCACTGTTCCGCTCGGCATTGCCGGCGTCTTGTGGATGTTGTTCCTTACGCATACAACCCTTTCGGTCACGTCGTTTCAGGGAGTGATCGTAATGGTCGGTATCGTAGTGAGTAATGGCATTCTTCTGGTAGATTATACGAATCATCTGCGCATAAGCGGCCTTGAATTGCACGAAGCCGTCGTACGCGGCGGCAGGACACGCTTGAAACCGATCCTTATGACTTCACTCGCTACTGTGCTCGGGTTGATCCCGATGGCAATCGGGCTGGGTGGCGAATCTACCCAGGCTCCACTTGCCATTGCTGTTATCGGCGGATTGACATTTTCTACCGTGTTGACGCTTTTCTTTGTTCCTATTCTCTATACCATATTTGAGGAACGGTTCAAGCGAGAGATTCGAAGTGATGATGATATTCAGACTGCAGACTCGATGATAACCGATCACAAAGAAGCAAATACGGAACAACCACCCGTTGGTAAGACGCCATCGACACAAAAACGCAGAAACACATAAGACTCTTTTTCGACAGAACAGACAGAATAGAAACAAAGAACAACCCTTTTTTCCAAGAACCATACTTGTAGTTATTTGGTAATTAGGTAAGAATGTAACCATAGAATAATTGTAAGTATATTATTTTATGGCAAGTTCCAGTAAAATCAGTTACCATGACAACTTTTTGAGTGGAAAGAAGTGTGTGTATTGTGGATCGTTCAACGTCTGTCGAACGAAACGCGGCTACGTAAAATGCAACAAGTGTCAAAGACAAAAAGGAAGTCATCTTCTTCGGCGAGAGTTGAAAATCATTCTTGGTTTTTATCAACAGCAACCGGCGTATCGATTGGCAAATGATCTTGGAATAAATTATAAAACTGTTACCAGAGTCTATCAGCGCATTCGAGAAGCGATTTATCATGTGAGCGAACTTGAAGCTGGCAAGCTCAAAGGAGAAATAGAATTGGACGAAGCGTATTTTGGTGGTCGTCGCAAAGGCAAACGAGGACGCGGTGCAGGCGGAAAAAGTATCGTTTTTGGGCTTCTGGAGCGCAATGGACGGGTCTATACTAAGGTTGTTGATTCTGTCTCGGCCAATGAATTGATGGATCATATTCGACAACATACCAAGAAAGGATCGGTCTACTTCACGGACACCTTTCGTAGTTATCGCTCCTTGAAACGCTTTGGAAAACATCATACCATTAGTCATGGAAAGAAATTTCCGAAAACAAAGAATCATATTAATGGTATTGAAGGATTTTAGTCTTTTGCTAAACATGTCTTATATAATTATCGCGGTGTTTCAAAATATCATTTTCCTATGTATCTTAAAGAAGTTGAATATCGTTTTAACCATCGCGATGACAATTTGTTGAAACTCTTTACTCTAATCTATTTCGGTTACGTTTCTACCTAATTACCAGTTATTTTATATGTATGGTTCAGTTTTTTTATGTGATCCGTGTCTCCCTCCTAATATTCCACTTGGTTTTCTCAGTATAAAAGAATAATTTGACGGCGAGTTCATTGCAATCTGCTGGAAGACTTTAATTACATCAGGACGTGTAATGCTGAATTACATCTGGTTTTTCCTCATCGTCATTGCGCTTGTTGTTGGTGTTGGCAAAGATATCAATGACGAAGTCCGAAATACTTACCGGAATGGCACACCGTTGGAAGTCATATTCATCTCTTCACACGTACCGTCAGGAACGGCAACAAAATGCGAAGGACAATTCTATCTCACGGCAAAACAGTTTAACGATTTTTATGGAACGTCATCACAGCTTGAAGAAGTGAAACAACCAGCAGTACTTTCATTACTGCAAAACAAAACCGGTAACTTTATTTTCACCTGCACAGAGGTAGCGCCAGCGTTATGGAAGGATATGGCTAAATCAGCGTCGGGGAGTGATAAGCTGACAGGGAAAGTCGAAAGAATCGAATTTTCAGATGATCATGACTGGGCAAAAGCAATTATTGTAATGGAATCCATACGATTTGTGAAATTGAAAGCAATTACACAAGCCGCAATTGATTTCGCAAACATCGCGGTAGAAATTGCTATCGGACTTATCGGTGTAATGTCGCTCTGGCTTGGTCTCATCAAAGTGGCGGAAGAAGCCGGATTAGTGAAAGTTCTCACGCGATTGCTTGCACCGATTACGAAACGCATATTTCCTGATGTGCCTCCCGATCATCCTGCAATAGGCGCCATTATTATGAATACCGCAGCGAATATGCTCGGGTTGAGTAATGCAGCAACACCAATAGGCTTGAAGGCAATGGAAGAATTGAATAAGCTCAATCCGAAAATCGGCACAGCGACAAACGCAATGGTGACGTTTCTTGCTATTAATACCGGCGGATTAATTTTGATTCCAGCGACAGCGATGGCGATACGAGCAGCAGTTGGCTCGACGAATATAGGCGTTATCATTGGCACATCGATCTTTGCTGCAGGATGTGCAACAATCACAGGAATTGTTGCATCAAAACTTTTCCAGCGGCTGCCGAGGTATAAACGTGAGTTGTTGATTGACGATACGGAAAAGTTGAATGAGATGAACAATGGCTGATCTCTTTCGCACTGTCATCAATTTTATTTCTATTCTTGCTATCCCGCTTATGATTGCAATCTTCTTGGGCTGGGGTTTTTTCAAAAAGGTTCGTGTCTATGAAGTATTCGTTGAAGGAGCGAAGGATGGATTTCATACCGCTATACGCATTATTCCCTATCTGGTAGCAATGCTATTCGCCATCGGAATCTTCCGTGCCAGCGGCGCAATGGATGTATTAATATCGATCATTACACCGCTTACGAATCTCATCGGTATGCCACCGGATGCTTTACCGATGGCACTCATGCGTCCGCTTTCAGGCAGCGGTTCTTTGGGTATTATGACAGAATTGATGAAGGTGCACGGACCGGATTCGTTTATCGGTGTGCTTGCCTCGACGCTGTACGGCAGTTCAGAAACAACATTCTATATTCTTGCTGTCTATTTCGGATCTGTGAATATTAAAAATACACGACATGCTGTACCAGTCGGACTGCTTGCTGATCTTGCAGGCATGTTGGCGGCAGTCTTTATTTGCCGGATTCTTTTTGGAGTATAGTTCATTAAGAAAACAACAATAGGAGGAATTATGAAACCACTGAGAACTATGTCGATTATCCTCTTCGCTGTTGTAGCTTTTATTGTAATAGGAAATGGTCAATGGAGTAATGCCACAGCAGCAATGATGGGAACAAGTGGAGGTTCAATACCCGTTGGGTTTGGCGCTACCTTCATCGACGGAGAAACTTTTTATTTGATCAGTATAGCACCCGAAGTTGCATTTGGACAGCTTGGTATAGGTCTTGATCTGAATCTTCGTTTCACTACGGAAGGTACGCTCAGAGCAGGTGATTACGATAAATTTGAGGACTACCTTCGAATCGTCCGTTATGTCCGTTGGGCGCAGAAAGGCGATCCGTTCTATACTCGTGTTGGACAGCTTGATTATTCTCTTCTTGGTCACGGTTCTATAATTTACGATTATCGCAATAGTGCAAGTTATGACATGAGGAGGACAGGCATTGAATTAGATTTGAATTTTGAGAAATTCGGCTTAGAATCAGTTTGTAGCGACCTTGTTAACAAAGGCTTAATAGGTTTTCGTGCTTATGTGAAACCGTTAAAGCTTACAAGTCTTGCAAAAGTACCTGTGATAAATAACTTTGAAATTGGTGCTACCTACGCGCGTGATTTGAATGAGCAAGCAGATATAACATCCGCTGATTCTAGCGGTAGAGGACTTGCCATTATTGGGTTCGATCTTGGTTTACCAATTATCTCTTATGCGACGATAAAATCCACTTTATATTTTGATTATGCAAAAATTCAAAATTATGGACAAGGATCATCTGTCGGTATCAATATGTTTTATACAGGATTTGGACTGGTCAGTATTAGAGGAAAATACGAATTGCGGTTTAATGGTGACAAGTATTTGCCGGCATATTTCAATGCGTTCTATGAGCATGATAGATATGATGCACTCAGAAACAGAAGTAAATCTGATACACTTCAGAGTGTCACGGCAAATCGTGGTTACTACGGCGAGCTCGTTATGAGTATTTTGAATACATTCAATATCATCGCTGGTTATCAGGCACCGTTTGAAACAAAAGACGAAGGCCTGTTACATGCAGAACTTCGATTACCAGAAGTTTCCGATATCGTTGTGCGAGGGGCATTCGACAAAGCAAATATAGGCCGTGTCTTTATTCTGGATAATTATTCTCTCCTGAGCGCAGAGATCGGTTATAAACCGGCTAAATATTTACTAGTGTCAATATTATATCAACAAACATATTCGAATAGAAATCCTGATGGTTCACTACGCCCCGATGGTTCTTTTATTAAACAGATTCGTGTAGAACCAAAAGTGAGTCTCGTGTTTGATTTCTAAGATTTTCAAAGCTTTATTCAGAAATCTTCCAATGGTTACATATATATAATGATAGTCCCTTTTTTAGACTCTCAGTTCTTGGCTTAAAAACGTGAATGGCATATTCATATTTTTAGTGTAGACCTTAAAGGAAGAAAAGATGGAATATCGAAAACTTGGAAGAACAAGCTGGAACGTATCGGCAATAAGCTTCGGTGCATGGGCGATTGGAAGTGCATGGGGATCTGTGAACGATAAGGATTCACTAGCTGCCCTTCATACAGTCTTGGATGCAGGTGTCAACTTTTTTGATACAGCCGATGTATACGGAGACGGACGGAGCGAACGACTTCTTGCTCAATTAAGACATGAGCGGGCTGAACAATTCTATATTGCAACAAAAGCTGGCAGGCGCTTGGATCCTCATACTTCTGACGGATACAATAAAAAAAATCTCACAGCATTCATTGAAAGCAGTCTAAAGAATTTGAATACCGACGCAATTGACATCCTTCAGCTTCATTGTCCACCTACGGAAGTATATTATATGCCGGAAGTATTCGGAATTCTAGATGATCTTGTTCAGATCGGTAAACTCCGATTTTATGGAGTGAGTGTTGAAAAGGTTGAAGAGGCGCTTAAGGCAATAGAGTTTCCTAATATCCAGTCTGTCCAGATTATCTATAATATTTTTCGACAGAGACCTTCAGAATTGTTCTTTGGCGAAGCAGCCAAGCGTAAGGTAGGAATCCTCGCCAGATTGCCGCTTTCTTCCGGTATGCTGACAGGCAAAATGTCGAAACAGTCAAATTTTGAAAAGGGTGATCATCGATTATTTAATCGGCATGGCGAGGCATTCGACCGTGGAGAAACTTTTTCTGGAGTTGACTATGATCTGAGTTTGGACTTTGTGGAAAAACTACGCCACCTTGTACCAGCTGATATAACGATGATACAATTTGCTTTGAAGTGGATCTTAATGAATTCATCGGTGACATGTGCGATTCCCGGTGCGAAGAATCCTCGGCAAGCAGAAGAGAATACCAAAGCGGCCGATTTGCCTTCTCTTCCCGATTCTACAATGAAAACAATTAAGGAATTATATAATCAGAATATTCGGCCATTCGTCCATCACTATTGGTAACTATATGTTCCTCCATGGAATATTGAAGAATAGTTAGAAAAGATAGAACAGTTGAAAAATAGAAAGAATAAATATAAAAGAGAAATATATTGCACTTAAGAAAGACAATTTGTTAAGATGATATTATGATCATTCGAGTGCCCGATTCCGCTGAAGATATTCTATCAATGGATAGAAACGCAACCCGAAATCCCTATTTGACAAAAACGAAAAACTTTTCTATAATTGCACTGCGCCGTCTCCCCGGCGGCGTAAGATAGCCTCCCTAACCCCGGCGTCTGGTAGTGCGTCGGGGTTTTTCTTTTGTTTCTCACGCACCTTTTGGCTACATTTCTAAAACCTTTGCATATGAACGACAAGAAAATTTCTATCTCTCAAGAAAGTAAGTGAGAATATGATATTCAAACGAAGAATATTTTGGCTATCTCTAGTACTTTTGTGTTTAAGGTCTTTTTCGCTTTTTAGCTCTGATAGCAACGTCAAGCCGGTAACCCCCAACGCTTCGCGAGAAGCTCAAGCGTTATTGAAATTTATTTACAGCATTTCAGGAAATTACACGTTAACCGGTCAACATAATTATTCAAACGCAAAAAGCAGGAACTCACAATTTGCAGCAGCATATATCGGTAAAACACCTGTCATATTCAGTACGGATTGGGGATTTGCAAAGGATGGCGACAAAGACTCTTACCTTGCACGACCGGATATTGTAGAAGAAATTAAAAGACAGCATCTCATGGGTTCGATCATTACGATATGCTGGCATGCGGTACCGCCAACCGCGGAAGAGCCTGTTACCTTCGGGTCGCAATTTGAAGGTACCGCATCGGACTCACTGACGAGTGTGCAGGGTCAAATCCTGGATCAACAATTCAGAGACGTGCTGACGCCGGGAACCATGCTGTATATGCGATGGCAGGCGCAAGTCGACTCAATTGCTTTTTATCTAAAAAAACTTCAAGATGCACAAGTGCCAGTGCTTTGGCGTCCCTATCATGAAATGAATGGCAAGTGGTTCTGGTGGGGAGGACGAATTGGAAAATACGGTACCGCAACGCTCTATCGTCAACTTTTTGACAGGCTCGTGAATTATCACAAACTCCATAATCTGATTTGGATGTGGAGTGTCGATAGGCCCGTGAAGCCTGAAATGCAGTTCTCAGATTATTACCCAGGGAATGAATTCCTCGACATCATCTCATTAGATATTTATAAAAAAGATTTTAATCAATCGTATTATGACAGCCTGATTGTTTTATCAAAAGGAAAACCACTTGTCCTTGCGGAAGTTGGAAATCCACCAACGCTTGAAATTCTGAAAAACCAGCCGAAGTGGGCATTCTATGTTATTTGGGCAGGAATGGTTCGAAACACAATGAAGAAACAACATTGGGAACTGGTGAATAACAATCGTATACTGAATTTAGAAGATTCTGTGTACTGGAAACTTATTACTCCATACCGCGCAGTGTGCGGGCTTTCTCCTTTTCCATTGAAGGAGACGAAGTCCAATGGCGGAAAGGCTGATTTTTCAGGGAACTGGATTTTTAATGAAGAAAACAGTGTACTCGATAATATGGGTGTCAACTCCCTTCCTTACAGATTAAAGATTACTCAAAAAGAGAATGTTCTAGCCATTCAAAAGGCTTACGTTTTGGAATATACTGATGATTTGGTTACAGACGAAAACATGACGCTTGACGGCAAAGAATCTATGTCAGAGATGTGGGATTCTCCAAAAACAATGAAAGCAACATGGTCTAAAAATTGTGATACGTTGATCATTGAATCGAAGGTCATATTAAAAAGAGGCGGACTGACTTACAATGTTGCGGATAATGAATCATGGAGTTTACAGAAACTTGGTACGGTTTTATCAATAAAACAGTATTCCAATTCATTCTGGGGCGAACGAAATATTATAATGATTTATGATAAGAAGTAAATCTAAAAAGAATGAGGGTGCATATGAAAAAAATCAATCAACAAATCAAAGGAATTCCTCCAATGAAAATGAACAAATTAGCAACAGATTTTGTGATTGCATTTGCAGTTATTTTTGTGGTTAGCTTGATTGTTGCATTCCTTTATAATCTTATTGTGTACCGTACGAGTATGATTGATGGGGAATCGAGCTTTCGTCTCGCTTTGATATTAGGAATTTCTCGGTCACTTCTCAGGCAGCGAGATAAAAAATAGCTGTATCGGCTGCTATAGATGAAATAAGAAAAAGCTGCATTCAAGTCATACGATCAAAACGGTATCACTGTGAAGGCTCTCTATGGCACAATATTCATTGTGTTTTCTCTTTATTGGATTGATATTCTCGGCGGTGACTGTTTTTATGATTGAAGGATGTGGAGCCACAAGTACTGCAACTGTATATCCGGCACCTCCGCTGGTCGCTGTTAAAGGTCAGCATGCCTATTCAATAACTCTAAAAACTGAGTCGCCAATTCAAATGAAAGCAACGATGCATATAAACTATCTATTTTATTTACCGGAATTATATGGAAAGGATCAGCAAAAGAAATGGCCGTTAATTCTTTTTCTCCACGGTATGGGCGAACGCGGGGATGATCTAGAGATTCTGAAAAAACATCCGTTGCCGAAGATTCTCGATCAGCAAAAAGATTTTCCATGTATTGTTGTGTCTCCACAATTGCCACTCGACAAGTCACTCTGGGATGACTTCATCGATCCATTAAAAGAATTGTTGGATCAAATTCAATCAAAATATTCCGTGGATACTCGGCGTGTATATCTAACAGGATTTAGTATGGGAGGAGCTGGGACATGGAATTTTGCTTTGCGTTATCCCCACTATTTTACCGCGATTGTACCAATTGCAGGAGCATATAAATTTAAAAGTAAAGAAATTCCGGATAACCTTTGTGATCTCAAAGAGCTTCCAATTTGGGCTTTCCATGGTGGAAAAGATGGATCCGTGCAGGCGTGGCAGACTGAAATTCTTGTGGATGCATTAAAAGCATGTGGAGGCAATATTCGATACACGCTCTATCCTGAAGCAGATCATCCACAATCTTGGATCAAGGCATATGCAGATCCAGAGCTGTATAGATGGCTTTTTGCTCAAACCTTGAAATAGACGGATATAGTACAAATCACGCAATGGACATTGGAGTCACTTTATGAAGATTTCTGATATACAAGGTACTGTTGAATTAAAGAATGGCGTTCCCATGCCGTATTTTGGACTAGGAGTCTTTCAAGTTCGTGATGGAGAAGAAGTAAAGCAAACTGTTCGATACGCATTATCTGCCGGGTACAAGCACATCGATACGGCATCTCTTTATAGGAATGAACGCGGTATTGGTCAGGCGATAAAAGAAAGTGGCATACCACGCAAGAATATTTTTGTTACAAGCAAAGTCTGGAATTCCGATCAGGGATATACTAACACACTGCGTGCCTTTGATGTGAGTATGAAATTGTTAGATTTCGAATACCTCGATTTATATCTGATTCACTGGCCGGTAAAAGGAAAATATATTGAGACGTGGGAAGCTCTTGAACAATTATACTCTGAAGGCCGTGTGCGTGCCATAGGTGTAAGTAATTTTCTCAGCTATCATCTTGAGGACATCCTGGCACACTGCAAAGTAGTACCCATGGTGAACCAAATGGAGTTTCATCCGCGTCTTGTTCAGCAGGAATTAATAGACTTTTGTCATAATCATACGATCCAATATGAGGCATGGAGTCCGCTTATGCAAGGAAATATTTTTAACATTAAGGAGCTCCATCCTCTTGTCGAGAAATATAAGAAGGATATTGCTCAAATAGTGTTGCGATGGAATCTGCAAAAAGGTGTTGTTACAATCCCTAAGTCCATCCGTCGAGAGCGGATTATTTCCAATGCGCAGATTTTCGATTTTGAAATTAAGCCGAAGGATACACAGGCAATCGATCGCCTGGACAAGAATGAACGTGTTGGTGCAGATCCGAATAATTTCAATTTTTGACGTGAAAAAAAGAAATAAGATTGACATTCACCATCAAAACATCTCGGAATTTGCTGGTTATTTGACACACCATCAATCCACGCTGCGGTAGCGGTAGATAATGCTTTGGTGTTGAGATATGAAAGAATTGCGATTGAGTAATCATATACCATGATCAATCATATTATCATTCCGATGATACTTTGTTTTGTTTTCATGATATTATCAATTCCTCTGGTACTTCAAAAAGTACGTCCAAATTGTTTTTATGGGGTTCGTACGCGTAAAACAATGTCGGATGAGACCGTATGGTATAAGGCAAATAAATTCTTTGGGTGCGGCTTGCTCATTTCAAGTTTGTTTTCTCTCGTCGTGCTCATTGTCGCTGTTTTAATTCCTGATGTCGTTTCAGTAATCATGGTCAATAAACTCGGAGGATTAGTTGTAGTGCTGCCGATTGGTATTCTTCTTATTATTTCATTTTTCTATTTTCGCAAATTATAGCTAGTATGTTTCATGTATTATAATTTTTCCTTCGAAAGGATATAGTATGAAAAATTCCTATAGTGTTTTACTCTGTGCTATCCTGGCAATCATTGTTTCTTTCTCATTTGGCCAATCTCAAATCACTCAAGACCCACTTGTTGCACACATCGATACGACTGTAAAAGCCGGAGATAATATCTTCCAATATGCTAACGGCAGATGGTTTAAAGAAAATCCTATTCCCGCCAATGAAGCTAACAATGGCATCATGCAGTTAATTCAGGATACGATTAATGCACAAATCCGCATTATGTGCGAATCCTCCGCTGCATTGACCAACGCCGAAAAGGGAAGTAATAAACAAAAGATTGGCGATTTCTTTTTTACTGGTATGGACAGCCTTACACTCAATAAAGAAGGGATAACTAATCTTAAAAAAGATTTTGATATGATCGACGGTATAAATGATTTAAGGGGGATGGTCTATGCAGTGGCGTATATTCATACTGTTGCCGGTTCACCAATGTTTTCTTTTGATGTGGGACAAGATAATAGAATCAGCAGTAAGAATGCCGTCTTTATCTATCAAGGGGGGTTGAGTTTGCCTGACAAGCGTTACTATTTCGATGTCGATTCCGCTGCTATGATGATCCGTCAGAAATTTGTTGTGCATGCAGGTAATATGTTTAAAATTTTTGGTTATGATGACGTAAAAGCAAAACAAGCGGCAGAAAATCTGATGACGCTGGAGACCGCACTTGCAAAAACGTCACGCAACCGAGAAGACACACGCGATCCCCTGAAAAATTACAATAAAATATCCTTCAAACAATTGTCGAAAACTACTCCAAACTTCGATTGGAATGTTTTTACGAAAGGCGTTGGTTTACGCACCGTAGATACCGTTATCGTCGGCCAACCCGAATTTCTCACCGCATTGAACGGGTATCTCAAGACAGTTTCTATCGATACATGGAAAAATTATCTCAAGTACCACCTTGTGCGCGGTCTTGCAGCGTACCTTGATGACAAAACATATCTTGAGATATTCAACTTTTATTCAACAACACTTCAAGGAGTGCAGGAACCAAAGCCGAGGTGGAAACGTGTCGTCGAGCGAACCAACGAATCGCTTGGTGAATTGATCGGGCAGGTGTACATGTCTGAATATTTACCCAAAGGGACAAAAGAAAAGCTACTGGAGATCGGAAATGCCATCAAAGAAGTATATGCTGAACGGATAAAGAAATTGGATTGGATGAGCGAAGTCACAAAAGTGAAGGCACTTAAGAAACTCAGCACGATCATCATGAAAGTCGGTTTTCCAGACAAATGGAAAGATCTCAGCACGATGCGGATCGATCGTTCTTCCTATGTTCGCAATGTGATGAGGGCCAATTTGTGGGGATTTCATTTCATGATTTCTAAATATGGCAAGCCGGTCGATCGGACTGAATGGGATATGGAACCTCAAACCTATAATGCCTATTACAATCCATCGAATAATGAAATCTGTGTACCGGGATGCAATATTATTATTCCGGGGTATGAAGGCAAGCTTGCCGACGATGCTTTGCTGTATTCTGTCATTGGCGGCTCCACATTCGGGCATGAAATCACACACGGGTTTGATGATCAGGGGAGCAAGTACGATGAACAGGGGAACCTGAATAATTGGTGGACGAGCGAGGACAGCGTCAAGTTTTACACTAAGACGAAAATGATCGTCAAACAATTTAACGAATATACGGCTGTCGACAGTCTGCACATCAACGGCGAACTGACGCAAGGTGAAAACATCGCAGATCTCGGCGGTGTTATTATGGGATATGAGGCGTTCAAGAAAACTGACCAGTATAAGAACGATGAGATCATTGCAAGTTTAAATCCAAATAAGCGTTTTTTCCTCGGCTATGCATTCGCGTGGATGGTGAACGAACGTCCCGAAACCATTGCAAGCCAGGTGCGCAGCAATGAGCATTCGCCTGCTAAATTCCGTGTCATCGGTCCATTATCGAACATGCCGGAGTTCTATGCAGCGTTTGGAATTAAACAAGGTGATACCATGTGGCGTGCGGACAGTGCGAGAGTAGTGATCTGGTGATAGTTTCCTTTTACCATTCTTGAAGGCTTCAGCGAGTTAACGGATTCTTCTGAGAGTATCATGATGTTAGCTGATATTCAGCTTTTTTAAGCCCTCCAATTTGGAGGGTTTTTTATTGCTTTTTCGCGCCTGTGTGGCTATATTGACACGGATTTGAATTGTTAATTCTACGGAAAATAGCCCGCAATAATAGGAAGTTATGCCGATACTGAATCAGCTTATCACGACAGTACTTCCGTTCATTCCGAAAACAATAGTCGGTCAGGTGGCAAAAAGGTATATTGCCGGTGTTCGTTTGTCCGATGGTGTTCGTGTTGCTAAGAACCTCAACGAAAAGGGAATAATGGCAACGATGGATTTGTTAGGCGAAGATGTGAAAAATGCCGGCGAAACCGAACAAGTAAAAAAAGGAGTTCTTTCTATTCTCCAATCAATTAAGGAGAATAGACTAAATTCTAATGTCTCCATCAAACCGACACAACTCGGACTGAAGATCGACAAAGAACTTGGCTATCGCAATCTTAAGAAAATTATTAAAGAAGCAGACCGGCTTAATAACTTTGTCCGGATTGATATGGAAGATGCAACGACGACGGATGATACACTTACTATGTACCGGCGACTACGAGCAGATGGTTTTAAAAATACCGGTGTAGTTATCCAGGCATATATGCGCAGAAGTGAAGACGATGTTTATGCACTTGTGGAAGAAGGAACAAATATCCGGCTGTGCAAAGGCATTTACAATGAGTCACCATCAATCGCTTTTAAAGAACGACAGGAAATCAGAGAAAATTATCTCAAGCTCTTGCGAATTATTCTTGAAGCCGGTTCTTATGTTGGTATTGCTACACACGATGATTATTTAATCGATGGCGCATGTGAGATGATACAAAAGAACGGGTTGGAAAAAGAGCGTTATGAATTTCAAATGCTTCTCGGTGTGCGCGAGAAACGCCGAAACGCGATTGTTCAAGATGGACATCAATTGAGAGTCTATGTGCCGTTTGGCGAACAGTGGTATGCTTATTCAACACGTCGTTTAAAAGAGAATCCGCATATGGCGTGGTATGTTACAAAAGCGATTTTTATTCGTTGATCTCATACTTCACTCAAACGTAAGGAGATGTTTATGGCAGATGGAACAAACACAGGCGGACCGAAAAAATTTATCCCGTATGTTCCTGTCAATACCGACATGAAAGAATTTACAATCCGCGCACTGATCATCGGTTTGGTGATGTGTGTGGTTCTCGGTGCGGCAAATGCTTACCTCGGTTTGAAAGCCGGAATGACGATAGCAGCAACATATCCTGCTGCAGTTATCGGTATGGCATTACTCAAAATCATGAAGGGATCCATCCTCGAAGAGAATTTTGCTCGAACGGTTGGTTCTATTGGTGAGTCTGTAGCAGCCGGTGCAATATTTACGATCCCCGCATTTGTGATTCTTCACATTTGGAAGTTCACGCCGGAAAACATGCTGACAGAATATATTATCGCTGCATCGCTGATGATTCTTGGCGGCATCCTTGGAATTATGTTTGTTACGATTCTACGGCGCGTAATGGTAGAAGATCAAACCCTGCCATTTCCTGAATCGGTCGCAGCAGCTGAAATTCATAAGGCGGGTCAACGCGGAGCAGATGCGGCTGTCTCGTTGTTCAAAGCAATGGCAGTCGGCGCATTCATTAAATTAATCGACGGATTGGGAATTTTTCACTCATCAAACGATTTTCAAGTAATGGTCGGACGTGTGAAAGAATCATTTGTGAAGCTTGGAATGAAACCGGATTCGGGAAGAATTCTCGGCGGTGGCATCACCACAATTTCTGCACCCGCTGCTACACCGGCATACATTGGTGTCGGGTATATCATCGGACCGGAACTCGGAGCATTAAACTTTGCAGGCGGCGTTCTTGCTTGGGGATTATTTGTTCCCTTGCTAGTGTTTTTTCTGGGCCTCAATTAATCGACAAATATCTTGTTACAAGCAATGGCGATTCACCTGCTGCATGGGCTGCACTCACCGGTCATCTCTATCGCTACATTGTCCGACCGATTGCAGTTGGAGGAATGCTCGTTGGCGCATGCTACACTCTTTGGAAAATGCGCAAGAACTTAATTCTTGGCATCAAGCGTGGTATTGCTGATGTGAAGAAATCTGCTGCTGCAAAAGCTGCGACAGAAAGAACCGAGAAAGATATTTCGTTCAAAGCAGTCATCCTCGGTATCGTCGTTGTCTTTGCATTGATGATCGGGCTTTATTTCTACTTCACAAACATGCTGCTTGGTGCAATCCTTGCCGCTGTCGTTATGCTGGTTGCAGGATTCTTCTTCGCGGCAGTTTCGGGAAATCTTGTTGGTATGATCGGTTCATCCAATAATCCTATTTCTGGATTAACACTTGCAACCACTGTCGTGGCTGCATTGACAATGGTAATCATTGGCGTCACAGGAATGCAAGGAGTTGCCGCTGTTCTTGGTGTTGCTGCGGTGGTGTGTGTGTCATCGGCAGTTGCCGGAGAAATGCTTCAAGACCTTAAAGTCGGCCACATTCTTGGCGGAACACCATCGAAGATGCAGGTTGGAGATATTATCGGCGTTATCCTTGCCGGATTAGTGATGTTCTTCCCGCTCTATGTTCTTCACAACTCCGATCTTGCGAGCAATCCATTGACAGGCGGATTTGGCGGTTCAAAACTTCCCGCACCTCAAGCAGGATTAATGGCTGCGTTATCGCAAGGAATAGTCGGTGGTGAAATGGCGTGGCCGTTGGTTCTCGTTGGAATCGCATTGGGTATCTCATTAATTTTGATCAAAGTAAAAAGTCCGATGTTATTTTCTGTTGGAATGTATTTGCCGCTCGAAACAACATTTGCAATATTCATCGGCGGATTAATTCGCGGTTTAGTCGATAAGCGCGCTTCTCAACGAGGTTATAATGATGCTCAAAAGGCAAGAGTCGAGAACGCCGGAATTTTGTCTGCGTCTGGATTAATTGCAGGAGAGGCATTGATGGGATTGTTCATCGCTACTGTTGTGTTTGTTCGGGATCGAATGAGCGGCAAGCCGGAATTCTGGACATTAGAAGGATTTGAATCAATTGCATCGTGGCTGGCGATTCCGATTTTTGTGATCCTTGCCTTATATTTAATCTATATTCCATTATCGAAAGCAGGAAGGGCAGACGAACCTGCACCTCCAACAGCAATGATGTAATCTGACAAGGCAGGGGCACTTAATGGTTGTTTGAAGTGTTATATATTTAACAAAATATTTTTAAATAAATAGTTAGCGATTAGGGTTGATAAGACAGAATTCGAAGCCATTAGATATTTTTGAATTAAGACCTAAACAATTGTATCCATCCGAACTCGTGGAGAAGGGAAAAGTTGTCGTTCTTGTGCCAGAGCCACAAAGCAAACTCGTTGAATGGTTCACGCCGAAAAAGAACAGGACAAATATGCGTGTGAAACTTGATATCCTTGGCAGTTTTGTCTGGGATTATTGTGACGGCACAATGACAGTACAGGATATTGCAAATAAAATGAAACAAGAGTATGGTACAATTGCTGAACCTGTCGATACGCGGGTACGCAGGTATATTCAGCGATTGCACTCACATAGATTTATCGATGTAGGTTTGAAAAACGAAGAAAAGTCGCAATTCTCTCAAAAAAAATAAAAGAGGCTGCTATGTCAAATCCATTGGAAGGCTTGAAACCGGAATTGGTGTGGAAATACTTTGCAGAGATTAGCAAAATTCCGCGCGGTTCAAAAAATGAAAAGAAAATTTCTGATTACATCGTCGAGACAGCAAAGAAGCTTGGCCTTGAAGCAAAACGCGATAAGGTGCTCAATGTTCTTGTGCGCAAACCGGCATCTCAGGGACGTGAAAACGTTCCTATGGTCTGCCTGCAAGGGCATCTCGATATGGTCTGCGAGAAAAATAAGGAAAAAGTTCACAACTTTGAAAAGGATCCGCTCGAATTAGTTGTGAACGGTAATTATTTAATGGCCAATGGAACGACGCTGGGTGGCGACAATGGCATTGCCGTGGCGACGAATCTTGCACTTATGGAAGACACGTCGGCTATGCATGGCCCGTTGGAATTTCTCTTTACCGTCGACGAAGAAACTGGATTAACCGGAGCGAATAATCTTCAACCAGGATTTGTTGCGAGTACTGATTCTCATGAATCTTGATTCTGAAGAGGAAGGTGAGTTGTATGTCGGATGTTCTGGTGGAAAAGACACTACTGGCACATGGAAAACCGCGTACGAATCTATCGATTTGAAATATGCTCCGGCTCTTGTGAAGGTCAAAGGATTGAAAGGCGGGCATTCAGGATTAGAGATAGACAAAGGACGAGGAAATTCTCTCAAGCTCCTAAACCGTGTTTTGATAGAACTTGATAAACTTGGTGTGCGCATATCGACATTAGAAGGAGGGAATAAGAGTAATGCGATTCCACGCGAAGCAGAAGCTGTTGTATACGTCCCCAATAAAAAATTGAATGACGCCAGCGCAGTAGTTTCGCAATATAATTCCATCCTCAGAGAGGAACTCTCAACAGTTGAGCCCGAACTTGCCATTCTCATTGATGAGGTAAAAGGAAAGAAAAAAGGGAAGGTGTTGAAGAAAGCGATTCAAAAGAAAATCCTTCAAACACTCTCCGCATTGCCGCACGGTGTCATGAAAATGAGCGCTGAAATTCGTGGATTGGTCGAAACTTCCACCAATGTTGCGATTATCAAGACTGATGCGAAAAGCGTTACCCTGATCACCAGCCAGCGAAGTTCTGTTGCGTCTGAGATCGATGAGATTGTTCACACGGTTGCATCAATCCTACAGCTTGGTGGTGCAGATGCTGAGACATCTGATGGATATCCCGGTTGGAAACCAAACATGGACTCGAAGATTCTGAAAATTGCACGAGAAACCTATAAAGACCTTACAGGGAAAAAGCCAGAAGTAAAAGCAATTCATGCCGGGCTCGAATGCGGGATCATCGGTGAAAAATATCCAGGAATAGATATGGTGTCGTTTGGCCCGACGCTCGAAGGAGTGCATTCTCCGGATGAAAAAATCCATATTGATACGGTAGAAAAATTCTGGAATTTCTTGCTGGCAATTTTGAAAAACGTAAAATAACTTAAGCAGAGTTTAGGAGAAATTGTACAGACATCGCAAACCTAGAGCGCTGTACGGAAAAACGTGCAGCGCTTTTATTTTGTGAAAAAGGCTTTATAAAAGCGCAAGAAAGAAAACAAAAGGATGATTATGACTGAAATTGATCAATTGAATGCTCTTAGTAATGTATCATGGTTCCATCCATCTCGTCGACCTTATCGTTATTCAGTACTTTTTGTTGTGAGCTTGCTGACATTCGGCAGTTATTTTGCATATGACAGCGTCGGTGCAATTGCGCCCACACTCATCGAAGCGCTTGGCATCGGCCGTGAATCCATAGGGCAAATGTACACGCTCTATAGTGTTGCGGCTATTCTTTCCGTGTTCATCGGAGGCTTGTTGATTGACCGTATCGGAACACGACGCGCAAGCCTTCTTTTTTCTATGCTCGTAACACTTGGAGCCTTGATTGTTGCTGTAGCGCCGAACATTTGGATTCTCTATTTTGGTCGTTTCATTTTTGGCTGGGGTTCGGAATCATTGGTTGTGGCCCAAAGTGCGATATTTACACGATGGTTTAAGGGGAAGGAACTAGCGTTTGCGTTTGGAGTAGGGCTCACCATCAGCCGATTGGGAACACTCTTCAGTTTTAATACAGAAGCGTTGATTGCCGAGTTCTTTGGCCGTTATAGTGCAGCACTATGGGCTGCAGTTATATTCTGTTGTTTATCGCTTCTTGCCAATGCACTCTATATTATGTTGGATAGGCACGGCGAACGGGAACTCAAATTGCAGGAAGAAGGGGGCGGCGATAAGATCGTTCTTGCGGATATCAAGAAATTTCGTTCCTCCTACTGGTATGTGACGCTGCTCTGTTTGACATTCTACTCAGCCATCTTTCCCTTCACAGCACTTTCGACAGATTTTTTCAACAGTAAATGGGGATTACCGCTCACGGTTGGGTCGGAAGGTGGATTCTTTACTCAAGTGTTTTACAATGTCATCCATATGTTCAGCACGGCAGGCGGTACCACGACAATTATTATATTCGCCTCAATGGTTTTAGCACCAATCTTCGGACAATTACTTGATCGCTTTGGTCGTCGAGCGACGATCATGGTTGGTGGATCTATACTGATGGTCCCAGCTTTTCTTACAATGGCGTTTACGATGATACCGCCGGCATTTCCTATGATCGTACTCGGAGCAGCTTTTGTAATGGTTCCGGCTGCAATGTGGCCCTCGATTCCGCTTCTTGTGGAGAAGAATCGAGTTGGTACTGCATTTGGTTTGACAACAATGATCCAAAATTTTGGCCTTGCACTCTTTCCATGGCTTAACGGCCTTTTGAGAGATGCAACACACACGTATACCGCAAGCATGGTCATGTTTTCTATGCTCGGCGTCATTGGTTTGGTTTTTTCACTTCTCTTGCTCCGCGCCGATAAACAAGAAGGCGGGAAATTGGAGAAAGTGGATAGAAGTGCATCGACATAAAAAAATAATTAGAAAGTAGCTTCGTCGCATTCCACACACTTTCTTAATATGTGGGTTGTGTTTTTGTCATTTCGCAAAATGGCGCATAACGTCCTGTAGTACTATGCAGCGGTTTTTACGGACTCATAATACTAAAATTTCTGTGAGTAAAGCCGTAGAGCTTATAATGTTGACATTCGCGCGGTAGGATAGTTTCATACGCCTGTTACCCCACTAAGCAAGTGCAGTCAAAAAGAACTGCATTAGAATTCTCGGATGAGCCTGTGCACTATCAACACATTTTACTCTGCGTTCAGTACTTTCTGCATAGGATCCCACGCAGGGAGTACTGTAGCATGTTCATGAAAGACTGCTATCAGGTTTTCGGGAATGTACTTTTTATGAACGACCACCACTTGCACATACTTATCGAACCATTCGTCGAGCATATAAAAGTATCCCCGCTTTCCCTTGGTATCCCCCCATGAATTTTCAACAAGCCACTTCGTTACCTTTCCATCTATGACGTCTATGCCCGTAAACACCATATCGTGATTGGGCGCACTAGAGTATGTTTCGAAAAGATCCTCACGGGAAAGACTGAAGTCCATTCCGTAGAGCGATTCGTAGTCATAAAGTCGTGGGATCATTAATCCATTGTCTGTGCTGGATTGTTGGCTGACATCGCAGCCAAACCAAACGGCATTGCTGTCTATCAGCGATGTTTTGGTAATTTCTCTCAGTGTTTCAAGCGAACAGTTGACGAAGTACATGTTCTGTTGATCACTTATGGTCCGATCAAGATCGATTTCGTACTTCTTGTTAAATGGTAATGTCGGAATGGAGTATAACGGGAAGTACTCATCGAGGACGTTCCCAACCAAATCATGATAGAACTGTTGCGGCGTGTACGACTTCAGAGGCGAGAGTCTCTTGTCTTTTGTCTCATAACGCCAAGCGAACTCTTTGGGCGGAAAGCCAAAGTTGATGGCGAGAATGCGATAGACATCCTTCAGGGTTTTCAGTTTGATCTCTGCAATCAAGGTGGTGTTTGACTGGTGCCGGATCTTTACAGCGGCCTGCTTGAGTTTCAAGCTAAGCACATAATTCACGTGACCAGAGTTCGATGCACTGTTTGTCTCTGGCATGATGTCCTTCGGGACGACACCGTACTTCCTGACGAGCTCGATAAAACCAAGCCAGTTTTGACCATCCTGCACGTTATGCTTCATGAGATTCTCTACTGAACGATCTGTATATGGTCTATCCTTAGTCTGGATAATCGCATTGAGAAAGAGGTTGGCTTTTTCCAGTTTTTCATAGAAGTACAGGTAGCTTTGTGACAATTCGATGTCCTCACAGCCAAGTTTGCTGGCGATCACCGGGCGAATAATGTTAAGCCCCGAGAACATCCAGCACCTCCCCGTGTTCTTCTGGTTGGTAATCTTCTGATCCTTCAAGCGGAGTGAAAAATATGGATCGACCCCAATAATCTTTTCCCAATTCTGAGTAGCCTTGTTACCGTCGATCTGAGAAAGTGTATTCTGAGCCGCTTTTAATTGAGCGTCTGGAATACAAGAGCGTTCGAGTTCGATCAGCAAGATCGGATCGATATGACTGGCGTTCTGTGCCGGGAGATGAAAGATAAAACCGAACGACAAGACAGCAGCTGCCATTATCCTATTCATTGAATCCTCCTGTTAGCGCAAAACTAACCAGTGTAAAAACGCATCCATAAACCTGTCCGTCATTTGTGTGGTGGAAGAGGCGGAGAAGTTGCGTCTATCTGTCTATAACGACATGCTCGACGCCACAATTTATTACCTAAGAACTTTATTTTCTTTGAATTGAAAAACAAACGATCCCTCATCATATTTCCCATAATATCACAAGTAAAACAACTGCGAATAAAGTACGTTAGAGATCAATCAAACGCAAATAGAACAATAACTACTATTCCACAGTGGTGTCGGAAGTTCCCTCCCGACAATTCCTTGAGTAATACATCCTTTCCGTCAGGACGTAAGTCCTGACAGCATTGTTAAAAACTGTTCCCATCATTCGCGTTTTGTACGGGATAGAGGAGCAATCAGCCTGTCTTTCCGTTGCTTTTTACCGCTGTTTCTTGGGTTGAGGCATTGCTCTTTTCTTAATCTTTTTCACTATGCCCGCGAAATCGACAACACTGAAGAGAGCCAGAGCAAGGCAATGCTTATTTTACGTCCGATCGAAATCTTATAACGAGAATCTAATTAAATCCGTAATCCACATTCCACATTGAGAAAATACAATTCGATTTCACATGCGTTTTGCCGCTTCAAAAAATATAAATGTGCGGCATCCCGCATAGCGGGACTTTCTGTCATGTTCTCCCCTTTTTCATAAGGGGAAGTGTCTCGAAGAATGATAATTCTTCGGGACAGAGGGGTTCCTTTGCGCAATCAAAGAAAGCGACGGATATACGTCTTCCGCCTTAGCACTTTACCGAGTATCTCATTTTTTAAATCTTCTCTTTTCTTCTATTACAGAAAATCGTATCTTACCAAGGTTCACTTTTAGATTCCTTCTTCGAGAGAAATTAGTGGAGACCATATGAAAAATATTTTTCTTTCGTGGTGTGTTCTATCGTTTGTCTTTATATCGATCTCTCTTGCTCAAATAACTACCTCGGGGTTATCAAAGGCTGAAGACTTGAGCAAACCGGTGTATGGTTTGGGATTGTCGGCAGGATGGGGTTCTGGGGTCGGACTGAGTTTTCGTTCTCATTTTCCATCAAAGTCATCGCTTCAAGCAGTTTTTGGGATCATTAAAACATCAGACAAACTTTTGATGAGTGTTGGCGGTGAATATCAATATGACCTTGTGAGAAGTAATGCAACACGATTCTTTATTGTAGGCACAATCGCGTATTTCTATAATGGCACCGGATCTAATGAAGTACAAGGCCCGTTTCGGATGGGTGCAGGTGTCGGCGGTGAATTTCATGTGCAAGAGGCACTACATATATCCGTAGAAGGTGTGTTCGTCTTTTTTTCGGATGGCAGGGTTATTCCTCTCCCGCAAATTGCTGCGCACTACTATTTCTTTTAATAGAAAAACATGCTCACATCGCATGTAGTTGTAACACATTCACTCAAGATTCCAGTTGCCGAACTGCAGTTTCGTACAAGCCGAAGCGGCGGACCTGGCGGACAGAACGTCAACAAGCTCGAAACACGAGTTGAACTTTTATTCGATGTCACTCATTCACCTTGCATACCCGAACATCTTCGGCAGCGCTTACTGAGCAATCTATTCTCAAAACTTGATTCTTTAGGTGTTCTGCGAGTTGTTGCTCAGGATTCTCGCAGCCAATGGAATAATAAACAGTTTGCTATCGAAAGATTGGCAGAGCTGCTCAAATCTGCATTGAAAGTACGCAAGAAACGAATTTCTACTAAACCAACACGGACTGCTCGAGAAGACCGCCTTCGCATGAAGAAAGTCCGCGGTGAAACAAAGCGTCTCCGAAAAGTAGTTATTGAATAGAAATATTCTCTTTGATGCAACAGTCGACACGTTGTTGCGTATATCAATTCAGGAGTCCATAGAAAACACAAATAACATTATTGGGAATTTGTTATGAAAAAACTCTATCGCTCACAAACCAACAAAAAGATTGCAGGAATCTGCGGAGGAATCGGTGAAATGACAGACACTGATCCCACTATTATCCGTATTGCAGTGGTAGTGCTTGGCCTTGTAACCGGGTTTTTTCGATTCTTTGTTGCTTATTTAATAGCATGGTGGATTGTGCCGGTTGGCTAGTATGATCAACATGGTAATTGAAACTATTTGCCTCGTTTTTGATGTTGTATCTATAGAAGAAATATTTGAGAGGATACAACAATGAAAAATACAATAAGATTTGTGTTAGTGATTGTATTCACGGTACCGATGACAATATCCGCACAAACTGAGGAGAAGCTTATGGAACAACAACCAAAGCTCTATTCGTTTTCCATGAAAACAATTGATGGAAAAGATAAACCGCTTTCTGAATACAAAGGCAAAGTCTTAATGATTGTTAATGTTGCTTCAAAGTGTGGTTATACGCCGCAATACAAAGGGCTTGAATCAATCTATGAAAAGTACAAAGACCGCGGATTTATGATTCTTGGTTTCCCTGCAAATAATTTTCTTTGGCAGGAGCCAGGTACAAATGATGAGATTAAACAATTCTGTACATTAAATTATGGCGTTACATTTGACATGTTTTCAAAAATCAGCGTCAAGGGAAGCGATCAAGACTCACTCTATCAATATCTCACGAAAAAATCTTCTGTCCCAGGAGCTGTGACATGGAATTTCCAAAAATACCTTATAGATAGGAAAGGGAACGTAGTAGAAAAATTTGCGCCAGGAACAGGACCTGAAGAGAAAGAAGTAATAGATAAGATAGAACTGCTCTTGAGTGAAAAGTAGATCTCTTTAGCAATGAGTGGCACTATACAAGCCAGTCCTATGAAGCAGGGCTGGCTTTTCGTTTTTTCCATCGGTTGATACTCCCCAAAAATATTGGTATGTTCACCTGCATCATGGCTGGCTTTTTCCCATTATTCCGCTCAAAACAATTAAAGCCGATATGGGAATTCAGCACAGGCGTGCTTATTTGGCGAATATTTATTTCGTCGCAAAATACAATTGTAGGCGAAACGCGCAATCAAGAAGCAAAATCGGCGAGTTTTTTTTGTGTCGATGCACGTACCGGCAAATCGTTATGGAAGGGAATTGAATTTGATGAACCGTGGTGGATAGGAATTGAAACGGTCTATGACAAATGGATAATTTTGCATAGATTTGCCAGGCCTGATATGCCGCAACATCGCGGCATTCATATAGTAGAACTTGCAACGGGCAAGATTTTATGGAGAAACGATGAGCTAATCTATTGGTTTACGCATAATCAAAACCTTTATGCATATAAATATATTTTCGAAAAACGTCTTGATTACGAAATCGATATCAACACAGGAACAGTGCTCAATGAATTTGCCGAAAATCTGGATTCTTTACATGAATTACAAAGACAGATTTTGCAAAAAGAATCTGAAGGCATGCAAAGAACGATATTTCCAAAATTATATAGTCAGAGACAGGCCGATTCGGAAGTAGACATTATTATTCGGCAGATCACAGGAGGAAATGCGCTAGAAGGGTGGATAGAATATCTCCTTCGGAGCAATATCCTTTTGGTGAGTTATTATCAGAAAGAAAATTCTTCGACATCAGCGACATTAGAAAATATTTTTGCCGTATACGACACAGAACAAAGAGAAAAACGGTTCAACGAGATAATCGTAAAAGGTGTGCAAGTCCCGAGTCCTGATACATTCTTTGTGAAAGATAAGTTTGTGTATTTTATCAAGAATCAAAACATATTAACAGCATTACAACTATGGAAGTAGTAACCGAGCATATCAAAGTGTCAACAAAGGGAAATTCGGAAGTCGTCGATATTACCGAGAAAGTTGCCGCTCTCCTTCATCAACAGACGCTGAAAGAAGGAAATGTGACTATCTTCGTTGTCGGTTCGACTGCATCTATAACAACGACAGAATTTGAACCGGGATTGCGAAAAGATATTCCTGAGATGTTTGAACGGCTTGCACCAAGCAGCTCCCGCTATCACCACGATGATACTTGGGGAGACGGAAATGGTCATGCGCATATACGGGCTTCGCTTTTGGGACCATCGATCGTTGTTCCTTTCTCAGACAGAAAAATGCTGCTTGGAACTTGGCAGCAAATCGTACTGATTGATTTCGATACAAGAACGCGATATCGCGATATTGTCATTCAATTCATGGGAAAATAAAACAATGAAGACCTATCGAATTAAAATAGTCGATGCATTTACCAAGAAACCATATGCGGGAAACCCTGCGGGTGTGGTTCTCGATGCCGGCGGATTGTCAGATACTCAGATGCAGCTCATCGCGCGTGAGGTGAATTGTCCAGAGACTGCGTTCATTCTTCCGGCAACAGAGCAGGATGCGAATTTACGCATTCGATGGTTTTCGCCCATGAACGAAGTTCCGCTATGTGGACATGCGACCATTGCGAGCTTCCACGCACTTGCTGAAGAGGGGTTGGAAGGAATGAGCACAAATGGTCAGCATTACTTCCGTTTGCAGACGAAGAGCGGTATTTTAGCTGTACGAGTTGAGAAGAATTTCTACGACACAACAATAGAATTTGAGCTGCCGGTACCAAAATTCAAGATCAAAAAGAAACTTCCGGCAACGATGTTGCGCGCACTTGACCTTACAGCAAAGGAAATAAAAAAGGATTTACCTATTGTTACCGACTTGTATCTCTATGTTCCCATGAATGGTCTTGCAGTGATAGAAAAAATCAAACCGGACTTTTCGGCATTAGCCAATGAGTTAAAGAAAATGAAGCTGAATGGAGTGAGCTTGTTTTCATTGGAGACAAAAGAAAAGAATTCAGCAGTGCATTCACGGTTCTTTGCGCCGAATTATGGCATCAATGAAGATCCCGTCACTGGATCGGCAAATGGCCCGCTTGGATGTTACCTGCAAAAGTATGTATTATCTGCTGGATATCCCGTTGTGTGTCGGGAGTTATCAGATGGCAAATTGGAATTTGTTGGAGAGCAGGGGGACGAGATTCGTCGAACGGGAAGAGTCAAAATACGCGTTCATATGAGACAGAAAAAAATTGAAAACATCAGTATAGCCGGTGAAGCTGTAACAATTATAAATTCAATTTTAAAGATATAACCAGCAAAGGAGAAAAGGAATGGCGATGAAGACCATCATTTTTACAATTGTCTTATTTGGAGCGTTTGGAGCATTCGGATTCAGCTTGCGGCGTATGATCGCTCTTATTTCCATAGGTAAACCAGAAAATAGGTTGGATTGCCTGTGGGAGCGCTTCAAAAAAATGATGATGGTAGCTATTGGACAGACAAAACTTTTTCGTGAACCTATTGCAGGACTGATGCATGCATTTATTTTCTGGGGATTTCTTGTCTTGTTATCGTCCGTTCTGGAAGCCATCGGTGAAGGATTTATCCAAGAATTTTCTTTCCGATGTATTGGTATGCTTTATCAACCATTAGTGTTTTTACAAGATATCTTTTCAGGTTTGGTGATTATTGGAATATGCACTGCTTTGTTTAGACGTTACATCCTTCGGCCAAAACGTCTGCAGGGAGATCGGCATGCTCAAGTCGATGCCACAGTAATTCTCTTCACTATCTTCTTAATTATAGTGAGCTTGCTCGGACAAAATGCAGCACGTCTTCAGTTGGGCGCAACTGATGGAGGCCGTATTCTTTCTGCGGCGATGAGTTCGATTCTTGCTTCTTCAAATGCTTCTACAAGTCATCTCCTTTTTGAAGTTTATTGGTGGATACATATCGTTCTGGTTCTCGGGTTTCTGAATTACTTGCCATACTCAAAACATGCACATGTTCTCACATCACTACCAAATGTATTTCTCACTTCACTGAAACCAAGAGGTGCGCTAACGCCGATTAATCTCGAAGAAGAAGGAATAGAAAAATTTGGTGCAACAGATGTCGACGACCTTACATGGAAGCAATTACTTGATGGATTCACCTGTACGGAATGCGGACGCTGTACGGCAGCTTGTCCGGCGAATATTACAGGCAAGCTTCTCTCACCCAAAAAGATTATGACCGATCTTCGGCATCGTACGGTGGAAAAAGGAAAGCTATTATTGAATGGTAATAGCGCTACAATATACAAAGAAGGTGAGAAAAATCTATTAGAAAACACACTTCTTCATAAGTATATCATTCAAGAAGAACTTTTCGCTTGCACTACGTGTATGTCGTGCATACAGGAATGTCCGGTGAACAATGAACATATTCCCGCAATAGTGGACTTGCGCCGCAGTCTGGTATTGATGGAATCCAGTTTTCCACCGGAAGTACAAGTTGTATTTAAGAATCTCGAGACAAATTTTAGTCCGTGGGCGTTCCCTGCATCTAGTCGTGCGGATTGGGCAGAAGGTATGGACATTCCGCAGATGTCTCAATCACAGGATGCAGAGATTCTCTTTTGGGTGGGTTGTGCCGGCGCATTCGATGCACGTTACACCAAGGTGACGCAAGCCTTCGCAAAGTTGATGCAGAAAGCAGGAATTAAATTTGCAATCCTTGGAACCGAAGAAAAATGTACTGGTGATTCTGCGCGTCGAATTGGAAACGAGTATCTTGCTCAAATGCTGATGAAAGACAATATCGCGACATTGAATAATTACAATGTAAAAAAAATTGTTGCAACATGTCCACATTGCTTCAATATGCTGAAGAACGAGTACCCGCAATTTGGCGGTAAGTATGAAGTAGTTCATCACACCGACTTTCTGGTAAGGCTTATCAATGAAGGTAAGTTGAAGGTAACAAAGGAAGAAGTAGCAACAGTAGCATTCCATGACTCTTGTTATTTAGGACGCTACAACAATATCTATGAGCAGCCGCGGGAAATTCTTAATGCTATTTCCGGTGTGGATACGGTAGAAATGAAACGAACGAAGTCGAGAGGATTCTGCTGTGGTGGGGGCGGCGGCAGAATGTGGATGGAAGAGGTTGAAGGAAAAAGAGTTAATGTTGAGCGAACAGAAGAAGCGCTTGCGCTGAAACCGAATGTGATCGGTACAGCGTGTCCGTTTTGTATGACAATGCTGGAGGACGGTGTTAAAGATAAAGAAGCGGCCGAGACAGTAAAAGTGAAAGATGTTGCGGAGATGTTGTTAGCGGCAGTAGAGTAATAACAGAGAGAATGCCGATAACCAAAATCATACAGGTTTCCACAGAACATCCAGATGCTGATAAGATTCAATATGCAGCGGAAGTGCTTCACGGGGGAGGGTTGGTAGCTTTCCCAACAGAGACCGTGTACGGACTCGGTGCCGATGCTTTGAATGCCGGAGCTGTACAAAAAGTCTTTGATGCCAAGGGAAGGCCGTCGGATAATCCACTCATCGTACATGTTGCATCACTGGAAAATGTTCAGCAATTTACAGCATGGATTTCCGAGAAGGGATTGCTGCTTGCTCGGCGATTTTGGCCCGGTCCATTGACATTAGTATTTCAGAAGAAAATAAGTATTCCTGATGCTGTAACCGCAGGATTAGAGACTGTAGCGCTGCGAGTGCCTGATCATCCGGTGACACTGGAATTACTCAGGCAGTTCAAAGGCGGTATTGTTGGACCGAGTGCAAATATTTCGGGAAAACCGAGTCCGACTCTGGCAGAACATGTGTACAACGACTTAAATGGAAAGATCGATCTCATCATTGATGCTGGACCAACAACGATAGGAGTCGAATCGACTGTGCTGGATGTTACCGTTGATCCTCCGGTTATTCTGCGGATCGGTGGATTAAGCCGTGAAGATATAGAGAAGGAAATTGGAGAGGTGCGTTGGACTAATGCAGTAGAATTGCTCAGACGCTCTCCGGGTACGAAGCATCGTCATTATGCCCCCAATGCGCGTGTAATTCTGTTCCCGTCGGCAGATGGGAAAAAATTTAAGCTTCTTATTCAGCAGAATAGAAAACAAAAAAAGAAGATAGGTTCCATTACTTATTCAAAAGTATTAACGGGCATTGAACAATCCTCATTTCATGTGATTATTGAATCTTCGATTGAATATGTTGCAAGAAATCTGTTTAGGGCATTGCGTGAATTAGATCGGCAGGAAGTAGATGTCATTCTAGTAGAAAGTGTAGAAGAAAAGGGGCTTGGTGCGGCAGTGATGGATCGATTACGTAAAGCCGCACTTCATAACGGTTAAGAAAAGCACGTTTCCCGATGTTCACTCCTCTCATGAGGAGAAAATAATGGGACAGTGTAGGATACTATTAAAGCAGGAGATAATAATTATGATTCTATTAGGTACAGACAAATCAACAAATCCACTTGTTGCAATTCTCATGGGAAGTACATCGGATGCCGATACCATGGAACTGGCAAGACAGATTCTGAAAGAGTTTGATATTCCTTGTGAGGTAAAAGTACTTTCAGCGCATCGCACACCCGAGCAGACTATCGAATATGCGAAAACGGCCAAGGGGAGAGGAATAAAAGTGATCATTGCAGGTGCAGGCGGTGCGGCACATTTAGCGGGTATCGTCGCTGCTGTTACGACGCTTCCTGTGATTGGTGTTCCGATTAAATCTAAGACATTGAACGGTTTCGATTCATTACTATCAATGGTTCAGATGCCTGCAGGAATTCCCGTTGCTACAGTTGCTATCGATGGTGGATCCAACGCCGGTTTACTCGCACTTGAAATACTTGCACTCAATAATTCAGAACTCGGTACAAAACTTGATGTCTATCGTACAAAAATGCAGGAGAAGGTACTGAAGTCTTCCGTATGATAATGATCAGGGAATTAAAATTTATTTTCCTCAATTGTTTTTTATCGATATAAAAAGCAATTGGTTTTGAAACAACATTCTGCTACCTTACATTGGCAGGCAGGAAGGAGATTGCTCCATGCCTGGACCTGCCAAACAAGCGACAATCTTTTTCTTCATTACATACTACAGACCTATGAAACTTGATCAATTTATAAAAAAATTTCTTCCTCATGATGACAATTTCTATGTTTTATTGGAAGAATCTGCACAAAACCTGGTGAAAGCCGGAGTGGAGCTAAAAAAACTCCCGTTCTGTAAAAAGCAGTCCCAGAGGGAAGAAACAGCGAAGCGAATCAAAGACATCGAACATGAAGGCGATTTGATCACACATAATATTTTTTCTGAACTTAATTCCACATTTGTTACTCCTTTGGACCGTGAAGATATCCATGAGCTTACATCTGCCTTAGATGACGTTCTCGATCATATCGATGGATGCGCTCACCGGTTTGCTATGTATAAGATTACGCGTGTTCCGAAAGCGTTTTCCCAACTCATCGACGTCCTATTTCTTTCCATCAATGAACTAAAAAATGGTGTTCACCTCTTACGCAACTTAAATAAGACTGACATTCTTCAAGACACATTCAAAAAGATTAATGAATATGAAAATCAAGCCGATGATATCTTTGACCAAGCTGTAGCGGATCTGTTTGCTAAAGAAAAAAACGCTATCCAGATCATTAAACTGAAAGAAATATTGGTTGGATTAGAGACGGCAACCGATAAATGTGAGGATGCGGCGAATGTCCTTGAAGGTATCCTAATCAAACAAAACTGACGGGATATTCGGATACATGATAGCCCTCCTTCTCTTCATTGTTTTCATTGCATTGATCTTTGACTTCCTCAACGGATTTCACGATGCAGCGAATTCTATCGCTACCATCGTTTCAACACGGGTTCTTACTCCACGTAAAGCTGTACTCTGGGCTGCGTTCTTCAATTTTGCGGCGGCATTTCTTTTCACAGGCCATAATGTTGCTAAGACCATCGGGAAAGGTCTTGTAACGGCAAACCTCGTCACAGAATATGTTATTCTTGCGGCATTGCTTGGCGCTATAGTCTGGAATCTCATCACGTGGTACTTCGGCATTCCATCAAGCTCTTCCCATGCATTGATGGGTGGATTAGGCGGTGCAGCAATTGCTCGAGCAGGTTTCGGCTCCATCCTCTGGAGCGGTTGGACGAAAACAGTTATCTTCATCGTGGTCGCACCGATGCTTGGTATGGTGATGGGATTTGGTATGATGTCGGTACTGATGTGGCTGTTTCATAAGCGACCATCATCTAAAATCAACGGGATTTTCAGGAAACTTCAACTCGTTTCTGCTGCATTCTATAGTCTTGGTCATGGAGCAAATGATGCACAGAAAACGATGGGAATTATAACGATTCTTCTCATCAATGCAAAAATAATTTACACGAGCAGTCCGGATGACTTTCCTGTTAAATGGTGGGTTATTGTTCCTTGTTACACGGCAATCGCTCTTGGCACAATGTTCGGCGGCTGGCGCATCGTGAAAACGATGGGGCAAAAAGTGACAAAGTTGAAACCGGCAGGCGGTTTCTGTGCAGAGACAGCTGGTGCATTTACATTGCTCATTACGGCATTTAGCGGTATTGCCGTAAGTACAACACATACGATCACAGGTGCGATTATGGGTGTGGGCGCGACCAAACGTGTATCGGCGGTGAAGTGGGGCCTTGCAGGAAGAATTGTTATTGCTTGGATTATCACGATTCCTACATCAGCACTTGTCTCTGCCGCCTGTTATTGGTGCATTGCAAAGTTTCTGTAGTTCTCGATATCTTTTTGATTAAGAAGTTTTATACATCACTTTTTCCCGCTGAGTAGCGAATTACATTCACTTTTTCAAGTGTCACCATTGCGCCGCCGTCGGCAGATTCAAGTAACTCATCAACGATGGTTAGGAATTGTTTGATATGGATGAACGGTTTATTCTCACTTTTCACATTACTAGGATTGCGTATTATTTTAGAGCATATCGTGTAATGAAATAACCTGCTAGCATAGACAACACGAGGAAAAAAATAAATGTAAAACCTGCGGCTTGAAGAGATTCGTTCACTAATCGTTTGCGTTCGAACT
Source organism: Ignavibacteriota bacterium (assembly GCA_963701295.1). Lineage (GTDB taxonomy): Bacteria > Bacteroidota > Ignavibacteria > UBA10030 > UBA10030 > Fen-1298. The sequence continues at coordinate 2,991,506 of OY969585.1, read as the reverse complement.
GATGCTTTTCCAATTCATTCCATGTTATGACAAATGCCATAATCGAGGCAAATAATCCGAAAGCGGAACCGAGAAAGATTGAAATAAAAAACATCATTTATTAAGGTGCGACGGTTTTGAAAGTCGATTTACCCGCAAACCTTGCTTGCTTACCAAGTCCCTCCTCAATTCGTATGAGTTGATTGAACTTTGCAATGCGTTCACTTCGGCAACCGGAACCTGTTTTTAGATGTCCTGCACTCACTGCAACCGTTAAGTCGGCAATTGTTGTATCTTCTGTTTCACCGGAACGATGAGAGACAAAGCAATTGTAATTATTTTTCTTTGCTAACTCGATGGTATCGAGCGTTTCCGTAACACTGCCAATTTGATTAAGCTTGATAAGTACAGAATTTGCAATGCCCTCTTCAACCCCTTTTGCGAGAATGATGGGATTTGTGCAGAAGATATCGTCTCCTACTAATTCGATTTTCTTCCCGAGCTCATCAGTCAACATTTTCCATCCCTTCCAGTCATTTTCTGCCATACCATCTTCGAGAAGAACGATAGGATATTGACGAACCCAATCAGACAACAGAGCGACTATTTGCTCTGAAGTTTTTGTAGATTTATCGGATTTGAAGAAGAAATATTTTCCTTCATCCCACATTTCACTTGCGGCGGGATCAAGACAGATAGAAATATCTTTACCAGGTTGATAGCCTGCTTTTGTTATGGCCTCGAGAATAACTTCGACCGCTTCGACATTGGATTTTAAGCTCGGAGCAAATCCGCCTTCATCTCCCACAGCGGTATTGTAATTTTTCTTGGAAAGAACACCTTTTAACGTGTGGAACGTTTCGATTCCCATACGGATCGCTTCAGCAAAGCTTAAAGCGTTGTGCGGTGCGATCATAAATTCCTGGAAGTCAACATTGTTATCGGCGTGCTTGCCGCCATTGATAATGTTCATACAGGGAACCGGCAAGAGAGCAGCATTCGATCCACCAAGATAGCGGTACAATGGTAAACCCACAGCGCGTGCAGCTGCGTGTGCAGTTGCCATCGAAACAGCAAGGATAGCATTAGCCCCAAGTTTCGATTTGTTCGGAGTCCCATCCAATTCGATCATCTTTGAATCGATAGCGCGTTGAGCGGTAACATCCATTCCGATAAGTGCGGGGGCAATTTTTGCATCAACGTTTTCAACAGCTTTCAATACTCCTTTTCCAAGATATTTTGACTTATCTCCATCGCGGAGTTCCACGGCTTCTTTTTCACCTGTGGATGCGCCGGAAGGGACAATAGCTCTTTCCATAATTCCATTGTCAAGCGTAACTTCTGCTTCAACAGTTGGATTACCTCGTGAATCGAGGACTTGCCGTGCAATAATGGTCTTAATATTCATCATTCATCTCCTAGTTCTTTTTTTTGTTTAGTAAAAGTTATTCCATCATAAACTTCATTTTTTTTCAACTTAAGATATCGTCGTCTCATACAATCGGTTATATCGTACACATAGCCGATTTTTAACTCCAGCATTTGATTTAATTGTGGCGTATCGGAGTCGATAGCTCCATTACCTGTTCTCTTTATTTTACTAACATATTCAAGATGTTGATCAAGGTCTCTATCTTCCCAAAACACTTTATTGCAATGCCGACAGCGGAATTGCTTACCGCTGAATTGCTCGATAGCGTACGGAATACCTTTTCGCCGGCGAAACTTGGCGCTAATCCTTGGCATCATAAATCAAACGCCTAAAAAGTTGTTTCATTTTCCGTGACTGTATCGGATGATTTCTGCTTTTTCAAGCGTTATCATCGCCCCGCATCCTGATGTTTCAATCATTTGTTCTACAGTGGGCAGGAAGTTTTTTATCTTCTCTTCAGTATCTACGATTTCAATGACTATCGGGAGATCTTCAGATAACCGTAGAATTTTTGCAGTGTGGATTACACGGCTGTCGGCACCATAGCCCTCGATACCACGCAACACTGTACACCCCGCGAGCTCTTTTTCCTTCGCGGAATGGACAATTGCTTCAAAGAGTGCTTGGTGGTGAAACTTGTCAGATTCACCAATAAATATGCGTAAGAGTTTACCATCACCTGCAAGTTTCATACATCACCTTTTCCGATTAAATTAATTTGCCGATTAAAGAACCAACATGTGTTCCACCCAATCCTAGCGCAACGGATAGTCCGACATAGAGAGATGCTCTTAAGAATTCACTATCACGCATCATAGCGATTGTTTCATAACTGAACGTTGAGAAAGTTGTAAAGCCGCCGATTATCCCAATAGTAAGGAAGATGCGAAGTGAAGGATTACCAATAAACCGTTCTTCCAATGCCGACATAAGAAAACCGATAAAGAAGCATCCCACGATATTAACGATGAGAATCCCGTACGGGAACTGACTTCCTGTATATCGTGGTATCAGACCTGATAGCCAATACCTGAGTGATGAACCCAACCCACCGCCGAAAAACACATATAAATAATTACGAAGCATATTATCCTCTCATAAAACGAAAAACTCCTACGTCGTAAGCAATCTGCCTCGAGGTAGGAGTCATCAATTCCTCTATGGAATAATTCATGGCGAACTCCATCGCCAAAATTAATCTACAGAATTTACAGCAAAATATCAAATTTAGAAATTCTGCAGTAGGATTCTACAGCCACCCGGTTTCTTTATACCATTGAAATGTCTTACTCAGGCCGTTATTAATGGATGTCGCTGTGTGGAATCCGATGTGCTCTTGGATTTTCCGCGAATCACAAATCCAATGATCTTGCAGAAGATCTCTCGCCTTTTCAATGTTGAGTAAAGCCGGGCTCTTTCCAAAAGCTGAAAAAACCTGAGCAATCCCTGCCATCGAATAGAAGAGTCCTTTGGGGAAATGTATGCGAATCGTTCGCTTCTGGACCAGTGTTGCAATATAATCGATGAGAGAAGAAAATGTAAAGATGGCCGGATCTGAAATATTATATGTCTGTCCGATCGTCCTTTCATCAATGGATGCCCGAATGATTCCTTTCGCTAAATCTGGTGCATACACAAGACTTAGTGTTTTCTCAGACGAGCCGATGATCGGCTTAAAACCGTAACTAACCCATTTGAACATTTCTAAAATGTCTGTATCGCGAGGTCCGAATACAGCAGGAGGCCGTATGATGACGATCGGTATCCGATCCGCAAAGTGTCTGCATTGACGTTCTGCCTCAAGTTTCGATTGACCATAGGTAGTAATGGGGTGGCAGGGGGCTGTTTCCGTGAGAGGAATACCTGTCGTGCTCGGTCCTACGGCAGTTAAACTGCTGAGGTAACAAAACTTCTTAAGATGCTTCATTTTGCTTGCCGCATGAAGGAGATGTTCCGTCGTTTTTGCATTACCGGTAAAGAATTCACTCTTCCGTTTGGCTTTGGTCATCCCTGCAATGTGGATGATGTAATCAACACCTTCCAGACACTTGGAAAGTGATACAGAATCTGATAGGTCGCCCCTCACAATATCGACAGGCAGACCTTGGAGCCACCTCAGATTTATCTGATGCGGGCGGACAAGGCATCGCACACGATAGCCTTCCTCCAATAAACGCTCAACGGTGTGGCTGCCAATAAAACCGGTACCTCCCGTAACGAAAATTGTCTGGATCAAGCCCTCCTCACTCTCGCGTTCATTGACTTTCTTTTCTTATTCAACTATATTAAAAAAAAGCACGAGAAGCAAAAAGCTGATTCATTTCGTGATCATTCTTGCCCATGTCCTGAGGAGAATTCATTGGATCTTTTTGAAAAGTGTTGGAATTTTACGCGTGCAGATGAAGTGAAAGCAACAGGTTGTTATCCATATTTTCACGCTATTGAGGAGAGTGAAGGTCCGGTTGTGAAGATTGACGGCCGCAAAGTTATTATGGCCGGGTCAAATAACTATCTTGGATTGACAGCGCATCCCAAAGTAAAAGAAGCCGCAATCGCAGCGATAAAAAAATACGGCACGGGCTGTTCAGGCTCGAGATATCTCACAGGCACGCTTGATCTGCATATCGAATTGGAACGTCGCCTTGCAAAATTTATGGGGAAAGAAGCTTGTTTACTTTACAGCACAGGATATCAAACGGGGCAGGGAATTGTTCCCGTGCTCGTTCAACGCGGTGATTATGTCGTTTCTGATAAGGACAATCACGCAAGTATTGTTGCAGGTACTCTTGTTGCCGCCGGAATGGCGTCCTATACCAATGAGGGTGAAAACTCTGTTGTTCGGTACAAGCATAACGATATGGCACATTTAGAACATGTCATTTCACAGCTACCCGCGGAAGCAGCCAAATTCATCGTGAGCGACGGTGTATTTAGCACATCAGGCGAAATTGTGAACTTGCCAGACATGGTAAAAGTTGCACGAAAGCACAACGCACGCATAATGGTCGATGATGCGCACGCAATCGGTGTAATCGGAAAAGGCGGCCGGGGAACAGCAAGCCATTACGGCCTTGAAAAAGAAACCGATCTCACGATGGGAACATTCAGTAAAACTTTTGCTTCGTTAGGCGGATTTGTCGTAGGTGAAGCGAAAGTCATTGATTATCTCAAACATAGTGCACCGGCTCTTATCTTTAGCGCAAGTCCAACGCCAGCATCTGTTGCTGCGGCATTGGCAGCGCTTGATATTCTCGAGACTGAGCCGGAGCGTGTTGGTAAGTTGATGGGCAATGCTCGGAAGATGCGCTCAGGATTGCATGCGCTGGGTTTTCGAGTGAGCGAACACGATTCGGCAGTCGTTTCTGTTGTTATTGGAGATACAGAAAAGGTGCTGATGATGTGGAGAGCAATTTTCGATGAAGGTGTGTTTGTGAATGCATTCATTCGGCCGGGTGTACCTCCTGGTATGGAAATGCTTCGCACAAGTTATATGGCAACGCATGAAGAACATCATCTGAATAAAATTCTTGAAGTCTTCAGCAAAGTAGGTAAGAAATTTGGTGTGATCAACTAAGCTTGCACAATTAAGATTCCCAGTCTTTGAATTGTAAGCCGTAGTTGTAAACACGCTGCGGCTTTTTTATATTATAAGAATATTATTTTGGAGTGATAATGGATGAATTAATTATTAAGCCGATTTCTTCGAAGCAGGATACAATTGCGTTTATTCGGTTTCTCTGGAAGATTTATCGAAATTATCCGGCATGGGTTCCGCCATTGATGATGGATCGTAAGAAATTAATGAATAAGGCGAAAAATCCATTTTATAAACATACTGATGCGGAATTCTTTCTTGCCGAACATGAAGGAGAAGTAGTTGGCAGAATAGCTGCAATCGTTAATCATAACCACAACAAAGAGCACAGCGAGAATATTGGATTTTTTGGATTCTTCGAATGTATCAACGATCAAACGGTTGCGAATGCATTATTTGATGCTGCAAGAAAATACTTGATAGCAGGGGGTGTGACGGCAATGCGAGGTCCTGTAAACCCATCGGTCAATGATGAAATTGGTTTGCTCATTGATGGATTCGATTTAAGCCCAACAGTCATGATGACGTATAACCCGCCGTATTATATTGACTTGATTGAGAGATATGGATTTAAGAAAGCAAAAGACCTTTACGCATATCTCCTTGATCAAAAAACAGTATATACCGAACGGTTTGATCGGGCGCATGAACTTGTCAAGCAGCGCCAGAAGCTCACATTTCGAACATTTGATATGAAGCATTTTCAAGATGAAGTTGATAAAGTAAAGGACGTTTATAATAAAGCATGGGCAAAAAATTGGGGCGCAGTTCCCATGACAGACGAAGAATTTGATGCGTTGGCTGCGGATCTCAAACCCGTCATTGTGCCGGAGCTTGTCATCTTTGCAGAAAAAGAAGGAAAGACCATTGGGTTTGCTCTTTCGCTTCCGGATATCAATGTTGCGTTGAAGTATAACAAGAATGGCTATATCTTGCCGGGTTTGTATCATCTTTTTACAAAAAAGAAGAAAATTGATTTGGTGCGCATCATTGTCTTAGGTGTTATTCCTGAGTATCTTAAATACAGGAGCAGGAGCGGCACTTTTTTATGAGACTGCTGTAAATGCAAGAAAATTGGGATACAAATATGGAGAAGCGAGTTGGATTCTTGAAGACAACGACCGGATGGTGAAATCCGCAGAAGCAATGCAGGGGAAAATTACTAAACGGTATAGAATTTATGAAATGAGTTTATAGATAAGAAAACACTACAAGTTCAATATCATTTATGAAAGAGCAAGGTCAACTATGCCGGTGAAGAAAGTTGAAAAAATATGGATGAATGGAACACTTGTCAATTGGGACGATGCAAAGATTCATATTCTCTCTCATGTGGTGCATTACGGTTCAAGCTGGTTTGAAGGAATCCGCTGCTACGATACCAAGAAAGGGCCGGCAGTCTTCCGGCTTCAAGAACATGTTCGCCGTCTCTTTGATTCAGCAAAAATTTATAGGACACAAGTTCCTTATACGGAATCACAAATATCCGAAGCGATCAAACAAACAATTATAGCGAACAATTTGAAGGCATGTTATATTCGGCCTATCGTCTATCGAGGGTATGGTGATGTGGGCGTGAATCCAACAGCTTGTCCTGTGGATGTGTCCATCGCTGTGTGGGAATGGGGTGCATATCTTGGCGCAGGTGCATTGGAACAGGGAATAGATGTCTGCGTTTCGTCGTGGCGTCGTGCGGCTCCGGATACATTTCCCACGTTAGCAAAAGCAGGCGGAAATTATCTAAATTCTCAACTCATTAAATTGGAAGCCATCGCCAACGGATATACAGAAGGTATTGCCTTAGGAGTAGATGGTACAGTGAGCGAAGGAAGCGGAGAAAATATCTTTGTTGTCAGGGAGAATGTTATATATACGACTCCCTTGAGTTCAGCCATATTATCGGGTGTGACGCGTTCGGCTGTGGTGACACTGGCAAAAGAACTTGGGTATTCGATTGTCGAAATGGCAATTCCGCGAGAGATGTTGTACATTGCAGATGAAATATTTTTTACAGGAACGGCGGCAGAAATCACTCCGATACGGTCGGTCGACAAAATCGTTATTGGCGGTGGGCAAGCCGGATCTGTGACAAAGAAACTTCAAAGGGCTTTTTTTGACATCATCCAAAGCGGGCAAGATAAGCACAGCTGGTTGACGTTTGTACGATAAACCATATGGGAGTAAAGACAATGGCAACTTCACAATCTTCGACGGATAATGCACTCTGGCGAAATTTATTCTCCCAACGTGTTATCCGCGAAGGTACGATAGAAGAAGTGTTGAGCAAAGTGCCGGCATTTGCCAACCTTGCACCGAGGGAATTGAAAGAAGTTGCCGCAATTGTCCATAAACGCGAATACCGCATCGGTGAACCTGTATTCTATCAAGGAGATCCAGGATTAGGAATGTATATTGTCAAAGACGGAGAAGTTTCCATCGTCATCCAGGGTAAAGATGGGAATGAGGAAGAGCTTGCACTCTTCGGAGACGGCGATTTTTTTGGTGAACTTGCACTTTTAGATGAATCACCGCGTTCTGCCAATGCTGTCTGCAAAACAGAATGTACGCTCATTGGTTTTTTTCGTCCGGACCTTTTTGAATTAATTGAAAAGAATACAACCTTAGGCATTAAAATCGTACTCAAACTTGCAGAAATAGTTGCACAGCGGTTGCGACATACAGATAAAGAACTTTCCAAGGTGAAGAGTCAACTCGAACGACTTCAAGCACAAGGCGAAAGGGATTCCCATGACAGCGAAAAAGGTCCATCCAATCAAGAAGGTACCGGCAAAAAAGAATAGACCGTCAAGTCGAACGCACATCAAGCTTCAGCGCATTCTTGTACCCATTGATTTCTCCGATCATTCGAAGAACGCGCTCAAATATGCATTATCCTTCGCACAGCAATTCAAAACTTCCATTGATCTTATTTACGTTGTCGAACCGACTGTTTATCCGGCGGATTTTAGTTTCGGTCAAATCGGATTCCCCAATGTCGAAGAAGAGCTACAGGTATATGGCAATGAAGAATTGGAAAATCTCATTAAGAAGGAAATCGGCGGCAAAGTAGTATCGCGCAAGGTTGTCCGCACAGGAAAGCCGTTCTACGAGATTAACCAGTACGCCCAAGAAAGAGACATCGATCTCATAATAATAGCTACTCATGGACATTCAGGAATGGAGCATATCCTCTTTGGCAGTACAGCGGAAAAAGTTGTCCGGAAAGCTCCCTGTCCTGTCCTGGTTGTGCGAACCGGTGAACATGAGTTTGTGAAAGAATAAGGGTTGGCTAAAAACAAAAAAGGCAGATAAACGAAGCTCATTCGTTGTATTGGGGAACACCCTGTAAAGAAATTACAAGAATAATAAATCAACAATAAGCGCGATAAATAGTTGCGCTTAATTTTAGGTAACACAAAATAGAACTGAATATGATAGGAATTAAAGATTTTGGATTATTTATTGTATTATCCTGGATATTAATAATAACTCCTGGACCAGATGTCATATATGTTCTGACCAGGGGAATATCGGATGGTAGAAAAGCCGGATTGATTTCTGCGGCGGGTGTAACTTTAGGCATATTTGTTCACACAATATTCGCCGCATTAGGATTGTCAATTATCTTGAAAACATCAGCTCTTGCTTTTATGATTGTTAAGTGTATTGGAGCTGGTTATTTAATTTATATAGGAATTAAAACGATTTTAGATAAAAGAGAATTTAATGTAGAAAGATCTGGAAAAACAAAAAGCAATAAGATATTTACACAAGGTTTGATTTCAAATGTATTTAATCCTAAAGTAGCTTTATTCTTTATTTCTTTTCTTCCACAATTTGTAAGTGTCAAAGAACAAGAAAGTGCTGCAACGCAATTTATAATTCTTGGATTAGTATTCGCTTTATTCACTATACTATTTCTTGCTGCACTTGGATATTTTTCCGGTTGGATTGGACAACGTCTCATGAAAAGCAATGTCATAGCAAAAAGACTTCAAAATATTTCGGGATTTATTTTAGTAATATTAGGGATTCGTCTTGCACTAATAAAAAATAATTAAGTGAAAATGAAACTAAGCACAAAAGGGAGCGGGCTTCACTCTTGTTGTGTAAACTCTCTATAAAAGAATTTAAAACGACGCAGAACGATATGATATTCTCAGGCTTCCAGCTGCTCCGCGAATTGTGTGTCCCGCAAAGCGGGACTGGAACAATGACAATGCGTGCTTTGCGCGTGCCATCAAAATTGTTTAAAGACACAACAAAGAATTGTAAGACTCAGGAAGCGCCTATTCGCAATTTTTGTTCTAACGATTTCGCTCAATAACAAAACGAACAAATTGCAGAAGAGATTGTTTCTCCGGTGAATCAGGGAAAGAGGAGAGACAATCGCGAGCATGTGCTGCAAACTCTTCCGCTTTTTGAAGTGAATACTCGATGCCGCCGTTAGTACGGACAAAGTCGACGATCCATGCAATATCTTTTTTCTTCGCGTCTTTTTTTACAAATCGTAATGCCTGCTGTGCTTCATGTCGATCGCTCTGATGAAGCGCGTGAATCAGGGGCAGTGTAAGTTTCTTTTCCTTAATATCGCCGCCGGTTGGCTTGCCAAGAATACTCTTTCGCCCGAGATAATCGAGCAGATCGTCCCGTATCTGAAATGCCAATCCGACATTCTCGCCGTACGCTTTCAGTAAATTTCTTTTCTCCGGATCTTCCGTTGTACTTGCTGCCCCGATATCCGTGCACGCTGAAAAGAGCGATGCTGTCTTATCGCCTATGATCTTAATATAGGTTTCTTCGTCAATGTTCAGCTGTCGGCTTTTTTGAATCTGCAGCAATTCTCCTTCGCTCATTCGCTTCACCGCAAAGGCTGTTGAATTTAAAAAGTAATAATCATGGTACTGCAGCGATAGCAGCAAACCGCGTGAAAGGAGATAATCACCCATTAGCACAGCTACTTTATTTTTCCAGACAGCATTGATGGAAGCAAAACCGCGGCGTGTGTCAGCATCGTCGACGACATCATCGTGAACGAGTGTAGCAGAATGCAGAAGCTCGATGAGTGTAGCAGCGCGGTAGGTGCTATCATTAATCTCGCCGCATAACTTTGCGCTGAGCATCACCAACAATGGGCGAACGCGTTTTCCCTTTTGGCGCAGGATGTAGCGGGTGATGAGATACACCAGAGCAACCTGAGACCGCATAGCCTCCCGAAAAACGCTATCGAACTTCTTGAGTTCTTGTGTGACCGGCTCGCGAATGTTATCGAGTGAACTCTCTGATGGATGAAATATACTCATGCGGCATCTTCAGGAGAAGACTCTGCCTTTTTTTGTGAATACTTAGAGATGAAAATGCTGACCTCATATAAAAAGATCATTGGCAGAGCGAGAAGAGTCTGTGTTACCATATCAGGGGTCGGCGTAACAACTGCAGAAATAATAAAGATGATGACTATGGCATGACGGCGGTACTTGCGCATAAAGCTGGGAGCCAGTATTCCCATCTTGGATAAAAAATAAGAGATCATGGGAAGTTCAAACACGAGTCCCGCACCAAGCAGTAATGTAAGCATAAAGCTTACGTATTGATCGAGAGCAATATTCATGTCGATATTCTGCGTACCAAAAGAAGCAAAGAAAGCAAGTGCCCCAGGTAATAAAATATAATATCCGAATATTACGCCAGCAAAAAAACAAAACGATGTGAAGAAGACAATACGCGAGATGTAGCGGCGTTCTTTGGGGAGCAATCCAGGAGCGACAAACGTCCAGAGACAATAAATGGTATACGGCATGCTGAGAATGATTCCGCATATCAGTACAGCCTCCATATACAGCATCACAATACCGTAAGGCGAAAGCACTTGTACCTTTAAGCTCGCTGACCGAAGCGGGTGCAATAGTACATTTTGAACAATGAAGTCAGCGAAGAAGACACAAAGTATTGTGCCGACAAAAATTCCTATCAGCGCTTTAATGATTTTTGAACGAAGCTCGTCGAGGTGCTCCAGAAAAGACATTTCCTTTTGGCTTGGAGATTTTCCAGCCGATTGGAATATTTTACTAAGAATGGCTTGGGTTATGCCCATCAAGCAACTCTATATCAGTTCTGGATACAGCGGGAATTTTGCACAGAGTGTTTTAACATCTTCGCTTACTTGCTTCAGTACTTTTTCATCCGTTCGGTTGGTCAGCGCACGATCGATGAAGCCAGCAATAATTTCCATTTCCGGTTCTTTCAGTCCGCGTGTTGTAACAGCAGGCGTGCCAACGCGAATGCCGCTAGTGATGAGCGGCGATTTGTCGTCGAATGGCACAGCATTTTTATTCACCGTAATCCCTGCGAGATCCAGCGCTTCCTGAGAATCTTTGCCGGTGAGATTTTTATTACGTAAATCAAGTAACATGAGATGATTGTCTGTGCCGCCGGAAATAATATTGTAGCCGCGTTTTACTAATGCTGCTGCGAGAGCATGAGCGTTCTTGATGATTTGTTCTCCATAGGTGCGGTATTCCGGCCGAAGATTTTCGCCGAAGGCAACTGCTTTTGCAGCAACCACGTGCATAAGTGCTCCGCCTTGAACACCGGGAATAACCATCGAATCAATTAATTCCGACATCATCTTCTTGCGGCCGGATTTTGGCGCCACATGCCCAAATGGATTCTCGTAATCTTTGCCGATAAGAATGAGTCCGCCGCGAGGGCCTCGGAGCGTTTTATGAGTTGTCGATGAAACGACATGACAATAAGGAAGCGGATCGTTGTGCAGCTTTGCCGCGATCAATCCTGCCGGATGAGCAATATCGGCAAAGAGGAATGCGCCAACCTTGTCTGCAATTTCTCGAAATGCCTTATAATCAATGTTGCGCGAATAGGCACTAGCTCCAACAGTAATCATCTTAGGCTTCTCGCGTTTTGCCGTTTCTTCTACATTGTTGTAATCGATGCGTCCGGTGTCCTTCGATATGCCATAGGCTGTAAAACGATACAATTGTCCTGAAAAGTTCACTGGAGACCCATGCGTCAGGTGGCCGCCATGAGAAAGATTCATGCCCATGACAGTATCGCCAGGTTTGATGAAAGAGAAATAAACTGCCATGTTCGCTTGCGAACCGGAATGCGGCTGCACGTTGACATATTCAGCGCCGAATAATTTTTTGGCACGATCACGTGCAAGATTTTCGGCAATGTCGACAAACTCGCAGCCCCCATAGTATCGTTTCGCAGGATATCCTTCTGCATATTTGTTCGTCAGAGCGCTGCCCATTGCTTCCAGTACTGCAAGGCTCACGAAGTTCTCCGAAGCGATAAGTTCCAGCTTGGAGTTTTGTCTATGAACTTCGCTTTGAATGGCGGCATAGACTTCTGAATCGGCGGTTTTAAGATTTTTCATGAGTAAGTTCTTTAAGAAAATTGTTTAATTGAGTGATAAACATTTTAATGGATTCTAGAGATTTGTTAACAAGTGAATCTTTTCGATGCGACCCATATGTCGCTCGCCGCCGCTAAAAGGAGTTGAGAGAAACGTCTTCACAATTTCAGTTGCTGTTTCCCAGCTGATGATGCGTGCGCCAAAACAGAGGATATTGGCATCATTATGTTCGCGTGAAAGTTTTGCAGAGGCAGGAGATTCACAGGCAGCAGCCCGGATTCCTTTATGTTTGTTGGCGACGATCGACATACCAATTCCTGTTCCACAGATTAAAATACCACGCAGGCATTTGCCGGATGCGACCGCCTTCGAAACAAGATGTGCAAAATCCGGATAATCGACTGGGTCTGGAGAAGTAGTACCGAAATCCTGATAAGGCTTTCCGATTTCATCAAGGAGCTTTTTCAATTGTTCTTTATATTCAAACCCTGCATGATCACTGCCGATAGCTATCATAGAATTTACTCTTCTTCAAATTTGAGAAACCAAAGTTCACTTGCGGATACGGCAACAGAAAGGCGAACGATGATGTCTTTCTGTAAATTATTATCGGTCGTACCGCGAAACCCAACCTGCAAACCGATATTGAGCCAAGACTCAGGTCCTATAGGAAGTCCGACGCCGCCGCTCATTAAGAGCTCGTTGATTCCCACACCGTTGACTTGGTAATAGGTGGAGTTATAGGCAAATCCAGCACGGTAAAATATGCGTTTCCAAAATGTGTCTGTTCCTTTTTCAGGTATTGCCTCGAAACCGATACTCGTTCGGTAGGAATTCCGAAGTGTAACTGGATCCAAAGCAAAGGGCTTGAGGTTTCCCCAATTTTCAAATACAAAGTCGCCGAGAAATCTGTACCTGCCTTGATGTAAATAAGAGAGTCCAAACCCTGCGGAAAGGGGAATGTCGGCCGTTCCATTTTGATTAGTTGTGTCGCTGGTTGAATAAATCCTCTCAGCATTCGCATCAAACGAGCTTGCAGTCCTCAGTGTCAACCCAAGAGATAAGTTATGAAGCGATGGAAGACCGAGAAGTTGGTCTATGCCTTCATAAATAGCTCCCAGCGTGAATGTGAAACCGGAATAATGAATAGTACGGTCAAAAGTAGTAGTGGTGTAATCGCCGTTATCAAAACTGGATATTTGATATTGACGTGTGCTGCCAAACATATAATTCAAACGGCCGCCAATATGTAATGTGTTCAGCGGTGATCCAGAAAGTCCTAGTCCTAGATAGGAGAGACCTCCGCTGCCGTAGAAATTTTGATGTTGAATGGATCCCGATAGGCTGTCAAAGTTGGAAGAACTGATTGCATAATTCACTTTGCTATACGGAGTGGCTTCTATCGACATAACGATGCCATTCTCTCGAGATATGGGAAACGCAAATGCAAGACCTTGAAATTCGCCTGTAGAATAAAGCGAAGAGCCGCTGCTATCTTTCGAGGAAAAACAAGTGTATTCAAATCCGGTAGAAAATCTTGTAAAACCAATACGAGCCATACCGGCTGGATTCAAGAGGTTTATGCTTCCATCATCCACAAGGGCTATGCCTGTTCCTCCCATTGCATAGATTCGACTGTCGCCATAGCGGAGAATATCTCCAAATCCATACCGTGAGTAAGATGATCCACCTGCATAGGCGATGAGGGGGAAAAGAACGGTGAAGACAGCCAGAGTAACTCTAATTCGGAAATAGTTCATAGTCAAAGGGTGTGTCAACGTTTGATAGAATACGTGATGGTAATTCGTGGCCTAAATTTTATAGAATCGGACGCTTCGCTATAAATCGTAAATAAATCGAAACAATATTTCTCAATATAGCCGCTCAACATGACCTTTCGTGCTGAAGAATTGTTCAACCAGCGATTGGCGAGACCTGCTGATTCAAATGAATAAATGACACGGCCACTGTCTATCGAACTCGGACTTAACGCAGAAAACGATCCATCAGATATACTGTCTGTTCCAACGGAGAGTGCATAAAGTGAATCATACAAAAATGGAGTAGGGAAAATTTTAAATTGAGGAGAGGATTTGCTTGCGTCTAATGTTACTTGAAGAACCGCCCGATGAATTAAAACTGGAGTCGTTAAGAAGTTGTCAAACGAGATAAGTCCTCGATAGGAAATACCGTTTTGGACATAAATCAAATTGTTATCAGTTATGAGACTTGCACGATCAACTGTAGAAACGTATTTAGAACTGCTCACTTTATGAACATACGTATTGGGACCAGAGGCTCCAGTATAATTAACATAAAGTGTAGGTTGATAGGATGTATCAGTTGCATAATACGAATAATATCCTCTGATAACATTTGAGGACGACGGATCCGGACTGAGGATAATCCCATCATTCAAATGCACAGTGTCTGAATTTGTGGAGAACCATTCGCGTAGCATAGTGGTATCTGGAATGTCAATCGTCACCCAATCGGTGTCGCCCGCTTGAATCGTGGAGGAGTATTTAGTATTGATATCGTAATAGTAATTATAGGGAGACTGAGCAATAGTGTTGAGACTAAGCGAATCATAGGTAAGTGAGTCGCCTGCCCAACTTGCTCGTGCACGATACATAACAAAGGGCAAAACAGACATGGACTTGCCAAAATGATAAACTGATTTTAATCGAATTGTTCCGCTGGTAATCGTTGCACCTATCATAGAGTCGGGCCAAGAACTAAATTTCAAGCATGCCCAAGCTTGATATGTTTGATATTTGCCGAGCATGAATCTGTTAATCGTTGATGTGTATAAACGATTTGAAAGAGAGGAGTGACCTGTGGCATAAAATGTAGTATCACGGATAACACCATAGTCCCATTTCGGCTGTGTTGATACTCCAACTGGATCTGGGGCATCATTACATCCTGAGGATAAACACACCATGGCTCCTGTGCAGAAGAGGAGAAAAAAACGGGTTGACTTCAAAATTCGGTATCCTTTAATCTTTTTCAAGTAATGTGAGATGAGAAAGCGAAAAATTATTCTGGTACCCGTGCGCACAGACTTCTGGTGGTTGCCGTACGAAAAACATACACACCATGGGGAAGTCAATGTAAAGCCATTTCTCTGGCAGGAACAAGTACTGTGGCCTTTATCGGTGCCGTTGCGATTGCAAACAATTCCAATGTCATCCAGTGCTATGCGTTATGTCTTAAAAGTTCTTTATATAAGTTGATGTATTTCCGTGCAGAATGTTCCCACGAAAAATCTTGCATCATGCCATTTCGCATGAGCCGTTTCCATTCTTCAGGCTGTTGAAAGACCTTCAGTGCACGCTGAATGACTTTCATCAATTCTTTCGATTCATACTTTTCAAACTTGAAACCGGTTCCTTTTCCGTTTCCAGTATAATCTTCTACTGTATCATCTAACCCGCCGGTCGCTCGAACAACAGGAACCGTGCCATAGCGCATACTGTACATCTGATTAAGACCACACGGCTCGTACTTAGACGGCATGAGAAACATATCCGTTCCAGCTTCGATCAAATGTGCAATTTCATTGTCGTACCCTATGACTACCGCAATGCGTTTGGAGTATTTCTTTTGAAGAGCTTCAATTTTCTTTTCGTATTCTCTTTCACCAGCTACCAGCATCACGAACTGTAAGTCCAGCCGAATAATATCCTCAATAATTTCAAAGACCAGGTCGAATCCTTTCTGATCTGCAAGCCGACTGATCATTCCGATCACCGGACGGTTCTCGGAAAATTCCAATCCGAATTTTGTGAGCAAAGCTCGTTTATTGTCCACCTTTGCTTCAATAGATTTGACATCATATTTGCGGAAAGAGAATTCATCTGTGGCAGGATTCCAAATTTGATAATCGATGCCATTCAGAATTCCATGCAAATCTTTTCGCCGAGTTGAAAGAAGTCCGTTGAGTCCGGCACCAATTTCGGGAGATGCACAGATTTCATCGGCATATTTTTCGCTCACCGTTGTTATACCGTCAGAGAAAAACAATCCAGTTTTGAGAAAGTTGAAGTTTCCGTATGCTTCTACACCGTTGGGACGGAACAACTCTTCAGGCAAATTTGATTTAATAAAGGACTCCTTTGAAAATGCACCCTGATATCCCATGTTATGGATCGTGAAAACCGTTTTCATCGATTTGAAGAACGGATCAGTCGAGAACATCGTTTTGAGATAGGCAGCGATAAGCCCTGACTGCCAATCGTTGCAATGGATGATATCCGGCTGCCATCCAAGCCGCTTCAAAGTTTCTATGACACCACGGCAGAAGAAAATGAACCGTTCATCATTATCTTTATAATCTTTTTTCGTTGTCGGACTTTGGTAGATGCCATCGCGCCCAAAGTAATTTGCATTATCGAGAAAATAGACTTGAACTTTTTCTTTTAAATTATTGATAAATGATGATTTTACGTTCCCAAGTTCGGTCAAATTTCCGATTGGAATGGGGATTCCGTGGAGACGGATGATATCGTGTAATTTGAACTTTCGCTCGCCGATAAATCGATACCGCGGCATCATAATACGGATTTCATGTCCAAGATCTTTGACTGCCTTTGGAAGAGCACTGGAAACATCGGCAAGCCCGCCGGTTTTAGCGAAAGGTTCTACTTCGCTCGAAACAAAAAGAATGTTGAGTGGTCTTGACATATTACCTGATTGAGAATAAATTCATTTGCAAAGCTAATTTACCCAAATGTTGCCACAACTGCAAAACAATTCTTGGAATATCAGCGAACGATGTAAGTTTTCTTCGGCCGCTCTTTTCCTGTGAGATATTCCAATCTTGCTTGCTTGACAATCTTCATTTCATTCGTTATCTTATCATAAATTCATGATGTGATGTTCTATTTATGGAGAGTATATCGAAGGCTTGATAAAGGTTCATTCCTAAAGTGTCACAGGGTAAAAAGTTAGGAATTGCATTTGCCGTAGAAACCTTTTTCAAGTTCGGCCGAGACTCTCTGCTTCCATGTTTAGCCGAACGAGAAGACCATTGTTTCTCGGTCGGCTTTTTTTATGAAAAAAACTATTGTCATATTTTTCTTCATTTTTGCCGGAACGTTGACAGGCATTGCTCAGCCGATGACAGATATACGCATCGTGAGTGAAAATCAACATTCTGTAGTTCTGGAGTTTACACCGCACATTCAGACTGAACATGTTTCTGGAAACCAAGGCACTCTCTTCACTCGATTTCGGTTCTTCGGCAGTCAAATAGCATACGATTCAACAGGCAGGACTGATTTTATTCGGGCTGTTCTTCTGCTCCTTCCATCACCTCAATATTCGCTTCAAGTCTTAACAAGTGAATATCAAATCAGAGATACGGTCAAGCTGCTGCCTAAACCTACGAGGAAGACCCTTAAGAATTTTGGCGTTAGCGAAAGCTATGATGATACGAGTTTTGCTCGGACAGTACGGGCACCGGGTCAATACGTTCTTGCTGAGCTTATTCATGTTGGGCAGACGAGCATAGGATGTGTTGGAACTCTTCTCTTGCATCCTGTTCGGGCGATTGACAAAGAGAAGGTCAAGATTTATTCGCGCATGGTTGTTCGGCTTAATTTTACAAATGCTTTTCCAGCCGGTTTGGTTTCTTCTTGTCTACTGAGGGGCGACTTGCCGCAAAAAGCTCAATTAGCAAAGATGCCAAAAGTAAGTTCCCGGCAATCTACGAATGAAGATTCTCCGCTTGCCCAAGGCGAATGGTATCGCATAGAAGTAACTGAAACTGGTATGTACAAATTGGATTATAATTACTTCCGCAGTTTGAATATCTCGATAAGCGATATCAACTCCATTCGATTGTATGGGAATGGAGGCTTGGCAATCCCGGATGATAATACAAGCCCTCGGCCAAATACATTGTTGGAAATTCCGCGGTTGGTGGTAGACCAAAATAGTAATGGAATTTTCGATCCAGAAGATTATATAATTTTTTACGGACGGGGAGTAAGAGGCTGGCTCTATAACGGAAACAACACTTTTCAACATTATATTAATCCGTATACAGAAATAAATTATTACTTCTTTACCGTTACCCAAGGCCACGGCAAGCAAATGGATACACTTTCTGCTTCAGCCGTTTCTCCAACAGCAATACAACCGGCAAGTTTTCAGGAAAAATTATTCGTTGAAGAAGAAAAATACAATCTCCAGAATTCGGGGCGTCTGTGGGTTGGGGAAAAATTTGCGGGGACGGATGCCGGCACATACAATAGATCGCTGCCGGGATTAGTTGCAACATCTCCGATTACCTATCGATTCAAGTTTTTGCACAATTCGACAACACCTGATAATCTGGATATTTTTGAAAATGGCCAGCTTCTTACAGGCGGGTCTAAAACGATGGGGCCTGCCGGCTTGGGCACTGTATACGCAAATGAAGAATATCTGTATCCATCGCGAACAGGCGGGGTGCCGAATAATGCGAGTAGTGTAACAATCCAAGTGACCCCCGGCAATCAGAATCAAGACGCGTTAACATGGTTAGATTGGATGGAAATATATTATCAGCGAAGGTTTGAAGCTGTCAACGACACTCTTATCTTTACCTCGCCCGATGTCACAGGATCGGTTCAGTATAGCATTAGTAATTTTTCGAGCGATATACGTGCGTTTGATGTCACCGATCATAGTAATGTGAAAGAATTAAAATATTATTCTGCTGATCCCACGGTATGCAAAATCCAGCTTGAGCAGACAAGCGGATCTGTTCGTCAAATCGCGGTGATTGGTAAAACTGGATTCAAAACCCCTGGAACAACGACAAAAATTGACAACACGATAAATCTGCATAATGTTCAATCACAGTATGATTTCATCATTATTTCTCCTCCGGAATTCTTGTCAGCGGCGAATCTCTTAAAGGCACAGCGTGAATCTCACGATAGTCTTCGGACTCTTGTTGTGGATATCAATCAAATCTATAGCGAATTCTCAGGAGGCCTTCCAGACATTCTTGCAATACGAGAATTTTTAAGATATACTCAAGCGTATTGGCAGAGCCCTGTTCCGCAATATGTCCTCTTGTTTGGCTGGGGATATTTCGACTATAAGAATATTAGCTCAAATCAACGTAATTGGATTCCTCCATACGAAACAGAAGAATCGCTTGATCCTACCAATACAAGTTATCCAACGGATGATGAGTTCGTTCTTTTAGATTCACAAAACTCTATCTATTCCGCTGCAATCGGGCGTCTTCCTGCGCGCAGCGTCCAAGAGGCATCTATAGTGGTCAATAAAATTATTTCGTATGAGACATCTGCTCCCGATAGCAATTCCTGGCGAAATAGTTTAACACTTGTCGCTGATGACGGATTAACTTCAACCGAAGAGGATGATGGATCTGAGTTTACAGACAAAACCGAAACGATTGCTGAAAGCAATGCTGCTAAAAGTTTTGAAAAGAAAAAAATTTATATCGTCGAATACCCAACGGTGAATAGCGCTTTAGGTCGCAGGAAACCAAGTGCAAATACAGCGATTGTTGATGCAATAAATCAGGGTACATTATATACAAATTTCATTGGCCACGGGAACGATCAAGTATGGGCTCATGAATGGATATTTACTCGAGAAGGCGAGCTACCGAAACTATCCAATCAGGATCATTTGACTTTCGTTGTCGTAGCAGCTTGTGAAAATAGCTTGTATGACGATCCAAGTATACTCAGTACGGACGAACAGCTTGTAACCATGGAGCAAGGGGGAGCGATTGGGACTTTTGGAGCAGCGCGTAAAGTCTATGAAAATCCCAATGCTGTGCTCAATACAAGTTTCTTTTACAATCTGTTCACTAAAGATGCTGCGGGAAGAAATCCTAGATTAGGGGATGCGGCGCTATTAGCAAAATCTGTTAACTCTGATGTAATGAATACTCAAAAATTTCATCTCTTCGGTGATCCGACACTACGGCTTCTCATGCCGAAGAACGTTGCTTCAATTGATAGCGTGAATGGGAAATCAACATTGAGTATCGTTACAATGAAATCCTTGGGACGTGTACCTATTCAAGGTGCAATGAGGCAGAATAATGGGACACCAATAACATCATTTCAAGGGAAAGGGACACTTCAGGTTTTCGATTCGCAAAGAGAAGTTCACATCGTAGAAGGACTTGGCGACTTTCGATTTAAGGAAAACGGCAGTTTGCTCTATCGCGGCGGAGTTTCTATTACTAGTGGACAATTTAAAATAACTATTCCTATACCCAAAGATGTGACATTCGGGAACCAATCGCGAATTTCGATGTACGCATGGAATAACACAACCAATGGAGCGGGATATACTGAAAACGTAATGATCAACGGCATCGATTCAAGCGTAGCAATTGATACGGTAGGGCCGCAAATTTCTATATATCTCAATGATCTTAATTTTCGTCCTGGAGATGTTGTAAAAAGCAATCCAACCTTGATCGTACGATTGCATGATGAAAGTGGTATCAACACATCGACGGCTGGAGTAGGGCATCAGTTGTCGGCTACAATCAGCAACCCGGAGCGAACTTTTGATTTATCGAATTATTATCAAAGCGATCTTGATACATATAAATCGGGTGAAGTGAGCCATTCTTTAAGCGATCTCATAGGCGACTCTCTCGGCGAGGGCAAATATACACTGAGCATAAAAGCCTGGGATATTCGGAACAATTCCTCAGAGGCAGAAACATATTTTGAGGTCTCTGCTGCCGATGATCTCACCTTGTTGAATGTGGTGAATTATCCCAATCCATTCTCGAATTCCACGACCTTCACCTTCCAGCGTAATGTCATCGATCCGATCAATGTGGAGATAAAAATATTTTCAGTCGCGGGCAGGCTTATCGGGAAAATGAGCGTACAAAATATCAGAGATCGTTCTGTAAGAATTCCTTGGAATGGAAGAGATAATGATGGAGATCGTCTTGCCAATGGCATCTACTTGTATAAACTGATTGCGCATAGTCAAAATGGGCAACACACGAGCGAAACCATCGGTAAGCTCGCTGTTGTACGCTGACTTGATGATGCAGCGTACGTACTATTGAAAGAGAATATTCTATCATACCATATCAAAACACATTTAAGTATATTCTAGAAAATACAATGATACTTAACATTCACAGTCTGGAGGTTACATATATGATGAAGAAAATTATTGTCGTCCTGTTTGTATTCGGATTCTTATTCTCGAATAGTGCCCAAGCTCAGACGACACAAACTACGGCAGTCCCCTTTTTGCTCATTGTACCAGATTCGCGTGCAGGCGGGATGGGTGAAACAGGCGTGGCGATAGCGGATAATGCATGGGCGGTGTTTTGGAACCCTGCAGGTCTTGCATTCCAAACTGGCTCTGAACTAGCAATGACACATACAAACTGGCTCCCCGGCTTAGGACTATCTGATATATGGATTGCTCATGCAGCCTATAAACAACCTGTCGAAGCATTGGATGGAGTTGTCGGCGGTCAACTCACCTATCTCAACCTTGGTGAATTTAATAGAACGACTTCTGCCGGGCCTGACATCGTAGGAACATTTACAGGATATGAACTTGCCGTTTCGGCGACCTATAGCACAAAGCTTAACGAACAACTCGGGATTGGAACCAGCATTAGAATTATTTATTCACATCTTGCTAATCAAGGAGCCGGGCAAGAAGTGGGAAGCGGAACAGCCACTGGATTTTCTTTCGATCTCGGATTGTTATACCGTCCGCTTTTTCTCGGAAAGAGTCTGAGTTTCGGATTGAATCTGTCCAATATTGGTCCAAATATATTTTATGTCGACAAGGCACAAGCCGATCCTCTTCCCATGAATCTTCGTCTTGGCATCGCGTATAAGGTTATTGAAAGCGAATATAATAATCTGACATTTACCGTAGAAGTGAGTCGGCTATTGGTGGCGAGATGGGGTGCGCAGTCCGACGAATTCTATAAGGCTTTCTTTACGACATGGACACAGGGAAATATTAGTGAACAAATACGACGATTCGATTCTGCAATAGGAATGGAATATTGGTACGGTTCGCCGAAATTGGTTGCAATTCGTGCCGGATATTTTTATGAAGACCCTCGAGAAGGTAATCGAAAGTTTATGACCTTCGGTGCCGGCATCAGATATGATCTTTACGGCTTCGATTTTGGATACATCAGTACTATTCAGGGACAAGAGCCGCTTGATGGAACGCTGCGCCTCACACTATCGATGGACTGGGGTGGTGATGGTCAGTAGATTTCTTAAAAACTCGATGTTGTCTACATGGATATATGGAATATGAGATTTTTAGGAGTTCTTTTGTAAAATATCCCGAACAGCGGACATAACTACAAAAGCGAGTCTTTTAACAAGTGGAATCTATGAAGTAATGGAATTCTCAATTCTTGGGATTTCGACCAAAACACTATTTTGCATAACCTGAATTAGGAACTGTAGGAGTCTCTGTGATACGTGTGTGGGTAATGAGTGTGTTTTTTCTTCTAAGTTCTTTATCGTATGGGCAAACACGATATAAAGTATCTCATCTCCTGCGCACGTCAATGGCTCCTCTTCGAGTTCAGTTGGCTCAATCGACTCCGATTGATACTCTTCGTATACTCGCCATCATGGTCGAGTTCCAGACGGATAGCGATGAACAGACAACCGGAAACGGTACGTTCCAGCTTATAGGTTCTTCGGCACAGATTGATCCACCTCCGCATGATTTAGCATATTTTAGAAATAAAATTCGATTTGTTGAAAATTATTTTCATAAAGTTTCGAATGGAATTTTAACAATAACTGGTTCTGTTGTTCCTCAGAAGATCGTGCTCTCGAAACCGATGGCAGCGTACTCGCCGCCATCAACGGGGAACGATAATAGAAAACTTGCCGATCTGGCAATTGAAAGTTGGCACATAGCGGATTCACTTTCTCCGGGAGTTGATTTTTCAAAGTATGATGCGTTCGTCATCTTTCATGCAGGCGTAGGGCGTGATATTGACTTAGTAAGTTCGTTAGGAATTAATCCTACACCGTATGATATTCCATCGCTCTATTTAGATTCGACTGCGTTCGCAACGGCACTTGGACAATCCTCCTTTCAAGGTATGGTAAACGGTTATATCAAAAACACAATTATTCTGCCGGAAACGGAGTCGCAGGATATCTCCGGCGCAATTTTTCAACTGAGCATCAACGGGTTGTTTGCTGCTTCTGTGGGAAGTTATTTAGGCCTTCCTGATTTGTTTAATACTACAAACGGCCTGTCGGGTATCGGACAATTTGGATTGATGGATGGTGCGGATATCTTCGCCTACAGTGGACTTTTTCCTCCCGAGCCGAGTGCATGGGAAAAAATATATCTAGGTTGGGTCGTTCCAAAATCGATCCAAAGTTCGAGTGAAACGCTTACACTGCCAGCTGTGGGCTTGACAAATACGGGCCAAGATGTCGTCTATAAAATACCTATGAGTCAATCGGAATATTTTCTTCTCGAAAACCGCAATCGAGATCCCGAAGGAAATGGCCAGAAATTAACACTTGTCAAAAATGGCACTGATACATTTCTCTATTTCAAAAAAGATACAGCAGGCTTTCAGTATTATGAAGATAGCTTAATCAGTGGTTCAGTGGTAGATGTGAGTAACTTCGATTGGGCAGTGATAGGCGATATGACGGATGGAACCGGGAAATATGACGGCGGCGGAATTTTAATTTGGCATATAGACGAAAATATTATTCAAGCGGGATTGAAATCAAACACGGTGAATGCTGATATCGACCATCGCGGGGTAGAGCTCATGGAAGCCGATGGGTCAAAAGATATTGGGCAAAGCTATCAATCAACTGATGCAGGATCCGGAACAGAAAATGGAAGTCCGCTCGATTGCTGGTTCTCCGGTAATTCTGCTATCCTCTACAAAAATATCTTTAATCAATATTCTTTCCCAAACAGCAACAGCCATTCAGGAGCAGCGAGTTTAATCACAATCAGGGATTTTAGTGCACGGTCACCGATTATGACAGCGGTGGTTGAAATAGGAAGTAACGTTCTCAAGCGGGATACAGCATTATCCCGTACGCTCGCCTATGCGTCCACGTATCCCACATCAACAAAAAATCATCATCTCTATCTTCCCGTCAATGACAGCATCTTTGCATTCCAAAGCAACGGACAAAATTTAACGAACCATGCATTACCTTGCAAAAAAAACAACTTTGGCGTAGCTGTGTATGAACAAACGGGAAGCGAAATAGTGGCAAGTGTTCAGGATAGTGCTCTCACTCTATATCAACTTACTTCTCCCAATGCGCAAGGTGTATTCGACAGCCTGAATATTTTCACAAGGACAATCTCCTCGAAATTCACGACATCTCCATGTTTCGCTTCGCTGAGTGTTCTGCCATCGATTCTGATCGGATCGGATTCAGGAAAAGTGTATGAGTTCAACATCAACGGCGATTTGATTTCTCAACGCTTTGTCCGAAGCGGACCGATAACTTCTCTTGCACTTTTGCCAACACCTTCGTTATCACAACCCGAAGAATATTTTTGTGCATCCGGAAATCGGATTTATAGTGAACGGGATTCTGCTGGATTGCCTGCTTCAGCGGGCACGTGGATACTTGCCGCGGCAGTCTCACCCAAAGGGAACTATGTCGTTGCAGCAGAAATAAACGGAAACAGAACAGTGTCTTTTGATCAATCATTATCTCAGAAGCTCTTCGATGTGAGTGTGCCCGATTCTACTCTCCAAGAGCTTGCCATAGCAGATATCGATGGAGATGGTGAAAAAGACATAATTATTCAATCGGCAACTCACATATCGGCTTTAAGCCGGGCGGGTGTTATGCTCGATGGTTTTCCGATTCAAACGAGAGGCACCAATGAATTTACCGGTACACCTTTAATCGTCGATTTTGATGGAGACGGTAAACTCGAAATCATCGCATTCACGAATGATGGTGAGATGTGGGTGTACAATCGAAATGGAAAACTACTCACAGGTTTCCCTATTCAAGTGACTTCTCCTGGAAAATCATTTCCTATAACATACACGAATTCTTCAAACATAGGAGGAGTCGCCGTCCTTTCAGAGAACGGTTCACTCGATGCGTTTCTCACTTCAACGACATTTACCACGAATTCCTTGGTATGGTGGCAGCATCTTGGCGATGAAAGGCATAGCAATACAGAATGGACTCAGACTGTATCTCATCCTCTCACTCCGGAATTCTTGCCAAAGTCGCGTGTCTATAACTGGCCCAATCCTGTCTATGGTCGTTCCACACAAATTCGGTACTATACTTCTGAAGATGCAAACATCACCGTTACCATTCTCGACCTCTCCGGTGTGAAAATAACGGAATTGAAGGGAAGAGGAACAGCGGGAATGGATAGTGAGATTTCCTGGGATGTTTCAAACATACAAAGCGGCGTTTATCTTGCGCGTGTCGAAGCCAAAGGTATCACTCAAAACGACGTAAAGATCATCAAAATTGCTGTCGTAAAATAAGATGTACTTTAAAATTATCGACTGATATTACGCTAAATTGATGTTAGTATACAAACGTAAGATTATTCACAGAAAGGAATAATATAAAAGATTGGTACAAACATAATAATTCCTAATTCACAGTGCTTTTAATTATCATGAAGGAGTTACCATGTGTACCAAATCTCAGCGGTTAAGTTCTTTTATTAGGAGCATCCTAATTTTTGCTCTTATTCTTATGATATCACAAGCACTATATTCTCAATCTGTTCTATCTGGTCTTGGTATAGAAATTGGTGGTGGTTATAATCAAATGTTTTTAAAGGATCTTCTTCCGCCTTTAAAGGATTTCAGATTTGATCGGACACAGTTCGCTCTCACGCCGGAAGTGCGCTTAAAATACGATATCCGGCTTTCAGATAATTTTAACTGTAACCCATTTTTGGGATACAATCGGTTTGGCGGAGAAAGCAGTAAATACTCTTATGGCAGCTCAACGATTTGGTTCGATGCTTTAGAGACAGGACTCTTTATCACATATAAGGTATCCGTTTTTTCGTTTGGAATAGGTTACAAAGCAAATCGACATCTCAAGATAATGGACTGGATGTCTACATCACCACCAATTGAAAATTCCAGCTTTGATGTAACCAATCAATATCCCTCTTGGTCGCATGACGCTGGATTACGAGTGTCTTATAGATTGTCGCATTTTAGCATTTCAGCTGAATCTTGGTTTGGTATATCAGAATTGGTACCTGATAATGAGCTTTCTCAAGTGAATATCCATGAGAATCATTTTAGATTACTTCTCGGATATACAATATAAATAGCTGCTGGTGAAATTTAATGTTAACGAGAATTCCCTGCGCTCTTGGCGCAGGGTTCTTTATGATGCCCAGTGAGAGCATTCATGCTCGTCGCAAAAATCATGCTTTGACTGGTATAAGCGGTAAATAATTTGGTATTATCGAGAAACAAATATTTCCTCTATGAGGGAGCTTGAAGTTTAATTTATTTTTGATACTGATTCTTTTATGTATGGCGTCGCCCATTGTCCTTGCCCAGGAAGATTTTTATCATCCGGAATTGGAATGGCAGACCATTGAGACAAAACATTTTCTTGTTCATTTCCATCAAGGGACAGAACGAACAGCACGGGAAGTTACAAAAGTTGCTGAGAGCGTGTATGGGCCGATTACAACGATGTACGGACATGAACCTGATTCGCGGGTTAATTTTGTTATCTGTGACTATGACGATTATTCCAACGGCGGCACAGATTTCATCAATAATAGAATTGTGATCTGGGCGTCCGCAATGGATTTTGAATTGCGGGGGACACATCCATGGTTATGGAATGTCGTCACGCACGAATTTACTCATATCGTTCAGATTCAAACAGCACTAAAATTTAGCAGGAAAGTTCCTGGCATTTATTTCCAATGGCTTGGCTATGAAGCAGAGCGGCGTCCGGATGTGTTGTATGGATATCCCAATGTTATTGTCTCGTACCCTATTTCCGGTTTTGTCGTGCCCAGCTGGTTTGCAGAAGGAACCGCGCAGTACAATAATCCTTCATTTCAATATGACAGATGGGATACCCACCGCGATATGATTTTACGGATGTACATGAGTGATGGAAATCCGCTCTCATGGGAAGAAATGGGATTTTTTGAAAAGACATCATTGGGGAGTGAATCGGTTTATAATGCAGGCTTTTCACTCGTCGGATATATTGCTCAACACTATGGTGTCGATAAACTTCGGGACATATCAAGGCAGCTTGCAGCACCGTTCCGCTTGACTATGGATGGAGCCATCGAAGCGTCGGTGGGAATAACAGGCAAAGAGCTCTACGAAGAATGGAAGAAAGAAAAAACACTTCAGTACAAACCCTTGGCGGATTCTTTGCGTTCGATGCGCACGAATGAGGAAATCATCGAGAACGAAGGATTCTGGAATTTCTATCCTGTCGTTTCACCGGATGGTGCTTCGATTGCCTATATCTCGAATAAAGGCATGGATTATTCTTCTTTAACAAGTGTCTATGTCTATGACCGAACAACAAAGAAAACAAAAATGATCGTTCCGCAAGCGAATTCAACTCTTTCCTTTTCTCCAAACGGACAGAATATTTATTACGCGCGAATCACGCGCAATAATCCGCACTGGTCTGCATACAGTGATCTCTTCAAGTACAATATTGCGGCAGAAAAAGAGGAACGCTTAACATATGGCTTGCGTGCATTTAACCCCAAGGTATCTTCCGACGGGAAAAAAATTGTCTATACGTCTGGAAGCGACGGGACGCTGAATCTTGCCGTCTGTGATACGAATGGAAAGAACAATTCTCAGTTGACACATTTTCATAATGGCGAACAAGTCTACACTCCGATTTGGTCGAAGGATGGAAAAAAAATTGCATTCGGATATTCTGTAGAACACAATCAATCGGTGGCTCTCATCGATTCAAATGGGGAGAATTATCAACTCTTGTCCCATTCAGGCGATTGTCGGAATCCATTCTTCGCTTCAGATTCAATCCTGTATTATTCATGGGATAGAGGCGGAATATTTAATATTTACTCGCTCAATCTCAAGACGAATATGGAACAACAGGAAACAAGCGTTCTGGGAAGCGCTTTTCTTCCAACGCTTGATCAAAAAGGCAACTTGATCTATGTGACGTATACATCTTCAGGATATAAGATCGCTTCTGTCCGTCACGACTCTAGCAATGCATCGGTTTCTGTATCAAATTATTTAGCTGTGGATCGCTCGCTTTCTTTCGGTCAGCCTAAGAAGATGGATGAGTCGAGAGCAGGTGCGCTGTCTTTGGTCGCGAGCGAGAATCATTTTCATATTCAAGACACTGCAGCATATCCGGCGAAGCCCTACAAGTCTGTCTTCACAAGCATTTCATTAATACCGCTGCTCCGTTTTGATAACTACACACAAAGCGGTAATGTCCTGGATATGATCAAGCCGGGCTTGTTTGTAAGTTCCTCAGAAATGCTCGATAAAATGGATTTTTTTGGCGGTGCTGCAATAAACAGGAAATGGGAACGTGATCTTTTTCTCGATGTCGAATATAGAGGCCGCTTACCCCTCCTGTATCAAATAGGATTGGAGCCAACAGCTTCTCTGGAACTTTATAATATTTCACGTTCGCGAAATATATCGTTTGAACTTCCGTGGAATCCCAACCCGCTGAAATTTGAAACCGACGTCACCTATGACCTTTTTGAGTTTGATTTTTCGCTCAAACAAAATGTGTTCTCTGAAAACTGTGAATTGATACTGGCATATACACTGAGTCAATACAATCAAAATTTTGGAAGTTGGTTTTATTCAATTCCTGATGAACAAAATCTCGGAGTGATTCCGGCATCGCGATCTACGTATCTTATCGGCAATACATTTTCGGCACAGCTCAAGTATGATGGTATTCTGCGAACAGTCGATAAAGAGATCAATCCGGTTGGGAGAACATTCTCATTAAAATATCTGTATGAGATGGATAAATATAATCCGACCGATTCCACAGGAGAAAATAAAGAGAATGGGTTTCGATTTCCTATTTATACTCCCTATTACTTTCATCGGCTCGAACTGAATTGGACAGAACACATAGCGCTTCCGCTCTCTCAGCAGACTCTCACACTGGGGCTCAATGCAGATGGCATCCTTGGCCATTCAGTCGATGAGTTTTTTGATTACTATGCGGGCGGATTTGTCGGAATGAGGGGGTATCCCTTCTACGCAATCGGCGGCAACAAGACCGTAGCACTCAACGCGACATATCGATTTCCTCTTGAGACCGAACTTAATTTCCGAGTCCTCCAGCTCTATTTTAAAAAGCTTTTTGGATCTGTATTTTACGATATAGGAGATGCATGGTCCGGCAAAGCACCTTCCATAGACCAGTGGAAGCGGGATGTTGGCTTTGAGCTCCGGCTTGAGACATATTCCTTCTATGCATATCCCACGCGTATCTTTTTCTCAGGCGCCTATGGCCTGGATCAATTTTCACGAAATGTCGTAGATATCAATACGACGACTGTACAGTATGGACACGAATGGCGCTTCTATTTAGGTGTGTTATTCGGATTTGAATTGAACGATATTCTTCCACGTCAATTTATGAGGTGAAACATGAAATTCCGGATGATGATTTTGGAAATCTGCGGCCTTGTTCTTTTGTGCATGAATATGCATGGACAATACAGAATTGATCCTGCAGATCAGAACGGAGCGCGCTTCCTGACAGGCAATTTGCAGTACGATTTGTCGATGGATAACGATGGCATGACCAGTGTAGATAGTTCTGTGGCAGAGAGTAAAGTAGTCTATAAGAGAATATACTCTCCGGTGAGAGCCGGATTATTCTCCGCTGTCATCCCGGGTGCAGGGCAATTGTATACGAAAAATTACTGGCAGAGTGCCGCGTTCTTCGGGGCAGAAGTATTGATGTGGGTTATCTATGCGACATACGAAAAGAAAGGCGACAATCAAACGAACCTTTTTCAAAATTATGCAGACGAAAACTGGTCGGTGGTCACCTATGCTGCTTGGGTCAATGCGAACTTCGGTGAGGCAATTTCTATCAAGCCAGATCAGAGTCTTAAACCGTGGGAACGGGTCAACTGGAATGAATTGAATGCTGCTGAGTCTGCAATAGGCGGAAACATGGCTATTCAACCGACAGGTTTTACGCACCAGCTTGCACCGCATGGCGACCAGCAATATTATGAAATGATCGGAAAATATTCTCAGTTCGGCAGCGGCTGGAGTGATGCAACGGGGTTCACAAAAGCAGATGTACTTGGAGATAATGGAATAGGCAATGTGTCGCCCGAGTTTCTTGCCTACGCCAAAATGAGGGGGGACGCAAATAGTTTTTATACTATTGCTACTACCGTTTCCTATGTCATCGTTGCGAACCATGTATTGAGCGCACTGGAGGCGGCGTGGAATGCATCAAAGTTAAATCATAGGATTAAATTGCAGGGCCATATTGAATCGAGGCGGATTTACGGAAATATCGTAGAGTTCGTCCCTACTCTTCATCTGGAGTATGAATTATGATAAAGAATGTCGAAAAAGTGGCAAAGTGCTGCTCTCCAGAGAATACGCCTACTCGTTGTGCCATCTTGATTGATATATCTTTGTTTGATACATTGCTAAGAAAAAGTCGGGTGGAGAGATGCCTATGAACTATGCATTGACTTTGCTGCACTCAACACTCATGGAAGAGACGGTAGTAAGATGAAGCGCCTATTTTCTCCGTGGAGATCGGCCTATATACAATCCTTTCAAGGCGGCAAGAAATCAAGGGGATGCCTCTTTTGTAGAATCGCAAAGGAACACGATGATACCAAAAACCTTATCGTGTGGCGCGGAAAAGAATGTTTTGTCGTGATGAACAGGTATCCGTATAACAACGGTCATGTGATGGTTGTGCCCTATATGCACACTCCATCGATGGGTAAACTGACGGATAAGGCAAACCTGGAAGTTATGAAAACCGTTGCACGGTGCATGCAAGCGCTGCACAAGGACAGTACGCCGGATGGATTTAATTTTGGCGCGAATGTAGGAAGGGTTGCGGGTGCCGGCATTGACAAACACATTCACTTCCATCTTGTTCCCAGATGGAATGGCGACACGAACTTTATGCCGGTAGTGGCTGAGACGAAGATGATTTCCGAGGATATTCGCAAGACGTGGAAATTGCTGAAATCCTTTTTTGAACGCTTGTAGTATGCACTACAGAATACATAATGGATACTCTTATTCTGTAAAACTAAAAAAAACAATTTTATTGTGATCGAAGAATTATATTGTAAAGGTTATACGCTGATATTCGATACTGAAGGGGTACATCATGAGTAGATATTTGTTCCTCCTATGCGCAGGATTGCTCATAGGCACTTCCTTTTATTCTTTCCGAGCATCGTCGCAGACAAAAGCTCAAGCGGAAACTGTGCTCAAAAGCATGACTCCGGAAGAAATTGATCAGAAGCTCAAAGAATTGGGAATCACTCGGGAAGAAGCTATCAATCGGGCATCTGCATTAAATATCAATCTGGAAGAATATTTAGGTAAGATGCAGCCGATTCCTGGAGCACTACAGGGTCAAGGCGTTTCACAGATTCCGGCATCATCCTCATTCGTACCGGCTTCTTCAGCAAATGTTTCACCGATAATGAAAGTCGAAATTCCTATCGAAAAGAAGGAATACACTGTCCAAGGATTCACCGGCAGAACTGTGGAAAATCTGCAGCCGTTTGGGTACACGATTTTTCATTTCGCTGCTTCTACGTTTGAGCCAATCCTGAATATTGCGACACCGCCTTCTTATGCACTCGGGCCCGGCGACGAAGTTATAGTTTCCGTGTGGGGCGACACAAAGTTGTTCTACCAAGTACCTGTCAATCGAGAGGGAAGCATTCTTGTTCCCGATGTTGGCCCCGTGCCTGCGAGCGGGATGACAATTCCACAGCTTCGCGAAAAGATGCTCAATCGTATGACTTCTGTGTACTCAAGCCTCAAAAACGGCGAACATGGCGCTTCTTCCTTTTTGGATATCTCTCTCGGAAAAGTGAGAACAATTCAGGTGTTTGTGTTAGGCGAAGTACAAAAGCCGGGCGGTTATTCTCTTTCTTCTTTATCGTCTGCACTTCATGCTCTCTATCTTTCGGGCGGGCCGACGATCAATGGCAGTCTGAGGAATATTCAAATTATCCGAAATGGAAAAGCAGTCAGCACACTTGATTTCTACGACTATGCCTTGCGTGCAGATAAATCAAAAGACATTCGTTTGCAAGATGGCGATATTGTATTTATCAAGCCTGTCGGAATCAGGGTCGGCATCACAGGATGGATTTTAAGGCCTGCTCTCTACGAATTGAACGAATCCGAGAATCTTGGTGAATTATTAAAGTATGCCGGCGGTTTACGATTCGATGCCTATGCCGACCGAATTCATATTGAGCGCCTGATCCCGTTTGAAGACCGGAAAAACTATGCGAAAAACTTTTTAGACTTTGATCTGCGTTTTAATTCCCGGCAGGACCTTGAAACAAGCAATACCGTGATGAAGGACGGCGATATTATAACAATCTTTCAAGTGGGATTGCTGCCGCAGAATCGGGTAACGATTCGGGGAAATGTTAAGAAACCCGGTGTGTTTGAGTTACAGCCGGGTATGCATATAAAAGACCTTCTTCTTTCGGCAGACAGCCTTGAGCGCAACACATTTTCCGAGCGCGCAACACTCTTTCGCATGCAGCCAAACCTTCGCCGGGAAGTCATTTCGTTCAATCCGCGGCTTGCGCTGAGCGAGGATTCACTTAACAATATTGAATTAAAAAATGAAGATTCTCTCGTCGTCTATAAAGAAAGCCAATTTTTTCCGGAACATACTGTCAGTGTAGGCGGCGCGGTAAGGAATCCCGGCACCTACACGCGGTACGATAGTATGACAATCTCAGACCTTGTCGTCGTGGCTGGCGGACTCACAGAAGAAGCGTCTCTTAAGTCATGGGAATTAGCAAGGATGGATACGACAAAGGTCGGGTATCTGAGCACCATTACGAAGTTTAACGCACCTGAAGACTACTGGGCAGACCATTGGGCACAAATCGGCTTTCTGAAAGATTTCGATCATCTGATGGTTCCCTCAAATCCTAAATACAATAGGGAAAGGGTCGTTTGGGTAAGAGGATATGTTTTGTACCCAGGAGCGTATGCACTACAAAATGAAGGTGAAAAACTTTCCAGCATCATTAAACGGGCAGGCGGTTTGCGGCTGGGGGCATATGTGGAAGGATCGACACTGATCCGAAAATGGAACAATGCCGGCTTGGTGCCTATCGATTTCAAAAAAGCTCTTCAGGATACTGAATCCTCAGAGAATCTTAAATTACTCGCAGGTGATTCTATTACAATCTCTTTTCAGCAGGAAGTTATTATGGTGCGCGGTGAAGTGTTTGTGCCGGCGGCGGTTGTCTATAAAAAAGGAGCAAGTCTCAGCTATTATTTGGAACAGGCGGGCGGCTTGAAAGATGAAGCCGATGACGATAGAATTTTTGTCACATTACCCAACGGTAAAAAGTGGGAAGAGGGATGGTTTATTTTCCCCAATCCGGAAATACTTGGCGGAAGCACGGTATTTGTCCCAAAGAAGATTGAGAGAGAAAGCAAGACATTGCCTATTCTTCGAGATTGGGCGACAATTATGGTCAGCATTGCTACGATGATGATCGCGATTGTACAAGTCACAAAATGATAAGTAATAGGTGATAAGCAAGAAGTGATAAGTTAGAAGTGATAAGTGATAAGTAATAGGTGATAAGTTAGAAATGATAAGTAGGAAGATTTAAGTGGAAAGGCAAAAACCGCATAAGAAGTTACAATTATGGTCGAAGGCAATTGATCTTGTCGTGTACTTGTATGAAATTACAAAACAATTTCCGCGCGAAGAAGAATTTGGACTGAAGTCTCAACTGCGGCGTGCAGCCGTTTCTGTTCCCTCTAATATTTCAGAAGGATTGACGCGAAGAACGAGAAAAGATAAAATTCATTTCTTAAATATGGCACAAGGTTCACTCAGCGAAATTGACGCGCAGATTGAAATATCTCACAGATTGGATTTCATTCATGAGGAGACAAATATCATTGCAAATGAACGATTGTCTGAAGTGGAGCGGCTTTTAAGCGGTCTTATCAGAAGCATTAGCAAAAACGACTTATAATTTATCACTAATAACCAATTACTTATCACATATAACTAACCACTGATTAACATTGAAAACTCCATCTCAAAATACCGACGAATCTTCCAATCAACTCACGGAGGGTGAATCCCGAATCGATTGGATGAATATCCTTTCGCTTCTGTGGCAATCCAGAAAGTTTATTGGAATTGTTACCGGTGCCGTAACAGTATTGGCAATAATTATTAGTTTGCTCTTGCCGGAATCTTTCAAATCGACAGCGGTGCTCTTGCCGGATACGGATAAATCTAAGCTTGGATCGTTAGGCGGAGGCTTGACGGACCTTGCAGCTATGGCGGGTGTCAATGTTGGCGGAGAAGGATCGATTGTAAAATTGTATCCAATAATTCTGAAAAGCGAATCGGTGTTAAAAGCGGTCATCCTTACAAAGTACCAAACGAAAGAATATCCTGATTCTGTCGACCTCATTCAATACTGGAAGATTAAGGAAAAGAATCCAGAACGGGAGTATGAAGTTGCACTGCTGAATCTTCGTAATGGATTGGATGTTGCTCTGGATCTTAAAACAGCGGTGTTGACGATGTCCATTGAAACAGCAGAGCCTCAGTTATCGGCAGACATCCTAAATACCACAATTCGTGCAGCGGATAAATTTATCCGGACAAAGAGAAACACCAATGCCTCGGAACAGAGGAAATGGATCGAAGCGCGGCTGGTGGAAGTGAAGGAAGACCTTTCAAAAGCGGAAAATGCACTCAAGGATTTTCGTGAAAAGAATAGATCGATCAGCGGCTCGCCGCAGCTGCTTCTCGATCAGGAGCGGCTGATGCGGGAAATGCAAATCAATTCTACGATGTATGTGGAATTAAAGAAGCAATATGAACTTGTCAAGATCGAAGAGATTCGGACTACTCCCATCATTAGTGTCATGGATTATGCCCGTGCGGCTGCAAGTAAAGAAAGGCCAAAACGAAGAGTCATTGTTCTCGTATCGATGATGCTGGCGTTTATTGGTTCTTGCGGATATCGTATTATTGAGCAAAAGTATGGGAAGAATATTCAAGGATGGTATGGAATATTTAGAAGATTATAGTTCTTAGTGTTTTAGTGCGTAGTGCTTTGTGCATAGTTTATTAGTTCGTAGTTGGGAGTTTATCTAACCGTCAATGTCTAAGAAATTGCGCAGTTCTTTATTCAACATTCTCGTTTCTTCAATCGCAATTCATCATTCGCTCTCCCAATAGTCATAGAAGGAACTTGCGAAGGACAGGGGTGATCGCTTTGTGTCTATAAGTTTTTGTATGAATCTTTCTGTAAATTTGATTATATTTTCTCTGTTGTTCAAGCGATGTTCAATGGATGTGGCGAATAGAGTATGGTTTTTAATGATGGACAAAAACAGGAAGTATATAGCCGTCTCAAGGTATTTGGAGAACGCCATAGAGAAATTCTTGCATTGTACGTTTTCGGGTCTTTTTTAACATACGATGCGCCTGAAGACATTGATGTTGCTGTGCTCTTACCGGCACAAGCCGAAATCGGTGTATACAAAACGCAGTTGCGACTTTTGCAATCTATTCGCGAATGCGTGGAAATAGAAGAGATTGATTTGCTTTTGCTGCAGAAGGCAGATCCAATCATCCAGATGCAGGTTTTACGCTTCGGAAAGCTTCTTTTTGTGAGAGATGAACGGAGTCTTCAGAAGTTTATCGTACAAACACTTGGTGCTTATTGTGACCTCAAGCAAATCCGGAAGCCGATAGAAGAGGGCATCTTACATGGGCGAATCTATGCTTGATGCGGATATCGTGTACGGCAAAGTTGCCATTATCCAGCGCTGCCTGCAGCGGATCAGAGATGT
The DNA here is from genome assembly GCA_963701295.1 of Ignavibacteriota bacterium. GTDB lineage: Bacteria > Bacteroidota > Ignavibacteria > UBA10030 > UBA10030 > Fen-1298. The sequence continues at coordinate 2,955,013 of OY969585.1, read as the reverse complement.
AACCGGTTTGGAACCTGCGGCATTAGAAAATATCGACAAGCAGGATATTTTTATTTTAAATTTACAGCGTGCAATACAAGCTGCGCTGGATCTTGCTGCACATGTGATTGCTGCAGGTGGGTTCGGATTACCACGAGATTTAAAGGAGCACTTTCATATACTCCATCTTCAAGGAATTATGAGCGGCGATCTCTCTATCCGTTTGGAACATATGGCAGGGTTCCGAAATATTGTTGTGCATGAATACCAGGCCATCAATCTCGATATTTTAAAAAATATACTCAGTGATCGTTTGCAGGATTTGGAGGTTTTCTATACAGCAATCTTAGCGTTTTATCAATTAGACAAAAAGGACGATGGATGATTAGTCCGTCAGGGATAGGTTTTTGGTCGTAGTGGAGAGTTTATTCATTCGATGGCTAAATGAATATGATTCTTTTACGATGTAAATTTAAAGCAGAAGATTAAAATTACATAAACCCTATACCGTATATTCCACCGTATGATGGACGATAATCGTCCAATACATGATGGAGCGTCATTCAAAGCTATGCGGTTACTCTCGGAGGAACGAGGGAGTAAGTTTATTTGAGGAATCGTGCTTTATTCAGGTCAAGAGACTGTCGCTTTTGAGAAGAACCTTATTGCACTTCCTATCCAAACTTTATAGTCATAACAATTATTTTAGAATAGTAGAACGAAAGAAAACTTTCCTTGCAGACAGCAGCCTCTATTCGACTGAAAGGAATGAAGCACGAGAAAGCATTACCGACTACCACTGTGAAAATATCAGCTTTTTTCACTCTTTACTCTTTTCCATTTACTCTTCACTGTTTTCTCTTCACTATTTCCTCTTCACTTATTATTTACGCGGCATCCTTTTGAAAACACATAGAATTTCCATACATTTTGTCTCATAGACTTCATGACAAAGATCATAAATGTTTTTGATAACGGACGTGCAGCTGCAAAAAAAGAAATGCCAAAAGATCGATTATTGTCCTGGTATCGATGATGCTGGCATTTGTTGGTTCTGGAAGCTACTCGTATTATTGAATATAAATAGGGGAAAAATATTATTGCTTAGTATAATCAGGTGAGACAATTAAAAAGATGAAGAGTAAACAATGAACAATAGAAAGTGAACGGTAAACCGATAGATGGAAGTCTCAGTTAATGTTATTCATTTAGAAATTAGTAGCTACTTTATGTAAATGTAATTTTAATGAACGCTGCATTGTAATAGAATATGTGACAAACTTAAATTCACTTGTTGCGTTATTATCTAATGTGGGATTGTTTTATACCGAGCAAAGTATTATAAAAATAATATCTATGGCGAAACCGGTTTTTATTGATAAAGAAATAAATGTTTTTACTGGTGAGAAAGCGATAGAAGCTCTGCGCAAAGAAAACGATGCTAAATATTTAAGTAAAGACAAAGGAATTGTCAAGGTTACGGCAGAAAGATGGGAAAAAGCGCAGGAATGTGAAAAGAATCATTGGCTAAAAAAAGGAATTAGAAGCGCAAACGATAGAAATGACTATCATTTTGAACAATTCGATAAATACAAAGTAATTAAAAATAGGACTTTTCGTTCTATGTTGGAAATAGGATGTGGACCATTTACAAATTCAAGAATTATAGCTGGTCTATGCAAAGTGACAAATTGTTCACTTTTAGATCCGTTAATTTATGAGTATCTAAAACATCCCTTTTGTTTTTATAGTGATAAATATCTTTTCTCTGAATATGTTCCACTTTTAGGAAAAGTCATAAGAAAAATATTTCCTTTCGCATTTCGATTATATTTGCGCATACTCTCAAGGAAAACTAAAATAAAGGAACTTATAAATAGTGCAGCAGAAACAATTCCCTTGAGCAATCGCTATGATTTAATAACCATGATTAATGTTATAGAACATTGTTATGATGTAGAATTAGTGTTTCAAAACATACTTAAGATAATTCATAAGGATGGATATTTTGTTTTTGAAGATAAATATTATGACCATGAACAAATTCGAAACACCGCGAAAAACAGCTATGATGCAGCGCATCCGTTAAGAGTAGATAGAAAAGTCATTGAAAAATATCTACAAGAAAACTTTGAGGTGGTTTATAAAAGGATTCAAGCAAATTCGATGATATTCGAAGGAGAAAATATACTTTGGGATGATCTCTACTTCGTCGGTAAAAAGAAATAAGAAGTACATGAATTATAGATGCACGAGATTAAGGATATAAAATCGGGGAATAGTATTTCAAAGGGCAATACAAAAACTATGTACGGTACCACATTAGATGGCAGTGTTATTGTTAATGAATATTCACAAAATCATTATCCAGAATTTACGTTATATCTAAAGATATATTATAGAATAAATTAGTGACAATGATATAGATATCAAAATGCAATTATTTTTAACAATTCGAGAATTCAATCGCTACCTTCGTACAGAAATAAGTGAACATCCTAGCTGAATATTTTGAAAATAAAATCAAGAATTATTCGAAATTGGTCGCTTTTAACTACAGCAAGTTTCATTCAAACATCGCTGAATTTTATTTGCTTAGTCAGAATCGCACGTATATTATCACCAGCAGACTACGGTCGCTACATTTATATCATTACTGCGGTATCAATTGCTCAGGTTCTTGCCAATTTAGGGCTTCGAAATATCTCCATCCGCGAAATAGCTAGAAATCCTTTTGCTCTTCCACTTATTGCACGACATTCTTCAAAGATAATCTTCTTAGCTACAATGATTGCAGGTTGTATATTAGTTGGATATGTTCATTTACATGAGATACAATCGATTATATTCCTTTTCGCAATCTTCATATATCTATTAGTACAAATGAGCTGGGATGTTACTGAGACATTTGCGTTTAGTATTGGTCAAATGCAAATATCGGCTTGGTTGTCTGTTATTAGTTCTTTATTCTGGTTTGCACTTGTGTTTACAATTACCCCAGCCTTAATGACGTTGGAAGTTGTATTCTACACTTTTGTTGGTGTACAAATAGTTAAAAGTTTATTTTACTTCTGGTGGGAATGGAGAAAACAATATTTCGAATCCGGATCATGTTCTGCCGGATATATGATAAGTTCAAGTGAACTTCTTAGACAAAGCATGCCGATTTATGGAACGAATTTATTGTCTCTACCTGTATCACAAATTCCTTTAATGTTTCTTGCAGCTTTTTCAGGTATGAACCAGGTAGCATATTATGGAATTGGGAATAGATTAACACAACCAATTCAAATGATGTTTGTGAATATTTATCCGGCGATATTTCCATTACTTTCAGTCTCTGCAATAAACGATATTGAATCTTTCAAACAGAATATTGAAAAGATGTTTACGATATTAGCTTTTAGCGGAATTCTCATCGCAACTATTCTCAGTTTGTTAGGACATGAATTTGTAGTCCTATTATTCGGAGATAAATATATATTAGCAGTGGTTCCCCTATCAGCTCAATTATGGGTCGCTATACAATCTATGATGTTCGGGTTGGTTGGATTGATATTTGTTGCAATGAATAGAGAGCATACTATGGTGCGTCTCTCTCTTGTGAATGCATTACTTATAGGAACATTTTCCTTTATAGGTTCACATTATGGTGCTACAGGATTATCTATTGCACTATTTCTTTCTGGTATAGTAGGTTTTACAATCCATTGGCATTTTATAAAAAATATTTTACCTGATATGATTAGGTGGAAAAAAGAGTTTAAAGTATTCTTCTCATATATTATTTTATCGACATTATCATATTCTCTGCTTGACCGTTCTTTCGTAATTCGGGTAGGAGTACTTATTACAGTACTCTTTGTCTTGAGATTAATATTTAGTTCGGAAATTAAGCAAATAGTAAATATTGCATTAAAAACTATAGATCTTAATCGTTAAAAAGTAAAAATAACATAATCATGGAAAATAATTTGAAAAATGAGACTTCATATTTTAAATGTCATCGTTCTGAAATGTTGGATTTTGTTCCTCGATATTGCAAAAAGATACTTGAAATTGGCTGTAGTGAAGGGCTATTTGGATTGCAATTGATAAAACGACAAGATGCCGAAGTCTGGGGAATTGAACCAAACAAGAATGCAGCTAAAATTGCTTCGACTAGATTGTTTAGCGTGCAGAATGCAATGTTCGATTCAAAAATAAAATTGCCCAAAAAGTATTTTGACTGTATTATATTAAATGATGTTTTAGAACATATGTCGGATCCTTGGGATACACTTGAAAATATTAAACGATATTTGGGAAACAACGAATCCATAGTTGTTCTTTCAATCCCAAATTTTAGGTTCTGGAATAATATTGTTGATATAGTTATTAGAAAGGATTTTCAATATAGGGATTCAGGTATTCTTGATAAAACACACTATCGATTTTATACTGAGAAATCAATCATTCGGTTATTTAGGGAGTCAGGATTTAAAATCTTAATATTAAGTGGTATCAATGCAACTGAATCAATAAAATTTAAAGTAAGCAATATTCTTCTTTTAAATAGTATTAGAGATATGCGATTTCTTCAATTTGCGGTAGTTGCCAAATTAGAACAGCATTCTTCAAACAAATAAAATTAAGAATGAGAGTGTATTACAATGAAAGATAATTCGATAAAAGAAAAAAAGCATGCGGAGTTAATTACATTTGGAATGCCTGCCTATAAAAATGAATGTTTAGAAGATGCAATAGAAAGTATATTAAATCAGACATATAAAAATATTGAATTAGTTATTGTGAATGACGCTTCTCCTGAAGATGTAAAAGAAACAGTAAAGAAATACAATGATCCACGGATTCGTTATTATGAAAATAAAGTAAATATAGGCAAATATTCTCCTGTTAAGAATTGGAATAAAGTTCTTGAATATGCAAAAGGACAATATTTTATTTTGGCGTCTGATGATGATGTATATATGCGAACATTTGCCGCTGAACTTCTAGAGTGTCTTCTAGGGCTCCCTGATACCAATATTGTGCACTGTAGATTAACAACAATCGATAAAAATGGAAAAGTAGTCATTTCATCAAGTTGTCCATACTGGGAATCTGGAATTGATTTTGTATGGCATGGTTTCCGAAGCAGCAGGATATTATCAATTTCAGAGTTTTTATGTCGAACTAAATCTTTGCAAAGAATTGGTGGTTTTGTGAATTTTCCTCTCGCATGGTCATCAGACTATGCGACATGGTTCATGCTTGCACAAAGAAGTGGAATTGGCTATGTGAAAAATATATTATTAGAGAAAAGAAATTTTGGTAAAAACCTGACATCGGAATATCCTTTGTCGTTAGCCATAAAATCCTGTTATGAATATTCCATTTGGTTTAAAAAGTTTATTGAAACACTAGAAGTGCGTAACGAGTTAGATAAAATATTACTTATCGACATCGATACTGATTTAAATACTTACTTCGATAAATTATTGATTTCAAGTTGTTCAAATTATTGGTCAAACCACGCAAATATCATTTCACCAATTACCCTTTTTATTCAGTGGTTTAGTTGGAGAAAACGTTACGGTACCTCATATAAAGTATTTATTATTTCTGAAATAAATCTTTTACTTTCCATTGGGCACAGAATAATGAGCTTATTTAAGAGATCAACAAATTGATCTTTATACTGATATTATTCTTCTTCTTCATTTTGTCTTGTTATTTTTGGGGAACTCTATCTTTAATACCATTTATGTGTTATGGTGTTAGCGTTCACCCAATCGATATTATCTTCGTTGTTCTTCTAATTTATGGATGGAAGGAAAGGAAGAAGAAAATATTACTGAGGAATACTATAGAGTATTCGATTGGAAAGGAGTTGGGTATATTTTTACTATACACGATATTACTCTGCTTTTATTCTCTTTACCTAGGCTGCTCTTTCAATAATGCCTTTCGTTTTTGCAGTATAATATTCCATTATGCGATCTATTATATCATCCCATATATAATAGTTGATAGAAAATTATTCGAATTATTTAAAAAATATTTATTCATATTTATGATTATTGGGTACTTCATATATTTATCTCAAAATATATTTGGTTGGCAACCAAATTCTGTGGAAAATGCAGCATCAATGTCTACGGTAGAGAATGTCGGAGGATTCTTTAGAACTTGGAATCCATTCCAGCAATGGCTTGTAGCAGCTACATGTTTCTCGTTGTCATGGATTCTTTATGCTAGATATTCTGTACGTAGTCTTTTCATTTTCTGCAGTTTGTTACTTATTGTTCTTCTATCGTTTACGCGAAATGTATATACAGGTCTTATTGTTGCCTTGCTAATTTTGTTTTGGCAAAAGTATGTCTTAAAATTGCGGAAATATGGCAAAAGCGCTATTGTAATGCTAATATCTATCAGTATTGTAGTTACTCTATTGATATCTATGTTCCCGTCAATTATGGAACGATTTAAACTTGGAGTAGTTGAACTAAGCGAAGGAGAGGGTTCATTTAGACATCGCATGAATATTTTGCTTGTTACACAGATTATGGTAAATAATCCGTTATTGGGAGCAGGATTTGAAAATACAGGCACAGAAATAGATTTTAAATCAATAGATTCAATTCTATTGGAAAGCGTGAATAGTGGTGCTGATAGTCATCTTATTATGCTTTATTACCGATTTGGTATCATTGGTATAATCTTGTTTGCGTATATTTCAATTACTTTCGTCAGAAAAAATTTTATAAGAATTAGAATGATGGGTATAAAAAGGGAATCTATATTCTTGATAGCGGCTATTACTTATACAATAATGATATGGGTACAAGCAGTAGCCAGCAGTACATTGGTGTCGGAACCAAGCATATCCATTAATTTGATGGTGTGGGCTATCTCAGATTGTATTTGGCGCTTCTACTATTTCGAAGATAGACGTAAAAACCATGAGAAGATAGAAACAATAAAAGAAATGAATGGAATATAATGATCAATGATAAATTGATTTTCGCTAGGCGCTTGTTTAATATTATCCGAATGCTTCCGAAAAAACTACAAACCTATCATGTTAAGTACAATGTCAATAAAAGTAGAGAGCAGGCTTTCAAGAAAAGGGCCCTACTTGTCTATTTAATTATGCCTTTTCAAATAAAACAAAAGAGCAGATATTTTTTACATCATCAAAATATGAAGCAATGTAGGCAAATTGCGGATATTATCTCTGAGTATGGTTATATCGTTGATGTTGCGGATGTGAATGATGCAAACATAAAATCGGACTATGAATATGATTTAATCATAAGCCATAAAATCGATCTTAATGTCTCAAGGTTGAGATGTAAAAATCACACAAAGTTTATTTACCTGGGTACAGGTATGAATCATATTGTTCATAATAGAAATCTAAGAAAGCGATTAGATGGATTTACCTTTAGACGGAATTGTTCAATTGAAATAGAATTACATACTGAGAATATGCCATTCTTAAAAATAATAGACGCTATCATAACTTTTGGCAATGATCATACAAAAACAACATGGAATGAATCATTTAAAGGACCAATATATACATTCAATAATTATGGCTATAATAAGAATAATATAGTCGAAAAGAAATATTCTGAAGCAAAAAAAAACTTTCTTTTTTTTGGTGGACGTTGGCAATTATTGAAGGGTCTCGACCTGCTTTTAGAAGTATTTTCAAAACACCCAAAATTGCATCTACACATTTGTGGGCGTTACTATGATGAGATTGACTTTTGCAAGTGTTATCAAAAAGAATTATTCCATATGCAGAATATACATCCTGTGGGATGGGTAAAGGTCAATTCAAGGGAATTCGATGATCTATTGAGAAAATGCTTGTATGTAATTATGCCAAGTTGTTCAGAAGGACAGTCAGGTGCAGTTGTCCAATGTATGCATTCAGGACTCATTCCCATAGTTACAAGACAAGTGGGAATTGATACTGGAGATTTTGGGGTGAATCTAAGGAATGACAGTCTTCAAGAGCTTGAAAGAACCGTGAAAATTCTTTCTGCTAAACCAGATGATTGGTGTCAAGGAAATAGCATAAAAACAATAAGGGATGCCAAATATTACTATTCAGAAGATTATTTCTTGAATAGGTGGAGGGAGATATTATTAAAAATCGGCATTTGATCGCAAACTTCGAAAAGATGATGTCGAATTAATCTTGTTGTATATAGATGACAAAATCAAACTTAAAATCATAAAAGAGAGGAAACCATAGTGTTGTTGAGAAAACTTGCATCAGAGTTTTTTTCGGAAGATATAATTGCAAAAGCACTATTCAAAATTGCATATGAGAATATGGTTCGACAGAATTATCCCGTTCTATAAAATGCTATTACGACACATGTCTTATGAAATTGGGTATCATAAAGTGGAGGAAATAAATGGGTATAACTAAGAGAGTAGACTATGAAAAATATTTCGATCACCGTAACATAGTTCCTAGTCCATCTGTAAAGTATGTTTTACAGAGTTATCTTAGAGAAGTGTTACCAAAGGATAAGGATTCACGAATTCTTGATATTGGATGTGGGTTAGGACTAACCCTTTTTACTCTTAGGGAAATGAAGTACAAAAATATCAAAGGGATTGATGTGTCAGCCAATTCTGTCCATTATTGTAAAAATAATGGATTGAACGTCGAAAAGATTTCAAATATCACTTCCTTTTGTAGGAGGTGTAAACAAGAGTATGATTTCATTATAATGAGTCATGTACTTGAACATATTGAAAAAAGTGAAATAATAAACACTTTAAGAGAAATCAAAAATAAATTGTTAAGTAAGAATGGTTGCCTATGCATAATGGTTCCAAACGCTCAGTCTAATACAGATTGTTATTGGGCATACGAAGACTTTACTCACAATGTTTTGTTCACTGCGGGAAGTCTCTATTATGTGCTCAAATCAGCAAATTTTAAAAGTATCGTTTTTTTGGACGAACTAGGCTTAGAGGGGTCAACTGGCATAAGAAGAGTTATTAAAAAACTTTTGCTCTCTATCTATAAGTTGAATAAAAAATTATGGAATAAGGTTACATCGAGCTCATACCATATCAACAGTCCAGAAATATTTACTTATGAATTGAAGGTAATCGCTAAGAAGTAACAAAATGATAAATAGTTATTCCACACTGCTTACGAAACAATATGGCTGAAGATGCAGACGAAAGAAAAACGAAATATTCTTGGGAGGTGCGTAAATCTTTTTGTTTGGTACTTAGGGATAATGAACACGAAAATAAAAGGCTATCGTAATTGTAAGAATCTACTTATTATAAGAAATGATATGATTGGTGATTTTGTATTAATTACACCGACATTAAAGTATCTGAGAATAAAATATAGTAATAAGAAAATCTGCTTGGTGGTTCAAGACAAGATTACTGATCTGGCGTTTGATTGTCCTTATATCGATGAATTGATTGTATTTAACAGAAATGCCTACCGAAAAAATATTTTTTATAAATTACTATTTCTATATAAAATCAAGAGAAGAGGCTTCTCCATTGCAATAAACTCTGTTTATTCAAGGGACTGGATTAGTGATGAAATCGCATTATGGTCATGCGCCGTAGAAACTATTGGATGGGACACCTTGACACCAAATTTGTATATTGATGAACAAAATCGTGGTAATTGTATCTATACGAAATTGCTTAGAAGCAATAAAATCACAGAGAGCACACATGAATTATTAATAAATCGTGAGATGATTGAAGTCATGGGTATAGAAATCACTGATTTTAAGCCATCATTATTTATCTCTGAAGAGCAGAAGGCAAGGGTAGAAGAATTATTAGCCAGTATTAATTGCAATGGAAAAATATTAATTGGTATTGTTACTGATGCGAGCGATAAACATAGAGAATGGGAATTCTCAAAGCTTGAAAAAATAATACGATCAATTTGCAGTAACTATCCTAATATAGTTATTCTCTTGATTGGCATAGACAATTCGAATGTAATGAATAATGATATTCAAAAAATAAATAATATCCTCGATTTACGTGGTAAAACAAAAACGGGAGAGATCCCTGCTATCATATCACACTTAAAGTTACTGATTGGCTACGAAACAGGACCAATCCATATTGCAAATGCATTGGGAATACCTTCGCTATGTATTATCGGTGGGGGGCAATTTGGCAAATTTATACCATATCCTCAAAAATTAATGGAAAAGGCTAATATTATTCCAGTGTTTCATAAAATGGATTGCTTTATGTGTGGATGGAATTGCATTTATCAAGTGCAACGTGAAAATCCTTTTCCGTGTATTGCTAATATAACAATTGATGATGTGTATAAGAAAATTAAAATTGAATTAGACAAAATTGTATTTATTTAGTTGCTTAAATATCTTAGTCTTTGCGCAGTCAAATAATTAGAACGCATTTATAATCTGGTTAAATAAATAATTTGATATTAATTCAAGAATAAGATGATTGAATGGTTGCATCGCTTATATAAAAAAAATTAATGTAGTAAAGAATATGATCATGAATGAATACTTGGCAGGCATAAAACTGTATGGGGATGATTTTAATATAGAACAATTGGAGTTGTTCTATAAAGAAGAACAGGATGCTTATTTCAACTTGTTTATTGAGGGTAAATACAAACCCTTTAGGAATAATGATGTTTTGCATAATATGTATGGATTCAATTATATCAGAAAGAAGTCAAATATATTTAAGGAGGTATTAGGGTTTGGAAGCGCAGATGGAAGGGAATTAACGCCTATCCTCAATCAAATAAATAATTTGACAATAATAGAATCATCTGAAAAATATTTTGAAAATAAAAAGGGTTATAAGTATATAAAGGCATCAATAAATGGAGAATTACCTTTTGACTCTGATAAATTTGATTTAATAGTTTCATTTGCAACTCTTCATCATGTTGCCAATGTCTCAAAAGTAATTTTTGAATTGTATCGCTGCCTTAAACCTGGTGGATTTTGCTTAATTAAAGAACCTATCGTATCAATGGGTGATTGGCGATTTCCACGCAATGGGTGTACGAAAAATGAAAGAGGCATTCCAATCAAAATATTTGACAAAATTATTGTGGATTCTGGATTTAAAGTCATTAAGAAAAATTACCATGAATTTCCCCTTATAGGCAAGCTCTGGACAATTTTTAATATCCAGGTATTTAATAATAGTTTATTCATGATTATCGATAGAATACTATCAAAAATATTTTCTTTTAACACAAAGTATCATAGAACAAATCTGTTTGAAAAAATTGGTCCGTGCTACGTTTTCTATGTTCTTGGAAAATGATATTGGCTAAGTCATAATCAATAATGTTGAAAGTATCAATCATAACGCCATCGTATAATCAGGGAAAATACATTGAGGAGACTATCGGCAGTGTTGTCGAGCAACATTATTTAAATCTGGAATATATTATCATAGATGGCGGGTCAACGGATAATTCTAGAGAAATTATTCATAAATATGAAAAAGAAATTGCGTATTGGGTAAGCGAGCCTGATAAGGGACAAAGCCATGCTATAAATAAAGGATTGCAAATAGCAACCGGTGAAATTATTGGATGGATCAACTCTGATGATAGATATTATGAAGATGCAATTCAAAAAGCGACAAAAGTATTTGTGGAGCATCCTGAAGTAGATGCTGTTTTTGGGAATGTAGATTTTATCGATGAAAATGGGAAAATCCTTCATGCTACAAATGAATTAAAATTAGATTTATACATATATTTATTTACAGAAAGATGTTATCATGCAAATGCGGCCGGATTTTTTAGAAGGCATTGTTTTGATAAGTATGGTCTGCTCAATGAAGATTTGACTTATGCAATGGATTATGAGCTTTACCTTAGATTCGCGTTCAATCGATGTAAATTTTTTCAATTAAACGACATTATCGGTTCATACAGACTGCATTCTCAAAGCAAAACATATTTGAGCGTGAATAAGATGGCTAACGAGTGCAAGGTAACAGCGGATGCATACAGGGGAAAATATGGGATAAATCCTGAATTTTATACACCATTAAAATATCTATTTAAGTTTTTTAGAATTATCAAAAAGGCGCTATTGGGTGCTTACTTTCCTTTGCAAATAGCTAGGAGATTCACATTTCGCTCGAAGTATAACGCGTAACACTTTGGACTAACTCACTTCTATTTTTGTTTTCACTTCACTACATATTAAGAGAACGGATATGACTATAGATTTAAAAATATTGTTAGGTTTAGACCGTTTCAGAGGCCAATGGAATGGATATGATGTAGTACTGACTTTCGCGAGACTATCAATGTTTTTTATCCGAGGAACAGCAAAAAGAATATTCTTCGGCAAATCCGCCGGGATCGTACTCATTGGTAAAGATGTAAAAATACCATACGCACATAATCTTTTTGTTGGTAAAAACTTCATTGCAGAAGACAATTGTGAAATTAATTGTCTTGCAGAAAAAAAAATACATATTGGTAATCGGGTGACTATTGGTAAATTTGTGATTATACGACCGGCAAATATTTATGGAGGTCCCATTGGTGAGGGTTTGCACATAGGAAATAATTCAAATATAGGTGCATATTCGTATATTGGTTGTTCAGGTTATATTGAGATCGGAAGCAATGTCATGATCTCACCGCGGGTCAGCATATATGCTGAGAATCATAACACCGATAACGTTACTATTCCGATGAAAGAACAGGGGGTAACGCGAAGCTTTGTAAAAATTGAAGACGATTGCTGGATAGCAGCGAACAGTGTTATCCTATCTGGCGTAACAATAGGACATGGTTCTGTCGTAGCGGCCGGAAGTGTGGTAACCAAGGATGTTCCTCCATATTCAATAGTTGCAGGTGTGCCAGCAAAAATTATTATGAAAAGACAAAAAAAGTTCTCTACTGAAATAAAAGTGAAAATTGAATAAACAGCATAAGTTTGCATTTTAAACATCATAATATCTTAGGTTTAGGCTAAAATATTCAAGAATATAAATGTAAATCTTTATAAGAGTTAAGTATAATAATGAATATACTCATGTTGCATAGTTCGTCTGATCTTTATGGGGCAAGTAAAATACTTTTATATACAGTTGAGAGTTTGCTATCAAAAAATAACAGTGTGACCGTAGTATTGTCAGAGGAAGGTGACTTAGTCCCCGAATTGCAAAAAAAAGGCGCTTTTGTAAAAATATATGATTTGGGAATCTTGCGTAGAAAATATTTTAGCATCAGTGGTACCTTAAACAGAATTCAAGCAATCACAAAGAGTTATAGCAAGATAAAAAAGATTATAATAGATAATAATATCACATTAGTATACTCAAATACGACGGCTGTTATAGTGGGTGCTTTTGTCACGAGAAGAATGCATATAAAGCATATCTGGCACATACATGAAATCATTGATAGACCTTTACTATTTTCGTGGTTTACTGGAAAGCTACTCAATTCCTGCTCAAGTAAAATCATTGTTGTATCGGAAGCAGTAAAAAGCCATTGGCAAAGATATGTCAAGAAAGTACCGATTGAGGTAATTTATAACGGTATTGAATACGCTAATTATTTGTTAGATGGTCCGACCATAGACAAGGAACTAAAACGAACAGAGAATACCATAGTTATCGGGATGATTGGTCGGGTGCATTACTGGAAAGGCCAAGACTATTTTCTCAAAATTGCTGACAGAATATATCGTGAACACAAAAATATTATATTTGTCATGGTTGGTGATGCTTTTCAAGGTTATGAGTATTTATATGAAAAACTAGATGATTTGAAAAGGACATTGCGCCTTGAAAAAGTTGTTATCGATTTGCGATACCGAAAAGATATAGCAAATATTTTGCGATCGTTTGATATATTTGTATTACCCTCAACTCAGCCGGATCCTTTTCCAACGGTTATTCTCGAAGCCATGGCATCAGGTAGAGCCGTCGTGGCTACAAATCATGGTGGTGCCACCGAGATGATGATAGATGGAGATTCAGGTTTTTTAATTCCGTTTGATGATGAAGCCACAGCTGCAAAAATAATTGGAAATCTTATCGAAAATAAAATGTTGAGACAACGAATAGGTGCAAAAGCAAGGGAGAGGGCACAAAAATTATTTTCAAGTAGTTCCTATCAAAACAAATTAATAGATTGTATTAACGCAGTGTGACAATGTAATTATGAACATCTCAATCATAGGTACACGTGGTTATCCTTATGTTTATAGCGGTTATGAGACATTTGTAGCTGAGTTAGCTCCGAGACTTACAGCACGAGGGCATATTGTAACAGTTTATTGTCATCGTGGGCTATTTGGGAGTTATCCAAAAATTGTCGATGGTGTGCAATTGCGATATATTCCTTCAATTAAATCAAAAACCCTCAGCCAATTTACTAATTCACTCCTTTCCACACTTGATGTCTGTTGCAGAGGGAATGATGTTGTATTCTATGTAAACTCTGCCAATGGACCGTTTGGTTTACTGACAAAACTCTTTAGACAGAAAACCGCTATTAATGTCGATGGCTTAGAATGGCTGCGTCCTAAATGGAAAGGATTGGGCGCTAAGTACTTCTACACAGCATCCAAACTTGCTACAAAGTTATTTAATGTTGTTGTTTCAGATTCAGAGAGCATGGCTGAGATCTATAGGAGGGAATTTAGTGCAGAGAGCGTGGTTATTGCATACGGCGCACATATTTCAACAAGCCAAAAACCTGAACTGCTTCAGAAATATAATTTATCTCCCGATGAATATTATCTTGTTGTAGGCAGATTAATACCGGACAATAACGCTGCCGATATTGTCAGAGGTTTTGAACAAACTAAGACAAAGCGGAAACTTGTTATTGTAGGGGATGTTCCCTATAAAGATGCTTACGCAGAATCTATTAGGCAGACAAAGGATCTAAGAATAATATTTACCGGATATGTACGGGATGCGGAGGTTCTGCGTGAATTGTATTGCAATTCTTATGTATATATCCATGGACATGAATTTGGCGGAACTAATCCGACTCTTCTAATGGCACTTGCGAGCGGCTGTTGTGTGCTTGCGTTGGATACTGTCTTTAGCCGGGAAGTGCTCGATGGAGAAGAGCATGGCGTATATTTTAAAAAGGAACCAAACGAATTAACTCGGCTTATCCATCACATGGATTCTGATGAATCCCTTGTGAAGGCTTTCCGTGCAAAAGCAAAAAAAAGAATTGAAGAAAAATATACTTGGGAAAAGATCACTAATCAGTACGAAAAGTTATTTTGTAAAATGGTTTCAGGGGAAAAAGAAAAGATGGCATCTGGAGTTGCCTCCTGATGTTTGTTGTAATTGTCCAGTGTGTATCCGTTCAAATAAAGCGCCAAATCAACGCGATGAGTGAAACAGCGACGCTATTCTCTTAAGAAAGAAAAAACGGGATTGCTTCGTCCCGCTTAGTTGGGACTCGCAATGACACGTAGTCTGCTGACCATCCTATTATGTCATTGCGAACCGCTGAAAGCGGTGAAGCAATCTGATAACGTTGAGAAAAGGAGAGATTGCTTCACGAGGAAACTGTTCGCAATGACTGAATAGAAGAAGGATTGCTTCACTGCGTTCGCAATGACGGGTGTAAGACTGTCGCGCTTCTTGCAGTCACTCGCAATGACTTTCATATTGTCATTGCGAGGAACGAAGCCCCGAAGGGGCAGGTGACGAAGCAATCTGATAACGTCGAGAAAAGGAGAGATTGCTTCACGATGAAAATGTTCGCAGTGACTGAATAGAAGAAGGATTGCTTCACTACGTTCGCAATGACGTGTGAGAGTGCAATGACGACATAACTTATGTACGAAGAACGACAATACTTTGCATACATAATGACCAATAAGAACAATACTGTACTGTATACCGGCATGACAAATGATCTTGCACGAAGAGTATGGAAACACAAAGAGAAACAGATAAAAGGATTTACAAGTCGGTACAATATTACCAAACTCGTGTATTATGAAATATTTGAAACTGCTTATGATGCCATTTCACGCGAGAAACAAATCAAAGCAGGTTCAAGACAGAAGAAACTTGATCTTATTGATAATGTGAATCCCGAATGGAAAGATTTGTATCAAGATGGAGAAATACTTCCTCTTGAATTAGAATAAAGAGCCAAGTCATTGCGAAGATCCCGAAAGACGAAGAAACCTACTTACTAAGGGAAAAAACGAGATTGCTTCTCCCGACAAGTCGGGATCGCAATGACTGAATGAGAGAGACTGCCGCACTCTTTACGGTCGCTCACAATGACACGTAGTCTACTGACCGTCCTATTATGTCATTGCGAAGGAGTGAAACGACTGAGGCAATCTGATAACGTTGAGAAAAGGAGAGATTGCTTCACGATGAAACTGTTCGCAATGACGGAGAAAGAGGAAAAGAGGGATTGCCGTGCTCCTAGAAGTCGTTTGCAATGACTTTCATATTGTCATTGCGAACCGCTGAAAGCGGTGAAGCAATCTGATACCATAGGGAAAAGAGAGATTGCTTCATTGGAAAACATTCGCAATGACGGGTGTAAGACTGTCGCGCTCCTTGCAGTCATTCGCAATGTCGGCATAATCTGATGACAAAAAATACAGCGCCCCCCCGCGATAAGGCTGGTTATCAGACTGCGAAGGGCTCGTCAAGCGGGCAAATAAGTCCCGACAGCACCCAGTATGGCTTCTGCTTAGTTTTAAGTTGATTCAGCGCACATTCTGGTCTGGGAGAACAGTTCTCTCTTGCATCTCTGGTATAATTATTCCAAATTTATATAAGGAATAGTGCATATTTCCTCGGAGGCAAGGGGATCATTGAATAGAAAAACCAATTATACATGCTGAAACGCAACTGGCGAACCATAGTAATTTTCATTGCTCTTCTTACGGATACTCTCGCTCTTGTAACAAGCGCGATTCTTGCTTATATCGTACGGGGATTTTTTCCCAATCTATCCTATTATTCCACAACCGTGTTTCTTCAATTCAGCGCATTTCTTGGATTGTCGATGATCTTTTCAGCGCTGATCATCGGAGTGTATCGGGTTACATTGCACAGCAATACCAAGCGTCTCTATTTTTTAGCGAGTAAGGCATATCTCTATTCTGTGCTCATTCTTTTTTCGGTTCTTTTTCTCTTTCAATACAGCGATTTTCCAAGAAGGTTCACAATTATTTTTTTTCTTCTCCTGCCCGTACTCTTCGTTCTTGGCAGAGTGCTTTTAAATATCTTTGTTCGTTCTATGCAGCAGCGGGGGTATGGAAATCATCATGTTCTCCTTGCAGGATACGATCAGGAAGGTATGAATGTTGTACGGCGGTTTAAGAAATTCCCCGAGCTGGGATATGTCATTCAAGGCATGGTTGTTCATCAACAACCTCAGAGAACTCCCCGGCATATAAGAATAAACGGATCTCTTATCCCAACGTATCCATTATCCGAATTTCAACATCTCGTTGAGAAATTTGAAATTGACAGGGTCTTTGTTCCTTCCATTGAGACAATGACAAACGGGTATGCTGGTATTCTGAAAATATGCCAAAAGAAACAGATAAAACTTAAAGTACTGTCGGAGAATTCCGGTTCTCTCATGTCGTTGTCACGTGTGTACGATATGGCAGGGATTACTATCTACTCCCAGGAACGAAAACGCATTGACACCGCTAAATATGTGCTCAAGCGGTTGTTTGATATTGTCTTTGCTGTCACTGCATTGATTCTTCTCAGTCCGATACTTCTTGTTACGGCAGCGGCAATATTGATAGAGTCAGGGATGCCGATATTTTTTAAGCAGCATCGTGCGGCAATTCGCGGCGGTGAAATGTTTTACTTTTATAAATTTCGCAGTATGGTGAAAGACGCGGATGCGCTCAAAGAATCCTTGTTTGAAAAAAATGAATCGAACGGAGCGCTTTTTAAAATTAAGAATGACCCGCGCATGACAAAGGTCGGCAAGATTATCCGAAAACTCAGTATTGACGAACTACCGCAGCTGATCAATGTCATCAGAGGAGAAATGAGTATTGTCGGTCCGAGACCCTTGCCTGTTTTCGATTTAGAAAAACTCAAAGAGTCGAAAGATTATTGGAACACCATTAAGGTTCGTGAAAAAGTAAAACCGGGAATTACCGGATTGTGGCAGATATCAGGAAGAAGCGCTCTCGGATTTCATGACATGATCTGGCTCGATCTCTATTACATTGAGAATCAATCCCTCATTTTCGATCTGGAGATTATCTTTGCAACCATCCCCGTTGTTCTCTTCGGGAAAGGTGCGTGTTGAGTATCTCTTCACAATTCACATCTCACCTATCACTTATCACCATTTACTGTTTACTCTTCGTTGTTTTACTCTGTTAACTACGCACTACGAACTCTCATCACTCTTTCCTCTTAACCCTTCACTCTTTACTATTCACTATTCAATTTTAACTCTTTACCTTTCACTATTCACTGTTTATCGTCTTCTCATCCTTTACTTTCTGTCAATTAATCCGTAAAATTATTAATCTTATGGTTTTTTTGGAGTGTTAACGTATGCCTTGATGACCACTTTTTAATGATTGCTATTCACTGTTTGCTGTTTACTATTAACCATTCAACATAAACTCTTAACTATTTACAAGTCATTATGAAGATATCTATTATTGGAACCGGTTATGTAGGCATTGTGCAAGGCGCTTGTTTTGCAGACACAGGCAACAACGTCATTTGCATGGATATCGACAAAAAAAAGATCGACAACCTTAAAAAAGGAATTATTCCGATCTATGAACCGGGCCTGGATGAGGTCGTAAAGCGAAACGTAAAAGACGGGCGCTTGGTATTTTCGACGAATTTAAAATTTGCAGTCGAAAAGTCTCAAGTTATTTTTCTCTGTCTTCCAACACCGCAATCGGAAAACGGTTCTGCTGACCTTACACATGTGATGGAAGTAGCAAAGGGGATAGCAGGTTATTTGAATGAAGCAAAAATCGTTGTCAGCAAAAGTACAGTTCCGGTCGGCACAGTAGAAAAAATGAGGCAAATATTTGAGAACCGCGGGAAATACGACGTACAAGTCGTGTCCAATCCGGAATTCTTCAAAGAGGGGTCGGCGCTTCAAGACTCCTTGAGACCGGATCGCATCATTATCGGGACTAGCGATAAGAAAACCGCACAAGTCATGAGAGAACTGTACGAACCTTTTGTCCGTACCGGCAATCCCATCATCGTCATGGATGAAAAAAGCGCAGAGCTGACAAAGTATGCAGCAAATTCATTTCTGGCGACGAAGATCACATTTATGAACGATCTTGCAAACCTCTGCGAGAAAGTCGGCGCAGACATCGAATGGATACGAAAAGGAATTGGCAGCGACCCGCGCATCGGCAAGAATTTTTTATTTGCAGGTATCGGCTACGGCGGTTCATGTTTCCCAAAAGATGTTAAGGCGTTGATCAAAACATCGGCGAACAATGCGCATCCATTGCGCATTCTCGATGCGGTAGACCGTATCAATGAAGACCAGAAGAAAATGCTGATCGCAAAGCTTAAAAGACATTTCGCAGGGAAACTCAAAGGAAAAACTGTTGCGATTTGGGGAATTGCATTCAAGCCTCAGACGGACGATATTCGTGAAGCTCCTTCCATGGTGATCATATCAAGCTTATTGAAAGAGGGGGTGACCATAAAAGCCCATGACCCGGTTGCGATGCCTCATGCAAAGAAAGTGTTTGGTGCTCGTGTGCAGTTTTGTAAGACGGCATACGCCGCACTGAACAATGCAGACGCACTGATTGTCGTGACGGAATGGAATGAATTCCGTAAACCGGATATGCTTTACATGAAGTCCATTATGAAGACGCCGGTTATGTTTGACGGAAGAAATATTTACGATCCCAAGGAAGTACAGGATGCCGGGTTTACCTATTATGGAATTGGAAGAAAGAGCAGTAAAGAGTGAAGAGTAAACGATGAAGAGTGAACGGTGAAGAGTGATAGGTAATACGTGATAAGTAAGAAGATTTAGCAAGTAGAAAGGTAAAAACCGCACAAGAAGTTACAATAGAAAATGCACCAATCAAAAATTTCAACTACTCCATATCCCCTCCTTAGTTAAGAAGGGGAAAAAGGGGAAGTGCATTGAATGATTTCTTACTCTGATATAAAAATTCGGGTTTTCTTCATACCATCGGTTAATAAAATATGTCTTTAACTAACAACTAAGAACAAAATAACTATCTAACAAATTTACTATTCACTCATAACTCTTAACTGATAACATCATGAAAAAAGCTTTAGTATGCGGTGCAGGAGGTTTTATTGGCTGTCATCTTGTAAAGAAACTCAAAAAAGAAGGCTACTGGGTTCGCAGCGTCGATATCAAGCCGCACGAATGGTCGCCGAAGGCGGCGGATGAATTTCTCTTGCTGGATCTAAGGATTGAAGACAATTGTCGTACAGCGCTTACGGTCGATGGCGGTACATTCGATGAAGTATATCAACTTGCTGCAGATATGGGTGGAATGGGCTTTATTCATTCCGCTGAAACCGAGATCATGCACAATAGCGCGCTTGTGAATATTTATATGACGGATCTCGCGGCAAGAATGGGCGTACCTCGCTATTTCTTTTCCTCGTCTGTCTGTGTCTATCGCGATATGAAACCGGGCGAGCCTGAGATGTCGGAAGATCAGGCAATTCCTGCGCATCCCGATAACGAATACGGGTGGGAGAAACTTTATTCTGAGCGTATTGCCATGGCGTATGAGCGCCGGTATGGAATGCAAGTAAGGATTGCGAGGTTTCAAAATTGCTACGGCCCGGAAGGCACCTGGACGGGCGGACGGGAAAAAGCTCCCGCTGCAATGTCTCGCAAAGTGGCGGAAGCCGAAAATGGCGGCACAATTGAAGTCTGGGGAGATGGCACAGCAGTTCGTTCTTATACCTACGTAAGCGATATGGTGGATGGTATTTATCTCTTGATGCATTCGGATTTGAGGGGAGCTGTGAATATCGGATGCCCGCAGTATGTAACGGTTGATGAGCTCGCCAATACAGTCGCGAAGGTCGCAGAAAAGAAAATCATTATCAAGCATGTCAAGGGCCCGGTCGGAGTTCAATCGCGTAATTTCTCAAATGACCGGATATTCTCACTTGGCTGGAAAGCGAAGGTATATCTTGAAGATGGGATTAAACTGACCTATCCATGGGTGGAAGCGCAAGTAAAATTAAAGAAGAAAAATAAGTAACCGATAAAGAGTAAACGGTGAAGAGTAATGAGGAAACAGGGAACAGAGAAAAGAAAGTAATTGTGATCAACGAAAGGCGCACAAAAAGCTGGAAGCATGGAAGAAAAGTATTGCATTGGTCACATTGATTTATGAAGAAACAAAGACATTTCCACGGGATGAAGAGTTTGGTTTAAAGTCGCAGTTGAAGCGAGCTGCCGTATCAGTTCCTTCAAATATAGCAGAAGGACTTACACGAAAATCGAAAAAAGAGAAATTGTATTTCCTTAATGTTGCACAAGGTTCTCTTAGTGAGATTGATACGCAGGTAGAGATATGCCTGAATATGAATTATTTTGATAAAGCACAGTACGAAAGGATTGAAGTTCATCTGATAGAGATTCAGAAACTACTCAGCGGTTTGAGTAAATCTATTCGAGACTGATTTTTTTACTTTTAATCAGATATCATGAACAATTCACTATTTACTATTCACTATTTACTATTTACCATTTACTATTTACTATTCACCATTTACTATTCACCATTCACTCTTTACTAATTTTTATGAAAAAAGCGCTCATTACCGGTATCACCGGCCAGGATGGTTCCTATCTTTTGGAACTCTTGCTTGAAAAAGGGTATGAAGTACACGGAATCATTCGACGCAGCAGTTCATTCAACACAGGCCGTATCGATCATCTTTACAATAATCCAAAAATATACGGCGATCGTATGTTCCTGCATTATGGCGATGTGACGGATACGAGCAACCTCAACCGTCTCCTCGAAAAAGTTGAACCCGAGGAAATCTATAATCTTGCCGCGCAAAGCCATGTGAAAGTCTCATTTGAGGTTCCTGAGTACACGGCTGAGGTGGATGCTGTAGGGACACTGCGGTTCTTGGATGCGATTCGGGAGACGGGAGTTCGCACGCGGTTTTATCAGGCTTCGACAAGCGAATTGTTCGGCAAAGCGCAGGAAGTGCCGCAAACAGAGCGAACGCCATTTTATCCCCGCAGTCCGTATGGTGTAGCGAAGCTGTACGGGTACTGGATCATCATCAATTATCGTGAAGCATACGGGCTGTATGCCTGTAATGGTATCCTCTTTAATCATGAATCTCCCCGCCGCGGTGAAACCTTTGTAACGAGAAAGATTACGCTTGCGGCTGCAAGAATCAAGCTTGGTTTGCAAGAAAAACTTACAATAGGAAATCTTCACGCAAAACGCGATTGGGGATATGCGCCGGAATATTGTGAAGGGATGTGGCGTATGCTGCAGCAGAATGTACCGGAGGATTTTGTGCTTGCCACCGGCGAGGCGCATTCTGTGAAAGAATTTATCGAAACAGTGTTTACTGAATTAGAGATGGATTTGGTGTGGAAAGGCGAGAAGGAACAGGAAATAGGAATATCGAAAAAAGACGGCAAGACATTCGTAGAAGTCGATCCTCGATATTATCGTCCAACAGAGGTTGAATTGCTTATGGGAGATGCAACAAAAGCCAAAAATAAATTGGGGTGGGTGCCGAAGACAACATTTCGCGACTTAGCGAAAATGATGGCACATGCAGATTTTGAAAAAGTGAAGAAACGTGGATACTAGTTCAGAGTTGGTTAGTTCTGTTGGAAATAAGAGAATGATAGAAATTGAAGATTGAACGATTTGAAGATATTGAATCGTGGAAAAAGGCTCGTGAGCTGACATCGCGAATATATGGCTTGACAGCCAAAGGAGATTTCGCAAAAGATTTTGGACTAAGAGAACAGATTCAACGTGCAACAGTTTCTATTATGGCAAATATTGCAGAGGGATTTGATTCGGGATCGAGGAAAAGTTTTATCCTTTTCTGTAAATTATGCTTACAGATCAACTTCCGAAGTCCAAACGCTCTTATACGTTGTCGTTGATTGCCGATATATTACTCAAAATGAATTTGATGAATTATTCACAGAAGCAAAAGATATTAAAAATCTTATTGGTGGATTTATCCAATACTTATTAAAAAGAACTAAGTACAAAAAACTAAGCACAAAGAACGAAGCACAAAGACCGAGGCACAAAGAACGAAGTACTAATTAACTACGCACAAAGAACTATACATTCATGAATCATTCTGATAAAATATATATCGCAGGTCATACCGGATTAGTGGGATCGGCGATTTTGCGGTCTCTGCAGGCACAAGGATATGCAAGGTTTCTTTTGCGCACGATCGATGAGCTTGATTTAACAAAACAATCTCTTGTGGAATCATTTCTTCAGCAAGAGAAACCGGATTATGTTTTTCTTGCAGCCGCTAAAGTAGGCGGGATTCATGCGAATAATACATATCCTGCTGATTTTATTTATATCAATCTTCAGATTCAAACTAATATTATTCACGCCGCATACCAAACCGGTGTAAAGAAACTCTGTTTTTTAGGCAGTTCATGCATCTATCCGAAGTTCGCTCCTCAGCCGATCAAGGAAGATTCGTTTCTGGATGGAAAGTTGGAGCCTACCAACGAGCCGTATGCGATAGCGAAGATTGCCGGGATCGAAATGTGCCAGGCGTATAACCGGCAGTACGGGACGAACTATATTTCCGTAATGCCGACAAATTTGTACGGGCTGCACGATAACTTCGATTTGAAAAGTTCTCATGTGCTGCCCGCGCTGATAAGGAAATTTATCGAAGCAAGGAAAGAAGGTGCGCCTTCGGTTACTGTGTGGGGAACTGGCGCGCCAAAACGCGAGTTTCTTTTTGTCGATGATCTTGCAGATGCATGTGTCTTCTTGATGAATCACTACGATGACGGAGAAATAATCAACGTCGGCGTTGGGGAAGACGTGACGATTCTCGAACTCGCAACCATCGTCAAACAAGAAGTGGAATATAACGGCGCCATCGTATTCGACACAACGAAACCCGATGGTGCACCGCAAAAATTACTGGATGTTTCAAAAATTCATCAGCTTGGCTGGAAAGCTAAAACCCCCTTGCGCGAGGGGATACGAAAAACCATCCAATGGTATCTGGAGAACAAATAATGCGGTCGCTCGTTACCGGCGGCGCCGGATTTCTTGGTTCGCATTTATGCGATCGGCTTCTTGCGGAAAATCATGAAGTCATCTGCATTGACAACCTGATCACGGGGGATACCGCCAACATAGCACATCTCTTGGGCAATCCTCATTTTTCCTTCGTCCAGCATGATGTAACGAATTATATTTTTGTAGATGGGGCGGTGGATTTCATTTTTCATTTCGCTTCCCCTGCAAGCCCGATTGATTATCTGAAGCTGCCTATTCAAACTCTCAAGGTCGGTTCCTTGGGAACGCACAAGGCGCTTGGTCTTGCAAAAGCAAAAGGTGCGCGCTTCTTCATCGCATCCACCTCCGAGGTGTATGGTGACCCATTGATTCATCCACAGAAGGAAGATTACTGGGGAAATGTGAATCCCGTTGGTCCGCGCGGTGTGTATGATGAAGCGAAACGGTTTGCAGAAGCCATGACGATGGCGTATCATAGATACCATGGTGTGGAAACTCGGATCATTCGTATCTTCAATACCTACGGCGAGCGCATGCGTATGAACGATGGGCGTGCAATTCCCACCTTTATGTCGCAAGCAATGAAGAATGAAAATGTGACGGTCTTTGGAGACGGCAGCCAGACAAGAAGCGTCTGTTATGTTTCGGATCTCATCGATGGCATTTACAGCCTGATGATGTCCGATTATGATATGCCGATGAATATTGGGAATCCGGAAGAAGTAACCATGCTGGAACTTGCAAAAGAAATAATCCAACTGACCGGAAGCCGTAGTAAAATAATCTTCCAAGACCTTCCTGAAGACGATCCCAAAGTACGCCAGCCGGATATTACTAAAGCGAAAGAGTTGCTGGGGTGGGAGCCGAGGGTACGCAGGCAAGAGGGATTGTTGAAAACGATGAGGTATTTCAGAGAAAAACTCGGCCTTGTTCGGCAGGAATAATGAGCGGTTGGTGATTATGTCCAATTCAGCGTCCGCACATCCGAGCCATCATAGTGAACAAGAAAAACCATTGATTCGATCAACGAGTATTCTCGATATCCGTGTTGATATTCTCACACGTTCGCAATTCAAGTCGCTCATTCTCTACTCTATAAAAACCAAACGGCGAGGCTGGTTTTCCTATATCAATATTCACACGATTGATGTCGCGCTGGAGATACCATGGTTCAAGGAATTCCTTGATCAATCGCTCGTGAGTTATTGCGATGGCGAGGGAGTTCGCTTAGGAGCACGGCTCTTAGGCGAAAATATTCCCGAGCGTATTACGCTCTCGGATTATATTTACGACATAGCCGAGAGTGCTGTTGAAAACGACTTGAAGTTGTTCTTCCTTGGCGGTGCATCGTCTGTTGCAGAGCGTGCCGCAACGAGGCTGAAGGAATTATATCCCGGCTTGCAGATTTCGGGATATCATCATGGCTTTATTTCGGAAGAGGAAAACAATTCTGTCGTTCGTGCTATTAATGCTTGCCAGCCGGATATTCTTCTTTTAGGAATGGGAGTTCCCCTGCAGGAAGCCTGGACGAAGGAAAACTTTTCAAAGCTGAATGTGAATTTAATCTGGATGGGCGGAGGTTTTCTTGATACCGTCTCAGGCGATAAAATAAATTGCCCGCGGTGGCTCGGAGCTCTTGGATTCGAGTGGGCGTTCCGCCTCATCCAAGAACCGCGAAGATTGTGGAAACGATATTTGATCGGAAATCCGTTGTTTCTTCTCCGTATTCTCCACGCACGGTTCTTGAAACGATAACGCGTGAAATTGCCGCCATTCGCATGAGAAGTGCTGAAAAAAATTTCTTTTTCTTATCGTCGGCAGAAATTGTTTCCAAAGTCTTAGGGTTCCTCACTACTGCATATCTTGCGAGAAGAATTGGAGTGAATGGGTTTGGCGACTATGGATTTGTCGTTGCGGTGTATACATATTTTGCTCTTATTGCTAATCCAGGGTATGATATCGTCGGCGCGCGTGAGACTGCGCGTTCTGAAAAAGAACCTTCCGGCATTCTCACTTCTCTCTTTCTTTTAAAATCAGGTTCTGCGATCGCCTCTTTTGCTCTCTTGCTGCTGGTCTGCTTGTTTGTTCCGTTTTCTTTAGCTGTAAAACAATTATTGATTCTGCAAGGTTTGGCACTGTTTACCATTCCCTTTACGTTTCAATTCTTTTTCCGCGCTCATAATCAAATGCATATTGTGGCGGTCAGCCGTTTTGCGCAGAGCTTGCTGTATCTTCTTTTTGTTATTGGCGGCGTCCAAAGTGCTGGAGATCTTCCCCGTGTGCCGGTCTTTTTTGCAGTTTCTTCCGCCCTCGCGCTCATTCCAATGTCAGGAATACTCAGAAAAAACTTTGTATGGATGCATAGCGTACGGTGGGAGCAACTTCGCGCATATTGCATTTCGGCGATTACAGTAGGTGCGGCTTCCATGTGTGTCCAGGTTTATTTGAATATAGATACGGTGCTTCTGGGGGTGTTCAAAACAAGCCGTGAAGTCGGACTGTACACAAGTGCTTACAAAATTGTCACGCTCGCTTCGGCAATTCCTAATCTTCTTTTCGCTTCTTATTTGCCGTATCTCGTTTCACTTAAAACCGCAGCAGTGAAAGAATGGAAAGCGTTTGTCTTGACGATGTGTATGATTGGATTGCCGACCGGAATCCTCATAGGCATCTATGCGCCGGAATTCATTACAATGCTCTATGGTTCGGCGTACGACGGTGCAGTGCTTCCGCTCCGTCTTCTCTCGTTGGATATAATAGCTGTTTTCATCAGTATCACATTTGCTCAGCCGCTTCTTTTGCTCGGGAAGGAAAAGAAATACTTATCGATTGTCGCTTGGAGTGCAGGATTGAATCTTCTTCTCAATGTGTTCCTTATTCCGATGTATGGAATGACTGGAGCCGCTCTGACAACAATCTTTGCCGAGACTCTTGTTGCAGTGCGTTCATGGAAGGCGCTTAACCATGAAGTTCCATTGACCTTCACGAAAGAAGTCCTTAGCATTATAAAGATAGCGGTTATCGCTCTTATGGCTATGGGGCTCTGTGTATTACTTTTTTCTTTCAGCCTTAGAACCTCAGGCGCAGCATTTATCGCTGTGTATGGCATTTTGATGACGAGATGGTATCGGAAACAAACGTAACTATTTGATTATAGAATAATCTAGTTTAATACGTCAGAATAATTGGAAGGGCGGGCATTCTTATCTTTTAGGAAGTCTGAATTTAAACTAAAACTGACAACATGAATATTATTCCAGCCGATCATCTACCTTTTTCAAAAATTTCAATTTGTGCATCAGTGACAACGATTATTCTCAACGCTTTATCAGAAATTACTTAACAGATTAAATCTTCTGAAGAATTACACAAGAATAACGAACTGAATAGCGTAATAATGACCAAGCGGAAAAAATATCTAAGAATTGTAAGGCTAATTTTATGGAATGTGCTATTAACGCTTATGTTAATGATTTTACTTGAGATTGGGCTGAGAATATTCTGGTCGGATAAAACAAATTATTCACGAACATATCCCGGGCAATATAAAAATAAGGAGATCCATGTTGATACAAATCTTGTCGATGTCACGTGGCCGTTAACTGAAAAGGACTTGGGATGGGTATGCAAAAAGAATAAGTACATTCCATTTTCAAATAAAAAGTACAAAGATCTAAAAGTGGAGTATGTAATAAATAATCAAGGGTTTAGAAATACTAACGATTATGATACAGCTTGTGCTCAAAACAACAACACAAGAGTGATGTTATTGGGTGATTCATTTATATTTGGAGTTTTTCTTGATGAAAAATCAACTATTTCGTCGAAGCTTCAAGAAAAACTGGGGTCACAGTATAACGTTTATAATATGGGGATGCCTGGGTGGGGTATTGATCAAATGTATCTAGCATACAAAAAATACGAACCAATTATAAAGCCTCAAATCATCGTTCTCATGTTTATCGAGGATGACATTCCGCGCGTATTAGAAGCCTATCGCAAAGTTGAAGGAATGAATAAACCAAGTTATGATTTAGAAAATGGTGAACTGATGTTAAGATCATCAAGAAATAATTCACCCGAAGTTATTATTAAAGTGTTAGAGTATAGTAAATTATTAAACCCTTTTTACAAACGATATTTAAAGTTCAAAAGCGACGGTATCGTTAAAAAGATATTTGCAGATTTAATCACTTGTGTAAAACTCAATAACCAACGTCTTATTGTTATACGTTGTCCCAGGGTAGATAATTTACTGCAAATAGAAAATTTAGAAGACCATGACTTTATACAATCACTTAAAGATACGCAGGTCTTCTATTATGAGTTATATGATGATATAAAAAAAATGTCACCGACTGATATTGGAAATTATTATATCAAAGACGATGGGCATCTGTCTCCCGAAGGTTCTGAGTATGTGGCCGAAAAAATATCGTCCATTGTATTAAGGATGGATTCCATTAAATTGGATGTACAATGAAATACGAATATCTCATAGTTGGTGCCGGTTTTGCTGGTTGTGTGCTTGCGGAGCGATTGGCGTCGCAATTAAGAAAGAAGGTTCTAGTGATTGATCGTCGTTCTCACATCGGTGGAAATGCATATGATTCCATCGATGAACACGGTATTCGTATACACCATTATGGTCCTCATTTGTTCCATACAAATGATGAAAGCATCATCAAGTACTTATCGCAATTTACTTCATGGCATCCGTACGAACATCGGGTCTTGGCGTCGGTGAACGGTTCACTTGTTCCGATGCCGGTCAATAGAACAACTGTCAACACTCTTTTTGGGTTTCATTATACAACCGACGAAGAAGTAAGAGCCTTTTATGAGCGGGAGAAAGAATCGATCTCATTTATTCGAAACTCTGAAGATGTTGTTGTTTCAAAGATCGGCAGGCGATTGTATGATTTGTTGTATAAAGGATATACGACAAAACATTGGGGTGTCGAACCATCACATTTAGCACCATCTGTTTGTGGCCGGTTACCGATCCGAACGAATACAGATGATCGATATTTTGATGACCGCTTTCAAATGATGCCCGCTAATGGATACACCGAGATGTTTAACAAAATGATCGCTCATCCGTTGATTTCGGTTGAGCTCAATACTGATTTTAAAAATATACCGTCCGGGACTTTTAACCGGTTGATTTTCACCGGTCCGATTGACGAGTATTTTCATCAAACATTTGGTGCATTACCGTATCGTTCGCTCAGTTTTGAATTTGAGACTCACGAGAAGGAATTTGTTCAACCGGTTGCGCAGGTGAACTACCCGAACGATTTTACCTATACACGGAGTATCGAATTCAAACATATTACCGGACAACACCAGAGCAAGACAACTATAGCAAAAGAATATTCACACGAGACAGGCGAGCCATATTACCCTATACCGAATGACGAAAATACAGCGTTATATAAATTATATGCTGCCGAAGCGGAAAAATTGAAAACTGTGCATTTTGTCGGCCGGCTTGCGACTTATCGCTATTACAATATGGATCAGGTTATTGCGCAGTCATTAACAGCTTTTAAGAACATCACCCATTCTTAACATGCAGCCTCTTGTTACAGTAAATATTCTTTCGTACAACAGAAAAGACTACTTACGGAATACTCTCCAAAAAGTATTTGAGCAGGACTACAAAAACATAGAAGTGGTTGTTGTTGATAACAATTCTCACGACGGCTCTGTTGAAATGGTGAAATCAGAATATCCTACCGTCCGTTTGCTTGAGTTACAGAAAAATATTGGCATAGCAGGCTGGAATGAGGGAGCAAAGATAGCGAAAGGGGAGTATCTGTTATTTTTGGATGATGATAGTTATCCGGAAAAAGATGCGCTTGGAATAAGTGTACAAACGATGAATCGTTTACCTAACTGTGCAATATTAGCATTGAATATATATAATGATACATTGAACAAACATGAGACTACTCAAAAAAGTTTTTCTATTTATCCAAACTTTATTGGTTGTGGAGTGCTGTTTCGACATGCGATGTTTTTATCTGCCGGGATGTTTAACGAAGACTTGTTTCTTTATTCGCATGAAATAGATTTCTCCCTCCGCGTATTACACAAAGGTTATGATATTGAATATGAGTCCAATGCAATCGTGCATCATACCTATTCATCCTCACATCGTTTGTATAAAACGAATAATTCAATCGATTTAAGAAAACAATACTATTGTAATCGCAATATCATTATTATTTTAGTCTCACATTATTCATTACATAGGGTTATAGGAAGAATAACTAGGATTATCATGGGAAGAATTATTTTTGGGATTTGCAAGGGATGTGCTTTAACCATTTCAAGAGGATTTATTGCAGGTTTATGGATAGTGATAAGAAATTGGAAGCTACGAAAAGTTATGTCTCGTAATATTCAAAAGAGATATGGTTACGGAAACCATGCCGGTGGATTTTTTCGAGATGGGGAGTATTCTTTCCGCAGACCTCATTGGTTGTGATAAGAGAATGGTATGAGTAAAGATCTATTGAGTAAAGTGTCCATTGTTATGTCAGTGTACAATGGAGAACGGTATCTTGAAGCAGCGATTCGTAGTATTCTTGCTCAGACGATGACCGACTATGAATTGCTTATCGTGGATGATGGTTCTACCGACAGAACGAGGACTCTTATCGAGTCGCTTCATGATGATAGGAGAAAAGCTATTTTTATTAATCATTCCGGTCGTGCGCATGCCTTAAATGAAGGAATTAAACATACCAAAGCTCCGATTATTGCTTTTATGGATGCAGATGATGTTGCGCTACCTGATCGATTAAAGGAACAATATCATATTTTGCAGGAACATCCTGAAATTGGCGTGGTATCCTGCTGGTACCAGCTTATGGATGCACGCAACAACGTGATGCACACCATTCGCAGATTACCAGAACAACATACTGATATTGAATATGAAATAACAAAGCATTCTTCTATGTGCTTTCCTGCGACCATGATGCGCAGAGAGTTATTTGATGTTGTTGGAGGTTTCAATGAAATGTGTCAAAGCGCAATTGATTATGAATTCTTTCTTCGCCTATTGCCGGTTACGAACTTTTATAATCTTCAAAAAGTCCTTCTTCGGTATCGCCTCCATGCACATGCTATTTCTGTCGAACGAAAAAACGAACAACGAATTTATACCTTGAATTTTGCTAATGATTATTTATTACATAAACTTCACAACAACCTGACGGTGAACGACCAATATGCTATAAAGTTTCGCCTCGGCTTAAATGAATACTATCATGGTCACATGCGAATAGCGCGCCAATGGTTTGTGCAGGCATTTCCCACAATGTGGAAAAATTGGATTCTATGGCGCTATTGGTTTGCAACCTATTTAGGCGATAAATTATTTTTGCTTTTTCGGAGTCGATTGTGATTTTACCTGATATTGGAGTAGTTATTATCAGTTGGAATACGTGTCAACATTTGTTGAATTGTGTTGCTTCTTTTTTATCGGATGGTGTGTTGTTAAAGAATCTTATTGTTCTCGATCAAGGTTCAACTGATGGTAGCGTAGAGCAGCTTCGGGTGCAGTATCCACAAATTCGATTTTGTGTGTTGAACGAGAATCTCGGTTATGGGCATGCCGCTAACACTGGTTCTACACTGCTTACGACACGATATGTAGTTATTTCCAATGCCGATGTTATTGTCGAACCCGGAGCTATAGAAACGCTGTGTTCTTTTATGGAACAAGATGCTCTGATTGCTTTGCTAGGATGTCAACATAAAGATGGAAACGACAATAGCAGGACAAGGTTTTCCCGAACGACAGTGTTACGCGGGTTGTTATTAGAAATTGTGCCGAACAATTTTCGTGGTATATGGCGTGAATTTGAAGAGCGACGCAAAAACATCTCCCTGCGGCAAAATGTAAATTATGTTGAGGGGGCGTTTCTATTCTTGCGCCGTTCGCACTTTAATGCTGTTGGTGGATTTGATGAAGGTTTTTCCTTTTTCTTTGAAGATGCTGATTTACCGTTCCGATTGCGAACATCGGGATTTAAAGTGATGCATGTTCCATCCGTGTCAATTATTCACTACGGAGGCGCAAGTTTTACGCAAGTACAGGAACGGCACAAAATAGAATTTTATCGTAATTTTCTTCGCTTCCATCGTCGTCATGCCTTACGACGTGCGATATGGATGAAGCGAATATATAGTCTCTGGTTTCGACTTCTTGCCAAATGGATTGAATCACGTAATCATATCCTATCCGTACATCGATTTTCCAATAATTACTTTCAACAAATAGCGAATGCTCTTACTGTTATCCAAAGTGAAGAACAACGTCTTCAACCATTTGTTTCTATTATTATTCCGACCTGTAATCGTCCGGAATGTGTTCTCCACTTACTTACAGCATTGAAAGAACAAACCTATACATCGTTTGAAGTGATTGTGGTAGATCAAAGTAGTGCAACACAGCAAGTATCACGACAAGGTATATCTGTTCCTTATCCATTGAAGTTACTGTATTCTGCCTATCCCAACCGCTCTAATGCTAAGAATATCGGAATTCGTAACGCAACAGGAGATATTCTTTTATTCTGTGATGATGATATTGTTCCTTCTCCTAAGATGATGGAAGTTCATGTGAAGAATCACAGAGATACTACGATAGGGGGTGTTTCATGCAGAATTATTGAAAACGATTTACCGCCGTTGATGTCTACAGATATTTGTCGTGTATTATGGTACGGACGTATGAAAGATGGATTTCATTCCGATGTTTGTTGTGATGTCGAAACTTTGGTAGGGGGAAATATGTCCATAAAACAAACTGTGTTGCAGGAAGCCGGTTATTTTGATGCAATATTTCGAGGGACATCAATATTTGAAGAGCAAGATGTTTCTGAGCGTTTGAAAAGCTTGGGCTACCGTATTCGTTTTACGAACGAGACAACTATCCAGCATATCCCTCAAAAGACAGGAAATGTTCTTTTACAGATAAATGCAACGGCGCAATATTACAGGGATTTTCACCACAACGAAATTATTTATTTCCTAAAAAATCGAAATCATTTATGCATGATGTTCGTTATTCCGTTTTGTGTGTTACGAACAATTAAAAAGACGCTGCAGTTTAGATTATCTCTTTCAGAAAGTTATTGTATATTATCAGGTATTGGGCAAGGTATCAAACGATATTATTGGTCTCTGAAATGCTGAATTCAGAGATGATAGCAAATTTTAGTTGTACAGTTATGAGCAGATTTATTGTCGGCGTGATTTTGCTGATATCGCTGTTGTTTGATTCCACTGCTGTTGCACAACAAAAATATTTTCCATGGGGAAGAGCGAACCTGCATTCTTCACAAAGCGGAATGAATATTCAATTTGTTTTGCATCATGCAGAAACCGATACAGCTGCGAAGACATCATACACATGTTATTATGCGATAGCGCCAAAGGCGAAGATTCAACTACAAGTGCGCCATCATTCTGCACATACGCTTTCGGGAAAAATATCTAAATTTTCATCGTCTCTAGAGCAAGTGCGGCAGCAAGTACCGAGTTCGGGAAGTTCTCTTGTTACATTGAAAGGATATCGCTGGTTCCGGGGACAACGTTTAGCGGAATTATCGGTGGCGCCTCTTGTACGATACGGTCAAACTGTTCAATCTGTTGATACGATTGATGTGACTCTAAGCGGCTCGCTACTTCCGGTTTCAGCGACATCCGCCAATGATAAACAATTTCAATCCGTTTTGAATGCATTGGAAGTGAATAGCGCTTCCTCATTTGTTTCTACGGAAGCACTTACGTGGAGTGATTCGACGAAAGCATGGATTCCAATCAACGGCAAAGCGATCAAAATTACCATTCCCGGCGATGGTGTGTACCGTCTTTCCTATGTGCAATTAACGAGCATTGCATCGGAGTTGGCACAAGCAGATCCGACGACGTTTCAATTATTCAACAAAGGACATGAATTGCCGATGACGGTGAACACTGTATCCGCTCATACTTTTTCTGCAGGAGATTATCTTGAGTTTGTTGGTACAAAAAATTATAACCCTGATACACTGTATCGGATCATTCCGACTGGCGAGGAAGAATATTCCGAATATCTCAACCGATACACCGACACTTCCTATTACTGGTTAGAATGGGGAAGTGCGTCTGGTGCGCGATATACAACGAACGATACAACAGTAACACCCAATGATTCGCTTTTCTGGTACACGGAAAACGTTCACATCGAACAAAATACAGTCTATGCGTATTGCGGCGATGATGCGGTAGAACAGCAGAATCCATACTGGACATCCGGTGATATGTGGGTCTGGACATATATCTATGCGGGAGGAAGTTGTGATCCGACTTTTTCTGCGACGCAGATACAATCCGGAGCATTTTCTCCTCGAATTTTGATGAAGGTGGCGGGATCGGCAGCTATCAGCTCCATCGCAAATGCTCATATGGTGCAAATCGGTATCAATTCTACATTGCTTCCTGATACGTCGATTCTTGGTCCTTTTGAACAATCGATCCTACGGCGGGCGATCAGTACTTCGATCCTAACCGAGGGAACAAATACCTTGCATCTGTATTCCTATGCTTCGGCATCGTCAACCAATTCAATTGTATTTGATTGGGCAGATGTTGAATACCCTCGTTCGCTGACAGCAACAGATGACAGTCTCTGGTTTGGATTTCATGATCTCAGCGGTACTGCCGTACGGAGAGTGGTTCTTCATGGACTTGCATCAAACAGCGCGGTAATTTATAAATCAGGAAAATATCCAAAACGTATTTTAGGAACAGTTGATGGTTCAGGGACGTATACTGTCTCTTTCGTAGATACTGTTCGCAATGGAGACCGCTACGTTATTGTCTCATCGGCAAAAATTGCAACACCGCTGATTGCATATAAAAGTGCCTTTGTCGATTTACGAAATTCTTCTCGTCACGCCGATTATCTCTTGATCACTGATTCCTCATTTCTTTCTCTTGCAGAACAGTACACTGCCTTTATCCAATCAACATACGGCTTGATGACTGCCATTATCAATATAAAAGATATATTTGATGAATTCGGTTATGGTTATCCTGTTCCTGAAGCGGAACGGGAATTTTTGAAAGCAACCACGAATTGGACGTCGCCCATGCCTTTGTACGTGTTATTGGTGGGCGAAGCCAATTACGATTTTAAGAATTATCTCGGCATTGCAGAGGGCAGTTATGTCCGGAACGTTGTTCCGGTATTTGGTATGCCTGTAAGTGATCAATGGATAGCCAAACTGTATGATTCACTTGATATTCCTCAAATGTATTTGGGGCGATTGCCTGTAGCGTCAACGGATGAATTTCAACGCTATTTTACAAGGCTGCAAACATACGTAACACAGACATCCGATGTCTGGAATAAACGATATATGTTCTTTGCCGGCGGTTCCACTAGCAGTGAGTATTCAACATTTCATTCTGTGAATCAACAAGTTATAAACGAGATCATTCAACCGCGGCCGATCGGCGGCATTGCCATCGATTTTTATAAAACATCAAATCCGGTTTCCAGCTTTGGCCCATACACAACGACACAAATTGCAAATGCTATTGACAGCAGTGCGTTGATGATTACTTATATTGGACATAGCGGGACTGAAACTTGGGACAATGATATCAATAAGGTAACGGATTTAGCAAATACAGTCGGACGTTTCCCGTTCATTTCCGATTTCGGATGTTCGACGGGGAAGTTTGCGGAGCCGAATATCAGTTCATTTAGCGAACAGTTTGTTGTCGGCAGTAATAGCTCGGCGATTGGATATATCGGGAATTCTTCCTTGGGATTTGAATCCATCGCTACCACTCTGCCGGAATACTTCTTTGAAGAAGTCATGGCAGATTCCACGCATACCATTGGAAAAGATCATCTTTTAGGGAAAATTCTTACCTTGAATCAAAATGGATGGAATAACTCTGCGATGGGAAGACAGTTGATGCTGACCAATACATTGATCGGCGATCCTGCTGTTCGGTTGGCTATTCCGTCATTGCCAAATCTGGTTATTTCCAGCAGTCTAATAACTTCTTCACCCAGCTTTCCGTCGGACGATAATGATGTGATTTCTCTGACGATTCCATATCACAATTTGGGGGCTGTGCCAACCGATACCTTCAAAGTAAAAGTCACACATACATATCTCACGACGAGTTCCGATACGATATTTGCCTTGCCGGTTCCGTTGTATGCCGACACAATTCATCTTTCATACGTCGTGAAGAACTTGCCGGGAGAACATACCTTTGTCATACAATTGAACCCGGCTCGTACGGTTTCGGAGTCGAATTATTCCGACAATTCCTGCGAATATTCTGTCGTAGTACAAACGGCGGTATATAGAATTGCATATCCTGTTCCCGGATTGAATTGTCCGCCGAAAAAGTTCATTCTTCTCAATCCGGTAAAAAAACCGAGCGATACGAATGCAGTAACAATTATGATCGATACCAGCGATTCGTTCTCGACAGCATCTTCCTATACAGCTCCGATAGGACAGGTGGTAACATCCTTTACTCCTGCCGATATAGCAGTAAAACGATATTACTGGAAGACTTCCGGTTCTCTTTCGCC
Organism: Ignavibacteriota bacterium; assembly: GCA_963701295.1. GTDB lineage: Bacteria > Bacteroidota > Ignavibacteria > UBA10030 > UBA10030 > Fen-1298. Next base: position 2,918,122 of record OY969585.1, on the reverse strand, counting down.
TACATCCGGCTCATTTGTTCCGTCATCAGATTCTTTGACTCGGTGGACGCAGACCGTACCATCAGAATGGACAACGAATTCTTATTCTCATTGTTTTCATGATTCAACAGGTGTGCATCTGTTAGTTTCAACGTATTCGATTGAAATTGTTTCATCTGGACGAAATACCATAGATTATGGAGCGGTGAAAGTAAATGGAATAAACTTACTTGGCAGCACTTTCAATCGTGGCATTACAATTGTCCAATTAGATACGATGGATTATCATGCTATTCAACAACAGTCCTTTGATACTTACGGAGATTCAACAAGTTCGACAAAATTGATAAAATTTCTTGAAGCAATGCCTAATGGAAGTTTAGTGGCAATGGTTGTGATTGACGATGCCTTTAATGGCGTTCTTATTCCAGGATCAAGCTCACCGACACCTGCTGCAGCAAATGCTATCAAAGAATTTGGAAGCGCTTATATCGATAAATTAACGGATTACACTACCGGCTGGCGCGCATCATGGGCGTTACTTGGCAGAAAAGGCGATCCAGTAGGTACGGCATTGGAAGGATGGTATATAGGATCCGATTCATTGCGAGTTCAGCTTGATACAACTTTCATTCGCCCAGCTCTATCTGGTTATGTGCTCAGCCCATCTTTTGGCCCTTCTTCTCAATGGAAACAAGCTGCAATTACCAAGACAACACCCGCAGGAAGTAATCTTGGTATGTATGTTCTTGGGACAACGCTTACAGGTTCAGTGGATACGCTTGTGACAAACGATACGAGCAGTACGTTAACTCTTGCATCTTTTAGTGCAAAGAAATATCGGACATTACAACTTTTAGGAAAATTTACTGCGAATGCTTCGGGTGAAACGCCTCTCTTAAAAAATTGGAATGTTTTACTGAAACCTCCTCCGGAACTTGCCATCAATTATCAATGTGTTTCGATAACTTCCGATACATTGATGGAAGGGAAATCCTTAGGGATAACAGCAAAAATTTACAATGCAGGCGAGCAACCTGCCGACAGCGTGAAAGTGGTCTTTACATTGATGAATAACGGTATCCGTCAAAAGGATACGGTTATCATTCCTGTTGTCCCTGCTGATTCATTTACTACGGTAACGTATTCTCTTGCAACGACCGGACGCGCCGGCAGCAACACAGAAATACTGTCGATCGACCCCCAACAATCAATTCCAGAAATATATACTATCAATAATTATTATTCTGTTTCGTTTTATGTTCAAACCGATACAACGCGTCCCACATTTGCTATCACATTCGACGGACAGCGCATTTACAATGGCGATTATGTTTTGCCCAGCCCAACTATTAAAATAGCAATTTATGATAACAGCCCATTGCCAATTTCTGATCCTTCTTCGGTGTATCTCGCCTTGGATGGACGGAGGGTAGCTCTTGGCCCTATGCCGGACAGTCTCTTCATATCGCAAAGCGGGCAAAGCGGAAATGCAAAAGCCTCTGTTACGTACCATCCAACTCTTGCAACTGGGGACCACACGTTGTCGGTACGAGTGATGGATGCTTCTGGAAATTATTCCGATTCGGTAGCTACGCAAATCCAGTTTCGAGTCGAGACAAACCTCAAGTTGCTCGATGTATTTAATTATCCCAATCCCTTTGCGTCGGAAACATATTTTACATTCATCCTCACGGACTATGCCGATGAAATAAAGATAAAGATCTATACGATCGCTGGACGCCTTATCCAGGATATCCAGGTGCCTCCTCAGGCTAATGCATATTATCGAGTGTACTGGAATGGCAGGGATCATGACGGAGATAATATAGCCAATGGAATATATTTCTATAAAGTTATTGCTAAGAGCAATAAATCGGGCACAGAAGTCATCCAGAAACTTGCAAAGGTTCGGTAGGGAGATTCGATGGAATTCTCAATTATTGTTCCCACCTATATGGAAGAAGGATGTATCGAAAGATGCCTTCGATCACTAGGTGAGCAGCGATATCAACGAACAGAATTTGAAATTATTGTTTCCGATGCGCGTTCAACGGATCACACTGCAGACATTGCACGTCCATATGCAGATAGCGTTCTTGTGGAAGATCGGAAAGGAATTGCCTACGGCCGTAATATCGGCGCGAAAAAAGCACGCGGAGATATTCTCATTTTTGTCGATGCAGATGCAACTTTGGATCAAGATTTTCTTAGCTATTGTCATCAGGAATTTTCAAATCCGGCGATTATCGGCATGACTGGCATGGCACAACCATGTGACGGCGGTATTTTGCGGCGCTGTGTGTATCGAAGCACATACGGTATGGTTCGATTATTCGATTTCTTCGGACTGCCACTCTTTCCAGGAATTTGCGTAGCGTATAGGCGTGCAGGATTTGAAGCAGCCGGCGGGTTTCGGGAAGATTTTGGTATCGTCGAAGATCTTGACTTGAGCAGAAGAATGTCGCATTTAGGATTCTGTACCGTTAATAGAAAAGCACGTGCGTTGGTTTCAACACGGAGATTGAAAAAGAATTTACTTCCGACAGTTCTTTTTCATGCGTATTGCGATGTACGATACCTCATAACGGGAAAAGCACCGGCACGCTATCCAAAAGTGGAAGAAATACATTCATGGCGCGAGTTGTGGCGGCATGAACATTAGATCACAAAACAAAAAGGAAATTGAATGAATCGGATTCTTTTCAAGAGTATCATATTATTCGCCGTTATGGGAGTTCTCGTGCACGCACAGTCTGTGTATGTGCCGGTACAACATGAAGTATATGATTTTCTCAAGAGGATGGAAGCGCGTGAGATTCTCGTCGATTACAAGGATGCTGCCAAACCTCTGTCGCGAATACAAATTGCTTCTGCACTCCTTACTTTGGAAAAACACGTCGATGAAATGACCAAAGTCGAAAGAGAAACCTATGAATTCCTGAAAACAGAATTCAATTATGAAATGCTGAAAATCTCCGGCGATGCAGAACCAAGTGAAACACGTTGGCATATTTATTCGCATGAACTAGACCAAGGGATATTGAATTTTGATATTGATTACAGCCTGACACGCACTTACACAGGAAAGCAGGCAACGTCGGATCGCGCGCAGGGATTTAAAACATATGGCTATGCGTTTAACAATGTCGGATTCTATTTTAATATAGATGACAATTTAGAGAAAGGTGACAATCTCAATTTTAGCCGATTGAACGATAGACAGCTTGATGACGTAGGATTTCTTTCCAGCCTTGACAAAGACTATTATAAGAGGGCAAAGACTCCTCTCCGTGGTGTTATCCCGTCAGAAGGCGTGCTCACGGATAATTTTCAATATGATGAAGTAAACGCTCAATTCAGCTGGCAAATCGGAGCATTTACTTTGTCACTGGAAAAAATGAACAATGTTTGGGGATATGGAAGAATGAATAATGTCATATTTTCTGACAATACCCCTTCCTATCCTCAAATCAAATTGCGTGTTCCCTTTTCGAAAGATATCGATTTCATTTATTTCCATGGTGAATTAAACTCAAATGTTATCGATTCGACGAATTCCTATACCATCACATATTTCAACCCGGCATATTCCACATTCCGCGAAGTTGATCATGTGAAATATATTGCTGCGCATCAAATAGAAATATCTTTGTGGCGTGGGGTAGACTTTTCGATAGGCGAATCAATCGTGTATAGCGATAGGGGGCCATTGTTGATGTATTTAATTCCCATTATGTTCTTCAAAGCGGGTGAACATTATAACGATAACAAAGACAATTGCCAGATCTTTGGAAGCTTGGATTTAAATGTCATAAGGAATGTCAATGCCTATCTTTCGTTATTCATTGATGAATTGAATACCGACAAATTATTTGATCCCAACCTATCTCATCGACAAGTTGCTTTCACGACCGGTGTTCGGGTGTTCGACTTCCCCAGCACCAATATCGATATGACTATTGAATATTCTCGGGTTAATCCGGCGACATATAATCATCAATACCCTTCTACAACATTTACCAACAATGGATTTTGCCTCGGAAGTTGGATGGGTCAAAATTCCGACGATTTATTTTTAGAAGTTGGTCTCTCGCCTATTCATGCGCTTCGTTTTACCATCTTTAGCGAAGTATATCGAAAAGGAGGAACACTGCCTTTGGCAGACCAATATTCAGACTATCAGGGTTATTGGACATTTCTTTTTGGGCCATTACATGTCGAGCGTTCAACCGGATTGACTTTGCTCTATCAGCCCATTCGCGATATTTTCATTCATTTCAATGGCCGGGTACGTTCGATTGCAGATGAAGCCGATCCTTCTCAAAATCGCGCGCATCAGGTCGAATGTGCCATAGGCGCAAGTTTAGGGATTTGGTGATGCCTCGTATTCATGCTAGAATTAAACCTGCAAGATTCCTGAGTGTCAAATTATTGACATATGAATGACTCATGAGCGTCTCAAATGACCTAGAACTTGTTGAATCATTCCAGAAGGGCAATGAGGCCTCATTTAACGAGTTGGTACGACGATATCAGGAAAAGGTCTATTGGATCGCACACCGATTCGTGAACGATCATGATCAGGCTGATGATATTGTTCAAGAAGTATTTTTAAAGGTATATAAAGCACTCAGTGATTTTCGAGGAAAGTCGAGTGTTTATACATGGCTCTACCGGATAACGGTCAATGTCTCACTCAATACAATTCGTAGACAACGAATAAAAGATTTCTTACGAATTGATGAATTCTTTGATTATCCGAGTGAAGAGAGTGACCAGCCGGACAAGCAATATGAGCAGAGTGAGCAAAAACAACTTATCGAAGAAGCTATACAGCAGCTTCCTGAAAAACAAAAGGCTGTTTTTATTCTTCGCTATTACGAAGAATTACCGTATGAAGACATTTCAAAGATATTAAAGACATCGGTTGGCGGGCTGAAAGCAAATTATTTTCATGCTGTAAAGAATATTGGAGAATTTGTGAACCGTGCACACAGGGCACATTAAATATTCCTTGATGGATTACATTACGGAGCATTTGGGCGAATACGATTGCGATCAGGTTCGTTTGCATTTACAGCAATGTTCTGAATGTCAAAATCATTACAATGAGTTGAAAGCTGTGTATGATGCACTCCAGCATAGTCGGAATGTATCTCCAAGTTCAGTATATTATTCTACCATTCTTCCTCGTGTGCAGGAGCGCCTCATGGGTCATCGCGACTCTCTCTGGAGTGATAGAAAGATTACATCGAAGCTTCTACTGCCGCTCGCAGTTTCTGCGTTGTTTTTGATTCTCTTGATCAGAATACCTTCAGATTCTTCATCCGTGCATGAACAAACAGATGCTCTTTTTCAGGTATTGAAAAATTATTCTCCAGATGAAGTTGTGCAGGCGGTTTCAAATGAATATGCCGGCTCGAATGTGTTGTTGAATCAAGAAATTGCCTCTGAAGGAATCGCCGAACACCTGAAAGGCGATCATTTTATTCGAGAGGCTCTCTTGAAGCAAATCGAGAGTGGTGAGATAGTGGACATGGATATTGACGGAGTTCTCTCAGGATTGAATAGAGAACAGGCGGAGCAATTATTGTCGGAACTTTCAGAAAGGGAAATGCTATGAGGATTATTCGAGCACATAATCTATTATTGATCTCAATATTCTTCATGCTATCACAGGTAGCCGCTCAAGATCAACTTCCTATGCATGGGCCTGCTGCAGAGCGTATTGCCCAGTATAAAAAGCTGCGTCTTATAGAAGTCGTTCAAATGAATGAAGAAACCTCAGTTCGTTTTTTTGCACGATACAATAAACACGAGGAGAATATACGCGCCATTGGAAGAGAACGAAATGAGCTGATAGATCAGCTTCAGGAGTTGAGCAAATCAAATTCAAAAGATGCGGCTCTGGAAAATGTTATTAAAGACATTGATCTGAGCGAGGAAAAAATGCTGGAAGAGCATACAAAGTTTATTAAAGAACTAAGAGATATTCTATCGTTAAAACAGATATCTCAATTTATTGTCTTTGAACGTAATTTCAACAAAAATCTAAGAGAATTGATGCGTGATGTTGCAAAGGATCGTTGGAACAGGCGAAGAGACAATTAATTTTGTTTTTATGAAGGTATGGAAAACCGGTATATGATCTGTGCCGGTTTTTTTATGTACAGAAAGGAAGAGAGTCAAGCGTTCATGAACGTGTGTGCCATTTGCAACACAATGCCATAGCGCAATCCGCGATCACTCACAGTTATTTGAGATAGGTTTACTTTTTGTAAGGTCTCCGACAAAATGAGAATTCCGGCAAGGAGAATATCGGCACGGGAAGGGTGAATCTGAGGATAGCTTCTGATCTGCTCCAGTGTGAGATGTCTGAGTTCTTGGAAGATTCGGTCAATGGCTTCCTTCGTGAGTACATAGCGATTGATCAAAGTTTTATCAAATGTTTTCAGATGAAGGTCAAGTGCAGCTAATGTTGTGAGTGTGCCCGCTACTCCGATCAGCGTTATTGCAGATGGAAGAGGTGAAATATGATGAAGATGGCTTTGAACGAGTTTCACAGCATTCTCAAGAGCAGCATTATCGGGAGGATTATTTTTTAGAATTCTCTCGGTGAGCCGGACACTGCCAATATCTATGCTGACAGCTGATGAGACGTTTGATCCGATTCCAGAAACAAGCTCCGTGCTTCCACCTCCAATATCGAGTACGGCAAATTCTCTGGAAGGAGAGTCCTCCAAATATTCTGATACAGCTCCAAGATACGTTGATTCCGCTTCTTCCTTCCCGGAAAATATCTTTATGTCGATCGATAGATTCTCTCTTATGAAATCGATGAACTCCTGCCGATTTGCTGCGTCGCGAAGTGCACTGGTACCGCATGCCGCGAGATATTGAACTCCATTCGAGTCTGCAATGCTTTTGAGCTGCGATAGAATTCTTCGAACACGTTGGAAAGTTTCTTTTTGAATAAAACCATGTTCGTCGACACCCTTGCCAAGCCGAGCAATAAAATGTTCATCTCTCACAACAGAAAGAGCGCCGTTTCTTTCAACATCCGCGACAAGCATCAGGATGGTATTTGTTCCGATATCGATGGAAGCAAGACGTATCATAGGATTCTGCGAAGCGCAACTGCTGCCCATTCGTTTTCACTGTCATGTTTAAATGGGACAAGCAGATTCTTTTCAAACAAAGGAAGTAAAGCAGGCATATCGCTTGTGAGAATACCCGAAAGAATGATTGTGCTTTCCTTACGAGTTCGGTTAACAAGCGATTTTATGAATCGAGAAATCGTACGAAAATCAATATTCGCTACGATGAGATCATATTTTGAATGTGGAAGTACGCTCACGCTTCCCAACCGGACTTTCATTTGGCGCTGAACGTTGTTTCTCTTGATATTCTCTCGCGTGTTTTCGATTGCCCACGGATCGTTATCAACTGCCATGACGGATTTTGCGCCTAACTTTACACAAGCAATACCGAGAACACCGGTTCCACAGCCGAAATCAAGAACTTTCATATCCGGTTGTAAAAACCGTTCAAGCAGGCTGAGGCTTAACCGAGTTGTTTCATGATGCCCTGTGCCAAACGACATCTTTGGATCGACGTGGAGAACTATTTTGTTGCGATGATGTTTTGGTAATTTCTTCCAAGATGGTTTGATGATTATTTGCGGTGTTGCTTCAACAATTCCGGTCTGTTTTTCCCATGTTTTATTCCAATTCTTTTCGCGCAGTGATTTGACTGTAAAGGATAGATCAACAACGGGAAACTCAAACTTAAACCGCTCCAGCATTGTCTGAAATTTTGCACGTCTCGTGGAAGTCCATTTATTTGCTGAGATAAAACAACCGAGGGATTTCTCTTCTTGAACGAAACCGTTAAAACCAATTGATGTCAACTGGCCGACAAGTAAGTCCTGATAGGGCTCATCTATTCGAACGCATATCTGACACCACTTGCGTAATGTCATGAGAGTGTACCTTTTTTCGAAAGATCGTACTTCCGGATGAGATCCTCGACGATTTCACCATTCATTTGTAGCCAGAATATTTGATCTTGATAATTTTCCTGCATTTTCCTGTCTGCTTTATTGTATTTGACATTCAAAAGATAAATCAAACAAACAAGAAGGCAAAAAAAGATCAATCCTTGCTGATCCACAAGGGCTATGCCCAGGGCTATTTGTACAGCAAGACATACGATGGACATGATGGCAAACCAAAAAGAAGTACGGCGTATTTGAATCATAATATGATATACTGTGCCAAAGAAGAACACTTTTTCATGAAATGCAGATGGAATAAAATGATTGAGAATGTAAAAGTATAACTGTCGAGCTTCCGCTTCATTCAGGATATTCGTAGTAGGATGGCGACGGACGATATCTTGAAGGAATGCACTTGGCTGGTTCTCGGCAAATGCTCGCCTGCGCTTTGTTGTTTCTTTTGCATACATAGTCAATCCGGAGACAAGCACAAGAAATAAAAACAGTATAGTCCAATATCCGTGCTCAAGAGGAAACGAAATATAGCGTGACAGAAAAGAATAGAAAAACATCGCAGAGAGAGATGCAAAGTAAAAACCGGGTACAAGAATACGGGTAGCTTCGTACAACCCAAAGGAAGATGTTTGTGTATTGTTCATAAAGTATCTCACTCATAGAAGTGGAAGAATGTGAAGATAATAAAATGTACTTATTTTACTGAACGTTATTGAATTGTGTTTCTTCGACTAAATCCGGCCAATAAAGTGCCGATTCTATCCTGCACTTGATGATAATTGGCAGCTGGTGTAATAAAATTCTGCATCATGATAGAAAACACCAGCATCTCGCCATCGCGTGTTAGAACATATCCAGATAAACAGCTCACACCATTTAGATTCCCGGTTTTCGCACGTAGATTACAAGCGGCAGGATACTGAGTCATCCTTCGTGCGAGAGTTCCGTCAACACCGGCAAGTGGTAAAGAGTTGTAAAAGATCGGGAATATTCGCGGCTGTTTGTACATCACTGTCAGAAATTGTACAAGTTGATCGGCAGATAGAAGATTATACCGAGACACACCCGATCCATCGGCAATAAAAAGTTTCAATGTGTCAATTCCCATATTAGCAAGGAAGTGTTTTACGGCGAATATTCCACTTTTCGTAGAGCCCGGGATGCCGTTTATGGTAGCGCCTAATATCTTGAGTACATTTTCAGCCGATAGATTATCACTCACTTTATTCATATTTGTGACCATTTTTTCTATTGGTTGGTCATGCTGTGCAATTTCACGGACTCCGATCGGAGTCACACCATTCACAACATTCCCATGTACAAGAATTCCTGCATGCCGAAGTGATTCTTTAAAAAGTGTTCCTGTATAATACTCAGGACGGCGGAGAGAGAACTTTTGAGTAAACTGACTAAAGCAAGAAAGTTCACCTTCTATGATAATGGTATTAGGATTGTTCAGATAAAGGCGTTTGATTTTTAGAGGAGTGTGAATGCTGTCATTTGTTAATTTCGCTCTATTGATAACTGTGACAAAATCTGTCATCGGTTCAAGATAGGGATACATTGTGGTTGAATCGGTTAACAATGTGATGCTGATACAGTTCTTATTCACAGAAAGTGCATTGATGTATGGCGCATCCGGATCAGATTCATCATCCCAAGTCCAGCCGGCACCCCAATAGTTGTCATCGAAAAATGAATCATCAACAATGATATCACCTTCGATACTCGTGATTCCCATTTGCCGAACTGCATTTGCCAGAGAGTCTAAGTCTGACGTCTTCAAATCCGGATCTCCATATCCTTTCAAATAGATGTTGCCGGTAAGAATACCAACAGGTGGAGAAGCATCAACGAACACTATCGTCTTAAATTGATAATTCGTATCTAATATCGACAAAGCGGCGGCGGAAGTGAGCAGCTTCATGTTTGATCCAGGATTCATCAGCGCTTTGCTGTCATGATCATAGAGAACATTTCCATTTTCAAGCGATACAACTTTGACGCTAGCACGAGCAGGAACGAAGAGTGAGTCTGTGAGAATAGAATTAATGTTTTTCCTTAATTGTGCCAACGGATCGCGTGGCACTATAACAGTGCGTGTCGCTCCGCAACCTAACAGCGTTAATGAAAGGAAAAGGATGATATAATGCAGTTTCATAAATATATTTGTTTTTTATAGATTAGGATCAGTGTGAATGTCCTCTTAAAAGGTTAAAAATGCAAGAACCTGGGAATTCTTCATTGCTCCAAAGTGTTTAATTTCTTATATTATAAGTTCATAATGCAAAGAAAAGAGCAAAAGAAGATAACCATTGCCATCGATGGACCTGCAGCATCCGGTAAGAGTACAACAGCAAAATTGGTGGCTCAAAAATTAGGGTATCTTCATATTGATACAGGTGCAATGTATCGCGCATTGACGCTGAAAGCACTTGAAAAAAAGCTCGATGTGAGCGACAATGAAAAAATTGTTTCACTGGCACAAACAAGCACCATTCGATTGGAAGGAGGAAATCCAACCACGAAGGTGTTCTTGGATGGCACCGATATTACGGATAAAATTAGAACGCCTCAGGTGAACCGATCCGTTAGTACTGTGAGCAGTTATCAAGGTGTTCGCGAAGTGATGGTACAGGAACAGCAAAGGATCGCTGTCCAGGGCGGCGTAGTCTTGGAAGGCCGGGATATAGGCACGGTTGTTCTTCCATCAGCGGAGTTAAAGATTTTCATGATTGCCAGTGTTCAAGAGCGAGTGAAGCGAAGAAAGAAAGATCTCACCTTGTGTGGAATTGAAGCGGAAGAAAAAGAATTGATCAAAGAAATTGAAGCGCGTGATCGGAAAGATTCGACACGTGACATAAGTCCACTCCGGAAAGCAGCGGATGCAATTGAACTCGATACTTCCAACTTGACCATTGAGGAACAAGTCGATTTCATAGTAGCGCGGGCAGAGCAAATGATCCATGCAAAAGAAACACTCGTATGAAAGTATCCATCGATAATTTCTCGGGATTCTGTTGGGGAGTTGTTCGAACAATAGATATTGCGGAAAAGGAAATTGCCGCGGGTGAGAGGCTGTATTCACTGGGAGACATCATTCATAATCCTGTGGAGATCGAGCGTCTCCGAAAGAAAGGTCTTGAAACGATCTCTCATAGTGATTTGGAAAAACTTCGAGGTGCGAGAATCCTTATTCGCGCGCACGGAGAACCGCCTGATACATATAAACGTGCAAAGGAACTTGGAATCACACTTGTCGATGCCACGTGTCCTGTCGTCACGAAAGTGCAGGAACGTATCCGAAAATTTTACGTTGAAGGGTATCAGATTGTGATTTTTGGCAAGAAGGAACATGCCGAGATTATTGGTCTTGTAGGCCAAACAAACGGTGAAGCGCTTGTCATCAAGTCGTTAGATGAAGTGGGGAAAGTGAAACTGGATCGGAAAACGGTTCTGTTTTCACAAACGACAATGGACAAAGCGACATTCCATGCGCTCAAGGATGAATTATCAAAACGAATTAAAGAATTCGTTGTTGGTTCCATTGAAGAAACAGCAATTGAGTTTCATGCGAAAGATACTATTTGTGGTCAGGTATCCGGACGCGAGAAGAAGATTCGCGAATTTGCTGCCGCGAATGAGCTCATTATCTTTGTCGCCGGGAAGCACAGTTCAAATGGAAAAGTATTGTATGACATCGTGAAGTCGGTGAATCCGAATATTCGTTTCATCGAAGATGTGCAAGAACTTCATACAGAATGGTTTGAGGGAATGGAAACTGTTGGAATCACCGGAGCGACATCGACACCGCAATGGTTGATGGAGCAGGTGAAAGCAAGAATTGAGGATATGAAAAAAGACAAACAAAGTGTTTCACAGCCAAAAATAATTCAAGAACTCATCACCCACTAATCAATAGCCGAAGTGTTTTGTTCGCCGGTGTGCGTTGGCTGGCAGCGGAGAACATTTCATTGGGCCGTCCCCGTGAATACGGGAAGCAGTTTTGGAGGTTGAATGTCAGTTACAAAAGATGCCGTGCAGGAGTTTGAGGAGCACGGGTATTCTGAAGAAGAGTACAAACAACTTGAACAACTTTATTCCGGTACGATGGGCAAAATCAATGCCGGTGAAATCGTTAAAGGACGTATTGTACATATCGGCGATTCGAATGTTGCCGTTGATATCGGTTTCAAGTCAGAAGGCACGGTTGCGAAAAGCGAATTCCCGAACATTAAAGACTTAAAAATTGGCGATGAAATCGAAGTTTTCCTCGAAAGCATTGAAGACAAAGATGGCCAACTCGTACTCTCGCGTAAACGTGCCGACTTTATGCGTGTCTGGGAACGCGTCGTTAAATCCCACGATACCGGTGAAGTTCTTAAAGGACGCTGCGTGCGCAGGACGAAAGGCGGTATTGTTGTCGATCTTATGGGACTCGATGCATTCCTGCCGGGTTCACAAATCGATGTTCGGCCTGTTCGTGATTTTGATGTATTCATCGGACGCGAGATGGATTTCCGCGTTGTGAAAGTTAATCATCCTTCAGAAAATGTTGTTGTCAGTCATAAGGTGTTAGTAGAAGAAGAACTTTCCAGCCAGCGTAAAACTATCCTTGATAGTCTTGAAAAAGGTCAGATACTTGAAGGCCACGTTAAGGCAATTACGGATTTCGGCGTGTTCGTCGATCTCGGCGGTGTAGACGGTCTTGTGCATATTACAGATCTTTCATGGGGGCGTGTAAACCATCCTTCAGAGATTGTAAAGCTCGACCAATTGGTCAACATCGTCGTTCTCGATTTTGACGCCGAGAAAAAACGAATTTCGCTAGGTATGAAACAACTCCAACCGCATCCATGGGAGAATATTGATCAGCGGTATCCTATCGGTACGAAAATTAATGGGAAAATCGTTTCGCTGACAGATTATGGCGCATTTGTAGAAATTGAAAAAGGCATCGAAGGTCTCATTCACATTTCTGAAATGAGTTGGACACAGCACATCAAACACCCTTCACAAGTTGTTTCCATGGGACAGATGACCGATGCAATTATTCTCTCTCTGGATAAAGACGGCAAGAAGATTTCGCTTGGCATGAAACAGCTTGAGCCGGATCCTTGGACTACACTTATGCAGAAATATCCCATCGGTTCAAAACATGTCGGTACGGTACGCAACCTTACGAATTTCGGTGTTTTCGTTGAGCTTGAAGAAGGTGTCGATGGTCTTGTGCACATATCCGATTTATCATGGACAAAGAAGATTCGTCACCCCGGTGAAGTTGTAAAAAAAGGCGACCAGCTTGATGTCATTGTGCTTTCGGTTGATATTAGTCAACGACGCATCTCTCTTGGGCATAAGCAAGTACAAGAAAATCCGTGGGAAGTGTTCGAGTCTAAATACAAAGTAGATACTGACGTTGAAGGCAGCATCGTGCGCATCATCGAGAAGGGTGTCATCGTTGAAATGCCTCTCGGTGTCGATGGCTTTGTGCCGCTCTCTCAGCTTTCACATACTCCGGTCAAGAATATTTCAGACTCCTTCAAGGTCGGTGATACACTTCCATTAAAAGTGATCGAGTTTGATAAAGAAAGCAAGAAGATCGTTCTCTCCGCTCTTGAATATCTTCGCGGTAAAGAACAAAAGCTTGTAGATGACTATGTTGCTGGTCATAAACTTGCTCCAATGACGATGAAGGATGTCATCTCCGCTCCTTCTGATGAAGAGAAGAAAAAGAATGAATCACCCGCAGAAGGTGGAAATGAACAGAGCACACAAAGTTCAAACTAATTTCTGAAATATTCATGAAAAGAGTTGTCTGACATTGCTCGGGCAGCTCTTTTTCTTTATGAAGCGTATTGCAATACATACTCTTGGTTGTAAACTCAATTACGCTGAAACTGCAGCGATCGGAAAGAAATTCACTGCTCAGGGCTACACTGTGGTTGGCATTGACGACCCGGCAGATGTAGTGGTAATCAATTCATGTACTGTCACCTCGAATGCTGATCGCGAATGCCGGCAATTAGTACGAAGAGCTATTCGGCATTCCCCAGATGCATTTGTGGCGGTCGTTGGCTGCTATGCACAGCTTCAATCTGAGCAAATAGCCGGAATCAATGGCGTTGATTTGGTACTTGGAACACAGGATAAATTCTCTCTTCTTGATATTATCGACACCGAGAAAAAGAAGAACCATGCAAACGTTGTTGTTTCTTGTATAGATAACAACGACTTCGGGCTGGCATCGTCTGCAGGGTTTGAGGATCGAACGCGTGCTTTTCTGAAAGTGCAAGACGGCTGTGATTATCATTGTTCCTATTGCACTATTCCCCAGGCGCGAGGAAAAAGCCGAAGTACAACTATTGTCGAAATAGTACAACAGGCAAGAGAAGCAGTTGGATTAGGATATAAAGAAATAGTGTTGACTGGTGTGAATGTAGGAGACTATGGGAAAAATGATGGCACGAACCTTCTGGCTCTTCTCAAACGTCTCGTCACGGTTGATGGCTTAATGCGTATTCGAATTAGTTCGGTTGAACCCAATTTGCTTACCGACGAGCTGCTTGATTTTTGGTTTGCCCATGATATTCTTTGTCGCCACTGGCATATACCGCTTCAATCAGGATCTAATAGTGTACTTCGAAAAATGCAGAGAAGATATATCACTGAAGTCTATGCTGAGCGTGTAGAAAGAATTAAATCGAATATTCCGACCGCAGGCATAGGCTCAGATGTGATAGTCGGATTTCCTGGTGAGAGTGATGTATTATTTAATGAAACTTACAATTTTCTGAACAGCATTCCGATTTCATATTTTCATATATTTAGTTATTCTGTACGGCCAAATACACCGTCGGCAGCATTTGATAATAAGGTTGATTCTCAGATCAAAGCGAAGAGAAGTAAGAAATTGCGTCAGTTGGGAATTCAAAAGCGATACATGTTCTATGAGACGTTTGTTGGTAGAACTGTACCGGTTCTTTTTGAATCAACGCATCCTGATGGTATGGTATCTGGATTGACGGAAGAATATGTTCGTGTCGATGTGAAAGCGAATGCAGATTTAACAAATACTATTGCCAACGTTACGATCAAAGAAGCATTTTCTGAAAAATGTATTGGAACGATCGCAGAACCTACGAGAATACCAACAATACGCATTGCCATTTAACTGGAGCTGCACTATGAAACGATCTATTATTTCGATAGCATTACTCCTTTTTCTGACACAGCAGATGTTTGCGCAACAAAGACCAATGTCGGCTTTAGTAACAAAGGAAGTTCAACTCCGAGGAATGTCCATTCCGGATCAAGACGTGTCGCCTGTGCCTGAATCCAAGAAGTCAGTTATGCTGGCAGTTGTTGCATCGCTTCTCGTACCGGGCATGGGAGAATTGTATGCAGGTTCATTTGAAACAGGGAAGTATTATTTGATCGCTGAAGGCGGCTTATGGCTTACGTACGGTGGATTTCGTATGCATTCCAATTGGCTGCTGCAAGATGCACAAACGTTTGCTAGCCAACATGCAGGTGCAAACTTTAGCAACAAGGACGACCAGTATTCGGTAAACATCGGCAACTTCAATACAACTGCAGAATACAACGATACAAAGAGCAGAAACCGTGAGTATGATCTGATGTACCAACCTACACGTCCTGAATATCAATGGAATTGGGATACAGATGCAGATCGCCTTCAATTCAAAAATATGCGTATTCAAAGCGGCGAGGTGAAAAACAATGCGAAATTTGTCATAGGAGCTATTGTTGTGAATCATCTTCTTTCTGCTTTTTCTGCTGGAAAGAAAACAGCATCATATAATCAATCTCTTTCGTCGATGGACAATATAGAAATTCATACGTACACGTTGAACAATGGATTGCAAGTTAATGGATGGGGAATAAGTATCACCGCACATTTTTAAAACACCCTCATGCCTCTCATCCGGCTTACGCTTGAATATGATGGTACCGACTTCGTTGGCTGGCAATTTCAAACCAATGGACGTTCTGTTCAAGAAGAAGTTGAAAAAGCAATCAAACAAATACTTCAGCTAGATATTCGAATTACCGGCGGGGGGAGAACAGATGCCGGGGTACATGCTCGTGGTCAGGTGGCAAGCTTCTTTGTGGAGCGAGATGTTGAAATCAATCTACTTGCAAAAAGTCTGAATGCGGTTATGCCCCATAGCATTATTGTTCTCGAAGCGATGAATGCCCCATTAGACTTCAATGCTCAATACGGCGCAAAAAGCAGACGGTACACATATTCGATTAGTCAAGAACCGACGGCAATTCAACGCAATTATTGCTGGCAGGTGTTCCAAAAGTTAAATCTTTCGTCGATGCAAAACTGTGCTCAACAAGTAATGGGCACGCATAGTTTTCGTTCATTCTGTAAAGTGGAAACTGATATTCACAATCATCGATGCAGTGTATTGACATCACAATGGATTCAGAAAGAAAAATTATTGATCTATGAAATTTCTGCAAATCGCTTTTTGCATGGAATGGTTCGTACATTAGTTGGAACGATGGTAAATGTAGGAAGAGGGCATATGAAATATGAAGAATTTTATAAAATACTAGAATCAAATGAGAGGTCTATTGCCGGAATGTCTGCTCCTGCAAAAGGATTGTTTTTAGAAGAAATATCGGTACTAAAATCAAGATTCGAATATATTGAAGATGTTCAGACCTTGGCTCATCAAGGTGTTTATGCGAAGCAGTCACAGCAATGTAGAGGGCCATTGCACTAAGAGTATCATGAAAGCGATACATATTAAAAATGTAGCAATGAAGTACGTGCTGCAGTGGATGAAGATATGAGATCAATGAAAACCATATTGAGAGATGCACTGATCAAAGGAGGATTGCTGAGAGCGAAACTATCGGAAGACGAGCTCAAGCAGGTTATTGATGCCGGTTCTCTCAGCGGGGCAATTGATAAAACGGAACTTGAACTCATAAAGAGTATTTTACAGTTTTCCGATATAACAGCAAAGGAAATCATGGTGCCGCGTCCTGATATTGTTGCTCTTGACATTTCTATGTCTCGGGATGTTTTAGTACGAAAAGTGATTGAAGAAGGGTACTCACGATTACCTGTCTACAAAGGTACTATTGACCATATCATTGGTGTTATTTACAGCAAAGATTTGCTCAGTCTTTTAGAGCATCGCTCGCTTATTATTCTCCAGGATATTATCCGGCCTGCGCACTTCGTTCCAGAATCAAAAAAGATTAGCCAGCTCTTGCATGAATTCCAGCAATACAAAGTTCATATCGGTACTGTAGTAGACGAGTATGGCGGAACAGAAGGCATCGTTACCATGGAGGATATCATCGAAGAAATTGTCGGAGACATCTTTGATGAATATGACGAAGTGCGCAAATCAGTAGAACAAGCTGGAGATGGGTCGGTTATTGTAGATGCTGCGTTATCCATTGCAGACTTTAATCAGCAGTTTCGTTTGAAGCTGCCGGAGGCACCGGAGTATGAAACAGTAGCCGGATATTTACAGACAATCACAGGACGACTGCCAGAATTCAATGAAGAGATCCGAGCAGAGAATTTCATCTTTGCAATAATCTCGAAGAGCGCACGTCGGATTCGGCAAGTGAAAGTAACCCCAATCCTCAAGAGTACCTCAAGTATGGAAGAATTGAAAGACAATTGAGCAAGATGATCTCAGAAGAGAGATACATGCAATCGGATAAGTTGCAAAATATTGTCCATAATATTGGCTGGTTGTCTTTTGATAAAGTCTTAAGAATGGGAGTAGGACTTGTAGTTGGAATATGGGTTGCAAGTTATCTTGGGCCGGAGCAACACGGCTTCGAAATCATGTTATTGCATTTGCAGGTCTTTTTGGTGTGCTTACGACATTGGGTTTGGATAGCATTGTTGGGCGCAATTTTGTTAAGGATCCAGAAAATCGCTATGAACTCTTAAGAAATAAATTTTACATGAAATTGTGGGCGTGAATTGCAGCGGTCATCCTCACAATTACGGTGGTCTATTTTATTAAACAAGAAGATAAATTTACGCTCTATCTAATAACCTTAAACAGAATAGGATTTATTTTTCAATCAGTGTATATAATAGATTTCTATTTATTAAAAATAATAATATAATAAAATTTGGTAATTAGGTAAGAATGTAACCATAGAATAATTGTAAGTATATTATTTTATGGCAAGTTCCAGTAAAATCAGTTACCATGACAACTTTTTGAGTGGAAAGAAGTGTGTGTATTGTGGATCGTTCAACGTCTGTCGAACGAAACGCGGCTACGTAAAATGCAACAAGTGTCAAAGACAAAAAGGAAGTCATCTTCTTCGGCGAGAGTTGAAAATCATTCTTGGTTTTTATCAACAGCAACCGGCGTATCGATTGGCAAATGATCTTGGAATAAATTATAAAACTGTTACCAGAGTCTATCAGCGCATTCGAGAAGCGATTTATCATGTGAGCGAACTTGAAGCTGGCAAGCTCAAAGGAGAAATAGAATTGGACGAAGCGTATTTTGGTGGTCGTCGCAAAGGCAAACGAGGACGCGGTGCAGGCGGAAAAAGTATCGTTTTTGGGCTTCTGGAGCGCAATGGACGGGTCTATACTAAGATTGTTGATTCTGTCTCGGCCAATGAATTGATGGATCATATTCGACAACATACCAAGAAAGGATCGGTCTACTTCACGGACACCTTTCGTAGTTATCGCTCCTTGAAACGCTTTGGAAAACATCATACCATTAGTCATGGAAAGAAATTTCCGAAAACAAAGAATCATATTAATGGTATTGAAGGATTTTGGTCTTTTGCTAAACATGTCTTATATAATTATCGCGGTGTTTCAAAATATCATTTTCCTATGTATCTTAAAGAAGTTGAATATCGTTTTAACCATCGCGATGACAATTTGTTGAAACTCTTTACTCTAATCTATTTCGGTTACGTTTCTACCTAATTACCTAAAACTATAATATGAACCTATCATATAGGACTATTAAGTATGTATTCAGAAATAACCAAATGTCGAATTAGTCAGAGTACAAATCTTATACCAGTATTATCTCTTGGGAATCAATATCTAACAGGCGTTTTTCCAAAAAGGATTGATGAAAAGATCACAAAAGGTCCTTTGGACCTAGTTTGGTGTCCTGACAGTGGATTATTACAAATGAAACAATCTTACAGTCTTCAAGAGATGTACGGAGATAATTATGGATACCGATCTGGATTAAATTCATCAATGGTAAGACATCTTGAACAAAAAATTAAAACCCTGGAACGTCTTGTCAAACTAAACGATACTGACTTAGTAATAGATATTGGTAGTAATGATGCAACATCATTAAAGGCATATTCGGGAAAGCATAAAAAAGTTGGAATAGACCCTACCGGATTGAAGTTCAAAAAATACTATGGAAATGATATCACTTTAATTCCTGATTTTTTTACTGCAAAGACATTTAAGGACAATATCCCCAATGACAAAGCTAAAATTATCACATCCATTGCGATGTTCTATGATTTAGAATCACCGATAGATTTTGTAAGAGATATTGAACAATGTTTAACAGATGATGGTATTTGGCATTTTGAACAAAGCTATATGCCAAGTATGCTTCGAACTAATAGTTATGATACAATTTGTCATGAACATTTAGAATTTTACTCTTTAAAAGTTGTTAAAAGTATTTTGGATATTTGTGGAATGAAGGTTATGGATGTTCAAATGAGCTCAATTAATGGTGGAAGTTTTGCGGTTACGTCTTGTAAAAAGAATGCGTCTTATATGCCTAATACACCGATCATTGATTGGTTGCTAAAACAAGAAGATGATATGGGACTTGATAATCCAAAACCGTATAGAGATTTTGAAGAAAGAGTATTCCGACACCGGAAAAACTTAATAAATTTAATTCAAGCATTAGTTGCGGATGGAAGGAAAATTATTGGTTATGGAGCTAGTACAAAGGGAAATGTATTATTGCAATTTTGTGGATTTACGAGTAAGCACATTCCATTTATTGCTGAAGTAAACAAGGAAAAATATGGTTCTTTTACTCCTGGCACAAATATACCGATCATATCTGAAGTTGAAGCGAAAGCAATGAATCCAGATTATTTTTTAGTTTTACCTTGGCATTTTAAGGATAGTATTTTACATCGCGAAAAAGAATATGTCGCACAAGGAGGAAAATTTATTTTCCCATTGCCGGAAATTGAAATTGTATAAAAGGGAATTACAATGAAGGAGCGTATTGATGCAATTATCTTTGGTTCAAATGGTCAGGATGGCAGATATTTAAAGTATTTACTAGAAAATAATGGAAAGAAGGTAGACTGCATATCGAGATCCGAAGGAAGTATCATTGGCGATGTCCGTGATTATGCTTTTGTTGAAGAACAAATAAAAATAAAACAGCCCAGATATATTTTCAATTTTGCCTCAATTTCTACTACAAAGCACTCCGCATTATTTGAAAATCATCAAACAATTTGTACCGGTACTCTAAATATTCTTGAATCTGCAAGACTTCACTGTCCAGACTCAAAAATATTTATTTCTGGAAGTGCATTGCAATTTAAGAATGATGGAAACCCAATCGATGAACAAACTTCATTTGAAGGTTCTAGTCCATATTCTGTATCACGAATACACTCAGTTTATTCTTCTCGATATTATCGGAACACGTTTGGTTTGCAAACATATGTCGGATATTTATTTCATCATGATAGTCCTATTAGATCAGAAAAACATATTAACCAGAAGATCGTTCAAACCATAAAGCGAATTAAGTCGGGGAGTAACGAAAAAATAGAATTGGGAAATATTAATGTTCAAAAGGAATTTAATTATGCATTGGATGTAATAGAAGCAATTTGGATTTTAATTAATCAAAATAATATTCACGAGGCAGTTATTGGTTCTGGAGAGGCGCACAGTATGAAGGAGTGGATAGAATATTGTTTCAGTAAAATCAACAAAAAATGGGAAGAGCATATCCAATTAAAAGATAATTACGTTCCTGAATTTAACATATTAGTTAGTAATCCATCTTTGATTAAAAGCCTTGGATGGAAACAAAAAGTCAGTTTTCACCAGCTTGCAGATGTCATGATGGGTGAAAGTAACTTTTAGAGGCCATATGTATTGGTATTCAACAATTCAGGAAAGGAATTATTTTAAAAATATGCGATCGATAAGTATGTGGAAAAATTATTATTCGTACAGGGTTTTGAATGATAAATGAAAAATCTACATCTTCACAAATTTCTTCAAATCCTTTAAAAAAAAATATTACTGCCAATTTTGCCGGAACCTTTTGGCAGGCTCTTATGGGTTTGCTCTTTATTCCATTATACATTAAGTACATAGGAATGGAGTCGTATGGTTTAGTTGGTATATTTGCGACACTTCAAGCTATTTTTGGACTTTTAGACGTAGGTTTAGGAAGTACCCTAACCAGGGAAATGGCGAGGCTATCCGTTTTGCCGGGGAAGGACCAAGAAAGACGCAACCTTGTTCGTACTCTGGAAACGATATATTGGGGTATTGCTGTTTTTGTAGGAATTGTGATTATATCAATTTCACCATTCTTAGCGCATTATTGGGTAAAAGCAGGAGCATTATCTCCCAAAATAATTGAACAAGCATTTGTGATTATGGGTCTCATTGCGATTTTTCAGATGCCTAACGGATTTTATTCTGGAGGACTGATGGGATTGCAAAAACAGGTTCTTCTTAATGGTATCAATATATGCATGGGCACATTGCGCGGTGTTGGCGCTGTCTTCGTTTTATGGTTGGTTTCTCCGACTATACAGGCATTTTTATTATGGCAATTGGGAATTAGTATCGTTAATTCTTTTATATTTACAGTTACTTTGTGGAAAAATCTTCCTCGTACTGAAAGTAAACCTGTTTTTCAAAAAATACTTCTTCAAGGAATTTGGAAGTTTACAGCAGGAATGAGTGGAATTTCCATTCTTGCAGTTGTTCTTACGCAGATAGATAAGGTTATATTAAGCAAGTTACTCTCGTTGGAAATGTTTGGTTATTATTCGCTTGCAAGTTTGATAGCAATGAGTCTTGGGCGTCTTTTTTCTCCAGTTTTTTTTAGTATTTACCCAAGATTTACTCAACTGGTTTCAATTAATGATTTGGATGAATTAAAACGTCTTTATCATAAAAGCTGCCAATTCATTGCAGTATTGACCTTGCCAATCGCAATTGTTATTGCTTTGTTTTCCTATGAAGTTATTTTTCTGTGGACACAGAATCCGATAACAGCCGAAAAGACTCATCTCATTGTTAGTATTATGATTTGTGGAACTGCATTGAATGGTCTTATGAATCCACCGTATGCATTACAGCTGGCGTTTGGGTGGACAAAATTATCTTTTATCAAAAATATTATTGCTGTGATTATTATGGTTCCACTGATTATATTTTTAGCGATGCAATATGGTGCTGTAGGTGCATCAAGTGCATGGGTGCTTTTGAATATCGGATACGTATTTTTTGAAATTCCCATAATGCACCGAAAAATATTACGAAAAGAAATGTGGCGGTGGTATCGGCAAGATGTCTGCCTAGCACTTGTGGCATCCACATTGGTAGCAGGTTTTGGTCGAATGTTGGTGAAAGAGCCTATTTCCCAATATATAATGGTACACTATTTAATTATTATTTCAGTTCTTACACTTGGAATAACGGCAATTATTACTCCTGTAACGAGAACATGGTTGCATGCATTATTTTTTTTGAAAATAAAATCAATTTGATGTGGCACCCGGTATTAAAATAAGGTAATTAGGTAGAAACGTAACCGAAATAGATTAGAGTAAAGAGTTTCAACAAATTGTCATCGCGATGGTTAAAACGATATTCAACTTCTTTAAGATACATAGGAAAATGATATTTTGAAACACCGCGATAATTATATAAGACATGTTTAGCAAAAGACCAAAATCCTTCAATACCATTAATATGATTCTTTGTTTTCGGAAATTTCTTTCCATGACTAATGGTATGATGTTTTCCAAAGCGTTTCAAGGAGCGATAACTACGAAAGGTGTCCGTGAAGTAGACCGATCCTTTCTTGGTATGTTGTCGAATATGATCCATCAATTCATTGGCCGAGACAGAATCAACAACCTTAGTATAGACCCGTCCATTGCGCTCCAGAAGCCCAAAAACGATACTTTTTCCGCCTGCACCGCGTCCTCGTTTGCCTTTGCGACGACCACCAAAATACGCTTCGTCCAATTCTATTTCTCCTTTGAGCTTGCCAGCTTCAAGTTCGCTCACATGATAAATCGCTTCTCGAATGCGCTGATAGACTCTGGTAACAGTTTTATAATTTATTCCAAGATCATTTGCCAATCGATACGCCGGTTGCTGTTGATAAAAACCAAGAATGATTTTCAACTCTCGCCGAAGAAGATGACTTCCTTTTTGTCTTTGACACTTGTTGCATTTTACGTAGCCGCGTTTCGTTCGACAGACGTTGAACGATCCACAATACACACACTTCTTTCCACTCAAAAAGTTGTCATGGTAACTGATTTTACTGGAACTTGCCATAAAATAATATACTTACAATTATTCTATGGTTACATTCTTACCTAATTACCTAAAATAATTATCGGGAATTATATTGCGAATTGCTTCGAAGCAACCTAATAATCTCTAAATAGAAAGATTTAGTTCATCATAAATAAAATGAACAACGACCCTCATGTTAGAAAACAATTTATTGAAGTCCCGCTTCCGATGTCGTACAGCTTTTTGTACAAACTGTGGGTACGACTGAAGGGAATATTTTTCTCGCCCCTCTATCTTGTAATGGCTCAAATTGCAGGAGCACCAGGAATTGGTTTTCATCTGCGTTGTGCAGCAACCGCTGCGATTCTGTTCATTACTAGACGCATATCACTGAAAACCTGCTATAATTATCTTTTTTTACCTATGGATTCAACTCGTTATTTTGAGTTTCACGAAGTCTGGAAAAGGTTGGAGGGTTTTTCCTTCAGACGCTACCTTGATGTCTCTTCCCCACGGCTCATGCCGCTCCTTCTTTTGAAAGCGGCGCCAGGAGCAACCGCTGAACTAATTAATCCAGATTCAAATGATCTGAGAGAGACAGAGAAGTTGGCAAATGCACTTGGGTTGAAATCTCGCTGCGAGTTTTTCAATGACATCCTTGAGAATACCAGTTTTCCTTCTGCTTCATTTGATCTCATAACCTGTCTCTCCGTACTGGAGCATATACCTGAAGATAAAGCTGCCCTTAAAACGATGTGGTCACTACTTCGTCTTGGCGGAAAACTCATCCTGACGCTCCCCTGTTTGTCTCAATCGACGGAACAGTACATCAGCTATAACCAGTACGGTGTGCTCAATCAGGGAGACGATGGCTATACCTTCTGGCAGCATTATTATGATCGTAAACGGTTAGAGTCGTGCATTTTTAGTGTAACGGGTATGCCAGTTTATTTCGCAGTCTATGGTGAAAAGAGCCGTGGCCTTTTTTTCAGGAATACTTCGATGAAGCGACTTCTTGGTGCTTTTTATCCCTTCTGGCGCGAGCCCTACATGATTGCAAGAGAATATCAGTCGTTTTCTTCTACAGACGATCTTCCGGGCGAAGGTGTCATCATGCTCGAATTCATTAAAGCTGAGGAAAGTGAATGAAAGCTCCACTTCTCTCAATATGCATCGCAACCTACAACCGCGCTGATTACATTGGTGAAACACTCGATAGTATTATTCCTCAGTTAACAGAGGATGTTGAATTGGTGGTGGTTGACGGAGCGTCCACAGATGATACTGAGAATGTCGTGCGTAACTACATCAAGAAATCCGAACTAATTCGTTACATCCGTTTTCCCCAAAAAGGCGGCGTTGACCAAGATTACGATAAATCAGTTGAACTTGCCCGTGGAGATTTCTGTTGGCTTTTTACGGATGATGACCTGCTGAAACCTGGAGCTGTCGCCGCGGTGAAATCAGCAATCAATGCAGGCTATGGGTTGGTAATTGTGAACGCTGATGTTCAGAACCGCGAATTATCGGGCGTCCTGCAAAGTCAGCGAATCAGGATGAAAGAGAATAAGATATATGCCTCAAATGAAATGGAAAATCTTTTCATTGATGCGATGTGGCTTCTTTCATTTATTGGTGCGGTGGTGATACGGCGAAGCACATGGCTCAGCCGAGAGCGGAAGCTTTATTATGGCACTGAATTTATACATATTGGTGTTCTTTTTCAGCGACCACTGGAGGAAGCGGCTGTAATTATTTCCCATCCTTATATTAGTATCCGTTATGGCAATTCTCAGTGGACAACACGCAGTATTGACATTTGGATGTTTAAGTGGCCCGGACTGGTTTGGTCTTTCAAGGATATTTCTGATGGTGCAAAAAAGAGTATCACTCAAAGGGAACCCTGGAAAAATTTCAAATACCTTCTTGCTTATCGAAGTGAAGGTGTGTATGACCTTCAATCTTACAATCAGTACTTTTCAGAAAAGAGGCTAAGTCTACACTGGAAAATCTTTGCATGGTTGATTGCCTGTTTCCCAGTGCCTGTCATGATAGGTCTTCGTTATTTCTACAGCCGCAGGAGATCAGAATCAAAGATTTTTTTCGATTACAATTTTAGGCAAAAGAAGAGATAGTGTGCATGTCCATATTTTATATCGATTTTAACTATGCATCCGCTATTACTGATAAAAGGGATTCAAAATGATTAAGGTATCCATTATAATAGTAAACTTTAATGGTTGCCAACATACCATACGATGTATTGAGTCAATAAAAAGGATGCACGAAAAGGGTTTTTTCGAAATTATTATTGTTGATAATGATTCAAGAGATGGCAGTGTTGAAGCGATAAAGATGCAATATCCCAAGATTAAAGTTATTGCTCAACAGCAAAATCTTGGTTTTGGCAAGGCAAATAATATTGGTGCAAATGCGTCAACCGGTGAATATTTGTTTTTCATCAATAATGATACATTATTCAAAGAAGATATTATCACGCCTCTTAGTCAATTCATGAAAGAGAATCCTTCCTGCGGTGCGGTTGGCCCATTGCTGCTGAACTCAGATGGGACCTACCAGCATTCTTATGGAAAATTCCCATCTCTTCTGAATGAACTTCGCACAAAGAGAGATACAGCACTGTTCAAGAACATTCCGAAAAACAGGTCTCCGAGACAAGTTGATTGGGTTTCATTTGCGGCTGTTATGATTCGACGATCAGCTTTCGAAAAAGTAAACGGATTTGATGAACGTTACTTCATGTACTTTGAGGATGCTGATCTTTGTTTCCGTTTGCAGAATGCCGGTTTTCAGTCATTTTATTGCGCAGAGTATTCGTTGATCCACATAGGTGGAGGGAGTATATCTCACGAAGTCATCAATATGATCAAGACCGAATATCGTCATTCACAGCTTCTCTTCTATGCCTCACATAGGTCTTGGTTTGAATTGTCAGCCTTGAGGTTCTATCTTCTTTTAAGATTTTTATATCCATTTCTATGTACTCGGGGTGAGGAACACCGCCGGGCTCGTTCAGTGATTATTATGGCCTTTTCTTCCTATGCGTATCGTTCTTGACGCACGAAAATATTTTGATTTTGGTATTGGAACGTATATTCAAAATCTTAGCCCATATGTTGGGTCGCGTAGTGAGTTAGTGCTCCTTCTTGCACCCAACGATGCAGACAGAATTGCTTTACCGTCTTCCATCCGGAAGGTTATGAACTCTTCTAGGAAATATTCACTTAGTGAGCTACGGTCAATCGCGAAAGATGCAAACAGAATGAAGGCAGATGTATTCCACGCTCCTCATTATACGACTCCCTTTGGCCTCAAGATGCCTTGTGTGACAACTATCCACGACATAGTACACGTGAGAGGTAAGGAATATTTTTCATTCTCTAAAAGAGTATATGCTCGGACAATTATTTCTCATGCGTGCCGGTCTTCAGCAGCAATTATTGTCGATTCTGAATTTACGAAACGAGAATTGTTGGATATGTTCCATGTGAATGAGACTCAAGTCCATGTTATTCATCTTGGAGTATCCTCCATCTATTCAGCGAAGTATTCAGAAAAGAGTATTCAAGAATTTCGGAATAAATATCATCTCACCAAACCGACAATCCTCTACACGGGCAGTCTCAAACCTCATAAAAATGTTGAAGTTCTCATTCGTGCATTCGCACATATGAAGCAACGATCAGATCTCCAATTAGCTTTTTCAGGGGAGTCGATTACAAGAACGAATAACCTTTGGAAATTGATCAAAGAAAATAATAATACGAAAGATGTAGTAGAGATCGGGCAGATATCTCAAAGAGAACTTGCGCTCGCGTACCGTGCCGCATCAGTGGTTGTGCTGCCGTCGTTGTACGAAGGTTTTGGTTTTTCAGTGTTGGAAGCTATGGCTTCCGGAATTCCTGCAATCGGGGCTCGTGCTGGTTCAATTCCAGAAATGATGGGCGATGGAGGCATCTTATTTGACCCTCATTCTGATGAAGATCTCACAAGCGCTATAGAGAACGTTCTGAACGACACAGAGTACCGATCGACTGTCATTCAAAAGGGATATAAAAACGTTGAGCGTTTTTCATGGGATAAATGTGCTAAGAAAACATTTCAAATATATATGGATGTAGCATGAGCCGCATCGGTATCTTTGGCGGAACATTCGACCCGCCTCACAGGGGGCATATTGCTATTGCAGAAAAGGCGATGAAACAGCTTTCTCTGGATATCATCTATTTTGTACCTGCTTACGTACCACCACACAAATTGCATCACCATTCCATAACAGCAAAACATAGACTTACGATGGTGAAGTTGGCTCTTGATGGAAAGAAAGATTTCAAAGTTTCCACGATAGAATTACGACGCCGTGGGATATCCTACACTGTTGACACACTCAAATCATTCAGGAATCGTTTCCCGAATGCCGCTCTTATACTGATCGTTGGTGCAGATAATCTTGAACAATTTCAATCATGGAAATCACCCAAAGTGATCCTCCAGCTCGCTTCCCTCGCTGTCTATAGGCGAAGGGGATTTAATCAATCATTGAAAAATCAAAATATTGCATTTCAACCAATAAAAGGTCAGCTTCTTCAGGTATCATCTACGGAAATTAGAAATAGACTCATGAAAGGATTGACCGTCTCGAAACTCATATCAAAATCAATAGAGAGATATATCAAACGACATGCATTGTATTTACATTCAGATCCAATTGTTCGGAAAAGAAATCTAGATGAAATCAACAGCACACATTGACGACATTTATCGCATTATCTACACGGAACATCATGATCCATTTTCTGTGTTAGGTGCACACATTCTCAAGAGGGAAGGGAAGCATGTCGTTGTTGTGCGGGCATTCCAACCTGATGCAAGGGAAATGTGTGTGGTAGAAGATGACAAGACCGCAAATACTTATCCGATGGAAAAGATTATGGAAGATGGATTTTTCGAAGTAGTTCTGAAGAATCATTCAGATGTATTTCCATACAAGTTCAAGAAAATAAAATATGATGGTACAATGAATATTCATCATGATTCTTATTCATTTCTTCCCACTTTGACCGACCTTGACTTGTATTTATTTAATGCCGGTGACCATCATCGTATCTATGATAAGTTAGGTGCACATGCTATCGAAGTCAACGGAGTAAGCGGAGTTCAGTTTGCAGTATGGGCGCCCAATGCGCGAAGCGTGAGCGTTGTCGGGAACTTTAACCATTGGGACCGACGAAGACATGCAATGCGTGTGCTGGGAGCTTCCGGTGTATGGGAAATATTTGTACCGGAATTACCGGAAGGTGAAATTTATAAATTTCAGGTGAAAACAAAATCCGGATATGTGCTGGATAAGGCAGATCCATACTCAACTGAAATGGAACTGCGGCCTCGCACTGCCTCGAAAGTGAACTTTCTTCAACAATATATATGGAATGATGCAGAGTGGATGAAAAGCCGTGCGAAATCCGATCATCTTGGTGAACCGATTTCCATCTATGAAGTACACCTTGGTTCTTGGGCACGCATTCCTGAAGAAAACAGCCGTTGGCTCACCTATCGAGAATTGGCAGAGAGAATAGTGGCATATGTGCAAGAGCGAGGTTTTACACATATTGAACTTCTGCCTGTGATGGAACACCCATTCGACGCATCATGGGGATATCAAGTGACCGGCTATTTTGCACCCACCAGCCGATTCGGTGCTCCCCAAGACTTTATGTTCTTTGTAGATACTTTTCACCAGAATGGTATCGGTGTCATTCTCGATTGGGTGCCAGCTCATTTTCCAAAGGATCAATACGCACTTGGCGAATTTGATGGAACGCATTTGTATGAACACGCGGATCCACGAAAAGGCGAACATCAAGATTGGGGTACGTTTATTTTCAATTACGGGCGGAAAGAAGTTCGCAATTTTCTTATCAGCAATGCACTCTTTTGGCTCGATAAATATCACATTGATGGTCTTAGGATTGATGCAGTCGCTTCGATGTTGTATCTTGATTATTCACGAAAAGAAGGTCAGTGGGTTCCCAATGAATATGGTGGACGCGAGAATTTAGAAGCCATTGCTTTCCTGAAAGATACGACACGGCTCATGCATCAATATTATCCGGGTGTTCTTACAATTGCAGAAGAATCAACTGCTTATCCCGGTGTGACGACAGATCTAGCGTATGGCGGACTTGGTTTCAGTCTGAAGTGGAACATGGGCTGGATGCACGATATGCTGCAATACTTTTCTAAAGACCCAATTCATCGAACTCATCACCATAACAATCTTACATTTGCGTTGTTATACGCATTTACAGAACGATTTTTATTGCCGCTTTCCCATGACGAAGTGGTTCACGGCAAATCTTCTTTACTCCACAAAATGCCGGGAGATGATTGGCAAAAGTTTGCCAACCTTCGACTTCTGTTTGGATTGATGTTTGGATTTCCCGGAAAAAAATTAATCTTTATGGGTGGAGAATTCGGACAACGAGACGAGTGGAATCACGACAAATCACTGGACTGGCATCTTACCCAATACTTACCGCATGCCGGTATCCAAAAATGGATAACGGACTTGAATCATGTCTATCGTGAAGAAAGTGCGCTGCATCAAGTGGATTTTCACTATTCCGGATTTGAATGGATTGATTTCCAGGACAAGGCGAACAGCATTATAGCGCTTATGCGGAAATCGAATGATGGACTTGAAAAAGTTATCGTTGTCTACAACTTTACACCGGTGCCTCGAATAAATTATCGTCTCGGTGTTCCGGACGAAGGGCAGTATCGAGAGATTCTGAATAGTGATTCTTCCTACTATCAAGGGAGCAATGTCGGCAACATTGGAAAAATAAAAGCTGAATCCATACCGCATCATGGCAGGCAGTTCTCTTTAAATTTATCACTGCCGCCGCTTGCTGCTGTTTTCTTAAAGCGTATCCCATAAATATGTCTTAGGTGTTTGCATCGTGCATAAAAAAACAAAGGATCGTATGACTAAAATAAATCCGACACAAGACCAACAGGCTGAAAGTGTATTGCGAAAGACCTGGAATGAAATCACTCAACCGTTTATTGATCTGGTGCATGCTCCGCGTGCGTTATGGGGAGTGAATCTAGCTTATATGATTGAAGGACTGTCCTACTTTGGGATTCTTACATATTTAGCTATTCATTTTTCAGATTTCGTCTTCCAAGGTGTCGAGCATGCAGATATATGGTCTCACGAAATGGTCATGGTTCTGACTGCCGGTATCGCAATCGCTATGGTCCTCTTAGGCTTTGTACCGGACAAGTTGGGTGTCCGCCGCGCTCTAATATTTTCATTCGTATTTCTCCTGATAGGAAGGATCGTGATGTCGGCTGCTCCAACGATCTTCGGGATGGTGCCAAACGGAGTCTGGTCATCCTTGCACATTCTCACAATGGTAGGGATTATTTTTGTTGTTATAGGATATGGTGTCTATCAACCTGCCGCTTATGCTGCCGTTCGACAATTCACTACTCCTAAAACAGCGTCTATGGCATATGCAATGCTTTATGCGCTTATGAACGCCGGTTCATCGTTGGCAATGATGGCATTCCTGCTGCGTGATGACAAATTTCTAGGCCTCGGCATAAATGGGACTTTTTGGGTTTACACTGTTCTCACTCTTGTTTCGCTGCTTGTGACCATCTTTGTATTGTCAAAAAAAACAGTTGAGAAAACAATCGCAAGTGTAAATGCAGAAAATGCTTTGATGAAATCGGACAGCAAATTCCTTGAAACAGAACAACAGAAAACTGACAAAGAAAAGCTGTCCATCCCATTAAAAGTGCCTATCACTTCGTGGATCGTTCTTGCCGGTATTCTGATTGCAATCTATTTTCGAGTTCCTGATCCATGGTGTTATATCCTCGAAGCGATTGTGCTTGCAGTTCCTATTATCATCGCACTTTTACCGGATCGCTTCAAAGCCCCTGTCATTCATTGGGTTGCTGCACATCCCTTAGCAGACCCGAGGTTTTTTTTCTTTATCTTCGCACTTATGCCGGTGCAGACACTCTTTACATATAATTGGCTTGTGTTGCCTCAATATATTTCACGGGCTTTCGCTGGCGGTTGGATCGGCGAGTACTATGAGATTGCATCCAACGCAAATCCTATTCTTATCTTCATACTTGTACCGGTAATTACGGCACTCACGTACAAAAGAAATGTATATAATATGATGGTCTGGGGAACGTTCGTTATGGGTTCCTCAGCATTTATTCTGGCACTTGGTCCGACTCCTCTAACCCTTATTGCATACATCATTCTCATGACAATTGGTGAAGCTATGTGGTCGGCACGTTTTCTTCAATACGCTACTGAAATTGCGCCAGCAGATCGAGCAGGACAATACCAGGGAGTGGCACAACTCCCATGGTTTCTTACAAAGTTTCTCGTTCCACTACTCTATTCGGGCCAAATAATGGAGCGTTACTGTCCAGCAGAGGGCCCGAAAGATACGGGACAAATGTGGCTCATCTTTGGGCTTATTGCAGTCATGAGTCCAATTTTATTGTTGCTTGCACGAAAATGGATGATGAAAGATTTTAAGATCAAACACGAGGGATAGAAATTATTGAATAAATTAAGCTCAATATTGATAACAAAAATAATTGTACTTTTCACTGGTGTACTCATTTCTGTTTCAATTGTTATGATTTTATTAACGCCGAACCATCAAACAATAAAATTACAAAAATCCATCTTGCAGCTTCGACTCACAGAAGAAATTCGCGGTAACCAAGCACAGGAAATTGTTGATGAAATGTAACAGAAATAAATAGGAAGAATAGGATGAAGGTGCACGTAGCGGTTGTTCAAACAAATCCGATATTTGGTGAAGTCAAAAAGAATATTCAAGATGCTTTGGATTTGATGGAAACAGTTAAAGCTGATCTTTATGTGCTTCCAGAACTTTTTAATACGGGATATAATTTTATTGACCAAAAAGAATCGGCTACATTGGCGGAGGAAGCAGATGGAATGACTTGTAGAATGCTTTGCGAATTCACAAAAAAACAAATGTGCTATATTGCATATGGATTTGCAGAGAAAGCTGACGCGATATATAATTCCTCGTCTCTTATTGGCCCTGAAGGTTTCATCGGTGTGTACCGAAAAGTGCATTTATTTTATCGAGAAAATATTTTATTTGCGTCTGGGAATCTTGGTTTCTCTGTCTTCGATTTGCCATTTGGAAAAATTGGGATGATGATTTGTTTCGATTGGCTCTATCCCGAAAGTGCGAGATCACTTGCACTGAAGGGAGCGCAGCTCATTGCTCACCCTTCAAATCTCGTTCTTCCAAACTGCCCAGATAGCATGGTCACACGTGCTTTGGAAAATAAAGTATTTACTGCCACAGCTGATCGGGTGGGAGAGGAAAATTGAGGTGGTGTTGATTTGAAATTCATTGGGGCAAGCGAGATCGTGGCGCCAAACGGTGAAATTCTTTGTAGGCTTGGGGAAAGAGAACCTGGCATTTCTGTTGCCGATATAGATTTAGCTCTTGCCGATAAAAAGCAGATCAATGAATACAATCACATGCTTAAAGGGCGAAAACCGGATCAATACTCATTATAACACAGAGTTGATATAACTGTGATGTTGTCGTATATTTGATTTAAGGTGAATATAGTATGCCCCCGTAGCTCAGATGGATAAAGCAGCGGTCCTAAACCCGTCCTTCCTTCTAAAGACTGACCTGCCTCCGAAAAAGTGGACTAATTTAAACTTAGTAAAAAGTATATTACAGAATCAGGCCACACAGTGCATTGGGATATCGTCCTCCAGCACCAGAAACTTATTTCCCTTGTCAGGTAGCCAGTACTTGATAATGAAAAAATACTAACTTATCATTGGCACACAATACGTGGGCAGGTCATTAGGTGCAATTGTCATTTACTTGAGCTCATCTATAGTACGCTTCATAGTTCTGTTCTTAATACATAAATTACTAATATATATAATAGGAATATTTTATGAATCATCCTTAAGCCAGATAACAGATAGGAATCAATCATTGCTTGATACAATGATAGAATCACACATTCAATAATATGGAAAATCAAAATGAAAATAATTTGTCTTTCCTTTCTAATTCTATTTATTCTTCTTCCATGCAAAGGACAAACTTGGGGCCTTATTTGGTCAGATGAGTTTGATAGCACTAGTATTAACACGAATAATTGGACGTACGATATCGGTACAGGTGGCTGGGGAAATAGCGAACTTGAGTGTTATACAAATCGCCAAGATAATGCAAAAGTTAGCAATGGAAATCTTTTAATCATTGCGAAACAGGAATCTTATAACGGATCCAATTACACTTCAGCACGCATTAAAACTCAAGGACTGACAAGTATTACCTATGGAAAAATAGAGGCCAGAATCAAACTTCCTGTGGGACAAGGAATGTGGCCTGCATTTTGGATGTTAGGAAGTAATATCACACAGGTTGGCTGGCCTGAATGTGGCGAAATTGATATTATGGAAAATATAAATGGCACACCGACAATCTATGGAACAATGCATTGGGAAAATAACGGTAATGCACAGTATGGAGGAAGTATATCTTGCGATGTCACTCAATACCATGTGTATTCTATTGAATGGAATTCTAATTCGATCAACTGGTCTCTTGATGGTAATCAATATTGGACAGGAAATATCGCAAGTAATATAAATAGTACAGAGGCATTTCATCTTCCTTTTTTTATTGCTCTCAATTTAGCAGTTGGCGGCAATTGGCCGGGAAATCCTAACAGTTCAACACAATTTCCGGACACGATGTCTGTTGACTATGTGAGAGTCTATCAACAAGGGAATAATTCTGTTGGAGAAACTAATTATAAACTTCCGGATCATTACGAACTCTTACAAAACTATCCTAATCCTTTTAATCCAACGACAACATTCTCTTTTAATCTTCCATCACGTTCATCAGTCTCACTGAAAGTATTTGATATGTTAGGAAGAGAAGTGACAACGATTGTCTCGGAAGAATTATCGGCGGGTAACTACACAAGACAATGGAATGCAATAAAGATGTCGAGTGGAATTTATTTTTATCGTTTGCAGGCTGGATCTTTTATTGAGACAAAGGATTTTGTCTTGCTAAAATAATATTTCGCCCTAACCAGGATCTCAAGCTGACCAGATGTGCGTGGCACATTAAGAATGGCTTGTGATGGGTTTTTGTAAATTAATATTGTTTATTTTACATCATAACTTAAGTGGTTGTTAATTTAGTTTTGTGCATGAACTCGTTCCGTTATCAACGATTTGAAAGTTATCAGCGTTGCAGCCCCGCTGTACAGGATCCCGATTCGACTCTTAGTCGAATCGGGATTTAGCGCCCGTCCGTTAGGCGGCTTATAAAGGTAGAGAAAGAAGATCTTATTCGATGGAAGTATGGACGTATAACCATTTGTCAGTATTGAAAACAGTCATATCCTCCGATAAAATACATGAATATGATAAAATTCTTCCTAGAATCATTCGAATATCCTCATTAGAAGATTTGAGGTGAATTTAAGACTATCCTTGACTCTTTACACTCATTGTTATCATCTTTTTCGGTTTAGTTACTGAATGCCGTAGACTTGACTGCAAATCAAGAAATCCTCTGAAGGTAGCTCCAATGTTTGCAAACCCGCACATTAAGGAAAGTAAATATCATACGATTGTTCAGTCTTTTACCGAAACATCGGAAGACATGATCGAAACATGCTATCTCTTTTATCAGTCCAGGCTGAAAGGCTGTAAAGAAAATACAGGCATTGAAGAAATACACCGCGGATTGAAGCAGATTCATAGATATTTGTTAGGAATTCTATTTCATATCGAAGAATTATGATGCTTTCTATCCTGTCAATTATTTGATTCAAAAATTCTGATCAATATCTATTCTGGTTCTTGGCATTCGCGGTGTGAAATAAGTTCTGCTATGGAAAACAGGTCAAACATTCATACTTAGGTCTTTGGTTCTTAAATTATCGTGTCTTTGAAATATTCTTTGCTCAAGTCGCTTGTAACTCTAATAAATGTGGTATAGATTGTTGTGGAAAGTTGATCTGATGTAGTATGAATAAAAAACAACTGTTTATCGTTATTTTAGCACTCACTTTGTCAATGATCCTCGTAGGCTGGCTTTCATTATTCACTGGTGTGTTCAGGCGCTCAGGATCCCTCGAACCAGTACAAGTATATTTTGCAGATAATATTTCCCATAGTCACAAGTTAGTGATCGAAGAATTCAATCGGTTGTATCGAGGAAGAATTGAAGTTATTCCTGTAAATCTACCATTTGAGAAGTTTAGTACGAACGAACGTAAAGAACTCCTCATACGATCTCTACGAAGTAAAAGTGATATCGATCTATTTGCTGTGGACTTAATCTGGGTACCACGATTCACACGCTGGAGTGAACCTTTGGATAAATATTTTTCGCAAGCAGAAAGGGAACGACTGCTTTCCTATGCTATAGAGTCCTGTACATATGATCAGATCCTTGTGGCTATGCCAATGTATATTGATGTTGGACTTATGTATTATCGAAAAGATATCATACGTCGTTTACCCAAAGCTGAAGAGATCGAGCAACGGTTGCAGTCCTCAATAACCTGGGATGAAATGTTAAAATTACGAAAACAACTAAAATATGAAAACAAACCATTCTATATTTTCCAGGCGAAGGATTATGAGGGCTTAGTCTGTAATTATTTTGAAGTAGCCGTAAGTCGTAGACCAGATTTTTTCAAGAATAATTCGATTCCGTTGACTTCCTCAGCTGCTGAAGAAGCACTCTCCATGATGGTTGGATTTGTCAAAACAAACGTGTCACCAATAGCTGTACTAGACTTTGAAGAAAACCTTAGCTATCGCTATATGCTTGATCATGACGGTGTCTTTGTGAGGGGCTGGCCAAATTTCATCGAAAATTTCAGACAATTCTATCCAGATACAGTGAAACTTTCCAAAATAGGGCGAGCACCATTGCCGCACTTCAACGGAGAAAATCCTACATCAGTATTAGGAGGGTGGAATCTTATGGTTTCCAAGTCCTCAACAAAGAAGGAAGCAGCGGTTGAGTTCATCCGTTTTCTGCAAAGCGATCACATTCAACGCTTATTGTTTGAACGAGCTGGATATATGCCCGTTGTTAATTCGGTGTATCAAGATTCCATATTCCTAGGTTTTCATCCTGAGCTTACTTTCTATAAAATAATAATGCAGGATGGATTCCATCGTCCGGCTCTTGTTGAATACACTAAAACCTCAAACATTATTTCTCACTTTATACATTTAGCTATTAAGCAAGACCTCACAGTCAAAGATGCTCTTCAACAGGCGAATGATATGATTCAATCGAATGCTATCCTGATCAAATGAAATTACAAATGAATAAACGACTGTTCCAAATTCTCGAAGGATACCGTAAGTATCAATTTGAAATTCGACATTTTATTGTGCTGGCGTTGGTTCTCATTGCATTTCAATTTGTCGTTTTATATTTAAACCAAAACTCTCTGCAACAAGTTTTTGTTCAAACACAGCAGTGGTATCAACAAGACGAAGCGGAACGCATTGCGAACCTGACAGCTACTTCGTTAGAGTTAATGCTGGCATCCAAAAGTTTGAAGAACAAGTTTACTGAAAGTGAAGGTCGTCAAATTGTTCAGGATTATAATATTATATTTAGCCAGCAACTTTTGAATAAAAACGTTAAAAGTATTTGTATCCTTATACCGCAACCCAATACCATCATTGCAATTGATGATGGACAGCAATTGTTCAACTATTTTTTCGGCGGTGGCACGGCACAAATTGCGAGCGAAGATTCCCATTCTGAAGCGATTCGTTTGTTTACTCAACTGAAAGATTCACTGATCAAGTGCGAACAAACCATCACGGTAGTAGAAGGACAACAGACCTTTCATGTTTTTATGCCATTCGTTCCCCGCGGAGAATTCATTGGTGTCGTATACATGAAAATTACTCCCAATCTTTCATTTCTCACTCAAGAGATGTCATCCAATTATAATAAAACAGCGTTTGTGTGCTCAGGTTTAATTATTCTTGGTCTGTTTGCCATGTTCTATATCTCGACACGCACACTCAATGAGCGTAATGAAATTCAGCGATTGTTTTTTGAAGAGCAAAAGAAACATCTTACAGAGCAAATTAACCACCAAAATGAAATGCTTTTCACAAAACGGATCTATCATACGCACCATAAAGCAGAAAAAATTGGCGGTTTTATTAGTGAAGATCTCCGAGTCCTTACGCCAGAAAACATTGATCAGATAAAGTACCGAATCGATAAATATGCAAGTTTTATTGCTCGTGTCATCTACGACATGAAATGGTATAATCCACCCATACAAACTATACGGGGACCAATGTTCAGAACCAACGTAAATGATGCTATCCAATTCATTGTTGAGAACATCTTTAAGCGCGTCTCAAAGGAATATGCTACATTTGAATTGAACCTCGATCCGGCAATGCCCGATGTTGCTATTAATGAATATGTGATTTGGGAAGTATTTGAGCCTATTATTCAAAATGCATTGGACCATTCAGGGAATGATAATACACGAGTGGTAATCACGACAAAGTATAAACCTACTACACGCCAATCCTCTATTCGTATTGAGGATAATGGTAACGGTGTTGATCCAAACCTTCTTGAACTCGATGCAAGTGGCGTGAAAAAAATATTTCTTGATCACGTAACTTCTGGCGAACCAATGGGGAAGCAACATTCCGGTTATGGTTGCTACATCGCCTATGAAATTGCAACGCAGCGTTTCGGTTGGACAATAGATGTAGAGAACAAACCGACAGGAGGATGCCAATTTACATTTACAATGTATCATTAAGAATGACAGAGAGATATGATGCTATTTAATGGAATAATAAGAGTTCTTTTAATCGAGGATGAAGACTTTGATGTGCGTCGTGTGCGTAATACGATACGTCCATTTAGCGACCAGATACAAATCCTTGAGGTAGTTTCTAATGGCGATACTGCCTTGAAATTGCTCGGAAGAGGAAAAGATCAATTCGACGTCGTGATTATGGATATGCAAATCGCTGGGAGGATTATGGGCGATTCTCTGATTCATGCTATTAAAAAGATTTCATCATCGTTGCAGATCATTGTGATCACAAAAATGACTGTCAACATTACGGATTTTGATTTCGCCAATAAATTACTCAAAGCTGGTGCCTTTTGGTACTGCACAAAATATCCGACAGATATCAAAGATTTTATCTATCAACCGACGGATTTTATTATCAGCATAGTAAATGCATATCAAAGAAAGAACCTTGAACGCGAACAATTGAGAGCCCAACGGAAACTTTTACACAATGTTGAAGATAAACTCGCAAGTGTCCGAATTCTTGGGATTTCTGAACAAAGCCAAAAAATACGGAGCCAAATTAAACAACTTTCAACATCCGATGCAACAGTACTGATTACAGGATCAACAGGGACAGGGAAGGAACTGGTCGCAACCAATATTCACTATGAGAGCAAGCGGAAATTCGAAAACTTTGTTCCAATCAATTGTAGCAGCATTCCGCAAGACCTTATCGAAAGTGAACTGTTTGGGTATGAGAAAGGAGCATTTACCAACGCTACAACGAGTAAGCCGGGATTATTCGAAGTAGCACATCATGGAACACTGTTTCTTGATGAAATAGCGGATCTTCCACCACAAGCACAATCCAAGTTACTTCGCGTGATTGAGGGGGGAGAGCTTGCAAAAATCGGTAGAACAGACAAAATCAAAGTTGATGTTCGAATTATTGCCGCAACGAATAAAATTCTTCAGCAGGAGGTATTGGCAGGAAGATTTCGAGAAGATTTGTTTTATAGACTTAATGTTGTCCCAATCTACGTTTCGCTTCTCAAAGATCGTCCGGAAGATATTCTTGTTCTTTGGGAGCATTATATTCGGCAGATAAGTATAGACATGGGTAAGACACCGCCAATAACCGCGGATACTGCACATGATCTGCTTAAAAAGTATTCATGGCCAGGAAATGTCCGTGAATTAAAAAATGTCGTACACCGCGTCCTATTACGCAACGAAACTATCATCTCCGTTGAAGTGGTGAAAGAAATCTTTCATCTGCAATCACAGCTACAGTCACTCAGTACGATTGATGGAGTCTTATTTCCTCACCCAGAAGGTGAGAAGAACTTGTGGGAGATGGAAAAATATTTTCGGAGGAAATATTTTGAATACATACGAAAGAATTCCACATCTGATGCAGAAGCAGCTAGAAAACTAGGTCTTGCCCCTCCCAATTATCATAGAATATGTAAGGAACTTGGCTTGAAATAAAGGTTGACCGCTTGTTGTCCGCTCCAACTACCACATTTTTTTAACTAAGGTTAATAAGATAGTTCTCCACTCGTTATCATTTCTGATAAGGATTCGACATATAAATGATATTGCTAAAAAAACAATAGGGCATTTTTTTAAGCTTTTGGTAATTAATTCTATGGTACATAACATGATGGTCAGGTCAGTGATTTAACTTGTACTATTACCACCCAGGAAGAGCGTATCATAAATGTTGACACCACTTATGGAAATAAGCGCCATTTTTACCAATCTATTATTTCTTCTTAGAAACACAAGCATTTAATGATAATTAATTCACCATAAACAACTATTCATAATCACCAAATCAAGGAAAAATCAAAATATTCTAAATGCAGTATGAAAGTAAAAAAGTAAATAAAACAACGGCGGCTGTGGCGGCTCATCTGAAAGAAGCAGAAGAGATAATACGGTTCAGATTGAGAGAAAAATTGTAATTTGAACCCTAGGTTTAATCAATTACATCTCGTATCAACCTACAACATAATGGACCTGTAGGGAGGTTACCCATAATATAGGACTTGATCTGAATTAAGTTTGAGAATTACTGTTATCGTTGCGCCATTGATTAGAGATAGTGTTTTAATCGTTTACTCAATACATAAGGAAAAAAAAACTATGAAAAGTAGATTTCTTTTTCTGACATTGCTCTTATTATTAGGGCTGTTTTCTTTATCTGTGATTGGGATAGCAGGTACTACAGGAAAAATTGCAGGGACGATTACCGATAAATTAAACGGTGAACCTATCATGGAAGCTAATGTCATCGTCCTCGGTACATCTCTTGGTGTTTCTACAGATATGAGTGGAGAATATTCTATATTGTCCGTTCCTCCGGGAATATATCAAGTTCAAATCTCTTGCGTTGGTTATAGAAAAATTGTCATGACTGATGTGAGGGTTTACATTGATCAAACAGCACGCGTCGATGTCACCCTCGAGGCAAAAGATGTCCAAGTTGAAGAAACAATTGTTTATGGGGAAAGGCTTATCAAACCCGATGTGTCTGCCGCCGTTGTTACAGTGAGTAGTGATGAAATTAGTCAACTGCCCGTTTCAAATATGCTGTCGGTTATTCAGACTCAAGCCGGTGTAAAGGAAAATATGCAAATCCGTGGTGGAGACCAGAGTGATGCATTGTTTCAGGTTAATGGTATATCACTCCGTGATCCACGGAATAATAGCCCTATTTCATCGATTGCGATGAGTTCTGTTAAAGAAGTTTCTATAGAACGCGGTGGGTTTAATGCCGAATATGGCCAGGTTCGCTCCGGCATCGTCAATGTGATTACGAAAGAGGGAGATAAATCACACTATACCGCGACAGCGACTGTTCGCGCTAGCCCGTACCAATATAAAGCTATGGGTATATCACCGTTTGATAAAAATTCTTATTGGCTACGGCCGTATTTAGATCCCGCAGTTTGTTGGACAGGTACGAGTAATGGTGCTTGGGATACATATACTCAAGCTTCATATCCAAATTGGGAGGGATGGAATACGGTATCACAGGAAAGAAATACAACGGTTGGTTCTACATATCTTTCTCCAGAGGCGCTACAAAAGCAATTTCTTTTCGATACACGAAGACGACCAGTTGCCCAACCCGATTATGATGTTGATGCAGGTTTTGGCGGTCCGGTACCTTTTATTGATAAGTATCTAGGCGATCTTCGTTTCTTTAGTACCTACCGTAGACAAGACGTAACGCTCTTGGTTCCATTGACACGAGACGATAATGTGAATTGGGACTGGAACGTGCGATTTAACTCAGACCTGACAAAATCCTTGAAGTTGGCCGTAGCATTCTTTTCTGGTAAACAATATTCGCAAGCTCAAAACTGGCCTTTCACGCTGGCTCAAAACTGGGCTAGCGGTCTCTATATCACGACTCCGCAGCAAGTAGCTGATCAAATTGCAGGCTATGGTCAAACTGGACTCTTTAATACAGCGTATTTCAGCCCGTCTGAAATATCATATAACTCAATTTCGGGAGATGTAACTCAATTCCTTTCTCCAACATCATATTATGAAATTAGACTCGAGCGAATAACGCGATCGTACCTTTCCGAACCTTCGGCGGGACGGAACATGGATTCGGTTTATCAAATTGTGAATGGTTTCTTTGTCAATGAAGAGCCATACGGATATGCTACCATGAAAACAATGGGGCCAACGGGGCTTGAGTTTGGAGGTTCCGAATGTTTGTATCGGGACCATAGTGAAGTATCTGCAACATCGTTGAAGGCAGATTTTACAAGTCAGATTGACTTCAAGAACTTACTCAAAACAGGAATAGAATTTGTTTATAACGATTTGTCTTTTGATTATGGACAAGTTTATGCATTAAGTGACGGTCTATCCTATCAAGACCGTATTCTAATGCGTGTTTACCCCATCAGAGCAGGTATGTATATCCAGGATAAATTAGAGACAAATGGATTTGTTGCTAATTTAGGATTCAGGGTGGATTATAGCGATCCTCAGACGGATTGGTACACTGGTAATCCATTCTCTGTGTCGTTTTTTGGACCCAATGCAACTTCGGAAGTACCTCTTACCCGATCAAAACCACAATGGCAATTTAGTCCACGCCTCGGTATTGCACATCCAATTACAGAAAACTCAAAACTTTATTTCAATTACGGACATTTTATGCAAATGCCGTCATACGAAAATATGTATGCTATAGGCCGCTCATCATCTGGACAAGTTGCAAACTTCGGTAATCCAAATCAAACTCTGGCGAAAACTGTTGCCTACGAGCTCGGGTATGATCATTACTTAGGTGATAATATTCTTCTCCAAATAAGCGCATTTTATCGGGATATCACAAATGATCAGCTCGATATCAATGGAAATACACTTACTGTTACGTATGTACCTATGGGTACCTCAATGGGTACGCTCAGCCCATAAGTTCTGGTTATGCAGGATGTTCGTGGCCTTGAAATTTCTTTACGAAAGACTAGCGGTCAGTTTTGGACGGGATTTGCAAACTACACATATCAATCGATTTCTGGAGGTTGGTTTGGCAATAATTTCGAATATGAGAATGTCACAGATCAAACAAATTATGCTGCACAAACAGATAAGTCGTACCAACAAGTGCCCGTTCCCAGTCCTTATGCTCGAGTGAACATCAGTTTATTTACTCCTGAGGATTTTGGTCCTCACTGGGGCTCTTTTATACCGTTGGGTAGTTTTTTGTTAAATGTGCAATTCAATTGGCAAGCGGGTTCGTATACCACTTATAATCCGTTCGGTAGATATGGAATAAACAATAATGTGCAAACCACAGATAACTGTGACGTCCAATTAAGATTTAGCAAGGCCTTTGATTTGAGGACTGTAAACGTCGAGTTGTTTGTCGATGTGTATAATGTTCTGAATTACAAAAAGATGAATATGAATTCATTTTCTGGTACTGCCGACGAAGATTCATATATGGAATCTCTTCATCTTCCTAAAAGCGATGTATATAATAACGTACCGGGAAATGATAGAATCGGTGACTATAGAGCAAATGGTGCTGATTATCAACCTGTATTATGGGTGAGTTCTTTACCGCCTATTTCC
The DNA here is from genome assembly GCA_963701295.1 of Ignavibacteriota bacterium. Lineage (GTDB taxonomy): Bacteria > Bacteroidota > Ignavibacteria > UBA10030 > UBA10030 > Fen-1298. The sequence continues at coordinate 2,874,539 of OY969585.1, read as the reverse complement.
AGTGTGATTGCGGGAACAATTTATTATGGTGCACAAACAGCGACGTATAACGAGGTTACGAATGGTCAATGGGTGGAAGTTGATAAAGCAAGAATGGATAAAATTTTGAGCACCAAGGCGTATATCGATATGCCCAATTTAACGTCATTCACATTTTTGAATCCACGGCAAATATTTTTCGGAATGAAGCTATCGTTTAAAATATGATTGGAGGAGAAAATTCCATGAAACTGTTTATGAGACGTAATATACTTTTATTTTTAATTTTTGTTTTTATCGCTGTAGTTCTTTCCACAGTTTCTGTGAAAGCACAGGGTTTAAGAGCGTGGATACGTTTTAGTAATATCCAGTCATATTTTACAGATTATGGCACTGAAACGGAAAGCGATGAAACCCCCTTTATGGACCGGCCTATGTCTGGCCTGCTGCGTATGGATTAAAATCTTGTTCTGTACGGGCGAAAGGCTTATGGATCGGCTGTCAAAATTTCATAGATCCTGTTAGCAAACTACCCTTCAAATACAAAGTGCTGACACTCGGTCCTCGCTCAGGGAGCTATGACGGTCTCAACGCACTTACTCAACCGTTTAAATATATAGGAAAATATAATCACCCCGTGGTAACCGTCGATGGAAAAATTGCCAATGCGACAATGGGTCTTTATGATAAGTTGGATGAGATAGACCCCACCATGCAGGCAGATCGAATGATCGTCAATACGATTAATACTCCGATGGGAATAACGATGACGAGAAAGATTATGGTTTTTCCCAATCAATACAATAATAATTTCTTTATCTACGATTATGTTTTCAAAAACACGGGAATTATTAATGTAGCAGGAACAGTGGTACCTCAGACTCTTGATAGTTGTCTATTTCTATTCCAATATCGGTATAGTCTTGCTGGAGAAGCCGTAGCAAGTTCTAATTTTCCTGTTGTTGGTTGGTCGGCACAAAGTACGCGCTGGGGAGTTAATACATTAGTTCAGGTTATGGGCACAGACCCAACGAGTGCGGACTTTAAATATCGAGCGCTGTATGGGTATTATGGTCCTCATAGTGGGGACAACAAAGTCCTGGATGACTGGGGATGTCCTAATCCGTATCAATCTGGAAGCGTGCTTGCTGCTGCGCGGTATGTAGGTTGTGTTACGCTCCATGCTGATAAATCGGCGCATGATCAAAGTGACGATAAAACTCAACCGATGAATACGGCATATATCAATGCGGATGATCCTTTAGATTATGCGTGCCCGCCTTATGATGAAACTTCAATGGCTCGATGGTATAAATTTATGAGTCTTGGCGGAAATACAGGACTTCATCCGAAGAGCTATGCGGATGAGTTTGTTGCAAGTAGCGCAACATGCGCAGATCAATTTTCAAAAACAATGCTGCAAGGTAGTACTGCCGGTCCAGGGCAAATACAGGGTTTCGGACCATACAAGCTTGCCCCCGGCGATAGTATTCATATTGTTTTAGCCGAAGGAGTAACGGGACTCGATCGAGATTCGAATCGCGTGGTTTCAAATAATTGGTATGCAGGGTATAATCCTTCAGGCGGAGTTACACCGGCATTCACGATGCCCTCTGGTGTCAGTATCGGTACCAGCTCACTTGTCAGTGCTAACCCAGTTTATACTAAATATAAAATCGATGCCGCACCTTATAACCAATACAAAGACGCATGGGTATTTTCTATTGAAGACTCCACGAAGCCTTACTCAATCCAAAGAATGTTCCAAAGAGCAATAGATTTATATAATTCCGACTACCATGCTCTTCAACCGCCTCCGGCGCCTGCGCAATTTAATGTAACTTCTAGTGCTAATGGCATTCAGCTTTCGTGGACAGCTAGTGAAGCCAGAGCATCAGCTCATTTCAACGGATTTGTGATATATCGTGCAGCCGGAAGTGTATATGATGATATAACGGTATACAAGAAAATATGGGAATGTGATAAATCGTATCCTAACGATACATATCTTGATACCGCAGTAGCGCGTGCCACAGAATATTTTTACTACATCCAGAGCAAAGATGACGGCTCGACTAATACGATTGAACCGGGTGTTCCTTTGGTAAGTAGTCAGTTCTTAACCCAAACGGAGGAGGGTGCTTATTTGCTTAAAGAGGGTAAATCCGGAATGGATTCTATCTATATAGTTCCCAATCCATATATCGTAAGATCCAGAAAACTACAGTGGGGATTGACTCTTGATCCGACGCTTGCCAACCAAGGTTTTGACCAGGATAGAATCGCGTTTGTGAATTTACCGAAGGAAGGGTGTACTATCCGGATATTCACTGAGCGTGGAGAACTGATATGGCAGATGGAACATACGAATGGGAGCGGAGACGAACATTGGAATCAAAAAACAACATACGGTCAAACGATCGTAAGCGGGATATATATTGCTCATTTTCAAACAAGTAGTGGTAAGTCCATATACAGAAAATTTGTTGTAATTCGTTGACAAATTAATCTGAGGAATAAATGTTATGAAAATAAGAATAATTCTTTTCATTGAGCTTGTCTTTCTTATATCTATGAGAAATGGCAGCATTGCTCAAGATAATGTCAAACTTGCGCAAACCGGTTTTGATTTCTTGAGTGTTATTTCAGATGCAAAAGCAGCCGGAATGGCTGGTGCAGTTAACACACTGCCAATGGGCTCGAGTTCACTTTTTTTCAACCCCGCCTGCTTAACGGAAATGAAAAATACCGCAGAAGTATCGGCAAGTTATAACCCATGGATCGCCGATATTAAACATACGCAATTTAGCGCGGCTGTTAATTTGGGTTCATGGGGCATTGTTGGTGTATCAGTACAGGATGTAAACTATGGTGATTTTTATAGAACCATAGTGTACAATAATAATGATAATTTTCTGTATTTAGGTACATTTTCTTTGCAAGCCTATAGCGCGGGCATCGGCTATGCTAATAAATTGACCGATCAGTTTTCCGTCGGAGGTCAGATAAAATATGTTCACCAGAGTTTGGGAGATGGCGATGTTCCCACAAGCATTGACATCAGGGATTCCAGCACGGTAAAGACTTCTTTTAAGATGAATCCGATAGCTTTTGACTTTGGTACCCTTTTTAAAACTGGACTCAAGAGTCTTTCGTTTGGAATATCTATTCGTCACTTTTCCGGACAGCTAACGTATGAACAGGAATCGTTTCAAATGCCGCTTCTTTTTACTCTCGGTGTTTCCATGGATGTAATGGATTTTTGGGAAAAAGCTAAGGAAGATCAAAGCTTGATCGTGTCGGTCGATTTAACACATGATCGTTCGTACCCGGAACAACTTTTAATAGGCATAAACTATACATTTATGAATACGATCTCCTTCCGCTTAGGCTATAACTCGCACGCTGATTTAGAACAATTCAGTTATGGAGTTGGCGTATCGCAGTTTGGCCTTGCAATAGATTATGCGTACACACCGATGAAATATTTCGATGACATTCAGCGCATTACGGTAAGATTAAAGATATAGTGAGGAGATTAAACATGAAAAAAAATATATTTATTATTATTACATTTGTAATCATCGTAGCTCTACTTTCGGGGTGCGTTGATAATATTATTCCGCCGGGCTGGCCGCCAGCGGCAAATCCTGTCGCATCCCCTGTCATTACGAGCATTTCTCCTGCGGATAGTGCAATTGGTGGTGTTCTTGATATCACGATCAATGGAAGTAATTTTGGGACTACTGTGGATCAATGCTCTGTCTATTTTGGAATAGAACCTGGTATTATCACCAATTTTACTTCGAATCAGATTGTAATGCTCAGGCCGTTAACTTACGGTGAAACTATTTCTACAAGAGTTGTTGTTCAGCTTGCTGATGATGTTGCCCAAATAAAATATAAAATAAAAAGAGTTGTAACACCGCTTGGTACATTTCCCGGTTCTACACTCTCGAATACTATTGCCTCTGATACTTCTGGCAATGTATACGTAGCGGTTATTAGTGCTCGTGACAGTACCGGAACGTATAAAGTAATTCGTAAAATTTCGACAAATGGGATAATGAGCGATTATGCTACATATTCAACCAGTTTAACAATTTCTTGTATGCGGATTGTGCCGAATGGGACATTATACGCACTGATGACGGGAAGTGATGGAGAATTTCATTCCGTTGCACGCGGAGGAGGTAATCTAACCAAATTATTCGGCTTTCTTGAAAATATGACATGTTTCGACTTTGATCAAAATGGAGTTATTTATGCAGGGGGAACATCAGGGACAAATAAAACCATAGATATCGTTCAAGCAACCTCAGTGGCCAAAGGACCTTCTTATGTCAATTATAATATTTTGGCTGTACGCGTTTTTCAAAATTATGTTTATGTTCTAGCTGTAGGAGGAACCACCACTGGTGTTTATCGTCATCAAATTTCGGGTGGCACATTAGGAACACAAGAACAGGTATTACTGTGGAGCACGAGCGGTGATTATGCCACTTCAAAGGTTAAAGATTTGACCTTTTCCGCTAACGGTAATATGTACATTGCTACCGATAAAAGTGTCGATCCCATTTTGTTGGTCTACTACAGCACGGGTACGGTCACAGGAATGCGCCCATTGTATAAAAATCTTATTACAACCGCAGTTGGTGGGTTAACATGGACAGGTAATATTCTTTATGAACGTGTTATGTCAAGTGACCCCTCAATAGTGGCAATTGATATGGGTAATTCTGGTGCCCCTTATTATAGTAGGTGATGGTTCTCTCAGACACGAGGTATTAAAATTTTGATGAAACCTATCATACTTTTAAAAACTGTTTTGGAAGAAATAATTTTTTAAGAGAAAAAGAAACGAATGAAAACAAACTCAACGCGTCACCATTTATGACATTGCAGGTAAGCTCTATGTGTTCATAACTAACCTTTCTTAACTCAAAGTATCATATTCATGAGAAAAAACATCAATTTTTGTAGTTTTTGCCTGCTATTAATTACAGGTTTTATGTTTTGTTCCCCCAAAACTTTCTCACAGGAGAAATACAAAGGTAAGGCTTGGAATGACCATCCTCAGCAAATTCCTGGTAAAATTCAGTGCGCGCTTTATGATACAGGTGGAGAAGGAATCGCCTATCATGATAATGATTCGGTCAACAATGGAAGTGGGAAACTCAATCCTGCGAACGGCACATTTCTGAATGAATTTCGTATGAAGGAAGGAGTTGATATTTCCTACACCAAAACTGGAGATATAGACGATAATAAATATAATCTTACAGAACCTCTTATGGGACAATTGTATGTGGGATGGACCGTGCCTGGCGAGTGGATTAATTATACGGTACAAGTAAATGAAACGGGAAAATATGATGTCGGCCTTATGTATACTGCAAACGGAAATGGCACTATATCTCTTTCAATAGATGGAAAAGATATTTCAGGTCCGCTACTCGTTCCATCTACACACCAAGAGAGAGACACTGTTGCATGGAGGCAATGGCATCATTGGAATCTTGCATTTACTTTAGCGCAAGTTGAATTGCAAAAAGGTATTCACATCCTCACGCTCCATACGGTTGCAAATGGAAACATGAATTACGAATGGATTGAATTCAAACTGAAAATATAATATATCAAATTTAATTTTACTGTACAATGAAAACAAGGTTCAGTATTATGAATAAAAGACTTTATGAAGAACGTGCATCAGTAAAAATAATATATATTTTATTGGGCATGGCTTCTTCTCTTTGGTTTCTGATCAGGGTAATTCCAAAGCCCCAAAGGGTGACATATCCTTGTATGCGAGCTGCAGCTCCTTTGATGTCAAGCTTCGTTATTTATCTTTTAACTTTCTTCGGATCGGCATGTGCATTCCGGAATGCCGGAAAAAGCTTTAACCGTGGAAGATATATCTCTATGGCAATGTTTTTGGTCGTTGCCGTTGTATGCTCAGTTATATTTTTTGGAAATAAAATAGAAGAACTTTATGCGTGTGCGGTTCATGTTTCAAAATTTGAAACCAACCAACCCGTAGGTGTGGAACGAGGCGTTTTCCCGGGTAGAGTGGTATGGGTACACAATCCGGATGTTGCAAAATGGGATGGCACCAACGGCAATTGGTGGGATGATGCAAACACTTCACAAACTGAAACCGATAAAATGTTACCTGCAGCCATCACATTGCTCACAGGAGAAAAGAACCAATCAAAAGCTTGGGATGTATTGTTCAGGTATTTCAATAAATCAAAGAAAAATAAAGATGAAGGTTATCTTGCCCACCAGAAAATTGCAATCAAAATTAATGAGAACAATACCTATAGCCATTCCGACGATAATGAATTGAACGCTTCCCCACAAATGGTGCTTGCTCTGGTGAGAAGTCTTGTAAAGGATGCAAGTGTTCCGCAAAAAAATATTACCGTATTTGATGCCAGCCGATTTATTACCAACAATGTTTTCAATAAGTGCCATGCAGAATTCACTGACGTAGTTTTTGTCGATAATACCGGAAACGATGGACGAGTGAAAACTACTTATGTAGAGAATGCTATTCCTTATTCTATCGATAATGGTCAATTAGCGAAAGGTTTAGCAACCTGTGTAGTAGAAGCCGATTATCTCATCAATATGGCATTACTGAAAGGGCACGTTGGTCAAGGTGTCACTCTTTGTGCCAAAAATTATTATGGTGCAACCAGTATTAACAGCGATTGGAGAAAAAATGCCCACAACAATTTTGACCAGAACAGGAATGGAAAACCAAAATATATGACTTTTGTCGATTTTATGGGGCAAAAAGATTTAGGCGAAAAGACCATGTTGTTTTTGATTGATGGTCTGTATGGCTCAAAATCAGTTGCCGGGCCACCGTCGCCCAAATGGAAAATGTCTCCCTTCAACGATAGCTGGGCAGGAAGCCTTTTTGCATCGCAAGATGGAGTGGCTATTGATGCGGTTGGACTTGATTTTCTAAGTAACGAATGGCCAGATGCCCCAGATATGAAATATGCCGATAATTATTTAATTGAAGCTGCATTAGCCAATGATCCTCCATCAAAAACATTTTACGATCCCGAAAGAGATCAGGTCAGGTGCAAAAGCTTAGGCGTGATGGAGCATTGGAACAACGCTATTGAAAAGAAGTATAGCCGGAATCTCGGAAAAAATTACGGAATTGAATTGGTACACAATAAAATCAATGATTAATTCATAACCAATAAATAGGAGGATTTATCATGCGGATGTTACCTTTTCTCGCACTTGCCATCGCAGTATTATCATTTGCTTCGTATGGACAAGTATACACAATTGATAATTTTAATGCCCCCGGCACCACATACACAACGGCGAACGGAGGTGGGAAATGCTATATTCGCCTTTCAATCGACTCAACGGATAAGGTGGAAGGTTGGTCTTCGATGAAGGTGCGTTCAAGGCTTGATTCGTTATATTCCTGGGGCACTTTCTCTCAATTTGGGATTGCACAAAAAACTGGTGATACGCCATGGGATTATAGTTCGAGTGATACAATTAGTCTCTGGTATAAGGTTCGTATGGCACCGCAACATCCACAATGGATGTCATTTCGTGTGGAGCTTCTTGATCAACCCAATCAAGGAGATCCTGTAGAAACTTACATTTACCAAAATGATGGAATTCTTGATAATGTTACCTCGGACTGGGTAAATATTCGTATACCAATTATTGAAAGACCATCAACAGGTTCAGAAGCCCCGGATAGCACAGGTTTTATTGTAGCTCCTTCTAATTGGGGCGGATTAACATGGAATAATCACAAACTTGATCGGGATAAAATTGTTGCATGGTATCTTGTTCTTGTTACAACTCCCCCACCCGCTGTTGCTTCTGGAAATATTCCGGCAGATTCTATCGAAGTATCGTTTGATAAATTCGAGAGAACTGGTTACCGACCAATTCCTTTCGTCTACTTTACAGGGAAGGACTACAATGGTACATATGTGCAACCGAGCAGCTTGTGGACGTGGTCTGGAGTCACTATGAGTGTTGTACCAGGGGCAGGTCCTACACCCAAACTCAATGCAATTCAGATGGTGCAGGTCAACGGTTGGGGAGGAGGCGGAGCTAATCTTAAATCTCCTGTAAACCTTGCTGGAGCATGGCATGTCGATAGTTTGAATTTTATGATGAAGGTAGATGTGGGGACTGGAGCGTTGCGTGCGCAGTTCGAAACAGCTGCTGCCGGAAAAAGAGGTTCTGTATTCACTCCGTCCCAAGATGGTCAATGGCATCAATACTCTCTTCCACTAAGGAGTTTCATAGACGAAAATGCGGGTCATGCTTTTGATTCTTCTGCTATTACAGTGTTCCAGTTTATGACTGAAAACAGTGGGATCGCCGGCAAAATGATCTGGATAACAAACGTCTGGACGGGTAATCCTATTCTTGATGTGATTCCGCCGGATTCTGCGACAGGACTTAACGTAGCATCCAGCACGTTCTCGAATGTGTTTAGTTGGAATGCGGTCACAAACAAACCCAATGTGACCTACAATGTCTATGTCGCTGATCATCCGTGGACGGATCCAACCGACACAACTGTCGAGGATATACCACCATATAATATTCAAGCACTCAATGTTACACACATTCTTCGTGCACCAAACACCAACCAATTACTGACCTATTATTATGGTGTCCAGGCAAAAGATGTATCAGGTAATCTGAGCGGCACCTCTTTAAAGGGTCCTATTACAACGTTGGCCAAAGGTGTCCCAACCATTGCTAAAGCTCCGCCAACAAACTTCGCTGCTGATGGGGATCTTTCAGAGTGGATATCGGCAGGAATCAAACCATTTCTCATTTCGAAGGATTCTGGGACTGCTCATGTGAATGAGAACGGTGTTATTGACAATGACGCTGATTGCTCTGCCAAGGCCTACTTGGCTGTAGATGCAAACTACCTCTATGTAGCGTTTGATGTGACCGATGATGTGGTTAAAGTTGATACTGCCTCCTCACTTGACTACGAACAGGATGCCCCTGATCTCTTTATCGGTCTCTATGACTGGAGAGGCAAGTTCCATAGCGGACTGCCCGGTGGCGTAAAGCCAGATTATCATATTCGCTTCTCCCAGAATCGGGTTCGACTTGACGGTTTAAATGTTACATTGATGTACGCATATTCGAATGGTATGAATCCCAACCCGGACTATGCATGGGTCCAAAAGATTATTGGTTCGGGTTATACCGTGGAGGCAAAAATTCCGTTTACGGCGTTCACCAAAGCCAGGTCGGGTGATAAGCTTTTTGTACCAGCGGAAGGTATGAGAATTCCAATTGACTTCGAGATCAATGATCGGGACAACAAGACTGCCGCAGATTTCAGAGACGGAATGCTGTGTTATTCCCCGTTGAATAATGACAACTCGTACCAAGATATGTGGCATTGGACGTATACGTGGATTGGTAATTTGATGACGCCAACGGTCTCCGTGGAACAGGTGAGTGTTGTTCCTGTAAAATATACGCTTTCGCAGAACTATCCCAATCCATTCAACCCTTCGACAAAAATTAAGTACAGCATAGAAAAACCTGGAAATGTTTCTCTGAAGGTATACGATATGCTAGGTCGTGAGGTATCGACGTTGGTCGATGAAAATCAGGTTGCCGGCACTTATACTGTGACCTTCAACACGGCGGGACAAAGCTTTTCCAGCGGGGTTTATTTCTATCGTCTGGAATCTGGTTCGTTTGGGGCTACGCATAAATTACTCCTGCTGAAGTGAAACAATTCAACGCGAGGTATTTTGACGCTTTCGAAATGCCTCGCGTGATCATTAAAATAAAAAAAATGACCCTAAGCAAGTTGTAAAAAAGAGAAGGTATACCAACTATGTCGAAGACTGTATGCAATGTACTAGGTCATCTCCTTGTTGTGTCATTCCTCCTTTTTCCGGCAATGGCACAAGCAGGTCAGACAGGCAAAATTGCTGGTCGTGTGACAGATGCGGCGAACAATGACCCTTTAATAACTGCTAACATTCTTGTTAAAGAAACGTCACTTGGCACTGTAACCGATTTGGATGGCTTTTACACCATTAACAACATACCACCGGGAGAATATTCTATTATAGTCAGTTTCGTCGGCTATCGCAAGACGACTATCTCAAATGTTATTGTGAAAATCGATTTGACAACAAAGATCGATGTCAAACTTCGTTCGGAAGCGATTCAGACAAGTGATGTGGTCGTTATGGCCGAGCGGCCTCTCGTGCAAAAAGATCTCACATCGTCCTCTGTGACGGTATCGGAAGAGGAATTGAAGCGCATTCCCACAGAGAATATTTCCCAGGTTATTAGTATCCAGGCAGGAGTTGTTGGTGGTCATTTCCGTGGCGGCCGTTCAGGCGAAGTAGCGTACTTAGTTGACGGAGTTGCAGTCAACGATCCCTACGATGGCTCCATGCCTCTGCAAATCGACAACTCGGTAGTTCGTGAAATGGAAGTCATCAGCGGAACATTCAATGCAGAATACGGCCAAGCAATGTCTGGTATCGTCAACGTTGTTACGTCTGAAGGATCATCGACGTACCATGGTTCCATTTCCGCTTATACCGGTAACTATGCCACTTCGCATACTGATATCTTTCCAAATAATGGTAGTATAAAGAATCTCGGGATAAAAAATATTCAAGGAAGTCTAAGCGGCTATATTCCGTACATTTCTAGTTTGACTTTTTTTGTGACAGGAAGGTACTCTTCGGATAGAGGTTACCTCTATGGTCAGCGAGTCTATGATGTCACAGATATAACACCGTACCAATTGAAAACCAATCAGGGAGTTCCATTGTATTATCCAGATGGCAACCCAATCTATGTCTATACCGTCAGGGGCAAACAGTACATTCCTCAAAGCTCATCCGATGTTTCTTCGCTTATCGGAAATCCAGAATATGTTGCAATGAATCCGTCTCAAAGACGTTCTCTCAATGGCAAACTAGCCTATTCCATCGGAACTTTAAAATTCATTTATAACGGTCTGTGGGATGACAACTGGAATAAGTACTATGACCATTCATTTGCATGGACCCCGGACGGTATTATGAATCACTATCGTACTGATTGGATTCACTCGTTTCAAATCACCTATTCCCCGACGGTCAATACATATCAAACTCTGAAGTTCGGTTACAATTGGTATAATTATAAGGGATACCTTTACGAAGATCCGCTCGATCCGCGTTATGTTGATCCTGCACAAGGACAACCTACTGGCGGTGGTACTGCATATACATTTCGTTCAGGTGGCAACCAGACCAGTCGCTATGATCGATATACAAAAACAGGAATAGTCCAGTGGGTGTTAAATTCGCAAATTACAAATAAACAAAAAATCGGTGTCGGACTTGAATGGCGCGAGCATGAAATTTATTCACATTCAACATCTTTAATCAATCTAAACTCGACAGTAATGGACAGTATTACCGGTATAGCCATCCCTCAACTGGGATATCCGAATCTTGGCGCTCCAGGTAATCAGGAGTATTTTAAAAAACCTAACGAACTCTCTGCCTATGTCCAGGACAAAGTCGAATACGATATGATGATTATTAATGCTGGCATTCGGTTTGATTATTTTGATCCGGCTTCGTCTTATCCGATGGATTTAAAGAATCCGACAAAGAATCCTCTATTTCCTTTTCCGGATGTCTGGAAAGCTGCGAGTAAAAAAACTCAATTTAGCCCGCGTCTTGGCATTTCTTTCCCGATTACTGATCAGGGGATAATCCACTTTTCGTATGGGCATTTTTTCCAAATACCAAGTTTCGACAACCTGTATACAAACTCTGATTATCTTGTTCCACCATCGAGTACCCTCAACACAATTGCAGGAAATCCAGACCTTCAACCGCAACGAACTACCAAGTATGAAATCGGTCTTCAACAGGTTCTTTTCACTAATGTCGGTCTTGATTTTTCGGTGTACTATAACGACATCCGTAATTTACTTGGTACAGAAATTATACAAACCTATGAAGGTTTTGAATATGCCAGATATGTAAATCGTGATTATGGCAATGTGAAAGGCTTTGTTCTTTCGCTTGATCGCCGCTTTGCAGACTATTATGGTGTGAAGCTTGATTATACATATCAACTGGCTTCAGGTGATGCGTCCGATCCCCTGTCAGTGTTTTATAATAATCAAACATCTCCACCGATTGAAACAAACAAAACCGTAGTTCCGTTGAGTTGGGATCAACGTTCGACTCTCAACTTGTCTTTCACAGTGGGCAAACCTCAGGATTGGAACGTCGGACTCATTTTTTCGTATGGATCAGGATTTCCCTATACTGAAGATACTCGCGTTTCGGGCGGTCTGCGTTTTGAAAACGGAGGACTCAAACCTTCTACATTTAATGTGGATATGAGTGCCGAAAAGTCTGTTTCTCTCGCAGACGTTCATTTCACCCTCTTCGCATTAATCTACAATCTTCTCGATACAAAAAATGAAGTAAATGTAAATTCTGCGAGCGGTAGAGCGAATATCGATTTGTACACTTATCAGGCGGGCGCCATTGTCGGCTTGAATACAATACAGCAATACTTAAATGATCCAACGAGTTTCGTGGCCCCGCGTCAGGTGCGGCTTGGTTTCAGAGTCGATTACTAAGAATAGATTTCGAATTTAGGAGTTAGATATGTTTCGAAAAAAAACGCTTATTCCAATTTTAATCTCACTGGGATTCACTTTCGCTTTTGGACAGCCGAAACTCACATTCAACACGCAATCGATTGATTTTGGAGATGTGAGAGTCGGCGAATATTCGCATCTGAATGAGACTACAATATTGATTGCGAATATCGGGACTGATACGTTGAAGATTACGAATCTCAATTTTACCCAACCAGAATTTTCAGTGAATCAAATGGCGTTCACCATTGCACCTGCATTGTCATACATTGATACCATTCATTTTATTCCCACACACTCAGGTCTCGTTTCAGCGTGGCTCATTGTTACGAGCAATGATCAGACATCGCCAGATTCGCTGCAAGTAATTGGGTTTGGGCTTGCAGGGTCTGTCGTTGACGCAAAAACTCAAGCGTATCGCAATGAACCGAAAGGCAATGTTCAGTACCGGAAAAAAAGTGTTATGGATGGAAATCGCATCTCAACTGTCTACATAAATGACGGAGAAGTTGGACACTGGCCCGATGAACCATCGGCTGAATGGCCAAAAGGCACAGGACATTCATATCTAGATGGAACCGCCGTGTTGATCGCTGCGAAGATTATAGCGCCGAATGGTCAAACGATCACTCCATTAGTCTCCGCTTACAGAGAAGTTGTCAGCAAAGATCCCTTGACTGGCGAGGAGTGGGTATTGCAGCCCATTCCCGGTTATGCAAATCCATCTTCTCAAAGTCCTGCAGTGAATAGAGATCCTTCAACCTTTCCACCGATATGGCCTGCTGCACTTGGTCTCACACCAGCATGGAATGGGTATTGGTACGGCTATTTTGGATTGGGGGTTTCGAATGCTGATTTTGAAACATTTTTTGTTATGGATGATTCAAAAGACAAAAAATGGACGCGTCCACCATTCAACTATTATCCGATTGCTTCTGATTCAGACAGAGGAGGACTTGGTCTACGGGTAGAGGTACGTGGATTTCAATGGACTCACGTCCTGGCGGAAGATTGCATCTTCTGGCATTATGATATCGTGAACATATCTGACCATGATTATGATTCAACCTGTTTTGGTTTTTATACAGATCCGGGCGTAGGAGGAACAAACACTCCAGGTAACAGCGCATTATTCGATAGGAGCACGCATGGGGCAGGACAATCTCTCGCCTTGACTTATGCGTGGTGCCCTACGTGCGGTCAAGGAACGCAAAGCGCTACCAATTACGTGGCTGGTTATATAGGATACGCCTACCTCGAAAGTCCAGGAAATCCTTATGACGGAATCGATAATAATCTAAATGGATTGGTCGACGAGCGTCGTGACAATAATATTGATGACAACCATAATTGGATCCCGTACACCGACCTGAACCATAATGGTAAGTGGGACCCGGGCGAACCACTGAATGATGATGTTGGTCGAGACGGTCTTGGCCCTTCGGACCTAAATTACACAGGACCAGATGAAGGGGAAGGTGACGGTATACCTACACACGGCGAACCGGATTTTGATGAGACCGATATAGGCGAATCGGATATGATAGGATTGACAGCAATGACAATCAGAATCCTTGATCAAACTCACGGTCCAACCGGGTTATGGATAAGTAACGATGAGGTAATGTGGAATGCTATGAATAATGGCTTCCGTGACACAACGGTCGAGAACTCAAATATTCAAATGGTGTTTGCTTCTGGTCCTTTCCCTCTGAAGCAGACAAAACGGGAGCGATTTTCTATGGCGCTTATTTTTGGTGATAATTTGGATGCGCTCATTTTCAACAAAGTAACAGTACAAGATATCTATAATGCGAACTACCGATTCACGAAACCACCCTACACCCCACATCTTACAGCGGTTCCGAGCGATAAAAAGGTTTCTCTTTTTTGGGATAATATCGCAGAAACATCAACGGATCGCTTCTACGGTTATCAAAACGGTGATCCTGCACAGGGATATTTTAAGAGTTTCGAAGGATATACGATCTATCGAAGTGAGGAACCGGAATTTGACGACGTCAAAAAAATTACAGATTCCCAGGGTAATCCTAAATACTATAAGCCGATTGCACAGTTTGATCTTGTGGACAGCATTGCAGGGCCGGATCCAGTCGGTATTAACGGTGCACGGTTCTGGCGCGGTTCGAATAATGGTTTGCAACATTCGTATATTGATTCAACAGTTACAAATGGTGTTCGGTATTATTATGCTGTGTGTTCATATTCGAAAGGAGGACCGACACCGAACGGAAAACCGTTGCAGCCAACAGAATGCTCAAAAATCATTTCACAGGATTATGCTGGGAATATCAAGTTCGTTGACATCAATTGTGCTGTTGTCACGCCCCAGAAACCGGCCGCGGGTTATCTGCCACCGCAAACGAACGGAGATATGGATCACGTAGCTCAGGGTTTAGGAACAGGTAGCCTGAGGTTGACAATCCTAAATCCTGCGCAAATCCAGGATGGCGATCAATATATAGTAAAATTCAAGTCTGATACGACCATACCGATTTATCATACAAAGTCGTTCGATATTTATAGAACCCGCAACAATGTCACGGATACGTTGATCCTTGGTGCGGATACGGCGAGCATAGGCAATGGCAAGATTACGCTCCCGTTTGATGGCATGATTCTCTCTGTGCTGAACGATTCGATTGCGGTGAATGATGCTGGTACAGGCTGGGTTGTTGGGTCAAGCAATGTGAGGATTCTTGTAGCGCAAGATTTTATATCTACTAATAGAGTCGCATGGCCGGCAGATTATGAAATACGATGGTACAACACATTTGTGGATACTTCTGCATTTTCATTGGGAGATCCTACCTATCCAAGAATGCCGGTTAAGTTCCACATCTTCAAGAAGGATACTTCTAGCAATTGGGTTCAAGCGAAGTTCATCGTTCAGGACATGGATACCTCCGGCACATTAACCGTGGGAGATACAATCCGGATTATTGATCAAGTTGTGAACAATAGGAACTTCAAATGGACGTGGAAGATTTCTTATGGTAGACCGTTTGGGGTGATCAAAGAGCCGCAACCAGGAGATCGTTTCGCCATCAAAACATTCCGACCATTTCTTTCAGGCGATTATTTTTTGTTTAAGATGATTGCTTCTCGAACAGATAATGGTGCGGCGAAGACCCAATTGAGTCAAATAACAGTAGTACCCAATCCATATTTCGCCACAGCAAAGTGGGAATCTCGTACGCTTTTTTCAACTGGCCGTGGTGATCGTCTCATCCAATTCATGAAACTACCGGCGAAGTGTACAATACGGATTTATACGATTGCTGGTGCTCTCGTGAAGACACTCTACAAGAATACATCGCCCATGGATGGCTCTATGTCTTGGAATCTCGTGTCGGATGACGGAATGGATATTGCGTATGGTCTTTATATTTTCCATGTCGATGCACCTGGCATTGGTCAGTATATCGGTAAATTCGCAGTAGTAAAGTGAGGTATTTTATGAAAATGAGAATTGAATGCATTCTAATACTGATCTTCTTCTACAGCGCGCTTACAACCGCACAAACGAGCGACGTCTCAAAACGCGGTACCACAGCTGCACCATTTCTATCCATTGCGCAAGGTGCGCGGGCCCTTGGCATGGGAGGCGCCTTTGTAGCAATTGCGGACGATCCAAGTGCGATGTATTGGAACCCTGCAGGAATAGCTGATTTGCAAGGAATACAAGTGCTAATTGACCATACAAGTTGGATTGCTGATCTTCAATACGAGTACATCGGTGTTACCACATCTCTCGGTTCATACGGTGCTCTGGGTTTGAATATTACGGTTTCTAACTATGGAGACATGAAGGTGACCACAGTCGACCAACAAGATGGAACAGGTGAAGTTTTTAGCGTTACCGACCTTGCTGTAGGTTTGACATATGGTTTGAAATTGACTGATGCGTTTTCGATAGGATTCACTCCGAAGATTATCTATCAACAAATTTGGAAAATGAGTGCAAGTGCGATTGCAATTGACATGGGTGTGAAATACATAACGCCATTTAAAGGTATCATACTTGGAATGTCAATATCCAACTTCGGCTCGAAGATGCAAATACAAGGTGAAAATGCATTGGTTTCTTACGACCCCGATTTGTCAACGACAGGCAATAACGGCAATATACCGGCATATCTGGCAACGGACCAATGGGATTTACCATTGAATTTCCGAGTTGGTATTTCCTATGATGTTCCGATTGGCGTACTGGGAAAAATGACGCTCGCAGCTGATGCAATGCATCCGAGTGATAACTACGAGTGCATGAATGTCGGAGGCGAGTACGTTTTTTATGATTTTCTGTATCTCAGAGCAGGAATGAAATCGCTCTTTCAAAAAGATTCAGAAGAAGGACTCACGCTCGGTATGGGCGTAAAGCAATTTCTGATTGGTAATCTGCAATTTACATTTGATTACGCGTACCAGGATTTTGGCCGTCTTAAGTATGTGCAGAAAATTGATTTAGGTATAATTTTCTGAAAGTCAACGAAATGGTGCATATAGTATTTGGGACTAAAGAGAAAAACTAGTTTTAAGAATATGCGCCGGAGGTTATTGAAAAAACAATTCTTTATATCACTTTCGGTTCTATCGGTTTGTGCGTACATCCCAACAGCACAGAAACCTTACAAAGGTGCAGAGTATCGTACAAAAGCACCGGGTAAGGAAGGAACGCTCGCACCAAGACAAGCACCTATTTTTCTTCCGGAGTGTATTACTATACTATCGAATGATCATTTCGTTCAGCAATGCAAAAACTTATTTATCTCAAAAAAGGATACTCAATGAAAGCGATAGTCGTAATTTTGTTATGGTGTTTACTCACAGTGCCTGCAAATAGCCAGAATATTCAAATGAAAGAATACAAAACAGCAAAAGTGTATCAAACCTCAAAGAGCGGCGATAAAATGGCACTCAAGGAATCGCTTTCACTGCTCACCTCAAAGGAAACAAGACTCCCGATTATCACCTTATCTCCTGATACCTTATACCAGCAGATCGAAGGGTTTGGAGGTGCGTTTACACAATCCTCGGCGTATGTACTGAACAAACTGAGTCCGAAAGAGAGAAAAGAGGTTATTGATGCATATTTTCGATCTGATAAAGCAGAATATACACTAACGCGGACGCATATAAATAGCTGCGATTTCTCAACAATGAATTACGCATATGCTAATATCCCTGGTGATAAAGAATTAAAATATTTTAGCATTGCGAGAGATTTGGAAGATATAATCCCGTTGATTAAAGATGCCATGAAATGTGAAGGAGCGAACTTCAAGATTCTTGCATCGCCATGGACAGCTCCACCCTGGATGAAGGACAATCGGGGCTGGAATGATGGATTTTTACTCCCTGAATATTATTCTACTTGGGCTTTGTACTTCAGCAAATATTTGCATGAATACGCAAAACAAGGGATAAACATTTGGGCAATAACGGTTGAAAACGAACCCGAAAATAATAACGGACATTGGGAAACAATGATATTCACGCCTGCTAGTATGAGAGAGTTTATCAAAAACTATCTTGTTCCGCAGTTTCAAAGAGATAATATAAATACAAAGATTCTCATTTACGATCACAATCGTGATAATGTGAAACCGTGGGTTGATACACTTCTGAGCGATCCTGAAATCGTGAAAAATGTATGGGGAACTGCTGTGCACTGGTACAGCAGTACCATTGAATGGTATCCAGATGTGCTGAATTACGTCCATCAAAGATTTCCAGATAAGAAAATTTTGAATACCGAAGGATGCATTGATTCTGAGATTCCACGCTGGCAGGATGATAAATGGTATTGGGAAAAGGAAGCAAAGGATTGGGGGTATCAGTATGCTGCAGAGGCAGATAAACCGCTTCATCCCAAATATGTTCCGGTCTTTCGATACGCGCGTGATATTATTGGCGGACTGAATAGTTGGTTGGTCGGTTGGATTGATTGGAATATGGTGTTAGATACTCAAGGTGGTCCGAATCACGCTAAGAATTGGTGTATTGCGCCTGTAATAGCAAAACCAGAAACAGATGAAGTCTATTATACTCCGCTCTTTTATGTTATGGAGCACTTTAGTAAATATTTTAGACCGGGGGCTTATAGAATAGGTGTATCATCAGAATTAAAAGATTTGATGATCACATCGTGTAAGAATCCAGATGGAACGATTGCGATCGCCCTTCTCAATCAAAAAGATGATCCGGTGGAATATACTGTTCTGCTTGGGAATAAATCCGTTTCAATAAAAATTATTGGTAATGCTCTTCAGACTGTAATTATTGAGTAACCTTTCTTATTAAACGAGAAATCTAAAAAGAAAATATTCCTCATCACCCTATAATTGGAGATCGTAATGAACAATGATTCGCAAAAGCTTTCGATAAAGGAAAAAATCGGTTATGGGCTTGGTGATACAGCCTCAAACTTCTATTGGCAGATGTTTATGAGTTTTATCCTATTTTTCTATACTGATGTGTTCGGTATTTCTGCGGCAGCAGCAGGAACGATGTTGCTGGTAACAAGGATATGGGATACAGGTATTGATCCAATTATGGGTGTGATCGCGGATAGGACCAATACAAAGTGGGGGAAATTCCGTCCCTATCTTCTCTGGATGGCATTACCAATCGGTATTATAGGTGTGCTCACATTTACAACTCCCAACCTCAGTATAAGTGGAAAAATAATCTATGCCTATATTACCAGCACACTTATGATGGCGGCCTATACTGCAATCAATACTCCCTATTCGGCGTTGATGGGAGTCCTAACGCCCAATTCATTAGAAAGAACAAGTGTCTCTTCGTATAGATTTGTTCTTGCCTTTGTTGCGATATTTATTGTTCAAGGTACAACTCTTCCGCTGGTACACTATTTTGGGAAAGGAGATCAGGCGACTGGATTCCAATGGACGATGGTAGTGTTTTCTGCTGTGGCTGTCGCTCTCTTTATTATTACTTTTTTGAACACTCGGGAAAGAGTTCATCCGCCTAAAGATCAAAAAACATCGATTAAAAACGATCTGCGGGACCTTCTTCACAACCGGCCGTGGATAGTCCTATTCTTCATTGGTATATTTGCGCTTTCTTATAATTCCATTCGTTCCGGATCGATTATATATTATTTCAAGTACTATGTGGGTAATGAAATCCTCACTTCCGCTTTTATGGTAAGCGGTACCATCGCCGCCATCGCCGGAGTCATGATAACGAAGTATTTATCAAAGCTGCTTGGGAAACGTACTCTCTATATGGTCTTATGGTTGATTGTCAGCATTCTTACAATCTTTTTCTATTTCATACCTAAGGAAAACATTGTACTCGTCTTTGCCTCCCATATTCTCATTTCATTTATTCTGGGGCCGACAGCTCCTTTAATTTGGGCTATGTACGCAGATACTGCAGATTATTCGGAATGGAAATCGGGCAGGCGTGCAACAGGCCTGGTTTTTTCTGCGGCAACGTTTGCTCAAAAATTAGGTTGGGCCATTGGCGGTGCTTTCACCGGATGGTTATTGGCATATTTCGGCTTTATCGCAAATGTTGTGCAAACTGAAGGGGCACAAGACGGTATTCGCTTGATGATGAGTATTATTCCTGCTATTGCCGGTCTCTTAGCTGCTGCTGCAGTGTGGTTCTATGTGTTAGATGAACAAGATGATGGAAAAAATTGAACAGGATCTATCTGCTAGAAAAAAAGAATAAGCATAAAGGCGAGCTGTAAAAACGAGAATGCTCCTTAAATATTATTTGGCAATGCTAATTTGTATTTCGGCTATTCTATTAGGTCAGAAGGATGACGATACAAAAATTGATTTAACCCAACAACAATGGTTTGGTAATGCAATCTGTTATTCCGGATATCGAGAGGGTCAAAACCCTGATTCCAACAAATGTCCTTCTCAAACACAGATTCTTGAAGATTTCAAGATATTGCAAAAGCATTGGATACTGATTCGTACATACGGTTCTGATCAGCACAGTAGAGACATCCTGGAAGTAATTCGAAGGGAGAAAATCCATCTTAACGTGATGTTGGGTGCATGGCTTAGTGCTGAGCCTGGCAACGAGGCAAACAATGCCAAACAAATTGCAGAGTGCATTCGCCTTGCTAACGAGTACAAAGATATTGTTATCGCTGTCAGTGTTGGCAATGAGATTCTTGTTGATTGGTCTGATCACAAAGTACCCGAAGATAAGGTTATTCAGTACGTCAAACAGGTCAAGGCCGCTGTTCATGTACCCGTGACGGTGGATGATGATTTCATGTTCTGGACTAAAAGGGGATCAAAATTGGCAAACGAAGTTGATTTTGTTGCTACGCATATGTATCCTCTGTGGGGAAAACACGATATCGATAGCGGATTTGCTGTCACTGTAAGGTTATTCGATATGGTGAAAGCAGCTGTTCCCAATAAACCCGTTGTTATTGGCGAAGCCGGGTGGGCAACATATACAGTCGGTAATATGCATGCACCAAGGGCAGGCGACGAGAAAAAACAGAAGCGTTACTTCGAAGAACTCAACACTTGGGCACAGAAAAACAAAGTCACATTGTTCTTCTTTGAAGCCTTTGACGAACCATGGAAAGGAAATGGCACTGAGGGACATTGGGGCATGTTTTCTGTAAAACGGGAGGCGAAATTAGCGATGCAGCGGTGGTACCCGGAGCTAATGCCAAGTGGACCGACGTCTCCGAGTTATGAAGACAAGAAATGAAGGAACGAACCACTCCGTTTTTGGCAACTACTAAGGTTGTGCTGTACAGGATGTATATGAAATGAAGCGAAAATCTATTTTTGTTGGCAAAACTGATCTGAAATGTCGAGAAGCGTCATGTTGTGGGCAACTATGTCGACCTCAAGGGAGAGAAATTTTATAAAATTTCTAATTATGATCAGATGCCTCCGTTTTTCATGAGCATTGTCAGTTCGTCAGATCATTGGATGTTCATCTCAAGCAATGGAGGGCTCACCGCGGGACGCAAAAACCCAGACAACGCTCTTTTCCCCTACTATACTGACGATAGAATTCATGATTCGAAAGAGAACACCGGCAGCAAGACTATTCTCTTTCTTACTAAAAAGGAAAAAACATATTTATGGGAACCATTTTCTCAGAATTATGACGCTATCTATCGAACTAGAAAGAAATTTGTACAAAAATGTCTTTGGCAATAAATTGATTTATGAAGAAATCAATCACGACTTACGTGTGACATTCCGATATGCCTGGTTCAACAGTGAAAAGTACGGTTTCATCAAACGATCCCACATTGAGAACCATAATCGTGGTCCAATAGAAATAAAGATATTGGATGGAATACAGAACCTGCTTCCTTCTGGACTAAATCGAAGATTCCAGTTGGAATATAGTACACTTGTTGATGGTTATAAGAAAAATGAATTGCAAACGGATTCTGGATTGGGGCTTTTTCTACTCAGCTCAATTCCTGTAGACAGAGCTGAGCCAAGCGAGGCCTTGAAAGCAACTACAGTTTGGTCCGTTGGATTAAAGAGTTCTAAGAGGCTTGTCTCGTCTCTGCAATTGGATGCATTCAAAAAAGGTTTGCCCGTCAAACAAGAAACCGATATCAGAGCTTCACGAGGTGCATATTTCATTGACGCAGAATTTGCTTTGACTAAAGGGGAAGAGAAGGAATGGTTCATAGTTGCCGATGTCAATCAAGATGGGTCTGATGTTGCTGCTCTATCTGAATTGATTAAAAAAGGGAGAAACATTCCCAAACAACTCATGGATGATGTTATAAATGGTACAGATAGCCTCGTGAAGATCGTTGCCAGTGCTGATGGTCTTCAAATGACGGAAGATACACTGACTTGTTCTCGCCATTATTCGAATGTATTGTTTAATGTTATGCGAGGTGGTTTCTTCGATACTGGTTACTCAGTTGATAGAGATGATATTATTTCCTTCATAAAAACCACAAATAATCTTTTAGCCGAAACATACAACAGCTTCCTGCAGACTCTTCCTGAAAAAATATCTCATCCCGATTTATTGTCGAAGATAGTTGCTCTCAATTCAGTCGATCTTGAAAAATTGTGTTATGAATACCTGCCACTCACATTTAGTCGGCGTCATGGTGATCCGAGCCGTCCATGGAATATCTTCTCAATAGAAATTAAAGATGAACACGGGAAAAAAGCGTTGAACTATCAGGGGAATTGGCGTGATATTTTCCAGAATTGGGAAGCGTTAGCGTTGAGTTTCCCCGGATATGTCGAAGGGATGATCACAAAGTTTGTCAATGCATCCACTGCCGATGGATATAATCCGTACCGTGTGACGCGAGATGGGTTCGATTGGGAGGTGCTCGATCCTCATGATGCCTGGTCGTATATCGGATATTGGGGTGATCATCAAATAATTTATCTGGTGAAACTGTTGGAAATCTCGGTTCATTACCATCCCGGAAAGATTCATGAATTCCTGATAAAGGATATCTTCTCCTATGCAAATGTCCCATATCGAATAAAACCATATGTTGATTTAATCAAAGATCCTCGGAAGACAATTGACTTTGATATGGCATTAGAGCGTGAGATTGAGAAACGCGTGGAACAGCTTGGAACAGATGGAAAATTTCTCGCAAACGAGCATGGAGAGATCATCCATGTCAATTTAACTGAAAAGATTCTTGTTTCGATATTAGCGAAGCTTTGCAATTATATTCCTGAAGCTGGAATTTGGATGAATACACAACGTCCAGATTGGAATGACGCTAACAATGCCTTGGTGGGTTCGGGAGTCTCGATGGTTACCCTCTACTATCTGCGAAGATATTTGGCATTATTCCGCGATCTATTCCAATCTTCAAAGATATCGGAAGTTCAAATATCGGAAGAAGTGGCACAGTTATTCGCTGCGATTACTGAAACATTCAAAGCACATCTGACTTTATTGGACGGACCGATTTCCAATAAAGATCGAAAAGGTGTTCTTGAAAAACTTGGTCAAGCTGGAACTAACTATCGAAATAGAATCTATTCGAAAGGTCTTTCTGAAAGAAGGAGGAAGGTAACCGTTTCTGAGCTGAGAGAATTCTTTGATCTTTCGTTAAAGCACACCGACCACACCATTAAAGCGAACAAGCGTAAAGACAATCTCTATCATGCGTACAACCTGATGAAGGTTGATAATGGAGAGGGAATATCTATTCGTCATTTATATGAAATGCTCGAAGGGCAGGTGGCAGTTCTGAGCTCTGGTTATCTTTCTGCAACAGATTCTGTAGAAGTGTTGGAGGCACTTCGGGCAAGTGCATTATATCGAAAAGATCAATCGAGTTTCTTATTATATCCGGATAGACAACTGCCACGATTTGTAGAAAAAAACAATATTCCAAAGAAAGAATTCGAAAAATCCGCCCTCTTGAAGAAGCTTATTGAAAATGGGAATCGACAAATCATTATTATTGATCCGAATGGTGGGATACACTTTCATAGTGATTTCCGGAATGCGGACATTTTAAAAACAGCCCTCGAAGATCTACGAAGCGGCGAATATCAATCTTTTGTACAGAAAGAAAAGGAACTCATTCTAGATATTTATGAGCGCCTGTTTGATCATCAATCGTTTACCGGGCGTTCAGGAACTTTTTATAAATATGAAGGATTGGGTTGCATCTATTGGCATATGGTTTCTAAACTGTTGCTTGCTGTTACGGAAGTGGTTACTCGGGCAGGAGAGAACAACGAAAGCGCTGCTATTAAAAAACGTTTGATGAATCATTATTATGAAATCTGCGAGGGTATTGGTGCTCATAAGTCACCCTCTATTTATGGAGCTTTTCCAACAGATCCCTATTCCCATACTCCGGGGAATATGGGAGTTCAGCAACCGGGATTGAGTGGTCAGGTAAAAGAAGATATCATTTCGCGATTTGTTGAATTGGGAGTCCTTGTTGAGAATGGCAAACTTACTTTCCGTCCTATCCTTTTAAGAGAGGAAGAATTCTTAAAAACTCCAAAATCTTATTGTTATTATCCTATTGATGGCAATGAAAAAAGTATCGACTTGGAAAAGGGCACACTAGTATTTACGTTTTGCCAACTTCCAATTATCTACCATATTTCGCGTGATGAAAAAATTCGCATTACAAAAAGTGATGGGAGCATAAGGGAGATTCGTGAACTTTTCCTTGACGAGTCTCTGAGCGCTTCAATATTTAATCGGAAAGGTGAAGTTCTGAGAATAGATGTGTTTATTACTCCAATTACAACATTGAAAAACCATTTTGGTGTACTTTATAGAAAACAATTGAGTCAAAGTAGGAATTGACGGCGAGTTGCATAGTACACAATAACCCAGTGAGGAAATTGACAAGTGTTTGAGGTGTGAATTATGCAGCAGCACTTATTGTTTTTTCATTTCTTTTTTTTATGTTTGGATTTTATACCTGTTTGAATGATATTGTTATATCGCAATTGGAGACAGTGTCGGAATGATCCGAAGAAAAAAAACAAACCTTCTCGGATGTGAATGCTTACTGAGGAAATGAGCGAAAATAAATAAAAAGTCACTGCGTTTCCAATACAAAAATAATCCTGCGATTTTACATATCTCTATATTCTCGTTGTGTTCGGAATGTAGTCATAGATAGGTTGTGATGAAACTGATTCATAGAGCAGCCATCATTCTTGCAATATCTTTTGTTGTTTATGTTTCGGGACGGTCGCAGGAACGAGCGGCATTACCGCAAGACACTGTAGCGCGAATAGGCATGAGCGCTATTACAGCGCGCGATCTCCTCGAGCGTCTCGAATTGATGCCTTTCCCCCGCAAAGATAAGCCATCTCACATGGACTCTGTGAAGGTGAAGGCGCTGTTGGCTTTAATTGCAGAAAAGGTGCTTGCAAATGAAGCGAAACGCAAAAGTGTGTCTGAAGATAAAGTCACCAAACTCATGCATCACGAGCTCGAGAATCTCTTTATCCGTGACGAGCTCTTTAAACGTGAGGTTGAAACTAATGCAAAGCCGACTGCAGAAGAAGTAATCGCAGGGATACACCGTTTTGAATGGAAGCTCAAAGTTATTGCGTTTCTTGTTCGTTCGGAAGTTAGCGGCAAGGTTCTCGTAAAACGTCTTCGCGCAAACAAAACAAAGACTATTCTTCAAGGATTGCCAAGAGGTCTGTTTACAGAGATCGATACGATCAATATCCGTTTTGGAGGTCCGGATTCCGCATACGAAAATGCTGCCTATTCTATTGGTACCTCCAGAGTATCTAAACCATTCCATTCGCATAATCTCGGTTGGTCTGTGCTCTATCTGCTCGATAAGGTTACGAATCTCGAATCAGGAGAGATGACGTTGGAGGAACGTAGCCGTAAAGTCGAAAAAATCTTGAAAGAACGACACGAACAGGATCTAGGAGAACGTTATTCGCTTGCAGTACTTTCATCGAAGAATGCGGTAGCTGATTCCAATATCTTCAATGTACTTGCAGATTCTATTATTGCGTTGCGGAGAGAAATTGAGCCAAAATATTATCAGAGAGACGGCGGGTATATGATTACGTCGGAGATGGTGGACGTTCTCATATATCGGCTGAAGCCTTATCTTGACACAACATTCATTACCATCACTGGTGGCAACATGATGCTTGGAGAATTACTCGAAATGTTTCGCTATGAAAACTTTATTTCAAAATCTTTGGAAGGTTTTTCATTCAAAATGGAGCTGAATGAGGAAGTGAAACATTTGGTAGGGAATGAGTTGCTTGCACGTGAAGGTCGCAGACAACTCCTCCAGAATTCAGCACCGGTCCAACGCGATTTGGAATTGTGGACCGGCTATTGGGCTGCCCGCCAGCTCTATTATGATGTCCGCGATAGTGTCAAAGTTACTATCGAAGATATCGTTGAGCATCTCCTCAAGACCAAAGAATTTTTTGGTCGATACTATGAGGTCAATGTGCGTGAAATTTTGGTGTATACTCTAGAAGATGCGACACGGATAATCAATGAACTTCAACGCGGGAAAACTCTTGTGGAAATGGTGCCTCAATATTCCATACGTGCGGAGTGGATGAAGAATGGTGGTGAGTCTGGCTATTTTGTAGTCCTTCAACATCCCGAAATCGGTTTCCGTGCCCTGCTTGCAGATACAGGAACACTTGTCGGTCCGGTCAAATTGGAAGAAGGTTATTCACTCTTCACTGTCCTCGGCAAACGACGCACAAAGGAAGCGATCGTCGGTTTTGATACCCTTTGTCAGAACATAAGAGAGCGATTGATGATTGAGAAGCGGAAGCAGACAACCAATCGCTTTATTGCAAAACTCGCACATGAACAACAAGTGAGTATTGATTATGAAAAACTGAAATTGGTCAAGCCGTCGTTGATCTCAATGTTTACACAGCGTTTTATGGGTTTCGGAGGAATGATGACTGCCGTCCCTCTTCTTATGCAGCAGTGGGATTGGATTAAGGAATACGAACAACTCACAAAAACAATTCCATAGGAATAACACATTATGGAAATTCATTCGGTTTAGTCAATTTAAAAACTGCCGCTTGAATGAAGGATATGTCAAGGTGTCGGGGATGAATACGAATAAATACTAATGTATGAGATACTCTTAATAAAGAAAATAATTATGAATACATCGATCCTGAAAAATAAATATTTTATGAGGTTGACGCTTTTAGGGATCCTTTTTTCACTAAGTAGCTTCAAAGTGAGCGCACAAACTGTTGAAACACGAATCGACACGCTGCTGAGTAAGATGACGATGGATGAAAAAATCACGCAGCTTCATGCAGAAGGTGGTTTTAATACGGCTGACAACATGCGGCTGGGAGTACCAGGATTTATCATGTCAGATGGACCACATGGGGTTCGCGATGGATTGGCAACAAGCTTTCCTGTTGGCATTGGGATGGCATCGATGTGGGATGTTGAACTTGCACATCGCATTGGTGAGGCGATGGGAAAAGAATTTCGAGGGAAAGGAAAGCATCAAGCTCTTGGACCCTGTCTTGATATAGATCGAGATCCGCGTAATGGGCGGAGTCCGGAAACTGGAGGCGAAGATCCTTATTTGTGTGCTCAGATCACAACTGCTGTAGTTCAAGGGATTCAGTCAACACCGTGCATTGCAACCATCAAACATTATAATGCGAACCATCGGGAAAATGGTCGGACGTCGAACAATATTACAGCGAGCCAGCGTGTTCTGCATGAAGATGCCGGACTAGCATTCAGAACAGCAGTTCAGCGGGGAGGCGCGTTCTGCGTGATGAACGCATATAACCAAATTAACGGACAGAAGTGTGCAGAAAATTATAATCTGCTTACGACCATACTCAAAACACATTGGGGATTTCCATATTATGTTGTTTCAGATTGGGGTTCAATTTGGACTACTGAATATGCCATCAAAGCTGGTTGCGATATTTGTATGGGCTCTGACGATTACAAGAACAATCTCCCTTCACTTGTTGCTAATGGTACCGTTCCACAATCGGTTATTGATGAAGCAGTACGTCGAGTCTTGCGAACGAAGATTCTTGCAGGGATGCTTGATTATCAACCTCCTGGCAACCCCGATGATGTAAATAGCAGTGCTCATCAACAGCTATGCTTGGAAGCAGGCCGCAAATCACTAGTGCTTCTCAAAAATCAAGATAATATTCTTCCTTTAAATAAAAGCACTATCAATAGCGTGGCACTCATTGGTCCCAGTGCGGCGACGTTGCAAATTGATGGATCCGGCAGTGCATATGTTACACCTTTCTACACTGTCAGTCCCAAGCAAGGAATAGAAGCGAAGATCGGTGCGAACAAAGTTCTGTATGCGAAGGGTTGTGATATTAATAGCGCGGATACAAGTAGCTTCGCGGCTGCACGAACAATTGCCGCAACATCTGATGTTGTGATCTACTGTGGAGGACTCAATGGAAGTCAGGAAGGTGAGGGATTTGACCGGGTTGGCGGATCGATTCAAATACCTGGAAAGCAACAAGATCTTATTGATGCACTAGCTGCAGTAAATTTAAATATTATTGTCGTTCTCTTTAGCGGGGGTATCTGCGGTCTCAATGCCGAAAGTATTAAAGGATTGGTGTATGCATTTTATCCCGGGCAGGAAGGGGGAACTGCACTCGCCGATGTTCTTTTTGGCGATTACAATCCTGGCGGAAAACTTCCTGTAACGATGCCGAAGAGCGATACTCAGCTACCACCTTGGCTGCAAAATGATGATTTCAATACGGGCTACGGACGAGGATACCGTTGGTTTGACAAAATGGGATATACACCTCAATATGCATTTGGTTTTGGATTGAGTTATTCAACATTTTCATATAGCAATCTTGTCATTACACCTGTCGCTGTTAATCCGGGTGAACAAGTAACAGTGACCGTGGATGTAACGAATTCTGGGTCGCGGCTAGGAGACGAAGTGGTTCAATTGTACCTCAGTGATTCATCGTCATCTGTAGCAATGCCCGTGAAGCAATTAAAAGGATTCAAGCGTGTTGCAATCAATCCGGGACAAACGGTGACCGTAACGTTCACAGTAACCGCAGATGAACTCTATTACTTCAACGAAACCAGCAGTACGTATGAAGTTGACCCGGGAAAATATATTGTACAGGTTGGAGGTTCTTCGGATAATCTCCCTCTTTCTGGTAATTTTGCTGTATCTCAAGGTCCAAAGAAACCTGACCTGCTCATCACCAACATCAAAATGGTACCACCATATCCGTTGCCTGGACAAAAAGTAATATTTCTGGCATCGGTAAAGAACCAAGGAACAGCAGCGACAATTGCAGGTTCTCCTTTGAAGGTTTCTTTCAACGTGAATGGTCAACAAGTATGCTGGTCGGATAATTTTACTAGTTCGATTCTAGCAGGTGGCATGGCTTTGATTTGCGGCAATACAGGGTTTAATAGCACTAATACTTGGACTGCAGATGCAGTTGGGAATTATAGTGTTGGTGCCACTGTCGATCCTGATAACACCGTGGATGAATGCGTGGAAACTAATAATTCTTTTTCGACACTATTGACCGTGTATCCTCAACCGCCGGTCAATCTTGCATTGAATAAATCGGTGATAGTTTCTTCAATCGAAAGTACAGGATTAGAAGGGCCTAATGCTGTAGATGGTAATATGGGAACACGCTGGTCGTCTGCGTTCAGCGATCCACAATCCATAACCGTCGATCTTGATTCGGTTTATCACATTGATGACGTCACGCTCTTTTGGGAAACGGCGTATGCAAAGGAATATTATATTAAAACTTCGACGGACTTTTCTAGTTGGACAAATGTTTTCCATCAGACGAACGGTGCAGGCGGCGCTGAAAAGATTTCGATATCTACTGATGCACGGTGGATACAAATGCTCGGAATACAGCGTGCCACGCAATGGGGATATTCAATTTATGAAATGCAGGTGCATGGGTCCAGTTCCACAGGAATAAATTCTCGCGATAATACTATGACTCAGCCAAAGGATTTTTCTCTCTTTAACAACTATCCTAATCCATTTAATCCCAGCACAAGAATTGAATTTACGCTTGCTCAAAGAGCGCGCACGACATTGATTGTGTACAACGTGCTCGGTCAAAAGGTAGTGGACCTTTTTGATCAAATTGCGAATCCTGGAAAGCTCTATCAGGTGAACTTTGATGCATCAGCACTTCCAAGCGGAATCTATGTTGCAGTCTTAATATCTGGAACACGACTACAAAGCAGGCGAATGGTTCTCATCAAGTAGCTGCAAGACAAGAGAAATAAAATGATGAGCTTATTAAATTACAATAGAATAATGTTTCAACTTGTAAAGCTGGTATTCGATTTGATCATAAGCATTTGTATTGCAAACGGAATTCTCGTTGCTCAAGGATATCTTCGAGCATCGGGAACGAGGATCATCAAAGACAATAGAGACGAAATGATTCTCCGAGGTATTGGGCTTGGAGGCTGGCTCGTACCGGAAGGATATATGCTTCAAACTGCTGGATTTGCAAATTCTCCAACGGAAATTCGGAATATTATTGTTGCATTAGTAGGTCAAACGAATGCGGATCAATTTTTTCAATCGTATCAACAGAACTATGTGACTCGAGAAGATATTGATTCTCTTGCAAGATGGGGGTTCAATTCCATCCGCTTGCCCATGCATTATGAATTACTAACGCCTAAAGGACAGACCGGTGTTTTTCTTGAATCGGGGTTTACACAGATCGACAGTCTGCTCAGTTGGTGTGAGGCGAATCATCTATATCTTATTTTAGATTTACATTGCGCACCAGGTGGTCAGAACAGCGCCAACATCAGCGACTATAGCGGCTATCCGTCGTTATGGGAGAGTACGGTATACCAACAACAAACAGTGGCTTTATGGAAGGAACTTGCACGGCGCTATGCAGATAAACAATGGATTGGCGGATACGATTTATTGAATGAAACTGTATGGGATCTCGGATCTGTAAACCAACCGTTACGGGATTTGTACATAGCAATCACAAATGCCATTCGAACAGTTGACCAGAACCATATCATTTTCATTGAGGGAAATCAATGGGCGAATGATTTCACAGGACTCACGCCGCCATGGGATACGAATATGGTATATAGCTTCCATAAGTATTGGAATGCAACCGATCAGAATTCCATCAATTGGGTCATCAATCTTCGCAACTCCACCAATGTCCCGCTTTGGTGCGGGGAGTCAGGCGAGAATTCAAACCAATGGTTCGCAGATTGCATTGCACTCTTTGAAGCGAACAAAATTGGTTGGTCGTGGTGGCCGCACAAGAAAATTGAATCCACTGCAACATTGCTTTCGTCCCCAATGACGGCAGGGTATAAAAATCTCATTCAATATTGGAATAATCAGATGCCGCAGCCAAGTGTTCAGGACGCAGTGAATGCCTTGGATAGTCAAGCTATGAATTTAAATATCGATAGGTGTTCGGTTCGTCGTGATGTTATTGATGCGATTTTCCGACAGCCCTATACGACAGCTACAATTCCATTTTCGAATCTCAAGATTCCTGGCTTTGTATTCGCTACCGAGTACGATATGGGAAGGAATGGTTTTGCATATGGAGATAATGACTATGAAAATACTGGAGGAACCGGTAACAGTGTTTGGAATACTGGGGGTCTCTATAGAAACGATGGAGTGGATATTGAAAGTTGTTCTGATTCTCCAACGAATGGGTACGACGTTGGCTGGATCAATACTGGAGAATTCTTAAATTTTACAGTGAATGTTGCTGAAACAGCATTATATGATGTGAGTGTACGATTTGCTGCAAATGCGACAGGAGGCATGTTCAGATTACAGAAGGATGGAAACTTTATTTCAGATATTCTGACTCTTCCAATTACCGGCGGCTGGCAAACATGGAGTTCGATAAATGCCGGCCAATATTCACTTACAGCTGGGACACACCAGCTTGGAATATCTTTCTTGGCAGGCGGGTTTAATTTAAACTTTATTAAATTTACAAATGTGAACGCCCACACCCAAGATACCTCGGATTATCAACTGCAACAAAACTATCCGAATCCTTTTAATTCAACGACAATAATCAGTTATCAATTGCCAACAGTGAGCCGAGTGTTGCTCAAGGTGTATGATATACTTGGCCGGGAAGCAATGCAATTAGTTAATGAACAACAGGAAGCGGGTTATCATCAAACCATACTGAATGCTCATCGGCTGACAAGTGGGTTGTATATGTATCGGTTATTAGCGACAGACGAACAGAGTAACCAGCACACCTTCCAGAAGAAGATGCTTTTGTTGAAGTAATATTATTATATATTTTAATATAAGGTTAAGAGAAGTTTATCAAACAACTAAATTAAGATATTTCTGCTTTGAAGATTATTCTATCTCTTATTAGGACGATTTGTTTGTTTGCATTAATTGTTGGATGCAAAAAAGAAGACAATGGTATTACACAACCACCAATGATTATTACTGATTCTATTCCTCAGTTGCCTGGCTGGAAATTAATGTGGAACGACGAATTCAACGGAACCAAGGTTGATACAAGCAAGTGGGAGTATGAAGTGAATGGGAATGGTGGTGGCAATAATGAACTTCAGTACTATACAGATAATCCCTCAAATTCGTATTTAGAAAAGGGGGCACTTGTCATCTGTGCGCTAAAAGAAGAGTACCAGGGCAAGCAATATACCTCTGCAAGAATGCGTACAAAATACAGAGGCGATTGGAAATATGGACGGTTTGAAATCCGTGCGAAACTTCCATTTGGAAAAGGTCTCTGGCCGGCAATCTGGATGCTTCCGACTGATGATATCTATGGAGGATGGCCAAAAAGTGGAGAGATCGACATTATGGAATGTCTTGGCGATAATACCTGGGAAGTCTATGGAACAATTCATTGTGCAGATGCATACGGTAACCATGTACAATTCGGCGGAAATTTTTCCTTGCCATTAGATTCTGCAAGTTTCGCCGGCAGTTTTCATGTCTTTGCAGTCGAATGGGACTCGACTTCAATTCAATGGTTTGTTGATGGCAATAAATACTATTCGGTAAACAAATCATCTCCATTTGATCAGCGTTTCCACCTACTCTTAAATGTAGCCGTAGGTGGAGATTGGCCCGGAAGTCCAAACGAATTCACAACATTCCCGCAACTAATGGTCGTGGATTATGTTCGGGTCTA
This sequence comes from Ignavibacteriota bacterium, assembly GCA_963701295.1. GTDB lineage: Bacteria > Bacteroidota > Ignavibacteria > UBA10030 > UBA10030 > Fen-1298. The sequence continues at coordinate 2,841,164 of OY969585.1, read as the reverse complement.
TCAACAGCCTTGAAGAATGGTTTCGAGTTTATCTTTGATTTAGCGTACGCAAAAAGTTTTCTTCAGACAAAGTACATCATTCTATTCGTCTTCCTAATTCTTTAGAAATATCTGAAAAATTGTTTATTCACGGTCATTCTGATCACAACTTGTCGTATGTGGTATGGAGAAAATTCAGTTCTTAAAAAGCTACAAGATGCAGGCATAACACTTTATCGGTGTAATAGTCTTCGCATAGGAGTTGTTTGTTTTGATGATTCTGCTTTTGTTTTCTCTCCAATACCACAATCCATAGAAGATGAGCCAAAATCAACGGTGTAAAGTCCAGATGCTATTCATATTGTACAAAGTGATATTGATCGGATACTGAAAGCTATTATCCCTCAAGAGAAAGCATCGATACATACTCCTGAGGCGGTTGTTGCAAGAAGAAATCAACGAGGCGATACAGAACTTGAAGAAACGACCACCAATAAAACCTGATCTTGCTCGAAAAGTACGTGTCTTAAATAGTGAGTTTCAATTTTTTTAAATTAAAACTTAAAGGAAGCAGAATAGAAGAACGGATTCTACCCTTAAGCGATAGGGATTTAGGTATTAAGTATAAACGAATTAGTGCGAGGATAAGTGGTCGATACAAAATTCTAGAAGAACAACAAATCGAAGGACTAGATAATATTGACATTAAGTTGACTGCAATACGAAATCGATTCTTATCAAACGTAAAAGATTATGGCTCTGTTATAGATTATTCTAAAAAGGAAGAATTTAAAAAGCCGTGGGAAAAGTCATAAAAGAAATTGATGAACTGAAAAAGGAGATATTATCTGAACTTGAAGCAAAAATCAATAAAAGCCAAAATAAAATAAAGCCGATAATTGTTCGGAACCTTAAGAGACTTGGATAGGAGCGGTAATTGGATACTGGCTTGCATAGTTGCTTTATATAAATTAACACATCACACAAAGTTCTTGTCTCTCCACAAACAACGCGTACCTATTCGGCACAATTTCACCTTTTCGGATATCGCGAACAACTACCCACCGTTCTCTATCTTCAATGTGGAGGGCTTTGGGATTGCGAAAAACACAGGTTACATAGTATTTATCCCCGCCGTTCATTGTTTTAGGAAATGAGATAGCTTCACTCTTTGATAAGCCGTTGCTAAATGCGAACATTAGTGTTTTATTATTATCGTTTTTCATATTCATATTAGAGAAAAATTATATCAAATGTAATTAGTGAATCTCATAGAGAACACACGAAAAACAAAAACAGACGCTGAACTTGAAACAATCCTTGATACATACTATAATCAAGCAGAATCTCCTTTTAGACAAGCCGCCGTTGAAGAAAAACATAAACGAATAAAAGAACAAAATATTCACAACGAAATAGTTCAAAAAGATATTCGCAAAATGATAAGAATAATATTATGGTTAACTTTTATTTCCATCATCATTGGGATCGTTGCCATTCTTTGTAAGCCACAATATTCGAGAAACAGCAAGAAGGACTGCTCGCTGCAAGCATAATTGAATAATTCTCAAAATCGTGTCAAAAGTCATATCGAAAGTAGCCCACTACCGTTTTCTGAGTTCACTTGCAAAGAGGAGCAAAGTTTCGTATTTTTTGAGAGCAATGAAATCATTCAAAAATTCCGCATGCGATAATCAAATTACTTACAAATAGCTTGTCATAAATTGTACGGTAGGAAGTACCAGAATGACACAGAAAGCGATTGTACTAACAAGGTGAAAATAGAAAAAGAGTTGGCACCAAACTTGGCACTTTTGGAAAAAAGTTGAAAAATAAAATGCCGAATTCAGAATAAAAGCAACGACCCCGTAGCTCAGATGGATAGAGCAGCGGTTTCCTAAACACCTCGAAGCTACACAAAACCCCTTTATTTTGCGCCTTTTTTAATCGCTAAAAATCAACTTGGCACTATATTAGGCACTGAATCCTTCTCTTTCATCTCCTTATTCTGGAGGTGTATCATGTTCCTGTCAAAAATTGGTGGCGTGTATTATGTCTTCTCTCATGATGAAACCGGAAAGAGAAATAAGGTTTCGACAAAGTGCAAGAAGAAATCTAAAGCGTTCGCTTTTCTTTTGCAATTCCAAGTTGAAGAACACCAGAAGAAACAAAACCTTAAAAGAATTATTCTTTCGGATTTTGTAAAGCAATACTTCGAATATGCATCAGGTGTTTTGACAAAGAAAACATACACCACATATCAGACTGCATTTAGGGAGTTGATTCGTGTGGAGGGAGATAAACCACTGCAATCAATCGGTATTCGGGAGATTGAACACTTCCTGAGTGTGAAAAAAGTGGAAGCCTCAGAATGGAGCACGAGGAAATACTATATATCCCTTGCATCAGCCTTTGAGAAAGCTGTGCAGTGGTCTTTTCTTGAACATAATCCTTTTAGAAAAGTCACCAAACCGAAAGTAAGTGAGATTGTGCCTGCATACTTCACTGAAAGTGAATTTAGAACATTCCTTTTTGCAGTCAGGGATACTGATTTCCGTGATTTAGTCCTTACGGCTATATTATCTGGCCTCAGATTGGGGGAGCTTCTTTCATTACAGTGGAGTGACGTAGATTTTAATGCCAAAGTGATCCTCGTAAGAAATACAGATTCTTTCACTACAAAAACGAGAAGAAACCGTGTCGTCCCCATAAATGAGGAATTGTGGAGATTGCTAAAAGAAAGAAAACAAATTGTAAGATTTGAATGTGAAACTGTTTTCTATGATCAAAAAGGGAGTAAATTAAAAGAAGGAACAGTATCACAGAAATTTAAGAGATATGTCAGACGTGCCGGGCTTAACGATAATCTTCACCTTCATAGCCTCCGCCATTCATTTGCGACGGCTCTTGTAAAGGCTGCTGTTCCTTTATACTCAGTTTCTAAATTATTAGGCCATGCCTCATCGGCGCAAACGACTGAGCTCTATGCTCATTTACAACCCGAGCAACTGTACAATGAAGTGAATAAAATAAATCTGGAATTAAATTTAGATTATTATCATCGGAGCGTATGCTGAACAATAGATTCTCTCTTTTTCTGTCGGAAATTGTATTTTTACCTTACAATTGCTGCAAAAGTAGCTTCTGCTTTGAGAGACGACGGGGATCCAGATAGGTTAAATGGGATGATTCCAAAGTTTTATTTTCATTTTTTCAAAGACTTGTATATAGGCGACCGGCAAATCGAATTCTATATTTTTTATTTGGATTTTTAAATGATGTCTTAATGCGGTTTTATGAAAAGGTGTTTACCTGTTAGTTGCTTGTATATTTCAATTTCCTTACAATATGGCACACTTAATCTACGAATAACATGACAACTTCGAAGGAGAAAAAATTATGAAAGGGAATGAAAAACTTCTTGCCACACTGAATGAATTACTCTCGGAGGAATTAACCGCCATTAGCCAGTATATGGTTCATTCGGAAATGTGCGATAACTGGGGATATGCCAAACTCCACAAAGCTATTGAGAAACAAGCGGTTGATGAAATGAAGCATGCTGAGTGGCTTATAGGGCGAATTCTCTTCCTTGAAGGATCACCGACCATGTCCAAGCTCAATCAAATAAAGATTGGCGTTGATATTCCTGCAATGCTTTCGAACGACAGCAACGGGGAACAAACGGCTGTTCAGTTATATAACAAAGCTATTACTCAAGCGCGAGAAGTATCCGACGCTGGCACAGCCGATCTCTTGACCAAAATTCTTTTAATGGAAGAAGGACATGGTGATTGGTTAGAGCAACAGCGTGACCAGATCAAGCAGATAGGTGTAGAAAATTATCTGGCCAATCAGGTCGGAGATAACGATAAGTAATCCGTTGCCTAAAAAATTGAATGACCGCTATGCCCTATATGGTCAGCTTGCCATCTCGCTAAATGTCTCGGGGGTTGTGATAGGATGGCAAAAGGGTCACTTTGGACAAGTTAACAAATAGAGAGACGATTAATAAGTTATAATTGCAATCTCAACCTCCCCGATTGGGAAAGCCTCCTTAGGTGCCTGGCATTGGGTAGTGTGTCAGGCGCTTTTTTATTTCAATTCTGAACCAAAGAACTATTCGTATTATTAGGTAGCCTGAGCTTGATAATGAAAACATACTAACTTATCATTGGTACATCATTCGCGAGCATGTCACTCAGGATTGCCAATGAGAAATATTTTGAAGAGATCAAATATTTGAAGAGTTCCTGAACAAATAGTTTTCGGAAATCAGATTGTGACATCCTCCGTTCTAATTTTATTCTATAACAAAGTGTGAATGAATTACAAGCGTTGAACCTGTAGCCTACGCACATATTTCGGCGATGCCTTGTTATGTGTAACCCTTTATTCGATCGTTTTCAATTGTCTATCTAATACTTCAAGCTTATCGATTAATCCATTTATTTTTGCTTGCTGTTTTTTTATTTTCCTTAGTCTAAAGTCGAACCAAACAACCACGATCAAAAGAAATGTCACGGCATAAGAAACAATAGCCCAAATCAACTCCATACGAAGAGCATACTCAATCAAGTAGAGAAAAAGACTTCCAGAAAGCAGGATACAATAAATATTCAGTATCGTAGTTTGAAGGAAAAATTGCTTCTCTTTTAATTTTAAAAGCTGTTGTAAGCACTGATTGTTGTTCATGTCGTAGCCAACATGAACTAATAATGGAATCATTCTATTGTATGCGAATAGATATAAAACCATCGCCATGATTGCCAATACAATTCCAATCTTGGTAGTTATCATTTCCGGCTGAAAATAATACCACACAAATCCAATGAATGCACAAGTCAAAAGCAGCGCGACATTTGTCGCGATCAACGCATTTAAGTTGTTCCTTTTGAGCCTCTTTATTTTATCGAAGAGTTCCTTTACGTCGGGAGTTGTTGTTTCTTGCTTATTCCACAATTCTTTTAAGTCAATATTATTTTTCATAGTTATTAAACTTTCTCGTTAATTGTTCTTTGATACGATGGATCCTTACTCTAACATTTGCCTCTGATATTCCTACAATGTTCGCAACTTCGGATTGCTTTAAATCTTCAAGCTCAAGTGAAATGATGATGCGATCTGTTTCGGGTAACTCTGAAATACATTTATAAAGGAATTCAATTTTATTGCTATCATCAGTCTGCGGAACCTCTGCGATTTCTGTAGGCATATTTGCTTTCGGCATTCTCTTATTCTTTTCGATCTGCCGCAAACAATGATTTGTAGCGATTCTAAAAACCCAAGTTCCTATTGATGATTCATTTCTGAATTTTGACAGTTGCTGCCAGATAGTAAGAAAAGTTTCCTGTGCAATATCTTTCGCCCAATCGTGGTCGTTTACATATCCCATACATAAACGGAAAACTTTCTGCCAATAAGTCTTATATATTTCTTCAAAAGTCATTTGTTTGTTATCGTCCAATAAAGTTGTTGAGTTGTGTGTTATACCAATCTTTGTCGTCATACATAATAAAGTGGAGACCTTTCGTGGCATATTGCAAATTGGAAGTCTTCAGATTTTTGAATTGTTCATTTATTGCCGGTTTGAAGTTCTCGAAAGATGATTCCAATAAAATTAATGCAGGGCATGTAATACCAGAAATCTTCTCTCGTAAGTCAGTATTAGAAAAATCACAATACATTTCTGCAAATGTTGTTCTGTCTGATTGAACCGACCAGCTAACCACAAGGTCATGTTTTGATGTATCTGCCAATAAATGTGGTATGTTTTGTTTTTGCATTTGATAAAACTGTTCGTTCGTTGCTGATGTGATTTGTGATACCATAGCACTACAATCATTGTTTTCTTTTACTTGAAACGAAGTATCCATTAATGCAGCCAAACAAGGCAGTGCATCGACAATAACTATTTTAGAAATGAGATCAGGATAATCAGCAGCTAATGCCATAGCTAAACCACCGCCTAAACTATGCCCTACAATGATGGGCTTGTCTATTTTGTTTTGTTGGATGTATGCAGCAATGGCTTTCTCCCAATTCTGAAATGTTGGTTGAGACTGAGGAGGAACTTCTGCAAAACCAGCCATAGTCAAAATGTAGCAAGTGTACTTAGTTTCGTAGAGTATTTTTGTTTCATCCCAAACTTTTCCCGAACAAGCAAAACCGGGGATGAAGATTATTGAATGAATTCCTTTTCCAGAGATTTTTATTTCAAAAGGGTAATTATTGCTTTGCCCAAAGACATTCATTGTCAAAGCTGAGAAAGCGATTAGAATTGATAATTTGGCAAACTGTTTCATAGATTCTCCTGTTGTTTGCCTTTTAGATACAAGAATTTTCAAAATGTTACAATTTGGGTACAAATATTTTTGCAGATCTGTCTTTTCAATTTGAACACGCCATTATTTGGCTCTTCGCCAATGAGTGTAACATTCCCGCCAATAAACAGCAAACAAATCTACGATAACATATTAATGCTTTTATTTCACCTTTGGTTCAACTATGGCGTTGTTGTCTATGTTACTCGATACTGTCCCGTCCGCGCTTTTCACCCGCTTTCCATCCCTCCGACAATCCCTCCAACATAAAGCCGTTGCCTATCTGTGACGGTGGAGAAAAGCGCAAGATTGAGCGCTTTTCTTTACGATGCTAAGTAAAAAGAGGATTCAGAATAGCATTCTTTTGAGCCTCAACCTTTTAAGCCTTACAGGAGTTTCTGGAGTATCTTCTACTTCGATATACCAGAGGAATCAATGTAGAGAGGATGGGGAAGTGGTTTTCCTATAATTTTTTCTGGAAATTATTTTCATTCCATATGGCGATTCGATTTCTAATATTTTGTTTCTGGAAAATATTAGGGTCTCTTAGGGCTTCTTCGAGGATAGAAATTTATTCCCTTGCGTTTTAAAGATGCTATTGATAGATTACCTGCGCGGATAAGTATCCGAAGAAAGTGGGGAATTGTTGGGAGCTGCCAGAATCCGTTTCATAGTTACCAAGTTCATCATGTTAGGCCGCAATATGTAGTCTAACACACAAAAAAGCGTATTAGGCTGTGGTATGCAGTCTAATCATTGTTAGAACGCACGAAAATTCTTTGATCTTTAGACTATGGTGATTCCATGAACGAAAAGAAACTCAAACATTTAGAATTTATCCAGGGCGTTATTAACAGACTTGGAAACAATTCATTTTTTGCTAAAGGATGGTGTATCACAATTGTTGCGGCTCTAACAGCGCTTTCTTCTGGAACTAAGAACCAGTACATCCTCATCGCATATATTCCGATCTTCATCTTTTGGCTTCTTGATTCTTATTACTTATGGCAGGAAAGGTTGTTTAGAGAGTTGTATGATGAAGTAAGGATAAAGGAGGAATCAAGTATAGATTTTTCCATGAAGTTTTCCCAAAATGCCATGGATAAACATACATATCTCAAGACAGTATTTTCAAAAACGATTCTCCCTTTTTATGCAGTGTTGATTGGGACAATCATCTTAATCATGTGGACACTTTAAATATGGCAAAAAGAGTATTTTTCAGCTTTGACTATGAGGATGTTGAAACGTTTCGCGCGAACGTTGTTCGAAAACATGACCTGACTAAAGAGACCAGAGATGATGCGGGATTTTTTGACGCTTCAATTTGGGAAAAAGCACGAAAAACCGGCCCTGAAGCAATCAAACGCCTTATTGATGATGCGCTCGTGAACACATCCGCTACAGTTGTACTAATTGGAAGTGATACATATGCCCGTCGCTGGGTTCGATATGAAATATTCAAGAGCATATCGAAAGGAAACGGTATGTTCGGAGTTCATATAAATAGTATTAAAGATAAAAGCCAAACGATCAAAGCACTTGGCCCGAATCCATTCGATTATTTAGCAATCCGTTATAATGGCAATGGAACAAGTCTGGAATTTCTCGAATGGAATAACACGGCTTGGCAAACCAGCGTGGATAAAAACGGATACACGCTGGAAAATCAACTCCCACGTGAGGAGTGGAGCCAAACTTATCAATTAAAAAAGTGGTATTCCGTTTATGATTGGGTAGCAGATGACGGATATGAGAATTTTGCGACATGGGTTGATAACGTTACGAAAGAAATGTGACTTACAATTAAACAATATCCATTTTGTTCATCATTTATAAATTGTGCCGCGTGCGTTCTAACCAGGCGCTCAAGCTGACGGAATGAGCTGGGGTACGTTAAGCATTGCTTGTGGTGGGTTTAGGTTTTTATAATTAACTTTTCAGTACCTCATTGGTTGAGGAATATTTAATTTGGTTTTCAGAATGAACTTAGTTCGTTTTCAGCAGCTTGCGGGTTATCATTGCCGCAGCTTAGCGCCGGTCCGTTAGGTGAACTTGCATAAATAATGTGGAAGTATCATATGAAGTATTTAATCATTTGCTTTTTGTTTCTTATTCCAACATTTGCTATTGCTCAGGCAAACTTCTGGCAGCAATCAAATGGACCTTTTGGGGCGTACGTGTCATCGATTGTGTCCGATTCTAATGGCACACTCTACGCTGGCACTGATGGAAGTGGCATCTTCAAATCAACCGATGAAGGAAAAAGTTGGTCTTCTTCAAATGCTGGATTGACTTCATTATCAATTACAACTATTGCTGTAGGATCTGATACCGTTCTTTTTGTTGGAACTGTAGAGGGTGTTTTCAAGTCGACAAATCATGCACAAAGCTGGGAACGTATCGATAACTGGATGACTTCAACATACACCAATGTTCTTCTTATCACTCGAAACGGAGCTGTTTTTGTTGGGACATCTGGCGGTGGTATCTATCGATCAACAAATGAGGGTAGTTCGTGGTATCAATTGAATATTGGATTGACAAACTTTTCCATTCGGGCTTTTGCGGAGAATCAACAGGGCTTCATTTTCGCAGGAACCGAGGAAGAGTATCACGGTATGACTGGTGGAGGAACTGGTGGATTACATCGGTCAACTGATGGTGGTAATTCCTGGGTTGTCGTTAAACAACCAGAATGGATTTCTGCCATCACTGTCGATTTAAACAATGATGTATACGCTGGGACATATGCTGGTCAGGTGTATCGCTCCACAAATTCTGGAGATGACTGGTTCACAGCTGACTCTGGCTTACCCGCCGAGTACATTCACTCTCTAGTGGCTGACAATGCCAATCGCCTGTATGCTGGCACCGGTCAGGTCTCAGCCTCTTTAGGTCATGGAGTCTTTTGCTCGACCAATCATGGCATCAGTTGGCTGGGTTCCAGCAATGGATTATCAAGCATGTACATAAACTCGATTTATTCGGATCACTCTGGCCGTTTGTTTACAGGTACCGGAGGTGGCGGCATTTGCTTTTCCACAGACTTTGGTGCTCACTGGTCGGAAGGAAATCTCGGATTACTCAATACATGGATTCATTCGATCTGTGTTAGTCGGAATGGATATATCTTTGCTGGAACTGGTTATGGCTATTCGGGGCCATACATTGGCAATGGACTATTCCGTTCTACCGATGGGGGCACGAGTTGGCAAGAATCTAACGAGGGTCTGAAAAGTTCATGGATTCAATCGATCTCAATCGATTCGAGTAATTGGGTCTATACTGGTACTAGCAATGGTGTATATCGAAGCACGAACCTTGGCGCTACTTGGATGCAAACGCCTTTGGATTCCATCAGACTCAATGCTCTTGCAATAGCACCGAACCAAAGTATCTTCGCTGGATCATATCTCGGTGTCTATCGATCCACAGACCGTGGAGATACTTGGGCACAAGCAAATGTTGGTCTCGAAGATTGGAGTGTAAACTGCATGATTGCAGTGCCGAATAGTGGCTTCATTTATGCTGGAACTGGCAATGTAAATGGACTCCCAAGTGGACATGTTTTTCGCACTACTGACAATGGCAACAATTGGACGTCAACTAGTATAGGAATTCCAGATACGTACATTTACAGTCTTGCAGTTGATTCAGTGGGAAACCTTTATGCAGGGACTTATGACAATGGATTATTTCGTTCTAACAACAATGGTCTGTCATGGGAAAATATTGGTCTTCCAAATGTTTCAATTAATTGTATCGCATTAAACTCCAGATCGAACATTTATGTTGGTAGCTATAGTAACTCTGGCGATGGAGTTTTCCAGTCAACAGATGCTGGTGTAACATGGAATCTTCTGAACAACGGTTTGACGAGTACTTCTGTTTTTGCCTTGGCCCCAGATCATTCAGGACTTCTATTTGCAGGCACTTATAGGCAGGGCGTATTTAGAAGCATTCATTCGACAACGAACGTACAACAATCTAGTAATAATAAGATTAATGGATTCCATCTGGAGCAGAACTACCCAAACCCTTTTAATCCGTTGACAAGAATCAATTTCTCTATTCCTTTTCGATGTAAAGTTCACGTCAGGATCTTTGATTTGTTAGGCAATCAGATAGCAACTCTTGTCGATAGAGATTTAGATTCAGGATCATATTCAAGAGAGTGGAATGGATCTTCCTCTGCCTCCGGAGTATATTTCTATCGCATCGAAGCTGGAGGTTTTTTTGTGGTAAAGAAAATGTTGTTAATCAAATAGTAGTTGCAAGTTCACCTAACCAGGCGCTCAAGCTGACGGAATGAGCGCTCGCCCAAAGATAAAGCATGGCGGGTAAATGGGTACGTTAAGCATGGCGCGTAGAGGTTTAGATGTTTAATAATAAACTTTTAGCATGAACTCACTTCGTTTTGTGTATATTGAAAATTATCAGCGCCGCAGCTTAGTTGCGGTCCGTTAGCGCGCAAAGTAAAATCAATGATTATAATTCTAAATAGGTTCTGCTTTTTATTCGTATGCTGTTTAGCATGCACTATATCTAGCCAATTTTCATTGTCGCAGGAAAAATCCATTGTTGCACCCATATCTATTCCTGAGCATAGAGACGAATGCGGCTGCAATTTCTATCTAGATGCCACGCATAAGTCTGGCGACATTTTTCACAGCGACGGATCGGCTAAGGACACCATCGGTTGGATGAACCTCGATGGTCATGACATTAGTCTCAAGTTGATTGAAGAAGTACGGCCGCAAAAGAAATTATTACAGGTCGGCGATTCTATTATTAAGCTATACTCATACGGGAAATATTTCGTCAAGGTAAAGCTTATATTTCTCACTGTATGTTCTCCAACAAACGATAATTGTGAATTCGAGTGGATGGAGAGTATCATAACTATTAAGAACGAAACTCGAACCGAAATGGTTAAAGCACAGGGTGGCTGTGGATGCGGGTAACTTTGCGCGCAACCAGCGGCTCAAGCTGACGAATTGCGCGACGGTACATTAAACATGGCAAATAGTGTTCTTGTGGAATTGGAAAGATCCTGCTTGAACTCGTTTCGTTGGGTACAAGATTGATAGTTTTCGTCGTCGCAGCTTAGCCGCGTCCGTTAGGCAGCGCTTTAAGTTATTTGTCAAAAGGAGGTATCACATGTTTGTCACATTGTTAATTGTAACCTTCGTTATTGCATTGGCGATGTCAACTTTGGTTGCATTCCTCTTCGCACGACCCATTACAAAAATTCTTAGCCGACTTGTCAGCGAGGATCTGGCTCCCACTTGGCGACGGTACATCCTCTTTGCAATATTTGTTGTTGGCATTTCCGGCGGAGTGAGATTATGGGATCTCGAAAAGTACATTACATCGGACAAAGAAGGCAGAATTCTTCAGCTTACTTCTGACCGATGGATTATAGAGGTGTACAAATCTATTATCGATTCATTGCAGAGTATTGCGTGGATGCTCCTTATATTTTTTCTGGTTGCTCTCATTGCGTATGTCATCGTTAGAGGTTTCGAGATGAAAAAATTAGATTCAAAGAACGATAAGAAATAAAGCGCTGCCTAACCAGTTTAAAAAGGAAAGAGTCAAGTAAATAATATACTCCCGATGCGTTCCGCGCAATCGGAATGCAGAGTTCTTTAACATTAAGGACGACCGAATCCGTGCCGATGCCGCGTTCTCTATCGAATAGACAGGCGATTACCAGAGCAATGCCGTCCAAACCAGTTTACGGATTTACATTCACTCATTGAAGAAACGATGGTGAAAGCGTATCTCGTCGAGCGAGATGTTCCAGATATTACCACGGCACAGCGCACTCTCTTCCCAATCCAGCGAACGATCCCGACGCAGTCGGGATCAGTTAGGAAAGCGGGCTTGAGAGGCGCGGCCACTGCTGAGATTTATGCCGGCTGATCGGCTGACCTTTGAGACCTTTATATATTGTTTTGTTTTTTAAGACATAGTAAACAATCTTCGCAAGTTCTTTGGCAACGACGGTTCGCGCAGTCGCCTCATTGGAGCGACGAGCTAATTTCTGGAATAAGCGTTTGTATTCCGGATAGTACTGAATAGCATGAACAGCGGCATCGGAGAAGGCGATTTTGAGATACTTATTGCCGTCTTTGCTGGAGCGATGGTGCACAGAGCGATTGGAGTTATCGGCAGCAGGGACGAGTCGGCAGTAAGAGACAAACTTTTTATCGGAGTCGAATCGTTCAATGCCGTCGATTTCAAGATACACCGTGAATGCGGTGAGCTTGCCGATACCTGGAATGTGCAAGAGCCGTTGAATATCGTCGTTGGGAATCAGCACAGGATGGAGAGATTTTTCCAGCGAGAGGATCTGAGCAGTAAAAGTGTCTCTGGTATGTTGCAAGACAGCAAGTTGAAAACGATACGGATCCGGAACAGAGCCGTTAAATTTGGTCTGAATACTGTAGAGACGCAGAAGACTGGCAGTTCGTTGCTGAACGAGCCGTAGACGAATACGCATGGTATCGCGCAGGCCGCGTAGTTCTCGGCTGATTTTGTGAGCCCGTGGAATGAGTCCCTGTCGTAAGAGAAGAGCAAGAGTTTGCGAATCGACTTTATCTGTTTTAACTTTAGCATAACTGATGGCTTTGAGATATTTGGCGTGAGCAAGGACAAGCTCGATGCCGTGATCGCTGAGAAGATCGTTGAGCCAGTACCATCCTGTGGTAGACTCAACGACTGCGTGATGAGGACCGGGCAGAGAGTGGAAGTAATCAAGAACACGTTCATTGTTATTCTCGACACGTTGTCGCTTGATGACAGCACCAGTGTCATCAACAGTGGTGATAAAACAATTATCAGAATGCAAATCGATACCTGAGTAATACATGGGAATCTCCTTAGATTGTGGATGTTGGTGACCTAGAGAATTATCAATGTACATAATCGGGAGATTCCTTTTTGGTAATATCCAGCGGCTCAAGCTGACCGGATGAGCGTTGGAGCAATTTACATGGCTGATGGTGGTTTGACGTTTTTATTATTAACTTTTCAGTACTTCATTGGTTGAGTACATGTTAATTTTGTTATCAGCATGAACTCGTTTCGTTTTGTGGTTAATTAAAGTTGGTCATGCGGCAGCTTAGCCGCAATCCGTTAGGCAGCGTAAGGAAGAATAATGGATATTACCGACGCAACGCCACAGCGTATTGAAATTGCCATAGATCAATTTATTGAGGGTAATGCCTTTAATTATCATGGCGTTGTATTCTCGAAAGAGAAGGATAATTGTTTAGTCGTTTATAGTTATTCAGAATGGAACATTGAGAATACAACTCCGGAAATGGCAAAAGCTAAAATATCACGCTCTAAACAAGTTCTTGACGAGCTTATGGACAAAAACCATAAATTTAAAGATGTCGCACTGCGCTTACCTCATCAATACATTTTTTGTCATGACTATGGCAACGGCGCAGTTACACTTGCTAAAGAGATAAATGGTAGCTTTGTCTGGTTACGTTAAATCTTACGCTGCCTAACCAGGCGCTCAAGCTGACGGTTGCCAGCCGGGTACGTTACGCATGGCGTGCAGAGGTCGGGTGCAAAATTAAAAATTATCAGCGTGAACTCATTTTGCTGGGTGCATCTTGCAGCTTTTCAACGCCGCAGCTTAGGACCGTTAGCTGGCATTGCTCAGTACTAATCAAAGGATATGACGAGATGAAAATATTATATAAAGTGGTTGCTTTGCATTTGTTTCTATTTTCTTTCACTGAAATTGTAGTCGCCCAATATCTTGCGCAAGTACCGTTTGTTAAGGTCTCTGATAACCAATATGACTTTACGATAACTGTGGCGAAGCAATTACCTCAATATAAATTTTCGGTATTCGTAAGTGATTGGGAACAGAATGTTGATCCTGGTCCAAAGGTAATCCGAATAGAGGTGCGACAAGAAGGCAGTAATAAAATATTACAAAGGCTCCATTTGCCTAAAAATGATGATTTTATTTTTAATCCGAGAGCTGTTGAGACAAAGGACATGAATTTTGATGGTTATAATGATATTCTTATAGAGTATAACGACGGAAGTGCTGGAGGACAAAATTATGTTTGGCTGTACAATCCAAAAACAGGCAAGTATGTATTTAATGATGATTTTAGCGAGTTAAGAGATCCAGACCCTGATTCTGTTAAACATACAATTACATCTTATGATGCAGGAGGGAGTACTGGTGGTGCTGTCTATACTCATTGTTTCAAAAATGGCAAATTAATTCTACTTAGAGAAGTAGATACCTACAACGACTTTGAGAACAAGCGATCTATCACGACTATTAAGTCTTATAAAAACGGGAAAATTATTTCTGTTAAAGAAGATACGACATCATTTTAGCAAAGCCGCCTAACCAGGCGCTCCCGCCCAACAAGACGGCGGGCAAGCAAGCTGACGGTAAAAGCGCGAGTGCATTTTGCATTGCGCGTAGAGGTCAAGTGCAGAATTGAAAGTGAAGTGAATGAACTTGGTTCGTTTAGTACATTATGAAAGTTATCAGCGCTGCAGCTTAGCGCCGATCCATTATGCCTCTTGCACTTTTATGAAAGTTAGATAACATTACTGTTTGTATGTTCGATTCAAAATTTTGAGATAGAGAATCCATGTTAAAAAGGAGATGACAAAATGGTTAAGTTTAGAACTTCCCTGTTATCGCTGGTTTCCTTGCTTCTTCTCACCTCTTCGTTGTTGTATGCACTCAAACCAGAAAGACAGTACCGCGCAATCCCTTCAGATTACGGAATCATTTACAGACAAGTTGTAATTCAAACTGCCGACAGTCTTAAATTGAAGGGCTGGTTTTTCCCGGCACAGGATACTTCAGGTATAGCTAACTCGATCATCGGACGGATTGTGCCGGTACCTCAAGAACTCAAACCCAAAGCGAGGCTATATACAACGTTGGATGATTCGAGGAGGCCGACCATCATTATTTGCGATGGTGATGCTGGAAATATGACGCAGCTAATTTTTTATGGTTATCATTTGTTTACGCGGGGTTACAATGTTCTGCTCTTTGATTGGCGTGGTTTCGGAGAAAGCTCGGATTGGCCAACTGAAGAGGATAGATTGTGCTATGCGGAATTCATTACCGATTATAATGCGGCTGTCGATTTCTTAAAGCAACAGCCGGAAGTTGATACAATGCGAATTGGTGTCATGGGCTTTTCCACCGGTGCTTATTTGTCTTTCGCTATCGCCGCAAAGAGGAACGACATAGCAGCCTATGTCGGCCGAGCGTTGCTGACATCATTTGCTGATCTTTTACCGATACTGAAACAAGTTTCTCCTGACAGAAATTTTTTACCGCCGGAAAATTATCCCATTGAACTGTTGCCAGTAAACGCAGCAAAGAAAGTTTCGATTCCGGTGTTCTTAATTGTCGGCGAAAAGGATAATCGCACGCCAGTCTGGATGTCGAAGAAAATAGCGGGTGAATTGAAGGGACAAAAAGAATTATGGATAGTGCCTCATGCCGAACACGGCGGCATGAACGGGCCGGAATTCATCACCTATCCGGAGTTTTTTAATAAGATCGCCGAATTTTATAGCAAATATTTGAAAGACAAGAAATAAATGCAAGCGGTATAACCAGCAGCTCCAAGCTGACGGAATGAGCTCACTGCAAAATTCACGGCGAGCGTAGATTTTATATTAATTTGAAAGTAGGTACAATGAACTTGTTTCGTTATCAATATTTTGAAAATTATCAGTACGGTAGCTTCTGCGACGTTGGTTAGGCAGCAGGAAAATATATAAAATGAGTTTCTTAATAATATATCTACAATTCTTCTGGTTCTAGAAATTCTTGTTTCTTTGACGCCTGGGAGTTTATTTGGTAATTAAGCATTGTTGCCCTAGACATTTAACACTTAGACGATCCGTCCGGAAGAACTGCACAGCTGAAACGTCCGCTCTACTACAGTTGACAAATATCAATCATTTATCCCATAATATCAGTTTGGAAGAATTTCTTGATGGATTCAAGAATCGCTTAATTTGGAAGAATTTTCTACTGTGCTGTCTCATTGTGATTTGTGCCAGCACAATTCTTGAATCACAAGCCCTCGATATCCTTAAGTCTGATTGGCATGATCGAGTGAATAGTATTTGGGGGACTGCTCCAGCAACGGAAGAATTGCAAGCTTTCGATTCGGTATGGACAATGATCGACCAGAAGTTTGCCTGTTTCCAAAATCTTGATTTCGATTGGAACGTCCTCAAGAACAAATACCGGCCCGAGATCGAAAAAGGGGTCAGTCGTGGCCGATTTGCAGCCATTCTCAGTCAGATGTCCATTGCATTGATGGAGCCGCATACTCACATAGGAGATATGGGCATTACGAATCTCACAAGAGGCACACCAGGAATACCTATGTTATTTGCTGGGGGTTGGGGAAACGACGATAGTTTTGGCGCAGGACTCACTCCTCTTGAGGATAGTACCGTTCTGGTTTACAAATCGATTCCATCGCATCCGTTGGGGCTAGTTCCCGGGGATATTGTCCTGGGGTATGACGGTGTGCCGTGGAAACAACTCTATCCTCGATTGCTTAAGATGGAGCTGCCAATTTCGTTCACATCGTATTGGGGAGGAAACGCAGGGGCGTTCGCACATTCATGGCTTCAATCTGCTGGGAGAAACTGGCATCTCTTTGATACAATCGACATCATAAAATATTCAACGAGAGACACACTGCATCTTCCCACCAGTCTTCTTATTGGTAAAGACTTAAGCTTGTTTTGTACGGAACAACTACCTGTCGCAGGCGTCCCGATGACTGATTCGATCACATCTGCTAAGGATGTTCGGTGGGGAATTGTTCAGGGTACAAACATCGGATACGTCTATTCGTGGACTTGGTTTAATTCAAATTTACATTTCTTCAATGCAATCGACTCTCTGACACGCATCTACAAGGTGGACGGTATAGTCATCGATATTCGCTCAAACCAAGGAGGGTACGTAGAGAATGCTGATGAAGGGCTTTCGCTTCTATTCAAAGTCGCGCCCCCGCCGATTTATTTGGCGAGCCGCAACGATCCGTTCGATCATTTCTCGATGATGTATTTTTCAACTTTCTCCATGTTTGTCGATTCAACGCGATTCTTCGATAAACCAATCGCGGTTCTAATGGGGCCAAATTCAGTGAGTGCTAACGATTTTATAGCGACACAATTGCGTAATCACCCCAAGGCACGGTTTTTCGGGGAACCTCCTGCTTCAGGATATGCATCCGATCAGATAACAAGTATCGACAGTATTTGTTTTGCCCAGTACGCATGGTTGAATGGGTATGTCTTGGAAGACAGTCTTCCTCATTATCTTACACACGTGGAATTTCAAATGGATGACAAGGTTTGGTTAACGCCAGATGGTGTCGCAAAAGGTGAAGATGATGTTGCAAAAGCGGCTCTGACCTGGATAACATCAGTAACGAGCGTTGTCTCGCGAACAAGCTCGCATGTTCCACTCGTTTTTGTTCTGAATCAAAATTATCCTAACCCTTTCAATCCTACAACGGTCATCGGTTATCAGTTGCCGACAAACAGTTTTATAAATTTAGAGGTTTACGATATGTTAGGAAGGGAAATAAGAACATTGGTCAACGAACGTCAGAATGCTGGTGCTCACTCGGTGTCTTTTAACGCAGGTGGGTTGTCAAGCGGAGTGTATATCTACAGACTCACTGCCGGAAGTTTCGTTAAGACAAAGAAAATGATTTTGCTTAAGTAAATGGCAATTGCATCCTAACCCACTGCTCAAGCTGACGGTTGCCAGCTGGGTGCAATTTACATTGCACGTATAGGTCAGTACAAACTTGAAAGAATCAGCATGAACTTGTTTCTTTGGTTGCATTACGAGAATTATCAACGCCGCAGCTTAGCGCCAGTCAGTTAGGTGCAATTGCGTTGTAGTAACTAAACAGAAGAAAACAGACATATGAAAAACATTATTCGTTCTTTAATGTTAAGTATTTTTATGATATCCGGCATCAATCCTTCCATGGCTCAATGGATACAGACAGGATCCAACAATGGTTTTATTCAATGTATTACTGCAAGTGGTACGAATCTCTTTGCAGGAGGATCTGGCGGTGTCTTTCTTTCCACTAACGACGGCACAAGTTGGATTACAGTCGATTCAGGATTGACAAATCCTTATGTCTATGCTCTTACATTCTCCGGTACGAATCTTTTTGCCGGGACTTGGGGTGGTGGCGCCTTTCTATCCACCAACAATGGCACAAGCTGGAAAGCAATCGATTCAAACTTGACATCCCCTTTTGTCTATTCTTTTGCCGTCTCCGGTACGAATCTATTTGCCGCGACTTATAACGGCGTTTTTCTTTCCACCAATAACGGTACTAGTTGGTCTGCAGCGAGGTACTGGATTAAAGTTAGCCTATATTATTGTTTCTGGTACTAATCTCTTTGCAGGGACTGAAGATGGCGTTTTCCTATCGACCAACAATGGGACAAGCTGGACTGCAGTGAATACAGGCCTAACAGATAGGTGGTCGAATATTCCTATTGTCTCTACACTTGCCGTCTCTGGTACAAATCTCTATGCTGGAACTGATTTAGGTGTCTTTCTATCTACTAATAACGGTACAAATTGGATTGCAATGAGTAACGGATTGATGTCTAATCCTGTCGTTGCTCTTACTGGTTCTGGAACAAATCTCTTTGCCGGGACTCTGAACGGTGGCGTCTTTCTTTCGACCAATAATGGCACAAGCTGGACTCCTATCAACACTGGTTTGGCAAAGACTGTTATATATATTCTTACCGTTTCCGGCACGAATCTCTTTGCCGGGACTGAAATCGGCGTCTGGAAACGACCGTTGTCAGAAATAACCTCAGTAGAAAAGCTCTCGACTGACTTACCGACGAATTTCAGGCTTGGTCAGAATTATCCCAATCCTTTTAATCCATCTACGACTATTTCATTTATTATTCCATCGAAATCATATGTGTTACTAAAGATATATGATTTACTTGGAAGAGAAATAGCAATCATTACCTCTGAAGAATTATCTGCTGGCACCTACACACGGCAATGGAATGCGTCAAATATGCCGAGTGGATTTTATTTTTATCGATTGCAAGCCGGCTCATTTACTGAGATAAAAAAACTTGTTTTGCTCAAATGAAACAATTGCAACCTAACCAGGCGCTCCCGCCCAACAAGACGGCGGGCAAGCAAGCTGACGGAATGAGCTGGGTGCGAAATTCATGGCTAATGGTGGGTTTAAGTTTTTATAATTAACTTTTCAATACCTCGTTGGTTGAGTGTTTATTAATTTGGTTTTCAGCATGAACTTGTTTCGTTGGTTGCATTACGAGAGTTATCAACGCCGCAGCTTAGCGCCGGTCCGTTAGGCAACCTTAAAATTAGCATTCTATAACTAATAGGAGAAATATCCATGACAAAACACTTTTTAATTTCAATGATAGTTGGATGCTTGTTATTTATCGCAAGCTGCCAAAAAGATCAATCAACCGCTCCAACTTATATCACACTTGGAATGTTAAACTCGGCTACAGGTGGAACTATAACCCAAGCCGGAGGTTACACAATACATACTTTTACCAGCAGCGGAACATTTTCTTGTATTGACAGTGGGCTAGTGGAATTACTTGTTGTAGGAGGAGGTGGTGGTGGGGGATGTCATACGGCTGGTGGTGGAGGTGGTGGCGGAGTAGTATATAAAAAATATTATTATGTAAGTGGAAATATACCTGTTATCGTTGGAGTAGGTGGAAGTGGTTCTACTGATAACACTATTACAGCTTTAAATGGGTCAAACTCAATATTTGATGTAGTAGTAGCAATCGGTGGAGGTGGTGGGGCAAGCAGGTTTTCAATGGCAGACAGTGGGGGTTCAGGTGGAGGCGGCAGTCCACAAAATCTAGGTAATAGCAACGGTGATGGAATACCTGGTCAAGGATATGCTGGTGGTCTTGGGGGAACTGCTTGGAATTATCTTGCAGGAGGCGGCGGTGGTGCGGGTGGAGTTGGAAGTGGTGGAACCGGATCTGGTGGAAATGGAAATGGTGGACCGGGGTTAGCTTTCAGTATTTCAGGTTCAAATGTCTATTATGGAGGCGGTGGTGGTGGTGGCGTTTATGGTACTGACACGCCAGGTGCTGGGGGCGTTGGAGGCGGAGGTGCAGGATCAAATACTAATTCCATTGCAGGCAATGGCACACCAAATACAGGTGGTGGTGGTGGCGGCGGCGGACTAGTTTCCGGAACGTATGTAAGTATGCCTGGTGGTAACGGAGGTTCAGGAGTAGTTATAGTGCGTTACTTAACAAAATGATTTTCTAAATATCGCAATGAAACAGAAAATATATATTGTAAAACTTTTATTGAATTATTTAGTATAAGTATTTTTTGAAGTTATAAATCTCTTCAATTCATCTGCCGCCTAACCAGGCGCTCAAGCTGACGGAATGAGCTCACTGTAAAATTCATGGCGAGCATAGGTTTTGTGTTTATTTGAAAGTTGATATCATAAACTTGTTTCGTTTCCAGCAACTTGAAAATTATCAACGCCGCCGCTTAGCGCTGATCCGTTAGGCCGCTTACGCTTAGATCAATTGTGAGGAGTATTAACTATGCAATCCAAATATGAGAACTATCCGTTTTGGATGATTGCAATAGCTAATGCATTATCGATATCTATTTATGCTATTGGATTATTCATCCTTGCTCAATTGGGAACTATATTTGCTGTATTTTATTTATTGTATTTCATTTTTATGGAAATAAATCAATATCGCAAGGGATGTGTAAATTGCTATTACTACGGAAAATTATGCGGATTTGGGAAAGGGAAAATTTGTGCATCGGTATTCTCCAAAGGTGATCCCAAGAAATTTAATGAACGAAAATCGACGTGGTGGGATATGATACCCGATTTGCTATTACTAGTTCTTCCTTTAATTGGCGGAATAATTACATTATTGATCAATTTTAAATGGATAATTTTAGCTGCAATAATTGCTATTGTTTTGATTTCCTTTAAAGGGAATGAGTTTATTCGCAGTTCTTTTTCCTGTAAGTATTGCAAACAACAAGAACTCGGATGTCCCGCAGCTCAATTATTTGGTCAAGTAAACAAATAAAATAAGCGGCATAACCAGACGCTCAAGCTCGGCTTGTCCAAATAACTGAATCACGCCAAGCGCGACACTAAATTTGAATAAGCGTGGGTGTTAAAAGGGCAGAAAAAGCAAAACATCTTACTACAATTACACCCTAAAACAAAAATTCCTCACCGATTTTATTCGATGAGGATTCTTCTTTGGACTAAGTAGCGGGGGCAGGACTTGAACCTGCAACCTTCAAGTAATATCGTTCTAGGGGAAAATATTATGAGCGGTGCTTCTAACCAGAATCATAGTTCTTTCACATTCGAATTAACATTTTTCAACATTATTGCCCTTCAAATAATACAAAGAGTTTCTGCAATTAGAATTGGAAGTATTTATTTCCGCACATAATTCAACTGCTAACAGTGTGCTAGCACTTTTCGATGAGATGAGATTAAATGAAATTTCTACACAGATTATTTAATGTATTTTTCAATATA
Organism: Ignavibacteriota bacterium; assembly: GCA_963701295.1. Lineage (GTDB taxonomy): Bacteria > Bacteroidota > Ignavibacteria > UBA10030 > UBA10030 > Fen-1298. Next base: position 2,819,212 of record OY969585.1, on the reverse strand, counting down.
TTTTGTAGGATTCACTCCAAAATATTCGGTAAAGGACAGACTAAAATAAGAGAGAGAATTAAATCCAACAGTATAGGCTATCTCTGTAATATTTTTATCTTTAGTTAGTAATAATTCGGCAGCTTTCTTTAAGCGTATAATTCGTATGAATTCTTTTACTGATTGGCCTGAGATAGCCTGTATTTTGCGGTATAGCTGTGTACGGCTCATACCAATTTCATGCGCGAAATCATTTACTTCAAAGTTTGGATTATCCAGGTTCTTCTCTACTATTGCGTAAGCTTTTTTGAGTAGTTTTTCATCAGTTTTTGACGGAGAAATATCTTTTATCGTTGCAAAAGGTTCTTTTACAAATTTCTTTCTTAAGAGTATTCTGGATTCAATGAGATTCTTAATCCTAACCCGAAGGATAGCTGAACTAAAAGGTTTTGCCACATAATCATCTGCACCGCTTTCCAGACCTTCAATTGTATGCTGTTCAGAACTTTTAGCAGTAAGCATGACAATTGGAATATGGCTTGTTTTTTCGTCATGTTTAAGTGTTCTACACACTTCATAGCCATCTATTCCCGGCATCATGACATCACAAATAATTGCATCGGGCATTTCTTCGAAAGCTTTACTAAGACCGAGTGTACCATTATGAGCTTCGATAACATTATAGTTTTCTTTGAATTCATTCTTAATAAACAACCGCATATCGGCATTGTCTTCGATAATCAAAATTTGTGGTAATTTATCTAAGAATATTGTTCGTTCTTCTGATAAATCTGAGTATTCAGTATTATGTTTAGTGAAGATTTCTTTTTTATTCCCCTCATAATGAGCTTTCATTATTCCATGGAGTGATGATAAATATGGTAACTCGGTTTCCTCCGACCAGAGTGGTAAAATAACAGTAAATATTGAACCTTGGTTAGGTTCGCTTTCAACTCTTATAATACCTTTGTGAAGTTTAACCAATTCATATGTAAGCGATAGTCCTATTCCGGTGCCCTGTGTGGTTAGTATATTCTTAACCTGGTAAAATCTGTCGAATATTCTGGATTGGGCATCTTTGGGAATTCCGATTCCGGAATCCTTTACGGTAATTATGATTTTTTTTTCAGAAGGATGCCTTTCAAGATTTTGCCTGAGAGATCATGCTACCACCCTCATCAAAATCTAGTGATACCGTGATGTGACCATTATCAGGAGTGTATTTAAATGCATTTGAAAGCAAATTGTAAATTATTTTGTCGAGCTTATCCGTATCAAACCAAATTTTAAATGATGAATGAGAATATGTATAAGTAAAGTCAATTTCTCGTTGTTTTGCATCCTGTTTGAAAGCATCAATGATCTCTTTTATGAAATGAACAACATCATTTTTAGTAAGATCCAATTCCAATTTGTCTTCTTCTAGTTTTCTGAAATCCATCAATTGGTTAATCAATCGCAGCAAACGATTGGCGTTTCTGTAAACAAGGTTGAGCTGTAATTTCACCATTTCATCTTTAGTGGTACGGAGGATTTTTTCGATGGGTCCTACAATAAGCGTCAAAGGCGATCGGAATTCGTGAGACACATTTGAGAAGAACTGCATTTTTAAAGCATCCATTTCCTGCAATTTTTGTATCTCATGTTTTTCAAGCTCGACTGTCCGATTTATTTCCGCTTCATGTAATATCAGTTTCCTAAAGAGATAAAGTAGAAAAATTGCGAATAATAAGTAAAAAGCATATGCCCAGTTAGTTCGCCAGAATGGAGGGTGAACGATAATTTTAAGAGAAGCTCCTTCAGTATTCCATATTCCATCATTATTTGAAGCTAGAACTCTAAAGGTATATTCTCCCGGTTGAAGGTTTGTATAAGTTACTTCCCGCTTGTATCCGGGCAAAGTCCAATTTTTCTCAAAACCTTCCAGCTTATATCTATATTGATTTTTTTCAAGATTGAGATAATTGAGTGCAACAAACTCCAAATTAATTACGTTCTGAGCATACGCCAGCGTAATTTCTTTGCAATAATTTATTTGCAGTGGGAGAGAATATTCTTCTGATCTGTTATCATCTTTTACAGGAACAGATTGGTTAAATAATTTGAAATCTGTTAAGTATACAGGAGGTATGAACTTATTCATTTTAATACTATCCGGATGAAAGCGATTTAATCCATCGCGTCCGCCGAAATACATTTCTCCCGTTAGATTTTTATAAGTTGCAAATGTGTTGAAATCATCGGTCACAAGTCCATCATGTACAGAATAATTATGAAAAGTTCCTTGCTCTGGTGAGAATTTTGATAAGCCTTTAGTTGTGCTGATCCAAAGATTATAATGGTCGTCTTCTAAGATATCAATAATCAAGTTGCTCGGTAGTCCGTCTTTCGTGAAATATTTTCTGATGGTACTATTTCTGGAATCAAGTTTGTTTAGTCCGTCTAAAGAACCAAACCATACGTAACCCTTTGAATCAAAAAATATTGTCTTTACTATATCGTTACTAAGATTATATCCCTCTTTTGAATCAACCCGGTAATGTTTTACGAGTATGCTTTTTCCTGAGAGTACTGAAACTCCTGCTACTGTACCTACCCAAATATTATCTTCTTTATCGCATACAGCACTAAACGTCCAGTCGCTAAAGATTGTTGTTGATAGACTGTTTGGATCGCTCCGGTGGTGGACAAATACACCGGTAACAGGATTGAATTTATCAACGCCTCCGCCATGGATTGCTATCCATAAATTCCCATGGCTATCTTCAGAAATGTACCTTACATCATTACCGGCTATAGATTTCTCATTGTTTTCTCTATGTTGAAACGATAAAAACGATTTTGATATTTCATTATACTTCTTCAATCCATCTAGATATTTACCTACCCATATAGTTCCATTTTTACTTTCATAGATGTACATTATAGCCCCTGGACCAAGTCCGGTTGATTGATCCCCTTTGATATGTAGTTTGGGCTTTACATTTTTTGCATCGATGATATCTATTCCGCCATCCTGATATCCTACCCAGATCCTTCTTTTGGAATCTTCAATGACTGTGGTAATTAAATTATTAGTTAGTCCCTGTATTGAATTTGGGTTCTTATACCAGGTGTAAAAAGGATTATCAAGAATAAAATAATTCAAATCTCCCTGTTTACTTGCAAGCCATAAATTACCCTGTCTGTCCTGAAAGATGTTGGACAGTGAATTTGATGATAAGCTGTAGTGGTCGAAATCATCAAACTGATAATGAACATCGTTATTACCATCTATCAGTATCAATCCTTTCGATTCAGGACTGTACCATAACATGTTTTTATTATCCTTAAAAACAAAATTTATATACTTGCTTTTTTCTTTCGTATAAGGTCTACACTCACCGGTGGTTTTATCAAAAATCCAGATTCCTTTGCTCCATGTACTTATCCATATTAAATTATTATCCACGACTAATGAATTGACCGAAAAATCAGCGGTTTGATGACTCAAAATATCAAAGAGTTTGTAATGTCTAAATGTCATAGTTGACATGTTCAGAGCTGTTAATATACTGGTATTATAGGCTATCCATAAAATATTATGATCGACTACAATTCTATTAATGCTGTTACTTGCTATGCTTGTCGAATCAGGTGACTTTCCATTAGGAGCTATATAGTGTATGAATCCATTTATTTTTGGATTAAACAAATGAAGCCCGAGCGAAGTAGTGCCTACCCATATCCGGTGTAACTCATCTTCGGTAATGGTAGTAATATCATTATTAAGAAGAGCGGTGGTATCATTAATATTTGCTGTATAGGTATAAAAATTATCTTTTTCTTTATCATAGAGGTTTAGACCTCCTCCATATGTTCCAATCCAGAGATTACCCCTGCTGTCTGTATATAAGCAATCGATAATATTGCTTCTTAAACTTGAAGTATCGTTCGGAATTTTTCGATAAACTTTAAAAGTATATCCGTCAAAACGGTCCAGCCCGTCCCCTGTACCAATCCATATAAATCCTTCTTTATCCTGGATAATACATCGTTGATTGTTTGAGGAGAGCCCCATTTGCGTGGAGTACTTTATGAATTTTGAAGGCTGAGAATAAATTGAATAAGAGAACAACAAAAGAATCAGGTTCAATTTAACGAGGGAAAAGAAAATAAATCTTATCGACAGTTTCATTTAAGGTTCAAAGAAAAATTATCTTTGTAAGTTTTTCGTAAGCCTATTCAAAATTAGTAAAAATCCCTTTTAATCACAATTTGTAGAAGACTGACGACGGAACATTATTTATACAATACGGGACGTTATTGACACATTTGGTACGTTATTTAAAATAATTGGAACAATAGTGTAACAACCATCTTCATCTGGATGACTATATTGGATACGTTTGCGGGAACGATTGCAGAGTGTGAAACAAATCTCAAAGCATACAACCATTATAGACGTTGCAAAAAAGCTGGGGATATCTACTTCCACGGTATCACGCGCTTTAAGTGATCACCCCGACATTGATAGTGAAACAAAAAAGAGAGTTAAAAGAATTGCAAAAGTACTTCATTACTCTCCTAATCCAATTGCACAAAGCCTAAGGAATAATCGGACGATGACTATTGGTGTCATTGTTCCTGAAATCAAACATGACTTTTTCTCTTCAGCGATCAGTGGTATTGAAGAAGTTGCGTACAAATCAGGGTATGCGATATTCTTATGTCAGTCTAATGAAAGCTTCGAGAGAGAAGTTATCAATACAAATCTTCTTATGCGTCAACGCGTCGCTGGGATTGTCGTCTCAATTTCACAAAATACGAAGTGCGGAGATCACTTTAATGATTTGCTGAAACGAAGAATGCCTTTAGTATTTTTCGATCGTGTATGCGAAGATGTTATAACAAGCAAAGTCATAATTGATGATTATAAAAGTGCATTTGATGCCGTCACATATCTTATTGGGAAAGGATATAGAAGAATTGCCCATTTCGGCGGACCGAAGGAGTTGGGTATTTGTATGAAACGATTGAGTGGATATCTTGATGCATTGAAGCAAACTCAAATTCCGAGACAAACCGAAATAATACGTTATGGTGGGCTTCACGAGCAAGATGGTTATAATTCAATGGCTTCTTTACTTACGGAAAATAGAATTCCTGATGCGATTTTTGCAGTGAACGATCCTGTCGCCATAGGTGCTTACCAAAGAATAAAGGAGGCGGGACTAAAAATTCCTAATGATGTGGCTATCATGGGATTCTCGAATAATAAGATTACAAGTCTTATTGACCCTCCATTGACTACGATTGATCAACCTTCTTTTGAAATGGGGGAAAAAGCTGCTGAAATATTGATTGGTATTATTAAAGGTATAGTGAAAGAAACAAAGACCGTAGTGTTAGATACAAAATTGATCATACGAGGATCAACTTAATTGGTTCGATATTTCTTCAAGTTACAGACAGAGAATTATATATAGAGACAAAGAGAATAGTGTTAATCAAGTAATGCATTTGATCAATGGTAAATCATTCCTGCGTTAAAGATTTATACTGAGCCGGTATAATTTAAGGATTGAAAGGAGGTGAGTTTCAATAGGCATAGTAATTTAGTTGAAGTATCTTTCTTAATGTGGTGTAGAAGTTATCAACTGACTTTATGAATCATCAGTTGAATGTACAATTCATTAACCAAGGAGAGAACAATGAAACGAATGGTATTTTTTATCACACTAGCATTTTTAATAAGTGTTAGTATTGTGCTATTGCCTGTGCAGTTGTATGCACAAAAGAATGTTACAATCATCAATCCAAGCTTCGAAAAACCTGACTCAGGTAAGATAGAAGGCTTTATGGGAAAAACCACACATACAGGAACCGGCTTCAAAGTCCTTGTAGTCCCGGCATGGAAAGTTAATAGTCCAGATTCGTCAGTATTTGATTCGGGTGTGGATAATCAGGGTGTCGCCACTAATGGAAATTATGTCGCATATCTCATGGGTGGCGATTCGGCACTATATCAGAATCTAAACCGGCGTCTAAATAGTGATGATCAGCTCATGTTGACGGTGGACGCAATGAATAGCTATATAGGCACAACTTTAAAGATGGAACTGTTTTATAATGATGGCGATTCAGTAACAGGGGCGATAATTCCAATTGTCTCCGAAACGAAAACAATGACTAGTAAAATGGCAGCATATTCGATTTCGGTTAAAGGTTCGGATTTCCCTGATGTTCAAGGTTTAAACATCGGCATCCTATTTCAAAATGTGACTCCTGGTGCTCATTCGTGGATTTATATTGACAACGTACGGTTAACAAACGAAGACCCAACAATAGTAGAAGTTCCTAATTACAGCTTTGAACAACCCGACTCAGGGAAAATTGAAGGCTGGAATGGACCAGGGTCATGTCCTAAAATAGCAGATTCGCAAGCAGACATCCCAGGCTGGGCGTCCGATAGCATAGTGACAGATTCCGGCATTGAACGAAATTCTCAGGGCGGTGACGGACAATATTCAGCGTTTTTAGCGTGGGATGATGATTCTATATGGAACACAACCAATTATTCAATTCAGGCTGGTGATGTGATCAGCTTGAGGGTAAATGGTAGAGCCTCATGGATAGCCACGCAGTTACATATAGAATTGTATTATGCAAATTCAGGAAAAAGAATTACGCTTGCTTCTGCAGAAGAGCCACTCGATCCTACCGGTGTGACTTGGGCAGAATATTCGATTTCGTTTAAGGCAAGTGATTTTCCTGCCAGTGTTGGCAAACAAGTCGGCGTTTTATTGAAAAATACATCTACTGTGACTAATTCATGGGCTGCAGCGGATTTCGTACGGCTCAACGCCAATCATAGTGTTACTGCCGTCTCAGGAACGCAAATGAAACCAGCTGTATTTTCACTTGCACAAAACTATCCGAATCCATTCAACCCGACCACCAACATCTCCTACACATTGAAGAATAGTGGAAAAGTACGCCTCTCTGTGTATGATATGCTGGGTAGAGAAGTCGCGGTTCTGGCGAATGAAAATCAGATTGCGGGACAACATGAGGTTAAATTCGCGGCTTCCTGTTTGAGCAGTGGGATTTACTTCTATAAGCTGCAATCAGCCAGCGGAGTAATTACGAAAAAAATGATGCTGCTGAAATAATTGTATTTCTTGTGATCAGTGAAATTCACATGTGTAGCAGCAGTAATAATGTTGCTACACATTATTTGTTTTGTTGGTTGTGCCCGAAAAACAGAATCATATCTATACTATAGAGTAAAATTGCTTTGATGATGCTTGACGGCTATCAACCAGCAGATGCCTTTGGTGTTGGCGCATGAAGTTGTTTTAATGCTGAAGAAAATAAGGATAAGGTTGCCCTAAAGTAAATATCAAGTTTCCATTATTTTATAAATACTTTTCACAGTAAGAACTTTGAAGCATGTATATAAAGACGGTTGTGAATTATTTTTGTGTCATATCCTTCTTTCTACGCCTAACGGAAACGTTTGGACAAAATCAAGGAACTGTTTTTCATCCGCGCGATGACGGGCATTCTACTATCACAACAAGGGTTGTTTATCCTCATGAGAATTCTATTCATAGTAGCAATAGTACGGCAACGGTTGTTCTTGACTCATCGAATTTGCCGATTATATTAATTGACACACATGGTCAAATTATTCCAGATGGGACAAAGATCACTGCAAGAATGAAAATTATTAATAATGAACCTCTCCGAAGAAACCATGTGACTGATTCGGCGAATGTCTATGATGGTTATGTAGGTATTGAAATAAGAGGTTCCTTTTCTGCTACACTTCCTCAAAAGCCGTACGGTTTCGAAACAAGGGACAGCTTAGGAAACAACCTCAATGTGCCAATAATAAACATGCCTGCGGAAAATGATTGGGTATTGATAGCCAATTATAATGACAAGGTCTTTATGCGCAATACACTTGCTTTTGATCTTTTCACGAAGATGGGACATTATCAACCGCACACTCAACTTTGTGAATTGGATTCAAATGGTGTATATGAGGGGATCTATGTTTTGACTGAGAAAATCAAACGAGATAAAAATCGTGTTGATATTTCAAAGCTAACCGTTACAGATACTTCAGGAGATAATCTTACAGGTGGATATATAATAAAAGTCGATAACACAGATGGTTCAGGTACAGATTTTTGGAATAGCAAATATGAAGCGATAGATTGCCCCGGAACCGGAAGATATCCTTATTTTGTATATAGTTATCCTAAACCGGAGGATATAACAAATCAACAGAAACAGTATATACAAGGATTTGTCAGCACAATTGATAGTGTTTTAAGAAGTCCAAATTGGGCTGATCCTATCAAGGGGTACAGAAAATATTTTGATGTCGCATCATTCGTCGATTATTTTATTGTAGGTGAAGTATCTCGAAATGTCGACACGTATAAGAAGAGCGCCTTTTTCTATAAAGACAAAGATAGTAAAGATGGGCGGTTACATGATGGTCCCGTTTGGGATTTTGATTGGGCATGGAAAAATATAAGTGAATGTGAGGTCAATGCAACGGACGGTTCTGGATGGACTTTTCTAATTAGCAGTGTTTGCCACTCATATCCAGTCCCGCCCGGTTGGATGGTAAAGTTATTGGAAGATACTACATTTACGAATGAATTACATACTCGTTATACTTTCCTTCGTAAAACTACACTCAGTGAAGAATCTCTATATCATTACATTGATTCAATACATACGTTGGTCGATGAAGCGCAAGTTCGTCACTATCAGAGATGGCCGATTTTAGGTATAGACGTAGGTACTCCTGAAGTGGATGCACAACCGACAACATTCGATGGTGAAATTACCAAGTTTAAAAACTGGATATCGACACGTTTGACATGGCTTGACGCGAATATGCCGGGAAAAGATATTCAGGAAACAGGTGTGCAGGGCGCGAGCGCAATACCCGAAGAATTTTCGTTGTTGCAAAACTATCCCAATCCGTTCAATCCGCAAACAACGATCTCTTATTCATTGCCGCAAACAAGTACTGTCACACTGAAAGTGTACGATCTTATGGGAAGAGAAGTCGCAACCCTCATGCAGAATGAGAGAAAAGCGGTGGGTAATTACGAAATTTTATTTAATGCATCGAACCTGTCAAGCGGAGTATATTTTTATAAGCTTCAAACTCAGAATTATATGGAAACAAAAAGAATGGTCTTGATCAAATAATCTTGGCCATTCAATTATACAGGCAGCTTGTCGAGTGCAATATGTTATTATCAATTACCAGCCGGCAATAATGTTGAGAGAAAGGCGCTTGTGTTGTTTAATAGTAAGAAAAATTATTACCGCACTGCACAAGTTCTTACATGCAATTCTATAGGATAATGGAGTTCAAATGAAACTTCACAAGGGATTATGGGATGTATTGATTTTCATAAAGGAATATCTCAAGTCCATCTTCATGCGATATTCGTTCCTTCTTCTTTTATTTTACGTTTCGTCTGGTGTTACTCATGTAGAAGCCCAGAGCACATCTATTGTCATCGATAGCACGGGCTCAGGTCGAGTGTATGATGGGATTGGGGGATTGAGCGGAGGCGGTGGTACGTCGCGCTTGCTGTGGGATTATCCTGCCAAGCAGCGGGATGAGATATTGGATTATCTTTTTAAACCGAACTACGGTGCGAGTTTGCAGATTTTGAAAGTTGAAATTGGCGATGATGCAAATAGCACGAACGGAGCGGAAGCGAGCCACATGCGATCCCGAACCGATTCGAACTATTACCGCGGTTATGAGTGGTGGCTTATGGACCAAGCGAAACTTCGCAATCCGAATATCAAGCTGTATGGATTAGAGTGGGGATCTGAGGGTTGGTTTAACGGTGGTGTCTGGTCGCAGGATAATATCAATTATATAATCAGTTGGATTAGACACGCACAGTCCGACCATAATTTACACATCGATTACATCGGCGGATGGAACGAATCTGGATGGGACAAGACTTGGTTTGAAAAATTGAAGAAAACTTTGCAGAGCAATAGTTTAACTACGCAAGTGGTTGCTGCAGACAATGGGTGGACTATAGCGAGTGATTTGGCCAACGACTCTGTATTCAAATCTGCTGTGGATATTATGGGTGTTCATTATCCCTGTGGTTGGAACGCTCCCGAAACGGTTTGCTCCGACAATACATATACCTCGATTGCAGAAGGATTGAAGATACCAATTTGGGCAAGCGAGAGTGGAACTCAGGGCTACGATTTAGGAGCAATACCACTTGCGCGCGCGCTTAATCGCGACTACATAGATGGCAGGATTACCGCCTATATCAACTGGAGCTTGATTGCCGCATGGTATCGCACATTGCCTTACTATGGAGACGGACTGATGCTTGCAGATCAACCGTGGTCAGGCTACTATCACGTTGGTAAGAGCATCTGGGTTATGGCACACACTTCACAATTTGTGCAGATCGGATGGCACTATGTGGATAGCGCCTGTGGATATTTTGGAGGAGATCGCAACAACGGTGGCTATGTAACACTTAAATCACTGGACAACAAAGATTATAGTGTCATTGTCGAGACTGTAGATGCAGCCAGTCCGCAATCGGCAACGATCACTGTCCTCGGCGGTTTATCGACGGATACCGTTCATGTATGGGCAACAAATCTTAATTCATCAAATTCATCAGATTACTTTGTGAAGGAAAGCGACATAACACCAAGCGGCGGAATTTATAGTTTCACATTTCAACCGGGGTATGTTTACACAATCAGTACTACCACAGGCCAAGGGAAAGGGATCGCAACATCGTCGCCATCTGCAACTATGGTGCTGCCGTATACGGAGAATTTTGAAGAAGACTCATTGGGAGTAATTCCGAAATATTTTGATTCGATCCAGGGTGCATTTGAAGTAGATAGTTGCCGAGGTGGACGCAGTGGAAAGTGCTTGCGCCAGGAGATCAACCTGGCCCCGATTGAATGGCCGGGAGGTTCTCCGACTCCGCCACTCGTAGTTGTCGGTGATCCAGGATGGTCAAATTATAAGGTCAGTGTCGATGTATTGCTGGAACAAACAGGGTATGTTGATCTCATCGGGCGTTTGGGAGCGCAATCGCAATCGTCACCGGGGGCTTCACAGGGCTATCATCTGCGGATTACAAGCAGTGCAAGTTGGAATCTTTTCAAAGAAGACATTGGCGGAAGCGATACACAACTGGGATCCGGAACAACATCGTTTGGCATAAACAGTTGGCACAATCTCTCACTCAGGTTCATGGCAGACACTATTCAGGCGTTTATCGACTCAACGTTGATTACAACCGTGAACGATGACACGTATGGTTCCGGTCAAGTAGGGTTGCTGGTCAGCAAATGGCGGAATGCAGAATTCGATAATTTCTCTGTCAACAGCACCGGTGATAATGGATGGATGACGATCGATGATGCTATCCAGGGTGCTGGAGTCGAACAGTTCAATTACGTCGGCTCAGGTTGGCAGTACTGTACCGGATGCGGTGCAGAACTTTATGCTGGAAGCAACTCGTGGGACAACATAGCGAACGACTATGTCACAGTCGGGTTTAATGGCACTCGAATCAAGTTTTACGGTGTTAAAGATCCGCGACATGGCATCGGTGCGGTGTCGATAGATGGGGGGAGTGAAACCAGTATTGATTTCTACTCGGCAATTCGTATCGGCGATCAATTAATGTGGACGAGTCCAGCTCTCCCTGCTGGCGATCATATTTTCAAACTTCGTGTCACTGGTAACAAAGACACAAGCAGCACGAACACCTGGGTCGTACCGGATCGAGTGGATATTCTGGAATCCAATCCACCACCCGTCAGCAAAATATTTCCCATTCCAATTAGTTTTTCTCTGGATCAAAATTATCCTAACCCATTTAACCCATCTACAGTAATCAATTACCATTTACCTCTCAGCAGTCATGTCACGCTGAAGATCTATGATGAACTTGGGAGGGAAGTGCGAACACTTGTGGATGAAGTGAAACCTATGGGAAGTTACACAGTTAAATTTGATGCGAGCAGCTTGCCAAGCGGCGTTTATTTTTGCAGACTTCAAGCAGGAAGTTACAGTGAGACGAAGAAACTTATGCTGCTCAAATAAAGAAAAGTTTCAGGTTAGTTGAATGAAGAAGATTATCTTTTTACCGATGATAAGATAAGGAGTGACCAGAAATAAGAAATCATCTGGAGGAAAAGATGAATACGCCAAATAAAAGAGAGAAGTTTTTTCATATAAAATGATTTAATCTTTGATACATAATTGTAAGTAATAGATATCGATAGAATTCCAAATCAATATAAAAGTAATATGCCCAAGTTTAGTAATCGTAAAAAAGTTTTATTCTACATAATAATTGTGACTTTTCCCTTCTTACTATTAATATTGTTAGAAGTTGTGCTAAGATTATTTTCTTATGGCGATGATTTAAAACTTTTTGTTGTAAGTCAGGATTCAAAATATCTTGTGTGCAATCAATTAGTGGGGAAAAGATATTTTAGTAAATTTGAACATACGATACCTATTCCTGACCTTTTCTTAAAAGAGAAGCCGACCAATGGGTATAGAATATTCGTTCTGGGAGAATCTACTGTACAAGGTTTTCCGTATGATGAAAATGTTGCGTTCACAAGAATTTTACAGCGGCGCCTTCAAGATATTTTCCCCAACCGTATTATTGAAGTTGTTAATCTCGGTTTGACCGCGGTCAATAGTTATACTCTCCTTGATTTTGTAGATGAACTGTTACAACAACAGCCAGATGCAGTCCTGATATATACTGGGCACAATGAATACTATGGTGCTTTGGGTGTTGCCTCAATGGAAAACGGTTCGATTCCGACATGGCTAAAGAAGCTGCATTTGAAGCTTATTCATTTGCGAACATATCAATTGCTTCAAAAAGCCATTAGTACAATTTATAAGGGTACGCACCAAATGAAGCAAGAAGATGCAAAAAGCACGCTGATGGAAAGAATGGTAGGAAGGAATCTCATTCCATATAATTCGCAAATGTATTTAGACGGATTAGAGCAGTTCAATGACAATATGACTCAATTGTTTGAGAAATTGAAGCGCGCAGGTATATCGGTTATTATCAGTGACCTTGTGAGCAATGAAAAGGATATACCTCCATTCCGCTCGATGCGTTATGATGAGTATCCTCCAGCAGATTCGGTTTATATCAACGCAAGCCATCTTGAAGGCACACAACGTTTTTCCGAAGCAAAGGAAGAGTATTTGCGAGCGAAGGATTTGGATATCATTCGATTCCGAGCGCCAGAAGACATCAATAAACGAATTGTTGCTCTTGCTGATTCCATGACTATACCACACGTTTCAATGAAATCTCTTTTCGAGAGTATCTCGCCACACGGAATTGTTGGGAATAATTTCATGATAGAACATCTGCACCCAAATGTTGATGGATATTTTTTAATGGCTGAAGGATTTTTTCAGGCACTGAAAGAAAACGGATTCATTGAAAAACACTGGGACACCACAAGAATACTGCCGTGGACATATTACAGGCAACATTGGGGTTTCACAGAGCTTGATAGCATGATTGCTGTCATTCGGATTAAGCGTTTGAAAGCAGGTTGGCCATTCCAACCCGAGACAACGGTAAATAATTTTTTCTTTACATACACTCCGAACGGCATTGTCGATTCTTTAGCATTTATGAGTGTGAGATATGATAATGTAAGCTCTGAAATAGCTCATAAGCAGCTCGCCGAATACTATGAATCGTTTGCTGATTTCAAACGTGCCTCAAAAGAATATTTATCTATTGCGTATAGCAATCCATCAAACGCATTAGCATTTTACTATGCATCCGACTTTGCTGCCAAATCACACGATGATACAAATGCAATTCGCTATTTGAGAGAATCACCTAATCCCGATACTAGTTCGCATGTACAATTTATACTTGCCTCTCTCTATTTATCTCAGAGAAACTTTCATGAAGCACTACATTGCGTCGATATATTGCAGCAACTTGCAGCGGGTGAGAATAATATTTTTCAGGTTCAAAAACTCAAATATCGGATATTAAAAGATTCTGGATTGGTAGATGAAGCTGCAAAAACACTTTCACTGCTTAAGAAATTGAATCCTTCCTTCCAGGAGTCTGGCACTGCGACCGTTGTATCAATCCTTATTCCCAATACTATAAAATCATATATCGATAGAGCTGAAGCATTGAGGATGAACGGTCAACTTTCTCAAGCCTTGACAGTGCTGAAAGAAGCCAACGCAATTCAAGAAATAGCATATACCAATCTGCTCATTGGAAAAATTCTTTTTTTTCAGAAGGATCTTCGCGCGCTTTCATATTTGGAAAAAGCACACAAAGAAATCAAAGAAGACCCGTCACTCTCTCACAGCTTATGCATTCTGCATTTATTGAAAGGAAACATACGTGAAGCGAGAGCAGCATTCAATGATTATGCCAGACTGCAAGGGGACAATGATCCACAAGTACTGCGATTGAAAACAAGATTTGAAAAGGAAGTGAAAAAAAACAAAGAAGTAAGCAAGCGATGAGTTTCCGATTATTTTTATGTTCTTCTTCCAACATCTGAAGAAGATTGACATTTCCTGTAAATGCAACGCTCATATATAGCAAGAAACAAATAACAGGAAATATTGAAATTTGTTATGAGGCGTCGAATACATCGAGCGGAGTATATTTCTATAATTTACAGACAGAGAATTTCACGGATGTAAAGAAATTATTATTGCTCAAGTAGGATATTTTCATAGTGTCATTGAAGAGTTCAAAGAGTTTGGGATTTTGAGTTTAGTATAAGAAAGAGATGAAAGCGATACATTCGTGGGCAGTACTTTTCAAACGGGTTCAAATCCCCGTAAAGGAAAGAGAATAATTTTCTTTATATGAAGTGGTATTTACTGAGTTCTCAAATAACAAGATAAATTCACGATTATCTCTAGATTCATTTCTGGCGAAAGGAGAAGCTTTTTGCTCGGAAGATTCTGAGAAGGAAATATTGGAGGATTTCTTATATGGCAAATATTCAATTCACAGTAAAATGGCAGATCCAGATAGTGTGCATTATGATAATGCTTCTATCCACACTGACAGCTATAGGTCTTGCTCAGACCACTGGAAAGATTTCAGGCAGGGTAACCGATGCAGGAGGTGTGCCTTTGATAGGAGTAAATATTACCATTGAAAAGACAAGTATGGGGACTGTAACAGATGTTGATGGCGATTATTTTATTATTAACGTCCCTCCAGGCACGTATCGATTACGTGCGAGCATGATTGGGTATGAACCGGTGGTGATCCGAGACCTTGTAATATCGGTCAACAGAACGACTACAGCAGACTTCAAACTAAAAGAAGGAGTGATTCAGGAAAAGGAAGTTGTTGTTACTGTTGAGCGTATTCAACAGAAGAAGGATCAAACAAGTTCAGTAAGTAACATAACTTCTGAGCAAATGAATGCGCTTCCGGTTGAAAACCTTGACCAAGTCGTAGGGTTGCAAGCCGGTGTTGTGCGCGGGCATTTTCGAGGCGGACGAGACAACGAGGTAGCGTATCTTGTCAATGGCGTCAAAGTACAGGAGGCGTATAATCTTGGGAGATCAGTAACGGTGGAGAACGAAGCCATTGAGGAAGTTGAAGTCATCACAGGAACATTTAATGCTGAATATGGCAATGCGATGAGCGGAGTGGTCAACGCAATTACAAAGGATGGAGGCAGCACGTTCAAGGGTTCTGCCTCAGCTTCTGCGGGTGATTATTTTACATCGAACACAGATGTTTTTAACAATCTCGCGTTGTCACGATTATCTGATTTTTCCCGAAACGGGAACGAAGACTATAAATTATATCTCGAAGGTCCCGTTATTGGAAATGCACTTACCTTTTTTGTCAACGGTCGTTACCAAAATAATGTCGGTCCGCGTAACGGTATACGCCGCTTTAAACCGGATAATTATAGTAATTGGGAAGCACAAGATCCGACGCAATGGCAATCAGATCATACGGGAGACAATGCTGTTGTGCCAATAGAAACGAGTACGAATATGACCTTTTACGGAAAACTTTCCTTTAAACCATGGCAGAATATAAGGTCTTCGCTCGAGTATTCTTATAATGATGCCAAAGGTGATAATGGAAGCAGTGGGCGCGGAACCTATAATCACTTTTACAAATACAATCCGGAAGGAATGGCAACCAATTATGAAACATCACAACTACTTACAGCGACGCTGAACCATGCACTCTCGTCTTCATTTTTCTATGAATTGAAAGCGAGCTATTTTAAAGACTGGAATGCCATCTATTGCTTTAAAAACCCGATGGAAACTATAAAAAATTCCGCTGGCGGAGATAGCCTAAATGTGATTGGGCTGCCTGTTTATAGCTATGTGAGCGATAATTATTCAAGTGAAACGGGACCAGGATTTTCTACGGGAGGCCAGGATAAAACTTGGGATAACAACTGGATTGAAGATTACAAAGTTAAATTTGATGCTACATGGCAGTTGAACAAACATCATACGTTGAAATCCGGGATCGATTTTACTCGGCATAATATTAATCGCTTCAACTCTACGATTGTGAACCAAGGTGGAAATCTAGATACTATAATTGATGGAAATAGAATATATCTTAATTATAAACCATTACTCGTTACTGATCCGAAATCACCATCAACAGATATCTATTCAGTACAACCGTGGGAATGTGCGTTGTATTTGCAGGATAAAATGGAGTTTGATCTCATGGTTATCAACTTCGGTCTGAGGTATGATTACTTCGAACCGAACATCACTTATCCATCTGATCCTCGAAATCCAGACAATTCCATAATTAATAGTCCTCAAAGCGTATACCCATTAGCTCCAGCCAATAGCCAACTCAGCCCACGTTTAGGTCTTTCATATAAACTAGGTGAAACAGCGCTTCTTCGATTCTCTTATGGACATTTTTTCCAGATGCCGCCGCTGTATGCATTGTACACAGACCATTATCATGTTGTCGGAGGCGATTATTCAGTCCTCATGGGTAATCCGCTTGTGAAGCCCCAAAAAACCATTCAATATGAAACTGGCTTGTGGCAAGAATTAAGTTCGTCGATGAGTTTGGAAGTTGCAGTCTATTATCGCGATATATACGATCTGTTAGGCACACAAACCATCATGACGTATAATGCAATTCATTATGGATTATACAGCAACAAAGATTATGGAAATGTACGCGGGCTGGAACTTAAATATGATTATTCCTCAGGTAATTGGTCGGCCGGAATAAATTATACACTTCAGTATACGCGCGGTAATTCTAATACTCCGACGCAAAATTTTACACGTGCCGGCCAAAGGCTAGATTCAGTAGTTGTTCTCGTTCCTATGGACTTTGATCAACGGCATACACTCAATGCGTCGCTTGCATATATTACAGAAAGTTATGGCTGTTCAATCATCGGACGTTTTGATTCCGGTGAACCGTACACATGGGCGCCTCTATCGTCAAGTCCACAAGCAAATGTCAACCTTCAGCTCAATAATTCTACAAAGCCAGTTCAGGTCTCGTTCGATCTCAATGCCTTTGTCAACTTATGGACAGCAGGAAAGACTCGTACAAGACTAACGCTGCTTGTCTACAATCTCTTCGACAGGCTCAATGAACAAACTGTGAACGCGACAACAGGGCGAGCAAATGACGTAATTTATCTACCAACTGATTTTACTGCCTATCGGAGCAACTTCAGTACGATTTACAATAGGGATGACGATCCATCTAACTTCACAAATCCCAGGTTTATAAAATTGGGACTTGAATTTATGTTTTAAGTAAGTTGTTGAGAAAGCAAGATAAGAACTATATTCTATAAGGAGAGAGTTATGAATTTTCATCGTTATGTCACACTGCTTTTATTTGCTGTGAGCATGGTATTGTTAAGGACAGAACTAAAAGCACAAAGTAT
The DNA here is from genome assembly GCA_963701295.1 of Ignavibacteriota bacterium. Taxonomy (GTDB): domain Bacteria; phylum Bacteroidota; class Ignavibacteria; order UBA10030; family UBA10030; genus Fen-1298. The sequence goes on along the minus strand of OY969585.1, from coordinate 2,801,236 downwards.
TCCGTACCAAGGACCAACAGATGAAGCGGGTGATCCCAGTGCGAGCCGATTAGGTTTGATGAACGGCAACAGGGTTTCTCTGCAGATAATCAACAAAGTTTCTTTCGGAGGGTGGCCAAGTCCGCTTGTTTCTCTTTGGCCAAATGATGCAACGGGACTGAACGTATTCGACAGCTTTAATCTCGTTGTCGGCAATATGGTGTTTATTAAAAAATGCCCTACTTGCCCATTTGATTCCGTTCCCGTTACTAATGAAGCGGAAATCCAGAGTCTTTTAAGCCAGGGACTATTGGATACAATAAAATATATACAGAGTTCCTCGATTCAGCCTGGCTTCATGGATGGTCCGGTGCCGCATCCGATAGGAAACGGTGTCGAGCCCTATGAGTGGGGATTCTACCCTGTGTTTGGCTATTTCAATCCAGCAGGTGAAACTCCAGCTATGAGCAATAATTCTGGATCATGGCCTCTAACAGGATGGCCCTCCCGTGGAATGGATACGAAGTGGCCTGGAGAGTGGAATGGTAGATTTGGTAGAGGAGTGAAGTATGCCGATCTTGAAGCTTATTGGGTTTGTAACGATGCACAGGATCAGGAAAATCTACAGCCAAACCTACCCGTAAAATTTTATCCACGACCTAAAGTGAAAATTGGCGATCTTCATCCAAATGATATCTCTATCCAGAAGGGAGATCCCTGGGGTGGGTTAGGAATACGTGCTGAAATTCGGGCATATCAATGGAATAATCAAGAGGCGAGGGATGCTGTTTTCTTCGAATATAACATTTCAAATATTTCAGATTACGACTTAACGCGAGCAGTGTTTGGATTTTATCTTGATGCAGCCAACGGCAACAAATCACCCACGTCTGCAGCAGAGGATCAAGTCGGGTATTACGATGTTCCTCAAAGTTTCATGTACACATGGTCGCTGAGTGGAACTGGTTTTGGAGGTGGGAAACCCTGTGTAAGTGGATGGGCGTTTCTCGAAAGCCCCGGTAACTATACAGATGGGATAGATAATAATAATAATGGTATGGTCGATGAGCGGCGCGACAACACCGCAGAAGATTCATGGCATGGCTTGCCTCCTAAGATTGTAGGAAAGGATGCGGTACGTGCGGCATTTATCGCAACACATGACACAGCCAAATTTTGTGCTTACTTCGGCTATGCAAGCTTGGATCAAGTGCCTGCAATACAGAATGGAGTCTGGTGGCCTGCTGATGAAAATGGCGATTGGGTGGATGGCAACGATAAAAATGGAAATGGAGTATATGATAATGGTGAAGACGCAGGCGATGATATTGGGCTTGATGGTGTCGGCCCTAGCGACCTTAACTATACAGGGCCCGATGCCGATGGCACAGAGTGTAATCACAAACCCGATTTTAAGGATGGTGTTGGTGCAGAGCCGAATTTTGCGAGTACAGACGTAGGCGAATCAGATATGATCGGTCTTACTTCGTTTGTCATGTTTCCGCATCCGCAAAAGGATGGCGCTCTTCAACTTTGGGATGATCCGGTAGTTTATGATACGCTTGCTGCTCACCGGCTTGCGCCATATCCCGGAAAGCCAGCGAACCTCTATGCTGCTTTTGGGTCAGGTACGTTTCGTCTTGAACAGGGAAGAACTGAACGTCTTTCGATGGCAAATGTGAATTCGTACGATGATCTCACTGGTTTGAATAATGCCGCGGACAATCACCCGGCACCTTCTCTCTATTCGAAGTTAAAAATCGTTCAATCCATTTATAGAAACAGTTATCGATTTGCACAACCACCGCTTACTCCAACGCTCACTGCCAAAGCTGCTGATGGTAAAGTCTATCTGTACTGGGACAATAGAGCTGACAAGCTCACGCGTCAGCCGTTTTTAGGCGGTATAAATGACTTTGAAGGGTACAAGTTATACAAGGCCACTGATAAATATTTTCAGGATGCAGAAGTTCTCCGCGATGGGTACGGCAACGCAGCAGGTAAGTTACCGATATTCCAGTGCGATCTTATAGATTCTTATTCTGGTTTTGCCGATTATGCGCAAAACAACGGCCTCTCGTATTATCTTGGAAACAACTCTGGCATTACACATTGCTATATTGATAATGATGTCCAAAACGGACGAACATATTACTATGCATTATGCGCATATAATTATGGTTTGAAAGGAGTAGGAAATCTTGCAGTAAACATCCCTCCAACAGAAAACAATATAACAATTGATATTGACGAATCTGGGAATATCCTGTCGATGGGATCTAATGTTCAAGTGGTTACGCCACATCAACGAGCAGCAGGGTATAGTGATCCTAAAATAAATTTCATCGACTCTGCAAATGTATTAGGAAGCTGTACGATTCAGTCAACATTTTTCAATTCGGACCTCATTAAAGCCAATCACTTGTATAAAATCAAGTTCCATGCTGATACCATCGCTTCTTATGCAAGTGCATCTAGCCGAAGTAAACGAGATGCATTCCTTTCCACAACAGGTTATTCTATCTCAGATGCCACGTTAAATGATACAGTCCTTTGCAAGGAAACTCCAACCGATAACATCCCGAGTAACTGGGTAAAAAAAACAGACACCATTGGCAACGCTCCTTTAACTTTCTTGCGGCCCAGCAGCAGCGGTATAACAACGAATGTGACTGATGGCATGCAGTTCTTGATAAAGCCATTCTCAGATATTCCTGCGTTTGACAGTTTGGGCAGCGGCTGGCAGACGGGAGCCATACCGATTGACATAGAGCGCAACATCGTACGCTCACTCTATTTTGCTTATGACTACGATATTATATTTATTGATACGACTCTGGAACCATCGTACAAATCGATAATCAATCGGAAAACGAACCCGACCAGTATTTATGATGTCACCAATAAAATAGTTATGCCAGCGAAAGCATTGTTAGGTCAATCATTTCCATTCCACATAATTAACAAGTCATTTCGAGATTCAACGGCTGCAGGGTATAAAGGCTATGAACAGCTTGATATGGTGGTGCAAGATGTGAATGGCAATGGGAGGTACGATCCGGATTCTGATTTTGTGCTTGTATCATATACTATTACTCCCAATCCTGGTCAAATTGCAACAGCCGGGACAATATTTGGCTTTCGCTTTCCCAATGGGATGCCCCATCCAGGCGATGTCTATCGTATGAAATTTATAAACGCGCTGAAAGATTCGATTATGTTTATAGTAAACCTTGCGAATATTACAAATGTATCAAAGATAGATGATGATATGTCGCAAATTAAGGTAGTGCCTAATCCGTATCTTGTAACTAACACAATGGAACCCTACATAGCAAATCAAGGGTTTAATCAGCAACGAGTTCTGCTCTTTACACACATCCCCGCGCAAAGTACCTTAAAAATATTTACATCGAGCGGAGTATTTATACGGCAGATTGATATCGATAACGCTCCAGATAATGGCACGTATAAATGGAATATGCTGACCAAAGAAGGATTGGACATTGCTGCAGGCGTCTACATATACCATATAAAATCAAATGTCACTGGAAAGGAAAAACTCGGTAAATTTGCAGTAATCAAATAAATAATTATTGAGCAAAATAAAGAGAGAGAATCCTATGAGACAACATTCATTCAACAGATCGATCGTACTCATCGCGGCAATGATGATCATGTCGATCTCTTCATTTGCACAGAAGCCGATGCGAGCTGGCACGACATCGGCCAATTTTCTGGAAATAGGTTATGGGGCAGCAGGAAGTGCTTTGGGTGATGCATATGTAAGTTTAGCGAATGATGCATCTTCAAGCTATTGGAATCCTGCAGGACTTGCACAGATGAGCAGAAGTGAAGTCATGTTCGTCACTCAACCCTGGCTGGTAGGGATGAACACAACGTTTGGGGGGGTCGGCATCATCATACCGAGTTTTGGAACTATTGGTGCAAACTTTATTATGATGGATTATGGGGATATGGACGTAACAACAATGAGTATGCAGGAAGGCACAGGAGAAAAGTTCACGGCCAGAGACATGGCTTTTAGCCTTTCATTTGCAAGAAACCTTACGGAATGGTTTTCTGTTGGAGCTACGGGCAAGATTGTCACCAGTTCTATTTGGCACGAAAGTGCGTCGGCACTTGCTTTTGATTTAGGTGTCCTTATCAAAACAGATTTCTTCTCTCCCACAAGCAGAAACGAACACGGACTCAATATCGGTATGAGTATTTCCAATTATGGTACGACACTCAAATACGATGGCCTCGATCTTTTAACTCCGATTGATGTAGATCCCAATTCTGCTGGAAATTATCAAAGTGCACCCGGAAGACTTTCGACACAAGAGTGGGAATTGCCGTTGATTTTCCGAGTTGGAGTCTCTGTAACACCTCTTCTGACCGATGTTCACGAGATCATTCTCTCGGTGGATGCGTTGCACCCAAACAACAATAGTGAATCAGTCAATGTTGGAGCACAATACTCGCTGAACTTTCCGAGTTTCGGAAAAATATTTCTGCGCGGAGGGTATAAAGCCCTCTTTATGGAAGACTCGCAATATGGCGCGTCGTACGGAATAGGTTTACAGGTGAATACGATGTCCAATCAAAGCATAAAAGTGGAATATGCTTATAGAAGTATCGGAATCCTTGGCGGTGTACAAGCTGTAGGTGTGAGTTTGCTATTTTAGACATCTGATCGAAAGAGATTAATGCTAAGATATAAAAACTAAAAAACTTATGCATCCGACAAACAAAGAAGCGATAGTGGCTATTGACCTTATAAATTGTGAGATGATAGAAAAAGCTCTATAGCCACTTATCTTCGGTATATTGATTTTCTGAGGCTGCATTGAGAAAATACAATTCGCTCGCTGCTGTCGCTATGCGATATCACTGGAGCTTTTATGCAACATGTAGAGAGCTATTTCATAGAACACTCTATTGAATGTGGGCATAGCTTTCTTTTTGGAGATTTTTACGTATATGCTGTCAGATAAATTTAGAGGTGTTTTCCATCCTTGTACAGTGTTGTTGCTTCTCACAATGACTACTCAGGGTAGATCGCAAAATGTTCTAGTGCTTCGATCTGCACAGTCGACGTCTCAAAACCAAATTAGTCTCTGTCAATATGTGAAACAGGATAGCATTAGAATAAATAAAGAAAGTCTGATATCCAGCAAAAAGCCAACTTTAAAGAAGAACAATAAAGTAACCTTACTTGACCTTCCCATCGTGGATACCAGTAGAGTACTCGCAAGAATCGGCGGCAAGACAATTCTTGTTGATGAATTCATCCGCCGAGCCGAATACACTATCCGTCCAACCTATTGCAAAGGGAATGGCGGCTTGGAAAATAAAATTATATTGAACTCTTTACTTGCTGAAAAAATGTTAGTTCTCGAAGCAAAAAAAGATAACGAACTCATGGAAAATGAATCCTTTCAAAGAATGCTTCAGGGGCGAAAAGAACAACTTATGCGTAATGTAATGTATTATGCCGAAGGAACTGCAAAAGTAACGTTAGATACAACAATGCTCAAAAGAGCGTACGAAAATGCAGGTAGGACTTACCATATTGAATTCTTTACCATTCCAAATGATTCTGCAGCAGCAGTAGTCAAACAAATTCTTGATACTTCAGCAGCATCTTTCACCGATATATACCGTGCAGTATCAGGGCGGGATAGTCTTCCGCAGAGAGATATCAATTGGATGTCAAAGGAAAACAAGGAAGTCTGTAAAGCCTTGTTTGAGAATCATCCTGCGGTAAATCAAGTCCTAGGGCCAGTGCAGGTGAATGACGAGAGCAATCTTTTTATACGCGTGAAGGGATGGACCGACCATGTGGCTGCCTCAGAAAAACAAATTTCCAATCGTTGGGATGATGTCAATCAAGAATTGACTCGCGAACAAGCCGATAATCATTATGATCACTTTATTATGCGTTTAATGCAAGGAAAAACGTTGCAATTCGAACCAAACGCATTCAAGAAATTTGTAGACATCATTGCACCTCATTATCTCGTATCAAAAAAAGAAAAAGAAGAAACAATGCTTAGCGAGACATTTAAAATGTATCCTCAGGAAAACCCAGATTCCAATGATATTGAACGTAATCTCAAAGCACTCCATGATTCACCTCTTCTTACCATAGATGGGAAAATATGGACAGTGGATGATGTTATTAAGGAAATAGAGCGTCATCCTCTTATTTTCCGAAATAAAAATCTGCATAAGCGTAATATTGCCAAACAGCTTATGCTGGCTATAGTTGATATGGTGCGTGATAGATATCTGACACAGGAAGCGTACAATCGTGGCTTCGATCGATATCCAACAGTAGTGCATTACACAGAAATGTGGCAAGATGCAATTCTCAGCCTCTGGCAAAGATATGCCTATTTAAAATCAATAGGTGTAAATGATAATGGACAAATGGATATCATCACGAAATATTTGGATCCATACGTAGATTCATTGCGTCGAAAGTACAGTGATGGTACAGAAATCAATGTAGACAAGTTTAACAATATCAAATTAACAAGTATTGATGTGTTTGTTCTTGAGAACAATGTTCCATTTCCTGTTTTTATCCCGGGTTTTCCTCAACTGACAACCTATAAATGGTTGGATTATGGAAAAAAAATGGAAACAGGAAAGCAAGAAGCGCCGACTGATAAGAATACAACAAAGACTTCCCCATCACATATACAACACTGAGAGGGTCCCTCGTGGTCATTTTTTCTTCGAGATTGAAAAAAAACAGAATGTTGAACATTCCAAACTGTATCATAAGTAGATAATGTCCTGTTTCCATCTGATGTATAGCAAAGCTCTTTAGAATTGAGCACTGACGATTATTGTTTTTCAGTTCATGCCTAGCGTGAATTACTAATTGGAGGTACATACCATGAATTTCTGCCGAATTGTTTTTGCTATGTGTTTCGTATTCGCGGTCTCTAGTTTCAGTCAAACCGGGAATAATCTTTCAAATCAAGAATCGCAAACCTATTCAACACAAATTCCGCTTTTGAAAAAGCAAGGTACAGCAACCCAACTTATTGTTGGGGGCAAGCCTTTCCTTCTTCTATCCGGTGAACTGCATAATTCTACCTGCGGAGGATTTGATTATATGAGGCCAGTATGGAAAAGATTGGCAAAGAAGAATCTTAATTCAGTCATTGCTACGGTTTCATGGGAACTCGTTGAACCGGAAGAAGGGCAATTTAATTTTATATTGGTGGATAGCATAATTGCAGGTGCGAGAGAAGAAAATCTTAAATTAGTACTCATCTGGTTCGCCAGTTGGAAGAACGCAAGTTCTGTCTACATTCCTTCCTGGGTGAAAAAAAATTATGGGAAATATCCGCGTGCAAAGGACGAGCTCGGGAAATCTCTGGAAATCTTATCAACACTCGGAGACGCTTCCTGCGAAGCAGATGCCAAAGCATTTGCAGCACTGATGCGCCATATCAAAGAAGTAGATTCTAAACAACAGACGGTTGTCATGATGCAGGTTGAAAATGAAGTGGGCGTACTTGATAATCTGGGAAGAGATCCATGGGGCAAAGAGGTTTCAGAAAATCCAGGCAACGCAAGGAGAGATTTCTGCGATCAGGCCAATACAGCATACAATGGTCCCGTTCCTAAAGAGTTGCTGAACTATCTGATGGAACATAAAGAAAGCTTATTCCCCGAGTTGCATAAAGTATGGAAGGCAAATGGTTTCAAAACTACCGGATCGTGGGAAGAGATTTTCGGTAAAAGTGAATTCAGACGCGAAATGAAAGATTGGAAATTTTATTCCTATTATACGGAAGAACTTTTTTCGGCATGGAATTATGCCCGATATGTTGAAAAAGTAACAGCGGCCGGAAAGAAAGAATACCCGATACCTATGTATGTGAATGCATGGCTCAAACAACCGTTTAGCTACTGGCCCGGAAGATATCCTTCAGGAGGGCCTTTGCCACAGGTACTGGATATATGGCGGGCTGCCGCTCCTTCCATTGATTTCATGGCTCCCGATATTTATATGGATGATTTCAACTGGGCATGTCAGGAATACACGAGAAGCGGAAATCCCTTGTTCATACCAGAAACCCGGGGCGGAGATATTGGTGCCGCCAGGGCATTTTATGTTTTCGGTGAACACAACGCAGGATGTTTTTCTCCCTTCGGAATCGATGACACTCGCAATGTGGAAAACGATCCGTTAGATAAAGCTTATGCAGTACTGCAAAATATGTCTTCCATTATTCTTGAACACCAGGGCATGGGAACTATGAGAGGAATTCTCGTTGATACGTTATTACCCATCCAACAATTTGAATTAGGAGATTATAAGATTGAAGCCAAACTTGGAGGAAGAGAAAATACAGACATAGCGGGTGGTCTTATTATTAACGTTGGTCCACAGGAATATATTGTCGCCGGCAGGGCACTTGATGTCTTCTTTAATCCTAAAGATGACCTTCCTGCCGGACAGGTAGGTTCATTGCGTGTTGCGGTTAATGCAGTTGATGAATTGACTTTTAAGGATGGAAAATTGGTTTCTGAAAGAAGACTAAACGGAGACGAAGTTCATGCGAGCACATCGTCCGGTACTGGCGTGAAACTTCCAAGTAATCAGATCAGCATTCAAAAAATTTCACTTTATAGATATAAATAGTTGTTATTGTACAAACAAATGCTGGGGCGCGGCCCCAGTTTTTATAGATATCAGTTTTGAATTAGAACAACTATGAAAACACTATTAAGTAAAAAGAGGCAGTGGAGTCTATGGACATAGAAATATTCATGAACAAGAACATTAATACGCCAAATCCTAATAGTCATCTGTCAACGCTCTGCTGGTCTGTCACGGCGATCTTACTGTCCTTTTTCTGTCTAACACATCTTATCGTTATGTTCTGCTTCAGTGTTGGTTGGCGCACTTCACCCTTCGTGGTGCCGACTGCGTTGCTCCTTTCACTGGCCGCAGGCGACTGGTTTGCTCGACGTGAAGGCATACGCGATCTGGAACGAATTACAATACCCGTCATAGTGGTTGTTGTCGTAGCCATAGCTTTGTTTCTAGCGAGAGCTTTTTTCGACATGTCCTGGGATGGCTTGTGGTACCATCAGACCGCTGTCTATCAAATGTCACACGGATGGAATCCAATCTATGATCCATTGCATAACTTTGTTCCTCATCTTCAGGATTGGTTACGCTATTACGCTAAAGGGCCATGGTATTTAGCATTAACTCTGTTTGAAACGACACATGATATTGAAATGGCAAAAGCTGCTCCGTGGTTAGCATTAGTGGCGACATATTTTGCTTTGTTTGCTGCTTTGATTGACTTCGAGATGAGTCGAGGCAAAGCGGCACTCATCGCTGCGCTTGTATCTCTCAATCCTGTTGTGACGTGCCAGTTGGCATCGTATCTTGTCGATGGCCTCCTGGTCTCGTTTCTGGCTTGTTTTATTGCAGCGATGGTCAGCTGGTTCCGAAAGCCAAGTCTGCTGGCTCTTATTATTGCAATGAGTTCCGCGATTCTTTGCATTAACACTAAGTTGACAGGGCTTATATATATTTGTTTCTTAATCGTCGCTGGGGAATTATATATTCTTATGAGGCGGCGCGATCTGTTGTGGAGATATGCAGTTATCCAGATTACATTCTTAGTGGTTGGTACGATAGTCTTTGGCTTTAATCCGTATGTGACCAATACTATTCATCGAGGCCATCCCTTTTACCCGATGCTTGGTACTACTGCTTATCCCAGCTTAAGCCAAAGAAGACAAGACCCGATCGAGATGTATGAGACGCCCCATAATATGGTTGGTCGCAGCCGTTTTGTCCGGTTTGCATACGCAGTTTTCGGCCATCCCGGGCCACAGACTTTTTTTAACGGGGAGAATGCATGTCTTATGTGGCCATTCAATGTACGCTGGAACGATTTCAGTGTCTTCCGTTTCCATGAGGTGCGCATTTCGGGTTTTGGCCCATTCTTCAGTGGCGCGTTTTTCATCGGCCTGTTGCTACTCGGAATTGCAATTGTCCGAAAAGGATTGCCGCGTGAAATTTTTATCCTACTCGCAGCTACGATTGTTCTGTCAGTGCTCATAAGTAACCACACTTGGTGGGCACGGTATGGCCCGCAACTTTGGTGGCTGCCCATTGTTGCTATCATTGCGATCTTTACAATCCCCGGCTGGCGTGCAGCTCATCGGGCGGCGTACGGACTTGCTGCCATCCTGCTGGTCAATGCAGCTATGGTAACCATAGCCCATTTCCAGTGGGAGATCGAAGCCACACGCACGACCAATAAGCAAATGGCATTGTTGCGGCAAAGCGGTGAAGTTGAGGTCAACTTCCAATATTTCCGCGAACCCTTCGGCGAGCGGCTTCATAATGCCGGTGTTACTTTTCGTGCAGTAAGACAATTGCAATGCAATAATCCTATGGAATTGATGAGTGTTGTACCGGGGTATCCCGGCGCCGTACAAGTTTGTATACATCAAAGATGAGCCCTAATACAAGTGATGGCCAGCTTTAATCAGAGGAAGAAAACAAATTCATATTTCTGTAAGGATACTGAATCAAGATAAATTACATATAAGTACTGATCCAGATTAAGTTTTTAGTTTACAGATTATAAGATAAGCATGTAGAAAAAATCTCTATATCAATCAATGTAAATAATTTTGCAATCGCTGTAATTTTAAAAAAGTGAGGAGACATTATGAGTATCAGGAAAACTTTTTTTCTGCAGGTACGATCTTCTATTGTGATCTTATCTATTGCATTTTTTTACCGTATTATGCCAGCTCAAATTCCAATGCATTCTCCAGACAAGAATCAAGCATTGCTGAATGAACCTGTTGACATCAGTGGCGATTTTAGAAATTTTTCAAATACGTACTATGTCGCAGATAGCCTTTCTACGTTCGATCCGAAAACGGGTAAGGGCGAAATCACGTACCGACGATATGAATACTTCACCCGCCAAGCGTTTAATAATATGCTCGCAGTGCTAAGGCCTGTTGCGGCTAATGAATTTCCAACGCAGGAATATGCTGCTTCACCGGCTCTGCCTTTTTCTATTGAGTTCACTTCATCACGTACTGTGCGCATTCGAGTCGAATCCCGCTTCCAGGTTAAACCGGATCAAGAGTCACTGATGCTGGTTAATGGAAAAGCACCGCAAGATAATAGTGCCTGGAAATACAGTAAAATAGATCACGGTCATCGTTATGCAAGTCCGTATGGGTCGGTAACTATATTCGAATCTCCATGGCGTATTGAAATACGCGATGCCGGGGGAAAGTTGCTTACACATACCATTCATATCTCGGACGGTTCGGAAACGTTTACGCCGCTGCTGCCTTTTTCTTTCGTTCGTCGAGCATCAGATTATTCCACAAGTATGGCAGCCGTATTCTCTTTATCACCCGATGAAAAAATATTTGGATGTGGCGAGTCGTTCACGGAATTCAACAAAAGAGGTCAGAAGGTTGTGCTGTGGACAGATGATGCAAACGGAGTTCAAAACGAATCGATGTATAAGCCCATTCCATTTTTTATGAGTAGCCGCGGGTATGGCGTTTTCATGCATACATCATCTCCTATTACCTGTGATTTTGGCAAATACTATAGTGGCAATTATTCCCTCATGATGGGTGATGATGAAGCAGATCTTTTTATTTTTCTTGGTGAACCAAAAGATATTCTAAATGAATATACCAATTTGACCGGCAAAGCAAGTATGCCACCGTTGTGGTCCTTTGGTTTTTGGATGAGCCGGATTACTTATTTCTCAGAAACGGAAGGACGTGAAGTGACAAAGAAGCTGAGGGATAACCGGATCCCAAGTGATGTAATTCATTTTGATACGGGTTGGTTCGAAACCGACTGGAGATGTGATTACCAGTTTTCTAAAACCCGTTTTAAAGATGCTGCGAAGATGATGGCTGATTTCAAAACAAATGGTTTCCATACCAGCTTATGGCAGCTGCCCTATTTTGTTCCCAAGAATACTTTATTACCAGAGATTATCAAGAAAAATCTATTTGTAAAAGATAGAAAAGGCAACCTTCCCTATGAAGATGCTGTTCTCGATTTTTCAAATCCTGCAACAATAAAATGGTATCAAGATAAAATTGCAGGATTATTACGTCAGGGTGTTGGTGTCATCAAAGCAGATTTTGGTGAAGCCGCACCGCCAGATGGTTTGTATTTCTCGGGGCGAACCGGATTTTACGAGCATAATTTGTATCCGCTCCGATACAACAAAGCTGTTGCGGAAATTACCAAGCAAATCACAGGAGAGAGTATAATTTGGGGACGCAGTGCGTGGGCAGGCAGTCAACGTTATCCGCTGCATTGGGGCGGCGATCCTGCTAATACCAATACTGCCATGGCAGCCACACTGAGAGCTGGATTGTCTATCGGTCTTTGCGGGTTTTCATTCTGGTCGCATGATATTGCTGGCTTTGTCAATAAAAAACCGGAAGACATATATCGCCGCTGGACTCCATTTGGTATGTTGACTTCCCATGTCCGAAGTCATGGTACACCTCCGACAGAACCATGGGAATATGGAGAAGATTTTATGAATGTATTCCGGCTCGCGGATGAAATGAGATACAAACTTATGCCGTATATATATGCTCAGGCAAAAGACTGTACAGAGCGCGGTCTCCCGATGTTGCGTGCTCTTTTTATTGAATATCCCAACGATCCAGGTTCCTGGTTGATAGATGATGAATATCTTTTTGGCTCCGATATGTTGGTAGCACCGCTCTTTGAGAATCTAACGAGGCGTAGTGTATATCTGCCGCCCGGCCAATGGATTGACTATCAAACAGGCATAGCATATTCTGAAGGTTGGCATACTATCGATGCAGGGAAAACTCCTATTGTAGTTCTGGTGCGAGATGGCTCTGTTATACCACACATTGCACTTGCTCAATCTACTATGCAGATGGATTGGTCAACATTGGAACTTGTCGTCTATGCAATTGATTCACAGAAAGTCAATAGTTTGGTTTGCCTACCGTCGGATAAAGTACTGCATAAGATAACCTTATTGAAAAAAGATGGTGCCTTTCAAATGGAAACAGATCCATTTGGTGGAAAGGTTACATGGAAAGTAGGGCTGTATTCCGAATAAAATGTTTATGAAATGTCATTGCGAGCAAAGCGAAGCAGGCTCTATCCTTGAATCGAAGAGAAATCGAGATTGTTTCAGCACAGAACGTCTCGCAATGATCGTCTTTTCTAATATTTCAGATGTCTCTACTTTTATTATCAAGTCATTAGAGAATAATAAAGTATTTGAGTTCAAGTATAAAAATGATAAAGACAACAACTAAAGCATAAAATTTTTAATATATGAAAACAAAAACTATTCTTCTTTTTATTTCATGTTTTCTTCTCAATTTTGTAAATGGCCAAGCTCAATATTGGCCTACAAACGGCTGGGAAAGATCAAATCCGGAAAAACAGGGATTGAACCAAACGGTTCTATCTTCCTTTGTAGACTCACTAAATGATGATGGGTCTGTTATCATCATCAAGAACGGATTTATTATCTCTGAACACTATTCAGATAAATATCCTGAGGATTGTTATCACAACATGCATTCGTTTACAAAAAGTATTACATCCACATTAATCGGAATAGCCATTTCTGAGGGTTATATAAAGAGCATTGATGATCTCTTAATTGATTATTTTCCGGAAATCGATAAAAAAGACTCATTGAAAAAGCAAATCACAATCAAGCATTTATTGACGATGTCAAGTGGATTGGCATGGCTCGATAAAATTGACTTGGATAGTCTTTATAATTTAAAATCTGACTGGGTATCCCGCATTTTAAGCAAAAAAATGAAATCAAAACCAGGAAGTGTTTTTAACTATAATAGTGGAGGCAGTTTTTTACTGTCAGCCATTATTCAAAAGCAAACCAAAATGCTTACATCAGAATATGCAAAAGATAAACTTTTTAGACCATTGGGGATCGACTCAGTCAATTGGACAAGAAAGAGTCCGCAAGGCATCACAACGGGTGGATGGGGTTCATATTTTAAACTCAGGGATATTGCCAAAATAGGGTATTTATACCTTCAGCATGGCAAATGGGAAAACAGGCAAATAGTGCCGGAGAATTGGGTTGATGAAGCAACCAGGAAACAAATTGATGTAAACGAAGAAGATGATAATTATGGTTTACATTGGTGGATCATTAATGAATTCTTGAAACCAGCCTTTGCTGCAAGAGGTTGGTATGGCAACCACTATGGGTATGTTATCGTTATTCCTGATGATAAGCTTATCATTGCAATTGCAGGTGAGGTAACGTACTACAAGGCAAAATGTCTAATAAGAAAGTTTTTAGAATGATGAATGTGCTTATGATAGCCCAATATTTTCAAATGAGAAATTCAGGTGAAATGTATATTATACATCCGCATACAAATAGTCCGATCTGATAAAAACTAAGGGAGAATCGTATGAAAAGAAAAGAATTTATTCGAAAATGTTCAGCGTGTGGTGTACTTTCCTTTTTATCCTTGTCGCTTCCTGATAAACAACTCAACGCCCAGGTAAGCAAAACAAACATCAACAAATCTGTCAGAGATGAAAACCGTGAGCAAATTACAAAACTTTTAAGTTTTGTCGATGGTGACATGGATGAGTCAATAAAACAAAAAGTATTCGGTAAACTCGGTTACGAATGTTTCCATTGTACAAACGCAGAGAAATGGATAAAAAGTATGAATCTGGACAGTCTTCTCGAATTTGTCAACAATGGAAAATCCAGCCGCTGGGAAAATATTCAGTCTGATTCTGAAAAGTCGGTAATAAAAGTGATCGGGAGAAAAGTGCCATGTGATTGTGCTTATGCGCAGGGGCAACAGCCCCCAAAATCTTTGTGCAACTATTGTTGTAAAAGTTTTATGCAAGAATTCTTTGGAACCTTGTTTGAGAAAAAAGTCAAGGTTACAATAGATGAAACAATTATACTCGGTGGAGAAAGATGCAGCGAAACGATTAAAATTTGTTAAATCAACTTGTATGCTGTCCATCTCTGGGACTCTGCTGGCACAGAAATATCCGTTTCAAAATCTAGACCTTTTGATAGAAGAACGAGTCAATAATATTGTTTCACTCTCCGAAATATCGAAAAGGCGGACTGGTTGTGAGAGCACCAAATGCAGGACTTAGCCGCGATCCGCGATGGAGATGTACCGAAGAATATTACGGCGAGGATGTCTGGATTAACAGCGTTGCGACTGTTATATTTATAAAAGAATAACAGGGTGATAATCCATATTATTGTCAGACAGCTTCACTTATGAAACATTCTCTTGCAAACAGTAATGAAAACGGACGTGATAGTGCTCCTTTGAGTTTTGATAAAAGATTGCTGCGCGAATATTTTTTGTCTGTTCTGGAAAGGTATTGTTGAAGATGGCTCGCGTGCTTATATGGCGGCTTACAATTCCTACAATGGAATTCCTATGACTGTTCATCCGATTCTCAAAGAAATGACAGTAAATGAATGGGGGCAGGATGGAGTTATTTGTACAGACGGAGGTGCCTTTCGATTGCTCATGGCGGCTCATAAGTATTTTGCTGACAGCAATATCACTGCGGCAAATTGTATTCGGGCAGGCATTAATCAATTCCTTGATAGATACCGTGGCAGCATCGATGGTGCAATTGTAAAAGGGTACTTAACGGAATCTACTATTGAGAGCGCAATTCGCGGAATTTTCAGAGTCATGATAAAACTTGGCTTGCTCGATCCACCCGAAATTGTTCCGTATAGTAACATTGGGGTCAGTGATACTACAGACCCCTGGACAACAAAAGAGAACCATACAGCTGCAAGGGATGTAACACAAAAAACTATAGTCTTACTTAAGAATTCGAAAAACCTTCTTCCTCTTGATAAAAAGAAAATCAAATCTATTGCAGTTATCGGGTCGCATGCAGATGTGGTACTTTTAGATTGGTACAGCGGAACACTTCCCTATACAATTTCTCCGTTAGTCAGGATAAAAAATAAAGTTGGTGATTCCGTGGAAGTAAAGTATGCAAAAGACAATGCAGACGGCGCTGCAGTTGAGATTGCCCGGACTACGGATGTAGCGATTGTATGCGTTGGCAACCATCCTACAGGTGATAATGCTGGCTGGGGAAAATGCAAAACACCAAGCGATGGTAAAGAAGCGGTCGATAGACAAACGATTATCCTCGAACAAGAAGAATTAATAAAAGAAGTGTATAGAGTAAATCAGAATACCGTTGTTGTGTTGGTGAGCAGTTTTCCCTATGCAATCAACTGGACGCAGGAAAATGTTCCGGCTGTTCTCCACATGACTCATGCCAGCTAGGAGATGGGCAATGCACTTGCCGATATTCTATTCGGTGATTACAATCCAGGAGGCCGATTGGTGCAAACCTGGCCAAAATCTTTAGACCAGTTGCCGCCGATGATGGATTATAATATTCGAAACGGGCACACATACATGTATTTCAAGAGGGAACCTCTATTTCCGTTTGGATACGGTTTGAGTTATACAACATTCAGCTATAAAGATTTAGAAGTCAGTTCCCATCAACTTAAATCGGACGGTGAAGTTGTGGTTCGGGTGACAATTCAGAATTCAGGAAATCGAATAGGGGATGAAGTTGTACAAGTATACGTAAAGCATCTCAACTCAGATGTTGAGCGGCCTTTAAAAGAAATTAAGGGATTCAGGCGTATTACATTAAAACCAAGCGAAAGCAAAACAGTGAAAATTCCATTAAAAGCAGAAACCCTAGCCTATTGGAATATTAAAAAACATTGCTTTGTGGTCGAAGAAGATAAGGTACAGATTATGATCGGTACTTCTTCTTCTGATATTAAGATTCAGGATACAATTGACGTTGTGAATTGATGCAATCATTTGATGCATCATAAGGAAGATATGATGAAATCGACTATCGTAATATTTCTTTCTTTATTGGCACAACTCCTGTTCCTACAGTATTCATCGGTGGTTCAGGTGTCCGAAAAGAAATATTCTGTATTGATTGCTAAGAGTTTTATTACCAAAGTCCCTGACCCCGAAAATATTCACTGGGTTGGACAAACAAATAGTTTTAGCTGGCAGGGTGGATATGTCATGTTTGCCATGGAAAAAATGTGGGGCGCAACGAGTGATTCAACCTATTTCAATTACATAAAAAGATATGTTGATCATCATGTTGACAAACTTGGGAACATTCCTGATTTTTCTCCTACCGCACTTGATAATTTTCTTCCCGGATACGCAATTATTTTTATGTATGAGCACACGCACCTTGAAAAGTACAAGCGAGCTGCAACGAAAATCCGTGATGGATTTATCAAGTATCCAAGGAATTCCGACGGTGGTTTTTGGCATGCAACCTGGGCAAAACATCAAATGTGGGTCGATGGTGTTTTCATGGGACAAATGTTCCTTGCCAGATACGGGAGTGTTATAGGCGATAGCGCCTATGCATTCGAGGAAGTGACAAACCAGATGAAACTAATATTGAAGCATTGCATAAAACCAAACGGGCTCTTATTGCATGGCTGGGATGAATCGAAAGAAGCAAGCTGGGCAAATAAAGAAACCGGATTAGCTTCCGAAGTGTGGAGCGAAGGTCTTGGTTGGTATGCTGTTTTAATGGCAGACGTTTTTGATTTTTTACCAAAATCTCATTCCGACTATCAATATCTCATGTCTGCACTCAAGAATCTTTGTAAAGGGTTGAAAAACGTTCAAGATCAAAAAACCGGTATGTGGTGTCAGGTGGTTGATAAATGTGATCAACCGGGGAATTGGAATGAGACTTCGGGTACCGGTATGTTTTTATACTTATTGAAAAAATCGATTGATAAAGGATACATCAGTTCCGAAGAATATTCTCCGGTCGTAAAGAAGGCATATGAAGGCATTATCAAGAAAACTAAATTGAATGAAAAAGGATTTATCGATCTAATTGATTGCAGTAGTATCGGGATTCAAAATAGTTATCAGGATTATATCATGCAGCCAAAGGAAGTCAGTACTTATGCTGCGTTCGGTTCTTTTATCATCGGCACAGGTATCATAGAAAAATTTAAGAATAATTAAGACTTTCTAAATTCTTTCTTCTCTTTTCTTATAGATTTGGTTGTTAAGAATTAGCACATCATTTATTAGGCTCGAGGCATTTTCCGTATGAATATAAAGACACTTCCGATGTTAATCATATGGTTTCTATTGTTTCCATTAGCTAACAACTATGCTCAGGGAAAAGCTACAATCAATGATTGGGAAAATCCCGATGTGGTTGGGATAAACAAAGAAAAGGCGCAGGCTACATTTTATCTCCCAAGCGAAAAGTGGAACAACCCTCAAATTGTTTCGCTAAATGGAATGTGGAAATTTAAGTGGTCGCCCGACCCGAATTCGCGTCCGGTCGACTTTTATAAAACAGATTATTCAGTTTCGGAATGGACAAATATCGTTGTTCCGGGAAACTGGGAAATTCAAGGTTTTGGTATACCCATTTACACTAACATAAATTATCCATTTCAGAAAGATCCGCCTAAGGTAACCAGCGAGCCACCGAAGAATTTTACCAGTTATTCCCAGCGCAATCCTGTGGGAAGTTACTGCACAAAATTTCAGGTACCCGAAAATTGGAACGATAAACTGGTATTCCTGAATTTTGGAGGCGTACAATCTGCTATGTTTGTATGGGTGAATGGACGCAAAGTCGGGTATAGCCAAAACTCCATGTCTCCCGCAGAATTCGACATTACTTCTTTCATTCATAAAGGCGATAATAAACTTGCCGTTGAAGTATACCGCTGGAGTGACGGGAGTTACCTCGAAGATCAGGACATGTGGCGCTTGAGTGGAATATTCAGGGATGTGGATTTGTTTATTCGCCCAAAAACATTTTTTCAGGATTTTACTGTAATTGCTGATCCCGATAGAAACCATACAAATGCGCTTGTGAAAATAAAAGCCAACATCGAAAATCGTTCAAATAAAAATGTGAGAGGTCTAATAGTAGAAGCTGAAATTACAGGCAATACTTCGTCGGGTAAAATTGTCTCTATTGATTTATCGAAAAAAATAAAACTGGTAGAAGCGTTAGCAAACGAACAAATACAACTGGAAACTAATCTATATCAGCCGCTTCTTTGGTCTGCTGAAACTCCAAGCCTTTATGATCTTCATTTGAATTTGAAGAACGATAAAAACGAGATTATCGAAACCATCCACTGGCGGTTTGGAGTTCGGAAAATTGAAGTGCATGGTGACTTGTTCACCATCAACGGACAAGCAGTAAAGCTTAAAGGCGTTAATCGTCACGAGCAGCATCCGCGCACAGGCAAGCATCTGGACAGGCAAACGATGGTGCGTGATATGGAATTGATGAAACAAGCGAACATTAATATGATACGCACCTGCCATTACCCCAACGACCCATTGTTTTACGAATTGTGTGATCGATATGGCTTTTATGTGATGGACGAAGCCAATCAGGAATCGCATGGATTTGGCATTGGAAATAAAGAATTAGGCGATAATCCCGTTTGGAAAAAAGCTCACGTGGACCGTGCTGTTTCATTGGTACAACGAGATAAGAACTATGCCTGCGTTATTTTTTGGTCGTTAGGAAATGAAGGTGGAAGGGGGCAGAATTTAATAGCAATGGCCGACACTGTGAAAAAACTCGATTCCACACGATTAGTTTATTCCGATACTCAAAGAGATGTTTCTGCCATTTATGATGAAGGATATCTACATCCCGAACAACTGAAAGAACTCGGCGAAAAGATAAAAGACCGTCCGGTTTTTCTGAGGGAATATGCTCATGTGATGGGAAATTCGGGAGGTAATTTGCAGGAATACTGGGATGTCATCTATGCCGATTCAAGTATTGTTGGTGGCGCCATCTGGGAATGGGTTGACCAGGGATTGGCAAAGAAAAGAGATGGTTCACCCATGAAATACGATGAGCATCCGTCAGATTTGAAGTTGAAGGATGATGAGTTCTGGGCTTATGGCGGCGATTTTGGTGACCAGCCCAATGACGGTGTTTTTTGTATTAAAGGGTTAGTAGCTTCAGATAGAAATCCAAACCCGCATTATTACGAAGTACAAAAAGTTTACCAATCGGTTATTTTTCAGATTGAAAGCATAAAGCCAATCACAGTAAGAGTGACGAACCATTATGACTTTCTTTCATTCCATGAATTCGATTTATTGTATGAATTTACTTCGAACGGAAAGACAATTCAATCCGGTCAATTGGTCAACAGTAATCTTCTTCCTGGTAAATCCGAAATTATCCAAATCTCTTTACCTGCGTCATTCGATACTACTTCAAAAGAAATTTGCCTGAACCTTTACGCTCACCTTAAAAAGGCAACCTTATGGGCCGAAGTTGGATACTGCGTTGCACGCGAACAATTTATTCTGAAACCAAGTCAATGTAAAAAAATTGAATCAGTGGGTGAAAGTATAAGCGTAAAAGAAACCACGACAGAAATATCACTCCAGGCCGATTCTTTTAAGGTCGTCTTTAATAAAGCATCTGGAACGTTGATTAGCTGGGAGAAAAATAATTCAGAATTGATGAACGGTGTCCTGGAACCCTATTTTTGGAAACCTGCAAACAATAATCAACAACAAAGTGGTTATAATCAAACGCTTGGTAAATGGAGAAATGCTGCATCGAACCGGATAGTGGAAAGCGCCGAAGTAAAGAACCAGAAAGGATTAGTGATAATCAATTTCCACATGAATCTACCTGATATTGATGCCAATTACACATTGAAATATTCTGTAAATAGTATTGGACAGATACAGGTTGAAGCCGATTACCATCCCCAAAGCGATACTATTCCGAAAATTCCGAAATTTGGCATGCGAATGCGTATTCAGAAAAGGTTTAATTATATACAATGGTATGGACGTGGGCCCTTTGAGAATTATCCCGACAGGAAAACAGCGGTACTCATAGGTTTATACGAGTCATGGTTAGAGAATTTCATTATCAACTATGCTGTCCCGCAGGACAATGCCAACCGTTGCGATGTGCGATGGGTTTCTTTTACTGACCAAAATGGAAACTCAATTAAAATTGAAGGTTTGCAACCACTCTGTTTTCGTGCATGGCCATATACCGAAGATGACCTCGAGAAAGCCAATCATCCTTTTGATTTGCCTGCAAGAGATTTCATCAACCTTAACATCGATTTGAATATTCACGGTGTTGGAGGCGATGATTCGTGGGGCGCGCCAACCATGGAAAGATATACGAATCCCGGAAACAAACCTTATAGCTATGGATTTATTTTAGAATACCAAAAAAATATTAAATAAAAACAAACAGCTAAAGATGAAAACACATAATTCTTTTATCATTTAAATGATTGCATGAAAGCCAATACATGAAAAAATCAGGTTGGTCATTACTTTTCTTTTCCGTTGTTGTACTGCCTTCAATTTCATGCTTTGCAAGCGAAGGATCTGCTTTTTTTAATGTGAAAAATTATGGAGCACTTGGCGATGGAAAAAACCTCGACAGCAAAGCAATAAATGCAGCTATCGACACCGCTTCGCATGCCGGTGGAGGCACTGTTTATATTCCCGCCGGAAATTATTTAAGCGGATCCATACGCCTGAAAAGCGACATCACGTTATACATCGATCAAGGCGCTACGATCATCGCTGCACCTGTAAGTACCGAAAACGGTTATGATGATGAAGAAGAAAGCATCAGCGTGAAATATCAGGATTCCGGGCACAGTCACTGGAAAAGCAGTCTCATCTGGGGTTACGACATTCAAAATGTCTCTCTCATAGGAGCCGGTTGGATCAATGGAAAAAATCTTTATAAGGATTGGGTAAAAGGTTCGAAACAAAACGCGAACAAGGCCATTAGTCTATACCGATGCCGTAATGTCATTCTGCGCGATGTGACGATTATTCACGGAGGTTGGTTTGCAATACTTGCAACAGGGATAGATAATTTGACGATCGACAATTTAAAAATAGACACGAATCGTGACGGTATAGACATAGATTGCTGCCGGAATGTTCGCGTCACGAATTGCACAGTCAATTCTCCGTTTGACGATGGCATTTGTTTGAAAAGCACCTTCGCTTTAGGGTTTGCCCGTGCTACTGAAAATGTCACGATCACAAATTGCCAGTTAAGCGGTTATGATGAAGGCACTTTGTTGGATGGAACGTACGGACGTTCGAATAATCCTGAATACGGTTATCATCCGACCGGAAGAATTAAATTCGGTACAGAATCCAACGGTGGATTTAAAAATATTACGATTTCCAATTGTGTGTTTGATTATTGCAGAGGGTTTGCGTTAGAAACAGTCGATGGAGGGACTCTGGAAGATGTCACCATCACAAATATCACGATGAGAGATATTGTGAATGATCCCATCTTTCTACGGCTTGGAGCAAGGTTGCGCGGACCGGACGGAGTGCCTGTTGGTACACTCAGAAGAATCAATATTAGCAATGTGATTGTTTACAGAGCGGATTCATCATTTGCTTGCACGATTTCTGGATTGCCGGGTCATCCTATCGAAGGTATTCATTTGAGTAACATCCGGATTTATTATAAAGGGGAAGGCACAAAAGAACAAGCTGAAAGGGATGTCCCAGAAAATCCAAATAGTTATCCTGAACCCGGAATGTTCGGCAAAGCACCGGCTTACGGTCTATTTGTTCGACATGCAAAAGATATTAAAATACATGATATTGAGTTTAAATTGTTAGCACCTGATGATCGCCCCGGATTGATATTTGATGATGTTGACGGTGTTGATCTGCAAAATGTAACGATTCAACGCACGGAGAATTCAAAAGCTATTATTCTCAAGAATGTTAATAATTTCAGTATTCTTCAAAGTGCCGGCATTGAAGATGTAAAATTGAATACCATAAAGCAGAAAGAACTTAAATGAAACGTCTTCTATCATTAATCAAAACAGATGCATTGATGAGATCAATAAAATTATTTTTCAAATCTTCATACTTTGATATAACTTTGCGCTCAACCTGCTGTTTCATTCTGTTGGACTTTTTTGTGGCCACATTAAACAGTCAAACTGTCAATATCGACGGAAAAGCCGGCGGCAAACGATTTGATGGAATTGGTGCCGTAAGCGGCGGTGGAGCTACGTCGGCTTTATTAAAAGATTATCCGGAGCCTCAACGAAGTCAGATATTGGATTTACTGTTCAAACCCAAGTTTGGAGCTTCCATCTCAGCATTGTTGGTCGAAGTTCCCGGAGATGGTAATTCAACTCAGGGTTCGGAGCCAAGTCACATGCATTCCAGAAACGATTTGAACTACAGCAGGGGTTATGAATGGTGGATCATGAGCGAGGCCAGAAAACGAAATCCAGCCATTATGCTCGATGCCAATGCCTGGGGCTGCCCTAAGTGGATAGGCAATAATAATTTCTGGTCGCAGGACATGTGCGATTATTATGCCTCTTGGATCAAAGGGTTGAAAAATGTTTATGGTCTCGATTTGGACGCCATTGGCTGCCGAAATGAAAAAGGTGTGAATGAAGATTTTGTAAAAATGTTCAGGTCTACACTTAAAAAGAATGGCCTATCAAAAGTTAAAATCCATGCTTTTGATAATTGGGGAGATAAAAAATTCGAGTGGTGCAAAGACATGAGAACCGATTCGGTTTTAAAAGCTGCAGTGGATATCATGAGCGCGCATACGATGAATGAGCTGCCTACACCTCCGGATATAATAAAACTGAGCGAAGAATTGGGCAAACCTATTTGGAATTCGGAAGAACATATTTATATGAAAGGGTTTGACTGCGAAATAAGTATGGTGGAATCATTTAATAAAAACTTCATTGAAAGCGGCGCTACCATGATTGTGAATTGGTTCCTTGTTGCTTCAACTTACAGCATCGAACCATTTCCGGAAGATCCTGCCATTATGATCGCACGTGAACCCTGGAGCGGAAATTATTATACCCGCGAGGTGCTTTGGGGATATGCGCATTATGGACAGTTCTGCCAACCAGGTTGGCAATATGTAAACGGGGCTTGCGGTAAACTCGCTGGGGAAGGAACCTATGTAACATTAAAATCGCCGGGGACTGATTACAGTATTATTATTGAAACAAAGGATGCTAAGGCTAATCAGAATATTTCCTTCGCAATCAGCGGCGGACTCTCTGCCGGTAAACTTTGTTTGTGGCGAAGCAATGGTCAAGAGCAGTTTGTCAAGTTGGAAGACATTACTCCTGTAAATGGCAAATTTGAAATTACTTTAGAACCTCAATCTATTTACTCACTCTCTACAACCACAGGACAGCAGAAGGGATCGTTTGTAGCTATTCCCTCTTCCAAACCATTCCCATTCCCTTATTATGAAACATTTGATGAATATACAGATGCAAAGTCTTGGGGATACTTGCCTCACTATACTGCGGATATAGCAGGGATATTCGAAATTGCAGATCGACCAGATCATAAAGGTAAATGTTTGCGCCAGGTTGTTGAAGCAGGCGCGCAAAGCTGGGCACCTGAATGGATGCCGTATACAATTCTTGGAGATCGATATTGGAAAGACTATGAAGTCAGTACAGATGTGTATCTCAATAAAGAAGGCTGGGCCGGCGTAATGGGCCGTGTCATCGGTACAGGAACCGGATATGGATGCAAGCCAAATGGGTATTATATGAATATGTCCGCAGATGGTACATGCTCGTTGTACGTTTCCAAGCAGGATGAAAAAGCTGAAATGGGCACTCTTTTATCAACAGGCAAAGCCGCCAATATTGCAGCGAATCGATGGAACACTCTTACACTCAGATTTTCAGGAACGACCATCACTGGTTTTGTAAATAAAAAACAGGTAATCACCGTTACTGACTCTACGTTTTCAGAAGGTATGGTTGGTCTCGTTACTGGCAGTAAAGATAGAACAAGTAATGTTGCACTTTTCGATAATCTCATGATCAACCTTATTAAAGAAAATCATCCAAGTCCGACTACGTATTCAGAAAAAGTTTTTCCAATATATAAACTGGTTAAAAAATAGGAGACGCTTGTCTTCTAAAAATAGTTTTTACAATACCTTTAGAATAAACCATTTAAGGGATAGAAACATGCTCAACATAAAGCTTACAAATTTTGGGAGAGAAATTAGATTCTCTGTCCTTATTATTCTGATCCTTACACATGCAGTTATGTTAGCTTTCGCACAAGAAAAAATAGAAGCGAAAGGAGATTCAACAAGCTATCGGAACTTCAACGTCGAGGTATTTTGCTGCATTCAGGATGAGCAAAAAATGATAGCTGATCCTCAATGGCTTGAAGAGAGTTGGAACCTCATCACGCGTTCCATCAAGATTGAGAAAGTGTATGTTGAGACATACAGGGATAATGAAACACTGCCAGAAGCAGATGTCAAGAAACTTAAAATTTTCTTCACCGGCAAAGGCGTCAAGGTATCAGGCGGTATTATGGCGTCAGTTGCCGGTCCTCCCGGTGATCGTCTCAACGGGTTCTGCTACTCGAATCCTATTGACCGGGAAAAATTCCGAAAAATTTTAACGTATACTGCTTCCCTTTTCGATGAAATTATTTTCGACGACCTGTTCATTTTCAACTGCCGATGCGATTTGTGCCAAAAGGCAAAAGGAAACATGACGTGGGAAGAATATCGTCTGAAAGTTATGAAGGAGGTCGGAGAAGACCTTGTCGTCAAAAATGCCCGGAGTGTTAATCCGAAGATCCATCTCATTTTCAAACCACCCAATTGGTATGAACAATATCAGTTCTGCGGATACAACCTTGAATCGCAACCCAAAGTGTTCGATGAAATCTGGGCCGGCACTGAAACACGGGATCCGGAAAACACAACGCAATACCTTCAACAGTATCAAAGCTATGGTATCATGCGATACTTCGAACACATTAAACCCGGTAAATTTGGCGGCGGCTGGGTCGATGTCGGAGCGCGTCAGACGCTGAACCGGTATACGGAACAACTTGAGAACACTTTATTTGCCAAGCCAAAGGCAATCATCCATTGGAGCTACGGAAGTTTAGTCGAGACAATAAATTACCCTGATGGAAAAACAAAAATGCTTAGTCCTATTGCTGAGGTCGCCGGGTATACATTCGATAAATTGGATGCTTTTCTTGGAAAACTCGGAGAACCATACGGTGTCGCTGCTTATAAACCGTATCATTCTTCGGGTGAAATGTACATTCATAACTACGTTGGAATGGTTGGTATACCTATGGATTTGTATCCCGATTTTCCAGACGACCGCGGGACAATATTTCTTACCGAACATGCGAAGTTTGATCCTAATATCGTTAATAAGATTGTGAATCATCTCAACGAAGACAAAACGATCATCATTACTACAGGACTCCTTAAGGCGTTACAAGGAAAAGGGATTGAGAAAATTATAGAGGTTGAGTACACAGGACGGAAAGCATTGGTAAACCAATTTACTTTTCGTCGATTCATGGATGAAGAGCCTGCGAACATCTACTTCTCTGATACCGAAATTCTTATTCCGGAGTTGGCGTACGGACTGGTAACTTCTGAAGATATTATTCAAGCAATTTACAAGGGCAATAACCGCTATTCCATGCTCATTCAAGTCAGAGGATTGAAAAAAGGCAAATTATATATTCTTACAATACCTGAAAGTTTTGATGATCTGTACCATCTCCCCAAGGAAGTGCTTTCTCAGATCAGAAGAGTTATGATGGATGAAATTCCTGTTTATCTTGACAGTCCAAGCCAGATATGTCTGTTCGCATACAACAATAACACATTCATTGCCCAGTCATATCAACCCTACCCGGCAAGATACAACATCGTGATTAAAAAAGCCGGCGCAAAACTATTCGATGTTATTTCAGGTCAAGAGTTGTACGGCTATGTGAATGGAGCAACAACTGTTTTTGAAGTGTTGCAACAACCTCGAACATACAATGTGTACAGATTCGAATAATAAATACGTTTAAATAAAATTTTAGCAAATGAAAAAATACTTATTAATTCTCAATCTTGTTTTAATTCAGATTCTTGCTGCCGCTGACTCCACATTTTCAGAAAGTAAGGCAGGACGAGAGATTATTCCATTTGATGAAGGATGGCGTTTCTGGCTAGGCGATGATCCGGCTGCTAAACAGCCCAACTTCGATGATACTCGCTGGCGTATCTTGAATCTTCCGCACGATTGGAGTATCGAAAGTCCCGTCAATCCGCCTCCCTCTGGCGAGAATAACGGTGGATACTTTACTCATGGCATCGGATGGTACCGAAAAAGTTTTACATCTCCCGACACTCTTAAAAAAGTTGTTATTGAGTTCGACGGGATTTACATGAATAGCGAAGTCTGGATTAACGGCCAATTTCTCGGTCGCAGGCCCTACGGTTTTATCGGCTTTCGTTATGATATTACCGAGTACATTAATAAAGATGGCTCGCCCAATGTCATTGCGGTTCGTGTCGATGATTCGGCTGAACCTTCGTTACGCTGGTATGCTGGATCCGGCATTTATAGGCATGTACGTTTAATTGCCACAGGATATACTCATTTTCATCTCGATGGCGGTATCAGCATCTCAACGCCCGAGATTTCAGCAGAGAAAGCTATTGTCAAAACAGATTACATTATAGATCCAAATTTCTTTACTGAACAGGAACAGCAAGCATGGGTAAAAGATCCTTGGAAAGTTAAACCTCAAACTAAGGATATCACATTGCGAAGTTGCGTGTTGACTTTGGATGGCAAAATTGTTGCATCTGCTGAATCAAAACTAGCATTCCAAAGCATGCATCCTGGTCAACATGCTACTCAACAAATTTCTATTCCGAACCCTCGCCTTTGGTCTGACGGTATTCCTAACCTCTACCAATTGCGTAGCACCTTGATACTGGATGGACGCACACTTGACGAAACCACTACAACATTTGGAATTCGTAAACTCGAATTCATTCCCGATCACGGACTTTTTGTTAACGGCAAGTCCACCAAACTCAAGGGCGTTTGTTTACATCAGGATGGAGGGTCATTCGGTAATGCAGTACCCAAAGCAATTTGGGCTTATCGCCTTGGTCTGTTAAAGGAAATGGGCTGCAATGCCATTCGTACAAGTCATCATCCGTTTGCACCAGAATTTTACGATCTTTGCGATCAACTTGGTATTTATGTTTTTGATGAAGCCTTCGACGAGTGGACGCGCGACTGGCCATATAACTTCTCTGAAAATCCGCGCGGCAAGGCGAAATTTGGTTATCATCTTTATTTTAACCAGTGGTCTGAAGCCGATCTCCGCTCTATGTTGCGACGCGATCGAAATCATCCATGTGTAATCCTCTACAGTATCGGTAACGAAGTACCTGATCAATTCAATGATGATGGTTGGAAACTTTCAAAAAAACTAATTGACATCTGTCATGAAGAAGATCCATCACGACTGGCAACTTCTGCATGCGACCAGTCATTCGTTTCTTCTCGCAACGGTTTTATGGATCAACTTGATATCGCCGGTTACAATTATATTGACCGCCTTTATGGCGACAGCACCTACGTACCCGATCATAGACGTTTTCCTCACCGTCTCTTCCTGGGAACTGAAACCAGTGATCAAATCCATTACTGGCTCGGTGTTCGCGATAATAATTATGTTATCGGTGATTTTATTTGGACAGGCATTGACTATCTCGGAGAGACAGGAAGTTTGCCAAGCCGTGGAAACAATTCCGGTTTTCTGGACCTTGCTGGCGGAAAGAAACCCAGTTTCTATCAACGAGCAGCATACTGGCGCGACGACCCGGTGGTGCAGATTTTTGTACTGACAGGTGATAAACCCAAACACACATGGTATTCAACACCTGCATCGCTCAAATGGAACTGGCTGGAAAAAGCAGAGATCACAGTTCGCGCTGCAACCAATTGCGATGAAGTGGAATTATTTCTCAATGATCATTCGCTTGGACGAAAGCGCGTATCTCGTGATGCTTACTCATGCGACTGGAATGTAGGCTATATCCCGGGCGAACTCAAAGCGGCCGGATATATTAAAGGTCAACAGGTTGCCTCTTCAAAATTGCTCACCACTGGCCCGGCAACGAAACTCCAGATCGCTTCACTGCAATTGCTTACTACTAGTGATATCCTCTTATACGAAATAAATGTGACTGACGAAGCCGGTTTAAAAGTGATTGATGCAACTAATGCGATCACTATACAGGTTGAAGGTGCAGGTCAACTTATCGGCATCGACAACGGTGAACTTGACTATATTGGTCCGTATAAGACCAATACACGCAATGCTTATCAGGGAAGTCTTCTTGTTACGGTAAAACGGACTTCACCAACAGGCAAAATTCAACTTACGGCTATTGCACCAGAATTGACAACCGGAGTACTACAAGTTAAATAAATACAGACCAGTCATAACAATTTGAAAGATATTAATATGAAGAACGCAATAATGAAAATGAGACGAATAGTCGGTGCGTGGTTTTTAATTACTTTATCGACATTTGGAATTATCTGGAGCCAAACCAGTATTGGAACGATGCCGCAGATTATTGAAAAAAATGGCCGTCATGCTCTTCTGGTGGATGGGCAACCGTTTCTAATGCTTGGTGGACAGGCACACAATTCCAGTGGTTGGCCAGGCATGTTACCACAACTATGGTTGGCAATTGAAACGATACACGCTAACACGCTCGAAGTGCCTATTTACTGGGAACAGATTGAAGTGCAACCAGGGAAGTTTGATTTTTCGCTGGTAGATACTTTGCTCGTCCAAGCACGTGAACACAATGTTCATCTTGTGATTTTATGGTTTGCCACATGGAAAAACGGCAGCAATCATTACATGCCAGAATGGATGAAGCGTGATGCTTTGAAGTATCCAAATATCACAGGAAAAAACGGGCAGCCAGTCGATTCGCCCTCGCCACATACGCAAGCTGCGATGGAAGCTGATGCCAAGGCATTCACAGCAGTCATGAAATATTTGAAGGATGCCGATCCACAGCACACGGTACTTATGGTTCAGGTTGAAAACGAACCCGGTGCATGGAACAGTGTCCGCGATTTTTCCAAAGAAGCACAAAAACTATTCGAAGGAAAGGTACCTGAAGAACTGCTCAAGCCGGAGATACTAAAAGCTTTGAAGAAATCTGTCGTTGCCAAAGGGACATGGAAGCAAGTATTCGGAAATGATGCTGATGAATATTTCCATGCATGGTCGGTTGCGCATTACATTGGTTACATTGCAGCGGAGGGTAAAGCAGTGAATCTATTACCACTGTACGTAAACGCTGCACTACGCGACCCGATTAGTAACCCTAGTGCATCAACGTATGAAAGCGGTGGTGCGACGGACAATATAATTCCAATTTGGAAAGCGGCAGCACCAGCCATCGACTTATTGGCTCCGGATATATATATGCCTGAAAGCGAAAAGGCACTCAAGGTGATTGAGCTCTATGATCGTCCGGACAATCCGCTATTCGTGCCTGAGATAGGTTCAAACGAAGAATACACGAGATACTTGTATTCGGTTCTTGCACATGGTGGAATAGGCTTTTCACCATTTGGAATCGACGATAATGGTCGCGGGGAAGCAAAAGCTGAAACCGAAGCCCGGCTCGCTCCTCTTGCACAGGAATACGCCATGGCAACTCCTATGATGAGAGAATTAGCACAATGGAGTTTTGAAGGTAAGATCAAATCTGTTGTAGAGCGTGAGGATCATGCTGAACAGACAATAGATCTTGGCTCATGGCAGGCCATAGTAAAATTCGGTATGTCATCCTGGCGCGAAATAAAAACAAATGCCCGTCCGATCGGCAAAGCCATGATAGTACAACTAGGTGAAAACGAGTTTCTCATGGCAGGAACACATTGCCATTTTACCTTTCAACCTCTTGGAGCCAATGCTGGAAAAGCCTGGCAATACTTGAAAGTTGAAGAAGGCAAGTATGAAAATGGAACATTCAAGCTTTTACGTATTCGTAATGGCGACGAAACTGATTGGGGCGGGCCTCGCATCGGCGCCGTTCCAGTCGTACTTCATACAACATTGATTATACGATAAATGGTCGGCGGATTCGATCGTTATAATTCAAATGGAGAAAGGATTACTCGACGCGACCATTCTTCTCTGGCCACCAAAGCTTAGATTGAACAAGTGCCTTCGAAAGAGCATTCGATGGTTAAATTATATTTCTACCAATGAGGGTGAAATGAAAATTATACGAATTGGATTAGTCATAGCACTATTGTTGAATTCAGCAATAGTGAATGCACAAAAAAGCAAAAACTTTGAGGTCAAATCTCCAGACAATAAAATTACCTTAAGGCTTGAAGTTGGATCTAAAATGATCTGGTCTGTTCAATGCGAAGGAATGCAGATCATTGCTCCATCCACAAGCTCAATGCAATTGGAGAATGGCGAAGCGTTGGGTAACAATGTCACAATCACAAATACCAAAACCGAAAAAATTGATCAGGTGATTACTCCAATCAATTATAGGAAAGCATCTATTCCCGATCAGTGTAATCAGATCACGATTGATTGCCAGGGTGATTACGGATTTATCTTCAGAGTCTACAATGATGCAGTTACATATCGATTCTTTACAAAGAAAGAAGGTGATCTCATCATAAAGAATGAAGAAGCCAATTTCAATTTTACGGATGATTATAAAGCATTCATTCCTTTTACGTGGGATTATAGAGGTGGGAAAATATTTAACTCTTCTTTTGAAGCCCTGTATCGAGAAATCAATATCTCTCAATTTTTAAAAGACTCTCTGGCGTTTCTGCCTGCGTTGATCGATGTAGGTAGTAATAAAAAAGTTGTAATTCTGGAGGCAGACGTCGAAAATTATCCAGGTATGTATCTCAATATTAATAAAACGCGCAAAGGATTTATGGGGGTATACGCGCCCTATCCCTTAGAAGCACAGTTAGGCGGATTTGGAGGCATCAATTACATTCCAACGAAAAGAGCTGACTATATTGCAAAAACTTACGGTACCCGAAATTTTCCATGGCGGGTGATTGCCATCAGCCAGTGCGACAAAGAATTATTGAACAATGACATTGTGCAAAAGTTAGCATCGCCTCCAAGACTTACCGACATATCTTGGATAAAACCGGGACAAGTAGCATGGGATTGGTGGAATAATTGGAATATCTCTCATGTGGATTTTAAAGCTGGCATCAACACTCCAACCTACAAGTATTATATCGATTTTGCCGCGGCAAATAAAATTCCTTATATCATCATGGACAGAGGATGGTCTGAGGTGTTAGACCTGACGAAAGTCGTTCCGGAAATCAATCTTCAGGAAATATTAGATTATGGTAAACAAAAAGGTGTGGATGTAATTCTTTGGGCTTCATGGTATGCTGTTACTCAGCAAATGGATAAAGTTTTTCCTATGTATTCTAAAATGGGTGTGAAAGGATTTAAAATTGATTTCGTCGATCGTGATGATCAAATAGCAGTTGCTTCGTTGTATGAAATAGCAAAGAAAGCAGCAGAGTATCACCTGCTTGTCGATTACCATGGTGTATTCAAACCAACCGGTCTTCAGCGGACGTATCCCAACGTCATCGGTTATGAAGGAGTAAAGGGGTTGGAGAATTATAAATGGGCTATCGAAGATCAGCCACGCTATGTTGTCAGCATTCCCTACATACGGATGATGG
This sequence comes from Ignavibacteriota bacterium, assembly GCA_963701295.1. Classification (GTDB taxonomy): domain Bacteria; phylum Bacteroidota; class Ignavibacteria; order UBA10030; family UBA10030; genus Fen-1298. The sequence continues at coordinate 2,768,459 of OY969585.1, read as the reverse complement.
CCGGCCCGATGGATTACACTCCTGGCGCGATGAGAAATGCTGTCAAGGAAGACTTCAGGCCGATCGGAGCGAATCCGATGAGTCAGGGCACCCGCTGCCAGCAATTAGCAATGTACGTTGTTTTCGAGGCGCCGCTTCAAATGCTTTCGGATAATCCAACTACATATATAAAAGAGCAAGAGTGCACCGATTTTATTGTCAGAGTTCCCACAACATTCGACGAGACTGTTCCGCTGGATGGAGTGGTCGGAGAATATGTAGCGCTTGCCCGAAGAAAAGGAGATACCTGGTATATTGGGGCAATGACTAATTGGAATGCACGGGACATAACGCTTGACTTTTCCTTCCTGAGTGATGGAAAATATGAAGCGGTAATTTTCAAAGACGGAATCAATGCAGATCGAGAAGCTACTGACTATAAAAAGGAAACAATCAAAATTTCTTCAAGTGATAAATTGAAAATACAACTTGCACCTGGCGGTGGTTGGGCGGCTCGAATCAAAAAGGTAAAATGAAAACCTCAAAGTATCGACTCGGTTTTTTCATATCACTTATATCAATTCTTTTCAATTCTGCTACGGCACAAACGAGCCAGACCGGAAAAGTGTGCCATACCTTTCTCTGCGCCGATTATACTCAGGGGATTGTCTGTATAATTTCGGATGAAGGTAAATTAGTATGGCAATATCCGGCTGAACGTTGTAATGATGTTTGGGCGTTGTCCGATGGGAATATTTTATTCAATACCGGCAATGGAGTGAAAGAAGTTACGCGGGATAAAAAAGTAGTGTTCTCCTATGAATCGAAAAGTGAAATATATGCCTGTCAGCGTCTTCCAAATAGCAATACATTTATCGGTGAATGCAATTCAGGACGTCTGCTGGAAGTGAATCCGGTTGGTAGAATAATAAAAGAAATAAAACTTCTGCCCGATACCGTCGATGGCGGACACTCCTTCATGCGGAACGCCCGAAAACTTGAAAATGGCAATTACCTTGTCGCACATTACGGACTTGATAACGTGTGTGAATACGATTCATCCGGCAAGAAGATCATGGAAATACCTATAACCGGCGGGCCGCATTCTGTAATCCGTTTGCCAAATGGAAATACGTTGATTGCCTGTTCCGACCATAACGGCGATCCCCGGATTGTCGAAGTGGATACAAAGGGAATGTTTGTCTGGCAATTATCGAAAAATGAACTTCCGGGCATTGAATTAAAATTTATGGCCGGAATGCAATGTCTTCCGAATGGAAATTTACTGTTGACCAATTGGTTAGGCCATAACCAATTTGGGAAAGCCCCTCATGCATTCGAGGTTACGCGAGATAAAAAGGTTATTTGGATTTATAAGGATACGACTTTCTTAAAAACTATGTCGAGTATACAGATAATAGATACAGATGCCGATTATACTATTGGCAGAATATTTCATTGAATAGTATGAAATCAAATTGCTAAAATCGAAAGGACGAATAGGGTAAAAATGAAAATTCAAAAAGAAACAAGAATTAGGAAAATACGAGTCTGCACTTGGGATATCATCTCCGTTTCTGGTTACAAGATTTTGCTATTTGCAAGCATCTGTAGTGCGGTTCTTTTTGCCGTGTATGGATTCAGTTCTTATGACGGTAATTCTGATATACAGGGAAAAACCTCTAAAGTTTGGGTGCCGAAAGATTCCGCCAATTGCTCGATTGGCGTTGGCAAAGGAATTTTTCCGGGCAGGGTTGTATGGTGCCGGGATACTACCGCCACACTCTGGGACGGTGTTACAGGACATTGGTGGGATGATAACTCAACAAAACAGGATGTTGTCGATAAGATGATGTCGAAAAATATTTGCAGGCTCACAGGTGATTCTAATGAAAAAGAAGCATGGAACAAAATATTCTCTTACTATAATTCAACAAACAACAGAGGCGAAAAGGGCTATCAATCTGGCGAACTGGTCGCCGTTAAAATCAATTGTAATAATGCCTATGAAGGATATGGCGATGTTGATAATCAAATTGATGCATCCAAACAAACTGTACTTGCACTTATAAGACAGTTAGTCAATTATGCCGGAGTGCCACAGTATAAAATTATGTTTTACGAAGCTATCCGGGTTATCCCAGATCGGATTTACGAGCCTTGTCATCAGGAATTTCCAGGTGTATTATGGATGGATTCCAAGGGGAACAATGAAAACGGCCGGCTGCCTGTAGTCTGGCACGAACATGCCCTTCATTATTCCGGTGAAACAAAATGTGGTACTTCGATTCCTCAAAAGGTATTTGAAGCATCATACCTCATTAATATGTCTTTAATGAAAGGGCATATTTCAATGGGTATAAGCCTTACAGCAAAAAATCATTACGGTTCAATTAATGCACAGGATCATCCATGGTACAACCCGGGTGTGTATCATCCATTTGTCGACCTTATCGGTTCGAAATATCTTGGTGGGAAAACCATCCTCTATATTATAGATGGCTTGTACGGCATCCGCGATGTTAATGATATTGTGAGCAAAGAGTTTGCTGCTTGGAATAATCTCTTCAATGGCCAATGGCTTTCAAGTATTTTTATGTCTCAGGATCCAGTGGCAATCGATGGAGTCGGTTACGACTTTTTACGTTCTGAATTTGGCGATAGATTGGGAAAAAGCAGCGGTGCGCCTGCCGATACATATATGTATGAAGCAGCATTGGCAAACGACCCACCGTCAAAAACAATTTATCAACCTGACGGGGTAAGACTATCAAGCCTCGGTGTACATGAGCATTGGAATAATTCCGATAAAAAACAATATAGCAGAAATCTCGATCCAAACGGTAAAGGTATCGAACTCATTAAAGTTCAGTAATAATAATTCAATAAAACCAATATAAAATTTTTATAGAACGAGGACGTTCAATGAGAATAAATATGTTTCTTTCATTCATTTTCTTCTTCTTATCTTTCACTCCAAACGCTCATATACTAAATAATGACAACAAATTTCCAGGGAACGGATTACGCCAGCATCCTTTTTTATATGTTGGTGAATGGGATACACGTCATCCCGAAGCACAATCGATGTTTCTTGTCCGCGATGGTAAAGTAGTCTGGAAATATTCAATACCTATGCATCCGGATTCAGTAAGTAATCAGGAATTTGATGATATAACAATGCTTTCAAACGGTAACATTGTGTATGCTTGTATGTCAGGCGCAGGGATTATCACTCCGGATAAAAAGATAATTTGGAAATTCTCTTGTCCTAAAGGAACTGAATCGCATTCATGCCAGCCAATAGGGAAAGACAGCGTATTGATGGTTCTCAACGCCAATCCAGCAAAAGTGTTAATCATTAATACCGCAGAAAATAAAATTATGAAGGAGATTTTAATCCCAACAACCACTACAGGAACTCACGGACAATTTCGTCATGTAAGAATCACACAAAATCGTACGCTTATAGTACCATTATTATCAGAAAACAAAGTGGTTGAGTATACTTTGGATGGCAAAGAGGTGTGGTCGGTGAATGCAAAATCTCCATGGTCTGTAATTCGATTGCATAACGAGAATACACTGATCTCCGGCGATTGGTCGAGTTATACACGAGAAGTAAACATGAAAGGGGAGACAGTGTGGGAACTTACTCAAGCCGATGTACCTTTCAAATTATTCAACAACCAGACTGCCAATAGGCTTTCCAATGGAAATACAGTTATCTGCAATTGGTGCGCGGGTAATCCAAAAACAGAAGAATGGAAAGGTACAGTACAGGTTTTTGAAGTAACACCGGAAAAGAAAGTGGTGTGGGCATTGTCTTCATGGGAAAATCCGGATTTAGGACCATGCACATACATCCAATTGCTTGACGATCCTGGAAATCCTAACAACGGAGAACTTCAGAGATAACTTTTTTTACTGACTGCTAAAGTTCCTAACGTCAGGTTCAAGTCGAGATTATAAGATAAAAGGCCGAATCTTTTCAGAATCAGCCAAAAGTGTAGCGGGGGCCCGCACTTATCTCTACTCTCAACATTGCATCACGTCATAGAAATACCGCTAGATAAAATTTCTCGGAATTAATATTAAATATTTGAAGCTCCTTTCAGGGATTTCCGATGAAAAACAAAGATAGTCTTTGCCCCCTGCCGCTTGATGAAAATCCTTATTTTAGGCTAATAGAAGAAGTTAAAATAACGCCCCTCCTTATTTTAAGTTCTTCCGTGATTTGGCGAAACCGGTGTGGATGTGCATTCGTCCATTGTATGGATGATTATCAGCCATTTAGTGGTTGATTATTTCAATACAAATTGTTACGTTTCAGTTATGATACAGCGTACTATTACACCGAATTTACTTAATGCTCTCAAGGATAGTCCTGTTGTCTTGCTCAATGGAGCCCGGCAGGTAGGAAAAAGCACATTGGTGGAGTGGCTATCATCGCATGGGCATACTGCTCGATATGTCACATTGGACGATGCGGTGGTTCTCTCCGCCGTGCATAATAATCCGGAAGGATTTTTAGCCGGTTATCAAGAGCCGCTCATTATCGATGAAGTCCAACGGGCACCGGAAATATTTCTCGCATTGAAGGCTTCTATAGATAAAAAAAGGAGGGCAGGCCAATTTCTTTTAACGGGGTCGGCAAACGTACTACTCATTCCGAAACTTTCTGAGTCGCTTGCAGGGCGAATGGAGATACTTTCCTTGTACCCATGTTCACAAAGTGAGATCGAAGAAACAAAGGGGTCATTTGCAGAGGACATCTTTGTAGAGAAAATGCCCAGATATTCCGTAAAAAATATCAACCGGCCTCCATTGAATGAACGGATGATAAAAGGTGGATATTTTGAAGCATTGCAGCGCAATGATCCGGCTCGCAGGAATTCCTGGTTCAGTTCGTATGTAACTACCATCTTGCAGCGTGATATCCGAGATCTCATGCACATCGAAGGATTAACAGCGCTTCCACGGCTGCTTGCTCTTCTCGCCAGCCGTTCAGGGTCTTTGTTGAATTTCGCAGAGTTGTCCAATAGCAGTACTATTCCGCAGACAACCTTAAAAAGATACATGACTCTGCTTGAAACCACGTTCCTTGTGCGATTGGTAATGCCGTGGTCTAAGAATCTGAGCAAACGTCTCATTAAGACACCGAAGCTGTACCTGACAGATACCGGATTGATGCTGTATCTTCTTGGAGCGGATGTGCAACGGCTTCGGTCTGATGGAGAGATCATGGGAAAAGCTGTAGAATCATTTGTTCTCAATGAATTGTTGAAACTGATCTCGTGGAGTAAGACGCAGCCGCAGATACATCATTTCCGGACACAAACCGGGCAAGAAATTGATTTTCTACTTGAACGCCGCGATGGCAGTATAGTTTGTATTGAAGTCAAAAGCGGTCAAAAGGTCGATGCATCATCATTTAAAACGATGAAGATGCTGGAAGCTGAAATGAAGAAGAAGTTTCTGCGCGGCATCGTGCTGTACGATGGAAAGGAAGTCATTCCCTTTGATAAGAATCTTTATGCCGTTCCGCTACAGGCATTATGGGCGTAGCTTTGTTTTTCAAATTATATGAGTCTGTTCCAGCAATGAAAGTGTATTAACTGAAGGTGACCAAACGAAGGCTTACACTTTTGGTAATTAATGCGGAGATGAAAAAGATGACCGCAGAGGAAGCATCAGAACAGAAGAAATATAAGGATCAGTATGGAAGAACCAAAGCCGGAAGCGCAACAAATGGAATATACCATACAATATGCTCAGAAGGAGGCTCAAAGAAAAGCAATTGAGGCTCAGGGCATTTCGAATGCTCAAAAAATAATTGGCAATGGACTGACGCAGAATTATCTGCAATGGTATTACATCTCCCAGCTCAAAGACGTAGTGAATAGCCCCAATAACTTGACAATCATTTTGCCGTACGACCAAAAATTGACGCCTCTCTTGAATATTCAAGGCAAGAAAGAATCGAAGTAACATGGTTTGACATAGACGGAGTGTCCACGTTGATAAAAAGATGTTTGCATTAAACAATTTACAATTAACGAAAGAGGATGATATGAAAAAATTCTTTATGTTTGCTACCCTTTTTTTCGGGAGTTGTATCAGTGGAATTCTGCAATCACAAACCTTTACGGTTCAGAAATACAGCATCGGCGGTGAAGGGGGTACGGACTATCTAACTGCTGAACCCGGTACCGGACGGGTCTTTGTCTCACGTGGTTCACATGTTATGGTAATAGACGGAAACACTGGCACAATGATCGCCGATATTCCAGAAACACCGGGCACTCACGGAATCGCACTTGTTGCAAAATACAATCACGGGTTCACAACCAACCGTGGTGATTCTACAGTCACGATGTTTGATCTTACAACACTTGCCACTATCAAGAAAATCAAGATTCCGGCTGGCGGACTGGATGGAATCATGTACGATGACTTCTCAGACCGCCTCATTTTGACCAATCATAGTACTATCGGCACGGCTACAGCGGTCGATCCAAACACTGGAGTTATTACAGGAGAAGCCCGGCTTGAAGATAATGCACCTGAAGGTGCTGCAAGCGATGGGAAAGGGAAACTTTTCGTAAACAATGAAAGAAAGAACACAATCCAGGTGATCGACGCCAAAACAATGAAAGCTCTCGGCTCGTGGCCGTTAGATTCTTGCGAAGGACCGACTGGAATCGCATATGATCGGTCTACAGACAGGATCTTTTCCGGTTGCAGTAAAATGTCGGCAGTAGTGAATCCAAAAACCGGCAAGATCGTAGCGCTAATACCAAATGGCGAAGGTGTTGACGCACTTGGCTGGGATCCGTCCGAAAAGTTAATATATATTCCAGCTGGCCGCGATAGCAATGTAACAATCGTTCACGAAGATTCACCTGACCGATACAGTGTCGTTGCTACTGTTACCTCTATGACTGGTGCAAAAACAATTTCCGTCGATACAATAAAGCATGTGGCGTATCTGTTCCAACCACAATACGGCCCTCCTGCGCCAGATGCACTGTTGGATCGAAATGGCCACCGTCCACGCGGGCCGGTCATAGGCGCATATCTCATTGTTATAAAGCATTGATACCTGATTGAATTGAAAAGGGGGTAAGTTGATATCCCTCCCCCGAAGATATCAAGGCTATTTTTCAGTAGCATCACTGTGTTGGCGCGCGGTGATTGTTTACTCCCATTCCCATTACCCGACGTTATGTAGTGCGTCGGGTCTATTTTTTTATTGTGGATAACACCACAGTTGCCTAAATTGAATCAATCAAAGCATGAATTGGGGATACAAATAAAGGGATTTCTATATGAAAAGATCGATCTCGTTTATCCTGTTCATAATAATTTACATTTTAATGTTTCAAACATCTCCTGCGCAAGTGGAAATCGGCATTCAAAGCGGCTTAAGTGTTCCAGATCTCAGCGGAGGAAACAACGAAATCAGCCAGGGCTATACGTCACGACTTGCGCCTAACTTCGGAATAACTTTCGAGTTTGCAATGGCCGACAATTTTTCTATAGAGCCGCAAATTAATTTCGACGGACAAGGTGGACAGAGAAATGGAATCCAACCCATAACTTCTACTAATCTTCCGCCTTTACCCTCCGGTGGCTATTATTACTCGAATTTCAAAAATATGTCGATCCTCAACTACATCGAGATACCTGTACTGGCTAAGTACACCTTCGGACTTGGTGATATCTCATTCGATATAAATGGCGGGCCGTATGTTGGGTTCCTACTGAGCGCAACCGAGAAGACGAGTGGGACCAGCTCAATTTATATCGACAAGAATGGAACTCCGTTGGTCATGCCCGACGGAAACGGCGGATATATTCAGGTGCCGCCTGAATCCTTCGATGCGAGCAACGACGTAACAAGCAGTATCCATAAAGTGAATGCCGGTATTACGGGAGGCGCAGGCATCATTCTCCCTGTCACGCTCCGAGCAAGTGTTTCGTTGAACGTGCGCGGACTCTACGGATTAACCAACGTGCAGAACTATGCCCAAGATGGAACGAGTCACACAGGAAATCTGATAATTTCAGTAGGTTACTCCTATAAAATCTTCGGCATTTAGAAACACAGGGCGTGGCGTTTGTGCATTTTGAAAGTTTGCAGCGCTGCAGCTTAGCGCCAATCCGTTAGGTGGCATCATGCGGCATAACAATCAGTAAATTATTGAACATCGGTAAGTTAAAAACAATGACTATAACAACGCATCGTATGTATTATCTATACATATTCTTAATAAGTCTCACATTCATTCATCATGGGAAGGCGCAAGAAGATTCCACTAAAACAATCCGTCTTGGACACGGCTACAAAGAGATTCACTATGGAATTCCGTTTCTCTATCTTCAAGGAACTAATTACGAAATAGGTTTGCAATACGGCACGCTCTTAAAAAGCGAACTCGTAGCAATGCATAAGGAGTTCGAGAAATTCAAAGAACACATGATGGAGAACGAGATTCATTACCTCCCTTGGTACCAAAAAATATTTGCCAATCTGTTCGGCGGAATTGTATGGAGACACAAGATCAATACATACGCGGACCGGCTCCCTGCTGATATAAATGATCAAATACGGGGCGCAGCGGAAGGTTCCGGCATGCCGGAATCTTTCTTCCGGGAAATTCAAGTCATCTCTGATCTGTATTCTAACCGTTGTGAAGCGATCGTGATTAAAAAAGGTCGCCACATATATCATTGTCACAATCTTGACCAACCGATGCCTTTGAACTTGATTTCAAAATATCCAGTCGTTGTAAATTATGCTATAACAGGAAAGCAAAAGTTCACGGATGTTGGGTTTGTTTCTGTATTGATGATTACAACTGCATTCAATGAATCCGGAATATCGCTATCGGAGAACGGTAATAATAATCCATATGGATTCGATAAAACTCATTGTAGCCTTTATTCGGAGAAAAGTAAATTAATTACAGAAACACATAATCTCAAAGAAGTTGATTCGCTCATTCATACTATTTCATTTCCCATTGGCTTAATATATACAATATCAAGCAGCAAGGAACAACAAGCTGTCGTTTGTGATTTTATTGGGCCCACGAAAGCAACAACTCACATCAACGATTATCAATTTGTTGCAAATAGAACTGTCTCGAAAGATTTGGGAAAAAAGAGTGAAACAATTTATTCCGGTCAATTTCATGATGTGTGCAGAGAAATCAAATTCGCCGAATTGATCGATACCACGGACACGAATATGGTTAATGAAGCGATTGGCATCCTGAGTAATACCGATTTTTATCATTATACCGATAGTATACCTGTATATCTTGAATCTCTTCACAATTATGAGACGGATCAATCCGTAATCTTTGATCTAGCTGATTCCACGATTTACTTTACCTGCTATGCTCACTTTGCTGCATGGAATAGATGGTTAAAGTATAATTACATTACTGGTGAAGTGAGCATCTATAAAGAAGCCGATTCAAGATTGAATGATCCATTTATTTCTAAGTTGAATGAACTATATGAAAAAATCGAAGCGTGTGATTGGCGAGACAGTACCGATGTCCGATCTTTGGTAACTTCCATTGGTAACTCAAAGATTGAGAATTATTTTAGCCTGGACTTTTTGGCCTGGACGTATCGTGATTACTATAAACTTCCATCCGAGTCAATGGTCTATGTTGATAAGCTGATTGAAAAATACCCGGATATTATAACGGGTCATTATAATAAAGGTCGTGCACTCGAAGCTGAGAAGAAATATGACGAGGCGGTCGTTGAATATTTGCGCGCTCTTGAAAGCAATATCCAATGCGAATATTATCAGGTCGAGACAGATGAACATCTTGCACTCATATATCATTCCCTCGGGAATATGGATCGTGCTGCTGAGTTTGCAAAAAAGGCACTCGATATTCATAGACGGTACTGGATACCGGATTACATGAATGAGAGAATTCAGAAGCTCGAAAAGATTATAAAATAAATAGATTAAAAGAAATGAAAAATGTTGTGCCGCATGCCACCTAACTAAGCGCTCAAGCCGACGGAACGAATAATCCGAATGTGCCTGTTCGCCTGGAGGATTCGTTCGTGTGCGGTTTGTTAAAACCGATAATTAAAGAATTTAATTTATGCCCGTATTTATTGTTCTTAATAGAGTTGTTTGCCTAACTAAAAATTCGTTCGTATATTAAATAAAAAGAATAATTGAAATTTACTTTTAGAAAGGATTGTTAATCTAATAACAGTCATTCAATAACGAAATAAAATATATTCACATTCGTGTAAATTCTTAAGTGATTGCACGATGTGACTCTAAAAATCTATAAAAAGGCACTAAGATTATCATCTAGTGCCTTTTGTGTTTCATAGGCGATATTAAAATGAAAGGAATAATGCGATGAAAGTTTATTTGGATGATGCAAGACCACTTGATGCAGAACATTCAGCTGATGATGGCTGGATCCGGGTCATGAGCGTGAAAGAAGTCGTAACACTGCTTGAAACCGGACTAGTACGGAATTAACTCTGGATAACGATCTCGCTGATCATGATTCAAACAATGAAGGGTTTAGGGTGTTGAATTGGATTGAGGAACAGGTCTATATTAGTAATTTCATTCCGCCGGAAGAGATGGATATTCATTCAGCCAATCCTGTCAGAGCTCAAGAGATGAGAGAGACAATTGAAACGATTCGGAGAAGGGTTGCAACAAGAAAAGAACGCCAGGAAAATCCCGTGCAATTTGTTTCACTGGTTGATCCAGAATAGCAGCCTTCGTTACCATTCTCTCAAAGACTTCTAATACTATTACACCGATTTTAAAGAGCGAGCTTGGTCTAAAGGGACTTGAAGTTGAGTCAGTAGAGATAAAAAGTCCTGTTGAAGAAGATGAGTATTTGGAACAATCGACTAATATGCATCTTACCCTGCAGATAGAAGCGACAACCTTGATGTGTAAACCATAGGAGCAAATATGATTAATATCTATCAGTATTTCGATGAGGCATTGTCAATATGTAGTACTCGAATATCGTTGAATAACACATTCTCAAGAAATAGGATCTGACCCATGCGTAAATGGAATATTTTCTTTTATCTTATTGGATTCAATACCAATAAGCTTCTTTCTGAGCCCTATGTTACACAGGGGCCAATCACGCCTGCAGATATTGATAAATTTGAAGAAATCATTACATATAATAGAACGAAAGGTCTGAATGACAGGTTTATAAGAGGGTTATATGCGGTCTCAAAATTATTAGGCCATAGTTCGAGTTAAACGATAGAAATTTATGCACACCCAATGCCTCAGCACCTCCGAAAAGAAATGAATGCTTTATCAGGGAAGATTTTTTTTAGGAAAGATATCAGAAATCTCTTTAAAAGCCTTTTAAGAGATAAACTGAATGACAAATCTATTGTATCTTGGATTAGCTTGCAAAGGGGAGTAAAGTTTCGTATTTTTTAATAGCAATGAAATCATTCAAAAATTCCATATACTTTAAACAAATTTCAGACAAATAGTTCATCTTGAATTGCAGGGCTTCGGAATGCCAGGATGACTTGATGAGCTATTGTATTTGAGGTGAAGAGAAGAATTACACTTGGCACTAAAGTTGGCACTATACTTGCCAACCTTGGTACTAATGGTGATTGAATATATCCAAGTTGAAAAATAATCAGCGAATTTAGAAAGAAATCAAAATAAATAAACGCCCCCGTAGCTCAGATGGATAGAGCAGCGGTTTCCTAAACCGTTTGTCGGAGGTTCGAATCCTCTCGGGGGTACTGAAGTTCCTTGAGTTGGTTTCTCCCGTCTAAAATTATGACGGATGAATGTTTTATTGCCAATTTCCAGTAGCAGATATTCAACGCGCACCGGGATTGGCTTTTATGTATTTAGTCTAATAATCGAATGTCTCACAAACGAAGATTAGTTTTATGCGACTGAGCAAAGCATTTATTCCCACACTTAAAGAAGTTCCAGCAGATGCAACTATACCAAGTCACAAGTTAATGCTTCGGGCAGGTTTTATGCGCCAATTAACTTCTGGTGTTTATTCCTACTTACCACTTGGTTATCGCGTAATAATGAAAGCAATGAACATCGTCCGGGAAGAAATGAATGCCCTCGGCGGGCAGGAATTACTCTTGCCTGCTTTAAATCCGGAATCACTCTGGGTACTATCGGGCAGACGCAACATACCAAACTTTATCTTGAGCATCAAAGAACGGGATTTGGTACTAGCACCAACACATGAGGAAGTCATCGGCTACATTGCGAGTATGCATATTCAATCTTATAAAGACCTGCCTCAAATTTGGTATCAGATTCAAACGAAATTCCGGAATGAGCCAAGACCTAGATCAGGGGTCCTTCGTGGGCGTCAGTTTATAATGAAGGACGCGTATTCTCTGGATCGTTCGTGGGAAGATCTGGATAAGAGTTATGATTTGCAGGCAGAGGCATATAAGAAAATCTTTGCACGTTGCGGCATCAAATTTTTCATTGTCGGAGCTTCCAGCGGTGCAATGGGTGGTACGGGTTCGCAAGAATTCATGATTGAATCCGAGTTTGGTGAAGATACAACCGCTTTGTGTCCAACATGCGGATATGCAGCAAACTTAGAAGTAGCTACTTCAAGTGTTCCAAAAGGAGGGCGTATTGAGAATAGTGAACTCCTTAAGGATATTCACACTCCTAATATCAAGACAATCTCTGATCTTGTTGAGTTTTTAAAAGTGGATCATTCTCGGCTTGCAAAGTCACTCGTATATCGTCATAGTGGCAAACCATTACTTATTTTGATGATGGGAAATGATCAACTCAATGAATCTAAACTGACTGTCGCATTAGGCGGCGGAGATATTTCTCCAATGGGAGCAGATGATCTTTTGGCGCTCACAGGTGCAGATGGCGGTTCAATCGGTCCTGTCAATCTGGAAGGATTTCGTATTATTGCAGATAATCGTTTGGAAGGTGCTAACGGACTTATCAGCGGTGCCAACCGGAATGACTATCACATTGCGAACATAGACCTGGCACGTGATACAAAGATTGATGCTTATTTTGATTTGCGATCCATTGAAGCAGGTGAGCCTTGCCCGCAATGCACAGCTCCGTTGAAAATATCAAATGCAATTGAACTTGGCCATATCTTCAAGCTCGGAACAAAATATTCAAATTCCCTCAATATCACCTATCTTGATGAAGGTGGTCAGGCTAAACCGGTGATTATGGGAAGCTATGGAATTGGAATAGATCGCATAGTTGCATGTTATATTGAACAGAATAATGACAAGGATGGTATCATCTGGAATAAATCGCTGGCACCATACGAAATCCATCTTATTGCTGTGAACATGAATAGTAAAGATGTTGAGGCTGCATCAAATCAGATTTATGATCGTATGATTGATGCACAAATTGAAGTGCTTTTTGATGATCGTACAAATATGTCACCCGGCTTCAAATTTAAAGATGCAGATTTACTCGGAATGCCGTTTCATGTGATTGTTGGAGACAAGGGTTTAAAAAATGGTCAGGTCGAAATTAAGCGGCGAAGAACCGGCGAGCGGATTATGGTGAAACTTCCTGACGCAGTTTCTGAAGTGCAAAAACTTTTAGCAGAATAGATAATAACGAACAACTCAAACTTCATAAAAACAAATTACAAACAAGTTTCACTTATGAACTTTCAGTAGCTGATTTGTTTTTAGAATATGAATATTATTTGTAATTTGAAATTGAATTCCATGCAGTTTGTTCATCTCCATAATCATACACACTACAGCCTCCTTGATGGTGCGGCAACTGTTCAAAGTCTTGTAAATGCTGCTGTTGCGAATAATATGCCCGCAGTTGCGATTACCGATCATGGCGTGCTCTTCGGAGCGATCGAATTCTACAAACGTGCCATAAAAGCCGGTATTAAACCCATCATCGGCTGTGAGGCATACATTGTAACAAAAGGAAGTCGATTTGAAAAAACAGTAGATGCGAATCGGTTAAGCAAAGGGCAGGGCAGAGGAATTTATCATCATATCATTCTTCTTGCAAAGAATTCTATCGGTTACAAAAATCTTATGAAGCTCTGCACACTTGGACATACGGAGGGCTATTACTTTAAACCTCGTATCGATGTAGAAATCCTTTCACAGTATCGCGAAGGACTAATCGCAACTTCAGCATGCCCGGGAGGTATCATCGGCAAACAGCTTGTGGATGGTGAATTTCAGGAAGCTATGGAATTCGCAACTATCTATCGGGATATTTTCGGCGAGGATTTTTACATTGAGATTCAAAATCACGGGTTGAAAAGCGAAGAAACGATCCTTGCCGGTGCTCCAAAGATTGCACATGAGCTTGGTATCAAGCTGGTAGCGACAAATGACTGCCATTACATCAAGCAAGAGCATGCCATTCCGCATAATATCATGCTCTACATTCCTGAGGCAAGCAGTACCAATACATCTGACTATCTGACGTTGAGGTATCAAACTGATCAACTTTTTTTCAAATCTTCCAGCGAAATGATCGCTCTCTTCAAAGACTATCCGGAAGCAATTGCATCAACATTGGAAATTGCAGACAAGTGCAATCTTCAAATCGAATTAAAGAAGAACCATATGCCTGCGTTTCCCATCCCGGCAGAATCAGGTATAGCCGATCCGAATAAATATTTCGAAAAGTTGGTGCACGAGGGAATTAGAAAGCGATATTCTCATGTCACTCCAGAAATTGAAAAACGTGTTAACCAAGAGATTGGTGTCATTCAGAAAATGGGATATTCAGGGTATTTTCTCATAGTTCAAGATTTTATCAACGCTGCGCGCGAAATGGGAGTGCGTGTAGGGCCGGGAAGAGGGAGTGCTGCTGGAAGTATTGTATCGTATGCACTTGGGATAACGAATGTTGATCCATTACAATACGATTTGCTTTTTGAGCGATTCCTCAATCCCGATCGAATCTCTATGCCTGATATAGACATTGATTTTGCTGATAATAAACGCGAGCGAGTGATTGAATATGTTAAAAAGAAGTACGGTGAGCATTCCGTTGCGCAGATTGTCACGTTTGGAACAATGTCTGCACGTGCCGCATTGAAAGATGTCGGACGCGTTCTCGGTATCCAACTTTCTGTCATTGATTCAATTACAAAAAAAATTCCAGTTTTTCAGGGAAGAGTAACTCCCATTGAGGAAGCGTTAAAATCAGTTTCTGACCTGAAATGGATCAACGAGAGTCCGGATGAGAAGATAAAACTTCTCATCGATACGGCGAAAGTTCTCGAAGGGATGAATAGGAATGTTTCAACGCATGCGGCTGGCGTTGTTATCGCACCGGGAGACATAACCGAATATGTCCCAATGTATAAAACTCCTCAAACAGATTCAATGACGCAATACAACATGAAAGACCTTGAAGATGCCGGTTTGTTGAAGATGGACTTTCTCGGACTAAGAACGTTAACAGTAATCGATGATGCTTTGGAAATGATTGAGCAAGGGCACAATGTGAAGATTGATTTAGATCGTCTTCCGGAAGCTGATACAAAAACACTTGAAATGTTTTCACGCGGTCAAACTGTTGCATTGTTTCAGTTTGAAAGTTCAGGAATGCAGGATTATTTACGGAAGCTCAAACCATCCTCGATTCATGACCTGGTTGCAATGAACGCACTGTATCGACCGGGACCAATGGAAAATATCCCTGATTTCATTGATCGAAAAAACGGGAAGCAAAAGATTACCTATTTGCATCCGAAACTTGAATCGATCCTGAAAGAAACATACGGCGTCATCGTTTATCAAGAACAAGTAATAAAGATCGCTAGCGAAATTGGGGGATTAAGTCTTGCACAAGCTGATTTGCTCCGCCGAGCAATGGGAAAAAAAGACAAAGAGTTAATGGCAAAGCAGAAAAAAGAATTCGTCGAAAGCGCTGTCGAAAAACATGTTGAGCGCAAAGTCGCAGCCGAAATATTTGATTTGATCGAGAAGTTTGCATCATATGGTTTTAACAAATCGCACAGCGTTGCGTATTCGGTGCTTGCTTATCAAACCGCATATCTCAAAGCACATTATCCAGCAGAGTATATGGCAGCAACACTTTCGAGTGAAATGGACAACACCGACAAGATTGTTGTTCTCATCGATGAATGTCGCAAACTCGGAATCGATGTCCTTGCCCCTGACGTGAACGAAAGCGGAGTGAATTTTGTTGTTATACCAAAAGGAATTCGATTCGGTTTGAGTGCAATCAAAAATGTAGGTGTCGGTGCGGTGGAGCAGATAGTGAAAGCGCGAATTGAAAAGGGACGATTCATGGATATCTTCGATTTCTGTATGCGCGTTGATTTGCGGCTGGCGAATAAGAAAACTCTTGAGGGTCTTATTCAAGCAGGTGCATTTGATTCTCTTCATAGTAATCGAGCGCAGTTGTTTAATAATGTGGAAGCTGCCATTTCGTACGGACAGGATATGCAGGAACAAATCATAAAGGGGCAATCAAATCTATTCGATCTTGGCGGCGCGAAAGTATTTCACAGACCTATGCTGCATACGGTAGCAGATTGGATGGAGATAGAAAAGCTTTCTCGAGAAAAATCGGTTTTAGGGTTCTACGTATCAGGTCATCCGCTTTTAAAGTACCGCGATGAAATCGAAGGTTTGGCAACAGCCAAGTTGAATGAAGCGCAACTTGTAAAACCGAATTCTACAGTGCGTATCTGTGGCATCATTTCAGACATTAAAAAGAAAATTGATAAACGGGGCAAGACGATGGCGTTCGTTTCGATTGAAGATTTTACAGGAAAGGCAGATTGCATTGTCTTTGCCGATGCATTTCAAAAATACAGCGCTATTCTTCAGGTCGGTTCTATTGTCATGATGACCGGTAAGAACGACGGAAATGAAGAAGCAATCAAAGTCATTGTCAATGAAATTATCGGTATCGAAGAAGTGCGAAAAAAGTTTTCAAAAGGGGTCATTATCAATCTTAATCTTGACACCACCAGTGAGAAAGACGCATTTGAATTGGTCAAACTGATCGAGCGGCATAAGGGAAGTTGTCAGTGTCTTTTAAATCTCTCCGGTAGCGGATTATCTAACAATTCGATATATTTAACAAGAAAATATACCGTTGATCCCAACCGACAATTCACTGATGCTGTGAAGCAATTGTTGGGACAATATGCAGTGCGATTAAGGGGATAAGAAGAGAAGGAAGAGATTATATGAAACTATTGGAATTGACAGAGGAATCTTTTGAACAGGAAGTATTAAAAGAAACTATGCCAGTGCTCGTCGATTTTTGGGCAGCATGGTGCGGACCCTGCAAAATGATAGCACCAATTGTCGAAGAACTCGCAACTGAATACGAAAGCAAGTTGAAAATCGGCAAAGTGGATGTGGATAATAATCAAAAGATCGCTATGCAATACGGTATTCGCAGTATTCCGACACTTCTTTTATTCAAAGGCGGAAAAGTGGTAGAGCAAATTGTTGGTGCGGCACCCAAGAAAACATTGCTGGAGAAATTATCGAAACATCTAAATTGAAGCAAGAGAAGTGATATGGGCGAGAACGTTGCACATCAGCGATAATTCTCGCTTTTTTATTTTTATAAATCGGCGAAAGAAGAGGACGGGCTTGAGTACATTCAAAAAAAGAACGGCTACATGCGGAGAATTACGAAAGAATCATGTCGGAAAGACCATAACACTTACTGGATGGGTGGATAAGCGTCGAGATCTTGGAGGATTGATATTCATCGATCTGCGCGATCGATATGGGAAGACACAGATTGTATTTTCACCGGAACGACACGAAGGCGCACATGAAATTGCAAAGTCGTTGCGGTCAGAATATGTACTGTCTGCTACGGGTGTTGTGAGAACGCGACCAGAAGAAACGGTCAATCCAGAAATAACGACAGGAGAAATCGAAGTTGATATTCATGAACTAACAATTCTCAATAAATCGGAAACACCGCCATTTCCCATGGATGACTATGGAGATGTCAATGAAGACCTGCGTCTGAAATATCGGTACCTTGATTTACGCCGCCCATCAGCACAGAATAATCTCATTGTGCGGCATCGTGCATATCAAGTAACAAGACAATACTTCGACCAGAAAGGATTCTTAGAAATTGAAACACCAATTCTGATGAAGAGCACACCGGAAGGTGCACGTGACTTTCTTGTTCCAAGCCGATTGCATCACGGAAAATTTTATGCGTTACCGCAATCACCACAAACGTACAAGCAGATCCTTATGGTATCGGGATTTGACCGCTATTTTCAAATTGTAAAATGTTTCCGAGATGAAGATCTACGTGCCGACAGACAGCCAGAGTTTACGCAAATCGATGTTGAAATGTCATTTGTGGATGAAGAGGATATTCAACAGATAACGGAAGGAGCAATCGTAGATATTTTCAAGACGATCTTGAATATTGCTGTTCAGCAGCCGTTTCCAAAAATAACCTACAAGGAAGCGATGGAACGCTTTGGCAGTGATAAACCAGATACACGCTTTGGTTTGGAAATTAGAAACTGTTCGGAAATCGCGCAACACTCGGGATTTCGAGTTTTCAGCGATGTAATCAAAAAGAAGGGAATTGTCGCAGGGATCAATGTCTCTGGCCTTGCCTCATACACAAGAAGCCAACTTGATATCTTAACGGATTATGTGAAGTCTCTTGGTGCCGGTGGACTGGTCTATCTTCGAGTGAATACTGATAAGATAGAATGTTCTGCCAGTAAATTTATTTCAGAAGATGAATCCATTGCAATTGCCAAAAAGTTCGAGTCGAAACCGGGAGATCTTATTCTCTTGATCTCTGGCGCCTGGCAAAAAGCATTAACAATACTCGGAACTTTACGCCTTGAGATGGCACAGCGCCTCAATCTCATTCAGGAAAAAAAATGGAATTTCCTTTGGGTAACAGATTTCCCTTTGTTGGAGTTCAGTGCAGAAGAAAAGCGGTTCGTTGCAGTCCACCATCCTTTTACAGCACCAAAATCGGAAGATATGCCGCTGCTGGAAACTGATCCGGATAAGGCGCGAGCGCGGGCATACGATTTGGTTCTCAACGGAAACGAAATCGCAGGCGGCAGCATCCGCAATCATACACAAGAGGTGCAAAGCAAGATGTTCAGCCTTATGGGCATTGGTACAGAAGAGGCTCAGCGGAAATTTGGGTTCCTGCTTGATGCATTTAAATACGGGGCACCACCGCATGGGGGCATTGCATTCGGATTTGATCGTATTATTATGTTAATGACCGGGAGTAAATCTATTCGTGAAGTTATTGCTTTCCCGAAAACAGCGAGCGGTATGTCATTAATGGATGATGCCCCTTCAACAGTGGACGTGAAGCAATTGGATGAGCTACATATCAAAATTAAATAGAGTATTGAAAGAAGAAAGATGTATTCCGATTTTCAGCATACAGGCAATTACTAAGGAGGATCATTGAGTTTTTCTGATTTACGAATACAATTAGAAGAGCAGCGGAAACGCATCGACGCACTTCGGGGGTATCTTTGACCTCGATACAAAGGAAAAAGAACTCAAGGAATTTCAGGCACGGACAACCATAGATGGATTTTGGAATGATAACGTAGCAGCGCAGAAGATCATTCAACAAATCAACGGACGAAGAGAATGGAGTGATGCATGGAATTCACTCGATGTATTGTACTGCGATACAAAGTTGCTAATCGAGATGGCAGAGGAAGCACAAGAAGTGAGTTTCGAGAAAGAGGTTGAGCGTGATATCGAAATACTTCGCAATGAGATTGAAAACCTCGAACTGAAAAATATGTTGAGTGGTCCAGATGATGAGAAGAATGCGATTTTAACGATTCACTCAGGAGCTGGTGGCACAGAGGCGCAAGACTGGGCTGAAATGTTATTGCGCATGTATTCTCGCTGGTGCGAACGTCATGGATTAAAAGTATTTCTGGCAGACATGCTTGAAGGTGAAGGCGCCGGAATTAAGAGTGTCACCATTGAAATTGTAGGCAAATATGCCTACGGGTATCTAAAAGCGGAAAGCGGTGTGCATCGGCTCGTTCGTATCTCTCCTTTTGATTCAAATGCTCGAAGACATACTTCATTTTCCTCGGTCTATGTGTATCCGGAAGTAGAAGATGATGTCGAGATTGAAATCAATCCTGTAGACCTGAAGATTGACACGTACCGCTCAGGCGGCAAAGGTGGACAGAATGTGAACAAGGTCGAAACTGCAGTCCGCATTACACATACTCCAACAGGAATAGTAGTAGCATGTCAGCAGGAGAGGTCCCAATTCCAAAATCGAGAACGTGCAATGAAGATGCTGAAATCCCGACTGTATCAAAAAC
Source organism: Ignavibacteriota bacterium (assembly GCA_963701295.1). Lineage (GTDB taxonomy): Bacteria > Bacteroidota > Ignavibacteria > UBA10030 > UBA10030 > Fen-1298. The sequence continues at coordinate 2,748,090 of OY969585.1, read as the reverse complement.
GACGTGAAGAAGAAGAAGCCCGGCTGAGCGCGATTGAGAGCACCAAGAAAAGAATTGAATGGGGAAGCCAGATTCGTTCATATACCTTTCAACCGTACCAACTTGTCAAGGATCACCGCACTGGAACAGAAAAAGGGGATGTGCAGGCAGTGATGGACGGCGCGATCGATGAATTTATAAAAAGTTATCTACTCGAATATTCTTCAAAGTAAAGATCAATGGAATTCATGTGCAGCTAAGATTGAAAAAGTTCAATGTGACGGACTTTATCGCCGTCCGGCACCTTACATCAAGACACAACAAAGGGTTTGTTTCTTTCATTACGTTTATTGCGATCATCGGTGTTACATTAGGTGTTGCGAGTTTAGACATCACACTTTCTATTCTCAGTGGATTTGAAAAAACCATCAAAGAAAATGTTGTGAGTTTCACCGCTCATATGCAATTGTTCGCTTTTGAGAACGATTTACTGCCTGATCAGGAACGAACAATTCAAAAAGTTATTGCTCAATATCCTGAAGTGCTTGAAATGGCTCCCTATCTTTCTCGCGAAGGTATGATTCGATCAAAAAATGATATCGACGGTATTCTTATCAAAGGAGTTGATCCGAACAATGATATTTCAGCTGCAAAACACAGACTTATTGAAGGTACATATGATCTTGAGGAACGAAAATCAGGTGTTCAACAGGTCATTCTTGGAAAACGATTAGTAGAAAAATTGAATGTCCAACTTCATGATCGTGTTCTGATGTACGCCCTTGGCGGAACAACTCTTTCGCTCTCGCAAACTCGGATCATGCAATTTGAAATTAGCGGCATTTATGAAACAGGGATGGCAGATTACGATGGAAGTGTCATTTATATCAATCTAAGAAATGCGCAAAGATTGTTTCAAGTGGGAAATATTGTTTCTGGGTTTGATATCTTGGTTTCAAACATTGACAGTGTTACAGCACTCGCACAGCAAATTCCGGAATACCTTGGATATCCTTATTATGCAAGAACAATGTTTCAGCAGTATAGAAATCTTTTTGCTTGGGTCGATCTCCAAAGAATTCCAGTGATGATCATTTTGGCGCTCATCATCATCGTAGCAACAGTAAATATTCTTGGAACACTCTTGATGCTGATTCTTGGAAAGTCAAGGGAGATTGGTACGTTGATCACGATAGGAATGGGACGGAAAGATATTGTGAGCGTATTTCTCAAGCAAGGAATGCTTATCGGAATTGTTGGAACAGTATTAGGGAACCTGATTGCTCTGCTTCTTTGTTGGTTAGAGTTACATTATCGATTCTTTCTGCTTCCCTCCGGAATTTATTTCATGACTCACGTACCAATTGATCTTACCATCCTCAATTTCCTCAGCGTGACTATAGCCGCACTTGGTATGAGTTTCATTGCGTCGTGGATACCTTCAAGACTTTCAGCGAAGATGGATCCGATCAAACTTATTCGCTTTGCATCATGAGATACGAACGTTACATAGCACTTCGATATTTATTGAGTAAGAAGAGCGTGAAGTTTGTCTCGATCATCTCAGCCATTTCTGTTACCGGTGTTACTATTGGTGTCGCTGCTCTTATTGTGGTACTATCTGTATTCAATGGATTTGGGAGCCTGGTTTCTTCTATTCTCATCGACTTCGACCCACACCTTCGTATCGAAAGCATAACACACATAGATTCGGTCGGTTATCAATCAATTCTTGACGATCTTTCTCACAGGCCAGAAGTCAAAGGATGCTCACCATTCGTTGGCGGCAAAGCTCTCATCGTTTCTCGAAATATCAATCGAGTTGTTAATATCAGAGGGCTTGAAGCCAAAAGTATTCCTCTGGTCTCTGGATTATCGGATAAAATTGTTCTCGGTTCAATCGATTTGAGAGAAGATCGAAGAAATGGAATTGTTCTCGGATTAATTCTTGCAGACAGATTAGGTGTAGTTGTTGGTGATACGATTTCTGTAGTTAGCCCATCGGGTGCTGAATTGGCAGCCATGCAACTTGGATTGCCGCTCATCAGGCGTTTTCGTATCGTAGGAATTTATGAATCGAACAATAAAGAGTACGATGGTTATTTTGCCTTTACGAACTTAATAGATGCTCAATCGCTCTTTGGTCGGACAGGCCAAATCGATGGGGTTGATATCCGATTTGATCACGTTGATAAGGCAGAAAGTTTTCGGAATGAACTCCAGAAGAAATATGGAACCGCTTTTCGGTATTTGACTTGGTACGACTTGCATCGTGAATTGTATACCGTCATGCAGATCGAACGTTGGTGTGCGTACATCGTCCTCTGTCTCATTATTGCAGTCGCATCATTTAATCTTCTGAGTTCTTTGACAATGACCGTCATTGAGAAACGACGTGATATCGGTATCCTCAAATCGATGGGTGCTACCACTGAAAGCATAAAAAAGATTTTCAGTCTGCAAGGTTTTTATGTGGGTATTGTCGGAACTATAGTCGGTTCTGTACTTGGATTGCTTATTGTGTATCTTCAAGAACGGTACCATTTAGTTGCGCTGGATACCACGATCTATATTATCCCTGCAATGCCAGTTGAAGTGCATATAGTTGATATCGTGGTTGTTGCCATCGCCGCACTTGGATTATGTTCGCTCGCTTCACGCCTCCCGGCTAAACGGGCGGCTTCTCTCGATCCTGTGGAAGCCATACGATGGGAATGACACGTCGCGCTATTCTCCTGACTGGAGAAAATATATGGAAAGAATATCCAATGGGGAAGAACCAAGCTCTTCAGGTTCTTAAAGGTGTTGATATCGAAATACGACAAGGAGAGTTTGTCGTGATTGTCGGACCCTCGGGATCGGGAAAAAGCACATTGCTTCATTTATTAGGCGGACTCGATCGACCAACCGACGGCATCATAAAGCTTGGGGAACAGAACGTATTCGCGCAAACAGAAGAACAATTGGCGATTTTCCGCAATCGATCATTAGGATTCATTTTCCAATTTCATCATCTTCTTCCGGAATTTAATGCTCTGGAAAACGTTTGTATGCCTGCCTTCATCGCCGGAAAAACCATTAAAGAAGCAACACCACGCGGACAAATATTATTAGAACAAGTTGGACTTTCAGATCGCCTTCATCATAAGCCGAATGAACTCTCAGGCGGTGAACAACAGCGTGTCGCCGTAGCACGAGCGCTTATGAATAACCCCCAGCTTGTTCTTGCAGATGAGCCATCGGGAAATCTTGATGAAGAAAACGGATTGAGTTTGCATCGATTATTGGTGCATCTCTCTGAATCATTTGGAATGACCTTTGTTGTAGCAACGCACAATATTGACCTGACACGTCGTGCTAATCGTGTTCTCAAACTTTCCGAAGGAAAACTCAGTGTTGCAAGATAATTTTTTTTTCACAGGACTTGACATTGAAAAGAAATGCCGTAAATTACTCATTAGACCCGAGCAATAGTAACTCCCCTGACTATTGCTCAACAAACGGTCAGGCCCGACGTTCCCCCCGATGTCGGGCTTTTTTTTATACTATAAATTGGAGAGAAAATGGCTCGAATAGAAAAACGCATCGCAACCAAACAAAAAACTTTCGTTGCAGCACTTCCATTCACCAAATCGAACTATCAAATTCTTGGTGGCGGCCTCTTATGCATCCTTCTTGGGTATATCGCTCTCGCACAAGAACCGTGGAATGGAACGATGCCGCTCGTCGTTGCGCCAATTCTGTTAGTACTCGGGTACTGTGTCTTGATTCCGATTGGGATTCTTTTTCGCAGACGTACTAGTACCTGAAGGAACAACACAACCTCTGGAACAGCGGCCAGAAAATTCACATTGAATTTTGGCGCTCTGTTTGGTATATTGTAATTGTTGAATGAAACAGAACATGCTCGTGTGTTGCGAGTAGGTTTTGAAAATGTGCGAGCGTGTAGCTCAGGGGTAGAGCATCTGCCTTTTAAGCAGAGGGTCGGTGGTTCGAGCCCACCCACGCTCACATTCATTTGCCCGAATGGTGGAACTGGCAGACACACCATCTTGAGGGGGTGGCGCCCGAAAGGGCATGCGAGTTCAAGTCTCGCTTCGGGCACAAACAAAGGGACGGCATTGAATCGTCCCTTTTTCTTAATCCTCCTTTTCATTGCATTTCAAACGCAATCCTCGTACTTTGGCAAGAACTATGAAAGTAAGAGTTCACGTTTTAGTAAGAGGATTAGTACAGGGCGTGGGATTTCGATATTTTGTTTACAATAAGGCAAAAAGTCTTACTCTTACGGGGTATGTAAGGAATCTCTTTTCGGGTGATGTGGAAATTGAGGCTGAAGGTGATCGCTCGTTGGTTGAAGAGTTTATTAAACAAGTAAAAGTTGGTCCACGTGCCGCGCATGTTGCGGATATGGAAATAGAATGGATCAAGTGCACTGAAACACATTCAGGTTTTGATGTGCAATAGATGAAATCAAAACAAAACATACGCGCAAAAAAACAAAAAACAGCATTGATCCGATTTGGATTGGGATACGATGTTCATCGCCTTGTAGAAGGACGCACGCTTATCTTGGGTGGAGTTCGTATACCTTCGGAGATTGGACTGCTTGGACATTCTGATGCCGATGTGCTCCTCCATGCAATCTGCGATGCGCTTCTTGGCGCAGCCGCTTTAGGAGACATTGGGAAACATTTCCCTGATACTGATGAAGCATTTCGCGATATTTCAAGCATTAAACTTCTCGGCTCTGTTGCTATCTTTCTGCAGAAGCAAGGATATAAAATCGGCAACATAGATTCTACCATTATACTCGAACGCCCTAAAATTGCAAAGTATGTTGACCTTATGTGCCTGCGAATTGGAAGAGCATTGCATATTTCTCCTCATCAAGTCTCTGTCAAAGCCACGACGCACGAAGGACTCGGCACATTGGGCAGAGCGGAGGGATGTGCTGCTTTTGCAATTGTTTCTATTGTAACTGCCAGTGGGAAATAACCGTTGGAACAATTAAATACGATTGACACTGCGTTGTTTCATTTCATAAATGGTTCATTGAGTAATCCGATATTTGATGTTGTAATGCCATTTCTAACCGACTTAAATAAACAGCGTATCGTGCTTGTTATAGTTGCAACGTTGCTTCTTTGGATGATTATACGAGGAAACCGTTCAATTCGATTAGCAGCCATTTTGCTTATTGTCACGATCATTATAAGCGATAAAATAAATAGTTCATTCATCAAGTTTTGGTTGCTGCGCCAACGACCTTGCTATATATTACATGATATTCATCTTCTTGTCAGTTGCGGAAGTGGATATTCATTCCCATCTTCTCATGCGGTCAATAACTTTGCAGGTGCACTTATCTTGTCGTTCTTTCTGCCACGAGCCAAATGGTGGTTCTTCGGACTTGCAGCAACCATTGCATTCTCTCGCGTCTACGTCGGTGTGCATTATCCATCCGATGTGATTGGTGGTGGAGTGATTGGTTTAATATGCAGCGGCTGTGTGTTGCTTGTTTTCCTCGGATTAGAAAATCTTTGGTATCGGGCGATACACCGTAAGTTACAGAAAGGAAGTTCTTGATAATGCCATCGAGAGAACATCCTCTTCATGAAAGAACATTGTTTCGATTGTGTCTTGCGGTTACATCCGGACTTCTTCTTGGTTTTTCTTTTCCTCCTTCGCCATTCTATTCGCTTGCATACGTAGCATTTATTCCACTGTTTTATCTTTTTGCACACTTTGGCTCGTATAATCAGATAGTAAAATATTCATATCTGTTTCTGCTCGTATTCCATCTTCTAACAGTGTATTGGACTGGCGGATATTCTGTCGGAAAAGATCTATGGATGATGACAGCGGGGGCAGCGGTCATATTCATTCATCCGATGCTCTTCCTACCATTTATTCTAGTCTCATTTTTTATACGGAAAAGACTTGGGCTATGTTCCGGTCTTATTGCGTTCGCCTTGTTCTGGACTTCGTTTGAATATCTCCATTCACTTGGAGAATACTCTTTTCCTTGGCTTACCATTGGAAATAGCCAAGCATATGATTTAAATCGTATTCAGATAATAGAATATTCATCAATCTACGGATTGACACTTCTGATATTTGCATTTAATATTTTTGCTTTTTTATTGCTCTGGAAAATGGCAATCAACAATTGGAAACTTCGATCGCTGTCTGTATCCGCTGCCTTGATTCTCCTAATGGTTCTTTATTTTGGACCTGTTCTCTATGGAAAATGGATCATCAAAAAAGAATCGGTTGAATTAGGAAAAACTGTTTGTGTTGGCGTCATTCAACCTAACTTTGATCCGTGGGATAAATGGGGTGAAGGCTCGAGAAATAAATGGGATTCCTACTTTTATCAGTTCAATACCTATATCGAAGAAACAAAGAAACTGGCACGGTACAATCCGGATATTATTCTTTGGCCAGAGACGGCTATTCCATTTCACATCCTCCTGCCAAGATATTTAGCATACCTTTCAACCCTCCAATTACTAGTCGACACGTTGCAGCTTCCGATTTTTTCCGGATTACCTACGATAGAATATTTCGATTCATTGAATGCACCAGCAACAGCACAAAGGATTAGCGGAACTGAAATCTTTGCAGAATCATACAACTCTGCAATTTTCATCCAACCAAAGTGTATGCCGGGACCTATTCATAAAAAGTCCATTCTGGTACCATTTGCGGAACGTATCCCATACGCAGAGACATTTCGATTTCTGATCGAACCTCTTAAGTGGAATGTAGGAATATCAAGCTGGGGAAAAGGTGAGGATACATTGACATATACGCTTCCCCTAAACAATAGAGGTATATCAAAATTTTCCGGAATGATTTGTTATGAATCGGCCTTTCCCAACTATGTAAGAGAATTTGTGAAGCGCGGCGCAGAATTTCTGGTAATTATTACAAATGATAGCTGGTGGGGGAATACTTCTGGTGCATATCAGCATGCTTCATTTGCATCGCTGAGAGCCGTGGAGACACGCCGCTGGGTGGTTCAGTGTGCCAATGGCGGCATTTCGATGATTGTCGATCCTGCAGGCATTATGCACGTGGCAACAAGCTTATATAGCAAGACACAGTTCGTCAGTGATATATTTTTAAGATCAGAAAAGACGTTTTACGTAAAGTATGGAGATATTATAGCACAGTTGTGCCTTACAGCTTCTTTGATGATTCTCATTGCAGCAGTTGTGCAAAAAAAGAAAAGGATTTCGAATGAATTGGATTGATCTCCGAAGCGATACTGTAACAAAACCTTCGCATGAAATGCGAGAATTGATGGCTGCCGCAGAAGTAGGCGATGATGTATATGGCGAAGATCCGACGGTGAATCTTCTTCAGGATAAAACCGCAGATATGCTTGGGAAAGAAGCTGCACTTTTTGTTCCGTCAGGTGTTATGGCTAACCAGCTTGCCATCAAAACACACACTCAACCCGGCGATGAAGTCATTGTAGAAAGCGATTCGCATATTTTTAATTATGAAACGGCTGGAGCTGCTTTTCTTTCCAACGTCCAGTTGCAAACTGTAAGAGGAAACTATGGAATCCTCAATGCTGAACAAATTTCTCAATCAATCCGATCCTCGATTTATTACAATCCAAAAACATCTCTCGTGTGTCTCGAAAATACCCATAACAAAGCAGGTGGAACGGTCTATCCACTTGAAGAGATTAAAAATATTTCTGAGTTGGCAAGAAATCGAAGTATTGCACTTCATTTAGACGGCGCACGTCTTTGGAATGCATCTGTCGCAAGCGGTATTATGCCGAAAGAATACGCCCGATTTTTCGATACGGTCTCAGTCTGTTTTTCAAAAGGATTAGGAGCTCCTGTCGGTTCTGCTCTTGCAGGTACACGGAAAAAAATCGAGAAGGCACGTAAGTACAGAAAAATATTTGGCGGCGGTATGCGTCAAGCTGGAATTCTTGCTGCTGGTGCGTTGTTCGCTCTTGACCATAATGTAGAACGACTTAAGGAAGATCACAAAAAAGCGAAGCTGTTGGCAGAACGACTTCAAAGAGTTAACAGGATTTATATTAACCAAGAATATGTCCAGACAAATATTGTTGTAATCGATATAAGAGAAAGAAAGGAGAGTTCTGGAGATATTTTAGCTCAGTTGAAAACAAAGGGCGTACTGCTTTCAGAAATGGGCTTTTCAACTCTCCGTGCTGTAACACATCTTGATGTGAGTATGGAACAGATAAATAATGCAGCAGATATTATTAGGTCAGTTCTTGGTACAAGATAGGAGCCTTTATGGAGAACAATATAAACAATCATCTACAACGAACAGAGTATGATGTACGCCAAGATCAACAGCTCAGAGGGCTTCTCTCAGCACAAGAAGACGTGTGGCGTGTTTTTCGCGTTATGGCAGAATTTGTCGAAGGCTTCTCGATGATGTCAAGACAGAAGAATCTTGTTTCTGTATTTGGTTCCGCCCGATTAAAATCTGACCATCCATATTATCAGCTTGCGGTACAAGTATCAAAAGAATTAGTGAAACGAGGATTTAATGTTCTCACAGGTGGTGGTCCAGGAATTATGGAAGCTGCAAATAAAGGCGCACAGGAGCAAAAGGGAGCATCGGTTGGTGTCGCTATAGAATTACCGCACGAAGAATGCTCGAACAAGTTTATTGATAAAGGTCGGCTTCAGACTTTCAGACACTTTTTTGTTAGAAAAGTTATGTTTGTGAAATATGCCCATGGTTTTATCGTGATGCCTGGAGGATTTGGCACACTCGATGAACTGTTTGAAGCAATTACTCTTGTACAAACGAAAAAAACAGACCCGTTTCCCATTGTACCTATGGGATCAGATTACTGGAAGGTACTTGTTGATTGGATTAAATCGGTTCTTGTAAACGAGAAAATGATTTCTCCGGACGATCTGAGTCTCTTTCACGTTACGGATGACCCAGTTGAAGCAGCTACCATCATTGCAGATTTTTATCTGAAACGCGTGATGACAACGAATTTTTAGATTGTTTTGCCGATATTCTTTCGCAATAGGAAATTTTCTTGCTTCTTCAAAAGGCATTATGTATATTGTATTAGTGGATGTTGATAGCCCGATGTAAACGGGCTATTTTTTTTGAACTTGAGAATTGATGGATTTACAGCACAAAATCGAAGAATTGTCGGCACCCCTCCTTCATCTGATTGATGCGTTCATCGTCGATATTCAAATTGTGCCGAGTGAAAAGGGAAAAGTCGTGCAACTGTACATAGATACCGATACAGGCATCACCATAGGACAATGCTCAGAATTAAGTCGCCAATTAAGTGATGCTCTCGAACTTCAGAATGTTTTTCCGAGTTCATATATTTTGGAAGTATCTTCACCTGGATTAATAAAACCGCTCAAATTAATAAGGCAATATCGAAAAAATGTCGGTCGGCAATTTCGAGTACGTTTTAGAAAAGATGATGGAGTTGGAGAGATTCTTGCAAAACTTACCGGAGTGGAAAACGAACTTTTGACATTTGTCAACGGTAAAAACGAAAACTATACAATTCTATTCAATGAGATTATTGAATCAATAGAGGAGCTTCCCTGGTAACTAACAGGATGAAAGCTCTGTAGCATGGAGGTAAGATGAATCACGAGATTGTTGAATCATTCGCTCAAATGGTCCGAGAAAAAGGGATCGACAAAGATATTCTCATCGGCATTGTAGAAGATATTTTTGGTATGATGGTAAAGAAAAAATATGGGCCCAACACGAAACATGATGTTGTCGTCAATATGGATAAAGGTGATATTGAAATTTATATCGAAAAAGAAGTCGTGAATATAGTAGAAGATCCTTCTACACAAATATCTGTTGCAGAAGCCCGCAAGAAATCCGGTGACGATTTAACGGCCGGCGAAGAGTTTGTTGAAATCGTTCCGCTTATAGATTTTGGCAGACGCCTTGTGATAAGTGCGAAACAGAATTTAAATCAACGAATTAAAGAAATTGAACGCGATGCAATTTTCAACGAATACACTAATTCAATAGGCGAGATCGTCGTCGGTGAGATTTATCAGATCCGAAAAGGAAAAGGCGAAATTCTTGTGATACATAATAAAAACGAATTGCTTCTTCCCAGAACTGAACAAATTTACAAAGAGCGCTACAAAAAAGGCGACACGATCCGAGCTATTGTAAAAGAAGTTCGCAAAGGAGCAGGGAATCCGACGGTCATCATTTCGCGAACAGATCCAGGATTCCTCATGCGCTTGTTTGAAATCGAAATTCCGGAAGTATATGATGGCATCATTGAAATCAAACGGATTGCGCGTGAACCGGGAGATCGGGCAAAAGTAGCAGTGCTTTCACACGATGAACGAATCGATGCTGTGGGCGCATGTGTCGGAATGAAGGGCGTACGTATTCATGCCATTGTTCGCGAATTGAATAATGAGAATATCGACGTTATCAATTTTTCCGAGGACCACATGGTCTTCATCCAGCGTGCATTATCGCCGGCAAAGCTTAAAGAAATTCAAATGGATTTAGAAAATAAGAAGGCAACTATTCTTGTAGCGAACGATCAAGTGTCGCTCGCAATCGGGAAGGGTGGGCAGAATGTTCGCTTGGCTTCCAAGTTGACCGGATTTGAGTTAATTGTTCAGAAAGAGGGTGGTGAAGAGGAAGAGTATGACATGGATCTTTCAGAATTCCGCGAAGAACTTGGGGATGTTCTCTTTCATAAATTCTTCGATGAGAATTTCAAATCAGTGCGTGACATCCTTAAGACTTCAAAAGAAGAACTCGTTAGTACGCTTGGTATTGAGCAGAATAAAGTCGAAGAGATCCTTGCTATGTTGAAGAAAGGTTTTGAAGAAGCAGAAGTAGAAAACGAAGAAGAAGTGGATGAATTGTTAGCTGAGCTTGAAGGATCGGGAAAATCTGAAAGCACAGATACCATTGAAACCTCTTCAAAGTTGAAGACGGTAGAAGAAACACTGACTGAGAAAACAGAAGAAGTGCTGCCTGAGAAAGCAGAAGAAGTAAAGCCAGAAAGTGATTAACGATTGGTATATTGTCGTGGACAATGAGAGAAGATAAGAATGTCCGAACAAGGATCTAAAAAAATTAAGGTCTTTAATCTCGCGAAAGAGTTGAATTTATCAAGCGAGACGATCATTGACTTTCTGAGAAAGAAGGACTTTGATATAAAATCCCATATGTCTATTGTGACTGACGAGATGATGCCGGTCATCATGGGACATTTTAAGAAAGATAAGGAAGTAGCAGATCGGCATCAACGTAAATTGCAAGAATTCCGATCGACTCGAAAAAAAGAATCTCCTGAAAAAACAGAGAAAGTAGAGACTAAATCTCCTACGAAAGATGAGGTACTCCTACCAGTTATTGATGAAGAAAAACCATCGATAGAAGAAACAGAAGTAATATCGATTGAAGAGATTCCACGTTTACAAGAAGAGAAAAAAGAAAAAGGACAAACCGACGAATCCGTTTTTCAGGAAACAGCAGAGGTGCAAGCTCAACCTGAACTCATTGTTCTTGAAAAAGAAAAGCACGGGAAACTTGAGAAATCGGTAGAGGAACAGGTTAATAAAGAAAAACAATTACCCTCAAAAAAACGAGCGATGCAATCTCCATTGGAGGCTGCTCTTGCCCGCCCGCAACGCGGACTAACAATCAAAGGTAAAATTGATTTAACACCTGCAAAAAGTGTTCAAAAGCCTGAATTAGAAGAAGAAAAGAAAAGAAAAAAGAAAAAGAAAAAAGTTCGAGAAGAAGTCAAGAGAACAAAAACATCGCCGGCGAAAACGGAAGATGAAGAAGAATTAAAAACACGAAAACGTAAACGTGTTCGTCGGGCTGAAGTTAATGAGGATGAAGTTGCCAAAGCTATCCGTGAAACCCTGGCTGATTCCGGAGACGAGTTGGCAATTGCACGCGCTGCTATTCGAAAAAAGAAAAAGGAAAAAAGAGAGGAAGAAGAGCAGAAAAAGCTTGATCAACTTGAGCATGATCGGATGCGGATTAAGGCAACAGAATTTGTTACCGTTGGTGAACTCGCTAATCTGATGAGAGTCTCTGTTGCCGAGGTGATACAGAAAGTGATGGGTCTTGGAATTATGGTTTCTATCAACCAGCGCTTAGATAAAGACACCATTACTCTCGTTTCGGATGAATTTGGATTCTTAGTCGATTTTGAAGAGGAATTTACATCAGAGGCGCTTTCGGATATCGAAGATGATGAAAAGTCGCTTCTCCCACGACCGCCGGTTGTCACTATTATGGGTCATGTCGATCATGGAAAAACTTCTTTACTAGATAATATTCGAAATACAAATGTTGTTGCCGGTGAATCAGGCGGAATCACTCAGCACATCGGTGCCTACGAAGTCACTGTAAGCAATGGAAAACAAATCACATTTCTCGATACTCCAGGTCACGAGGCATTCACAGCAATGCGAGCAAGAGGTGCACAGATGACAGACATCGTCGTGCTTGTGATTGCGGCGGATGACAGTGTGATGCCTCAGACAGTAGAAGCCATCAGCCATGCACAAGCAGCAAATGTGCCAATCGTTGTCGCCATTAATAAAATTGATAAACCGGATTCCAATCCTGAGCGCATCAAGCAGCAATTAGCTGAACGCGGATTACTGGTGGAAGAGTACGGCGGGAAACATCAGGCAGTAGAACTTTCTGCAAAAAAGGGAACGAATGTACATCTACTTCTCGAAAAAATCTTACTTGAAGCAGAGATGCTTAATTTCCGAGCAAATCCAAATCGGGAAGCACGTGGAACTCTCGTCGAAGCAGAATTAGACAAAGGAAAAGGAATTATCGCAACCATTCTCGTTCAAAAAGGGACTCTGCGCATTGGTGATTCGTTTGTCTGCGGTGTTTGGAGTGGACGCGTTCGTGCAATGTTTAATGAACGAGGTCAACGAGTGGAAGCTGCAACACCTTCACAGCCGGTTCAAGTCATTGGATTTGATGGTATTCCACAGGCTGGTGATGATTTGATCGGTATTGAAGATGAGCGCCAGGCGCGAGAAATCAGTCTCACACGACAACAATTGAAACGAGAACAAGATTTCCGTCAAAGCCGACGTGTTACGCTTGATGATATTTCACAACATATCAAAAATGGCCAAGTACGTGATCTGCCTGTTATCGTCAAAGCGGATGTAGATGGTTCTGCCGAAGCTCTATCAGATTCATTGATGAAACTTTCAACCAATGAAGTCAAAGTGCAAGTTATTTACAAAGGTGTTGGCGGTATTTCAGAATCGGACGTCTTACTTGCAATGGCTTCGAGTGCGGTGATTATTGGATTCCATGTCCGTCCCAACCTTAAAGCAAGGCAATTGGCACAAAAAGAAGATGTTGACATCCGAATTTATAGTATCATCTATGATGCAATCAACGAAGTAAAGAATGCACTTGAAGGCATGCTGGCTCCAACAATAACAGAAGAGGTTACTGCAACCATAGATGTTCGGGATGTATTTAAGATATCAAGAATTGGAACAATAGCTGGCTGCCATGTCCGCGATGGCAAAATCATGCGCAATAATCATGTACGACTGGTGCGTGATGGTATCGAAGTATTTGATGGAACGATAGCATCCCTTAAACGGTTTAAAGAAGATGTGCGAGAGGTAGAGCAAGGATTCGAATGTGGTATAGGTCTTGAAAATTACAACGATATCAAGAATGGCGATGTCATTGAAGCATATAAGACCGTTGAAACAAAACGTAAATTGGATTAAAGGATAAACCATGTCAGTTCGAACTCAGAAAGTTGGGTCACTCATTAAGGAAGAGCTGAGTGTGTTGTTTCAACGCAACTTTAGCATGTCGGAGTATGGATTTTTAACCGTGACAGAAGTCATTATGAGCCCCGATCTCAAAGTCGCAAAAGTGTATATTAGTGTGTATGGTGATACTGAACGGAAAAAGAAAAGTTTTGCTATGCTGGAAGCTCATAAACCCTCCATACGTTCAATGCTTGGTCATACCGTACGATTACGCTATACGCCGGAGATCATCTTTTACTTAGATGAAACGGTAGAAAAGGCACTGAAACTTGAAAATATTTTTCGTAAAATTCATGAACAAGAATTAAAAAAAGAAGAGCAGAGCAATTCTGCAGATGCATGAGTGAACCGTATGTACAGAGTTATGATTATTCAGGCGAAGGTGTAGTTCTCTTCATCGATAAATCTTTGCATTGGACATCCTTTGATGTCGTCAAGAAGGTACGTGCACTCTTCGATGTGCGAAAAGTTGGACATGCAGGGACACTTGATCCTCAAGCGACCGGATTGATGATTGTTTGCACAGGAAAAAAAACAAAAAATATCGAACAATTTGTAGGATTAGAAAAAGAATATATTGGTATATGTGAGATGGGTGTGAAAACACCGAGTTTCGATATGGAAACTGCGGTGAGCGAATTTAAGGATTCTACAGCAATAACTGAACAACAAATTGAAAATGTAGCTAAAAGTTTTTTCGGCAAACAATTACAAATGCCGCCGATGTATTCGGCGGTAAAATATGGTGGGAAACCGTTATATCAATATGCCCGTTCCGGAAGGACAGTGGAGCGAACCGAGCGCGTGATAGAAATTGCTAAGTTTGAAATTCTCAAAGTTCATGCTCCTTATGTAGATTTTTGTATTGTGTGTTCAAAAGGTACGTATATTCGGTCTTTGGTTGATGAATTGGGCATTCGTTTAGGCTGTGGTGCAGCACTGACTGCCTTGAGACGGACTCGTATAGGTGAATATACCCTTGCAAAAGCAAAGACAATTGAACAATTAATCGAATGGCGGAATACTCACTTCAAGCAAGAGCAGAGAGCACATGAAGCTTGTTCGACACATTGAAGATATTCCGTTTGATAAAAATTCTATTTTAACAGTCGGAACATTTGATGGTGTGCATCTTGCTCATCAAAAAATAATCGGGAAAGCTGTAGAGCTTGCAAAGAGACGTCAGGGCCGAAGTGTTGTTGTGACTTTCGAACCGCATCCGCGTGAAGTACTGGATACGGCAAGCATGGATATGAAACTCCTCACAACATTGCAGGAGCGACAAGAGTTATGTGACCAATTAGGGGCAGATTGGCTTTTTGTGATTGAATTTAACAAAGTGTTTTCGCAGCAAGGTTTTCGTGATTTTTACGTGAAATATCTTATTGGCGGAATAGGTATCAGCGTTATTGTGGAAGGATATGATCATCACTGGGGAAGAAATCGCGAAGGAAATATTGAAGCGCTTGTACAACTTGGAAAAGAATATGAATTTGAGGTCGTACATATTGAGCAGTTTCAGCATAACGGTATTCCAGTGAATAGCTCTATGATCCGAAATGAATTGCTGAATGGATCTGTAGAAGTAGGTGCTGGGTTTTTAGGCCGACCTTATGCGTTGTTTGGGAAAGTCGTTCCGGGTGATCGGAGAGGACGATCTCTTGGTTATCCTACTGCAAATGTAGAACTTGCTTCACAAAAAAAAATCGTGCCAAAGAATGGCATCTACTTTGTGCAGGTTCGAGTTCGTGAAAACAGATACTTTGGGATGGCAAGCATTGGTATACGTCCAACGTTTCATACGGATGGAAAGTGTATTCTTGAAGTAAATATTCTTGATTTCAGCCAGAGTATTTATGGATTCGATCTTCGGATCGACTTCTTACAACGATTAAGGGATGAATGGAAGTTCGACTCCGTAGACAAACTTATTCAACAAATGCATCATGACGAAGAGGTAAGTCGTGAATTGCAATATAAGTATCAAAGTTTAACATAATTATTTATTGGACAATCATATTTACAAGGAGCTACAATGCCACTTACATCAGAACAAAAAAAGGAACTCATCCATAAATACGGCAAAAATCCTTCTGATACGGGAACGCCGGAAGTACAAATTGCTATACTCACAGCAACCATCAATAGCCTTACTCCACATTTTGATGCATTGAAAAAAGACCATCATGCGCGATTGGGATTGTTGAAAATGGTCGGCAAGAGACGTCGGTTATTAGATTATTTAACGAAGAAAGATATTGGCCGTTATCGCAAGATTATTCAAGAGCTTGAAATACGAAAATAAATTACTGCGGCAAGTTCAGTAGCATTTGTTTGTACGAAGTTTTTAAAAAGAAAGATGCAGGCACCTATGAAGGTTACAAAGGAAATAGAACTCAACGGAAAAATATTTTCACTCGAAACAGGCAGATTTGCCAAACAGGCACACGGCGCTGTTATGGTTCGCTATGGTGATACGATGGTCCTGGCAACAGTGGTGAGCGAATATGAGGCGAACGAAAGTCAAGATTTCTTTCCGCTTCAAGTTGAGTACAGAGAAAAAACAGCTGCTGCTGGAAAAATACCAGGTGGTTTTTTTAAACGCGAAGGCCGTCCAACTGAAAAGGAAATAATTTCCTCCCGTTTGATTGATCGACCGATACGTCCGATGTTCCCAAAGGGATATATGAATGAGACTCAGGTTCTTGTAACGGTCTATTCTTCCGATATGGAGCATGATGGAGATGTACTCGGAGCATGCGCCGCCTCCGCTGCGTTGATGGTGTCGGATATTCCGTTTGACGGACCCATTGCAGAAGTACGCGTAGGACGCGTAAACGGAAAATATACTCTGAATCCAACATTCAAAGAATTAGAAAAAAGTGATTTGGATATTACCGTTGCCGGAACGATTGACTCGATCGTTATGGTCGAGGGTGAATCTGCTGAGTCTTCTGAAGCAGACTTACTTGAAGCGTTACGTGTGGGACATGAAGCAATCAAAAATCTGTGCAATATTCAGATTAACCTCGCAAAAGAGATCAATAAGCCGAAGCGAGACATGGTTTTATTTGAGATTCCAACTGATCTGAGCGAAAGCGTGAAGAATCTTGCGGAAGCAAAGCTGAGACAATTGAGCCATACTGTCATGACGAAAGAAGAACGATCGGAAGCTACACACAAAGTATGCGACGAGGTAAAAGCATCTTTAGCAGAGAAATACACGGAAAAAGAACTCATCATCGATGAATTGCTGCATAATATTGAACGCGATGCAATGCGCTCAACCATTCTCAATGATGGCAAGCGCCTTGATGGACGTGGTTTAACAGATATTCGGCCGATTACTTGCGAAGTAGGCGTCTTGCCGCGCACACATGGCTCGGCGCTTTTTACTCGCGGTGAAACACAAAGTCTCACATCGGCAACACTCGGTACGAAGATGGACGAACAAGTTCTCGAAGGTCTTTTACCTGAAACAACAAAACGCTTTATGTTGCATTACAATTTCCCGCCATTTAGTGTTGGAGAAGTTGGACGGGTAGGTTCGACCGGTAGACGTGAGATCGGCCATGGTAATCTTGCTGAACGCTCATTGAAGCGGTTGATCCCTGCAGAGACGGACTTCCCTTATACCGTTCGGATTGTCTCTGATATCCTCGAATCGAATGGTTCTTCATCAATGGCGACTGTATGCGCAGGTACGCTTGCACTATTTGATGCAGGCGTTCCGATGCCTCGTCCAGTTGCGGGTATTGCGATGGGATTGGTAAAAGAATCAAATCAAGTAGCTATCCTGAGCGATATTCTCGGGAACGAAGATCATCTGGGTGATATGGATTTCAAGGTTGCGGGAACAAGTAAGGGAATCACAGCATTTCAAATGGATATCAAGATTAAAGGGATTTCATTGCAGATCCTGGAAAATGCGTTAGCACAAGCGAGAGACGGACGAATGCATATTCTTGATATTATGGCAAAAACTCTTCCTACTGCGCGAGCAGAGTTATCTCAATACGCTCCTCGCCTTCAGACCATCAAAATTCCTGTTGATATGATTGGTGCTCTCATTGGACCAGGCGGTAAGAATATTCGTCAACTCGTCAAGGACAGCGGTGCAGAGATCAATGTTGAAGATGATGGGACAGTAACAGTTGCAGCAGTTGAAAAGGAATCTGCAGATAAAGCAATGCTGTATATTCGTGGTCTTGCTGAATTACCCGAAGTAGATAAAGTGTACAAAGCAACAGTTAAAAAAATCACAGATTTCGGCGCATTTGTAGAAATTCTACCAGGCAAAGAAGGTTTAGTTCATGTTTCTCAACTCGATGTACAACGTGTCGAAAAAGTTGAGAACTTTATCAAAATTGGAGATGTGATTGAAGTCAAGTTAATGCATATTGATGCGGATGGAAAAATGAGTCTGAGTCATAAGGCATTATTGCCGGGTGGAGAAAATGCTCATGAGGAAATGAAGCGTTCACGTGAACGTAAGAAAACAGATAGCCGTGGAGGTAGAGACGATAGGCATTCTCGTCCACGTCATTAATTTTTAAACTTCATTGAATACATATCCTTACATCACGAGAGACAGAATCGCGGTGTGAGGATTATTATTATGAATCTTTCCATACCGCAAATCACTCATCTTCAAGGAACAAGGCATGTTCCTGGCGATAAATCTATTTCTCATCGTGCTCTTATGATCGGAGCTATTGCTAATGGTGTTTCAGAAATAAGTTTCTGTTCACGCGCAGCCGATCCGATGAGCACGCTATCTTGCATCAGGCAGCTTGGCCTGAAAATCGAAGACCTTGGCAAGCAAATAGTCATCTATGGAAATGGTCGACGTGGTTTGCAAATGCCATCCGCACCTTTAGATGCAGGAAATTCTGGAACCACGATGCGCTTGCTTTCCGGAATTCTTGCAGGTCAGCGTTTCTCTTCTGTCATCGTGGGTGATTCATCGCTCTCTCAACGACCAATGAAAAGGATTATGGACCCTCTCCGACTTATGGGTGCGCACATTCATGGAACCGATAAAAATACAGCTCCGATAAAAGTTGAACCAGTTGATAAACTTCACGCAATTCATTATACTCTTCCAATACCGAGTGCACAAGTCAAATCTTCTCTCATTTTTGCTGGTCTTTATGCCGATGATACTACGTCTATCCTTGAGAAAACGCAGACAAGAGATCATACAGAGCGTATGCTCGGTCTTCAGACAAAGTACGAAAATGGTTCATTTGTAGTTGATGTGCATTCTGATGTGAAAATAGAAGGAAAGCGATTCTTTATTCCAGGAGATATATCGGCAGCTTCATTTTTACTTTCAGCGGGATTAATTATACCTGGATCAAATCTCAGGATTCCAAATATTGGACTCAATCCAACTCGCAGACGCATCTTAGATATATTTAGGACAATGGGTGGTAGCATTCAGATCGAAAATGAAAGAATAATTGAGGGCGAGCCGATTGGTGATCTTATTGTTCGATATTCAGAATTGAAAAGTAATCTTGAACTTCACGGTGCAGAAGTTGTCGATCTCATCGATGAGATCCCGATTCTTTCTGTGACTGCACTTTTTGCTGAAGGGAGTTTTCGAATTTGCGATGCACGAGAACTGCGGATGAAAGAGACAGATAGAATATCGGCAATAGTCAATAATTTACGTTTGCTTGGGTGTGAAGTAGAAGAGTACGAAGATGGTTTTTCATTTGAAGGCAGGAAGAAATATACTGGCAGCATACTTCCTAGTTACGGTGATCATCGAATTGCAATGGCGTTCGGTATCGCTGGCATTCGGATTCAAAATGTTACAATCCAGGATACGGAATGTGTTGATATTTCTTTCCCGGGATTTTGGAAAGAATTATTGGCATCTGCAAAAGTGTAGATATTCCGAAAATAACCGAATGTGGAGTAACAGCACGCTACATAGTAACGCTGTTTTTATTCTATGTTAATGATTTGATGCATAAACTTGTCAATAACAAGCTCACCTCGAAGCCAGCGCAAAAATTCTAACCCATATTTATTCAAATAATAGATAAGGTTCATTTCCCTTTCCTGTAAATTTGCATGAGGAAATAAATTTGTTGATACCTTGTCCAATTGTCTCAGAGATATATCGTGTTGTCTTTTTTGTGCAGCAATAGTCTTTTCTTTTAGGGTATTGAGAGCTGATTGCATTCGAGTAAGAGTGTTTTCCAACACAGGAACGAGCGTCGGGTCTATCGATTCTAAACCACCTTTTAAACTTGTCAGGCTTTCTGATACAGTCCCGAATGTATTTGAAAACAATTCTTCCACTTTGAAATCAGAGATCGTATTTGCAACTCTTCCCTTCAAAAGATCAATGTCGCCAAAGAAATCTTCGATTCGAAGAGCAAATTTTTCGATCACTTTCCGAATTCGTTCTTCTACGATGGTCGCACTAGCTCGTGGGTAGATAATTGGCTCAGAAATACCAAAGTGTTCATAGAGTAACTTAAACTGAGCGAAATAGGCAACTTCGGATGGACCTGCAACATATGCCAATGTTGGAAAAAGGTAATCCTGGCAGATTGGCCGCAGAACAACATTGGGACTAAACAAATTCGGATCAGTGTGCAAAAAGCCAATTACCTCATCTACTGAAAATGTTTTCCGTGTACCTTTGAGAGAAAATCCTTCGGGATGAGGCTCTAAAGCATATCTACCGCCATTATGAAACATAAAAAGATTAACGGATCGAGGTTTCACCTGAGCATGATATTGTTGTTCCACAAGCTCACTTTGAGCAACGACAAATTGGCATGTGCGGGAAACATTTTTTAGTTCTTGCTCAAATATTGGAGTGAGAATTTTCTTTGTTGCTAAATTATGTGGATCGAAAAATATCAATCCCGAATCTTCAAGTAAAACACTGAAGAGATGAATAAATGCTCGGCTAAATGTCATTCCTTTCTGATATGCTGTTTCGAACAACTCGATTACCTTTGGAGAAAATTCTGTCGGCAGCAGCGCTTGGCGAAGACTGTCGAATAATGTTACAATCGAATCATCAAAATACAATTCACCGACAGCGCCGATATTTTTTCCACCTGTCTTATCTTCATATTGATAGTGGAGACGAAGAAGTTCGTTTGAAGAATTCAAAAGTGTGAAAGAGGATACTTCTTCGATATCATGATCTTCACCTTCCAACCAAAAAACAGGAACAAAGTTATAATCAGGATATTGCTGAGTGAGACGCTCAGCAAGCTTAAGTGCAGTAAGTGTCTTGTAAAGCGCATAAAGTGGTCCGCTGAAAAGGCCGACCTGTTGACCAGTAATGATTGCGACTGTGTTCTCGTTAAGAAGAAGGTCGATGTTCGCTAAGGTCTTGACACCGCAATGATAATCACGGTTCTGATTTAAAAGAACCTGAACAAGTGATGATCTGTCAATTGTTCGATGTGAGACTGTCTCAAGGCTCAATCGCCAACGTTTCTCATCACGAAAATCACCGACAAAAAAATCTTTGACACGAGGATAGTTATTCACATAGTCAACAAACAGGCGAGAGAAACCTGTTTCGTCGGATTGAAGTTCATTATAAGAGATATAGTTCATAGGCATGTTCGAAAAAGTGTGAGTATTATAATCATATTATTGCTTAAGAGAAAGAATAAGCTGCTCCATGAGTTCGGAAAAACGCCCGGTTACTTTAGTCCCTATTTCCATTACATCTGCATGAGAAATTTTTACCGAAGAAATTCCAGCTGCTAAATTTGAAATGAGCGAAATACCAATGGTTTTTATACCTAGACTGCGTGCAAGAAATATTTCAGGAACAGTCGACATACCGACTGCATCAACACCGATTCGTTTGAGCATCTGGATCTCCGCTGGCGTCTCATAGGAAGGTCCCTTGAGCCAGCCGTATGTACCTTGCTGCAATGGCATTTTGATTTGTGAAGCACATTGGAGTACTTTATGCTTCATTTCTATATCAAAATAATTTGGATATTTATGATTCGGCAAGACTGAAACGTTTTGTGTTGTGGGAAGCTGAATAACTGCAAGATTAAGGATGTCCTGAATTAGCATAAGATCACCCGAATTGAAACAACTGTTAATGCCACCTGCTGCATTTGTAATAATAAGTTTCTTGATGCCGAGTTGATGGGAGAAGGCTATTGGAAAAACAACTCGTTCAATAGACCCACTCTCATAAAAATGAACACGACCTTGAAAGACAAGTAAAGGCATTGAGTGAAGGTTGTCTTTTTGCAAATATCCAAAAATAAGTTTTCCAGCATGACTTTGAACCGATGAAACTGGATAATATGGGATTTCAGAAAAACATATCGTAGATATTGCGTTGATTCTGTCGATAAAATTACTAAGACCTGACCCAAGAATCAATGCAAGTCGAGGTCGGAAATTGGTAACTTGTCGAATGAAATTTATTGCTTCAAGGACTTCTTTTTTTTTTAACAAAACAGATTCAGTCATTGAATGAAATAGCTCAAATCATTCTTGAAGAGGTTCATGACAATATCGACACCTTGCTTCATAGATATCACTTGCACCAACGATAACTCTTTCGTGTTGATTGACTATACGCTGTGTCCGATCAGCGGGATTTCCACATACTACACAAATTGCTAAGGTCTTGGTTATATATTCTTTTATAGCAAGGAGTTGTGGTATTGGTTCAAAGGGTTTTTCAGTATAATCTTGATCGAGACCTGCAACGATAACTCGCTTTCCTTGATTGGCTAAATGATCGCATAGGTCAACAATTTTTACTTTAAAGAATTGTCCTTCGTCAATCCCTACGACTTAAGCGTCATTTGCAACATTCAAAATTTCACCGCATTTTCCACAACTTGAGCAACGAGCAATTGTTCACTATGGTTTGTGATATATTCCGCACTGCATCAAGTGTCGATTTTTGGCTTAAAGATTGCCAACTTCCGTTTGGCAATTTGTGCCCGTCGTAGCCGACGAATGAGTTCTTCCGTTTTTCCACTAAACATACAACCACAAACAACTTCAATCGAGCCAGTGTTGCGTGGAGCATTATGTAGAGCTGAGATATCCATTTATAAAAAATAGTTTATGGTGATTGCTTTAAGTTAATTCTGGTAAAAGCAAAGGGGAGAAGAGAGTTAAGTTTGATAATTTTGAATTGCTTTTTTCTATTCGTCATAACAAAATCGATATTACCAGTGAGGTCGGATAATACTTGTCGGCAAGCACCACAAGGCAATGTGAAACCAGAATCATCTGAGACAAGTGCAATTGCCTTGAATTCCGAAGCACCTTGAGAAATTGCCTTAAAGATTGCTACACGTTCAGCGCACATAGTTAAGCCATACGAGCTGTTTTCAATATTGCATCCTGTGAAAATCTGATCATCAGCAGTAAGAAGAGCAGCGCCGACTCCAAACTTCGAAAAAGGCGCATATGCATTGAGTTTTGCTTTTTGAGCCGCTTCTGCAAGTTCTCGATATTCTTTTTTCATTGTATTATCAATAGAAGACTATATTTTTGTCGAGAATTGTGAAAAAATATAGAGAAGATTAGAATGAGAAGCAATGTTGCATGATGGACATAAAAGACTTATTCTAAAAAGATTAACCACAATATACAAGAAGATAATTCTATATGGAAGTTGCAACCAAAAGAATTGCATTTCCGATTCTGCCGCATGCAATCCTTTTTATAGTTTATGAATACATCCATGTGCAATGTTGAGATTTGTGTCATCTTGAATCAATTTCTACAGGAAATGTTACTTTCCCAACAACTGAGATACCATTCAATTTTTACATTTTACATGTTATTGGCAAACCTAAAAAAATCAAGAAGGGGAAGTTCATTGTAATTTAGTCCATTAATCTTTATATTTGACATAATAATATTGATCGATATGTGAAAACGACGAAACTTAAGAAAATAATAAAACCTCTTGGTATTATTGTTGTTAGTTGCTTTATTCTCATTGTTCTCATAGACAGTTTCATTATGCCGTTTTATGTGCAAAGAGGAAAGACAACAACAGTACCTGATGTCATAGGTCTACCGATTGGAGAAGCGAAGAAAAAGCTTCTTGATATAGGTCTTGAACCCAAAGAAGCAGAGTATAAAACCGATAAACGTTATAAAATAGGCACTGTGATCGTGCAAAACCCCAATGCTGAATCAAAAGTAAAATATGGAAGAGGTATTTATTTAACCATTAGTGGTGGGGAAGAACTCGTTGATGTTCCAAATTTAAGGGGCAAATCTATTCGTGAAGCAGCTTTTAATCTCGAACGATGTGGTCTTAAACTTGGGTCTATATCCTATGAACCATCAGAAGATATCTTTCCCAATACAATAATCCGGCAAGAAATTCAGCCAAATAAAAAAGTGACAAGTGGAAGTCAAATTGACATAATAGTCAGTCAAGGCCGATCGACAGACTTGCGTTTAGTGCCTGATGTTTCATCAAAGACTCTCATTGAAGCTGAAAAAGTTCTCACTAATACAGGTTTCCGAATTGGTAAAATAACATACCAGATAAACCTGGATTTACTTCCAAACACGATTCTTGAACAGAATCCTCATGCAGGTGTACTTATGCAATTGGGAACAGTGATTGATCTTCTTGTAGCACAGAAAACAGAATTGAAAACGAAATCAGAGAATTGAACGAATGATAAGAATTGCACCTTCATTACTCGCCGCAGATTTTGGTCACCTTGCAAAAGAAATTTTTGAGGTTGAACAAGGTGGGGCTGATTGGATTCATCTTGATGTGATGGATGGACATTTTGTTCCTAATATCACATTCGGTCCACCTCTTATTCGTTCCATTCGGAAATATACAAAACTCCCGTTAGATGTACATTTAATGGTTGAAGATGCGGACAAATTTATTGGTTCTTTTCGTGCTGCAGGTGCAGATATTATCACGGTACATCAAGAGTCGTGTTTGCACTTGTACCGAACGATCCTCGCAATAAAAGAAAGCGGCAGTAAAGCCGGAGTTGCGCTCAATCCCGCGACTCCGGTCGCTACTATTAAAAATATCGTCAAACTGATTGATCTTGTTCTTATAATGACCGTTGAACCTGGTTTTGGTGCTCAGCAATTTATTCAGAACTCTCTTGAAAAAATTCAAGAAATACGAGAAATAATAAACCTATCAAAAAAAGAAATTTTTTTGGAGGTAGATGGAGGGATAGATCCAAACACAGCAGCAGACGTTATCGATGTAGGGGCAAATGTTCTTGTTGCTGGAACATCGATTTTTGAGGCAGATTCCATCCAAGCAGGTATTTCATCACTTCGAACGGCAACAAAGAAAAGGACTCAGCAATAAATTGATTTCCATAATTTAACATATCTTTTCCTATAACATTCCAACCGATCAGAAAGTAGGGCTGCTTTGCCTAACCCCAAAGTGCTCACTATCTTTATGTTTCTTGAATTGCCACTTGCATCTTATTCACGTAAATTATAATATATCTAAGTCAATTTTTGACCGCTATTAATATATTATCGTCTTAGTTAAGGAATGCCTTAGGAAAGAAGGGTATGAATCATGATGCTCGATAAAATAGACTGTGAATTGCTCAGTATCCTGCAACAAGAAGGCAGAACGAAGCGTAACGAATTAGCAGAAAAAGTCGGATTGTCTCTTCCTGCCGTAAGCGAACGATTACGAAAACTGGAAGAGGAAGGAATTGTCCAGGGATACTATACACGTCTTGATCACAAAAGACTTGGAATAGATATCACAGCATTTGTTGTTGTGACGGTTGATTCTTCAAAACATTTCCCGGGCTTTCTCGAGCATATTCTCAAATCAGATGATATCCAGGAATGTCACGCGATTACTGGAGACGGCACACATTTGCTAAAGGTGCGGACAGAGAATACAGAAGGATTGGAAAAATTATTGGCAAAAATTCAATCTTGGCAGGGAGTACAAAAAACTTCAACCAATCTTGTACTCTCAACCCATAAAGAATCTACCTATATAAAAATAACAGCAAATAAATAAACACTCCAATGATTGCTTTTGAGATATGACAAAGTTCTATTTTTGTGATTTGTAACCTTGCTTTTCTGTCCGCTTCTTGCTACTTTCACAACGCATTCTAGGAGACAATTGGAATTCTATCGTGTTACATACTCTGTCCAAAAGCGAGTTGCTTGTATCACACTCAACTGGCCCGAGAAAAATAATGCGCTTGACGATCAGATGGTATCTGAACTGATACAGGCTTTTATACAGGCTCAACGAGACACACAAGTTCATGCAGTCATACTGCGTGCAGAAGGCGATTCCTTCTGTTCAGGTGTTGACCCATCACATCTTCAACGCATTTCAAAATATGACTTCAGCCAGAATTTGCAGGATTCCACAAACCTCATGAAGTTATTTCAACAGATCTATACATTAAGAAAACCGGTCATTGCTCTTGTTCAAGGAACCGCGCTTGCAGGAGGGTGTGGACTGGCAACTGTATGCGATTTTATACTAGCGGCCCGTGAGACTGCTAAATTCGGATATACAGAAGCGCAAATTGGTTTTATTCCGGCAATTGTATTGATCTTTTTAGTGCGTCGTATTGGTGAAGGCCGTGCACGTGAACTTGCACTTCAAGGCAATATCATAAATGCTGAAGAGGCCTTTGATCTTGGATTAATCAGCCAAGTTGTTCCAGCTATTGAATTGGAAAAAATAGGCGCACAACTTGCAAATGACCTGATCACCAGTAATAGCGGCACTTCTATGGGATTAATCAAAGAATTACTTGCTCGTGTGCATGGAATGGCAACAAGTGATGCACTGGAATATGCCTCCCATCTCAATGCATTAACTCGGATGACCGATGATTGTAAAAAAGGTATTGACGCTTTTTTAAATTCGAAACCTTTTAATTGGTAATTCATTTTTTGGAGACTATGAATCAACTTTCTGACTCAATTCGCAGTATTCCAGACTTCCCGAGAAGGGGAATAGTCTTTCGTGATATTACAACGCTTTTGAAAAACGCTGATGCGTTAAAAAAAGCTGTAGATCTTTTCTCCGAAAAATATCGCAACTCAAAAATTGACAAGGTTGTCTGTATTGAATCTCGCGGTTTTATCATAGGATCAGCATTGGCAGTTAATTTAGGGGCGGGTTTTGTTCCGGTACGAAAGAAAGGAAAACTTCCAGCTGAGGTTATCACAGAGCGATACGCTTTAGAATACGGAACTGATTCCGTTGAAATGCATGTTGATGCCATCCAGCCAGGCGAGCGTGTTTTATTGCACGATGACTTGTTAGCAACAGGAGGTACGATGTGTGCTGCTATCAAGCTTGTTGAAAAACTTCAAGCAAAGATTGTCGGAGTATCCTTTCTCATTGAACTCTCCTTCCTTCAAGGGAGGAAACTCATGCAAGAGCAAGATGTTTATTCGTTGATTATATATGATAGAGAGTAGATTTTTATTATTCATTCTACTTATAAACTACGATGTTAGCTATTGGATCAAAAGCTCCAGATTTTAGACTGAGGCTCAATACCGGAGAAATATTTCGGTTGCGAGATTTATATGGCAAGAGTAATGTAGTAATTTCTTTCTTTCCTGATGGTCTTTCAAACGCTGAAACACAAGACACATATATTTTTCTCCAGCATCTCCAAAAAGCACAAACGCTTGGCGCTATTGTTGTAACGATCAGTCCAAAGAATATTGATGAATTGCGAAACCTTTTAGCGCTGTACAACTTTACTCTTCCAATCGCTTCTGACCCGACTCTGGAAGTGTGCAGAAACTATCATGCATTTTGGCTACGTGGACTTGGTTTACGGAAAATTACATATGTGATTGATAAAAATGGATTTATTCGAGGCCGTTTGAATCATCACCTCCTTACTGATAAATCTTGGGGACCAATTATGCGTCTTCTTCGGGAGCTTAAGGTAAAGAACTGAGGAAAAGGATTTTTCGAAAAGACGATTATTACACCATTCAAGATTAAATTTGCAGAGCCAATCAAGTTCACAACCCATAAAATATTCCAGCCAAGCAATTGTCTGCGAATGATTCTATTCAGAAGGAACTGACGATGTGAAAATTTGTTCGCATCCTTTGATGGGAAAAATTTCTTCCGATCCTTTTCAAAAAAGCGTTGCTTCCGTGGCACAATCTTCCTAACTTCGATATAGATAAAAAGTAGAATATAAGTGTTGAATCCTATGATTCTTTGCACAGTTTGTCAGACAGAAAATGATAAATATGCCACGATCTGCAAGAAATGTGGTGGTTTTCTACAGAACCGTGTGCCCAATTTGGATTTGTTTAACACGCTTTGGAGAATCATTGAAAATCCACGAGAAGCGTTTCGGCTAATAATGATAGCAGAGCATAAAAATTACGGCCTGTTTCTTTACGCGTTATGTGGAATAAGCGTTGCATTTTCTGGATTTTGGTATTTCAGAATAGGAGATCGATTTGAAAATGTGCTGCTTCTCATTTTCTGGGCATTGCTGATCGGTATACCTTTAGGCATCGTAGTATGTCCGATTGTTTCTTCTTTCCATTGGATGTTGTCTAAGTTACTAAGTGGAAATTCATCGTTTCGCACTTCTATGGGCATTACAAGTTATGCCTTGACACCAGTTATTATATCTCTGGTACTTATATTACCCATCGAGTTAATGACATTTGGAATGTACTTCTTCACCTTCAATCCACACCCGATGGCAATCAAACCGATATCCTATATTGTACTTATTGGATTGAACGCTGTAATGATACTTTGGGCATTTATGCTATTGATCATTGGAACCAAAGTAGGGAATCAAATTTCTCTCTGGAAGTCGATTCTTATCGTTGTAATTCTGTATGGACTTGTTTTATGTGGTATCAGGTTTGGAGGGGAATATTCATTAGGTTTATTTTAGATAAAGTGGCTTAGTTAAATGCGATGACACGCGAAAAATTTGAGGAGATAGCAGAAGAAGTGTTTAACGATCTACCGACTGTTTTTGGTGATAAAATTGATAATGTCCACATCGTGGTGGAAGAGTATCCCGGTGAAGAAGAAACTAGACAAACGCATTCGAGCAGAACATCACTCTTGGGTTTATATCAGGGGGTGCCTTTGATGCATCGAGGAACATGGTTACGGTGTAAATCCGACAACTCCTGATAAGATTTCATTGTACCAAAAGAATATTGAATCTGTATGTCGAAATGATAAAGAAGTATGTGAACAAATCCGTGAAGTATTACTCCATGAATTGGGCCATTACTTTGGAATGAATGAAGCGCAAATCCGAAGCGCCATGATGAATTTTAAATCATTACACTAACAAATAAAGAAAGAAACCTATGCCAAAAGTCATTCTCCAGATATCATATGAGATAAAACCAGAGAATCGTGAAGAGTATCTTGCTCTTGCCACAGAACTAAAGAACCATTTTTCCGGTGAGCAAAAGAAGAACTACACTATCTTTGAACAAAAAGGAAAAAAGAACTTTTTCGTGGAAGAATTTATCTGCAATTCGGTAGAAGAATACGAAACACTTGAGGATGGAACCACTGAAAGTGGCGAAGAATTGGTGAATCGGCTTGAGACCTTCTTGAAAGATGGCAAAGCTCGATATGCGACGCTTATTGAAATACAATAAGAAAGAAATGCCCGCTGTTTGGGAACAGTGGGCATCCTTTGATTAATTCCACACATCCTTTCTCTCTATCCTTACTTTTAAACTCGACTTGATAGTCATTCTTTGCCTTATTGTTATGGTATATATAAAATGATATCCGATTGAGTCCTTAGACGAGTTTATGGAAGAAATTGTGTATATGTAAAATCGGATTGCTCTTTTGATAGCAGGTAAGACAATTATTTTGTATTTTTATTATATAGTCATCATATATAATATTTTTTAATATAAACAGTGGTCAATTCAAATTTAATTTGAAGCATGTTGTTGCATGCATGACCAAGGATAAGGAACATCAATGGCTCTTACAGAAATGATCACTGAAGACCTAAAAGCTGCAATGAAATCCGGCGACAGTGTTAAGTTAAACACCATTCGGTCTATCCGAGCACAATTAATTGAACTTTCAAAACGTGGAACCGGTACAAGCATTACTCCAGAAGAAGAAATGACTGCTCTTCTTGCAGCGGCAAAGAAACGCAAAGATGTAATTGAAATGTACGAAAAAGCTGGAAGGAAGGATCTCTCAGATCAAGAAAAACGTGAACTTGATATTATCAGTACCTATCTTCCGAAACAAATGAGCAGGGAAGAGGTTGAAGTAATTATCAAGAAAATAATCGAAAATATCGGTGCAAAATCTTTGAAGGATTTCAGAAAGGTGATGCCTATAGCGATGAAAGATCTGAAAGGTAAAATTGATGGAAAAGTCGTTCAGGAAGTAGTCAAACAACAATTAGGAGAATAACTCTATGCTACTCGACATCTTAATCGGTGGTCCAATCCTTTTTTTTATTTTGCTTGGAGTACGTGACGGCATCGTACGGAAACTTGTTGCGATCATTGTACTCATTGCCGGCCTCATTTTAGGGCATCTATTTATGCGTGATGTCGAGAATATTTTAGCCGGCCGTGGTGGAATAAGCCATGAAGATGCACCAGTGAATGGTTTCTTATTAATATTTTTCGGTTTATTTATCATACAAAGCTTGGTTTATAAAACTCTTACCGGAAGTTATAAGATTGGTGGAATCCCGGATCGTATCGGGGGAATAGTCCTGGGCTTTATTGAAGGTGCACTATTGGTTAGTTCACTTCTCTATATTTTTGCAATGTCTGATTTCCCTGACTATCAAACAAAACGCTATTCCATGTTCTATAAGTCAGTTGTGAATATCGCTCCACAGATTTTGGACATGACATCGACTGTCGTACCTGATGTGCTCGATAAACTTAAGGAAGTGGGGACGCCTAGTTCCATTGATAAGACTAAAGGGAATAAAATTCTTCCCCGATCCAACGAACATTAACGGAACCGAAAAACAAGATTGAAACATTGGGCAAATAGCGAAGGCCGATAGGACGCAGAATCCATAGTGTCACAAAAGCCTTTAAATCTTCCACCAAGCTTTGCTGCAGCTTTAAGCAAGTTGGAATATCATACAGTCGTTGAGCGAATAAGCGAGCTTGCTGTTTCTGAGTCAGGTCGTCTGCATACTCTCCGGCTAGTTCCGCAGACTATCCGCAATACAATCGAATTGGAATTAAGAAAAGTCTCGGAAGCAAAAGAATTGCTCATTGCTGAAGGGACTATTCCGCTGGAAGGATTTAAAAACATTATTGTTGCATTGAAGAAAACTACTGTCGAGAATCAGGTTCTCACGGTGGCAGAACTGTTAGAAATCGCACTCACGATTCGCGTTTCACGTACACTGAAAACATTTCTTGCAAAACGTGCTGCACTATATCCATCTATCGGCATATATCACGAACAGTTATTTTCGGATAAAATTGTTGAGCACCATATCAATGAAGCGCTGAACGAACACGGATTTGTAAAAGATACAGCAAGCCGGGAATTACGGGAGATTCGACGTTCGATCATTTCGGCAACCGATGCATTGAGACGACGATTGGAATCAATTCTTCGGCAAGTCTCTGAGCAGGAATTTCTCCAAGAAGATATTATCACAACGCGCGATGGTCGTTTGGTCATTCCTGTTAAAGCAGAATATAAGTATAAGGTACCTGGGTTCATTCATTCTACATCTGCCAGCGGTGGAACTGTATTTATCGAACCGGCTGAATCACTTGCGTTCAACAATACACTGCGAGAACTCCAACTCCGTGAACATCATGAGATCTATCGGATACTTACTGATCTTACAAAGCAAGTTAGTGACATACGCGAACCTCTTGAATTGAGTTTCGCTGCTCTCACTGAACTTGATGTCATTTTTGCACGTGCTAAATATTCGATTGAAATTATCGGAAATCCTCCGTCCCTAACATCCACACCTAGAATAAAATTACATGATGCGCGACATCCTATTCTTTTACGACATCTTAAAAGAGAACTTGTAGTACCACTTACTATTGAACTTGGTAAAGATGAGGAAACACTTGTCATTACCGGTCCAAATGCCGGCGGCAAAACTGTGGCGATGAAAACAGTCGGTCTCTTGACATTATGCGCACAAGCCGGTATTCATATTCCCGCTGGTTCTGAGTCAGAAGTGTTCCCCTTTCAAAATATTTTTGTCGATATTGGTGATGACCAATCTATCGAAAACGATCTCAGCACGTTTAGTTCTCATCTCATTTCTCTTCGTCACATCCTCGAGGAGGCAGATAAGTCTTCCTTGGTACTCATTGATGAAATTGGCGCAGGAACAGACCCATCTGAGGGAAGTGCATTAGCGGCTGTAGTACTGAAGGAGCTTACTGCTCGAAAAGCAATAACTATTGCCACAACACATCACGGTGTGCTTAAAGCGTTTGCACACGAAACACCTGGTATGAGCAATGCTTCCATGGAATTTGATCAAAAATCGTTACGGCCAACATATCGCTTTCGAAGCGGTGTACCGGGCAGTAGCTATGCTTTTGAACTTGCCGAGCGATTGGGAATCTCGCACAGTCTTTTAGATCAAGCACGCATGCAAGTGGGTGATGAAAAGATAAAGCTCGAATCGCTTCTCCTTGAACTTGAACGGCAATCGCAGGAATACCAACGTCAGCTCCGCGAAACATCAAAGGAAAAAGAGCGATTGGAATCGCTAGTACTATCCTACGAACAAAAGATGACACAATTAAAGCACGAGTTAGGGACTATTCGAAAAAAAGCTGTAGAAGAGGCAAAAGAAATCGTCCAACAGGCCCACCTAAAAGTAGAGCGCTCAATAAAAGAGATACGTGAAAGTGGCGCTGAACGAGAAATTGTCCGCTCTTCTCGTCAGGTGCTTAAGAAGCTTGGCGAAGATTTGCAAAAGATCACTGTGGAAGAACAGTTAGTCCCCCAGAACAATGAACTAATTGAAAAAGGTGATTTAGTCAAAATTCGCGATGGTCACGAACTCGCTGAAGTTATAGAGATTCATGGCAAGCATGCAATTATCCTCTGCGGCAATACACGCTTGCGAATTGTCCTGACCGATTTGCATAAAGAACATGAAAAACACGTGCAACACATAGTTTCAGCTTCTACTATCACTTCTCTAGAAGCTGTAAACGAAATTGATCTCCGAGGACTCTTCGGTGATGATGCAATTGCACAAGCGCAGACTTTCCTCGACAATGCATATGTGGCAGGCATACATCGTGTTGATATCATTCACGGTAAAGGCACAGGCGCATTACGAAAACGAATAGGGGAGTTTCTGCAAACATATCCGCATATAAAGACTTTCCGATTAGGTGAATGGAACGAGGGGGGCGTAGGTGTAACTGTTGTTGAATTCAAATGAGTAACATATGTCAAAGATAAATGAACAACACAAAGAACAAGACGAATTGAAGAACGAACGTATGGTAGCTGCTATTATAGCTGCATTGGTTCAGCATGGAACAATACCTCGCAGGCATCCCAAGCAAAACTTTGTCAAGAAGGAATCAGAATGGAAAAAGAGACGAATAAGTGGGTTACGCTAAATAGAGGAGAGTACTTAGTCAACATACATAATGATATTTATAAAGTATGCGTAAGTAATGGAAAAAGCGTAATGGTAAATGATGTAACACATACAATCGATTTTCGAAAGATCAAAGATGATGTGTATATCTTGAATTTATTTGACTCCAGTTTTGAAATAACGATCTCAGACTGCCATGAGAGCCAATCAGTAACGGCATCGACGAGATTATCTTCGAAACTTCAAGTCAATGTTAATGGTTCACTGATGCAAGCGATTGTTGATGATCAACGATCCTTGGTCGCGCAATCGTGGCTACTCAGGAAACCCCATATTTCAAAATCGATCACACTCCGTGCTCCGATGCCGGGATTAATAACAAAAGTATTAGCACATCAGGACATGATTGTACAAACGGGTGGTGTACTGCTCGTGCTTGAAGCTATGAAAATGGAAAATGAAATCAGAACATTGCAGCAATGCAAAATAGAATCGGTATTCGTCCAACCAGGTGCAACAGTTGAACGAAATGATGAATTACTAAAAATTAGTGAGATTTAAATATCTTAATTAGAAGGTAAATATCAAAACATGAAAAGAGCAAAGAATCAACCGAGTAGAGGCGAGGATCCCAAAGTCACGCTAGAGCTTGCACTTGAGCATGGACTTTTAAAGGAAGAATATAACCGTATTAATGAAATATTAGGCCGTGTGCCGACATTTACCGAATTAGGTATCTTTAGTGTCATGTGGAGCGAACATTGCAGCTATAAGAATTCGATTGCCCAGTTGAAAACATTACCACGGAAAGGTCCACATTTGTTAGTAGAAGCTGGAGAAGAGAATGCTGGACTTGTTGACATAGGAGATGGCCTGGCAGTTGCTTTCAAAATAGAAAGCCATAACCATCCTTCAGCTGTTGAGCCATATCAAGGTGCTGCAACGGGAGTTGGAGGTATCCTCAGAGATATTTTCTCGATGGGAGCTCGACCCATTGCTGTACTGAATTCTCTGCGATTCGGTGAGCTGACAGATCAAAAAGTCAGACATTTATTTAGACGTGTCGTGAAAGGAATAGCTGATTACGGAAACAGCTTTGGCGTTCCAACTGTGGCCGGTGAAGTATATTTTGACGATTCTTACAGAGATAATCCAATTTTAAATGCTATGGCTGTCGGCATTGTAGAGCACAAGAAAGTTACTAAAGCAATTGCAAAAGGGCAAGGAAATATAGTTATGATCGTCGGTTCAAAAACTGGGCGTGATGGAATTCACGGAGCTACCTTTGCATCGGAAGAAATTTCTGAACAATCTGAAGCAAAGAAGTCGTCAGT
The DNA here is from genome assembly GCA_963701295.1 of Ignavibacteriota bacterium. Lineage (GTDB taxonomy): Bacteria > Bacteroidota > Ignavibacteria > UBA10030 > UBA10030 > Fen-1298. The sequence continues at coordinate 2,713,332 of OY969585.1, read as the reverse complement.
CCAAGTAGGTGATCCATTTGCAGGAAAAATATTACTCGAATCTACATTAGAGGCAATAGAAAGCGGATATATTGTCGGAGTGCAAGATATGGGTGCTGCAGGTATTACTTGTTCCACGTCGGAGATGAGTGCAAGGGGCAAATCCGGAATGACCATTGACCTGGAAAGAATTCCTCTACGCGAAAAGGAAATGACGCCTTATGAAATTTTACTATCAGAGTCACAAGAGCGAATGCTTTTTATAGTCAAGAATGGACACGAGCAAGAAATCGCTAACATCTTTAATAAGTGGGATATAGAATCCGAGATAATAGGTATAGTCGAGAATAATTCAGCTATAACAATCAGATTGAATAATGAAGTTGTTGCAAACCTTCCTGCTGATTCGCTTGTCCTTGGAGGAGGAGCACCAGTTTATATTCGAGAAACGCGAGTACCTGAATACATTGAAAAATGCAGAAAATTTGATTCGTCTTCCTTGCTAATTCCAAAGGATTTAAATAATACGTTAATCGACTTGGTGAAACGACCATCGATAGCCAGTAAACGATGGGTGTACGAACAATATGATTCCATGGTGCGGTCGAATAGTGTTAGACTATCAGATTCAGATGCCGCCGTAATTCGCTTAAAAGAAACAAATAAGGCTTTAGCTCTTAAAACTGATTGTAATGCACGTTTTGTGTATTTAAACCCAAGACGTGGTACACAGATAGCAGTTGCAGAGGCAGCGAGAAATGTCGCTTGTGTCGGAGCTAAACCAATCGCAATAACAAATTGTTTGAATTTTGGTAATCCTTATGATCCTGAAATTTATTGGCAATTTGTAGAAGCGATTGCTGGCATGAAAGAAGCATGTATTGCGTTCTCGACACCTGTTACTGGAGGAAACGTCAGCTTTTATAATGAAGGACCAAATGGAGCAATTATTCCTACGCCTGTCATAGGTATGCTAGGTTTGTTGGATAATGTAGATAACGCAATAAACGCAGAATTTAAGACACCTGGCGACTTAATCATAGAATTGGGTATTAATCATGGTGAAGTCGGCGGCTCGGAATATCTTGCAATGAGACAGAAAGAGATTCTTGGTGATGCTCCACATCTAAATTTAGAATATGAATCGCGTCTTCACAAACTATGTCAAACTCTTGCTATCCAAGGGTTTGCTAAGTCTATGCACGATGTCTCAGATGGCGGAATGGCCGTAACATTGGTAGAAAGTTTCAATGCTTCAATAGAAGTAGGATGCCAGATTGAAATAAACAGTTTAGCAAATACTCGGCATGATTTCCTATTATTCGGAGAATCTCAGTCAAGAGTTATAGTTTCATGTAATCCAAAATATTTTACAAGTATATTGATGGAGGCAAAAAGATTTTCTATAGATGCAAAACAAATTGGAATCGTTACAAAGAGGCGGCAACTGCAGATAAGCAAGATGATCGATTTATCCATCGATGATGTTCTTAAAGCATATAGCACTTCAATTGAATCGAAAATGCCGATAGAAGAAGATTAAGAAGAAAAAGGGGAATAAGCTATTCTGCATAATATACATTATAGCTCATTTGATTATTCCTTCGGTATTATAAAGCGTATTTGACTTGGCGCCAATTCTACCTTCGCTCGTATAGTGTTCTCTTCAAATATCTCGCCATCACCATGAAGGATAAATGTGTTTTTTGCTTCGACAATAAATTTCCTGGATTTCCACATTGAAACTTTTTGTAGATTTTCATGTGTACCATTAATAAGTTTTGGTATAATACCAATTGCTTTATGTATTGGCATTACTCCGAGAATGCAAATATCCAATAGTGAATCGTTAGGATTGCCATTGGGCAAAAGTTTAAATCCACCTCCCTCAAAACATCCATTTCCAGTGCATATAAAGAAGGCACGTATAACTTTTGTCTTCTTTCTTTCAGTTACTCTATATTCATTCGGAGAATGCTTCTGAATTGCTTTTATTGCTGCCCAAAAATAAAGTGGCAGCCCACTTAGAAAATTTATTTGCTTCGTTTCTTTTGCAATCTCTGCGTCAAGTCCCATGCCAAGCGTATTGATGAAATATCTTACTTTTTTCCCACCAGAATTGTTCCAATAACTGACTTTGCCTAAATCCAGTGATTTCCTTGTTCCATTTATTATAACATCTATAGCATAATCTATTTTCTTAGGTATTCCAATTACTTTGCTAAAATCATTTCCTGATCCTATTGGTAAAATTGCGATCGCAGTTTTTCTTCCTACAATTCCTGATACGACCTCATTCACAGTCCCATCTCCACCAGCAGCTACAATCATCTTAAAAAATTTGCTCATTCTATAAGCTATTTCTTTTGCATGTTCAGGTCCTCTTGTAAGTTCTAATTGAAATGGAATTTTCTTTTCTTCTAGGTAAGATACTAAACGGTTTCTGATTTTTCTTGCTCGTCCTCGGCCAGCTTCAGGATTTAAAATTATTCCTATTTCTTGTTTTTTATACATTTAGATTCCCTACAAATGCTGCGACTGCATGACCGCTTAACTTTACATTTTGAATGCCTGAGCCGACCAAATTAAATTATACATTGAAAGGAATTCTGTTCGATGGAATAAAAGTTTTTTGTTTTAGCGTATTCTGTTTATAATGTTTTATGGCAGGACATTTTATCGTACAGCTCCAATTTGCGTGGAGGTGCGGGGAGTCGAACCCCGGTCCGAAGAGAAGACTCCTAAAACATCTACATGCGTATCCTGACTTTTGATCTCGCGCAAGGGAGCTCCGCCAGGCTGGATTTACCTTACGCCAACTCAAGTGATCCGTCTTTCAACGGATTTACTCATTCTCCTCGAGTACAAGAATAAGCTATCCCATAGAAGCGACGTTCATCCCAAACTTGATGGGCCAAATCTAAGTGAACGGGTTACCTAATGTTATTAGGCAGCCAGTGCGTAATTGTAATTTGCACTTATGTGTTTGCCGCTTTTTATCGTGGACACGGCGACCACGGCATGCAGTCTTAAGCTTCCTCATCCCCGTCGAAGCCAAATCACCCCCAACAAAGAATATCGAACTGAAGCTTGTAATAAATATATGAAATGCAGTCGGTAAATCCAAATTTTACAATTATATCAAGATGATGCTGTTTCTAATGGATAATTTAACCGCAATTCCTTTACGAGATGAGTAAATGCTTCTTCAGGTGTGTCAACAATGTGAAATAACTTAAGATCCTCAAGATTAATAACTCTATGCTTCATCAAGGCATCAAAATTCAATACTTCATTCCAAAACTTTTTTCCATACAGAAGAATAGTCACTTTCTTCCTAAGTTTTTGTGTTTGTACAAGTGTTAGCACCTCCATTAATTCATCCATCGTCCCAAAACCACCAGGAAACATCACGAATGCCTTGGCTAAATACACGAACCAGAATTTTCGCATAAAGAAGTAATGGAATTCAAAATTCAACTCTGGTGTGATATAAGGATTGGCAATCTGCTCAAAAGGAAGACTTACATTAAACCCGATAGATCTTCCTTTCGCTAAAGCTGCTCCTTTGTTCGCTGCTTCCATAATGCCTGGACCACCGCCCGAACAAACAACGAATCTAAATGGTTGTTGCAGAGTCTGCGCCCATTGAGTAAGCTTTTTTGAGAGCCGGACAGCATCTTCATAGAATTGAGACATTTGATAATCAGCTTTTGCATCTTCTATCAACTGTTGAATATTTTCATGTTTTATCTTTGATTCCCTTAGCTTTATTGTTAGATCCTTTAACAATTTACTACATTGCATTTTAGATTTAAACCTTGCAGAGCCAAAAAAAACGATGGTGTCTTTTACTCCTTCCCGTCGAAGTTGCTGCTGCGGCTCAAGGAGTTCAGAAAGCAAGCGAATTGGACGGGCACTCGGACTATTAAGGAATTCAAGATTAAGATATGCTTTGGGAGGTGTCTTTTTTTTCACAGTATTCCTTCTTTCATAGCTTAGTGAAGATGTTAAAGTTTGGTTCTCTACAAAATACTCTTTCAAATCTTCAAATAAAACACATAACGTTCCTTCAGCAACTACCTAGATTAACCGAATAAGTCCACACGGTGATGATCATTAAAGACCATAATAAGTGAATATGTAGAACAGTTTGGAAAGTATAGTCCATAATGAATGCAATTTAAGTAAATCATCGCTTGAAATATCGATTCCTATAAATCACGCCTACCTCCATTTTGCTACATCGTAGGTTTATCGATACTTCCTGAATGGAATCACAAGCGACAGCCCAGCAATAAATCCACCTATATGTGCCCACCATGCAACTCCACCCATGCCTGCAGCCGCATATCTCAATGACAACAGACCATTAAGAAATTGCAGTACAAACCATAGACCAAGTATAATATATGCAGGCAGTTCCATTATTTTAATAAATATAAAAATAGGAATTAATGTTAGAATTCGTGCTTTTGGAAACATGAGAATATACGCACCAAGTATGCCGGAGATAGCTCCGCTCGCTCCAATAGTTGGAGTATTTGAAGTCGGCTCAAAATAAAAATGGAGTGCTGATGCAGCGATTCCACAAAGAAGATAGAAAACGAGAAATCGAATATGACCAAGTTTGTCCTCCACATTATCACCAAAAATCCAGAGATAAAGCATATTGCCGCCAAGGTGCAGCCAACCTTCGTGCATAAATAATGATGTAATCAAAGTAATAAAAACAAATGGTCTAAATACTTCAGCATGAAGAGCTTGATATATATGATTTGGGATTACACTGAAGTGGTAAAAGAATCCTTCTAATTTTACACCAAGCGATAACTCGTAAAAGAAGACAAGAATATTCACAGCAATCAGAAGAATGGTAATGATAGGAAAGCGTCTTCGAGGAATTCTATCTTTTAATGGTATCATTGTTCAACCTATTGTTGCTAAAATTCAGGTAAATGCCCCACACCAGAATCAAGAACTTTTTTGATCTGTTCAAGATTCTTTAAAGGCGTTTCATTATAGGAATACACGAGTTTGTATTCATGCGAATCAAAATAATTATCCCGACCAACAATTGATTTAAGTTTCGATCATGTCGATGAATCAATCATATGTAATGAAAAGATAGGTGAACAAGCAAAGAAATGCAAGAAAACGTATAACTTGGATATAAATTGAAATTCGGCTACCTTCTTTGTATTAATAATATCCATCACTTTTTCAAGGATCGTCATGGAAAATTACCAAAAGCGTTCTTGGGCTGAACCCTATAAAATAAAAGTCGTCGAGCCACTCAAAATGACAACTGGTACTGAACGGAAAAAGGCATTGATGGAAGCCGGTTATAATACATTTCTTTTAAAATCCGAAGATGTCTATATCGATCTACTTACCGATAGCGGTACAAATGCGATGAGCGATAATCAATGGGCCGGAATGATGCTCGGTGATGAGGCATATGCAGGCAGCAAGAACTTCTATCACCTTGAAGAAAATGTGCAGAAGTACTACGGTTATAAATATTTAGTGCCGACTCATCAGGGACGTGGCGCAGAAAATATTATTTCGCAGATCCTTATTAAGCCAGGAATGTTTGTACCGGGCAATATGTATTTTACAACAACTCGATTGCACCAGGAACTTGCTGGCGGAACATTCGTCGATGTGATCATTGATGAAGCTCACGATCCGGCAAACCTTCATCCCTTCAAAGGAAATGTCGATATCGATAAGCTTGACACACTTGTTAAAAAAGTTGGCGCTGATAAAATTCCTTACATCACCATCGGAGTGACAGTGAATATGGCTGGAGGACAGCCAGTGTCTATGGCGAATTTAAGAGAAGTGCGATCGTATTGCCAGAATTTTGGTATTCGCGTGGTTTTTGATGCGACACGCGCGGTGGAAAATGCATATTTCATCAAAGTACGTGAGAAAGGATATGAGAAAAAATCGATTGCAGAGATTTTACATAAAATGTGTTCTTATTCCGATGCTTGCACGATGAGCGGAAAAAAAGATTGTCTTGTGAACATTGGCGGATTTCTTGCGTTGAACGAACGTGATGCATTTGAAGAAGCGCGCAATATGGTCGTGGTCTACGAAGGTCTTCATACCTACGGCGGACTGGCAGGACGCGATATGGAAGCAATGGCTCGCGGCATTGAAGAATCAGTACAATGGGACCATATTCGTGCGAGGATCGGTCAGGTTGAATATGTAGGCGAGAAACTGAGTGCTCTCGGTATTCCTATCGTTGTTCCAGTTGGCGGGCACGCTGTGTTCTTGGACGCAAAAGCATTTCTCCCCCATCTCAAACAAATCGAATTCCCTGCTCAGACATTAGCAGCAGAGCTGTATCTTGAGTCAGGCATACGTTCGATGGAACGTGGTATTGTCTCTGCAGGACGTAACAAAGAAACTGGAGATCACTACTATCCAAAGCTCGAACTTGTTCGCTTAACCTTTCCGCGACGCGTATATACGCAAGCTCATTGTGATGTAACTGTTGAAGCCGTAGATGAAGTATTTAACAGACGACAATCTATTAAAGGAATGAAGATAATCTACGAGCCAAAGTATTTGCGGTTCTTTCAAGCGAGATTTGATCAATTGTAGCAATAATGGTAGTCGCAAACTTCGGTATGCGTACTATGGAATGTCAAGACATGAAAGCTGAAGATTTCGACTACCCAAGAATACCAAATCATTTAAAGTAATGATCATGGTTTCAATTCAAGTCTTTCGGCATCTCCCTTCATCGCCTCAATAACGAACTTAATATGTTCTTCAAATGGAACGCCTAACTCCTCTATTCCTAAGTTAATATCCCTCCTACTTACATTCTTTGCAAAGGCTTTATCTTTGAGTTTTTTCTTGACCGAAGAGACTTCAAGATCAGCTATCTTGTTCGGACGGATTATAGCTACAGCCGAGATGAAACCGCAGAGCTCGTCACAAGCATAAAGAACTTTTCCCATAATTGTTTCTCTTGAGACATTACTAAAACTCGCGTGACCTAAAATTGCATTTCGAATATCATCCGGATATTCCTTCGACTTAAGAATCTCGGATCCTTTTAGAGGATGATCCGGTATTGTTGGATACATTTCATAATCGAAATCATGCAAAACACCGACAATTGCCCACTTCTCTTCATCCGCGCCATACTTTCGAGCATACGCTCTCATAGCGGCTTCAACAGCATACATATGTTTTCGCAAAGCATCGCTTTTTGTATATTCATGCATGAGATTCAAAGCATCAGAATAATTCATTTGTACTCCTTATGTTATGACAAATTACATAAAACATCTGTGAAGCATTATTTTCTTGGAGATTGTTATAAAATATTGAAGTCACTTTTTTTAGATAAGGTATCGAACGGAACGAAAACTAAAGATTTCAACTACCATAGTACACCAAACTCTTAGACAACCTCTTAACTACACTGATGCTGATGGACAATTTTTCAACAAAACGCATTGTTCGCAGATCGGTTTTCGGGCATTGCAGATTTTCCGTCCATGAAGAATAAGAAGATTGCTGAATTGATACCATTCTTTCTTTGGAACTAGCTCCATTAGGTCCTGTTCTATTTTCTCCGGAGATTCGTTCTGAGTTAGTCCGAGTCGATTTGATATCCGTATTACATGAGTATCCACAACAATTCCACTTTGTATGCCGTACGCTCCACCAAGAACACAATTTGCTGTTTTCCTCCCCACTCCTGGTAGCGACATTAACTCATCCATTGTTTGTGGTACTTGACCTTGAAAGCGATCGACTATTGCAGCGCAAGACTCCATAATATGCCTTGCTTTCATTCGATAGAATCCAGTAGACTTAATTTCATCCTCTAATTCACTTCTATCAGCTACTGCGAAATCCTTAGCATGCCGGTACTTAGCAAACAATGCCGGTGTGACCAAGTTAACTCTTACATCTGTGCATTGAGCAGAAAGTATGGTTGATACAAGAAGCTGCAAAGGATCAGCGAATACAAGAGCAGTACGAGCTTGTGGAAATTCTTTCTTCAGACGCGAAATAATCCAAGACGTTCGTTTGATTATATCGTCTTTTTTAATTCTCTTCATGCAATTGCCTCAGAAATTAGATCATTTCCTTTGTCAGCCAAGTTCCTCCGCGAATAGCAGTTGCAACGAGATGCCTATCCTTCGAAAACTTCTGAGTCACTGCAACGGCAGCACGTAGAGTGAATCTGTCTTTAGTTAAGATTCGAAGCACATATTCATCCCCTATTCCCAATCCAAGTTTACGCTGCCAGACAGAGACATTGAGATGATGTATTTCCATCCGAAAATATTTAATTGACTCGCCTAATTCCTTATGAAATACATCATAAGACTCTTTCCCCTTAATAAAATTCACTTGCAACTCAAATCGATCTGAGCTACTATAGGAAACTCCATCTGAGAATAGAAGATTGTAGATCGAGCATGCCATCGTCTCGAATTCGCTTGCCTTCTTTTCATGAGCTGAATTATAGATTCCTATACCATTCCTCACCATATTCTCTAAAATGTCCATGTTTGAGCCGCCTTGAACGATATAGAGAGACTCAAAGATAGATGCGCTTTTTTTCCCCATTTTAAAACCGGTCTTTTGCATGAAAGACCTTCCTTCGGCAATTCGTGATTTTGGTATTTCACTTTGCTTGGTTTCTATGAGATATCTTGCATCGTATCCGTCAGCTAATCCATAATGGATATTCGGCAGTAACTGCTCTGAGGTCTGTATAATTTGATCTTTCATAATTTTTTGAATTTCACCTGTATCCGACTGTATCGGTGTAGAAAGAAACTGCGATAGATTCCCACGCGTTGCCTGGACAGTCTTCGCAGTCAGATCTGAAATATGATTCTCCCATGCCGATTTTATTCGCTCGCTCTCTTTATTCAATTCAGATCTAAGACCATGCAATGATCTTGCATATTCCTTCGCTGTTACCGTCTTCTTATGCTGGTGGAGCACCGAATAGGCTATAATCGGTATTTCGAAAGATAATACGTTGTAGATACTCATTGATTTGCCCCTTCGTTACTTATGTTCCAGAAAATGAATAACTCGCCGGGTGGGCCATGTATTAACGACGTCTTTTGCTTCAAGCCAGCCTTTACGTGCAATTCCAACGCCGTATTGGATATCGCTGAGGCCATCCACATGATGGGCGTCCGGATTGATAAAGATGCGGACACCTTTCTCTTTTGCATACTTCACATATCGCCAATCTAAATCGAGCCGCTTTGGATGAGCATTGATCTCAATCGCCTTTCCATAATCAGCAGCAACTTTGATAATTTCATTCGTATTGATCGGATATCCTTCACGCTCAAGAAGAAGCCTGCCGGTCGGATGACCAAGGATGGTCACGTATTTGTTCTTTAATGCTTTTATGATGCGCTTTGTTGCTTCATCTTCAGTCATTTTAAACTTGCTATGGATGGAAACAACAACATAATCGAACTCGGAGAGGAGTTTATCAGTGTAATCCAGGGAGCCATCAGAAAGAATGTCGCATTCTGTCCCTTTGAATACACGAAAGTTTGCATTTTTTTGGTTCATTCTATCAATATGTTTTATTTGCGCATGGACTTTTTCAGGTGACAATCCGCCAGCATACGGTGCTGCCTGACTATGATCCGCGATTCCAAGATATTCCCATTCTAACTTCTTCGCAGCTTCAACTATTTGCTCAAGTGTGCTCAGGCCGTCGCTGTCGGTCGTATGACAATGAAATGTTCCACGAAGGTCGCTTAGCTCAATTAACTTTGGGATGACATATTTCTGGGCATACTCTATCTCGCCCGTTTTTTCCCTCAGCTCTGGCGGGATATAATGAAGTCCGAGCGCCTTATAGATATCTTCCTCGTTGTCACAGGAAGGAATGTGTTTACTTTTTCGAGATGAATTAATCTCTTCGATGTGAGTAAAACCATATTCATTGAGACTCCAGCCATATTTTCGAGCCAGCGATCGCAGTTCTACATTGTGTTCTTTGCATCCCGTGAAATAATTCAATGCAAAAGGATATTCCGCATCTCTTACAAGACGAAGATCGCACTGAATTCCATTCTTTAACACAACACTTGCCTTTGTGTCTCCTGTACCAAGAACAGATTCTACTTCTTCGTATCCGATAAATTTCTTCAATATTTCCGGACGGTTTTTATCTGCCGAACTCACCAGAATATCAATGTCACCTATCAACTCTTTGCACCTGCGAAGGCTGCCTGCGTAGTTGCAGTGCTTAATTCCATGAATATTCTTCAACATCCGGATAATTTTCTCCGCGGATTCGAGTGCTTGTGGATAGAGATGTTTGTTGCTGGTCCGTTCTCGTTGCTCGATGCTTTTAAGAATATTTTCTTCTGTCTTTGTACCAAATCCATCAACGGGTTGAAGAAGCTTCTGTTCACATGCCTTTTTAAGTTCCGCTATAGATTTAATGTTCATTTTTTCATACAGAATTTTTACTTTTTTCGGCCCCAAACCCTGAAGGTGAAGAAGTTCTAGAACACCCTTTGGAATAGAAGAACGTAACTCTTCGTAATTTTTTGAAACTCCTTTCTTTACTAAATCAGTGATGATTCCAGCTATGCCGCTTCCTATTCCTTTGATTTCTGTAAGAGATTGAGATTCAACGAGAGTGGACAGGTCATCCGTTACTCCGGAGATAATCTGAGATGCATTATGAAATGCGCGTGAACGAAATGGATTCTCGCCCTTTAACTCGAGCAGAGTTCCCATTTCATCAAGAATTTCTGCAATTTGTTTTTTATCCATTGCTTCTCCTCACGCAGCTTCTACGCGACCGGAATTTAATTGTACGACGAAGTGTGAAAGAAGTTCAGCGCGATATTTTAAAAGTCGAGCCATCGTCGGCTCTAATTCAACATACATCATCATTTCCTGACGCACTTTTGATGCACCGTACAATCCTTTCAGGTATCCGGTGTAGTGCTTTCGGAATTCAATAACTCCTTTCCGTTCACCCTTACACTCAACAGACAGTTGTAAGTGTTCCATGAGCAGGCGGAAACGTTCTTCAATGGTGGGACTTGATTGAAGCATTCCTGTGCTCAGAAAGTATTTCGCCTGCTTGAATATCCAGGGATTATCTATGGCACCGCGCCCAATCATCACTCCATCGCAGCCTGTTTCCTGAAAGACGTCTTGAATCTTTTCCTGTGTTTCAAGTGAACCATTAGCAATAATCGGAATTGAGACCGCTGATTTCGCTTTCGGTATCCATGAAAAATCCGGTTCACCTTTATGAGCCTGCGACCGAGTCCGGCAATGAATCGTCATTGCTGCTGCACCGGTTTGTTCAACCATCTTTGCAATATCAACGATATTAATTGATTCGGCATCCCAGCCAATTCGTGTTTTTACTGTTACAGGGATTCTTACAGTCTTCACGATCGCGGAAACAATGCGTTCCATCTTTGGCATATCGCGAAGCAGACCCGAACCGGCGCCAGATCCTACGACGTTTCGCACCCAGCAGCCACAGTTGACATCGATAATATCCGGTTCGAGGCTTTCAGCGATGCGTGCTGCACCTTCCATCGAAGACTCTTCCCCGCCATAGATTTGGATTCCAAATGGACGCTCTTCATCCCGAAAATTCATCTTCTTCTTTGTCTTTTCGGAATTCCGGACAAGCCCTTCGGAATTCACAAATTCAGTATAAACAATATCTGCGCCAAGCCGCTTACAAACAATGCGAAATGCTTGATCCGTTACATCTTCCATTGGAGCTAAAAGGAGGGGTTTTTCTATATTTATCTTGCCGATACGCATTTTCTTCTGTCAATATACAAAAACCGGAAAGCAGTTACAATGAAACCCTATGCTACTTTCACCAAATAAAAAAGACAGCTCAAAGCCGCCTTCCGTTCTAAATTTTCAGGTGGACTTCTCCCTTCCAACTTTGAGCCTTTCTTCGTCGTCACTCCGTTTAACTTATTCTTTTCCGTCACTGCTTATGGAATATAATGTGTACGCGTATTATGTAACCGTTTTGCAAACTATCAAACTGCAAGTTCTTTATGAGCAAAACGGTGGAACAAGCAATGCAATTCTCTTGCAACGCGAGTTTCGTTCTTTTGCATGTCAAACACTTCTTGCACCATAAATTGCTCAACTGTGCCATATATAGACTGATGCTTTTATCTAAGGTCCACGATTCCTTATTGAAAAACTGCTTCACAAATGGAGTGATGTCACTCCTTGACAATGAAACCTTTTCTAATTTCTTAATGCGTCATCAAATGTTTTGCCAGAAACTTCTCCATTGCTTCGTAGAAGTCGAACCGGTTCTCTTCGTTGTGGAATCCGTGTCCTTCGTTTTCCTTGACCATATACGAGACATCGATGCCCTTCTTCTTTAGCGCATCGACGATCTGATTCGATTCATTGATATTGACGCGTGGATCCTTGGCACCTTGTGCAACAAGTAGTGGCACCTTTATGTTATCGACGTGGAAGACGGGCGATGCTGAGGCAAGCAGCGTACTGTCCTTTTGTGGATCACCAACCATTTCGTGAAACATATCGAGGTATGGTTTCCAATATGGCGGGATGGTCTTCATGAACGTAAAGAGATTCGAGACACCAACATAATCGACGCCACAAGCGTACAGCTCTGGCGAGAACGTCAGTCCAGCCAGCGTGGCGTACCCACCGTAGCTTCCACCGTAGATGGCGACGCGTTGCGGGTCAGCGATCCCCTGATCGATAAGCCATTTCACGCCGTCGCTGATGTCGTTCTGCATCGTCTTGCCCCACTGCTTGAACGATATTTCCCAGAATTTCCGTCCGTACCCCGTTGAGCCGCGGAAGTTCATTTGAAGTACAGCGTAGCCACGGTTCGCCAGAAATTGTACTTCCGGATTGAAGCCCCACTCATCGCGTGCCCAGGGACCACCATGCGGATTCACCACGACTGGCAGACCCTTCGGCTTAGCACCCTTGGGCACTGTCAAGTAACCATGGATGATGAGTCCATCGCGTGATTTGAATTCGATTGGTTTCATCTCTGCAAGGTCTTCTTCCTTAAGCCATGGATTCCGGTCAGCGAGCTTTGTGAGTTTGTCTGTTTTCTTTTCGTACAAGTAGTACCAACCGAGCGTACGGTCGCTCAGGACACGGACAGTGAAAACATCTTCCTGCTTATTATTGAACGTCAGGTACACCTCGTAATTTGGAAACCTCTTTTGCAGCATTGCGTAGATGTTTTCTGTTTCCTTATCAAGGAATTTCCGTTCCAGCTTCCACGTGACGTAGCTGATCTCGGTAAGTACTTTCCGAAACCGTGAATAGCTCATACCATCCACATCCACATCGGGATGCTCGAAGAGGACGCCGGTTTCTTTTAAGCTTGTAAGATCGAACGTCACGATGGCACTTTTATCTCGTCCGATGTTAGACACCGCATAAAGATTTTTATTGTCGAATGTAAAGAAGAGTGGTTCGAACGTCTCCTTGAATGTCGTCGTCATAATCGTTCGGAAGGTATCCCTTTCGCTCTCGCGGTAAAGAATGCTTGTGTTGACGCCGTCGGTCGTAGTAGCTATGCGGATTCGCCCGTCATGATCAGTGAGCCAACCAGTGATATTCCCAGGATTCTGCGCAACCATCTTCAGCTCGCCGGTTACCGTATTCAGCCGATAAGCGTCGAAAACTTCTTTCATCCGCTTATTCAAACCAATGATGACATCGTTCTCGTGGTCCTTCAGATCGTCGATCACCTGTACACGCACGCTGTCGAATGGTGTTAGATCCTTTATTTCCTTACCCTCACGATCGACTGCGAAGAGGTGGAAGTTTTCGTCTCCGCCAAAGTCCTTCACGAACAGCAGCCTGTTGTTTCCCTTCCAGAAGTAATCGGCAAGATCGCGATCAGTCACTGACGTAATGCGTTTCACATCGCCACCAGACCGCGGCTGAATGAAGATGTTCATACGCTTCTCATATGGCTGTGTGAATGAGATGTAGTTTCCATCCGGTGACACCTGAAAGAATGCTTTCTCAGGATTTTTAAAGAAGTCGCGCATAGGGATCTGTTTATGCGGTTGCGTGTACCCAACGGTTGTTAGCAGGCAGACAATGCTCCCTGTAGCAATCAGATCGAAGATGATCCGAAATGAATTCATATATCCTCCTGTAAATTGTTTTGAGTGAAAAAATAAAGTTGTTTTTTTACGTTCTTCTTCTTTGTCACCCGTCTGATTTGTTCTTTCCCATGATTTCCTATACATTGTGTAAGATTCCTATATATTTATTATTTCCTTATTTGATCTTTCCTTTTATCTCTATTAATTCTTCCAATATTTTCAAATCAGTTTTCTTCTTAATCTCTATGGTTATTGGCCTAAGTTTTGCATTTTTTTCATTATGCAACCAGCGTTCTTTAATTGTTTCATCTAAAAAAACTATTTTTTTACTTCTTCAGCTTTATTATTAAAAATAGAAAGTGACTTTAAATATTTTTCCCATATGGATACCCAACAAATTGTTTTTTCCTTCTTAGTTACTTTACATAACCGACTCTTTAAATCCATAAATAAATCTCACGTTTTTCTTACTCTTCCAAGATATTGAGTTAATACTTCATCATCAGGATATATTTTTATCATTCAAAATAGGATTCGCCATAATTTCTTCTTTTGAGAACAACGATACCTAACGTTTCACAAAACCAACCGGAGGCCTATACATAGATACACGCAAAAGTTCATATCTTTTTTAATATAGCTAATTTACGATTCATTTTTACAGATGTTATACGCTGGCGTGCAGCCCACGATATAGAGACACCTTTCTATGGATAGTAATTGCTCGTCAATTCAAATATAGAATCGCTCTGTCTGCCAGAGTTTCTGAAATGTCGTATTCATTTCTTTACAAATAAAAATCATACGATCGCTTTCATACGGCATGCAATATTTGGCGTTCGTTGTGGCGGCAAGCTCAACGTGTTTATAACGGCGGCGTAGATCAGAAAAATTGTCCTCGAGATTTCTGCTGTTTCCAAAGATGATTGCGATATTACCCGTTCGCTGTCCGGGTCCCCACAACCAGTAGTTATTGTGAGCGCAAAGAGCATTGGGAAGCCCATACCGTTTCCCAAAGAAATCTATAGCACCAGCTTCACCGTAGTTGCGAACAAAGATGACGCACTGCGCCTGTTCGTCCGGTGTCAGCGTTTTGTAGACGCTTGCCACCGTGTCAACCATCTCCTTCCAGCCAAACTGATCGGCCAAATACTGTGGGAGTTCTGCGATACCGGTTTTTTCGTCCGCCCGGGGCATGACTCCAAGCAGGTGTTGGTATTTAATGAATTGCACGACTGGCAGAAACGGCAGTGCAAAGGGGAGGGAAATAACAGCAGACAGGATCAGACAACTTAAGTAAACGGGCTTCAGCCAATTGAGGGATTTCTCACGAACAAATAGTTCGAATAGAACCGCACCCCCGGCAAGGAAGAGCGGATAAATGGCGGACAAATAATAGACTTTCCCGTTCCCGAGTACCATCACAAAAAACACAACAGGATATATCCACGCCAGTGCACGATAGCGTCCCTGATGGTACCTGTAGAAGAAGTAGATCCCCCCAAGCCACAGTGCTAGATTAAAGAAATTCATATCCCGGACTTGTCCCGCGAAAAAACTGATGGCGCCAAGGTGCACGTTCTTATACATGCTCGCATTGCGCATGAACTCAAGGGAGGGGAAATCATGCGCAATTTCCCAGAGGACGTGGGGGACAAACACAATTGCGGCTATCGCTCCCCCCCACCAGAACCATTTGGAAACAAGTTGTGTTCTTTGTCGGGTGAGCAATAAGCCGGCAATCAGTCCGATAACCATAAATCCCATAGAATACTTGTTCAACAAGCCAAACCCTACAACGAGACCGAGGAGAATCCATAACTTTGGCTTATCATCGGTGAGAAGACAAACCACAATGTACCCGGCAATGGCCCAGAAAAGGACATCAAATGAGTTCAAGGAAAAAAGTTGAGCGTGCCCAAACAGCCCGGGTGCAGCGACAATCGAAAGTGCTGCCAGGCCCTGGGCGAGTCTTCCACCTCCGAGCTTGCGTGCCATAAGTGCCGCCAGAAGAACGACGCTTGCACCGGCTAGTGACGGAAGAAATCGCAAAGCTTGAAGGGAATCGCCGAGGAGCAGGCGATTAACCCAGAGAATGGCGATTGATAGCGGAGGTTGATCAACGTAACCAAATGCAAGATGATTGCTGCAAGCAATGTAATAGAGCTCATCTCGAAAATACCCGTAGTTTCCGTGGAATACCATTTGGATTGCGAGTTGAAAAAGAGCCAAAAAAAAAGGAATTCTCAAGTCCTTGAAGAGAATACTAGTCACCCAAAATCTTTTAAGCATGAAGATCTCCTTCGTTTCTGGAATTGGTTGCCACCGGCACATAACATTTGCAGTTTTACGCCATGCAGGTTTGCGAAGTTGCGTTTGTATCCGCCGTAACAATACTTGCTTATGGGAACAGAACTACTATACCCTCTGAAACCCGCCTTACGTATGAGCTGATGTTATAGCAAGTTTATTGTTTTATTTCAATCTGGTTTGAACCTGAATTTATCGGCACACTATCTCCATTTGCTTGAACCGCTTTTTTGTTTACAAATATTCCGGAATTATCATCGTGCATTAAAACAAAAGATCCCTTCATATCTTGAGGTAATTCAATGATAAACAATTTATGTTTATTATGAAGTACCCTATATTCAGCTATGATTGTTCCTCTCATCGTTGGCACTTTAATTTTACTGTATGTGAGATTGCTACGTTGGGGCTTTATTTGCACTCTCGTAAATCCTGGCTGTGTAGGAATAATGCCCCACATGCATCGTGTAATAATATTTGCCGGTGCTGTTCCCCATGCATGGTTCCAACCTGAATTTGGTTTGTATTTCATGTCCCACGCTTCAAGCGTTAAGGTCGATCCCACCATTATCATATTCCACCAACTACGATCGCTTGTCGATGTCATTACATGAAAGGCATAATCTTCTTCGTTTTGGTTATACAATCCTTCCAATAAATATTGAGCGCCATAAACACTGCATACCATTCCCCTCGCTTTTAAAAATGAAGCTACGGTTTTTAGATATTCGTTTGGTACAATACCGAATGCCAAAGGAAACATATTCGCATGCAAAGACGAATGTTTTGAATTTTCCCCATCGACATAAATACCCATTTTTTTATCTATCAATTTTTGATTTATAGCGCCTTTTACTGCTATAGATTTTTTGTAAAAATTAATCGAGTCTTCTTTCTTTCCAAAAAAACCGGCTATTTCAGCCATGAATTTTAAATTGATATAGTGAAACGAATTAACAACAGTATTGATTCCAACCATTTCATATCCATCACGTTCCCCTTCCATAGTAGCAAGTTTCCAGGAAGTCTCGCTTTGCGAGGGAGGCCAATCAACAATGTCGTGTATTCTTTGTGTAGCGTTTTGAAAGCCCAAGTTTTTCATCAATGCATCGGTTACTTTTTCTGATTGAGAACTTATCAATCCATCTTCTCGTTCTATATCAATCAAGGTTTTAATTTTTAATGCTTCATAATTTTTTGAAATAGATTCTATATTCCCGGTATATAAAAAGTCGTAATAAAATAATAATACAGTATGTAAAATCCATTCAGTTGGCCATGTTGGATTATGTATAAAGTACTCATTGGTTTTTCGTGCCATGGAATACTCATGATCAACACAATAATGATTTAATTGATTAATAAAAGCATCTGCTTCATAAAGAGTTCTTTCACGATCTCCATCAATATATACCCCGCAAAAACTAGTTGCTTTTATAGTATACTTGCATAAATCCCAAATCTTATTGAGCACTGTATCAGAACATATAAAATCACTGGAAGTATCGTCAAACCGATAATTATAAACCCTTTGATTTAAAGTTATATCGTCTACGGGTATCTTTAAATTTTCTAATTCGCAATAGCGAAATGGCATAATTACACCGAATAAATCAGGTAACGCGATAGCCGGCAGTGTCGTATTCCGTTTATCGGGTTGAATTTTAATAGCATATTCCTTGTTCAAAGGAAGATCAGACAATACTACTTTTTGATATCGAATAGTACCTCCAGGGTTTCTATCTATTGTATGAGCATCAATAGTTTTTTCTCCCAAATGAATTATGAGCGTATCTGTTTGGGAAGATTGAAGATTCAGAACTAAAGTTCCAAAAGCATCTTTTCCGAAATCGAAAAAATAATGATTTTCTCCAACTTTAGTAATGCTTTGAGGTTTGAAAAGCGATGATTGAAATCCGTTTTTTGCTATGGAAGTATTACTAGATTGAGAAATGCAGACGTACTTAAACATTATTAAGAATATAATCAATAAGAGGAGTACTTGTCGTTTTTCCATTTTTGAATTTGAATCGGTGTACAGGTGTACTCCTGTGTCGAACTTTCATAATTGCCGCAGGGGCAAGGTTGTGTCGCTATTTTACCAATTGTGCTTTATTGTCCGAAGCCTACAAAAATTCCGCAAAATCCACAAACGTGGAGTGAACATATTAAAAAGCGACGGATTGAACTTGGGTTATTCCAATCACAGGTGGCAAAGATTCTTGGAGTCACTGAATCCACTATTACCAACTGGGAAAAGAATCGCTTTGAACCGATGTTGTGGGCAATACCTAAAGTCATTGAGTTTCTTGGTTATGAACCCAATTTATCTGCAGCTCAAAGCTTGGGTCAAAAGTTAAGAGCGTACCGTCTAATGAAAGGAATGACACAAAAAGAACTAGCTCGAATATCGGAAGTTGATCTAACAACGTTAGGTAGGTGGGAACGAGATGAATATAAACTTAAGAATAAGCTCAAAAAAGACTTGAAGCTTTTCAAAGGGAACATTTTCTAATATTACCACGTTAAATCACCTACTTGTAAGTTATTTTTTTGATCATTACCTTGTAGGTAATTTCTGACAATATTGATGTCGGTTTAACATAACTTGCACAATCCATTGTATAATATATTCGTTATAGCAATAACACTGTCATTGTTCCTCGACGTCATCAATGTAGATGATATTATTTTTTCCAAAGGAATGATACATGAGGAGTACGAAGGACAGTCGACAGAAAATCAATCTTATAAAACAACTTCTGCCATAGTTTCACACTTCTTGCATAGCGACAAAGAAGCCTTCGGCCCGATTTCTTCAGTACGGTTGATGGAAATTTTTCAGTGTATAGATCAAGATAGCCCGTCATTGGCAGCGCATTCGATTCTTACTCAGGATATCGTCGGTCTATTGATTCAGAATTCCAATGCACGACCAATTAATCAGTTTCGCTCATTCTTCGACTCCGATTTAATCTGTAAACTTCAGATCTAGCCGTTTCTCTTTCGTATCTCATTTAATATTTGGATATCTGTTCGACCTTCATGAAGGTTTGCAGATATATCCAATTATTTTAAGTGTTTCTTAATTATGAAAAAAGGTAATTACTCTTGTATATGGAGTAAAGTTCGTTCATTTACGTCAATCAGAAGAGACCTATGGGATTATTATTGACTGGAAAGATACGCGGTACTAGTAGTATGATAAAGAAGAATGATAAACAGGCGTCTTTCGTAACAGCAACATGCTTCATTATTATTTTTTGCTGTCTATTTTCTCCATCGAAGCTGTATGGACAAGAAAAGAATTATTATTTCTTCCGTCCATACGACTACGGCTCAGATGCACTATATAATCCCATCTCGGTCTTTGCTAATGGTGGTTGCGATACCTACCAACAACTTGATAGACCAAGCACATTTGTTGCTATTCCATGGAAAAACGGAGCAACAAGTGTATGGCGCAGCATAACATCTCCTCTTCTTGTCATTAGTGATTTTGGATGGAATCGTTTTTTGAGTCAGGAAATTTTTCCTACAAGTCTTAATATCAACAAAACCCAATGGGTTCCTAACTATATGCTTCATGGCATCGGTGGTGGAATGGAATCGCGAAAACTTACTGAATGGTTCGATTATAATAATTATCCGACTCCTTTTTTCTTTGGAGTTGTTACAGCAATGGCTTACGAATATTTCAATGAAATGATAGAAAATGGCAACTCTATCTATCAAAATGAAGATTGCATCCCGGACTTTCTTATTTTTCAACCCATAGGCATTTTGTTGTTCAGTTCAGATGAAGTATCAGAATTCTTTTCTTCCGAGCTAAATCTGAACGATTGGTCTCAGCCTGTTGCGATTTCGTTCGCCCCGCTAGCGTTCCGTAATGCAGGTCAGAATTTTGTTATGAAATATGCATTGACAAAGTCGAAATCAACAAGCGTATTCTTTCATTTTGGTAACTTTGCGATTTTGGGACTTTCATTTAAAAGAAATATCGAAGACGCTATCTCTTTTGGTGCTGGTATGGCGTCAACTGGTGTAAAAAGTTTACCAGTACAGAATGGCGTTCCCTCAAATACAGTAGAATCAGGGCCGATGGCAGGAATATACTATGATCGAAATAACTCTCTTCTTGCATCTATGGTATATTCATCATCGAGGAATTGCCGATTTCGGTTGAATATATATCCTGGCGTAATCTCATCATCTTACTTCTCACCCGGAATTTTTGTAACAGTTGCTGATCCGAAAATACTCATAGTAGGTGTAACGATGAAGATTCTTCCATTGGGTGTGAGCACGTATGTTCCAGCAAAGTAATATGGATTATAATATCCTTTAAAGATGACTCATGAAAATATACGAGATATTGTTTATTGAAATCTCAAATTTTCATCTGTAGTCTGTACAAAAAATATTATTATATGAAAGGAGAAAAGTCATGTTTGAGAACATTGGTGGTCCAGAACTTTTACTTATTTTGATTCTCGTTTTTATATTCTTTGGTGCAAAAAAGATCCCAGAGATAGCGAAAGGGTTAGGCCAGGGTATTCGAGAGCTCCGAAAGGCAGCACGCGATATACGAGAAGAAGTCGAAAAAGAAGTGAAGCAACCTGACGACAAGTCTGAGAAGAAATAATTACGTATTCAATAAATTGCGGAATATATTGCATAATCCAAGAACACCACGGTGTCAGGCATTTTTACAGCCTTTCCCTTCGACGCTCACTTTTTTATCAGAGTCATTTTCTTTTCTTTGAACAACATCTGCCAATCTATTCTTGTAAATAGGTAGACGACAACAAGCGTAAGTATCTGGACAATGATGTAATAGGAACCGATGTAGGCACCGTGCATCAGTTGGTTGGCTTTCACTTTTAGTGTGACACTGGATATGATCGAAACCCAAAATAGATAACTCAAAAACCGGCCCAAAAAGAATGGGAGCGCAATATACTTTAATGGTAAATCGGTCAATCCGTAAGCTAAAAAAAGTTGATTTGTTGGTAGCGGTGATAAAGAATAGGAGACGAAAATGCCGATGGTGAGCCGCTTGTGCTCGAGGATACGGTTCTTAATGTTGTCAATATTGGACCGTGTCCGTGCACTCAGTAGCCTTTTCCGAATGAGAAGGGTTGAAAGTCTAGCGAGAATTAAGCGACCTATGGTTGCAGCTATGGTTCCATCAAGGGCGAGAAGAAAAACATTGAAGTTATACTGTTCCTTGAAATAAGCTAAGACCATCCATGTTGGCGGTGCGAAAGCTGGAATGATATTGATAATCAAAACGACGAGAAATATTGTGATCAACATTTTAGCTGTCTCTGTCTCCAAACCAAGAGTTCGTGATACACTATCATAAAATTAAAGGGAATATGTCTATACAATCTTATGTACACCCCTGAACCGCTCTGATGTTATCTCCGGATCGTCTTCAAACATTGAGGGTATATCTTGTGGGTCATTCGTTTTTATAAATTGCGTAACCAGAACGTTCTTGGTCGATCAAAACAAAAATTCTCGCAATCTCTGTTTGAAGACTGTAAAGACTATTCTCAAAAGCAATTACGAATATCAAAACCGTTAAGTTCCACCAGCATTCTTGCTAATAAATATCAATGCTTCCCCGCCACAAACGGATCGCCATGAGGAGAGACTTCTTTCGCCTGTCCCTGACGACGAATATGAGCTAATTCCTTCTCTAGAGTTTCCTGCATCATCTGGAGCTCGGATACTCGCATCTCGTCGATTTTCGTATGCAACTGTTGCAACATCAATTCGGATTTCAGGTTAATTTGATAATCCAACTCTGCCCGCAGCCGGTCCTTTATCTGTGCGCGATTCTGGCTCATCATAATCAAGGGAGCTTGAAGTGATGCAACCACAGCAAGAACGAGATTAAGGAATATGAATGGATATGGATCAAAAATCGGAAAGATCAATTCAATAAAGTTTAAAACGCACCAGATGAATACGCCGGCTAAGAAGTATATGAGAAATGTCCAGCTTCCAACGAAATCCGTAACCTTGTCGGCAAGTCTATTTCCAAAACTCAATCGTTCTTCCATCTCTACGTTCACGTTCTTGGAGGCAAGGGATGTTACAAGATCATTGGTTGCTTGCAGACGTTTGCCTATTTCGCTTATCATTGATATAGCTACTGACGGCCGGCTCATCAAGAATTGGATGAAATCGTCCCGATTCATTTCGAGAAGCTGGCAAGTGTGGGTTGCTGTTGCAGTAGCCGTTCTTGGCAAACCATCGATGAGCGAAAGCTCACCAAAAAAATCTCCCTGACTTAAAACAGAGACGCGAATATCTTTATGATCTTGTTCCACGGGGATAGAGATTTCTATTGTTCCTTCTTGGATAATGAACATCGAAGAGCCGGTATCGCCTTTGCGAAACAGGATATCTCCTTGTTTCACTGCCCGTTGATGCCAAAGATTGCTCAGGATATCAAGATCAACGACAGAAAGCTTATTAAAGATTGGGATTTTGGTAAGGAACTCTTGAGTGACCATAAGGCATTCGCTATTCGATGCCTCAATAATACGAAAAAAAATAGAAAGAAAAAAATTAGGGAGCCTATTTGCTTATTTTCAAGAGATAATTGCAAAGTGATTTTAACCGCAGACAACATTTTCAGGAACTGTACCAATGAACGAGTATGAGACTGCGTTAGCTTAGAACGCATATTAAGACACCAGCACCCCTATTTCTATGGCGCGGTTTCGATAATGTCCGCGCGTACAAATCCACGGCAATGGCACACAGGGGAATAGTTATTCTACAAATCCCTATTTCTCGTTACGTCTCTAGAGTCCTTTATTGCTGAAAAGGCCAGCAACTTCTCAAAACGCGTAGAAGTTTCTATCAAGACTCCTGTACTGAATAGCTTCGCTAAGATGTTCTGTACAAATTTCATTGCATTGACTGAGATCTGCAATGGTTCTTGACACTTTGAGTATCCGATCATAAGCACGTGCAGAAAGTCCTAATTTACTCATCGCCATCTTTAAGAGTTCTGCTCCAGCCTGATCTATTTGGCAAAATTCTTTGATCTCCTTCGAGTCCATATCAGCATTGCTGTATAAGCCTCTTCGCCCTTTGAATCGTTCTGCTTGTGCAGATCGAGCCTGCACCACCCGTTGACGGATAATAGTTGATTCTTCTCCTGTTCTTCTCGATGCCAGCTCACTATACTTCACAGTGGGTACCTCCACATGGATATCAATTCGATCGAGCAAGGGGCCCGATATCTTGCCGACATATTTCTGAATTTGAATCGGCGTACAGGTACATTCTTGTGTCGAACTTCCATAATTGCCACACGGGCAAGGATTCATCGCACAGACCAACATAAAATTTGCCGGATAATCCACAGACATTTTCGAACGGCTGATCGTGACTTTGCTGTCTTCCAGCGGCTGGCGCATGACCTCAAGAACATTCCGCGCAAATTCCGGCAATTCATCCAAAAATAAAACACCATGGTGCGAAAGCGAGATTTCTCCCGGACGCGGAATAGTCCCTCCTCCTACTAATGCCGCATCGGAAATCGTGTGGTGCGGCGATCGGAACGGGCGCACAGAAACAAGCGCAGAGTGCGGCGGCAATATCCCAGCAACAGAATGTATTTTGGTCGTTTCCAATGCTTCATCAAATGTCATCGGAGGAAGAATGGTAGGCAAACGTTTTGCAAGCATGGTTTTACCGGAACCGGGCGGGCCAATGAGCAAAATATTATGCCCTCCTGCCGCTGCCACTTCCATCGCGCGTTTCACACTTTCCTGCCCCTTGACATCCGAGAAGTCAACGGTGTATCTCTGTTCCATCGAAAACACTTCATGCATATCTACATGAAACGGCTCAAGCAAACGGTGTTCTCCCGCAAAGAATCCTACTGACTCCTGCAAACTTCTCATCGGATAGACTTCCATGCCCTCCACCATAGCCGCTTCCCTCGCGTTTTCTTCCGGAAGCAGAATGCCACGCTTTCCCTTCGCCTTCGCTTCCAGAGCAATCACTAATGCACCATGGACCGGGCGTAATGTTCCATCGAGAGCAAGTTCTCCAAGTATGACAAAATCTTTGAGAATGTCAGACTCTAATTGACCCGATGCAGTGAGTATTCCAAGGGCTACCGGCAGGTCGTAGGACGAACCTTCTTTTTTCACATCGGCAGGTGCAAGGTTTACCGTCATGCGACGATTCGGAAATTTGAAATCTGAATTCTTGATAGCAGCGGTTACGCGGTGAATACTTTCTTTGACGGCATTATCCGGCAGGCCAACGATAAAGAATTTGTGCGGTGCATTATCGAGATGTGTCTCGACCTGCACAAGATAGGCATCTACTCCATACGTTGCGGCACTGAATACTTGAGAAAACATTGGCGCTATTTCCTCCCTTTATTAAATTCCTGATACTGACGCGATGTGAGTGAGAATCTATTCCTTATCGATGATTCCGTAAAAATTCTAATCGATCCTTTAATTCTTCTGTCGATTTAAGTAGTTTTTCCTTGCCGAACAGTGCTTCTTGCTGACTCGAGAATGCCAGCAAATACTCATTGCTCATGACAATTGCTTCTTCCGGACAAACTTCTTCGCAGAATCCACAGAAGATACAGCGTACCATATTGATTTCAAACTTGATAGGATAACGTTCTTTTTCAAGTTCTGTCTCTGATGCCTGCACTTCAATTGCCAGTGCCGGACAAACGCGTGCACAAAGCCCACATGCGACGCAGCGCTCGACACCGTTTTCTGCAACAAGCACAGGCCGCCCGCGAAACGAGGACTCAGGTTTGAAACGTACTTCCGGATACTGAGACGTAAAAGTCGGCTTGAACATTTGCCTGATGGTCATCCGAAGTCCTTTAAGAATTTCCGGGATGTACATCTTCTGCAGCAGGCTAAGATCTTTCTTGCGAATTATTTTATCCGGCGAATCCACTATCTCATGACTCCGAACCACTGTAAACTGAGAATAACTAAACCAGTGAGCAAGAAATTTGCAATAGCCATGGGCAGCATCACCTTCCAGCCGATCCGCATCAATTGATCGTATCTAAAGCGAGGAATCGTCCATCGCACGATAATAAAGAATAACACGAGAAAAATGACTTTTGTGAGAAACGTGAGCATCTGTACAAGATTTAACATCAATGGCGAAAGTCCCCACTGCTCTGCAAATGGGAGATGCCATCCGCCAAAGAACAGCGTTACAGTGACCGCGCTGGATGTTATTACGTTGGCGTATTCTGCAAGGAAAAACAATCCGAATTTCATGCCGGTGTATTCCGTATGGTACCCGCCGACCAATTCTGGTTCCGCTTCGGGCAAATCAAACGGGAGCCGGTTAGTTTCAGCGAACGATGCAATCATAAATGTAATAAATCCCAACGGCTGAAGAAAAATATTCCATTTGGGAATGATACCCCACCAATATGCCGTCTGCTGAAGAACAGTTTGATCTAACCGTAATGTTCCGGAAATCATGATAATACCGATAAGAGACAGACCCATGGAAAGCTCATAACTAATGAGCTGTGCAGAGGAACGCAATCCGCCAAGAAGCGAATATTTATTATTGGACGACCAACCGGCAAGACTTACTCCATACACACCGACAGATGTGAGTGCAAGAAGATAAAGTATACCGATGTCTACATCTGCAATCATGAGCTTGATTTGCCGTCCGAACAATTCGATGGAATTTCCAAACGGAATAATTGCAAACGTGCTCAAAGCGATGGTGATAGAAATAATCGGTGCGAGATCATGAATGAAGCGGTTTGCCTGTCGCGAAACAATATCTTCCTTCATCATAAGCTTCACGACATCCGCAAACGGCTGAATAATTCCGCCCGGCCCTACTCGATTAGGTCCAACTCGATCTTGTATGAATGCACTGACACGCCGTTCTGCTAGTACCGCCATCGCAGCGCCGAGGACAAGAACTCCGAACATAATGATGAGTATCTTGATGAGAA
Source organism: Ignavibacteriota bacterium (assembly GCA_963701295.1). Taxonomy (GTDB): domain Bacteria; phylum Bacteroidota; class Ignavibacteria; order UBA10030; family UBA10030; genus Fen-1298. The sequence continues at coordinate 2,686,893 of OY969585.1, read as the reverse complement.
CAATAAGTACTGAAATGATATCCATCTATATATTTTCTTTTCTATTTTTTCACAGACGCGGATTTTATTTCTTTGAGAACAGCGCTATGATTTCCAACCTTCGCATAGGATAAACCTTTGAACGCAGGAAGACGTTCCGACATTTCTTTGAAAACTTCTTCTGCTGTTGCATACTTCATTTTTCCGCCCATCGCAGAAGCAACGGCGGCAATAATTCTCCAGGATGAACGTGCATCACGTTTTGTCCCTTTTCCCCACGAATCATTTTGTGCGGCAAATTTATCCCATCGGCTCATCGCCATGCCATCCATGGTACGCTCCTGTTCAATCATTGCAACTGTGGGCCGTATGCGCTGCACGCGTCCTTTGAAATTTGTCATCGTCCCATGTTTTTCAGCAAATGTCGATGCTGAAAGAACAATGTCTGCTTTCGCGGTAGTTTCATTCCTCACTGATGAATGCACAATTAATATTTCAAGATTCTTCAGCGTCTCAGCGATTTTCGGATCAGCTGCGATGTTGTCTTCCAGAACATAAAGTACTTTAATAGTTCCTTCAGAGATTCCTTTGAGAATATGATCTATTCCAATTGTCCTATTCTCTCCTGCCGCTCCTACTGATAACGCACCAAGGCTGTTTGGTGTTTTATCGGCTCGAATAAGAAGATCATCTTCGCTGCCGGATTGTACATGAGAAAGAACTCCAATGCTCTTACTTCCGATCACTTCCTTGATGAACCGAGTGAAGATGTAGTTGTCCTCATTGGTTGCGTATGCTGATGCGATTCCTGCGATTTCATGTTTACGATAAGTACGCAGTTCTGAGACAACTTTGGAAATAGCTTCATCCCAGCCTACTTCTACTTTGACACCGTCTTTCCTAATGAGAGAACCATTTAGTCGTTTCTCGCTTGCTACGCTTTTAAAAGAATTCAATCGTCCATCATCGCACATCCAACAGGAATTCACTTCTTCATTTTTTCGAGGTGTCAGCCGAAGGATTTCATTATTACGAACCCACACGTGTATATTGCACCCGCGTGCACATCCGACGCAAATACTGTCTGTGGACGACATCTCCCACACCCGCGCTTTGAATCGGAAGTCGCGGCTTGTGAGCGCACCAACCGGGCAAATATCGATGATATTCATACTATATGGATTATCCAACTGAGTGCCGGGAAATGTCGTCAGGACAACATGGGTACCGCGTTCGGTAAATGTGAGTGCAGATTGGTGCGCGATTTCTTCAGAGAATCGGATGCAGCGAGAACACATAATGCAGCGTTCAACATCTAATAACACATATGGGCTAAGCTCTACACGCTTTGGTTTGTGAACTTTATCCTCTTGAAACCGGCTGGTGCCAATGCTGTATTTATAAGCATAATTTTGGAGTTTGCACTCACCGGCTTCATCGCAGATCGGGCAATCCAGTGGATGATTGATGAGTAAAAATTCCATCACAGAATTGCGAGCTTTGACAACTTTTTCGCTCTTAGTCTTGACGACCATTCCTTCTGCAACTTGCGTGGCACACGCAATGACAAGTTTCGGCATTTTCTCGACTTCCACCAGACAAATTCGGCAGTTACCTGCAACGGAAAGTTTTGGATGCCAGCAGAAATGCGGGATATGAATTCCGTTTTGTGACGCTGCTTGAATAACTGTCAGCTTCGGATCGACTTGTAGTTCTTTCCCGTCAATCGTGATCTTCGCCATGGGACATGTATTCCGCTATTGCGTAGAAGTCCGCTGATAGAGTTTGAGTGCTTCCCTGAGTATCTTCAGCGATCGTTTGAGATCATCGATTTTCAGCATAAACGCCAGTCGAACTTCATTTATGCCTTTGCCCGGAGTGACATAAAAACCTTGTGCCGGTGCCAGCAAAACTGTTTCACGTTCGTACTCAAACTTTTCAATCAACCACCGAGAAAAATGTTCCGCATCTTTAACCGGCAAACCCACAACAATGTAGAACGCTCCTTCCGGTATATAAGAGACAACACCTGGAATTGTTTTCAATTCTGCGCATACAAGATTCCGCCGTCTTTTAAATTCTTCAACAAGAGGACGCGTATAAGGTTCCGGATTCTCAAGAAGTGGAACCATTGCTAATTGTTCAATCGTCGCTACTGAAAGCCGCGCCTGACAGAACTTCAAGGTTGTAGAAGCAATCTCTTTGTTGTGACTCGCAAGCACACCGATACGAGCGCCGCATACATTGAATTTCTTTGAACAGCTTTCGAGCACAATTGCACGATCTCGTACCTGAGGAAAATCTGCAATGCTTATTGCTTTCTTCTCATACGCAAACTCGCGGTATGTTTCATCGGAGAGAATGAATAATCCATGCTTCAGCGCCAAATTGACAAGCCGTTGCATTTCTTCCCGGCTATAAATCGTTCCAGAAGGATTGGATGGACTACAATAAAGGATCGCTCGTGTCCTGTTCGTGACAAAGGATTCTATCACCTCTTCCGATGGAAGATGGAAGCCATTTTCTATCGAAGTTGGAATCGCCTTGAGTTTCACATTCGCGATACCTGCAAAACCATTGTAATTTGCATAGGTCGGTTCGAAAACTATTATCTCGTCGTCTGTGTCGCAGACGGCACACATAGCTAACGTAATTGCTTCGGATCCGCCGGTTGTAACAATAAGTTCGCTTTCATCAAAGAGAATCCCAAAATGTCCAAAATATTTTTTCCATGCTTTGAGTGATTCCGGTAAACCATTGGACGGTGCGTACTCAATTGTTTGACGTGAAATTTTATGCACTGCTTCCAGCACAGGCAACGGCGTTGGTAAATCCGGCTGACCGATATTCAAATGGTAAACGTGGATTCCCTGCTTCTTGCGAGCCTCTGCAATAGCTGTAAGTTTTCGAATAGGAGATCCTTGAATCTCTCGCCCTCTTCGTGAAATCTTAACAAAACTTTCTGTAATGTTATTATTTGGTGTATCCATTATGAATGTTTCATTTATCACGCACAAATTATTCAGATTGTGTTTCGTGTTTTCCGTTCGGATGAAAGATAACCGTCGCGAAACGATCCTCGACGAATAACCCTTCAGCCATTTCCTGAACTTCATCTTTTGTCACTGCATCAATCTTTGCGATGATCGCATCCAGTGTTATCAATTCTCCAAAATACAACTCTGAACTGCCTAATCGTATCATCCGGTTAGGAATATTTTCCATCCCCAGCATCAGGTTCCCTTTCAATTGTGCCTTCGTTCGTTCCAATTCCTGTGTTTTGATAGCGTGTTTGCGTACAGATTTCAATTCTTTCCACACAAGATCAATGCACCGTTGAACATGAGAGTCATCCGTTCCAACGTAGACTCCTACTGAACCAGTATCTTGCATCATATTGTTGAAACTATAGACAGCATAAGCAAATCCGTATTTCTCCCGAATGTTTTGAAACAATCTAGAACTCATTCCATCGCCCAGCAGTGTGTTCAGTACTTGCATGGCAAAGCGCTTTTCATTTTTTACACTACAACCGATGGTGCCAAGACAAATATGGGCTTGTTGAATAGGCTTATAATACTCACTCAAAACATAATTCGGCTCTTCAATATTCGAACCGGATTTCCCGGCTCTTTTCTGCTTTGTATTCGATAGGATATTTTTGAGATAACGATTTGCTAATTCAACAATCATCTCGTGCCTAATATTCCCTGCCGCCGCAATGACAAGATTATTCGATGTGTACTGTTCCGATTTATATTGAATGAGATCTTTCCTCAAAAAAGAAGAAATAGATTCTTTCGTTCCGATGACCGGCATACCAAGCGGATGCGTCTTAAAAATAGCTTTTTCAAAGTAATCGTGTATGATATCATCCGGATCGTCTTCCGCTTGTTTCAATTCTTCTAGAACGACATTTTTTTCTTTCAGAAGCTCTTTCTCCGGGAATGTCGGCGAGAATACCATATCGGAAAGGACATCGGTTGCCAACTCCAGATGTTCATCAAGTACTCGTGCATAAAAACAAGTATGTTCTTTGCTTGTAAATGCATTGAGATATCCACCGACGGATTCGATGCTCTGGGCAATTTCTTTGATAGAGCGTTTTTTTGTGCCTTTGAATACCATATGCTCTATGAAATGTGAAATGCCGTTTTTCGCCGGTAATTCGTCCCGTGAGCCGGTTTCAATCCAAAATCCGAGCGATAGAGAACGTACGTGCGGAATCGCTTCGGTGACAACACGAACTCCATTCGGAAGGGTGGTTTTCTGGTATGTCGCTTCGGTTTTAGTGGAGGATGACGAATGTAATCTCTTAAATGTTTTCAACTTTGCCTTTTGATTCACATAACCCGATGAAAAACGAATTTTGGTTTTTGATGAAAATATATTTCTTTTATGAAGATATTGCATTTTTGACGGAGAGTCAAGAAATGCCAAGAATAGTGTGTTGCGAATGTGTCAAGCCGGTTTAAAGAAGAATTTTTCTTCGGAATATCTACTTTAACATTTTAAAAATTAAGCACCGTGCCCTTGTTTCCGCGGGTCTGTTTCTCGAATGATCACACTGACCGACTCTTGGTTGAATCCTTTGAATCCGCCTTTGCGCTGCAGATTTTCCAGATGGCTTCCAATCGCGCCTTCGCTCACGAATCGATTGTATTGCTTTTCATCGATTAGTCCAGCTCGCAAAAGTTTTTCCGCACTTTCGCGTCTCACCGGCCAGCGCTCTCCTTCTGTAAACGCCTGCGTGAGGAATGGAAAATCTGAAAATGGATCCATCGTGTTGATGCCTTCTGCCGCGAGTTGCTTACGCAGTAAACCGTAATCAAAGCGGCACTCCAGATGATGCATGCCTGCTTCAAGAAAACTTTCGCCGTGCAATCCAACCCACAATCCGATAGTACCTAATTTTTTTGATGCTGGCAATGTTTTGCGCGAAAAATCAATTTTTGTTTCTTCAGGTTCTAAATCCACATCGCAAAAAACAACGATTCCTTCCACAGGTTGTTCCAGAATTTGTGCTCCCCATCCTGCTTGGGCACCTGCATAATAACGCTCACGCCGTTTGAAGCCGAGCTTTTCAAATGCTCGTATCAGTTCAACAAAATTGGCTCGAGAGCTACGAAATGTATGATGATCGTGATTTGCCCATCCTAATCCAAGTTTATCCTGGCGCCGCTTTTGAATTTGTGCCGCGCTGTTACGATGTTCCCAGTAAGCCCGCTCCTCAGCAAACATTATGTGGCACGCGAGGTCGCAGTCAACTAAAGCAATCACACGATCAAGCAGAGCATGTGTTTGATGAAATCCATCTGCATCATCGGTAAAAATCCTTTGTCGTTCTTTCCAAAGTTTCTGCGCTTGAAGCACGTCGTTCGTTATGCTTGAATTCGGTTTCTCCGCCTCATAACCGCGATAGCCGCATCGTTCTACGACATCAAAGTTGGTACCGTTTTCAGCGGAAGCTCTAACCCTGCGAAAACGTGTGAGTGGTTCTCCTTCTATCTTGGCAATGATCCCGTGAACTGCTATAAAATCGGAAATACTGTCCACGTGTATCGCCAGTGTCGTTGGGGATTCATTGCTGTTGACATTTTGATCAATAATAATGCGCGGCAGCATTGCCTCGGGATGATAGAAATATTTTTGGCCTTCGATTGATGGTCCAGCTAAGAGGTCTTCTGCAAAACCAACCTTGCGAACTGCAGGTTCATCTTGCTCCGATAAAACTAAGTGGTCTATCCAATCGATCATCAGCGTGCCGGTTTCATTGCGCATCCGATCCGCTAACCTTGCTGCAAAGGTGTTGCGTGAAAGAAACGCTTTGATACGCTCCAGGACGAGTTGTTCCGCGTCATAACACAGCGGCCAGTTGAATTCCTTTTCTTTTTCAGATCGATCTGTGCCACTGGGTTTATTTACTATTTGATTTGTTGTTTGCATTTCTGATTGAGTTATAAAACATTGTTTCTCATTATATACTTTAAACAATGGTCTTTCTTAAAGAGTTGCATGTGAGATATGAGCATCTGGAAGCGGATTGCATTAGCCCTTTCTTTGTTATAGGTTGCAGACATTCGATTTTCAATCAAAGTGAAATAATTTCCGGGGTATCCTGATTTCATTTTAGACGTTGCAAAAGAACCCATTATTTCCGATTATGACATAATGGAAATTTTCATAGTCATCAAATTGGTTCTTCTACTTGCCGCGGCTTTTTATCTTGCTGTTCATATTGGCTTAACCACAGGTCTCAGGCGCTGCAAGCAAGCAAAAAGCCCTCTTCAGCCATTTGTTTCTGTCATTGTAGCGGCGCGCAATGAAGAAAAAACCATTGAACGTGTACTTGAATGTCTGTCACTGCAAACATATCCTTATTATGAACTCATTATCATCAATGACCGTTCGACGGATAATACAGCCGCTATCGTTGCTGACTTTCAAAAGGAAAATCCTTCCATCAAGAGAATAGACATCACAACCGTTCCGAGCGATATGCCGACGAAGAAAAATGCGCTCAGAGCAGGAATTAATGCAAGTAAAGGTGAAATTCTTTGTTTTACAGATGCAGATTGTTTTCCTCCCTCTACATGGGTAGAAGAATTGGTACAGCAATTTGAGCTTAAAGTTGGACTAGTCGCCGGCTATTCTCCTTATACAATTCCATCTGGCAAAACAATAACGAACAGAATCTTGAGAAATATGTTCTTTAAGTTTATTGCATATGAAGAATTCCGCGCGGCAATTTGGTCGTCTGGTGCTATTGGCTGGAATCTCGGTTGGCTTTGTACAGGGAGGAATCTTGCATACCGCAGAAAGGTTTATGACGAGGTTGGCGGCTTTGAGAAAATCAAACAGTCTATCAGTGGCGATGATGATCTCTTCTTGCAGCTCGTTCGCAGACAAACGAATTGGAAAATTCGCTACGTAAAAACGAGAGAAAGTTTTGTCCCAACAGTACCGCCTGCAGATTTCTGTTCATTTGTCGAGCAACGCAAGCGACATTTCTCTGCATCCAAGGTGTTTTCATTCCCCATGATGCTGTTTTTCTTTTTCTATCACTTGACAAACTTTTTACTCTTCTTCTCCCCTTTTTTATTTTTGTTTCACATGTTATCAATTCCGTTTGTCATTGCGTGTATTGTAACAAAGCTCTTTGCAGATACAATATTGTTTTTTTTCTCAGCACGCACATTCGATGCCAGCACATACAGCCGCTCATTCATTATTATGGAAGCTTTATATGTTCTCTACAATTCACTCATCGGTCCTCTTGGTATTTTTAAAAAGTTTGAATGGAAACAAAGTTAAAAAGTGTAGATAAAATTAGGACTGGAGAGATCCGGAAAAGATTGATCTCGGTAGTGACTCGTATCGTCATTAGTGTGATCGTTCTCTACTTTGTTGTCTCCTTAGTAACATGGCAGAATGTACTTTCTGCATATCAATCCGCGGATGGTAGATACATCCTTATCGGCGGACTCTTACTCTTTGCGAATCTTAGTATCAGAACTCTGAAGTGGCGTATTATGCTTCACTCTGTGAAGAATAGGCCTACATTTTGGGAAGCGTTCGGCTCGGTGATGCTTGGAATTTCCTTCGGTTCCTTTACGCCCGGCGAAATTGGTGATTTTGCCGGACGCGCCTTGCATATTGCTGATGCAAGAAAATCTCATTTGGTTGGTTTGGCTCTTCTCGATAAAGCGCAAATATTTGTTGTCACAAGCGCAGCCGGTGCGATAAGTCTTTTATTTTTATATTCAAGAGACTCGTTCTTCATTGTTACACTATCTTTTTTTATCGTATTTCTTTCTCTCGTATTCTTTATGCGCATGGATCTGTTGGCAGTATTAGGACATCGTCTCAATGCTTCATTTTTCCAAAAGTCATGGGTAACAAGAGTGCTTGATGGATTTACTCTCTTGAAGCCGCAACAGTTGTTTACGACACTCCTCTGCACACTTTTTTTTCACGGGGTTCTGGTAGTACAAATGTTCTATTTCATCCATGCATTCGGCGAGATCACTCTGTTCCATGCATTTATAGGAACAAGTGCGATGATGTTTGTGAAATCTTGTATCCCGATTTCTTTGGGAGACCTTGGTATTCGTGAAGCAGGATCAGTTTTCTTTTTTTCGACGTTCGGTATTTCACAAGCGGCTGCTTTAAATGCATCGCTGCTGCTCTTTGTTATCAATGTATTATTTCCAAGTATTTGCGGAACCATCTTCTTGAAGCACACACACGTTACCGCATGGACTATGTTTCAATCATTATTTTCTCAATCAAAAACACATCTCCATGATTGAAATTATAACACTCGGCGTACTATTGCTGTCTTCAATTTATTACATGTATTTTATTACGCGTGTGCGTATTGGTTTGCTTTCTCTTCAGTTTGCACAGCCTAAAAATATAAAGCCTCGTATAAGCATTGTAGTGGCGGCAAGAAATGAAGAGAACAATATTGAAAAATGCATTCAATCATTGCTCAAGCAAACCTATCCCAACAACAGCTACGAGATTATTATTGTTGACGATGGATCTACGGACAAGACTGCTTCCATCGTCAAATCCTTTGCTGAACGTTTCGCCAACATTCACCTTCTCTCTCCGATGTTTGATTCTGCACAAAAAATCGGACGTAAGCCAATCGCTCTTGCGAAAGGTATTGCTCATGCAACCGGAGAAATTATACTAACCACAGACGCCGACTGTATCGTTCCGCCGAAGTGGATTGAAATTATAGCCAATCACTTTGAAGAAGACGTTGTGTTTGTTGCGGGACCCGTTGCAGAATGCGATACCAATACTTTTTTTGCAAAGATGGAACAATTGGAATTTCTTGGACTCATCACAACAGCAGCCGGATTGATCGGTTCTGGGCGTCCGATTATCTGTAATGGTGCAAATCTTGCCTATCGGAAAGATGCATTTATAACAATCGAGGGTTTTGACACAGAGAGCAGTTCCAATGATGACGAATCCCTGATGAATAAAATGGTACATAGGAAAATTGGCAAAGTTGTATTTGCTCCAGAAGCAAATGCAGTCGTAACGACAAGCTCATCCAATACAATATCAACATTCTTTTGTCAGCGTATCCGCTGGGCAAACAAACGCGGCCATTACGAAGATAAATCGATTTTATTCACGCTCGTTGGTCTGTATATATTTTTTGCAAGTATGCTTCTGACAATGATATTACTTTTCCGTGAACCGCAGCTTATCCAACCGCTTCTCCTAGCATTCGGCTGTAAAATATTAGTGGATTATTTCGCGCTTCGCTCCGGAGCGCGGTTATTTCGACAGCGCATTCCCATATTCCACTTTCTGATTGCAGAGTTTTTGCACGTTCCGTATATTGTCATTGCTGCTGCTGTTGGACAGATTGCTTCAATGCGGTGGAAAGGACGTACAATTCGGCGATGAGATGCGATGCGCGAATCTTGCAGTTGCTTTTTCCTTCGGTTCTCTTCACGACAACCACTGCAGGGATTCATCTCACATTTGACGACGGACCACATCCGACAGCAACACCGGCCGTTCTGAACATTCTCAGAGAACGAAATATTCTTGCGACTTTCTTTTTCCTCGGGCAAAATGTTCAACAATATCCTGACATTGCCCGACAAGTCGCTACAGAAGGTCATCATATCGGAAATCATTCCTATACCCACACGAATTTATTCTTTAAGGACAAAGCTTTTATACGAAATGAAATAATTCAGACAGAGGATATCTTGGAATCATATTTAGGTAAGCGGACGCGATATTTCCGCCCTCCTTATGGCTACTTTAATTTAACAATTCTGAATGTGCTCAAAGAGATTGGATCAACCTGTGTCCTCTGGAGTATAGATAGCAAGGACTACCGATTGAAGAGACAATTTGATATTGAACAACGTGTTCTGCACCAGCCATCGAATGGTTCCATTTTTCTTTTTCACGACAACAAAGACACCGCTCAAAAACTTTACACGTATCTTCCAGTTCTCCTTGATAAATTACTGGAGAAGAGATTTAATTTTGAACCGTTGCCAAGATGACTTTTGAAACATTTCTGATAATTGTTACAACTCTTTATCTCTGTCAGGCAGGGATATTTTTCCTTGGACTTAGGCGTAATCGAGATTATATAGTGGATTCATCCGGACTTTTTGTCTCAGTTATCATAGCAGCGCGAAATGAAGAGACAAACCTTCCGAATTGTCTTGAATCTGTAGCAAACCAGACCTATCCGACGTCTCAATACGAAATTATCGTAGTCAACGACGGATCAACTGACAAAACAGAAGCTATCTGCCAGAACTTCATTCAGCGTTATCCACACATTAAATTAGTTCACATTCAAGACGATGCACACCTGCGAGGCAAGGCAAACGCATTAGCCCAAGGCATTGACGTGACCAAGGGAGAAATAATTCTCATTACCGATGCTGATTGCACGGTTCCGCCGACTTGGGTTGAACAAACTTCAAAGAGATATGGTGACAAAGTTGGGCTGATTGGCGGATTCACACTTCAAAAAGCTGCAACACCTTTTGAAGGAATGCAGTCTCTTGACTGGGCGTTCATTCTTGGTACAGCGGCAGCAGCAGCAAGTTTAAAACATCCTCTTGGAAGTATTGGTAACAACCTTTCATTTCGAAAGTCAGCGTATGATCAAATTGGCGGATATCGCAAATTGAAATTCAGTGTGACAGAGGATTACACTGTCGTTCAAGCAATCGTTGGCTCTCAAAATTGGCAATACTGTTATCCGCTCGATCCAAAACATCTTGTAGAAAGTAAGCCATGTTCAAACTTACTCACACTTCTTAGCCAAAAACACCGTTGGGGCAAAGGCGGACTTGGTATGAAACCGGCTGGACTGGCTATCATGGTTATCAGTTTTTTCATGCATCTTTCCCCTCTTATTATGTTGTATTGGGGCGGGATTGTGCAAACTGCGACAGCGTTTATGATCAAGTTTATTGTTGACTATATATTTCTTTATAAAATTCTCAAACAACTTGATCGAACTGATGAATTGCGTTGGTTTTACTGCTTTGAACTATACTTTATTATCTATGTTATGCTCCTTCCATTCTTAGTATTTTTCGGAGGAAAAGTAAAATGGAAAGGGCGGGAGTTTTGACTGACCTTCTTCCCTCCTTACTGCAAATGCTTCCTGTTTTTCTCTACGCTGAAACACATTATCGGTTTCGATTTTTTTTCAGCTTTTTACGGAAACACGAACCGGAGATCATTGCTGATGCACCTCACCGAATAGAACCCAATCAACTTCTGCCTATTCTCGTTCTTGTGAAGGATGCACACCAATTTCCACTTAAATTAAACAAAGTGAGCGTCGTCATTCGAAAAGCTGGGAAAAAAATTATAGAAAAGGAATTGCTGAAATCCCCTGTTGAATTGACTGAAAAGCTCTGGTGGAGGATATATAAAGTTCCTTTAGAAGATATAAGCGGCATTATAGAATGCGATGTACTATTTGAGATCAATGATGGAAAAAAACAATTGTCTTATCATAATGACAACCATCGAACTTCATCTCATCAGCCATTGAAGATTTTCGTTGCACCTTCTCCTCTGCCGCGATTTGAACATCTTCACTTTGGAGAATGCCACTCACACTCCTCTTATACAGACGATCAAGTCGAATTTGGTGCACCACTGGAAGCTTCGACTCAGTTAAGCCTTGCGCTTGGTTTATCGTTTTTTTGTGTAACCGACCATTCATATGATTTGGATGATTCAATCGATAACTATTTGGTGAATGATTCGAATTTGCCCAAATGGAGTTTATTACAGCAGGAAGTAGATAATCACAACTCCAAGCATCAGGACTTTGTGATCGTCCGCGGCGAAGAAGTAACCTGCCGTAACTCCAAAAACCAAAATATTCATCTGCTGCTTCTTGGTAATCGAAAATTTTTCTATGGCTCAGGAGATGGGGCTGAACTTTGGCTTAAAACACGCAGCGAACACAATGTCAATGAAATTATGAAGAGTGTCGATCTGTCTGTGCTTTCTTTTGCGGCTCATCCGAAAGAACGGATTTCCTTTCTTCAGAGATTGTTATTACGGCGAGGTAAATGGCTTCAACAAGATTTTATCCACCCTCAGCTCACCGGAATTCAGTTCGTCAATGGATACGTATCTGACGGTTTTTGGGAGGGTTATCGCCAATGGATAGAAGCATTGTTAGAGGGTAAACAAATATTTGTTCTCGCTGGCGACGATGCTCATGGTAACTTCAATCGCTTTCGACAGATTGGTATTCCTTTCTTGAAAATTCGAGAAACTGGACACCAATTGTTTGGCAAGATGAGAACTGGGGTCTATCTTGAATCACTTTCTGAGGAGAACATCCTGAGTGCTATTCACTCGGGAAAAACTATTGTCACAGATGGACCTGCCATTAATTTGTTCATAAACTCTCCAACACATCAAATCAGTTCAATCGGAAAAATAATCACAGGAGATACACACTCGGTTTCACTTGAAGTCAGCTCTTCAAGTGAATATGGTTCAATTGATTTTGTCAAAGTCTTTATGGGTAGTACAGGTGTAAGAGAGACGGTGGTCATCTATGAAAAACTATTTCAGAAATATACTATCACTAGGAATTTTTCACTAGAGATCAAGAGAAAGAGTTACATCCGCGCAGAGGTATGGACGTCGTCGTCCGACTCAAATGATGCACAGCCTCATTTTTGTTTAACAAACCCTATTTGGCTAGTTCCGGCTTTACATGCAAGATAATAAAAGTGAAAAGAAGTTTATTTATCTTTCATAAGTATTTACAGCAAGGAAACGATGGATTCTCATCAAGATCAAACAATGAATATCCATAAGGAAAATTGTAAGAGAATCGCCATAGTGTTCCGTTGGTTCTTTCACTTTGGGTTATTTATACTTACATTTTTTACTACCACTGTTGCCGGTGTCCTATGGCTGAATCAAGACCCATTTGAACTCAGCAACTTTCATCTCGGCATTCCTTACTCTGCCGCCATTTTGTTCATCCTTGCCAGTCATGAATTCGGGCACTACTTTGCTTCTCGATACCATAAAGTGAACGCAACATTGCCATATTTCATTCCTTTTCCGCCCATTCCTGTTTTACTGCAACTATTCTTGAATTTCGGTACGTTTGGCGCAGTCATTCGAACAAAGACCATCATTCCATCAAAAAAAGTAATGTTTGATATCGGCGTTGCAGGACCTATTGCAGGGTTCATCGCTTCCCTGTTGGTTCTCGTTTACGGTTTTCTCCATCTGCCATCTCCGGAATTTATACTTGCTATTCACCCAGACTATAATTTTGCCATCAATGCATCAGCTGGCGCTCATGGGATGCCGCTTGCATTCGGAAACACACTTCTCTATTCTGGTTTGAAAGACCTGCTGACAAACCCTTCGCTTCAATTCGTTCCGCCTATGAGCGAGATGTACCATTATCCTTTTCTTTGCGCCGGCTGGTTTGGCCTGTTCGTTACAGCTTTGAATCTCATTCCGATGGGCCAGTTCGATGGTGGACATGTGATATACACAATGTTCGGAGAACTCCATCGGAAAATTGCACGGATATCATTCTACGCTCTTCTTGCATTCAGTGTACCATCGCTCTCTGACACAATTCTGAGAACGTTATTTGAATTTGTTTATAAACATGACGTTGGTCAAATTATACCCTTCGCTCAATATAGCTGGTCCGCTTGGTTTTTCTGGGCAATGATTGCGCTCTACATCATTAAATTGTACCATCCGCCTGTATCTGACGAGACACCTCTTGATTCAAAACGAATGGCAATCGGATGGTTCTGTATCGTCATTTTTATTCTCTCTTTTTCATTGAATCCACTCACTATATAGGCTTCTAGATATTTGAATTTTTCAATATTATTTTATATCTTAGATGTAGTTGATTGAATCTCTTCATTTATAAAGGCTGACTGATAGACGATTGCTATAATTTTTATTTTGCTCATAGAACAGTAAGAAAGCAATCAGTGCGTCAGTTGCTACGCAAAATATTTCTATTTCCTTTCGCTGTTGGTCTCAGCTGTATCTTCCTTTCAGGTTGTGAAAAGAAATACGACACTGTGATCAATTCAGCTGGCAACGCACCTTTTGTATCTAATGCCACATCTTCTCTGAGCATCATCAATACAGACACTATGAACGTTGGAATCGAACGAAAAGCAAATGATTTGCTCACCATTGAAGGAATCGTTACAATAAAAGTTTTCCATCTTGAAGGAAAGAAAGCAATATCTGCGGTCAAGTACTCTGTTATGGTTGATGATTCTTCGACCATATTAGGAACAGGACTTCTCAATGATGAAGGAATTCCGCCAGATCAAATTGCAGATGACAGCATTTATTCTGGGTACGTTCAATTTCAGTTTGAACGCGTACTGGTAGGGAAACTGACATTATCACTTTGGAGCGAGAACCAAACAGGAGATTTAAGCAATACTATTCTATTGCCTCTAACGATCGTACGAATAAATCACCCACCTGTCATTTCTGATCTTATTTCTCCAGATACGATCAATCTTTCGACTACGACCACATTTGAGAACAGTTTAAAGGTTCTCAATCCCGACGGACAAGGTGATATTAAGTCTGTTTTAAGATTCACACCAAGCGGCAAAAAACTACAATTATATGCTATAAATGATAGTATCTATACGGAACAAGTTAGCCTGAATCCACCACCAAGTCTTGGTCCATATACATTTCGGTTTTGTGCGGTTGATCGATCAAATGATACAAGCAATATATTAATAAAGACCATTGTGATAACAAATGTGATACAAATTGAATAAGTTCGTTTTTATACTTTTTGGAGTTTACATCTCTGGAGTTAGTGCTGTTGCCCAACTTCCGAAAACCTTTCGCTTTAATTCCATTCCTACTAGTCCACTACCACTCACAAATTCTGTTGATGATATACTCGTTCAACAAGATACAGTTTGGTTCGGAACGGAAAAAGGGTTAAGCTTTACCTCCAACGGAGGAACAACCTGGACGAATTTTTCTGGTACTTCCACCTTTGATAATAAAGGTATCTCTGCAATTGCAATAAAAGATAACGACATTTGGGTTGCTACAGGGTATACCACAAAATTAGGTGATGAGGATGTGCAGACCGGTGGTGGACTACATTATTCGACTGATCATGGAACTACATGGTCTTTCATTCCTCAACCTGTTGACCAAGGGACTGTAGATACATTGAGTTATGGAAGCAACAAAATTCTTGCTATGTGTATTACTGTGCCACAGCAAAACATTACCTTCGACATCGCTTTGACAAAAAACACTGTATGGACCGCAAGCTGGGCTGGCATGCTTCGCAAATCGACTGATTTTGGCAGTACATGGACACGCGTTATTCTTCCTCCAGATAGTCTTGATTCTATTAAGCCAAGTGATTCACTTAATTTTGCATTTGATCTATCACCGTCAGCGGGACGTCTGGGTCTCACGGCAAATAATAATCATTTAGTCTTTTCTGTTTATGCAAACAGCGATAGTACGATTTGGGTCGGAACTGCTGGTGGAATTAACAAATCCACTGATGGTGGAATAAGTTGGCGAAAGTTTTCTCATCAAAACCAGATCCATCCCATCTCAGGCAATTGGGTTACAGCGATTTCGGAGCAGCACTGGCATAATATTATTTGGGCATCAACATTGAATGCGGTCGACCCCGATGAAATTAAAGGTGTAAGTTTTTCTGAGGATGACGGCGAAACTTGGAAAACCACATTGCTTGGCGAATGGGCTCATAATATCGCTTTCAAAGATTCTTTGGTTTATATTGCAACTGACAATGGACTCTTCCGATCTTCTGATTCCGGAGAGAGTTGGGTTCGAAGCGGCTCTATCTACGATACAACCAGCTTGCAGCGTTTCGTTTCAACAGAATGCTATGGCGTTGGCGTTAAGGGAGATACCGTATGGTACGGGGGACCAGAAGGAATTGCGTATACAATCGATTCGCCTTCACGTCCATTTGGTTCTACATGGCGCATCTTCCGCACAGCGGAACAAGTTGCAAACAACAAAAAAACATATTCATTCCCCAATCCTTTTTCCCCGAACAATGAGCCTGTTCGTCTTCACTACAGCCTCGGTACCACAAATTCTGGATTCAAAAATATAACTATTCGTATTTTTGATTATGCAATGCAACCCGTTCGCACACTTATTCAGAACGCATCACGTTTGAATGGAAAAGAATATGACGAAATCTGGGACGGAAAAAATGATAATCGTTCTATAGTGGCAAATGGTGTTTATTTTTATCGCGTTGAGATAACTGATCAAGCACCAATATGGGGAAAAATATTGGTGTTGAAATGAACTTCTCTTCCCGATATAGCATATCGACTGTTATTCTTTCAATAATATTTTGGAACATCGTCTTTACCCAACAACAAAGTAGTTCTTCCATTGGAGGACTTGCCGGTGCTCCGATGCGTATGGGATTTGGCGCACGCGGAATTGCAATGGGAAATGCAATGACTGCTGTCATCAATGGTGACATACAAGCATACTACAATCCTGCGGCATTGCCTTTTGAGTCTACACCAACGGCTATTGCAGCTTATGGCGTCCTTTCTCTCGATCGAGGACTGAACTATCTAAGTTATACACAAAGTTTGAAACCGAATGCAGGGATTTCATTATCTCTTATCAACGCTGGAGTTGGAAACATTGATGGCAGAGACGAAGATGGCGTTCATACACAAACGTATAGTACATCAGAGAACTCGTTCATGTTTAGCTTCGGGTTGCAGCCTGTTCCTAAATTTTCACTCGGCATTACTTTAAAAGTCTTATATTACAATTTTGTTGAAGGTATGAAAAGCACAACAGCGGCATTAGACATTGGCGTACTCTATCTCCTCACTGATGAATTTACTCTTGGGGCTGTTGTGCAGGATATCAATGCAAAGTATACATGGGACACTTCTCCGTTGTATGGAATAGACGGTAATTCCAGCATGGAACGATTTCCGCTAAGGAAACGAATCGGCATAAGTTGGTCTCCATTAAAATATTCTTTTTTAGTGTCTGGTGAGTTCGAGGCGATCGGCTCCGCAGAATTTTTTCGTATCGGTTCAGAACTTGAAGTGTATGATGGCATCCATATCCGAGGCGGCATAGATCAGATTGCATTGAACGCAGATATGCCTGCAAAACCTTCAGTGGGTATATCCATTCAGACAAAACTTTCAACATGGACACCTGCTTTTCAATATGCCTATGTGTTTGAGCCTTATAGTCCAAGCGGCATTCACATTCTCTCATTTTCTTTGAAATTCTAATGAAGCCAAAAATTCTTTTAGCATTCATTCTTTTTCCAACGATTGTTCTCTCTCAAGGAACTTCCCGTGGTGTTGCGAGTTTAAAGTTACCGACAACTCCTTTCATTGGAGCCACAGGTGAATCCTTTATTGCTGATCCTACAGCGCTTCAATCTATCTTAATCAATCCAGCAAATAGCGCTTCATGCGAATCGTATGGAATAATGTTCTCTCACACAGAATGGATCCAAGATGTTCGTACAGACTTTTTATCTATTGCAGCACCATTTCGATATGGTTCACTAGCTCTTTCTATAGCGAATACAAGCGTAGATGGGCTCGAATTACGTACGATCCCTGGTCCCCCGATCGGGACATTCAACACTCAATCCACATCCTTCCAGTTAACGTATGGTATCAAAGTAACAGAAACCATTAGCCTTGGCATCACTCCAAAGTACATCTATGAAAAAATCTTTATAGATGAATCGACTGGATGGGGAATTGACATAGGCACACTGTATGCTCCATCTGTTGAGGGGCTCACTCTTGGATTTGCGCTAACGAATTTGGGTTCTCTTTCTGCATTCCGAAACGAACGAACAGATTTGCCTTCTCAGCTTCGATTCGGCGGAACATATTCATTCTCTTTGGATGTAGTCTCTTTCCGAACCGCTGCAGCTTTTTCTTCTGAATTAGGCATATCTGTTCGTCATATTAGTATAGGTACTGAAGCCACATACAATGACGCAATGACAGTTCGTTTCGGTTATGAAACAGGGTATGAGTATCGCAGTTTCTCTGCCGGTGTTGGACTACGATATAGTATAGCCATGATCGATTACGCTTTTCTTCCCTCTTCATCACAAATGGGAACAGCTCATATTATTTCTATAGGGTTCATTCTCTGATGGAACGTGAGCAATGAAGATCGTTGGGTTCACATTCGTTTGTAATGGTGTGATCTACGATTATCCTTTTCTTGAATCCATTAATTCTCTCCTTCCGTTATGCGATGAAGTGATTGTCGCCGTTGGTCGGTCGGATGATAACACTCTGGAACAAATCAAATCTCTTCAATCTTCCAAAGTCCGAATACTTGAAACGGTATGGGATGATTCTCTCCGTACAAGCGGGGCAATTCTTTCCCAACAAACAAACCTTGCACTTGATCAAGTCGCCGGCGATTGGGCTCTTTATCTTCAAGCAGATGAAGTGCTGCACGAAAAAGATTACCCAACCATTGAGGATGCAATGACTCTCTACCAGAACATGAACAAAGTGGAAGGATTACTTTTTCACTACAAGCATTTTTACGGTAGTTACAAGTACCTCGGTGATTCCCGGCGCTGGTATCGAAGAGAAATTCGAGTTGTGCGACCATCGAGCAAAGTGCGTTCGTGGGGAGATGCCCAAGGATTTAGGATTGATGGACGGAAGCTTCGCGTAAAGCTGATAGACGCGACGGTCTATCACTATGGATGGGTGAAACCTCCAGATATTCAGCAGTTAA
This sequence comes from Ignavibacteriota bacterium, assembly GCA_963701295.1. Taxonomy (GTDB): domain Bacteria; phylum Bacteroidota; class Ignavibacteria; order UBA10030; family UBA10030; genus Fen-1298. Next base: position 2,668,068 of record OY969585.1, on the reverse strand, counting down.
AACAAAAATATTTCAACAAACTTTGGCACTCAGACGAGTGGGTGAATCAACATATCGGCGAGATAGTTGAATACGATTATTGTCAAGGTGGAAAACTAAAATTGTTTGAAGGGATACATCCTTCAGCGATGAGTGAACGTGTACACAAACAGAATTGGCATTTTCGTTATGAACACAATAAAGTACAGCAGACATTAAAGGAAAAACTGCTTGATCTGATTGAAGTGCGATGCGGATGGAGAATCGGAGAATATAAAAACTATGAACTAATTTAAATTACAGCAGCATTCTCATGCGCATTACCTGTAACACCTTCTTCTATTTGCATCATGAACGCTGTCATCGCCAAAAGGAATACAAACATCATTCGAATCAGCATGTCAAGAAATCCACTTCCTGTCAATGAAGAGATAAAAATTGTGCTCATCCCTACTAAGAGTGCAAACAGTATTCTCTTTTTTTCTTTATCCCCTCTCATTCTCCGCAATTTGATGAATGCTTTGCTATAGATTGTGTAGAGAAGCCAAAGAAAGGACATCAGACCGAGAAGTCCGCTTTCTATGCTCACTTGGATGTAATCATTATGCCATCCTCCGACTTTGGCATCCTTGAGATCGTTATGAATTGGAAATACTTCTGTAAAAGTACCAGGTCCATATCCGAGTATAGGATGGTTAAACCAGACCATCGAAGCACCTTTCCACAGAACATCTCTCCCACTGAGGTTTTCGCTAAAATGTATGACCTGATCAAGTCGCCTACTGATCGATGGTGAAAATAACAACATAAATCCGAACAAGAATATCATGGCTATCAAAAGCTTCCTTTCTTGGATAATTCCTATACCAATAAGAAGAATAATCATAATTCCCCAATGAATTCTATTCAGCGTCAAAATGAGTCCTGTAGCAATGACAATGATAAGACCATACCAAATCCATCGTTTCTTATCGAACATTTTCGATTTTCCCAATATCAAAATTACTGCCAAGATCGCCGTAAGGAATGAACCAAAAGTATAATAACCTGAAGTAAGTGATGCCGCCCTCTCCTGTATTCCCAACAAAACGGACATTATTCCATAACAAGAGCCGATGACAGCCCCGAAAATGAACATCCACAAGAGAGATTGCACCAACCGTTCTTGCATGAATGATCTCTGCTGTGTAAGTGCATAGAATAAAACATAGTAAGGTATTTCTGTGTGTAAGGTACGCAGACTGATAAATATATCAGTAGAAAAAAGAACAGAAAATATTCTGACGACAATAAATAGAAGAAAAGGAATATCAAATGGTGTTTTCACTCTTTTTGGATTTTGTATGAATTGAATCATTGCAAGAATGATGATGAGATACGAAAACAATTGTGCTAACACAATTGAGAGAATAATAAAAAGAGCACACAAGTGAAAACAGAGAATGGGTAGTTTGTCATTCGGTGTCAGTTGTATGCCCTTAAAATAATTTCTAACAATAGAAAAAGGAGATTTCATACCATTAGACTTCTTCTCGTGACTGTAAAATATTTATATTCTTCAATTGCAACGATGAAATAAATTCTTGCAATGCCACCTTCATATCCTGAAAAGGTATCGAAAATGTCGCCTGATTTTTATCAGATAAAACAATCTTATATTTTACCTGAAACGGCAGCCATTCGTGTACATCTTGCATGCTTGTATAGAATCCGATGATAGGGGTTTGGGCAGCCGATGCGAAGTGGACGATGGATGTGTCTGGTGTTATGACAGCCGCTGCACCTTTGATTAGTGCAGCGATTTCAAGCAAAGAAGCAGTCCCTTGTTCTGGAAACGGTAAACAGCGTGTTTTCTCTACAAGGAGTTGCTTCGTTTTTGTCATAATCGAATCCTTCGGAGCATGAAGAAGAAGTGTTTGAAATGACGCATTCGAACTAAGATATTCTCCGATCAAGAAAGCTTGTTCAGCTGATATTTTTCTTACCGAATCATTAGCGGAAAGATTGAATACAATATAGGGCATTCCTATGTTCCAGGAAAGAAAACGAGGTTGAAGATTGTGTTTCTTCCAATAAGCTTGGATAACCTCTCTTGTCTTATGATCAATGATGATATCATATGTTAATTGATCCAGGTGTAGATGGACATTGAACACCATTTTGATGATCGATACAAGAGTTTCAACCATATGATCACTGTGACGACTGAGTTTGAGGAGGATGTTGAAATAGAATCTGTATTTTATATCCCCCTGCCCTATCTTTATTCCATCGGGTGCAACCAGATTAGCGAGAACTCCTCCACTCGTTGTTCTATTGAAAACAAGATTAAGAACAACATTATACTGCTCTTTCCGTGCCTGGATGATTTCCCACCAGAACTGCCACCAATGCTTTGACAGAATATGGATTTTGTCAACATAAGGATTGTGACGTATAATCTCAGCATTTGCCCGACTCGCCAAGACACCGATTCGAAGATGAGGATTTACATCTTTCAAACTCTTGAAGATAGGTGTTGTGACAATCATATCTCCAATTCGGTCATATCGTAAAATGAGAATGCTCTTAATCGATTGGATATCAATAGGGATATTTTTTTCGGGGTTACGGAATATCCCTCGAAGGACTGGATAGACAATGTGATGTCTCCACCAATATTCCAATTTTATGATCATTTTCATGTTTTAATTCTTATACACCTATTTCAGTTTTCTTATGAGGCCGTCGAATAAGTCTTCCCAAAGCATCTTGAACTTGTGTGACTGGAATCATCGATAGATCATCTACATCTGTTACGATACATTCATAGTCAGTCCTATAGGGTTCCCAGATGCGTAACGCTTTGTTTGATTGGATATAAAGTACAACAGTTCTGACTTTGAAGGCAGATGCTAAATGTACAGCAGCTGTATCTGGAGTAACTAAGATTGACAATCGTTTAACGAATGCAGCGAATTGATCAAATGATGATGTTACAGGTGAGAGTATCACACTTTGATTAGATTCGGCTATCAAGTGGGCACGCTGCTCGTCAGATGGTTGATAGAGTAACAATAACTTATATTCTGGATACATGTTTCGTAAGTGATTCAGAAGTTCTTTGAAATTCTTGACACCCCAAAATCGTACATTACCGCCGGCAGAAATATTAACACCGATGATTGGATGAGAAACCATGTTGTTTTGCCGCAAAAAACGATCGACGAATTCCTCAGACTCAAAGGATGTATAGTACCGAACATCGAATATTTCTGCACGAGGATCAATGTGAAAAGGGATCAGCAATTGTGCAATCCTATCGATAATATGTGTCTCACGGCGCGAAAGCATAGGCACGATAATATCATAAACAAACCTATTTTCCTTGTCAACTCCCACATTCCATTTTGCGTTGATGAATAAACAGAGAATAGTTGAAGTAGTCGAGGGATTATCCATTAGATCGATAATGAAGTCATAGGATTCGTTTCTCAGTGCTCGAATTAAGGAAATGATTTTTCCTATATTCTTTCTGTACATCCAACGTTTACGAATCAGTGGGTTATGTTCCAGAACAAAATGATTGCTTTCACTGAGGAGCACGTCTACTATCGCGAGGGGATAATGTTTTTTGAGAACTCCAAACAAAGGCGTCGAAATCAGAACGTCGCCGATCCTGTCCTGACGCATAAAAAGAAACTTGCAAGTATTAAAATCAATATTGCTTTGAAGAGTATTCTTTCGTTGGAAGAATCGCCCAAGCAATTGAATCATCAGCCTGCGAAACCAGAGTTCGATACGTTTTGAAATTGGATCTTTCATCAAGCGGAATTGTCGGCAAATTGAAGAGAATGCAAACGCCGGTACAATCCGCTTTCTATTCTGAGAAGCTCATCATGTGTTCCGACTTCCACGATCCGGCCCGAATCAATGACAACAATGCGGTCACAATGTGCAATCGTTGATAACCGATGGGCAATAATGAACGAAGTTCTTCCTTCCATAAGCCGATCAAGTGCTTCTTGTACCATGAGTTCGGACTCAGTATCGAGTGCAGATGTCGCTTCATCCAATAAGAGGATTCTTGGATTACGAAGAATCGCACGAGCAATCGCAATCCTTTGCCTCTGACCGCCCGAAAGTTGAAGTCCTCGTTCACCTACTTCAGTATAGTAACCCTTTTCTAGTTTCTCGATAAACACATGTGCATTGGCAGCCATCGCCGCTTCAATAACTTCATTGTGCTGTGCTTCGAGTCTGCCATAATGAATATTCTCAAAGATTGTACCCGAAAATAGTATGACATCTTGCGGTACAACGGCAATTTGACTTCTCAGCGCGAAGAGATCGATATCTTGAATATTCATCCCATCAACAAAGATAGCACCTTCAGACAATTCATAGAACCGTGGGATCAAGTTGACCAATGTACTTTTCCCTCCGCCGCTCGGTCCCACAAGTGCAACTTTTTCACCTGAAGCAACACTCAGATTCACCTCTTTGAGCGCTTGAATGTCTCCTGTATAAGCGAATGACACGTTTCGAAATTCAACCTTACCTTCTGTGATGATGATTGAAAGAGCACACTTCTGGTTCATTTCTTTCGGCAGATCAAGGATTTCAAAAATATAACCCGCAGAAACGAGTGTCTTTTGAATCCGTGCCGCACTCTCGCCCAATGCTTTCACCGGTTTCGCTAAATTGATCATGAGAATAAGAAAAAAGATCATCGTTTCTATTGTCATCGTTCCGGTGATAAAAAGGTACCCAGAAAAGATTACGAGCAATGATGCAGCAGTTGTATTGAACAGTTCATTGGTTGGACTTAAGAGTGCAATAACACGTACAATCTTCATCGAAAAATGATAGTTGCTACCAACTTTGTTTCGGAATACCCTCTTCTCTTCCTCTTCTCGTGTGAATGATTTAACGATTCGTATTGCTGCTATTCGCTCCTGCAAAAATGCCGAAATATCTGCAAGAGTATTTGTAAGATCATGACTGTGCTTCCGAATTTGATCACCAAATTTTCGCGATATTTCTCCAGAAAGCGCGAATATAATTATCGTGACAACAGTCAATTTCCAATTTGTGAAAAAAAGCGCAGTGGCGAAAACGCATGTATAGACGAGGTTTTGAGCGATTTCAATGATGAGATTTAATGATTGCTCGAGATTGTTCACATCATTCGTAATGCGCGACATAATATAGCCCGTCTTATTCTCATCAAAATAACGGATAGGTAAAGCAATGATTCGATCGAAGAGATCAACGCGGAATCGCACTAATATCTTTTGCTGAACAGAACTCATGACATATTCGCGAATGTAGACAAAAGTCACCTTTACAAGAATAATAACGATAACGACAACAGCAAATCTGTAAATAAGTTGAAAACTTTCATCTTTTCCATGAACAGTGAAGGAATAAATGAGATGATCAAACACTTTCAAAGGGATAGGTACGAGAATCTCTTGGCCTGATCGCACTTGTTGACCAATGGTTTGGAGGGTTTCGAAAAGTCGCGCAATTAAATATGCCGACGCTGTATCCGAAGAACTCATGATGGCGACAGATATAAGACCGGCTGCAATCCGCCATTTATACTTAAGGAAATATTTCAGAAGACGAAGAAAAGTCTTTAATGGACTCATACTAGTGGTAACTTACAATTATTTCATTCGATTCGCAATTTATGATTCATCGCGCTTATGATAAAGTTCCATTCACTGTTTTTCCTTTTTCCGCAAGATCGAAATATTCTAAAATCCTCTTTGCGACTGCTTCGCCAACAATTTCTGCAAGTTGTTCCTCTGTGGCAAACTTTACACCTTGTACTGAACCGAATACTTCAAGCAATTCCCCCGCTCTCTTCTTTCCTACGCCTTTGATCAAATCTAACTCTGTCTGAAGTATTCGTTTTGAACGCACAACTCTATGATATGTTATGGCAAAACGATGTGCTTCGTCTCTGATTTGCTGCAAAAGCCGCAGACCAGATGATGTTCGGGGTAGCTGAACAGGTTCGCTCTGACGGGGCAAGAACACCTCTTCAAGTTTTTTCGCTAATCCAAGTATTGGTATAGTTTTCAATCCTAAAGAATGTAGTACTTCCACTGCACTTGAGAGTTGCCCTTTACCTCCATCAACCATAATCAAATTGGGAAGTTCTTCGTTTTCTCGAAGGAGTTTCTCATACCTATGCGTTACTACTTCCTGCATACTCGCAAAATCATTTTGTACTTCGATGGAATGTATTTTGAATTTCCGATATTCGCTTTTCTTCGGCTTGCCATCCACAAAGACCACCATAGAGGCAACGGTATCTGTTTCTTGGATATTTGATATATCGAAACATTCGATTCTTCGTGGGGGAAAAGGAAGTCGAAGATCTCTTTGAAGTGCTTCGAGCGAATGAGGGAGAATATCTCCACGTTTAATTTTTGTCAATTCCAATTCATCTAACCAAAACTGCGCGTTGGCGCGCACAAGTGCTACAAGTTTTGCCTTATCTCCTGACTTTGGAATTTCAACATTGACCTCATGACCGCTCTGTTTCCGGAGCCATTCTTTAATGATATCTCTGTTCTCCAGCTCATCAGATAAGAACAAATCGGTTGGTATATCCTCTTGATCAAGGTAGTACCGTTCAAGAACTACTTCAAGGAGATCACTAAAATATTTTCCGGTAATATTAGAAAGATAGATGTGTTGACTACCAATCATCTTTCCATCTCGAACCTTAAAGATAACAGCACATGCATCATCCTCTTTGGAAACAAGTGCGACAATATCCCGATCCGCTTCAGTTGAATCGACGATTTTCTGCCTCTCCGAATACACTTTGAGTGCATTGATGCGGTTACGTACAGATGCAGCTTCTTCATACTTTGTCAGCTCCGCAAGCATAACCATTTCCTTCTTCAATACTTCTGTCACGCTTTTAGTCTTTCCGCGAAGCACTTGTGCCGCCTGATCGATCAATGCATTGTAATGGTCCCGTGTTACATATCCTTCACATGGTCCTTCACATTTTTTGATGTGATAATCGAGACAAATTTTGAATTTATTTTGTGAAATAGAAGATTCCGTGAGATCATAATTACAGCTTCGAATCATAAATATATCGCGTATAGTTTTCAGTGCACTCCGCATCGCTTTCACATCGGTGTATGGTCCGAAGTAACGATATCCAGGAGTTTTCCTTCTCGTAACAAACACACGAGGATACAATTCTTTCGTAAGAGCGATATAGGGATAGCTCTTATCGTCTTTGAGTACGACATTATAACGCGGTTTCAGCTGTTTGATAAGGTTGGCTTCAAGAATAAGCGCTTCAATTTCGCTGTCGGTGACAGTAAGCTCTACATCAACAATTTTGTCAACCATTGCGTCAATCCGCGTGTCAGTTACTCGTGATTTGTGGAAGTACTGGCGAACTCGATTGCGCAAATTCTGTGCTTTACCTATATAAATAACTTTTCCGTCGTTGTTCTTGAATTGGTACACACCAGGTCTGGTTGGAAGAGCATCAAGCTTTTCGATTAAGGAAAGATCTTTTACAGCGAGTGTGAATGTTGTTTCATTCACTGGGTTCATTATCAATTACCATCGCATATGTTATAAAAACTATTTTGCTACCATAGGTGTAACTTTGACTATTATTCTTTTTTATGTTTCACTCATTTTGCGGCGGTAGACAGCAACGAGATCACCAATGGTCGCAACTGCAACGCCTATGAGAACAATCGATGAGCCTATATATGCCGTTGATGTAAATCCTTCTCCCATCATAATAACACCGATGAATACCGCTATCACCGGAGTGATGAATGCAGAGAGAGAGAGGATGACTGCTTCGATGTGCTTAACCAACCAAAAGTAAATAACAAATGTAACAACTGTGCAAAAAATGGAAAGATAGACGATCGATCCTACTGCCTTCATGTCAAATAGAACTCTGGAATAATCCTCACTACCAATACTGACGGCAAACAGAACGATTGAACTCAATAATATCGGCCAAAAATTAAGCATGACCGGATGCATTTGCTTGCCAAATCGTCGTAAAGCAACCAATCCATATGCTTGAATGATTGCTCCAATGATGATTGCAATCATACCTAAAAACGTTGAACTGCTCACACTTGAAAAACCATTGTTGAAGATGACGATAACTCCAAGGAACCCAAGAACCATTCCCACGATGCGTTGAGACGTAATTCGTTCATCGGGAAGAAAGAAATGTGAAAGGATTGCAACCCAAAATGGGAACGTAGCGAAGAGAACAGACGCAAGTCCTGAGTTCACCTTGATTTGCGCCCAGTAAATCAATACAAAAGGAATGGTGAACGATGTACTACAAAGAATCAACACTAGCTTCCAGAATTTTTTATCTGTCGGAACATCTAAACGCCGCACGAGAATAACCAGTCCGAGAATAATACTTGCGATAGAGAACCTGACTCCCAGAGAGAGAAATGGCGGAACAGTTTCAAGACCGAGCTTCACCGCTGCCCAGGATGAACCCCAGAGAAGACAAATGATAAGAAAGCCAGAATAGATTTTTAAACGCAGCGACATCTGTCCAACTCTTTCAATCTTAGCTGTGATAACCGAGTTGACGAATGATCGTCTCATTTTCACGCCACTTTTCACGTACCTTTACATGAAGCTCAAGGAATACTTCATGCTGCAAAAAGTCCTCAATTTCTTTGCGTGCCTCAGTTCCGATTTCCTTGAGTGCTTCTCCTTTTTTACCTATGACGATACCTTTTTGTGAATCACGCTCTACAATAATATCTGCATTGATGAGTGTCTTGCCTTTTTCACGTTCCTTAAAATCACGAATCTCTACTGCAGTGGAATAAGGAATTTCTTCCCGGAACTTCTCGAAAAGTTTTTCTCTGATAAACTCTGCAACAAAAAAGCGTTCAGGATATTCGCTCACAATATCTTTAGGATAGAATGCTTCGTGTTCTGGTAAATATTGGATAATCATTCTTAGAATTGCATCAAGATTGTCTCGTTTGAGAGCGGAGATGGGAATAATTTCCTTGAATTGTTTTTCCTGAGCAAATGTTTGAATGATGGGCAGCAATTCTACTTTGTTTGCCTTGTCTACTTTGTTTATAACCAGAAATACAGGTTTGGTCTTACACAGTGGCAGAACGCGCATACTCACTTCTTGCGGCAGGTCCGTCTTTCGCGATACATCGATCATCACAAGAATAATATCTGCATCTGCAAGAGCGCTTTCAGCATGCTTGACCATTTCTTTGTGCAGAAGATATTTTGGCTTAAGCAGTCCGGGTGTATCTAAAAAAATAATTTGTACATCTTCTCGACTGAGAATGCCCAAAACACGCTGACGCGTTGTCTGCGGTTTGTTCGTTACAATCGAAATCTTTTGATCCAGCAATGCATTGAGAAGCGTGGATTTTCCCACATTGGGTTCACCCACAATTGCAACATACCCCGCTTTATATTTTGTTTTAATTTCTTCCATTTCTCAAGACAAAAAAGCGTTCTGTCTTTCACTGACAGAACGCCGAAAATAATTTCTACATATCACTCACACTATACATGAAACGATGCCGATTCCCCTTACACAGCTTCTTCGCCCGATTCTTCTGTACGAATGCGAATGACATCCTCTATCGGTGAGATAAATATTTTACCATCTCCCACCTGCCCTGTTTTCGCAATTTTGATGATAGTTGCAATCACTCTTTCCAGCATATCATCTTTTACTACAATTTCAATTTTTGCCTTTGGCAAAAAGTCTACATTGTATTCTGAGCCGCGATAGACCTCTGTGTGTCCTTTTTGTCGACCATATCCCTTCACTTCAGTCAAGGTCATACCTTTTACGCCAATCTCGGAAAGTGCTTCGCGTATATCATCCACTTTAAATGGTCTGATTATTGCTTCAATCTTCTTCATTACATCTACTCCAAATCTGTTGTCGTTTAACCGCCATGACAATTTTTATATTTTTTCCCGCTTCCGCATGGACAAGGATCGTTTCTTCCAATTTTAGGACCGACCCGTATTTGCTGAACCCGTGGGGCATTCGTCTGTTGCGCTCGTTGCGGTCCCTCGGACGAAGAAATAGGCTCTTTATTTGCAACGAATCCAGCTCCTGTTGCAGAATCGTGTGTCAACACCATATCTTCTCGCCGCATAGGGCGGCGCGCTCTTTGCGCAGGGAGCTGCTCAGGACGTTCAGGATAAAGTTTCAGTACCATATTGAGCACGTCGGTTGCAATCAGATCCATTAACTCCATAAACATTTTAAACGCTTCACCTTTGTATTCAACTAAAGGATCTTTTTGTCCATATCCCCTCAGATGAATACCTTCCTTTAAGTCGTCCATCTCGCGCAAGTGATCGCGCCATTTTGCATCGATCACTTGCAGCATTGCCATCTTTTCAAGTGTCGACATGAGATCAGGACCTATCTGTTCTTCTTTCCTTTTGTAGAATTCTTGAGTCACCCTGATAATTTCATCTGCGACACCTTTTTCGCCTAATGTCTGGAATTGCTCTGGCGTGAGACTGATATCTGTAAGAAAACGTGATCGTACTTCATTACGAAGTCCTTCGATATCTCCTTCCGGATAATATACCTCTACGAGTTTATCGATGGCATCACGCATCATATCGAAAATGTCATCTCTTAGATGTTCCCCTACCAATGCATGTCGGCGTCTGGCATAGATGACTTCGCGCTGCTGGTTCATGACATTGTCATATTCCAAGAGACGTTTACGGATTCCGTAGTTATTTTCTTCAACTTTTTTCTGCGCGCGTTCAACGGAACGTGTAATCATCGGGTGCTGGATCACTTCACCTTCCTGCAATCCCATCCGTTCCATAATCTTTGCAATGCGTTCACTTCCGAACAAACGCATGAGATCATCTTCAAGAGAAAGATAGAAAAGTGAGGATCCGGGATCCCCTTGACGACCAGCACGACCACGAAGCTGCCGATCAATGCGCCGGGCCTCATGTCGCTCCGTTCCAAGAATATGTAAGCCGCCGTTCTCTCTTACTCCCGGACCCAATTTGATATCTGTTCCGCGGCCAGCCATATTCGTCGAGATAGTGACGGCACCAGGCAATCCAGCATTCCCTACAACCTCAGCTTCTCGTTGGTGTTGTTTCGCATTCAAGACATTATGCGGTATGCCTTTCCGTTTGAGCATCCGACTTATCGTTTCCGAAACTTCTACACTTGTCGTTCCAACCAGTACCGGCCTTTGGATGGCACGCATCTTTTCAATTTCAGCTATCACTGCATTGTATTTTTCACGCCTCGTCTTGAATACTTGATCGTCCTTATCATCGCGCACCATCGGTTTGTTTGTTGGAATGACGACAACGTCCAGTTTGTAAATATCATAGAATTCTGCTGCTTCTGTTTCCGCAGTTCCCGTCATACCGGCGAGCTTTTTGTACATTCTAAAATAATTTTGGAGCGTGACTGTTGCAAGAGTCTGAGTATCGCGTTCTACTTTAACACCTTCTTTTGCCTCAATAGCTTGGTGAAGTCCTTCTGAGTAACGCCTTCCCGAAAGGAGACGGCCTGTGAATTCATCCACAATCATGATCTTGCCGTCTTCTGATACGACGTATTCGACATCCTTTTCATACAAACTGTATGCTTTGAGGAGCTGATGGATCGTATGGATGCGATCGCTTCGGTCGGCAAAAAGTTTATTGGCGTTATCTTTCCTTTTCTGTTTCTCATCAATGGAAATAGTTGCATCACCTTCTATCATACTTAATTCTGTACCAATATCCGGGATAACAAATAGATCTTTATTGTTTCCAGGATATCCTTGAGCAAGAAATTCACGCCCTTTTTCTGTGAGATCGATAAGATGAGATTTTTCATCAGTGCTGAAATAGAGTTCATCATCGATCTCGTGCATCCGCGCACTTTGATCCTGCATATACTCATGCTCTGTTTTTTGCATAAGCATCTTGTTGGATGGCTCGGAAAGGAGTTTCATCAACTTTTTATTCTTCGGTAAACCCCTTTGAGCACGCAGCAATTGAACTCCGGCTTCTTCCATCCGTCCCTGTGTTAAGTACGTTTCTGCTTCAGAAGTAATTTTTGCTACATAATTTTGCTGCGCTTTTACCAGCCGGTCAACATACGGTTTCATTTCATCAAACTTATGATCTTCACTTGCTACCGGTCCGCTGATAATGAGAGGTGTTCGTGCTTCATCAATCAAAACCGAATCCACTTCGTCCACGATGGCGTAGTTATAGGGACGTTGAACCATTTCGTCGGCACTCACCACCATATTATCACGCAAGTAGTCAAATCCGAATTCATTGTTTGTACCGTAAGTAATATCAGCGGCATATTGAATACGCCGTTGGTGAGGATCCATATTTTGCAGGATACAAGCGACTTTCAACCCTAAAAACTCAAATACTTTACCCATCCATAGACTATCTCGAAGTGCAAGATAATCGTTTACGGTAACGATATGTACACCTCGTCCGGTAAGCGCATTCAGATATGTAGGCAGCGTGGCTACAAGCGTTTTTCCTTCACCAGTGGTCATTTCTGCGATCTTGCCCTTATGAAGTACTATGCCACCCATCAATTGAACGTCAAACGGCACCATATCCCAAACAATTTTTGTACCGGCAACATCCCATGACTGCCCTACCAATCGACGGCAGACATCCTTTACGACAGCAAAAGCTTCCGGAAGAATTTCATTCAACACTTCCTCAATTTGCTCATCAAGGTGCTTGTTAAGTTCATCTATCTTTATATAGAGATCTTCACGTTCTTCAAATGATTCTGACTGCTTCAGTGTTTCTTTCGCCTGAGCAATCTCATCTTCAGTGGCTTTAATGTACTCTTGAATTCTCTGTCGAAATTCTATGGTTTTATTACGAAGTTCTTCATCAGTAAGTACTTCTAATGACGCCATGTGTTGATTTATCTCCTCGACCATGGGATAAAGATCTTGCACATCACGTTCGTGCTTTGAACCAAAGAGATTTTTAAGGAATTGTAGCATACTTTTACCTTAATCATTACACAAGTTTCGGTGAAAATATACCCTTTTTTCGATGAGATTGCAATGTAAGCAAACCAATATACTTAAGGATTATCGAGAATGGTTATCCTTAAAAAGTGTTCTCTTTGAAATACTTTAGAATCGAACATCTAATTGCATAGTCAATAGCGATTGAGTATTCCCCTCTATTTCATCAAGGCCAGAACCCACAGACGTAACACCATCTTTGATAGTCTGAGAATATTTTACGCCGATATCACTTTTTAGGAAGATGTTATATTGGAGAATAAGATACCATCGTAAGCCGCGGCCATACAGTGCCGGATTGGATGATGCACAGGGAAGGTCGTCTTCGTACTCATACATCCGTGAATCATATGAATCCGTCTCGAATATAGCTACCCTCGCTCGAAGTGCCAGTGAGTGAAACAATGTAGATTGAATAGTTTGTGAGAGCAGTAAACCATGTTCCGATTTCTTCATCCCGGCGTACGTTACTTTTGCCCACTCTATTCTGTTCGATAAATGGACAGAAGATGACGAGATCAATTCGCTCGTCAATCGATAATTTTCCTGAATGCATGGAATAATTTGTTTCATCATTCTGCTGTACAAATCGCACTCATCTATTGTAGATGGTGATTCTTTTCTTTTGAAGCGAAATGCAAGTTCGTACATATTTGTTATTTGACATTCTGCAAGCGCAAGGAAATCGTTGCCATGTGATGAAGCGGGAATAAACTGAGTGGGTTGAGGATGATCAAATTGATCGTAGTACGTTGAGATCCTAATCCAATCAATCGGTTGCAACCTTACTCCAACGTACACACCATTTTCGTTTTGAACATCCCTGCCGGATTCACCAAATGCATTTCCGTGAATACTCTGAAATTCTGATGGATATTTTCTTGCTACCAATGAAAGCGAGAGCGACGTTATCGGTTCATAAGTCAAACCGCCAATCATCGCAATTTCATGTGCCCGATCCACAGCAAGTTCTGTGAACAAATCAACCTTTCGGTTCGTGTACGAAATATCCATTCCCTGCATCCAGAGCCGAGAAGTCGTCTCACCATTTTCATTTTTCAGTATTAAAGGATTTTTAAAATGTGTGCGATAAGCCGTTGCGCCGATCTTCAATCCTTCACAAAGATGTGCAATTGCACGACAGCCGATCATGGTCTCGCGAGTCGATTTCTGTTTGCGTACTTCACTCTCTGTTCGGAACAATCCGCTTTGGTCGATACTGGATATTTGACCGAGTGAATCTATCGTCGCATTGACCGGTTTATTCGAATAAAACATCTGAAACTGCACGGAACCGAATTCCAAGGACACTGCGATTCCCCGTAGGAAAGAATTTTCATCAGTTGAGAGGTATGGATAAATTCCGCTGCCATTTTTACGTGTAGGAGCAATAACGTCGCTCCCTTTTGAAAATGCAGATGCGCGCCACAAGATTAATCCTTCGGCTGCCTCAACTTGATAATTGCCAATAATCAACTGCGTTGAGAATTCTGGTATAGATATGCATCCAAAACCGCTTGAAAAATTTGTGAGACTTTGTTCGCCTGGATCTTTTTCTGTTAAGGCTCCGGCCTCTATCGTTGATATTGCTGATGTCAGCGGAGATTTTTTGTCGCCGGCCGCTATACGAAACTTATTGAGGATTTTAATTGGCGAGCCTAGATATGCATTATTTACAAATCCTTTTCGTTTTTCTATTTCGGTCGACATTCTGCTGAGGAATACTCCTGCCACATTTGATGTTTCCTTCATCTTCCATATCTGCGCATATAGTCGAATGAAAGAAAGCATTTCCGGTGTTACACCTTCGATGGTTGCCAGCTCGTCTAAAGAAGTAAATGGTGCAAGCTTTCGTCTTACAACAATTCGAGAGGCGACCACATTGGTCATGAAAGGAATACGATGAAGTTCCTCTAAGGGCGCCATGTTAAGATTAAGTGGATTATCTTCAAGCTCTGTAGCTTCGTCAACGACGGAAGAATTTTCTTCGTCTTCAGTTCCTGTCTCAAATAGTTTCTCCCATGGAACATCTTTTGAAACTTTCAAAGTATCCACTGATTGCAACTTTTGTGCGCCGAGTGTCACGGGGACACCAAAGGCTAAGAATAAAAAGAATGTGCGACGCATGCCTTGTTAATTGTCGAGTTTGAAAGATATTTCGATCTGGTGAGTCCAGCCAAGATCGATGTGGCTATAGCCTGCATATCCAAATTCAAAAAAAGAATATTTCACGCCAATTCCTGCTGAATACTTCTCCGGATTATTTGCCACTCCTGCATGAAACGCCAGCACACCAAACACCACTTGTTCAATACCCCATTTTATACTTGCAGGATAGCGGATATCTTTTTCCATCTCCAGTGAGACGAGTAAATCATCAAGCGGAGACCAGCAAGAGCCGAGAGCAAACAGTTGTGGTATTTTCTCACTCAGCTTCCCGACAGTTGCCCCCATCATGTTGTTGAAATTGAAACCAACCTTCACATTCTTAAGGGCATAGGCAAGGATCCCTCCATTGAGAATGACATTTTGTGTACTACCATAGCGAACAATATCGAGACGATGAAGATTAAGTGTTAATCCCCCTGAAATATTTTGATCAAGCTTTAAGGCACAGGCCATTCCAACTTCGGTTTCTTTATATAAATCAAAACCGAATTTCTCCGCTTTACATGCAAACGTAGCAAAGGAGAATGGCACAGCCGCTGCAAAAGCTGATGTCCGCAACTCAGGTAAGCCGAATTGATTAGGAATGATAAAAGCAGAGCATTGAATACCTGCGATTTGGGTAAGTCCAGCTGGATTGTAATTGATTGCCCAAAGATTATCCGAGACTGCGACGAAGGCGTTCGCCATCCCAACAGCCTTTGTGCCTCGACCATTATTTTCTATTGAATGAAGATATGATGTCCCAGCCAGCAAGCAGATGAAGCATAGAGCACCTATCCTTTTCCCTTGCTGAGGCAGTAGAAATTGGCTATATTTCCTGTGCACATACATGGAAAGTGTCTCCTATGAAACGAATATTTGTTTTTTTGTTCGCTCTCGTGTTCATTGCAACACCCCGTCTTATCTCACAAGAGCTCAACTGTAAAGTGACAATCAATAATATTGAGAGCATTCAATCTTCTCAGAGAGATTATCTGCGCAATTTTACATCCGACATTGAACGCTACTTGAACAACACACGTTTTACCAATGAAGACCTCAATGGAGAAAAAATCTCTTGTAATATGGAAATCTCCTTCAAGAGCGGGACAAGCGATAATCGCTATCAGGTGCAAGTCGTCATCGCCAGTCAGCGCCCTGTTTATATCAGAGATGAAATATCGGATCGTACAACACCTATTTTACGAATAGCGGATAACAATTGGGAATTCCCTTACATGCCCAACCAACGGATGAATCATGATGAAATGATTTTCGATCCATTAACCGGTTTTCTTGATTTTTACGCATATATCATTATTGGATATGATCTGGAAACATATATTCCCATGTCCGGAAATTCATGCTTTCAAAAAGCGATAAATATTGTCCGACTTGCATCGAACTCCGCATCAGCGAATGACTGGAAACAAACTTCCGCCAGTTACAGCAAGTTCGGCATTTCGGATGAATTAACGAATATGAAATATGATTCTTTCCGTAGCGCACTGAATAACTATCATTATGACGGAATTGATTTGCTCGCTACGGAACCGAAAAAGGCGCAAGACAATATACTAAATGCACTTGAATCTATCAACGATGTACGAAACCGGCAAGGCCGTAACAGCGTCATTGTGAAGCAGTTTTTTGATGCAAAGTTCAGGGAAATCGCAGAAGTATTCCAGACCTACCCTGACCGTAGTGTGTACGATAGACTCTCAAACTACGACGAAGAGCATCGATCTACCTACCAGGAAACGAAGACAAAACCTTAAAATTCTTTTTCGTTATCGCGCAATCCGAACAGATGCATTGTATTTTCTGTTGTCACCCGCGCCACCTCTTCTTCGGTAATATGAAGCGCTTCTGCTATCTTCCGACCGATGTACACGATGTTTGCCGGCTCGTTTCGTTTTCCCCGGAGGGGAATCGGTGTCATATAAGGAGAGTCCGTCTCGAGAAGAATATTATAAACTCCGATCTGTTTCACGATCTCCATGCTTTCTGATTTCTTAAATGTCACTATTCCTGGATATGAGACGTAAAATCCGAGTCCACGCAGATATTCTGCTTCTTTTGCAGTCCCAGGAAAACAATGAAATACTCCTCGCTGAGGTGTCGTTCTGGTCTCTTTCCAATCGGGATAAGTTTTCACTGCCTCTTGGACAATTGCGAATGCATCCTGTGTCGATTCCCGTGTATGCACAACGAGCGGCAGATTTCGCCTGACGGCAATTCTTATTTGTTCTGTAAATATTTCTTTCTGCCGATCTTTGGGAGAAAAGTCATAATGGTAATCCAAACCTATCTCACCGATAGCTAGTACTTTCGGATGGTTGCACAGTTCTTCTATTTCCCCGAAATCCTTATCCGTTGCTTGACCAGCTTCGTGCGGATGGACACCGATACATGCAAAAATATTCTCATGCTGCTCAGCCAGTAAGACCGCTTCCCGACTGTTTTTTAAATCAGTTCCTGGTACGATGCAATATTTCACGCCTACATCCTTTGCGCGATCCAGAACGCTCTCAAGATCTCTCTTGTAATCTTCATAGAAGAGGTGTGCGTGAGAATCGATATACTGGTGCATCATGGTCTGCATCCTCTAAGCAATTTGTTGATAAAATAGTACGTTAATCTTTTATTTGATTCAATAGACGATGGTACCATAGATGCGTAATTTAACGTTGGAATTCTTGGCTCTCTTGTGTATATTTACTCCGAGTTTTAAAAAGATATAGAACCTGTGAACCAACGATAGGCAGTGTGACCAGAGAAGAGAAACGTGATCGACACATCTACCGACAAGAGCATGTGCGTTCGCTCTTTGATTCTATTGCCTCTCGGTACGATTTTCTGAATCATACACTCAGTTCGGGCATAGATATACTTTGGCGACGGCGAGCCGTGCGGATGCTCCTGGAATTACACCCAAGACGAATACTCGATGTCGCTACCGGCACGGCAGATCTGGCAATAGAAACAGCTAGGCTGAATCCGGAGCAAGTCATCGGCGTGGATATTTCAACGAAGATGCTTGAAATTGCCCGGGCTAAAATTATTAAGAAGAATCTTGAAGACATTATTGCAGTTGAATCCGGTGAAGCAGAACATCTTCGATTTGAATCTGGCTCATTCGATGTGGTTATGACAGCATTTGGAGTACGAAATTTTGAGAATCTCGACCATGGGCTGCGTGAATTCTACCGAGTGCTTCGCAGCAGTGGAACAGCAATGATACTCGAATTTTCACAGCCGAGTCGGTCGCCAGTAAAACAGTTCTATCAGTTCTATTCTCAATATCTCCTTCCCTTGCTGGGAGGTCTTATTTCAAAGAATCGTTCGGCGTATGAATATCTCCCGAGTACGATTATGGAGTTTCCGGATGGTGAAGAATTTTGCAATTGCCTGATGAATGCCGGGTTCTCAAGTGCCATATGGTATCCGCAAACCTTCGGCATAGCATCTATCTATTTGGCAGTGAAAGTGTAGCAAGAAAATTATGAGCGATAGAATTATCAGAATTGGACATAGCCCAGATCCGGATGATGCATTTATGTTCTACGGCCTCTCGTCCGGGAAAGTGAAACTCGACGGTATCATCATTGATCATATGCTTGAGGATATTCAAACCTTAAATATGCGCGCTTTAAAGGATGAACTGGAAGTAACTGCCATCTCTGCTCATGCATATCCTTCTGTCGCCGATAATTATTGGATTATGGCGACAGGCGCCAGTATGGGCGAAGGTTACGGACCGGTTCTCATATCAAGGAATTATGATTCTTTAGAGGAACTTCAGGGCAAGAAGATTGCAACACCGGGGAAACTAACAACAGCATCGCTTATTTTCAAAATCTTCACGGACGGATTGGAGAATGTAGATATCCCGTTTGATCAAATTATGAACCGTGTCGAATCAGGTGAGTTTGCGGCAGGCGTGTTAATTCACGAGGAACAAATTACATACGCCGATCAAGGTTTTAAGAAGATCATCGATTTGGGTGAGTTGTGGAAATCACGGTTTGACGATTTGCCGCTGCCTTTAGGGCTCGATGTCGTGCGGAAAGATCTTGGTGAAGTGCTGGCTCACACACTTTCTGTCGGATTGAAACAAAGTATTCATTACGGATACACGCATCAATCAGAAGCAATTCCGTACGCATTGCAGTATGGGCGCGGAATCGATATTGCACTTGGAGAACGTTTTGTGAAAATGTATGTCAGCGAATTAACGGTGGATATGGGAGAACGCGGTAAGAAAGCTCTTGAAACACTCTTCCTCCTCGGTGCAGAACGTACCTTGATTGCTCCTGTGGGCACTATCGAATTGTTTTAGCAATGATTGGTCTCTTCAAAATATTTGATGCACACGTTCACTTCTACTCGAACTCTTTCTTTAAATTTTTAATAAAGCAGAAGCCGAACCGAGCTGATATGAATACTGAACTGCGAAACTTAGCAGCCAAGGGACATATTGAAATCCCAGGCGAAGATCCGGAACAGCTTGCCAAACGATGGATCGATATCATGGACAAATGGAAGTTGGAGCGGTTGATGCTCTTTGGTAGTATCCCCGGTGATGAAGAATCCGTTGTCAAAGCGGTGCATGCATTTCCCGCTCGTTTTACAGGAATATTTGCGGTTGATCCTAATTCAAATGTTTTGATGGAAAATGCCACCAAGCGGATGATAGAAGACAAGTTTAAGGGCATCTTGCTCTATCCTTCGTTGTACCACATTAGTGTCAACGACGAATGGCTTTATCCGCTCTACAATCTCATCCAAGAATGCAAAGGCATAATCTTTGTTCACTTCGGTAAGCTCCTTATGCGTCCGCGCGACTATGCAGGCATTCCTCCGGTGACAAACGAAGAATTCTCAAACCCTAAAGATCTTATTCCGGTTGCTAAAATGTTTAACGGTATCAAGTTCATCATTCCAAATTTCGGTGCGGGAAGGCTCGCTGAGACATTATTGACCGGTCAGGAATGTAAAAACGTTTACGTTGACACTGCCGGATCTAACTCATGGATCACCGAACACCAAGATAAACCAGATATGCGCCGTGTATTTCAGAAATTCTTGGACATCTTTGCGCCCAATAGGATATTGTTCGGATCGGATTCCGGATTACTGCCCCGCGGTTACCGCTATGACATCGTGGATAATCAGTTGAAGCTGGTGCAGGAAATGCGCTTACCGATAGCTGACATTAAAAAGATATTCTACGAAAATATGGCGGGATTGGTAGATAACGGATAATATTTTTCACAATAATTGTTAGTTGCGTTATAGTAATCTCTCAATTCTGTGTCCTTACATATATCGCAATTTAATCTTCCATACTCTCGAGATACAGGTTTTCCACTTTTACGCGTGCCCAGGGAGTCTTGCGTAAAAATTTTAAACTCGATTGTATACTTGGATTGTCATTGAAGCATTTGATTTTAATCCTTGCACCCAATTGTTCCCACCATACTGATCTACCAAATGATGCAAGATTATTTCCAATGTCTTGCCATGGAGCGGATTATTGGGCTGTTCAGATTTCATACAATTCCGATAATCTCTCGGTACATCTGTAGCCAGCGTCGGTGATGTCAGTATTGAGCATATCGTGACCATCGGTCACTGCTGCAACATCTTCTCGTGTGGCCGGGAGGTCTCGCGAATTGCACGCTTCATTTCTAGCGTGCAATTCCCTCGAAGATGTGAAAAAGGTGAGTCAAAATAAATACATCGTGGTTAGTACCTGAGATCTGTTTCCACCGCCGCCTTTGCCGCCGCGTCCACGATCGTTCGACTTTCGGTCGGCCATCGGGCGCGCTTCGTTCACTACAATTTTACGCCCCTTGAGTTCTTTATCATTCAATCCGGCAATAGCCGCTTCTGCTTCCGCACGTACCGACATCTCCACAAATCCAAATCCTTTCGCTGTTCCGGTAAATTTATCTTTTATGAGAGTAACAGAATCAACGGCTCCGAATGCTGCAAATTCTTTTTTCAATTCGTCTTCCGTAATATCGCGTGACAGATTACCGACGTACATTTTCATGGTGTTTCTCCTTTGAATACTTTGTTATAGTGTACTGTTGTTTGATGTGTGATCGTTGCTAGTGATTTTTTCTAGAGGTGCTATCTTGAGTTCTTTGTCTGGCAGGATCTATTTAATGTTTTACGTGACCTATAGGTATCGCTCTACGTACAGGATACTACTATTTTTGATCATTTCCTATAGAAGATTGATTATCATCTCGCGTACATTTGCAGCCGACATTGTTGACGTCGGCATTTGCCTTATATTCCCTTACGATCGCTTTCACCGATCATGGCTTCAAAATCTTTCTTCTTTCTTTTGACAACGTACTGTATCCAAGGCCGGCGACCTCAAACATTTTATCTTCCCTAACTTTCTGCAAACTTCTTTATCGCATCATAGTATTTTACGATCGCCTTCGCTTTGTTCTTCCCAAACGAGAGCCAGTGCCAAGTTGTATCGGGGTTTGGATTATCTACAGTCGGGATGCGGATAATCGGTTTGCCCTGATATTCGCCGATGACCGGGTGTATTTCCTTTTTTTCTTCTTCCATGTTTACCTTTGCTGTTATTGTTTTCCTATTGTTCTGATGCTGGATTTCTCCAGCTTTTTGAACTGGTTCGATAATCGATGAGACAGACTCATTTGAATATATAAATATATGCTAGAAATACGATAAGTACAATAAAGGCGTATAGAAATAATTTTATCGTCTTTTTTATGATATAATAAACCATAATGCCTACTATACATGCAGCAAAAATCATATAAAGCTTATTTGATAATATTGCATCGATAATACCACCCATATTTCAACTCCTGTTCATAAATTTCACTAGACCTGTAGCCTACGTCGTTGACCTCGGATTGCTGTCCCTGACCTAAGCATCGTGCAGACCACGATCACACGCCCAACAATGTGCCGGGCAAGCCAATTGCGGATACAATATTTTTGCTTTTGGGGGGACATGATTTATCACGTTCACCTCCACAATGATTTGATGAATTAAATCCCTACGAGAATTTCCCGCAGCTGCATTATTCCATTTACTTTTTCACATCACACATTTTTATATATTCGATAGTCTTTTCAGGTGACGACATACCTGGTAATTTCATCCAGTCTTTATATGCATCCTTTAACTGATTTTCTTTACTTGGGTCTGCGGCGGCAGATTTCATATCAATAAAATATTGACGCATGGATACAACCATTTCTTTATCTCCCACCTGTCCGTGTCCAGGAACAATCTTGCTGTTTCCCCAGCGGCTCAGAATGATATCCAACGCGCGTATCCATTGTGAGACATTTGCCCCACTCTCTTCCTTTAACACTGGATTGACCCGATTGAATATCAAATCTCCAGTAAACAAAACATTATGGCTTGATAGATAAACAACGAGATCATTCAACGTATGAGCTTGGCCAAGATTATAAAGGTGCACTTTCTCATTACCAAGATCGATCAACAGGCTGTCCTTTACAAAATCTGTCGGCTGATTTTCTGCATCGATATTCTTTTGAAGAAATTCTTTTTCATAACTCCCAATATAGATCCTGCTGCCTTTGAAGAATTTATTTCCATTTACGTGGTCTTTGTGATAATGCGTGTTGATCACGATAATCGGTTTTTGGCCTGCTTTCTCCTTAGCGAGTTTGAACAGATCTTCAGAACTGCTCATCATCTTTGTATCGATTACGACCACAACACTATCGCCTATAATGATTCCGCTGTTGCCACCGCCTCCAAGCATGAGTGTAAGGTTTGAGTCAAGCTGGACAATGTCTTTTTGTGTCATGAAGCGAATTGCCGGATAAAATATGATGATTGCCCCAATTATGATGACAAGCAATGCTATTCCGATGCTGACAAATATTTTCTTTTTCATATTTTTACCTTTCATATTGTTTTTCTGTTTCCATCTTCTCAGTTTTCATTTCTATGTACATCTGTAGCCGAGGTCGTCTTGTCCGCCATCTTGTTTACCCGCCATTCTTTATGCTGGGTTGGGCAGCTGGAGCAACAGCTAAACGTAAAACATGTAACAAAATTTTAAACACATTCAACGAGGTCGCTGACCGCTGTATTTTACAGGCCGCTTTTTCACCCCCGTTCTGCTTCAACTTTACTTCTCGGCTCCCTGAAGAACCGACATAGCACGATCGATGTCTTCGACATCGAGTATGACGGACGCATCCTTCTGTCCTTTGCCGACTGTACTATAGCAGTAATCGATGTTGATCCCGGCCGCCCCGAGACGCGAAACAACAATTGCAAACGAGCCCGGTTTGTTGTCCAGGTGAAGCCGGAGTACTTCGCGCTGCTCCACCTGGTAGTTGCTTTGTTTCATTACTTTTGCAGCACGATCAACATCCGAAACAGAAAGTTTCGCTGTATCCTGGAAAAGCCCGATGGCTTCAATATTAATTTTCTCCCTACCAAGACATCCAAGAAGTTCTCCCAGTGCACCGGGTCTATTCTCAACAACGACAAAGAGTTCTGTAATTTTCTCCATAATCACATCCTCCTATGATGAAATAGTTTTTAAAAACTTGTTATTTCTCGTATATCTTAAAAGTTCAATAGCCGAGGTCGTTGACCTCTGCATCATGCAGACCTCCACCACCCGCCAAACAACATGTCTGGCAAGTCAGTCGCGGCTACCATATTTTTTACCTCGGCATTGTGACGATATATTCCTTTTTATAAATCATGCTTGGGATACACAATCCCGCATTCTTTTCTGACAGCATCCATAACACTTATTAGCTGTATGCTGTCATTCCAGCTCCACAAATCGCTTTGAGTCTTTCCGGCAAGAATACACTTTGCTGTTTCCTCTGCTTCATACTCATAACCGTTACCCTTGAAATCAAATTCAAATATTTTTTCTTTGCCGTCGTGATACGTTAATTTCACTTTACCCGGGCAAAACCATAAATGATCGAGAATAATTTTTCCTCTTGTGCCATGGATCTCGGCAACACCAGCCGGATCTGCGAGGAAGGAGGAATACATGACTGAAAGAGTATCCTTCTCATATTTGAACGTGTAACTGCAGCTGTTATCGCCGCCCTGTTCGCTTAACCCGGCGATGGCAGAAATGCTTTTTGGTTTTCCAAGAAGCAGCAGCGAGAGAAAGATATTATAGATTCCAGTGTCCAGGATTGTGCCGCCGCAAAGATCGATATTGTAATGCCTGTGTTCCGGTCCATTATCGGATTTAATGGAAAAGAATGCAGTCATGAGTTTTACATCTCCGATTTCACCGGAATCGATCAACTCTTTTGTTTTGATGATGTTCGGAAGAAAGCGGCTCCAAAGCGCTTCCATCAAAAAGAGATTTTTCTTTTTCGCTTTGTCAATCATCTGAACTGCTTCTTTCCGATTGACGCCCAATGGTTTTTCACAAAGCACATGTTTCCGATGATCGAGAGCAAGCAGTGTGTTCTCTAAATGAAGATTGTGCGGTGTCCCGATATACACAACATCGACAGCGGGATCTTTGACAAGTTCCTCATAACTGCCGTAGGCTTTGGGGATATGAAATTCGCTGGCAAACTTTTTTGCTGTGCCGAGATTACGAGAACCGACGGCGTACAGTTCAGAATTGGCTGCGACCTGAAGCGCTGTCGCAAATTTATGTGCTATCCATCCGGTGCTTAAAATACCCCATTTAATTTTCTTTTCTGCCATGATATACTTCCTGTCATTATGTGTCAATGTGTCTTTTTATGTTGGACCTGTCCCCCTGTAGGAGAAGAGATTTTTTTTCAGCGCTTAGCATCCTACCTCTTATTTCACAAGCATCAGTTTTTATCTGAACATTATTCTCTACGAGCTCTTCTTTTGTTGATTTTCTTCTAATGAAAGATCGATCATCTTGAACTCTCCCCCAGCCGAAGTCGTTTGGGATGCCTTTAACCCTGACAGCTTCTTAACGGCAACGGATATTCTCTTAAGCATTTCCAGCCATCCTTCAAAATCCTTTCTATAATTTTCCGGCAGGTCATGCCGTAAGCGGGATTGCAGAGGTACCATGACTGCTGTGAGAGGATTATTAATTTCGTGGCATATAGTACTCACAACTTCTGCAATCGCCGCAAGGCGCTGACTCTCAATTAATTGATCCTGCGTCTCGCGGAGCTTCTTCTGCGTCTCATCGAGTTCATTGTTTTTTTGAACCACGGCATCATACGTGGATAAAAGCAGATTCAAAATCTGCTGACGGGTTGAAGTAACGGTATACCGTTTACCATCTACCACGACTTCCATTGTTTCTTTTTGATCAAGATTTCCGTTCAAATCCTTTGTAGCAAGAATGGATCTTATTTTTGAAATGAGGTAATTCTCATCGTACGGTTTTGGGACAAAATAATCGGCACCGGTATTCAGTGCTTTGACGATACTCTCTGAAGCTGACATCGTGGTGAGCAATATAACCGGTATCGACCTGAGACTAGAGTCCTGCTTGAGAGTTTGACATAGTTCATAACCATTCATCTTTGGCATAAAAATATCACTAATAATGAGATCCGGTTTACTATTTCGAGCACAAGATAGGGCAGCCTCGCCATCTACCGCTCGCTCGACATGAAAACCATTTTTCTCGAGTAAATTCTTCAGTATGAGCAATTGCGTCGGACTGTCTTCGACAATGAGCAGTGTTGCTGTTTTCTCTTTTTTTATTTCCATTTTGCCTCTTTCCGTCATGCCCGTGTCAACTAGTATCTTACTTTTCCCAACATGAGATTCCCGCGTTCGCGGGAATGACTATGGTGGCAATGTTTTGTTTTTTGCTTTTGTAAGGACGTGATTTATCACGTCCTTTTTCTTAGAGATTTGATGAATCAAATCCTTACAAAGATTTTCATCAACTATTTATTTCTCTTT
This sequence comes from Ignavibacteriota bacterium, assembly GCA_963701295.1. Taxonomy (GTDB): domain Bacteria; phylum Bacteroidota; class Ignavibacteria; order UBA10030; family UBA10030; genus Fen-1298. The sequence continues at coordinate 2,641,938 of OY969585.1, read as the reverse complement.
GTCAATAAATTCGTAAGAACTCGAGCGAGGATTTCTTTATCAGCCGGTTTGCTTTCAGCAATAAGAAGAGTCATTGCAACAAGAGCGTTTTCTGCAATTCGTTTGGTGCCATCTGCGCGATAAAGCATTCGATTCTTTTCAAGAAACCAAAGAAACAGTGCTGCTGCAATCCTTTTATTACCATCCACAAAAGAGTGATCCTTCACAAGGAAATAAAGCAAATTTGCTGCTTTCTCTTCCAGACTTGGATACAGTTCTTTTCCTTCAAATGTCTGAAATACATTATTAAGCGAACCTCGAAGACTTTCGTCTTTCTCTCGCCCAAACAATTCGGAAGTATTAAATTGTTTCCGCAGATGGTTAATAGCTCTGACCGCTTCATCGTACGTTACAGCATACACTTTACGTTCGGTCGTATTTGCAAGAACCACCTTCTGGTGGTCATAATCATCCAATAAATTCAACGCAAATGTATAATCTTCCACAACGCTCAAGAGCGCTTTTGCTTCGTCACCTGTTAAATCCCTACGCTTTGCAATTTCCGTGATAAGATGAACTGTCTGTTGCAGTTCTTTTAAACGCCTCTCGTTAACCGTAAGTCCTTTTACAAGATGATCACGTAATACGCGGGTTGCCCATATCCTAAACTGCGTGCCGCGCTTGGAATTAACACGGTATCCGACTGAAATAATAAGATCAAGGTTATAAGTGAGAATGTTCCGACTGATTCGACGACCACCTTCTTTTTGAACTTGTGCAATTTTTGCACAAGTTGACTTTTCTTCTAACTCACCTGTTTTATAGATATTTCTGATGTGTCTTAGAATTGAAGTTCGGTCTGTCTTAAATAATTCGGCAAGTTGATATTGGTTCAACCAAACAGTTTCTTGTTCAAGCTTTACATCGATGGCAGTCTTTCCATCCTCTGCCTTATAGATTACTATTTCGCCGTTATTTTCTCCCTGTCTAACCATTCTTCCCTTCCACAATCTTTATTTCTTCCTCCGTCAAACCATACAATTGATACACAAGCTCATCTATCTTTTTATCTGCGGCGGCGATTTGGCGCTCGATGGGTTCTTTCTCGCTGTCAAAATGGGCTTTTTGCAATTGCTTGTTGAACTCTAACATTTTTTCCACAAGCGACACAAGGTCGTCGTGCATTTTCTTTTCGGCAGGTTTCGTAAAATCGATTGTGCGGATGGGAAGGTTCTTAATGACTGTTGTTTTTACCTGTGCGAGCGCTTCGCCTTTTTCAGGATTTTGAGTTTCGTAATAAAAATTAAAGAGCGCACAGTTTAATAATCCCAAGACATATCTCAAGTCAAGAGATGTTGACTTATTTATAATCGTATAAAGATTATCTCGAACAATGAATTGTGATCTGTCAATAGTAGCAATAAGGCTATCGCCTGTTTGGCGTATTAGTATTTTTTCTCGTGCATCAAAATCAGCCGAGTATCTCGGTTCTGCGAGCCAATCGCCAAAACTAATCCAATAATCATTGTTCCAATTTATTATATAACGATTAATATTACTCCCCCTTAAAAGCGGCCGAAACGTTTTGTTTTTCTTTTTTGTAGAATCAAATGGATGTTCGTCAACTATTATTCTTGTTTGCTTAGGATTTCCTTTCCCTACTTGATAAGGTTTCGTCCCTTGAGTAACTTTACAAAATGTCTCTAACACTTTTGCTCTAGCGCAAATTTTCTCAATAAGATTAATTTCTTTCGATTTTAGAAAAATATTAATAGGTTTGCCATCAGCTTTTTTCCATAATTTCTGATCAATTTGATTCGAAGTTGTTCCCGCGGAATCGTCAACGATCGATACTTGTATTTCATTTTCCAATGGAAAAGAATTTTGCAGAATCACTATTTCTGTATCAACCGTTGCTTCATGAAAAACTTTCTGAAGGTAATGAACGATTTCAAGAACTTTAATTTTTTGACCTATGAATTTCCTAACCTTTATTTGGAATAAATTCGTTAACCATGGGTTTGGAATAATATAACCTAGAAACCCATTTTTTCTTAATAAGCCTAATGCTCTTTCCAAAAATAGTAAATAGCTTTCGAGCTGATAATCCTGCAAAATGTATTTGCTAAAGAAGTACGTTTTAACTTCTCCATCAAACTCCGCACCATACGGCGGATTCCCAATCACGACATCGAAGCCGTTCCCTGAGCTATCACCCCTTCCCCTCATAGCGGAAGGTTGGGTTGGGGTCATTATTTCTTGTTCTTTGACCCCCTCTGTATCTCCCCCTGTGAGGGGGAGAGTTTTGGCCTTTAATATTTCCGGAAACTCCATTTCCCAATCGAACGGGTTTACTTTGTGCCTCGCTTCTTCATCGAACATTTCTCCCTGCGAGGTAAAGTCTGTGCCAATGAGCGAGTTGCCGCATTTGATATTTTTCGTCAACGAAGGCAGGTACACTTCTTTTAGTGCGAGCGTCATTTGCGGGTTGAGGGTTTCGGCATTTTCGCCTTCCAGCACTTTCAAGTACAACGACATCTGTGTTACTTCCACTGCTTGCCGGTCGATATCTACGCCGTAAATATTGTTCACTAAAATATCCCGCTTCTTGCGCGGCGAAAGATGGTAATTGCCGTCTGTGTCTTTGTAGGCATCCGGCACATTATTTTCTATTTTAATATCATCCGGGTGCGTGGTGTACCATTCTATGTGGTAATCGATCAGTTTCTGGAATGCGCCGAGCAGGAAGGACCCGCTTCCACACGCAATATCGATGATATTTAATTTTGCAACTTGCTTAGGCGTCATCGCGAGTGTTTTCTGCGAAGTGCAATCTTTTTGCATCCCGCTTTGCGGGGCAATCCCTTCTTTATCGTCATTGCGAACAGTTTCATCGTGAAGCAATCTTGTTTTTTCTTCTGTTTGTCGGATTGCTTCAGTCGCTGCGCTTCTTCGCAATGACTGAGGATCCTCACTCCTTGCAATGACAGAAGTCTCTTTATACAACAATTTCCCCAGCGTATTATCCACAATGTACTTGACGATGTATTGCGGCGTGTAATAGACTCCACCTGCTTTCCGAACTTCCGGTTTCTCTTTTATGACAACATTCTTAGGCGCCAGATGAATTGTCTTGCCGAGGAACTTTTCATAAATGCTGCCAAGTATCTCAACGCCGATCTCATTAAAGTGATACGGAGAGAACGGATAATTCAGATTCTCTAAAATTTTAATCAGCACCTCGTTGCCAATTTCCAATTCTTCACACGGATGCGGGCTGAAGAGTAATCCGTTGTACAACGCACGACGCTGTTTGAATAAATCATTCAACAATGAATACAACGATAAGCCTTGGCGTTCTTTCCATATCCGCAAAATGGCAAGCAGTGTATTTTCAACTTCTATTTCCCTGTCTTCGCACACACGAATGAAAACGATTCGGTCGAGAATGCGCTGCACCGCTTCATTGAGTGTGTAATCATTCAGAAGCCGCCGGTTCTTAGGATGTTTTGCAATATCCCGTGCTAACTCTTCGCGCCATCTGGATAAATCTTCTAAGAATTCACGGTCAAGCGCAAAATCGCCGGTGCGTTTCAGCATCATCTTTTTTGTCAGCGCTTCCAGCGAGCCGCCCGCAACAGCATCGTGTGAGAATGTATCGTAGAGACGCTCGAAGTGATCTATGTATTGCTTGTACGTTAGATCGAAATCTTTGATGATGCCTAATTTTGGTTTCTCAAATGCGGGGCGCTGGGTGCAATCGAATGTGCGGAATTCTTCAAAGTCTGTAAGGATGGCAATCGGCACACGACCGGAAAATCCATATCGTTTGACCTGAAAGATTGACGATTGGCTTTTCGCAAGATCGACGTAAGGTTTTTTTGCTTCAACGAAGAATTTCGTTTGCCCGCCAATGCGAAATCGGTAGTCCGGTTTTTTAACTGCCTCTTTAGAATTGGCTTTGTATTCATCTTCGACAATATAATCCAGAATGGAAGCGTACTCTTTGTGCTCTTTACCGAGCGTATCTTTTTGGGGAAAGAGCGGCTCTTGTTCTTTCACTTCTCTGGCAATGCTGCTCTTCATCCGCGATTCCGGCACAACCTCTTGACGGAATAGCGGCAGCATCAAACTGTTATGCATATCCCATCCAAGAGCTTCGAAGAATGGATCGATCAACTGCTGGCGGGCTTGAGTTTCGTTAAAGGACGTAGATTTGAATTGATAGATGTTCTCTTCAAAGAAATTGACGAGTTTTTCTACTTGCTTTCGTGCTGATATTCTATCACTTGCCATTATCTGAGCCTTGAAAATCTCATCAGGTAACTCGACGGTTAGGTGCCATCGGTGACCCGCTCATTCCCCAATCGCCTGCCCGCCGAAACAATTGTGTAAACGGGACATCTGCTAAGAAGTTATGCAAAAGGGATGGGAATCTCAATGGTTAGTTGAGCCGAAGTGCTATTTTAGCATCCCGCCTTGCGGAGTAATCTGCAAACCAAGTTTTCCAATGGTAATCCAATTTTTGCGGATTGCTTCGTCAGTTCCCTCACTTCGTTCAAGACAAGCCTCGCAATGACAAGTGTTCTTTTTTTCTTTTCTGTCATTGCGAGCGTTTTGCGTGAAGTGTGTTTTATGCATCCCGCCTTGCGGGACAATCCGCATACCGAGAGTTCAACTAATGCCGATCTTCTTTGTCTTGTCTGTTATTTCTTTCAGATTTGTTGCCGCGATCCTTTTCTCTGCCATTACCTTCATCATGCCTTTGCTGCCTTACCCAGTTATTATGCTCGGGATGGTTTTTATTGACAAAATATTTTGCTTCACGGCTATCGCGGATTGCTTCCTGATCGTGACGGCCTTTAAACGAGGAATATTTGTCTCTATACATTTTGTGATGGAGATACGGCGTCGGCTCATTCACCACTACTTTGTAGGAATGATACAAGTTATAATCACGATAACGGGCAGGCAAAGATGATCGGCCAATCCAGTGCCCTCGTTCATAATAGAAATACTTATGCTGAGGAACATAGTAATACACTTCAATGTCAGGCAGATAATAATATTCAACATGATCGTAACCGGTCGGTCCCCAAACGGGTTGGCTCTTTATATTGATGTTGAGATTAACACGTACCTGCGCATCTAGAGTGCTTGATAATAACACTGTTGTGATGAGTGCAAGCAAATAACGCATGATGTTTTTCCTTCTATAATGTATGTGATTGAAATGAAAATATTATGCGCGGATCAAGGAAAATAGAATGAATAAATATGGTTTTTACAATTAATAATTTCGTAGGTAACCAGTCGTCTTTAACATAATTAAATACACAATAATGAACAATACTAAATTGATATTTGTTTTGTAGGGGTTCAATATTTTAAACCTCTACGGGGGTTATCCATACACGCATTTATAAACGAGGATGGATAGGGCAAGTACAGAAGTGATAGCGTTCATGATTGCAATCGATTGTGCGCGAATTTTAATTCCATAAATAGCCCAGCCGATAACTCCCACAGTAAAAAGCACGTACATTGAGAGAGAAATGGAAACGACCGGTATGGGCCTCATACTCCATATGGTAAAGACCTGCGGAACAAATGCTGATGTTGTGCATACTCCTGAAAACATTCCAAGAACTTCGATCCGTTTCATTTTTAAACCTTTCATAACCGTTCATTTAAAATGTAGCCAATCCTCACATCTATTACAACGGATGAAATTTTAGTGAAGAGAATTTTGTAAAACACATCGGTGAATCAGACCCCAACCGCTTCTCCGCCAGCCAAGGTCTTCCTATGATAATCCTTTTTCAGTAGATTGCATCGTCTCCCGATCGACTTTGCCGTTCGGGATCCTCGCAATGACATTTCCTTTTTTGTCTCTTATGCCGGCCTTGAAATTAAATGATTTGCGAGCGCACTCGACACATCCCCTACTGCTGTGTTTTCTTATAAGACTCCTCTGAAACATCTTGTTGTTCATCCCTCGAATAACCGGGACAGAGATTTATGTTATTGAGCAGCATTTTACTGTGACCAATATCGATCGTATCCGTCTGCAGTCTCAATGGCAAGAAAGGAACTTTTCTGAGATACTCTTTCCCGTCTTCAATATCCTTCTTATTCTCTCTGTCCAGTCCGGAAGTAATAAGGGCCACTCCATACTCTTTTACAATTTCTATCCGTGTGGAATCAAGTTCATACGCCCTTCTGCAGTAATCCACTGATTTGTTGAGGTCTCCGCTGATTCCAAACAACCATCTTATCAAAAAAAATGTTGGGCAAAGCCGATAGTACACTCCCAATGCTAAACAGCTTGATGCCTGAAGATTTTCACCGTTTGGTGTTGTATAATCGGATTTACGGTCAACTGCGACAAGCCAGTCTTTCTCAATTTGCTTTGCCGTAAAGAGCTGGGACATGATTCCTTTCGTTGTGGACATCCTTGCATTGGCTAATCCGCGCATAAAATAGCATTCCCCTTTATCAGGAGCGCATCGAATACCTTCCTCTGCAATCTTAATCATTTTCTTATAGAGCTCAATCTTTTTATCCTTGTCCTCGGATTTATGAACATCAAGTCTTTCAGCTATCTCATAATAATCAAGGCACATCATCGCCCGAATCAGAAAATCGTCCGGTTTATACCGCAAAGCCGCCTCACAGCTTTGTATCGATTCATTAAATTCGAACTTGCCCAGATGAAAATCCGCTTCTTTAAAACATATTTTGTACTGATCCTCGTTCGATCGCTCAACCGATGCAGCTTGAACTATGTTCTGCGAACATGACATATGTATATAGAAAACCAAAGTTATGAAAAGAAAAAAAATATTTTTGAATTCAGACTCCATCAGAGAATCCTTTATAAAATTGACCTATAAATAATATTGCAGGGATTGATCCTGCGATTTTGGTGCATTTATAATTCATCTTTGTTCATATGCTGCTTATGTGGCGCTCAGTCTTCAACCAGCATTTGATAATAAATTAATTAAAAGGAATTGGAATCTCAATGGCGAAGATGTCTAAAACAGACCACATCCCATTTGTCACGGTATCAGATAGTTGCTGCGAAGTTTAGTGATCGTCCCATTATGAATGGGACTCTACAGAATTCTCCCCCTCGCTCCCCTTTATGAAGAGCGTATTCCAACGGCGCGCTCCAGCGTGACATCAGAATGACGCAGACTCACTTTTAGCATGGGGAGTTCACAATCAAAAAAAGCAGCGATAAGCTTATATTATTTAAATAAATCAAGATTTCCCGCCTGCCATCCTTCCGCCAAAAAAGATTGGTGGACAAGTCGGCAGGTAAACCCGACATGCAAGCAGAAAAACGCGGAAACGTATGGGTATCTTTTTAAAAAAATGTTTCGTTATATTATCCGGTCATTATAACCCTATATTCATTTTTGGAGGATCCCATGAAAAATAAAACCCATTGGATAATGTGTATTCTGACGTTTGGTGTTGTTTTTTTTGTATTTCATAGTACAATTTTTTCAGCACCTCATGAAGGAATGTGGACATTTGATAATCCGCCGCTGAAGCTGCTTAAAGATCGTTATAACTTCACTCCGACACAGGAATGGCTTGACCATGTACGTCTTTCAAGTGTCCGTTTTAACGATGGGGGATCGGGATCATTTATCAGTCCGACCGGCTTGGTCTTGACGAACCACCATGTCGCCCTTGATCAATTACAGAAGGTATCAACATCCCAGAAAGATTACGTCCAAGATGGCTTTTATGCCGCGACACCTGCTGAAGAGTTACGGTGCCCTGATCTTGAACTCAACGTCCTGATGTCGCTTGAAAATGTTACCGACAGGGTTTTCAGTGTAATAAAAAAGGGAATGAGCGATCAGGAAATTTATGCCGCACGAAAAGCTGAAATAGCAAAGATCGAAAAAGAAAGCCTCGAAAAAACAACGTTTCGGTCTGATGTCGTACCGCTCTATGATGGAGGTGAATACTGGCTGTATCGGTACAAGAAGTATACTGAGGTTCGTCTTGTATTTGCCCCTGAAGAGCAGATTGCATTCTACGGCGGTGATCCGGATAATTTCACTTTTCCACGTTACGATCTCGACATGGCAATTTTCAGGGTGTATGAAGATGGCAAACCTGTCGTGAGCACCCAGTACCTGAAGTGGAACTCTAAAGGCGCTGCCGATGGTGATTTGGTATTTGTGTCGGGACATCCGGGCTCGACAAGCCGTTTGAACACAATGGCTGAAATTGAAAAAGATCGCGATTATATTTATCCGTTGAGACTCAAAGTCTTAAAACGCCGTCTTGATGTATTAAAACGCTATGCGGCACTCGGACCAGAACAGGCCAGGCAGGCGAACAACCTGATTTTTTATGTTGAGAATTCGGTCAAGGCTTTTACGGGAGAGTATAATGGCCTTTTGGATAAAAATCTTATAGCAAAAAAACAAAACGAAGAAAATGACTTTCAAACACGCGTCAACAGCAAACCTGAATGGAAATCGGAATTTGGCGGCGTATGGAACACCATCGCAGAGATCCAGAAAAAGCATATCGAAAACATGAACATAATCCGGTACCGTGCGATTCGCGGTTCACGACTTGCCCTGCTCGCAGTGGATATCGTCCGGTATGGAACAGAAATACAAAAACCGGATGGAAAGCGTCTTGAGGGATTTCATGATTCGCAGCTTGAGTCTCTCCGATATGATCTTCTCTCGCCGGCACCGTTCTATCCGCAGCTTGAAGAAACAATTCTTGCTGATGCATTGCGGGAATCATTGGAACAACTGGGCCCTGATGACCCTTTTATAAAAATAATTCTTGGAACCAAAACACCCGAAGAGGCTGCAAAAGATCTTTTCACCAGCACGAAACTCACCGATCCGAAAGTCCGGAATGCGCTTATTGAGGGCGGAGAAAAAGCCGTCGCTGAATCAACCGATCCTTTAATTATCATGGTACGGAAGGTTGATTCGATTCTGCGTGAACTTCAAAAATGGATAGAGGACCATCTTGATAGTCAGATGAAAATTGCCGGGGAAAAACTCGGGAAAGCCCGATTTGCAATCTATGGAAAATCCGTCCACCCTGATGCTACCTTCACGCTTCGACTTTCGTACGGCACTGTCAAGGGATATCCAATGAACGGCACGATAGCACCGGCGAAAACGACATTCTACGGATTATATGATCGTGCGTCGAGTTTCGATATGAAACAGCCGTTCAATCTCCCTGCACGATATCTTGAGCGGAAAGAGAAGCTCGATCTTTCGACCCCGCTGAACTTTGTCTGTTCGTGCGATATCATCGGCGGCAATTCTGGATCTCCGGTCATCAACAGAGATGGCGAGCTTGTCGGATTGATTTTCGATGGAAATATTGAAAGCCTTGTCGGCAATTTTATTTACAGCGATGAGACAAATCGTGCCGTTGCAGTCCATTCGGGTGCAATGATCGAAGCTTTACGGAAACTCTATGATGCCGGAAAGCTTGCAGACGAACTGGAGGGAAAAACGAAGTAGGAAAAATCATGCTAAAAAATCCGGTACACCTGTACCGGATTTTTTAGCCCTACACGATGCGTTCACTATCAGACTTTCGGTCACCGGTTCTTCTCTGAATACTCCATAAATATTGCTACAGTAATACCACAGAACAATAATGGGCGGGTAATTAAAGTAAGATGCCGTTTTTGCGATAGTATGACCGGCAAAACGTGAGATAAAAAATTCTAACGCCGAATCTTTAATCCAAGTGAGATACCGTATTCCGGAATACTCTTATATTCACCGTAGCGACCGGTAAGAGACAGAAAATAGTTTGCTTCCAGAGGAAAATCCAGACTGGTTCCAAATCCCCAATTTTGGTAAATTCCTGTATTAGCTCCCATCCAAAGGCGCGTGCCATTCTGTGATACCGGTGTCCCCATTCCTATCCGGAAAAGTCCTCTGCCCGTTGCATAAGGAATTTCATCCAAGAATTTGATTTCAAAAAAAGTTTTTTCTAAGTATCCTGCTCGTAAACCTGTTGTTCCAAATGAAAAGATTCCATTGTCGTAGGCAAAGTCCGGATAGCCGAAAAATATTAAATGCTCATTAGAAGGTATCGCACTTACACTTGCTCCTAATCTCCATGGAGATTTGAATTTCTGAGTTACACGAAAGCCTGCATCATAAAAATGTGATGTATGCTCACCGCTACAATCCTCATAAGTATATTGTCCGCTCCCCGCACCGATGTGGCATTCAGTATAAGAAGAATCCTGCGGAGCGAACCCAAAAATATAAGGCGCTAAAAAGAATAGTATAAGAAAACGTTTTGACATTCATCCGTTCATTGAGGATGTTATGCTGCAACAGATTTTTCTTCTACTTTGATAATTTCGTACAGTGTTGTACGCTGCACTGGAATAAATCCTGATTCCCGTATCAGGTTCTTGCACTCTTCGGCATTGGTTGTGTTGATGAAATTAGCAGCCGCATGTACATTCTCTTCAAGCAATATTCCGCCAAAATCATCGGCGCCAAAGTGCAAAGCAATCTGGCCGATCTTCTTCCCTTCTGAGAACCACAACGCCTGGATATAATGAAAATTGTCTAAATAAACGCGTGAGAAGGCGATCATCTGCAGATACCGCAGGAAGAGGTAGCATAATGCGGAATAATCTTCTCTAAAGGCGTGTTACCGGGCTTAAATGACCACGGAATGAAGGCAGTGAACCCGCCGGTCTCATCCTGCAGCTGTCGGACACTTTCGAGATGCTCAACGATATCTTCGTCTGTCTCCAGATGGCCGTACATCATTGTTGCCGTTGTTTTATAACCAATCTTCTGGGCAATACGCATGACATTCAGCCAATCGGCGGAAGAATCTTTTTTACTGCTAATCTTCTTTCTTACGCGGTCTGAGAGAATTTCGGCACCGCCGCCAGGAATAGACCGTAATCCTTTTTCCCATAATTTCTCCAGCACACCCTGAATCGATAAGCCGGAGACTTGCGACATCACAATAATTTCTGATGTGGAAAAGAAATGCGGATAAATCTTCGGAACTTCCTTCACTGTGCGTTCGACAAGTTCGAGATAATATTCAAATGGAATTGCAGGGTCAACTCCGCCCTGGAGAAGCACGGTCGTGATACCTTGCGATACCGCTTCCTTGAATTTCTTTATTAATTCATCACTCGATAGACGGTACGCGCCTTCTTCGCCCGGATGCCGGTAGAATGCGCAGAAGATACAATCGACGTTGCAGACATTTGAATAATTCGGATTGGTATCGAGCAAATAAGTTATCCATTGTTTCGGATTTTTTTGAAATTGGATTTCATTTGCTATGTCGCCAAGGTCTAATAACTCCGCATTCCTTAACAGAAACAATCCTGCTTCCCGCGATATACGAACACCTTCCCGAACCTTCTGATAAATTTCTTCCAGCGTCATGGAACATATCCTACAAATTTATTTGACATCCTGCGGCTTTGAGTTCCCGCAATAATCCTAAGCTTGCTTCTTCCAACTTGACAACAATCGGTTTCGCAATCACTCCTGGCACGTTTTTTGGAAAACTTACATCCGACATATGGAGAACACAGACACGGTTCTTTCCCAGTTTCCCTACGAAATGTCCAATCTCGAACATTGCATATGTGAGGTCATCCGAATTGATAACAAAAAATGCAAATTTTACGCCGGCATCCATTTGAAGTGTTTCGAGGGAAAGCATTTGCCCGTGTTGACGTTCCAGATTGATTTCTTCTAATCCGACTTCTCTGAGAAATTGCAATAATTGAGCGTACAAAGGATCATCCGCTTCTCCTATTACATATACTTTGCCAGGTTGTGCAGCTGTTTGCGGCTGTTGGAAAGGCTGGGCCACCGCCGTTGCAGGAGCCGGTTGAGCCGCTGATGGTTTTGGCGGCGGTTTCAGCACGCGAACTCCTCCTGTGTCTGTTGCATTCTGAACTGTCGGCGTCGGAAGATCCATGGCCGGAGCAGCCGGAGCTGATACGAGATCGGGCGAAGCTTTAACTTTTTCGTACAATTCACGCATACAGTTGAGAACCAACTGGGCGGATGGTTGAAAAAAGAATCCCCCATTTTTATCGCCGAGAATTTTTTGCTTGTACGGGAAGCCAATCGGCCCAGATGACTCGAGCGCCTCCAGACATGCTTTGCGCCAATCCATATATTTATTCTGTAATCGCGCATTATACCCGGAGGCTTCGAATCCTCCTTGCGGCGCTAATTGAGTTCCGTTGGTTATTAATTCTTCATATTTTTTAAATAATTGTTCCGGCATAGCCCTTCCAGTAGATATTTCCCCAACTTAGAAATATTATACACGCTCCAATTTTTCAATTTCTAATAGCAGACCTTGAAATTTTTTAATCGCCGCTCATTCCCGTACGCCCATGCGGAAGTTGAAACCTGCGAGATAGTCCACCGATTCATCACGTGTGAGATGTATTCGCTTTGCATGCATTATCCCCGCTAAGGAATAATCTTCCTCAGCATGCGCAAGTGAATGCTGTATAATTTCATGGAGTTCATTTTTCTTTTCTTGAGACATAGTTTTTTGAACTGCCCACACTGCAAACACGAATGGCAAGTTCGTATAAGGTTATACGCTTCGCCGGAATAAACCCCGACTCATTTATCAGGTCCTTGCATTCTTCCGTATTCGTCGTATCCACAAAGTTTGTAGTCGCACAAATAACTTTTAGATCTGTACTACATCTATATGCGCCATACCTTTGAGGTGTTTAATTTATTATCCGATAAAAAGTCCGACAGCGAGCAAAATCGGCGTTGTCAAATTGATAACTACGTTTAGACCCATCGAGGGAATCAGGGCTGGGATATTTTCAGCGTTTTGGTATGCACCCCGATAGGCTTTCCAAGCAGGGATAACTGTCAAGAGAGCAAGCAGGCTATAGCGAGGCAGTAAAACAAAAAACACACCAATCACTACCGAAACATACGCTAACAGCAAGAAGGCACCATATATCAGAGCGCTGGCTTGCCGCCCTATGGTAATCGGGAAATGTTTGCGTCCGATGCTTTTATCGGCATCCACATCAGGAAATTGATTGAGCAGTAGCAAGTCGCTCACAAGAAATGTAGGTACAAGAGATGCAACGAAGGATATCCAGCTATATGAACCTGTCAAACAGAAGTGCGTCCCCATAACCATGAGAACACCGAAACCCAATCCCGGCGCTATCAAACAGAGAATCGGATTATATGCCCACCAAATAGTATATGTTACCAATAAGATCAATCCAATGGTGCCAAGTGGCAACAAGAGGAAACCTCGCAGCCATATGAAATAAAATCCAACTATCGCAGTAATAACAAAAGAGAATATGGCAAGATAAAGAATGCTTTTCTTCATTTCCGGATGTGCCGGCAGTGTGCCGCTGCCGCCGCTGAAGGGTGTGCGTTGAGTCTTAGCGTCAAGTCCGCTTTTGAAATCAAAATATTCGTTAAATACATTTACGCTAATATGACTTGCAAGCGCGCCTATAATAATAATAAAAACTTGGATCCAGCTTATTGCATGGGTTTGCCAGAAGGCCGTTCCCGCACCCACAGCAACACACGCAGGTGCCAGGATCAAAAACGGTACTCGCATAGGGCCAAGCAGTGATTTCATTTTACTCATGCAATACTCCTCTATAAAATTGATTTTACCACTCTATCATAATGCCGAACCATAGTGTTCAGGCACAACGCTTTACTTCACAATCGCTCCTGTGGATATTTCCGATTGTACACCAATGAGCGTTAATGTACCGGATTCATTGCTAGCGGCAAGAATCATGCCTTGCGATTCCTGCCCCATAAGCTTTGCTGGTTGGAGGTTCACAACAACAACGATCAACTTTCCGATTAAATCCTCCGGTTTGTAATGCTGGGCAATGCCTGCAACTACCTGACGCTTTTCGCTCCCTATTTCAACTTGCAGTTTGATAAGCTTTTCAGACTTTGGTACTTTTTCTGCTTCGATAACTCGTCCGACGCGAAGATCGACTTTTTTAAAATCATCAATCGTGATCGTAGGTTTCAGAGGAGAAACTGGAACGGCTTCAAGCTTATCTCCACCTTCAAGGAATTTCACAATTTCGTCGATCTGCTTATCCTCAATTTTGGCTATGAGAATTTCTGGTTTGTTCAGTTGATGTCCTTCTTTCAATCGGAATTCAGATGCAGAATCCCACCCATCTTCTCCCACTGGAATATCGAGATTGAGGAGTTTCCAAATTTTTCCAGAAGTGGCAGGTACGACAGGTTCCAACAAAATTGCAAGAGACCTCACTATTTGGATTGCAATATGAAGAGTCGTTGAGCAGTGTTCCGGACTCGACTTTAGTGTCTTCCATGGCTCGCTGTCATTAAAATACTTGTTCGCAGCACGGGAAAGATTCATCACTTCCATCAATCCTTCGCGAAAATTGTAATGTTCAAACAGCTCACCAATTTTATATGGTGCTTGTTTCACTGCTGCAAGAACTTCTTCGTCAAGCTTATTGAGCGTGCCAAGCTTTGGTACAATCCCTCCGAAATTCTTATCTATGAATGCAATCGTGCGATTAACAAAGTTCCCAGTAATATCTGCCAATTCATTATTGATGCGCGCCTGAAAATCTTTCAAATAAAAATCACTGTCGCGAGTTTCAGGAAGGTTGACAGCAAGAGCATACCGCAACATGTCTGCAGAAAAGAATTTCAGAAATTCTTGAACATCAATTCCCCATCCGCGGCTCTTAGAAAACTTTTGGCCTTCAAAATTAAGAAACTCGTTTGCAGGCACATTCTCCGGCAATACATAGTGATTGGTATTGCTGTCATTCCAAGCCATCAGCATCGCCGGAAAAACGATGCAATGAAATACAACATTGTCTTTGCCGATAAAGGCAACATACTTTGTGTCTTCCTTCTGCCAATATTCTTTCCACGCTTCTGGTTTTCCGTGAGCTGTTGCCCATTCTTTACCAGATGAAATATAGCCAAGCACCGCATCGAACCAAACATAAATGACTTTATCTTCGTATCCTGCTACTGGCACGTGCACACCCCAATTCAGATCGCGTGTCACTGCACGGTCTTTCAACCCATCTTTGAACCATCCTTCGCAATATCGAAGAACATTGTCTTTCCAGCCATCTCTTTTGTTTCGTTCAGCGATGTACGATTCCAATCGCAGCTGATAATTTCCGAGTGGGAAGTACCAATGGGTTGTTTCCCTCACAACTGGTGTCGTTCCGCACAATTTGCACTTTGGATCAATGAGTTCAGTTTGATCCAGCCAAGTACCGCAATTCTCGCATTGATCACCACGCGCCTGCGTTGATTTACATTTGGGGCAAGTGCCTTCAACATAACGGTCGGCAAGAAACATAGAATCTTTTAAACAATACAACTGCTGTTCTTTCTTATCGATCACAATACCGCGTTTGTGGAATTCTCTAAAAAAATCTTTCGTTGTTTCGTGGTGTAAAGAAAGCGATGTACGCGAGTAATTATCAAAACTCATTTCAAATGCTTCGAATGCCGCCTTATTGGCCGGATGGTAACGGTCGATAATGTTCTTTGGCGTTGTCTTTTCTTTTTCCGCTGAAACGGTAATTGCGACACCATGTTCATCGGAGCCGCAGAGGAAGAGAACATCACGTTTCTTCAGTCGTTGATAACGGGCATAGATATCTGCAGGCAAATAAGCGCCTGCAAGATGACCAAGGTGCAGATATCCGTTCGCATACGGCAATGCTGCTGTAATAAGGATTCGTTTGAAGGGGGATTTCATACTGATGGTGCTTCCGTTATAAATTTCCGTAGATCAATTGCTAACGTCGTTAGAATTAGATGAAGGTAGACATTTTTGTCTAGATGAGCAATCGCCTTCTCGACAGTCTGAATGGAGGCAATAAGATTTGCGTGGTTAAATTTTGCAACAAAATTATCCATACTTTTCTTCTCATCGTCGAGCAATGGCGCTTGCGCGTTTTGCTGCAGAAGGAGCGCATCACGCAACCATGACTGGAGAAGTTTCAGCCAGCGCTCAATACCGGAACGATCAGAAGACGATGCAAGTTCATCAATTGCATCGATGAGCGTTGCTCTATTCTTGCTAAGTACCAAGCGCAAGAATTCGACAACATCTTTTCGCTCATCTACCATGTTCAATGAACTCAGGCGCCGAGCATTCCCATAACTTCCTTGGGAAAGTTGTGCCGCAAGACGGGCAATCGAATGGTTAACTCCTTCTCTGCTGACGAGAGCACTTTCAATTTCCGCATCCTGCAACGAATCACATTGGAGTAATTGACAGCGAGAAATGATCGTTGGCAGCAATTGGTCTTTTACTGATGTTGTCAGAAGAAGAATTATTCCGGGCAGTGGTTCTTCCAAAGTCTTTAAAAGTGAATTACTTGCCTCTGCATTCATCATATCTGCATTGAGGACGATGAATATCTTTTTCCCTTCTTCCGCTCGGCTCATAGACGCCTCACGCTTGATATCCCGAACGCTATTAATCTTGATAAAGTTTGCTTTTTGCACTTCTATGCGATGGTACGGGTCTTTTGCTTTCCGTTGGATCTGGTCCCGCACATCAGCAACCTGCGCTTCGGTAAGCACAGTAATCGGATCGTCACCAGTTTTTTCATTTTTCCCGGTAGGAAGCGCGAATACCAGCTTGGTATTAGGATGTTGAAATGTATCCATGCGCCTGCAGTTCTTGCATGTACCGCAAGCTTCTGCGGTCCCAGTCTCGCAGTTCATAGCTTTTGCGAATTCAATTGCTAGGGCATCTTTTCCGATTCCTTCAGGTCCATAGAAAAGATACGCATGAGCAATCCGGTGGTTTTGCAGAGTCTGCTTCAGCTGCATTTTGATGCGTTCTTGTCCTATAATTGACGACCAACTCATACTTGATGTGCCTTAGAATGTATGACCGACTCCAAGTTGGAAAAAACCGTTTTTGACTGTTTCAGAGAAAAATCCTTTTTGTGTCACCCATCTTCTTGTTGTAGGAGCGTCAGGATCATACAATTTCATACCAAAGTCAATGCGGATAGGTCCGGCAATCGTGTTATATCTCAATCCAAGTCCAAACGCCATAGCAATTTCATTCAAATCCATCTTTTGAGGCGCTGTCCAGAGATTGCCCAAGTCATAAAAGAAAACAAATGAAATTTTTTCGAGATCGAGGAACCAAAATGTTCCGGCTTCATTGAGGGGATTCCATCGTGCTTCGATGGTTCCTTCCAACATTGCATTCCCTCCCAGATTTCTCAGAGTATCCGGCATTGTACCAAGAGCCATTGCCCTCCAGCCACGAACACTTCCACTCCCCCCCGAATAAAACCGTTGTGTAAGCGGAATATCCTTCAATGGCGAATGACCGTAGAGAAGTGCTGCCCCTGCTTGCGCGCGTAATGCCCAGATGAGGTTTTGCTTTTTACTTGGATCCAAATACCATTGTCCATCGAGAGTCATTTTGACATATTGGGAATATGGAAGATCCAAACCTAGCATTCCGCCAAATGTCCGCGGAAATAACCCGCCTTCTTCGATTGAAATAGATTGGAAAAAACCAGCTGACGGATAGAAAATATCATTGCGTTTATCGCGTTGCAAGGTGACTGTAATAAATGAATTGAATTGTTTTATAAAGCCTAATTCTTGATTGATGGTATCCTGCAGGGTTGCGACTTTTTTTGGATCGCTCAGTTGAAGATTCCAATCTATTAAAAGTCTTGTGTAGGTTGCGGTCTGTGATTGAGTACCAAGACGAAAGCTCAGACTTGGATTATAATACGTAGTCTGTTTATTGAGCATAGCAGAAAATGCGGCGCTGATACTTGTTTTGTTATTCAAGAAGTAGGGCTGAATAAGCTGCGTTGTCAACTCTACTCTTGAGACGAGCGAACTGTCTCGCAAAGCGGCGCTGTTAAAAAGAGATCGAAATTGTATCGATTGGAGATTGAGTTGGAGACGTGTAGAAAAGTTCCGTGCACCTCCAAAAAAGTTTCTGTGATTATATCCCGCACCAAACAGAACGTTAAATGCATTATTTTCGTCGTTCACACCGATTTCCGGTGTTAACTCTTGAAACGGACGAGTGCGTACAAAAACCTTTACAGGAATGCGGGTTATCTCCGACAAGGTGTCCGGAAGAGCATTCTCAATTTTTGTAGCTTCAAAAACACCGAGCCTGTTAAGATTTCTCTCACTCTCTATTTTCTTCTGTTCGCCATAATATTCCCCCTCTGTAAAATCGAGGTGCTGAAGCACAATGGTGGAATCGATGCGCTGTGGCGAAGTGGAATCCTGTTCAACAGAAATAGTACCAAACGTATAACGCCTGCCTGGATTGAAGACAAACACAAGAGTGAAATTATCTGTTGAGGAATAATGGCGAGCTTCGACAGCAACAAGCTTCACGTTCACATATCCGTTATTGGCAAATACTTTGATGATGCGGCGGGATTCTTCTTCCACCTTATTTTGGATATATGGTTGACCTACCTCTACCTGTTTATTCAAAGTAAGTTCGTTCATTACCTCCGGCGAAAGATTTTCAAATCCCTTATAGACGATCGTATCAATCAATGATCGTCTGCCCTCTTTAATCGAAAATGTGAGAAACACCATTTCTTTTTCAGACCGAACACTGATGGTTGTATCAATTCGAGAATGAACAAAACCATTATCCTGATACAATCGTTTGACTTGATGAAAGTCGGCAGAAAAAGTGAGGGGATCAAAATATTCTGGTTTCTGACCACCTAATATTTCTTTATCAAATATGTGATATATCCATTTCCACACTACCCATGGAGTTTCATGTGTATTCATGACATTGTGAAGCTGATCATCGTTCAAAGTTTCGTTTCCCTCAAAACGAAGTTGACCGACCTCATATTTCTGTGCCGCACCTTGCGCTAATATCGGTACTGAACAGAGAATGCTGAAGAATATAGCTAAAATGAAATTTTGCATGAGAAATCAGCAATAAAAAAACCCAGCAGGAAAGTGCTGGGTTTCATTCTATACAAATAATCCCAAGGTGCCCTGATGATAAAAAACGAATGTTATAATTCTAATATTCTTTTTCGTCCTCAAAGAAATAGTCTTCATCAGTAGGGTAATCTGACCAGATTTCCTCAATACTTTCGTACGGCTCATCCGAATCCTCAAGCTCTTCCAAATTCTGGATAACTTGATTCGGAGCGCCTGTGCGCATTGCATAGTCGATTAACTCTTCCTTTGTCGCAGGCCAAGGAGCATCATCTAAATATGTTGCCAGCTCGATGGTCCAAATCATCGTCGGTTCAATCCTTTAAAAATTCTTATCATGAATTAATTCTGGAAATCACTTGCATGCACATCGTCAAAAAAATAATCTATCGGATTCTGTGCCACGCCGTTCAATCGCACTTCATAGTGAAGATGCGGTGCATTCGATAGTCCTGAATTTCCGCAACAAGCAATAAGTTCACCGCGCTTCACTCGTTGTCCCTCATGCACGAGAATCTTCGAAAGATGTCCGTACCGCGTCTTCATTGAAAAACCATGATTAATCTCAAGGGTTAGTCCATATCCACCTTGGTGCCCGGTGAACTCTATAGTGCCTTCCGCTGCTGCATAAATTGGAGTACCTACTTCATTGTCGATATCGATACCTTCATGTTTTCGGAAGATGTGCAAGATAGGATGAAAACGCATTCCAAATCCATTCTTATTATAAAATCCATCCATCGGTTTGATCGCTGGAAGATGAGAGAAGCGCACTTTATTCTTTTCGTACGCACTCTCAATTTCTTCATAGCTCGATGTTTGGAGACGCAACTCATGATCTGCTTGCTCTGCAGTTGAACGCAAATTATTAAGGAGTGAATTTACGCTCATAGAAGATGTAAAATCAATTCGTGATTCAATGCCGCCTGTTCCAGCCTTCCGTAAATCTTCATCTAATTTTGGCAAATCTGCAAGCAGCCGCATTTCATTTCCTTTGTCACCTAAAATGTTTATCTGTTTCTGAATACCGTTTAATTGATGTGTGAGAAATTGTAATTGGTTCTGCAACACTCTATTTTCATTGACTAGTGCAGTCTGTTGGATAAAGCCCAATCCAAAAACATCACCAAAGTGTTGGTTCAAAGCAATGAGAGACCCGAGAACACTACCGCCTATCAGAAGCCCCATTACCATAAGGCGGGTTCTAACCCAGCGAACCTCATGGAACGTCAATGACTTCATTGAAAATTTATAGAGTTTTGTTTTTCTCATGTATATCAAATTCTATCAACGACAAACCCATCTACAAACTCAGACTACGCTCTGGCTGAAAATAGGTAATTATCAATTCTTTGTCAAGAATCACCATCACGTTATTCAAAATCGTGATGAAAATAGTTAATAGCCCTCTTTCCCTTCGTTTTTTCGGCAATTGTAGAATCAAGTCGCTTTTTAAATTCCTGCGCCGAATCATATCCATATTGTTTAAGGAGATAATCCAAAGCTATCACTTCGACGATGACAGTGATATTTTTACCGGGAAAAATTGGTAATTTGATATGGGGAAGATTAACTCCTAGGATAGGAATGTATTCGTGATCTAAGCCTGTACGTGTGTATTCAACATCATTCTTCCATTCCTGCAATTCTACAATGACTTCAACGCGTTTCTGAAAACGAATTGCCTGAATGCCAAAGATAGAACGAACATCAATCAATCCGAGGCCACGAATTTCCATATAATTTTTTACGACATCCGAACCCGCACCTAACAAAATTCCCTCCCCCTTGCGAGAGACCATAACTACGTCATCTGCAACAAGTCGATGTCCTCGCTCAATGAGATCCAACGCAATTTCACTCTTGCCGATACCCGAACGCCCTGTGATCAACACCCCAATGCCATAGACATCCATAAAAGAACCGTGCAAAACAGTTTGAGGCGCAAAATGGTCGTCAAGAAAATCACTGAGGAAATAGACAAACTTTGTAGTTTCCAATGGTGTTAAGATAACTGATACATGATGTTCCGATGCGATGGCAATAAGTTCGTCGTCGAGCTTGTTTTCACTTGTAACAAAAATACAAGGTAAATCAAATTGAAAGATTGTCTGAAATGCTTTGACCCTTTCAGCGAAGGTCAAGTGATTGAGATAACGGACTTCTGTATTACCAAAAATCTGCACGCGATCGTAGGTGAACAACTCCACATATCCAGCAAGTGCTAATCCAGGCCTGTTAATATTTTTATCCGCGATCTCTCTTTCAAATCCAACATTACCGTTGGCTGTCTCTAAGGTGAGCCGCTTCTTGAGGACTTCGAACAGAGAACCAACCGTGATATTATTATTTTGTGTTTCTTTCATGTTTTCCAGCGCCATCGTCCCGTCTCCCGGGTTGGTTATTCTTTCTCACGTATTTTTCTTACACCTTTTTTGTCTTTTGTATGAAGCCTTTCTTTGTATTTTTTTAAACGAGTTTTTATTTTTGCAAGTGCTAAATCGATAGACTTTTCAAATTCTTCACTCTTGCCTATACCGGTTAGCACCGCACCATAGACGGTGAGAGATAATTCTGCAATCTTCACACTATTCCGTGCTTTTTCAAAGGAAAAAATAACTTCTGCTTTGATGATGCCATCATAAAAATGCGACAGCTCTTCAATGGAGTTCTTTGCATACTCCGAGAGCGAGTTGTGTGATTTGAAATGTCTTGAAGTGACTTTGATGTTCATCGCGAATACTCCTTCTCACTAAGCGTACGCATAGATAGGACGTTCTCTTTGAATCTACGCCTTTGGATGTGATTCCTCATAGACCTTTTTCATGCGCGCAGATGATACATGGGTGTAAACCTGTGTGGTAGACAAGCTTTCGTGTCCTAACAATTCTTTCACGGCGCGTATATCGGCTCCATGATTAAGCAAGTGCGTTGCGAATGTATGACGCAGTACATGGGGACTCTTTTTCTCAATCTCTGAAACCGCTCCAATGTACTTCCGAACAATTCGACCAACTGCCTGAGGATACAATTTCTGACCTTTTCCGGTTACAAACAAAGAACACTCGTTGTGAGTTCTCTGTGCTACCAATAACAAATCTCTTCTTGTGGCAAGGTATTCGTTGATTACTAATAATGCTTTTTTCCCCACAGGTACTATACGCTCTTTGCGTCCCTTTCCCTTTACTTTGATCAGTCCTTCTTCCTGCTTTAGATCGTTCAACGTAAGATTAATTAATTCACTGAGGCGGATACCAGTACTGTAAAACAATTCCATAATTGCCAGATCTCTTTTTTTATTCGGTCCGGATTGATCTGAAGATAAAAAAAGTTTGCGCATCGATTGTTCATCCAAGAACATTGGCAATCTCTTTCCTACATTCGGCGTGATGAGCACTAACGCTGGATTACTCTCCACGATTTTATGTCTCCGAAGATATTTGAAAAACGAACGCAGTGATGCAATTTTTCTAGCAACACTCCTTTGGCCAAAGCCTTCATCGAGAAGAAATCCAATAAATGCTCTTAACGATTCCTTATGTACTTGGTCAAACGATTCAATCTTTTCGTTCCGAAGAAATTGAATAAAACTTATCAAGTCTGTTTCGTACGAAAGAATTGTATGAGCAGAATAATTACGTTCTGTTTCTAAATATTCGAGGTAACCTCTGACGATCTTCTCCATAGTCTTTTTCGTTCTGTTATTCTTACATCTTTTATGCCGAAGCGGCAACTTCTATCTGATCTACTTCTTGTTTACATGCAGGACAAACCATGTACTCACCTTTTGTCTGAGAGTATTTCGCCACGATATATTCATTGCCGCAGGACGTACATGCTTGAGCGACAGGTTTATCCCAAGAAGCAAAATCACAATTAGGGTATTTCGAACATCCATAAAATGTTCGCTTGCCTTTCTTTGTTTTTCGCTCGATAAGATCGCCCTCTTTACATTTCGGACATTTGATACCCATAGAAATGGGTTTTGTATTCTTGCATGTAGGATAATTTGAACACCCAAGAAATGCCCCGAATCGTCCTCCCTTTACTACCATGTCACCTTCACAGAGGTCGCACTTCCCGCCTACAACATGCTGATGTTTCTCTGCGTCTTCGGCAAGCGGCTTAGTATTCTTGCATCCCGGATATCCTGTGCATGCCATGAATCTTCCATTCCGTCCCCATTTTGTCACCATCGGCTTACCGCACAACTCGCATATTTCTCCTGTTGTTTCCTGCATCGATTTTTTAATGGTTGATGCTAAACCGGAAGCTTTCTCCACTGCATGATGAAAGGGACCATAAAAATCTTTCATGACATTCAAATATTCTTGTTTACCGGATGCAATCGTATCTAACTCCTCCTCCATTTTTGCAGTAAACTTTACGTTGAATATCTCAGGGAAATGACTGACGAGTAATTTATTCACCTGCATGCCAAGTTCAGAAGCGTACAGCTTTCGTTCTTTCTGTTCAACATATTTTCGATCAACCACTGTTGTAACAATCATTGCATACGTACTCGGACGGCCGATACCTAGCGATTCTAATTCCTTTACCAGACTAGCTTCCGTATATCGACCTGGCGGTTTAGTGAAATGCTGCAAAGGAAGGAGTTCTGTAAGCTGAGCTGCTTGACCTTTCGCTAAATTCGCTGGAAGTTTTGATGTCGGATCTGCATCCTCTTGTTCTCCACCGTTCTCTTCCACAATGTCATCATACACCTGAAGGAACCCGCGAAATGTCGGAAGTTGATCGCTTGCTCGGAAAAGATAATCTCCTCCCGTAACTTCCACTGTGATTTGTTCAAATTCTGCCGGTTCCATCTGGCAAGCAATGAAACGATTCCAGATGAGTTCGTACAGCGCAAACATATCTTTATCGAGATATTTCTTCACAACTTTTGGTGTGAGCTTAACAGAAGTAGGCCGAATGGCTTCATGTGCATCCTGTGACGCTTTGCCCTTTTTAAAAAGACGTGGTTCTTTTGGGAGGTACTCTTTACCATAATTGTTATAAATGTACTCTCGTATTTGCGCTACTGCTTCTTCACTCAAACGAGTTGAGTCGGTACGCATATAGGTAATGAGTCCTGTTAGTCCCTCTTCACCGATTTCCTGACCTTCATATAACTTCTGTGCCAGCATCATTGTCCGTTTAGAGGACATGCGAAGACGTTTCGCTGCTTCCTGTTGCAACGTACTGGTGATAAAAGGCGCCGGGGCATTTCGCTTAACCGGTTTTCGAGAGACATTCGTTATTTCATATCGTTGTTTCCGAACATCTGCAATATATCCGTTTGACGTTGTTTCATCCGGAATTTTCGGATCATCATCGGCAACTTTTACAAGTTTCGCTAGAAATTTATCATCATGCAAAGTTGTGAATTCTGCAGTCAACGACCAGTATTCTTTGGGCACAAACTTCAGAATGGATGCTTCCCGTTCACAGATCAGCCGCAATGCTACAGATTGAACCCGCCCAGCCGATAGACCATAATACATCGTCTTCCAAACGAACGGTGTTACTTTATATCCTACAATTCGATCCATCGCACGCCGCGCTTGTTGAGACATTACCATATGTGCGTCGATCTTCTTCGGATGTGCCATGCCATCCTTGACACCGGTTTCTGTAATTTCATGAAACAGTACGCGTCGAATGTGCTTATTGACATCCTTTACCTCATCGGCTATATGTGCAGCAATTGCTTCGCCTTCACGGTCTGGATCAGTTGCGATAAATACTGCTTTTGCTTTCGCTGCTTTTTCTTTGATTCGTGCTACAATATCTTCTTTTCCTACGATCGTTTCATATACCACTGAAAAGTCGTTATCGATATCAACACTCAATTTACTTTTTGGAAGATTCTTGATGTGACCAACAGAAGCTTCAACAATATATTCCTTACCTAAATATTTGTTGATGGTTTTTGCTTTGGCTGGAGATTCTACAATAATAAGTGATTTTTCCATACTGCCTATTCTTCAATGAATCGTATCATTCATACCAAGTGAAACTTGTCCACTGCTGCCTTCTAGATCAAACAAATATCCAGCAACAAAAGATTTCATTTCCGGTAATCCTATGGTCGTAAATCCTGCTATCATAATTCGTTCAATGATGGTTTCTACATCAATATTGTTAAGAAGTCCAAGCTGTTGACATTGAATCAAATAACCGTATGCTTGTGAGTCAACGACCATCTTCTCAGTATCATTCAACATACGGTGTGATGTGCTGGATCCGCTGGTAACATCAGTCATAGACTTTCCCAGAGAAAGACGTTCAAAGAGCCATGAAAATGCTGATGAAATTTCGCCTTGTGTATAACCATCACGCGTTAGTGACGACACATCCACATCACTAAGACGTTTATTAGAACGCAATTCACTTACAAGATATAATATAATCTCCACAATCCGTTCTTGCATAATTCATTACTTCCTTTTCTTTCTCTTCATCAATTCTAAATACATATCCTCACGCTCACTCATCTTTTTCTTTCTGCGTAGCGTTGTGTCATCGTATCCAAGCAAATGAAGCGCACCGTGGATCAGCAGTCGACGCGATTCTTGAGTGTACGTCACACCATATTCACGGGCTTGTTTTCGCGCTGCATCCAAATTAATATAAATTTCCCCTTCCACGCCGCCATCTTCACCAAGCGGGAAAGTGATTACATCAGTTGCATAGTCGTGTTTGAGAAATTCCCGATTCATCTTTCTGATGGAACGGCTATGGGTAAAGACGATTGCGAGTGAAGGAAGTTCCTTCCCTTCTCCTTGATAGACAAGATGCAATGTACAGAGAACATCCCCACTAGAAAACTGCAAATGAGGATGGTTGGTTGATATAAGAATCATTCTCTGCGTCATCTCCGCTTCTGGCTCCTTCCCCGCACACGTTCCAATGGTTTCTTGTGAACTTGCGGTGGAAGAATCGATTCGGTCAATGACAATGCAATACCCGAGAGCATTACTTCGGGTCCCAGTTTTGTGAAATCACCGGATAAAATTTCTCGATCAACATTCGCGTAGAGCGAACATCCGCCTTCGCGTTCAATGGTTAGGCCAGAAAGTTTTCCATCTGACTCTCCGATAAAAGTAATTTCTCCTAACATCTTACTGACAACATACCCCGTACAGAAATGCAACTGTAGATGTGCCGTGGAAGTATAGACCGAAATGAGACTTCCTTTTCGATTACCGATTTCGATATTGGAATAGATCTCTACTGCCAGTTTACGCTGCTGTCTTATATTTTCAATTTCAAAACGCATGCTGCTGCCAATACGCTTCGGCTTGACCTCCAGCACTTGTGCCAATTTTTGAAAATCTTTTTGTTTGAATTCGAATGTCATTCTCACTTGTCTCAAAGAAAATCTTTTTAATTCATGTTTCTTTTTTCTACACTTGTTCTTCGTATATCCAAGCCTGCTGTTCTGCTACAAGCACTCAGGGTACAAACAACCATCGCCAATATACATTCCGCCTCAGTGAATGTCAAGTTCAGATAGAAATGGTTGTATTCTCAACAGCGGCTTCACACTCGAATTTGTACCCCCGGCTTCTGATCTCCTTTTTACATTTTTTTAAAATGTCATCCACTTTTTCGTCGCTATGATTCTGATCGTGATGAAAAATATACAATCGCCGGACATTCGCTTCCGCTGCTAATCGAAGCGAGAAGAGATAATCCGAGTGTCCCCAGCCAATACGATCAATGTACTCTTCCGGCGTATAGGTCGTGTCATGAATCAGCACATCTGCGCTCCGGCAAAAATCAAAGATACGTTGGTTGGGATCGCCGTTGCTATCATTCATAAATTTTTCTTTTACTTTCGGCTCAAAATTACTCATTAAAGTCGCTGATGCCTTGTCAAACGGCTCGTTGTCGCTGATGTAAATGAGTGACTTTCCTTTGTATTCTACGCGATACCCAAGCGAGAATCCAGGATGATTCACGTAGATCATTTTCACTAACGCATCATGCACTTTTATTTCGCCTTCTTCTCTAATTGGTACAAATTTTATCTTCGCCTTGAGATCATGAAGCTGTACTGGGAAATAGATTCGGTTCATTTGTTCCGAGATAATTTCGTTCAGCGTTTTCTCAGCACGATCTGTTCCAATAATTGTCAACTCGTTGCCGGGAATGAATGCCGGCTTGAAAAATGGAAATCCCTGAATGTGATCCCAGTGCGGGTGCGAAATGAAAAGATGCGCTTTGACGGATTCTCCCTTATTGATCAAATAATCACCGAAACTACGTATCCCTGTACCGGCATCGAAAATAATCAGCCGATCGTCATCCAGACGGAGTTCCAAACATGGAGTATTGCCGCCATAGCGAACAGTATGCTTTCCAGGAGTCGGAATGGAACCGCGCACGCCCCAAAATGTAAGTTTCATAGTATGTCTCTTTGGTTATTCATGATCGATAGTTATCACGATAGCGTACATAGTTCGCAGCCCACTGATGTAAAAATTGTTTTTCTTCTTCTGTAAGAGATCGTCTAATTTTTGCCGGAACTCCGGCAACAAGCATCCCTTCCGGAACATTAAATCCTTCCAATACCATCGCACCTGCAGCCACAATAGAATTTCTGCAAATGCGTACACCATCCAGCACAATTGCCCCCATGCCGATCAAACAACAATCGTCAACAGTGCATCCATGGAGAACAGCGCTGTGCCCAATAGTCACCTCCGAGCCGATATGAAGCGGTGCAGTCTGTGTCGTCACGTGCAAAACCGAATTATCCTGAACATTCGTACATGCACCGATACGAATATAATTTACATCACCACGAACAACTGCATGAAACCAAATGCTGCTCTTCTCTTCAATTTCCACGTCACCAATGATCTTTGCACCCTCAGCAACAAATACCGAAGGATGAAGTCGCGGTATTTGCCCCCGATATGAAATTAAACTGTTCAATTATCTGTCGTCGTTTTGGGCGGTATCCAATCGCCACGTTTCCACTTCCTTAATTCCACGCGAACGCTTCCTACAACTACTTTCATCCTTGCGGTTATAGGAATACCAGCAAGATCGTTGCTAAAAACTCCTTCAAAGGCACCGGTCAAGCCGAATACTCCTACAAATTCTGCACGTCCGTCCAGCTTGACAACATCAATCGGATAATCAACTGCGTCAATCTCTTCTTCCAAGTTTTCAACACCCAAATTTATTTTTGTTATCACTTCGTTTGTGTCGATGAAGGTTGGGATACTCTTCTGCCTTTTCTCTAGCACATGTTCTCGTGCATAATAGAACAGTGATAACCCATCCTGACATTCTTGCGTAATAGCAACAGTGTCTGTACCGTTTTGCTTTCGCTCACCTGATGGAAATGTCTCTCCCCATTCGAAGTACATCTTTTTTCCCGTATAATCGAACCTCATTTTCCGATATTTCACTTTATTGCTCGAGCTATCTTCGCTCACCCATCCGTAAGAAAATGCATCTTGATCAATTTCACTATGAAACCGGACATGCAGCTCAGCCAGCCAACTGAGTGATGGATTCGAATCCATGAACGCAGAAGCATGGTACACTGTCCTTCCATTTCGTTCTTCTTTATCTGTTACTCTGAAAATTATTTTTCCGATATTGAAAAACGAATAGTGAACACTATACTCCAATTCTTCTCCCACTTGAAGCATCCTTTTTATCGGAGGTTTTGTCGACTCAACAGAATTTCCGGAAGAGTCTTGGTTTTGCTTTGAGAAGCAAAAAAAAGTTTGTGAAACTATGAGTAAAGCAATAGCACTACCACCCAGAATCCGCTGCGATTTCATTTTAATCAAATTATCCCTATTCTAGTTTAGCAATTTTCTCTGCTTCTGGGAAGAGAGTTAACGCTTTCTGTATTTGATTATCGACGCCCGCCAAAACACCAACAGATCCCTCGAATCCAAAAATCATTTGCGCTATTTCCGCTTTGAGCCGTGCTTTTAAGAAATCAATATCTTTCAAATATTCTTTCTCATCGATTTTAATTTCTTTACTCTCGACAAACTTGCGAAACTCATTCATGAATTCATCCGATATGGTATATTTCCATTTATATTCTTCATACTGTTTATCATACTTTTTTCTCAGTGTAAACCCCGGTCCTTCCATATAGATTTTGATAAAGTCATAGAAGAGGTTCTTGCGAAATATTGTCAAGACCAATCCAGTTGCCCTTTCAGATTTAACAACATAATCCGGTGTGATGCCTCCACCACCGAGGACAGTTCGTCCACCATTTGTTTTAAAAATGGGAATAGTTGTATCAGGCTTCGCATCATGTTTGTGCTCGAGATTGTCTCCTTCCTGCTCGTCCCTCTGAAAAGCTTCCATTTGATATTCATCTTTGTCTTTTCCTTCATACGACCGCTGGATCAGACGTCCGCTCGGTGTATAATATCGTGCAACCGTAAGCCGGAATGCCGAACCATCCTGTAACGGCCACTGCCTCTGAACCAATCCCTTGCCAAATGAGGTCTCACCGACGATTAACCCGCGATCCCAGTCTTGAATCGCACCTGCTACTATTTCGCTTGCGCTTGCAGAGGCATTATTGATAAGAATGATTAGCGGAAGTTTCTCATAGGGATCGCCTGTTTTCGCAGAGTATGTTTCTTCAAACTCTGGTTTCCGAGCTTTTGTGTAAACTATTCGATGTGGGTTTTCGTTTGTTCCACCGTCAAGGAATTGATCGACCATACGAACAGCTTCTTCTAAATACCCGCCACCGTTATTCCGTAAATCAAGGATGAGCTTTTTCATTCCATCTTCGTGGAGCTTTTGAAGCGCTTTTTCCATTTCGGTGTGTGTTGTCTCCTTGAATTGATTCACGAGAATATAGCCTATTTCCTTATCCAGCATAAATGCAGCATCGACACTCGTGATCGCGATCTCATCACGGATAATAACGAACTCAAGGATTTCCTTCACACTCGGGCGCACAATGGAAATCTTTACTCTCGTGCCTTTTGGTCCACGGAGAGTGTGCATCACTTGTTGATCGGTCCATTTGATAGATGACGAATCGTTGATTTTTACGATACGATCATTTGAAATGACGCCCATGCGTGCTGATGGTCCGCCGCCGATAGGCTCAATCACGGTGATCGTGTCATTTAGAATGCGGAAAGAAATTCCCACCCCTTCAAACTTTCCCTTGAAATCTTCAACTACTTTCTCATATTGTTTTGGAGGAATATAGACAGAATGTGGATCGAGTGTATTCAGCATTCCAACAATCGCTGCATCGGTCAGTTTCCCTGTATCAACATCTTCTACGTATGCCTTGTCTGTGGCACTCAGAACATCTCCAAACTTCTTGATCTGTGTGTATATATTGTCAGCGGAAATCAGTTTATCGATTCCCATGCCGGCAAATATACTAACAACCACCAATGCCGCGACTGCGGCCAAAGAAAATCTTTTCTTCATTACTTTTTCCTTTAGAATTATCAACTTGTTTTCAAATAGTTCCATTGATTCAAAACTATACTTTCCTGCACTTTGTATATTAAGGTACGTCAAATCGATGGAAAATCAAATAACAGCCATCACAGTCTTTTTTTTAAATACGGATATCCATGAAGAGGGTCGCTGTAGTATTCAAATAACTTTCACAGCTCATCTTTTCTTAACGCTCTTCGGATTTCATTTGTGGAAAGAAGATGACATCCCTGATCGAATCTTGATTCGTCAACAACATAGTTAGCCGATCGATACCGATACCCAATCCTGTTGTCGGCGGCATGCCATATTCAAGAGCGCGAAGGAAATCTTCATCAAGTACTTGCGCTTCTTCATCACCCCGATCAAGGAGTCTCATCTGTTCTTCAAATCTTGATCGTTGATCAAGCGGATCGTTCAATTCAGAAAACGCATTGCATAATTCCTTCCCGTTCACAATTGCCTCGAAGCGCTCAACTAATCCCAACTCCAGGCGGTGCTTCTTTGCCAGCGGTGACATCTCAAGCGGATAGTCGGTGATGAATGTCGGTTCGATTAAATGCGGTTCCACTTTTTCACCGAAAATTTCATCAATAATTCCGCCTGTACCTATTTTCGGATCTACTTCGATGTGCAATTCTTTCGCGATTTTTCGCAATTCATCTTCCCCTTTGCCCCTCAGATCTTTGCCGGTCTTCTCCTTGATAGCATCAAACATAGTTACCCTTTTCCAAGGCGGCGTGAAATCAATTTCATGATTTCCTAATTTCGCAATCATCGTTCCGTTGATTGCCATAGCTACTGTTGAAACAAGTTCCTCTACCAAATTCATCATCCAGCGATAATCTTTATATGCAACATAGAGTTCCATCATCGTGAACTCTGGATTATGCGTCCGATCCATGCCTTCATTGCGAAAATCTTTCGAGATTTCATACACACCGTCATAGCCGCCGACAATGAGGCGTTTAAGATACAATTCATCTGCGATACGCATATAAAGCTTAACATTGAGTGCGTTATGATGAGTAACAAATGGCCGCGCAGATGCGCCACCGTAGATCGGCTGTAAGACAGGTGTTTCCACTTCAAGATACCCACGCTCATCTAAAAACCTGCGAAGAGAACTGATGATCTTTGCTCGTTTTACAAACACTTGCCGCACATTCTGATTAACTGCAAGATCGAGATACCTTTGGCGGTAACGTAACTCCTTGTCCGAAAATGGATCATAGACGGTTTTATTCCCTTGTTCATCAATTTTTTCTTTAGCAATAGGCAAAGGACGAAGAGATTTTGATAATAGGATAAGTTCCGATGCATGAATTGATACTTCTCCCATCTTCGTTCGAAAGACAAATCCCTTGACACCAACGATGTCACCAATATCCATCAACTTGAAAGCATCGTACACTGTGCTAAGATCGTCTCGTTTCAAATACACCTGTATTCTTCCCTGCGAATCTTGAATGTGGCAGAATGATGCTTTCCCCATCCTGCGAATGGACATAATCCGTCCTGCTACTGCTACCATGCGCTGCTGAGTATCATCACGAAATTGTTCGATAATTTGGACAGAGAACGCATCTCTGGAAAATTCATATGGGTATGGATTGATGCCGAGCTTAGTCAGTTGTTCTAATTCCTCCCGACGGCGAAGCATCAGCACGTTTAAGTCTTCAGGTTCATGTTCAGTCGATTGAATTTTCTTTTTGTCAGTCATTATTCTTCCAAATTTTAGATTAATTGAAAAGTCTTATAAGATTTCTGTTATGATAAAAAATTAAGTATAACCAATCAATATAATAGTAGTTGGTACATTAAGATTCCCTGCGCCAAATTGTCCGAGTAAGGATGTAGGTGGAGAAGAATACCACTGCTATGAGGAAATCTCATCGATCTCTTTTCTGCTTATTGCGCCGGTGAGTTTTTTAAGGTTGTTGACCTCGCTTCGAGTTAAATATCTCGAACTTCCGCGCGGAAGCCCAAGTGGTGTGAGCCCTGCAAAAGAAACGCGGTCAAGCTGGCGTACATCATGTCCGATGACCTCGAACATTCTCCGCACTTCACGATTTCGTCCCTCCCGAAGCGTAAGCAGCACTTTCTTTCGTTTGGAGCCCTCTATCATATCTGCAGTGCTTGCCCTTGCCGGACCATCTTCAAGACGAACACCTTTCCGAAGCTTTTTTAAATCCTCATCAGTCACTTGACGATCGAGCGTTACGCGGTACATTTTTTCAATTTCAAACTTCGGATGGATCAATGCATTTGCAAGATCGCCGTCATTCGTGAAAAGCAATACACCTGTTGTATTCCTATCTAACCTGCCGACCGGAAAAACACGCTCCTTCACGCGAACATATTTCATGACAGTCGTACGACCCTTTTCATCGCTCGTCGTTGTGATGGTATCTTTTGGTTTGTTTAGAAGGATATAGACAAGCTTCTCTTCGAGATTGACCAACTCTCCATTGATAGAAATCTTGTCACTGCCGATATGAACTTGGACGCCCAATTTTTGCACAACGCGCCCATTCACTTTTACTGCACCAGAAAGAATCAAATCATCATTCTTTCTCCTGGAACCAATACCCGCCATGGCGAGATAACGGTTCAGGCGAACAGTTTCTTTATGAAGCCCTGAATTCTTTCTTTCCATACCTTCCAACGTTTTGAGTGTTGAATATTTTTTTCCTCTGTTATGTTTACCTCTGCGCGCTTAACTGTATTCTCGGTCTTAGCTTTTAGTACATCTGCTTCAATTGCTTGTTCTTGTATTATCTCTTCTTCATTTTTAGAGATTTCAGCAATCGGCTCAGCCACCAATTCGTTCGGCATTTGAACAGAATATTCTTGCTCGTCAACTTCTTTCTGAATATCTTCCTGAGAAGAAATGAACGGCGATTTCCCTTTTGATTCTTCTTCTGTGACAGACGGTGAAAGTAATTGCTCTACCGGCGGCACATCCTCTAAGTTGAATACGATCGTTTCCTGTCCTGCCTCTTCTAAAAGCTTGCGATCCACAATCGGCACAATTCTGATCTCATGTGTCTTTTTACTCTGAATGATTTCGACATTTTTCTCTTCAAGGTCCGGTTTCTTCCTTGGAATATGCGGTAAGCGCGACTTGAAGTCTTCCTGATCTTTCTTCATGAGCTCGGCGCCTTCTTGCGCTTCCAACATTCTGCGCTCTGTCTCGAACTGGCTTTCACCGAGAATTTCTTCAATCTCTCTCGGACGTGGGAGATCGGTGATATCGTTCAATCCAAAGTGTTTTAGGAATTCCTTCGTTGTGCCATAGAGAAGCGGACGGCCAACACTTTCCGCACGTCCAGTTACGGTAAGCAATTCTTTCTCTAACAGTGTCTTGAGTACATAATCACAATTCACTCCGCGGATTTTCTCTATCTCCGCTTTCGTGATGGGCTGTTTGTAAGCTACAATCGCAAGTGTTTCCACACCTGATTGCGACAGCTTTCGTCGTCCCTGTTCTTTATAGAGTTTCCCAAGCCACTCTGCATACTCAGATAATGTCGCGAACTGATATCCGCCTGCAATTTGCACAATGCGATATGGTCGATCGCTTTTTTCGTACTCTCTGTTCAGATCCGTTACGCTTTGCCTGATGGTCTCCGGTTCAATTTGCTTTAATCCATTATTTCGCACATCATCACCTTCATAGATCGCACGAATCTGGTTAATCGAAAGCGGTTCATGCGCTGCAAAGATGAGTGCTTCCACCAATGCCTTCAGCGTTGTTGGAATTTTCAGTTCTGCTTTTTCTATCGTTGTTGGTTCTTGCATTAACCTACATTTCTCATAATCGAAAGTTCGCCAAACGGCTGCAATTGGCGAATGATGAGTTTTTTTGAGCGGATAACTTCAAGCAAAGCGAGGAATGTTACGATAATGCGAATTCTTTCTGCAAAATCTTTCACCATCTCATAGAAGGTTGCCTCTGAGCGCCGTGAGAAGAAATCTTCGATATAGGCAATCTGTTCCTCGATAGTGACATTGATTTTCTCAATTTCGTGAACAAACTTCTTCGGCATTCGGTCCATCGCAAATTTAAACGACGCAATGAGATCGAAGAATGTCACATCGCGGATCATATCTTCGCCTGTTTCTTCTTCTACCACATGTTCATCCGCAGAATGATACCCACGGTAACATACTTTTATTTGTTCATCTTCACGTCTCTTCATCTCTATCGACATTTCTTTGAAGCGTTTGTATTCCACCAACCGTTGCACTAAATGAGCGCGCGGGTCAGCTTCTTCTTCTTCGCCTGGTTCCGGTGGGAGAAGTAATCTGACCTTAATTTGCATCAGTTCTGCCGCCATAACAAGGAATTCGCCTGCAATTTCTAAATCGAGCTGATGCATGTAATGGAGATATTCTAAAAATTCCTTCGTAATTCGAGCAATCGGAATGTCGTAGATATCCAATTCATCCCGCTTAATGAAGAAAAGCAAAAGATCCAGAGGACCTTCAAAGTCAAGGAGTTTAATTGTATACATAGTTACCCGAGCTTCATCGCTTCATGAACTTCAGCCATTGTCTGTTTCGCGATTGCTTTTGCGCGCCGTTCACCGTCTGCAAGAATATTTTTTACTTCATCCATATGCGATTCATAATAAGTGCGCTTTTCACGGTTTGGTCTCAGCGTATCGATAATTCTTTTTGCGCAGTTCATTTTGCAATCAACGCATCCGAGTTTTCCACTCTCACAATTGGCACGAATCTCCAGTACTTCTCTTGGATTAAATTTATTGTGATACGCATACACCAAGCACACATCCGGATGTCCCGGATCACCTTTTCGTATTTTCTGCGGATCCGTAACCGCAGTTTTCAATTTTTTTATGATTGCTTCCGGCAGGTCTGATAGCAATATCGTATTTCCAATTGATTTGCTCATTCGTTTACCATCGAGTCCGGGTAAACGTGCAAACTTTGTAATCTTCCCTTCAGGTTCTGGAAATACTGGTGCATATTGTGCATTAAAACGCCTTGCAATTTCGCGTGTAATCTCGATATGCGGTAATTGGTCTTCACCAACAGGAACAACATCGCCTTTGTAGAGCAAAATATCAGCAGCTTGCAGCACCGGGTATCCGAGATGTCCATAGACCACACTGTCCATCTCAAGATCGCGAATTTGTTCTTTGAGAGTCGGGTTCCGTTCAAGACGTGCCGCTGTAATAAGCATTGAGAAAACCAAATGTAATTCGGCATGTTCTTTGATCTGTGATTGTCTGAACATTGGACTTCGCTCAGGTTCAAGTCCGGCGGCAAGCCAATCGATGAGCATATCGATGGAATTATTGTAAATATCAGAAGTATCTGGATTTGTTGTCAGTGCATGATAATCGGCGATGAGATGATAATTTTGGTATTCACCCTGCATTGCAACCCAGTTTTCGAGAGCACCTGTAAGATGGCCAAGATGCAGTTTGCCTGTTGGACGCATTCCACTAAGGATAATTTTTTTCTTCTGACTCAAAAGAACACTAGACTCCTTTCGTAAAACAGTTGCTAGGAATCAGTTTATAGTTTTCAGAATATTTGCACTGCCAACTGGAACCTGATTACCAAATACTCATTTCAATTCATAAACAAATACGGCTTCCAATGGTCATCCACAGTGCCGACGAAATGGCGGATAAACATCACGTGGTTGGGACGAATCGGTCTACGGAGGAGAGTCATCTCTGCTTCATGCAAAGTTCTGTCTCCTTTTTTGTTGTTACAAGAGACACATGCTGCTACCAGATTTTCCCACGAATCTGGGCCGCCCTTTGCTCTTGGGATAATATGATCCACAGTGAGCATGGTGTCAGTTCTCCCACAATATTGACAACTATGTCCATCGCGGCGCAAAATATTCTTACGAGAGAGGACAATCTTTTTATAAGGGACACGGACAAAAACACAGAGGCGAATGATGCTTGGATAGGGCATCGTCATATAAACTGAATGCAATTTTTTCCCATCGCACGCCGCGATCAATTCGGCTTTACCTAAATACAAGAGGATGATAGCTTTCTTGACATTACAGATGCTTAATGGCTCATAATTATGATTGAGCACCAATACTTTCCGGCTTAATTTTGTGCTTGTACCGATGGTTTCTGCGAATATACTGAAGACCTATGCACCTCCTTTTGAACAATCGAGCTATTAGCTCATATCTTTCTTGAGGTATTTCGTTCTTTCCATTGAAAATATAGCATATTCCACAGCCAGAGTCAAGATTAGAAAAGAATTGAGATTGTATAGCTGTGAGAAATGATAAAAGAGATGGTGTCATTTCCACTATTTTTCCTGTGCAGCCCCAAGCAAAGTTAAAAGATGTCTAAAGCTTTTTTGCTATGCTATACGTTTGCCAAATATTTTCAAACTTCTTTCTACACCATCTAATAAAGCAATATTGGGAAGTGTTGCCCAGACTTCAAAGCCAAAACGCCTAAATAGTTTTATGCTTGGTTCATTATGACCAAAAATATATACCAAGATTGTCTTCACACCGAATTTTGGTGCTTCATCTATTGCATGGTGCAGCACTTGCTTACCCAATCCTTTGCTTCTGTGCGAAACGTCCAAATAAATATTTAGCTCAATGGTCGCATCATACGCCGGTCGGCCAAAGAACGACTGAAAACTAACCCATCCAATGATCTCCCTATTTTTGGTTTCGAGAACCCATAAAGGACGTTTATTGGGAGTGTGTTCATGAAACCATCGTATTCTGCTTTCCACGGAGACAGGTTCTGTGTCGCCAGTGACCATTCTTGAAGAGATTGTCGAATTATATATCTCGACAATTCTCTCTAAGTCATGAAGAGTTGCGTCTCTATATACTAGTTCATCCATAGCTGTGATTGCCTTCTCTCCTTCTTGTAATGTGTACATGCTCGCTATATTATTCTCTTATTCCTGCAACCTGCATTTCTTGTTGCTGTTATAAGGACATAAAGCCGAACGATCCTACGAGGACTTCCCTTTCTTCACAAATGTATTGTTTTGGTATTCCCGAAAAGCAATTTCCAATTCTTGTTGTGTATTCATCACCACCGGTCCGTACCATGCAATAGGCTCACCGATCGGTTTTCCGGAGATCAGGAGAAATCTTATAGGCTGATCTTCTGTTTGAACCTCGATTTGATCGCCCTCATTAAACAGGGTAAGGGTGCCATTGGATGCGTACGGTTCGCGCACGATATCAAAATAATTGACTCCATCTGCTTCATAGGAAAAGGACTCCCTCTCTTTGCTCAGAAATCCTCGCCCTTCGATCACATAAGCGAAGACCGTATATCCCCTCTTCGTCGCGTGTATAAATTCCGAACTTGATGGCACAGTAATATCGAGATACTCTGGATCGACAATAATATCCTGTACAGGTCCCTTTGTTTTCTTGTAAGAGCCGCAAATGAGTTTTATCTTCGTTCCATTCTCCAGAACCACGTCTGGAATATCCACCTGTTTAACTTCCTGATACCGCGGATCCATCATTTTGTGAGAAGCTGGAAGATTTGCCCAGAGTTGAAACCCGTACATCGCGCCGCCAGTGCCAGCTTTCGGCATTTCCTGATGTATAATTCCGCTGCCTGCCGTCATCCATTGAACATCACCCAAAGAAATGGTACCGCTGTTGCCCATACTGTCTTTGTGTTCTACGCTTCCCTTGAGCATATATGTGATCGTCTCAATTCCCCGATGAGGATGCCAGGGAAATCCTTTGATATAATCATCCGGATGATCGGAACGAAAATCATCTAATAGAAGGAATGGATCGAATTGAGGCACTTCTTTATTTCCCATCGCCCGTTTGAGACGAACTCCCGCTCCTTCAAGAACAGACTGACTTTTGAAGACCTTCTTAATTTTTCGTGTCTCCATCTCACATCTCCGTTAAGCAATTCTATTTCCGCGATCATCGATTGCTGCTACAAAATCATTTGCTTTGAATCGATTTTCCACAGCTATCGTCCCTGCTGGAGTTCTTTGTAATATCTCTTAAGCACGTAGAATGCTTTCTTTTTTTCTCCCTTTTCAGAAAGTAATCCCTTCCTGTTCCGAAAGTCCTGAATTCCCGGCAATTGCCTGCGCGGCGAACGAAAATCCATGAGAATCCATGGACTCATCCCGCTCAAGAATGGAATCTTCTGCAGCATGGCAATCTGATGTATGTATAGTGACTCTTGAAAATCTTCACTCCATGCTGTCAGCGAATCTGCATGATACCCAAAGAGCGCGCTGCAACCGAATTCACTCATAATGAGCGGCTTATTGAAAACTGTTTTCCATCGGATGGCATCAGTTTTTTGCGGCAGCCCGTCGTACCAACCGATATATTCATTGCACCCAAGCACATCGACAAACTCTCCAAGCGGGTCATCAATCATTTGTGTCGTTGAATCGATATAGTGGCGTTCCATTGCAGCAGTGAGAAGCCTTGTTGGATCCATTTCTCGTGCCTGTCGCACCAAGCCTTTGAGAAATTCTAATCGCGGTGCACTCAAGGGAGTTTCGTTGGAAACAGACCAACAAATAATCGATGCCCGATTTCTGTCGCGCGAAATCATTTCGGAGAGCTGCTGTGATGCATTTTTAAATGTCTGATCGTTCTCCCACCGGATTGTCCAATAGACCGGAATTTCAGACCAAACCATCAACCCGAGACGGTCTGCCTCTTTCACCATGTTTTCATTATGAGGATAATGCGCCAGCCGAACAAAGTTGCATCCCAATTCCTTTGCCCACCCGAGCAATGTACGCGCATCTTGAACACTGTTCGCCCGTCCTGACCGGAAAGGAGCTTCTTCATGAATGGAAATACCTCTCAGAAAAACCGGCTTGCCATTGAGAAGTATCTGTGTTCCCTTCGTTTCGATCGTTCGGAATCCAATGCTACTGGCAACAGTATCTGTTTCTGAAGAAATTGTTACTTTGTGTAGTACCGGATTTTCGGGAGACCAGAATTTCACTGATGCCGGAAAAGAAAATTTCACAAATCCGCTTGAATCTGTTGTAAATCGCCGCCGAATGTCTGTATCTCGCAGAACAATGCTGACTTCCTGATAAAGTTTAGAACCATTCAATTGTATCCAACCGGAGATATAGCCTGTAGATTCTTTTTTCAATTGCACAACGTAATCACTGATGAACGTCGCTGGAGTCTCTATGATGCCCACACTTCGTGTCAGGCCACCATAGTTCCACCAGTCCGTATTCAGTGTTGGGACACATTCAGCACAGCGCTTATTATCAACCTTCACAACGATGAAATTGTCCTTTTCCTGAATAAGGTCCGTTATTTCAAAACTGAACGGAGTAAACCCGCCTTCGTGTTCACCAAGTTTTTCTCCGTTGAGATACACTATGGCAAAGTAGTTCGCAGCTCCGAAGCGCAAGAAAACCCGCGTGTCATTCTTCTTTTTGAAATCGAATGACTTCTTATACCAGATCGTGCCTTCATAGAAGAAAAGTTCTTTTCTTTGTGAATTCCAATCACCCGGAACAATCAAGGTATCGGATATGTCAAAATTGTATTCAATGTGGTCCCATTTGTTTTTGGGCTTTTCGTTCTTGAAAATTCCATTCGGATTTTGCTGCCAGCGGTAATCGTAATAACCGTTTTCGTACGGATCAACAATATAATTCCAGCTTCCATCAAGGCTAAGGGAACTTCGTTCACCCAATGTCATGAAAGACTCTTGCGCATAACCTGAAATAGAAAAAAAGAAAGTAAGCAATGTGATCATGATTTTGTTCATACACTTTCTCCTTATTGCAATATCATCTTCTCCCCGCGATTCCCTATTGCCGATGTCGTCTTGTCCGCTTATGAAATGATTTTTACTTTTGGAGGGACATGATTTATCACGTCCTTCTCCACAGAGATTTGATGAATCAAATCTCTGTGGAGATTTTCTCTATGCACTCTTTCTCTCTTCTTTCACTTATGTTATTTTCTCGGCCGGGATTCGGGTGGTATCAATCCATTAATACGGTAATACACTACCAATTGCCCGTAATGTTCGCCTGCGTGCTCGATAGTGCCGAGCCAGCCGAACCAGCCGTGAACCATTATATTTGCCCATGGATATTTAAATTCGCGTGTCAATCCACTGTCTCTTTGCGCTTTGATCAACTGCGCACCATCAGCGACCACTTGCTTCATGAATTTCACGATATCTGTTTTCGTCGGATACTTTTTCCGCAAGGAATCTTCGTTCCCGGTAGGCCCCATCGCTGTTCCTTTGATGGCACTGATCATGCTGTAGTAATCTGATGCAACGTGCAGAAGATTATCTGCAAACGTCCGCTCATCCTTTTGGGCTTTGAAGTTATATTTATCTTCGGGAAAATCCTCCGCCATCGCGATCAGCTTCCTTCCGATATCGTTCCACGCCCATAACAACTCCAGAGAGGGATTTATAGCAGGCTTGGGAGGTTCGATCGGTTTTTTCTCCTGAGCCGAAGCGAATGTGATGAGCAGCGCCGCAAGTCCTGTACATATAAGAGCAGAAATAATCTTTGACATAGGGTGTTCCTTTCA
Organism: Ignavibacteriota bacterium; assembly: GCA_963701295.1. Taxonomy (GTDB): domain Bacteria; phylum Bacteroidota; class Ignavibacteria; order UBA10030; family UBA10030; genus Fen-1298. The sequence goes on along the minus strand of OY969585.1, from coordinate 2,600,889 downwards.
TATGAGAGATAATTTATTGATGTTGATGGTTGCTGTTGTGTATCTCAACTTGATACAAGTTATTGGATTCTAACAATTTTTTGGATGAAAATCTTGATAGCATTGGGGTAATTCAAGTGTCGTCTTCGTAAGGATACACTGCCATGTGTCCTTGGAACGATTTCCTGCAGGAATTCATTTCTGCTGATTTTTCCCTACATTTTCCTGCCAGCAGAAATGGTTTCTATGTAAGCGGATTAAATGACCGACACTATATTGGCTTCGATGGCTCGGATAAGCGCTTCGGGCTCGTCTGTTCCGATGCGAAACCGGGATCCATTCTTCAGCAGCAATTCTACAGCGTGTAATCCAGAAACATTCCACAACCAATACTGGCCGGGCATCCAACGAATTCCCCATCCACCGAACCAAGGATTCTTCACGGCCCGAACTTGCTGAATGTCCGAGAGAAGAATCTGTCTTCGAATGAGACCTATTCCAAAACAACAAACCAAAACATTGTCGCTGATCTCTACATTGAGCGAGTAGAAAAGAGCTAATGAAATGGCGAGCATTGCCAGGACAATGAACAATACTGGGGGGAATATCCCGAGATCGAGAGGAACTATGATGATAATCATCATGACAGTGGATAGTCCTATAACGATGACACTTCCATATTGTGTATGGCTATATTCCATGGTACCTTCTTTTCACTCGTTATTTAATTCTTTCTTCCTCACATCTATCCCGAGGGCATAATATCCGATGAACATTTCCAATATATGATGAGTGTACTTGCAGAGACAAAATATCCCCCGATTCGTTCATTACATGCTCGCAGCTTTAAAAATTTTTGTTACGACTACTTCAATGAACAATCCAAATATGGTTCCTGCTGTAGTGTACATAATAAAGCCCATTACATTATTATCAAGTATCATTCCTATGGAATATGAGAGAGTTACTAAAAAGCCAATGAATGCTCCGTGGAAAAGATAGTTCATTCTTAATCTGCTTATACCGATAACAAAACCAATGAGAATTCGATTTCCAAAAGATGAAACAATTAAAGCAGATACTGTGATGGATGGAATTAAATATTTTCTTCCAATGGCACATAGAATCGCACAAATAATTCCAGCCGCGATAGATAATGATAATCTTTTCATTTTTTCTCTCTTTAAAATTATTCTTCAAATTGAATCCGTTTCATCCCTCATCGTATCACCAATAGCCTCGCCAGTGAAACAGCTGCTGGCAAAGTACGCCAGAGATCTATCAAAGGCAAGCATTTCACTTCAAGAGAGTATCGGGAGGAAACTCCCGTTATCGCATTTACATGTGAAATCATTAAGAAATCATGATCTATTTGTTTCTTTAGAAATTGACCTGAATTTTGATTAAGCTAAAATAAAGTAATTATCAAAAGGAATTATACTTGCCTCTCATAGAATGGAATGACGCCTTTTCAGTTGGAATACAAAAGCTCGATGAGCAGCACAAGAAGTTTTTATCTCTTACCAACTTATTGTTTGATGCCATGCAAGGGGCTCAAGATCGAGAAGTGGTCGGTTCTGTTTTGAAAGAGCTGCAGCAATATGTAGTGTATCATTTCAAAGCCGAGGAGTCTTTGATGAAAATATACAATTATCCGAATATGAATGCGCATAAACAGGAACATGAAGATGCGATCCAAAGAGTGAACAAGTTCGTACTGGATTATGAACGCGGCTTGCAAACTGTTCATATTGAATTACTGAAATTTTTAAGCGATTGGATCCAAAATCATATTCTCCGAGTCGATAGGAAGTATATTCCATATGTCCGAGGAAAAGTATAGGAAAGTATTTTTAGAATTAAATCGAGGCTGAGAGCGACAGATAGGCGACATAAACATCCTTTCGCACTTTGTCAACTGAAATTATCTCTTAACTCACCGCATTGCCCAACGTATTTCTATACTATTTCGCAAGCTTGTTTGCTAACTATACTAACTTTTCCTATCATAAATTATAGATATGTTTATTCGCTTATTCTGTTAACATTATAGACGTTATGTTATGAAGAGTGCAGGCGAAATACAGCTCCCAGCAATGAGGAGCGGTGTGCGATTCGTCACATCATTTTGGCCTCCTTTCCCTATACTAAGTATGCCTAAGAGAAGGCAAGAGATTTGATGAATCGAGTTGCTGTTTATGCCCTACAAAGCCATTAAGCAAGCTGAAAAAACATTTCGTACTGCTATTTACGGCCGCGCTGCCCAATTCGATATGGAAACAATTCATCGAGCAGAAACACTTTTGCTTCATGCTCGATCTTTGGCAATGAGCGAGCCGATAAAGAGCAAGACGCTGGCAGAGAGTGCACAACAAATTGCATTAGAAGCTATTGCAAAAACCGAAACGGAAAAAACACGGCTTAAGGGCATTTTAAGTTCCGAAGTCGCATCCCTGGTTCAAGAATATTCTCGTGATAAAATAACACTTGGCGATATCAGAAAGAGAATTAACAACCCGACATATTTAATAATTTCACAACGTATGGAAATTGCCGGAGTCTGCATGAGACTAGCGAAGGAAGGATTGGACAAAGGGCAGTTCGACTCTTTTCCGGCATTATACGCCAGAACAAGACAACGGTTATCCGACGTTGCACATGTTCTGACTCCTGTGGTTGAACAATTACATTATTCGGAATCCCCGAAGATTCTTCCTCGAAAACAGTAAGCCGCTGAATAAGGTTATTTTTCTTCATGACAAATAAAGATATTCTTCAGGTCGGTATCTGAAGCCATGAATATTCTTGCTTTTTCCGATTAGGAATCAGACCTTGCACCTGCTTAATAACTCTTTCAGCGAGTCCCCACCAAACTTCTCCAATAATGCATTTGCTAGCACCGGGGCAATCACCGCCTCGCCGATAACTGAAGCAGCCGGAACAGCACAAACATCCGAACGCTCGTAGCGTGATTGGACCACTTTCTTTGTCTTCAAATCAACAGTTTGTAGCGGTTTAACGAGCGTTGCTATGGGTTTCATTGCAGCATGGAGAACAATCAATTCGCCGTTTGTCATGCTTCCCTCCATGCCGCCGGCACGATTGGTTTTACGCATAATATTTCTATTCTTCAGCATAAATTCATCATGTATATCCGAACCGAATTTTGCAGCGTTCGCAAAACCTTCTCCAATTTCTACCCCCTTGATTGCTTGAATCGACATGAGAGCTTGAGCAAGTATCCCATCGAGCTTTCGATCATATTGCACATAACTGCCGAGCCCAACCGGAACACCGCTTACGATAACTTCAAAAACACCGCCAAGAGTGTCACCGGCTTTCTTTGCTTTCTTAATAGCGGCAATTGCTTTCGCTTCGGCGGATTTGTCGAGAATTCGGACCTCAGAGCCATCTGCTTCTTTTGATACCAGGTATGCATTTTCAGTATATCGGAGGATTAACTTGTCAATTTTCTTTCTGTCTTTTATCAAAACGGGACCAAGACTAAGGACATGGCTTCCGATGAAAATTCTGCATTCTTCTAGCAGTTTTCGTGCGATGGTACAGCACGCAACACGCATGGCGGTCTCCCGTGCGCTGGATCTATCAATAACATTCCGTATATCGTCAAATCCATATTTCTTTGCTCCTGCATAATCTGCATGACCGGGACGAGGAACCGTAATTTTTTCTATTCCGGCAACGTTTCCTTCGACAGCCATCTTTTCAGTCCAATTCCTCCAATCTCTATTCTGTATTACTAATGCAATCGGAGAACCGATAGTTTTTCCGAATCGGACACCGGACAGAATTTCAACTGTATCCGATTCAATTTTCATTCTGCCGCCACGTCCATAGCCCTGCTGGCGTCGCCATAATTGATGATTGATATATGCGGATGAAATTTCGACACCTGCGGGTACCCCTTCTACAATACCGACAAGTGCTTTTCCGTGCGATTCACCAGCTGTAAGATAGCGGATCATGGATTTGATTCCTTATAATACAATTTGTTCATCAAGGCGAATACCACCAACTCTTATCTATATTTAATTAAACAAAATTTCGTAGGAGATTCAATTGGCGGACAAATAAAAAGCGCGACCGATATTCTCAGCCGCGCCTCGTAGATTTCGAGTTTCAGATTTATGATTTATTTAGGCATTTCTATAGGGACAAACCGCATCTTTTTGTCTTCGCCCTTTACCCGAAGCATCACAGCATCGCCCGGTTTAAGCTTCTTTACTGAACTTTCAAATTGATCCGGTGTTGAGACTTTTTGATCTCCAACTTCTGTCACCACATCGCCTTTCTTGAGTCCGCGATCCTGTGCAGGACTCATATCTTCGATATCCGAAACCAATACACCTTTTTCCACTTTGTACCGTTTCTTTGTTTTGGAATCGATCGATTTCACAGTCACTCCGAGTTCTTTTACAGTAATGACTTTCTCAGCATTCGAATCAGAGTCAGATCCTTCTTTTTCATTTTTCACTTTTTCAGCAACTGTTTCGCCTTCTTCATCATGAGAACCAAGCTCGGCTTTTTTCTCGATGATCTTTTTATCTCTCCAAATCTGGAGAGTGACGACTGACCCAGGATGTTTACTGGCAATCGCAGTTTGCAGTTCCTGCGGTGTGTTCACTTCTTTTCCGTCAACTGTTAGGATGATATCCCCATATTCGACTCCTGCCTTTTCTCCTGCCGCATCTTTTGTTACATTTTCCACCCACACTCCTTTTGCTTTATCGAGACCTGCGGCTTTTGCTGTTACAGCATCAACCGGCTTGATTCCAATTCCGAGAAATCCTCTCCTGAATTTGCCATATTTAATAATATCTGTCGCTACTTGTTTCGCAAGATTCAATGGAATCGCAAAGCTGTATCCCTGGTACCGCGCATTTGTTGTAGCGATTGCAGAATTTATACCGATTACTTCTCCTTGAATATTCACAAGGGGTCCACCGCTATTACCGGGATTAACGGCGGCATCGGTCTGAATAAAATTTTCAATTCGATATTCATCTCCAATGATCCCAATATCTCTCCCTAGCGCACTAACAATTCCTTGTGTCATCGTCGATTTCAATCCCAATGGTGCACCGATCGCAAAGACGATATGTCCAACTTCAACTTCATCGGAATTTCCAAGGGTAGCAACCGGTAGGTTATCTGCGTCAATCTTGATCACGGCAAGGTCGGTATATTTATCAGTACCGATTAGTTTTGCCTTGTACTCGCGTGTATCAGAAAGCTGAACTTTTATGCCATGTTTCTTCGCATTCGTCACAACATGGTTGTTCGTAAGAATATATCCGTTCGCGGTGATAATAACTCCCGAACCTGAGCCTCTTTCCGGACTGCGCTTCGGCATATCAAATTTAAAATCAGGACCGAAGAACCGATGAAAGAACTGACTTCCATCATCTTGAGAATCTGATTCCTGATCCATTTCCACTTCCACAAAGACAACTGAAGGCGTCACTGTTTTGCTGACGGTATGGAATGCTTCATTCAAAGCTTGAAGTGTAGAGTTTGGTTTTAAGGGAGCCTGTGATGCACCAAGCTTGACGTCATCTCCGGCAAATGAGAAATCAACACCCTTGAAACTGGACACCAGCACAACACCGAAAATAATGCCGAGACTGATAAGAAAAACTGCTGCAAGAATCGATTTTGTCGACATACTGCTACTTCCTTTACATTGTTGTTATATGTTGTTGTTGAAAAAATTCTGCTGATTTCAATGGCTTTAATCCATCAAAGTGATACCGTAAGTACAAACGTAATAGCTCGTTCATTTCGTTCCCTACACGCATATCGAACTCAAGATTACTGAGACTTGAGAGCTGTGCATTCAGGAGACGGCGAACAATTTGCAATCCCTGTACTGATAGTGTCGTGAACGCAATACTCTGACCACTGTCATGTACCGAAGAATCATTCGGTGCGCAGCACTGAGTGCAAAACACTGCTCCGCGAACAATCTGAAATGCAACTTGCTTTTCTCCATTGTCGATAAGAACGGGCTTTCCACACTGGCCGCAAGCATCAAAATTTGGCCCATAACCGAACAATGCTGCAAGCCGCAGCTGGAATGCCTGCAAATACGTCTGATAATTTTTCGTGCTGGAATTCAATGCACTTAATGTTTCAACGAGCAGGGCAAACATCGCCGGAGTGCGTTCTTCATGATGTGTTACTTGATCGATAAGTTCTAAAACCGACAGTCCGGTAGACATCCGATCTAAATCTTCCGTGAGATTTCGGAAAGAGTTAATAGAATCGCATTGTGAAATCAAATGGAGATCACGATGTTCTTTTTTATAGATGAGAAGCATAGAATGAGAGAGCGGTTCTAATGCAGAGCCAAATTTATTTTTAGCAGATCTCGCACCTTTCGCAATACCTTTCAACTTGCCATATTCCTTTGAGTAAAACGTGACGATTTTACTCGTGTCGCGGTACCTCATCGATCTCAGAACTATCACCTCGGTCTTAACCAGCACGCTCCCTCCGCAAGTTCAATATTTTGAGAGAATCTGAAAATGGAGGCCGACGCACTCCTTGGTCTGTTACAATCGCCGTCACGAATTCATTTGGCGTTACATCAAATGCCGGTGAAAATACATGTATCGACTCCGGTGCAGTTCGTTTGCCAAATGATTCTGTCACTTCCTTATCATCTCGTTCCTCAATAGGAATATCTTTCCCCGTGCTCATCTGAATATCTATGGTCGAAACAGGCGCTGCAACATAGAATGGAATTCCATGGTGCTTAGCCAACACTGCAAGAGAGTATGTTCCTACTTTATTTGCCACATCCCCATTCATTGATATTCGATCCGCACCAACAATGACTGCGTCAATTTTGCTTTGTTGCATTAAAACCGCTGCGGCGTTATCGACTATCAACGTCGCAGGAATCTTTGCTTGCTTCATTTCCCACGCTGTCAATCTTGCGCCCTGCAAGAGCGGCCGCGTTTCATCTATATAGACGTGTTTCAGTCTTCCCAGTTCCCACGCTTTGGTAATTATACCGATAGCTGTTCCGCGCCCGCCAGTGGCCAGGGCACCGGCATTGCAGTGCGTAAGGAGGGAACAATCGTTGGGAAGAAGTTCTATGCCAAAAGAACTGATCCGCTCGCACATCTCCGCATCCTCTTGATGAATCCATTTTGCTTCGTTAAGCAAATTATTTTGCAGGTCGGTGATGGAATCTGATTGCCATGCATCCAGCACGCGACGCTGTCGCTCTAAAGCCCAAAAAAGATTAATAGCGGTTGGACGCGTTGAGGCAAGAAGATCTATAACCGATAAGAGATGCGAGCGTGCTTCTTTCATCATTGAGTGGTTCAGCGAAAGACCTGCAAGTGCAACACCATATGCCGCCGAAATGCCGATAAGCGGAGCGCCGCGAATTGCGAGCCGCTTGATCGCCTCTGCTACAAAAACAACATCATCGGTCTCGCAGAAGAATTCTTCGAGGGGGAGTTTTGTCTGATCGAGAAACTTCAGCTTGCCGTTGATCCATTCTAACGGCTTCATCACAATTACTTCTCATCAAATCTTGATAAATCCATGAACGAATGGAACCTATCGCGAATTTTGAGATAACTCAAATCTCGCAAACTGTCTATGCTGAACTTCTCTACACAGAACGACGCCAACGTACTGCCATAGACAACAGCGCGTTTCAAGTTTTCCGTCGTGAAATCATCCGTACGGGCAATCCAACCGATGAAACCGCCGGCGAAGGAATCTCCAGCTCCTGTGGGATCGAAGATAGTTTCCAACGGAAATGCGGGGGCTGAAAATATAGTATCTTCAGTCACTAACATTGCACCATGTTCGCCTTTCTTAATGATAATGATACGCGGGCCCATCTTGATAATCTTCTTTGCTGCTTTGATGAGGTTGGGTTCGTGTGTGAGCAAACGTGCTTCGGAATCATTCACAATGATCGCGTCCATGGATTTCATGGTTTTCATCAATTCTTTCGGCTTCGTTTCTATCCAATAATTCATCGTGTCGCCTACGACGAGCCTCGGTTTATTGATTTGATTCAACACTCGTAATTGAAGGGTAGGATCGATATTCCCAAGACAAACATAGGAGGAAGATTTGAATCCCTGAGGAATCTTCGGATCGAAATTCTTAAAGACATTGAGATCTGTAAAAAGTGTATCTCGAACATTCAAATCATAGTGATACTTGCCGCCCCATCGGAAGGTTTTCCCTGATTCAACACTTTGCAATCCATCAAGATCGATTTGACGCGATTCCATAAACTCGATATGCTCTTTCGGAAAATCTCCGCCGACCACTGCTACCAGACGAATGGGGGTTGTAAAATAACCTGCTGCTACAGAAATGTATACTGCTGAACCACCAAGTGCATCTTTGACACTTCCAAACGGCGTCTCGACAGTATCGAGTGCAACGGATCCAATGACCAAGAGGCTCACAATAATTTCCTTTCAATTTAGAATCGCGTTATTTCCAATAATCGAGCAGCTTCTTTTACGCCGGCGATAAATTCATGCACAATTTCAATTGCTTGCCTCTGACCGGGCCATACAATGCGGTTTCTTATCGCGACATACGTTAGCCACTCAAAGCGTTGATGCTCATGGGATAATTGCACATTTCGTGCCGTATCTACTTCAGCAGCAAAGACTGGCACCATCTGGACAGTGTCATTCTGTATGTCAAAATACGAATCCACGATTGGAACTGTCCAGAATCGTTTCAGGAGCAATCCGGTTTCTTCCTCAAGTTCACGAAGCGCTGCTTTGTCTGCGCTTTCATTTTCCTTCATTGACCCGGTTACTATTTGCCAAAGACCAGGATAAAGTTCTTCGCCATCAGCACGCTGGAGCAGAAGGTATTGAGGTTCACCCGCAATCCATCGAAATATACAAACCTCAACAATCTTGCTAAGAATTGTCGCCAAACCTGATTCCCTTTTTCTTTAAAAAGATAACCGAATTTCCCTTGAATTCAAATTGAAGGAAATAGAAGAGTGATTATTGTTGGTCTGTTCGATTTCGCCAATGTTCAAGAAAAATACCGCATGCAATTCCGACATTAAGCGATTCAGCTTGACCGTAGCGTGGAATACTGACGACCGTATCCGCTTGCTGAATCAATTGAAGGTTCACTCCTTGTGCCTCATTTCCCAACAGAAGGACAACTTTTTCCGGCAATGAGTACGCTTTCAGCGTTTTGCCATTGAGAGTCGTTGCAGTCACTTTGAATCCTTCCGATTTGAGATTTGGAAGAGCAATGTCTAAATTTATATTCTCAAACACATTTAAATGGAAAATAGAGCCTGCAGTGGACCGAATGACTTTATCATTATACAATGAAACGCATCCTTCGCTTAAGAGCACTGCATCTGCACCAAACCAATCGCACGTGCGAAGAATGGTACCCAGATTGCCTGGATCGTTGATGTGGTCACAGGCGATAATAAGCTGTGCAGGTCGAATTTTCTTTGTGTCGAATATCTTTGTTTGTTCATGAACAAGCGCTATCACTCCTTGAGAATGCACTGTATCTGATACTTGTTTTAATTGCATCTCTTTCAGCTCTTTTACAAGGATACGGCGTTCTCTTGCAAGAGCAAGAATAGCCCGGTGTTCGTGTTTTTCGCTCTCACCTGCAAGAACAGCAATATACTCAATATGAAATGATGAATGGAGAGCATCGCGCAACGGACGCCAGCCTTCGAGCAAAAATTTTTGTTCAAGATCTCGAAATTTCTTCTGCTGAAGCGACCGGAGATATTTTATTTCAGATTGATTGAGATTCACGATAGAATATAGAGAAAAAGGTGGAAAAACAAAACCCGTGAAAATCGTAGCGTAATCGAATAAAATTCGGTAGTGTCACCGCAGCTTTAACGCAAGAGCACCATTTTCTTCTGAAACACGTGCTGCTTATTCTGCTCGTCTGTCGCAACAAGACGATAGATATACATACCGCTGGCATACCGTCTTGCATCGAATGTTTTCTGATAATATCCCGGTTCCTGCTGCTCGTTGACAAGATTGGCAATTTCTCGCCCAATGACATCATATACCTTTAATGATACATTATATCGTGTTCGTGTTCCTGTTCCTGGCAACTGATATTCGATTGTTGTTGACGGGTTATACGGATTGGGATAGTTCTGAAGAAGCTCGTATGTTGTTGGCGGTGTGATGCTAATCTTAATCTCTTTCGTCCACGTCTGTCCGGTTTTATCCGTGATAGTAAAGCGGAGTGTATCTTGCTTATTGACTTTTGCTGTCTTTTCTACAGAGAAGGTAAACGATGCTGTCACCTCCACTTTTGTTTTGAGAGTTGGAAGAGTAACTGTTTTCTGAGTGAATGTTATCCCATCCGGAATACTTGTTGCTTCTACTTTCACTCCTTCCGCTAATAGTGTCGAAGTATTGGCGACCGCGAGTTCAATCGTATTTCCCTTCGAGGCAAAGGGAATCTCATAGGCTTTCTGAGTTTGTTGTGCTAATGCAAGATTTGTGCAGAGAACTAAAATCATTATATACCGCATATCTTTTCTCCTCTTTTTCCTCTTTCGTCTTACAAACTTTTCGGGCGAAGACACTTCGCCCCTTCTTATCGATTCATCTATTGTATTGCAAAATCCACCACAGTATTTGTGGATAAATTCTGCTGCTTGTCTTGTTGCTGTGTTCCGTAATTTACACGGAATGAAAGATTCACAGGCAATAATTCCTTGGTAATTACTCCGTTTACTGTATTGCCTATCTGTCTCCATGCCCCTGAATAATAACTCGCCAATGCATTATTCACCAGCTGGTTCTGTGAGTTTTTCACTCGTATAGTGCATAAGACTGTCGAGAAGCTGACGGTATTGTTTATAGATATATCCTGCGCTTTATCGAGCGAAATATACGCATAGGTCATTCTGAATGAGTAATTGTTCGGCAATAGTTCTTTCTTTGCGACACCATTTATTGTAGTTCCTAAATCTCTCCAGGCTCCAGAATAGTACTGCACAGTTCCTTGATCCATCAAACTACCTTGACTGTTCTGTAACTGAACGGCGGCATTCACCGTTCGGAAAACGACGGTTGAATTTGTGCTTATGTCCTGTTGCTGATCTTTGCTTGCATAAGCATAGGTCATTCTGAATGAGTAATTGCTCGGCAGGAGTTCTTTATTTGCTATACCGTTTGTTGTAGTTCCAAAATCTCTCCACGCACCAGAATAATACTGCACTGTTCCCTGATCCATTAAGCTGCCTTGACTATTCTGTAATTGCACTGCGGCATTCACCGTTTGGAAAACGACGGTTGGATTTGTGCTTATGTCCTGTTGCTGATCCTTACTGGCATAGGCGTATGTCATTCTGAATGAGTAACTATTCGGCAAAAGTTCTTTATTTGTTATACCGTTCGTTGTAGTTCCCAGATCTCTCCACGCGCCCGAGTAATACTGCACAGTCCCTTGATCCATTAATGTGCCTTGACTGTTCTGTAACTGCACGGCTGCATTCACCGTTCGGAAAACAACGGTTGAATTTGTGCTTATGTCCTGTTGTTGATCCTTACTGGCATAGGCGTATGTCATTCTAAACGAGTAATTGTTCGGCAAGAGTTCTTTGGTTGCTGTGCCGTTTATGGTTGTTCCTAAGTTTCTCCAAGCTCCGGCATAATATTGAACAGATCCTGTGTCTATTAAAGTGCCGGTGCTGTTCTGCAGCTGTATTTGTGCATTGACTGTTTGGAATATCACTGTATCATACCCGACCGTGACATTCGATTTTGTTTGTGTGCCGTACCTGGTACGTCATTCGTAAACTGATTGTTTTCAGGTTGGTCGTAACAGAGAATGTTCCATCATTGTTATTTACGGCATCTTTCCAGCTTCCATCGTAGTACTGCAGTGTTCCACCCGTGAGTTTTGTGCCGGTGCTGTTAATAAGCTTAACGTTACAACCGGTTAGAGGAATCGGCAACTGTGCCAATAAATACTCTGTGTTGAAACGGATGAGAGCGTATGCCTCGCTTGTAAGAGTCGCTGTGCTATCCAGTACTTGCTGGAGTGTTGCGCGTGTTGATGTAATATTGTTTTGCACCAAGCTCGTTTTGGCTGATGCAAAATAGCCAAGATACCTATTTGCCGTTGTTTGATCTTTGATCCAGCCAAGTGTGCGAGATTGTGTGGTGTAATTATTGAGTGTGTCGAGGAAAGCAAGCGGAATGAATGGCGACGGCGGATTGATTGGCGCGATTGTGAAGCCATGGACAGAATTCTCAGTCTCGTCTCTTTGTTGAATATCCATAACTTGCTGATCTGTCATCAGACTATAATTAGGAAAAGCATTAAAACCTTGAGCATCATATTCCTCAATAGCTGGCAAACCAAATGCCACTGTTTTAAAACCATCCGCCATTTCTCCGGGCATGATTAACCGTCTTATGGGATTCATAGGATCACTGCTCCAATATGAAAAGAATTTGCTCCCACGACCGTTATTGTAATCAACTTCCCATCTTACCGGAGCAGAATTTTCTCTGACACTGTCGCATCGTCCCCAGATGCGTACGTCATATACCTCTTGTAAGCTACTTGGCTTGCTATATAGTGAATAATTAAAAATAAATTGATTTGTCGATCCGGTAACGTTGCAGTGAATAACTACATCAATCTTATTTCTTGGCCAAAGAGTAGTAGATGGTAAATGGGGAGTATCCGGCCAACTTCCAAATTCACTACCGTTCCAACTCCAAGTCTGTGAGCCATCTGCAACATTTCCATCTTTAATTTCTAGTATTCCATCGCCATCTGCATCGAACAGTTCAAATGAATGCGAAACACTTTGAAGCACAGATTGTCCCCTACTGTCAATCGCACTTATACGTTTCCCTACATGGCCATCCCAACAAAATATCCATAGTTGCGACGACTGGTCAATTCCTGATTCAAACACTAGATCCACTTGACCTGATCGATTCAAATCCTCTGTAGTAAAAAGATTCGGCTGATAGCCCAGAATTGTAGTATCTGACCGCCAAAGAATTGCTCCATTCTTGTACACTCCTACAAAGTTTCCTTCTTTTGTATCTCGTCCCCCAGTAAATATAATACAATGTTGAAGTGTGCCATAAGGATCTTCCATCGGATAACTATAGAAACGTACATCACCCAATGTTGAGTCTACGTCAACGCCAAATACACAGTGATATTGGGGCCCAACATCGTTTTTAAGCAACCCATCAATAACATCTCCAGCAGCTGCTAAGCGTTGTTCTTTCGTTTGTGAAAAAGATTGCGCAGCAAATATGAAAATAATGAACAGTAACCCAATAAACATATTTTTAGATTTCATAATAACCTCTTAAAATTTATTGCTGTGGCAGATATTGTTGAGAATAAGCTATGACATCAAGCGCATAGTTAATACTCCCATTGTATCTTAATAAACCTAATAAATAAGATACCTCTAGACCATTGGGCCAGTTGTTACTATCTAGGGGTACATACATTGCGCATTCCAACTTATTTGAGAAATGCATAATACCATAATACAACGAATTATATACTAAGTTAATATCTTCCGGACGATGATTTGCATCAATGGGATATTCTGCATCGCTGACACCATAGTAGTAAATAAGTTGAAGGAGTCCATAGGATGAGGCTATCCGTGTTTGCGCAACAATATTTTTCAATCCTCCAGACCAAGTATCTCTCATCCACCTTATAAACTTAGCATTAGCGGAATCCGATGCTTGTGCAGACGAGTATTGGTCTGCAATACCCTTGTTGTAGTACAATGTCCACTGCTCCGCTAAGCCATAAATATTTCCATAAACATTCAAAGAATAAAGACTTTGTTTTTTATTCATATCTGCATTATAGATATCCCAGACTGTTTGATAACCGGGATAGCCATCTATTTTGCTAAGAGCATTATAAAGATTTGAATGATCCGTCGGAATCCCTGGAGTGCCTAAATCAGAAGTGCTATTAATCCAATAAGGTGTTTTCGATTTGAACATATAATTTCCTTTAATGTCCTTTACTTGAACTTTCTTCAAATCTGTAAATGGCTCATAACGGTATGAAGGAGCAAATCTTCCAACGGTTTCATTTCTGATCATTGCCTTAATGTATTGTGGCAAGATACCAGTCATCCCGGCATGAGTGATAATAGAATCATCAAGAGCATATGGATTCCCTATTACATCAATGGCTGATTGTGGTGCATCTCCTAGTTTACTCGGTTTCTTTACCACAATCAAAATACTCCCCGATCTTTCACCCGATGTTGCATTTAATCGTACTTCGTAAGTCTGATCTTTTGTCCAATATCGGCCAATTAATCGAATCATATCGCCAGCTAATATTTTTCCATCGTTATCCTTGAACTCATAATAGACGCCGAGTTTATCTGTAGGTGTTTCCGCGGTTACAGTAAATTGTGCTGGTTGTCCTCCTGATGTCCACCCGCTTGTCTCACTCATTTCTTTGAATATAAGCTTTGTTCCTGTTTTATCTGTTAAATCTGGTTTCGCTTGATAATATTTCGTCTCGCCTAAAAGAATTGTGTATTTCTTTTCTCCCCATGTCCAAAAAGTTTCTAGATAATAAATTCCCGTTCCAATTCCTGCTGTTGAAGCGAGAATTGTTTTTTGAGAAAGAGATTTATGCGCATTTTTTTTGCTCTTATTCACCGCAAGAGGATGTCCTATCTTTTTCTTTTTCGGCCGCTTTAGTGCTGAGATGGTCTGTAGTTTCTTTGCTTCGGCCTTTTTATATGTTTTGTTTCGTGCATCCTTATTCAATGCAACTTTGTTATTCTTATATCTCACAATACCCTGGCTTGGATTGTTATTTGACTGCTTCATCAGAGCTTTTGTCTGTGTCTGTTTAATAGGTGTTATTCCTATCGAACTTGCCACTCCCCCTCCACCGATATATCTTGCCGTCAGATCAAAAGTTAAATTCACAGTACTATCCGGCTCAATTCCATTTGCCGCAAACTTCACTCCAACTCCTCTTCTGCCCACGGAAGGAATACCATAAAAGGAGTCTCCGCCTTGTCCTTGATAGATCAATTGTCCATATTGCGAGGTCTCTCCCATCAGTGCAACAGAAAATTCATACATATCATCAGGACCAAGAGGCGAGAACAAACTGTCATTGCCGCAAGGAACAACATCCACATCAACTGTGTCTCCATAATAGACTGTGCTTGAAGTGCTCCAGAGTTCCAAGTGATTGGGTGGTTGAGCAGCATATTCTACCGTTATCGCGACATCTCCGAAATCATAATCGATCCAATTCTCAAATGCCATATTCCAGTTTCCATAGCTCGTTTCTGTTGTGGAAGGATTACTTCCATTCAATTCGACCTGGAAGGACGTGCCTTCACCATACGGTCCTACGAGAATCGTATCACCTATGTGGCTTTGGATATCAGAGAATAATATATGGGATGCTGTGTCGATGAACGTAAGAGTCCCATTTACATTCGGTTTAGCACCTGTTAAAATAATCCGATACATGCCGCTATCCGGCAGAATAATAGGGTCAGAATATCCCACCGATGAGGGCGATCCTCCAATAGCACTGCTATCGATAGCAAGCCATTGCATGGGAAAGACTGTTGCAAAATCTTCATGAGTCTCCGTATCGTAATCGCGTGCTCGAAACACTAACACGCCCAGCCCGTACGGGGGCAATGTACTAGGAAATTGAGTCCAATTGCCAGTGACAATAAGAGAGAGGGAATCCAAAGGTCCCCCCTGATTACAATTGACGTCCTTTATCATTTTTCCATCGTATGTTAATAAACGAAAACGTAATGGTTCCCATGCTTTTACAGGGACTATGATTCGAGGAGGCGCATACCAGTAAATTGTTGAATCGACATGACCATTTAATTCAGTGTCATGGTCATATGCTGCTTTATCGAACCAAAATGGATTAAACCAGCAAACTTCCTCTCCAGCCACAGCGTACTGGGTATAATTATGATAATATGCAGCACATGGGTCGTAAAAAGTAACATAACCGCCACTTGGTTGAATAAAACATGAATCGAGATCTTTCAGTGGAAATATGTTTCTAATGTTTCCATCGGGGCCGAACACCAAAAGGATATCATCAGGCGTATCACCACTTGCACTTCCATCGCACTGGCACAATGCAATCCCCAAGGTTCCACCGATACGCGGAACAAAAACCAAATCTGCGTTTGGATCACTGCAATCAACTCCCGCGAGGAAACCACCGCCTATACCCAACGCGGTTACTGAAGGATCAATTGGAGGCAAAGTAATATTTGGCATTTCTGAATTTGTCATTGTATGTTGTCTTACGTTGTTTGTCGGCGATATCTCCACTCGCTCTTTAATCTTAATCTGCGCATTGAGCGAAGTGGAAAAAAGTAATAGAATGAAGGCAACAGAAAGTTCTCGTGTAACCGTAATGGTAGGCGATTGCATATAACCCCTCTGCAAAATTGCAAACTGTTTTCTTTATAACTCTGCCGCGCCCCAGAAGGATCGTTTGGCGTTGAAACGGCAATAGGAGATGTTATGGAATGGTACTACTGAATTAGACTATTGTCAACCTTTATTTACGAAAAACTTGGTAGTGTTTCAATTTAACATAGCAGGTTAGTGATGTATCGGGAATTTTTCCCTGATCCACACAAACTGAAACATTGGCGAAAACCCTTATCTCCACTCTCTGTGTACCCATTGTTTGCCATCGCTTTCAATAATAATGGCTCCGAGTTTATCCGTGCGATTCATTGCGATGGAATATGCTTTGAATCGCGAGAGAATGAACGGCGATGGATCAGAAAACCGGTTGTGATTTCCTACCGATATCAGTGCCATTGCTGGATGAACTGCTTGAAGAAACTCTTCACTGGAACTGGTTATGCTGCCATGATGCCCAACTTTCAATACACTGCTGGAGAGCAATTCACCATATCGTTTGATCATCCTTTGCTCAGCCGGAGTTTCAGCATCGCCCATCGTGAGAATAGATGTATTCCCATATAGTATTTTGAGCACAACGGAAGAATTATTTAAATTTTTCTCATCAGACATATTTTGAGTGGGATGAAGTGCATAGATTCTCACATTTGGATCGATGAAAATCTGGTTACCGGCGCGGATTTCTTTCAATCCTACATTTCTTGTTTGTGCGCATTCGAGTAAATTTTGTACTTCCCGATTGGTGGAATCAAGTGATCCCATGAACAGTGAATCAACTCGTAGAGATTTTATTACTGATTCAGCGCCACCAATATGATCGCTATGTGGATGTGTAATCACTAAATAATCGATTTTTGAAATTCCCATCCGCTTGAGTAATGGTACAACAATTTTCTCACCAGAATTAAAGCGCTGCGATATTGGACCGGAATCTACCAGTAAATGTCTTCCACTGGGAAATTCCATTAAAATGGCATCTCCTTGTCCAACATCGATCATCGTTACAGTCAATTTTGTATGTGCACGAGCCCATAAATCTAAAAAGAGAACAACATTTCCGGCGACCAATAAAAGAATCAAGATCCATGCACGAACTCGTCTCCGATGAGCATTGAAGACACCAAGCACAGCGACATAGTATCCTATCGCGAGCATTGGACTCACATGCCAGTTCTCTACGTATGCAAAGGAAATACTCGCAGCGTGCTTCACAAACCCAAGGAGAAACCAAATCAAGAAATCGTTTGATGCTGCATATAATTTGGCAATCCATGGACTAATAAAATAAAACATCATTTCTGCAGATCCAATGAATGTATTCAATCCGCTGATGGGCACAACCGGTATATTGGCAATCAAAGAAATAATAGACACGCGGTTAAAATAATATGCAGTGAATGGAATCGTGCCTAACTGAGCCGCCAGTGAAACGGCAAAGAGCTTCAGTATCATATCGACCGCTTTAATCTCCTCAAATCGCTCAGGAATTCTTTTTATAAGCAATTCAAGTCGAGGATAAAAATAGACTATAGAAATTACAGCCGAGAACGAAAGTTGAAAACTGACATCAAAGAGCGTGTTGGTATTCCACAACAGGAGAATCATTGCGGCGACACTGATAGAATTGTAGATATCTGCTTTGTGTTCAAACAAGGTTCCGCAAAGAATAACGATTGCCATGATCGTTGCCCGAACCACCGATGGACTTGACCCTGTTAGGAGCATATAAACAATGAGCCCTCCTATTGCTGCACTGCCAACCGCTTTGCGCGACAAACGAAAGAAACCAAACAACGAAAAAAATATAAATGCCACGAAAGCAACGTTTGAACCGGAGACAGCCATAATATGGATCGTGCCGGTATCTAAAAATGACTGTTTCACATCAGGCGGAATATCGGCGCAGTATCCAAAAATGATTCCCTTGAGAAAACCTGCATATTGTGGAGAATGAAGACTATCGATAATGTGATACAATGAGCGCTGAACTGAATAGGTCCATGTGTTGAGAGAATTTTCGCCTTTATGCTCATTCACCTTTACTTCGTGTAATCCCTTGACCGAAATAACCCCTTGAATATCATTCAGCGTAAGATATTTTCCGTAGTCAAACTCTCCCGGGTTTCGTTGAAACGGGAATGGCTCGAGCAATCCCCGTAATTTTGTTTTCCTTCCATATTCCATTTCTTCCAGAAAGGTTTCTCCTTTGTCTAGACGAACCATAACCAGAACACGCCGAGAATCTTGTTCGATGCCGTGAACGCGAAAGATACTATCTGTCTGAACAACATAGCTCATCCTTCTATCTCGCCGGATCGGTTCAGAATCAATTGTTCCAAAGAGTGTTACAGATTCATCTGCGATACTTGGCTCAAGTTCACGAGATTTAAAATCCAAGCGCTGAAGTGTCTGGAGAAGAAAGCCTAATAAAACAACTGAACAGTGAAGCGCGATGACAGCAACGAATTGCTGTTTCTTCAACCAAAAAAGGATTGCTGATAAAAAAACAAGAACGATAGAAAGCGAAAGTAACAAAATTGGAGGAAGTGATATCCATTCCGACAGAAGAATTCCAGCGGCAAAAAGAAGAACAAACCGAAGTGCCGGGCGACGCTTCATCGTAATTCACTCATGAATCTAGAAACAGTCTCATGATTGCAGGTGTTATGTGCGTAAGATTTTTTATTTGATTCACGAGTTTATGGCGGTGCCGGCCGGCAAGAATGCATGGTACGCGATTGCGTGTATGCGATTTGGTTGAAAGGTTTTCTATATTTCCGTGGTCACTGACAATCATTAGCAATGTATTGACAGGATCAAACAATTCTAAAAAACCGGACAAGAATTCATCAAATCGTTCCAGCACTTCTACTGCAGTTGCCATGTTCCGGGAATGACCGGCATGATCTGTCAGCCAATATTCAAAAAGCGTGAAGTGATGTTTTGCCGCGATATGCGCAAGATGTCTTCCCGCTTCCGCTGGTGTAATAGGAATGATCTCCGGATAACCGAGCTTTTTCCATTGTGCGCAAACAAAATCTGCCGAAATACCCTTTCCAAGCAGAAGTTCTTTCGCTGTAAGCAAAGGTACATCAGCGAACCGGCAAGAGAGTGTTGTCACTGTTAATCGCCGCGTACCGGATTCGATATAATCAAAAAATCGTTTTGGGAAAGCATTTGCAAAGACAACTGATTTGTCAATTGCCTTCAACTGATGAAAGATGTTTTTCTTTTCAATCACTGACCAAAGAACCGAAGGCGGATGTGGACCAAAATGCCTACCAAACTTTTTAGATCCGTTGACACCAGTAAAAATCGCTGTTTGCCCTGTCCCGCTCTGCGGCAACCCGGCTATATCCAGCGTTGCATTCACTGCGATCACATCTGCCTGTTCTGATGAAATCCGTTTGAATGGAGTGTACGGCAATTTCCCTCCGCATAATGAAGTCAGTGCAGGCATATGTGCTCGGACAAATGGATTCGTAGTCGCGTCATTCTTCCCGATACCTACACCATCCAGGAAGAGCAAAACTACATGCAGCGCTGTATGAGCATCTTCAGCATTCATGTCCGAGTGTTATTGTTGAGAATGAAACCAGATGATCGTCGATGGTCATCCGTTGGCGATTTAACTCTTGCTTTCGAGTATCAATGTCACAGGTCCATCGTTCACCAATTCGACATCCATCATCGCGCGAAAGACGCCTGTTGCAACTCGTTTCTCTCCGAGCAGATTCCGTAAGTGCTTAGTGAAATGATCATACAATACTTCAGCGATCTGCTGAGACGCGGCATCAGTATAACTTGGCCGGTTTCCTTTTTGTGTATCGCCGTATAATGTGAATTGTGAAACCACCATCGCTTCGCCGATGACATCCTTGATGGAGAGATTCATTCTTCCGGCTTCATCATCAAAGATACGGAGTGACACACAGCGTTCGGCAAGATATTCTGCATCAACTTCTGTATCGCTGTTTTTCACACCAAGGAAAACAAGCACACCCATTCCAATGAAACTGGTCAATTTTCCATCAATGGATACAGAACATCTCTTTACCCGTTGCACCAATGCACGCATCGTTTTACGTACACCTAATTGAGACCGATAAAATTTGTCTGCGAAATCACCCATGTTCCTGAAACAACACGAGGAACACCCTGTAAATCCTTAGTAATTTGTAATTTTCCCAATCCTGCATCCCTCAATTCTTGAGCAACAGTCTCAGCTTGGTCAAATCCCACTTCGAACACGATACACCCGCCCGGTTTCAGAATAGTCGGAATAATTCCTGCCATGTGATGATAGAATTTAAATCCATCCTTGCCATCGGTCAGAGCTGATGAGGGTTCGAAGTCCCGCACTTCCTTCTGAAGCTGTTCCCATTCATCTTTCGGCACATACGGCGGATTGCTGACGAGCAAATCGTACTGAACCCGAAATAATTCATCAGATTGATCAAATATATCCGAACATGAAAATTTTATTTGCGATTCTACGGAGTGTAGGCGGGCATTTTGCTTCGCCACAGCAAGCGCTTCAAGACTGATGTCGATCGTCGTAATCTGTGCACGTTTCACATACTTAGCAATGGAGATAGCGATATTTCCACTCCCTGTTCCTACTTCGAGAATGTGAATTGGTTCGTCGGTGGGATACCGTTGACATGCAAGCATCACCTGTTCGATGAGTGTTTCTGTTTCCGGACGTGGAATGAGCACGCGCGGATCGACGGTGAAGTGCAATCCCATAAAATTTGCAGAACCAATAATGTACTGCACCGGTTCACGCGTCAGCCGACGTTCGTACAGTGTACGAAATTGTTTGAGTTCTTCCGGAGTGAGGGGTTTATCGAAGTTGGCATAAAGTTGAATCCGCTGGAGATCTAATGCATGGGCAAGGAGAAGTTCGACATTGAGACGGGCTTCCTCGAATCCTTTCCCTTGAAGGTGCTCAATCGCAGACTTCATCAATTCGCGGATAGTCCAAACTCTTGTCTGATCGTCTGGCATGCAGGTTATTTCTTACTTCGTGTGCGTGGTTTCGATTTTCGATTCTTAGGCGGCTTCGTCTTTTTAACGACTTTCGATTTCTTAGAAAAAGTTTTTTCCTTCACTAGTGACTTTGGAGATTTATGGGATGCGGGAGATCCGTTCTTTTTTACAGCTGTCGGATTTTTTTTCATCGCATGACTAACAAACGCTCGGCGCCGTATACTTCCGATTTCTTCTTCGTCTTCACTGATGGGACGCTCCATGACGCGCGCAGTGCGCAGTTTCACCTGATCCTCAGAAAAGAAACCAAGACGTTCCATTTCCGAATCTTCAAGCTCGGCGTCTTTCGGTATTTCTTGGTCTTCCTGATTTTTGATTTGTGCAGGAATAATCAGAAAGCGTCGATCACCTTCGAGCATTGTACTAAAATCCGAAAGCGTCGCAACTGCAAACCCCTCTACTTTTGCACGTCGAGCAACCTCTTCCCATATTTTGCGCACCGGCGCCTGTGCATCTTTCTGGGTGGTCAGAATCAACTCAGCTTCATTGATACATCTCTCGTACACAGGAGGCTCCTTTACTATATAAAAATATTTCTATAGAAAATGTAAAGTTATTTCGAGGAAAGCGCAAGTTTCTCCGCACGCAGATCCGGTGTCTTCGCTAAGAGAATAATTCCAGCACTGCCAATGGCGAGCGACAGCCAAAAGACATAATTGTACCCATAGTTCGCGCTCAGCCATCCGGCTAATGGTGAAATCAGATAGACGGGCGCAAACCAAGCATTCATAATACCGACATACATCGGACGTTCTCTCTCTGGCGCGCATTCCACTGCAAAATTGTATCGCATAGACATTTCAGCGCCAACATTGATGCCCATACATATAAATACGAAATAGAACCAGATGACCGACTGTGCAAATAATGCAATGACAATCGAGAGTAATAAACTTATTCCACAAATAAGTAATGCCCTCTTCGTCCCTTTCGTATCCGCTACCCATCCTAACATTACACCACTGAGAATTTGTCCAATAATCATCACAACCGTAAAAATTCCCACCGTCGATTCTGAGAGATCAAATTGCTTCATCGCGGCAACGGTAAAAAATGCAACGGAGGAGAAACTCCCTGTGAGCAATACAGATGCGACAAGGAACCTTCTGAAGGGACGATTGCCTGCAACAATGAATCGCATGCGTGCAAATAATTCAGAAAGACGCACCGGAGCAGTAACTGCTGAAGGCTGTTCCTCCACAATCTTTTGCTGTGCTACCAATGAACTCATTTGGTAGAGAAACGCCAGCCCAATGACTGCTGCATAATTATACGGAAAAGAAATAATTGTCAGAAGTACTGTTAAAATAAATCCATTTACCAAACCGAGCAATGCTCCGAGAGAAGCTCTCCACCCAACAAGTTTCCCTCTGCTTTCAGGCGAAGTTGTCTTTGCAAGGAAGTCCATCCAAACCGGGGATACAGAGCCTGATGTCATTTGATTAGAGATAAATAAAAGGAACAAGAAAATGAGGGCAAGCGCCGGTGCAGATTCTCCCCATAGCGCAATGACCCAAGCCAATAAAAGAATATGCATACGCTGAATGAATCCAAGTTTTATAACAAACGGTTTGCGGTATTGAGCTGCGCCGGAGTTATTTGCGGAGATTACCTGAGGGAGAAAGTATGCTAAATACATTACAACGGGCCAGGTACCGATGAGTACATCGCCTCCGCCCAAGCGCTTGATCAGTGCCGGCATGATCGTCTGTGTGGATATCAATGCACCAGTAGCGCTGATATAAAGCGCGCCTTCGATGGTGTGGTAGCGAAAATTTCTGGATTGTATTTCGTTTGAATTCATCTACTCTCGAAAACAAGAAAAGGTCACCTTCGGTGACCTTTCCATTCGACATCGTGCCATATTACCTTACTTCTTCTTCACCATGGTATCTGCAAAGAGCTGGGCAACTTTTTCTATATCGTAGCCAACTTTTGGGAGATATATTCCGCCATGTCTCTCTACCATCGCTTTAAGAGTATCATAAGCATCCGCGCTGCAAAAGAAAGTCGGAGTATTGCGATTCGGGCTTTCTTTCTTTGACAGCTCTAGAAGCGCGATACCGGGAAGATGCCCCTTCAGATTGTTATCTTTAAAATCATTATCGAGAATGATCAGATTGAACACCTCGGATTTAATTTTCGCCCACGTATCGACGCTCGTCGCTGTTTCAGTAATTGCAATTTCATCTTCGATAATAGCCGTGGCGACTTCGAGGGCAAAGCCATGAGACTTACGCTGGCCTTCATCGTCATCAGCTACGAGAACTTTATACGGCATCGTACCATCATCTCGATTATGGAAAGATTGTTGTAATGGTTTCATACTACAAACTTTTCACAGGAAAAACAATATCCTCTCAATAGAAAACATGCGATTCGATCACCCCCTCGTAACACATAAGAAACATTGCAAAAGAGAGTCGGAATCCTGATAATGTAAGTCGACTCGCTGGTTCAGCTGCACATAAGCATGGTCGAGATGACGTCTGAACATACAAAGATTTGGTATTTCAAATCCAATTTAAGGACGTGAGACCATCACAATGAATTAGTCCATTGATGGTTTGCTTTTGTAGGGGCGTTCAGCTGAACGATCCCACTTTAAGATATGTGGATGCTTTTACAAGCGACTTTTACTGGATCATAAAACATATTGTTTCCTATGCTGTCAGGACTTTTTTGTCCACCTTCTTTCTTAATCGCTATCTTAGTGGCGGTTGGTGGACGTCTTAACAGATACATTGCAAATATTCTTGATTTCACTCCAATAATCTACTAAATTATTCATGAAAGAATGAATTCTAAAATTAGCCCGCAACGGTTCGATACACTTCCATCCTTTACGGGCTTTTTTTCTAAGTGGCATTAACGATTTTGAGCAAAGCTTTCATGAAACAGACTATCCGGATTCTTTTTATCATCTTCACCTGTTGTATGTTTCAAAGTGCTCTTTCTCTTTCCGGCGATACGTTCCCTCTTAAAAAAGTTCTCATCGTTGTTGAAGGATCATCGAGTATGAAAAATTACGCTGTTGGAGACGGGCGGCAGCTCGCGGCACTTCTTGGGCATTTCAATACTTCGACGACCCTTATAGGTGTACAGGACTACAAGTTCGGTGAACTCCAGAATTATGATTACACATTTTACATTGGCTACGAAGCCCGCAATAATGTCCCCACGAAATTTCTTTTGGATGTGTATACTACAGACAAGCCTGTTATTTGGCTCAACACAGGAATGGTGGAATTTTGCCAGCGGTATGATATGCAGAAGAAGTTCGGTTTTACCGTTACCCACATCGATTCTGTCACAAAGTTCGATCAGGTTTTTGCAAACGGCGCAACATTCACCAAAACCGAATCCCATCTCGATATCATTCGTATCACAAATGCAGGCAAAGTTAAAATTCTCGGAAAGGCATATTCTACGACCAAACAAAGAGAATCGCCGTATGCTATTTCAACAAAAAATCTCATCTATTTTGCGGCGTCTCCATTTGCATATGCGATCCCTGGCGATCATTACAATTACTTTGCGGATTATCTTCATGACATCCTCCACGAAGATCATGAGATATCACATCGTGCGATGATCCGTATCGAAGATGTCTCTGTCTACGATAATCCGGACAATCTCCGCGAAATAGCAGACATTCTTTCCAGCCGCGACATTCCATTCATGGTTGGAGTAATTCCCTTCTTCGTCGATCCCGGTGAAGGAACTCGTTTGAGCCTCTCTGACAAACCTGATCTTGTGGATGCATTACAATATATGGTGCACAATGGCGGCACCATAGTAATGCACGGGATAACACATCAGTACAAAGGTGTGACAGCAGCCGATTATGAGTTCTGGGATGACAACACAGGCGGACCTATCAAAGGCGAAACAGAAGAAGGCGATACCCGAAAAATTGAAATGGGTATTCAGGAATTTATGAAGAATGACCTCTACCCGCTCGTCTGGGAAACACCGCATTACACAGCTTCGTTCACTTTGTATAAGACCGTTGCAAAGTATTTTAGCACAGCATGCGAACAGCGGCTTTCTATTGAAGATGCCGACTTCAGCCAGTTCTTCCCTTACATTATCAAAAAAGACCTTTTTGGACAGACGATTTATCCGGAAAACCTCGGCTATGTCCCATTGAATCCAGATAAAGCAGCAAGCCGTGCGTCCGTTGACGAACTGCTGAAGAATGCGAAATCTCAATTGTATATTCGAGACGGAATTGCAACCGCATTCTTCCATTCTTTTCTCGATCTTGATTTACTAAAACAGCTTGCCGATGGACTGGAAAAACTTGGCTACACGTTTCTCGATATGCGGGAAGAGACAAACTGGGTCAAAACAAAAGATCGCATCATCCTTTCCGGCACACAGGACTATTCTATCACACTCCAAGATCAATATTTATCTGAAGCATATTTCGACAAATCTGGAGAATTGAGAGATCGGCCGATCTCCGAAAAGCGGCTCCTTGGCACTGTTACAAAGCACGTGACGCTGGAACCAGACGAATTTTACAAAGCCGAACCTACGGAATTCCGGGAGCACAAACAAACATTCGTTGAAAAAACCGTTTCTCAAGTAGAACGAGTGTATGACAATATTTTTACAAAGGAAGATGAGTGGAATACGGCGCACGTCATGCTTTTATGGAACCACTTTGCACGCGGTGCTTTTTTCAATGATCAGGCGTCATTTGCATCCACATTGCGAAGCGTTAGTATAGCGGTGGATACAGTATTTCTCGGACAGCCGATTATTCCATCGAAATACAACCTCCTCATTGTTCCTGCGGCAATTGCTGATTCACTCACGGACCGGGACATTACCACTATTACACAGTACGTCGCTTCCGGTGGCAATATCATTCTCGATTCCAAAACCGACCTTGCTGAAGAATTTGGGATACAATATGCAAGCACGCGTATGAGAGTTCGTCATGTTCGCGACAAACTGTTTCCTGAAGAAGAAATAGTTTGGCGCTATGCCGAACTCGTGAACAAGTTCGACACCGACAACCTCGATAAAGTTTTCTGCGCTGCCGAAGCAACCGAATCTCCAATGGTCATCGGCAAGCATTACGGCAAGGGAAAAATTCTCTATATCAACTCGCGATTTGATGCGTATTCCCAGCAAGGATATTCAAATTATCCGTACTTCATTGAGTATATTCGCAGGTATTTTCAATTGCGTCCTGTTGTGCGGCGCGAACAGCTTGAAGTATTCTTCGACCCAGGATTTCGGCATTTGTACAGTATCGAGAATATGATCCGCTCTTGGGTAGCAAACGGGATTCGCATTATTCACGTCTCCGGCTGGCATGAATATCCAAAATATACGTACGATTATGCGCGTTTAATTCGTTTAGCTCATGCGAACGGTATTCTTGTGTATGCTTGGTTGGAGCCGCCTCAGGTGAGTCAAATGTTCTGGAACAATCATCCAGCTTGGCGCGAAAAGAATGTCTTCGGCGACGATGCCAAACCGGCTTGGCGATATCCAATTGCCCTTACCGATACCCAATGTGTTGAAGAAATAACGAAGGAATTTCGTTCTTTTCTTGAATCGTATGATTGGGATGGTGTCGATCTCGCGGAACTCTATTTTGAGTCAGGACGAGGTTTTGAAGAACCAAAACAATTTACTCCTGCTCATCCATCTGCAAAATTAGAGTTGAGAAGAAAGTACGGTATTGATCTGAAAGCGGTATTTGATTCACTTTCACCGTCCTATTGGAAAACAAACATAGTTGTGAAAGAAGCAATCGTCAATTATCGGGTGCAGAAGTTAAAAAGTGTTTATGAAACTCTTCTTAGTGTATTCGATAAAATCGCCAAAAGCAAACCGGGCTTCCAAATCATTGTCACAGCATTGGACAATTTCGGTTCGCCGGAACTCCGTGAACAGTTCGGCATTGACATGCACAGCATCCTTGATCTCCAGAAGCGATTCGGCTTCACATTACAGGTCGAAGATCCTCAATCGAAATGGTCAAGCGATCCACGCCGGTATATTGAGATGGGAAAGCAGTACAGCCAGCTCGTCGATTCCTCTCAACTCATGCTCGACTTGAACATCCTCAGCTTCAGAAACAAGGATGCGATCATCCCATTCCCTACACTCATTCAAACAGGAACGGAAAGCTTTCATCTTATTCGTGCGGCTTCTCTCGGAGCTTCACGGCTAACGATTTATTCCGAGTCAAGTGTTAATCCCCAAGATTTGAGTTTATTTTCGTATGCCTTGGCGAGTAAAGTTCATTATCATTTTACAGAATCTGGAATGACGACCGATGCACCATATTCGTTTGTACTGCGCCTTCCAAAAGAGATTACTGAAATAACTCTCGATGGCACACATCTTCCTCCCTTCCGCGATAACCGATATATGATACCGGCTGGTGATCATTCCATCCTTCTGGCACCGCAGACTGCAAGTACATTCTCTGCATACGAACTTCAAACCCGCATCATGTCTTCAACGGGGTCGATCAAATCTGCGAGCTACGGTTTACGGGATGTGACAGTAGAATACAAGTCTGATGCACGAATGTTAATTTCACTGAGCAATATGCCCACCACGGTGACAGTGGATGGCGAACCTGTGGAATTCACGACGATGAAAGGAAATGATTGCTACAGTATCTTTCTTCCGCAAGGAGTCCACAAGGCGAATATTGTCACTGGTGACAAGTTCGCGTATGGTGTCAACATAACGAGTTTCTGGTCTACGACGGCAATTGCGATCTTCAGTGCATTGGCTATCTCTCTGCTTTTGCTTATGTACTTTATCCTGAAAATCGTACGACGTGCATTGGAATATCGAAAGGCATAATCTCTTATGACCATTCTTGAAGTTGACCTAAGCTTTCTCTTTGTCATTGCTGTTATTCTCATTTGGTTTACCATCGCATACCAGTTCATTCTCACAGTCTTCGGCTATATCAACTATGTTCGATCGATGAAGGAGAAACGTGAGGTTGACAACCGCTCATTTGATTATCCTACGTGTTCGATTCTTATTCCTGCACATAATGAGGAAAAAGTGATCGCTTCGACCATCGAGTCTATGCTCAAGCTGGAATATCCGAAGGACAGACTGCAGATCATCGTTATTAATGATGGATCGAAGGATGGAACAAAGAGTATCATCGAGCAGTATGCAGTAAAAGATGCGCGAGTACAATTATTCGATATACCAAAAGGTGAGGGCGGTAGAGGAAAATCGCGAACACTCAATCTCGGCATCAAACAAGCGAAAGGTGATATCATCGCTATTTACGACGCCGACAACACTCCGGATAAAGATTCCTTGCGATATCTTGTCGCTCAGTTGCTACTCCACAAAGACCTTGGAGCTGTGATTGGTAAGTTCCGTACCGTGAATAAGAACGCCACACTCCTGACTCGCTTCATCAACATCGAAACGCTGAGCTTCCAATCAATGTTGCAAGCAGGCCGGTGGCAGATGCATGGCATTTCCACCTTGCCCGGAACAAACTTCGTGATGTGGCATCATATTATCAAGAAACTCGGCGGTTGGGATGAAGAAGCATTGACGGAAGATTCAGAACTCAGTATTCGTATCTACGAAGAAGGCTACAAAATTAAATTCATCCCTTATGCAATCACCTATGAACAGGAACCGCAGCAGTGGGGTACGTGGATTAAACAGAGGATGCGATGGGTACGCGGCAATAATTATGTCGTAAAAAAATTCTGGAAAGAAATTCCGCGCTTCAAAAGCAAGCGCATGGCATTTGATCTGCTCTATACACTTTCGCTGTATTATATTTTCTTTGTCGCCATCGTTTTTTCCGACATCCTCTTCCTTGTGAGTTTGTTTCAGCTTGTCACAATTTCACTTCCCGGTCCATATACATTCGTCTGGGTGACATCGTTAATTCTTTTTCTCTTTGAATTATTTCTTTCTATCTCCTATGATGGAGAAGATACTCTGACAAATCTTGCAATCATCATTCTGATGTATTTTACCTACAGTCAATTATGGATCTATGTGGTCATCAAATCAGTGTATCAAGACCTCATCAAGAAAGAAAAACGTATTTGGGATAAGACAGTGCGATTTGATGTTCCCGCTGTTCATTCTTAAAAGAATGTATAAGATTAGGATACGCTTCAGAATATTCTATTGCCTGCAAGTTGTTCGTTTTGTATATTGAGTATATAATAATTTGCCCCGTAGTGTAACTGGCAACACGCCTGACTCTGGATCAGGAAAGTCTAGGTTCGACCCCTAGCGGGGCAGCGTATTATTTGGCGCTATCGTCTAACGGTTTAGGACGGAGCCCTCTCAAGGCTTAAATACGGGTTCGATTCCCGTTAGCGCTACGTCTCAAACGTCTACAGTTAGCAAAAGAAGTGCAGGTTCCACGTATTGCCATTTTGAGAATCCCGCAAAGCGGATACATACCTGCCAGATCAATCTCCAGAACGACAATTATTTCCTTGCCTCCTGTTATCCTAAGAAAAAACTTGCCTTTATCCCTTTAAAGTGTCCGGAAATTTGACTTTTTTGCTTTTTCATTGGCATTTTTCCCAGTTTTCAATTCTAGTCATTCAAAAACAACAGATCCTACTGCTTTTTGCTATGCTTATCCTAGAAATAAATCTTTATTATTTGCCATTTTCCATTTGCTCATTTCATTAAGAATCTATATTTTCCACCACGATTTCTCATAGTTATTTTAAAGTGACTTAGTATGGCAATTGATCTGCTTGAACAAATACATCCTTTCATCAAAGATTCTATCTATCCTGTGCGGACGATAGTTTCGGACTGGAAGATGAAAGAGGGCGATGTTCCCTACGCTGCATCGGTTCCCTTGAACGATAAATCGTGGACATCGATCCGCATTCCTTTCCACTGGGGAAAATATGATCGAACCTATTGGTTCCGTCAGACCATCACCATAACAGAGAAGTTTGCGGGAAAACCTCTCGTCCTGCTCCTTGATTTTCCTGAAGCACTCCTCTACCTCAATGGAAAACCGTTCCATGGCATCAACCAGTATCACAACGAAATACTGATCTGCGAAAAATCAAAACTCAACGAACGATTCGTTATTGCCGTTCAAGCTTATAGCGGAAGGAAGCACGAACATAACATCTTCGGTATCGCGGAACTCGCAGTTCTGGATACAACAGCACGCCGATTAGACAGCGCGTTGAGTGTTCTCCATGACCTTGAAAAACAGGTAGATCATGGTTCAGATGACTCGAAAGAAATTCGAGATCTGATTCGCCGGACACTTATTTTCCTGAAATATTTTAGACCCGGAAGCGAAGAATATCCTAACGCCATCCGGCGCGCCTATAATTTTCTTCTGAACACGCTCGAAACGGAACACAGGACAAATCTTCCAGGCCTTATTCATCTCATCGGACATTCGCATATCGATACCGCGTGGATGTGGTCACTTCAAGAAACGGTGAGAAAATGCGGCCGTACATTTTCAACAGTATTACGATTGATGGAAGAATTTCCTGAGCTGAAATATTCTCAAAGTCAGCCGGTGCTGTACGAATTCACAAAAACACACTATCCTGATCTTTATAAGCAGATCAAACAACGAATTACTGAAGGCAGATGGGAACCACTCGGCACAATGTGGACGGAAGCCGACTGCAACATTCCAAACGGTGAATCACTCGTTCGCCAAGTTTTATTCGGAAAACGATTCCTCAAAGAAGAATTCGGCGTCGACTCAAATACTCTCTGGCTTCCTGATTCCTTCGGATTCAATGGGGCATTACCGCAGATTCTTCTAAAGGCCGGGATCACAAATTTTTATACGTCAAAACTTTCATGGAACGATACAACGGAATTTCCGTTTACATCGTTCTGGTGGCAAGGAATCGATAAATCAAAAGTTCTCGCACACTTCTCTCCTCTCGGACTTGAAGCACAGATCACGCCCAAGTTTCTTCAGAAAAGCGGAGCCCCAGCACAGGGAGAGCCGCCTGTATCTCCGATCCTTCAAACGTTTGGGTACGGTGATGGCGGCGGCGGGCCAACAAAAGAGAATCTGGAATTTGCAGTTGTTTTAAAAAACATTGTTGGACTGCCTGCTTCTCAGCTTTCCACGGTTCAAGAGTTCTTCAAGCAATTGGAAGAACCGTCCGCGGAATATCCTACATGGAATAATGAACTTTACCTTGAAACACACAGGGGCACCTACACGACTCAGGCTTGGATCAAGAAAGAAAACCGGGAGTGTGAAACATTGTTATATACATCCGAACTTCTCTCCACGTTTGCACTGTTGTATGGAAAGAATGCCGCTGCACGGCGTTATCCGCGTACAGAACTTGAACAAGCTTGGAAGAAGCTTCTTCTGAACCAATTTCATGATCTCCTTCCCGGCACTGCTATCGCAGACGCGTACAAAGACGCTCAACAAGACTATCAAGCCATCCGGACAACATGCTCTGCCGTCATTGCACAATGTATTCAAGGAATCTCTCAACCGGCAAAGAAGAGCAAAATAGATTTCTCTTTTACAGTCTTCAATTCACTGAATTGGCAACGAAGTGCATATGTTGAACTCTTTGTGAAATCTCGTGAAAAGCATTTTTCGGTTGAAGATATTCATGCTCAGCCGATCGAACATCAAGTAGTGGAGCGAACCAAGGAAGGACAAAAGTTTCTTTGTTTCGTAACAGACATTCCATCCTTCGGATTCAAGCAGATTTTTGTTCATACTCGGCAGACTGCTTCAAATGCATCTGAACCATGGAAAGCATCAACTCATGGAATCGAAACTCCCTATTTCAGAGTTCGCCTCGACAACAAGGGATCATTCAGTTCGCTCTACGCAAAACATCTCCGTCGCGAGCTTCTCGAAAAGGGAAAACGCGCCAATTCCTTCGTCACCTTCCGCGACATGCCAAAACTCTGGGAAGCTTGGAATATCGACGCTGAATTTGAAAAACATAAAACCGAGCCGTGGACAGTAAAACAGATAAAAATAATAGAACACGGTCCATTGCGGGCAACGATTCGAATTGAATTGAAAACAGAAAACGGATCTGCTCTTTCGCAGGATGTACACTTTTACCATCAAACACCGCGCATTGATTTCCAGACCCATATCCGGTGGCATGAAAAGCAGACATTGATGAAAGTCGCTTTCCCTTTCAACATGAAAACATCCAGCGCAATGTACGAAATTCAATTCGGCGCAATTCAACGATCATCGAAGCCTCGTACGGAAGAAGATAAAGCGAAATTTGAAGTACCCGCTCAGCAGTGGGCAGATATGTCGGATGCAAAGTATGGCGTCAGTCTTTTGAACGACTGCAAATACGGATACGATGCAAAAGGAAGCACTCTACGGCTTACACTGCTCCGCTCACCGCACTATCCGCACCCGATCGACCCATCACGATCTGATGAGAGCTTGATCGACCAAGGCGAACATACGTTCTGCTATGCGCTCTATCCGCACAACGGCGATTGGATGAAAGGACGTACGGTGCAGAACGCACGTGAACTGAATAATCCAGTGCTGGTGTTCCCCAATATTCTCGTGGAAGGAATTCCATCGCTTATGGAATCCTCGAAGCCCAGCATTATCGTCGATTCGGTCAAGAAAGCAGAAGAAAGCGATGCTGTCATCATACGGATGCATGAAGCTCATGGAATGGCCACAGACACATTGCTTCACTTCGGTATTGATACGGCAAACATCGTTGAATGTAATCTCCTTGAAATAGATGAGAAGCCGCATAAGGTTACGAAATCCAAATTACCGATCAAGTTTAAGCCGTTTGAGATTCGAACGCTGAAACTTACGCCAAAAGAACCGAAGAAAAAAAGCAGGAAGTGAAAAAACCGGGCGTTGGTTTCGGAGAGCTGTGCTCAATTCACAGTGCATTTCGTTCGTCATTCCAGGCACCTAATAAAAACGGCTAAAACAATACAGCCGATTTCATTTTCTGAAACTTTCAGAAACAACGACATTGAGGTTCAGGAATGTTTTATTGCATTCCCTATCAGTGAAAAACTCATAACGAACAACGGAGACATATATGAAACAGTCTGAAAAGTATGCAGACTACACCTACGCCTTGCTGCGTATTGCAGCAGGTTTCATGTTTTCCTTCCACGGCACCCAAAAAATCCTCGGTGTGTTTTCCCAGTTCCATCCGCCGATCGGGTCTCAACTTTGGATTGGCGGAATTATAGAACTCATCGGCGGACTAGCCGTGATGCTGGGGTTTCGGACACGTTTGGCGGCATTCCTCTGCAGCGGTATGATGGCTGTGGCCTATTTCCAGTTTCATTGGAAGTTCCAGCTTGGATCTCTCTTGCTCCCGGCGCTGAACCAGGGCGAGCTGGCTGTTCTCTACTGCTTTGTTTTCCTCTTTATTGCCTGCCGGGGCGGAGTTAAATGGAGCGTGGATAAATAGGCGGATGAATTTTACAAACAAGGCGCTCGAAGAAGAACAACGCAAATAATGTAATTTACAAAAGATGAATAATAGAATGGAACTGCAAGAATTGGCAGAGTAAGTGATGAAATCAACGAACACATTACAGCTCTCTGCACTCCTGGTACGATTCAGAAAAGGGATATCCGTCGCGATTGCCCTTGTAATTATTGAACATGTTGCATGGATTATAGAGCCAGCCGTGTTTGGCAAAGTGATCGATGCATTAATCGAACGCGCTTCCGGGCAAACGGTCAATCTTCAAGAAACCTTGCTGCCGCTCTTTCTCTGGGTCGGTGTGTTCATGGTCAATTCCGGAACCGGTGTTATTCGCCGAGTTGTAGACCAGAGAATTTATCTGACGATGTTCACTCAACTGGCAACCGATATCTCTTCGGTCGCAGTGGAAAAGAAATTCCGTCCCTCAAAAACTGCAGCACTTGCGCAGTTGTCTGAACAATATATTACATTTTTTCAATATCGCATTCCTGAGATCATCGAACAAACAATTCAAATTGGCGGAACAGTGATAGCACTCGCCATGTTTGACTGGCGCCTTTCTCTCACGTGTCTCACCATCATTTTCCCGCTTCTGTTCATTAATCGAATCTATATTAAAAGAGTCGGTGCAATTCAAAAAGATGTACACGATACCTATGAAAACACGTATGATATCTTTTCTACACAGAAACCGGAAGAGGTTCGTGCATATTATAAGAAATCGTCATACTTGAAACAGAAAATTGCAAATTGGGGAGCGTTCAATTTTGGAGTAATGCGGGTAATACTCCTAGGCATCTTCCTCGTTGTTCTTTACATATCAATTGACCTTGACGATTTTACAACCGGGAGTATCTATTCGATTGTAGCATATATCTGGACATTTATCACATCTTCAGAATATCTTCCCGAGTTGATGGAAAGCTGGACATCGCTCAAGGATATCTCTCGCCGCCTGAAAGAGGCAACATTGTAACACACGTTCCAAAATTGTACGGGTTCAATATATTGAACCCCAATTCCGCCTCTCCTCATTGATTCTTCGGGCGAAGTGACTTCGCCCCTCTTACGCCCTTGCTGGATGTTCATTATTGCGATTGAGTAAAAAACTTTCTACTATCTCAATAGTGATTCTCACCTGCTCGCCAACACTCGTAAAACTTAGGCGAGTCTGCCTTATTGCTATACACTTGAGACTCACAAAAGCTTTTAAGTTTTACTGAATTCCAATGACAACAGTACAGAGAACAAGGGGTGGATTGGAATTTAAAGGCATGACAGCAAAGGACAGTTCTATTGTTCCGCGCAGAAAATTAATTACCATAACATACTAACCAATGTCATTTTTATGCAAAACATTCACTGCTTAACCGCTGTCATCATACTCACTACTAAATATGGAATACTGAAATGATACTTATTCCCTATAAATTAGAAACGATATTTACCCGCATTCCGTACGTCAATGCTGCTCTTATCGTTATCATTTCTATTATTTTCTTTCTTCCCGAACAACTCTTTCCCATGGCGGATAAGCAAGCATTCGTCCTACGCGATTGGGATATATCCGGCTTGCTGGGACATATGTTTTTGCATGGAAGTTTTTTGCATTTGTTCGGGAATATGTTATTCCTCTGGATTTTCGGGAATGCAATCTGCGCAACAGTTGGGAATGGAGCATATGGTTTTCTCTTTCTTTGCCTTGGTATTATCGCAGCAGTCGCCCATCTTGTTATGGATGGACATCCGGCAATCGGGGCAAGCGGAGCAATTAACGGTATTGTCGGTATGTCTTTCGTTCTTTTTCCGCGTAATAAAATACATAGTTGGTACTTTCTTGCAATTCCTTTCATCTGGTTGTTCAAAACTGGAAGATTTGCAACGAAGGCATATTGGATGGTGCTGTATTGGCTCATATTCGATATTATCGGCAGTATGGGCTCTGGGGATGGTGTAGCGCACTGGGCACATCTCGGCGGATTTGCAGGCGGCATGATCATTGCGCTTTGTGCTGTGAAATTTAATTTAATCGAAACGTACCATCTTACATTGTTCGATATGCTTGCAGGAAGGACAGAAGAAGACGAACTTGCCCGCTCACTGGCTTTAGAACAGCAGATTGTGCCTGAAGGATATATCGCGCCGCAGCTTATAGAAACGGGCGATCCGTTTTCTGCCTCACCGATATATTCTGATTCTCCCGCCCTTCCTCCCCAACCGGTTCCAACAGTCCCGGAGATTCAATTGAAACGATGCGTCGGAAGCGGAACACTCATTACACTCTATATCGCCAACGCCGGCGCTTCGATGAACTCTCTGAATTTGAAAGTTCCCCAGGGTGTAACAGCGCAAATAAATCAATCGAAATATCTTCGCCGGGGAGAATCAGGGTGGATTCGATTCAGTACAATTGACACTCCCATCGACAGCATCGAATTTATTATCGCATATCAGGATTCTGCAAACACACCGCATAAAATGCGATTTCGCTGTATCCCACATTCATCAACTCTTGAGGTCATATCGACAACTTAACCTTCAACGACAGTCGATGGTTCGAGCCGTACAATCGGTTCGACTTAATCGTTTTATGCAATGTACACTTAACAATAATTTTAATGATTACATTAAAAGGATAACAATGAAAAAGATTAATATTCTCATTTCGTTTACTATTTTTGCAAGTTCTTTGTTTGGTCAAGGTACAAAGACAATAGTATTAAACCCGCCCGATACAACCAGAGGATTGCCCGTTATGAAGGCTTTCTCTTTAAGAGCATCAGCGACGGAATTTGATACTACAGAAATAAAACTTCAGGATTTATCGGATTTATTGTGGGCTTCAAACGGAGTGAACCGGCCTGAATCGGGGAAACGCACTGCCCCATCAGCAATAAACGCCCAGGATATTGATGTTTATGTATTTATGAAGTCCGGCATTTATCTTTACAATGCAAAAAAACATTTACTTGAACTTATCGTCAATAATGACTACCGGAATGTCATTGCCGACAAACAAGTGAATGTTGCAAAAGCCCCGCTCATTTGTTTATTAGTATCTGATATTTCCAGATTTACTTTTGGGAAAGACTCTGTAAAATTAGTGTGGGCAGCAGTTGATGCCGGAATCGTGTCGCAAAATATCTCGCTCTTTTGTGCCTCTGTCGGACTTGCCACAAGACCCCGGGCTTTTATGGATCAACAAAAACTGAGAGAAATACTTCAACTCAAAGATTCACAACATCTGATGTTAAATAATCCAGTATCATATAAAAAAGATTGACACACGCACACGACAATGCACAAAAATGTTAACTAGGATCATCGAATCCTCCTTCTCTACCCTGTTTGTCATTTCGAAATTCGACAAAGTCGGGATGAAAATTCTATTTAATATGAGGAGAAATAAAATGCGAAAGAACGTTTTTCCGTTTTTAGTGCTTACAGCATTCATGATGTTTAACTGTACTAAAAAAAGTGATACTGTTACAGGGCCCAATAGTACTGCGACTGTATCCAGCAGCGTCATTGATATTTCCCACACCGGCACCTTAGGATTGACGTTCGGACTAAAGGGTGCTGACCAGCTTAAGCGGTATCAGACCTTTATTACAGATGCAGCTCACTTGAACATTACTGGTATCGATGTAAAAATTAGGAAATGGGACAGCACAGCCGTTTACAGCAACGTTACCGTAGAATTATATGAAACCGCAAACAACCAACCTACAAATTTACTCGCTGTCTCCTCAATCGACATCAGTTCGCTGGCAGAAAGTTTTACAGTATTAAGTGCACCATTGACTTATCACGGATTGACTGCTAGACATACATATGCCATCGTGTTAGGTCAGTCGAACGTTATGGAAGCTATGAATTCTGGATTTGAATGGTGCGTGAAAGCTGTAGACACAACTATCTGTATTGGAAAATACAACGGTACAAATTGGGTCAACGAATCTAGTTTGGGAGATGGATGGCTGAAGGTGTATGTGAACAACGTGAGCGGCAGCAATGCATATTCTTTCCCGGCAGGGACAATGGTAGTATTCTTCGATGATTTCCAACGAGCAGCCGGACTTATAGATAACGGTTGGGTTGATATGAACGGAAATGGACAAAATTTAGTTGATTTCTGCGATATTTTTGACGATGGGGGCGGCGCTAAAGCAGCAAGAATAAAAGCAAATATGAATCTAGCAAACGGAGACACCAATTGGACGAATTATACATTCTCTGCAAAATTTAAAGTAACTACTATGAATACACTTGTTGCCTTAAGATTCCATATTAATTCAAATGGTTGTTATTCGGTTGATTTGTCCAACGGTTCAACATTATCGCTTAACAAATTTATTTCGGGTGCCTGGCTTCCAACTCTTTCTTTAAAAACTGCATCCTATAGCGTCAACACCTTTTACAGCTTAAAAGTTATTGTCAACGGAAGTAATACCAAAGTGTACTTCGACAACTCATCAAGTGCACTCATTGATTACACCGATGCGTCGCCGATAACATTCGGACGAATTGCTATATACGCTTATATAGGTTCTACCATTCCTTCACAAGCTCAGCCGGGAATTTTTGATGATGTTCTGGTAACAATCCC
This sequence comes from Ignavibacteriota bacterium, assembly GCA_963701295.1. Lineage (GTDB taxonomy): Bacteria > Bacteroidota > Ignavibacteria > UBA10030 > UBA10030 > Fen-1298. The sequence goes on along the minus strand of OY969585.1, from coordinate 2,562,289 downwards.
ATAAAATTAGAAATATTTTAGTGTGAAGATAAGGTAGGCGGAACAATAAATGGCGATGACTCCGACTCTCAACGAGGCATTAGAATGGCTGGGAATATAAATAGCTGATAAAGTAGTGTATAATAGAAAAAACAAAGCGCATCGAACCCGTGAAAAATGAATCTTGAATTAGCCATATTAAAAGAGGAATATTAGATTGAACCAACTCCCCCCAGCTTTTTGGAGCGTTTCCGTAACTGAAATGCTCCAGGTCCTTGAAGCGACAAAGGACGGATTGACAGGCGTTGACGCTAGACAGCGGCTTGAACGCTTTGGCGCCAATCTCCTCAAGCCCCCAAAGCGGTCGGATGTATTGACACTCCTAATCGCTCAATTTAAAAGCCCTATCATCCTTATCCTTTTTTTTGCAACAGGGTTATCATTTTTTCTCCATGATTCGGTCGATGCCTTAATTATTCTTTCCATCGTCCTCGTCAGCGGCTTGCTCGGTTTTTGGCAAGAGCGCGGTGCTTCGAACGCCATCGAAAAACTGCTTTCCATCGTGCAGATTAAAGCGGCGGTGCTGCGTGATGGAAGCTCCAAAGAAATTCCTGTTGAAGAGATTGTACCAGGAGATATTATCGTCCTGAACGCCGGCGATATTGTTCCCGGTGATGGGTTGGTTCAAGAATCTAAAGACCTTTTCGTAGATGAAGCCATGCTCACGGGTGAAACTTTTCCTGTGGAAAAAGCCGCAGCACTCTTGCCGGCAGAGACGCCGCTGGGTCAGCGGACAAATGCACTCTGGATGGGAACCCATGTAGTGAGTGGCAGCGCAACGGCACTGATCGTCCGCACGGGCAAGGAAACCGAGTTCGGCAAAGTGTCCGAGCGGCTAAAACTCAGGCCGCAGGAAACGGATTTTGAACATGGCATCCGGCGATTCGGCTATTTTCTCATGGAAGTCACGCTGGTGTTGGTGGTTGCCATCTTTGCTATCAACGTCTATTTAGCGCGCCCAGTTCTGGACTCATTTCTCTTCTCGCTCGCACTCGCTGTCGGACTTACACCGCAGCTGCTGCCGGCGATTATCAGTATCAACCTTTCCCATGGTGCCAAACGGATGGCGGAAAAGAAAGTCATCGTCAAGCGGCTTGCTTCGATCGAAAACTTCGGCAGTATGAATGTGCTCTGCTCCGATAAAACCGGTACCCTGACCGAAGGAATCGTACACGTACAATCTGCTTGTAATGTGGAAGGTGCTCCAAGCGAGAAAGTCCTTCTTCATGCGTATCTCAATGCTTTTTATGAAACAGGATTTACAAACCCGATCGATGAAGCCGTCCGCACTTATCGCCAGTTTGATCTGTCCGATTACAAGAAGCAGGATGAAATTCCGTATGATTTTCTTCGCAAGCGATTGAGTATTCTGGTTTCACATAATGATGAGCACCTGATGGTGACCAAAGGCGCGCTACAGAATGTGCTTGCCGTTTGCACATCAGTGGAAACTGGAGATGGAACCATTGTTGATCTGAATACCGCGCGCGACCGAATTGAGCAGCACTTCGAAGAATTCAGTCGTAAGGGTTTTCGTACGCTGGGTGTTGCTTACAAGAACATGGGATTAGAGTCACGCATCAGCAAAGACCATGAAGCGGGCATGACATTTTCAGGATTCCTTGTTTTCTTCGATCCGCCCAAGCCCAATATTATTGAGACGATTATCAGCCTCAAGAACCTCGGCGTTGCGCTCAAGGTCATCACGGGTGACAATCACCTCGTCGCGGCAAATGTCAGTCAACAGATGGGATTGACAGATACAAAAATTCTCACAGGATCAGACCTTCGTCAATTGAGCGATGGCGCATTGCTCAACCGTGTGACGAATGTGGATGTATTCGCAGAAATCGAGCCCAATCAAAAAGAGCGCATCATCCTCGCTCTTCGAAAAGCTGGAAATGTCGTCGGGTATATGGGCGACGGCATCAACGATGCCTCGGCACTTCATGCTGCCGATGTCGGGATTTCTGTCGATGGCGCCGCGGATGTTGCCAAAGATGCAGCGGATATCGTCTTACTCGAAAAGGACCTAGGCGTTTTGGTACAAGGCGTACGCGAAGGGAGGGCAACGTTTGCCAACACACTCAAGTATGTGTTCATGGCAACCAGCGCCAATTTTGGAAACATGTTCAGCATGGCTGGAGTATCCCTCATTCTACCGTTTCTCCCATTACTTCCCAAGCAGATTCTGCTTACGAATCTCATGACGGATTTCCCAGAAATGACTATTGCAACCGATAGTGTGGATAAAGAAATGATTGACTATCCGCGGCGATGGGACATTAAGGCAATCCGCAAATTCATGATTACATTCGGTATTGTGAGTTCGATGTTTGATTATCTCACATTTGCCGGTCTGTTGCTTGTCCTTCATGCTACTCAGGTTCAATTCAGAACCGGCTGGTTTCTGGAATCCGTTGTCTCAGCGTCATTGATTGTGCTCGTTATTCGAAGCCGGAAACCTTCCTTCAAAAGTCGGCCGGGGAAATATCTCTTCATTGCAACTCTGTCGATTGTTGTTATAACGATGATTGTGCCCTTTACGCCATTTGCCGAGATTTTTGGATTCAGCCCGCTGCCATTTTCGTTCCTTTTGCTCATCGGGATCGTTGTATTGTTTTACATCATCACAGCGGAAGTGGCAAAGACGATTTTTTACAAAAAGGTGAAATTTTGATGTGGGAATATATGCAAGGCTGGAAGCGTCGCCGACCACACATAAAAATGAATCGTAAATTGACTATATTGAAATCAGATATTTCGCTATCGGATGCATTGTTTCGTGCGCTAAATTAGTTTATCATACCTTACTTTGCGATGTTTTTTTTATGCGCCACGTTAATTGAAATTGCCCTTTTCATCAATAGTATGCAGGAGAGTTCTGTAAAAACTATTATTAGATACTCGGCTTAGTTGCTTGCAAGGTGTGATGTGCTCGAGTGAAACCTGCTCCATAAACACTATGACAATGAAATTGAACAGACAAACCCTGTTCTTTCCATTTCCATTTGTTCCTTATTATCTTATCAATTAGCGAGGTGCACAATGAAAACTACAATATGTTTTCGCTTCTTTCTGCGCGCAACCTTTCTTTCTGCCGTTATCGTTTTTGTTGCAGGGAGTGCCGCGGCCCAGCACGGCGCGTGGATTTCGCATGCAGTTCCAACCGTGTACGGCGGATTCCTAGCAAAGTGCGGCGATCGCTGTCTCGGATATGCTCATCAAAATGACTCAAGTATTTTCTTTTACGATATCGGCACATCGCAGTGGACTAAAGTTGAGCTTAGCTCGGCGCAGACTTTTCATGATTTGATCGCTCCCGGAAATATTATTTTTGCATATACCGATTCGTTTCTTATCGCATACAGTGCCCTTGTTTCCGCTTGGGACACCGTGAGATACTTAGGCACACCGCTTCCTAACTCCGCTCAACCACCCAACTACGCATGCAGTTCCACCATGGCGATGTTTGTTACTACACAGCGGCTGTACATTTTCGACGGAGAGATGGGGAAATGGAAGAGCTATAATTATGGTCTTCCTTCAAACTATGATACTAGAGGAACACTTATTATAAAAAATGATTACGCGGCTATGGTGCTTGCCCGTCCACTTGGTAGCCTCCTCCAGCACACCGTGTACAGTCAAATTACTAAATCCTTCAACCAAATCGATAGCTACGCTGCAATATTCAATTACGATCATGGCTACGTAGGAATGGGCCAGGTGACGGGTAGCCAGGACGAGTACCTCGGATACTGCGCTGCCTCCAACAATTTTTCTATCCTTACATTGAACGATGTTAATGACGTGACCTATGGATCTGAACATGCGACCTCCTGGGGCGTACATTGCGACCGGTCCGTAAATGACGGCACACATTCCTTCGAACTGCACTGTTACGATACCAGACTTGGGATTTGGAGTCTCGACACGGCAACATACCACTACGACGCAAATAGTGGGACAGAAGTAGGAAGTCCGCGTGGAGGTGATCACTTTATTCGATTTGGTTCGTACACTTTTCCTCCAGCATACACAGAAGGTATAACAACTTACTTCGGACAGACCGGTCAGTTCACGACGATACCTTTCACGCTTTTTATCAATCAGAGTCCTAGCATATCCTCCGATGGAAGCACAATCTTTATGGAAGGCGGCAACAGCAGTGTGCTCGCATGGGATGTTCTCAATGGTCGGGGTTGTGCAACAAGCATCAGTCATGATAACGCCGGTAATTGTTTCATTGGGGAAGATTATTGTTCGTTCAGCGAATGGAATGCCACCTCCGATTCGATGGTGATGCAATTCTATAATCGATCGACAAATGCATGGATAAATGTTCCGTTGCCAAAGAGCATCGCTTTATCCGGCGTCATTGCTTCTGACGCTGCTTATGCCATGCCGTTTCCTGTTGCGAATCCCTTCGCACTGTTTTATTCCTCCATCACAAATTCCTTCACCACAGCAACATTTTCACCAGGGGATCTGGTAGAGGTAGATGCGAAAGGGATATTTGCACGCGCACTCTCCTTGAACAAAACATACCTATTCGATGCGCAGTCAGGCATCATTCATAATATCAGTGCAGATAACTCTCATATTTCTGTGGGAGATACAGTGGCTGTCTACTATGAAGATGACAATACGATCCATGGATACAGTGGTCTTTCCAAGAAATGGACGAGCGTTACAATGGATGAACCAGCATACTGGCTAGGAGTAAAAGGGTGCATAGGTCTCATCTCGACACAAAATGGTGGTATTGTAAATCACAAATTCTACGCGTTCAATGGCCTGCACGATAGTTGGGTTGAGCTTCCATCCTCAGGTCTCATGTTTGATGTCGGCGATAGGACCGCCCTTGTTGTCAGATCGGATACGATGTACGCGTTTGATCCGAGTATCGGTACCACCGGTGTTAACCAAGAGCACTTTGGAATGCTTACTGCGTACACATATCAGCTATTCCAAAACTATCCGAATCCCTTCAACCCGACAACGGTGATCAATTATCAAATACCAATGAACAGTTTTGTCACCTTGAAAGTATATGATGTAATAGGAAGAGAAGTAAAATCATTGGTGAACGAACTCCAATCTGCAGGAAGCCACGTAGTTACTTTCGACGCGAGCAGTTTATCGAGTGGAGTGTACTTTTGTAGGTTGGTTGTTGGGCGCAACACAGATCAGAAAAAGATGTTGTTGATCAAATGACAGTAGTGTTTCTCTATATTCATAATAAAAGGAGCAACATAATGAAAAACACATTGGTTTTTGTTGTACTGTTTTATGCTGCATTGATAGAAAATACCGATGCACAGTTTCTCCAGCAGGGGAGCAAACTCGTGGGTTCCGGTGCTGTGGGTGTTGCGTATCAAGGATGGTCAGTCTCTCTTTCCTCCGATGGGAATACGGCAATTGTGGGTGGGTATTCTGACAATAGTTCGGTAGGTGCGGCATGGGTATTCACACGGAGCAGCGGATTGTGGACTCAGCAGGGGAGCAAACTCGTCGGCACCGGTGCTGTGGGTACAGCAGGTCAAGGCTATTCAGTCTCTCTCTCCTCCGATGGGAATACGGCAATCGTGGGTGGGTTGTATGACAATGGTTCGGCAGGTGCGGCATGGGTGTTCACACGGAGCGGCGGAGCATGGACTCAACAGGGGAGCAAACTCGTCGGCACCGGTGCTGTGGGTGCTGCAAATCAAGGCATTTCTGTCTCTCTATCTTCCGACGGGAATACGGCAATCGTCGGTGGGCTGAATGACGATAGTAGAGCAGGTGCGGCATGGGTGTTCACACGAAGCGGCGGAGTGTGGACTCAGCAGGGGAGCAAACTCGTGGGCAGCGGTGCTGTGGGTAGTGCAAGGCAAGGCTATTCAGTCTCTCTTTCCTCCGATGGAAACACGGCACTCGTGAGTGGGGCGAATGACAGCAGTGGTGCAGGTGCGGCATGGGTATTCACACGGAGCGGTGGAGCGTGGATTCAGCAGGGGAGCAAACTCGTGGGCAGCGGTGCTGTGGGTACTGCAAATCAAGGCATTTCTGTCTCTCTATCTTCCGACGGGAATACGGCACTCGTGGGCGGGTATGGTGACAATAGTCTTGCAGGTGCAGCATGGGTATTCACACGGAGCGGCGGAGTGTGGACTCAGCAGGGGAGCAAACTCGTGGGTTCCGGTGCTGTGGGTGTTGCGTACCAAGGATGGTCAGTCTCTCTTTCCTCCGATGGGAATACGGCAATTGTGGGTGGGTATCGTGACAACTTTTTCAATAGTGGTTGTGGTGCTTCATGGGTATTCAGACGGAGCATCGGAGTGTGGACTCAGCAGGGGAGCAAACTCGTTGGCGTCGGTGCTGTGGGGCTTGCGTATCAAGGTTATACGGTCTCTCTTTCCTCTGATGGGAATACAGCAATCGTCGGTGGGTATGGTGATAATAGTGAAACAGGTGCGGCTTGGATATTCACAGTCCCAGTGGGTCAAGTTTCGTTGGTCTATCCTGCAGACCAGGCAACGGTTGTATCAACGGTGATCCCATTTGTCTGGGATAAACCAACGGGCAATCCAACCGGATACGCGTTTAATATGGCTACCGATTCGCTCTTCACTTTTCAAACGATCGATTCGACACTGACGGACACCACAAAGGTAGTCACCGGGTTGTCTGGGGCGGGAACGTACTGGTGGAGGGTGAAAGCGAAAAATGAATATGGGTGGGGGTCGTTTAGCCCAAAAAGAGCATTTACCTTAACTCTCACTGGAGTGGAGCAACAATCTCCACTTCCGACCAAGTTCTTCTTGGCACAGAATTATCCAAATCCATTTAATCCAACAACGACAATTTCATTTAGTCTGCCATCCAAATCATTTGTCACACTCAAAGTTTTTGATTTAATTGGAAGAGAAGTGGCAACGCTCGTGAACGAAAAGGAACCTGCGGGTTCCTATCAAGTGCATTGGAACGCGGCAAATATGCCGTCTGGTGTGTACTTCTATCGCTTGCAAGCTGGTTCCTTTACTCAAACAAAGAAATTCATTTTGCTTAAATAGGCCAACACAATCGGCATTTGTGTTTTTCAATGCGTTTCTCACACACCGTGGGAGACTTGACTTTTTTTTCGTCTGATGAGGGCGCCCAGCCTCAGTTATGATAAGAGGCTTACGAGTAGTTCTATTTAAAAATTTTGTCGGTCTTTTTTATGAAAAGGAATTTTCTATTCTTCCTCGTCAAGCATTCTATGAAGCATCGCGACAATTTCCGGAGTATTGTACGGTTTCTGGATAAAAGTCTCTGCTCCAGATTTAATGATTTCTTCTTTTACCCCCGGGTGAAAATACCCACTCGCAAGAATTCCTTTCAATTCTGGATTAATCTTCTTCATTCTGAGAAACGCATCCCAACCGCCAAGGTAGGGCAACCCGAGATCGGAAAGGACGACCCCAATACTCCCTTTGTTCTTTGTGAATACTTCTATGGCATCTAAACCATCAGTTGCTGTAAGCACTTTAAAATCATTTGCTTCAAGCATCGTTTTCAGAAGATCCCGCAGACTATCATCATCTTCAACAACAAGGACTGTATCGTATTGCTTCAATACCCCATATTCCTTTGGTTATTCTTCAACGCTGAACACCATTTTCTTGTCTCAAATCCGAAGGCATATCACATAATCGAAGGCTAACGATCAGAGATAACCCAAACCTTAGAAAATATGTACCGCAAATAAGAATGCGGTCAACACACCATGCACATAAAATATGTCTCTGATCCTTCTATGTCAAGCTTTATTCCACAATCCAACGATTATTCGTCCTTCCACGCTTATTGATGAGAGAATGCTCTCTTTTCCCCTTCCTTTTTCGCGTCTCTCTTTCATATTGTGTTAGCTCTTTGGTGTAATCTCTATTTCCGTTTATCCATAACGACTCTTACCCATTTTTCTAATTTATTTTGTCTTCGCCTTCTTCAAAGAATATCCCGTTATTAATCCAAGAACAAATAGCACTAGGGCAAGAGCACCAAGCGCGAAGATCGTATCACCAAAAACACACGACCACTTGAATTTTTATGACATATTCTTGCTTATTTTGCGTGCTGATCCTCTTGCGGGATCATTCTCTTTAAAGCTGATCTCTAAAATTGTGCTATGACAACCAAATCCTTCGATGAACACTCATCATAAACATTCAGTGCCATCGTTCCGAATAATTCTTCGTTATGAAATCCGGTACCTTTTAAACTGCGAACGATATCCGCTGACCGCCAAGGAAAGAGCCGAACAGAATTCAGAGAATGTTCCATCTGTCCGCCGCTCTTTTGTATGGTCAAGATATTAAACACGATGCTCTCTCCTTCGTAATCATAAAACCGAACGAATATTTTATTATTCACTTCCTTGACATTGAGGATTCGTTCTCGGGAATTAAGGATCCGGTCGTAATTCAACAATTGCAGGAATACTCGTCCACCGGATTTCAATAGTTCGTGAAAACTCTTGAATGACTGAAAAATTTCTTCCTCTGTTACTATATGCGGAAGTGTATTGCCAAGACAGAAGACCGCATCGAATTTATTATGTATAGACTCATCCATTCTTTGAAAAGACGTTTGAATTGTGTCAACCTGAACGTTCATGTTTTCTGCATTTCGTTTCGCTTGCCGGAGCATTTGCGCCGATATATCTGTGGCTGTCACGTGCAGTCCGAGCTGAGCAAGCAGAATTGAATGAAACCCCGTTCCACATCCCGCATCGAGGACAATCTTCATATCGTATTTTTGAACAAGCCTCCGAAATATCGAACGCTCTTTATCGAAGCGCTCCGCGAATCCTGTAAATTCATCGTATTCATTCGCAAGCGAATCATAAAATTGTTTCGGACTTTGGTCGTTCTTCATAGTTATACAAAATAATCAAATATTTTTTTCTCTGACACAGAACGGTTGAGAAGAAAAGGAAGTTCCCTCCATTTCTGTTACAAAAAGATATGTATCTTTTCCGCTGTCAGGCTTGCTTTAAAAAGGAAATTCTTGAGAGCTATCGAAAGATGAATCTGCCTTTTTTGACTGCAGCTTCTTTGCCTTCTTATGGATTTGATTGGCACTCACATAGATAGCTTTGCTTGGTCGAACAGGACAAGCATGTTCACAAGCTCCACACCCAACACAAACTTCATTATTGACCTCAGGAACCATAAGGTTTTTTTCATATGGTACCATGGTTACCGCTTTTGTCGGACAATGCTCAGAGCATGCACCGCAATCCTTTTTCTTTGAAACAACGACACAATCATCTTTGATAAACTGCGCTCTTCCGATCTGTACTTCTTTTTTTAAGGATACATCAAGGGGTAGAATTGCGCCGGTCGGGCATACCTGACTGCAAAGAACACAATCGAAGTTGCAGTAGCTGGCATCATAATTCATTTTAGGCTGAAAGACGCCAGCAATTCCATATTCAAAGAAGGACGGGAGCAACACTTGCGTCGGACATGAACTGATGCACAGATGGCAAGCTGTACAAAGACTGGAGAATCTCCCCACGCTCAAAGAACCTGGCGGCGATATCGGATGTTTACGATTTTCGCTAAATCCATTTTGACTTTTCCCTGCAACGGTCTCAACTCCCATGACAGGCACCAGCAAACCAATTGCAGGCAAAACGGATGTTTTTAATACATTTCGCCGTCCTTCATTTACAATCGGCAAAATGTTTGAAGTTTTTTTCCATCTTCCCTTGTAACTCATTCCCACAGTCGGACAAGCAGCAATGCAATTGAAACAACCTATGCAGGCAGCGAAATCAATTTCCATTGAATCACTATTGATGCAGCTTGCTTTACATACTCTTTCACATAAACCACATTCTTTACAATTATTTTCATCTATTATTATCTTGAATATTGATAATCTTGAAATAATTCCAAGCAATGCTCCCGCTGGACAAAGCAGATTGCAAAACAATCTTCCATGGTTATACGAGAGATAAGCCACTAACGCTAAAATACTGAAAGAGGCGATTACGGAAACAAGGTTGACATGAAAAATTGGAATTTGAAAGAGAAACATAAAACCGAAGAGTCCAAGAATATATCCGAACATATTATTTACTAACACAATAAAAGGACTCGTCAGGTTAGAAAGGATACGACCGTAATTACTAAACGGCTCAAATAAATTCAGCAAAATCATACTTCCAGAGAACGCAAGAATTCCCGTAAGAACAAATAAGGAGTAATGTAAAATATAATACTGTTCTTTGTACCTAAACCGACGGCGCCTATTCATTCGTTTTGCTATACGGATTACAATATCCTGCAAAATCCCAAGCGGACAGAGAGTAGAACAATAGACTCTGCCAAAGAAAAAGGTTATGACTAAAACAAAAAAGAGTCCAAACGACGCACTGCTCAATACGACCAATGTTCGCACGAATGATGGTATGAGCTGTGTCGATGTGAAGAACGTATGTATTCCAATAGGAATTACATTGCCGAGGTCAAGAAAGAGAAGGGTGAATGCAAGAAAAAAAATTATCGCGATAACAATGCGAATTCGTTTTAACCACTGCAAACGGCCACCTTATACAGTCAACCGCTTGATGCGAAGATTTTCCAAATCCATTCTACCGACTTTTTGATCTGCAGCTATCTGGATATATCGCACATCAGCGGGATTCAAGCCAAAAAGTTTCGCAGAGGCAGTGTCAATCGCAACCACATCCGTAGAAATGAGAAGCGATTTCATCATCACAACATCTTCCACGGAAACTCCGCGAGGACCATTTTGCTTCATGACATAATAGGCATCAACAATATTCAAGGTCGGCTTGCGATAGGTAGCATAATCTGCTATACATTGATGCAGATCAATCCGATGCCATGTTCCTCTATCCCACACATTTCCCATCATATTTTTCATCGTAATGGTTAATCGTGCTCCCCCATGATGTTTCAATATCGGGACATTGATAAAAACATCAGAACTGAGGAGAAGTTCGTGCTCTTTGGCACTTGTGATGCTCTTGCCCTTGGGGATCGATATATCATGATAATATCCTTCAGTATGAGCAGGCGCAATTTTTCCACCTGCATTTTTGACTGCCGATTCTATACCGCTGTTCTTATAGCACCGCTGCCAATTATCGCACGTGTGATCAAATACATAGACTTCACTTGCACCTGCAGTGAGGCACTGACGAACAATTTCTGCCACTAATTTTGGATTGGTATTTCCGCCACGCTCCGGAGTGACATCCCAGCCAATATTAGGCTTGACGACAACCTTCTGCCCTTTCTTTACGAACTTTCCAATTCCACCAAAAGCTTCCATCCCCTTTTTCAGCATGACGTCTGGTTCACCCCCTTTCACTGCAACCAAGTCAAACGGAAGATCGTTGGCTTCATACGGAGAAGCAAAAAGATTTTGATATTTACCGGCAACTACTGCACCAACGACGATGGATGCACCTAAACCCTTTTTGAAAAAAGTTCTACGGTCCATGCTTTGCCTCTTATTTCTAAGAATTGTTTTTCTCTCGATTTCATTTCACTTGTTTTCTATGGCTGATTCACTTTTCGAAAATAATGGTGTGCAATTGTCGCTGCACCAATAATTTTCACTGCATCCCACCAAGAGAAAATGAGAAATCCCGCCTGAACAGAATGAACCCAGTTATGCACATAGATTATATTCAATTGAATCGTACCGATGGTAAAGATGATACAAGAGCCAATAACCATAGAGGCCATCATCCACCAGAATTCCCGGCGAAGCCTCGAAAGATAACCGACGACGAAAGCTGCAATCGGAAATGAAAACAGATATCCTCCTGTTGGACCTAAGAGTCTCGAGAATCCAAATGATCCGACAGAAAAGACCGGCATGCCGATGGCACCAAGGATCAAATAAAGTCCCATGCTCGCTGCTCCGTTTCGTTTTCCGAGAAGAGCACCTGTCAAGAGAACAAAAAATGTTTGTAACGTGTAAGGAACCGGTTGATTCGGTATCTCAATCTGTGCGCCGATTGCTGTGAGGATAGAAAATGTAATCACCCAAAAGGCTTGCACACTCCCTCGTTCGTCCGGTAAGCTAAGTTCTTTTATAATAGTATTCCCTTTAATGACCATATGGGTCTCCACGGTTTTTAAATATTTATAAATTAAATTAGATAAATGTGGCAAGAAAATCAAACTTTTGAAGTGTTCTTTTCTTGTTTGACTTACAAGCGTTTTTTCGATATATTTTAATTCCGACTCAATGGGAGTTGGTTTTTTATTAAGATAATCTCATTGGTAGAATCGGAGTTTATCTCTGTTTTTTGTGGATAGAATACTACGCTTGCTGGGACACTCTCAGACACTGCATCATTGATAGATGAACCAAATGATTGGGGTGTAGCCAAGTGGTAAGGCAGCGGCCTTTGGAGCCGCCACTCCCAGGTTCGAATCCTGGCACCCCAGCAAGTTTAATTTGAGATTCAGGGGGTGTAATCAAGCGATAAGGCATCCCGCTGTGCGGGACGTTCCCGGGTTCTGAGCCAAAGGCTCATCCGCTTTAAGCGAAGAATCATGGCACACCAGTAATGAGCATAATCATTAAGATGGTGCTGAATTTTTGTGTTCTCTTAGTTGAAATGAATGATGGATACTGACGAAAGGAAGTTGATGAGCGAGTTGAAAATTTTCTCGGGACGATCAAATCGCCTATTGGCAAAACAAATTTGCACTGAAGCAAAGATCCCGCTTGGAGAAGTCGCTTTCCAGACATTTAGCGATGGTGAACTCTGGGTCAAGTTTGTCGAAAACATACGCGGTGATGATGTCTTTATTATTCAACCGACACAACCGCCGGCTGAAAATTTGATGGAATTACTTATTATGCTCGATGCAGCAAAACGAGCATCAGCAAAACGTGTCACGGCAGTCATTCCGTATTTTGGATATGCTCGTCAGGATCGAAAAGATCAACCGCGTGTATCGATCAGCGCAAAGCTTGTTGCTAATTTGATCACAAAGGCAGGTGCCGATCGCGTAGTCACGATGGATTTGCATACAGCACAGATCCAGGGTTTCTTTGATATTCCGATGGATCATCTGTATTCTTCGCCAGTGTTAATTGAATGTTTTAAAAAAAAGAACATCTCAAATCTCGCTGTCGCTTCCCCTGATGTCGGGAGCATTAAAATGGCGCGTTCGTATGCAAGACGGCTCGGTTGCGACTTAATTCTCATTGATAAACGCCGGCCGAAAGCAAATGAAGCCGAAGTATTAAACATTATCGGTACTGTTGATAATAAAAACATTCTCATCGTTGACGATTTGATTGATACAGCCGGTACGTTCGTCAACGCTGCACAAGCATTGAAAAAGAATGGAGCAAAAGAAATTTTTGGGGCATGCACGCATCCTATTTTATCCGGAAAAGCGTATTCACGGATCGAAGATTCCGTCGTCACGGAACTGGTTGTGACCGATACTCTTCCATTAAAGCAGGAATGCTCGAAAATCAAAGTACGCTCAATAGCAAATCTTTTTGCTCAAGCGATTCTCCGGACACACCGGAACGAATCCATCAGTTCATTATTTGATGTTGATAAAGATAAGTCTTAACGAGGAGATACACGATGTCTGAAATAACATTAACCGCGGAAATCCGAAAGGACGTTGGCAAACGCTCACGTGCACTTCGTGGAACAGGCAAAGTACCTGGAATCTACTATGGACACGGACAGCAGAATATTCCGGTATCTTTATCGGAAGTATCGCTCAAGCCGCTATACACAACTTCGGCAATGCATGTCATCAATTTAAAGTTGGATGACGGTTCATCCCATATGTGCGTCTTGAGAGACGTGCAACTCGATCCGGTGACTGAGTCACCTGTGCATTTTGATTTGTTCGGTTTGAATCAGAACGAATTACTAACCATAGAAGTACCGGTCAAGTTGACAGGCGGCATTCCGAAAGGCGTCCGTGAAGGTGGAATCCTGCAGCATATTTTACATAAGCTGAAAGTCTCGTGCCTGCCAAAGAATATTCCGGACCATGTCGAGATTAATGTAGAAGAGTTGGAGATCAACCGTTCTGTTCATGTGAAGGATCTGAAAATTCCAGATGTGAAAATCCTGGAAAACGAAACCAGCACTGTTGTCGCTGTGGTTCCGCCTGTAGTGGTGAAAGAAGCCGAAGTGGCTGCTGTTGTTGCACCTACAGCTGAAGCACTCGCTGAGCCAGAAGTTATAGCAAAGGGTAAAAAGCCTGAAGAAGGTGCCGAAGTAGCAGACGAGAAAAAGAAACCGGATGAAAAGAAGAAACCTGAAGAGAAAAAGAAACCTGAAGAGAAAAAGAAATAACTTTCTATTCGTCTTTGAGATTTGATGTATTGTATCGTTGGATTGGGAAATCACGGAAGAGAATATACAAGGACTCGCCACAATGTGGGTTTCCTGGTCGTCGATGAGGTCGCAGCCGTATCAGGTGTCACCTTTCGCCCCGGCAAAGGTGAATACTGGCTTGCGCAATGTTCTTTGAATAACGTAGAAGTCGCATTATTGAAACCAGCAACCTTCATGAACAACAGTGGAATCGCTGTTCATGAATTTCTGGAACAACAGGAAATTCTGTTAGATAATTTACTCGTGCTGTGCGATGACTTTCAACTACCCCTGGGCACAATTCGACTGAGGCAGAATGGAACAGATGGTGGACACAATGGATTATCGTCTGTCATTTATCATTTACAGACGGATCAGTTTGCCAGACTTCGCTGTGGCATTGCATCTGCAATGATGCCTGCAGAAAAAACCAAGATGAAAGATTTTGTGCTTGACCAGTTTTCCGAATCTGAGTTTCCGAATGTGAAGTTGATGGTAGAACGAGCACGCGACGTATGTATATCGTATATCGAAGATGGTATAGATCGGACAATGAACCGATTTAATACTACATTAAGTGAAGAAAGTAGTTAAATAACCCTGCCCTCTTGTCGGAACATATCTCCCGATTGAGTGGGTCATCATTATCACAAGTCCAAAGGGAACATATCTATGTCACAGAAGCAAAAGATCTACGAGACGACGTTCATTGTGAACGCCGGACTCGATGACCCACAGATTGACGCCGTTATCGAAAAGGTAAAGGAACTCATCGTCAAGCATAGCGGTGAAATTATGGAGTTGGCAAAATGGGGGCGCAAGCGATTCGCGTATCCAATTAAAAAGAAAAACAATGGATTCTATGTGTTGTGCGAGTTCACCTCTAGCGGTGACATCGTGGCAAGACTTGAACGCCATTTCCAACTCGATGAAAACATTATTCGATTTCTCATTATTGCATTGGATAAGAAGGCATTGCAGGCTCGCATCTCAGCAAGCGATCTCATGAAACAATTAGCTCCTGCCGCTGTTCCATCGACAAGTGGTTCCCCTCTGGTGGCTCTCACCGAGGACATTGCTCAGGTTCCAGAAACCTCAACCCCAAGCAATATATGATTTTCACAACGATAGATAAGGAAGGATATACATTATGGCTATAACACAGCGTTCATCAAATCCACGGGGACCGCAACGAGGAGGATCATCAGGAGGACCACAGCGCGGCGGATATCGACGCGATGCTTCTCCGAACGGTCAGCGTTCCACAAATCGACAACAACTACAACGGAAGAAACGAACATGCAGATTCTGCGATGCAAAGGATGTCTATATTGATTATAAAAATGAGAAACGCCTTCAACGCTTCGTGTCCGAGCAAGGTAAGATCATTCCTCGCCGAATTACGGGCACTTGCACTCGTCATCAGCGCCAACTGGTAAACGCCATCAAACGTGCCCGGCATCTTGCATTGTTATCGTTTGTCAATGACGCTGTGAGTTAAGTAATTTTCATCATGATTTTTGTGTAAAAGGAGTATGTACTATGAAAGTAATATTAAGAAAAAACTCAGATAAACTGGGCGGTATAAGTGAGGTTGTATCTGTGAAAGACGGATATGCACGTAATTATCTCATTCCGCGCGGCATTGCGTACGAAGCCACAGAAGGCAGTTTACGCCAGCTTGAGGAAGAACGCAAACAGCAATCTCGTTTCGTTGATAAAGAGCGTAAACAGGCTGAGACCCTTGCCGTACAGCTTGAAAAAATTTCTGTCACCATCAAAATGAAAGTTGGCGAGGAAGATAAGCTTTTTGGTTCCGTCACTTCTCAGATGATCGCCGACGCACTTGTGGAAAAAGAGATCACCTTAGATAAACGGCATATTGAATTGGAAGAACCTCTCAAAGCTCTTGGCATTTATGATGTACCTGTCAAACTTGCTGGTGGCGTGCTGGGCAAGATTAAGGTATGGATTGTGAGAGAATAGTCTTATGGTTTCACAAGAATACATTATAGAATACCGAAAAGGCAGCCTCACACGCTGCCTTTTTTTTCTGTTTTGGGATTCTTTTTGTTAAAAGTAATGTTTAATAGACAGTCGTTCTGAATGAACAATCGATTAAGTTTCCTTTAGCTATTTTATATGGCGATATAAAAGCATAAGACAAAGAAATACTATGAGAGAGAAGAAATTTAGAAATCTTGATGAAGCTACTATTCGTTTCGCCGGAGATTCCGGTGACGGAATGCAGCTCGCTGGCACACAATTCACTAACACGACCGCTATTCTTGGGAACGATTTAAGCACTCTGCCTGATTATCCTGCTGAAATTCGAGCACCGCAAGGAACGACATCCGGCGTCAGCGGATTCCAAATCCATTTCGGCAGCTCGGAGATCAACACCCCCGGTGATTCATGCGATATGCTTGTAGCAATGAACGCCGCCGCACTAAAAGTCAATCTGCACTCGCTCATCAAGGGCGGTTCCATTATCGCCAACACCGACGGTTTTAACGACAAGAACCTTAAGCTTGCAGGATATTCTTCCAATCCTCTGAAAGACGAATCCCTCTCGACCTATCAAGTATTTGAGGTGGATATTACAAAGTTAACCATCACGTCACTACAAGAAATGAATCTCTCCAGCAAGCTCGTTGATCGCTCAAAAAATTTTTTTGCTCTCGGTATGATGTACTGGTTATATGATCGCCCTCTGGAACCTACACTGAAATGGCTTGCCGAAAAGTTTGCCACCACGCCGGATATTCGTGAAGCAAACATACGAGTATTGAAAGCAGGATGGAATTATGGCGAGACAACCGAACTCTTCAAAGTGCGTTATGCGGTTGCACCGGCACGGCTTGCACCGGGAAAATATAGAAATATTACAGGCAACCAAGCGACTGCATGGGGTTTGATGGCAGCAGCACAAAAGGCAAAAATCGATCTCTTCCTTGGCAGTTATCCTATTACGCCAGCGAGTGATATTTTACATGAACTTTCTCTTTACAAGAATCTTGGTGTAAAAACGTTTCAGGCGGAAGACGAGATTGCAGGCATCACGTCTGCCATTGGTGCGTCTTTTGCCGGAGCGCTTGGTGCAACAACAACAAGCGGACCCGGGCTCTCTTTGAAAACTGAAGCGTTAGGACTTGCGGTGATGGTCGAATTGCCTCTTGTCGTTATCAATGTTCAGCGCGGCGGCCCAAGCACCGGTTTACCTACGAAAACAGAACAAGCCGATTTACTTCAAGCCCTCTATGGACGCAACGGCGAAGCGCCTATTCCGGTCATTGCTGCCGCAACACCTTCTGATTGTTTCAATGTCGTCTATGAATCTGCACGCATCGCAATCAAATATATGACTCCAGTTATCTGCCTAACGGACGGCTATCTCGGCAATGGTTCTGAGCCGTGGTTGATTCCTGAGTACGAAAAACTTCCGGATATTCTTCCTCACTTCAGAACCGACCCAAAAGGATTTCTCCCATATGAACGTGATGAGATAACCCTTGCACGTCCTTGGGCAATCCCCGGCACTCCGGGACTTGAACATCGTATCGGAGGCCTGGAGAAACAAAATCTTACAGGGAATGTCAACTATGAAGCGGCAAATCATGAACTCATGGTTCGCTTACGATCCGAAAAAGTTGAGCGAATTTCTAACGACATCCCAACGGCAGAAATTGAAGGTGACCGACAAGGGGATGTTTTGGTTATCGGATGGGGAAGTACTTACGGAGCAATTAAAACAGCAGTACAGCGCCACCATGCAAAGGGACATCATGTTTCACATTTGCACTTGCGATATCTCAATCCAATGCAAAAGAATATTGGAGAAATCATCTCCCGGTTCAAAACGATTCTCGTTCCTGAACTTAATTTAGGTCAACTCATCATGGTCATACGTGCCAATTACCTCGTGCCTGCGGTTGGACTCAATAAAGTACAAGGAGCACCGTTCCTCGCTGAAGAGATCGAGTTCAAGATCGATGAGCTTATCAAAGGACATTGACCATGAGCAATCTTATAGAAAAAATCCCCATACAATTTCAATGAGGTGGCAACTTGAAATACACTTCAAAAGATTTCCAAAGTGATCAAGAAGTCCGGTGGTGTCCGGGATGCGGCGACTATTCCATCCTCGCACAAGCGCAACGCATTATGCCCGATATCGGCATCCCGAAGCATCAAATCGTCTTCGTCTCCGGCATTGGTTGTTCCAGTCGTTTCCCTTATTATATGGATACGTACGGATTTCATGGAATTCACGGACGTGCAACGGCAATTGCCTCAGGTGTTAAGCTTGCGAAACCTGATCTTTCCGTTTGGGTCGTTACAGGCGATGGTGACGGTATGAGTATAGGCGGCAATCATCTCATTCACCTCCTGCGCCGCAATATTGATGTCAATGTTCTTTTATTCAATAATCAGATCTATGGATTGACCAAAGGACAATACTCACCGACATCCGAAAAAGGAAAGATCACAAAATCGACGCCGTACGGCTCTCTTGATTATCCATTCAATCCTGCCTCGCTTGCACTCGGCGCCAGCGCAACATTCGTTGCACGTACGCTCGATCGTGATCCGAAGCATCTCCAATCGATCCTGAAACGCGCTCATGACCACAAGGGAACCTCATTCGTCGAAATCTACCAAAACTGCAATGTGTTCAACGACGGCGCATTCCTTCAGTTCACAGAGAAAGAGACAAAAGACGATAGCGTGATTTATCTCGAACATGGCAAGCCGCTCATTTTCGGCAAAGAAAAAGACAAAGGCATTCGCCTGAATGGATTCTCCCCCGAGGTTGTATCGCTCAAGGAAGGCAAGGCTTCCATCAATGACCTGCTTGTACATAACGAAACGGACACAACACTTTCCTTCATTCTGGCAGATATGACCTACCATTCTCATATGCCGCGTCCGCTGGGAGTGTTTCTTTCCATAGAACGCCCAACATACGAAAGCGAAATGCAGCGCCAGATCGAATTTGCAAAAGAGAAACGAGGCGAAGGAAATATGGAGAAACTTCTGAATTCCGGTGAGACTTGGACAATTTAATAATTTTTTAATATCTTGATGTGCGGGGTGTGGTTTCGAGAAGGAGATCACACCTTTTTTTCTGTCACTGTATCTATTACAATAAGGAATCCCATTGCCGCTCCAGTTTGAAACATTTAAAACGATTATCGATTCTCATAAACGGTTTATCCTGACTTCCCATGTAAATCCTGACGGCGACGGCCTCGGCTCTGAAGTTGCTCTCGCCCATTATCTCGAAGGAAGAGGCAAACAAGCTTCTATTTTGAATTGCAGTTCGACACCGGAGAACTATCTCTTTCTTCACCAACTCCATCCTATCCTTCAATTCGATCCGTCATACCATGCGAACATTGTTGAGGATGCTGAAGTTATTATCTTACTCGATGCGAATCATCCGGATAGATTAGCTGCAATGACACCGTTCATCATGAAAAGTCATGCCGTAAAGGTCTGCATCGACCACCATCCAGAGCCGGGCGAGTTTGCGGATCTTTATCTTTTAGACGAACAATCATCTGCAACAGGGGAGATCATTTATAACTTTATCTCTTTGGCAGGCGGAACGATCGACCACATAACAGCGACGTCTCTCTACACAGCGATTATGACCGATACCGGTTCATTTCGATATGAGAAGACTGATTCGGAAGTTCACACAATCGTTGCACATCTTCTTCAAGCAGGAGCCGATCCTGTTGCCATTTATGAACAGGTGTATGAACGTACTTCAGTAAAACGCTTGCGGTTGTTAGGAATGGCGCTTGCCAACTTGCAGACATTGTACGATGGAAAGCTCGCCTACATTGTTCTCACGCATGAAATGTTTGAGACTACCGGAACAACCGAAGAGGATACTGATGCATTTGTACCCTATACCTTAACCATGGAAGGTGTTCAGATTGGATTAATGTTTTCCGAGTTGGATGGAATAATAAAAGTGAACTTTCGCTCTAAAGGTGATATTTCAATGAATGAATTGGCAAAAGAATTTGGCGGCAACGGACATAAAAACGCTGCTGGCGCACGCATTTCTAACGTCCGGTTAGATGAAACTGTTTCGCTTGTGTTAAAGCGTGCAGGTAAGTATATGTAATATTCCCGAAATCTCTCTTAGGAGATCGCGTGTAAGATTTCGGGAATATAAATGCGGGACATCCTGATAGATCAAAGGAGTAAAATATGAATTCTCTCTTCAGCGATCGTCGTCTATGTCGAGTCGGAAGACCTGACACTAAATAACTACCTTAAAAACCCCACTTAGTAATATTGAGTGACGTCCAACGGCACCCTCGGGCTTTCCCACCAATTTGCGATCTTCAATGTAGATGGTTGAAGATATCCGGGGAATGCTGGTGGATGCTTACTGGGGTCCAGTGAGAAGTTTTGATCGAATTGAGGATCAAAACGGTAGCTTTTCTTAAATCCACTACCGGTGGTTTGACCAACTGCACCTCGGGTCTGCTGGGTAATAGAACCAATAGCGTTGATTCTCCATGTTCCACTATGAGAAACGTTCCAATTGTCTGCCTCAAAAGAACCATTTTGTGCAAAAATAGCTCCATTGATACTTATGTCACTTTGAATACTACTCGGAATTATTACATTATTCTGTGCAATAAGACCGAGCATATCTGTCGTTTGGTTTTGAGCAAGCGTTAAACTAGGGGGAGTAAGTGATAAACCAGGGTCGGTATCATATACATCTGGAGGTGCTTCATAGACAGTATTTCCCTCTATATACAAATTATTGTTACTTGCAATTGAGAGCCGTCCATTGAGGGTTCCTTTGACATGAATATTTTGAGACGAATAGATCACGTTATCGGCGCTACCTGATAATAGTATAGAATCTACTTTGGTGCCGCCGGCACCCATAAAACCACCTGTACTAACAAGCGCATAACCATTATTATCGCCAGAAGAAGCGCCCGGTTTCAATTGCACGTAGAGTTCTAAAGATTGTGTAGAGGCCTTATTCGTTGCGGCCGATGATAATGCTGAGAGGTCAGTCGGAAATGGTTTTGTAGCAACTCCTGTTTCTTTACCAGATTTAAATATTCCGCTATTATTTGTGGGATTAAACACTCCGCTGGTTGTTACTTTTCCCCAAAATACTGGGCTTTGATCAATATTAATAGTACTGTTCGAATGTACCTGGTCCCCATAAAGTATCTCCTGATGTAAAAACTACGCCATTTTCACTTACTGACATCCAACCAAAAGATGAGAAGGACATATTCTTAGTGTAATCGAACCTTACATCAACAGTATCAGATATAACAAGGGGGTGTGTTCGATTAGCGTCTGTACATAAATATGTGGTACAAGCAGACACACTTAATAAGCGGAGGTAAGATGTCGGATTCGAAAAGCTATCGATCCTCACTGTATAGCCACAGCCGGCAAATGGTCCGCTCGTAAAATTTTTTGCCGACAATATTCTATTATTGTGAGGAAAAGTCTTGTATAAGAGCACGGCAAGTCCTACATTTGCTCCAGCACTTGCCACATTCCGAGATACAGCGATCTCATTATAACCGACCATATTTTCAGCTGATCTTGATGAAAGTTTCGCTATGTTAAAATTCATATAACCGAAAATTACTGCGAAACCTATAACCATAATAAGTGAAGCTCTGCCACCCATGGTATCCTCCAGGGATAATTATTACCTTTGTAAATTTTGTGATGCCAGCCGCGTCTGTTTCCACAATGCCGATGCAAATTTTTGGTCAGGATTTAAAATAACAGCAAAGGGAGATTGTACTTCCATCGTGATTTCTATAAGTTTGATATTTATTAAACTATTTGGATCGGTTATTGGTGTAGTCATCACTGCTCCATTATTATCTATATATTTAACGAGAAATTGAGTGACCATCCCAATGACTTGAGGATTACCGCCATCTTGCTGACGATAGAGGTACCGAACGTTGGGGTTATCCACTGTTGCAAGTTCACTATGTGAACCTGTATAATATTTTATAGCGCTGGGAAGAAGGCCAGGGTCTGGCCTCAGAGTCATCTTAAATGAGATGCAAGTATCTTCTGCTTCAGTGATAGTCTCTACTCCATTAGGTATACCAGAACCCATATTGCGCAATTCGCCTTCCAAGAGTTGAGCTGTTGAAATAAGCGTTTGTTGAACTATCACTTGGCTATTGTAGCTCGTCCACGTTTCTCTTAATACCATATTTTCATTTAAAGTAAGGAGAGTAATGACTCCACCCAAAAAAGAAGCAAAGATGATATCCATTAATGTGGTCATGAGTAATCTCCAACCATACTATCTATCCAGAGAGATATGTATCTATTAATTATATTTAAATAATCCAAAAATTGTGCTCATCCTCACTGTATCAAACGCCGCTTGAAGTGATGTCGAATCAACACGGTATACCTTTACATCCATTTTCTTCACAAATGTTCTATAATTAACTTGTGTCATAATATCACTCGTATCGACATAATAAACATTAAATTCTACCTGGTATGTTTCATTTATATTCCCAGGATGATAGACTACAGGATGCGAATGATTATAATATGCAAAATCATCAAAATCATCTACACTATCGATACTCATCATCTCATTTGCCCCATCTGCCCCTAATAAATTTGGGGCAGTGAGTAAATTGATGTTCGCTTGTATCGAATCTACTGGATGACCGATAGATTGTTCATCAAATGCTGTGTTTTGTGCACGTTCAATGTACGATGTTGCAATAGTTGTAGCAGTAAGCCCGGCATTCGATTGTGCAAGATTTGCTCCATTTTGTGAAACAGTTTCATAGTATCTCAAGGATATAATAGAGAGTAATGCTAATGCGCCTACGGTAAGCATGGTTTGTCCGGTATTCATATTCTCTCAACGCCTTTTTATTATTAGACTTAAAATCCTGTTTTAGTATAGAGTATCACGACTTCATATTCAAGTGTTAAATTGGCGTATTATGTAAGTGTTCGAATCACTATCCGTACGTTATCTCCCCCGCACTATAGTCCTCATTAAGCTACATCAATATAGAGTTAACGTTTCCCCATGATGTGACTCATATCACCGTTCCGACCTTCGAGACCGGTCTCTCGTCTTGGCAATTCAGCTCATATTTCGTACCAAGAAAAGAGAGGCGAAAATATCAAATTTTCAGCATTTTATTTTTCCTTTTTTTTATATAAAACTATTTTCTACAAACTTCCATGAAAAATAGGTAATTCAGGAAGTGGAGAAAGTAAAATGACGATCTATCTTGAAATGTGTGACTTTGCTATATTCCATGCCGCTATTGTCATCCCATCCCAAATCGTGCCAGTGGCAATATGTGCATCCACTTCATCAGGTGTCAGAGATATTATTTCGAACTCCTCCGTCTCATCCGGTGTCGGCGGAACTTCAGAAAGATTTTTCGCTATAAAGACATGGCAGAGTTCATCTGTTATTCCGTTATAGGGATTAAATTCGCCAATCTTGTACCAATTGCGTGCAATGAACCCTGCTTCCTCTTCAAGTTCATGTTTTGCGGTTTCTTCATAGGTGTGCCCATCCTTCACGCCGCCGCAAGGAAGTTCCAGGCTTTCCCGGTCATTCAAATATCTGTATTGATTTACGAAAACAATTCTTCCATCGTTGAATACCGGTACAATCATACTTGCCCCATTCGTGTGGACATAATGATATTCTCCTCGTTTCCCGCTTGGCAGTTCTGTTTCATCTTTTTTATAGGTCCACCAAGAATTTTTAAATAGAACAGCTTCAGAAATTTTTTTCCACGTTTTAAGAGGCATAAGAAGAAAAGAGAATGATAAGAGATAGGAGATTCATGTGCTGGTTATAATAATCGTTCAAAAGTTTTATATACAATCCGATTTGAGAATAGCAACTTCTCGTTCGACTGCAATCAATACTTTTATTCCTCCGTCAACATACTTTTTGGCGATGCATCTCTATTTCTTCTTTTTTCGTATCAATTTTCGTTTTGGAATAATTTTTATATTTTTCTTTTTTGCATTTATTTCTTTTACTTTTTTCCTTTTACTTACTGCCTTACTATATTTTATCAAAACTTTTTCCATCGTCTCACCGATGAGAGCAGGATTATCGACGACAGTGATTCCAGCTTTACGCATTGCCTTCATCTTTTCGTCTGCTGTTCCTTTCCCACCGGAGATAATAGCACCTGCATGTCCCATCCGGCGTCCCGGAGGTGCAGTGCGTCCTGCGATAAACCCAACAACTGGTTTCTTTACGTGTTTTTTGATGTACTCTGCTGCTTCCTCTTCCGCTGTTCCGCCAATCTCACCAATCATAATGATGGCATTTGTTTTCTTGTCTGCATGAAAAAGTTTTATCACATCAATGAACTGTGTTCCGATGATCGGATCGCCTCCGATGCCGACACAAGTAGATTGTCCGATACTTCGCTCTGTAAGCTGTGAGACTGCTTCGTACGTCAAAGTTCCGCTTCGCGATACTACTCCAACTCGCCCTGGTTTATGAATGAAGCCGGGCATAATACCAATCTTCGTTTCTCCTGGAGTAATCACACCCGGACAATTTGGTCCGACAAGCCGAACTCCTTTTCTTGATACATATTCGTACACCTTCACCATATCACTTGTCGGAATCCCCTCGGTAATCGCCACGATGAGTTTGACTCCGGCGTCTGCAGATTCCATAATTGCATCGGCAGCAAAAGCAGCGGGAACGAAAATGATAGAAGTGTTTGCTCGTTCACTTTCCACTGCTTCTTTTACAGTATTGAACACCCGAACTGGACGCGGCAGCTGATCTTTTTCGTTGCCTTGATAATGTGTTCCGCCTTTTCCCGGCGTAACACCGGCAACCACTTTTGTTCCATACTCCATCATTTGTCTGGTATGGAATGTTCCTTCGCTGCCTGTAATTCCTTGCACAACGAGACGTGTGTTTTTATCAACGAGGATGCTCATGATGATTGATATTCCTCTTTTTGATGTGTTGTGGTCCTATGCCGTTTCCAAAAAATCTGCAACTCGTAATAATGTTGATTCACCAAAATGTGGGCCAAGAATCTGTAAACCTATCGGTAATCCTTGATGATCCTCTCCGCATGGTACGCTAATACCCGGAATGCCTGCAAGATTTGCCGACGTCGTATAAATATCCGAGAGATACATTTGCAGAGGGTCATTCATCTTTTCGCCAGCCTTGAACGCAGTACTTGGCGATGTCGGTGTGATAAGGCAATCAACTTTCGCGAACGCTTTTGTAAAATCTTCTTGAATCAATCGTCGGACTTTTTGACCTTTTCGATAATATGCATCGTAGTAACCGGCGGAAAGGACATACGTGCCCAGCATAATACGCCGTTTGACCTCCGCGCCAAATCCCTCGCTCCGCGATTTGATATACATTTCAGAAAGATCATGGACATTTTCCTTCCTGTAACCATACCGTGCTCCATCGTACCGTGCAAGATTCGATGATGCTTCTGCAGTAGCAAGAATATAATATACAGCAATTGTATATTCTGTGTGCGGAAGGTTCACTTCCGTGATAATCGCTCCATTGCTCCGCAAAATACCAATTTTCTTCTCTATCGATTGACGGATTTCGGCATTGAGAGCTTCGCCAAAATACTCCATTGGAATTCCAACACGCAAACCTTTCACATTTTTGGTCAATTTCGAAAGATAATCCGGTACCGGTACTTCTGCTGATGTTGAATCGTTGGGATCGTGTCCGGCTATAACCTGAAAAACATTTGCTGCATCTCTTGTCGTCAACGCGAACGGGCCAATGGAATCAAACGAGGATGCATAGGCAACAAGCCCGTAGCGTGAAACTCGCCCATAGGTTGGCTTTAATCCTATTACTCCGCAAAACGCCGCCGGCTGGCGAATGGAACCGCCTGTATCCGATCCTAAGGAAGTCGTGGACATCCCTGCCCGTATAGCAACCGCGGAACCGCCGCTTGATCCTCCGGGAATGCGCGTCTCATCCTGCGGAAGCTTTACTCGTCCATACGCTGAGTTCTCTGTGGATGAACCCATTGCGAATTCGTCCATATTGGCTTTGCCTATGATAACAGCATCAGCACCGCGCAAACGCTGGACGACGGTTGCATCGTAGAGAGAAACGAAGTTTTCTAATATTTTTGATCCGCACGTCACTCGCTCGTCTTTCATGCAAATGACATCTTTTATAACCATCACCATTCCTGCGAGCGAGCCGGCTGTTCCATTCTGCACCTTCTTATCAACAATCCTCCCTTGCTCAAGTGCCTTTTCTGGAAACACTGAAAGAAGTGCGTTTAGGTGCTTTTTTTCTTCGATCGTACGGAGATATTCCGATGTAATGCGCTCGCAGGTCGTTGTTCCCGCTAAAAGCTCCGCTCGTAGTACATCAAATGATTTCATGGAATTCGCTTATGTATTGCCGTGGGGACGTGGATTTCAAGATTCAGCAATCAGCCTTGCGGCTTCCCATCGCTCTTCTCGTCGAGCTTTTTTGTTTCCTTCTCGACCTCATCCTGTACATCTTTGGCTGCTTTGCGGAATTCTCGAATTCCTTGTCCTAGTCCTCGTGCTAAATCCGGCAACCTTTTTGCGCCGAAGAAGATGAGAACAATGAGGAGAATAAGAAACAGTTCTGGACCACCTATATTTCCCATATTATACGCTCCTCTCTGAAGCTATACTTTCTATTATCTGAAACTGTGAATTAACACTTTGAATCATGGATTCAAATATTTTTCTTCCATCTGTATGTTTTAAAACCGGATCGGATGCACGTTCAGGATGCGGCATCATTCCCAGTACGTTTCCGGTCTCATTGATAATACCCGCAATATTATCCAACGAACCATTAGGATTTGCATCGTCTGTTACTTTACCCGATCGATCGCAATAACGAAATACTACTTGCTGATTGTCATCTAATCGCTTGAGTGTATCAGGATCGGTAAAGTAATTTCCTTCCCCGTGGGCAATCGGAATTTCGATGACCTCGCCTGAATCGCATGCGTGCGTGAATTTCGTGTTCGCATTCTCAACACGGAGATGCAAATACTTACAGATGAACAGCAGAGATTTATTCCGAAGTAATACACCCGGCAGCAACCCGGCTTCTGTGAGTACTTGAAACCCATTGCATATTCCAATCACGAAACCGCCGTTATGGGCAAAACGAACGACATCCTGCATCACCGGCGAAAAGCGCGCTATTGCTCCGCACCGAAGATAATCGCCAAACGAAAATCCACCCGGAAGAATAACAAGATCCACATCACCGATAGAACTCTCTTTGTGCCAAATCAACCGGACATCCTGCCCCATGATGGTCTCAGCTACATAATGAGAGTCATGGTCGCAGTTTGAACCGGGGAAAACGATCACACCAATTTTTACTTTTGCCATGCTCTATCCCGCTATTCTTTAACAGGTTCAATGGTGAACGAATAACTTTCCATAATGAGATTCGCAAGGAGTTTATCCGAAATCTCTTTGGTCATTCGTTCTGCATCTTCATGTGAATTCGTATCTATGTCCATCTCGATATATTTGCCGATCCGCACATCACCAACGGCATCAAAGCCAAGCGAATGAATACCTTGTTCCACAGCTTTCCCTTGCGGATCAAGGATGGATTTTTTTAAGCTTACAAGTACTTTTGAATGAAACACGTTTAGCTCCTATATATCAATGCTTGAGAATTTTTCCGCCCCTTTTAGTTCATTCTCGGTTTTTTTAAATGACTTCGTCAATCCCTGCACAGCAAACCTGATCAATCCGAAGAGGATGTAGAGTGCAAGCATAAGGAAGAGAAGTGTCCCCTTTGAAAATACGATGATAAGCATTCCAATGATCAGTCCGACAACCTTCCACGGATGTGCTTTTATCTGGCGTTTCGAAAGTTTTGGAAGTGTGTCATACTTTACACGGCTCACCATCAAGAATGAGAGAACGATAACAAGAATTGTCAATCCAGATCCACTCCAGCCGCTCAAACCAAAACCGTCGCCATAGTATTGAAGAATGAATGCACAGATTGTGATCGCCTGCATCGGAATCGGTAATCCATTGAAGTAATCTTTATCGAATCCTACCAACTGAACATTAAACCGCGCCAAACGAATAGCCCCAAATACAACAGGCAAAGCCGCAAGAATGATTCCCCAATTCCCCAATGTGTACAGATGTGCCTGATACACCATAAACGACGGCGCCGCGCCAAATGAGACCACATCTGCGAGCGAATCAAGTTCGACACCAAACTGGCTTGATGAACGCGTAATGCGCGCCATCACTCCATCCAGCGAATCAAAAATAGCTGCAAGAATAATGAACCATGCTGCCGTCTGAAAATGCCCTTGAGCGACACTGAGAATAGAGAGAAATCCGCAAAAGATGTTCAGCGTTGTAAAAAGACTTGGAACAACTGCTCGTGTAATTTTCATTTTATTTTTTTCTCCGATTCGTTCTGAGAATACTCTCCCAGTATTGTTTCGCCGGCTTTCGTGATATCCCCGATCTGTGCACGAACATTCACAGACAGAGGAAAGAACACATCTACACGAGAACCGAATTTAATCATGCCAAACCGTTCTCCCCTATTTACCGCATCGCCCGGTTTTAATTGGCAAACAATACGCCGAGCAATAAATCCGGCAATTTGTTTGAACATCACTTTTCCGTTCACACCTTCAATTCCAACTATCATTTGCTCATTTCTTTCCGATGACTTATCTTCGAATGCAGCAAAGTACTCCCCTTTGACGTATCGGGTGTGGCGTACTATTCCAGTGATAGGATTGCGATTGACATGAACATTGAGCGGCGACATAAAAATACCTATCTGCTGTACATCCGCATGGAAGAATTCATCATCGTGAATTCTTTTTAGAACAATGACTCTACCATCCGCAGGAGCGATAATAAGATTTTCGCCTTTCGGTGTTGTGCGCTCGGGGTCACGGAAAAAATTTGTTGTAAAACCAAGAAACGCAAGTGAGACTACTATGAGCGAGTAGCGCAATGATTTCGGTTCAACGAACAGAATCGCCAGTACAAGTATGACAACGCATACCGCCGCAATAGTGAAATAGACATCGTATCCATACTTTGTAATCATAGGACTCTCAAACCTGTCCTGCGGCATGATAAGAACTGCGTACTAATGGACCGGATTCAATATGCCGGAATCCCATTTTCAATCCTTCTTCTTTCAACATCTTAAACTCATCCGGATGGGCGTATCGATCAATCGGAAGATGTTCTTTTGTAGGCTGGAGATATTGCCCAAGTGTGAGGATATCGCACTGCATAGCACGAGCATCCCTCATCACATCTAAAATTTCTTCCATCCGTTCTCCCACACCAAGCATCAACCCTGTCTTTGTCACAAATCCTTTTTTCTTTGCCCGATCAAGCACTTCTAATGATTGCCGATAATTTGCCTGTGGTCGCACTGTCCGATACAGACGTGGGACTGTTTCTATATTATGATTGAGAATATCCGGTTTTGCCGCAAGCACGATTTCAAGAACTTCTTCGCTTCCTTTGAAATCAGGAATAAGCACTTCTACCTTACATCCCGGTACACGTTCATGAATCAGCCGTATTGTTTCTGCAAATATCGGTGCGCCTCCATCCTTCCGCTCATCACGATTCACAGAAGTTATGACAGCATGCCGAATCTTCATCAATTCAACTGCTTCTACAACGCGCCTCGGTTCATCCCAATCCAATCCATACTCCGGGCGTCCTGTTTTCACCGCACAGAACCCACAAGACCTGGTACAAATATCGCCAAGAATCATGAAAGTTGCAGTACCTAAATTCCAACATTCTCCCATATTGGGACATCGGGCTTCCTCGCACACCGTATGCAGCTTATGGGAGCGCATAATGCCATCGAGATGAACATATTCCTTGCCAGCGGGAATTTTTGCTTTTAACCATTCCGGGCGTTGAAGCCGAGCCAATGTTGTTTTTTCTTTTTGTATTTCCTGAATTTCCAAAGCCATTATTTCACCGATGGAAAGTCAAAATGTTCAAGCTGCCATTTCACACGAGACAGGAATTGTCCGCCTGTTGCACAATCAATTTAAAACCTCGCTTTCTTTCGAACTTCTCTAATATACTCAAATGAAAGTTCATATAATTGCAAGATTTTGTGGTAGTTCATTCTCTTTTTCTTGTGTACTCAAATTGAGTATCATCGCGTCCAATTCTTCTTTATCTATCAAACGTGACTGACAACCGAACACATTCGCAAAGGAATGAACCAATGCTTTCTGAACAGATTGAAATGGAACTTCCTGGCTTAATACCCTCTGCATCGATGTTACTCCCTTGTGAAATATGCCGCAAGGAATGATCCGATTAAACTTTGTTAAATCGGAATTCACGTTAAGTGCAAATCCATGCATCGTTACCCACCGGCTTACTTTCACACCAATAGCTGCAATCTTCTCACCCTGCACCCACACACCAGTCATTTCCTTCTCACGTCCTGCTGAGATGCCAAATTTCATCAATGTCTGAATAATCACTTCTTCGATACTCCTCAGGTACCGATGAACATCTAAAAAGTAATTATTGAGATCGAGAATGGGATAACCGACAATCTGACCTGGACCATGATAGGTCACATCCCCGCCGCGATCGATGTGAAAAACATCCGCACCACCAGCCTTCAGTTCTTCCTCTGAAGCAAGGAGATGATTGTGGTCACTTCCTTTGCCGAGCGTATACACATGTTCGTGTTCTGTGAGAAGGAGAATATCTTCCAGAGCGGCGGATTGGCGTAGTGTCAATAACTTTTGTTGAAGCATCCATGCATCTGCGTATTTGGTGCGTCTAATGTCTGAAACGAGAAGAGGAATCAATCAGTTTCTCTATTCAAAATCCTTAAATGTTAATTGCGACATCGAACGCCTGACCGGCGGCTTCCATCACTGCCTCCGACAACGTTGGATGGGCATGCATGGTATTGTGCAATTCTTCCCATGTTGTTTCTAGTGCTTTCGCCATGCCAAGCTCGGCAATCATTTCCGTCGCTTCCGAGCCAATAATGTGAGCGCCAAGCAATTCGCCGTATTTTTCATCAAAGATTAATTTCACTATTCCTTCAGTCTCGCCAATTGCCATGGCCTTGCCCAACGGGCGAAATGGAAAACGGCCGATCTTGACTTTGTATCCTTTGGTAACTGCCACTTCTTCTGTTAAACCAACGCTTGCAATCTGCGGCTGACAATATGTGCAACTTGGAATATTTAATTTATCGATACCGTGTTTCGCTTTTCCTGCAATGTGGTCGATAGCAACAATTCCTTCGTGCGAAGCGACATGCGCTAATAATGGCGGACCCGATACATCGCCGATAGCGTAGATTCCGTCGATATTGGTTTTTCCGAATTCATTCACACTGATGAAACCGCGTTCAGTCTTCACTCCGATCGCTTCAAGTCCAAGATTTTCAATATTCGCTTGAACACCGACTGCCATTAGTGCAAGATCTGCCTTTATATCTTTCTTTCCATCTTTATCAGAAACTATCACCGTAACTTCATGATCGATTTTCACACTGTCGACCTTCGTGTTCGTGAGAACATCAATTCCGGATTTCTTTAGACTGGAGTCAAGAATTTTTGTAATCTCCTTGTCCTCGATCGGAAGAATCGATGACAGCATTTCCACAATAGTTACTTTGGTTCCGAATGAATTGTAGAAATACGCAAACTCGACTCCGATAGCTCCGCCGCCAATGACAATCAACGATTTCGGCTGCTCCGGCAGCGACATTGCTTCTGTACTTGTGATGATTTTCTTCCGATCAATAGTAACACCGGGAACAGAGCGCGGCCTTCCGCCTGTCGCAAGAATAATGCTTTTCGATTTGATTGTATCTGTGACTTTGCCGGCTTTTGTCACTTCAAGAGAATTTCTCCCTGTAAGTTTTGCTATACCGGAAATAATTTCAATTTTATTCTTTTTCATTAAATACTCAACACCTTTGGAGATGCGATCGGCAACTCCACGGCTTCTTGCAATAATTTTGGAAAAGTCATACGTAAGCCCGGTATGAGAAATTCCAAATTCCTGCGACTTCTTAAACGTATTATACAATTCGGCACTCTTGAGAAGTGCTTTTGAAGGAACGCATCCCCAGTTGAGGCATACGCCGCCAAGTTTATCACGTTCCACCAGACCAACTTTCATCCCAAGCTGTGCAGCCCGAATTGCCGCTACATATCCGCCCGAACCGCCGCCGATCACCGTCACATCATATTGCCGCTCTGCCATAGTATTCTTTCTATTGAAGAAAATATCGCTTTTCTCCGCTTAATATAGTCAGAAGTGTTCCGAAAGGCAAAGCAGTAATACTTCGCTCTACCTGCTCATTATGAAACGATAAATCATCTCATCCAAGTTCCCGTTCGATGAATAAATTGCTCTTCCCATTCACGTTAATAGTCCTGCAAAAGTGTTATAGCGCTTTTTCTGATGAATTATTTCTCATAGAATAAATTAAGAATTCTCATTGATTCTTTTTTACTTTTCAGGTATGTTAAAACAAAAATGTGCGGATGGCAGAAGCACCACAGCGTATCTTAATAAGCAACCGCAAGGCACGGCACGATTATTTCATCATCGAAGCTTTTGAAGCTGGCATAGTTCTCACCGGCACTGAGGTGAAGTCGTTGCGACAGGGCAATGCAAATCTCCAGGACAGTTATGCTGAATTGAGAAGCGGTGAGGTGTGGTTGGAAGGAATGCACATCAACCCGTACGAGCATGGCAGTATTTACAACCATGAACCCCGGCGGAGACGGAAGTTGCTGCTGCAGAAGAAACAAATCCGTAAGTTGCTTGGTGGATTGAAAGAAAAAGGATTAACGCTCGTTCCCTTATCTGTCTATTTTAAGGGACCGTATGCAAAAGTTGAACTCGCGCTCGCGCGCGGCAAAAAGAGCTACGATAAGCGTGAAGCAATTGCAAAGCGCGAATCAGACCGAAACATTGCACGACTGAAAAGGAGTAGAACGTAAGAATTGTTCCCCCCCATCAATGAACAAATGGATTTGATCAAGCGAGGGGTCTTTGAAATTATCCCGGAAGAAGACCTCGTCAAGAAGCTTGAACATTCCATCAGAACAAAAAAGCCACTCAATATCAAACTTGGTTGCGACCCAAGCCGTCCTGATTTACATTTAGGACATTCTGTTGTCCTTCGCAAACTTCGCCAATTCCAAGACCTTGGACACCAAGCTATTCTGATCATCGGCGATTTTACCGGTATGATTGGAGATCCATCGGGAAAAAGCAAAACACGTCCTTCACTGACTCTTGCAGAGACACGCCGAAACGGCCAGTCCTACTTCGAACAGGCAACGAAGATCCTTTCGTCCCAACGAGTAACCATGCAATACAATTCCGAGTGGTTAGACAAGATGAGCTTCGCCGATGTAATCCGGCTTGCAAGTAAATATACTATAGCACGAATGCTGGAGCGGGATGATTTTACGATCCGGTATAAAGCCGGCGAACCTATCAGTGTACATGAATTTCTCTATCCTCTGGCACAAGCGATGGACTCCGTCGCTATTCACGCAGATGTTGAACTCGGTGGAACAGATCAAAAATTTAACCTCCTGGTTGGAAGAGATATCCAGCGGGAATTCGGCCAGGAACCGCAAGTAACTTTAATGATGCCGATTCTTGCTGGTACAGACGGTATCGAGAAGATGAGCAAGTCTCTCGATAATTATATCGGTTTCAACGATTCGCCAAAAGATATTTATGGCAAGACGCTCAGTATTCCCGATAAATTAATCTGTCAGTATTTCGAACTGGCAACTGATGTTTCAAAGAAAGAGCTTTTGGAAATTAAAAAGTCATTGGACAATCCGAAAACCAATCCACGAGATATTAAGCGTACTCTTGCACGAACATTTGTACAGATGTATCATTCACAGGAAGCTGCAACCGCCGCGGAAGAAGAATTCGATAGAATATTTGTAGAGAAAAGTATTCCGGATGATATTGAAGAATTTACGATAAGCACTCCTATGACTATTACCGCATTGATGGCGGAAGCAAAGCTCGCCGCTTCAAAAGGCGAAGCGCGCCGTTTAGTCGATCAGGGCGGCGTGAGTATTGATGGTGAACGTGTTACTGATCCCAATGCATTTCTGCCGGATAAAAGTGAATTTATTCTTAAAGTTGGTAAACGAAGATTTTTAAAAGTTAAACATTAATTTATGATCAATAAGCTGGAGGCAATAAATTGTTTACTCCCACAAAAATATTTTTTACGAAAGGTGTTGGCCGTCACAAAGACTACCTGCAATCGTTCGAGCTTGCATTGAGAGATGCCGGCATCGAAAAATGTAACATTGTAACCGTCTCGAGTATTTATCCTCCGGGCTGCAAGCGCATTCCGAAGGATGAAGGGATCAAACAATTGAGCGCAGGGCAAATTACATTTTGTGTGATGGCACGAAATGCGACCAATGAACCTAATCGCCTCATTGCATCATCGATTGGCGTTGCGCAGCCAGCCGACGATACAGTCTATGGCTATCTTTCCGAACACCATCCTTTCGGCGAAACTGATGAACGCGCTGGCGAATATGCTGAAGACCTCGCAGCTTCGATGCTTGCGACAACACTCGGTGTGCAATTCGATCCAAACACGAACTGGGATGAACGAGAAAAAATCTTTAAAATGTCTGGTAAGATAGTCCGCACGTTTAATGTCACTCAATCCGCAGAAGGTGATAAGAACGGTTTATGGACCTCTGTGGTTGCGGTGGCAGTATTATTACCTTAATCAAATTCTATTGGCAACAAACAGAAATGCCTTCCGATATAGAAGGCATTTCTGTTTTTCTAAAAGGGCGAAATATACGTCATAACGTATTATTATGTACGCATTTTATGTGAGGCGGTACAATAATTTCACCCTTGATCGGTCCGGAAAAACGTAAAGGTACAGGCATATCAGCGGTGAGTATACTGGAACCGATCATTTTCATACCCTCATTGTCACCCACACCGTCACCGGTGAAATTGAGGTATTCTATCCATTCTGAATCGTTTATCTTCACGCGATGTGATCTGAACGTTCCCTTCCAGGCTTCTTTACCGCCAAATATTTTCACAAAAGAACCCCATGTAAGCCCGGAATATGTTTGGGCATCCCAAAGAGCATTAATCACAATTTTGGTATTACCGACCATCGTGCCCATACCTTCAACCGTGACTGTCAAATCATCAAGAACTGTAAAACCACTAATGTGAATTTTATCCCCTTTTACGACAACAGTACCTGGATCAAGGAGACGAGAAGGATCGCTCACGGCATCAAGATCTTCCGTGCCGGTAAAGTTTAGTTTTGTAATTTTCGAGTATTCAACTTTTTCACTTGATTCTGGCACAGTTGATAATGCTGGATCAGAAATACTTCCCTGAGCCTTATCCGGTTCAATCGGACCTTTTTTATCACAACCGGAAATAAATAGTCCCAGAATTAAAACCAGATTAAATACAATTAAGTTTTTCATAACGACCTCCTTTATTGAATGATTTGATTATTTAATTAGAATCAGTTTTTTTATGTCGCTAAAAATGTAACCGTTTTCTGATTCTGCTTGCATTCGATATAAATAAAAACCGCTTGCCAGTTTCCCTGCATCAAATGACACCTGATATATTCCCGCAGGTTTTTCCGTATTAACTAAAACCAATATTTCACGGCCAAGTATGTCATAGACACTAAGTGTTATCCGTGCTTGTTTGCTCAGGTAATACTGAATGTTTGTCACAGGGTTAAATGGATTCGGATAATTTTGGCATAGTTGAAATCTATTTGGAAGCTGTTGAGTTAATCCATTTATGCCTGTCGATGAATTGCCTAATACACTTTCGAACGCTCCCATATCTGGATTAAAGCCTGCGGGATTGGGCCTTGGATCACCTTCAAAATCTTGAACAGGTGCATAATACCACTTTCCAGATACTTGAGCTGAGTCAGCACCTGCACCTATACAGGGCGAATGATCTGTAAGATGAAAATCGTTCTTAGCGGAATCTACGAACAAAGGATCACTTTCGATATTGTTTACGTAGGAACCGGTGTAGTTATTTCCAGCACCGCTACCCATAAACTCATTTTTGCCCCCTTCAATATCACAATAGAGAAACGAAGGATCTGAATCTATAGTCTCGATAAGGACTTGATTACCCGTATCAGCGGAATTCCAATAGATAATAGTATTAATAACAATTGGATCTGCATGATCACGACAATCAATACCTCCTCCATAAGCGGACTGGTTCTTAACAATAACGCTATTCATAATCACTGGTTTGCTATTTGAGTAGCAGCGGATTCCTCCACAATTATCAGAGGCATGATTGTTAACGATAATGTTATTCGTGATAAGAGGATTTGAAGAGTTACCAACATAAATGCCGCCTCCATCCCAGGCACTGTTATTTGCAAATATATTATTCGATACGATTGGATTTGCTTTAGTCCAACATATTATTCCGCCTCCAGTGGTACCATTATTATTCGAAATTGTACAATTTGTCAAAATCGGTGAAGCAGTCCAGAAACAAATTGCTCCACCACTTTGATCATAATAGTTTCCTGCAGTAGCTTTTCCATGCTGCAACTTGCAGTATATTATCTTACTTGTATCGTTTGTTGCAGGAGTGTTCACAAAACGAATCCCATGCCAGCCGATTGCTGTATCTTGTGCCGTGAATGTAATTGTGTCCTGTCGAGTGCCAACTGCCAGCAATCGTCCCTGCACATTGAATTTGTAACTGCCTGTGAAAATGACATTCACACCTGGTTCAATCGTTAGAGATTCACTGTCGGGAATCGTGACTTCACCATTGATGTGATATGGCGAGTTTGCTAACGTCCATATGCCGTTGATATTTCCTGCGGGGATGTCAGTTTGTGCAAAAGCATTATAAGGCTTTATCAAAGGTAAAAGAATAAAGAGGGATATTAATATCCAAACATATGAAGTATTTTTTTTCATGGTAAACTCCTTTAATAATGTTTATCATTTTATTTTAGGTGAAATTATTGTGGGATAAAATCATTTGACGATACATAGCAACTCAAATGATGTGCCGCCGAATCTTTATTGATTTCTTAAGCTTAAATTGCTGTATAACAAAGACTTAGCTTTTTGTTACTATGAGCAGAGATACAAAAAGTGTGTGAAATCTATGATATAGATTT
The DNA here is from genome assembly GCA_963701295.1 of Ignavibacteriota bacterium. GTDB lineage: Bacteria > Bacteroidota > Ignavibacteria > UBA10030 > UBA10030 > Fen-1298. The sequence continues at coordinate 2,524,571 of OY969585.1, read as the reverse complement.
GCGAGTTGCGAAAATGCCGAATTTATTGGGATTTTTCTCGCAAAAAATGAGAGGAATTATTGGAGAATATTTATGATTAATCGGGAGAGCGTTGGTATGCGAGAGATTATTCTGGTTTAAGAATCTTTAATTTCTGCATTTTATATCGTATTGTTTGTTCGGAAATACCCAAAACTCTAGCAGCTTTTGACTGATTCCAATCGTTCTCTATGAGTGCCTTCCGTATGAGCTTCTCTTCATAATCGGTCATGCTTTCTTCTAGTAATAAGCTGGTGTTTTTTGTCTTTTCAATCCTTTTTATTTTTTTAAATTCTTTTTGGAATTCTGATGGCAACATGTTTGCTTCAAAAGACTTCATTTCGGGAGGGGTCAAGGTAACAAGGCGTTCAACAAAATTTTCTAATTCCCGTATATTCCCCGGCCAGAATCTTTGTTGAATAAAATCCACTATATCCGGATGGAATAAATCGATCTGCTTCTTCTGTTTTTCTGAGAATTTTTTAATAAAATAATCTGCCAAGAGGGGAATGTCTTTTTGCCGTTCATTCAATGATGGAATTGAGATTGGATATATATTTAGTCTATAGAATAAATCCTCGCGGAATTGTTTTTTTTCAACAAGTTTGCGTAGTGAAATACTCGATGCTGAAATTATACGCACATCGACTTTGTTAATTTGGTTGCTTCCTAGTGGCCGAATTTCACCTTCTTGAAGTACACGCAACAGTTTAGACTGCATATCCAAGGGTAGATTTGTAATCTCGTCCATAAATAAAGTTCCGCCGTTCGATTCTTCGAGCAACCCTTTACGATTATAGGTTGCCCCTGTAAACGCTCCTTTGACATGACCGAAGAGTTCACTCTCGATGAGATTTGTTGGCATGGCTCCGCAATCGATGGCAATGAACTTATTTTGTACTCTGGAGCTACATTGATGAATGGCTTTAGCAATTAATTCTTTTCCGGTACCGCTTTCACCTTCCAGTAAAACACGTACATCGCACCTGGCGGATGTTTCGATAGAGTTCAATAATTCAATAAATGCCTTGCTCTTGCCAATTAACCCATACGCTTCGTATTTTTTTAATAGAGCGTCATCAGGAATTTTCGTCGTAAAATATTGCTGGATCTTATTGGCATTTCGTACGAAGGGTGAAATGATGGTTGCAAACTTTTTTAGATATTCAAAATCGCCCTTTGAAAATCCTCCTTCGTTCAATTTGTTAAGAAGTAGTAGACTTCCTGTAATTATACCTTCGGCCATCAATGGGACACACATGACTGATGTTATCGGTAGATCCTTTAAGATATTTTTGTTGAATCGAGAATCGTTTTGGATATTCTCAGATAGCAATGGCTGTCTATTATCAAAGACCCAGCCGCTGAAATATGTATGCACAAATTGATAGCGGTTATTGTCTACTCCCCGCTCTTCTCTATAAATCGTTTTTACAGTCTCCCTTGTCGACGGATTGATCATCATGACTAAAGCGGTTTCTGCTTCCATCAAGCTAGCTGCTTTTTGCATTGTGAGTCGCAGGACTTCATGGAAATCGTTTTGTTGTTCTAGAATAGAAGCCAATTCGAACAATGATTCCAGATCAACCATTGGGCTTTTCCTTTTTTGTCTCTGGGAAACCAATCCTTTGCAACAATGAATGATAGCGTGGATCTGAGAGGAGAAAATCGTAGGTCGGACTTCCATTAATGTAGATGAGCTGTGGACAATGCTCTTGATATGCCTTCTCAAGCCATACGATCGTTGAATCTTTCTCCTTAATAAACGCATAGAGTGTGGCAACTCCGAGGACAGAACCCGTGTAGGGTACGGATTGTTTCGCAAACGTTAATGCCAATTCCCCCACTCCGCCTTTTGGTCCGGAAATTCTATAGCCGCGTTGCATTGCTGCCTTCAATTCTTCATTCCAATTCCAGGTTTTCTGAAATTCAACGAAGGCTTTTTCGTAATTGCCTTTTAACCATAATGCATCCCGAAGGTTACCGCGCGCATCAGGATAATTGGGATCCGTCGCTAGGAGTTTTCTGCACTCACTAATTATTTCGTCGTATCGATAGACTAGTTGAAGATGATAAATTGCAGGAATGACCGATATAGGGAAAAAGGGATCAATTTCACGGGCAAGTACAACTTGATGCAATCCTTCATCTACATTCCTCATGGCGAACATCAAATAATCTCCATATGCATGTCGGGCTTGAGCATCGTTGGGATTCAGATCCAACGCCCGCTGTGCCTCTTTAACTGCACCCTGCCAATCCCAGTCATAGCATAGCTTAATCCAGCTTAACATAGTATGCGCTTCAGCGAGTGCCTCATCTACTTCAAGCGCCTTCATCGCCATCATTCTGGCTTTCGGAATGACCTCAGGGTCTGGTTTTATCCCAAAATAACCCAAGAGAAAATAAACTGTGGCCTGACCCGCGTATCCTGGAGCGAAATTAGGATCTATTTCTATGGATCTCTGAAAATGCATCAGTGCATCTGGAAACCCCGCGGGGTCATAACGAAAAGATAAATACCGTCCTTTTAAGTATTCCTCATGCGCTTCAGGTTTTACTAAATGTACGGCAGCTATCCTATCTTTTTCCTGATTTGTCACGGCAATCTTGATCTCTCCTGCGATAGCTTGCGCTACCTCGCTCAGCATTATCAATATGTTCTGTACGTCTCGGTCGTAACTTTCCGCCCATAGATGGTTGTCCGTCGATCCTTCAATCAGCTGAACGTTGATATGCACTTGATCGCCAACCCGCATGATCGAGCCTTCGACAAGGGCGTCCACATTCAACTCCCTGGCGATCTCCGACGCAGATTTTTTTGTATTCTCGTATCGCATGACCGAGGTTTTTGAAATAACACGTAATGCTTTAATCTTTGATAAATCTGTTAATAATTCATCATGAATACCTGATACAAAATATTCCTGTTCTTTGTCGCTTGAAAGATTTTCCAAGGGCAAAACGGCAATAGATTGGATGGCTTTTGTTCTATGACTAAGCTGAGGCAGGATAAACACAAAGAAGAGTGCAAGAATTATTATCGCAATACCAGTAAGGATGTTTCTTTTGTTTTTAAAGCGTCTTTCCCATATTGTCCATTTTCTGTCAAAGGAATATTTTCGTTTTTGTATAGCTGTTTTCGAATCATCGTCAGCAAATGCTTTCCGAACTTCGTTTAAATCCGATAACAGGTCATTGGCAGACTGATATCGATGATCGGGATTTTTCATTAAACACTTGAGAATGACATGATCCAAATCTTCCAAAATGTTCGCTCCAATTTTTGTAGGAGCGACAGGTGTTTTGTCAAGAATCGCGTAGATGATCGCTGCGTCGTACTCATGTTCAAATGGAAGTCTCGCGGTGAACAGTTCATACATCACGACGCCAAGAGACCAGATATCCGTCCGGGCGTCAACATTCCTCCCCTCCGCCTGTTCCGGAGACACATAGGCGATTGTTCCGATGGTTTTCCCAGTTTGTGTCAATTTGCTTTTTCCGGATTGTTTCGCGATCCCGAAGTCGAGTATCTTGACCACGCTGTCGTTCGTAATCATGATATTGGCCGGTTTGATATCCCTGTGAACAATTCCTTTTTCATGTGCCTTCGCCAGACCTTGTGCAATCTGGATTCCGATATCAAGAGCTTCTGAAGCAGGCATAGGCAGTTCATTCTTTGCCTGAAGCTGCGATAATCTTTCCTTCAGCGTTTTACCTACATAATAATCCATACAGAAGAACATTTCGCCGTCATCAGTTTCGCCGATCTCATGGATAGTGCAGATATTATGATGCTGGAGGGTAGATGCGGCTTGTGCTTCGCGGATAAGACGTTCCTTTGCTTCCGGATCTCGTGTCAATTCAGAGGAAAGAAATTTCAGGGCGACAGTTCGTTGAAGCTTGGTATCTTCGGCTTTGTAGACTGCTCCCATACCGCCGTCGCCGAGTTTTTTGAGGATTTTGTAGTGTGAAATAGTCTGACCTAGCATCAACCATCTCCATCTAAACATATGCAATATAGTTTTCTATACGAGCGGCTGGGAATACGAGCAAATGCAAAATCTAAAAAATAAAATGCAGCTTAGCCGATCAAATAGTACTATGCTAATGGATTTGATGGAAATAATATGATAAAGATATTTGAAAAAAACATGTATTTCTTTAAATAATCGATAATCATTACAAATTTCTGAAGAAATTTTGGAATAGCAGTACTGCCGCCATATTATTTAGTATGGCTGAGACAGGAATCCTTTTTGTTATAGAAGGCAGTTATATTTTTCTACACCTGAAATGAACGCTTAGTTCTTCGTTCCCTCCAGCACCACTACAAATTCCCCCTTCTTCTCTTCCTTCTGGAATTTCTTGTACAGTATTGGCGCAGTTCCATGGAAGATTTCTTCCGTTGATAACGTCAGATCGAAGGCAACGCACACGCGTCTCGTTTCTCCAAAGACGTCAGCCATATCCCGTAAAAGCTGAACAAGCCGGTATGGCGTGTCCATCAAAACAATTGTGCGGCGCTCCTTCCGAAATTCGCGCAATTCGGTAAGACGCCGTTCTCGCTTGGGCGAAAGAAATCCAGCAAATACAAATTCCTTGATGAGAAATCCTGAAACGATGAGCGCAGGAAGGAGCGAGGAAGCACCGGGGATAGGAACAATCTTGATGTTCTGGTGAATGGCTTTTTCAACTAATATTCTTCCGGGATCAGAAAACACAGGTGTGCCCGCATCGGAAATTAATGCGATGGATTTCCCTTCTTTCAGTACATTGATAATGACACTCGCAGCAGCCGCTTCGTTATGCTCATTGAGTGTCTCTACTTGATTATCTATTCCATACTGGCGAAGGAGATTCTGTCCTTCACTTCGTTCTTCACACACTATGACATCTACCTCCTTGAGCACTTTTATCGCTCGTAATGTAATGTCATCATAATTGCCAATAGGAGTGGCAACGAGATAAAGCGCACCTGACATCAAAGACCCGCTTTGGAGGAATCTTTTGGCATGGGAATTTCTCCGCGCCTTCGTGCTTCCCAATCTCTAATAAACAATATCACCAGCGCTGTCGTCGGAACTGCAATGAGCAGCCCAATAAAACCCATGAAATACATGAAGATGAGCAAAGAGAGAATAATGAGCAGCGGGTGCATTCCCACTTTACTGCCGATTATTTTCGGCGAGAGAAAGGTGACTTCCGCCATATGAAGGATAGAAATGGAGACGAGAGCAATAGCTAATTTTGTTAAGACAGGCGGTTCACTGAAGAGTGCAACTAATGCAGAAAGCGCCATAATAGCAATAAGACCGAAATAGGGAACAAAATCGAAGAGACATGCCAAGAGCCCCAAAAGGAAAGCATATTTTATCCCGACAATAGAAAAGACCACCGAAATAATAAATCCTTCTAAAAGCGCTACTAAAAGCGCTCCACGTAAATAATGTCCAATAAGATCATCAGCTCGGTTCATAAAGTTTTCTACACGGTCGCGATTCCTGCGAGGAAAGAGCATCAAAAAGCGATGGCTGATTTTGGGGAAATCTGCCAAGAAATAAAATGTTAGGACGGGTACTAAAATGATATAAAATATTTGTGTAATGAAACCTGAAATGCTGCTCATTAACGAACCGAGCGCCTTGATAACCGTTTTGAGAATATCTTCAAACCGAGGCGTCAATTGGCTGGCAAATGCACTACGAAGTTCATTTACAGAGATGCCATAATTCTCTAATATTTTAATCAGATGGCTGTTCCAAAACGTACTTTGATATTCATTCGTGAGTTTCGACAGCAAATCAAGAACACCTTCAAACTGTGAGAGCGCAATGGGGAGAACAAAAAAGAGAATAAGTGTAATACCTGAAATGAAGAGCAGGATAAGTATGAGCGAACTAACCCAACGCGGAATTTTCCAGCTTTGAAAGAGATCCACAACCGGGTTGAGCATATACGCAAAGATCATGGATACAATAAAGGGCGCAAGAATTGTCGAAACGGAATCCAAAAACCATAATGTAAAGAGAATAATCGCCAACCACATAAGATTCCGTGCAAGCACATAGCGACGTAATGGAAATAGAATAAAGAGAATAGAGCCAAGTGCAAGAAAGGGAGAAAGAATCGTGTGAATAGTGTAGATGAGCACAAGTAACAGAAGTACGCCTCCGATGAGCAGCACAATCTCAATCCTGCCAAGTGATGAAAAAACCGAGTCCCAGCGCATTTCCTGCGATACGTTCTGATGCATGTATTTCGTTCGCGATGTGTTCTTCCTTGTTCTTTGTTGAGCCATTGTATTAATCCCCTTTTAATGTGATTCCTGTATGACCAAATCCGCCTTCTCCGCGCACAGATTCAGCAAGTGACGATACTTCTTTCCATTGCACGCGCTCGTACTTTGCGACAATCATTTGTGCTATGCGATCCCCGCGGCGAATAACGTACGGCTTCTTTCCAAAATTTGTGAGTATGATTTTTACTTCACCGCGATAATCGGAATCAATTGTTCCCGGTGAGTTGAGAATTCCAATATTGTGTTTGACAGCAAGACCGCTCCTTGGCCGCACTTGCGCTTCATGTCCCTGCGGCAATTCAATGATAAATCCTGTTGGAATTAAAATTGTATCACCCGGTGGAATTTCTACGTCCCTTTCTACTGCAGCACAAATATCCATTCCCGCAGACCCTTCCGTTGCATACGCAGGTAAGGGAATATCCCGTTGGTCCGGATTGATTCTAAGAATACGTGCTTGGAATCTTTCACTCATGACAATATTTCTTTCGTTACTTTAAAACCAAGAAGTTGAAGCATATCAGCAAGATTCTCTGCTTCATTGGACAAGGACACTGTTGAATTGGGAAATTCTCTCCGAATGCGGTACTCTGTGCGAAGTAGAGAAAAATACTTTCCACGTTCTTCTTCTGGAAACGATATAATTTGACGCAGAAGCCGGTCATCTACATTGATATCGTAGCACTGCTTCACGATATCTCGAAGTGTGTGTAGTATCTGACCGTGCATTGTGTCAATTTTAATTTCTCGAATAACAGGATACAGTAAAGATGCATTGATTTCCAGGTCAATCGGTTTTGATAGAAAACGACAGACCGCTTCGTAATTTGCCCGAAGCGCATTGAGCTTGCCATCTAACGAATGGCCTGCAATGTGTTGTGTTCCTAATGAAATGAGTTCAAGGAGAGATGTGTTGATATTTGGTTCTTTCTCCCATACATCAAGCACAGCAGTTGATAGATGACCATCACTCAATGTACGTTTCAAGGCCTCTGTTTCCACAACGCCGCCGCGTGATGTGTTGATGAGAATGGCACCTCGTTTCATCTTGCGAATTCGATTTTCATCAAAAAGATGATATGTCGCATCAGGTCCTGCATGGTTCAACGGAACATGGAGCGTAATGATATCCGCCTCCATCAACTCTTCCAAGGAATGCAATGGATAACTTCTCCCCACACGCTGAAGAGGTGGATCGTTCAGAAGGACCTGCATTCCCAAAGCTTCTGCTTTGTGCCAAACCTTGCTACCAACGTTGCCGACTCCTACAATACCGATGGTTTTTTCGTTAAGCAAGAAACCCTTGGTATATGCCAGTTCCAATAATGCTGCTGTGATATATTCACCAACCGCATGTGAATTACTACCTGGAGCACTGACAAAGGTAATTCCATTCTTTGCAAGATATTCTTCATCCACATGATCGGTTCCGATTGTCACCGTTCCAACAAATTTCACATGGCTTCCATCTAACAAAGTATGATCAACTTTCGTCTCGGAACGAACGATCAGGATGTCGGCATCTTTGACTGTATCCTTCGTAATTTCATGTGTATCGAGCGCAGTTACTTTTCCGATCCGCTCAAACGCTTTCACAGCATACGGCGTGTGCTTATTAACGACTATATGGACATCGTGCGCCATAGAGCTCAATTGTGACGAAATTACTTTCCTTTTTCAGGTACGGGTGCAGCAGAGAGTTTACTCATTTGCTCTAACACTTGAATCCTCTGGTTGATGCTTGGATCCTTTGGAAAGAGCACCGCTAATTTCCGGAGAATGTTGAGTGACTTGTCCTGTTCTTTTGTCATCTCATAAAGATCAAGAAGTGCGCGGTACGGATTGTAATAGTCTTTCATCTCCACGTCGCCTTTCTCAATAAGACTGAGACAAGCCGGTTCAATCTCTGTTGCCATTTCCTTCACACGATCCATACGCCCTAGAGAATGATAGAAATTCGCCATTTGCCATGCACTCTGCCATCCATATGGAATTTTTGTATGCGGCATAAGCGATTCCATTCTGTCCAACACCTTTATACTCTTCTGCGGATTTTTTTCAACGTTTATGTAATATGCGGCAAGTCCACGAAATGCTGCCCGGTAATTGGAAATAATGCGAATTGTATTTTCATCAAAAAATACTTTTGGATTCGCCAATTCACGGAATATATATCCATATTTTGGAGTTTTGGAATAATCTGAGGGCTCGTTCATAAGATTTGCTTCGAGCTTCATAGGATCTAATCCATAATTTATCTCTGAGGCCTTCATTGGTTCAAGCTTCCAATTCAATCCTTTGAACCACATATAGTCTTCCAATCCAATCTTTGCGTCCGGTGAACAAGTAGAGGCAAAATAAATGGGCCGCTTCCATTCATTAGCCATAATGATATCGAACACAGCAATATCTTGGACACGGAGCGCTTTTGTTTTGCCAAACTGCAATGTATTAGGAAGCAGGAATGTAATTTTTCCGTTATTGACAATAGATGAATCAAGGACAACTCCCTTCTCTTCTTGAAAGTGTTGGATCGTTTCTTTTGAAATGGGTAACTCGACGTTTCTCGGTTCCCAAGCGATCGGTTGAATATCTTTAATGTATGAATCAGGCATATTCATCGGCACTGCTTTTGCCTCTGCGTACGCTGGTGTATTCTTCATCTGGAGGATGTACCATGATGTATTCACCAAGCTCAAGTTCACAATCCTCACATCCCGCCGGACACCTTCTACATCCTGCATGTACCACAAAGGGAATGTATCATTATCACCCTGAGTGAAAAGAATTGCATCCTGTTCGCATGTCTGTAACATGTTGTATGCAAAATCCCAAGGCACCCAATTCTTCGAACGATCATGCGTAAAATAATTAAGTTGCAGCATTCTTGCAGGAACAAAGAGCGTGCTGAGCACGAGCACTCCAATAAATGCAGGTTTCACTGCCGATGGCGATGTCAACTTTTCCTGGACAAGATTAAGCAACCCTTTGATACCAAGCGCAATCCAAAGTGCAAAAACGAAATATGCTCCGCAATAAAAATATTCACGATCTCTCGGCTGCGGCTCCTGCTGGTTTTGATAGTAGGTAATTAAGTATCCCATTAAAATAAATGTGAAGAGAAAGACAGATGCCATTTTCCAATCTTTTCGGAAGTGCGTGTACAGACCAAAAAGGCCCAAGAAAAATGGAATACCGAAAAATCCTTTCCAATTCACTCCTGCATCTTGATCATGTGAGATTCTCCCGATAAAATTCCATCCAACATAACGTTGAAACATATGGTCCATTTGATAGCGTAAGAAGAAATCGAGATCACTGCTGTATTTTGTATAGATGCCCACTTTTTCCGGCTCTGACGACCAGCGGCGTTGAAACATGGGAAAATCGCCGTACTGCTCTCGATTCAAGTACGTAATAAGTTGTGCGAACGACTTCGGATGATTTTCATTCATTGGCAAGTTTGCGTTCGCACGGATAACAATCATTGTGTATGTCGTAAAACCGAGTACCGCAATAAGTGCCGCTATAAGAGAGAGGGCAAGGATCATTCGCTTTTGCTTCATGGCATAATAAACTCCCAATCCTTCTGCTGCCATTACTCCCACAAGGACGAGAAGACCTCCTTCAAGATGATCTCCCGCAATATAGAGCAACAACTTAGGAAAATATCTGATAATGCCGGAAAAGATCACAACGAAAGCAATACCTCCAACAAGGAGAGCGAGATAAATGGAGTTTCGTCGAAGAACTTTTTTTCTAAAGACGACCAGAACTCCAAGACTCGCTATCACCATTGCAATGATGAATTTCTTGTCGAATGCACTGGTCATCTCTTGTGTGGGCGGTTGTGTAGCAGTTTCTCCGCTCCAAAGAATAGCCGCAACAATGAACAACAAAACCATATGCCCCAGAAAGACATATGATGATTGTAAGTATTCTTCATTGTTAGTGACATACTTCCGAAGAACCACAATAATCCCTACTATGATTATCGTCAGAACACTCATCAGATGAAGTCCGGCTGATAAACCGGCTATGTATGCAATCATCAAAAGATACCGTTCACTTCCCGGTTCGTCGGCTTTTTCATTCCACACCATCATCAACCATACAATAGAAGAATAGAGCAACATGCTTACTGCAAAATAATTAGATTCACCGGCATTAAACCAAAACGTATCGCTGAACGATAACGTTAAAGCTCCAATGGCGGCAGCGAGGTACGTCCCTAATGTTTCTAACGAATTTCCGGATTGTTTTCCTTTATAGTGTTCAATGACTTTGACTGCGATGAGATATAAAAAAAGAACTGTAAAGACGCTCGCGACAGACGACATGAGATTCATCCTAAAACCAAGATCGCCAGGGATGGGTAGCATGTAGAATATTCTGCCCACGATCGAAAAGAGAGGCCCGCCGGGCGGATGCGGCACCTGCATCAAGTAGGCAGCAGCAGAGAGTTCGCCCGGATCCCAAAATGGGACAGAAACCTGTGCAGTTTTGATGAACTGAACGGCAGAAATGAATAGGACGATTACGCCAATAACGCGATGGATAAGATTTTTTTTCATTGTGGATATGTTCCCAATTGTTTTATATTTGCTGTATCATGATAAGAAGAAATCAGAAAAGAATGAACTTTCAAGCTCACCTTTTTTTACATTTTTAAAAATATCGTACAAAGCCAGAACAAGAATTGTTTTCCAACTTTCAATTGCAAAAAAAGAGATTTATCGTTATACTAATATAAATTTCCCTGCACTCGTAGTTCGAAAATTGCCTGCGAATGTTTTATACTAGGAGATGCAATTTTCAGAATCCCGCCCTTATCTGACAAGACTCAATGACATTGAATATTAGAATGCACCCATAGCTCAATTGGATAAAGCGGCTGGCTTCTAAGCTGTGAGTCGAACGTAAATATATTCTGATTTCTGTATTTTCTTCCTCAGTAGTTACCTTGTTGGTTACCTTTCGCCTTTAGAAAGCGAGGTTTCCGATATTTCTATCCAGGCATGCCGATGGTGTCCATTACATCTGGTTTTATAACAAACGAGGAAAAAGCAAAAGGTCTCTACATTATTGCACATACAAATTCGCCGCACTTCGATTTCTTCAGTCTGTCAAAATGGAAGATTATGAGCGAAAGCAGAAGACAAAGCGAAAGCTTTTATCTGAATTTCTTATCGATTTCCTTTCGTATGCAGAGGGAAGCTTCTCTCAAGGAACCGTAGCAATCTACAGGGCATCTCTTCGGAATTTCATTAAATATATTGGCAACTTTTTGCTTGCAAATTATACACCTGAGCATTTCGATGCCTCTTATAGACACTCGTGATGTTCAGTAAGAAGTCGCATGAAATAAAGTCGGTCTTCAAAAAGAAAGATCGACTATATTTTCTTTTTTTTCTTAATAGAATGGAGTACCGTTGATTCCCGTATCGACTCGGTACAGTGTCCAATCTAATGCCGGGTTTGATGTGTTGCCCGTTATCATATAGAGATAGGTGCCATTCCCCCAAAAAAATTGTTTGCATAGGGATGGCAAAATATCTTTATAAAGAGTACTTACGTTTTTTGTATTCAGATCAACAATGAGAATCGGATCCGGTGAATTAGTCGCGACATACATTTTTCCATCTGAAGAAAATGTAATTCCTGTTATCAAACAAGATGCGTACTGCCCAGTTGTAGTCCAATCGATCACCAGTTCCGGACTTCCTACCGTATGATTCGTATAATCGATTTTACAACGCTGGATAGATTTTGAAGGTTTAGTGGCTGTGGGATTTTTCGTGCTATCAACAACATAAACGTAATCACTGTATACACGAACATCCAGAATCACATCAGGTTGGAAATTACCTGAGCGCTTAGCCGTATGATCCGGAGCAACTGTTACCAAATCGCTCCCAATACCTGCAACGAAAAGATTGCCTTGCGAATCGAAGTCGCCGCACTTAACATTGGATCCAATATTAAATTGTGACGATGAATCTGCCTGAACATCTATCACATCAAGAGATGACTTATTATTTTCCATCAAATAAAGTTTTCCATCAGGCCCGATTTTACCACCATACGGTTGATACATTGCCAGCGTTTTTAATAGCGTTTTTTGCCCATTGGAGGCAACTTTATATATTGTTTTTTCTGATGAATAAACAACGTAAATATTTTCATCTTTATCTCCGGCAACGACACCCAATGGCCTGTTATCCAGGAATGCTCCATATTTCACCAAAACGGGATCGATTTTGTACAATCCCGATTGTGCCACAACGAGAGATTTCGGAGAAACTATGACAAACCTGCAGGAATCTGAAACAATGTTTGGACGATAGATGGTGATGGAAGATGAAGATGTAAAGAATATATCTGCAGTCACCGTGCTTTTATCTCCATCCATCTTTGAAACATAAACGATATTTGAATCAGGCAGCGACGCAAAATTTTTTCCAGTTATCGTAATTGTATTAACTCCTGCTTTTGCCTCGAGAGCAGGATCAATTTGCATGATACTGTCGATCACCCCTTGATGGGAGCTTTGATCCCACTGGGACGGTGTGACATTAAACTCACACCCTGGAATGATAACCAGTATTGCGATGATCATCAAGGATACAATTATTTCATATTTATTAAATTTCATGCTCTTTCTCCTTCTTCATCTCAATATGAAAATCGTGCGGTCATCCGCTGAACCTTGTTGAACACTCCAAACGGCGTATACGCATAATCAAATTCAAATCCCACGATCGCCAATCCCAATCCGTAGGAAAACGAACTCTCATCATAATCTGACTTCGACACATAACCACCACGCAATTTCAGTACGTTCATGAAATTGTATTCGATCCCAACTTTTAATTGTTCAGGATGATCAACGTAATGAGTCGCATCCACACTCATGTAGAGCGATTGATTTTCCGGAACATCTGTCAGAAGATCAAACAAATTCATCGAGATTCCCAGGTTAAATACCAGCGGCGCCTGAAATCCTTCCTGAACATATTCCACTTGCTTTGAAAAATTCCTCACCGACATCCCGAACACCAAGCTCTTGATGCCAGTTTTGAATTGCGTCCCGAAATCGAATACCAGCGGCATCAACTTGTTCGACACTGTTGTCGAGGTCGTATCATATACCGTATATTGTTTTCCCGTGCTGTCGATCATAACTTTCTGCCCATATACTGGAATTACGCTCGGTCCCAAATCTTGCCGAATCAATCTTACTTGCCCTCCAATGCTAAACTGATCTGTCAGTCGCTTAGCATACCCAATACCGACCGCCATCGCATTCAACTTGAATGTCTCCGTATCTCGGTACCCCAGATCCGATGTCTGATCAACAACGGTCCCGTAGAAATCTCCATAATCCACGCTTTGTACACTCAACCCAAACGTTCCGAGATTGCCTCCAGCCGGATTGATCGCTATGCTGAACATGTAGTGCTTAATATTCGCAATCCACTCGTTAACGCTTGCTGTTGCATCCACAAAATTCTTCATCTCAGTCATCCCGGCTGGATTGAAGAACAACGAGCTTGAGGCTGTCGTCTGAAGGCTTGTCATCGCTTCGCCCATCGCTGCGCCTCGTGCGTCCGAAACAACGCTCAAAAATTGAAATCCGGTCTGTGCAAGCTTTTGATTCTCTTGTGCATTCCCGATTGTTATGGTCAGGCAGCACACAAGAAACATAACGATGAAACTACCTATTATTTTCTTCATTGGTCTTCTCCTCACCTGATGACCACAAATTTACGTATTACTGAACCACCTCCGGGAACTTCGACGTAGAGAATATAAATGCCGCTTGCGATTATTTGTCCCGACGACGTTTGTGAATCCCAGAGTTCATCACCTGTACCATTCGTATGATCTTTCACCCAAATTTTATCTCCCCGTTCAGTGAAAATCATCAATTTGCAGGTCGGGGGAAGTCCATAAAAAGCTATGCGGTCATACTGTGATTGTGCACCAAATTGAAACACGCGAGAGCGGATATCATACGGATTAGGCACAACCCTCACTTGTTCCAACATAGAACCTGCAGCTAAATCATTCACACAAACATAAACCCCACCTTTATCTGTTACATAACTATATTTTCTGTAAGCAGATCCGAAAACCCATGCTCCCTTAGAAATTATTGGTTTCCAAGAAACAGAAGTATCCGGAAAGTTCGCATAGAATGTACCTTTCGGTTTTCCCGGCATCATTCCTGGCGTACTATCCCGAAGGCAAACATATTCCGAATTATTATAGGTTACCGTATTATATGCAAAATAATAGCCTCCGATCACAGTTGAATCCCAGACACCCTTCGCTACTGTCGGTTTCCAGTTGACAGTATCTACAACCGGTTCTTTGGGGGGTGCAGTAACAGCAGGCCGTTGAAGGGTTGCAGGCACGCTCGTCACCGTCCAGAACAAACTGCTTGTGAGTGGAACACCAGGTGCGATATCATTTTGTGTTCCGTCATCCTTCGATTGGATGTAATAATAATAATCAAATCCTCGAAGCGCGGTCAAATCATCAAAATTGTGTACCACATTTGATTTGTCACATTCAAAGATTTTTTCATAAACGCTTGTCCAATCTAACACGTTACCTCGAGATCTGTAAATCACATAGCCATTGAAGTGAGATGAGCTTTCAGCATTATTTGACCATGAAAGCGAAATCCGGTCACCACCGGAAGCAACTGTAAATTGTTGCGGTGGAGGAGGTGGATGAGGAATTTTATAGCCTAATTTATAATTTCGCAGAGCACGATGAAACATTTGCATCATAGAATCTTTCCCTGTGAAACACCATGTTTTTTTATACGCATTATAATCTGTTGTGGTACTTCCATCTGGCATGATAAGAGTGGGACCTGCACCAGAATTATTCCACTGAAGCCACTTGGCTCCGATCTCTCGGGCTTTTTCCCATGATATCCCATTTACTCCTTCAGCAAATACTATATGAATGCTATCACCAAAAGGAATCGTGTAAGGACCATATCCCTGACCCTGACTAACACCTCCCCCTGTTTGTCTTCTCGGATCTGAATAGGTTATAGCGAAATAGTCTGTACCTGAGAAAAAATCATGTCATCATGTTGCTGCGTTGGATGTCCTTCACTCATGCAATTATATCGATCCTGCATAAAACTTTCATTGTATTGACTGACGTTTTGCTGCATGATATTGATATCGGAGCCGATATACCATGTGGTCGTCGGCTGATTGAGATCATCCGTGGTATCTGTTGCACTTTTATCGGCGTGGAGTGTTGCGCAACCAGTGTACATTGAAGAACCCAGCATCCCATCTCCGGATATGTTGGGACATCCCCAGTCTGCATCATAAGTACTCGTTCGATTAGGAACTGGGCTGTAATATGAGTAGAATCCCCTCATATCAAAACCAGGAGCAAGTGGATTCTCGCCGAATGCGTGATTGAGTGTACTATTTCCCCACGTAGAGCCAAAAGCTCCCCATGTGGATGACGCACCGTTGCACGACACACCGGCAAGTGCATTTCGATACATCCAATAAAAATAGACATTCGTCAGTGTCTGTTGTTTGACATCTCCAGCTCGATCATAAATACCTGTGTTCTTGAACACATAATCGTAAATGAAGTAGCTATCATGGTATGGAGAATCAAAAGCCATTACTTTTTTCGTAACTGAAACCCCGATAGAAGTGTTGAATATTACCTGAACCATTCGGTCGGCCTCAAGATTCGGATCCAGAACATCTACTTTGTCATATGAATCTATCGCACTGGCATTTTTATTATCGACGGTAATCATTGGATGCTTGGTTCTTCCAAACAATTTTAAATCTTGTTCAAAAATCTCGTTAACACGATCCAGAGCATTACGAGGACCCGACCCGATTACTTTGACACTCTTTATGTCACCCTCGACAGGATCGTCAAAATTCCTGGATCCAATCCAGAGTGCATTCATCCGGCAGGTAGTCTGGCCAATGCCATATTGGACAGGCCATGCATAAAAATCGAAAATGCTTCCTTGCGAAAACTCCAGTTCATATTCTGCACCGATTTCATTAATCTGCGATTGCAATTGTGTGATGCCGAGCCATCTGATACGTTGAGCAAAGGTATTATGAACCGAGCACATGATCAGTAGCCCTACGATGAGTATTGAAAATTTATTTCTCGTTTTTATAATTTGTTTTTTCATGGCTATCTCTGATTGTTTTTTATTGGCCTAAATCAAATGATACCTTTAGACCGAAAAAGATTTGACGTGGATTTAAGAACCAAAAGGTAGAAATACTCGGCATATTAATATATGCTTTATCTTTATTAATCTGGTTGATTGTCGCTTGATCAACCTGCGCCCATGAGGTATTTCCTGTGTTTTGATCTTTATTCACCCTCCAGTATTTCCCGCTCTTTCCTTCGTAAAAAATCGCACGTTCATCATCAGGAGCAACTGTATAGCTGCCGTCATTTTTCTGGATTTCATATTGGTACACTTCAGGCTGCCAATCCACACCTGGCGTTCGGTAATCTCCCACCTTATCATCTCCAGGAATATTGGCATACGCTTTACTCGCTGGTAAGTGAAGCGAGTACATATAGTCAAGGTCACTGGTATTGGATAATCTCAGCGTGTTGAACAAATTATTGATGTCAACGAATAATTTTGCACTGAATTTTCCGAAGGATACCGTTTTCTCAATTCTCAATGTTGTATTAAAGAAATCTACTGTCTCAACATTGTATGCGATGGAAGCGATGTTATTCGGATTAAAGGTTGTCCAATTCCCTGCCTGCCAGTCTAAAACGGTGTTGAGTCTAAAACCACCTAATATCTTATTTCCAAGAACAGTAGGACCCCAATCGTCCGGTGTATACAGACTAAAATTGAGTCTTGCATACGGTGCGGGAATTGGCCGGTCCTGGTATAGATTTATTGTTTCATCGTTATATTCTTGTTGTAACTGGGCATTGTCAAACTGCTGTGCATGTCCAAAATGCCCGCTGCTACTCACTTGATAAGTATAATTGGCAAACCCTGACCACCACCGTCCATTCGTCTTTCGAAGCGTGATTTCAAATCCTCGAATATCCTCATAATTATTCGACGTGGATGCATAGTAATTAAACCCGCCGCTTGACGAGATGTATTGAGTAAAATCTTGTTGATCAGTAACATCATTATAAAATGCTGCAATTTGAAGTAAGTAATCTTCGAACAAAATGTTGTCGAAGCCCAATTCGTAAGATGTCGTTTTTGCGAGCGTGAGATTAGGATCTCCAAAACTTGTCACTTGATTCACTGTGTTCCGTTCAACACGAAACATACTTTCATACTGGGGCAATTCTGTAAAGTGACCATAATTAAAAAACAATTTTGAGTTTTCAGAAATTGGGTGGGCAATCCCTAAGCGTGGACTCAATTCCCATTGTTCTTTGGGTGGCTCTGTTGGTGATATGTTGCTGAGATCATTACCAGTAGGCTCAAAAAAAGCTATGTCGTACGGATCCACATTCCACCAATTAGTTCTGGGATTACTGTAATCCAATCGTAAACCCAGATTCACAGTGAACCCTTTTTCTTCCAACTTATCTTGAAGATAGGCGGCGGCTTGTATCGGAAAAGTGCGCATTTGGACACGATTGGAATATGCCTTGCCTGCGGAAGATTGATCGATGAGTCCATAGTCGAAATTCAGATCATAATATACAAACTCGATTCCCCCTTTCACCAGGTTCTGAAAATTCACCTGACTGCAATAATCAGCTTTTATCGTCGTTGAGTTCACAACTGTAAAATCGCGAGGCTTGGCTAAATTTTGCCCGCCGTATACTATAATACCTTGCGGGATACTTTGATCGGGCCAATAACCGAATGGATTGCTATCCTCCCAAAAGCCAGGCAGAATTTCAGTCTTCTGAGATGTGTCTCGCAATGCAATTGGTTGTGTATTGTAATCACGCCTGAACTGTGCGATGGATACTTCATAATACGAATTAGAACCAAAGTTATGTGTCAACTTAGCTGAAACAGATTGATTTCCAATGTCACTAGTACAGAAAGCATAATCTGAAAATAAACGAATATAATTCTCAGTTGAAGTCCATCCAAGAGCTTGGGCAGCAATGTCTGCTGGATTCTGGAGGTACTGGTAGGTACCGTTGCCGTCCGAGTTAGCTCTTATTGTATATTCTTTTCCAACCATACCTGAAAGCCTCAATTTCATCGTTGGAGTAATATCTGTAATGAATTGCAAAGTCCCGTTGTAATCACTATAATCAGGTCGTGAAAGCGGGAATAGAAGCATGGTGCGCGTTGTTCGAAAAGAAGTAAAGAATCGTAAGTTTCCAAGCGCTTCACTAACAAATGGAACTGGTCCGCCAAAACCGCCATCAATATCGTAATCCGGCTGATTATTTGGCAAATTCTTTCGCGTTTCATATTCAAAAACCTGTTGACAACCTAGAGGGGTCAGGTTATTATTCGGATTATTATCCGAACAAAGTTGTTGTGAAATCGCATTCCAACCAGAGAATACGGGATATTTGGTAAGTGTATATTTATCCCACTTCGTCGGATCTACAGGATGAGCTGTTCCTGTCCAGCATACATTCGGATCGAAAAAAGGGCGCATGAAATATGAGTTCGGATCATGCACATCGGGTATGCCGTCACCATTCCAATATTTAGGTGCAGGAGGACTTATTCTTCCTTGTATGCTTCCTGAGTAACTTTGTTTATTCCCTTCTTTCGTCACGACATTAATTATTCCCGACCGTACCTGACCGTACTCTGCATTGAATCCACCTCGTTCAACAGAAATTTCATTTACAGCACTCAGTGCCAAATTAGTTGTCGGCTCATTATTTCTCGGATCACGCATCGTGACGCCATCTACCATGAAAAGAATATTATCCCCTTCTCCACCGCGGATAGTCAAATCTCCTTGAACGCTGACTTTTCCACGAACATAACCATTTGGGCCGGAAATATAACTGGGAGCAACAACGGTAGCTGGATTAGAAGACCAACCTCCACGAACACCTGCCTGCAAACCGACAGCACTCACGACATTGTCAATTGGGAGAGATGAAACGTCTTTATCCGAAACCGATGCAACGCTGGTTGCCACATCCTTCTTGATAGTCAATCGGTCGCCGACAACTATCATTGGATTTACTTCGATAGCTTCGGGTTCCATAGAAATATCGAGGAGTGCGGTCTGATCAATGAACACTCGAACATTGCTTACAATAACCTTCCTATAACCGACAAATGAGACTTGAATATTGAATGTCCCTGGTGGAACATTCAATATCGTAAAATGACCATCGATGTCTGTTGCCGCTCCCAGAGATGTTCCTGCAATTATAATAGTGGCGCCTATTACAGGTTCACCATTTCCCTTCTCCTCTACTTTCCCGGCAACCTTTCCGGTCGTGCCTGACCACAACGGCGAGACCGATGATAGTAACAACAGAATAATCGTTGCCACCTTTTTCAGTTGCTGCATAGCCGATGTCTCCTTTCAGTTTAAGTATACTATTATCATCCCTAAGCGATAGTTATTCAGCGTTTCCTAACTGAGAAAAAAACAGCAAGCTATCATCCTCCCCTATGAGAACTCAAAATTGCGTAAATAATTTCAGAAGGATATACACCTCATGATAGCCATGTGATCTCATCAACAATCAAGCACATATATAAAAGATGATAAAAGCTCTCGAAAAAAGTTATATCAAATTTTAATTTCTCCCCGCTTTCTGAAGCCTAATCGATTCTTGTTATCATGCACTATCCTCCACGAACAGATATCGATCTTTCTCATGTCTTACTATTTGTCAATACGTATATTCTTGGCGTACTTTAAAAACACAGAAACATTTTGATAGAGTAGAACCTCCTCTGAAAAATTTTGCCTCTTACATGTCTCTCTGAAGTGACACGTGAAACCAAACACTTATAAAAAACTTTCCCCTATTGAACTGATTCATATATTATTGAAACGATTTTATGGGTCGAAAATATGAAGGCTTTTCTAAAAAGTCAAGTTATTTTATCTTTTATTTAAATACACCGTTGTTGCATAAAAAAGTGATAATCAATTTAAATTATCGGATTTAGAAAATTAGCCAAGACATTTGTAGACGAGAATCAATATCCATGTGGACACTCGGTTGTTTTCGAAGCAAATATTTCGCACATGGCGTGTATTTCTATCAATTGAAAGCTGGCGGTTTTTATAGAGACAAAGAAATATGTATTGCCGAGGTAATGGGCAACTGCAACTAACAAACCGCACACGACGCTTTCTTACTGATAAGCGTTGGTAGGGATGGACTTAGAATGGCATACCCTCTCCTATCAACGAATTGAGTTTCTGTATGAGCAGATTATTTTGTTCGACAATTTCACGAACGAAACTGGATCTGTTTGAACCAACATCCTTGAGATATTGGAAATCTTCGCCACCGCCAAGACATGCCATAGGACGCTTTACAATGACGAACTATTAAATATGGGACCCGTTTTTAAACCTTACAGGAGTTTCAACTTCGATATAGGAGAGAAATCAATCTAAACCGAAATGGAAAGAGGTTTAGCCAGAATTTTTCTGGATATTCTTTTGTCCTATATGATCGTCTTGCCATCTCGTCAGATGCCTAAAGAGCGTTGTGACGGGATGGCGAAAGGGTCGCAAAGGATCACAAATGGATCAGAAAAAAATGGCAAACGAGTACCGGAATGTGGTAAATGGTCGCGCGTGGTATTACAGAAGGTGCTTGGATAACGACTATTGAATTATGTTATCTTTCCTGCACTAGCCCTTAGTTCTTCTTTATAAATGAGATTGCTTGTTATTGTAAAATTTACTCTTGCAATGATTAAAAAACTTGAATTCACTTTTATCATTTGGTATATTATTAGTTCATTAAAGAAACACACTTCCAAAAACGAATGTAAATGAACCGAAAGGTTGAAACGCTCAGTGTTAGAGCCTGGGAGCCTTGTTTCGCTTAACGTTTTTAGTTTATAGCACTAGTTACTAAATTGGTTACCATCGGAGTGAAAAAGAGGTTTTTTCCATTCACTCAAAAAGAAGGCAGTTGTAGAAATTAACGAATATTAGAATGCACCCGTAGCTCAATTGGATAGAGCGGCAGCCTACGGAGCTGTAGGTTGGGGGTTCGACTCCCTCCGGGTGCACAACTAAAAGCCCGTTCACAACAGGCTTTCCTGTGCATACCAAGTCTTCTTCATTTCTCTCTGGCATTCTTTTCAAACACGATTTTCATCTGACATACTTCACAATCAAATTCCAATCGATACGTATTCTTAGCATCTTGAAGGAAAAGCGTATCAGCGTCGGCAGTACCTTGACCGGTACAAAGACCGTATTGAAATCGCAGACAATGCTTCATCGTCATAACAGTCGCTCTCTTCCTATGCTGAAGTTCAAATGCCGGGTCGATGATCTCAACGCCGTGCTTACGATAAAACGACTCTGACTTCTTGTTCGCAACATTTGCAGAATAGTCTAAGCGTGTCGTCGAATATGGTTCACTGTTCGGAAGGATGCTTGAATGATGCTGTGGAAATCTCTTCTTTCGTTTTTCTTCCAATTGAGCAATCGCTTGACGCCGCAATTCGTTGCAAACACTGACCGGTATGAAATATGGCTGGCTCCAGATAATAGTAAGCTTTTCTGAAACGAAGATCGAATCTCCTAATTTCATAAGCTGACGCCGAACCGTCTCCTCTGCTGCACCTAGGTTCTTTGCAGGAGTTTTTTTATTGTTTTGAACAACGGAGACCTTCACATTATCGCCATCCTCAATACTGAGGATAAAACCACTTTCAGTTTCTTCAAATTGCATTTTCACATTGATAAGACGTTTCGTTTTATTTTCTTGAAGTATTTTAGCGAACTGATGATCGTAGTTTCGGTAGATCATTGTCTCTTCTTCAATTCCTTTAAATTCAGAAGGGTAAATTTTATTTCTTTCTACTTTGTTAATATGAGTGCCACAGAGTACTTCTTGTTGATCGAAAAAACATATGCCATCACCGTTATGCAATGTTTCTGTAGTCTCGAGAAGAAAGTGATCTCGCCGTACCTTTCCGGCTTTTCCTAAACAAGCTCCAACCGATTTTGGTGTGTGAGACGAAAGAATATCTTTGTTCCGGCGCCGGATAAAATAATCGGTGAATCCGCGATTAAACGTCTTTGACGGATCGGGTCGAAACGCCGGCATTGTCCGTCCTGATGACGCACTCGAAAGAGACGAATCTGTTTCTAAAATCTCATCAATTCGTTGTCGATAGAATGCTGTGACATTTTTTATATAATTCATATCCTTTAATCTTCCTTCAATCTTGAACGATGAAACACCTGCATTGATCAAATCTTTAAGATACTCTGAGAGATTGAGATCTTTGAGAGAAAGAAGATATTTATCTTTTGCCAGAATCTTTCCACTGCCGTCCAACAATGTATAGGGCAAGCGGCATGGCTGGGCACACGCTCCACGGTTGGCACTTCTCCCTTGTGTCGCTTGACTCAGGTAACATTGTCCGCTGAAACTGACACAGAGTGCTCCATGAATAAAGAATTCCAAATCAATTGTAGTGTTTGTACGAATTTCGATCAATTGTTTTAATGACAATTCACGTGCAAGAATGACGCGTTGAAATCCAACTTTCTCAAGGAATTGAATTTTCTCCAGCGCATAATTATGTGTCTGTGTGCTGGCAAAAAGGGAAATAGGCGGCAAGTCAAGTTCCAGTAATCCCATGTCCTGAATAATCAAAGCATCAGCTCCGGCTTCAAAAAGGGATTGGACAATTGCTTGCGCCTCATCTAATTCATCATCAAAAAGAATCGTATTAAGCGCAACGTACACTTTCACCCAGTAACGATGAGCATACTGAATGAGTTTAGCAATATCATTCAATGAATTTCCCGCGGCAGCACGAGCACCAAACTTAGGAGCACCGACGTACACTGCGTCGGCACCATGGTTAATAGCGGCCTTTCCGCTTTCTAAATCTTTAGCAGGAGCGAGCAGTTCTATGCGCCGTATATTTGATATTTGCTTCACTGATTCAATGTAGCCAAACTTCTCTTTCGTCTCAAATTGTTAGCATAGAAAAACTTCCGTATATTTCATAAGAAAGATGAGGTGATGCTCGTGCAGGAAAAAGAAAAACAAGAATGGATTCCCACAAACCCCGATTATGATCCTAATAAACCTATGCAGGTCGGCGGTCAAGCAGTCATTGAAGGCGTCATGATGCGTGCACCTGGTTCTGTAGCAACAGCAGTACGGCGTGCAAACGGCCAGGTTATTGTACAGCAACAACAATACAAATCGGTCACCGAAAAATATACATGGTTGAATGTTCCTGTCGTACGAGGCGCAATCGGACTTATTGATATGATGTACCTTGGTATAAAGACACTCAATTTCTCAGCCGAGATTGCTATGCTTGATGTTGATACGGAAAAAGGAAAAGAGAAGAACAATGTCAAAGGAAATGGTTCTGAAAAGAAGACCGAGTCCCAATCGAACCTTGCTCTTATTGGAACACTATTTTTTGCGCTCACGCTTGGCATCGGAATATTCTTCATTGTCCCATTATATCTCACGACAAAAGTGTTTGCTATTGAGCAGACCGCTGTAGCATTCAATCTTACGGCGGGTGCTATTCGTATCACGATTCTGCTTCTCTATTTGGCCGGAATTTCGCTTATGAAAGACGTTCAGCGGTTGTTCCGATACCATGGTGCTGAACATAAATCAGTGTTTGCTTTCGAATTAAAATCTCTGCTTGTACCTGAATCAGTAAAAATATACAGCCGTTTCCATCCACGATGCGGAACAAGTTTTCTGCTCATCGTGGCTTTTGTTGCGATTTTGTCATTCAGCGTGCTTGATATATTTCTTTTAAAATTGCTGGGAACTCTTACTCTTCCGGTTCGCCTCTTCACACATCTGCCGTTCATTCCGATTGTAGGCGGCATAGCATATGAGATCATAAAATTCTCTGCAAAGCACAGCACAACATGGTGGGGCAGGATTATAATCGCTCTCGGCTTACTGCTTCAGAAGATTACGACCAAAGAACCGGATACAGCACAAATCGAAGTCGCATTGATTGCGCTCCGTTGTGCCTTGGGTCAGGAAGATCCTTCAAAATATATTCTGCAGCCGGATTCCGGCAGTATCAATACATTATCTTTAACGAACAAAATGTGAAGAGTCTATGATTGACAAACTGGAAAAAATTTTCCATCGCTACGATGAAGTAAACACGCTGATGAGCAATCCGGTTATTATTGCTGATCAGCAAAAGAGCCGTGAGTTGGGGAAAGAATTTCGCTCGTTGGAGCAAATCGTCAAAACCGGATTACGCTACAAAAAGATTTTCCACGATTTAAACGGCAGTAAAGAACTGCTGGATTCTACAAGCGATCCAGATATGAAGGTTCTTGCACAAGAAGAATATGATCGGTTGAAGGTCCAAATAGTTCAATTAGAAGACGAGCTGAAGTTGTTATTGATTCCACCTGATCCGAACGATACGAAAAATTTTATTATGGAAATTCGAGCCGGTACAGGCGGCGAAGAAGCAGCCTTGTTTGCAGCAGACCTTTACCGGATGTACACCCGATATGCTGAGCGCAAAGGTTGGAAAGTTGAACTGATGTATTGGAGTGAAACCGGAAAAGGAGGTTTCAAGGAAATCTCGTTTGCTGTTTCGGGAGATGGTGCATTCGGTGTGATGAAATATGAAAGCGGTGTGCATCGTGTTCAACGGGTTCCTGAAACGGAAGCACAAGGACGCGTACATACTTCAGCGGCGTCTGTCGTAGTGCTGCCCGAAGTTGAAGAAGTGGAAGTGGAAATCAATCCTGCCGATCTTCAGTTGGATACTTATCGTTCGGGCGGAAAAGGCGGTCAGAATGTGAACAAAGTAGAAACGGCCGTCCGTATTACGCATAAGCCCAGCGGTATTATTGTCGCCTGCCAGCAGGAACGTTCGCAATTTCAGAACCGTGAACGGGCGATGAAGATGCTGCGTGCCAAACTCTATGAAATGAAACTTGAAGAACAAACGAAGTCAACAGCAGCGACACGAAAATTGATGGTGAAAAGCGGCGATCGAAGCGACAAGATCCGTACTTATAATTTTCCACAAAACCGGCTGACGGATCATCGCATCGGTTTTACGATTTATAGTTTGGATCACATCATTAATGGTGAATTAGATGAGTTAATTGAGAAGCTGCGGATCGCCGACAATGCAGAAAAACTTCAGAATGTCACTGCATAAATAAACTACGTCAGATCAAGGTCCAAGATAGTTTATTTTTTTTATTTTAGAAGACTTTCGAACTTTCGAAAAGAACTTTTTCAATAGAGCTTCACTTTCCCCGTCGTAAATACCGCTGATAACATGGACAGTGTGATTAAGCCGTTTATCTTCTGTGATATTATATAGCGTACCACAAGCACCCGCTTTCGGATCGAATACTCCAAAGACAAGTGTAGGAATTCGTGCGAGCACTATTGCGCCTGCACACATCGGACATGGTTCAAGCGTAATATACAATGTGCATTGTTCTAACCGTCTTGATTGCAGATGATTGGAAGCGGCGGTAATTGCAATCATTTCGGCATGTGCAGTCGGATCCTTCAGTTGTTCTATTTGGTTATACCCGCGGCCAATAATTTTTCCTTCAAGCACAATGACAGCCCCCACCGGCACCTCGTCAGCATCGTAAGCAGATTGCGCTTCTCGAAGTGCAGCTTTCATCCATTGTTCATGCACTGAAGGCATTGTTTTTTCACTTCCCTTAAAAACATCAACGCCCCCTGATGGAAGGAGGCGTTTTTTTCTTTCGATGTACACCCGGAGGGAGTCGAACCCCCAACCCTCAGCTCCGAAGGCTGATGCTCTATCCAGTTGAGCTACGGGTGCATTGAAAACAATCTATATTCTGCGTTTCTTTTTTCGTCCTGAGTGAACCTTTGATTTTAATTCACTCTGACAGTGCTTAAATTAGTACTCAATCTGCCACGAATAAGTAACACCGAGCGAAACGAGCCTCCGGTCTCTTGATACCTGGCGTTTCAACCTTTCGGGTATAAGTTCTCTTTCATTCTATCGGAAGCTGCTTCATTGAGTCATACCTAAAATACAAAACAATAAATGCGAAAACAAGAAGATGGTTTGTACATCTGGCGCTGTCAAGTTGTTTAATAGGATGGAACCATTCCCTCTAACTTCGCTACCGTATTGTGTAGTTCATTGGGAAGAAGATGGGCGTATATCTGAGTGGTTTTAATGTCGGAGTGACCGAGAAGTTTTTGAATTTCGTAAATGCTTGTCCCCTTTCGTGCCAACCAGCTTGCAAAAGTATGCCTAAGTGAATGAAAATGAAGTCGCTGATCTTTGAGCTTTGACTTTTTAACTGCTTTCTTGAACTTTTTTGTTAGCAGGTTTGGATTGATTTTAGATAGAAATGGAACACCATACTATGGCAGGACACCGTAAAGGATTTCGTTTGAGGTATGATAGAAACACATTAGCTCAAAAAAACAAGTGATTTCTATATAATAAACAATTATCGTACAGTTAAGGTATTATCTATCCAGTTGTGTGAAGGTCATCATATATAGAGGAAAGGAGGTACATAAAGGAAGAAACTGGTCACCAACGATTAAGAAAGGAGGAGTTTTTAAAATGGGGGGAAAAAATCTAAATGATATCTTTGGATACCTGCTAGATCAAATAATTCAAAAAAACAATTTTGGAGAAAACAACATGAAAAATGTACTATTATTTCTTCTTTGTCTGGTTTTTGTTGCCAGTCTAGTTGAAGCAAAGATAGTGAATGACAGTGTGTATCAAATTCCTAAAACAGCAGTGGCACCAGTGATCGACGGCCTACAAGACAATGTATGGAAAACTCTCGACTGGAATATGCAGCGGATTTACAATGTTGGCGATCCTCCAACTGCAACGAGCGGAGCTGATAGCGGTGCTGGTCTTACTGGTATGAGCAAAGCAATGTGGGATGCGAATAATCTTTATATTTTGTTCTACTCAATAGATGATATTCTCATAGATGTTCCGACGAACGCCAATTGGAACCAAGATGCTATCGAAATCTACATTGATGGATCCGATAACCATGCCACAGAGACTTCCTTAGCAGCTGGTCAATACCAGTTTACTATTCCTCATTGGCTAAAGGGCCAAGAAGTTGGGCATATCGGTACCGCGTTTGGGACTACTATTGACACAACCGGTATTCAATTCAAAATTTCCGATGTGGGTGATACTCTAGGTTTCCCCGGCTGGATGCTTGAAGTAAAGATTCCTCTTGCAGCTTTAGGCATTGATGGCACAACGGCGGATAATGCAAATATTGGTTGGGAATTACAACAAGACGAATCGGATGACGCGACAATTGGACGACAATCCATGTCGAAATGGTGGAGTAGTTCAAACAATTCGTGGGCAAATGCAGGCATTTGGGGCACCGCTATTCTTTCCAGTAGAAGTGTAGATACTGTATTTGAAATAAGCAAAGTGCCTACCGGTACAACTATAACTGTTGACGGAGTAATGGATCCGATCTATAAACAAGCAAATGCTGTTACAATGAATTTGTTTAGAGTTGGAGATCCTCCCACTGCAGAAAGTCCGGTTGTAGATACAGATCCAATGTTCGGTTCATTCATTACAGTTCGTCCACTTTATGACGATAATAATATGTACCTATTTTGCGATGTTGTGGATCAGGTTCTTGTAGATGTTCCGACGAACGCCGCATGGAACCAAGATGCTGTTGAACTCTACTTTGACGGATCCAATAACCATGCGACAGAGACTTCCTTAGCAGCTGGTCAATACCAGTTTACTATTCCTCATTGGCTAGAGGGCAAGGAAGTTGGGAATATCGGTACCGCGTTCGGGACTACTGTTGATACAACCGGTATTCAATTCAAAATGGTCGATCATGATATGGTAGGCAATAATGGCGTCATCACTGAAGAAGGAAGCGGTTATTATTTGGAAGTGAAGATTCCTCTTGCAGCTCTTGGAATTGACGGAACAAATTTTAATGCTCCATTCGGATTCGAATTACAGAAAGATAATTCCAATGACGCATCAGTAGGACGCGGAGGTATGGAAAAATGGTGGAATAGTTCAAACAATTCGTGGGCAAATGCAGGCATTTGGGGTTATGCAAAGCTGGGTTCCGCGATTGTTACGGGCGTAAATGGGAAACCATCGTCTGTCGTCAGTAGCTACAAACTGGAACAGAACTATCCGAATCCTTTCAACCCATCCACAAAAATTACTTTCGAACTTGCAAAAACTGAGAAAGTAAGGCTTGCAGTTTATAATTTATTAGGAGAGCAAGTTGCAGTATTGGTAAATGGAACGAGGAATGCTGGATCTCAGACCATTACTTTTGATGCAAAGAACTTTGCTAGCGGTGTTTATTTCTATAAATTAGAAGCTGGAAGCACAGTGTTAACAAAGAAGATGATGTTGCTGAAGTAACATCAAAGGTAGATCAAGGAAAGCGTCTGTGGTGACCTGCCCTCAAATAGATATTACAAAAACATATTTTGATGCGTCTGCCTAACGGATCGGCGCTAAGCTGCAGCACTGATAACTTCCATAATGTACTAAACGAACCAAGTTCATTCACTTCACTTTCAATTCTGCACTTGACCTCTACGCGCAATGCAAAATGCACCTACGCTCACTCCGTCAGCTTGAGCGCCTGGTTAGGTGTATTTTTAATTTATAGCAAACTTGACTCTTACGCTTCTTCGGATTGTAACTTTCCCAGAAATATCACTAGTTGGTGAATTTTCTCTTGTAATAGTATTCGATGTAGCAGAATAACTTTGCCAATTATTATTTTCATCAATTTCTAAAACATCTCCCAATTTTAGTCCTAAGGTTTGTGTCATGTATTCTGCTTTATCCTTAGCTGCTTTCAAAGCTTTTTCATATGCCAATTTATACTGAAGTTCATAATCCGAAATATTATAACTTGAGTTTACAATTTCAAAAGCATTACTTGATGCTATTCTATTGGTAAGTTCATAATATTTTGATAAATCCCTAAGTAAGAAAGAGACATGTACTTCTGTGTAAAACCCTTTTTGTTTTCTTTCTCCGCTTATAACCTCATAATTTTTTCCAAGTATTATTGATGATACTTCTATATCGTTAGAATTGAATCCTATATTTTTTAATATTGTCAATAATTCATTTAGATATTTGTCATTAGTTCTTTTACTTTCCTCAACAGTCACGTCAATTATTTTTATTTGAACAGTAAAATTAATTTGATCAGCTGAGCGTATAAGCTCGGATGTTCCATTTATAGTTATATATTTTTGATTTTGCTGAGCATGTGCGGTAACAACACAAAAAGCAAATAGAGCCCAAAAGAAGTTTTTCATAGAATATTCCTTTTATTTTATTAAAAAATACGCCTAACGGACTGGCGCTCCGCCCAAAAGACGGCGGACAAGTAAGCTGCGGCGCTGATAATTTCCATAATGTACTAAACGAACCAAGTTCATTCACTTCACTTTCAATTCTGCACTTGACCTCTACGCGCAATGCAAAATGCACTCGCGCTTTTACCGTCAGCTTGATCCGCAGGTTAGGCGGCAGCTATTTTAGCATTCCGTTTTTTTGAAATGTTGCACTAAGTGCTTGAAAAATATTCTCTTCCATTATTTTGTAACCAGCACCGTTGGGATGTAAGTTGTCAGACATCAATTGTGGATAGCC
The DNA here is from genome assembly GCA_963701295.1 of Ignavibacteriota bacterium. Lineage (GTDB taxonomy): Bacteria > Bacteroidota > Ignavibacteria > UBA10030 > UBA10030 > Fen-1298. Next base: position 2,494,401 of record OY969585.1, on the reverse strand, counting down.
AAACACTCCCCGAAGCGGATAATCAATGAATGGAAGCGAATAACGAATTGACAGATTAGATAACATGTTATAATATTCAATTGCTCGGATTGAATCCTGAGTTGTCCAGTATCCGCTTCCCATGAACCTCGTCATGTCTGGATTGACAAAACTCAGAAGAATAACTTGCGAACCCGACTGTGCAATGTCAACAACAAGCAAACTCAAAACAGAATCTACATCATGTGCTGCAACTCCTTGTAAAAACTCATCTGCTCTGAATTCCAAGAAAACGAGTACAGGTTTTTTTGAAAGGACACTATCGTTAAGCAAAGTTATTCCATAGGATGCCCGAGCTCCCACATATCCTTGGTTAAAAACGTTAATCCGTAGCTCTTCCTGAAGAAACCTCGGATACGATGAATCGACAACAGCGGTATTGTTTCCTGTAGAACCTGCCCAAATTGGGCCTGGTGGTTCTCCCTTCCCTCCCGCGCCATAACCATAAGTAAGACTTGTGCCAAAACAAACTATAGAGTTTTGACTTGTCCATGGCACGGTCAGCGCCGGTAGTGAATGATTAAATGTAATAGGAGAATTATTTTCAGTGGCATGATGGCAGGAATACAGACATATACAACAAAAGACTATAATCCAATGAAGTCCACGAGTTGACATTAAAACGTGATCCTTTCTTCTTTTTAGCAAATTGATCTATTAGAAAATCGAAGCAGATACCTATCTGCAACTAAACTGCCACAACGATCCAAGTTCATTCATTGCAGATAGAATTACAGACTCTAATGTGCGACTTTAACGAGGTCTTTATTGATCGTGCATTTGAACTCGAACACATTATACTACCTCTTCCACAGTATCACATAGGCTACAGGGATTATTAAACCTTGTTGTTTCTACTTGCCGTGTGCAGGAAGTTCGAACGGGTTGAATGATGGATGATTTCCATTTTTCCCGATGAAGATTCGGCCTGGTTCAAATTTCGGCTCTTTCTCTCCGATCATTAATGTGAAGGAGAGCATAGGTTCCTTTCCCTTTACGCGGAAATCCACACCATCAATCCCCCCTTTGGTCGAGAAGTCAAAATTGATAACATGGTGCTCTGGGCCTTCGATGAATAAGTCTCTTTGTGGTCCTCTCCGTTCAAGTTTGAAGCCCTTTACCTCAACGAATTCTCCTCCCTTTACTGATATAACTCCGCGGAAGTGGTGTTCGAATTTCTTTGTCATCGTCCGGAGATGCCACCCGCCATGATCTTGCCAGAGGGCATAGTGCTCAATTGCCCCCACCTTAGTATCCATTGGTTTGCCATGAGGATTTATTTGAGCATTTGCGAATACGATACACGCGATGTAAAGCGTGAATACTAACAATCCAAGCCGCCTAGCTATTGTGTTCATGTGTATTTCTCCTATGGGTTTGTGATAGAACATTTTTGGTTACTAACTTCTTACACACTTCCTCCACTATTTATCTCTCTTGATTGAATTTCTTTCTAAATGTGTGCAGTTTGGTTACGAATTATTTTGATAATGTAACGAATGATGATGGAAAATCAAATTTGCAGTGCTGACTTGGGATAGATATTGAATTTGCACACCCGACTTCGTGCTAATTTTCAATTTGCACGTTTGACCTTGAGATAATTTTGAATTTGCACGTCTGATTTCGAATCAATTTTCATTTTGGCAAGCTCAATCGAGGACTCAATTGATTCAACTACTATAAAACAAAGAATTTACGGCGTGACTATATTGTCATCCTTTTGTTATACTTTTGTTATATATTTGTGACCTGTTGACGACTTATTTTGACCCTTCGGAGACCTTCCAGTGATCCATCTTGACCCTTTCGCCATCCCGTCACGACCCTTAAGGCATCTGATGAGATGACAAAATCACCTGTGGTCTATACGCGTGATGTGTCCCTCTATGATTTTGAAAATGTCAGCTTGAGCACCTGGTTAGGCAGCGGATGCTATTTTATTAATAACATTTGTTTTGTAATTCGAAAACCTTTCCCTTGAAGAATATAAAAATACACACCACTGCTATATCTCGAAGCATTCCAAGCTACAGAATGAATACCTGGTTTTAACTCTTTATTGAGTAAAACGATAATCGTCTTCCCCATCAAATCGTAGATTGTCAAAGATACTCTTGTTTGAAAAGGAAGTTCAAAGGAAAGTGTAGTCGATGGATTAAATGGATTAGGATAATTCTGTTGAAGGAACATTGCTTTAGTTATCTCATCGGTTTTATTTAAAACAGAAGTTAAAACACCAAAGGTGCGACCATTTACATAAGCACCTGTAAGCTGATACCAAATATCAGTTGCCTGCGGAGTAAAAGATAAGATACCTATGGTATCAACAACATCATCATCTACGAAGCTTCCTTGAAAGCTCATTGTCCTTCGCAAAGTGCCAAAAACGGAAATCAGTTGATCGGCACTAAGAACAATTGACGAATATTGTGTCAACTTCTGAACGGTATCGCCTGCCCTCTTCGAAAAGTCATATCGAACAAATTCGCTGGAATCCGATCCACTGTATTGGAAAATCTTCAGACTATCTTTACGTAAAAAGAAAAAAGGACTCCGATCATCTGCAAAAGTCCTGTATGTTTTACCATTAGGCATGAGGGTATCTTTGCGGAAACGGATTGTAGTATGACCAGCACTTTGATAGGGAGAATCGAACATAGATTTTATATCATATTCCCATCTGTCAGTGGTATCAAATGGAAAGACAAAATTTGTTTGTGCGTCTAGAGTGGACGTGAGGATAAAGATAGAAAGAATAGAACCAAATGTTATTATACGCATTTTGTTTTTCCCTCCGCCGCCTAACGGATCGGCACATAAGCTGCGGCGTGCCCAAGTTTCGTTGTGCACCCAAGGAAACAGGTTCACGCGACCAACCGAATTATTAAACACAAATACTTTATGCGCAATGTAAATTGCACCTACGCTTTAGCCGTCAGCTTGATGCGTTGGTTAGGGCGCAACAAATGATAATTTTACTTTAATAAGAGAATGAATTACTCCTGTAACGAAATTAGAATTTGGCCATACTTCTTTGTAAGCGATTGACCGGCTTGCTGCAAAGTAGACGTAAAAGAGTAAGCCTCGCTGGCAGTGCGTTCAACCTCAGCCAGATCATTATCCGAGAAATCCTTTAGATTTGTTTTTCCGGCCAAGAGAATCAGAATGCGTTGCAACTGTAGCCACTTATCCAGTGTCTGTTGATGAAGGGAGGTAGCCAAAGTTTGGATTTCATAGACTGATGTATATTTCTTGATCTCTTCATAGTTCATGAGATTGACCGCTCCAATCGATTGTGCAGTGCTCCAATTATTGGAACTTATTGAGAAACCAGTGAAACCGAGATTGAGGTTTTTTACTTTGCGAAGGTCAACCGAACCGCGATGGGCTCTTTCCTGCATACAAAGAGAAACCACCTTCTGCAACATTTCAAGTTCATCAGGAATTTTCTTTGTTGTACTATCTATTATCCGGTGGTTGTCTCGCATTTCAGATAGTATGTTGCTACGTGCCTCGCGCAACAGGTGGTGATGGTGAATCGACTCCACCGCACTTTCGAGCGAAATAGCGATCAAGATACCACAGGTTATCGTGAACAATTCAAGAAGAAAACCTCGGATAGATTCAAGGTTTCCCTTAGGAAGATGAATGTGCATGTCGACTCCTTTTGAAATCTAGATTACTTCATTTACATAAATGGTGTAAAAATGCACCGAAAAAGAAATTTTTGTTGCGCCCTAACGGTATGGCGCTAAGCTGCGGCGTGACCAACTTTCAACCTGCACCCAACGAATTGAGTTCACGCTGATAATTAAATTATTAAGAACTAAACCTATGCTCGCCATGTAAATTGCACCCAGCTGGCAACCGTCAGCTTGAGCGCCTTGTTAGGGCGCAACTTTATTTTAATAATAACAACTTCTTTGTCTGAACAAATGAAGCAGTTTGTAAGCGATAGAAGTAAATTCCACTTGTCAATCTCTTGGCGTTCCATTGTACTGAATGAATCCCAGCAGACAATTCTTTGAAAACAAGTGTTTCTATATCTCTTCCTATTATGTCATATATTTTCAACGATACAACTGCTTTCGCAGGTAATGAAAATGATATCGTTGTTGATGGATTAAAAGGGTTGGGATAATTTTGTTTGAGTACAATCGATTTAGGAAAATTTGTTGGATCGCTTGTTGAAGGACTATACGTGACTTCAGAGGAATCGATATTTCTAAAAATTCCAGATCCCCAGGTACCTACCCAAAGTCTTCCATTTGAGTAGTAAACACTTCTGATATCAGGATTCATGATATCTGAACTAATTAATTTTGCACCAACATTGCCACACTGTGCTATGATTCCAGAATAAGTTACTGCAATAAATAAAGAATCCTTATTTCCAGTAATATCTTCAACATTTCCGTTGAAGTATGGAATATTAAATGGCCTCCATGTTGCGCCTTTATCATAACTATTAAATACCACATTCACTTCTGAACAACCAGCATAGATAACTGTATCCACTACAGAAACCTTTATGATCGGAGGAGTAAGCTGATCTGGTACAGAAACCGCAGTCCAGTGCTCTCCTGCATCAATGCTTCGATAAATTTGATTTTCTCCATTTGCTGCTACTACAAAAGAGTCCATCGCAGCAACACTTGATACGTTTGGCCGTCCATTATTTGGCAATCCATTTGTCAATAACGTCCATTGTAATCCTCTATTGCTACTCTTAAAAAGTCCATATGATGTGCTTGCGTATAAAAACCCTTTAGACCAAGCAATAGAAGTAATTTCACCTCCGTCAATACCGTTATTACGTTGAACCCATGAAGACCCACTATCACTACTCATGATGACTTTGCAATCATATGTCCAATCGCTTGAGACTAAAAAGATCGTATCATTGACATTTATAATATTCTTTACAAATGGAAAAACATTGGAATTAATTGTTTGTTTCCAGGACGCGCCAAGATCAGAAGTATAAAACAATCCAGCACCATTAGTACCAGCAAACGTGTATTGCCCAATCGAATTAATACACGATACTGAACTATTGTTTAGTTCAAAATTTTTGGTTTGCCATGTTGTACCATAGTCTGATGAGATTTTGATACCATCATAAGATCCATAATAAATGAGTCCGTCCTTACCATTTAATTGAGTCGGTGATAAATTATAGAGACCAGTATTTAAATTTGCCCAACTTATTCCTCCGTTTGTAGAGCGATAGACCCCGTTGTTGTATATACCTGCGTAAAGTCCAGATTTATCCGCATATAAATTTGTAATAATGTCATTGGGTGGAGACGCTGCCGAAGGAAGTAACCAGGTTAGACCATCGTCAATGCTGATGTAAACTTTCGCCTGGTTTGAAAACCTCGCAGCATAGAGCGTATCATTGTATTTACAGATTGCGTCCGCCATCCATGCATATGGATTAGGATCGACTCTTTTCCATTGTTCACCGTTATTGGTGCTTCGAAACATACCCGAACCAGACGCACCTGCTGCAGAAGCGATAATAACATCGTTACTTACAATGATTGTCTTGAAATTTAAGTTATCAATGCCGGTATTTACAGCCGACCAATTTGAATCAGACAATGACCTTCTGAATATTCCATATCCATTAGTGGCAACAAAAATAAAGGTATCCTTTACTGCCATATCAACAATATTACCAAAATCTGAAGAACTATTTTTGTTTTCTTCCCAACTCGTTCCATAATCTTTACTAAAATAAACTCCATTACGTGCTGTTCCGGCAAACAATATATTTCCACTGACAACAATTTTTTTAACTTCAACATTAGGAAGTCCCATAAATTTCCAATAATCCCCATCGATAGTACTTTTAAATACACCACCTACTCCTCCGACAAAAACAATGCTATCAACAAAACAAATTGTTGCAATGGATCCACCTTGTGGCCCGTTTGTTTGCTTCCACATAAAATTTTTAGAATTCAGAAAAGAAATATTAAATAACAACAAAAGAAAAAGGGATGTTTTTTTCATATTATATGTTCTAGATTAGTGATGTTGCGGCCTAACGGACTGGCGCTAAGCTGCGACAACGAAAACTTTCAACATGCACCCAACGAACTGAGTTCACGCAGGATCTTTCTTATTCCACCAGAACTTTATTCGCCATGTAATTTGCTCCCACGCCCATTTCGTCAGCTTGAGTGCCTGGTTAGGGCGCAACAATGATAATTTTATCATAACAGGAAAATATATTACTCCTGTGACGAATTTAGAATTTGGTTATACTTCTTTGTCAGCGATTGACCGAATTGCTGCAAAGTAGACGTAAAAGAGAAAGCTTCGCTGGCAGTGCGTTCGATATCGGCAAGATCATCATTCGAGAAGTCCTTTAGATTCGTTTTATCGCCCAAGATGATCCCAATGCGCTGCAACTGTAGCCACTTTTCCAGCGTCTGTTGCTCAAGGGAGGTAGTCATAGTTTGCGTCTCATAGGCCGATGTGTATTTTTTGATCTCTTCATAGTCCATAAGGCTGACTGCTCCAATAGATTGCGCTGTGCTCCAACTATTCGAGCTTATTGTGAAACTAGTGAAACCGAGATTGATGTTTTTTACTTTGCGAAGGTCAACCGATCCGCGATGGGATCGTTCTTGCATGCAAAGAGCAACCACCTTCTGTAGCATTTCAAGTTCGCCAGGAATTTCTTTTGTCGCACTATCTATTGACCGGAGGTTGTCTCGCAGTTCAGAGCGGATGTTGTCACGCGCCTCGCGCAGCAGGTGGTGATGGTGAATCGACTCCACCGCACTTTCGAGCGAAATAGCGATCAAGATGCCGCAGGTTATCGTGAACAATTCCAGTAGAAAGCCTCGGAGAGATCCAAGGTTTCCCTTAGGAAGATGAATGTGCATACCAACTCCTTTAGAAATTTAGATTGCTTCATTTATATTAATATATTAATCGTTTACAAATGCACTGATAATAAAATATTGTTGCGCCCTAACGGACCGGCGCTAAGCTGCGGCGCTGATAATTTCATATTGCAACCAACGAAACAAGTTCATGCTGATAACCAAATTAATAAGTATCAAAGTTATAGGCACTAAAAACTGAATAATAAAAGCTTAAACCCACCATTAGCCATGAATTTTGCACCAACGCTCATTCCGTCAGCTTGAGCGCCTGGTTAGGGCGCACATGGTTGTTTTGTATGTTATGCACTGTGCATCTGGTCTGCATAGATAATTGATCGAGTTGAAAAGACCGTTACTGAAAAGAAGACTACAAACACAAGGTTCAAACACCCACCATAAACAATTGCTCCGAGAGGAGCGGGAATGAGACCCGCTAATGGGCTAAAAAGGAAAAGAAATCCAGGATTCACAACAGCTGTCCATCTGGGGTAGAGCGATTTTCTGGATAAGACAGCAAAAAACAAAAGCAGAGAAGTTATTCCTCCAACAACACCCGCAGCGTCGTAGAAAAGGAGCGTATATTGCTTGATCTGGTTATACAATTCATGAAAATCGCCCGAAGGCAAGCCAACTTTTATCAATAAGGCCCGAATGCCCCACATGGCATGATATGCGCCCATGATGACAATCGATGCAACGGCACCTCCCGCCACGATGATGGCCAATATTGGGCTTTTCGGGGAAATCATTTTATATATAGAAAAGAAGCCAAGACAGTACAGAAGGGCGGCAATCGGACCAATAAATCCACCGGCAATGATTTGAATATCGGATTCATTTGAAATAACAAGAGGAAGATTCGTCCAAAAATCACCACCGCTACCGAGATGTCCATACAAACACATATCACCAATGAACATGAGCAATGCTCCTCCAATCCCTAACGAACCAAGAATTCGGACAGAACTGATTTTCACGTCGACTCCATTAAATCAATTATTTGCAGATGTACAAAACACAACTTGTATAATTATGCCACTCGTAATTTGTGCGCCCTAACGGATGGCAACTAAGCTGCGGCGTTGATAATTACGAGTCATGCAATCAACGAACCAAGCCACACGTCTATATTCGCGCCATAATAATAACGTGTGTTTAGCGCCATGAATTTAAATCCCACGTTCCAACCGTCAGCTTGAGTTGCTGGTTATGTTATAGTTTCTTTGTTGTACAAACTTTCAACAAAACAATACTTGCTAACACCAAAAAAACTTTAATTATTCTGAGCACAGGCAGCGCATCGCCGAGATTCTTTTGAGGAACTTAACTTGCACTGCTTTTATTCTCGTACAAAACAAAACTTGTTGACAACGTAACTTATAGAAAGCAACCAAAATCTAAATCTGTACAATGTAACTAAAACTTAAAGCCGTTAGAACGCGATTACCCAACCCCGCAAGTAACACATACTGTGTGCGCTGCCTGTGCAACATAACGGATGGCGGCTAAGCTGCCGCACTGATAATTTTCAAAATAGTACTAAACGAACCGAGTTCCAAGTAGATTGCTTTCAAATTACATCCAGACCGTTGCACGCCATGAATTTTGCAGTGCGCTCATCCGGTCAGCTTGAGCCGCGGGTTAGGCAGCGGGTTATTTCTCTGTGATTTCTAGAACACTTAACAAATTAACTCCCGCATCACCATGTCTCCCCCCAGCCTAATGTTGTATGTACACGCGCGCTGGGAGATAGCACTTTGGACAACTCCAATCGAGAAAATGATGATGTTTCATGTCGTTTTTCTCAGCCCAATTCCCGAACTGTGATTGAATATCCAACGAAAGGTTAGAGAAGTTTAGCATCGACCTCTTTTCAAAATCTTCTTTCGTGAACCCAATCTTTTCATGACAACGCGGACATGTGTACGTACTGAACAGCGGAAGACTCTGTCCATCGACTATCTCGTTGGAGAATTTTGTATTATCAAATCTTTCTGTGCTATTTGTGATGTTGAGTTTCATCTTTTACCCGCTGCCTAACGGACCGGCGCTAAGCTGCGGCGCTGATAAGTTTCGTATTGCGACCAACGAACTGAGTTCACGCTGATAAATGAATTATTAAACATCAAAAACTTTGCACGCAATGTTAAATAGTACCACGCTTATTCCGTCAGCTTGAGCGCCTGGTTAGGGCGCAATTACCTTAACGTAATAAAATCAATTTCTTGGTTTCTGTGAATAGACCTGCCTGCAAACGATAAAAGTAGACACCACTTGAAATATTTGTTGCGTTCCATTCACGCGTGTAACTTCCTGCTGACATATCTTCTGAGATAATGATTGCAACTTCCCTTCCTAACATATCAAATACTTTCAGCGACACAAAAGATTTTGATGCAAGACTAAAAGAAAAAGTTGTGGATGGATTAAAAGGGTTAGGATAGTTTTGTAACAGTGAACATTTATATGGTAGGTTTGTATTGCCATTAAATACCTCTGTTATTGGATGATCGTTTGGATCACACATAACCCAGATTCCATCTAGTTTAATTGTTAATGCCGTAAGAGTTTGATTTGCAATGTTGACTTTGCTTTGTTCAAGTTGCCATACGCCGTTCATATAATGAAATAAATGCAATCCCTTAGGTTTTAGCCCTACGATGGATACTTCACTCAATTCATACGGTAATGTGATTTGACCGGATGAAATCTTTCCATTAGTCGATATTTCATAATAACGTTTAACTACTTTACTTTGTGTCGAAACATTTGGCGGTTGTGCAGCCGAGTGAGTTCGGATAGCGATGGTCGATCCATCATAATTGTCTAATATAACCTTACCGAATCGATTTATGTTGCCTGTTGAAAAGTAGAAAGGGGTCTGTATTGACGGGGAATTAATATAAGCTTTTGTTATCACCCCAGATGGAGTACCAGGAGTCAAGTTCTTAACATATTTAACCAAGAATCCATTACAAATGCAAACATCGGGTTTTAGATCACCATTAAAATCGTCTATACATAATTTCCATTCTCCTGTACCAGTTGGAAATAATAATGGACTTGAAAATCCACCTCCAGGAAGAGCAGTGAAAACACAAATATCTGAAAAGGTCTCAGTAACGATATCTAGAAGACCATCTCCATTCATATCCGCAATTCCCACATTATGGGTCCCTTGGTGTCCTGGAACCGTTAATGAAATTGGAGGACTAAAATGACCCAGAGAATCACTTGCTAACTGGACAACGAGTGTCTGTGAGTTGTCGCCAAATGCAATAACAATATCTGGATTGCCGTCTCCATTGAGATCAATCGCAATCATATCTACAACAGTCTTGTTTATGCTTTTACTTATTACTTTATCAAATATGTCGTTCCCTTTATTGACATAACTTACGAGATTATCTCCTTCTAGGGCAACTATATCCAATCTACCATCTCGATTTACATCACAGATGGTAAATTTAGATTTTAGAGTATCACTAAATAATGTTTTGGGTAAATCAAAAATACCGCTACCCTCTCCTTTTAAGTATTCTATGTCGAAGTTTCTTGAATTATTCACAATAATGTCTGTAGTATCATTCTGATCGATATCGAAAATTCCAAAATCATCATTTGCTTGGCCTGATGTTGGCCAGTAACTACCTAAATTAAATAGATCAGCTGTGCCAGATCCTGGAAGAGTGAGAATTCCAGGAATAAGAAGGTAGCTTATAACAACGTCAAGTAAACTATCATTATTAATATCAGCAGTTTCTATCTTTCGTGCTGATGGATCATACATAGTATGCGATAGGAGCAAATTCTTTGGTGAATCAAATTTATCGGATTGATTTGCTGAGAGTATAAGAGAGAGATAGTTATCACCAGTTGTATCACCCCAACCAGTTGTAATAATATCTGGATATCCATCGCAATTTATGTCTCCAGAAGTAATGGCAAATGGTACAAAAGGGACATTGAAATATTCAATGGAAGAATAGTCACCCGGTGTTTTATTGGCAAGCACAAGTGCTATATCTGCGTTATCTGGATCTACAGTAACAATATCTTTATTGCCGTCGTTATTTGCATCAACTATGATTAAATCTATGCTTGTTGCATCCAATACATATTGAGTGCTAGGCAGAAATCCAAACGAATTGGGATCTTGTAACATAACACTTATCATTGGTTTTTGCCCTGTGTATAACATATTAGATGTTGCAATATCAAGGCGATTGTCATTATTCAGATCCGCTAGAACAATATGATTTTCACCGAGATCAGTATTTGGTGGACCCAAGACATATTTTTTATTGAAAGAAAGAATTCCCTTGCCATCATTAAAGAACACTGCTACACTATCGGCATACATTTGCCGGCAAAGGACAACAACATCATTAGTTCCATCATTGTTAATGTCCCCTACTGCAAAATCTTGACCGGTCTCATTCTGATGAAGGGGAATACTAAATTGTGCATGCAAAGATAAATATGGGAAACTTTTTATTAATGTAAGTACATACAAACTAGACCCATCGGTAACTACTAAGTCTTTGTATCCATCTCCATTCATGTCAATAGCACGCATTTGTTGTATAGCGGCATATTTGATTGAAGAAGCTGAATCAGATAATGTTAAAATGATATTTATAGGTGAATTAAATTGCCCTGCAGTAGTTGAAGCTGTATAGATTGAAATCGTATGACCATGAGCAACAACAATATCGTTAAGTGAATCTTCATTAACATCAAAGATAGAAATTGCATTTGGTTTTTCGGTAAACGAGAATTCTAGAGTTTGATTAAAATTTAATCCACCGGATGACGATTGCAATATTATCACTTTATTGCTTACTGTATCTTGAATAAGATTGTATGTTCCATACACAATATCCGGCCAACCATCTTGATTAATATCCCCTGTTGTTATACAACTAACGGTATTTATCGAATCTCCAAAAGGTCGAGCAGATTGATAATAGGGAGCTGTTCTGCTCCCATAGAAAACGGACACATTTATACCACCTGCATTACCAGAAATAATATCTTCGATTCCATCGTGATTAAGATCCGTATGTGTAATACAATACGGCTGTCCCGTAGCCGGAAATGATAGGTATGCTTTTTGAAGTGACAGAGTTTGTGATCTGGCTATATAAATAGATAGCAATACTAATAATATTAATAAATGCCTCATTTTATGGTACTCTTTATTTTAACTGCGCCCTAACGGACCGCAACTAAGCTGCGGCGTTGATGACTTTGGTAATTCACAAAACGAAACTGGTTCACGCTACTAACCGAATTATTAAGCACCAAACCTCTATTAGCCATGTTGATTGCTCCCACGCTCAATCCGTCAGCTTGAGTTGCTGGTTAGGCGATACTTTAATTTTGCGATGAACAATTTTAACTAAACAATTATTCCGTTTTATTTTTACCATCCAACAAACGAGCGCGGGCGGTGCAAACAAAACTTTACTGTACTTATTTATTAAACACCACGAAGAAATAATTTAAAACGAAACCATCTTAATAAACATTTTACTGCGCGCACCGACCGCGCCGCCTAACGGATAGCGGCTAAGCTGCCGCACTGATAATTTTCAAAATAAACTAAACGAAACAAGTTCATGCTGAAAAGTTTATTATTAAAAACCAAAACCTCTACAAGCCATGCTTAACGTACCACGCTCATCCGGTCAGCTTGAGCCGCTGGTTAGGCGGCAATAACTTTTGTTCCAGCAATTAAATCATGAATACATCTTCTGTCTTTTCTAAAAATACACAATATGTCTACTAGACCTAGAAGACCCCCAATAAATGGTATTATAGGAATTATTGACATAGATAAATACCGAAGCCCATATATTGTGCTAAACGGTGGCAGATTACCATTCAGATCGGTTATTTTAATTTCCAAGTACCTTTTTCCAATTGTCTGTCCGTACTTAAAAAGCAATCGACCTTGGACTAGAAGAAATATGACTTGACCAATCGCAAACACAATAGCGATATATAAAAAGCCATATTGAACCTGCAACTCAAGCATACCATCTAATCCATAAATTATTAAAAGTGGTACAAAAATGATTAAGCCCATAATAAATGCATCTACTAATGACGCAAAAAATCTGTCACTCAAAGATGCTAATTTATTTATCTCAGGTGTAGGAATATTTACGTCTTCACTCATTATAGAATCCTTTCATTATTATTGCCGCCTAACGGATGGCAACTAAGCTGCGGCAACGAAAAGCCACAAGTTGCTGAAAACGAAACAAGTTCATGCTGAAAAGTTTATTATTAAACATCCAAACCTCTACACGCCATGCTTAACGTAACACGCTCATTTGGTCAGCTTGAGTTGCTGGATATTACCAAAAAGGAATCTCCCGATTATGTACATTGATAATTCTCTAGGTCACCAACATCCACAATCTAAGGAGATTCCCATGTATTACTCAGGTATCGATTTGCATTCTGATAATTGTTTTATCACCACTGTTGATGACACTGGTGCTGTCATCAAGCGACAACGTGTCGAGAATAACAATGAACGTGTTCTTGATTACTTCCACTCTCTGCCCGGTCCTCATCACGCAGTCGTTGAGTCTACCACAGGATGGTACTGGCTCAACGATCTTCTCAGCGATCACGGCATCGAGCTTGTCCTTGCTCACGCCAAATATCTCAAAGCCATCAGTTATGCTAAAGTTAAAACAGATAAAGTCGATTCGCAAACTCTTGCTCTTCTCTTACGACAGGGACTCATTCCACGGGCTCACAAAATCAGCCGAGAACTACGCGGCCTGCGCGATACCATGCGTATTCGTCTACGGCTCGTTCAGCAACGAACTGCCAGTCTTCTGCGTCTCTACAGTATTCAGACCAAATTTAACGGCTCTGTTCCGGATCCGTATCGTTTTCAACTTGCTGTCTTGCAACATACCAGAGACACTTTTACTGCTCAGATCCTCTCGCTGGAAAAATCTCTCCATCCTGTGCTGATTCCCAACGACGATATTCAACGGCTCTTGCACATTCCAGGTATCGGCAAGCTCACCGCATTCACGGTGTATCTTGAAATCGACGGCATTGAACGATTCGACTCCGATAAAAAGTTTGTCTCTTACTGCCGACTCGTCCCTGCTGCCGATAACTCCAATCGCTCTGTGCACCATCGCTCCAGCAAAGACGGCAATAAGTATCTCAAAATCGCCTTCTCCGATGCCGCTGTTCATGCTATTCAGTACTATCCGGAATACAAACGCTTATTCCAGAAATTAGCTCGTCGCTCCAATGAGGCGACTGCGCGAACCGTCGTTGCCAAAGAACTTGCGAAGATTGTTTACTATGTCTTAAAAAACAAAACAATATATAAAGGTCTCAAAGGTCAGCCGATCAGCCGGCATAAATCTCAGCAGTGGCCGCGCCTCTCAAGCCCGCTTTCCTAACTGATCCCGACTGCGTCGGGATCGTTCGCTGGATTGGGAAGAGAGTGCGCTGTGCCGTGGTAATATCTGGAACATCTCGCTCGACGAGATACGCTTTCACCATCGTTTCTTCAATGAGTGAATGTAAATCCGTAAACTGGTTTGGACGGCATTGCTCTGGTAATCGCCTGTCTATTCGATAGAGAACGCGGCATCGGCACGGATTCGGTCGTCCTTAATGTTAAAGAACTCTGCATTCCGATTGCGCGGAACGCATCGGGAGTATATTATTTACTTGACTCTTTCCTTTTTAAACTGGTTAGGTGGCAGCTATTTATTTTATCTATTTGCGTTGAATGCAAACTTCTTTCGACACTCTGGACAAATGAGATGCGGTTCCCAGCCAGAATCCAGATGTGCCTCAAACTTTTGGAAAGCACCGTTAGACAATACTTTTTGATATGTAACTTCCTCTGTGAAATTGCACTTTGGACAAATAACCTTTTTCGACTTACCGGATGAAAATTCTTTCGCCACGGATTGAGGAACGATAGAAATTGGTTTCGTTTGGGTTAGATCACTCCGACAATGTTTGCAAAGAATTGCGTCTGGTTGAATCTCTTCTTTGCAAAATGGACATATCGTCTTGGAAGACTTCGCATTAACTGCACTTGTTGCATTCACAGGAGTTTTTTGTTCTTGTTTCGGAATTGCAACTAAAGCGAGAACGGCAAGAAAGCTAAAGAAAAAGCCAAGCATGAACCAACTGCCAGAATCGCGCTTCTTTTCTTTTGCAATAAAGGAGCAGAAGAATCCGAAAATGATTGCTTGTAATAGAATTAATACCCAAATAGATTCCATTTGTATTCCTCCTCTTTTGCTTTTGCTGCCGCCTAACGGACCGGCGCTAAGCTGCGGCGTTGATAATTACGAGTCATGCAATCAACGAACCAAGCCACACGTCTATATTCGCGCCATAATAATAACGTGTGTTTAGCGCCATGAATTTAAATCCCACGTTCCAACCGTCAGCTTGAGTTGCTGGTTATGTTATAGTTTCTTTGTTGTACAAACTTTCAACAAAACAATACTTGCTAACACCAAAAAAACTTTAATTATTCTGAGCACAGGCAGCGCATCGCCGAGATTCTTTTGAGGAACTTAACTTGCACTGCTTTTATTCTCGTACAAAACAAAACTTGTTGACAACGTAACTTATAGAAAGCAACCAAAATCTAAATCTGTACAATGTAACTAAAACTTAAAGCCGTTAGAACGCGATTACCCAACCCCGCAAGTAACACATACTGTGTGCGCTGCCTGTGCAACATAACGGACGGGCACTAAGCTGCGGCGTTGATAACTTTCGTCATGCAACCAACGAAACAAGTCCCACAACGAAAGTTTTATCATTTGCACCAGACCCTATGCTTAGCCATGTTAATTGCACCCAGCTGGCAACCGTCAGCTTGAGTGCCTGGTTAGGCTATTGTTACTTTGTTGTACAAACTTTCTTCATAGACAAAATATTCCGACTCTTTCATAACTCGAATTTTTCTGAGCACAGGCAGCGCATCACCGAGATGCTTTTTGGAACTTAACTTGCACTGCTTTTTTATTCTCGTTCAAATCAAAACTTGTTGACAACGTAACCGTATAGAAAGCAACCAACATTTTAGTCTGCACTTCGCCCTTAGAAACTTTTGCCAGTAGAAAGAAATATAAAACCCAAATAGGTAACCACAATACTTTAAAACACAACTCACACAAAGCGCGCTGCCTGTGCAGCCTAACGGATGGCAACTAAGCTGCGGCACTGATAACCCGCAAGTTGCTGAAAACGAAACAAGTTCACGCTGATAAGTTTATTATTAAACATCTGAACCTCTATTAGCCATGCTTAACGCAACACGCTCATTCTGTCAGCTTGAGTTGCTGGTTAGGCGCCCAAAATATATTACTACTTAATTTCAATATTTCTAAATACATAGAAAGACCTGGAGTCTGCCCACATACTTCTATCATCCTGGCTTGTTGAATCTGCAGATGCTTTTAACTCAAATGTAGAAATAGGCATTTGTGTGATACGAGCTAAATAGAAAGAATTATTTGCATATGCTTCTGCTAGAAATTTTTCATCTGTTGAATAAGTAATAAATGACCGGAAAGAGAATGGTGAATTTTCTAAATCATAATTAATATAGGATAATCTCACTTTTACTGGTCCATTTACAAGTGAATCATCTTGATAAGTACGATCTGGTCTAAGCTTATATGTCCGTGTGACTTTAACGACTTGACTCTTCACTATTACGGTTGTGTCATTTGAAATATATTGATTCGTCGGAATGTTGATATTATCATTTTCGTACAATGTAAAAAGACCAACTGCAATAGTTGTACCTGGTGGTATAAATGTTATGCGTTCAGGCTTTTCTATGCGCGTTATTGAGGTACCAGAAGTACTCGTAGAACTATATGATAAGGCATTGGAAGAACCTTTTAATTTAGAATGATATTGTTTAAAAAGGAAATCTGTAATAGAATATCCACTAACAAAAGAAGATGATGAATTATTTGTAACAAAAGTAGTTGTCTCTTGCCAATAATCATGCTTGGTGCTTCCAGTTATATATGAACATTTCTTCCAATCAATGTATAGAGGCTTTGATAATTTATTATGAATATAGATATTCAACTTTCCACGTTCTGCCCAAAGCACGTAAACGATTCTGACTGTATCATTTTCAAAAGTCAAAAATTGATCGTTTAATGAACAATCAAAAGAACGAATATTCATAACAAGCGCGTCCGTACGCACTGTCGTAGTTGGTGGAGTGCAACTCGTGCCTAAAAAGGCAATCGCGGAAAGAATTAAAGCATTAAATAATTTCATATATCTCCTCAAATTATAATTATGTTTTTAGGTGTATCTCTTTTTGGGCGCCTAACGGACTGCGGCTAAGCTGCCGCGTGACCAACTTTCAATATGTACCCAACGAAATGAGTTCACGCTGGTTATTTCAATTTTGTACTGACCTCTGTACGCCATGCTTAACGTACCAACGCTCATTCGGTCAGCTTGAGCCGCTGGTTAGGCGGCAGTTGTAAATTTATTTTATTCCTTTCGCAGAAAGGCTAGACATATATTTTCTGTCAACTCCAAGAACATGATTAGTATACCATTCCGTTAAAAATGTAAGCATCTCTCGTTGTATTTCTATTCCTTTCAACGAGACTTCCTGAGAAAGCTCAAATACCTTTTTTATGAACTCAAGATGCAACCCAACATGCCATAATAATTCAGGATATTCAGCTTCCTTCATATATCGTTCTTCAGTTGCGAAATGGTTGTAGGCGTAATTGATAAGGGAGTCAAGAATGACAGATGTCGTTTTCCAGTCATTCTCCTTCTCAATAGAGACGATGAGTTGATTTATAATGTCAAGCAAGCTGCGATGTTGAAGATCGATTTCCTTTACACCGACGGAAAATCGTTCTGTCCAAGGTACTAGTTTCATATTATATCTCCTTTATTGACTGCCGCCTAACGGATGGCAGCTAAGCTGCTGCGCTGAAAACTTTCAACATGCACTAAACGAAACAAGTTCATACTGGTTCTTTCAATCCTGTACCGACCTATGCTCGCCATGAAGTTTGCAGCGAGCTCATTCAGTCAGCTTGAGCTGCTGGTTAGCTGCCACCTAATTACTATTATGAAGCCTAAAATGTTGCGGTAATGATACCCACACCCATATTGGCTTATCGTTTTGCATAGCTGGTTTAAATGTCCACTTCATAAAGGCGTCTACAGCAGCCTGAATGAATGGCTGGTCACTATCTTTTGAAACCTCAATTGCTTTAACTACTCCAACATCAGAAATCAACATTCTAACAAAGACATCTCCCTCAATTCCATCTTGCTCTAATTTATTAGGATAAATTGGATTTATTCGATTTAATATAGAAGGAGCAGTTTCAGAATAAATGGTGTCAAAATGTATGATATTATATCCAAGCGTGTCACCGAAGAAAATAATATTATCAGGAGAAAAATTTGGATTATTTATCGTAGTGTGCTTGGTACTCGAACATCCAATGAAATAGATAATAATAAATAGAAGAACTTTATTTCTCATAATATCCTCTTATTTGTGGTGGCAGCTAACGGATGGCGGCTAAGCTGCCGCGCTGAATACTTTCAAAATGTACCAAACGAAACAAGTTCACGCTGAAAAGTTTATTATTAAGAACCGAAACCTATGCTCGCCATGCTTAACGCACCAACGCTCATCCGGTCAGCTTGAGCCGCTGGATATTACCAAAAAGGAATCTCCCGATTATGTACATTGATAATTCTCTAGGTCACCAACATCCACAATCTAAGGAGATTCCCATGTATTACTCAGGTATCGATTTGCATTCTGATAATTGTTTTATCACCACTGTTGATGACACTGGTGCTGTCATCAAGCGACAACGTGTCGAGAATAACAATGAACGTGTTCTTGATTACTTCCACTCTCTGCCCGGTCCTCATCACGCAGTCGTTGAGTCTACCACAGGATGGTACTGGCTCAACGATCTTCTCAGCGATCACGGCATCGAGCTTGTCCTTGCTCACGCCAAATATCTCAAAGCCATCAGTTATGCTAAAGTTAAAACAGATAAAGTCGATTCGCAAACTCTTGCTCTTCTCTTACGACAGGGACTCATTCCACGGGCTCACAAAATCAGCCGAGAACTACGCGGCCTGCGCGATACCATGCGTATTCGTCTACGGCTCGTTCAGCAACGAACTGCCAGTCTTCTGCGTCTCTACAGTATTCAGACCAAATTTAACGGCTCTGTTCCGGATCCGTATCGTTTTCAACTTGCTGTCTTGCAACATACCAGAGACACTTTTACTGCTCAGATCCTCTCGCTGGAAAAATCTCTCCATCCTGTGCTGATTCCCAACGACGATATTCAACGGCTCTTGCACATTCCAGGTATCGGCAAGCTCACCGCATTCACGGTGTATCTTGAAATCGACGGCATTGAACGATTCGACTCCGATAAAAAGTTTGTCTCTTACTGCCGACTCGTCCCTGCTGCCGATAACTCCAATCGCTCTGTGCACCATCGCTCCAGCAAAGACGGCAATAAGTATCTCAAAATCGCCTTCTCCGATGCCGCTGTTCATGCTATTCAGTACTATCCGGAATACAAACGCTTATTCCAGAAATTAGCTCGTCGCTCCAATGAGGCGACTGCGCGAACCGTCGTTGCCAAAGAACTTGCGAAGATTGTTTACTATGTCTTAAAAAACAAAACAATATATAAAGGTCTCAAAGGTCAGCCGATCAGCCGGCATAAATCTCAGCAGTGGCCGCGCCTCTCAAGCCCGCTTTCCTAACTGATCCCGACTGCGTCGGGATCGTTCGCTGGATTGGGAAGAGAGTGCGCTGTGCCGTGGTAATATCTGGAACATCTCGCTCGACGAGATACGCTTTCACCATCGTTTCTTCAATGAGTGAATGTAAATCCGTAAACTGGTTTGGACGGCATTGCTCTGGTAATCGCCTGTCTATTCGATAGAGAACGCGGCATCGGCACGGATTCGGTCGTCCTTAATGTTAAAGAACTCTGCATTCCGATTGCGCGGAACGCATCGGGAGTATATTATTTACTTGACTCTTTCCTTTTTAAACTGGTTAGGGCGCAAGCTTTTTATTGTATCCGACAATTTGATGGACTTCAATTAGTTCTTTCTCTGTTTCCGCTTTCTTTTCTCGAACATATTGTTGAACTGCTAAAATCAATTGTTTGCGCGTGGCTTTGGGGCCGACATTATTTCTTGGATTCCACTTACGCTTGAAGTAAATGTTGCACGGCATGCAAGCAGTGGCTTTATTTGAAATGGCGTCTGAACCGCCTTTAGATTTTGGAACGATATGATCTACTTGCCATAATCTGTATATATCTGGAGAAGAAAGTAGATCCAAGCCGCAATACTCGCATTTGTAGCGAGCACGATAGGCTAGACGTGCGGTTTCCTCTGACCATTTTTGAGTTGCAAGAAGCTTTCTGACGATTGTATGTTCTTTCTTCATGATATGTTTGTCCGTTTAAGTTTTTGACGCTTGCGCCCTAACGGACTGGCGCTAAGCTGCGGCGCTGATAATTATCAAAATACACAAAACGAAACAAGTTTACACTGATAACCAAATTAATTAATCCCTAACCAACGAGGTACTGAAAAGGTAATAATAAAAACCTAAACCCACCATCAGCCATGCAAATTGCAGTACGCTCATTCCGTCAGCTTGAGCGCCTGGTTAGGGCGCAAACTTTTAATCTCCGCGCCAATACGAAACAAAGCGTCTACCATTCCAATAGATCAAGGAACTTGATGATTCAACCTTTACAATTTCAAAACCGTCACCAACAAGATTCGGTGAAGTATTTGTTTTTTCGTACGGACTTTGAGAAATTGTTTCACTTTTTGGAACAACATACCAAGCGGTTAGACCTGGATATCTTAAGCTATCATCACGTTCAATAAAGATTACTTTGCCGACACCAAGCAAAACAGCGATTCGCAAATTCGATGGAATTCCTTTGGAAAGTAGCTGAACTACAAAATCTTCTTTTCCGTCTCCATCAAAATCGCCCCAAAGATAAAAAGGATTAAGTTTGCCAACATAAACTTCATAATCCTTATTTAATCCGATGCTATTGAAAAGCTCCCATAATTTTGGTGGAGCACTTGCACGAATAGTGAACAATTCCTCTTGACTATATTTTTGTTGTTGCGAATAGGATAGGCTCACTAAAAAAAGAATTGTTCCAAAGAATAATATTCGTGACATAAAATGCTCCTTTGGGTTTGCGCCCTAACGGACCGGCGCTAAGCTGCGGCGCTGATAAGTTTCATATTTCTGATAACGAAACAAGTTCATGCTGTTAACCAAATTAATAAGTATCAAAGTTATAGGTACTAAAAACTGAATAATGAAAACGAAACCCACCGCAAGCCATGCTTAACGTACCTCAGCTAATTCCGTCAGCTTGAGCGCTTGGTTAGGCAGTGCACAACAGGTATTATTTTTATTCCCAGAAGAAGAACCAAAAACGGTTTTTATCAAACCATTTATCTGAAACATTTGTATTACTCATGTTGACATCAACATATCCTTCTCTTCCGTCTGGTAATTGCACAATAAATCTGACAGGCATAGCGTCATACCAACCTGCAACAATATCAACGACTTTCACAGGTGTATGAAGTGGAACTTCGATCACATCTTCCTTGTCAACTTTTGCATCGTAAGTATGAAGTTCTTTCCCTTTGAACTTTAATGTTTTGCCGACCCATCTTGCACGCGCACTATCTATATCGTCTATGAGCGCAACCTCATGAACGCTTAAATAAGTGTCATCATAAAATATTTCCCCGGTCTTTTCTATCTTGAATTTGATATAATGGTATTCGTTTACTTCAATAGCCGTGGCTATTTTACCCGCTAATATTCGATAAGGAATTCCACTGTACTTATCCTTTTCGCCAAAATAGGGACCGATATAATTATGTTGAAGCGTCTTTGGTTTAGGCAATACAATAAATCGTTCGCCGATCCAATCCTTAAGTGGTAAATAAGTAAACGCGGGGCGAGATTCTTTTTTTGTTTTAATTTTGACTGTGCCAACAGAACCCTCTCGAACATATGGAACCTGACAGAAAAGAATTCCGTGAAGAACTAGAAGCATGATTACTATCTTTTTCATGTATTTATCCATTTTTTCTGGTTAAGCGTTGTGCTAAGAAGGCGCATTCAATCCTCTTGCTACCTGATCACGCAATTCGTTTTCAGTTTTGTCGCTAAACTTTTCATAGCCGCAAATGCAGAAATATTTAATTTTAATGCGTCCAGGAAACTTTACCTTCGCATCCATAACAACAGGGCGATTACACTTGGGACACAATGGGCGAGATATTCCAACAGAAATTGGCAATTTCTCGAAACCGATTGCATTAAACAAAAATCCGGCGTATTTGATCTGTTCAATTATTTTGGGATCGCCAACTCTTTTTGCAGAAGCTATATTGTGAATGAGATCGTCACTGTCAGAGATTGTTTGCATTCTCTTGTAAAGATCGGACTTTTTTTGAATATGAAATACCTCACATGTCCCCGATATGCCAAAATATAAAACGGTGATCCATGTAGAATAGTTCAATCCAAAAACGAGCATCGATAATCCAAAGATAGCAATGGTTGAAAGAATTGTAAGTATTCCGACAGCATTTGTAGCACGGTCGAGATTTTTTATGAGAAAGCTTTTAAAGCTTCTCGGAATATTTTGTTCTTTATTAACTTCCATAAAAGGAATCCCTTCTGTGCACTGCCTAACGGACTGGCGCTAAGCTGCGGCGCTGATAAGTTTCAATATATACAAAACGAAACAAGTTCATGCTGATAACCAAATTGATAAGTATCAAAGTTATAGGTACTAAAAACTGAATAATAAAAACGTCAACCCACCATTAGCCATGAATTTCGCACTCAGCTCATTCCGTCAGCTTGAGCGCTTGGTTAGGTGGCGCATTTTTTTCAGCACTTTTGTAAAGCTCGCTGATATATTCGTCCCAAAGTTTCATGCAACTCTCTGCAAGTTCTAACGCATCATAAAATTTATCTCCTGAAAGAATACAAAACTTTCCTTTCGTGGTTTCCATTTTATCGTTCATGCCGTCAGAAGAAAATGTCCAACTGGCTAAATGCGGTTGCCGACTAGTTCTTAATTTACGTTTCAACTCACAATGTTTTGTTCCATTACATAGATCCGCACATATTCGTAATTCATTGTGTTCATTAATAAATGCATCTACATCTTTCTCGCCTAAACCAAGAAGATTTAGGTGAATAATCCAATCTCTAATATGATAACAATGTATGAAGAAGGAATAAACATCATCAATATAATATTCACGGGTATCTGTTATATAAGGAACTTGGTTATAAATCTCCCTCAATCGCTTCAGATATCTGCGTGTACGTTCTAGTTGTTCCATTTTGTGATTATTTCTTTGTTGAAACCAAATTTGTTTCGAGTTTTAATTTTGTTTTTTCTATTTTCTTGTTGAATTGTTCTTTCTTGTAACTGTACCAACTAGATTTTTGGCTACCATAAATTTTGCTTTTTCTTTTACCTAATATTTGTTCATCAAGGAGTCGATTGATCAATTGAATCAGTTGTAACGCCTTATCATCTTTCTTTTGTTGAACCAAAAATCGTATCCATTTGTATACCCTGCCAGAATGAATAGTTGAATCAATATCATTTTCAAAATATTTTAATTCTTCATCAATTGACAATTCATCTTTCATCTCGAGTCGAATCTCAAAGAAGAGAGTTGCATAAAGAGATTCTTGAGGTTTTAATTCAAACGCATTTCTTATTTGAGAAAGAGCTTCATTATAGTTGTTATTATTTAATTCTTTTTTAGCTTCACAGTATGAAATCACATCAGTCGACAGAAATGCGAAATCGTTATAGTTACAACCTTGAACTATTAAAGGGTAAACGCCTGAAGGATAATGTGTACATTTTTTTCCAGTCTCAATTGCTCTAATTTGGGCATCATCTGCTCTTACCAAAACATCGAAACCGAAGCAAAGACCGTTTATGAATATTGGTTTATAACGACCATTATTATCTTTTCGTATCCTTAATGGTGTTTTTCGCCATTCACTTTCCTTGCGAATAAGATCAATTAAAGGAAGTAGCTCTCTAGGAGTTTTGTCGTTGGCTACCCCATCAAATTTAAGATAAGGGTCACCTTTATGATACTGTTGTCTGATATCTTCCTGAGAAAGCATCGTATTCTCTAAATTAATTTTAAAGAAAATGGTTGAATGGAAATGCGCCACCTAACGGACCGGCGCTAAGCTGCGGCGCTGATAATTTTCAATATGCACTAAACGAAACAGGTTCACGCTACCAAATGAATTATTAAACACAAAACCTCTGTTAGCCATGTTGATTGCTCCCAGCTCATTCCGTCAGCTTGAGCGCCTGGTTAGGCAGCCAAAATCTTATTATAAATATTTTTATATACATCATTTTCGCTTGCTGAAAAATAAATTTATCATTGCATCATTAACGACAAGTTCAATTTTCGAAGTTGACGATAGCCATGTTTTATTAACACCAAAATTACTATTAATCTTAGGTTTACCATATATAGAAGTAAGATAATTTTCAACTTTGGATAAAGTTCTCTTGCAATCTTCAGAAAGAAGAGGTGATACAGCATCAGGTAAATATGGTCTGCAGTTACACCAGCTGAATGTTATACCGACATGGTCAATCTTTTCATGTTTTAGATAAAGGGTTGCTCCGTCATATACATCCACAGTTACGATCTGAATCTTTGCAGTTCCATTCTCTTGCCCCTCGCCAGTAATATTAGAAAATTGAATATCAAGATTGGAGACATCAATTAAACTCATGCCATATTTCAATTTTCCTAAATAATGAGAATCAATAAGCTGGGATCTAGACTGGAAAGAAAAAAGGATAAATAGGATAAAAAGTGAAAATAGGCGACAACCATATTTGTTTTTCATAGTTTCCTTCCTTATAGAAATTATATTTTAGCTTCTATGATTTTCTTCTTATCCCATCTATAGTCAAATACTATTCGAGAGGCTGTGGGAATGCTTTTTTGGATCGCCATATACATTTCTTCGTTCATATGATTTAAGAATATCGATTGATGCAACTCTTTCAAGATAAAACTATCAAGAGGGCAATCCAATTCTTTCACAATTCTTTTTCTTTTGTTATGGTAAATCAAATGACAGTAATACTTTAAAAGTACATTTAACCCTTTTTGAGCTTGGCCAAAAGAAGTATGACTGTTCTTACTTATGCATTTAATAGAATCGTGTATGTGTTTTTGCTCTAAATTGTTCTTATCGATTTTCTTAATAAGTTTCTTAAATTCACTGAAAGTCTCTTTTCTAAATATTCTAATTTTTCTATTCTTATAGTTTTCAGATAACTTTTTACCCAACGATTTACTTTTGCTGACCGATCTCAATATCATAGATGCATTAAAAAGAATGAGAAAAGGCGTTTTTTGTGCAGGAGTCATTTTATTTTGGCTGCCTAACGGACCGGCGCTAAGCTGCGGCGCTGAATATTTTCAACATACTGATAACGAAACAAGTTTATGCTGATAACCAAATTAATTTACTCCCAACCAAAGAGGTACTGAAAAGTTAATAATAAAAACTTAAACCCACCACACGCCATGCTTAACGTCCATACGCTCATTCCGTCAGCTTGAGCGCCTGGTTAGCTGGCGCGCCTATTTTAATGAGTATGAATTGAGCTGATGCGTGTATTCAATTAATCCGTATTTCGCCCAAGTTCGAACAAGTCCGAGATTAGGCTTGCTCCATATTGTTCCAATAACAATTGAGTCAGTCCTTGCTACATACTTGACACAATTATAAGTCCCTGCCGGTACCATAATTTGGTCACTAATGGATTCTGTTGTAATAGTATATCCGTGAAAAGAGATCACCTCGCCAAGATGGGTTGGAAAAGGTAACGCTTTTGATAAACTTGGTATAGAGGGAGGTTCGGTAAGCGCCCATAAAACATAGTAAAGTCCATCAGATCTATTGTCAAGCATGTACATTTCTAAAAAGATAATTGGGCCTATAATCAAATTATCGACATTATAACCAGAGACACCTAATACAGTATCGCGTGAACGGACTACCATGGTAACAGAATCTACTACAACACTATCTAATCTTGTCCATGTTCTTGTGTAATTCCAGGAATTACCAACTTTCAAAGGAAGGATATCGCCCACTTCGTCTTTAGGTTGAGTCGAATGGTCACAATTCACTGCAACAATAGTAAGCAATATAGCAGCAAAAAGTAGAGTAATTTTGTTGTTATGTTTGGTAATCATAAAACTAACTCCTGAGCGCGCCAGCTAACGGATGGGCGCTAAGCTGCGGCATGACCAACTTTCAATTTGCACCCAACGAAATGAGTTCATGCTGATAACCAAATTAATCTGCAATCAACCAACGAAGTACTGAAAAGTAAATTATAAAAACCTAAAACCACCACCAGCCATGCGTAACGCACCCACGCTTATTCCGTCAGCTTGAGCGCCTGGTTAGGGCGCACAAAAAAGAATGCTACTTTAATTTTCCAATTTCTATCGCAGCAACTAATCCTACGTAACTATTCACCGTATTTAAATTTGCGAATGCTATTATTGCACCACCAAGGAATGGAAACAATGGACCAGATAATTCAATTTGAATAGGCACACCAACTCTTTCTAATGTGATTTTCTGGTATTCACCGCCAAAAAATAAATTATGCAATAAAACGCCTCTTTGGGTCAAATTGACATAACTTAGTCCAATTCCAAACGCAAAATATCTTGAACTCCACCCATATAATAGACCAATATCCCATGTTGTCTCATCTGGAATGGGACCAAAGAAATTGAATTCTGTTGAGTAACTATATCGAAGTATATAACAACTATTCTCATCATTGTACATCAGAGATGACAAAAATACTAAAAGATTCTTTGAACTAAACCCTGAACCAACATTCAATTTGTATATATTAATTTGAGCTTGTTGATCTGTAACATTTGATCCTGAACTATCGGATTTGTCCACCTGTCCCATTAAAAAGGCTGGAACAAATGCTAGCAACACAATTAAATATTTTATCATATATTTATTTTTTTCGTTTTGCGCGCCCTAACGGAACGGCGCTAAGCTGCGGCGCTGATAAGTTTCAAATTGCTTATAACAAAACAAGTTCATGCTGATAACTAAATTTATTTATACTCAACCAACGAGGTACTGAAAAGTTAATTATAAAAACTTAAACCCACCGCACGCCATGCTTAACGTATCTCGGCTCATCCGGTCAGCTTGAGCCGCTGGTTAGCCAGCGCCAGATTGTTTTACAGTCTTTATTGCTTTTTGGATTGGCAAAGTAATTGTTACATAATTGAACTCATCAATCGCTTTAGCCATTGTCTTCATTTTCGATGGTGAACTAAGATGAGAAAAACGGCATTGCATGTCTTTAAGAAAATGAAAATAACCGTTTGCATCCTTTTCATATTTCTCAATAACACATTGACCAGTTTTTACGATATCAAGATTGTCATAATATTTTTTAGGTTTTCCACCTCTGATGTACTCGTCCCACATAACGAATAAATCTGGATTTTTTAGATGCATCAATTTCGGTGCACCAGTAAACTTTACGCCTTCGATTTTGGAAAGGGATGTAAAGATTATTTTAATATCTGCCGCGTATTTATCCAAATCGGCTGATTCGATTTTGAGGCTTTCAAGTCTACTAAACGGGACTTTTAATGAAATGAGTGAGTTTTTGAACTTCTCAATATCAAATTGTTTCACTGCGTATCGAAAGAGAGCAAAATTCCAAGTCGCTAAGAGTAAGATGTAACCCTCCACATCGAAGCTATTATGGATTAGATTGCTTGCTAGCGCGAAAAAATTTGATCGCTTTTCGAGTTTGCTGAACTGACTCACCGCTCTTTTAAAGGTGTTTTGTTTAATCATTGTTTATCTCGTCGAATTCTAACGCAATGGCTAACGGATGACAACTAAGCTGCCGCACTGATAACTTTCAAGTTTGTCGAAAAAGAAACGAGTTTCAAGTTGAAAGTCTTCAAAATATACTAAACCGTTTCGAGCCATGCTTAATGTACCCACACTTATTTCGTTAACTTGAGTTGCTGGTTAGCCAGCGCAAAAAAAATTTATTTAAGGAAGTAACCCGAATTCCAACCTACAAAAGATAGATATTTTCCTGATGTACATTCAATTTTATCATTTGCTTCCATACTCTCACGCTTCCCATTATTATCAACAATTCCACTCATTCGTGAAATTGATATTGGGACTCTGAGAAGAATAAAACCGTCTTTATCACGCATTTCTATTGAAAAGTAGCTACTGCTTGATAGATAAGATTCTGCAGAACGCTGTAAATCTCCCTCATAGGGAGAGGCATTCAATTGATAATAAATATTGCCCTCCCTCCAAATTGTTCTTAACACAAGAGTGATAGTCGTTCCGGGCAATTTGATTGTAGGCCACGTAATTGCCTTGAATAGTTTTAATTCCTCCTGTTTGGACTCTTCTTCAGTTTTTGGTTCTTGAAGCTTGGTAATTGTGAATCCTTCGACTAAGCTGACTTCTCCAGAAGATTTATCGATTCTATAAACTCTGCCATTCTGTGAAGTGATTAATTTATAATCACTCTTAAAATTGCAACCCGAAAAAGCTAATACAAAACATGCCATAATAAATGTTTTCATAATTACCTCCATTTAATTTGATGTCTGTAATAAGTTTGCGCTGGCTAACGGACTGCGGCTAAGCTGCCGCGTTGAATAGTTTCGTAATGCACCCAAGAAAATAGGTTCACACTACCAATTAAATTATTAAGCACAAAACCTCTACACGCAATGTAAATTGCTCCCACGCTCATCCGGTCAGCTTGAGCCGCTGGTTAGGGCGCAAACAGATAATTTAGTCTGACCCAAAGAATTCAAGCCATTTGCATTGATGGAGATAATAAATGGCAGACGCCTTATTCCAAAAATAATTTTCGATTCCGTCATGGTCAATTAATATCGTCGAGCAGTCATTCAAAATATTTTTGTTTTTAGATATCTCGACCTTACCTACGACTTCTATCAAACGAGAGTATTCGATTTCATGCTCTCCACCTTGAAGATAGCCAATATCTCTCTCTGCAAGTAGGTGTGTGGTATCTTTTGCTACACCACCCCAAAAAATGATTATAGATGACACACCATCCTTTGAAGCTAAAACCGCCCAATCTTTTTTACCGCTAACTTTGAATTCACCAGAAATTACATTGTGAGGGTCAGGATGCTCAGAACATTGTGGAATAGTGTAATCGTCTTTTATTAGTTCCTCCACTATGGTAATGGGCAATTTCTCAAATGCTGATGGAGACAAACGTTTGATTTGACGCTCTGCAACTTTCCATTGATTATCAAGCGAATCTTGGCTAGTGGCTCGCGATAATACTAGCAGTGAGAAAATCAGAAGAAATGTTATAGTTGACCTCATTGATTCCTCCCGTTTGCGGCCTAACTCTGATTAGACTGCATACCGCAGCCTAATACGCTTTTTTGAGTGTTAGACTGCATATTGCAGCCTAACATGAATAAATTATTTGAGAGACTGCTAGGTCTGCAGCCAAATTTGGTAACTATGAAAGGGGCTCTGGCACTATAGGTGTTTAGATTTTCGATATCTCCCAACAATTCCCCTCTTTCTTCAGATACTTTGACGTTGTATCTTATGTGCACACGCTTTTAATTTATCGTTTGCACCAATAAAACGCAAGGGAATAATATGACGGAACAAAAATTATTAGATTATATCTGTTATTCCATCAGAACACTTCTCGCTGTTCAAATATGAGTAGGTTCGCTTTGTGATAGAGTAGTACATTGAACCCATGTTGACCCTATAGAGTCTTACGTACTTTCCTGAAGTATATGTCAATTATGTGTCAATTTATTTTTCACTATCAAGCTCTGAATCGCTTTTAAGAGGGGCAAATCCATAAATCATCTGTACAAAGAAGGCTTTGGAAAGCACTTATCTTTTGGGGTAATTATGAACCAACTAAGGCATTAACCAATGATTAAGGGAGAGTATGATTTATGGGCATTTCGAAGATTATATGAAAAGTTGTGAGTAGCGGTAAGTTCCTGCCCCAGCACACGAAAGGCCGATTCTGAAAAGTTACGACCTCTTTTTCTTCATCACCCCGCTGCGAACCCAAGAACTCAAATTTCTGCAAAACCTTGGCTCTAAATAAACAGGAACGACTAAGACACTTTTTTTGCAGAGAGATCTTCGATTTATTTCAACAGCATCAGCTTCTTCACCAAAGAACTCTTCCCAGTTTCCAGGCAGCAGAAGTATATACCAGAAGCAAGTCGCGAAGCATTGAAGACAGAACTGTGCGGTTCACCTGCTTTCAAGTCTTGATGTATCAAGATTGCCACTTCTCGACCCAACACATCGTACACCTTTAATAAGACATGGCTGTCTTCAGCAAGTGTGAACTCGATTGTAGTTGTTGGATTAAACGGATTAGGATAAATATTGAGATCATAAATAAGAATATTCTTTTCTTGTTTTACCGAAGTAGTACTTATACCTACAAAAGCATTTAAAGCAACCGTAGGTCGTTTTGTTAGAGGATCCCATGCACCGAGTTGATAATTCTGCCAGCTATAACATTCGGGTTCCCAATAAAAAACACCCAATCCATCTACTGATTTTGTTCTCTCTATCAGGTCGAGAAGAAAATGATTCGCAGTGATTGCCTGGTTATACAGATAGCCTGTTTCACAAACCATGACTTTCGTTTGATACCTGGCAATCATATCCTTCATGTTTATGAGTGCCAAACTATCATCAGTATTCCACGGCAAATTAGCCCAATAGGGATACACCGACATTCCAATGATATCCCACTTGGCGCCGTTGCTTTTCAGGCCATCGAACATCTGTCTAAACATCGCATTGTCATTTCCGTTTGACAGATGAACAATTACCTGGATTGAGCTGTCAACAGCCTTAGCGGCTTCGTAACCGATTTTGATCATTGCAGCAAAATTATTCATATGTGTCGATGCTCTTCCATCTTCCCATAACATGCCGTCGTTAGTT
Source organism: Ignavibacteriota bacterium (assembly GCA_963701295.1). Taxonomy (GTDB): domain Bacteria; phylum Bacteroidota; class Ignavibacteria; order UBA10030; family UBA10030; genus Fen-1298. Next base: position 2,463,225 of record OY969585.1, on the reverse strand, counting down.
TCATTCCCGATCTGCACCCATTTAGGAACTACGCCGAGTGATTTGAGTGTATCCAACACGCCGTAAATATGGTTGTAAAGATCTGTGAGCAATTGGGGATACGTGTCATTTAGCCATGCCGCCGGTTTAGCTTGATGTGACGGATCAGCCCAGGTATCGCTGCAGTGAAAATCTATCATCACACTGAATCCCATGCTGTCTGCACGATGAGCCATATATGCCACGTCTTTCCTATTGCAATAGCCGCCGGTTGGATTTACCCACACTCTGAATCGGAGTGCATTCATTCCTTTCTCTTTTAATATCTCCATGCAGTTCTTTTGGATTCCGGAATCGTTGTAAAAAACATATCCGGCCGACTCCATCTGCGATAGCCAACCGATATCCGCGCCATTTGCAAATTGTGAATGTACCTCCTGGTGTTGAACTAGAAATAAAAGAAAGAGAATTGATACCGGTAAATGTTTTATCAGAAACAATACTTTGGATTGTTTCATGAAGTCTCTCCTTAAACCTATAACTTAAGAACTGTTTTTTGTTAACGGATAAATAAACTTATTTATTGTTTTGTCTTTTTCGAATTCTACTTTCTTATAAACCTGTCAAACACATTAATCACAGGTAATACATTTCCCTTCTCATCAAAAAAACTTCTAGGTACCTGGTACCTCCGCGCAATACAGCAGGTTCCCACCAGAAGACGCCAGCGCCCCTGTTATCTGGCACACCCAAAACGATTCTATTAACTTCCTCCCAAAATTCTTTTTGACCTTTGGGAGATTCCGGAAATGGAGCGTTTTTATTAATGTATTCTTTGGGTGTCCAGTTATACGCAGTCTCTACAACAATTATGTCTTTCTTATATTCGTTTGCAGTAAAGCCTAAACATTCCCGTAAGTCGAGCAAACTGCCATGCCACCACGGATAATAGGATTGTCCGATTACGTCGTATTGTATTCCATAAGATTTAAGTTTATCAAAAAAATATTTTGTAGCATTTTTATTCGCACCCTGATCAATATGAATCATTATTTTAGGGCAGGGATTGTTTCCGCAGCTTGCATATACTCCGTTAATACCTGCTTGTACCAATTCTGCAAAATTATTCCAATTCTCCGGCAGTTTCCCATCCGGCCAGAGCATTCCATTGATAATTTCATTCCCAACCTCTACCATATCCGGAAACGCTCCAGAGTCGCGAAATGCAATCATCGTAGCTTGTGTATATTCAAATACTGCTTTGACCAATTCAGCATGAGATTTTCCTTCCCAGGCTTTTGGAATAAACTGCTTTTTCGGATCCGCCCAAGTATCGGAATAATGATAATCGAGCAAGAACCTAAAACCAAGAGCTTTCGCCTGTTTGGCTGCTGCAATGGTATACTCAAGAGTGTTCGGTAATTCTTTCGGTGTATGAAACAATCGCAAGCGTATCCAATTATATCCATGATCTTTGAATATCTGGAGACAAGGTTCTATGTGTCCATTTTCTTTAAAAGTAAATCCATTATCTTCCGCTTGTTTCATAAAAGATAGATCTGCCCCTACCGCATAATTCTGTGCTCTCGACTCAATACATAGCATTAAAAAAAGGAAAACAGTAATACCTAGTTGATTTAGAATTACATGAGGTGAAGTTTTATGAAATACTTTCATATCATTATCCATTCTTCTTATCTTTAGAATAACACAACATCACCGCTGGGTAACGTCTTCGATTCAGCGAGCACTTGTATGGATCCTTTTTCTTCTGCAGACTGCAAAATAAGCAGGCATTGTCAATAAAAAGCTCTGGACTTATCAGGCTGTCAGTTATTATACTGAAACGCTTTCAGTGCGGGAAGTGCGTTGCCATTGAAATCGAACAATGTAGAATTTGAGACAGCATTGGGACCGCCTAATTCCCATCCAACGCCAGGCACTGCAATCATCACCGGGTCCCAGTATAAGACCCCGATGACACTTCCATTATTCACAGTCTTCAAGCTGTTGAAACAATCATAGAGAAAATCCCTTTGTCCGGCAGGCGAACTCTGATAGACAGAATCATATGGGCCGTTATTGTTGAGTTGTCCTATTTTTCCGTCAAGGATTGTCGGGTTCCAATTGTACCCGGTTTCCATGATCATGATATCCTTGTCAAATTTAGCGCTTACATAGTTCGCCCAATCGCGAATTTGTGAAATGGTCCTTTTAGTCCAGAAGGGATAATAGGAAGCGCCAATTATATCAAACTGCAAACCGTGTTCCCGGCATTGGCCGAAAAACCAACTGTACTTATCAGAATTGCCGCCGTCATCAAGATGGAGTATTATTTTTGTGGAAGGAGATACAGCTTTCACAGCTTTATATCCCTCCTTAAGAAGATCGCTCATCGATCCGAAGTCGCTCGATAGTCCGGACGGAAGGAGAATTCCGCCTGCGATCTCATTCCCCAACGAGACAAATTCAGGTACCGTTCCCTGTGCCTGCATCTGGTTCATGATATTGAATGTGAAATCGTACACAGCGGTTTTAATATCGTTGAAACTCAATGAATCCCACTCATGAGGTTTCCCATTCGACCAGTAATCACTGTAATAAAAAGTAAGAACGATCTGGAAACCTATGGCTTTCGCGCGCTTTGACATGGCCAGTATATCCGCCGGATTTTGAAAACCTGCAGGAAGACGTTTAGACGGACTGAAATTTGGATTGCCCGGATCATTATAAAGCCTCAGGCGCACTATATTGAATCCATGGTCCTTGAGTATCTGCAGACAATCCTTTTCCTTACCGTTGTCGAAAAATTTCCCTCCCATCGATTCTATATAGCTCAGTTCAGAGATATCCCCGCCTTTTAAAAATGTATACGGTTTACTGTCCCTTACAAGCTGCAGATCATCTACCTGACACCAATTTTCGGCATTCGCATCCGATGACAGACTAATCGTGCATCTTCCATTTTTGACAGTGGCGCCCCTTACAACAACATGCGTCCACTCATCCGCAACCGGAAGGCTTGTCATCCTTTGAATATCTCCGTCCGCCTGCATTGCAAGGAAACAAAAGTTTTGACCTCCGCTATTTCTGACCCAAGCCCAGAGAGAATAATAACCATCCGACAGACCTGTCAGTGTCTGCGATGTAGTGACTTTGTACGCTGTCCCTTTTCTGTGTTCTAACGCATATTTGCCGGAATATCCGCCCTCCACAGTGCGGCTCGCATCAGAATTATTTAGATCCGCAGCTGTGATCCATCCATAAGGGAAAATCGTCGGCGCATCCGACTCAAATCCGCTGTTGACGATCACGGAATCCTGAAATTCACTTACAGTGGCAGGGTTGTCATCTTTTATCTGGCTCGCACTGAGCAGAGAATCATATGCAGCACACACGAAAATAAGCGATATGCTATAATGCAATATGCTGCGCTGCGCAGTTCCGGAGGGAATCAGGCGTATGAATTTCATCATGCTCACAGTTTACTATTTTGCTTAGATATGATCAAATTGAGATTCCCCTAACGCTCAATTCAGACCGTAACATTACCTCTTCTTTCTTCAAGCTTACGGCGTGTTTCATGAGCACGTTCAGCAGTAATAGGATAGAATTTTAAAGCAATAATTGCAAATAATGCTGTGATCGATGTGGCACCAGATAAGAACAGGCGCATAATTAGGAATGTATTGGGATCCTGAGCACCGCCAAGTTCACTCCTAAAACCGGCAAGCCAAATGGTCAAGCCGACGCCCAAAGAAGCAAGTGATAATGCCGATTTCTCCAGCCATGAGAATACCGCACCGAACACACCTTCACGGCGTTGTCCGTATCGCAATTCATCTTCATCGCATATATCTGCCATCATGGATTCAAGCAGGATCTTCACAGCGACCCACATCGGTCCACAAAGAAGTGGATCGATCAGAATAATCGGATCAATTGCAACTGTGCCGATATAATATAAATTGTGGCCAGGTTGAAAAATGAACCATTTCATAATACCGCCAAAAACATTTAATGAGTAAACAATATAGAGGGCTTGTTTTTTACCAAATTTATTTGCGATCCATGTGATAAGTGGAATAAATGCAAATCCGGTGATAGCATAACCCGATGAGAGTAAGCCCTTCCATATGCTGCCAAGTGCAATATCGCCGTTTGCCATATAATAGACCATGACAAAATGATCTATGTTTGAAGCCAGAATACCTGCCAGAGTATTTAATATAATAATGCTGATCAGTATCTGGAATGGCCGGCTCTGGAATGCTTCTCGGGCGGTTGTGAACAGTTTTACTTTTTCCTGACGTTCGATTTTTTTTGCAAAACGTTCTCGTACAAACAGACCCGGAAGCATGCCTATTCCACTCATGATAATAATTCCAACCAACCATGCCACTATAATGACGCCTGTCATTTCCACTTTACTACCTGGGGGCAGTTTTGATGCAAAATACGCCGAGCTGATAACTGCAGCCAGAGGGATGATCCATTCGTATAAAAATTCTGCTGCCTTATGAAAAAAAGCAACATATGCCATGACACGATTACGCTCGTTATAATCGGGTGTCATTTCGTATGTTAAAGCTTTAAATGGCACAGCAAAAACAGAATAAAAGGTATAAAAGAGAATCTGCATAAGTATAAAATAGATGATCTTCAATGTAGGGCTCCATGCATCAGGGACCATCCATATAAAACCGAAAGTGATTCCCATTAATATTGCTCCGACAACAATAAATGGTCGGCGCCGTCCCCATCGAGAATGAAAATTGTCAGAAATTTTACCCATAAGAGGATCAATAAATGCATCTAAAAATCTAGGAATTGTCAGTGCTATACCAACCCATGCTGCGTTTAATCCAAGTATCATGACATATGCAGTTCTGGCAACTGTATTAATACCGATATAACCGAACATATTGCTGAATCCACCTACACCCAGCGCTATCTTTTCCCGAAAATGCACTTTATCTTCAGATTTAAGTTTTGACTTTTCCATTACGACTTTCTTTCCTTTGTCCTTAGAATGTAAACCCCATATTTAGCTAGATGCAAAATGCTTTCATATACCGCACCGGTAAGCAGATCCTCATACTTTCCTTCGGGCAGCTTAACTTGTTTTTCAGTCTCTCCATGATTCAGATAAAAATTATAATCCTCGCCATTTTGTGAACGAACCACCAATTCAACTTCTTCAGGCAGCAGTGACACTTTGATATGCTGCTCGCTCAGGATCTTGGATAAAAAGTCACGCATGAAATCTTTGTCTGGCCTTGTAGCCACGTAGTATGCTTTTCCATCTCCGAATTTATTTTCTGTAAGGGATGGCGCTCCTGAATAATAGCCATCGGTGAAAGCAGCGAGTGTTCTAGCGGTTGTCGTATAAGCAACATCACACCAAATAGAACAGCCGTATTCTTTACGGAAGCCTTCGGTAGTTTCTGTCATCATCATCCCATTTATACCACCGGGAGGCAGAGGATTATATTCTTCAACTTTCACTCCCAGCACGTCCTTTAATGGACCAAGATAACCATCTAAAAAAACACCGACGAATTCATCGATGACCCCCGAGAAATAAGTTGTGATGAATATGCCGCCTTTTTTGACAAAGTCCTGCACGGCTTCTTTCAATCCGGGTTTGATCATATGCAAAAGCGGTGCAACGACTATCTTGTATTTTGAAAGATCGTAATCGATACCGATTACATCTACGGGAACATTCAAGTCGTGAAAGGCATTGAAATAATATTCCAGTTCGCCAAAATAACTTACCAAGACCGTGGGAAAAGGTTGGCCGTTGGCCGACCAGAAGACTTCATTATCCAATGATTTTGTACCGCGGCCATACGGGCTATCTATAGACCACCAGGAATCGTTATCTAAAAGAACAGCAACTTCTGAATTCACTTTAGAACCAGCTATATCCTCAACTTTCTTCAATTCATTACCTAAAGCGCTAATCTCTTTGAACACACGGGAGTTCTCGCCATAGTGAGGAACCATGCCGCTGTGGTACTTCTCTGCCCCTTTTTTAGAAGCTCTCCATTGAAAGAACATCACCGAATCAGATCCGTGAGCCAAAGCCTGATAACTCCAAAGACGCATCAGTCCGGGAGGTTTGGCTATGTTCACAGGATACCAGTCAACCTGTGAAGGAGCCTGTTCCATCACCATGAATGGTTTGCCCAGCAGAGAACGCATCATCGAATGTCTGAGAGCAGCCCATTTATAGGAATTCGGATCACCGGGATTCGGGTAAAAATTCAGTGAAGCAACATCCAGATGATCCCTGAAATGGAAGTGGTTAAATTTGCTCCAGTCACCTTCAAAATTTGTTGTGACAGGAATATCCGGTGTGATTGTTCGAATCACATCGTATTCTTCCTTGTACAGTGTGAAGAAACTCTCGCTCAAGAATCGTTTATAGTCCAGCAGCTTCGTTGCGTTACGGCCGCCGGCGCTTGCACGCGGAGTATTGATCTCCTTCCAATCAGAATATTTTTCGCTCCAGAAGACTGTACCCCAACATTCATTTAGATCGGTCAATGTCTTATATTTTTCCTTCAGCCATTTCTGAAAACATTTTTCGCAGTTCTTACAGAAACACATGCTGTTCTTGTTTGCATATTCATTATTGATATGCCACAGCTTCAATGCTCTGTGTCCTTTGTAATGAAGCGCCATTTCTTTGGCAAGTCTTCTAACTGCTTTTCTATAACTAGGACTATTGATGCAATAGGTTTGCCTCGAGCCGCAAGCGACCCGCTCTCCTGTTTCCCTCATGAAGAGAATATCATCATATTTTTGCGTCAGCCAGTTAGGCTGGGCTGCCGTTGACGTCCCCAAACAGACATCGATACCATTTTCCGCCAGCAGATCCATGATCTTATCAAGCCAGCCGAATGTAAATGTGTTCTCATCAGGCTGCAGCAGCGCCCACGCGAAGATACCAATACTGACCATGTTGACATTCGCTTGCTTCATGAGGTGAATGTCCTCTTTCCATATTTCCTCAGACCATTGTTCCGGGAAATAATCTCCGCCAAATATTATTTTGCGATCATTATTCATATTTTCATTTCAACAATCATTGACAGATTCGATTGAACTCATCCAATGTGAACCATTTCATTTCCAGCGGCTTCAAGAAGATATTTGCCGATCTTCCGTCCGCATTGTAAACAGTCGTGTTCCGATCCTGCTCGGAATTATTCATGACAACGAACTGTCCGACTTCAGGATAGCAGGCACATTCAGTATTGATATCGGTACTAAACCATTTTCTTAATCCATCTTCCTGTCCGGATGCCCATAGGATGGCGCGGTATAATATCCGCATGTTCTGAGCGTTGTGTAAATAATTTGCAAAATAAACAGACCTGCCCCTACCGAATTTGTTCGTTGATAATTGCACAGCATTCGGAGTGCCGGCCAATAATTCAGCACTCTCACTATTCAAATGAACAGATGATCTGATAGTACCGAGATCTATTTTATCCACCGCATCTTCCAGTATGAAATGTTTGCGATTCACATCGGGACGAATATTTTTTGCCCACGAAAGCCTATTGCCGATCTCCTTCTCCACACCAAGAACATCTGCAAGCTGGAAAAATCGCCCCTGATATTCGTACGCTGTCGGATCCTCGACACCAATAAATCCGCCTCTGTTATCAACCCAGGCGCGTATCTTCTCAACGACCTCCGGGTCGGCCCAGTTTTTGCCGCCGCTCCATGAACTTCCGACGCTGCCCCAATTGATGATGGTCCCAATATCTTCACTGATACCCTTCTTATGTATATCATCGAAACTTATGAATTCAATCTCTGCAGGGAAACCGCTTAAGAACTCGGGAATATGTCCCTGCGGCCAATTATCATTATGCATCCACGAACGCATCCTGCCCCAACAATCTAACAATGCCACTTTCTTTGCAACGTTACAAGGAATTGTCTTTTTCGTTCTGTCAAGAACGGTTCTAAATTCGTCGGCTAATTCCTCGACATAATTCAAGAAATCAGGATATTTGACAGCGAGATCGAGATAGCCGCCGAACCCGATCCTATCGACACAGCGCCTAAGTAAAGCTCTTCGGATACTTTTCCACCACTTCTTGCATTCTTCGACAGGGTCGCCATTGCCTTTGAAAACCGGCTCATCCTGAAGATTCACTTCAAAAAAATATGGATACAGCCTGACCTCTTTGATTATATTTCCAGGAACGTCAGAGATCCTTCTTAGTTCTACACCGCTTAAACAAGGCCCGATGATTCCATCGAAACCAAGCTTTTCAAATCCATCCAGATAAGGTTCTGTTCCGATCCAATGGTCACAAAAAAAAAGTATTGCTTTCTTATCGGCTCCGTGAACTTTCTCGACACACTTTTTAGTGTAGGCACGTACAAATTCCTGAACAAAGCCCATCCAATCCAGGAACTGTTTCTTGGGAATCCTGTACGACGCATTGAAATAACCTTCATCGACTATATCTTCGCTTCGCAGGCGGTACCCTTTTTGCTTTTCAAACTCATCCAATGCGAGAGCACTCATCGGATCCAAATACCCGCTCCAGTCCTGGTAGACATTCTCTCTCTTCTCGTTTTTTATCAGAGGGAATTGATACATCATTGATGTGAAGCGGACATAATCCGTATCGGGATGCGTCTCAAGCCATTTGTCAAGATATTCCAACAAATGTTCTCCCGTCTGGGGCTGGCGTGGATCGACTCCCATCTGATGCTCGCCTGTCCAATTATTCGTGATATAATTGTACATCGAGGTCGATTCCCAGATCTGGTATACGAGAAAATTGACAGTGTAAACATGCCACTTGATGGGATTCTTTATCAGAACTTCGCCGCTTTCCAGATACCGCCAATCTCGAACATTTACAACTTTATTCGCGGTACGGTCGATTACTTCCCAGTATTTTTCAGGAGCATGTTCCGTATCTATCCTGAACTGTTCCTTGCTGTATCCCTTTTGAATTTTAATCCTCAGTTCGCCGTCAGTATTACATGTAACATGAAACGACATAAGGAATTTCTGTTGGCATTGACCGGGATGGGATTTCGCCCATGCCTGGTCAGCTCTTATAAGACAGATGGTGGAGTAAACATCTGGTCCTATGCCGAGTATCTCCGGCGAGAGCGTGGTCCCATCGCTGTCGCGAACCGCATCGACTCCCCATTTTTCGCATAGCATCTTCACTTCCTTGTCCATTCCTTTCTGGGCAGGAAGCGTGAAATGACCTGTTAATTTTTTTTGTGTTGTCATATTTGATCTCAATTCAGATTACCGATCCTAATCTATGATATCTTAGTCCTCATCCTTAGCCAGGATATCCTCGACAGTATAGCGTTTAAGCATATCCTTGTATTTACTTTTATAGAAAGAATAACGGAGAAGTATATCTGGCTCCGTTCCTTCCCAATTACACCGCCTGCAATAAAACTGATCCGCTTCTTTATCATAAAGCAGGTCAAAATCAATGTCACGAAAGAGACAATTCGGACAACGATAATTTATTTTGCCTTTTCTACCTTGAGACATGTCACTAGCTCCTCATTAAGTCCGATCTTTTTTATGATGCCAATTTTTATATTAGGTGCGAACGAATACCCTTCCTCATAATAACCTTTACAGCAATCACTGCATGGGATCAAGCTGACTTTCGTTTGAACCTGCGGAATAACAGCTTCCACACATTCCACATTCTCTGCGGAATATTCTCTGCACCTGTATTCATAGTTCAGTGCATTGCGTGATTTGTCTTTACCTATCACAGTGAGTGTACATCCGGTCAGATCTTCTGGATACTCGTTCGTGCCCCAGCAGGAAGCGAGAAATTCATCCACCTCCACTTTTGCCGACGGATCGCTTAATCCAACGATCTTGCGGCTAATCAGAATCTCACCTGTGTTTTCTTTGAATGTATAGGTTGTTACCAGTTTAATGGTCAATTTATTGAATTCAATTTCGACCGGCTTTACACCAAGGATTCTGCATCCTTTTCCTTCACTGTAAACGCCGGTGCTTCGGCATGAACTGATATCTACCTCTTCTGAACCATAGCGGACTTTGCCGCTTTTGATGGATCCTTCGCCAGCATAATGAGTGAATGCGCCTGCGCGGTATCGAGAGTGAACGATGTACGGATATGAGGCATCCTGATGCGCCTTGGTACCAACGCCGCAGGGACGTGTTAATTTTGATGCATAAGGACGAAGATCCGTTATAGCTCCTCCTTGTTTCAAATCGATCTGAACTCGGAACTTTGAATCCGCGTACCAGAAAGCCTGATTCTTTGTCCCAAAGATGAGGTCCTTCCAGAGGCCGCATATCGGTCCACTGCGAGGCTGATTCTTGCGAAACCAATCGGCGAATTCTGTCATCGTCATGTCTTCCACTTTGCCTTCTTTTTTCAGCTTTCCATAATAGGCAAGGAAATCCTCATAACTTTTCTTAAGGATCCTGTAGTCTGCTTCCCAGCGCCCTCCTTTACCCATCCAGCCAGGTCCGACATAAACAAGATTGTAAGTGAAACCCTTGTTGTATTTTTTCATCACCTGGTAATGGTTGACAAGATTATACATATACGGCAAACGATCACCGTCATAGATCAGGCCGCGTATGATATTCTGCGGATGTGTGCCGAACATATCTCCGGCATTATCCATGATCGCCAGCAGATCGCGCGAAAGATGAGGCATAGCTACGATTCCGATATCATCATTTTCGTCCTCTGCGATAGCATGAGTATTCTTCTTTGAAGGGATCCAGGCTGTCCACGGAGAACCATCCAACAACGTATACCATGAAGAGTTAGTATGACGGAATACTTTCGGTCCTTCCTCAAAGCATGTCGCTACCGCGGTCTTTACCATCGGATACTTTTCTTTGATGAAGTTAATCAGCTCTGCATCCATGAAGTACGAGCCTGTTGACGTCGGATAGAAGCTGAACACTTCTTTGAAACGTTCAAAGGAGTCTATCACGATCCTCTTCTTCATGTCCATCGGAAACAGCCAGATCGCCAGTTCCTTCGACTTGTATTTCTCGCGGAACTCTTTGCAATTCACACCGAGGAATGTATGACCGATCTCATCGTTGAATTCATCATGATATTTTTTCACAAGAGCGATACACTCATCATTATAGAGGCTGGAATAGGTCATTTGAATGGTTGTCCTCAGCCCATTCTTATGAGCGATCTCCTGCTGCAAACGGAAAATATCAATGGATTCTTTGACCACGTTTGCCTTACTGACCTCTGCCGTTTGTCCTTCCTGCGCACTTGTGTCGATGTACTCAGGCACCAGCTCAGGCCGGTGGATCAAATTAAGAATAAACTTATCCATCCATATACTCCTTAATCTTTATATATCATTTTATTCAAATTGAAAGAGAAAATGATTATTTTCTTTCCATTAAAATGCTGAGAACCATCAGTAGGATCTGCTTCTTTGAACACATTTTATCTTTTATAATGAACAGTTGGCAACTCATGTAAGATGTGTGCGCTATACTCTGGAGTGATATCCCTCTGAGGTTCAGCGAGCATTTCATACCCTACCATAAATTTTTTAATACTTGCTGACCGTAAAAGCGGTGGATAGAAATGCATATGCAATTGCCATTCCTTATATATCTTGCCAGTTGTCGGCGCTTGATGAAGTCCGGATGAATAAGGGAATGATGTATTGAAAAGATTATCGTATTTGATGGTCAGGCTACTTAACGCATTGGCATAATCTTTTATTTCTTTTGTCTTCAACTCGAGAATGCAGGCAGTTCTTCTTCTAGGAATGATAATCGTCTCGTATGGCCAGGTTGCCCAGAATGGAACGAGTACAACAAATAATTCATTTTCGTAGACAAGTCTCTCTTTTGTACGTATCTCTAATTTGAGATAATCCAGCAAAAGATTCCGTTTGTGTTGCTCGTAGTATAATTTGAATTGTCTAAGTTCTTTTGCCGGTTCTCGTGGAATACTTTCCTGCGCCCAGATTTGTCCATGGGGATGGGGATTGCTGTTCCCCATTATTGACCCTTTGTTTTCAAATATTTGCACATAGTTGATATGCGGTTGCTTACCTAATGATTTGAATTCGTCTTGCCAGATTGTGATAACATCCTCTATTTCGCTTTCCTTCATTTCTGCGAGAGTCACATTATGTTTTGGTGAAAAATTGACAACTCTGCAAATTCCCTTTTCGGATTTCGCAATCAACAAGCCATTTTTTTCTAAATTTCCTTTTGGGATATCTGGAACCAGTGCTGTGAAATCATTGGTAAAAGCATATGTGCCGGTATACTGAGGATTCAAATCGCCATTGGCACGTTTATTCCCGGGACATAAATAGCACTCCGGTTCATACGCACGGCTTGGAACATTTGCTAAAGCAGAGATTTCACCTTGCCAGGGGCGTTGAGTTCTCTGTGGAGAAACCAATATCCATTCCCCTGTTAAAATGTTCTTCCTTCGATGAGGAGAATGAAAAAGTTCAGATTTTTGCATATTCATTCACAGTAATGATGTTCGTTCCGGAGCTGATTGATGTTATATATGTTTTTAGATCGATATTGAATTCTTGTCTATACTTTTCAGCAACATATGTACTGATCTCTTCTATTCCATCGTTCTCTATAATGTTGATTGTGCACCCCCCAAATCCGCCTCCCATCATCCGCGATCCATATACCTGCGGTTTGTCTTCGACTAACGTTTTCAAGAAGTCGAGTTCTTTACAGCTCACTTCATAGTCACGCTTCAATCCTTCATGTGTCTGATTCATAAAAGCGCCAAAGGCTTTTAAATCACCATTTTCCAGCTCCTGACAAGCTTTCAAAACCCGATCATTCTCCTCGACAACATATTTACATCGCCGATATATCGTTGGATTCATGAAGGGCTTACTTTTCTCTATCAAATCGACAGAAACGTCCCGCAAAGAGACCACTTCTGGACAACATCTTTTTATTACCGATACTCCCTCACTGCACTCTTCTCTTCTTCTATTATATTCTGATGAAGCCAATGAATGAGAAACGTATGTATCAAAGAGAACAATGGATACATTGGGATGGGCAAAAGGATAATATTTATATTCCAGTGATTTACAATCTATGCGAAGCACTTTATCTTGCTCACCAAAAATATTTATGTATTGATCCATAATGCCACATCGAACACCGACAAATTCATTCTCTGCTGCTTGTGCAAGTTTCACAAGAGAAAGATCCTCTATTTGTAAGTCGAAGAGTGTATTCAGGGCAAAAGCCAAGCCTGCTTCAAGTGCAGCAGAAGAAGACAATCCTGCACCGATGGGAATATCGCCACCGAAGTAGCAATTAAATCCTCGTATTGGATACTGTGCCTTCATAACCTGATCAACAACACCCATGAAATAGTTCGGCCATTCTTTTGGCGTAAATTGGAGATCATCTAAGGTAAACTTGTATTCATCGCCCATGTCAAGTGCAAAGATATTACATAATCTGTCATTGCGAGGAGTGATTGCAAAATAAATTGCCTTATCTATAGCCGCAGGGAGAACATATCCTAAATTATAATCCGTATGTTCTCCGATGAGGTTCACTCTCCCGGGAGATCGCACTAAGAGAGGCTGTTCTGCAAAATGTTCCTTGAATTTCTTTTCCACTCTATAAACAGTATTCATAAGCAACTCATCTCGTTTGCTTTCGTGTCTTTAAATACATCATTGCAATGCAGTCGCCGAGCTCCTGCAAACGTTTGCAAAAAATGTAAAATAATTATGTAGATCCACGAATAATAAGCTTCGTATCTAACACATATGTCTTTGGTTCTATAAATTTGTCTTCTATCATATTGATCAATATTTCTGCAGACTTTCTCCCCATTTCAAACGAAGGCTGGTCAACAGTTGTCAGCTGCGGATCAATCAAACTTGTAATTTTATTATTAGAAAATCCCATAACGGCGATATCATCTGGAATGTTCAATTTAGCCTCTTTAATTCTTTGATAAGCGCCGATCGCAACAGGATCGTTGACAGCGAATATCGCATCCGGAAGCATATTTTCTTTCAACAAAGTATTCATGGAATTATATCCGTCTTGTTCATGTAATCCACCATAACGGACAAATCCATTTAGGGATGTTATATGAACTTTTTTTAAAGCATCTATATAACCGCTCATCCTGTTTTTGCAAATGCTTAATTCTTTTGGTCCGGCAAAGTGCGCAATTTTTTTATATCCTTTTCCGATGAGATATGTAACTGCATCAAAAGCGCTCTTGTAATCATCAATCACAACTTTACTTGCTATCACATCATTACATACACGGTCAAAAAATACTAAAGGAATTTTCCGTCTCAGGAAATCATTAAAATGTTCTCCATCTTTTGTGTTTTGCGAGATAGAAACGACCACTCCTGCAACGCGATGGTTGATCAGCAGATTCGCATTGAGGACTTCTCTTTCATAGCTTTCATTTGATTGACAAACAATAATAGTATAGCCTGATCGATAGGCAACATCTTCGATACCACTGATTGCTGAAGAAAAAAAATCGTGTTTAATTTCAGGAACGATGACACCGATAGCAGTAGTACGGTTATTTTTTAAACTTTGAGCCATCTGATTTGGAGAATATCGTAACTCTTTTGCTATTTTCTTGACTTGTGCCTTGGTTTCTTTTTTGATATAGGGATGATCACTTAATGCACGTGATACTGTTGAAGGTGAAATTCCCAGTTTCTTGGCAATATCTATTATCGTGGCATGTTTTGAAGTATATTTCATTACCTGTAATCGTTTATATTATAAAAATAATTGATTTCAATCCCTCCATCTACCGATACTACACTGAAGTCATGGTTCGGACCTCTAACTTCGTAGAACTTGATTTAAGTCTCATAGAACTCAACGGTGAAATAATCTTCCTGTGTAATATCCACGAGTTGCTCAGACTGCAAAGATCTGTGTGCCACATTCCATACAAATCTACTAAAAAACACGTGTATAACAGCAGAAATGCTGTTATACACGTACATTTCACAGATCACAAACCCAATGCTATTTCATCAAAAGCATTTTCATTGTAGTCGTAGTTTCGGAGCTCATGAGTTTGTAGAAATAAACACCGCTGCTTAAATTGTTGGCGGTAAAAGTAACGTCATGAGATCCAGCATTTTGAACCTCGTTCACCAGAACTGCCACTTCTCTGCCGAGGATGTCGAACACTGAGAGTCTCGTTATGCCTTTGATCTCGAGTGTATACGAAATCTTTGTGCTCGGGTTAAATGGATTCGGATAGTTTTGACATAACTCGAACTTCCCTGGCAATGAATTGGGTGTTCGTGAAACGCCCGTAACCTGTTCCGGGAACCAGTTCAAGTCGCCGAGTGCTTTTCCATCGGTTCCTGCAGTTTGAAGTGTTGTACTGGAGTAGCGCAGATTTTCCGGAACCGGATACCCTTGTGTTGATGCCCAGTTTGATGCAACATTTGTCCATGTAATTCTATCAGTTGGTGCAGCCAGCGGATAAACGTACGGACGATAACCACCTGCACTACCACTGGCAGTACCACCATAAGCCGTATCTACCAAAGTAATCATATTGGCGATTGATGTTGCTACAAGTGTAGAGTTAAACCCTGGATCAACGCTATCGTTGTTTGCTACGTTGACATTGGGCCATGTTGTTTTATCTGTAAGAATACCAGCTCGGGCTCCAATAAATTGTTGGGGAGAAAGACTAAGCGTTGACCATACATTTTGGATTGCAACCGACCAGAAATAAGCATTATTTGTGATGGTAATATGCCGGCCAGCTTCTGTCAGGTTCAATGGAGCTCCTTTTAACGCTGCTGTAAGAGTATCTAAAACAATTGCACCAGTAAACCAATTGCCTGGAGTCCAACCCCACGAAACGGGTTGACTTGCCGAACCTACGCTGTAGAAGACATTGTTTGTAATAACTGCATTGGTGAGATGATATAATTCGAAAACGCCTTGTTGGGTTGACATAAAAATTGTATTATGCTGGAAATCCAACTTATTGCATGCATACCCTCCTCCACCAAGTACTAGGCCACCGGTAAAGAAAAAGGTATTATTACGGAAATATGCCGTATCGCAAGGAATGCCTAACGGATCACTGACTTCGATCCATGCAAGTCCAGGATTTCCTACTGCGTCATCTTGATTGTTCCGAAACTCACAGTTGGTTATATAGAAACTGCAATGAGCGTGCGCCCAAGTATCAATCAGGTTTGGCGTGTGTTGAGGACCGGTAATATTTTCAATGATGCAATGATCAAAAACGAATACATTGCTATCTCCAGAAGGAGTAACAAAACGGCCAGTATTCGCAGCGCCATCCGAACGAGTACCTATGAAATATAATCCTTTTAATGTAAGAGTATCATTACCCTGAGGTTCAAAGTAATCACCGATAGAACTATTATCTTGGTTAATATTCGGTGCAAGTACCGGTGGATGACCAGTCGCTGGATTTATTTTTCCGATAACAGTAACGTTGCCTTTTACTGTAATGGGAGCCGATACGTAATACACTGTATCGATACCGCCGGTTTGTTGCAGAAGAAACACTGTATTCGGTTTAACGTAACCTCCAGCAATAGTATCACTGTTAATAACGTCATCGAATGATCCCGTAGGCCATGTTGAAGGATGTGCATATATACGTACGGTATCAGGAACTCCTGCGATCATTGTTGCTGCTAAGGACAACAGCAGCGACACAGAAAAAAATAGTGAAATGAATATCTTTTTCATAACAAACATCCTTTCATTGAGGTTTATATTTTGTTAATTGTGCACTAACTGCAATAGATGTCCGATCAATTTGCTCAATACCGAGTGACCTCACCGGAATCCATTCGAATAACTGCTGTTTTAAGTTATCCTCCTTTCCGCAATTCCGTTATGAATTGGTTTCATGTGGCTTATATAGTTTTATTAAAATTTCAATCGAATTCCTAAGTCCGCAGTCAAACCATAATTATATTCTGCCGTAGGGAATCCATTTTCTCTTGTGGTATAAATGTCGGCTTCCTTATTCACGTCATTGATATCCAAATAAAGCTCTATATCGTACCATGGTAATCCTTGTTTCACGGCAAGATCCCATCGGAGATATTTTGCTTTATCAGAACGCAGACTCTCATAGAAATTGCTTTGGTAGAATACATTTGATTGATAAATCACAGAAGCAAGAATGGAAAATTTCCGGTAGTCATAGCCAAGCGAAAGATTCACAACATCGTTAGGTTGTTGAATGAGCCGGTCGATAAATGATGTATCGACATATTGGACGGGATGACCAAAAACAACCACGGTATTTGTATACGGATACTTCGCCTTAGAAAATATATGTGTATAATTAATATTCATTACTAACCCGCTCAATGGTCCCGGCAAATACCAAAAATGTGTTTGCCATTCTGTTTCAATCCCCCAATCGTTTATCCGAAAAGGGTTATTAATATAGGTATTGAGAGTATAAAGGTTGGTGTAACTAGGAAATCCAAAAGCTTTGACTTGATTTGAATCAAGGTGGATATTTTGAGGATTATAAATTTGATTATCAATTGTTTTCAGAAAAGGGCTTACAGCAAATAATCCAATAGTATTATCATGGATGGATACCTGAAAATCATAATTATACGCCCGTTCTGGTTTTAATGAAGTATTATTCCATGTAATAAATTTCGTCGTAGTACCAATATCTTCTTTTGGAACAAAGGTGTTGAAATCAGGATATGCTATTGTGTTTGTGAATGATGCTCGAAAACCGATCGCGTCCGATGGATTATATTTTATTATGAGATCAGGAAGCCAATATCCATGATATTCTTCATCTGTTACCATCGTGTACGGATATGAAAGGGGATAGATAATTTTAGTATCATCATATTTCATAAAGTGAGCTGCAGTATAGGAGGTTCTCAGCGCTTGATATCGGACACCGGGAATTACAGATATCCATGGACCTATATTCAACGTAGCCATGAGATACGCGGCGCTGCGGATTTCATATCCGGAATAATCATTTGCTGTACTTTGGACCATATCATAAAGAAAATCCGGCTGATCTGCTACCGTTGTCCGTTGAGCTCCAACCGTTTTCATTCTACTAATAATTTGATCGATGACATCTGCATTGACTTCTGAGTATATGGAATACTCGCCTTTGAGGAATTTTCCAATATCCATTTTATTATTATAAAATCCCGAGATAGGAAATGGACTCCGTCCTGTTGGGTCAAGATTATATGGTGCCTGCGCCAACCATGGAAGAGCTTGTACAAGAGATTGTCGGAAGCCCACCGACGCACTGCCATCATTTATATGGCCATACCAAGAATCATAATCGTAATACCGTGTAGTATATTTGTACGCGCCTCCTCCTTTTACAGATAAGGATATGAGGTCTGAAAGATTAAAATTATATTTAATATCAAGAATAGCTTGCTTATCATCCTGCTTGTTGAAACTGCTCCACGCAGTATTATTTGTCCAGAACATTTGAGCAAGATTGATCAAGGGCTGTTCTTGGCGAACAATATCTGCAGGAGGGAGATTAGCCGAAATATTTTTTGCTCCTGATCCTTGTTGTATGAAATCCATATACCAGTCGTACGGCGTAGAATTATCTGAATATGCATTCGATAGTTTTGCTTCTACTTTTAATGACCCGAATTCCTGTTTATAACTCAGAATATTTGAGACAACATTAAGATCGTTCTCCTGCAATGATGTACCAAAAATAATTCGATCTGATAAAGGAGTATAGTTTTGTACGGTATACTGATCGGAATGCTGTTCTGATGTCTTTGTACCATGACTGACGACGTTAAAAAGAGCCAACTCACCATTGGGTATCTTATAATCAAATGTTATTGTTCCATCATATCGTTTTTGGGTTGAAGGGATAAAGGTCAGAGTTGTATATCCCATCTCAATAGCATTGGGATTTATATTTACATTTAGACTTGAATTGTAATAGTATGCTCCGAGCTGATCTGAAGTCAAATTTTGTCTTTGTGCAATTCCCTGTATAAAGACGCCAAATTTATCATCAAAAAATCTTTTTTCGATGCTTGCGACAAATTTATAGTCTTTGGATGAACTCATCAAATCATTATAACCATCTTGCGTAAGAAGAAAAATTGAAGCTGCGTTATCGGGATTTGATTTTGCACGACGAATATCAAAGTTGACGGTGCCTCCGATAGCTGCAGCATCCATATCAGGTGTAACTGTCTTGAAGACTTCTATACCTTCCAGCGAGCTAGATGAAATCATACTCATGTCTACCGAACGGCCACCAGGATTGTCCGTAAGCTTAGAATAATCACCATTGGTGGCAGAAAAGCTGCCTACATCGTTTGAGGGTATTGGTACTCCATCAATGGTGATGGAATTATATTTTGGTTCAAGTCCACGAATAACCACTTGCGTGGCTTCACCGCCGTTCCGTACAACTGAAACACCGGGCAATCTGCCAATGGATTCCGCAGCGTTGGCATCAGGAAGTTCTTGTATACGCGCAGATGAAACTACATTTGTAATGTTATTTGAAGTCAACTGCTGATTGATGGCTGCATCTTGACCGCTTGCCTGCGCCGTAACGACTACTTCTTGTCCCTGAATTGCCTGAGGTGATAAACGGAATTCCTGTTCAATTACACCATTTTCAGGAACTGTCACTTGTACGGTGATCGTCTTATATCCAACATAGGATATCTTTAATGTTTGCTGTCCTGCCGGTACACCATATATTGTTATCAAACCATCTATATTTGCAGAAGCTCCCAAACTTGTATTGAGAACTACAACATTCGCTCCAATAAGAGGTTCACTTGTTACTTTATCAAAAACATGTCCTTTGATAGACCCAGATCCGGCAGCGTATAAAGATTGAAAGGTTAAAGAAAATGTTATTATTATCGCACAAACAAGTGAAACCCGAAAACGAAATGTACCAATAGCCATTTTATTCTCCTTATGATTTCTTGAAAGGTTTTTGATTCTAAATGCGTTTTCAGTCAGAAACAATTTTGTAATGATAAATTATGGAATCAACGTGAATTTTTGGTTTTAGCTTAATGCATTTCAGATTTTTTTGCAAACGTTTGCAAAAAACAATCAAAAAAAATCAATCCTTCTGATAAAAATGTTCTCTTGTCACAATTTTAATGCTCAAGATATATAATCGTTCCCGCATACATTTGTACATTTAAAAGAACCCACTTTACGCCACGTCATTTTAATATTTAATTCCATAAAAACTTTCAGTTGGAGCACTCCGTAACATTACCGGACTACTTGGTATACATTGAAATATTTTTGAAAAGGTAAAGTGAACCCAATGAATATAGAAACTAAACAGGTCCAAATTAAATCTTGCTTTATTTACATCATTATAAGCGCTTTAGCAAAGCTAAAACCGTTATAAAACCGTTTATTAACAATTTTAGAAATATTTTAATAGATAAATTTGGCGTTTGCTTTTTGGTGCGTTTGTTATATATTGCAATTTATGGTAGAGCAAAATAATGTAAATATACCCTCCAATAAAGAAATAAAATCCATCGTCAATGCCGTACTGCAAAGCAAGGATTTTAAAGATTCGCCCATATATTCAAACCTGCTTTCGTACCTTGCGCAGTCCACTCTGTCAAAAAATATTCCAAAAGAAATCACTATCGCCATTGATATTTTCGGTAAGGATTCGGGCTTTAATTCGAATAAAGATTCGACAGTACGTCATCACATTCTAGTTTTACGTAATAAACTGGGTAACTATTACAAGAACGAAGGCAAAGAAGATAAATTCAGGTTGGTTATACCTAAAGGACATTATGAGATTCAGATCATACCTTCAAAAATTGAACATCCCAAGATATTGAATCGTATCATTTCATCATTAAAACGCTGGGAAGTAGCCGTTATTGTAGTTCTGTTATTCATTAATTTCTTTATCATTTTTCGTCAAACCAATGTAAACTTTCTCTCTTCAGCTTTTCAAACGTCGTATTTTGTCGATCCTCAGGATAAGGTATGGGGTTCTTTTTTTAAAAATGGTTATCCTGTGAGTGTCATTTTAGGAGATGATTTTTGGCTGGATGAGTACAATCCGGAATTTAAACGTTACCGTCAAGTTCGGGATTGGAAAATATCTTCTGAGAATGACTTATCCAATTTTTTAATAAAATATCCCAAAGCAAACTTAGTGAAGTCCGAAATAACAGGAATTCCATTCGGTGCCGCCGATAATTTAGTGGATATTCTTCACATTGTATATCATTTTCAAAATGATGTATCTCTCTCTTTGTCTTCATTGCTCTCTCTTGATAAAATTCGAGATCATAACATCATCTATATTGGCGAATTTAGAAATTTACGAATTTTAAATAAAATTTTTTACAAAACGCCTATTCGTTATCAATATTCCCCAGACGAGCGATTGTTTATTATTGATGAAAAAAGTAATGTAGTAAATATGTTTCTCCGAGTTGAAGCATCTTACGAACAGCAGAATAAGTACAATGTTGATTACTCATTATTGATTAAAATGCCTGGATTCTCGAAGGAAAATTTCATGTTTATTGTCGGGTTTGGGTATGGCGGCCGTTTGGAACGAACGAAAATGCTGGCAAATTCTGCATTACGGGTGAAGTTCATAGAAGATATCAATAAGATAAACAAATCTGTACCGGAATATTTTATCGCTCTCTTCGAAGTCAAGAGCATCGAAAGAACCGGTTTTACCAATGAACTGAAATACTTTAAGGAAATACCACGGAATTTCTTTTCAGAATCTCTACAGGATAGTAGTAGAAATAATTAAGAACAAAACATGAAATTTACTTTCTATTAAATCCAGAAATCTTTGTACCAACCTTATCAGACGATGACTTGTATCCTCCTTGTCTAGAAATCATATTCATTCGCTGAAAAGAACGCAAAATTCTTGTATGAGTCCGGAACAGTTTCCTCCCCCGCTACGGAAAGGCCGATTCTGAAAAGTTTCGTCCTCTTTTTTTCAACTTTGTACAAAATATATATTTAAGTTTTCAGCCTCGAACTTGAACGGAGTATCGAAATTACGATTTTACGAATACGATTCACTGATAGGACAAAAGATCAAATTTCTATTTTGATATTTATCTAGATGAAGAATATATCGTAATTGTAACCTTAGTTATAAACAAAGCCAAAATCAATGCTAATTTGAATTACGATTATGGTTACGATTACAATTTAGGATATCAGTAATGCATTATGTGAACGTCTACCAAGCTATCAGTAGCCGAATAAGTCTCCCCCGCTACAAAGTCTAAAGAAGAATCCTCATCGAATATAATTGGTGAGGATTCCTAGTTTATGTGCAAAACTTTAATGTGGTATTCTATTTTTTGTCTTTTGACACCCATGCTCATTCGGTCAGCTTGAGCGGTTGGTTAAGCAACGGATTTAATTTTCTCTAAGTGTTAATTATTCAACTTAACATTCGTCATTTCTTTTCTCACGTGTATAAAAGAGTATGCCGCCGTCAACCACAGGATGATACCCATGCTAAATCCGACAAAATCCTGCCGGGCAGGTTCTGTACGCACAAGAAAAGAAGCTAATCCAGCTATGACAGCCACAGCACCGGTAATATTATAAATATACGCTTTGAATAATTTAGCAAGAGGAAAAAAGTGTACACCAACAATAATAGCGATGATGGGTACGAATAAATCATAAAGTCCTTTGGGAATCAATATACTTGCGACCAACCCAATTAGCACAAACTCAGCTGAGAACACTACACCAAACATCTTACCTGTTCTACTCCGCTCGGATTTGTAAAGAATCATATTTTCTTCGGATTCTTTCGGTGCACTCGCAGCAATGTGAAACAGATAAATACAACCTATAATAAGCAAGATCATAAAAACCACCGACAAGCTTAACGGTGTTCCGTTAAGATTATTATCTTGAAACGGAATAAGTAACCAGAGCAAGCCGAATAGTGTCCCGAAGGTCATTCCTCTGGCTATACGTCCATACTTCCATCGCATAAAATCTTCCTTTTCTACGTTCAATTCTTTTATGAATTCTTTGTGAGCCGCCTAACGAATGGGTACTAAGCTGCCATATTGATAACTTCCAATTTTGTAGTAAACGAAACCTATACCAGTCATACTTAACGTACGCACGCTCACTCCGTCAGCTTGAGCGCAGTTTTGGATATCGTTGCTTCGTCGTGACTGTCCTCTCGATAGATAGATCTGCACCGGCTAGTACCGGTGACAACAAATTCAAAGAATATAAACGGCGTCATAATTTGAACGATGCCTCGGGGTCTCTCTTCAGCCCCATTAAGGTGAAATCATCGGACAGCGGATAATTTCCAATGAACCCTTGAACGTCTCTCACTATACATCCTTTGATCGTCTCGGCTGTTGTCTCGAAGTTCCTAAGAACACATTCACGTAATTTCTGTTCACCATATTGTTGAAGCTTTTTATTTGCCGCCTCTGTCACTCCATCAGTATACAAAACCAACGTATCGCCATGTTGAAGGTTTATCTGATGGGTTTCAAACTGCTGTTCTTCCACGATTCCCAGAGGTAAACCGCTCGCCATAAGTTCGTTAATATCGTTTCTGCTTTTTCGGAAAAGGAAAGGCGGGTTATGACCGGCATTCACATAGGTGAACTTATGATTAATCGGATCAAAAATCATGATAAAAAAAGTGATAAAGCGTTCTGCTGGACTATTATTGTAAACGAGAGCATTCAATCTCCTAACAAGCTCAACCAATTCCATTGGATACTGAAGGTACACTCGCAATAAGGCATGCAAAGTCGACACTAAAAGAGCAGCTGGGATTCCTTTTCCAGAGACGTCAGCGATAGTGATAGCAAATTTCCCATCCTTGAGTGGAATGATGTCGTACGAATCACCGCCGATTGATGCACAAGGTTGGACCGTGACGGAGAGTTCATACGATGGGATTTGAATTATTACTTTCGGGAAAAGCTGTTGCTGCATTTCAGCAGCGATTTGAATTTCTTTATCCACCCGCACATGTTCAAGATCCGCTTGAAAGAGTCTAGCATTTTTGATGGCGAGAGAAGCGTGTTCTGAAAACGCATCCAGGAAAAATTCATCGTTCCGATTAAAAACACCACGTTTTTTGTTTATAATCTGAAAGACCCCTATAATGACGCCGTTTCTATTTCTCATTGGTCTGCAAAGCATCGTTTTTGTATGAAAACCAGATTTATTATCAATAGCCGAATAGAATCGCTTATCTTTGCTTGCATCTTTCACGTTGATTGTTCTTCCGGTTTTAGCGACTGTCCCAGAAATGCCAGTCCCAATCGGCAATCTGATTTCGACTAGTCCAGTGCCTTTCACCACTTTTGACCAAATCTCCTGTGTCCGTTCGTCGATGAGATAGATCGTTCCTCGCGCTGCATTGAGATTCTTCGTGGCATGGCCGAGAATGATAGAAAGAAGTTTATCCAGATCAAATGTAGTGTTGAGTTGCTTCGCAGCATCTATGAGCGATTCCAGCTTCCGGATAGACGGTCGCATTGCAATAGATTTTTTCTTTGTGGGGGCCATAGTATATCCTCTTTTTCCCTCTTCGTTTATAGATACATGAAGACCAGTAAAAATAAAAAACCGGATAAAAAGAAATCTGCATCAAAATATAGCATTTGTCAGATGTGATGTTTAAAAAGTCAATTGATTACGCTTGCCTCTGCTAAAGCCTGAGCGCCTGGTTAAACAGCGGATTACTTACAAAGATTACGTATAAATTTTATAACAGATGGATCGTCCCATTTCACACTTCCAGATTCAACATATACAATTGTGCCAGACTTGTTTACGATAGCTGTTACCGGCCACACTTTGAAATCAAATTCTGGAAGCGGCTTTGATATGCTCTGGAAAAGTGGCAAAGTAAGCTGTTCGCGTTTGGCAAACTCTTGAATCTTTGAAATAGATTCATCTGAGATAGCAAGGAATTCAACTGGATCGTGTTTTAGGGAATCATACAATACTTGGATAGAAGGCATCTCTGCAACACAGGGTCCACACCATGTTCCCCAAAAATTTATGAAGAGTACTTTGCCACGAAGATCAGCAAAAGAAATAATAGTATTATTAAGTCCCCGAAGTTGCCACTGAGTATTTTTGAAGTCGATGATTGAACCAGTGACGACCATAAGAGGCATTCGTGGAGCATCCAGCAAAGCACACATATCGGCAATCGTTGGCTTAGCCGTAGGAATATTTTGTATTGGCTTCTCTTGTTGGTAAGAGTGTGACAATGTGAGCCTCATTATCAGAATACTAAATAAAGCTCCACACGCTATGCCAAAAATAAAGATCGAGATAGTTTTTATGTTCATGATTTATTTCCCGCCGCCTAACGGATGGGCGGCTCCGCCCAAAAGACGGCGAAGAAGTAATCTGCCGCAACGATAAATCTCAATATCCCACCGCACGAACCAAGTCCATTTACTACATTCCCAAATTTGGAATGTACGTATACAAGTTCCACATATTGTGGACACTCTTATTCGGTTATGCAGGTTTCTTACCTACATACTTTCTTCTAAATGTAACTGCATTAATAATTGAAGCAATTCCTGCTATGCCTTCAAAGACTATAATAAGTATAGATTTATTCGATGAACCAGAATAATAAATATCATGCAAGCAGACACTTAAGAATATTAATCCAGCAATAAACCAAAGGATCTTCGCTTTTTTTTCTTTACTCATAAATACTCCGCGTTATTTTTGAAAGCCACCTTACAATTGTGGCAAAGCTTCGACAACATGTACGTTTATATTGCCAGTTCATTTCAGTAAAACAAGTTTCTTTGTTTCAGTAAACGAACCAGCTTGTAAACGATAGAAATAAGTGCCACTAGGCAAATCAGAAGCATTCCATTGCCGAGAGTAATTTCCCTCTTGCAGTTCTTCTGACACAATTGTTGCCACCTCTCTTCCAATGAGATCGAACACTTTCAGTGATATGAATGACCGCGACGGCAAATTAAAAGAAATGGTTGTCGATGAATTAAACGGGTTCGGATAGTTTTGCCAGACCGCAAATTGTTTCGGGAGATTGATTGCAACTTCGAGTTCCGATGAGTATTTCAATACCCCGCTGTTGTCGACCTGACCGAGCCGGTAAAGATACGAACCGTCCATTGAGATGCTATTATCCATATAACTGTAGCGATGCGTGATCGCACTTGTTCCATTGCCGGGAATGAAACCGATCGTTTTCCATGAAGCGTCGGTTCCGATCTTCTCGCGCTCGATGTTGAAACCGTAATTGTTCGTTTCGGTTGCAGTGGTCCACGTCAGGTCGACCGCGTTGCCAGACGATGACGCTGCGAATGAATTCAGTTCTACTGGCAATGCTCCGTTTGTTCCGACCACAACACCGCGAATGCGTATATCGCCGTTGATGTATGCTGACCACGCACCGCTCGAATAATGTGAACTGCGCCCGCTAATCGCATTGGCGTCCCTTGTAAACGAAATTATATCCGCTGTCCCCGACGCGGGATAAAACACGAGATGATAACTTGTATTGGCTGCAAGCGTAAACGTGGACTCTTTGGGGATATCGACATAGTTCCATCCCGCAGTCGCCACTACGTTCGGACTGATCGTGAATGGTCCGGCGATGAGAACACTCGGCAAATTGGCCAATTGATTGTTCGACCAGACTTCAGCTATGAGATTATTATTCAATGTCACCGTTGAGTAGGTGTGGAATAGAATCCCTGTTAACTTGGAATCTGTTGTAGGAGTTATGCGGACAGCATACTTTTCGGACACGCTTCCACTGGCTTGCACATAATTGTTGAAATCCGTGACATCATTGGTGGTTCGGTTCCAATCGTCATAGGAAATTATATTTCTTGTGTTTGTTGTGCTCGGCGCCACGAGAGCTGTCATCGCTTTAGCAACATCCAATTTGCCATAGCCCCATCGAGTATTTGGCAGTAACGATCCAGTGAAAGCATCCATCATTGCGTTAGATGTAAGCAAGCTCTTCACGGCTGATGCTGTCAGGGTCGCGTTTGCTTGAAAGAGCAACGCGATGCTTCCTGCTACACCCGGCGCCGCCATGCTGGTTCCTGCCATTATCCAGTGTTTGTTATCTGGCATTACTGAAGAAGCATAACTCGCTGTGGAAAGAAAACTGTTCGGAAAAGCAGAGATTACATAGAAGCCTGGCGCAGCAATATCCGGTTTTTGATAACCGTCTGCTCGCGGACCGATACTGCTGAAGTAAGCGATACTATCGCTTGTATTGATGCCTGATGCAAGGTAGACACTGCCGTCGGTGGACTTCCAATACCAACGAGTTGCATATGCAGCTGCGGTAATAGCGCTGGTTGCATCACCCGGTGAAGCGACAGTGTAGTTGTTATCGGCGTTCGTCACGGCCACAAGCGATCCGGATGTGCCAAAATCCGAATCGAACCAGGCATTATATGTTACGGCGTGAGAAGAAGTATTTAATAATTTGAGTGTCCACGTGCCAGCACGTGGATTCTTTGAACTGTTATGATCAAAAATATAAGTCACAATTTCGCGTTTACTATTTAGCGGGCTAGTAAAATTGTCCACTTCCATATAACCTGCGTCACCATCATTAGAGTATTCTGTTTCCGGAGTTGCTGTAACGGTTATTGCAGGATCGGGAGAAGTGATCGATCCTGTGACGTTATCATCGCTATTAATCCATCCATCAATAAGAACATAGTCATTTTGAGTTCCGGGGTTCGGTGTATATGTGGGAACAGAAAATGTAACCGTCGCAGTACTAAGGGAATTAATAGAACCGGAAATATGAATGCCGTCCGCGCCGTCGTTGCCTGCAGAAATAGCAAAGGCGCGACCCGTTTTTATAGAAATCTCATCAACAACCTGCTCATCATCCTCTGTACCGTCATGGGCACTCATTTGCGAACCAAGCGAGAGATTAACGACGAGCGGCTCGTTGAGAGCCGTGGCAATGCTATCGGCCCAATCCATCGCATCGATAATACTTGCATCGGAAAAGTTTGTTTCAATGATCAGCAAATCTGCATTTGGAGCAAAACCGGCATATTTCCTCGAAGGCATGGATGCGCCATTCCCGGCCATAATGCCGGCGACGTGCGTTCCATGGCCAAGCATATCCCTAGAACGCACAGATGAAGAACCGGAAGCAATTGCAGCATTTATTTGAGCGTTGGTATAGAGCACTCCATATCCTTTTGCCGTAGCATCGCCCGATCCGGCCGTCAGTGTTTGATCCCACAAATAGACGATGCGGCTTTTTGTTGTATCGGTGGGATTGCGAAAGTCGAGGTGTTTCCAATCGATACCCGTGTCGATATCGCTGATGAGAACACCGGCGCCGGTATATTGCGTATTATTAATTGAACCGTTTTGCAACGAGCGCGCTCCGCTGAGACCCGCGGCAACATCGTTTATAGGTTTTCGTTTACGAGCCTCACGAATGAAACTTATTGAACTCAACCCGGCAATGCGACGAATCTGACCCTTTGTCGCCTGCGCCGTTACAAAATTCTTTCGGACGGTGTTAACAATAATTCCTTCGTTTCGAAGCGATGAAGGATCCGTGGTGTGGATGATCACGCGGTAGAGTGTATCGCCCGTTGTCGTGACTGTTGGTTCTGCTGAAAGTTTTGCATATCCCGTTTTATTCGCGAGTGAAGCCGTTGATCTCGCATCCAGAAGACGCTGAAAAAAGGGCGAGAGCTTTTGGGAAGGATCTTTCGCCGAAGCAACAAACGTAATTCCTATCACAGCAAGTAGTAACAAATAATATCTCTTCATCAGTACTCCCATTCCACATCAATTAAGAATAGTATCTCTGAAGAACAATATCTCTGAAATTGTGTTTGTCACGAGAACCCAGTCTCTCTTCTATATAATACGTTAGCAGAATTATTGAATGATGCAAGGGACTTCATCATAATTTCTTTTAATAAGAGTCTATGGTCTTGACCTGCCCTGATTGATGTGCTCATGATAAGTTGGTATTTTTCTAATATTAAGCACTGGCTACCTGATAAGGTAAAATATATTTTGCCTAAAAAATATCAGCTACGACGCGTTACAAGATGCCGAGGCTATGGGAGGTTAGCGCCCATCGAGGAGATGGTCTCTGGTATCAACCTTTTTTAAATTCGCATTAAGGCCTTTTTCAAAAATAAATAAGAATTTTCGAAATCGATTTGCCAAAGTCGAATGAAAAAATCCAGAAAAATTTTGGCGAAACCACTTTCTATTATAAATTCGTAAGACCCTCCCTTTCGACATTGATTCCTGTCCTATCTCGAAGCAGAAGCAGCTCGATGGATCTCCTGTAAGGCTTAAAAAAGGGTTCCATATTTGCCATTTCGCCAATGGCAGGATGACAATATTGTAAAGAAAAGCGCAACACATCGTGCTCTTCTCCACCGTTACAGATAGGCAATAGCTTTTTATTGGAGGGATGGAATGTTGCGGGTACGTTTTGAAATGTCTTTCACCGAATATCCTGCTATCAGATCGTCGAGAAATGATCGTTCTTCGGCAGTCAGAGATTCCAGAAAGTTATTCGTAATAGCATTTTCTAACAGATTAATCTTGAACGGAAACAGAAAATCTCCGAGTGTCATTGGCCTGTCAATGTGAACTCGGTCGTGATTCCAAGCGTCGAGAGTTATTTTGCCCATATCCTTTACAGGGAACGCAGATTGTCTGTCTAGTTTCTTCGAACAGAAGTGCATCATTGATTTCATCAGTCCTGGTGTGCAACGTTCGCCAAGCCGCTGTCCTTCTTTCCAAGCCATAGTAACAAGCTCTGATCTCTGGAATTTGTCTCGCGTAAACTGCTCGCTATAATGCCACAAGTCTTCGTATTCTTGTTCGCTCATTCTGACCTCCGAATAGTGAATGGATAAATATTACCTTTACTTATCCTCTTATTCCATAATCCACCGATGAATTCTGCGGTATAAGGAAGGAATAGGGTGGTTTATTCACTCGTAAAAGGAGAACCATTATGAGAAAGATCAACTGGAAACGAATCCTGCGTGTTCTTGCCGTCATCGCTGTGACGCTTGGAAAGGCTTTGCCGAGACGAAGGAACGTGTGAGAACGTTGCGGAAGAACTGCTCCTTTCTTTCTCAGTTGTGGAAATGTCGTCTCATTCACATTGACATTGACCGAACTCCTATCTAACTTTTAATAAATACATGTGAAAGTCCTAGGGGAGGGGACTCGTGCAGAAAGGCGCTTCTTTGAGAGCCTCCAGATTCGAAAGAGGAGGTGGATTTTTTTGTTCTAGGGATGCCGGCAATGATAGGCCAGACGATATCTCATTACAGAATCCTTGAGAAATTAGGTGGCAGCATACTATAGAAATTTGGTGCGCAGAGATCTTCGATGGGAAGAAAATTACCGGAATCTTGGGTAACACAAAATTCTTCAACACAGTCAGTATTTAACAGAGATTATAGAAGTGATGGTGGGTTATCCTGATATTTGCTTGCCTCTGAACGATCAGACGAAGGAGAAATTGCCATGCTTATTCAAACCAAGACTCGTGACCGTGCTGTACAAACAAGCAAGTCGATCCTTCAATTCCTGTTGAAGGATCATCATCCCCGTGATTATTCATTCCGATTTTGGGATGGATCTGTTTGGGATGCAGAAGCTGACCAACCTACAGGGTTTACGATGGTTCTTCGACATCCTGGTGCCCTCCGGGCAATGTTCCTGCGGCCCAGTGAAAATACCCTCGGTCAATCCTATATCTTTGATGACTTCGACATTGAGGGGAACATCGAAAGAGCGTTCCCCATGGCAGAACATCTTTTAGGTTTGCACTTGAGTATCGCTGACCGTATTCGTATCGCTTCAATGCTTCTCACCCTCCCTTCTCACCACGGTCCACGGGCCGGTAGGCAGCCAGTTCATCTCACCGGGGCTCAACATTCGACTACACGCGATCGCCAAGCTGTAACGTATCACTATAACACTTCGAATGATTTCTTCGCCCTCTTCCTTGATAAGAACCTGGTCTATTCGTGTGCATATTTTCTGTCGCCCGGCGAAGATTTGTTTACTGCTCAGACGGGTAAACTCGACTACGTGTGTCGCAAGTTGCGGCTGAAACGTGGTGAGCGTCTTCTAGATATCGGATGCGGGTGGGGTGCTCTGATCATGCACGCGGCAAAACATTACGGAGTCTCGGCACTGGGGATTACGCTTAGCGAACCACAAGCCAAACTTGCCAATGAGCGAATCAAACAGCGAGGCTTGAGCCGGAAATGTCGGACAGAGGTGCTGGACTACAGAGAACTTGTACTTTCAGAACCGTTTGACAAAATCGCGAGTATCGGGATGGTCGAGCACGTTGGTAGGTCAATGTTACCCGAGTACTTTAGGAATGCCTGGCGCCTGCTTCGACCGGGTGGTGTTTTTTTGAATCACGGAATTGCGGATAATCTTGACCACCGTGGTCCAACGTTTTCGCAAAGCTATGTTTTCCCAGACAGCGAGCCAGTTCCCATTAGTGAGAGTACCAGTATCGCTGAACGTGTGGGATTTGAAGTGCGCGATGTTGAGAGTCTGCGCGAACATTATCTTTTGACACTTCGTCACTGGGTCTCCCGCTTGGAAGCGCATCGCGCCGCGGCGATCCGCGCAACGGATGAAACAACGTATCGGGTGTGGCGACTCTTTATGTCGGCCGCAGCACACGGGTTTGAGATCGAACAGACGAATGTCTATCAATCCCTCCTCGTGAAGCCAGACCAAGGGGTTAGCGGAATGCCCCTCAGCCGGGCTGATTGGTACAGAAAGGGATCTGCAAGTCATACCGTAGAACCTCGAAAAAGACGTTAACAGACTGATGGTCTCAAGCAGTGAAAAAGAAGTCGACAATCCATGCTGAAAGAATCCAACTCCATATTGACGGGGCATGGTGGAATCGTCTGTGATCGACCAAACCGTTCAAGACACCAAGAGAAAACAGGAATGAGAGTGAACCTCATCGAAAGAGGCCAACCTTGAAAGCGCTTGTTTTGGGGAGAATAAGTTTCATCGGTTCACGGATCGGTCGTAAGCTCATTCCACGGGGACATCGCGTGACAGTATTCACGAGAACGAGTAAGCAGCTTATCTCTTCGGTCGAACATTCGATCGAGTATGTATTGGGTGATCTCAACGTCATATTCACAAATCATTTCCTTTTGCAAAAAGATAGTAGGCAATGAAAACGACATCCTAACGAATGGCGACAAAGTCTCAAGAACTCCTATTTAGGATCATAAATATAATACAGCTAGTACCGACCTTATTGAGCAACTTCCCTTTGATCCACTAAAAACAGAAATCACAGAATTACTACGAAAAGAACGTTAAACTATCAATAACTTGTAGAGTTTCTAAAAACTAATTAAGTCTTAATATCCGACCGCTGCTCCATATCCACGTCGATCAGCAATACCATAATACAATCGTGTTTGTGGATCAATCAGAATAGCTTCAACATTGCCTTGATAACCGTGTCGTTCAATTACGCTGAATCCAAGATGTTTCAAATTCAGTACAACCTCATCTGTGAGTCCCGACTTTTCATACCAAAGGGTATCCGGCAACCATTGGTGATGAATCCGTAGTGCGTCAATTGCTTGCTGAATATTCATATGGTGATCAATAACATTGAGAATTACCTGCAGAACTGTTGTGACAATAGTCGGACCTCCAGGTGAACCGATGATGAGATATGGTTTTTCATCTTTCACAACAATCGACGGTGTCATACTGCTAAGAATTCGCTTTTGAGGCTGGATTGCATTTGCTACACTTCCAGTCACACCAAACATATTCGGCACACCAGGTTTTGCGGCAAAATCATCCATTTCATTGTTGAGGAAAAAGCCTGCACTATCGACAACGATACTGTTACCAAACCAATCATTGATTGTTGTCGTTACACTTACCGCATTTCCCCATTGATCAACCACCGAGTAATGCGTCGTCTCGCTAAGTTCATGTTGCTGAAAGGAGCCATGTGAGATAGCGCTGCTTGGTTTCGCTAAACTTGAATCGATGAGTTTTCTTCGTTCATCAGCATATGATTTTGAAATCAGCTTTGCGACAGGAACCGGATAGAAATCGATATCCCCAAAGAATTCCGCTCGATCAGCATATGCAAGTTTCATCGCTTCTGCCATCAAAGCAATAGTTCGCGTTGATGCAAATCCTGATGTCTTAAGATCGTATGGTTCTAATAAGTTGAGCAGGTGGATAAGTAATATTCCACCTGAGCTTGGTGGTCCCATAGAAATAATTTCATAACCATGATACTTGCCGATAACCGGTGGTCTTTCAATTGCTTGGTACGAAGCAAGATCATCATACGAAATCAATCCATTACCTCGTTGCATTTCCGCAACAATCAGATCGGCTGTTGTTCCTTTGTAGAAGCCATCTCTTCCATTGCACACAATGCGTTTCAATGTCGCTGCGAGGTCACGCTGAAAGAGTGTATCTCCCGACCGATACGGTTTACCGCTTTTTAGAAAAATCCGACAAGTCGATTTATAACGTGTAAAGCGACTGAGAGACGATTTGATATCATCTGCGAATGTTCCGCTCACCTTAATTCCTTTTTCTGCTAATTCGATTGCAGGTTGCAGTATTTTATCTCTGTTCAACGTTCCATATCGTTCAAGTGCCAGAAGCAATCCTGCGACTGAGCCAGGAACACCGCACGACAAGTATCCTTCTTGACTTTTTTCGGGGAGATAGTTCCCTTTATCATCAAGAAACATATCCTTCCATGCTTTTAATGGCGCTTTTTCACGGTAATCAATCGTTGTTATCCGCCCGTCTGCCAAGCGGATAACCATAAATCCACCGCCGCCAATATTTCCTGCTTGTGGATAGGTAACGGCAAGCGCAAAACCGACAGCAACTGCAGCATCGACTGCATTTCCACCATTCTTTAATATTTCGATCCCAACTTGAGAAGCGCTCGACTCAGCCGAAACAACCATCCCGTTCCTCGCTTGAGTATAAAGAAAGTCTGGAAGCAGAAGAACGAATAAACAGAAAAGGATAAGTCGTTTTTTCATTGTGACCTCCATGAAAATGTATTCAAGTCTATATGGTGGCAATGCGTTCCTAACGAATGGCGCCTAAGCTGCGCCACTGAAAACTTTTGATATACACAAAACGAAACAGGTTCATGTAGAATTTTTCAGATTGCATAAGACCTATGCTCGCCATGCTTAACATATCTAGTTCATATGGTCAGCTTGAGTGTTTAGTTGGGCGGCAGAATATTATTTAGTTCTATATTGCATCCTTAACCAATGCATACACTATTTGCCATATACTCCATAAACTTGTTACTAAAAAAGATTCTCTCCTTGTTAGATCAAAAAGTCCACTTAAAAATATAAACTAGGCTTAATGGAAGTTTAAAAATTTTTATCATGAAATGAGTTCCATCGTTTTCATTTATAATCCATAGCTTTATTTGGATATGCAGGAGGAAGAGGCACTTGAATAGGATGGTCTTTAATTTCCTGTCTCAAATAATTTATTGCCGCCTCAAGCTGGGTATCTTGTCCGCTAAATGTTTGATGGGGAGTATCATCAACCACGATATCCGGATCAACCCCATGACCTTCGATGAGCCATTTTCCTTCGGGACCATAAACTCCATATTCTGCGGCTGAAGCAATTCCTTTATCCCGCAGCCAATTGTCGAATGACAACCAAATCTCACCGCCCCACGTTCTCATTCCTATTACCTTGCCGAGTCCGAGGCGCTTAAAACCTTCGGTGAATGCTTCACCATCCGATGCTGTATTTTGATCACATAGTACGACAAGATGACCTCGAAAAGCATATTGCATATTCCAGGTAGGCACTCCGACGCGGTCTTTCCAATACATCCAAGCTTTTCGAAGAAGTTTTTCAAGTATCCAACTATCGATGTTGCCGCCGTTATTGTGACGCACATCGATTATTAAGCCTTGCCGATCAAAAACAGGATAAAATTCTTTTGTCCATTCAGTATAATTTCCACCGCCCATAGCGCGAAGATGAACATATCCAATCTGGTTGTCGCTTTCCTTTTCAACGATAAGCCTTCTTGTGTATTCCCATTCATAGTACCGGAGGCTGAATGCGGCTTCCTGTGAAATAGGAACAACGACAGCATCAAATTCTTTTCCTGTTGAACCGGACTTTAAATGCAGAAGCACCTGCTGACCAACCTGGTTCTCAAGGAGTACATTCGGCGAAGCAACCGAATCAATTGAAACTCCATTGATCGAGAGAATTATATCTCCTTCATTGATATTGGATCCTGTCCTTGCGAGCGGTGAAATATCTTCGAGATAATCGGGATCGGATTTGTAAATTTGATTGATTTTATAACCACCGTTTTTATCATCATGAAGGAGTTCCGCACCAAGTGAACCAACTGATACTTGAAGTTCCTGTTTCCTTACATCGCCACCCACGACGAAAATATGCAACGCTGAGAGTTCGCCGACAATCTGACCGATTAGGTCATTCAACTCATCTCTATCTCTTACTCTATCAATTAACGGTAAAAATCTTACCAGAGTTTTTTCATAATCTACACCTTGCATACCAGGGTCATAGAAAAAGTCGCGCTCAAGCCGCCACGCTTCGATGAACATTTGCCGCCATTCTTCACGCGGGTCAAATGAAAATGTCCATTTGCTAAGGTTGATAGCGTTTTTCGAGAAATCGGTCACCGGAGATGAGGATGCATCGATGACATTAATGCCGTCTCCCTTCCTCACCATTATCTTCTTCCCATCTGCAGAAAGTTCATAACTTTTAATATCTTCCACGATCGATTTTACAGAGACATCTTTGTTCATGATCTCAATAGCATCGAGTTTTGTTTTGCGTTCTGCCGCTAGAGGGGTCTCAGTTACGAAGAGCATCTTATCGTTCATAGTGAGGTTTGAATAATCTCCGGCTGCAACCGGAACCTGATAAATCCTTGTTTGTATTCCGTCAAGATCAATTTTCACTTCTACACTTTTTGACTTTTCCTTTGATTCGGAATCTTTTCCCTTCGTATCATCAGATTTTCCTTTTGATTCATCAGAAGTTTTGGAAGAGGAATGCAGCTCATCAGGAGGACTAAACGGAAACCTAATATCCTTAACGAGCGCGATTGCGTAAATCTTTGTCGTATTCGCAAAGAATGGTTCAGGTTCCCGAGGTCCCCACGGACTTTCAACCGAAGATTGAAAATTTCTGTCCGACAAGAAATACATCCACTTTCCATCAGGACTCCATACCGGGTGGTAACTGTCTGTTCGATCATCGGTCAATAACGTTACCTTTTCATCAGAGATGTTGTAAATAACAATCTGATAGAATCTGTTGGTAGCAGGCGAGACGAATGCAAGCCACTTACCATCCGGTGCCCAGCACAAATCTTCGAAACTTCCGTACTGCGATGTGGCTATGATTTTTGCCTTTTTTGAGTTTAAGTCATAAAGAAGAAGCCGGTTATCTTTATCGGTGTAAGCAATTAATTTTCCATCAGGAGAAGGAATACCATCCATTCTGAAACCCTTCCCATCATTCGTAAGCTGCCTCCCTTTCCCGATACCGTTAGCAGGATATTCCCAAAACTCAACTTCACCCGTTTGTTCAGATTGTAATATGATTGATTTCCCTTCGTAAGTGAATTTTGCATTTCGATATCTCACTCCTGATTCCCGTGTCAGTTCCACAAACCGTCCATCACTGACTGGTGCAATAAAAACCTGTCCGCGCGCTGTGAGAACAACTCTATCGCCATCTGGAGAAATATGAACCGATGTAAGATAGTCCATTGGTTTCTTGACCCATTGTGTCCTTTCTTGATCAAAATCCGAAGATAGAGAAATCTGAACTATATTGTCTGACTTCAAAGTAATATCATATAAATAAATATCTGCACCGCATTGATAGACAACTTTACCGTTGTCAAGCGATGCCGATGCGGCATCGAATCCTTTATGGAATGTTTCTTGCCGTAAATTTTTCCCGTCTTTGTTCATCGACCAGATGTTCATTGTACCATCTCGGTCGCTGAGAAAATACACGCGCTTGTTCCATAGCATAGGATTCTTATTTGTACCAGGATAATCACTTGTCAGAGAAACTGCCTCCTGATCGCCTTTGACATACCGCCAAATATTTTGCGCAGTTCCTCCTTGATATCTTTTTGTGTGACTGCCCTGGAACGGAAGTCGGGTGAAGAAAAGCGTGTCTCCACTCGTATCAAATACTCCATCG
The DNA here is from genome assembly GCA_963701295.1 of Ignavibacteriota bacterium. Taxonomy (GTDB): domain Bacteria; phylum Bacteroidota; class Ignavibacteria; order UBA10030; family UBA10030; genus Fen-1298. The sequence goes on along the minus strand of OY969585.1, from coordinate 2,425,829 downwards.
CTCGCCTGGGATAAAGGGACTAGATTCTTCTCTCCAGTTTTCGGGTCGATAATCATCAGCTGAACGTTCGGCAGGGTAGAATAATGCCCTGTGCTGTAGATTATTTTCCCATCTGCTCTCCATCCGATCATTGTTGCACTCTGACCTTCGTATGTCAAGCGCTTGGGGACGCCTCCATCGATTGACATAGTGTAAATTTCCGTAGGTCCTTCGTATTGCGCAGAGAATGCAATCTGTGACCCATCAGGTGAAATCACCGCATGTGATTCGGTACCATGACTTGATGTAATTCTCGTTGCCATACCACCATTAGTACTGATCATCCAAAGATCACCTTCAGCCGTGAAAACTATTTTGTCTCCATGAATAGCTGGAGATCTATAGTACCCCTGTTTCAAACTCGCAAACGATACAACTGAAACAAGGAATAATGAAAAGACAAAAACTAAGCGCTTCATTTCTACCTCCTTAGATTAAATAGGAAGATGTTAAAGATTCCAGGGAATGATGTTTCGACGGTATGTAATTATTCCATATGTAATTGCATGTGCTCTAGCGGAATGCAGCTAAGCCGTCAGTTAAGCAGCACATTATTATTTACGGTTCTCTCGTAATTCTTCTAACTCCATCATTGTTCTCCACACTGCAACCCACTTATCAGAAATACATTGAAAGACCCAAAGGTCTCGTCCCTTTGATCGTTCCCGATACTTTGTTCTTTCATACATCATCTCGAATTGAAAACTCGCTACGGCACAATCTCCAATCACGCTAATTTGTTCGTTGTTCTCTTGATATTCAAGGACTCGAGCATTGGTACAGAATTCAACAAAACTTGCGAGGAGTGCGTCACGTCCCACTACTTCACCGGAGAATCCAGGAAATTTCATGATAATATTTGGGTGCAAATGCTGTGACATGGTAAGAGGCGTATTGGTTCGCCATGATTGGTTTATTGCTGACAACACTTCATGAACCTGTTGTTGAGAGTCTTCCATTTTACTTGTCCTTGATATATTCCTTTGCGTTGGCTATCGGAACGTGGTTAGTTGACTCAACGAATACTTTCAAAATGTACTACACGAACCAAGTTCATTCACTTCACTTTTAAATCTGCACTAAATCTCTGCACGCAATGTAAAATGTACTTACGCTCATTCTGTCAGCTTGAGCGCATGGTTAGGCGATGCAATTATTTATTACCAACGACTTTTAACAATGTACGTTCGCGATTGAAGTCACCTTTGTCTAATTGTTCGAGAATAGAGTAGCGAATTGGACCATTGGTTTACAGTATAGAGGCATATCCATCCTTTCAGATTTACCAAGCAAACACCATCATCATTTATTCTTCTGAATATTTTCATGTGGCTTCATCATTTGTTTTTCAACTTTGACGGGTTTGCCAACATCCTGTCCATAATACTTCATTCGTTGTGGTGGTCGTTTGAATTCAGATTTTTTTAGTTCTGGATTAAGGGGTAGAACTTTTTCATGTTCAGGTCTATTATTCGATGCTTCGTTGAGCTTTATCTTTTCTTCCTGTTTAAGTCGGATTTCGCTTTCCTTGTTTTCATTAAAACCTCTGAGGTCATGTGTATCGGTGACATTGTAAACTGAATGATAGTAATAACGTGGATAATGGGAAACATAATAATGATAATGCATCCAGGGTTCGTACACATGGTAGTCCAGCACTACGACAAAGCAGTTGTATAAATCGAATCCTGTATAGATTGGCGGGAAAGATGACGTAAACATCCAACTTCCATCTTGAAGATAAACGAACTCCTGGTTCCAGACATCATAGTACACTTCTATGTCGGGCAGGTAGTAGTATCTGACAAGATGAATATCTTGGTAGGGGGGTGCCCAGGCAGGAACGACTACATTTGTATTTGCCTCGGGTTCTTCAGAAACATAGCCCGATGTAGCGCAACCACTGAGGAAGAACACAAATACAGTGGAGAGCATCAGACATAACCGTTTACTATAAGTATTCATCATGTTGCACCTCTGGAATTGTGAAACAGTGTGAATTATCGCAATAATACTATCCACTAATCATGGCAACCTTATTTCTATTGCACCGCCTAACAGACGGGCGCTAAGCTGCGGCACTGAAAACTATGGGAACAAAAAGGACAAACACATTGAGCGACCCCTCTCCGAATTCGTCAAAGCCAATATATTTACTCAAAATCTACGATATTTGTTTTTTAATAACAAACAAAAAACCCCAACGCATAAACGTCAGGGTTAATGGGGAGAGACAAACAACCACCGGGCACACATACAGTGGTGCTTTTTTGAGACAGCCATCGACATTCATTGAGGAGGGTATCAACTTATCCCCCTATCCATAAATTATCCACTGCACTTTCAATCGCAGTCTGAACAGCAGAGAAGAAATCATATCAATCGTGATTAGCGCAAGAGCACCATTTTCTTCTGATATATATGCTGTTTATTCTGCTCGTCTGTTGCAACAAGGCGATAAATATACATTCCGCTGGCATATCGACTTGCAGCAAATGTCTTTTGGTAATATCCCGGTTCCTGCTGTTCATTCACAAGATTTGAAACCTCCCTCCCAATGACATCATACACTTTTAAGGACACATTAAATCGTGTCCCTGTTCCTGGTAACTGATATTCGATTGTCGTCGACGGGTTGAACGGGTTAGGATAGTTCTGATTCAGCGCAAATACTTTCGGCACCGAAACCGTTACTTCCGCTTCGCTCGAATACTTATACGTCCCATTGTTATCGATTTGCTTTAACCTATAGGCATACGTTCCCGACGAAACACTCACATCTGTATAGCTGTATGAATGCGCAATGTTACTCGTTCCACTTCCTTTTACAAATCCGATCTTTCCCCAACTATTGAGTGTTGACGATTGACTATTGACCAACCGACGTTCAACATCAAAGCCATAGTTATTGACTTCCGTGGCAGTCTGCCATGTCAGCGTTGCAGCATTGCTTACCACTGTGGCTGTAAACGATACCTGTTCCACCGGTAAAGGTACATCTGGAGTTGCCATACCAATAGCATAAAATCCAGCAGCATTTGTTCCTTGAAAATACATTCTCCACAATCCGGCATCAAGCATTATGTAGCCGTTGTAATTTCTAACAGTTTTCCATGCGATGCCATCGTCTATACTAAATATTGGATTTGTACTTGACTTGGTAAAATTTATTCCATCAATAGAATATGCAATGCCTATTCCTTGATTGTTGTTTGTTTTGCCAGAGCTATAAGTCATCACATAAGTATTATTCACTTTGAAAACATAAGGACTTATTTCTCCAGGATATTGTGGCCCAGGACCGATTTCCCAAGGCTGTAATAGACTAGGATTACGATCATTTAATATGTCCCATGCTTGTACTGTCCAAGCCATCCCGTCGGTTGAAGTATAATATTGGATCCATGCCTGTCCTTGATCGCCATATCCTTTCCAAATATTATTTCCTTCATATAATACAGATAATCTATAAACGGTTGAAACCTCAGCAGGTGGGCCGGTAATCACACCGCTCGTCCGCCCTACATATGTCCAATTTATTCCATCATCAGAGACTGCGACTTGTGGATTTGTAGAAAAGTTGTCTGCATTATCAGTGTAATAGGCGACTAATTTTTGAGAATAACTGGTTCCTCCAAGAGTCCATCCAGCAGAATTATAATATACTGTGAACTTGTAAGGCTGAGTTGCATTTGGCACAGTGATTTTAGTTCCAGGAAATGTTACGTCATGGAAATCAGGATATGCACTACTGACATATCTAGCATTAATATGATCCCCGTACCACATATTGTACACTGCACCTATTTTTATTACATATGCTTGATAAGCGCGATCCACTCCTTCTGTATCTCCGCCAAATAAAGGATTGCTGGGATATTCTGCAAAATTGATTCCTGCAAAAGGGTCAGCAACGGGTGTCAAGATAGCTCTTCCGAGTTTCCACCATATCCAACTTCCGTCACTTACATCTGCTGATCCGAGGAAAAATAGCTCGTAGTTGTTTCCAGACTTTACCACTGATGGCATCCATACGCTCTGTTTTCTCCATGCCACTGGGTCATTTGTTGTGATGAGTGTTTGCCTGTGTGTCCAGTTTATGCCATCGGTCGATGTTGCGTAGCCTATTCCATTCAACGCCTGGTACGTCGACCCTTTCCCGCCGGAGTAGAACGCTTGCCAGTCTATCGGACTGTTTTTTATGACCTTGAACCATCCTATGTGGTCGCAGTCAAACCGACTTGTGTCTAGAGTTCCTGCAAATACTGGTGTTGCATAACCTGCCAATGTTGGATCATAGCCAGTCCAGTCATATCCATTTGTTGAAAAAGCTATGACTACGAGTTCCTTTCCACCGTATTGACCAGGTTCCCATTGGACGTTTGCATATATTCTGAATGTCCAGTCTGTTCCTGTGTTGGATGCTCCCGATGTATAGATTACATCAGCTATTCCATAGGTTACTCCTGTGGCGGAACTATATACTGGTGCTCCGAATTGGGAAACGGGTATGTGATTATACCAGTTTATTCCATCCGGCGATTCAGCATATCTCCATCCTTCTACGCTATTCTGGTTTAACCCTTGATACCATATACGATAGTTCATCGTCAATGAGCTTGGATTTGTACCGCTATTTGCTCCTGGGAATCCTGTACTATAGTATTTTACGTCTGAATGATATTGTGCATCTGATATTATAGGATTTCCGCTATTATATGGAGTCCACGTTATGCCGTCAGGTGATTGAGCGAGATTAATTGATGTAAAGTCATTCCCAGCATAATAGAGTTTGTAATTTACATTATCCTTTATGACATAGGCTTCATCTGGGATAAGTGTAGAAAATACGGGTGATGAATTTTCGTTGATTGTATAGTAAGTTTGAGATTTAGCAATGACTGGCGCTATAAAAGCAAATATCAGTCCCGCATGTAACGGGACTTCAAGAAATCCCCGAATCATTCGGGACAAGCGCGTCCATCTGCTTAAGACAGTTGTTGAATTCTTTTTATTGGTTTTCATAAAAACCCTAATAGAGTTAATGAAAATGAGTCACAACCTGTTTTATTGTGTAAATATTTACGCTTAGTTGATCAAACTGTATCAATAAAATTACTAATGAAAAAGAAATATTATTTTCTTTCCATAATTTTCCCCTTGAAGATGTTATCATTGAATTCACTGAATTAGTATACAGAATAAAAAGTCATTAGGGATCAAGGGAAAACCTTATTTATAAAATTACGGCAAAATACGTATCATCTACGGTAATCACCGTATATATGAGGATGGAGTTATGTAAAACATTGTAAGATCTTGGTTTGTTACCTCCACCTCTAAGTAGCACTTGCGACAATGCATCTTCAATGGTTTAATGTCTGGAAGTGACCTGCCCCCAGATTATGTGCCAATAAATAAGAGAGTAATCTCATGAGGTATTGCAAGCTGAAGAAGGGATAGGAAATCCATCCCGCTGCTTATAAACCCTAACGAACACCGTAGTCTTAGCATTCCAAAAATAATTGCAGACAGGATTGCGGATAAAGGTAGAAGATTTTTCAGTGGACAGGGAGGGAATTGAGTCCCCGACATATGGATTTTCAAACCGACCCTGTGCATAAATTCTATCGAATTCGAAAAGAATTTACCACTTTTACTACCATATCATTAGCAAAGTGTTAGCACACTGTTAGCAGATGAATTGTGGACGAGTATAATAATTCATTTATAATTTGTCAAGTACAAAAAAATGGATTATAGTCTCATTTTTTCTCTTCGTGATCAAAAAGAATTATGAAATTTTATACATTCTCAATTCTAATTGCTGAAATTTTTGTGAAAGTGAAATATCTATGATTCTGGTTAGAAGCCCCTCCCATCCTATTTTCCCCTAGAATGATATAACCCGAAGGTTGTAGGTTCAAGTCCTGCCCCGCTACACACACTAAAGGAGAATCCTCATCGATGAAAATCCGTGAGGATTTTCTATTTTATGGGCAAAACAAGGAATCCTATTCTATCACATTCACATTTCCAGTCACTTCAAGATCTACTTTGAGAACTTCGCCTGAAGCCAGAACATCAGGATTGGGTTGACGACCACCGATAAATATTTGAAATTTGCCTGGTTCTATTACTCGTTTGTTATCATCATCTATCAATGACAATTGATCAGGTTTGAGAATAAATTCAACTGTTTTCTTTTCACCGACCTTCATATGGATGCGTTTGAAATCTTTAAGCGCATGGATAGGAACAGGCGCTTTAGCGTGCCGTATTTTAACATACAATTCAACAACTTCGTCGCCATCAATCTTTCCTGTATTCTCAACTTCAACTGATACTTTTACATCTTCATTTGTTTTAACTGATTTAGGTGCGTTGATATTAGAATATTTGAAAGTTGTATAGCTTAATCCATAACCAAACTCATACAGAGGGATACCGTTGAAATAGCGATATGTTCGACCTTTCATATTATAATCTTCGAATGGCGGTAAATCTTTAACAGATTTATAGAAAGTCACAGGCAAACGTCCGGCAGGGTTATAATCACCAAACAAAACATCTGCAATTGCATTACCGCCTTCTTCACCCGGATACCAGGCTTCGAGAATGGCATTTACATTTTCGTTTGCCCAATTTACCGATAGGGCACTACCATTCAATAATATCAGAACGATGGGTTTTCCTGTAGCTTTGATTGCTTTAAGTATTCTATCCTGAACAGCAGGTAAATCAAGTGATGTACGGTCACCACCTTTGAATCCTTCAATTTCAACCGACATTTCTTCTCCTTCGAGCCATGGAGTAATACCGCCGACATAAACAACAACATCAGCTTGTTTTGTCACATCGATAACCCTTTTTAAAAAATCTTTATCAGCTTTCCCCCATTGAAATTTTGCAATAGCTCCACCCAAGTTTTGGTAATACTCAATTTTGATCTCATATTTTTTTTCTTTGACAAGATCTATTTTAACTTTTTTCAATGCAGGACTTTGATCCTTCCAGCTTTCAAAAAGAAGTTTATTGTCAATATAGACACGATAACCGTCATCTCCGGTAAAACCGATGAAGTAGGTATCTGTTACAGGTACTGAAAGAGTGCCAGTCCATCGCACAGAGAATTTCATACTTTTACCACGGGCAGGAGGATTATCGATAAAATCAAAGTCAATCTTTTTATCAATCCGTGTAATGAAAGGAGTGCCTTTTAATTCCATATTATCAAAATACTCAGCTTTTAATCCTTTCTCATTCTTGTTGCCAGTGGATAAAGCATCTTCAGGGATAGCTGAAAGAATAGGAGAATCATCAGCAGCATTAGAGCCGGCTTCGTATAAAATCTTTGTAGATTTTGGAGCATTATTTTTTAATCCTTCGAGTGGTGCAATAGGTTTTGACGATACACCATTGTAATTACCGTATAGAACTTCCGGGATATTTGCATTAGGCCCGATAACAGCAATCGTTTTGATATCTTTTTTTAACGGAAGAAAGTTATTTTCATTTTTCAATAATACTATTGATTCACGAGCTGTTTTTAAAGCCAATGCGCGATGTTCCGGTGAATCGTTATCTGAGATTGGTATCTGCGCATATTTTACCATTTCAGGAGGATCGAACAAACCTAATTTGAAACGAGCTGTAAATAAGCGTTTCACAGCAACATCTATGTCTGACTCTTTAAGTAAACCTTTCTGAACAGCATTTTTAAGAAATTTGTATGTATCACCACACTCGAGATCGCAACCGGCTAAAACAGCCAAAGCAGCAGCTTCTTCCGGAGTCTTTACAAATTTATGATTTAAATAAATATCAGAAATTGCACCGCAATCTGATACCATGTAACCTTTGAAATTCCATTTTCCACGCAATACATCTTTCAAAAGCAAATCGCTCGCACAACAGGGTGTGCCAAGATATCTCTGGTATGCGCCCATAATTGAATATGCACCGCCCTCTACGACGCAAGCCTTGAAAGCAGGAGTATACGTTTCAGCAAAGTCGCGATAGTCAGTTACAGCATCAAAGTGATGACGTTCAGGTTCAGGACCGCTGTGCACTGCATAATGCTTTGGAGTAGAAACAACTTTTAAATACTTAGGATCATTACCCTGCAAACCTTTTACAAAAGCTACACCAATGCGAGAAGTAAGAAAAGGATCTTCGCCATAGGTTTCTTGTCCTCTGCCCCATCTTGGATCACGGAAAATATTGATATTGGGAGACCAGACTGTCAAACCTTTAAAAATGCTATGATCTCCTTTTTTCTGATAATCATTGAATTTGGCTCTGAATTCCGTAGAAATAACATCAGCTACCTGGTTTATTAAATCTTCGTTCCATGTAGCGCTTAATCCTATTGCCTGCGGAAAGACCGTTGCTATGCCAGAATTAGCAACTCCATGCAAACCTTCGCTCCACCAGTTATAATCCGGAATACCCAATCGGCTAATAGAATCAGAGGCATTCATCATTTGGCTGATCTTTTCATCCAGTGTCATCCTTGATACCAAATCGTTCACCCGTTCTTCAATAGAAAGACTGGTATCCTGGTAAGGAAGCAGTTTTTCACTTCCTTTACATAGATTAAATGTAAGAGACACGACAAGAATTAGTAAAATTCCAAGGTTTATATTTTTCATGATTTTTAAATGTTCATTATTGAAAGTATATGTATATGAATTTATAAAGAAACAACTATTTCCATGTTGAAAAAATGAGCCGATAACTTCTGGCATCACTTAAACAGCAATTGGGAAAATTCATAAATATGATGACGCCACACCTGCTATTCATGAGAACCAGCCATGCTTAACATACCTCGGCTCATTCTGTCAGCTTGAGCGCGGTTAGGTGCATTTTAATTGATAAAGAATTAAAGCAATGTTAAAAACAATACAAATTATTGGAATAGCAATACCAATATGAGAACTCTTGATATGAAGCAAAGGTTGTTGAAGATCAGATGGAAGTGCTTTTAACGCTGATTTCCTTAATGCATTTAGATATTGTGCAGCTCGTAAGATTATTAAAAATAGAACGAATAAGACAATACTTCCCAATATTAGTGCCCCCATTGCCAAAAAGTAATCACTTCCTTTGAATAGTTTGTACCATCCTGCAAATGCAGCCAATTCAACTAATGAAACGGTCTGTTGATATTTCCAGAAGAACTCGCTTTGCTTCATATATAGTTCCAGATATTTAAAATTGTCGTTTTCGCTCATTAAGCATTCTCCTATAATTTTAAAATGCGCCTAACGGATGGCGGCTAAGCTTCCATGTTGAAAACTTTCAAAATACACAAAACGAAACAAGTTCATGCTGAAAAGTTTATTATTAGACACCAAGACCTATGCTCGCCATGCTTAATGCACTCATGCTCATTCGGTCAACTTGAGCGCCTGGTTAGGACGGCTCTTATTTAATTTCAAATATTACATAAACCTGACTCGTGACAGAAATTGTCTGAGCAAAGAAACCAGACCCGATGCTCTCATCAACACCTCCGGCTTGAAGACCAACAACCGTGTTGAATGAAATAGGATTAAATGGATTTGGTACTCCGCTTCTTGACAACAAAGATGTTGGGCGAGATTGAGTTGGTTGCACTTCATCGATAGAAAGCACTCTTCCCAGTGTGATATTTAAAGCTTTCGTCATGTCCTCTGCTTTCTCTTTTGCTTTGAGAGCAGCTTCAATCCGCGCTCTTCGCCGAAAACCAACTTCATCTTTTAAAGAAAATATGATTTGAGATATGTTTTGCACATCAGATTCGCTTATTGCAAACAGAATAGGTTGCAATAATTTTAAACTATCAACTTTAATCACGGTCGTTATATGTGCCTGATAATCCCTACTTGAGGATAGAAATGCCTTGTCGCCTTTATTCTCACCACTATAGAACGATGATGTTGAAATATCTTTTTCTTTGATACCCAATGACATAAGTTTATCTGTAATAGCTTTTGTATTCTTGTCAGCATTCTCTACAGCTTGGCGGAGATTTGCACCGACTCCCTTAACGGAAAAACTTAAAGTTGCCTGATCTGCCATTTCTTTCAATTCAACACTACCTTGCACACAAATCTGATTGGTTTTTTGTTCAGATTGCTGAGTATAAAGTGTCTGACATGACAACAATAAAATGACAACGATTGCTTTTTTCATTGGTTTTTTCTCCTTGTAAGGGCTGCCTAACGGACGGGCGCTAAGCTGCGGCGTTAATAATTTTCAAGCTGCTGATAACGAAACGAGTTCATGCTAAAAACTAAATTAATAAATACAAAAGTCATAGGTACTACAAACTGAATAATAAAAACGAAAACCCACCACCAGCATGCTTAACGTCCATACCCTCATTCCGTCAGCTTGAGCGCCTTGTTAGAAGGCGCGCCAGTGCTTTCTACGGATATTGTTCTCTTTAATTATGAGACACACCGATAAGAAGTCCTAGTGATTTTATCAATTCCTTTTTTTTAGAGCGAATATCATATCGCACAAGCATTTCTCTACCTTTTTTTGAAAGTGCATAGTCAGTGTAACCGATATAAATGCTCTTGTTAGAAATAAAACAAGCATTGACGTCTTCTTTTTTTGAGAAAAGCCTCTCAGTACTTCCACTAATGGTAAGAAAGACATTTGTTGGAGGGCCATCGAATTCAGCAGATATTTGGCGGCTGACATCAGCACAAACGAAGGCAAAAGCTGTATCGTTTAGAAATAGCATTTGAGTACCAGGCACTGTGAACGACATTTCTGAATCAGGCGGTGTGAACATTTTCGTAGTGCTATCGTGGATATTCTTCTCAATGATCTTATCAAGCGTGGCAAAGCAAAGTAATGAATCTGAGTGCCAGCTGAATGCATTGTAGGCATCGCCAGCAATTGAAGGGGCAACATCATAATTCAAAGTATTTTTAATTCGATTATAAAGAGCAGTTTTCCATTCCCTGCGCCCAGGAAGATAACTAAAGGCAATGAGTTCATTTGATGGAGACATAATGGCTCCATAATTAAATAATGTATTAGATTTGATTATTGTAAACTTTTTATCGATTAATGAGTAGTATCCAACTTCCCTTTCAGATCGAGAATTATCGTTGACTACAGATTTTGTGAAACAAATAAATTGGCAATCTTGACTCAAGCTTATATCATTTACTGAGAATGGTGCCTGCCAGATAGTATCTATTTTTTTCCCATTTGACCATCGAATTATTGCAGTCTTTTTTTGAAAATAGAGATCTTGAGCAGTTGCAATAGACACAACTTGAGAAGATAAAAACATTAAAATGGCAAATAATCGGATCATAAGCGTTTTATTCCTTTTGCTATTTCAATTAGCACTTACTGCACGCTGCGCTGCCTAACGGATGGCAGTTAAGCTGTGACACTGATAACTTTCAAAATATACTAAACGAAACAAGTTCATGCTAGTTCTTTCAATTTTGTACTTACTTACGCTCATTCCGTCAGCTTGAGTTGCTGGATATTACCAAAAAGGAATCTCCCGATTATGTACATTGATAATTCTCTAGGTCACCAACATCCACAATCTAAGGAGATTCCCATGTATTACTCAGGTATCGATTTGCATTCTGATAATTGTTTTATCACCACTGTTGATGACACTGGTGCTGTCATCAAGCGACAACGTGTCGAGAATAACAATGAACGTGTTCTTGATTACTTCCACTCTCTGCCCGGTCCTCATCACGCAGTCGTTGAGTCTACCACAGGATGGTACTGGCTCAACGATCTTCTCAGCGATCACGGCATCGAGCTTGTCCTTGCTCACGCCAAATATCTCAAAGCCATCAGTTATGCTAAAGTTAAAACAGATAAAGTCGATTCGCAAACTCTTGCTCTTCTCTTACGACAGGGACTCATTCCACGGGCTCACAAAATCAGCCGAGAACTACGCGGCCTGCGCGATACCATGCGTATTCGTCTACGGCTCGTTCAGCAACGAACTGCCAGTCTTCTGCGTCTCTACAGTATTCAGACCAAATTTAACGGCTCTGTTCCGGATCCGTATCGTTTTCAACTTGCTGTCTTGCAACATACCAGAGACACTTTTACTGCTCAGATCCTCTCGCTGGAAAAATCTCTCCATCCTGTGCTGATTCCCAACGACGATATTCAACGGCTCTTGCACATTCCAGGTATCGGCAAGCTCACCGCATTCACGGTGTATCTTGAAATCGACGGCATTGAACGATTCGACTCCGATAAAAAGTTTGTCTCTTACTGCCGACTCGTCCCTGCTGCCGATAACTCCAATCGCTCTGTGCACCATCGCTCCAGCAAAGACGGCAATAAGTATCTCAAAATCGCCTTCTCCGATGCCGCTGTTCATGCTATTCAGTACTATCCGGAATACAAACGCTTATTCCAGAAATTAGCTCGTCGCTCCAATGAGGCGACTGCGCGAACCGTCGTTGCCAAAGAACTTGCGAAGATTGTTTACTATGTCTTAAAAAACAAAACAATATATAAAGGTCTCAAAGGTCAGCCGATCAGCCGGCATAAATCTCAGCAGTGGCCGCGCCTCTCAAGCCCGCTTTCCTAACTGATCCCGACTGCGTCGGGATCGTTCGCTGGATTGGGAAGAGAGTGCGCTGTGCCGTGGTAATATCTGGAACATCTCGCTCGACGAGATACGCTTTCACCATCGTTTCTTCAATGAGTGAATGTAAATCCGTAAACTGGTTTGGACGGCATTGCTCTGGTAATCGCCTGTCTATTCGATAGAGAACGCGGCATCGGCACGGATTCGGTCGTCCTTAATGTTAAAGAACTCTGCATTCCGATTGCGCGGAACGCATCGGGAGTATATTATTTACTTGACTCTTTCCTTTTTAAACTGGTTAGGACATAATTATCTCATTTTATCAAAATCATTTTCTTCGTATTGATAAATCGTTTCGAAGGATTGTCTTTCGATGTTGCCTCAAGTCGATAGATATACAATCCCGACGATACGTTTGCATTCCAGACAACATATTTATATCCTGCTGTTTGTTCATTATTAACAAGTTCCTTTACCATCTGTCCAAGAATGTTGAATATTTGAAGTCTTACTTGGCTTCGATCGGGAAGAGAATATTTTATTGTCGTCGATGGATTGAACGGGTTAGGGTAGTTTTGACTTAGAGAGTAAATTAATGGAATATTCACTTCCTCAGATACTCCAGTATTTTTTGAAGTTGTGAATTGCCAAATTTCCGACCAACCGCTTTTTCCTGAAGCATTTGCAGCACGCACTCTCCAGTAATACGTTACATTAAGAGAAAGTGAACCAACTTTCTTCACGGGATCAATAATTGTTGAATCGTTAGCTACCAGTCCGCTCCCGAAATTAGAACTTGTTGCAACCTGCAATTGGTAGGTTGAAGCGCGGGCAGATGGTTTCCAGCTTAATGTCAACGTTGTCGGTTGATCTTTTGCATTGTGTGCACAAGCAAGAAGAACAGGTGCAGGAGGCGAACTGTAAATTAATTTGCCATCCTTCAACAATGCTGTCCCAAATACCGATGCATCCTTCCAGGCATCTGGGCTTGATGACCACCACTGGTTAGTATTGGTACGTCCTTGTATATTATTATCACAATCATCATTTGCTATTTCAAACCCAATTGCATGGCCCGCAACCAATGGAAAAGTAAGCGAATCTTTAGGGATTTTTAATTCAAAGTCGTAACCCACAGCAGTTTTTTTCCACACCCAATTGCCGGGGCCCCTCCAAAAACTGCTGACAGGAAGTGAACTGGTGTCCTGTATGCCATAAACCCATATCCATTGTCTATCATTAGCATCATAATCGGGAACCCCATTAAAGGGAGTTTTATCATTTCCCCCATCAAAGTATAGTTCAATGGCATCATTTTTCCACGGAGCTGGATTTCCTGCGCAAATTATATCGTCCATGACATGGACAAATGCATAAAAATAATTATCGTCCCACATGGTACGTAAAGTGCTGAAGTGATCGATATATGACTTCGGTGTATCAAGACCTGCCTGATAATTTAATAACGGGACTGCATAAGTATAATTCCAGATATCATCGAGCACGCCATCAATAACCGGCGGGGTACTGCATTTTGGTATTTGCAGTATTTGACTGGTTCCACTTTCCTGGCTAAAATAAAACCATTCGATTTTTGCTTCTCCATGGACTACGAAATAGATAGCATGTATCCCATCCGTTGTATCAATCTTGAAACTAAATGTTTGCCAGATATCATCCCCACCTGTATAAAAATTGGTAAGTTCACCAATTTTCTTCCCCGTGAGTGAATCAAGGTGCAATTCGATATTATCATCATTGGTGGCATCAGTGCTTGCAATCCTGATATTACAGCCGATTGCTTTATTGAAATCAACTTTTTTAAACATTATCCATGGAAGATTCGGCAGACAAATTTCAACATAATATAATTGGGAATATATACCAGCTATACTGGAATCCGCTCCTATATCGAACCATTCAGCGCCAATAGGCTGACTGGCATTCCATGTCCTGGTATCCGATTTTATCGTGTAAGGCCATTTTCCAAAATCAGGGGCCCAGGAAATGCCATAATCTTCTAAAACATCTTTGTATTTTTCATTTTGTGACAAATCGCTTAATGAAAGTATATAAACATACGACACAGAGTCTTTCTCATAAATCTTAACATCCTTGAAATTAAGATGTGCATCTTGTAAATAGATATTAAAAAACGCCGGCATTTCTGTACAAATAAAAGAATGGCCTAAAGCTCTAAAACAAAGCAAAATGCTATCCAGGGCTATACCGCTGAAACCATAGGTATGAAATGAAATGGATACATTCGACATATCTACCCCTCTATCCGTTAACCTTTTAATATCACTTTCAATATTTGCCCAAGCCTTCATATGCCAAGGATCCCAATCAGCTGACCAAATAATTGGCAAAATAATATGTGTATCCGGGGCCGAATCACGCATAATCTTATAGCCATCACTGTAAAATCTTGGCAACGTGTCTGAACTATGGAGATACTGACAAGGTTCATTTACGAGTTCGTATATAACATGTGTTTTGTCTTTATACCTCGGGGCGTAAAATTTCCAAAAATCCAATGTACATTTATAATTCGTACTATCAACCAGGCCAAATAATGGATTCCATGCTGCTCCAGATGTCGGTGTAATAATCAGGTAAAGTGAGTCTTCTTCAGTCCATTTTACTATACTATCAATAGAAGCTGCTAATTCTGTGCCTACATCAGACACGTTCCATACACCTAAATGACACGTATTTAATCCGTATTCTTTAATTGAATTGAATTGTTCACGGGTATATCCGACGATATCAGTTCCAACAACGCAGCCGCGCAGTAAAGTGCCTTTGTCGGTAACTATTGTACCGTGAGCTATTTTAACTCTGCCTCTGCCTGGATTGGCATAACACAGCAAAGATGCAAAAACGAGGAGAATAAAAAAGCATAAAAGGTTTTTCATAAATCTTCCAGCTAACTAATGAATGAGTAATTGTGCCCTAACGATTGGCAACTAAGCTGCGTCAACGAGAAGCCGCAAGTTACTGATAACAGGCGGAGCCCCATAACTGTAACACGCGCAGCGTGTTTCCTCTTCTATAGTTCATTCTGATAAGTTTATTATTAAACATCTAAACCTCTATTAGCCATGCTTAACGTACCCATTTACCCGCCAAGCTTTATCTTTGGGCGGGCGCTCATTTCGTCAGCTTGAGTTGTTAGATATTACCAAAAAGGAACCTCCCGATTTTGTATGTTTAGCTTGAAGAATTAAACATTCATCATCAACAATAGGAGATTCCCATGTATTACTCAGGTATCGATTTGCACTCTGATAATAGTTATATCACCACTGTCGATGACACCGGTGCTGTCATCAAACAACAACGCGTCGAGAATAGCAACGAGGTGGTTCTCGATTACTTCCATTCCTTGCCTGGTTCCCATCAGGCTGTCGTCGAGTCTACCACCGGGTGGTACTGGCTCAACGATTTACTCGAAGACCACGGCATCGATCTCGTCCTTGCTCACGCAAAATATCTCAAAGCCATCAGCTATGCTAAAGTTAAGACCGATAAAGTTGATTCGCAAACTCTCGCTATCCTCTTACGGCAGGGACTCATTCCCCAAGCTCATAAAATCAGCCGCGATCTTCGCGGCTTACGAGATACCATGCGCATTCGCTTACGGCTCGTTCAGCAACGCTCTGCCTGTCTGCTGCGTCTCTACAGCATTCACGCCAAATTTAACGGCTCTGTCCATGATCCCTATCGCTTCCAGACTGCTGTGCTGGAACATACTCGCGATATGTTCACCTCTCAGATCCTCGCTCTGGAAAAATCTCTCCATCCGATCCTGATCCCCAATGACGATATTCAACGTCTCCTGCACATCCCAGGGATCGGCAAGCTCTCAGCCTTCACGGTGTATCTTGAGATCGACGGTATCGAACGCTTCGACTCTGATAAGAGATTTGTCTCGTACTGCCGACTTGTCCCTGCGGCTGATAACCCCAATCGTTCCGTGCACCACCGTTCCAGCAAAGACGGCAATAAGTATCTCAAAATCGCCTTCTCTGATGCCGCTGTCCATGCTGTTCAGTATTATCCTGAATACAAACGTCTCTTTCAGAAATTAGCTCGTCGATCTAACGAGCCAACCGCCTATGCTGTTCTTGCGAAGGAGCTTGCAAAGATTGTTTACTATGTCTTAAAGAACAAAACATCATATAATGGTCTCAAAGGGCAGCCGATCAACCGACAGAAATCTCAGCAATGGCCGCGCCTGACAAGCCCGCTTTCCTCACTGATGCCGTAAGAGCATCGTCCGCTGGATTGGGAAGTCAGGCGTTGCGCCGTGAAAATATCTGGAACCTCTCGCTTGGACGAGACATGCTTCCACCATCGGTATTTTGATGAATTGGAGGTTAATCCGAAAAATGGTTTGGACGTCATTGCCTGGTCGTGGCGTTCTGCTCGATAGATAATGCGGCTTCTCTCATCGCTGTCTGCCGGCCGTGTTCGGTCGTCATCACTCTCAAAGAACTCCGCATCCCGCTGCTGCGGGACGCATCGGGAGATTACTATTTACTTGACTCTTTCCTTTTTAAAATGGTTAGAACGCACGCTGTAGAATATTTATATTCAATACATGTGCAAAAGAATTAGTTGGATCCAATTAAAAGCAAAATAACCATATAATATTTTATTCTCTGATGCATGCCTCATTTTAACTGCATGCTAATTTTCAGATTTACTTTTAACGTATGTCCTTATTATGTTCTTGAAATTCTTCAGTTTTTCAGGATCCTCCAGAATACCAAGACTCAATAGACTCTCCTTTTTCTCTGGTAAAATCTCAAAACCAATATTTATTAATTCCTTTGTGAAGAGAATTTTATTTTGTAATCCATAAAAATAAATATTACCTAAAGCATTTACATAAAATAGCGCATAGTCTTTAGTCCCTTCTTTAACGTAGAAATTAAAATTGCCTGATACTGACGGACCTTTCTCAAACGGATTCTTGGAACCTTCATCTTTAGAAAAGTTAAGCAAATCTTCTGCAACTCTGATTTTATCAGTGTCATCCCCGCATATCTTCTTTAATTCAGAAAGGAACATCTCTTCTGTCCACTGTTTTGTTGTTGACTTACCAATTTCTGCTTCAGTTGTTCGGCCGACGATTAATGGAGTTATAATATGCTGTCCCTTTTCTTCTCCGAAGTATCTTACTTCAAGACCATATACTTTGATAGTTTTAAAATTCTTATTTAAGAACTCTATGGCAGTTTTCAGTTCATTGGGAAATGGACCATCTGCTGCAAATATTATCTGCAAGTTATCGAGTCCTTCTTGCACCTTTTGAAGGAGTATATTATCGTCCTCTATTGGTTCTTCTGGTTCAAAGGTGGTATTTATCTCATCGAGAAGTTTCTTTCCCTTGCCGTTCCAATAATCCTTCGCTTGTTCGAGTATTTTTTTTGTCTTCCATACAATCACAAGGTTCGCTGCATATTCAATACCTTGCCCAATGATTTTCCTTCTCAAGTCTGTACTTTCTGCTCGCTTGGCTTCAACCACTGTTAATATATAATTCTGGTCGAGAAGAAGTAAATCCATAGAGAAGCCAACTACCCCTGCTTCTCTATTGAGTACTATGAACTTGCGTGGATTATCCGTATCTAACGCCTCAGCAATAATCTCAGGGAATTTTTCGAGATGGTTGTGAAGCACATCTTCTTTTTCCAGTCGCCTTTCATTCATGGTTGACAATTTATCAATATTTATAGTAAATATTTTAGCCATTTCTTCTTCCTCCTTTTATATTGTCATATTTTATATAACGTTTACCAAAAGCACGCAACACAGTTTGCCGCTATCAAAAGAGCGAATCGACCAACACGCGGCAAACTGCATTGAGCGAACTCTATAATCCATATCAAATGATGTGAGCATAGTGCTTTTGGTTATTATATGCCGCGCAGCTTGAACAATTGTCACTTCTGATCCGATTGACATTTTTGTGCATTATCGCATTAAAATCATTTTCCTTGTGCTCTCGAAATGGACATTCGGATTTTGAAGAGAAATAGCCTCAAGGCGAAGGATGTACGTTCCGCTGGAAACCGTAGCTTCCCAATCAATAGACTTGAATCCCTTTTCCAGATCGGTATCCAAAAGTCGTGATACTACTTGACCCAGTATGTTGTATATGTAGACTGTAACTCTTGAACGAAACGGAAGTGTAAAAGTGATCCTTGTGGATGGATTGAATGGATTAGGAAAATTCTGAGATAATGAATAGTCTTTTGGAATTACAACTTGTTCCTCAGACACCCCTGTTGCCCCGGTATAGTTGAAGCTCCACGTGACGCTCCAAGGGCCAGTACTTCCAGTTTCATACTCCAATCCTCTGACACGCCAATAGAAAGTACCATTCAAAATCGGGAGACCGCCCTTCCAAGGGAAAGCTGATGTCTTAGTTTCAGATAACCAGTCAAAATAATTGAGTGTATCTGTAAAAGTGGTTGTGGACGACATATGGAAGACATAATTATCGGCATTGGTTACAGATCCCCATTGGAAATTGACAATATTGGGATAGGTTACTGTACTGCCATTTATGGGTGCGGTGAGAGAAGGTGAACCTGTGATGGATGAACCGTAGCGGAAAGATTTCGTCGGGGACCAGGAAGTATTGTATCCATTATCCTCTCCACGAACTCGGTAGTAATACCTTGTTTCGTTTGCTTGGAATCTTTTCTTCATAGGAATGTATGAGTAGTATGTTCCAAGAGTATCAAAGATGACCTGAGAAAAACTCGGAGAATTTGACATCTGCAAACGGTATATGGGCGTTTCAACGTAACGATTCCACCAACCAATGTCGACGGATGAACTTAATGTAATCAATGTATCATCAGTCAGATCAGTTATTGGAAAATCAGTCCATTTCCAATTGGCAAAAAGAATCTGTGTCAATGATCCTGTTAAATCACTATTGAGGTGCAAATATATGGTCGTGTCATCCAATGGAATGAAGTCGTTTAGGTTTGGAGAGCTTTTTATATTTTTTATCTCCGTGGTCACATCAGAACCCCTACTCCAAGTATTACCCGAGTCTGTTGATTGAAATATTTGATCAGAGACTCCTATAAAAACCCGACCAGAAGTTTTCTTCAAAATTGGTTTGTCGATGCTAGATGTTGTTACAAGAACATCTCTTATTGGGCCAACTGTAGTTCCAGTGATGGTCCTCATTCTGAGCGAGTATGTTCCGACTTCCTCGTGAACCCAAGAAATATACAATTGATCACCCACTGCATAACAGGAAAAAAGATAATTGGATGGAAAATCTACGAAGTATTGGGTTATGAATTGATAGGTATTACCGTTGTCGCTAGATCGATAAACATAAATTGAATCTCCAGCTTCTTTATTATACACAACCCACAAATAATTAGGAGTTGCTACCCAACGAGCATAAGATACAGATCCGGACGACATATCTGAAGGGGTTTTCATTTGTTTGAATGAGACGCCATCGTCAGTCGAAGCGAACAAGTAAAAATTATCACCAACATAGTATTTCGAAACACCATCAGAAATGAATGTCTCTAACCATGCATTACTTAGATTTGAGTTGGCTACAGAAGACAAGGTGAATGAACTGCCCCCATTTGTTGATCGCGCTAAACACACATTTCTTGTCACACTTGAATCATACTGATAGATGGCGACAACGGAACTTGTGGTGCTAGATATAACTGGACTAAAGGTACCAGTATTAGTAGGAATGGTTATATTGGATTCAGTAAAAGAACGACCGGCATCTGCAGAGTATGCAACTCGAATTTCTCTGTCTGCTGAAGTTGCTCCTGTACCTCTTTTGAAAGCAATCAGAACATTGCTCTTGTTTTGAATCGTCATTTGGTATTCGTAACCGTAGCTAGTTATAGTACTCGTATTTGCCGCAGTCACATACCTCAGTTGCGATTGACTAAGTTGAAACGCACAAAACAGAAACATAAATAATAAATTAAATCGTGACATTGTGCCTCCAGTATGTATAGTTCTCCTCAATTGGTTCAAGCCACAGACTTCTTTTGCGAAACCAATCATCAAGCTGCGCGGCATATAATCTAGAGTAATTACGCCATATATAATTCGTGCGTTCTAACGGATTGGCACTAAGCTGCGGCGCTGATAATTTTCAAATTTTTGAAAACGAGTTCATACTGAATACAAAATTAATTACACAAAAGTCATGAAGTACAAAAAACGTAATAATGAAACTGAAACCCACCAAAAGCCATGCTTAACGTACCACGCTTGCCCGCCGTCTTTTTGGCGGGCTCATTCCGTCAGCTTTAGTTGCTGGTTATGTTGCAATTGTTTCACTTGAGCAAAACAAGTTTTTTTGTTTCAATGAATGAACCAGCTTGCAAGCGATAGAAGTAAACGCCGCTTGGAAAATCTTCTGCATTCCATTGCCGTGAGTGGTCTCCTGCAGGTAATTCCTCCGAGACAATTGTTGAAACCTCTCTTCCTAACAGATCAAATATTTTCAATGTTACAAAAGAACGCGATGGAAGAGTAAATGAGATCGATGTCGACGGGTTAAACGGGTTGGGATGATTTTGAAATAATGAGTATGCAAAGCACTTTTGCGATTGTTCTATACGATTCTTAACGCCCGTCGGCGAAGCTTTGCGTACGACGAGTGCGCTGAGTTTTGCATTATCCTTAACAGAGATGAACGCGATATTGAGTATTCCATCCGCAAGAGTAACAGGAATTGTTACATCATAAGCTGAATTTTCCCCAGCCAAGGCAAAAATATCCATATTCGAAATTACCGTAGAATCCTCAATGGTGACATTGAATAGTCGCAACCCGGCACCTGTTTGATAGATTTCCGCGAATTTGAGTGTTACTTCATAATAGCCGTTTTGCATGGACAAGGCATAAGAAAAAATCCCATACCGTTCAGTTTGATAAAGCGAGCCATCTGGTGTTCCCGAAACGGTTGCTGTCGTGGAATATGCCGTCCCACCAGCGCAGAATGAAGCATTCACATCCGTTATATATTGGGTCCCTTCCTTACCCAGATACAAGGGACCGCCGGAATTAATCGCAATCACAACGTCACCTGTTCCAGCACTCTTTGTTATCGCACTCGCCACATTTGAAAAACCTGAGTTTCCATCATTGTTGTAAGCCACAACGTGGTAGAAGTATTGCGTATTTTGCAGAAGTGTTGTATGGGAAAATGTTGTGTCATGTGCTCCAACGGTTCCAATTGTAGTAAATACGCCCCCGATTTTGCATTCGATTCTATAACCGGTTGCATCTACGGCATTATTCCGCCAAACAAGATCAATGCGACTCGGTGAGACTGAAGTGGCTCTGAGTTGATCTGGTGCCGCAGGAGTTTTAAGCATGATCGGATCGCCTACAACCTCGAGTATGATCCCCGACGAATCGATGCTGCCAGACCAGATAATTTTCAGTTGCCGTTGATACCCGGTCCCCACCCGAATATACTGCTTGTCTGCTCCATTTACCCGGACTGACCGGATAGTGTCGCTGTATTTATCTTTTGCATAAATCGCGTTTACCTGAATCGACTTATCAGATGTAAAAGTGATTCTTTGATTCTGCCACGAGTCTCCGCTTTCAGAGGTGCTTATAGTGGCGTATCCCTCGGGAGAAATAATACACGCGTTCAAAAGGTTATGATTTAATTCTGCCGGAAGATTCGGTTCCAGCCAGAGTTCTCCAGTTGCCTTATTACGATGAAATCCGATAAGGTCATAATAATTTCGCCACAAAACCGGAATGCTGATGTACTGATCGGCACTGCTGGAATTCGATGCAATGTAAACCGGGGACATAACTTTCGAAGGTATGCCCAATGGCTCATTAAAGACCCGATTGCGATCAAGCGTGTTGCGTTCATACATATCATACTGTAAAGCGCGCCAGATATCGACTCTACCAGTTTGAAGGGCATAGCCTCCGAGATGACCAACAAGGTACGTTTGCCATTCTTCATATGATCCACCTGCATATCCTAGCCCGCTTCCAAGGGGACTATAAAAATTAGTAATCGTGGAAAAAAGAATATTCAGTTTTGATGATGCCCAGTCTTGATCCAATTTTAGAAAATTCGCTATCCAGGGTCCCCCCAAAATAGACTCACAGGCTTTTCCTGTTATAAATGGTTGATCGAGCCAACGTTGGGAGAAATATTTTATAGCAGTATCACATGCTGCCGTATACGTAGAAGCCAGAACCGTTTCACCCATTTCCTCAGCAAGCGAATGAAGGACTTTGTAGGTCACTATCGACAAACCCGAATTAAACGCCTGTGACTCACCCCCATTATCGTACGAACTTGAGGAAGTCGAAAACGTATAGGGATATGTTTTATCACCTTCGAGAACGACCTGATTTAAAATTCTTTGCCCCGCATTCTTCACATACGGCCATAGATAAGCAAGTTTTATACTGTCTGCCGTAGCAATGTAAGTTTCATAGACAGATATAATAAAACCGCAATTCAAATCCACCCATGCATCAATATCGCGATAATCCTGATATTCCGATTCATCCCAACTAGCGATCGTGTATGTGGCATTACTCCCGAAATCATGATGAATTTGACCCTCTGAAGCTACGGCTTTTTTCTGACACCGTGCCCAATACTCGAGTTCTTTCCAGGCAATCTCCGGTATAAGTTGGACGTTGATCTGCCGACTATGCCACATCTGATCCATGGTGCCATCCATCTGATACATTCCTTCATTGTGGCAGTAACGACCATCCGCTGTGTAAATGCTGTTATTTACGATATTGACAAGCGAGTTTAATGTTTGATCAATGATCCATGACGGTAGGTTTGACGCTCGCATGCGGTTCACAAATGAAAAAGCGGCTTGTTTATATACCGGCAAATGAATCAACCCCGCGTTTGCCACTTCGGTAGCTTTACCATAAAAATTTGTATAGTAATAACGTGTCTTATCAGAATTGTTGTACCATGCAAAGATGAAGGTAACCGTCTTTACGCCACCTACTGGAAGTTTGAAAAAAGCCGCAGCTCTATTTGTTTTCCCGCTAATACTATTCTCACAATTCCCGGTCTGAAAAAAAGCGCTGTCGCTTCCGACACTTACAACTGCAGAACCTTGTTCGTCGTAAACAAAGACACATTTTTGATGGAGGCCCGTCTCGTCTGAGAATCCTTTTCCGCTAATGATGATCGGATTTTGTTCGGTTGTCATTTGAAACGCTATAGATATTTCCGACTCCGAATCGCCAGTATTGGTAAACGTGAAATCGTAGAATGCACCCGGGAATGCCATGTTATCAGAGACAATAGGATCGAAAGGCCCGAATGCATTCAGATTGATTCCGGTACCATTTAAGATCCCGAAATTGACCTGGTGTGTCGGGAAAACAGCATTGTCATCGATCCTGCCCGACATCTGTGTAGCTTTGAGAGGATAGCTGGTTATAATAGACCCGGCACTCTTGGTATAAAGCTGAAACTGAGCTCCGGCAAGCAACTGATAATCTCCGTACCGTGTGGGCGTTTGATCATTAAAAGTGAAAGTACCATAGCCAGCATTGAACTTCACTGCACCGGTTCCAAGTCCACCCAGTGGTGTCCCAGTGGTACCATCAACCGCTGCATGGACATGAATAATAGGGAAACTATCAACGAGAAAAAGCAGTATCAAAAACGGCTTAAATTTCATCCTTTTCCCTTCTTTTGGATGGGATTATTTCATACTTGAAGCAAGCAGTTTTGGTCTACTTTTACTGCATCTCATTCTTTTCTATGGTCTACTCCATTATGAGATGAGATTAAATAAATTACCTCTACGATATCACTCTACTAAATTACACCGCGTAAGAATATAGAGAAAGAAACGAGGAGTGTCAAAGATAACATAAGTAACTTAATCATATTTTTTAAAAATAAAACCATATCATTTGTAGTAGCTTTCCACGCACCTCATACTATTGTTCAAGAGGCATTTCATCAGCAATTCTTTCCATTCCTAAACGCACGAATTCCCACGGCTCAAAATGAGTAGCGTTTATTTCTAACAAGCACTTTGGGCAATGGAGCTTCAATGGTTCAAAGTTCTGATGCAGCTTCAAATCTTCTCGTGACTGAAAACGATAGTCAGAGATCCGGACAAGTTGACCACACGAAGTATGTCGGGTTGAATAGATTAATGAGAACATTGCAGACCTAATGTAACAAAATCGCATAAAAGAGAAAAAATAAATTCTAAAAAAAATATTTTTTGGAATCGCTTGACCTGCCCCCGCTACTAAGTCTAAAGAAGAATCTTCATCGATGGAATTCGGGTAGGATTTCTTAGTTTATGGGTAAAACTTTGATTTGCTTTTTCATTTTTCCTGTCTTTTGATGTCCACACTCATTCCGTTAGCTTGACCAGTAGGTTAGCGTACAATTGCCATTTACTTAAGCAAAATCAATTTCTTCGTCTCAGTAAATGATCCAGCCTGCAAACGATACAAGTAAATTCCACTTGGTTCTCTGTTAGCATTCCATTGTCGCGTGTGGTTTCCCGCTGGCAATTCTTCAGAAAGAAGCGTTGTGATCTCTCTTCCAATTAGATCAAATACTTTCAATGACACAAAAGATCGTTTTGGAAGGCTGAAAGAAATGTTTGTTGATGGATTAAAAGGATTGGGATAATTTGCATATAACTCAAACTCCGCTTTGGGAAGAGCTCCATAATCTTCGACTCCTGTGGCCGGAGCAAGGTGGATTTTATATAGTGTTCCGTCTCCATACCCCCCGGTGATATATAACGTCTTTCCATCGGAATCACCCCAAGCGCAATTTGAAGGACCAACAGATATGGGGATTTTATCCAGATACGTTCCGGTCGATGAAATAATCCACAACCCGTTTGGTCCAGCGCAATAGATATTACCTCCCTGGTCAACCTTCATTCCATCAACCCCACCTGAGTTCGAGGGAATTTGGTAAAATAGTCTCCTATTTGTAATTGTCGAATCGTCCACAACATCCCACATATAAATACTCCGCACTGGTGTATCGTTGACATACAATCTTTTCTCATCGGGAGAAAAACAAATACCATTCGGTTTGTCAAATGTACTGTCGAGCAATGTCACAACTCCAGACGGACTTATCCTGTATATGCCTTTAAAATTGAGTTCTGGCGACTGACCGGCAGGGACATTATAGTCGGGGTCAGTAAAGAATATCGATCCATCAGATTTCACGACGATATCATTCGGACTATTGTATCGTTTTCCTCTGAACGTCGCAGTGAGAACGGTGATTGTTCCATCGGTCTCCTGACGTGATACCCGCCGAAGACCCATCTGGGTGAGAATCAACCGCCCTTGCTTGTCAAGTGTCAAGCCGTTGGAATTCCACGATGGTGAGAGAAATACCGTCCGCAAACTGTCGACGGGTGACCATTTATATATGACATTACCCTGAATGTCGCTGAAGAGCAAATTTCCATCTTTCCATACCGGACCTTCGGGCTGTTCTATTCCCGTCGATACTGTTATTAATTTCGCGCCGGATGGGACAGGCGATTGGGCAAGAGCAACAGAACTCAGCAACAATAAAAGGAAATACGACTTTATCATTTTGTTCTCCGGATGAATAGAATAAATATATTCTTGTTTAAAAGGGATTTCAAGTTGATTTTCTATCAATCATGTTTAAATAATTTATCGAATCAATTGTGACGTGCCCCCAAAAAAGTGATCCAATATAAATTTAGTAAAAAGTATATTTTGGATTAAACTAAGCTGCCACACTATGAACTTTCAATGTACACTAAACGAAACGAGTTCATTATGAGAACTTTCAAATTTATACAGAACCTATGCTCGCCTTGCTTAACGTACCAACGCTCATTCCGTCAGCTTAAGCGCCTGGTTAAAGCGCCGCTTTTGAAAGAATTTCATCCTTCATATTTTCCATCTACCGTATAGGTCTTTTCCACTTTAGTGTGAAAAGATTTAAGTTAACAATAACTATCATGATTATGGCGATATATTTATTTACACTGAAAAGCAAGGCGATCCAAAATACAGAAATAATATAGATGATAATATATGTGAATACAGTTTCAGACTTACCATAAAATTTCCCATCCATATGCTTGTGAGTGATTGATTCCTTTTCAGTAAAAAAGGATTCTATATAGTTTATTCTGAAAGTAGTAAGAGAAATAAAATGACAAAAGATCATACCAATAAGAACTCCAATAACGGGAATACAAATCCTGATTTCTATTGGAATGAGATTGGTAGCAATTTGAGTACTATCACTCCAATATATCTTTGGTACTATATTAGCAAAAAGTCCAACGATAACAAGATATGTAGCAAAATATTGCCATCGTCGTGTAATAAGTTGGAGTTGATAGTCGAAGATTTTAGGATTCTTTTCCACGAAGACGATCTCCTCAATTACGATTAGACGGGTACATTTATTCTATGCGGCGGCCTAACGGACGGGCACTAAGCTGCGGCGTTGATAATTATTGACTTGCACCCAATGAAACAAGTTCATGATGAAAACCAAATTTATAGACACTAAAGTTGTGAAGTACAATAAACGTAATAAATAAAACCCAAACTCACCACCAGCCATGCTTAACGCACTCGCGCTCATTCCGTCAGCTCGAGCGCTTGGTTAGATGGCATCAATGAATACCCAATCCGGTGTGGGTCGTTCCATCCAGATCCAAGCAATGTAGTCAGTGAGTGGGGGTTCGCCGCCGGCTTCACGCAGTTGCAATGCCACTTGACCTCGGTGGTAGCTCGTGTGGAGCGCAAGTTGTAAGATGCTATCCCCTACGGTCGCTGGCCCCACGCTACCAAAACGTTTGGTTATCTGCGCAGCCCATGGGAACTCCATTTTGAGTTTAAGATCCGTTTCGGTCAGCCCGTCAAAATGCGCTGATACCTCTTTGTAAAACTGCCATGCCCAAAGACCGATTGCCTTCAAGTTCGAGAAAGTACTCAGGTCGGGGATGTCTAGCGGCATTCCTCGCATCAATTGGCCGTATGCCCATTGCGTCGAATGGAAGTGGTGCAAACGTTCCCGCATGGGTCTATCCAATTCCAATGAAGGAAGATTTAGGACTGATCTCCAAATCAGTGCATCAGCCCACTCCATTTGGTGAATTAGACTCTGGTAATCGGAAACTTGCATTGCAATATCCTCCATTGATGCCAGCTTTGAGACCGCCTAACGGATCGGCACTAAGCGGTGGCGTTGAAAACTTTCAATATATTGAACACGAAACAAGTTCATGCTGATAACAAAATTAATTACACAAAAATATATAAGGTACAAAGAACTTAATAATAATAACGATAACCTACCACCAGCCATGCTTAACGTACCCATTTACCCGCCAAGCTTTATCTTTGGGCGGGCGCTCATTTCGTCAGCTTGAGTTGTTAGATATTACCAAAAAGGAACCTCCCGATTTTGTATGTTTAGCTTGAAGAATTAAACATTCATCATCAACAATAGGAGATTCCCATGTATTACTCAGGTATCGATTTGCACTCTGATAATAGTTATATCACCACTGTCGATGACACCGGTGCTGTCATCAAACAACAACGCGTCGAGAATAGCAACGAGGTGGTTCTCGATTACTTCCATTCCTTGCCTGGTTCCCATCAGGCTGTCGTCGAGTCTACCACCGGGTGGTACTGGCTCAACGATTTACTCGAAGACCACGGCATCGATCTCGTCCTTGCTCACGCAAAATATCTCAAAGCCATCAGCTATGCTAAAGTTAAGACCGATAAAGTTGATTCGCAAACTCTCGCTATCCTCTTACGGCAGGGACTCATTCCCCAAGCTCATAAAATCAGCCGCGATCTTCGCGGCTTACGAGATACCATGCGCATTCGCTTACGGCTCGTTCAGCAACGCTCTGCCTGTCTGCTGCGTCTCTACAGCATTCACGCCAAATTTAACGGCTCTGTCCATGATCCCTATCGCTTCCAGACTGCTGTGCTGGAACATACTCGCGATATGTTCACCTCTCAGATCCTCGCTCTGGAAAAATCTCTCCATCCGATCCTGATCCCCAATGACGATATTCAACGTCTCCTGCACATCCCAGGGATCGGCAAGCTCTCAGCCTTCACGGTGTATCTTGAGATCGACGGTATCGAACGCTTCGACTCTGATAAGAGATTTGTCTCGTACTGCCGACTTGTCCCTGCGGCTGATAACCCCAATCGTTCCGTGCACCACCGTTCCAGCAAAGACGGCAATAAGTATCTCAAAATCGCCTTCTCTGATGCCGCTGTCCATGCTGTTCAGTATTATCCTGAATACAAACGTCTCTTTCAGAAATTAGCTCGTCGATCTAACGAGCCAACCGCCTATGCTGTTCTTGCGAAGGAGCTTGCAAAGATTGTTTACTATGTCTTAAAGAACAAAACATCATATAATGGTCTCAAAGGGCAGCCGATCAACCGACAGAAATCTCAGCAATGGCCGCGCCTGACAAGCCCGCTTTCCTCACTGATGCCGTAAGAGCATCGTCCGCTGGATTGGGAAGTCAGGCGTTGCGCCGTGAAAATATCTGGAACCTCTCGCTTGGACGAGACATGCTTCCACCATCGGTATTTTGATGAATTGGAGGTTAATCCGAAAAATGGTTTGGACGTCATTGCTTCGGTATGGCTGTCCGCTCGATAAATCTATCGGCACTGCGGCTTGCCCGCCGTGCGGTATCTTGTGGCGGGCGTGTATCGGTGACAACTAATTCAAAGAACAAACACGGCATCATAGATCACTTGATGCCTCGGGAGTACTCTTTTCTCTTGACTTATTCCTTTTTAAAGTGGTTCGGTGGCAATTGTTTCATCTCAGCAAAAGGAGTTTTTTGGTCTCAGTTAATGTGCCTGCCTGTAACCGATAAAAATAAATTCCACTCGATATATTTGCCGCATTCCATCGTTTGGAATAATTACCAGCTGACATTTCTTCAGAGACAATAGTTGCCACTTCTCTTCCTAATAGATCAAATATTCTCAATGATACAAATGATTGTGATGGAAGACTAAATGAAATTGTCGTTGAAGGATTAAATGGATTAGGATAGTTTTGTTGCAGGAAAGCACTTTCCGGTATATTACTAACATTGAATTCGACGGAGAGTGACAAGGCTGATATATCTTTTTTGAAGATTGTTTTTATTGCAGTTGCGACATACTTATTCTTCAAAAAATAATTCCATACTAGACCAGTTCTGTAGTTCTCGATCATGACTAACAATGTCCCAATATCAATTCCTACATAGTCGTTTGCATACCAATCATCTGTAGAATCGGAAGCCCGTCCTAAATTAAATGCATCCTTAAATCCATAAAGCCCCCATAGCCTGGGATAGTTGTCGTAGTAATTTTTTAGAGCCTTTACTGATTCATTTTGAATCGAGTCGAAGAATATTATGCTGCTACCGGCGCCGTACGGTGGAATGGTCCCGTCGTGATTAGGCGGGGGATCAGCTAACGGAAAAGCTCCATAGCTTTTTGATACTCCACCGTTATATCCACCGGGTCCGAAGCAAGCAGTCAATCCCCAGCTGCTATCGCTATAGGTCGAATAATTCGCTGAATTATCAATGCAGAACTGCCTGTTTGCTTTAACAGCTTGTTCAGAATTATTCCACCAATTCACCGAATCAGAACAATGATCGTAACCGCATTTTTTAAAATCTATCCAACAATGTGCATACAAATACGTAAAGAGTGAACCCCAATAGCTTTGTCGGAAAGTATAAGCTCCGTACGTGCCCCGAACTCTTGTCCACGCATAGAAGACGCTTGAATCAACTTTTCCTGAGCCAATAGCTAAAAATGAGATGAGGATTGCTTCATCGGTATAATTATCCCAATGAGAAGGACCGAACCCGATAGAAGGCTTCCAGTCCATGTAAAATTGATTTTTGAGTGTATCAAGCATCCATCTCCAATCTACTCTATTAACAATACTATCAGCCAACGCCCGTATTTGAATTTCATCGGAAGTAGAATCATGAAAATACTCTCTTGCAAAAATTACACCCGCAAAGAAAATAGACGCATCGATCGATGAAAGCTCACTCGTCCCGTCTCTCAATCCTGTATTTATTCCGAGCATATGATAATAAAATCCTTTATATCCATTACTTCCACTTGCGTTTGAGTCTTGGTTGGCACTAAGGGTCTTCAGAATTTTCTTTGTATTTGAAGCTGCGTCACTTCTAGTCACCCAAGTCCTCTCAGCTCCAATACCTAATGCGGTAAGTTGAAAACCGACGGCTGCAATGCTCGATACATTCACATCACTGGAATGATCGCGAACCAGTCCTGTTGTAGGATGCACATGATCAAAAAAGTATTTACACGCCTTCTTACTAATTAAATCCAGCAAATCATCTATGGTCGAATAACTTTCGTGTTTGTTAACAAAATAAAAATTGTCAAAATAAAGAGTTCCCGCTTTTTCAGTAGCAGAACTATCCAGCACAATAGCGACCTGCCTCATTCTGGTAAAATCGAATCCCACCAGGGAATCCTTTAGCGGAATTATTTTTTCCTGAAAGCTCGTAGTGACACCATCGATTTCAATGCGTTTCACTTTTTCGAATTGCCCCTGGTCAAATTCAATATAGAATCTGGTGGTGTACGTGCTTCCGCCTTTGACCGAAAACCTGAATTCATCAAAATCACTTATATCAAATATCGGATTGTTAGAATAGTTATATGCAAACTGTTCCCACCACCCACCTTGAGCAGAAGAATCACTTACGTCATAGGTAAGTTTTAAATAATAGTTTTTGCCTCCAGTAGGAATATAACTTGGGTTGATGATAGCGGTATTATTATTCCATATTCCACGCATACCGAAGAAATCGTTGAAACCTGATGTTGTATCGTGATCAAAATCGTCTAGTATATAGCTTTTCTGCGGATATTGATTTAATTGGGCATGCATGGAGAAAATCAACAGACATTGAAGACCTATGATGATAAATAAACGATACAAAAATTTTACTTTAGAATAATTTGATTTAGCAAAATGCTTCATATCGGTTATACTGATTTCTGTACGTATTATGTTATGCTAATTCTTTGGTTTGTAAGAAATTTCCCATAACATGGCCTGCACCCGGATTGTGTGCCAATGATGAGTTAATATTTATCCATTTTGTACTGCTCCCCATCTTTGATCCAGATTGGGTGATAATTTAGCTGTTTATTTTTATTCATGCAGCTTTGTTTTTCTTCTGATCATCAATAAATTCTATTGGTGAAAGGTACCCCAAAGCACTATGAGGTTTCTGTGCATCGTAATCCTGACGCCAGGCTTCGTATACGAGTAATTCGTTCCAAAACAGCAACGACATCGATCCCACGGATCCTCTGGCTCGGTTCTAATGCCAAGCTCTCACGTGTGTGGTTGTCGACTATCACTCATATCCGTACCCTGCGTCCATCGAACAACTGATCAGAAACAAAATCCATACTCCAACATTCATTGTGTTCCTTCGCTGTGGGTTGTACTTCACGCTTCACTCATGCCACTCTTCGCCGTGGCCGCTTTTTACGCAATGCCAGCCCTTCGTGCCGATACAGACGATAAATACGCTTATGATTAACTTCCCATCCTTCTCGCTTGAGTAATATGTGAAGCCTTCGATATCCATATCCTACCCGTCCTCCAGCTAAATCTTTCAATCTCATCCTTAATGCCTCTTGAGGATCAGCCTTACTTCTATAATGATGGGTCGTGCGTGGTCATCCTAATGCTGCACAGGCCTGACGTTCGCTTGTCTGGTACGTTTCCACCAACTCTTTTACCAGTTCTCTGCATGTGACAGGCTTCAGAGCTTTTTTGACAGCACCTCCTGAAGCATCTGCTTGTCCAGTGTCAGATTTGCCACTAGTTGCTTCAGCCGCCGATTCTCATCTTCGAGTGATTTCAACCAATGAATCTCAGAGCCTTCCAATCCTGTGTATTGTGTCTTCCATCGGTAAAATGTAGGCTCACTAATTGCCATTTTTCGTGCTATCTCTACCACAGGTGTGCCTGATGCTGCTTGCCTCAAGGCAAAAGTAATCTGCTGCTCGGTAAACCGGTGCTTCATCTTTGAGTAATCATGGAATTATTCATAATATTTTCATGCTCGTGTGCCTAAGGGACCGGTGCTAAGCTGCGGCAACGAGAAGCCGCAAGTTGCTGAAAACGAGCCGAGTTCATTCTGAATAGTTTATTATTAAACATCTGAACCTCTATTAGCCATGCTTAACGTACCACGCCTGCCCGCCGTCTTTTTGGCGGGCTCATTCCGTCAGCTTGAGTTGCTGGTTAGACCACAAACGATAAAAGGCTTAGTTCTTCGGTGTTTCCGATAAATCATCAAACATAATCCAAGGATTTCCCATATTTTGATCTCTTCTTAATATAATATCCAACTGTCCAACATGATGTTGAAGATGACGGAGATTGTAATCCACTAAGTCAATTTTAGGGAAACCATGCCACTCAAATGGTGAAGGAGTAGTAAAATATGTAACATTTATATTTTGAATGAATTGATTTGCTTTTTGTCTTACATATTTGCAATAAGCTTTCATATTACTTTTTGAGATTGGATGCTTTTGATTCTCAACCATTTGAGAATCTGGATAGACCCAATAATTATGAATTCCTTTCATGTCAAAACTCTGAGGTTGAAAAGTTGCTTCATTGGCGTGAAAATAAAAATCAGTAAACCATAGAACATGATAAGATATCTGCCAGAACGGCACGTTGCTTATTCTTGCCGTCCATGCTGTATCATTGGCATTATCAATTACATGCTCCAGCATTTTAAACGCGGCCCCGATCTGCCTTGAATAGCTTTTCTTTATTTCTAATAGCAAAGTAGAGTCTTTAGATGAGGATGATGAGACAGGGTTAGCAACTTTTGAAGAAGGTTGAGAAAAAGCAAAACAGGGTAGAAGAAATAACACAATCAATGAGTTTTTCATTTTTGCTCCATTGTTAATTGATTTACTTCTCAATGTTTTGCCGCCTAACGGATTGCGGCTAAGCTGCCGCACTGAATACTTTCAAATTGTAGATAACAAACTGCGTTCATTCTGAAATATTATTTATTAAGAACCGAAACTTAACTGCGAAATGCAAATTGCACAAACGCTCATTTGGTCAGCTTGAGCCGCGGGTTAGGTGGCGTTTTGAGTTTTTATCAAATCCTTTGATAAAACTAATTTTACTTTTCCATTCGTAGGAGTCAGATTTTCCCATAACCAATTATGATATTGAATCACTTGTTCAGCGTTCAAATACTTACGATTTTTTGTTGTGTGACAATCT
Source organism: Ignavibacteriota bacterium (assembly GCA_963701295.1). GTDB lineage: Bacteria > Bacteroidota > Ignavibacteria > UBA10030 > UBA10030 > Fen-1298. The sequence goes on along the minus strand of OY969585.1, from coordinate 2,391,804 downwards.
TGAACAATGAAGATATTATAATCTTTGATTAAAGCAGAATGTACTGTTGCATTGACACAATAATCGGTTGCACAACCTGTAATAAATAAATCAGTTATATCGTTTTTATTCAATACACTTTCTAAATCTGTATGATAAAATGAATCATTAGCCGTTTTGCCAATGATAATATCGTCTGTACTTTGAATTAGAGTTGGTAAAATATTCCAATCGAACGTACCAGGGATATAATAGTTTTCCTTTGTTCCATCATGTTGGATAAAAATGACTTTATCTCCATTTTGTCGGAAATAATTTGATAATGAATTTATTCTTTGAACAACACCATCAGTATCATAACACGGCGTTTCAGGTTTAAATGATCCTACTTGCATATCAATGATTAATAATACTTTCATTCTTCTCCTATTGATCAGTAGTTAAAACGCCACCTACCGGACGGCGGTTAAGCTGCCGCACTGACAACCTTCAAACTGTACCAAACGAAACAAGTTCATGCTGAAATATTTATTATTAAAAACCGAAACCTATGCTCGCCATGTTAAAAGTACCAACGCTCATCCGGTCAGCTTGAGCCGCTGATTAGGTACATGCGCACCTAATTGAATTTGTTCCTCGCCTGCACGGCTGAAGAAACCGAGCCTTCCGCCACCTTCGACTGATAGCTTCCCATCAGAAGCAATGATCCAGTCGTGATCGCTGCTACCGCCAGCACGCCTGCAACAACAGTACCGACTCTCCAGTAGGTAATTGTTGTCATCACAATCAGAAGAACAGTTCGGACGATATTACCGATGCGGGGACCTCCTACCTGGCGGCAACGAACAGCAGAGAAAAAGACCAGGCCACCCGCCACCAAACATAGTCCCGCTCCTAGCCACAACGACGACACATTGATCGCACCGTTCGTTTCATGAAAGATAAGGAAGGCTACCCAAACGAAAAGACCTCCAAACATGGTTGTGGCGGGAATGAAATATTTGTTGTTCATCGTGATTTCCTTTTTTATTTGACACTGACTCCGAATCGCGCATTGTGCCTAACGGACCGGTGCTAAGCTGCGGCGCTGATAACTTTCAAAACATACTAAACAAAACAAGTTCATTATACCAACTTTCAATTAAAAACTATAACCTATGCTCGCCATGCTTAACGTACTCAGCTGGCATCCGTCAGCTTGAGCGTCTGGTTAGGTTGCAATTGTTTTATCGCAGCAAAACGAGTTTCTTTGTTTCAGAAAATGAACCAGCATGCAAGCGATAAAAATAGACACCGCTCGATAGGTTACTCGCATTCCATTGCAGAGCATGATTTCCCGCGCTCATTTCTTGTGCGGCCAGTGTTACCACCTCTTTTCCCATCAAATCAAATACTTTGAGTGACACAAATGATTTTGTGGGAAGGTTAAACGAAATACTTGTAGAAGGATTGAAGGGATTGGGATAATTCTGAGACAAAGAGAAAACAGCCGGCGCTCCAATCTTCACTTCTACACTTGTCGAATATGTAAACGTCCCATCATTATCAATCTGTTTCAAACGATAGGCATACCTGCCTACCATAAGCTTGGGATCACTGAAAGAATACTCATGCGTAATATTGCTGGAACCGTTACCGGCAACAAACCCGATTTTCTGCCAAGTATTGGTCATCGATGACTGATCACTGACAACCGCTCTTCTCTCTACTTCAAATCCATAGTTATTCTCTTCTGATGCAGTTTTCCATACAAGCAATATTTGAGTTTCTTTAAGCGTAACCTCAAAAGAAACGAGTTGGACGAGAAGGGAAGAATTATCAATAGAAATTAATTCTATTCCTTCACCTATTCCGAGATTCCTTGTGTATTGTTTATCGGTAGCATTATTCCAGTGTTCATGCGTTCCAAGGCTCTTAATATGTACCCCATTACTGTCGGGATCATATTTAATACCGCTTGCCCAATTCAACGAATCCGCTGCCTGATGTAAATAGTCATCAACTCCATCCATTTGAACAACAGTAGAGCAGTTGCCGCGCGCGGCAGTAAATTCAGAACGGAGAAAATCGTACCCAACAGATTCGATAGCGACAGGATCGAACGATGCGAATACCGAAGACATCCAGTCGTTATTGAACGGAGCCATTTGCCATTTTAAAGGGACGTCCGCTTCGTAGTCGGTCGCCCACAGGGCATCCATCAAGTAAAATAGGTTCTTTTTTCCGGTGAGTGAATGTGTCATGAAATCGACCTGAACGCGATATAAACCGTATCCAGGTCTTGTTATGCCATTCTCCATTTGCATCGGAGCCACAAGACCGTCATGTAGCTGTGACGCGTCTGCTCTGGTTTGTGAACCGAAATTATTCTTAGCAAAAGCCGTTATGCCCGCCCGCTGGTGTCCTTTTAACATCGGCAGGTTGATAACATATTCCGCGGTTGATAATATTGTGTAAAGATAATCATTATAGATAGGACTTCCCCCGGGTCTCCCCGGGTCCCAAACGTTCGCGCGCAACACGGCTCCGTGATCGGAATAATATATTTTTGCTGTAGTGCTTGCGGTTGCTTTTTCTCTTCCCAGCGTGGAGTAGCTGTTATCGAGATAGTGGACGTTCGGAAATTCCGCATGCCAGAGGTCATAGCAGTGTTTGTAGATGTGCTTCATCGGATCGCCAATATAGATATCGGTCTGTGAAACACGCACCTTGCTCACGAGGTGACGCAGCACTGACAGCACAATCGCCGGGGAAGTTTCGGAGATACCGTAATTTGAATTGTATACCTTTGATAGATCCGATGTATTATAGTTTCCACTCCAGCCGCTTGTAGCGTTTATTTTTATAAAGATTTTTTCTCCGGCTGCATAATTGACAGCTCCCTTGCCGCGTGTCGTATTATGATATTCAAATATCGCCTTCCAAGCAGCACTATCTGTAATCTGTCCTGTCAGTTTTTGAATAGCAGAAGAAACCATCCCGTCTACAACTGTCTGATTATTGTTCTCCGGCAAAAACCATCCATGACCGTAAGAACCGGGAACACAATTTTGATTTGTAGCGGCAGAATCATGCACCCAAACTACTCTTCCTGGGTATATTCCTTTTGCTTCGCCAATAGGTGCGTTAGCTGCACCAAGATTGCTTGTATTAGCATATACTGGAGGTTGATCTGCCTGAAAAGAGAAAAATCCTGTTATTAGTGCAATCACCAAAAAGCCGATCATAGTCCAATAGTGTGAATATTTCCAACGCTCTTTCATTTTGCCAAAAGCAAAAGCAGAAGTAACCAATCCAAGAAAGTAGATCACAAAAGAAGAAGCTATAGGATAGGCGACACGCATGCAGGGATACGTGGCACGACTTGGTTTGGGAACGACACGAAATAAAAACCAGATAAGTGATATTAATCCAATAATTGGGAAAAATATCTTAATAATTATCTTCTTCATATTACACCTCGTCTTATACTAATACAATTCGTATTTCAAATACGAATAATTAATTGTATCATTTTCAGTTTTGTTTCAATATAGTAGAAAACGATTTTCTATGCATTATCTATAGATTTATGTAACTGATTCAATTGCCTTTTTCACTGCTTCTTCGATAAATGCAATATCGGGTTTTTAATAAAATTTTCTTTCATTAACAAATCTAATATACTGCGAGCCTCTTTTATATCGCGAAGTGTTGTATCGTAAATTTCTTGATGACTGAGTTGAATTCGCGCAACACCTTGCTTAATCGCCTGCGCGCCAACATCAGCGGCTTCTTGAGCAAATATTTCAGTTTCTTCCATTGGGAAGATTGGATTGCATATTACAGTCTAACATGAGTTTTTCGTATGTTAGACTGCATAATTTGACCTAACAATTAGCTGGGTTGACAAAGCTAATTTCATTCGTATACTTCTCTATACTCTTATCAGGATACGTTTTGGCGCCAAAGCTGAAGGAACAAGCTAGGGGAACCATACGTCTCCGCTTCTACTTCTTCCCAACTGCTAAGTATGCAAGACGTTACATAATCATTTTAAAAGAGTCAAGAAAAAGCCCTGAGAGACACTAAAATTATTCCAGAAAAAATTATAGCAAAACCACTTTCCTTTTCGGTTTAGATTGATTTCTCTCCTATCTCGAAGTAGAAGCAACCATAACGATCCCTCCGGAGTCACGGGATTGAGGCTCTTGGGTCCCATATTCGACATTTCGCCATACTGTCACAACCCTAAAGGCATCTGGCGAGATGGCAAAACGACCTTGCGGAACCCATCAGGAGAATATTATTCCTTTTTAAAATGGTTAGGTGGCGCCAATTGAACGTAAGAAGGATTTGACGACAACCGCAAATCGCTCAGGCTGGTCATAATGGAGCCCGTGGCCGACTTCCGGAATTTGTTCAACTTGAAGTCGCGGATTAAGACGTTGCAGATCTGCGGCAACATCAGGCGAAACCACGCCTGCTGAACCACCAATCACAAGTAGGCTTGGAACTTCAATGGCACTGACTACCTGCACATAGTCAGGGTTCGGTGGCGTGAGAACGTCGAAAGCGCCCATACTGGTTTGAAGTCGTGCCCGGGCGATCAGCTCGATTGTATCTAATGACCGATCAGGGTGTCTAATCCGTGCTTCTGCCACGACGTCATCCAATGACATATTGAGATATCGCCGATGCCTATCTGCCACGTCGCTGTCTCGTATTTCGCGCTGAACTTTTGGACTCAAGAACGTTGGATCAGCTAAGATTAGACAACGAAGAAGCTCTGGGTTATGACTTGCCACCACGGCGGCAATCATACCTCCCATGGAGTGTCCGATGAGGATCGGAGGCGAAAGTCGTAGAGCCCATATAAGACCAACGACATCGTTTGCAAGGTCTTCGTATCGGTACCCATAGTTAGGCACACTCGACTTGCCATGGCCTCTGGCATCCGGCATGATTACGTCATAATCTCCCTCTATAGCATGGGCCAACGCAGCCCAGCAGGCTCCATTAGCAGTTAATCCGTGTAGCAAAATTATAGGGGGCTTGCTTCCTCCAGTTCTTGTGTAGTGTATGTTAATTCCGTTCGTTTCGCAGTTTCCTGTGCTCCAATCGGTCAATTGCTATCTCCTTCGAGTATAAGAATCATGGTTTTCTCCTACTGTTTGTTTGCGCCTGGGCCGCCTAAGGACCGGCGCTAAGCTGCCGCATTATACTTGAAACCTAAATAGAGGTTATTTGGCTTTCGTTTGATTCTCAACAAGTTTTTGCAAACTCTGTGCGATTGACTCTTGTACTTGGATAAAGCGTATGAAAAGTCTATAGCGCATAAATCCGATTGGACCAACAACGATTAAAAGAATGATAAGAATTAGGATTGGTTCAAAGAAATTGTGCATTATCATCTCCTCTTAAATGTGATGAACGTGATTAGAATTTTTCTGATTGGGTTACTGCCAGCTGGCAACCGTCAGCTTGAGCGCCTGGTTAGGGCGCACGTATATAAATATCCAAATACCAAGCATAAATACTATTTCGTAACACATCTAAATGATTCGGGATACTTTGCTAGATAGACTAATTCCTGCTCCTTCAATTCAATAGGTATTCCCCAGTTCTTGAAGAAGGTAAAAGCCTTTGCAATGAATTCCTTGTTAATATCTGTAGAATAGTTTGTCAGGGACTGATTCACTATCCCTTCGATATCACAATTCAAATCGAGAACTTTCATCTTCGCAGAGCAATCAAAATTCAATCCTTTGAAATCTACAATCTTCGTTACTGGATCATACGGCGGTTGCTTGGTGAAAATCTTTTGTTCACAAACAATGGTAGGTGTTTCAAAGATCTTGAAGTGTATCTTCATGTTTGTAATATCGTAAACAATGCTCCATTTTGTAGCAAGACCCTGACTAACGGAATGTAATACGCTGAAAGCATAGGAAATAGCTGAAGTATCGTCTGGAAAATCAGGGTGCTTGACTTGATGTGCAGCGGTGACGAAATTATAGAGTGACCGGTTAGATTGTGTATCGCCATTGTCGTTGTAACAAATCATCGATTCTGCATACGTACTATTGGCTAACACCTGAACGGGAAGGTCACTTTCGGTATGGCATACCATTTTGCCGTTGAGAAACTCTATGGATACTGTGTGGCCGGATCGATCACAAACTAGAAAATGGAGTTTCGAAATGCCATCGACAATTCTCAATATTGTATTGCTTTGAATAACTTCTTCAATGGTAGAGTAATTATCCAGTTGATACTGTATCCATTGACATGCACCTATTCCGGATCGGTTATCTCTGGAAGGGTACACTGTTTGATCTAATGTCATTTGTTCCATTACGAGGCCGTTTTCGTTCATACCACCGTATGGCAAGTCTCTTCCGACTTGATTAAACGTGATACTTCCGAATTTGGAAATCCATTTGGCAGGTTTTTCGGACGAATCAACAAGGGCTACTTTTTCAAGATTCCTTTGGTTGATCATAACAAGACCTGTTCCAGTTGGCCAATCAAGATTTCGTCCGAAAAGTAAATGGTTCTTCTGATGGATGACAAATGTCGTGCAGGCATTTAGAGCGTTGATACTGAATACAACTATTATAATGACCGTAACGAAAAAAAGGATTATGCGATTATTCATATTCTTCTCCAATGGTGTAAACAAAATAGTTGCAATTTATTTATATGAATTTACCGTAAACTGTCTGTGCGTTCTAACGGAACGGCGCTAAGCTGCGGCGCCGATGATTTTCAATATACACATAACGAAATAAGTTCATTCACATCACTATTGCGGAACGCATCGGGAGATTACTATTTACTTGACTCTTTCCTTTTTAAAATGGTTAGGTGGCATTTAAATTATTTAATCGATTGTGTTTCTTTCTTCGGTCTGTTTTTATAAAACCTATACCAAGCTAGTACAATAAATAATAATCCAAAGATAATATTAAGATACAAAAGATAACCAGAAGCTTCTCCAGCCCTAATGATAACTCCCATGATAATCAAATAGCATAGCGAGCTAATAATCATAAGAATAAAACTCAAAGTTCTCATTTTCATATTTCTCCTTATTTAAGAATGCCGCCTAACGACCGGCGCTAAGCTGCGGCGTTGATAATTATCAAGTTGCTGATAACGAAACGAGTTCAAGATTATAGCCTTCAAAATATACGAAACATATTCGCACCATTCTTAATGCACTCACGTTTTTCCGGTTAACTTAAACAGCCGGTTATACCACTTGCCAATAAATCAAAAACGTATTCCACGTCCCATTGTCCAACAAAATATTATAAATATGATTACGCCATAGAAATTAAAATTCAGTTGTTGTTTAGTTAAGAAAGGTTGATTTAAATTGTTCGTCTCCCGATGAAAATATTTATCAGATTTTCGTAAATATCTTGGTGTTAATAGCAGTGGGAAGAACATTGGAAAGTTAATTGCTTCTATAAAAGTGTCAATTGAACGTGGGCTAAAAAATGAAACTGCAATTAATGTTGAAACTCCTGGTGACAAATACGGATATAGAAATAATTGCCATAATCGACGTGTTAAAGAACTATTTCTAAAGGTGTTGAATATTTTTAGGGCTGCACTAACAATTAAATAAAAAAAGATACGATAAGAGAAAAAACCAATAACTATTAATAATATTCTCCATGTCAGAAGTTCAATAGCTCCTCTAATATCAAATGCAAAAATCGCCTTTATTCGTTATGCCTGCGTAAAAACATAGCCATGAAAAACCAAAACAAGTTGAATGTCATGGTATGCAATAGTAGCAATTGAGAATAGGCTTTAAAGTGATTTGCTCTTCGCAGCAGTGTCCAAAGTAGCAATCCCATTGCAAGGTTAGCAAGCGGTCCAAAAGTGTCTGTAATAAAACTATGTGTCTCACTTCTAAAATAAACAGAAGTCAGCAAAGTAATTTTTCCACCTGCAATTAAACATGCTCCTCCATGTCCTATTGCTTCATAGGCAATATCTGCGATTATGTATGACATTGTCCCAATAGAAACTAATGTCAAGTAATAATATAGTTTTTCTTTTGAGTTGAGATTCAATTCGTTACTCATTGTAACTACCGAAGAATAATTTAAAGATACCGTACGTTATTATATTTAAACACTGGGATACTATTTATATTATCCCAATTTAGCACCTTAGTGGTTTTCATTTTACCAGATATAAGGTATCAAACGATATTTTACTTTCTTCATATATGAGTCATATCCTTTTAATCCTCTTTGTAATATTATCTCTTCATTTTTTATTCTCATGGCGATAAGCAAAGGCATGAATACTATCGGGATGAGAGCATAAAATGACCCCAAAACAAATGGTGAAAAGCAGAAGATAATTGAAAATGCCAGATACATCGGATGCCGAACAACAGAATATAATCCGGTGTCTATTAGTTTCTGCCCCTCTTGAATTTCCACTACGCGCGACGCATAACTGTTCTGTTTCATAACGATGAAGAGCATTAATAATCCACATAGCATTACTATTGTGAAAATGCTAACAACCAATATTGGAACCGTCGACAAATGGTATCTATAGTCGAAACCGGAAACTACAAGCGATATAATGAAAACAAACGCCAAAAGAGTTTTATATACATTTTGTGATACTTCTTTTTCATTTGTTTTCATTCTCTTTTCAAATAGATCCGGATTCTTTATAGACAAGTAAATAAAAATAAGGAACACAGGAATGGAAAATGCCTCTAGAAACAACCATGCATTCCAGAATTGTATGTTACCAGCAGACAAGAAAAGCGGTAAACCAAAAAATATTACAGACAAAATACAAAACAACAATGCCTTAAAAATCAATTCCAATTTGAATGCGATTTTACTTTTTCCAATTTCAGTCATTATTTTCTCAATATTTTATCAATTGTACTTAAGATAGTTATTTATAAATATAGTCGTTATTAAATCTCTGTTCGTGCGCCCTAACGAACTGGCGTTAAGCTGCAGCGCTGATAATTTGCAAAATGCACCCAACGAAACAAGTTCATACTGATAACTTTCAATTCTGTACTAAACCTAAGCTCGCCATGAATTGTCGGTAGATAAAAAAAATGGGTCGCTGATGCCAAGCGACCCAAACCCTCTACATTCAAAGAAACAGATGCTGCGTTACTTTTTCTGAGCAACTGCAATCCATGTGCCGCCGACTAGATTGATCTTCGAATCTGCCCACGTTTTCACTTGGATCGTAAATCCGTCGCGCGAGATCGAAACAGGTTTCATCGAGATGCGCAGATTAGCCGTCTTGTCTACATCGATAGAGTTGAGATTCAATACGATATCCGGTTTTACTTCGAACGGCTTCGGGAAAGCCACTTCAACCGATACGGTTCGATCACCGCTTCCGTTGTTCAGCGAATAGCCTTCTATAGTAGGCGTGATGCTGAATGTTCCCACCTGGATTTCCTGGCTGTGTGCGACTACGCCGAAGGCGCAAAAGAGAACGCGGCATGCAGCGATAATTGCGATGTGTTTCATAGTACATCCTCCTGTGGTTAGTAAAATGATTGAGCAACTGCTTTATTGCAGTGTCATTTCGACCCGCGAAGTATACAAAATGATAGAATTGAAGTCAAGAACACTTTTTCGTAATCCTTCATCCGCATTGACTCAAAAAGAATGTAACTTTAACGAAGTTGCGGCTTATATCATCGCTCTTTGCCGGTTATGTTCAGTTGTTAACACTTGAATCCCACTCTGTGGGACGCATCGGGAGAATGTTATGTACTTGACTCTTTTCTTTTTAAAATGGTTAGGTGGCATATCGGCGATAATCACATTCGGTCTAGATTATTTCTTGATGCCTGTCCGATACCATATCCACATCCCGACAAGCATTCCAATGATACCTGCCGGTGTAAAGGTGATAGAAAGAAATCGAAAATCAAATGAATACAATTTAAGTCCGACCGACAATATTTTTGGGAGCTGCCCTATTGCATCAAGCAAATACTTCTTAGCAAAAAGGAAGATTAATTCGCCAACGATTAAAAGAACAAGAACCCAAAAGCAAGTGCGAAATATAGTTTTGAGTTTGACTCCGAACGCTCTCCAAGATTCACGATTGTGGAGAGAGGTGTAGGGAACAAACATAAGAACCATTACGATTGAAGGAATAGCCAAAAGAGGAAGTAGCGAGAGTCGTGGTATTGTTATGTCTCCTCCCGCCCAATGTGTGATGATAACCTCTATAGCCAGTATCCTGTGTAGCCAAGGTAACTGATGTTGTATAATTGAGTAATCTATGATGATTGAAATAGCCAATGACGCACCGACTATAAGGGCGACAACCTTACCTGTAATTTTCATCTTGTAATTGTTCTTTCTTATTATGGATTGGTATGCCGCCTAACGGATAGCGGCTAAGCTGCCACATTAATAACAATGGGAACAAAAAGGATTGATACATTGAGTGACCACTCCCACAAGTCCCCAAAACCCAATACATCTAACTAAAACCTACAATATCTACTTTCCAATAGCGAATAAAAAACCCGACGCTTAAATGTCAGGGTCAAGGGGGAGGGGGTAAAAAATCACCGAGCGCCAACACAGTAATGCTACTGAAAAATAGCCTTTGATATCATCGGGGGATTGATATCAACTTACCCCCTTTTATAAACTATTTATTATTGGATTAATGTTTTTGGCTACTAATATTTACGGATTTTCTTTAGAATAATTAAGATTCTTAAATTTTCGATAGGAGTTTCTTCAACAGTCTTCTTCACTCCAGACCCCTCTGACTCCCACACCTCAAAATGAGTCGCGTTTATTTCTAACAGGCAATTGGGACAGTGCAGTTTTCCTCTCAATTATTTAATCCGTTTTCGTCTTCACTTTCTCTTCCGCCTGTCTAACACCAAAGTAGAACCCAGTTATAGCAGCTAAAAGCCCTGCAAACATGCTCAAGATATTGTTAATGATTGGGGAATCATTCTCAGGAATACCGTAAACTAATATATGAAACACGGCTATACCTAAGACCACTATTACAGTAACAGCGATAATGCCCCGAGTAAGACCCTGAATGCCCGGAGGTGATTTTTCACTTTCCTTTATGAATTCCCTCAGTTCATCAAACTCTAATTTTCCAAGAGTCTTGATTCGAGAAAGCCCTTGTGTGCTCGAAAGCCCTTTTCCGCTTTCCTTATCGATTCCTAGTTTATACTCTATTAACCTTTTTGAGATGTCTTGTGCCTTGTTTTTTGATCGATACGCCATTAATATATCCAAGATCTCTGGAAAGCCTGCAAGTATTATTATTGCAATCACATAAATTGGAATTATCCACCAAGGTACAGGAGCTGTCGATTGTTGATTCGAATGATCTGCATGTTGAGGAATAGCAGCAGGAATAGCAATCTTGTCCTGGTTTACAGGAACTTGGGCAACCGAACGATTTGCAAAGCTTGATACTAACAAGCCAATAAGCAAACATAACATAACTTTTGTTTTCATTTCTCTCCTCCTAATTTAGTTGCGATGAAAGCAAATCTGTTGTATGCAATGATTTGATATTCCCATATAGATGAGGTTTTCAAAAATCACTATAGTATAAAATAAGCAATTCTCCTTTGTCATCTATTTCAGAGTCTAAAGTCAATTCCAATTAAAACTAGCGGTTTGATGCGATGCCCAGTGACAATTCCAAATATCAAACCGCTTTCACCCAAGATGGACGTGTGGTCGGAATACTCGTACTTAGTTTTACCTTCGGTGGCACGTCCGATTACATTCTCAAAATATCCCAAGCTCACTCTGCCTCCTAGAAAAAGCTTTGAGAAAATATCGTCCAAACTAGTTGGTGAAATCCCGAAGGATAGACTAAGACTTCTGGAATCAATCGGCGCATGCGAATGCCAAAGATTTATATTCCCCAGGAAAAGAAATGAAGGTCGGTGCACAAGGGAGTCCTGCACCCCCCAAAGTGTTAGACCAACACCGATACTCGTATTAAAAAGAATGCTTTCCGTATTAATGAAGTTGAAATTGTATGAATATTTTGTTGTGTCACTGGAATGAATAGCAACGCGGTTGTATGTGTCAGGAAAAAGGTTTATACCGGCATTGATGCCATATAATGGGTACTTTAACTTTGAACTATCCTTTTCATTACCCAAGGGCTGTAAGTTAACAAACACTACGGAATCACTCGGAGCCTTCGACGAGTTATCGGATGGTGCTATATTCACTTTGAATATAGCAAGAATCCCTCCTATGATATTCGATATCGAAAGTTCTCTTGGCCCACGAGAGTAATAGAGGACTTCTCTGCTTACTTGAAGTGAATATGGAGGCGACACATCTTTCTCCGTGGTAGTAGTGGTGTCATATTTTACATAGACAGAATCAGCGGTATTCACGTCTTTTACGTGGTGTAAGGTGGATTTGTCGCTTGTGACAACAATTTTCTGCGGAAGTGATACTGTATCTCGGCGGACAACCGGATATTGGATTTTGCTGATGATAAGCACCCAAAACTTATTCTCTCCATACAGCACACTTTGGGAATCACTTCGTTGAATTAACGATGCACTAATTTCATTTAATGAGTCAATGGAAACAATTAGGTCCGGTAACTTATCGTCATAGGTATCGCCATAATATTCGTGGGCAGCATCAACCCAGTCTTTCGAACCACGCTTTAGATCACTATATATTTTCTGGCGCCTAGTTGTATCTATCTGAGGATTTTTCCCTCCCCAGTTTGTATTCTTTTCCCCTACCCACCATGAATAGCAACTAGTGATAGACAAGACTATGAAGGTTAATAAGATACACTTGAGGACTGTTGAAATTGTGGGTGTTATCGGTTTATCATACTTAAATCGTTTACGCATAAAATTCCCTCCTATATTGGTTCGTCATAATTTCGCGAAGTTGTCTAACCTCTTTGGCGTATTCCTCAAAATAACGAAAAAGCATTGGCACGAAAAGATTTTCCCCTTTAAGGAACATTGCTGGAACACATTCGTCCACCGTAAACCATCATGCGGCAGATCAGTGTGTATTCAGAAAATTTCTATCAGGAATTCGTCGGCGTCGGAGCTGTTTTCGGGATTGTCCATCCGCTATCAGGAGATAAGCTAATTATGGCGGACAAGCCGGCGTTCGTAAACAGCTGGCAAAAAAGTAAATACTTTCAATTTCAAATGCAAGAGATATTTTTGTTGCTTGCAAAGACTGCGCAATAGCCTATAAATGGAGCATATAATGACCTTTTTCTAAATACAAACAAAAATTTAGAAAACGATCCGCCATAGGGAATGAAAATAATTTCCAAAAAAATTATAGCAAAACCACTTTCGCCATCCCCTCGACATTGATTCCTCTGGTATATCGAAGCAGAAGATACTCCTGAAACTCCTGTAAGGCTTAAAAGCGGGTCCCATATTCGACATTTCGCCATACTGTCACAACCCCTAAGGCATCTGGCGAGATGGCAAAATGACCATATACTCACTTTTGCCCACACAAATCCAGAGTCTCATGAAGAGATCTGATATCCCAATTCTATCGCTCTTTTAAAATCCATCAGCGCTTTATTCTTTTGATTAAGCATTAGACCTGCGATCCCTCTTTTGTTGTAAACTATTGCAATGGCTGAAATTTATATGCTCCTATAGCAAAAGCTGACGATTTCTCGGCATCGGAGAAAACTAAAACTGAGTCAGACCAGGCAGACACTATATGGAATGAAAATGTTCCCGCGATCATTCGAGTTGATGCTTTCATGTCTGTTATTATAAGTTTTGCAGTATCACTTACAAATTGCGTAATGCCAGGTATCCCCATGCACTGAAAATGACAATCGTTGTCTTCGCATTATTCGTTACCTTGGTTTTCCTGTCCAACAACAGAATTCACAAAGGCAGCGTGCCGCGGAGATGGACACGGGATACGGCCTCCTTTTATTGCAGCCCAAAGGACTTCATTAAACATGACATTAGGGACGCGATCTTCTTTACCGAAATCGAACTGGTCACTCTTCCGTTGCCATTCATTCATCGCAGTATTCTTTTCAAATAAATCCACTTTTGCATAAATTGAATTGAAGGCGGATACATTAATAGTGTCTGTAAAACTTCTCCAGAGTGGTTCAGCGGCGGCATCATATTGACTCATGGGTGGTAGTCCCAGAATCAGTTCGATCGTTCGCAATACACTCGACGTGGAATACATCGTATGATCGATGTAGTGTCGTTTTACAAATCCGCCCGCAAGATACAATGTGCTTCGATGTGCGTCCACATGGTCGGGTCCGTCCTGAGCGTCATCTTCCACGATGAAGACGACGCTACTGTCCCAGATGCTACTGTGACTCAGATAGTCGATAAAAAGACCGACTGCCAGATCGTTATCTGCTACTTCGGCTATCGGTGTCGGTCGCCCGAGTTTAAGTCCTTCGGTATGGTCGTTGATGAACCAGAGCGTGTTGAGTTGCGGAACTGCTCCGATTGTGAGGAGCGAATCGAATTCCCGTTTCCACTGTCGTAACCTGGTTGTGTCCATCACCGTCTGGTCCCAGCTCGTGTAATACGGGCAGAAGTGATTTTCAAGCGCCGGGATATTCGGTTTATAGTCGTCCATGAATTCGCCGTATGTCCGATACGTGATCCCGTACCGTTTGCAGAAATCCCAGATAAATCCATTTTTATTATTCGCAATATCGCGCGTTCCTGCTGCGTCAAACGAACCGCCGCGATTTCCATAAACCGTGGGCCAGTTCTTTTCGAGATAATCCGTTGCATATGCGCCGAGGCTCCAGTTATGGCCGTCGGCACTGACCTCTCCATCGACATAGAAATTATCGAAGAGGACAAATTCTTTTACAAGTGCATGCTGGTTCGGCGTCACTTTTTCACCAAAAAGGAGCAGAGAAGTGTCGCTATTTCCTCCGGGGATATCACTCAACACCTGGTCGTATGTCCGGTTTTCCTTGATGATATAGAAGACATGCTTGATTGGTGAAGTGTCGCCTGATTTCATGGGGATCGGATTACCCGGTCGCCCAGAGCTTTGTGTCTCTTTTTCTTTCGAATAGGGTGTGTTTCGATAAACGACCTGTGAATACTTGGAAAGCTGTTTTTCATTAGGAACTTGAATAATGCCAAGTCGGCCGATGAACAAGCCTGCGATGTACTGCTCTTTTTCGGCAGACTCGATTCCTTTCTGGTATTCCACTTTTGTTTCTTTCTTCATCGGATTCGGACCGTGCGGGTTCGGCAGGGAGGAATATCCTTTTCCATTGGCGACAAAAATTGTATTGTCCACAACACGGACACAGGTGGGATACCACCCGGTCGGAATAAACCCCCTGCTTTTGCTATGGCCGGGTCGTGCCACATCAAACACCGCCAAACAATTATTATCGGCGTTGGCGACGTAAAGTGTTTTTTCGTCCTTACTCAGAGCAATGCCGTTTGTGGTCGATCCGCTCGGCGCATCAGGGTAGAGGGCAGCGTTTAACGTTTCAATCACTTTCCGCCGGCGTCTATCGATGACTGAGACCGAATTGTCGTTTACATTCGCCACATAGAGCAGTGAACCGTTAGAGTTTAAAAGCAGCTCATTCGGATTATCGCCGACAACAACCGATCCGGCAATCGCCATTTTTTGTGTATCGAATATCACTACTTTATCACAACCCCAGCAGGAAGCATAGAGCATCTTTTTATCCGGCGAAAGAATGCATGTATATCCTTCACCACCGAGGGGAATGGTTTTCACAACCTTTTTCTCTTTCACATTGATCACGTAGAGCGAATTGTTTTCTTTTGTCACGGCATACAGTAGATGACGGTCATCATCAAGCGCGATTCCGGCGACGGAGATTTCTTCGGGCCACGGTCTTCCAACGACGATGCTGTCACGGGGCATGATTTTGCCGTTTCGAACATCGAACTGCATTATGTAATTCCCGTTGCCGCCCGAGGCGTAAAGTGTTCTGGAATCGTTACTCCATGCAAGTCCCAGCCAAGCAATTCGAACCTCTTTCGTGTCGGTGATCATGCCTTTGAAGATATTAATAAGCTGGATACTCTGCGTGCTTTGTCCATTGTTGGTGACTGCGAGCATTTTTTTATCTGGTGAGACAGCAAGATTAAGCGGGAGATCACCGAGAGGCAGACTTTTCCCCACCGGGGTTAATGACCACCCGTTGGGAAGAATGATCCGGTTTTTTTCGATCTGATCAATCGTTTGTGCGTCGAGCTGTTCGATCAGAAAAAGCAGGATGATCAAATATTTTTTCATGATTCGCAGATTCCCATAAAAAGTGACCCTTGAACCTTCCTTTTGTGTACTTCGGAAGACATGTTTTTTTTCTGGCGGCCTTTGTGGCTTGACCGCAAAGAACACGAAATCTCTGACCTACTCCTCAGAATATGAGCTAATGATAAGTTGGATTTTTTTCAATATCAAGCACTTGCCACTTGACAAGGGAAATAAGTTTCTAGTGCTGTTGGACGGTATCCTAACGCACTGTGTGGCATAGTAATGGTATTAATAATTGATATTATTTTTAGTTTTATTGAATTGAAACAACAAAGTCAGTGTGTTCAATAATTTGATTATTTTTTAATTTAAAAAATGTAACAATCTTTAATCTGCTTTCATCACCTGCTTTATAGTTTCCTACTGAAATAGCAAGTGTCCCTTTCAAGTCTTGTTCAGATACAACATAATCGTTTTCTGCAACACATTTTACTACAGTTAAAGAATTTTTAGGGAATAGCCTTAATCGTTGTTCGGCTGCTTCACGAAATTCTTTAAACCCTCCTGATCTTCCTTTTGGAAAAGTTGTTGTTGGTAACTCTTTCCAAATTAAATCTTTTGAGTAAAAAGTATCAACCCATTCTAGGGTACATTTGTTATATATTTCTATACATTTATATAACGTTTCTTTATTCTCCATTATATCCATAAGAATTGCCTTCTTCATTTATAAAAATATAAATAACTATATGTATTTTTTTTGATACAGTTATTGCGCCTAACGGTTGGCAACTAAGCTGTAGCACTTAAAATAGGTTAATTACAATTCAATTCTCCTTCGCCTGCTCATTTATCTCCCGATACCAGTCAGGTCGAGCTTGAGCGCCTGGTTAGCCCGCTGGCATTATTCTCTAAAATTATTTTCTTTACACCATCGTCTGAAAAAAGCACGATAATCATAAAACTTCTTCTTGGGAATATATTTCGTGCCATTAAAAACAAAGATCGTAGAATCCTTTTTAGGTAAAAAATTTCCATATCTCTTATAAAAGGAAATCGGCTCCTTCACATCGAAAAACTCTGTATCTGTGCTGACGTGAAATGATATATCGAGCATCTTATTATTGATAGGATTTTTTATAAATGAATAACTATTATGATAGAAATATGGACAATACATGTAACCTTCAGAAAGCCCTTCTCTGAATATTTCTTCAAACCTTTTTCTCTGGTATCGCCAGATCGTAATAAAGTCCTTACCACTTTGATTGCCTGCCTCGTCTGCAATTAGAAGAAGCTCCATTTTGCCATCTGAGTCAATATCGATAAGCTTAGGGGTCACTGCAGATTTCCCTGCGCCAACGTATTTGAATCGAGGATAATATTGACCGTTTTCTAAAACAAATCCAAAAGACATGCTAATGTCGCTTCCAAAGAATTCTACATACACAAGAAAATCAGAATGGTTGCCAGAGTTATGTGTGAAATTGACCGGCCTTATCGTACATATAGCATCATTGGCAAGGTCATCTAGAGTATCATTGGCGTATTTAGTTTGATATTTGTCAATTTCTTTTTCAATCTCTTGTTCGAAGTCCAGTTTTAGTGTTCTGTTGATTGAATTAATGGTAATATTTTTCCCCTCAAGGCATAGCCGATAATAAAAGACATATTGATTTGAACGATAAATAAAACCAAAATAGATAACTCTTGAATTTACTATATCATCGAATTGGATAAAATAATCTTTCTTAGTATTCGACCGATATTGAGCTTTCTTTGAAGAAACGACGACACGACTTAATAAATTGGATGCGTCCGCTCGTCCAAAAGCCTTTACATATTCTTTTGTAAATATACTGTCAAGATTTGTATGAAGGATATGACTAAGCTTATTTATTTTATCGAGTGATTTTGAAATATTTTGTTTACTTGTCGTACCAAATCCTAATTCTAGGAAGGTAATGATGAGGAAAAGTAGAATTTTTATAGGATGATTCATTTTCATTTGACTATAATTTATGCCTGCGGGCTAACGGATTGGCGCTAAGCTGCGGCATTGCAAATTTGCAACATGCACCCAACGAAATGAGTTCATGCTGAAAAAGTTATTATTAAAACTGAAACCTATGTTCGCCATGTTTAACGTACCCAGCTGGCAACCGTCAGTTTGAGTTTCTGGTTAGGCCGCTTATTATTTCTGAATTCCGACAGGACAAAAATTCAATGGCAAATGTTCTTTGAATAAAGGAACGTAAGAAGAATCGTTGATTATTTTAAGAGCATGAAATGGAGTTTCTTTCGCCTCCTTTTCAGCCTTCTCTTTATCTGCATAATATTGTAAAGCTCCGCCCACCAAACCCATTGGTGGATACGTAGAATTCATTCCTTGGTGATGAAGAACTTTAAATGGAATCATCGTCATGCCCGAAGACGGTTTCCATCGATATTCTAATTCGAAAGTGCCAATATATGTAATTGCATTCCGCGCAACTGTAAAACGACTACAGCATAGTGAGTCGCTGCAGTCCAGGTAATTATCAGTACTTCTGAATCGTAGATAGACTATTCTGTATTCGCCTGGCTCTATACAATAGGAAACCTTCTGGTTTGGTTGAAGAACTATTGAAAACAGTTCTGCATCTGGATTACCCTCCTTTTGACACATAAGTTCGATATTCCAAAAACCAATTTTCTTTTTCCATTCACCAATGACAATCTGATTATTAGAATCAATTAGGCATTCAATATCTGAGAAAGGATAGAATTTGGTTTCTACAGAGTATTGTCCATCTTTTGAACGAAGAAATACAACCCCTGAATCATTCAACTCGATTATACCACCACGATAGGTTCGAGTCCCATTGAAATCTTGACTTTTCTTAAGAACGATGTATGGTGGTTTAGGATGATATACAGTATCAGTTCGCAGAAAAGCTTCAACTACCGATCTACATTGTGGTTGATCAGAAATCGTCGGGGCTTCATTTCTCACTCCTGGAACATTTGCACAACCATACAATGCTATCGTTATAATCATCAATAGAAGATATTTCATAATGACCTTGCCCCAATAAAACGATCCATAACAAGTTAGAAAAAAGTGTATTATGGGTCAAAGGAGATATACAAAATGGGCAAAAAAGACACACAGTGGAAACAATTGTATCAAAGCTTCGAGAAGCAGATGTTATGATTGCAAAAGGTCAGACTATCGAAGAAGTAATGCGCCAATTGGGCATCAGCGATGCGACCTATTATAAATGGCGGAAAGAATACGGTGGACTTCAAGTAAATCAAGCCAAACGGTATAAGGAGTTGGAGCAAGAGAATCAACGCTTACGCAAGGTGATAGCTGATCTGACGATCGATAATTCGATTCTCAAGGAGGCAGCCCGGGGAAACTACTGAGCCCGGATAAAAAGCGCCGGGCAGTGGAAGAAGTCCTGGAACAGATAGTGGTATCAGAACGACGAGTTTGTCGGGTATTAGAACAACCCAGATCGACACAGAGGCAGGAACCAAAAGTGAACGAGGTTACAGAACGCCTTAGGAAGCGTATTACAGAACTTGCATGTCAATACGGTCGATATGGATACAGACGTATAACAATACTGTTAAGAACAGAAGGATGGCGAGTGAATCATAAACGTGTAGCACGAATATGGCGACAAGAGGGCTTAAAAGTGCCACAAAAGCAGCCCAAGCGCAGACGGCTGTGGTTCAATGATGGTTCTTGTGTGAGGCTTCGTCCGACACACAAAGATCACGTATGGAGTTATGATTTTGTCGTTGAACGAACAAGTGATGGAAGAGTTTTACGTATGCTGAACATCATCGATGAATATACCATGGAATGTTTGGCTATCCGTGTAGACAGAAAGATTACAGCCAATGATGTTTGACACCTTAGCTGATGTATTTATTCAGCGTGGAACGCCGCAGTTCATTCGATCTGATAATGGACCTGAGTTTGTTGCACAGCTCATACGGCAATGGCTGAAAGATTTAAATATTCATACTGCTTTCATCGAACCTGGCAGTCCCTGGGAAAACGGATACATCGAATCATTTAACGGAAAGTTCAGAGATGAATTATTAAACGGAGAAATATTTGATACAGTTATCGAGGCACGGGTAATCATAGAACAGTGGAGGAACCATTACAACAGGATCAGGCCGCATAGCGCTTTGGGTTATCGTCCACCAGCACCAGAAATATTTATTCCCTATCAGGTGGCCAATGGGTACTGCCCCCCGAATCATGGTCCAATTTGAATGTTAGTTTTTTGTTACATTCACATTATTGGAGCTAGGAGGAACAGACCATGAAGAAACGATTCACGGAAGCACAGATAGCATTTGCCTTGAGACAGGCGTCATCAGGGATACCCATTGGAGAGATCACCCGAAAGATGGGAGTCTCGGATGTGACATTCTATCGATGGAAAAAGCTCTATGCAAATTTAGAAGTATCGGAGATACGGCGCCTGAAGCAGCTGGAGGAAGATAATCGCCGATTGAAACAACTTGTGGCAGATTTGACACTCGATAAGCAAATGCTGCAGGAAGTATTATCAAAAAAGCTCTAAAGCCTGCCCTTCGCCGGGAGTTGATCCAGGAGGTGCAGGCAATCTATGGAGCAAGTGAACGGCGGGCTTTGAGAGTAATGAAATGGCCACGGTCAACACATCGCCAAAAAAGCGCTCGAGATCCGCAACTGCCATTACGGTTGCGCTTGCGGGAGTTAGCAGCAACACGCATAGCATACGGATATCGTCGGCTTCATGTGCTTTTAAGACGTGAAGGTTGGCAGATCAACCACAAAAGAGTGTATAGGCTATATCGTATGGAAGGCCTGTCAATACGTAAGAAAATACCTCGACGAAGAGTGGCTTGTGTAAAGCGGGAGATACGCCCGGCGGCATTGACGAGGAATGAGTGTTGGAGTATGGACTTTGTCTCTGATCAACTATTTGACAATAGACGTCTAAGAGTGCTGGTGATCTTAGAGAATTACACCAGGCAATGTTTAGCACTTGAAGTAAATGCAAAGATACGAGGTATCGATGTGGCAACGACGTTAGAACAAATCACACGTGAACATGGATTTCCGAAACAGATCAAGGTGGACAATGGACCGGAATTTATCTCGAAGGATTTAGATCGATGGGCGTACTGGAATCATGTTGAATTGGATTTTAGTCGTCCGGGCAGACCATCGGACAATGCACTGGTGGAAGCGTTCAACTCTCGTTTTAGACAAGAGTGTTTAAATCAGCATTGGTTCCTGTCGCTGGAAGATGCAAAAGAGAAACTTTCTGCCTGGCGAAACGAATACAATACCCAGAGGCCGCACAGCTCTTTAGGTTATAGAACACCGTTGGAAGGTAGGATGAAAACAAGCAATGCTGAAGCCTTTGCAGCATAAAATCACAAAAAAACTTACATTGAACTTGGACCTGCGATGGGGGCAAGTACCAATGCTTGATATTGAAAAAAATCTAACTTATCATTGGCACACTCAACGGGGTCAGGTCAGCATCATCGTAGAAACAGCAAATCGAACTATATCTCGGAACCAATCGTATTGAATCACAGCAAGTAATTTCTGGAAATCTTCTGGAGTAAGATAAATAGGGCTCATTTGAGGAAGTCGCAGTTGCTTACATCTTTTAAATGGGTTTTTCTGGTAGCAATCCCCAATTTACCGCTGTTCCAAATACAGATTTCAGAGATCGAAAATCAATATTAACTTTTGTCGAAGAGACTCTTTTTAAATGAGAGACTTTAAATTGTTCGATCACTTGAGGAGAATAATCTGAGAGATTACGATCCCCGCTGTATTTTAAGAATGAAGAGATAGCTCCTGAATACAGAGTGACGGTAGAAGGAGCGAGATTCGCAGTAGCAAAGGTGACATATTGTGTTTTAAATTGACTTAGAGTAAGATTATTCGTTTTTCTGGATTTTCGTTTTTTACTTTTTATAAATCGAATTGCTCCCGGCTTTGTTTTTGATCCAGTCGATTGCCAGATACGTTTACCATTGAGATAGGTAACAAGATAATAGAAGCCGTTGGAACGTTGAATGAGGGACGCCATACTTACCTCCAGTACGCAAAAAAGTGTTAGCACACTGTTAGCAGTGCGTAACACTTAGCGTCAGAAATGGCGATTTTGAGTGGACAGGGAGGGAATTGAACCCCCGACACATGGATTTTCAGTCCATTGCTCTACCAACTGAGCTACCTGTCCAATAAAAATCCCGCTGGACCTCAGCGGGACCAAAAAAGATTGTTTAAAACTACCAGACTTTTCGTTGAAAGTCAATATTTGATTCTTATACTTTCCCATTCTTTTTGAGAACATCGCGCGCTATCACAAGTCTTTGTACCTCACTTGTCCCTTCAAATATAGGATTGATGCGAGCGTCTCGATAGTAACGCTCGATGGGCAGCTCCCTAGAATACCCCATGCCTCCATGGATCTGAACTGCTTTATCAACTACTTTGCAGAGTTGTTCTGAAGCGTACAATTTTACATACGCTGCCTGCCGAGAGACCGATTTCTTTTCATCATAATCTTGAGCCGTACGGTAGACGATTGATTCCAAAGTATAGATTGCCATTGCCATATCTGCAAGCATAAATTGAATCGCCTGGAATTGTGACAGCGGTGCATCGAATTGCCTCCGTTCTTTTGCATATTTTGTACTGAGTTCTAAGAGTTCTTTCATAGCACCGAGACAGGCAGCCCCTAAACCAAGACGACCGGCATCTAATGTTTTCATTGCAATGAGAAATCCACGACCGTCATCACCAATGATGTTATCTTTTGGGATTCGAACATTCTCAAACGTCAACGCATTTGTCATGCTGGCGCGAATACCCATTTTCTTTTCTTTAGGACCTGCAGTGAATCCCGGAGTTTTTGTTTCAACTACGAAAGCGCTAATACCTCGTTCTGTCCGAGCAAAAACCGAAAGGATATCCGCAAAACCGCCATTCGTGATCCACAGTTTTTCACCATTAATGACCCATTCGTTTCCATCAAGGCGTGCTTTCGTTCGTAAATTAAATGAATCGGAACCGGCAGAAGCTTCTGTTAATGCAAATCCTCCAATATATTTCCCTTCAGCAAGCGGAACAAGATACTTCTTCTTTAATTCTTCGGAACCGCCAATAAAGATTGCATTTGCTCCAATGGATTGATGTGCTCCAATAAATGTGGAGGTTGCAAGATCACCTCTTCCCATTTCCTCTTGAATGACGCAATAACCAACTTCACCGAATCCCCCGCCGCCATACTCTTGAGGGAATGATGCACCAAGGAAACCTATATTTGCAATTTTACAAATTAATTCAGGAGATAGTTTTTCTTCTTCATCCATCTTCTGAGCAAGAGGCTTGACCTCTGTGTTTACAAAATCTCGCGCCATATCGCGCAGCATACGTTGTTCTTCGGTGAATTCAAATTGAAACATAGTGGGATTCCTTCTAATTTAATGAATCAGCAATATTTTTAATAATTATTTCGAGGACTGATAAATCCGACTTTGTCTTCGCCTCCGTCAACTCCAAGGACATTGCCAGATATCCAGTTAGCTTCCTCTGAAGAAAGAAGAACAATTGCCCTCGCAACATCTTCCGGTGTCGTAAGCCGTCCGGTAGGGTTCTTCAGACACGCAGCTTCAACCATCTTTACATTTCCAGGTATCTTGCGCAACGCCGGAGTGTCCGTTACTCCCGCCATAATTGCGTTTGATGTAATGCCCCGAGGCCCAAGTTCCATGGTCAATTGTCTAATATGCGATTCGAGGCTTGCTTTTGCAGCTGACACCGCACCGTAAAAGGGCATTGCTGTATGACCACCGGAACTTGTCATGCCAAAAATCCGTCCACCACGTTTGATAAGATTGCGAGTGAGAAGCCCTTGTACCCAATATACAAGACTATGTGCCATCACGTCAACGGTCATTTCCATTTGAGCCTGTGTTATTGCGTCTTCCTGTTTTTTAGCGAAAAATGATTTCAAGGTTCCAAATGCAAGAGAATGAATGAATACTTTAACAGTTGACAATGAATCATTTCCAAATTGTTCCTGAATATCGTCGAGCGTCTCGTTCCGTTTAATATTATCAGCCGCATTGATATTGTAAAATACTGTTTTCGCACCTGTATGTTTAATTTCTTTGATAAGGTTTTGCACATTAGTCATGGTTGCTTGACGATCAAGATGCACACCAAAAATATTCATTCCATGTTTTGCTAATTCAATAGCTGTGGCAGCTCCAAATCCGCTTGATGCCCCAAGGATAAGCGCCCATTCATTCGACTTAAATTTTACATCTTGCTTCATTGTGGTCTTACTTTCCTTTCGTAAAGCACTGTCAACACACAAAGCATTGTGTCAACATCCATCTCTTATTCAACAGTAACGCTTTTTGCTAAGTTTCGTGGTTGATCAATGTTGCATCCTCGGGAAACTGCAATGTAATATGCCAGCAATTGCAGCGGGATGACTGCAAGAATCGGTGTGAATAAATCAATGGTTGAAGGTACACAAATCCTATAATCTGCCAATTGGCAGATGCTGTCTTCCTCATCGTTTACAATCGCAATCACTTTCCCACTCCGTGCTTTCACTTCTTGAATATTGCTCATAATTTTCTCATATGTTCTATCATGAGGTGCAATAAACACAACCGGCATATTTTCATCAATGAGTGCTATAGGACCATGCTTCATTTCTGCCGCGGGGTATCCTTCGGCATGAATGTATGATATCTCCTTCATCTTCAGTGCACCTTCAAGCGCAGAAGGGAAATTATATCCTCGCCCAAGATAAAGAAAGTTTTTCGTATTTTTAAATTCACTTGCTATATACTCGATCTGTGATACGTCCGAAAGAATTTTTTGCACCTTCTCTGGCAACAGTTTCAGTTCTCGAACAAGTTCGATACCTTTCTCCCGCGGCATTCCTTTGCTCCGTGCAATGAGAATTGTAAGCAACGCCAGCACGGTCAATTGTGACGTGAATGCCTTTGTGGATGCGACGCCGATTTCGGGTCCGGCATGAATATACACACCACCGTCACTTTCGCGCGCAATAGAACTCCCCACCACATTACATATTCCAATAACAGTCGCTCCTTGTGCTTTTGCTTCTCGTAAGGCCGCAAGTGTATCCGCTGTCTCACCACTTTGGCTGATCAATAGAACAACATCATCTTTCTTGAGAATAGGATTACGGTACCGGAATTCCGAAGCGTACTCGACTTCCACGGGAATACGAGCATATTGCTCAAGCATATATTTGCCTATGAGTGCAGCATGCCAAGAAGTGCCACACGCTGCAAAGATTAGACGAGGTGCGCGTATTACCGTGTCAGCCACTTCACTGAGACCACCAAGCTTCACTGTTCCCTCTTCTTCCAGTAAACGACCTCGCATAGAATTTTGGATTGTCTCAGGCTGTTCATGAATTTCTTTCAACATAAAATGAAGAAATCCCCCTTTTTCAATCTGATCGAGATCAAATGTGAGTTCTTCTACTACCTTTGTTATCTCAACATCGCTTAAGGTTTTTATTGTAACATCTTGTGCGGTGACAACAGCAACCTCACCATCCTCTAAATATGTCACTTTCCGGGTATGCTGCACTAAAGCCGAAGCATCAGAAGCAATAACGATCTCTTCATCACCATAACCGATCACTATCGGGCTTCCCTTGCGGGCAACAATAAGAGTATCCGGTTTAAAAATGTCCGCGACAATAATTCCATAGGTACCTGTTACTTCTTTCAGTGCACCACGAACAGCATAATCCAAATCCTTATTCCACCGAGAGAACTCCTCGATAAGGTGCACTAAAACCTCGGTATCTGTCGCTGATTTAAAAATGTGTCCAAGTGTCTCTAATTTCTTTTTGAGCGTTGCATAATTCTCAATCACCCCATTATGGATCAGTGCTATATGGTTATGGCAGTCCGTATGAGGATGCGCGTTTATATCATTGGGCACGCCGTGAGTGGCCCAGCGAGTATGTCCAATACCGATGGTAGCTGTTGACTTGATTTCCTTGGTTGCCTCTTCTAATTGAGACACCTTCCCAACACATTTTTTGATTTGGAGTTTTCCGTCTTGAAGTAACGCAACTCCCGCAGAGTCATAACCCCGATATTCAAGTCTCTTTAATCCTTCTAAAAGGATCGGCAACGCATTCCGTTTTCCGACATATCCAACAATGCCACACATACTCTATCTCCAATTATTGCATCATGCAAATAACCGCCATCATCCTGCCTGCCTTCCGACCATCCCTTCTAAAGGAATGAAACAGTTTCCTCTCGCAAATCGTACAGGATGAGCTAACCTCAATATTGTTCGTTAAAACTCCAAGTTGCATAAGCTGGAGCATATTCTCTTTTTTTAAATCGAGGAATATCTTCTTCTTGGGATAAGGTACGACTTTATTCCCGAATATAACAGCAACTTCCTCATCTACTTCATAACAACACGCTCCGGCGGATGGGCCAATATAAGCAAGCATTTGAGCAGGGTCCGTCCTGTATTCTGCCTTCATTTTTTCTACAGCTCGTTTAGCAATGGAACCAATTGTCCCTCTCCACCCCGCATGTACTGCTCCAACTGCTTTATTGATTGGATCAAAGAGCAAAATGGGAACACAATCCGCTATGGTAACAGCCAATGCCACTTGGGCTGTATTTGTGATCAGAGCATCACATTTTTCATATTCTCCTCGAGTATCAACCTTGAGAATATTGTTCGAATGACATTGGAGTGGAATTGCAAGATCGTGCTCTGAAATCCCTATTTGAGCAAAGAATTTTTTACGATTCCTTCTCACACGCGTGGGATCATCTCCGACGTTAAAACTCAAATTTACTCCAAACGCAGTATCGCTCTCATTCCCGATTCTTGTACTCATTCCGGCACGCACCTTCGAAATTCCAGAATAAATCTTTGGCAGAATAACGGTCATTTCTTCCCTGTCAGGCTGGAAGCCGGATTTCAAACGTCGTTCCTTTCCCACGCTCACTTGAGCAAGATACTGTCCCTCCATGGTCTTCAATGATTCTTCGTGCAATTGCCAACCCGAGCCCCATACCTTCAGTCTTCGTTGAGAAATTCGGTTCAAATATCCTCGATAGTATTTCTTCAGGAATTCCTGACCCTGTATCGGAGATTTTGATAATACATATATGTTTTTCTAAAGAAGTCTCAGCGGTTATTGTTCCAGCTTTCTGTATCGCTTGGATGGCGTTCCTGATAATATTGATAAATACTCTACGAAGCTGGTCGCGATCAGCAACAATCATCACCGTTGGAGATACAAACGTATGGATAAAGCTCACTCCTTGAACTTCCCGGAACAGATTTATTGTCTCTTTGAGAAGATCGTCAATATTAAGCCGTTCAAACTTGCTCTCCGGCATTTTTGCCAAGCTCGAGAATTCAGAAGCAATTCGAGAAAGCACCTCAATCTGATCGTTCACCGTCTGTGTTACGCGCTGGAGTATCTCTTCCCTGTCAGGCGCCTTATCTTTAAACGCCTGACGAACATGCTGGATTGAAAGTTTAATGGGGGTAAGAGGATTCCGGATTTCGTGGGCAACCTGTTTTGCCATTTCCTTCCATGCACTTTCACGTTCATGTTTAGAAAGTTCTTCTCTGCTCTTTTGTAATTTGAAAACCATTTCGTTAAATGAGCGGGCAAGTATACCAATTTCATCTCGAGAGTGCGTTTCGACTCGTACTGCAAGATTTCCCTCTGAAACATCTTTTGCTGCAAGGGTCAAAAGACTCAATGGTTGGGTAAAACGTAAGGCAAGCAATCCACCGCCAACCAAGGCAATCCCAAAAACGATGGCATATGCACCAAAAACATAAGCATTTCGTTGTGCTAATTCAGATTCTATTTCTTTTTCTCGATTCAATGTCGGGATAGCGAGTACTCCAACAACAGAACCGGCAATTGAAATTGGAGCGTAGCCTACTACATATTCAACAGAACCAATCTTTTCTTTCGTTAAAAAATAACTTTTTCTTTCGAGAACCGACGAGGCAAAGGCTTCTCCATTAAGTCTTCTATCTAAAAGTCCAGCGCGATAGAGTTCAGACCGACTGCTTGCCTGAATCGACGCATTACGATAAACTGAGAAGTCAATGCCATATTCACTAGCAAGCGCTTCACAGAAATCATCGCTAACCCCAAGCACATAATCTTCTTCATCTGTAACAGATGTACTAATGCGATCCTGTAATTGAGATAATTCGCGATACAATGTTGTTTCAATTTGTTCCTGCACCCGTTCTGCAACAAGTTGTTTGTTGTAATAGCTCAAGACTGCAAGAGGTAAAAGCGTAATGCATGCAAATCCGAGAAAAAGCTTGCCTTTGAATCCCATCATTGGTAGGACACTACGATCATGTCTACGAATGAACACATACATTCCAACTGCAGCCAAGACACCAAGGCAGATAAAAAATTCCTTTAGATAGCTGAATAATTCCCATCGGACATCCAATCTCTCGAGACTGATCGACACAATTTTCTCCGGTGAATCCATATCTCTTAAAAATACGGTTTGCGTTTCATATCCATTGATTCTCATGTCCTTCCATAGTATGGCGTTTGGAGCTTCCTGGAGTTCAGCCTCAATTGTCGAAGACAAAAACCGATCCGGGGTTAATTTGCTTCCCGTTGAAAATATTAGAGTGTCCATTTGAAACTCATGAATGGCAATTTCGCGAAATATATCATTTTCAAATCGATCTCCAAATTGTCGAAGCGGCTCGGTTTCCTGGTTATGAAAAAATGTTTTCTGATGTTCAGAAAGAATGAGTGCAAGGCTGCCAACGAATTTCTCGTTTGAATCACGAACTGTTATCCAAGCACCATAAAGCTTGCCCAGTGTTTTCTGCCCCGTTCTTCCTATCATATGGACAGCATTTTCTTCCCCCTCAAACACTCGAGTAAGAATTTCTTGTTGTTCCGGCTTGCTCATTCCAACGACGAATCGATCCACTTCATTTCCTTTTTGGTCGTAAAGAACAAGGGCAGAGTTATATCCTTCCTTGCCAAGCAGGGTCTTCGTCCACAAGACAAATGCAAGATTCGTTTTTTTTGCTTCTGCAATATCATTCATGATCAATTCGTCTTTCAAACCTTCGACAGACGAGCGAATTCCATCAAGTACTACATAGGTTAACCAATTGTCTGAAGGTCGCAATAATTCTTTTGCTACAACTTCCACTTCCTTGCATTCTCTCTGTTGGAGTTTTTGATGTATCATTGGCACTCCCAGCAAAAACGAACCTAACACTATTGACACTACTGTTCGCCATTTTGCTGATGGTACGCCTATCTCAGAATTGTCCCAACGAGACAACAATTCCACCAAGACAACACTGAGCGTTATGAACAAGAAAGTACTGAAGAATTGCGATTGTGGAGTTCCATCTATCCATATAAAGAGCATGATACATAAAAGTAAAAGGACGATGTAAAGGATTTGGATCTTTAATTCTGATGAAGGGAATTGAATAGAAAGAATTTTCTTCCCTATCCAAAGTAACACCGTCGAAACGCATAGTAATGAAACTCCTAGCAATATAACATTGAGAAGCATGATCGCTGATGTTCCATCTAATAATATCTCCGACGGATTGTTAAATCGTATCGTTGAATCAAACACAAAACTCCTTAATGCTTCGCTAAAACCTCGAAATATCCAAAGTATTAAAAGAGCAACCACACATAAAATAATGAATGCACCAATTCGTTTAACGCGCAATCCTAATCCTGAAATGACTTCTTCCACCCGTTTGTTAAAAATCATGTACGTGAAGAAGAGCCAAGTCGAAATTGTAAGTATTCCCATGCTAATGACCAGTTCCCCCAACGAAGAACTTAATCCAAAGAAAAAGGGAGATGCGTATAAATTCAGATTGGAAAACCAACCGCCTATAATATTAGCCGGGAATTCCATCTCGTGCCATACCAATCTCACAAACCACAGAGAAAGAATGCTTATAGCCATTGGAATCCAACCCTTCCGAATACGGGCTATCCATAGTGTTTCTGCGTATGCAAGGAAGACACTCCCGAAAGCGAAACAAAAACCAATCAACATCGAATATACTTCGATAATAGAGGCAATTTCATTTTCGATGGTTTTTTCTTCTACAGAGAATTCAACGACCGTATTCCCTTCCCTATCAATAATAGGAACAATGAGCTCTACCTGATTTGACTGGGTGGTATGCGAAATCCAAAGCGTGACTTTTGCTTTTAATTTCTGTGAAAGATCATCGCTCAAACTTACTTTTTGAACGAATCGATTTGAGATTGGAGAATTTAATTCGAGCGGCTCACTCGCCATCAAATAATATTTATCGGAAGTAAGACATCTGCCGACCGTTAGATATGCACGCAGTCCATTTTGTGTGACACGGACAAATTGCTTAGGAGGATTCTGACCGGGAACCTCTGCATACCGGTGCGTTATGCTCGGTCCATTCCAAGCAAAAAGATTTCCTTGCGGATCTACAAGATCAAGTGTTTGATCATCATGCAATCGATAGGAATTCAACGTCTGAAACGCTTTGAGGGCAGCAGGCACACCGTTTAAGTTTATACTTGTAGCAAGAGAGGTATCTCCAGAAACACGCTCGAGGATTTCGGTCAGTTGTTCGACACGGCTTTGAAAAGCATTGCGAATAATTTTTTCGTTCTGTGATCGCCGAATGCTGCGCTCTGCATCCCACCGATGAGCGATATACGACGGAATGAAAATCCTTATTGTATACAACGCTCCAGCCAATGCAACACAAATAAAAAAGCCCCATAACGCGGGGCGAACATTTCGTACGATTCGATCCCTCATATCGTCATCATTATCAATAAATGTTGAATTGATTGATAACCCATCGCGAGCCTTGCTCAGTCAAAGATACATACACCTGTACTGATTTTTGAATTCCCTTTTGGACATAGATAAAACGGCCCGTTGCATAAGGTGCAGAGCCTTTCTCGTGAATTCGAGAGAATTTAAATGAAACGAGGCGGCGCTCTGAAAAATATCCAATAAGTACTAATACCGCTTGGTTGGCCGAATAGTATCCATGTTCACCGGAACTAATTGTCATGGAGACTATTTCACCAAGTTCTTTTTTAAATTTGTCTACTGCGTTATTTTGTAGCCCATTTTCCACGTTCTGAAAAATCTCTACTAGTGAAGAGCGCTGGACGGCTGAATGGACAGAATGTATAACGAGCGTATCATCTGTCTGACTAGTCACAGGTTGAGTCTTTACTTGTGCTTCGGGAAAAAATGACATAACCAATATGACGAGGAACCAATTCATTATTTAAGATCAAATTATCAGAAAACGTGGAGAAAGTCAATGAATGGAAGAGCAACCCTATCGTAAGGAATGGGTTGCTTCCCATCAAGTGCTACCTATCCACTCACTTCAATTCTTGCTGAGCATTCGCTCCAGTGATTTTCTTCCCGTTGGAGACGGTCGGATAATTCTGAGATCTGGTTTCTTTTCAGCTGTCTGTTATTCTGAACAGTCAGGATTTATTATACAAACCACGACTTTCCGTTGTTAATGACTCCGATTGTTTTCCCTTTGAGTCGCCGTCCATGGAACGGTGAGTTCTTAGACTTCGATTTAAATGCTTGAATATCTACCACCCATTCTTTTTCCGGATCGAACAATGTAAGGTTGGCGGTTTCCCCTTCCTGGATATTTATCATAGGTAAAGAAAGAATTCTACGAGGGTTGATTGAGAGTTTTTCAATCAATTGATTTAGAGTGAGATATTTTTTGTTTACCAATTCTGTCACAGACAATCCGATAGCAGTCTCTAATCCAACAATTCCAAATGGGGCTTGTGCATATTCCACTTCTTTTTCATCAATGGTATGTGGTGCATGGTCCGTTGCAATCACATCGATCGTACCATCACGTAGTGCTTCTTTGAGAGCCTGTACATCATCTTTTGTGCGCAATGGCGGACTCATCTTTAAGTTCGTATCAAAACTCTCAACTGCTTCATCTGTAAGAGTGAAGTGATGCGGTGTGACTTCGCAAGTAATATTGAGCTTTTCTGCTTTCGCTCGTTGTACACATTCAATTGAACCTGCGGTACTGATATGTGCAACGTGATACTTCGAATGCGGAACATAGCGCAAGAGAATGATGTCGCGTTCGATCATGAGCTCTTCAGCAATTGGAGGAATTCCAGGCATTCCAAGGCGAGTTGCAACAAGCCCTTCATTCATGAGCCCATTCCTTGTCAGCGTTTGTTCCTCCGCATGCTGGATGACAGGTAAACCATACATTGATGAGTATTCAAGAACTCGGCGCATCAATTCCGCGCTTGCTATCGGTGATCCGTCATCCGAGAATCCAACAGCGCCTGCTTTGGATAACTCAGCCATCGGCGCCAATTCTTCGCCTTTGCGCCCTTTTGTCGCAGCCGCAATCGGATATACATCCACAAGACCTCCTGTCACACGCCTGCCTTCCTCCTGTACATATCGTGCAACCGACTCTTCATCAATCGTAGGATTTGTGTTGGGCATACAACAGACAGCGGTAAATCCTCCCGCTGCTGCAGAGGCGCACCCTGTTTCAATCGTTTCCTTATGTTCGTACCCCGGTTCGCGCAAGTGAACGTGCATATCGATAAATCCCGGCGCAATAACCTTGTTCTTTAGATCGACAGTTTCGAAGGAACGATCTGTGGAGAGCGATTGCCCAATGCGTTCTATTCTTCCATCGACGATCAACATATCAGTAACAACATCTTTCCCTTTTGCGGGATCAATAAGACGACCTGATTTCAAATGTAGTTTCATGTGCTATTCCTTTAATTCGAGGTTCCAAGTAAGTAGAGTACTGCCATCCGAACTGCTTCTCCGTTTGTTACTTGTTCTAGAATAACAGAGTGCGGTCCATCGGCAAGATCAGCTGAGAGCTCGACGTCGCGGTTGATGGGACCTGGATGCATAATGGTGATCGGTTTCGGTGCTCGGTCAACTTTTTCTTTTGTTACTCCAAAAAAGCGGTGGTATTCACGAAGCGATGGGAAAAGCCCGCTCTTCTGCCGCTCCAATTGGATGCGAAGAACATTTAAAGCATCAACGTGTGGAATAACATCTTCCAATCGGTGATACACACGAACACCAAGGGCTTCGATATTCCGTGGAATCATTGTTGCGGGACCACACACGGAGACTTCTACTCCCATCGTTTTTAATCCGTAGATATTAGAGCGTGCAACGCGACTATGCAAGATATCACCGACTATGCAGACGCGAAGTCCTTCGAGCTTTCCGTATTTCTCCTTCAATGTCATCATATCGAGTAATGCCTGAGTAGGATGTTCGTGCGCACCATCGCCCGCATTAATCACATTTGCTTTCACCACACGAGTAAGAAAGTGCGGCGCTCCTGAAGATGCATGGCGGATGACAACCATATCGATCTTCATTGCTTCGATATTGCGTGCTGTATCCTTGAGCGTTTCTCCCTTACTGACACTGCTGCCTACAGAAGAAAAATTCACTACATCTGCCGAGAGCCGCCGCTCTGCAAGCTCGAACGAAATCCGCGTTCGAGTGGAGCTCTCAAAGAACAGATTCACAATCGTTTTTCCTTGCAATGGCGGAACCTTTTTAATTGGCCGCTCCAAAACTTCCTTAAATGATATTGCAGTGTCGAGAATGAGTGTAATATCTTCCTTTCCCACCCCTTCCAATCCTAGTAAGTGACGACTTTGTAATTTCATAATCAGTTCTCCTTCTCGTCATTCTTAATAAGGTAGACTGCATCTTCCTCATCCGCTTCTGTCATTTCAACTTTCACTTCCTGGCCGCGTGATGTTGGGACATTCTTTCCGACGAAATCCGCTTTGATAGGCAGCTCGCGATGCCCTCGATCAACAAGCACCAACAGCTGAATCATTGCAGGCCGACCCAGATCCATCAAGGCGTTGAGTGCGGATCGGATCGTTCGCCCTGTAAAGAACACATCATCTATAAGAACGACAACTTTCCCTCGAATGTCGAAGAGAATCTCAGAACTTTTCAATTCAGGTTGATCCAAACGTCCGTGAAGATCGTCACGGTACAATGTAATATCCAGCACTCCGACTTGTACTTTTATATTTTCGATTTCTTCTAATTTTTTTGCGACACGATGCGCGAGATATTCGCCGCGTGTCCTGATGCCCACAAGAACGACGTCTTGAACACCTTTATTCCTCTCCACTAATTCATGAGAGAGACGGTTCACAGTTCGCCGAAGACCGTCGGCGTCGAGTACTTTTGTTTTCATCATGATCCACCTTTCTTAAAATGAAAAAACCCCCAGTTCCATTGAATTAGGAAAAGGGGGCAGTCCAATACTATCATCATATCCCTTTCCTACCTCGCTGGATAGGAATTAAAGGAACTTCTCAAAGAACATTTATTTTTGTGGGCGCTGCGGGGATCGAACCTGCGACCTTACGCGTGTGAGGCGTACGCTCTAAACCAGCTGAGCTAAGCGCCCGTAGCTGCCTCAAGTATTATAATAATATACAAATACTTCATTCAGTGTGCAAGAAATTTTCTATTTTATTCTTTCTTTAATAGGCATCCTGGACATTCACAAAGATTGCGCAAATATTCCCATGTATAGATACCGGTCGAATGGCGATCTCCCCAAGATATCTGAATTGCATAGTGACCCACTTGCTGAATTCCAATGATATTGTACCTACCGGGAAGTTGAGGCTGTGGTTCTGGTATGTACATCTTGAGGAGTACCGTTTCACCTTGACAGCCTGCACAGGGGCAACGATCACGCAGTGTGTGGAGAGAAATGATGCTTGCATGCTCATCATCCCATAGGATAGAAAGTTCCTGCGAC
Source organism: Ignavibacteriota bacterium (assembly GCA_963701295.1). Taxonomy (GTDB): domain Bacteria; phylum Bacteroidota; class Ignavibacteria; order UBA10030; family UBA10030; genus Fen-1298. The sequence continues at coordinate 2,356,605 of OY969585.1, read as the reverse complement.
GACGATAGTTTTATTTTCGATGCAATCAACAAAACCTCAATTTTCTTGCTGAACCTATAATGAAAAAGGACAACCGATTGGATTGTCCTTTTCGTGGACCGTACCGGGCTCGAACCGGTGACCTTCCCGTCACGACTCCGTCGTGTCGGGACGCTCTCCCGATTCAATCAGTCTTTCGATATACTTTTTGCTCTTCTTTCTTTTAATTTCTGACTCTCGTTTCATCGCCGCTGAACGTGTGGCATAATTTTCTACATACACCACTTTCCATGGCTTTTCCTGTCGAGTATATTTCGCCATTCCTGAATTATGCTCAGTTAGTCGACGAGATATTTTATCTGTATGACCTACATAATACCGACCGGAAGTACTACTTTGAAGTATGTACATTGAAAACATAATAAGAAAAAGGACAATCGATTGGATTGTCCTTTTCGTGGACCGTACCGGGCTCGAACCGGTGACCTCCACAATGCCATTGTGGCGCTCTCCCATGCTGAGCTAACGGCCCATCATTCGAATAAAATATACCCAAGGATCGGAGTAAAGTCAATTAGAAATTCATTGCAGGAGGAATAAGTTTTCAGTAACTTATCACTCAGTATTAACGAAAGAGTCTAAGAATCTCGATGATGCGTCTTCTTCTATATTTTCTTTTTTTTGATTTTATTCTTCTTGTATCAAGCGGACTTATCTCCTGCAAAGATACACAAACGAATCCATCATTGGAGATAGTATTCCCAAATAGCAACATAAGTTTTTCCAAGCAGGTTGGACCATTATTTCAACAAAAATGTACTGCTTCGCCATGCCATGGGGGCGATACACCAGCAGCTGGATTAAATCTTGAGTATCCTTCATTTACGGCTCTCATGAACCACATTCCTACTCTTGTCGTCCGGCTTGATACAAATTGTCTTTTGATGGAACGACTCGATGGACATCTGCCTCAAATGCCGCCCCCTAAATCTCCTCAATTGAACCAAAATCAAATCAATGGTGTAAAAAAATGGATTGAAGAAGGGGCAATATATAATTAAAATTTAATGTTCCGATAAATTCCGCGCATCCCTTCCCCAATGCAGTTTTCTTCGCAGGACATCGTAGTAACTGGTGTTCATTCTCTTTACAAGTTTTGTAACAAGCAGCGAGCGCTCTATCACTACTTCCAATGGAAGTCGTACGAATATCTGAGATTGGCCATCTGCAGTAATTCGCATTTTGCCGTGTGCTGTTTGAACCTTTAGTGTGATAATTGACTCTTCCGGCACAACGACCGTTCTTGCGGTTAGCGAATGCGGGCAAATCGGATTAATGAGCAAAGAATGGTTTGTCGGTGTAACAATGGGTCCGCCATTTGAAAGCATATACGCTGTGGAACCAGTTGGCGTAGCAACAATGGTGCCATCACAGGTAAACTTTGACAGAAACTCACCATTCACAAATGTTTGCACAGTGAACATACGCGAAGAATCCGTTTGGCTGAGCACAATGTCGTTCAGTGCAAACATGCATTGTTTTGATTTATTGATGCGTGTTTGCAGCATCATTCGGTCCTCAATACCATAATCACCTCGTAATATCTCGGTGATACAATCATCAAGCTCTTCAAGAGATACTTCTGCAAGAAATCCTAATTTCCCTAAATTAATTCCAAGTATGGGCGTTGCGTGACCGCTTACGAGCCGTGCAATCCTGAGAATCGTTCCATCACCACCAATCGATATTACAATGTCGCATGCCGTCGGCAACTTCCTTTCAGATACAATATTCGACCGAAGAAGGAACTGCTTATCAATCTTTCCACGTAATCCTTTTGCTAGTGTTTCCGGAAGAATATACTGCACCTTCTCCTTTTGACATCGAGTCATAAGCCTTTCGATAACCCTTGGTAATTCTGTTTTTTCCAGATTTCCGCAAATTCCAAATTTCATAATGACGTCTTTTCCTTATCTGTAGATTGCTGTTGTTTTGTCGACTCATCGACGTAGTTCAACTTAAGCTCCTGCAAAACTCCTTTGAGAAAACGAGATTCATCATCTGATAAATTTCCCCTCGTTTTTTCTTCCAGCATATCGAGAATATCGATAGATAATTGAGCCTGCTGAAGATCTCGTTCAATTTTATCGGAAATTGGATTTTTTAGTTTTCCCATTTGCTGCATCGCAGCCGCTTGAAATGTCATGATCAAACTAAAAAAAAGGGACATCGATTTATTTTCCTCCATAATGTTCTCTCCTTTATCGTATTTTCCATAGCTCACGCAGTTTTACATATTTAAGAAAATTTGCAAACGATGAAATTAAACAAATGACAAAGCCATAATAGCCATCCAGAAAACCAAATTTGAGAATATAATCCCGAAAGAAACGAAATGCTGGAGAGATACAATGCCGAATGAATGATGCCTTCTTCCCTTTTTCAAAAAGAACTCGTGCTGATATTTCTGTAAAGTAATCAACTTGTTTGATATGTCCAGATATTGAATAGTAGCTGAAATGAAGAATATCTCCTTTCAAATATCCGATATGAGCTTTAGGATTCTTAACTTCATATTGATCATGCGGATTGATCCCAGTCCATTTTCCTTTTCGTCTGTCAAACAATCGAACTTTGCAATCTGGATACCAACCGCCATGCCGTATCCATGCACCGCAGTAATTCGTGAGTCGGTTCATTTTGTATGCATCATACTGCCAGTTTGATTTAATATCGATAATGGATTTTTGCAATTCACTTGAAAGCGCTTCATCGGCATCCAAGGAAAGCACACGATCTGATGAAGCTTGCTCCACCGCAAAATTCTTTTGTTGAATGTGACCATCAAATGCATGCTGAATAACTTTTACATCATACGAACGACAAATCTCAACAGTTCTGTCAGCCGAATACGAATCGACAACAACAATCTCATCAGCGATTCCTTTGACGGAATCGAAACATCGCGCGATATTTCGTTCTTCGTTATATGTAATAATAACAACTGATACGCGGATCACCACTCATGACTCCATCAACTGCCAATAACAATATTCACTAACTTGTTCGATACAATAATTCTCTTGACGATATGCTTGCCGTCCATGTAGCGTTTCATGTTGGCATCATCCAATGCCAGCCGTTCCAGTTCTGCATTGGAAGTATCCTTCGCAACAGTAACTTTCGATCGAATCTTTCCATTGATTTGTAACACCACCTCTACCGTCGTTTCTGCACATTTTGCTTCATCATACACTGGCCACGGTTCATATGCCGTCGACTTTGCATGGCCAAGCTTTTCCCAAAGTTCTTCCGCAAGATGAGGAGCAAACGGTGAAAGAAGCAAGACAAAGTTTTCCAGTAACTTGCGCGGTCGGACTTCCAACTTCATCGTTTCATTTAAAAATATCATCATTTGTGAAATGGCAGTATTGAAACGAAGTCCATCGATATCATCTCCGACTTTCTTCACAGTTTGATGATAGAGTCGTTCATAATCTATGGTCGGCACAACATCCTGGATGAATGCATCTAACGTACCTTCATCATTTACAAACAATCGCCAAACACGATTGAGAAAACGGAAAACCCCTTCCACACCACGTGTATTCCATGGTTTCATTTCTTCCAACGGCCCCATAAACATCTCAAACAATCGCATCGAGTCGGCACCATATTCTTTTACGACATCATCTGGATTAACGACATTTCCACGCGACTTCGACATTTTGCGGGAATCTTCACCAAGAATAATTCCCTGATGCCTTAACTTCATGAATGGCTCCTTCGTGCTGACAAAGCCAAGATCAAAGAGTACTTTATGCCAGAATCGCGAATACATCAGATGCAGCACAGCATGTTCTGATCCACCAACATAGAGATCAATAGGCATCCAATGCTTTTCCTTCGTGGTATCGCAGAATGTACTGTCGTTTTTAGGGTCAATGAAGCGGAGATAGTACCAGCACGAGCCAGCCCATTGCGGCATCGTGTTTGTCTCGCGTCGCCCCTTCAAACCTGTTTCTTTGTCAACAACATTGATCCAATTCGTTGCAAGAGCTAAAGGCGATTCTGTTGTTCCGCTTGGTTGAAATTTCTCCAAGCTCGGCAATTCCAGAGGCAATTCCTTTTCATCTATTGCCTTCATTGTTCCATCTTCAAGATAGACTATGGGAATCGGTTCGCCCCAATACCGTTGACGTGAAAAAAGCCAGTCTCGAAGCTTGTACTGAACAGTTGCTTTGCCAATTCCGTTCTTTGCCAGCCATGCCGCAATTGCTTTCTTGGCTTCCGGAGTTGAAAGTCCATTGAGTGATACTTCAGCATTCGAAGAATTAATTCCGATCCCATCTCCCACAAAACACTCCAGTGCATTCGGACCACCATCGACCACTTTGATAATAGGTAAATTATATTTTTTTGCAAATTCCATATCACGGTCGTCGTGACCCGGCACAGCCATAATTGCTCCGGTGCCATATCCCATCATCACGTAATCAGCGATCCAGATTGGTATTTCTTTTCCGGTTGTCGGATTCATTGCATAGCCACCTGTGAAAACGCCGGTCTTTTCTTTTTCTGTTCCACGCTCAAGCTCACTTTTGATTGCTGTTTCTTTCCGGTACTTTTGAATTTCCTGAACCCGCTCCGGTGTCGCTATGGTATCCACAAGAGAATGTTCCGGCGCAAGCACCATATATGTTGCACCGAACAACGTATCAGGGCGTGTGGTGAAGACACGTATTTTTTCTGATTTACCTTTCACTAGAAATTCAACATCGGCTCCTTCCGAGCGGCCGATCCAATTGCGCTGCTGCTCAAGTGTCGATACAGGCCAATCAAGTTCCTTTGCACCTTCTAAGAGTCGGTCGGAGTATGCAGTAATACGCATCATCCATTGCCGCATCGGACGACGTTCAACCGTGTAACCCTTTTCGGTCCATTCGGCAACTTCCTCGTTTGCCAAAACAGTGCCGAGTGCCTCGCACCAGTTGACAGGAATTTCCGCAATAAACGCCAAACGAAATTGCGCAATGAAATCGTGCTTTTCTTTTTTCGATTTGTTCTTCCAGTCATCCGCAGTGAAATGTTTTTCAATATTCAGATTTTTCGTTCCGTGCACAGCAAGCTCTTGTTCCAATGTTTCAATGGGTTTGGCTTTACGTTCTTTCGGATCGAACCATGAATTATAGATTTTCAGAAATATCCACTGCGTCCATTTGTAGTATTTTGGATCGGTAGTATTGACCTCCCGTTCCCAGTCATAGCTCAAGCCCAGCATTTTAATCTGGCGTCGGAATGTATCAATGTTTCTCCCGGTCGTTACGCTGGGATGAATGTTCGTCTGCATCGCATAGCGTTCTGCCGGCAATCCAAACGCATCCCATCCCATTGGATGGAGGACAGCAAAACCTTTCATTCGCCGATAACGACAAAGAATATCTGTGGCAGTGTACCCTTCCGGATGACCGACATGTAGGCCGGCTCCAGATGGATACGGAAACATATCCAGTACATAGAGCTTTTGTTTCGTTTCATCGTCAGGAACACGGAATGTTTTTTTGCTGTCCCAGTATTCCTGCCATTTTCGTTCGATGGTTAAAAAATCATATTTCATGTCGGAAACAATCCTTTACTCCAATTTGGAAACAATTTATACCCCATTGATGCAGTCGTATAGAATTTACATAAAGTGTGGTCTATTATCAACGGATGAAGAAAGAAAGCGGTTTCTCAGTTTAGTCTCATCAAGACTTGCATTCTGACCGATACTGCTGAGTGTCAGGGAGAAATTCCTGACATCAATAGCCAGCTTTATTAAATTGATGCACTACCCAAAAAACATATTCTCAGATGGTCTCGATGTCGCCCTAAGAACGCAACAGCCTTCTTCAGCGAAATGTTTATTGAAATAGACTTATGATTATAATATCGCCACTACATTTTCCTGCATCGGTAATCCGGTAACGAGAACTTCATTATCTTTTGTGATATAAACATCTATCTCACTACGGATACCGAATTCATCACGGAGATAAATTCCAGGTTCAATAGAAAATGAAGTTTGAGGTATGATAGTTCGTTCATCACGAGTTTCCAGATTGTCCATATTGGCACCATTGCCGTGCACTTCCTCACCGATGGAATGCCCCGTGCGGTGAACAAAATATTCGCCGTATCCATGCTGGGTAATATAATTCCGTGCTGCGTCATCTACTTCATATCCATGGACAACTTTCCCCTTCTCCATGGAAGTGCGTACAAAATTTAGTGCTGCATCGCGTCCGCCTTTAACGATTTGGAATATCTTTTCATACTCTTCTGGTACCTTTTCACCGATAAAGCCAGTCCATGTAATATCGGCATACACCGAGCGCGGCTTATCTTTCTTCGCCCATAAATCTAAGAGTACAAAATCACCTTTTTGCAACGGGGAATGAATCTCTTTTGTCGGTTCGTAATGCGGATTAGCGCTGTTTGCATTGACCGAACAATTAGGGTCGCTCGATGTGATTAATCCACGATTCTTAAATTCCGACATCATAAACTGCTGAACATCATATTCTGTAATTGCACTGTTCGACAGGATACTATCTCGAATAAATCCAAATGCTCTATCCGCAATTTGCCGAAGATGTGTCGCACTTTTGATGTTATCATTCAATTGCTTTTCATTCCAGCGTGCTTCAAAATGCTGAATGAGGTTTGCTGAGGAAACAACTTCTACTCCACTTTCACGTACAAGTTCTATCGCCCCTGCATCGACGGTTGAGATATATGGAATCGCACACTTCGGCGAATATTCCATCGCCACTCGTTTTGAACCGGAAAGAAGTTTCTTCAAGCCCTCTTCCAATGACCGCCAACTCAGATAGATGTTTTTTCCGCCCGGTAGCGCATCCAAATTCCACTCTTCAATTCTATGCACCAATTTTCTTGGTTCACCGGATGCCGGAATGTAATAAAAGAACCGTCGTGTGAACATAATATGGTCCGGCAATGCAAGAAGCCGGGTCGCAAAGATATTCGAATCACGAAAGTTATAAAGCAGCCAACCATCGATCTTTTCAGCCTGCAATATCTTTTGGATCTCGCGAATCAGTTTTGTGTAATCTCTTACTGCTGCCATAGGGTTCGCCCTTTCAGCAAATATAATTTGTACAAACAAAAACCCGTCCCGACTTCCGCCACAGAATGGCGAACAAGTATCGAGACGGGCTTAATGTACTGTTACAGTCAGTTACTTTACAACTTGTCCCACTGGAGCTTGTTCCACAAGGACTTTCTCTTCTGTCCCTTCCGCAGAATTTGGAACGCTCACGGATTTGCGTCTGCTGTTCTGATGTTTCCGCATATACTTGCGTTCTACCGGATATTGTTCTACCGTTGCATCTTCTACATCCGGATAAGTATAAATCTCATATTTATAGTTACGGAGCATAATATCTTTTCCGTTCCGTCCGAGCACATATTGCGGTAACAATGGAATCTTTCCACCTCCGCCCGGCGCATCGATAACATAATAGGGAATGGCAAGTCCAGAAGTATGTCCGCGTAGTTTATCCATAATCTCTAAACCAACACGTACAGGTGTTCTGAAATGGTTGGTGCCTTTGGTGAGATCGGCTTGATAGATGTAGTACGGACGTACGCGCATCTTGAGCAGCTTCCGATGCAATTCCAGCATGACTTCGGCGTTATCGTTCACACCCTTCATCAGCACGGCTTGATTACCCACAGGGATTCCGACATCCGCCAACATATTGCACGCGCGCTCAGCTTCCGGTGTACATTCCCACGGATGGTTAAAATGCGTGTTCACGTATAATGGATGATACTTCTTCAACATCTTGCAGAGTTTTGTCGTTACTCGCTGTGGCAGAACGCATGGTATTTTTGTGCCAAGGCGGATAATCTCGACGTGAGGAATCTCTCGAAGCCCTGCAAGCACTTTTTCTAAGGCATAATCGGTCACCATTAACGGATCACCGCCTGAGATAATCACATCCCGTATCTCAGGATGAGCGCCGATATATTCTAATCCCCGTTGGATATATTTTGCATTGATTTTTGTCGAATCACTCACTTTTCGTTTACGCGTACAGAAGCGACAGTACATCGAACATTGACTGGTAATGAGAAAGAGTACTCTGTCTGGATATCGATGCGTAATACTCGGAACAGGACTATCGGCCTCTTCATTTAATGGATCCTCAGGTGCTTTTTCGTCCTGAAGTTCTATTGCATCCGGAATACATTGCCGCCAAATAGGATCGTTTGGGTACCGAATTAAACTAAGATAGTATGGATTGATTCTGATATGGAAAAGCTTGTTGAGCTTCTCGGCGGTTTCTGTATCAAATCCAAATCGTTCAACTAAATCTTTTGCACTGTCCACGCTCTGTCTAAGCATTTCTTGCCATAGTTCCATAACGTATGCGTTTGCTCCTTAGAAGTGTTTAGTATAGATGACCAGGTCATCACCCGGTGCATAGTAATCCTTGATCTGTGCTGTCTCTATGTACTGATGCCGAAGATAGAACTTTCGTGTCGGTTCGTACTTCGGCTGTGACGATGTTTCAACAACAAGCAGTGTTCCACCCATTCCTTGCACTTGCTGTTCACAATGCTCAAGCAAGTCGCGGCCAATTTTTTTTCTGTGCATGCGTGGATGCACTGCAATCCAATACAGATCATACGTCGATTTTGTCATCGGTGTTGGTCCAACACAATAATATCCTTGTAGAACTCCGGACTCATCCACATATGTATACAGGAAATAATCTTTCTGATCTTTCTCATTCGCTGCAATTTCCATCAACTCTATGGCAACATCAACTTCTTCTTCATGAAATACTTTCGTCGCACGGACGATTTCTGATAATTGTGCAATATCAGCCTTTTCAAATTTCCGAATCAGCATATTCTCACTGACGTATTCGTTCAAGTGCAGTCTCAATAATTTTTGCGAGCATATCTTCAAAGGTCATGCCAGCCGCGCGAGCAGAACGTGCAAATCCTGTATCCCGCGAAATATCGGGATTCGGATTCACTTCCAGTACGTAAGGAATGTTCGATGCATCAAGCCGGATGTCCACACGCGCATAATCGCGGATCTCCATCAATTTATACGCTTGCCGTGCGATATCACGAATCCGTTGCTCCACTTCAGTGGTAAGCTTTGCGGGACAGGTCCCCACCGTGCCAATATATTCTGGTGTTCCTTCTACCCATTTTGCGTTATATGTTACAATTTTTGGATAGTTCGGCGGTAATTTTGAAAAATCAATTTCGGAAATCGGAAGAATTGTCGGCCGTTCATTCCCGATGATCGAGACATTTAATTCTCTTCCTTCAATATATTCTTCCACCAAAGCAGGTTGATTATAGGTCTTCACAACAAATACAACTCGTTGACGAAGTGATTCGATGTCACGCACAACAGATGAATTTTCAATTCCTATACTTGCATCCTCCCGCGATGGCTTCACAATCATAGGAAAATTCAAACGCAGATCATCGAGATTAATTTCTTCGGGTCTTTTATAGAGAGCATGACGTGCAGTCGATATGCCATGGGCATCCAAGATCACTTTTGTTCTGACTTTATTCAAACACGTGCCAAGCGCAAGTGTTGCGGCACCGGTATAGGGAACATTCATCAGCTCATAAATGCCTGCAACATGCATCTCGTTTATCGCCTGCCCCCTAAGCGATTCACAAAGGTTGAATACAAGATCGATCTTCGTTTCCTCAAGAAATTTGATAAGCCGCTTGATGTCGCCATTGATATTAAAGAGCGATGTGCGATATCCTTTTTGTTGCAGGGCTTCTTGCATCCTTTCACGTTCTTCAATAACACCTATTTCCGATAGGTCTATCAGGTTGCCAACAACGCTGGTGATACTCGCTGAGGAAGAGGCTAAGGCCATTACTTGTCCAGCCTCAATAGCGAACTTTCTCGCAACATCGGGCTCGACGGTCAATTCGTTGAAAACTATTGCAATATGTGCCATTTCTGGCATCAATTTTTTAAATCGTTTGTTTGTAAGCCGTATCGTTTAATTCCAGCCTCTAAAACGGTATTTACCATTGCACTATAATCCAATCCTGCCGCTCTGGCGGCCTGAGGAAAGCAGGAATGTTCATTAGGATTGGGGAGAATTCCAGGTAAAGGGTTCACTTCTAACACATAGGGCCGACCATCTTCATCTAATCGTATGTCAATTCGGCACCAGTCCCGACAACGCAAAACCCGGTATGTATCGCGGCAAATCGTTTCAATTTCTCTTTGTAATTTCGCCGGTATCTTTGCTGGACATTCGTGAACATCGAGAGGATTATCTAATGAATCCCAAATCCACTTTGCTTCATACGAATAGATAGGATTGACGCCATCCGGAAGTGAATCAAATCGAATTTCTACAATTGGCAATACTTGAATATCCAGACCATTTCCGAGAATACCGATAGTAAACTCTCTTCCATTCAAGAATTTTTCGATGATTGCAGGTTCTTCATACTCGAAGAACACTCTTCCCGCTTGTCTGCGAAGCTGCTCATTGGTATGTACTACGGATGAGTTGAAAATTCCTTTGCTTGACCCTTCATGTAATGGTTTGACAATACAAGGAAGGAAATCATCGAAGTTGGATAATTGATCGACAGAATCGATAACAGCAAACGTCGGGGTCGGAATTCTATAGTGTGCGAGAATTTCCTTTGTACGAGATTTATCAAGACAAATTCCGAGTGTAATTGGATCTGAACCGGTGTATGGAATTCCCAGCATCTCAAGTATCGCTGGAATTTGCGCTTCACGCGATGGTCCTCGAAATCCTTCAGCGATGTTGAAGACAATATCTGGACGTGCACTGAGGAGTTTGAGATAGGCTTCCTCGTTGGCTTCAATGAGAGTAACTTCGTGATTCAATTCAAGCGCCGTCTTCACGGCGAGAATGGTTTCTTCTGTGTCCCATTCTGCATATGTGTCAGCTTTCGTCTGTTGAAGGTTCGATTCTTTTTCGCCGGATTTATTTTTTCTTTGAAACTGATCCGGATCTCTTTCACTACTCGAAGCTTCTTCTCTACTTTCCTTCTTGATATTGTAGACGAGAGCTACGTTCAGTCGCTTTAGCAAACGGTACGATCAACCTTTCAAATGTGGGACTGATCTACTTTGCTGTTTCAATGAACAACAAATGTTGATACTAATATAATCCTTTATAACTTGTTGTCAAGTTTTTTCACTTGTTAAACGAATTTTTTTTCGAGAGGGGTGATCGTCAACAGCAAGCAACGATGAGAGATGAGACGATAAAAATGCGAGAGATGATTTGTGATTGAAGGGTGTAGTTTACAGAATGATAATTGCAGAGTACAGATTGCATGAACACAATATTCCGATTCCATATTTTCATATTGTACTTTCCGTTTTCGTTTTCTATTTTCATCTCAACCAATCTTTCCCAATTCAAGAATATCTTTGAATTTTTTTTCAAAATGTTTTCTGATACACGCGTTCTCCTCCTGACGGAGATGTGGATCATTCTTGATGAGATCGAATGCTTCTTTGTGTGCCTGTGTGACAAGTTCTGAATCATCGATAAGACTGGCGATTTGCAATCCAGGCATTCCGCTCTGTTGAGTTCCGAAGAATTCTCCCGGACCTCGCAGTTTCAAATCTACCTCCGCAATTTTAAATCCATCAGCAGTCTGCACCATTGTTTCCAAGCGTGTACGCGCAGATTCCTTTTCGTCACAAATTTCCGACATGTCTGTTCTCTTTGCATGCGCATCGAACCAGCTATAATCCGCGATGAGGACGCAATAAGATTGATCTGCGCTCCTGCCAACACGACCGCGCAGTTGATGCAGCTGCGCAAGCCCGAAACGTTCTGCATTTTCAATAAGCATGACGCTTGCATTGGGAATGTCGATACCGACCTCGATTACCGTTGTCGAAACAAGAATGTGAATTTCTCCCTTCTTGAATTTCTGCATCACTTCTTCCTTCGCATCTGATTTCATTCTGCCATGCAAAAGACCGAGCTGATATTCCGGGAAAATGTTCTGTTGAAGATATTTGAATTCTTTGGTAGCAGCTTTGAGATCGACTTTTTCAGATTCTTCGATAAGCGGAAAGACAATATATGCCTGTCGACCGCGTTGAATTTCTTCTTTCACAAATTGATAGATGCGCACTTTTTGCTTTTCTGTCCGAAGAGCCGTGCGTATGGGCTTGCGATTTGCAGGCATCTCATCGATCATAGACACCTCAAGGTCCCCGTACAATGTCATAGCTAATGTGCGTGGAATAGGTGTCGCTGTCATAATAAGCACATCGGGATTTATCCCTTTTAAACGCAATGTAGCACGCTGCATAACGCCAAACCGGTGTTGTTCATCGACGATAATAAGACCCAAGTTCATAAATTCGACTTTCTCTTCTACCAACGCATGCGTGCCCACTACGATTTGTGCACTCCCCTGCCGGATGTCTTCTAAAACATCCTCACGCAATTTCTTCCGTTGGCCTCCGACGAGCAATCTCACATTCACAGGAAGCCCTCTGAGGAACTCTCTAAGTGTCTGGTAGTGCTGCTCGGCAAGAATTTCCGTTGGTGCCATAAATGCCACCTGCAGGCCGTTATCGACTGCAAGAAGAGCAGCACATAATGCTACAATCGTCTTTCCGCTTCCGACATCGCCTTGAAGAAGCCGGTTCATCGGATACGGTGATTTTAAGTCATCGACAATTTCCCGCAATACTTTCTTTTGTGCTTTGGTCAATTCAAAATGAAGAGAATCAATGAGTTGGCGAGTGAGTTTGCTTTCCACATTATAGGTCAATCCGCGCAGCTGCTGCTGTGCGTTTCGTTTTCGCAATGCCAGCATTAATTGGAGGAAAAACAACTCTTCGAACTTGAGCCGTCGGCGCGCTGCTTCTAATTCCTGAAATTTTCCAGGGAAATGGATGGATCGTATTGCTGATTTTTCATCGCAGAGATCGTGCCGCTGCATTATTTCTACGGAGAGCGTTTCATCAACAACAGAAAGATAATGATCGACTGAGTTACGGATAATGCGCCGAAATCCGCGGCTGTCAAGTCCGACTTTTTCAAGCTCGGTACTGGAACGATACTTAGGGATAATACTGCCGGTATTGAAAAGTTTTCCCCAATCCGGTTCATCCTCCTCAGCGCTTTTTAATCGATCATACTGTGGATGGACAAATTGCGGACGGTTCAGTTTATCCAGCGTAGGGATGGCTGACATCGCAAGGAACTCTCCAATTTCAAATGCATTCTTCAGCCACTGAAATCCCTCAAACCAAATACAAGTTAAGAAGCTGCTCTCATCTTTAACAGTAAGAAGAAAAATAAGTTTGTTGCCGCGCCGTGTACGCCGTGCTTCCTGACGAAATACTTCGGCGAAGATGGTGACGGGTTTGCCTTGTTCTACATGCATACGAAGGTCGGCAATATGAACAATTTGGCTGCGGTCGAGATACCCGTGCGGAAAATAATAAAAAAGATCTCTTATGCTTTGTATACCGAGGTTTGCCAATGCCTCAGCCCGCTTCGGTCCTACACCTTTAATATATTGGAGAGGTGGTTGAGAACTTGAATTCACAATATTTTATCGTTTTGTAAGTAGTATAGATCGCGTTAATAAAAATGCTGAAGGAAGATAGCCAAAGAGCTGTTGAAATTCAAACATATTGCAGGGTGGATTGCATATTGTACATATATTCTATGGTGTCAGGAATTCCTTCCTGACACTTCTTTTCGCAAGTTCGCTTCATCTGCCTTAATTTTTGTAGCCGACGTTAGTATCATTTTTTCACAGAGACCTTCTCGCCGCTACCTTCGGAAGGTTTCTCGGCTCATACTCTGTAATCTTCCGAAGGTTACACGATTCACTTCTCATCCAACACTTCCCGTACCACTTTCAACACTTCCTTGAGATCATACGGTTTATACAGAAAATGTTGTATGCCTGCTTTCAAAAATTCTGATTTCATATCCGGATCTAGAAACCCTGTCGCTAAGATAATGCGTTCATTCGGATTGATTGCTTTGATATGTTGACACACTTCCAATCCGGATATATTAGGCAATCCGAGATCGGTCAGCACAAGAGCGATATCCTTTTTTCTCTCTTGATAGATTACCAGCGCCTTAAATCCATCTTGAGCAGAAAGGACTTTGTATCCCTTATCAACAAGCACCATCTGAAGAGACATCAGAAGCATCTCTTCATCCTCTACAACCAATATCGTCTCTGTTCCACCCTGTATTTCTTCCAACGTTTTTTCTTCTTTTTCAATGATCGGCTTTGCTACTTCTGACATGGGTAAGTATATTCGGAAGGTTGTTCCATTGCCAATTTCACTTTCCACATCAATAAATCCTTTATGGGACTGAACAACTCCAAACACCACAGCTAATCCCAATCCGGTTCCTTTTCCTATTTTCTTTGTTGTGAAAAACGGCTCAAAGATATGTTTTCGAATCTCTTCGGTCATCCCTTCACCGGTATCACTCACTTCGATACAGATATAACTGCTCCCGACAGCATCTGGATGCTGATGACGCAAACTTGCAACAGATACCATGAGCGTGTTGATGGAAAGAACACCGCCCTTCGGCATTGCATCTCGTGCATTGACACAAAGGTTCATCAATACTTGATGCAGCTGTGAACGATCGGCACTGATGTAAGGGATCGATTTATCGAAATTCTGCGAACAGGTCACAGTCTTAGGAAACATTTCATAGATCATGTTCACAATTTCCATGACAACATCATTCACGTTCACCACTCCAAATGCAGTTTCCGTTTTTCTCGCAAACGTTAATATTTGCTGAACAAGTGTTTTGCCGCGTTCCACAGCCTTCACAATAGTATTAACAGCAAGATCTAACTTCTTAGCATTATCTCTGAGCCGCGTTGCGCTTGTGATGTATGCCAATATAATTCCTAGAATATTGTTGAAATCATGAGCAATCCCTCCGGCAAGTGTTCCTAATCCTTCCAACTTCTGCATTTGGCGCAGTCCTTCTTCCATTTGCATGCGTTTGGTGATATCTTTAAAGATAATAAGTAAATATTTCTTCTCAGCAATTGTTAGAAGGGCAGGACTAAGATCCGATACAAAAATACTTCCGTCTTTTCGCTTGAATCTAATGTCACTACGAATGCCCACTTCTCCTTTGCTAAACTTCCTAATCTGGTCGTTTATAAAAGGCAAATCCTCACTGGGATGTATACCGTCGATATCCAGAGTCAAAAATTCTTCTTGAGTATAGCCCAACATATTCACACTCATAGCATTACACATGAAGAACTTTCGAGCTTCCAGGTCAACAAGAAACATCCCGTCGCTAGCGTTATCGAAAATAGCCCGGAACTTACCTTCTGACTTTTTCAGCTCCTCCTCTGCCCACCTGCGCTCGGTGATATCCTGGCCTATAGCAATGGTAGCAGTTATTGATTTTGAATCTGTAGTATAAATATTTGCCGTATTCCATATGACAAAGTGAATACTCCCGTCCTTACAGAGAATTGGCATTTCGATAGAGAGCAGATTTTCTCCTTCTGATGTGCGAGAAATATATGTTGATAAATCTGACCGCAATTCAGCAGGGAACAACACTTCCGGATGCTTACTCATGACATCGTGCATTGTATAGCCCGTCATTCGCTCGAATGTCAGATTGAACTTCGTGATCCTTAATTTATTGTCCCAAACCAATATGGGTGCATTCGCAAAACTGAGCAGGTTTTCAAGATAGTCAGTGGTTTCCCGTAATGCTTCCTCTGCCTTCTTGCGCTCGGTGATGTCATGCATGCTGCCTATGATTTTTTCAGGCCGCCCTTGAGCATCTAAATTAATCTTTGCAGAAATGGAACAAACAATAATTGAACCATCTCGGTTCTTTAGTTGGACTTCGAAATCACTCACACTACTTGTCTTCTGTATCGCTGATATAATAGCATCGCGGTTTTTGGTATCAGCATAGAACTCGTACATCGATCTCCCTATCAAATCCGCTCGTTTGTATTGTCCTTTTGAAATGAACTTAATGGAAGGACTGACTTCGAGTACTGTGCCGTCAAACAAAGTTTCATAATACACATCCTGCACATTTTCAAAAATAGAACGATACTTTTCTTCACTCTTTTTCAGTTCCTCCTCTGCCTGTTTGCGCTTGGTAATATCCTCAATAGTGTTGTCGAAATAGACCTGGCCGTTCGTGTCGGTTTTCTTAATCCCTGTTATGCAACACCAGATCGGCCTCCCCTTGAGGGTCTTGAACTTGATTTCCTCGTCTTCGATGAAGCCTTTGGACATCAGGACATCGCTGACGATGCGACGCTGGCTCGAATCCCAGTAAATCTCGCTCAGCTGAAGAGTCATTAATTGCTCGCGGTTGTCCGCTTCGAATATCTTTACCATCGCCGGATTCACATCGATGAAAGCCCCTTCCGGCCCTGGCGTGGAGCGAAGAAGACCAATGGCGACATTGTCGAACAGCTCCCGGTAACGCCGCTGCACCGTTGCCAACGCAGCCTCCGCCCGTTTGCGCTCGGTGATATCACGAATATTGCACTGGATGACTTTGTGATGGTCTACGAGATAAACGTGACTGACGAACTCAACTTCGATTTTTCGCCCATCGGTAGTTTCCAGCGGGAGGTCTTCATAACGAATGTATCCTTTCTCCTGCAATTCCAAGAAATTCTCTTTGTTCGAAACGATATCCTTGAAAAATCCCAGTTCCCAAAGCGTCTTTCCACAGAACTCTTCATGTGAGAAACCCAACATCTCGATCAAGAATAGATTCACGTCAACAATCACTCCTGTGTCAGCATCAAGGATGAGAATGCCGTCTCTCGCCGCTTCAAAGAGCCGGCGATAACGATTCTCTGAATCCCGCAGCAACTTCTGGCTTGCTCGTTCTTCCGTTTGATCCCTAAACACGAGCACAACACCGATTATTTCATTCTTATCATCTCGTATCGACGAACCGCTGTCGGCTATTGGAATTTCTCTTCCGTCTTTTGAGATAAGCAATGTGTGGTTAGCAAGCCCTACAATATGTCCTTCCTTTATAACCAATTGAACAGGGTTTTCTATTCTAGCCCGTGTGTTTTCATTGATAATATGGAAAACTTCTTCATTCGGTTTGTTTTTTGCATCACGTTCTTTCCAACCGGTTAATTGCTCAGCAACAACATTTAAATACTGCACCCTGCCTCGTTTATCTGCTGTGATAACTGCATCACCAATGCTGTAGAGCGTCGTGCGATATTCTTCTTGAGTCTGCCATAATGTTCTATAGATATTTCGTTGACGGTAATGATAGATCCACATTACGCCAATACCGCACACCAGCATCAAGATACCTGTGAACGCAAAAACGACTATGGCATGATCATAGAGGACAGAATACATCTCATCTCGGTCAACCTTAGCTTCCATAAACCATGCAGTGCCCGGCACAGGGTGAATATCGGCAAGCACTTCCACACCGCGATAATCTTTTCCTTCATATAAGCCCTCTATACCTAACACAGATTGGACGGCAGGTATTTCTTTTTGAGTGAGTGGAATCCGATAAGACAATGAAGCACCGGCACGAAACCGCAATTCACTCAGAAACAAGACACTATCACCTTCCTTGCGGAAAATTACAGTCTCCGACGTTTTACTTGGTGTAGGCCAGGATTGAATGAACGGATAGATGTAGTCATACGGATTGATCCGAAGAACCAGTACCGCAATCGTGATATTCTTTTCATTTTTTAGCGGCACACTAATATCAAAGTGAATAGTATTTTCTAATTTGCAATAATAAAAATCCGAAAATGTGACACTGTCAAATTTCGCTGCCTTCACGACCTTTTCAGATGCCACAAGATCAAAACGGTGTAGTGTGCTCCCTTCAGAGAGAAGAATTTCGCTTCCTATGGATACCAAAAATATACTTTCATAATCGGACTCTTTATGCAAAACAACGAGAAACTTTTTTATATCTTCCTTCAGTGTGCGATTGATTTTATTGTGGAGCCATTGGTCTACTTCACGGATAAAAAACGTCTCGGAGGAAATGGTTCGTGCATCTGCCATTCGTTCTTTTCGCCATTGCACAAGTTGATTTATTTTCAGCTTGGCAATTGCCGTAAGCTCGGCGTGTTTTTGCTCGCGGATGGTATTTGTTTGGTGGCGATAGTAGAGATAACCGCCCGCAGCTATCAGAACGGCTAATATGCCGGCGAGTAGAAGAAACTGCCGTTTATTCATAGTCTTGTCTTTGACATCCATAGGTGTTGTCCTAATTAATTTGTGGTGTCAGGAGTTTTCTCCTGACACTCCCTCTTTATGAACAACGTGTGCTTATGTAATAAAAAAACACGCTTGAGAAAACCGAACACTCTCCTGCGATTGAAAATGATGAGCGAAACTGGACAAGATATTTCTTAAATAATTGTAAATTATGATCAGAAAATATTTTTGAGGATGTTTTTTTTTGGGGGGGGGGGGGGATTGATCTTGAAGAATTCCTGAGGTTCTATGCCAACAGCCGTTTGCAAGACCGCAAGTCGAAGTTCATGAAAATTCTTTTGATCAAATTGGCACGAATTGTAATCGGACATCTGTCCGATGAAACTTACTTTTGTGTCCATGCTCCTATTTCCATCCCCTTTCTTGGCATTCAGAGTCACAACACTATAGGGGGAAAAGTAACAAACCTCTTAATGAATAGCAAGGTGTGTGTTTGCCACTTTCGGAAATGGAATGGCGCTTGCGTACGCAGAAAATAGTTAGTTTATCAATACTTCTCATTCCATGAATATCGGGAGTACCAATCCTTTGTAGAACTTACACAATTTTTTGACCGAGCCGTCAATTCATTATTTTTTCCTGTCACATTTTCGCCTTATTTATCGGGCATTTCTTAAGTTTTTGCTCAGAAAGGGTAATCGTCATTCCGGTGGCACGTTGAGTGAACTTCTTAATACAGCAATTGAAAGAAAGGTGACTCCAATGAAGAAGATGTTAATAAGTTTCTCAGGAATTCTCATCCTCCTTCTCGCATCAACTCTGATATCACGGGGTGCGAAGTGAATCGATTCATTGATCGATATCAAAGTGTTGGTGACTATAATATTAACTGGAATAGCAACGAAGATAAGAGTCAAAAGATGGCATCAGAAATATATTGCGTCCGTTTGAATGCCAACGATGAAAGTGTATCACGCAAAATTGGTGATGACAAAATAAACTCTGCGCCTTCTCTCATTTGAGTCACATCTGGTGGATATGTGACTTTAGAGAGGGTGTAAGCGCTCCTGAGGTTTCCCCCCTTACTTCAGGAGCGCAGCTTTTATTTCTGCTATGTTAGTATTTTCCTTCACTGCTTTCACGAAACTGGAAAAGAGCGGATGCGGCGCAATAGGCCGCGACTTTAACTCGGGATGGAATTGAACCGCAACGAACCATGGATGGCTTGGCAATTCGATAATCTCTACCAAATCGTTGTTCATATACATCCCGCTGAATACAAGACCATTATCCGCAAGTTTCCTCCTGAATTTATTATTCACTTCGTACCGATGTCGATGTCGTTCCGTGACTACTTCTTTCCTATATGCCGCATATGCCTTCGTTCCTTTTTGAATCGTGCACGGATAAGCACCTAATCGCATTGTTCCGCCAAGATTACGCACCGACTTCTGCTCAAGCATCATATCGATGACATTGTATTTTGTCTTGCGGAACTCCGTACTGTTCGCATCCTTCATTCCACACACATTCCGTGCAAATTCAATAACAGCGCACTGCAAGCCAAGGCATATTCCAAAAAACGGAATTTTGTTCTCCCGCGCATATCGAATCGCATCTATCTTCCCTTCGATTCCACGATTTCCAAATCCCCACGGCACCAGCAATCCCGTCGCATCAGACAAATATTTTTCTGCACCATGCCCTTCCACATCCTCTGCGCGAATCCAATCGAGCTGTACCTCCACATCATTTTCTGCACCAGCATGAACAAATGCTTCTGAAATGCTCTTATAGGCGTCTTTCAGTTCGATATACTTTCCACACACAGCAATCCGGACTTTGCCTTTTGGATTCTTCAGTTTATTCACAAATCGTGTCCATCGCTTCAGATCGGGTTTTGAACATTTGAGATTAAGTTTTTCAATGACCAAGCTGGGCAGTCCCTCCTTCTCAAATAACTGCGGAACTTCATAGATCGATTTAACATCCCTTCCTTCGATAACTGATCGAGTTTCGACATTGCAAAACAATGCAATCTTTTCACGCAATTCCTTCGTTAACGGTTTCTCTGTTCGGCATATCAGCACATCCGGTTGTAATCCAATTTCGAGTAGTGATTTGACACTATGCTGTGTAGGCTTGGTCTTGATCTCGCCAGCAGATTTGATATAGGGAACCAGTGTGAGGTGAATATTCAATGCATTTCGATGTCCGACGTCGAGTGTAAACTGACGAACTGCTTCGAGGTAGGGCAAACTTTCAATATCACCTACCGTACCGCCAACCTCCACCATAATTACATCATACTTGCCGGTCTTTTCAAGATTCGATATACGGCGCTTAATTTCATCTGTGATGTGAGGAATTACTTGTACAGTCGCCCCGAGGTAATCGCCCCGACGCTCCCGCGTAATTACTTCATAATAGACTTGACCTGTCGTGGTATTGTTATGGCGAGTCATATTCTCATTAAGAAATCGTTCATAATGCCCTAGGTCCAGATCAGTCTCTGCACCATCCTCTGTTACATAGACTTCGCCGTGCTGAAAAGGATTCATTGTGCCCGGATCAACATTAATATACGGATCGAATTTTTGGATAGTCACTCGAAGCCCACGAGCTTTCAGCAACATTCCTAATGAAGAAATGGCGATCCCTTTACCTAACGATGAAACAACACCGCCGGTAATAAAAATAAATTTTACATTATTTCGTGCCATGGTATTCTCGTTTATGAATCTAAAATTGTCTGCTGCAAAATTGTTATGACACGTTCAACATCTTCCCGTGTGTCTACTGGGATACTATCGAATTTCGTTATACCCGCTTTGATAACAGTACCTGCTTCAAGAATCCGCAGCTGCTCTAATTTCTCTGCTTTCTCTAGATACGAAATCGGCATGTGTGCATACTGCATCAAGAACTCCCGCTTGAAAACATAGAGCCCGATATGCTTATAGAATGTGTGCGTCTCAAGCCATTTCGACCTATTGGCTTCGTCGCGAATATATGGAATAGGAGCACGGGAGAAATACAACGCGTGCATTTGATGATTCAGTACTACTTTGACAACATTCGGATTCATCAAATCGGTGGCGACATCAATTTTCTTAACTAGTGTACCGACTTGTATCAGGGCATCTTCAAGGAGAAGCCGGACGACCTGATCGATCATCTCCGGTGCAATTAATGGCTCATCCCCTTGAATATTGACAAAGATACTGCCTTCTACTTGAGAAGCAACTGCCGCTACACGATCACTTCCACTTTGAATATCGGGCGAAGTCAACATCACCTCACCACCAAATGTACGAACACATTTTTCAATGCGTGTATCATCGGTTGCCACCACGACACGATCCAGTAAACAGGCTTTCTTCGCTTGTTCGTATACACGCTGCACCATCGACTTACCGAGTAAATCGACCAACGGCTTTGCCGATAAGCGCTGAGACGCATATCGCGAAGGAATGACTCCGACTACCATTCGTTTATCAGACATTACGATTTTTCGTTAATTACTTTCGGTACTTTAAAGAACTCTTCTGTTTTTGACGGAGCATTTTTCAATGCTTCTTCAGTTGAGACACCTTGTTTCACTTCATCAGCACGAAACACATTGCTCAGTTCTATAACATGTGAAAGTGGTTCAACGTGGCTTGTATCAAGCTTGTTCATCTGTTCCACATACTCAAGAATTTGATTTAGCTGGTGCGTGAATTTTTCTTTCTCAGCGTCCGTAAATTCCAATTTCGCCAATTTGGCAATGTGTTCAACATCTTTAATGGTAACAGCCATAAAATATCTCACGATTGGTTAATATAATTCTTTTCGATTACATGATGCACTTGTTTCATCAGCTTCAATTCACCATCTTTTCCCTTAAGATCTGATGTAAAAATGGGTTTTCCCAGAACGACAGAAATATTCGCCGGTTTAATATTGAGAGATCCCTTGGGCATTATTGAATATGTACCGTTAATTGTAAGCGGCACAACAGGAACTCCTGCTTTCGCAGCCAATGAAAATGCACCACGCTTGAATAGCTGCAGTTTCCCATCCAGCGTCCTTGTTCCTTCCGGAAAGAGTATCACTGAACTACCCTTGCGAATCGATCGCGTTGCCCGCTCGATACTCGCCATCGCTTTTCGTGGATTCGAGCGGTCGATCATGATGAAATGTCCATAGCGTAATGCCCATCCCCAGATTGGCACATATGTCAGTTCCTTTTTGAATACAATATTCACATTACCTTTGAGAGCAACAAAAACCGTCGGGATATCAAACATACTTGCATGATTCGACACAAAAATATATGGCTTCTTGGGATCAAGGTTTTCATATCCTATCACCGAGACCTTCATTCCAAATGTCCAAAAAATAAATCTTGACCACCACCATGGAGACATACGGAAATATCTGCCGCTCCGATCAAATGGGATAGTCATTAATGCCCAGACAGAAAACACCAACGTGACAGGAATGAGAAGAATTAGTTTTGTAAGAGATACCAGCACTTCAAATTCTCCTCATAGCAAATACCAAACAACCACTAGCTTTAGAGAATTGAGGATAATTGAGTTTTAAAGATGATTCAAGGGACTCGTATTCCGCAGAGCGAGGCAAGAATAAACAGATGTGTTCTTTCAGTTCCAGATGACCTGATTCGATTTGCTCCATGGACTCATGTTTGATTGAAGGACCATTTTTTACTTCCCTCTAAAAATAACGAAGCCTTGAGTGAAATGCAACGATAGAGATGAGAATTCTTCGAGCAGCATTGTATAATAAATCATGATGACCTCTCAGTACGCTATACCGATAGAGAATCTGCTATTCGTATAAAAGATACTTTTCCCGTTTGATCATAAACAGCGCACGTTGTTGATCCATCCTACGTAGAATTTCTTCGACGGGTGTTCCGTTTTGTAATGCTCGTCGTATATCATCCGTCCCAACCGCTTTGTCAAACGAATTGACTCTATCCGCTTTCGCCCGATCGAAGATATTATTTTCAGGGAAAAGGCGTACTAATGCCTCAAGAATTGCTATTTGCACTTGTTCAATATTGAGTTTATTTCTGTCAATAATATGAATCTGCACACCTTTATAACGAATACCTGTAGTGTCTTTATAGAAAGGTATATAAGAAATCTGACGAAACCGGATACCCGGCATATTGAGATTATTCAAATAACGAGCAAGCGCGAATCCATCTACCCATGGGGCGCCGACCAATTCAAAAGGAAGTGTATAACCGACACCTTGATTTGCCGTGCCAAGCTCACCCAAAAGCCCCGTGAGCACGCAAAAGAGTGTCGTGAAAGAATGCGGAATATGCGGCGATGTCGGCACCCATGTTAATCCAGTTTCATCCCACCACATCGCCCTCTTCCATCCTTTCATCGGAATCACGGTCAGATCACACGTACCACTACCGTTCAACCAATCTTCTCCATTGATCATCTGTGCTAACTCACCCACAGTCATTCCATAGACATATGGAATTTGATATGCACTTATGAACGACTTAAGTTTTAAATCCACCATGGAGCCTTCTACACGATCACCTGTGAGGGGATTGGGCCGATCGAGCACAATAAATTTAATTTTATTCTCTGCCGCGGCTTCCATTGCCAAACCCATTGTCGAAATAAATGTATAGGACCGTACGCCGATATCTTGAATGTCATATACCAGCACATCGATATTCTGCAACATCTCTTTTGTCGGTCTTCGCGTTTTTCCATAAAGTGAGTACACGGGCAACCCTGTTCTCGGATCATTATAGCCGTTAATTTCTTTTCCAGCATCGAGATCACCTCGAATTCCATGCTCCGGACTATACAACGCTACTAATTTCACATCGGGAGCATTGAACAAAATATCAATCGAGCTTTGTAAATCGGAAGTAACGCCTGTAGGATTTGTGATAAGACCGACGCGTTTACCTTTAAGAATATCAAAGCCACGTTCGCGCAATACATCAATGCCTGGTTTTACTATCGGTTCAGCGGAAAATAAGCTCAAAGAGAAAAAAGAAATGAACAGAAATGACTTCAGGAGGGTATACTTCATTTGTTATATGCTCAATTATGACTTCGGGGTTCTATTTATTGAATAAATCTGAATGATAATATACACAAGGAATACCGCAATCCCCAATGAAAGGATCCAGCCGAAAATTGTTACTGGCGAATCGATAAGAAGTAAAAGGAGAAAGAGGATTGCACATAATAAGGCACTTTTTTGAATTTGACCGAGGATCAAGTTAATTTTCTTTCCATAGACATTCCATTTTGCAATGTTTTGCAAGCTTGACTTTACAACTGAATCTGTTTCATATGGAAGCGGCTTCCCGTCAACTTGCCAATTTTTTATACAACTCAAGTCGGAGAACAATTTCATTAATCGGCTAAAACTGTCGGTTTCCATGACTATAAACATGTCTGCCAATTTCCGAGCGACATCTGAGGATGCTCTTTCGATAAGCAAATTCAGGAAATCGATCGACTTCTTCATGCTCGATTGAAATTCTATCGATAGTTTCTCAAACCCATCCATACCCGGACCGATCCGCTTCATTATTTCCTGAGTCCTCACGAGAAACTTCGCCTGAAAGATCAGATCTGCGAACTCACCTACCAATCCAGTCTGCATAACTATCTGCAAAAGTTCTCCGACTTCCACAGGATAGTTCAGTTTCCGTTTGGCGTATGCTTCCAATTCGTCAATAAAATCCTTCATCTCTAGGTGAACATTCATCAACGTCTATTTCTTTTTATTCTTTCATTGCCCATTCTTTGAGAAGCTTAGCCAAATCCACATCGGATAGTCTTGCCTTCGCGTAATATCCTGCTCCAATTCGCTGGCGAACCGCTTCAAAGAGAATCACTGCTGTCGCAACAGAGACATTTAAGCTTTGAATCATTCCAAACATCGGAATTTGCACTATTCCATCTGCAAGCTGCGCTGCTTCCAAAGATACACCTTCATGTTCATTACCGACAACAAAGGCAGTTTTCCTCGTCATATCAATTTCATACGGCACTTTCGCCGCTACTTCAAGATGTGTTGCATATATTGCATACTCTTCTTCGCGCAGCTTATCGTAGCATTCCTTAACACTTGCAAAACATCGTTGCGCCACCCATTTTTTTGCACTCGCTGAACTCTTTTCCCCAAGATCAGGAAATTCCATACTCGTATAGATGAGCTGCACTTCCATGACTCCTGCTGCATCGCATGATCGCAGTATTGCACTAACATTGTGCGGATCGTGAATATTCTCCATAACTACCGTCAAATCTGGTTGACGCTGCCGCAACACTGTTTCCAATCGATTCAACCGCCGTTCCATTCTCATTCTATCTTCATCATTTTTCTTGTAATCATCGGATGTGCCTGAAGCAATCCAACTGCCAACAGAACCGTCAATCCTCCAATCATCTGAATAACACTCAGTGATTCACCCAATATGAGAAATGCTGCCACAATCGCAATCACCGGCTCCATCACGCTAATAATACCGGCTGTTGAAGCATCCAGATGTTTCAATCCGGATGCGAATGCCATCTGCGGAATCAGGATTGAGACGATGGCAAACATCCAAAGAATTCCCCAATCACTGTAAGTGTAGTGCTTCGCAATAACATTCCATGGAGGATTGATGCAAAGCCAAAATATTGCCGAAAAGCCAAACATATACAATAACAATGTCCAAATAGAATAGCGTTTGATCAGTTGCTTCGTCCCAATGACCTGGTATGCAAATGTAAACGCGGATAGAGGCCCGGTAATGATCGCCCATCCTCTCAAATTAATACTTTGCATCGAACCTGAAGTAACAGCAAAGTAACATCCAACCAGTGCAATAACAAGCGAGAGGATGGTAACACGGTCGAGCTTGTCGTCCTTTGTAATGAGTACTGCATACAGCACGATCCACACAGGTGCCGTATATTGCACCAGTATCGCTGTTGCTACTGATGCTTCTTTCACTGTGTAGTAGTAGGTATAATTCGTGATGGCGATTCCTACAACGCCCAGCATAGCAAACTTCCAGATATCACGAAGCTCAATTCGAAAGACAATTCTGTCTTTCAACAGAAAAAAGATAAGCAACAGGACAAACGCAAGCGAAGTCCGGGTCTGCACAATGATGAGTGTATCGAAGCGTGTAACAATAAGAAACTTCCCCAACGGAGCCGATCCTCCCCAGAAAAGTACGGCAAGCAATAAAAAAAGAAATCCGCGGAGCGCATGAGCGCTATATTGAAGTGTACTAGTTTTGGTTTCGTCCAATATCATCAGCAAGGTTTCTGTAAAAATCTGCCTGCTTCTGATCTCCATGCATTTGGTAGAGATATGATAATCGGTGCAGAAGCGTCTTCTTATCTGTGACTTGGTTAATTCCTAATTTTAAAAATTCTACCAGCCAATAGAGCGGCGGAATATTCAAGTCGGGTTCGTGGCAATCAGCGGCATTGAGATATGGCTGCACTTCACCGGGCTTTGTCTTTGCTGCTTTCCGATAGTACCGCATCGCCAGCTCAAAGTTATCGTAGGATGAATATGTTGCCTCGAACACATTCGCCAGCCACATAAACGTATCATATGCGAGGTCTGGAAATTCCTGAGCCAGCTTTTCACCAAAGAGACATAACTCATCGGGACGGAGGGCAGAGTTCCAAAAAAGCAGCCGATACAATTCGACATCCTGAATTCCCTGCTTCAGCGCATCTTCAAAGACATCAAAGATTTCGTTAAAATCTTTGCCGCTAGAAAATTTATTTCGTATTTCATCAAGCGTAAATCGAGGCATCAGGTGCAGTAAATGATTATATAATTAAAATTAACAAACACTCACTTGAAAGGCAAGGTGGGTGGAAGAAAAGAACTCGAAAACTATATTGCCTTCAGTACCAGCATTGTAATATCATCCGACTGCGGTGTGCCCTGGGTGTGAGATTCGAGCGCTTGCTGGACCTTCTGTATGATTTCCTTTGCAGAGAAGTGCGTCGATTCTTTAAGAACAACCTCAAGCTGCTCTTCCGTGAATTGGTCGTTACTTTGATTCATCGCCTCGCTTACTCCGTCGGTATACATCACCAAAACATCTCCTGGTGAGAGTGTGACCGTAGCTTCACCATAGGGAGTCATTGTTTTAAAGACACCAAGAATAAGTCCGCCTTCCTCCAATCCTTCTATTGTCCCATCTTTTCGCAAGAGGTACGGCGGGTTATGTCCAGCATTGGAAAAACGAAACTGATGTGTTTGTGGATCAAGAATTCCCCAAAAGAATGTGATAAATTTACTGCCGCTACGAGTATTCGCATATGTGAGATCGTTGATCTGCCCGGTGGTTTCAGAAACAGATGTGCAATGTGGTGCAAGCGCCCGCAATGCCGCCTGCACATTTGCCATCAACAGGGCCGCCGGTGTCCCTTTACCTGAAACATCGCCAATTGCAAGGATGTATTCTCCGTTTTGACGCGTTATAATATCATAGTAGTCGCCACCGACTTCCTTTGATGGAATGGTCAGTGCCGCGATATCGAAACCAGGAATGGATGGAAGCTTCTCCGGTAAAAGTCCCTGCTGAATCTCGCGTGCGATAATCAGCTCATCTTCCATCCGTTGTTTTTCTAAAGCATCTTTAAAGAGATGTGCATTTTCAATTGATATTATTGCAAGATTACCAAGCGAGTACAGAAATTCTAGGTCGGCGCGTGTATATATACCGCCGCGTAATCGCTCGCCAAGGAGAATCATTCCTTTCGTTTTATGCTGGATATGCATAGGCACAACAGCCGTAATGCCCATCTGAATTAGTTGCGCCGCTGCAATCCGATATGCCTTCTGCTTCAGCAAGTCTTGTGTTGTTGCAGAGTGTTCGAGATTGCACAATTGGGGAAGAATGTTTTTTAAGTTTGCGCTTCCTTCAATGCGCGATTCGACGATATTTAATCCATCATTATCCCGTAGGCACAAGGCGTATTTTTTCACTCCAATTTGTCCCAGCAGTGCAAATGTTACCAACCGTACAACTTTCTTTTCATCCAACCCAATATTAAACTCTTTGCTCAAATCAAAAAGCGTATTAAGTTCCTGAATTTTTCTATCGAGATTGCGGTTGGCTTCTTTCACCTGATCGATGATAAGAGCCTTCTCGATTGCCGCACCGGAGAGACTTACAAGCGATTGAATAAGCCGCTTATCCGTTGCGGAATATGACGGCTTCGATAGCCGCTCACCGAGTGTAATATATCCTACAATGCGGCGCTGTGAGAGAATCGGGATAATCAATGACTGCTGATGATGTTTCAGAAATTCACACCATACTGTATTATTCTTAAGAAGTTTCGCCACAACTTGTAAAGAACGCAGCGGCCGGCCGACTTCTAAGGTTTGTCCTATGACGGAATGGTCGACCCCTTTCGCAGTGATAATCTGAAATAATTTTCCGCTTCGTTTAAGAAAAACCATACCCCGTGTGACCAGCATCTTGCCCATTAATGTCCGTAAGACAGTGCTTAAGATAAAATCGAGGTCAAGCGAGGAATTAACGACGTTGCTAAATTCGAACAGTGAAAGAAAGTCAGACGTTTCTTTTCTATCCGCTGTTTCTGGTTGTGTGTAAAGACCCCTCATCGCTACCTCCCTGTAATGGCGGAAGCATTCGAACGATACTTGATAAGGCGGACTTCGTTTCTTTTCCCCGGAACAAAATTATATTCAACTTTATCCATTAATCGCTTCATCAAATAGACACCAAGGCCTCCGCGCCGCTTGTGGCCTATATGATCTTTTAAATCCGGCGTTCGGATGAGTGAAGGATCGAAGGATTTTCCGTTATCATAGATTCGTATTTCGAAAGAACGTGTGCTGGGAAAAATAGAGATCTCGATCTCTTGATCTACAGCATATTGATATGCATGTTTAATAATGTTCGTGCAAGCTTCATCGACAGCGAGAATAATATTCGCAACATCTTCCTCAGAGAAACCGAACGCGCGAGCTGCGGCATCGACAAATTCCCGAACTTCCACGAGACTCTCTGTCCGGCTTACTATTCTTTTCGATATGTGCTTTGCTTGCGTTTCCATTGATTCATGAATCTTCGTTTCTATCGAATCAAGACTCAATTATTTCTTGATTTCTTTAAACCGTGATACCGCTTCTTGTTCATCTTTATAAATTTCATACAGAATGGGAAAGCCTAAAAGATCGAAAACGTTGTAGACTTTCGGCGACATGTTGGTCAGTTTAATATCCCCCATATTCTTGCGAATATCTTCCACATACGCCATAAAAACACCCAGCCCGGCGCTGCTGATATAAGAAAGATCTCGACAATTGACAACAACATTATACTTCTTCTCAGTCAATAACTTCTGAAAAGCGCTCTCGAGATCGGGCGCAGTATGGGCATCAAGGTATCCCTTGAGTTCAATCACACTGACACCTTCTCCATCCCGATGGTGAATTTTAAAATCAGTCATGGTGGTCTCCTTCTTGTAACACTCTCTTTACAATTTCTTGCATTTCCATCCTCGTTATTCTTTAGAATTTCCAAGCCATTTCACCACAACGAGCGTTACATCATCTGTATACGCTCCTTGTCCTATAAAAGTTCGAACGCTCTGTAAAATCTTGTTTTTCATCACTTCCGCTGAACAGTCCCTGGATCCACCAGCAACTTGGACTAAACGTTCATAGCCATATTCTTCCATTTCCGCATTTCGTGCTTCGGTGATACCATCGGTATAGAAGATACAAATGTCACCCCGTTTCAGCTTGATTTCGCGCTCTTCTGTCGCTTGCGCAAATTGAGAACCATTCGTTAACCCCAACCCAATTCCCGATGACCTCACTAATTCCGACGAGTCACCGGAGAGAAGAATCACCGGACAGTGTCCAGCACGCGCCATGGTAAGCGATGCATGAGAAACATCCAGTACAGCATAGACAGCACTAATAAACGCATTCTTTTCCAGACTTTCCATGAGTGTATCATTAGCACGCAACAATAATTCCCGCGGTGTCGAACATATTTTACTCAAAGATAAAACAATTCCTTTCACCTCCGCCATATAAAACGCAGCAGAGACACCTTTCCCGGATACGTCCCCGACAATAATTCCTATGCGTTCATTCGGAAGATTGATTACATCATAATAATCACCGCCGACTTCGAATGAGGATTCGGATACAGCGGCAAATTCCACCGAGGGTATGTCCGGTAACCGCTGAGGAAGGAGACGTTTCTGCATCCGTTGAGCCACCATTATTTCTTGATGGAGACGTTCACGCTCAATCGATTTAGCAATAAGCCGTGAATTCTCAATAGCAATACTGACATGATCAGCAAACGTTGTCATCACATCAATATCGTCTTGATCAAAAGCATTTTGATATTCTTTCGTTGCATGAAGAACGCCGATGACCTTTCCATGTGAAAGGAGCGGAATGGTGAGAAGCGATCCGCGCGCGAAACCTTTCTCCTTGAGATAAGTTGTTCGCCGATCAGACCAAATATCTTCAATGAGCAATACTTTTTGTGTGTCCAAAAGATAACGCCTCAGTTGGGTTCCATCATCGGCGCCGATAAGGTCAATTTCCTTCTGCGTGATGTTTTTCTTCGATACCACATCGACAGACATCTCACCAGTTTCCTCATTCACGGAGAACAATTCCATCCAAACGCTGCGTGCATCGCAAACTTCCGAAGTCATCTGTGTCACTGTATTGACAAGATCGTTAAAATCAAACACCTGCGTCACCAAGCGACTCAGATTGTGCAGCGAGTTGAGTTCCGATTGTTTCCTCTCAAACACTTCCGCTGTTGGCAAGTGAAAGAGCGTACTAATAAATGTAACTCCGAAATAGATCGTTCCGAAGATAGCATTCAACTTCATGAAAGTATGTAATGGGCGGCTATAAGACATGATTGCATTGTTGCTCCCAGAACCAGTAGCAAGATAAACATCCAGCATTGTGAGAGCGATAAACATCAAAATTGAATACACGATGGAATATACCTTTTCACGCTTAGAAAGATAGACAATCCAATTCTGCTTGAATGAATTCACAACAATGAACACTATCGCGAGTGTGAATACTATCGGAGGCAAGAATGTATCTTCCAGATGGAAGAATGGAAGCTCAGCGGCGCATGCAGCAAAAAGAAAAACAAGGTATGCAAAATAATAGCGCCATGTTGATTTTCGACGTTTGAAAAGAATCATATCGTGGAGAGTAAATAAAATATATAAAGTAACAACTCCAAGTATGAGAGCAATCAATGTCGAAAAAAACATGAAAATCGCTGAACGATACATATTCATCGCTTCTCGTCCAGAGAATTCGGACGGTCGGAAAACTATGGCTATCCCCACAACAAGCAATGAAAGTACAACTGCAAAGAAAACACGCCCAATCTCTTTTGGTGTATTACGTGATAAAGCTTTGCGACGATTCTCTATAAACAAACCAATAAGAGTGAACGAGACAATCACAAAGAGTTCGCGGAACAGAGCGAGACTAGGAATTTCAAATCTTACTGCAGCACGCACTACATCATACGTGTACACAACTGGCAAAAAGACCGCAGGAATTATCAAGAATACTATTCGCTTCAATCTCGACACGATTTACCTGTTTTATTTTCCAGAAACGAATTGTAAAGATACGACCAGCATTTTTCTTTATGATACAAGCAATGATATTGGTTCATTCTTTATCTTATCCGACAGAAGATGATTGGACTATCTCTATCTATTTCGATATATCCGTCAAAAAGTTACAAAAAGAAAGAACAAGAGTGAAGAATTATTAAACGATGAGAGGAAGACAAATCTAAAGAATACAATTTGAACGCATTTTTCCCTTGGAGGAACGACATTCTGTCACTCGCCGATAGGAATCCAAATAAAAAATGAAGGAATGATGCCAATGACTCCTTCTTGACATCAACGATAGGCATTGGCAATCTTCGTTGGGTTTAACAATTCAATTATGAACTATACTCTACTATGAAACGGTCCACTTCCCGGGCATTTGTAGATGTAGGAAACTCCTTCTTCAGTGTTTGAAGAAGTTCGACAGCTTTTTCCTTCTTCCCTACTGCGGCATAGTTGAGAGCGGATCTCTGCAAGTTATCCGGCGCTTGCATAAGTGTCATATTCTTCGATGCGGCTTTCTCAAAATAGGAAGCCGCTTTGTTCAAATCGCCTTTCGCTTCATAACAAGCCGCTGCACCTGCGAGAGCTGAAGCCGAAATCATCTTATCGCTCACGCTGATATCATCGTAGCATTCAAGAGCTTTGTCGTAATTTTTTAAGGCATAATAGGAATTTGCCAAAAACAGCTTCGCAAGTTGGCCTGCTTTGGTACTCCCATGCTCGTCTACAATAGCCTGTAAACCCTGTGTGCCTTCTTGAGGAACACCATTGATTGCCAGATCATATTTGCCTTCATCGCAGTATGGTGTAACCTTTGCCAGCATCGTAGTTGCTTTATCATTAGAGTCAGCCCTGTTTTTACTCCAGAGAAAACCAATAACCACAACACCTACTACCCCGATTGCAATGTAAGAAAGAATTTTCGTGTTTTGTTCTATCCAGCCGCGCGTTTCAAAATAAGCGGTGACAAGTTTGTCTTCTTTGATTTCTCGCCGAGAGACCTTCTTCTGCGGTTTTAGCATAAGAGTTCCTGATTCAATGAATAAGTAATTTGTTTGTACGCCCGAGGCGATTCGAACGCCTGACCTACAGCTCCGGAGGCTGTCGCTCTATCCAGCTGAGCTACGGGCGCAAGAATATTATTTTACGTATCAATGTAGAGAAGTTTTTGAAGAGATTCAAATGATACACTAAAAACAAAACTTTCACACCACTTTCTTCTGTAAAAACGGCATCACTTTGTTCACAACAAGTTCCGATGTTATCGCTCTCATACATTCAAATGTTCCTATGGGACAAGTCTTTCCGCCATGAATCGAACACGGGCGGCATTTGAGTCCTTTTGTTTCAATGACAATATTATGTGCTCCACGCGGCGCGAATCCGTATTCCGGAACAGTCGCACCGAATATTGCAATAACCGGGGTCGCCACTGCGACAGCAATGTGCATCGGTGCGCTGTCATTTGAAATTAATACGCGACTTCGCTTAATAAGTTCCGCTGATTGAAGCAAGGAAAGCTTTCCCGCGACAGTGAAGACATTCTTTGCATTTGACATTCCTGCAATATCTTCACACAAGGCGCTGTCCTCTTTTCCTCCAATGAGCAATACGGCAGAGCATTTGGAGGAAAGTTGTTTGCACATCGTAGCAAATCTATCCGCGGGCCAGCGTTTTGTATTCCAAATCGTCCCGGGAGCTGCAGTGATGATATGATTTTCTTTCAAACCAAAACCATCCAGCACTGAATCAACAACTTGCACATCTTCAGCAGAAGGATAAAGCTGCGGCAGTTCATTTTTATTTATCCGAAGTGATAACGGACTTAATAATGATAGATTTCGGTCAATTTCATGTTCAGTTGGGTCGTAATGCACAATTCTTGTAAATAAAAATCGACCTGCACTTCGATCGAATCCTATGCGAACATTCGGTTTCAGCATCCATGCAAGAAGCGCGCTTCGTACTGAACGATGCGGAATAACAATCAAATCATAGTTCTTTGCGCGAAGTTGATTCCGAAGGCGCCAAAAGCCAATGAGTCCGCTCTCCTTGCCTCTTTTATCGTATGGAATGATACTAGATATTGCAGGGTGATGAGAAAATATCTTTACAGTTCCTGGAACAACAACAACATCGATGGATGAATTTGGATAGCTTTTTTTGAGAACTTGAATAAGCGGTAGCGTAAGAATTGCGTCGCCAATGAATGCCGTCTGTAGTACAAGGATATTGTTGAACATTGTGCCCATTACTCTGTTTCAGCTTGATCTTGAACATGCTTCCATCGTTTATGCATCCACATCCATTGCTCGGGGCATTGGCGTATTATTGCTTCCGTCATTT
Source organism: Ignavibacteriota bacterium (assembly GCA_963701295.1). GTDB lineage: Bacteria > Bacteroidota > Ignavibacteria > UBA10030 > UBA10030 > Fen-1298. The sequence goes on along the minus strand of OY969585.1, from coordinate 2,322,297 downwards.
GTACCTGGCGACATGTTAGTTCAAGAATGTTTTCATCAGAAACACCGTCTAAATCATCGCTTGGTACGTGTACAAGGCACATTGTATAATTCCCATTCTCTTGTCTTACGGTGCAACCTAATATGATCGGCGCTTTCGTCTTTAATGAGAATATTGCAGGACCTTGAAAAGTCGGCACATTGCGCCCAAAAAAATTTACAGATACGCCTTCCTTCGGAGCTGATTGGTCGGCAGCAAGTGCAACAATTCCACCCTCCTGAAGCGTTCTAAGAATTTCCCGAACACTAATACCCATCGCCACAATTTTAAGTCCAAACAATTCACGCCAGCGAGTAATTATACGATCGACCAATAAGTTCGATTGTGGTTTTGCGATAGTACACACTGGGGCATCGGAATAAACTGCGATCGCCTGAGTTGCAAGCTCCCAGCTGCCGTAATGAGCTGTGAGAAAAATAATCCCTTTCTTCTTTTCTTGTAGTTGTTTTAACAATTCGATGTTCTCAATGTGGACTCTCTGTTTGATCCTGGTCTTCGTAAAATTTGGGTACCAGAGCAGTTCAAGAAATGTCACACTGATGCTTTGGAACGATCGAAAAGCAATTTGCAGCCGCTTTGTTTCCTCCATCTCTGGAAATGCATGCTGAAGATTTTGGAGTGCTACGCTCCTCCGTGACTTTAAAAGAGGATAGACCAATCGGGCAAGTGCAAATCCGGTTTTATGAACAACGTACAACGGGAAAAGCTGAATGATAAAAGCGGTCATCAGAAAGATGATATATTCTACAATATGTTTAATCCTGTAAGACATGATTTTTTACTTTTCGCTCACTCGCCCATAACTTTTACGAGGACGCTTTTCTTTCGTTGGCCATCGAATTCAGCGTAATAAATTTGCTGCCATGGACCAAAGTCGAGCTTACTATCTGTTACCGGAACGATTACTTCATGATGAATGAGGAGGCTCTTCAGATGCGAATCGCCGTTTGTCTCACCCGTGCGATGGTGTCTGTAATTCGAGTTAAATGGTGCAAGCTTTTCCAGCCAATCATCAATATCCTGTATCAATCCTGTTTCTGCATCGTTCACATATACTCCAGCCGTGATGTGCATTGCAGAAACAAGAACCATCCCATCTTTGATACCACTCTTAGCCAGAATATGTTCCACTTCCGATGTTATGTTGATATATTCTCGATGCTTTTTTGTATTAAACCAGAGATGTTCTGTATAAAACTTCATTGAATGTTCCTTTCAGTTTCCGGAGCTAGCACAACATAGCCCAATGGCAGGAGTGCGAAGTTCAATGATAAATCCTTCGCTTGAAAGTGTATACTGGAAAATTGATCTTTCCACATCATGGACGATCCTATCGGCAACTTTAGATTGATCACTTTCTTCTCCTTCCCAAAGTTCATGATCATGATAAGAGAATCTCTCCCGAATGAACGAAGAAACGAGTATACCGTTTTGCTTTCCGAATTGGGAATGGAGGAATAAGAACCATGCCTTAGCGCCGGATGATCTCGGTGAAGTGTGCCCAATCGTTCATATAACTCCCTAAAATCTTTTCCTTTCGACCAATCAATTTCGAATTTGTCGAAAAGATTTAAGCGTTTATTATCGTCCACTTCTTCACCATTGCAAATGAATGGTACCCCAGGAATCATGAATTTGAGAACGGCTCTTGCCTTTGCCTCTTGTGGACTAAAATTTTCAAATGTTTGAGCACTTTCAATTTTTTCTTTTTGTTCATCAAAACGCACACGCAGCGATCCTTTGGGGAATTGAAAAGATTCAAATTTCAGCGAATCGTCCAGCGCTGAAACAGATGACGTATTATTTACTATGGACGAGAGAATATGAGATATATTCCATGAAAAAGTCAGGTCAAAAGCCTTGATATGATATTCCGGTCGTGAATTTTCCGAGATCATAATCACCGGTTTAATCTTCTCCACCTCTTTTCGGGCAGCATTCCAAAAGTCTATGGGGATCGATTCTGCCATGGTACACTGAAAACCATCGACATTGAATTCCTTCACCCAATATTTCATCACAGCAATCATATACTTTCGGGGTTCGTGCTGATGATAATCAAGTTGTGCGACATCGAACAAATCTATCTGGGGTGAGACGATAGCTCTTTCTTCGTCATGCTGAAACCAACTAGGATGTTCCATGAGAAGCTGGCTATCCCAAGCGGCGTAGTATGCGACAAGGTCAATAACGATCCTTAAGCCTTGCCGGTGAAGCGCATTCACCAGCGATTGAAAATCATTTACTGTACCATATTCCGGATTGACTGCATAAAAGTCCTTCACCGCATATGGACTTCCTAGGCTTCCCTTTCTGTTTAATTCACCGATAGGATGAATCGGCATGAGCGATACAATGGTCACACCCAATTTTTGCAATTCAGGAATCCGCGCTTCGAAAGCTTTAAATGTTCCCTCTTTTGAGAAGGAACGAAGATAGACTTCGTAAATAACTGCGTCCTTAACCCAATCTGCACTCACGCGTGCATCCAACTCAGAGTAATTCTTTTTCACACATCCAAGATATAAAAAGGGACAACACATTAAGCCAAAGACAACAGTACCTATTAGAATTTTAGTGTTCATTGACACCATTTTTGCTTTCTGTGCGTCGATCACTTCTTTCCAAAAACATCGAGCAAGAGCATCTTTCCTGCTTCTGTTCTTTCGACTTGTATCTTCCGATTAATTCCTGGAAATTCTTCACCGGGATTCCAGTTTCCTTCGGCCCCGCTATTTGTGAATTTATATTCTATCTCGGCACCCATCGGTAGGGCAAGCTCAATTGTCCAGATGTTGTCACCTGCAACTTTATCGCCATGAGTACCATCATCGTATAATCGCACTTTGTTCGGAATCCAGTTTCCCAATTCTTCATGATTTCCAACAAGATAAAGAGACGTTCGGATATACATTCCACGTGCATCACACTGAAATACTACTGTAACAAAATCACGCTGACTTTGTGCCATTGTATCCTGAGAGTGGCGTACAACCTTCTGAGCACTGATGGAAATAAGGGGTTTGAATTCACGCTTTGGCATTTTGCCGCCGGCAAGTTCTGCAAATTTGTAAATATTTTTCAAGTGTGTGATATAGGCAAGATCAAATGGTTTTTCGCCCGCAGGAGTATTCTGTTCAGTCCCGTACCACCAGAACCAATCCGATCCTTCAGCTGCGTACATCAGATTCCCATGCGCGGAATGCATACCACGCTTTGGTCTTTTCCCTTGGGGGCTGTTTCTTCGAATCGGGTTGAGGAAGTCCTGAAGCTTCCAAATCATTTCGTGCAAGAGAAAGGTATTCCCAGGCTTTATTCTTTTCATCCTGACCGATCCAGGTATCATAATTTGCGTTGATCCAAGAACCGGGCCACAACCATTCAATCCTTTGAAGCGTCTCAATGGGATGCGCTGGTATCATGCGATTGGGATTACCATTGATGTATTCAGTAACGGTCGTTGTTATTACCTGCCGCGTTTCAAATAAAGCGGTAAGTTTCCGGTAGAGTGCATTTTGGAAGTTTTTTCCATCATTGTCATACTCATACCATTCCCAGGCATTTTCTCCGTCAAGAATGACTGTAAGCAACCGATCTGGTTCGTCCTCGTGAGGAATATATTTCAAAACATTTTGGATAAAATCTTCTGCGGCATCCTCACCTCGATAGTTTTTATAAACAAATCCAATCTTGTCGGATAATTCTGTTTCTCGAAACACAACTACGACTGCATCTTTTTCTTTCGAGCCATGTTCAGGGAAAACTGCATAGGGATAGAAGCAAGGCTGATCTCCCGGTTTTGACCGTTCTAATATCTTTTGGTCTGTTGCTATCCATTTGATTCCTTGATGTGCAAAAACCTGAATTACATCATGTGCTACTGCACCTTCGCCTGGCCACATACCCGTTGGATTCATTCCAAATGTTTTTTTATATGCTCGTACAGCTTTCGCTATCTGCGCTTCGGCATCTTTAGGGAAATGGTAACGCGCCGGCATTGTCTGGCTTGGTTGACAAAGTAACGCCAGGTCTGAATCATAAATCAACGGAAGGATGGGATGATAATACGGTGTTGTGAGAATCTCAATCTGACCTTTGCACTTGGCTGGACGATACATCAGCTTCTTGTGAATGGGTACAATCGCTGAGAGAACCTTGTACATTTCAGCAATGATACGATTACATTCTTCTTCTGTAACCGTTTTCTTCAACGTGTATGTTCCATCCATATTCTTCTGGATGATGTCTGTGAGATTCATTATTGCACCGGTTGCCAACTTCTGTGGCCGCTCAAGAAAATCAGGATCGAATAAAGCAAGATAAAACCAATATTTGACTTCACGAATATCCTGCTGAGACATTCCCTTGACTCCACTTTGAACATATTTTTCTCTCAGCAGTTTGTATTCAGGAAATCTCGCAATGACAATTTCATTTACACCAAATGCATTCCAACTATTCGTGAAAAGAAATTTTAAATCTTTTTCATTGAACTGCCCTGTCGGTTTGAGCGCAAGATCAATCCACGGATCGGTTTTGCCAGCAAATTGCATGAAGTACTTCTTTGCATCTATACGATTATTTTTCATATCTACAAATGGAGCCAAACGCTCAACGTAATACACCTGCAGTTGTAACAATAAGGAAGAGGTCAAATTAACTGTGAAATGAATATTGGGGTATTTCTCAAGTATCGCCGTCATATCATAATAATCCTTAGTCCCATGCGTACGCACCCACGGTCCTTGCAATTGATCGGATTCCGGATCGAGATATAACGGTTGGTGCTGATGCCAGATGATATTGAGATAAAGAGTCTTCCCAGTCTTGGGATATATGTCTATCATGTGTCGATCCCTTCTTCTGTCACATACTTCGCCAGCGTATATATTTTGCAGATCATGTACAAGAGATCTCAAAAAATAAAACAGAAAAAAAGGCGTCAAGAGTTTTTATCTCGACGCCTTTCAATGCATATTTGAACTGTACTTTACTTCTGGCTCAGAACTGCTTCTTTTGCAGCCTTCGCAACACGGAACTTAACAACTGTCTTTGCAGGAATATTAATTTGTTCTCCAGTGGCTGGATTTCGTCCAATACGGGCCTTTCGATCAACTAAAACTAATTTACCGATGCCCGGCAGAGTAAAAGAATTTTTTGCTTCTCGGTATGCCAGGTTCGCAATTTCTTCCAAAATGCCAACAGCATCTTTTTTCTTCAACTCAAACTTGCTTGCAAGATGAGCTGCAATCTGGCTTTTCGTCATTGCTTTTCCCATAAAAGTCCCTCTATGAATGGTGAATTATTTGTGAATTATTTTTTTATCTACTGATTAGATAAGGGAGAACGTATGCTCGCCCCTTTCCGATATCATAGAAATGTTGTCGAAATATTGGGGTTTTTCATTCAAATGTCAACACAAATATTCATTTCCCTCAATGTTTTCAATATGTTTCTTAATCGACATTAGACGCACTTTTAGAGGTAAAACACTAACTTGTCAGACATTGACATTTTTTACTGCAACAATCTGAATGAACATTTCAATTTCTGGACTCATTTCATTCATGAAAATCTTTTTGACTTTATTGATAGATGGCGATTTCAATTCTTTATTGGATGGGAAAATCCAAGAATTATTACTTAAGACCTAAAAATGGCAATTCTTTCAAAGAATTATTTTTCTGACTAATAGAATACTCTTGTTTCGCTAAACATTATGCGTTAAATCTGTATGGTTTTATATTGATGGAGTCGTAGCGCAGCTTGGTTAGAGCACCTGCCTGTCAACGGATACAGCCAGCACATCAAAGACAGCGATAACACTTCAAAATCGAAAATTCCCTCTCGTCTGACATGCCACCTAAAAAGTGATTTATCTTTAACATAGTAAAAAGTATATTATGTATAAAGGAGAAACAAATGGTTAAAAGCTCCATCGAAAACTGCTTACTTCTCTGGAAATTACTAATTTATCATTCGCACATATCTTGGAGGCAGGTCAATTGCGATTTTTCTATTATTAACCCTACTTACTTTCGACCCTCATTTTGTATACTAGATTCAGAAACGATACACTTTCGAATCACGAAGCCATGGATTGATTCTTGTCGTATATTTTCATTCCTTTCTACAAAAAGAATATCTCGAGTTCTAGCTCTTATTTTCAACCCTGTTTTGTTATAATATACTTTGAAATAATATTGCGATGGCCGAAAAAAAGTCTCTTCAGAAAAAATACCAACGCCGCTGTTCTGTATGGATATGGAAGATTGTTTTCTTTTACCTATTGATTATTTATTTCAATCATACAGCCTATTCACAAGAATTTCCTGAAGGCGTTTCGGAAAATGTTCTCCTGTGGAATTCGAAGGCCCTCAATGAAGATGCGATCGACCAGGAGAGTTTCTTTACCACCCTGGAGAGTTCCGGCTTTAAGACTATTCGCAGAGATCCTGGCGATCTAACGAATCACCTGCTCGGACCAAATACTTTGCTTATTGTTCCGCACAGTTCCGCCCGATCGTTGTCCGCAAATAATGTCAAGGCAATTATGAAGAGCCTGCAACTCGGCCTCACCGTGATCACGGATGGAGAGAGTGGCCTCTCACGAGCGATGGGCTTTCAACTGAGAGAGCCTGTGCCTATTGCTGATCTTGTTGATCATGTCCTTCCAGAACTCAAGCCCCACTGGGCGGATACACCGCGGGTTGCCTGGATCGAAAATATTTCTAAGCGGAAGAGGGATATCCTCATTTCAGATCGCAACAATGATTATCCGTTGGTCATTACCAAACGTTTTGGCAAAGGGCGCTGTATTTATTTTGCCCCGCTGTTTGACCCCATTTCAGGGAAAGGATATGCGCGCTTTGCAGATTTTCCTTATTTTATTGTTAAGGTGTTGCATCGAAAGCCTGCCTTTCGACGACAGGGAGCAGATGCTTATTTTGACCCAGGTTATCGATATAATCTTCCGATCGAAACACTGGCACGGCAGTGGCGACATTGGGGCATTCGTGCAATCCATGCAGCAGTATGGTATTTTTATAATAAAACTCCTTACGATTATGCTCGTCTGATCAAAGTTTCACATCAGAATGGAATTCTTGTCTATGCCTGGCTCGAATGGCCTTACGTCGGAAGGAAGTTTTGGGATATTCATCCTGAATGGCGTCAAAAGAACGCCCTGCTCCAAGATGCGCATCTGGATTTTCTCTATTTAATGGACTTTCAGAACCCGCTTTGCATGCAGGCCGCTATGAATGATCTCGGACTATTGCTTGAGAACGACTGGGATGGTATTGATATCGCTGAGTTTTCAATTACAGGAGTAGGTTCGCAGGCTCTTGAAGGACCTCCTCGACCTGAATACTTTACAGGCTTCAGTCTGACTGCTCGTGCCGAATTTAAGCAACTTCATGGCTTTGATCAAATTGAATTGTTCGATACAACCAATTGTCATTATTGGAAAAAAGACTCCGCCGCGCTCAATACTTTTTATCGGTACAGGGTTAAGGTGAACAATAGTTTATTGAGGCAAATTGTGCATGATCTTGATAGTCTCAATACGACACGAAAACGCAACTGGGAAATGATTCTTACCATCACAGATAATTCACTTCACCCTGAGTTCAATCAACTATTGGGTTATGATTTGCACAGCATACTCGAACTGGTAAAAGAGTATACAATGTCATTGCAGGTTGAAGACCCTTACATGGAGTGGACCAAACCGCCCGAGCGTTATTCCAGGTTAGGAAAGACTTATCATCGGTTTCTCGGAGATCATCCGTTCATCATTGACATCAATGTTGTGCCTGTGCATTCACCTGAACAGAAAGGCTACTCGATTTCACAACCAACCGGTTCTGAGATCTTCCAGCTTTGGGAGGCAGCGGCTGATCAGAGTTCACGAGTGTGCTTCTATTCTGAGTCTACCATGTTCAGCCATGACTGGGAGATTCTTCCATATGCAATGGCCGCCAAGGTTGACATCCAAAAGGATGGTTCGGAATTGCTCATCAACACCCCCTACACCGTGACACTCACCTCTGTGCAAATGAAGGGCCGATTCTTTTTAGACGGGGAACCATGGATGTGTTATGGTCGGGAAGGCATTCTGATTCCACAGGGGAAGCATACGCTGGGTTTCCGAAAAATGAATGACACAACTCACATTCAGGAAACCAGGATCCAATTAGTTTCAATTTCGGATGAACTTCTGGAGTGCCATCAAGAAGGAGATAGCCTGAGAGTGAAGTACACATCACCCGCACGCTGCGCACTTACATTGAGTAGACGACCTGCAGTGATGGTGCTAGATGGTGCTGTGGTTGACCTTCCTATCATACAAAATGAGAAGTACGTTATTGTGTTGGGACCATCGGGAATTCACAGTCTGTCAATCGTCGATCGATGAGTAATGTATGTCAATCGGTCTCGCCAGAGAGTGACTTCATCTTCCGATGAGTACAAATTTTCTAAATATTCAGGTTTAAGTTATTATCTTGAATTGCATCAATTCATGAATTTTATAATTCATTTATTGGTTTGTTACCCATTGCACCTAGAGATGATTTTTGCTATATTTGAAAAGTCGATTAAGCACCTAACAGTTCACCTTACACATTCTAAGGAAGTAATCAGTATCAAGGAAAAATTGGCGAGAATAAGCAGAAATCATCTGGGGTCGTAGCTCAGCTTGGTTAGAGCGCCTGCCTGTCACGCAGGAGGTCGCGAGTTCGAGTCTCGTCGGCCCCGCTGAAAACGAGGGTTTTTGTGACCCTCGTTTTGTTTTTATAACCTAAACTGCTCGCAAGCTTCCTAGTTCTTGTTTTACTCCTACTCTTCATTTTTCAGCGAATTATTCATATTGAGAGGCGGATTATACCTTCCCTGTTCAAACCGTTCCAATGGCATTGACTAAATTTAATTTGAGTGAAATTGTGTCCAAAAATGTAAAAGGACAGGTCAGACTTCTAAAGTCAACACATTGAATTGATGCAATTGGCAAACTTCATGAAGCATATGAGACAAATACCGATCTTAAATGTTTTGTCTCTGATTCTCTCTTCTATCCACCTGTAAGATATTCACAAAAAAGCATTTGAGATTTAAACAAGAGTCCTTCATAGACTCTTAAATCTCATCGGCAAGAAGTTACTCTTCTTAGAAAGACCAGAAAAGACATATTTCAACCGCATCACATTCATAAAATAGGTTTCCCTCGTAATAGTCAATATCGAATTCCGGAGGATGCGTAAAGGTAACAGAAATAGGCGCAAGCTTTTATCAACAACACATCCAAAACATTCATTGAATTTCAAAGTGTGGAAAGAGTCGATTCTGAGAAATCATTCATCGATATTTTTTTTTGGCAGCGAACTTTATCTCGTGTTTTTTTAGGTCATTCCAAATCAACGCACTCGCCCCGAGGACTGCTGTATTACCTCCGGCTAATCCTGAAGGAAGCAATTTCACCTTGTTCTTGAAAATTCCAAAAAGATGTTCCTCCATCGACTGCTTTGTAGGTTTGAAGATAAGATCGCCTGCTGAAGCTAGACCACCAAAGAAAATGACAGCCTCTGGACTCAAATGAGCCACAGAGTCTGCGAGTTTTATACCGAGAATTTTTCCTGTATAATCGAATGCTTCTAGTGCCAATCGATCACCGCGTTGAGCTGCATCATAGATCATTTTCGATGTTAGGTTCTCAAAACTAACATAGCGAAGATCGCTTGGTTCATTCGTATTACAAATGAGATCCTGTATTGTCCGGCACATACCCGTAGCAGAGACATATGTCTCAAGACAGCCGCGACGACCACATCCACATTCCCGTCCTTTCAGATCAACCGTCGTATGTCCTATCTCTCCGGCATATCCATCCGCACCATAGATCAATTCACCATTTGCCACAATACCGCTACCAAGTCCGGTTCCGAGCGTTATAACAATAAAATCCTTCATGCCCTGAGCAGCGCCAAACAACATTTCACCAAGTGCTGCTGCATTGGCATCATTTGTTGTCGCCACTGGCAAGTGATAATACTTGCCCATTTCTGCCAAGACATCAACATACTCCCAACTTAAATTTGGTGGACACTCGATTGTTCCTTTATAATAATTGGCATTGGGGGCACCTATGCCAATTCCAACCAGTTCGCACTTCTCATGTATATTATCAAGAAGTGCCTTAGCACCTTCATGGAGTCGTTCAAAAAATAATTCAGCTGGTTGATGTGCATTGGTTGGAATGGTTGCACTAGTAAGGCATCTCCCTTTTCGATCCACATAGCCAAAAACCGTATTAGTACCACCAATATCAACGCCAAGCGTTACCTCGATGCGTACCATATTGTTTTTTTTTCTAAAACACTTCATGCGTTTATCACTCACTACCAGATTGGAAATACTTCAATCTGCGTTTTGACTGGATCCATTCCCTATATGAATGGGAGGCAATGATGGATGATATTCCATCTTGTGAATACTTCCCCTTCAAGAATTCTTCTTTAGGCCTGCACCAAACCTCTGCACACTATGTAAAATACACCCACGCTCATTGCGTCAACTTGACGTACTGATTGGCTGGCGACATTCCTTTGCAAAGAGAGCGAGGCCGTTCAAAACGCCACTCCCAATAGAAACTCTAATACGCGATTATCCACCGTTACGAATTCATTCTTATATGTATTTGTAAGACTTAGACTGTATCGGCATTCTGCCAATAGCTTGGGGGTTACACCGAGAAAAAATTCCACACCAGCGGAAAACATCAAACCGAATTCTGCTTTATTGAATACATCTGAATAAGGAGACGATATCAAGTATTCAAAACTTGGCCCTGCAGCGATAAATGGAGCGAGTGTTGGCACATCGATTCGTAGCTTGGCAAGGACAGGGATGCTGATATATTCAAACCTCTGTTTTATTTCTTGAGGACCAACGTCAATGTAACCCTGTGGGTTATTAGCGATCTCAGTTCCCATGACGGTTAAAGTCCGTCCCTTTTGGGTATAGTTTACCTCAGTCAATAAACTGAAATTTGGAAAATGAAAGAATTCAGCAAATGCACCTGCATCAAATCCCCAGATTGGACCAATACCAGAGGCATTCAAACCAGATTGTTGGGTATAGTCCCATCGTTGCTCTGCTTTAACGTATCCTGCCTGTAAGCCATAAGCTCGTATGAGTTGTTGAGCATCGGAAATCGAAATACCATGAACTATAAAGAACACCATAAGTGCGACAAAAACCTTCATTTATTATTGCCTCCAAGCTGATTATGAAAATGTAATCAATAAGTTTTCCCGCCAGCTGATACATGGCTTTTTTCGGTATGAACATAGATTGAAAACGTGATACGTTCGTATACTTGAAAAAACACTGAATGATCTTAAGACAACATCTGTACCAAATAAAGAAATAAACTTTTACGTATGAAGGATACTATTCAATACTTAGGCGATTATTATGTTAATAATGGCCTATTATCAGGCATGATAATCCACCATGAAGAAGATTACTTTTGGAGATTAAGCTCTTGAAGGTGAAACACTGTGGGTATCTACTTAATTTTCTATAGACAATTTAAGAACCACTAAGCAAGAATATATTCGGCAATTGGTTAGGATATTGTTTATCAAGTCTTTCTATGGTTCATTAAAAATTTTCATTCGATGCGCTATGATACAAACATAAGATCGGTTATGAAGAAAGAAGTGCTCTTTCAAAAAATGACACTATCATACCAGCGACTACTTTTTAGAGATTAAAAAATTGCATAAATAAAGGGTGCAAGTGCAGAACCTTCTGTTAAAATTATTAGTATTCCCATGAGAATCAAGATAACTACGAGGGGAGCAAGCCACCATTTTTTCTGCATACGCATAAACGACCAAAACTCTCTCAAGAGTGTGACAATAGATTTCAACCGTTTCAGAAATTTTGACATTCCCGTTCCTTTCATGAATAGATATTAATCAAGCGCAAATTTTTCGCTTATTTGCATCTGATACCCTGATTCTTTGATTTTCCGCTTATCTAATATAAAGTTGCCGAGGATAAGATAATCCATGTCCGTTCTTAAAAAACATTTGATTGCATCGAACGGTGCGCAGACTATAGGTTCACCTCGGACATTAAAGGAAGTATTAATGATCACAGGGCAACCCGTAAGCTTTTCGAATTCGAGGATCAAATCATAGAATAACGCATGATCTTCACGAACAATGGTCTGGAGGCGTGCAGAACCATCGACATGCGTCACTGCTGGAATTGTTCTCCGATCAAGTCTCACTTGTGCAACAAACAACATATAAGGACTGGGTTGATCAAATTCGAAATAGTCTTTCATTCGTTCCAATACAACTGTCGGCGCAAACGGACGGAAACTCTCTCGAAACTTTATTTTTAAATTTACGCGTGAATAATTATCCGGATTCCGTGGATCAGCTAAAATACTGCGTGCACCTAACGAGCGTGGCCCAAATTCCATACGACCCTGAAACCATCCGACAACTTGTTGATCGGATATCAATTGAGCGGTTCTTTTTAAAAGAGTATCGTTGCTAAATCGCTCCCCTTCAATGTTCAACTGGTTTAATACTTGCTCAATAGTTTTATTAGAATATTCCGGCCCGAGGAAATTATGACTCCACGTGTATGTGCGCTCATTCTTTAACAACATATTATAAATATAAAACGCAGCTCCGACCGATCCGCCGGCATCTCCTGCTGCAGGCTGTATAAACATTTTTTTAAACCCTGACGAAGCAAGTACTTTACTGTTGGAAACACAATTGAGAGCGACGCCTCCGGCAAGGCATAAATTATCACTCCCGGTTTTTTTGTGAAGATCCGTTGTTATGCGCAGCATTATTTCATCTGTTACATACTGAATAGAGGCAGCAACATCCTTATGGAATTGAGTTAATGTAGATTCTGGAGTTCGTGGCGGAACACCGAAAAGGGCATGGAAATATTTGTTGGTCATGGTCAGACCATAATCATACGCGAAGTATTTCATGTTCAAACGAAAGCTTCCATCATCTTTAAGGGATACAAGTTCCCGCAAAATAAGGTCAGCAAACACCGGTTTTCCATACGGTGCCAGTCCCATGACTTTGTATTCAGCACTATTGACTCGAAATCCAAGATAGTATGTAAACGCTGAATACAAGAGCCCGAGCGAATGAGGAAAATGAATACTCTTCGTTAGGTTCAGAGTTCTATCATTTCCCATGCCCATGGTTGTCGTTTCCCACTCACCTACTCCATCAGCGGTGAGAATCGCCGCTTCAGTGAAAGGGGAGACAAAAAAAGCACTCGCAGCATGAGAGAGATGATGTTCTATGAACAAAAGTTTTGCAGCATCACCAAGTTCCTCTCTAATCTTCTGTGGAATCCATAGTTTTTCCTTCAACCAAATCGGCATCGCTTTTAGAAAAGAAGGTAAGCCTTTCGGAAAAGTTGCAACATACGTCGTTAGTAATCGTTCAAACTTCGAAAGCGGCTTATCATAGAATCCAATATAATCTAGATCCTGTGCTTGTATGCCTCCTTCTTGCATGCAATAGTGAATTGCGTTTGTCGGGAAATCTTGATCGTGTTTTATTCTTGTAAAACGTTCTTCTTGGGCAGCGGCTACCAGAAGGCCATTTGTAATAAGTGCAGCTGCAGAATCATGATAGAAACAGGATATGCCGAGAATATTCATAGTATGCCAGATTAGAATTGAAACTTGTGGCGGTCGAGAGTCTGTTCACTTGTTTTTCTGGTTTGCCAGTACGATGCTTGATCATAATCCATTTTCTTCCGTAAAAGATCTTTTCGGAGAAGTTTCACAAGAAGCGACATAAACCCAATGACAACGAAATAAACAAGAGAAAGTAATAAAATCGTATTGACCTTACTAAACATTTGTGCAAATAATAACCACATTCGTTTGATTGCACGAAAGAAGCTTTTCATCTCATCTCCATTTTCTTAACTATTCCAGAACGTTTGTATACAACAAACCGTTGTCGTTCATAGATAGTGCGTTTACTAAATTCTTATAATACAGAGACATCTTAAGACAATTCCTAAATTAAATACACTCAATGTCCATTTGATACTATTTCATCAGTATCATTTTTTTAACATCGACAAAATTTCCTGCCTTCAGTCGATAGAAAAACACACTGCTTGACAGACGCGATGCATCCCATGTGACAGCATGGACGCCAGCAGAAATTTCTCCGTCTACCAATGTTACTACCTCTCTTCCAAGCACATCGTACACCTTGAGTGTTGCATAACCATGAGTTAATAGTTGATATGTAATAACGGTCGTCGGATTGAATGGATTAGGATAGTTCTGATATAGTTGATCGACGAGCGGAATCAAGTTTTTATCTTTTTTGACTGCCGTTGACGAGACGCTCCAATTATAGGCATCCATCGGAGCGAACGGTTGGAGGGAACCTCCATCGACAGATCCTATAGTTCCAGAGCTATATGATATTGTGCCAGTGTCGCTACCGGTATAATATGCTGCGACTAACTCTACAATAATCGTTGTGCTGTCGTTTTGTTTCAATGATAGAGTGGTCGCAGTTACAAGAGAAAGGTGGTCTCGTGTAAGAACAAAGATTGCCTGTGCTGAAGACGGATTTTTCATCCGCTTATTAAATGTCAGCTCGAAATGTTTTGCATCCGGGGTTATGATAGCCGATAAACACACAGGCGACGATCCTATCGGAGAGTCTGCTAAAGTATCAATTCCAAATCCATATTCATATAATGGAAAATAATTATTATCGCCAAAATTAATCGGGATTTGTGACATACTCTTAGGCCACGTATGTGACAATCGCCCCTTCGGCTGATAATCGCCAAATAAAACATCGGCTACACCATCACCCTCCGTTCCGGGCAGCCAAGCAGCAATGATGACATCGGAAAAGTGTAATATTTTTTCGAGAATAAGAGGTCTGCCTGAAACAAGGATAACGACAACAGGCGCACCATAGCCTTTCATCTTTTTCACTAAATTCACATCGGTTGCGGAGACACTCAGGTCTGTCCTGTCTCCCCAATATTCTGCATACGGTGTTTCACCAATCACAACAATAGAATAATCGGCTGAAGTATCTGTGAAAGTCCCAGTTTTAGAATATTCAATCGAATCACTCGGGGCTGTGTTTTTCATTCCTTGCAAGATTGTCGTTCCGATGGTGTGAGTGCCACTCCATCCCTGCCATGTAATTGTCCAACCGCCACACTGATTCCCGAGATCATTCGCATTGGAACCAGCAACCAAGATCCTTGCATTTGTTTTTCTTAATGGTAAAATACCATCTTTCTTCTTCAGCAGTACCATCGATTCTCGTACACATTGCCGGGCAACTGCACGATGTCCGGCGCTGCCAACGGAATCAATCAATGTTCTGTCAGTAAATGGCCTTTCAAATAATTCGAGCTTAAATTTGATGGTCAGAATCCTTCTCACTGCATCATCAACACGGGCGGTATCGATTTTGCCTTGGCTGATAAGACTATCCATGGAATTATGAAAATCAACATATTCAAAAGGCAGCATTACCATATCGATTCCTGCATTGATCGATTGTTCAACGCAATCAGTATAATTGTTTGTTATCTGATCGATAGCACCCCAATCTGACACGACAAATCCTTTGAATCCCAATTCATTTTTTAAAACATCGGTAATCCAATACTTACTACTACTCATTTTTTGTCCGTTGATGCTGCTAAAAGATACCATGATACTCCCCACACCTGAATCGACGGCTGAAATATATCCCGGCAAAAAAAGTTTTCTTATGGTTGCAGTATCTCCTTGGGTATCTCCTTGATCTATTCCACCAGTGGTCCCCCCATCTCCAAGGTAATGTTTTGCACAAGCCAAAATACTTGTCGGGTCGGATAATGAATCTCCTTGAAATCCTCGTATTTCAGATGAGCCAAAAAGTTGAGCTAATTCCGGCGTTTCTCCAAATCCCTCGTACGTCCTTCCCCAACGTTCATCTCGTGGAACAGCTATGCACGGACCGAATGTCCAATCTATGCCTGTTGCTGCTACTTCCCTTGCGGTTATTCTTGCTGCTTCTCTTGCTAGCTCAGGATCTCTTGTGCACCCCATTCCAATGTTGTGCGGAAAAATCGTAGCACCATAAACATTGTTATTTCCATGAACAGCATCCATACCATAGATAATCGGAATTTTTAGCCGTGTTTTCAATGCATACGATTGCAACGTGTCGTACATATTTGCCCAACCTAGTGAACTCTTATCCGTAGTTAGACTTTCACCTCCTCCACTGATTACAGAACCGAAATTATTCGTCACGAGAATGGATGGATCATGAACCACAGACAAATCGACTTGCATCATTTGCTCGATTTTTTCATCGAGCGTCATTCGACCTAACAAATCGGTTACCCGTTGATCAACTGATAAGGCGGAGTTTTGATAAGGAAATGGTTGAGCTGATAGTAATGGAACAAAAGAGAAAAACAGGAACGCTATTAAAGTGAAGTGAGTCTTTTTCATATACAAATCTCTATAGCACCTAAGAAACTGATCGAATCGTTAAATGCGATGATTACCATAATTCAACTTCTTTCTCTGTTCATCCGTGAAACAACAAGTAATTCAATCAAACGAAGAGGTAAGCAACCAGGACATTCATAGCCAATCTTCCTTCTTCAAAATAATTTGCTGTCGTGAATTACCTTATCAGTTGTTGCGTTTTAATAATTGTTCCCATGAATCATCCTTTATTTCATCACGTTTCGTAGAATTAACAAGGCTATAATCATTAAATCCTGTAAGATCAATAAAGTCGAACTCAACACCGCCGTCTATTTGATGATAATTCCAGGTTTCATACGGTTTGTTATCTGACGAGTTCGCAAATCTTTGTATATCATCGGGTTCGCCATAAAGGATAAGTACACGACCTTGATCTGTGCGCCACCCTTCCTTAGCGAATGTCTTATAGCGTTGATTGGCCGTCTGCACTCTTTGGAGATAGACTGATCTTGTAAGATTTAAACGTCCGAGTTCTTCCCTCTCAACCCTTGTCCAAAATATTTGTAAAAACTCCTGACGTGCTTCTACTGTCGTTAATTTATCGAATGCATCGTCATCCTCAGATCGTTTTACATATTTTGCGACTCGAAACTCTTCAGCAAGCTCATCAAAAGAAAATCCAGCATACACAGCGCTTCCTTCTGAAAGAACTGTTGCCTGCGTCGATTGGACATTGGGATTGTAGAGAAATATCGGCCGTTGTAATTTGGCAATCTCGTTGCCAAGTGTATCGGAAAGGATAATTTCATAGTCGAATTTTCCGGAACTAATCGAAGTAACATTCAGCGTTGTTACATCCACCACGTTGGGCATTGAAAATCGACGCAAATGAGTACGTTGTTTTTTAACAACACCTTTTGAATCCACAATTTGCGCTTTGACTGCATACGTCATTCCCATTTTTAGATTATAAAATTCCATATACGTAAACACAAGAGGATAAGTCGTTGAGCCATAAACACAATTGGGATTAGGGATAACTCGATATGAATTTTTATAGAAGATATCTTTTTGATCTGAAGATTCGGTGATGCTTGAGCATAATTCGATATCACTAAGAGCAATCGTGTCATGTCTCCTTATGACATCGACCACAAACAATGAACTATCTCGTCGTAATCGATTGGAAACATCAATACCATATACAGAAACTTTATATGAGCCACATCCTAAAGCATATGTCGTATTATTGACCATTGATTTTGTTCTAGCAAGAGAAGTAGAATCGACAAGATTAATTGGAATGTTAAATCGATCGGTGTGAACAAACACTTTTTTTGATGTATCCTGAATTAAAATAATCAAATCGATTTTCCCATGATATCCCAAGGAGTCTTGCTTGAGAATAGTAAGACTCGGATAGATTGCGGTTGATATTTCCACATACATTGTAGAATCGTTTTGCCAAAACCGGCTATAATCGGTATTAAGGACAAACCGATTCTGTCTAGCAGGCATAGTCTGCGATAGCATCTGAAGACTTAGCAGACAGAATAAGAGAACGCAAGGGCTATACGAACGATACTGTTTCACGCTTTTCACCTTGAATAAGTTGTATGTGCTCCATTGAGTACACGAGCAATATATATCTATCCTTAAACATACCAATCGATACATCGAGAACAGCAATTTCATCTATACATTTCTCAATTCTTATATAGCACTCTATCTATATCTATGGAAAATATTATTACGTTCAAAAAACCAGTTATCACTATTGATTAATTTGTCTTCTTTGTACTTTCTTTTAGCTGCATCAAAACACGTAACTTCGCGAGATAGGTTACATACTCAGATCGTGGAGCCATATTTCGTAACCGCTGATAATACTCTTCTCCACGATTCCATTGGTTATTCGAATAGCAAGCGCGGCTTAAATTAAATACAACCTGATTATCTAACAAATCTGCTTTTGATAAAAATGAAATAGCTTCTTTATAATCATTCTTCATCAACGCCACTTGCCCAATCCATTTATTTGCAAAATAGTTCTCTTTATATTTTAATGATATGCGCAACAATTGCGAAGCTCTATCATACTCTTTTTCTTCCAGAAGGACAGTTGCTGCTTTCTGATAAAATTCCATTTCATGAGGAATTGAAGTAATAAGGGCGTTATATTCTAAAAATGCCTTATCCAAGTTACCGTGTTTTTCATAATATGCACCTAACTCCATATGACCAGATTCTAAGCTATAATTTGCACTTTGCATAACACGATAGACAATTTCTTCGATATAATTAGAAGGTTGAAAATTTTTGACAAACCGATTTGGCAGGGATTTCGGTTGAAAGGGCCAACTACCCTTTAATTGCTGGATTACCAGCGTACTATAGACACTGTCTAATTCGGTTAATCCATGATTCCATTCTTGATCAATACTATTCGATGGCCATTCATTGCTAATCATCCGATTGTTTTGAATTGTTTCATAAAATGCTTTTGCTAAAAGAAAATAGCCTTTTATGTTTGGATGTACATGTTCCAGTATCAAAGAACTTCCGATTATTTTATTCGGAGATTCTTTTTCAAAATACGATATCGTAGGTACAACCGGAATGGAATATTTCTTCGCTAATTCCCTTAAAATTAAATTAAACTCTTCTGGCGCGCGAAAGCGCAACGCATCGAAGTCTTTTGCCAAAAGATATTTTTGTTCGGCTTTTTCATAATCACCTTTTATTTCTAACTGACGTGCTAGTGTATAAAATGATTTTGCCGATTGTCCTTCTTTATCCTCTATCGAGATAAATGGTTCCTGATCTCTTACATTGCTCACCAATTCACTTAGTATCACATGCACATTATTTTCTGAAGCTTTTTGGATGATAGCATCCAAATTTTCTTCAAATTGTCTTTTTCCTAACTCATACAGTGAACTGCCATACGGAATGGTTTGTTCTGCTACTATTCTTTCCATGAGTGTTGCAGAAGGATCAATCTCACTTCCTTTATAAAATATTTTGCTAAACTGAATTTTTGTCCATCCAATAAAATCACGTAAGAGTAAAAATGTTTTTATTGATCGGAACTTTAGATACGTAGTAATAAGCCATCGCGAATTGCCCAAAGATTGAACCGATCCTACACCCAATGCACCATAATACTCATTATGACCTGTATAAATAAGTAATGCATCGGGTGATTGTTTCATGACTTCGTCAACCAGGTCCAAAAGTGCATAGCTATTGATAGCAGCCATAGCAACATTAATTACTTCAATCCGCTTTTCAGGAAACGCATTTGAGAGACCCCGTTCTAAAACATTAGGAAAAGAAGCGTTATTTCCATAAGGAAAACCTGCAGCACTGGATTCACCTAACACGAATATTCTGTACCCATTTGAAGGCTTTCGCTTGAGAAATAATTGTTTTGGAGGTGTCGGTATATTCGCCTGCAAAGAGAAATAGCGGCGGGCAACATTCGGATTACATTGGAGATATTCTCCATACCCGACCGGTCCTTCAATAAATAAATCAAGATTTCCACCGTAGTGAAAAAACCGAAGACCCATTTCAAGAAACAGGATACATATGAATGGGAATAGAAAAGCTATACCCATGAATATTCTCCGTTTCCGAGGAGATAGAGTCAGCATGGGTGCAGCATTAATTCCTTTTATTTTCTTTTTCTTATTTTTCATTTACCCAAGTTCAAATCTTACTTTATGTTCATAAAACACGCTCCCAACAAGCATTATCTCCCCTTCCGTCAACAACATGTGCTATCAAGATATCAGGAACTACTACAAGATTATCCTGCACTGAACTTTTCTTGGTACACACCAGAGAACTTTGAATAAAAAATATTAAGACACCTGTCAAACTGATGCGACAAAAAACCATTTCAGATTCGTTTAAATAAACCTTATACTAATAATGGTTTTCAAAAAGAATTACTTTAGTAGAAGCATCCTCTGAACCTGCGATTGAACACCTTGACTTCCCTCGGCATTGATTCTTGCAAAATAGACTCCAGTTGCTGCTGTTGCGCCTTTAACCTGACCATTCCACTGAACGAAGTACGTACCGCCTGTTTGATAGGCATCAACAAGTGTTTGGATGCATTGACCTTGGACATTGTAAATTGATAAATCCACATGCGCAGCCTGTGGAATATGATACCTGATGGTCGTAGACGGATTGAATGGATTTGGATAATTGGACTCGAGAATGAATTCAGTTGGCTGAGTTTTGGATAGTGAGCCATCGACTGATGTTACAATTTGAATTTTTACTAATTCAATGCCTGTTCCGATACCAAGGTCACGCGAATACTTTTGATCTGTTGCATTATTCCAATGTTCATACACACCCATGCTTCTGGGGAGATACACTCCATTACCTTCCGGATTATATTTGATGCCATTTGGCCAATTGACGGAATCTGCTGCTTGACGTAAAAAATCATCAACACCTGAATATTGTGGAAAAGCGTTTCCGCTTGGATTACCGCTATAAAACTCCGCATGTAGAAAATCATAACCAACAGACTCTATAGCAACTGGATCTTGCGAGGCAAAGATGGATGCTGGATATGTATTATTAAATGGTGCCATTTTCCATTTCCATGGCGGATCACCATAATTTGTCGAACTCCATAATGCATCAAACATATACAGAATTGTTTTGCCTCCAAGATATTTACTGCCGATGAAATCTACAAAAATTCTATATTTCCCGTACCCGCCGTTATCCACGTTTCCATCTCCCTGTGTACATGGCAAGCTGTAATGGAAAGGAAAAGCATCTCCGGTTGAGGAAAAAGGCAGGAGTGATCCGAAATGATTTTTACTTGAAAGAGACATCCCTGCCCGGTGATGTTCCTTAAATACGGGAATACTAATCATATAGGTTGCTTCAACGTAACAGGCGGGTATATAATTTTGTAACTGGCCGTCACTAGTCATCAATTCAGGATTGGCAGATTTTGTGATTGGTGTTCGGCCATTACCAGCACCCCAATAATGTACATTTGGAAAATCAGGATGGCATTTGTTCCAATATAAATCGTCGAAATTTCTTCCCGGATCGCCGATACTAATATCCGATTGTACAACACCAGCGACATTAACAAGTTGATTTAGAATTGCATAAGCGATTTGGGGAGATGAGTCAACCACGCTCAAATCTGCTCTGGTGTAACTAGTTCCCGTGGCTCCATTATTAAAATTAAGCTTTATGACAATTTTTTCCCCCGATGTATAACCGACATTTCCTCTATTGTGAGTTTGATTATAATATCGGAAGATGGCATCCCAGGACTCTGCATCTGATCCTTTGCCGGTTAACGATCGTATTGCATTTGATACCATGTTATTGACCGCCGTTTGATTAGTATTTTTATCCAGCAACCAGTAATCATTGGTAGAGTTTGTGCAAGCTTGATTGACTGCGGCTGGATCGTGAACCCAAACTACGCGGCCTTGGAAAATACCTTTTCCGGTACCGATTGGTGCATTGGCCGTATCAATAAAATTCGAATTAGCATAAACCGGAGGCTGATCTGCCTGAAAAGCAAAAAATCCGGCAACAATCGCAATTATCAAAAAGCCGGACATCGCCCAATAGCGCGAATTCTTCCAATGATCTTTTATTTTGCCAACGGCGAAAGCTGAAGCAGACAAACCAATGAGATAGACCACAAAGGCAGATGCCATTGGATATGCGACTCGCATGCAAGGATATGTCGCCCGGCTTGGTTTTGGGATTACGCGGATAAGAAACCAAATGAGCGCACCGAGTCCTATTAATGGGAAAAAGATTTTGTATAGCATTGATTTTTGTTTCATAACCATCGTCTCTATTTTTTATTTGATTTTACTGCGTACTTTATTTGTCACCACAAAAATAAAAACGAGCGCACAATATTCACTCGTATTATAAAATATAGTCTTTTAATTGGGGAATAAACAGTGCAGACCATACATATCAATAAATATTTGTGGAAATTCTATTATATGAGTAAAACGGGAAAATCAGTGTGAAATATTGTCAAAAAATTAGATGAAGAACTTTAGAGTTCCTATATTAATCTCAATTCGTTTTCAATTCTATTTAGAAATTCGACATGCCTAAATAATAATATGAATAGAATTTTTAGTATGTCGCAGTATAACAACCACTTTAAATCCACTACTTCAGCAACAACATCTTTGCCGACCCGTCAAATGTCTTTCCTCCATCCAACGATATTCCTCTTATTCTATATACATAGACACCGCTGGATAATGATGCCCCATTTGAATTTGTTCCATTCCATACAACTCTTTGATATCCTGCCGATTGCGCTCCAAACATAAATGATTTTATTTCTCGGCCCAGCATATCATATATCGTTATCTCCACAGAAGATTTCGCCGGTAATGAATATGCAATTGTTGTGCTTGGATTAAATGGATTTGGGTAATTGGCTGCCAGATAAAACTCCGAAGCAACATTAACGGATTTTGCTCTGACGGCAGTCGTAATCTGCGAAACATCCGCACTTTCCAGAACACCTGCCAATTCGTCTTTGTTGTTGTAGACAAGAACTTCAACCGTCTTCGCACTGTCCGGAATAGCAACATTTTCCTGAAGCTGAAATTCCTCAAGCGGCGTAATTGTATGTGATTGTCCCTCAGTTAGAATCTTACCCTGAGCGTTGATAAACGTTATCTTAGCCGTGCCTTTGTAGAACACACCATAGATTGCGGATAAACTTTGCGCCTTTGAATTGTAAGATAACCTGCCGGCAATCGCACCAACGGAATCCACATCCAGTACCGGTGCTCGAACTTTGGCAGCCCACCAATTCTCTGTAAACGTATAATTCCCTCCAGAAGCAGCGAGCGCAACGACAGGAGCTTTCACTTCGACTTCCATATACAATGGAGCGCTATTGCTGCTCACGTACACAGAAACTCGGGCGCCATCGTCTGGATATTGCTCGCCGTCGAAAATGGGAAAAGTTCTAGCAAACACAACTGTATCTGACTTATCAGAATATGCAATCCAGCCTTTGTCCGGATCGGCGAAGATTTTTGCACCTTCCGGATAGAACTGAACACCATACACCCCGACACCTGGAGCCACCTCTCCCTGCCAAGCCGCGTTGCCTCCTTGAGGGCTCACACCGCTTGACCCGTAAACACTATTAGGATTGATCGGGAAATATGCCCAGTAATTCTGGTAATCCGTTTTGTTCGGATGATTGACAATCGACTGTATTATACTCCACACGCCCCAGCTTACAGGCGTTGAGCCTGTATTAATAATGGTTTGTTCCATCCTGACCCTGCTTGTCCCCGGAAAGATTGTCGCTCGCCGCTTGAACTGAATGTTCGGCGCAACCCATGTTTCTACCGGACTCGTCACGAGAGCGGCGACAGAATCGGCTGTCTGGGAAACGATTTGATAAGCATATTTTCCATAATCGAGTTTCGGCGGGGGTGGCCATGTACCAGGCCAGACACCCTGAGGCGACGGCCATGTTTTATATCCACCAAAGTTGTACCAATTGCTATTATTAGCAGGCACATAGGTTTGCCCGAGTAAACTCGAGTTGACCATAATAGATGGAAGACTTCCCAAATCGTACTGCATCACACGACCGCCGATAGCCGGCACCGTTGCCATTGTGATAAAATCATTCTGCATGACGATTGTTGTATCCCATCCCCACTGGTTGTAATTAGAAACGATTTGGATCGTGGGAGTCTGACTGCGGAGAATTGCAAAACCAAAACAAGCTGCAAAAATACTTATCTTTCGCATTCGATTATACTTTAACATGACTGAGCTTTGATAAAATTTTGAGTTGGACCGAAGATTTCGACATCGGAACTATAGAATTAACTAAGATTCTTCTCCCGAGTACATCGGGAGAAGAATCAAGGTGAGAATAACATTCTTCAAATGTCGCAGCTCAAAAGCCGTTTCAGTGACACTATTTCAACAGCAGCATTTTTGCGGATCTATCAAATGTCTTTCCATCCTCCAATGATGCAGCTCTCACTCTATAGACATAGACTCCGCTGGCAATTGAGTTGCCCCATTCATTTGTTCCATTCCATACAACTCTCTGATACCCCGCCGATTGTGCGCTAAATGTGTATGATTTTATTTGACGTCCCTGAATATCATAGATCGTTACTACAACCGAAGATCTTTCGGGCAATGAATATGCAATCGTTGTACTAGGATTGAATGGATTGGGATAGTTCGAATAAATTCTGAAATATTCCGGACTATCTTCACGATCTGCAACACCGGTGTTCGTCTGTTCTGTCTCAATCAACTCGATACCGGTCCCCGTTGTGCTGAGATTCCTCGAATATTGTCTATTCGTCGCGTTGTTCCAATGTTCGTGGGTACCAAGACTGTAGACATGAACTCCTGTGTTATTGGGATCATATTTTATTCCAACCGGCCAATTGGCTGAATCTGCCGCCTGATGGAGATAATCATCGACGGCGGGCATTTGGACAGAAAGATCTTGCGGAGCGGCGGTAAATTCGCTCCTCAGGAAATCGTAGCCAACCGATTCTATTGCAACCGGATCGAATGATACAAAGATGGATGATGTATATTGATTATTAAACGGCTGCATTTTCCACTTTAGAGGGACATCAAGTTCGAAATCAGTTGCCCACAAAGCATCCATAATATAGAGAAGATTCTTGCCGCTTAATAAATTGTGTGTCATCAAATCAACCTGTACACGATACATCCCGTAATCGCTCCTTACTGTATTATAATCGGCAGTTCCATATGGACGTACCAAGCCCCAATGAAGATGCTGAGCGTCATCACGTGTTTGAGAGCCAAAATGGTTCTTTGCAAACATAGTCATTCCGGCACGCTGGTGACCTTTCATTTGAGGAATATTTAATATGTAATCTGCAGTTTCAAAAATTGTGTAAAGATAATCCTGATAAACAGGAACACCATTTCCTCCGGGATTCATAGAATTTGTTAGTAAAACTGTGCCCTTATCGGAATAATGAATTATTGCAGTAGTGCTTTTAACAACTTGTTCTCTGCCTAAATTTGAATAGTTGTCATGATCGAGATAATGGACATTGGAAAACGCATCGTGCCATACATCGTAGTTATGTTTATAGATATGCTTCATCGGGTCACCGATATAAATATCGCTTTGTGAAACACCTACAACATTAACGAGCTGCTTCAAAACTGCCATTACAGTTGCTTCTGAAGTTTCGGAAACACCGTAATAATTATTTTGCACAACACTCAAGTCTGATGTATTAAATTCTCCACCCCATGCACTCGTTGCATTTATTTTGATAAAAACTTTTTCACCACTTTTATAGTTAGTTTTTCCCTTGCTGTGCCCGGCATTATAAAATTGGAATATTAATCTCCATGCGGCGCTATCACTTGTTGCTCCGGAGACACTTTGAATCGCCGATGATATCATCCTATCGACAACTGGCTGATTCATATTCTCGCTCATAAACCAAGCATGATCCGGTTTATTTACCGTACAACTCTGATTCACTGCGGCAGGATCATGCACCCAAACAACTCTTCCCGGAAAAATTCCTTTTGCAACTCCAATAGGCACATTTGCAGTGTCTGCAGTATTTACGCTAAAAGTATTAGCATAGACAGCAGGTTTATCAGCTTGAAAAGTTAAAAATCCTGCAACAAGAGCAATCGCAAAAAAGCCAGCCGTTGCCCAATAGCGCGAGTTCTTCCAATGTTCTTTTACTTTACCCATTGCGAAAGCTGACGTGGCAAGGCCGAGCAAATAAATGATAAAACCGGAGGCTACCGGGTATGCAACGCGCATACAAGGATATGTAGCACGGCTTGGTTTAGGAATTACGCGGATAAGAAACCAAATAAGTGCTCCTAATCCGATGAGAGGAAATAAAAGTTTATAGAGTATCTGCTTCAGTTTCATACGAATAATCCTTTCTCTAATAAGAGTTTCTAAAAAGAATCACTTCATCTTCTACAATACAATATAATATACTCTTTTTCTCCTCAAAGAACCATCACTGCTTTCTGATAGAAATCATCAAACTTAATGTGTTTCAATTTCTGACTGCTATTCGTGTTTTTCATCACAATACATACTCTTACTAATCGCCTTCTTATTCTCACCATTCATTTAACCGAGCTCAACTTCTACCGTATGAGTTTTCCCATCATTCAAATCTGGGATGCAGTTACCGCTCAACAATTTTCCATCTAAATTCAGACTCTTCACGCCTTTACAAACGTTCTTTGGATTATGTACTGTAATAGTATAAATACTGTTTCTAAACTTTCGAACCACACTATATTTTTTCCATGAACTTGGGATGCAAGGATCAATAATTAATCCGTTGTAATCCGGATGTACGCCGAGAATATACTGAGAAAGAGCTACGAACGACCAAGCCACCGTGCCCGTGAGCCAAGAATTTTTGCCTTCACCCGGCGTAGGTGCGTCTTTGCCAGCAGTCATTTGACTATACACATAAGGCTCGGAACGGTAAATATCTATTTGATCTTCTTTGGTCGGAGGGCAAATGCTCATGTAATATTCCATGGCCTGATCTCCCCTGCCAATCATGGTCTCAGCAATTTGTATCCAAGTATTATTATGCGTAAAGATACCGGCATTTTCCTTATATCCAGGCGGATAGGAACTTACTTCACCTAAGTGCTCATAATATTTTTGGAAAGCTGGTTGCTGCAAGACAATTCCATTCGGTGTCGCTAAATGTTTTCGGACACTATCTAATGCTTTTTTTGCGTAACCATTTTCTAATCCAGCGCCGCCTAAAATACACCAGCCCTGGCTTTCAATAAATATTTTGCCTTCTTCATTTTTTGATGAACCGAGTTCTCTGCTATAAGAATCATAAGCCCTAAGGAACCACTCGCCATCCCATCCATGCTCATAAATTGTCTTCCTCATATTTTCGGCTTGCTTCAGGTAATTTTCGGCTTGCTCAGGTTTTCCTGTATTTTTCAAAATTTTCGCCATCTCATCACACGCTTTACAAAACAAACCGGCAATCATGACTGATTCTGCAACTTTATCATTTTCGATATGTCCTGCTAATTGAAAACTCTCGCCCGGTGTCGTAGAGAAACAATTCAGATTAAGGCAATCATTCCAGTCAGCATGGCCAATAAGTGGCAAACCGTGCGGTCCTCGGTGATTTAACGTATACTGGAGAGAGATAGTGAGATGATCAAGCAACGTTGATTTTGAATTCTGAACATCAGCGAAACCGGCCTTTTCGCTTAGAATACTATAATCACCTGTTTCTTTGATATATGCTGCAACGGATAGAATAAGCCAGAGAGGGTCATCATTAAATCCACCACCTATATCAGCATTTCCTTTCTTGGTGAGCGGTTGATACTGATGGAAACAAGTCCCATCAGAAAGCTGAGTTCCCGCTAAATCCAATATCCGCTGACGTGCTCTTGCAGGTAAGATGTGCACGAATCCCAAAATATCTTGATTGCTATCGCGATATCCCATCCCCCTGCCGATTCCGGATTCGTATGAAGATGCTGAGCGAGACAAGTTAAAAGTAACCATACATTGATATTGGTTCCAGATATTTGCCATCCGGTTTACAACCGTGTCAGGTGCATCAACCCGATACGATGAAAACAAGTTTTCCCAATATTCTTTGTGCGTTTGAAAAGCGGCCAGCACATCCGATGTCTTGGAGTATTTCGATTTTACTTCTTCAAATTCATCTTTTCTAATTTTCCCGTTTTCAAGAAATTTCTTTTCAGGCAAGTTTTCTGCGTATCCTAATAAGAAATTTATAGATTTTGATTCACCTGGTTTCAGCTCCAGATCGATTTGATGAACACCGATAGGTAGCCAGCCATATGCAATACTATTCTTACAACTCCCCTGTAGTACAGCTTTTGGCGCATCCAATCCTTGATGCACACCTACAAATGCATCACGGCTGCTGTCGTAACCGGAAACAGCTTCGCTCGAAGAAAAATACGCATAATGATTTCTTCGTTCTCTGTATTCTGTAATATGGAAAATAGTCCCATGTTCGACTTCAACCTGTCCGGTAGAATAATTTCTTTGGAAATTGGTCATATCATCGAGAGCATCCCAGAGACACCATTCAGCAAAACTCCACAACCGAATTTTCTTTGGTACCTTTGAACGATTTGTTACTTGCACATGCCAGATTTCATTCCTGGAATCCAAAGGAATAAAAAATAATGAAGAAACCTCCAGCTCGTTTTTTTGTCCGGTTATCTTCGTATATCCCAAACCATGACGACATTCGTAGTGATCAAGCGGAACGCGCATGGGTTTCCACATTGGATTCCAAACTGTGTCTCCATCTTTGATATAGAGATAGCGTCCATTGCTATCCATGGGAATATTATTATATCGGTACCGTGTTAAACGGCGAAGTTTTGCATCTTGATAAAAACAATATCCTCCTGCCGTGTTGGAAATGATTCCAAAGAAATCGCTGGTGCCTAAGTAATTGATCCACGGTAAAGGTGTATCGGGACGTGTTATCACATACTCTTTTTGTTTGTCATCAAAATATCCGTATTTCATGAATGTTCCTCTAGTGAAAGTTATTTAGATCGTTATATTCTCTTGAATTAGCTTTATTTACTGACTTTTCTTTCCCCCTGTAACTGTTTCCTCAAACAGAGATTTTAATAGTTCAGATTGGGGATGATTTTTCCCTACGAGCCGCGTAAAATCATCAATTGCTTCCTTCGCCTTAGGTATGTCTCGTTTTATTATATATAAAGCACAGAGACAATAAATCAGTGATGGATCGTCCTTGATTTCTCTATGGGCTTTCTCCAGGTAGTATAAGGCTTCGACATTTTTTTGTGAAAAAAGTAATTTCCCAATGAGAAGATTGGTGTAGGCTAGTTCATGAATAGTGTTGGCTTCTTTCAAGACAGATAATGCTTCGGAAAACTGTCCATTTTTCCTCAATGTCTCGGCTTTTTCTAAATAAGGTTTTATTCTGTTGGGAATGAGAATGACGAGACTTTTCCCTCCTCTGGCTGCGTTAAAAGATGGATCCATTTTTTTAATATTAGCGAGCGTCTTTTCAGCATCGGAACTAAAACCAGAATCTTTTAGTACGTTGTATTTAAGTTTCTGAACCTGCAAATAACTATTTTCATTCAAGTGTAATTTTTGCAATCGGTCTATACATGTAAGAGCTTCTATATTATTTTTTTGAGAATAATAAATGGAGGCAAGAGTAAATTGGGCATAAAAACTCGTATCAGCGTTGGGCGATTCTTGTAAATAGCGGATTGCGTTGGTGTACTCTTTTGCTTTATACGCGAGATCGGCTGCGTAATAATAAGATGCAACGTCTGATGGAGAAATATATGCCAACGATAAATACTCCTTCGAGGCGCGCTTGAAATCCCCTATTGATTCATAATAGGCAGCAAGTTTTTTATGAACCATACTCGAGCTTACATCTACATACATGATACTGATAAATGCTAACGAATCTATCATCCCTTTCGGTATGTACGTAGTGCGGAAATTGTTTACTGTAGTCTCGGGTTGAAACGGCCACCCGGCCTTCAAATGCTTTATGCGAATAACAGCAATCATACTGTCAAGTTCGGTAAATCCCCAGTTGTACCTGTAATATGTCCATGGTTTCACTCTCGTAGAATCCCAATAATTTTCGATCATCCCATGGTCTCTCAGCGCAGTAAGAAAACCTTCAGCCATCAAAAAGAATCCATCAATATTTGGATGGAGATGGTCGGTCATCAAGCTGTTTCCGATAATACCTTGGGGAGAATATTTTTCAAAAAGTGATTTTAACGAGATAGAATACACGCCAAGCGAATCAGCAAAATGAGCAATTATTTTATTGATATCTTCCGGTGCCCTGAATCGGATGACGTCAAGATCCTTAGCCCTTATATATTCTTCCTTCGCCTTGTCAAACAAATGATCAGCTTCAAGTCGTTTTGCATCGGAAAATAAAGAATCTGCTCTTGGATACATTTCATATCGTAATGAGCAAAAAGGAGGCAAATCTCTTACGTTACTTACAAGGTCACTGATAATGACAGGTATACGTGCTTCTTTCAATTTTCCCAACACAGCACTCATATTATCGGAGAATTGCGTCAATCCTTCCAAATACAATTTTGAATTATACGGGATCAAATTCTTACCAACTATTTTTTCCATCATTGTTGCTTTAGCTTCATCTTTCGTGGTTGGATGCATGAGTTTATAAATGCTACCAATACACTTTTGAAGCAATTGATATGTCCTTAGATGAATGATCTTCAAATGCAGCTTTTTGAGCCAATGAGGAATTGACCCGTTTTCCATAGAGGCAACACCCAAAGCACCATAGTATTCATTGTGCCCAGTATATATCAAGACTGCATCTGGCTTTTGCTGTAGAAGTTCATCTGTAAAATCAAGGAGGGTATAACTATTGACTGCAGTTAGACCGAGGTTAACAACCTCAATAGTGCGGTTTGGGAAAATATCTTGAAGGCGCCGCTGCAAAATTCTAGTACATGCAACATTCGCATCGTACGGAAACCCTTGTACTGATGATTCTCCCAAAACGAAAATTCGATACCCATTGGCTGGCTTCTCTTTTAAAAATTTGTCAGAAAGTGGTGTCGTATACTCATATTTGCTAAAAAATCTTTCCCCGACATTTCGATTGATTTCGTAGTACATTGAATCAGAACGAGGGACAAAGAGGCTCAAATCATTGCCAAATGAGAATAGCCTTAATGCAAGTTCTAACAATGCTAAGACGAGGTAGGGTAGAATTATCATCAACGCATAGAAAAAAATCTTTTTCCTATTTTTGATCTTAAGCATAAAACTTATTCCTTTTCGCGTTTAATACCCCGCAGTCCTGCCTACCATAAGCACGCTGTAAGTGCCCGGCGGGCAGGTTGCTGCATTCAATGGATGCCCGCCTATCCTTTAAGAAGACGGTAGATGCACAAAACGCAAAATCCCACGGGCATGACGGTGAGAAGTCTGAGAATGAAGCTAATGTCAGCTTTCAACAATATTCAAGTCATTCCCGAATGTCCGTCTCGATTCATTGATTCGAGACAAGATCTCGTTCCATGAAGAGGAACGGATTTTAATCGTCCTGCAGGCGAGAAATCCAGAAGAAACAGATTGAATACCTCGTAGCTTTCTCCGAGGTAGTTTATTAGTTGATAGGAATTCTATCCGTTTTACTTCCTGCAATTTTTATCAATATTTAAATCCAATTCTATACTGAATTGTATGAAGACAATTCCTGACGATGTTATAATTCGCTAAGGAATGGGGAAATATTCTTTCTTTATGAAGGGTCATAAGATGCCCTTTATAATAAGCGGATGCTTGCTGACAGCAGTATACTATAAAACTACCCCGGCGTTTAGAAACCGGGGTATCTTTCTTCACGATCATACTCCTAACATTGTATCCTTTTTCTGTTATTTTTTTTTCGCTACTAAAGTCCCATTCTCTGACACTGGAAATATGAATTTAGTTTTTTGTTCACCATACGAAGATTCAAGTTTGTCCCACCAATTGAACTTTAATATAAGTGAAGTCACTGCCAACACACCAAGGCAAATCATGAACGAATGGAAATCTCGAAGAACTAAAAATACCGGAGTAGCCATGAGTGTTATCTGCCATATAATTCCAACGAAGATATTAGACATATCACGTTTGAAATTCTTATTCGCTTCAAACTCTGGGTCAATTTTCATAACTTTTTCATAGATCGGTTTCCAGAAGCCCCAAGGACGAACATTGTGGTAGAACTTCATGAGCACTTCATCACTTTCAGGTTTCGTTAAGAAGGTGCCGATTAAACATCCGATGATAGAATTGAGAAAGATAAAGGGGAACGAATTCATACTTGAATTTTCGGACAAAGGCCAATGATTCAAGAATGGTATCAAACCAAAGTCTTTTAATATAAGCAGCACTAACGAAGTCGTCATACCTGCAACCATTCCCCAAAAATATCCATATCCATTGAAACGCCACCAGTACCATTTTAAGACGTTGGCTGCTGTATAACCGCCCCATAACGAAGCAACAATCCAAAGTGCAACCTGATTAATTGATTCTACAAAGAATCCGATTGTAATCCCAACAATAACAACAGCAACAGATGCAATATAGCTCATCCTGACATATTTTTTTGGCTCTGCATGAGGATTGATATAACGCTTATAAATATCATTGACAATATACGCAGGTGCAGCATTGACAGTTGCTGCAAAATTACTCATAAAGGCAGCTATAAAACCGGCCATCAGCAGACCCAATAAGCCAACAGGGACATAAGTGGCGAGAACTTGAGATAGAATACCTTCAAAATCGGGAGTAGTTATAGAGCTTTTATAAAGTGCATCAAAATTTGTCAGGGCAAGTACGGTTATTCCTGCAACCATAAAATAACGGGTTGGATTTAGGACAATACTCACCATGGAATTCATTTTAGCTGCTTCTTTCGGACTTCGCGTAGAAAGAATGCGCTGCATATCATAATTAGGCGCAGGACCCGCTGCCGCAACAAAGAACCCTTTAAAGAGCATCATTCCAAAGAATAATCCAAAAATAAAATAGCCGTCTGTTTTAATCCATTGATTGAAAGCAACTACTTTTGTAGCAAGACTTGAATGTACTGTCGACCAGTCCAGATTCAAATTCAGGCCAAAAGCCATGCTTTTCCATCCTTCCGGGATAACACTATTAATCATAGCCGGGGAGACATTGACCATTGCAATAATACCTATTGCAATCGCGGAAATTGAAAGGATACAATATTGAACAATTTCCGTTGCAACGACACTCATCATCCCACCCTTCACAACATACAACGTCGTTACTCCCATAAGTATAAGAGCATACAGATTTGCATTTATTTGAGGGTAGTGAGCCAGTGTTTCCGGATTGGTAACCAATGCTGGCAAAAATGCTACGGCGAATTTTCCAATTCCTTTAAACCCATAAGAGAGAAATCCGATAACACTAATAAGAGCAAATATCACTACTACGATATGGGAAAGCGTAGCACCCTTTCCCGTCCCAAAACGGGTTTTCATCCATTCTGCACCTGTCATCACATTTGATCTTCGCAGCCAGGGCGATAAATAGACCATTAAGAATATTTGATTAAACACCGGCCATATCCAAGGTATCCATATGCTTTTCATTCCGTACACAGAAAGCCAATAGACTAAAAGCAGCGTACCGGAAATATCAAACATACCCGAAGCATCAGAAATGCCAAGAACCCACCAAGGAATGCGGTTGCCTCCAAGGAAGTAACTATTCATATCCTTGGTAGCTTTTTTAGAAATATAGAATCCAATAAATATTGTAGAAGTTAAATATAAAAGGATAATTCCGATATCAACGATATGTAGATTCATTTTGCATAACTCCAAGGGCTACAAAGTGTTTCAAATTGACAAAAAAAAGCGCCTGTGCAAGGTCTGCCACAGACGCTTTCCTTGATCTACCTTTGATGTTACTTCAGCAACATCATCTTCTTTGTTAACACTGTGCTTCCAGCTTCTAATTTATAGAAATAAACACCGCTAGCAAAGTTCTTTGCATCAAAAGTAATGGTCTGAGATCCAGCATTCCTCGTTCCATTTACCAATACTGCAACTTGCTCTCCTAATAAATTATAAACTGCAAGCCTTACTTTCTCAGTTTTTGCAAGTTCGAAAGTAATTTTTGTGGATGGGTTGAAAGGATTCGGATAGTTCTGTTCCAGTTTGTAGCTACTGACGACAGACGATGGTTTCCCATTTACGCCCGTAACAATCGCGGAACCCAACTTTGCATAACCCCAAATGCCTGCATTTGCCCACGAATTGTTTGAACTATTCCACCATTTTTCCATACCTCCGCGTCCTACTGATGCGTCATTACTTTGATCTTTTTGTAATTCGAATCCAAGTCCTGCTCCGAGATTTGTTCCGTCAATTCCAAGAGCTGCAAGAGGAATCTTCACTTCCAAATAATAACCGCTTCCTTCTTCAGTGATGACGCCATTATTGCCTACCATATCATGATCGACCATTTTGAATTGAATACCGGTTGTATCAACAGTAGTCCCGAACGCGGTACCGATATTCCCAACTTCCTTGCCCTCTAGCCAATGAGGAATAGTAAACTGGTATTGACCAGCTGCTAAGGAAGTCTCTGTCGCATGGTTATTGGATCCGTCAAAGTAGAGTTCAACAGCATCTTGGTTCCATGCGGCGTTCGTCGGAACATCTACAAGAACCTGATCCACAACATCGCAAAATAGGTACATATTATTATCGTCATAAAGTGGACGAACTGTAATGAATGAACCGAACATTGGATCTGTATCTACAACCGGACTTTCTGCAGTGGGAGGATCTCCAACTCTAAACAAATTCATTGTAACAGCATTTGCTTGTTTATAGATCGGATCCATTACTCCGTCAACAGTTATAGTTGTACCGGTAGGCACTTTGCTTATTTCAAATACAGTATCTACACTTCTACTGGAAAGAATAGCGGTGCCCCAAATGCCTGCATTTGCCCACGAATTGTTTGAACTACTCCACCATTTCGACATGGATTGTCGTCCAATTGTCGCGTCATCCGATTCGTCTTGTTGTAATTCCCAACCAATATTTGCATTATCCGCCGTTGTGCCATCAATGCCTAAAGCTGCAAGAGGAATCTTTACTTCAAGCATCCAGCCGGGGAAACCTAGAGTATCACCCACATCGGAAATTTTGAATTGAATACCGGTTGTGTCAATAGTAGTCCCAAACGCGGTACCGATATGCCCAACTTCTTGGCCCTTTAGCCAATGAGGAATAGTAAACTGGTATTGACCAGCTGCTAAGGAAGTCTCTGTGGCATGGTTATCGGATCCATCAATGTAGATTTCGATAGCATCTTGGTTCCAATTGGCGTTCGTCGGAACATCTATGAGAATATCATCTATCGAGTAGAACAAAATATAAAGATTATTCGCATCCCACATTGCTTTGCTCATACCAGTAAGACCAGCACCGCTATCAGCTCCGCTCGTTGCAGTTGGAGGATCGCCAACATTGTAAATCCGCTGCATATTCCAGTCGAGAGTTTTCCATACATTGTCTTGTAGGCCGTCGATCACTGGTGCCACTGCTGTTTTAGGAATTTGATACACACTGTCATTCACTATCTTTGCTTCAACTAGACTGGCAACAAAAACCAGACAAAGAAGAAATAATAGTACATTTTTCATGTTGTTTTCTCCAAAATTGTTTTTTTGAATTATTTGATCTAGCAGGTATCCAAAGATATCATTTAGATTTTTTCCCCCCATTTTAAAAACTCCTCCTTTCTTAATCGTTGGTGACCAGTTTCTTCCTTTATGTACCTCCTTTCCTCTATATATGATGACCTTCACACAACTGGATAAATAATACCTTAACTGTACGATAATTGTTTATTATATAGAAATCAACTGTTTTTTAATTAGATGTTTTTATCACACCTTCTCATAACAAAAAAAACTTTATCATTTTATAAATGCTCTGCCCTGGTAAGGCGCTCCATTTCTATCTAACGTCAACCTATATATTTTGCCATCTACGGTTAATGTGGTACTCATTAAATATAGGTACTTACTATTACCCCACATCAGCTTGGTAACAGTGTTCGGTAAAATATTTGGATCATTATAAAATGGAGTAATAGCTCCATCGTTTTCTCTTATAAACAACGAATAATTCGGATTATTTTTTAAGCATAGGAAAATAGAGCTATTTACATCAAGATCAAATGAACTAATGGTACATCCGCTTAACTCAGGATGAGTACTCAAATCAACCAAGAGAGTGCCATTGAAAGAACTTCCCGCTGGACTTTTCCAAACATGTGTAGAATCAGCAACATAAAGATATTGATTGCCTGATTCTTTGACTACGCGAATTTTTGTTATATTTCCACCCGTATAACCCGAAATTGGAGTAAAAGTTGGAGCAGCGCTGGTGCCAACTGATGAATCAGCAACATAAAGATTTCCATTACCACCAGTGTACATATTACCATTTCCGTCAAAGTCCAGTTGGCTCACTGCTCCAGGAACTGTTAGTTTTGTGGGTATATACTTTTTATTACCTGATGTGGTGTCGGCAACAAACACGCGTGCAATATAGGTTTTGCCAACTGCAATAAAGAGATTTTTCTCATACGCTCCCGGACCAAAGGACATAGCCGTAATTGAAGCATAGTCACTTGACAATAAATTGACTGGATTTAATTCATTGGTCTGTGTTACACCTGCAAAATCGGTTTTCCAGACATTTTTCGCCGCAGTCGTATAAACATTTTCTTGTGCTTGGTTATCACATTCGGCAGCCAGTAGAGTTGGAAAGGTAGCGGTAGCATAAGCTCCTACAACAGCACCTGGGGACTCTACCGAGTATGTAAGGCTTGAAGATACAGACAATATTTTTGGATCCGTGACACTCACATAAATAGGTTTGCCATAATGATCACTTGATAATTGCGGTCTATATATAGTTATATATGAATTCTGTATTTCTTTGATTATTGGTCGCACACCACCAATAAAAACCCACATTGAATCCGTGCCATTTTTTATTCCTAAATTCACACCAGTGATTGTTATTTCTCTCACTCCTGCACTAGCTTGAGTCGCTGGTGCAATGCTGGCAATAACTGGCCTACCGGTGGTATCGATCGTCATTGCAGGATATATCACTCCGGGCTTGTTATCGTATTCACAAGCGATAAAAAGTATCGGCATAATCAATATACAACACGCAACAAAAATCGACCAAGGTGAGATACATCCCTTCGCAAAAGTCCTTTTCGAAAAAATACTCTGATTTAATTTTTCATTTTTCATAATTTACCCTTACACTTTTTACAATGAAACACGTGCTGTGAATTGCTGAACATTACCAAATACTCCAAACGGGATATATGCATAATCAACTTCAAGACCGAAGGAAGAAATGCCTACTCCATAAGTGAAGCTGTTTTCATCGTTACCGCTAACGTATCCAGCCCTCAGAGAAAGTAATTGTTTGAATCTATATTCTGCTCCAATTTTTAATTGTTCAGGATGTGATCTCGGGTGACTCCAATCAGCAGTCAGCAAGAGCTCTTGATTAGATTGTGGAGTGTTGATAAGCTCAAAAAGATTGGCTGAAATACCAATTGTAAAAAGCAAAGGAAGCTGAAAACCTTCACTTTCAAATGTTATCTCCTTCGAAAAATTCGTCACCGACATTCCAAATACTATGCTTTTTATACCTGTCTTGTAAATCGTGCCAAAATCATACGCAATTGCATCAGCTTTGTTTTTCTTTGTCGTAACATCCCCTGATACATTATCGAAAAACGTACTTTCACCGAGCGATTGATATGCGTATTTGATTCGTGCACCAACTCCAAATTGCTTATTAATCATTTTAGAATAACCAAGACCTACCGCAAGTGCGGTAGGATTTATAGTGCCAGTCTCAACATATCCATTCGGATTATTCCTATCAACCATTGTTCCATCAAGATCTCCGTAATCAACAGTTTGCACACAGAGGCCGAACGTACCATAATCTCCCGAAGAAGGTGATAGGATCACGCTAGACGACAAGTAATTGATATCGGCTATCCATCTATTCATATCAAAAGAAACGCTAAGATATGTTGGCATTTCAGCCATAGAAGCCGGATTAGACCACATCGCTCCCGCGAATCCTGATAATGAATTTACAGCGCCGCCTAATCCACTCGATCTCGCATCAGAAGAGAGACTCAAAAAATTGAATCCTGTCTGGGCCAATTTTGTTTGACCAAAGGTCATGGATGTACATAACCCGATTATTAGTAAAATAAACCACGTATTTTGTTTTCGCTTCACGTTTTAATCTCCTATTCGATATACATTCTCGTATAGATGGCTAAAATCATCTAATGATAATAAATTTCTTAACAATACTATCACCTTTTCTATAATTCCCATCAGAAGAATTCTCAGTAACTTCAATATAAGCTATATATAATCCGCTCACAACGACTTGTCTTGAAGAAGTAAGTGATTGCCAGTAGTCGTCGCCACTACCATTCGTATGATTTATTGTTGCAATTAAATCACCCAATTCAGTATAGATTTTTATTTGACAGATAGGCGGTAAGTTAAAAAATCCCAGTCGATCCAAAGTTGTCGGATCAGCCGTTCCATATTGAATGTTCCTCGCTTTTATATTGAAAGGATTTGGAACAACTCTTATTTCTGAAAGTTTATAGCTCCTATTGCCGGTTGGAGATATTACTTTTACCTCAATTGTCCCAAGCGGAGGTACAACAAATCTTAATGTATCAGGTCTTAAAACGCCAGGACTAAGAAGTCTTGTTGGGTTAACCCATATTGTATATAATGCAGGAATTTGCCTGACACCATTGACACTGACGGATATACCATTCACTACGGTGCCTGTAGAATCTGCGACAGATACCCCCGGTGGAAATCCAAAATTCACAAGAGTATCATTACCTTTGAAGGTAAAAGTGTTAGATATAGTTGTTAGAGCAACTCCAGCAGGACGTGTGAGATATCCCGGGTTATTCGTCATCGTATAATATCTGCTGCTTACTAAGGGTTCACCTGCAGCTATATTGAGAGCAGCATCGCCGGGGTTAGTTGATCCATCATCTTTCGATTGAATATAGTAATAATAGTTAAATCCACGTTTCGCATTTTGATCAGCATATGAATTTACAAGATTACCCGTACTCTTGCCGCAATCAAGAATGAGGTCATACGTTGTGTCTGTTTTGCCCTCACTCCTGTAGAGCCTGTATCCGTCAAAATGTGGGCTCGATTCGGCACTGTTAGACCAAGAAACTGTTATTCGATCCCCACCCGAATTAACTAAGAATTTATCCGGTGGCGGGGGCGGCTGCGGTATCGCATAGTTACTATTATAATTTGCTAATGCCCTTCTGAACGTCTGGAATAAAGAATCTTTGCCTGAAAACACCCAGGCATTCTTATACTCATTCTTATCCGTTGTCGTGCCACCTTTATAGCCAGGAGGGCCAGGAAGGATAAATGCAGAAGTATTATTTGCAAACCAATTTCTTGCAACTTCACATCCTTTATTCCAGTTTATACCTGCGACAGCTTCTGCTACCACAATACGTATGCTATCTCCGGGGTTAAGAGTATATGGCCCAAAACCTTGCGCGGACATATATCCACCCGCATCTGTTCCAAAAGTATTTCCAGGTCCAGTTGGCCAACCATTTGCATCTTCTCCTACCTGCTGCGCCTCAGTTTGTCCACCGTGGCCTGCAGTCATATAGGATACATATTTTTGCGCCATCAAATTTGAGTTATATTGAGTTGGTTGGTTATTTCGGTCAATTGGATTGTCGGCCCCTACATACAACGTTGTTTTTGGTTGTGTTATATCATCCGTCGGATCACCAGGCGCATTATCTGCATGCAATACAACAGTTCCTACAAACTCATATCCTGCCAATTCCGTCACATTTGTCGAAGCCGGTCCGGGGAGGCCAATATCTCCTGCCGGGCTTCCATAAGGAGTCGTGGACATTGGTCCCCAATAGGAAATATTAGCTCTGAATTCGCCTGGGTTATCGCCATCTTTTCTCATTACATCAGTAATTGTATTTCTGCCCCATGTAGTTCCAGAGGGAGCCCAACCACCAGCGCCTGTTAACCCTATTCCAGTATACGATACCCCATCGAGGGATACCCGGGTTTGAGTATAAAATACAACTCCCGTGAGAGTATTATTTATTTTTTTCTGACCGCTTTCATCAATAATGCCGGTGTTTTTTAACGTATATTCATAAATATAGTAGTTATTATTATACTGTTGAGAAAAAGACAATACTTTCCTTGTTACAGACACTCCAATACTTGTATGAAATCTATTCATCATTACTCTGTCTGCAGCTTGAGTATTATCTTGTTCATCAATAATATCATCATAATCGCGTGCGGAAGCACGTGTCTCATCTACATAGACATTGGGATGTGGAAATTTGCCTATTAAAGATAATTCATCTGCAAAAATCTCCGTTCCTGGATATATTCCGTCTTTTCCAATGCAAACGACTTTATATGGATAATTGGCATTGGAAACCGGATCAGTAAAATTTGTTGTGCCAATCCACAATGCTTTTGCTGCCTTTACACCCTTCATTCTTACATTAAATTCATTCGGCCAGCATAACCCATCAATCTGATCTACAGCAATATATGTTTGCCTGTCTCGCCTTCCAAATTCAATTTCTGCTCCCAGATTCGAGAACCAAGAACGTAATGCACTTGTCGACAACCATTTTACTACCTGCGGTTCCGTCCCCACAACTCCTTGTGCATTGAGCTGCTGAAAATTTACAATTGTAAACACAAAGTAAAAACATACAGCAATTGCAATTTTTCCCAAATAAGTTCTCATTCTATTATTATCACATCTCATTATCGTTATTCCTTATTTATAAATTAAATGATAAATTTATTCCGAAGAAAAACTGCCTCGGATCCAGAAAATTTACTGAGCTGTCATTTGGCATATCAATATAAGCTTTATCATCTAAGATCTTGTTCATTTCGCCGCTCGGCACTTGCGACCAACTACCATTTGCATATCTCATATACTCTTTAGTAGGTGTGTTATAATATATTGCAGTAGGACGAATATTTGTTTCAGCATACACATTACCACTTTGTTCTATTGGTTGAAAAGCAACACCATCTTTTCTATAATCACCAACTCGATCACTACCAGGAATATTGTCATACGCAGTACTTCCTGGCAGATGTAACGACTGAAAATAAAATTGCTGATCGAAACTATCATAGAACCCTTTTCCTGACAACCTTTGAATATTAAATAAATTCCTTACCTCCATGAAAACCATCAAATTAAATTTCCCAAAATTGAATGATTTATTTAACCGAAGGTCCATATTAAAATAATCTGAACATTGAACATTGGGAATATTTTGGTATTCAGGTGCATTATTTGGATTATAATTTATCCACGCGCCAGCACGCCAATCTGTCAAAACATTAAGAGACCAGCTATCTAAAGGTTTAATCCCTGCGAAATTTGGCCCAAAATCTTTAGGTGTTAAAAATGTTACACTTGCTCGCGCATGTGGCTGAGGAACCGGTTTTTGTTGATATAAGCTTTGCGTAGTCTCGTCTAATTGCCTTTGCACAGCCGGATCATCGTTGACAGCAGCTTGTCCAAATGCACCATTCGTAGTGACCTGATAAGTATACGTCACCAAGCCCCTTACCCAATCACCTTCGGATTTTCTGATTGTTACCTCAAAACCTCGGGTATCCGCGTAATTGTTATTCGTAGCTAAATAATAACCAACACCTTTGAGATCACTTGTATAATTAGTATATCCAAGAACATTTGAAATATCTCTGTAATAAGCCTGAATTTGCAACAAGTAATTATTAAAAAGAACATGATCATAACCTAATTCATAAGCAATTGTTTTTGCCTGAGTCAAGTTGGGGTCACCCATATTTGATGCACTACCAGTAGCTCCACGACCAATTCTGAATATTTCCTGGTACGAAGGTAATTCCTTAAAGTGCCCGTAATTAAAATATAATTTTGAATTTTCTGTAATAGGATGCGATATACCGATACGCGGGCTAAAGGAAACATCAACACGGGCTTTCTGTTCGGGATAGGTAGCATCGGGATTGTAACTACTCGAATAATAAGCTTGATCAAACGGATCAACCGCAACCCATTCTGTATTTGGATTGCTGACATCCATTCTCAAGCCAACATTGGCTATAAATCCGTACATCTCTATTTTATCCTGCACATATGAAGAAAATTCATAAGGTTTCCAGTCTTCATTAACAGCATTAAGACCACCATAACCAGGAACAACTTCTTTATAGTCTAATTTCAGATCGTATGTATTGAATTCAACTCCAAACTTAACCATATTTGATTTGTTCACTTGACTCGTTAAGTCAAATTTTGCTGTATAAGAATTGACGACACTGGAATCAATTAATTCACCTGAATGACCTCCGAGGAACATACCTGAAATTGGAGAATTAGCCGAAGTGGCACTATACCCGTATGGAGCTTCATCTACAAAATAACCAGGGACTACTTCATAGATTTTTGCAGTATCTCGAGCAGCTATGGGACCTGCCTGATATTTCCTGCCAACGTGTTCCACATTAACTTCATAGAATGTGCTCGGGCTAACAACTTGAGTAAATTTTCCGGCTAATGTGAGATAATTTACAGTAACGCCGCTGTACCATCCATCAGAATAAATTTTGCTGTCCCTTTGGTCTGTAAGCACCTGTGCAATTGATATTGGTGAACTGAAATATCCAGTAGGATTATATGGTGTACTTCCATTAGCAATGCCAAAAGTAGTAGGGTTATTTAAATAATTCTCTTCAGTATTCATACCAGTGGTGTACAATGCACCGGTCGAAGCAGTGAGCATCAATTTAGCATCTTTACTAATATCTGAATTTATCTTCATCGACCAGTCATAATTTTTGTAATCATCACGGGTAAGAGGAATAAGAAACATTTCTCTATCCATAATAAAACTTGTAAAGAACCGAAGATTGCCTAAAACCCCACCAATAATTGGTACAGGGCCGCCAAGACTCGCATCAATATTATAATCGGGTTGATCTGTGCTTGGTCTTCTTCTATGTTCCCATTCCCATACACGTTGACATGCAGCAGGAGAAAGATCATTCGTCGGATCATTATCCGCTAAAAGTCTTTGGGATACAGCATTCCAGCCTTCAAAAGTAGGATATTGCCGCTGTGTATAATAATCCCAATTACCGTTATTTGTTCCCGTCCAACACACGGCAGGATCTAAATAGGGTCTATTCCACATAGAATTAGGATCGTAAACAGATATTCCAAAGTTCTTAGGAGCAGGAGGGCTAACTTTGACTTGCAGTGCACCAGAATATTTAGCAACACCTCCTTCCTTTCCGACAATATTTATAACACCTGATTGTACCTGTCCATATTCAGCATTAAATCCTCCCTTTTCAACTGAAACTTCCTCAACTGAAGTTAATGCAACTGAAGAAATGGGATTATTGTTTCTCGGATCACGCCGTGTAATACCATCAACTTGCAAAAGTAATTGATCCGAACTGCCTCCTCTAATAACCATGCCATCCTCAACTCCGGCTTGTAAACCCACAACTTGATCAATGGAGGATATAGGAAGGGATTGAATTTCTTCCGGCTCCACTGCAGATACACTTGTGGATACGTCCCTTTTAATAACATTTCTTTCTGCGACGACTTCAACAACCCCTGCTTCAATTGCTTGAGATACCATTTCAACATTAACAGTTGCAGTCTGATCTATAAGAACGCGTATTTCATTCACAGTGACCGTAGAATAACCGACCATACTCGTTATAGTAGTATGGATACCAGGCGGAACAGATAGAATTGCATAGTACCCATCAATATCTGTAGCCGCGCCCAGAGATGTCCCCTTAACAACGACATTAATGCCGATGAGAGGTTCACCAGTTTCTTTGTCTACAACTCTGCCGGCTATTTTTCCGGTCGTCCCCGCAAAAACAATATTTACCGTCAGTGCAAATAGTAAAATAAAATAAACAAGAATTCGGTATTTATCCGATGACATAGACTTACTCCTTATAAAAAATTCTTTTTTTGTTCTCTACTAGATTGCAACAGTGCCCAGTACGCCATACAATAAATACTACGTTGGCTGGTAGTATAGAAAACCGTTATATGAAAGTCAAGCCTTTTTTTACTTAAAAAATACTTTATTGTTTAAGTCTCTTTTTACCATCTATACCAAATTTTACAAGTTCAATTATTGCCAATGGACAAAATTATTTCATCGCTGAACTGAATCTCTCTCTTGTTACTTTAAACAGCAGGTACTGCTCTTATCATCCTTGCTAAAATTTTGTACAGCCCTCTTCCCCAAAAACACCTCCTCAATTCCAAACAACATCTATACCAAACAAAAATCACGTATTTTCTGCTAGAGTCAATATTTAATTTTAAAGGAATTATTATATTAATAATGGTAGCATTATCAACTATATAATTAACGCTAAAGAAGAAACTTTAAAAGAAAACTCATTATTGGAGAGCGAAAAACCTTTGAGTAAAAAAACATGAGTATCAACTTTTCAACCCAAGTTCTTTACACATCCTATGAAAATTCGGGGGAGCGAGACCGAGTTTTCG
Organism: Ignavibacteriota bacterium; assembly: GCA_963701295.1. Lineage (GTDB taxonomy): Bacteria > Bacteroidota > Ignavibacteria > UBA10030 > UBA10030 > Fen-1298. Next base: position 2,277,344 of record OY969585.1, on the reverse strand, counting down.
GGCTGCTTCTGCATCAGACGAAGAATGCTTGCGGATAAATGTGAAATATTTTTTTCTGAAAATGCCTTCCATCTCTCGCAACGAAGGAGCGTTTTCAGAATCCTGAAAGAACACTGCATTACTATCGGAATATTGATGAGATGATGGATGAAGAGACAATACTTCTTTAATAATTTCCGGAGTAATAATGTTTTCTTCTCGAAGGAGAAGTCTTTGTACGACATTCTTAATCTCTCTGACATTGCCCGGCCAGTCATATCTCTTCAGGACATCAAAAGCGGTTTCTTCTGTGGTAGGAGTCGGTCTAATCATGTCGATACTCATTTGACGCATGAAATGTTCCCAGAGAACCAGAATATCCTCAGGTCTCTCTTTGAGAGGAGGTGCATAGAGAGGGACAACGTGTAAACGATAAAAGAGGTCTTCACGAAACCTCCCGGTAGCAATTTCTTGCTGTAACACTTTGTTCGTTGCAGCAAGAATCCGTACATCCACCTTAACTTTCTCTCCTGTTCTCCCAATCTTTTCGATCTCACCATCCTGGATGACCCTCAACAATTTAACCTGCGCAACGAGAGGGAGCTCTGCAACTTCATCAAGAAAGATTGTACCATGATTGGCTTGTTCAAAAAGTCCTCGTTTGTTTGCATTCGCCCCTGTGAATGCACCTTTCTCGTAACCGAACAATTCACTTTCTATCAATTCATCTGGAATGCTGCCGCAATTAATGGTAATAAAATTTTCTAATTTTCTTTTACTTTCATAATGAATATTGATCGCAACCAGCTCTTTCCCTGTACCCGATGGACCAGAAATCAACACAGTCGCATCGGTCATTGCTAACTGTTTGATTTGTGCTCGAATCTTCTGGATTTGTTCTGAAACTCCGAGAATCTTTGTACGGGACAGCATACCTTCGACATTATGCAGCAGCTTCTTTTCTGACCGCGACTTTTCACTCTCAAGCCTTTTCCTTTGATGCGCGTTGAAGATGCTCAGGATGAAGTCGGTTGGTTGATAAATATAATCTTCAATATCACTGGGATACTTGGTACAGTACCAAAATGCCCCTGCCTGAAGAATTCGATTCGCAAAATCAAAGTCTGTGATATTGACAGTCATCTTCGTAATAACGATGATTTGATGAGAAGGCGCTATTCGTTTTATTGCCCTTATCAGCGCTTCCCCCATAGTACCACCAGCAATCTGAAGATCCATAATCACCACATCATAGTGCTCATGGTGCTGCGCAAGTAGTTCTAAAGCCGAATCACCATTCGATACAACATCGCGAATTTCGATTTGATGCACGAATGGTTTGAGTGTATTTCGTACTCGGCGAACATCAAACTCTTCATCCTCAATAAGTAAGACTTGTATGCGTTCATCAGTTGACATAATATTTCTTTTTCCTTGTCTTCTTAATGCGGTGCAATAAAGATAAATTTACATCCTCCGGCTGGAAGGTTTTCTACATCGATCTTCCAACCGAAGCGCTGTGTCGCAAGTTCATATGCAATATAACAACCATATCCAGAGTGTTCCTTACCCGGTAAGGTGCCGGAGGTTACTTGTTCTTGGAATATTTTCTTAATACCACTCCCATCACTCTCCAAAAGATCTGAGCGAATTCCTGTTCCATTATCTGCAATCGTGATAATCGATTGCTTCAGCGCAGGATCGTATTCTGTTTTAATGGTGACAACTTTGTTCTCTACCCCAGCATGGTCCACACTGTTCTGGATAATCGGTTCGAGCACTTCCCAAATAACATATTCATTGATGGCAACTTCAGGTATCATGGGATCAAGCTGGAGTTCAAACTTCACTGCTGGTCGGTTATCCGACACTCGCTGAAAAATGTTTTCCACAATAAATTGAATGCCCTCATTCACGTTCGTTCTAAACAGCGGGCTTCTAATTGTTTGGATGGGCGGATCATACCATTTCATATCATAGATCACCCGGGCAATGAAGCTTGCATATTTGCCGATGCGGTTCTTTATGATGCCTATGTTTTCAGCCGTTAGACTTCGCAAGTCTTCTTTAATAAAACCGACAATTTTTTCAGCCTTATGATGGGTATGATAGATTCGCTTGGTAAAAAGCATTTCTTTTTGATGATTGATTTGTTCTGCCAAGTGCAATTTCTGTTCTTCAAATAACAACCGCTGCACTTCATTCCGCTCAGTTAGGGTCCGTGTCGAGATATAGAACATCGCAAGTAATCCAACAATAATGAGAGCAGAATATACCAATGCTGTCTGACTATAGTTCTTCGACATTTCATCGGTAAGAAACATAAGATCGGGAGTTATTTTCATATAGACTGCACCTACATATTCTCCACGAGGAACGAACGGAATAAAGACATGAAATATCTGTTCCCGCTCCACGACAGTGTAGGTTTGTTCTATTTTGCGGAGCGTATCCTGTACCGATTGGAACAATCGAATTGCCTCGGCATGCACACTATCCGAACTTTGAATCCTTTTCGTTTCTCCAAACAAATAGTCATACAATTGCTTACCATCGTCGATTGCAATGATTGCTTTCCCGTGTGGAATAAGGATAGATACACTTTGAACATTCTTGTCTAACAATTGCTGGCTAAAAATAATGTTAAAATCCTGAATGATTTTCCGTTCTTCGCTGTCAGAAAGTTTTGCCTTCAAATCTTTCGATTCTAAAAGCATTTCGATGGAAGTCGTGGTTAAATTGGCAATACGTTCAGCGGCATCCTGCTGATACCATTGCTGAGATTTGACAAATACTTTTCGAAGTGAATTCTGATTCATGAAGAGAACAATGAACTGGAAAACAATCAGTACCAGTGCAATGACCGTGAGATGGCGGATTTCAATCCGATATTTATGGTATCTGTCCCAAAATCGTTGAGGATTTCTCTTGTTCACTCTCATCATTTGATCAGCACTTCATTGGAACGAATCAGTTCATCTGTGCGAGTAAGAGCTTCATTAACCGAAAGTTCTTGTTTGATTGCAAGATGTGTAAAATGAGAAACAATGTCTGAGACTTTTGTATATTCGACAAGCGCAGGACGATGGAATCCGTTATGGAGTAATTTGTGGAAAAAAGGCAATTCACTGTGGGTGTGCAGGAATACACTGTCTTCATAGATAGAATTGATAGCAGGTAAATATCCAGTACGCTCGAAAATCAACCGTTGAATTCTTTCGCTTTGAAAGAACCGAATAAATTCAATTGCTGCTTCTTTTTTCGTTGAAGACTTTGACACCATCAAATTCCAGCCCCCAAATACAGAAGTTGACGATCTTCCTTCGAAATGGGGCAAAGGCGCTTTAGCAATGTATTTGAGCTTTGCCGTATCAGAGTAAGAAGTGCGAAAACTTTGAACAAAATCAGGCCAACTCCGTACAAAAACAGCATCGTGGTCAAGCATGTATGTATTACACAAGAATTCATCGAAGTCTGTTACCTCTGGAGGGGTCGTCCCGTCTTTCACAAAGTCCACCATCATTTGAAGAGATTTCGTTGCAGGTGGAGAGAGCATTGGAAAGGTATTCGATTTCAAAAAACCCGGGTCATCCCCGACCGCCAATTCAAGGAAATTACAGACCAGCCCTTCGAAGTCTTTTGCCGGAAATATAAAGAAGGGTTTATTCATATACCCAAGCCGCTTGCGTAGATGCGCCATTTCTTTCCAGGAAATTGATTCCTGGAGCCTTTTTTCGATCGCAGCCGCATCGGGTAACCTACGAATAATATCCCAACGATAATACATAAGACCTACATCGAGATACATCGGCATCGCTACCAATGTTCCTTCGAACACACACGACCGCATCGCATCCCTTAGTAATCGACGTTTCTCATCGGCGGAAAAATAGGAATCCAGCGGCTCACACCATTTCGCAAACCGCGGCACCCAAATCAGATCAACAGCAAAGATATCGAGCTTTTCACTCTTGCTGCGAAGTGAACGTGTAAGCAACTCTTTCCGTTCGTTCGTACCTGAATTTAGAAAACGGTAGATTGACGGGAATCACTTCAATCTTTCCCTTGTGCAGGCGATTAAACTCGTCAATGGCGAACTGATGTGATGGAGAAATATTATCAGCATAGTACAGCTTGACAGGTTGATTCTTCTCTTCTGTTTTAAAAACATTCAAGACTGTCGAGTGCCAACCTATGCCGATGATTACTGAAACAATGAACAATGCTGAAGCATAAATGTATCTTTTTCGCATAAGAAGATTTTGATTATTTATGTAACAATACTTGCTATCAATCTAAGACGCAATTCATAGACTTACAAGTGCCATGGTGTTTTTTAATATGCTCCACTATTCATCATATTACTCGATAAATTTTAAATTTCTTTGGATGTTTCTTGAAATCCATAATTTTTTGAGTCTCCGTAGAGCGAAACAACTTGTATTCTTGTCTGTTTCCATATTTATCAAGAAGGCTATATCGGAAAGAAAAGGGTCAGACAAAAAAGACATTCCTTACTACAAGGGGTAAGAAATTATGCTCTTCGAATAAAAAAATACACTCGCTTCAAACAGTCTCGCGTTTTTCATTGATGAGATATTTGGCAGCGACCATTTCAATAGAGCAAGGAGATGGCTGTCCTTTATAGATCAAACGCAACGCTTCTAAATCGGATTTCCAAACATAATCGCCGGGTGCAAGTAAGCAAACGCTGCCTGGTTCATGTGTCATTAAGAGCTTTTTATCGTTGAAATAATAATGTTCTTCGTTGACTTCAGAGGGATATGCGTGCATTAAGGGGGGGATATCGCTAGGCTTAAACCAGAGCTTGATTTCTCGTTCAGCCTCAAGGTCCGTTGCCGATGCATGAATAAGATTATCGATTCGTTCGCCAATGACATTTCCGGCAGCATCTTTGAGTGGAACAATTGTGCCCAAGGCACGGATGCATCCCGGTTTTTTCTCCCTGGCTTCATGAGGATTTGTTGGACCTGCAATTGCCCGTATCTTCACGATTGCCCCCGGACCTTGGAAGACGAATGCTATCACTCTCCGTTTCCAAGGATCGTTCGGGTAATGCGCGAGTCCCATGATATAATCTAAAAGTGCCGGGAAAAAAACCTTGCCTCTATGTTCGGCATAATGTTGATCGGCAAGCATTCTGCTCACCTGGACTATCTTTGCTCCGGCAAAACGCAAACCGGAGTGAACTTCCGAAAGTTGAGACAGCACATATCCCGTCAACGAATTCTTGAGAGCATCCGGTTTAATGAGCACGAGTGTTTGTTCAAGATCTTCTTTATTCATAATCAAAACACCTTTCTTTCACCGTATCTCTCTGCTGGATTCTTTTTATAGTTGTAGTATATAATTTTCAGGATGCTTACCCAATATAAGCATCTATCATTTCACTTGATAGCTTGTATAAATGCTGTACAGTTGCACTGCATATTGCCTCGGGAGAATACTATTGACACCTTTTACCAATTTATTTTTCATTATATAAAAATTTTACAGGCCTCTGGCTCTTTTTAAAATGGTTCAGCGGCATTTGTTAAATCGATACTCCAGCCGGCGCAGTGAATTTGTCATCGGAGATATTGCCTACGTTGCGAGTCTCCGTTGACTCGAAGATGACGACCTCAATTTCTACTGCTCTCGTGCGAGTTCCTATGTTTAAATTATTCATCTTTACTTTCCACGCGCGGTGAAATCCACATACGCTTTTTCCGTCAGCTTCCTCGCATGGTTAGACGGCAGGATTAATTTTCTTTAAATGTTTTATGTGTTTGTCTGTATGCCAAATAAGAAATTCAATTAATTGTTTCATACTCAAAACACCACGTCGAGAATGAACACCTTCCTTATTTGCAAACTTTTTCAAATGCATTTCAACTGCTTCAACAATTGATTCTCTATTTGTGCTAAACACCTGTTTTGCAAGCGAAATATCCTGTTTCATATAATTGAGGTTCTTTTGCCATAAATCTTGCTCAAAAAACCAAAGAATCGGATTCTCCTCCGATATAATTCTTCTAAGCCTGTCATAAGCTACAGTCTCAGCATCTTTAATGTGGATCAATACTTCTTTTCCCGTCCATCCACCTTTTCTATATCTCTTATTATAAATAATCTTTCTATCAAAGAAATTATTTAGGATTTCTTTCTGTTCGTTTAATCGAGAAATGTATTTCATAATATTCTTTCCTGCCGCTTAACGGATGGGCGCTAAGCTACGCCATTGAAAATTATCAAAATGTCGAAACACGTATCTCTCTGGGTAAATGCATTAAATTTTTCGCCTACTTCTTCTTGTCTTTCTGCCACTCGCATAGCGATTCTATATAGTCTGCCGATCCATCTCTGAGCCAGCCATCCATTTGTGCCGGCTCTTTTAATTGCTGACCGCGTTCCCGCGGGACAGCAATGTAGAAACATCGAAGTTCCGGCAAGGTTGTCATATCGCCCCAGAGTTTTTCATATTGTAACGTGGGATAGACATCTTCCTGGCCTTTGCCCCAACGTTTCTTAACGTTCTTCAGCGTGATGTATGTCGGCATACGTGACGCAATCATACGCGTCGCTTCTGTTACTTTCTTCTGATCGTCCAAGTCATGACGAGCAAGCCCAAATACTTGGAGCATCTGATGAAGATCGATCCAGTATGTAGCTGTGTTGTAATAGGAGAGGACGAACTCATACTCTTCACGAGGAAGTGCAAGCCCTTCGATTAACCGGACTCTTCCATCGATGCGTGCTAATCCGCCCCCGCGATCATCCAACCGGCGGGTGATGACTTCAACGGTCATACCGGCTTGGCTTTCTATGTGCCGTCCAAGAAGAGCAGGATCGAGATTTGCACCCATCGTGTCTATATTGTGTACGAGGATATATTTGAGCCGGGGATTTGTTTTCAGCAATCGCGAGAGAACGCCGTTACGAAAAAGATTTGGAATCTCGTACCAATGTCCGACAGGATTAAGACACTGCAGAGGAAGATTATCGATGTAATCGCTTGCTTCACCGCTTCGTTGCGCCCAATCCATCAAAGAAGAGTGGAGACTTTCAAGCACTTTCTGAGCTTGTTCATCAAGAATCTGCTGCGGCATTTCTTGCCATGCAAATCGGAGATCCCGTACGGTGGGAATCAAACGCAATCCAATACTGCTTCCTGGCGACAGAAAAACTTCGCCTTCATATCCATACTGCAGTTCATCTTCCAAAGAATTCATGATAGCTTCGTGCGTGAGGTAGCCCGTCGAAATAATGTGAGGAATGTTTGTTCTGAATTGTCTCATCGAGCGCCGGCTTTTTGCCAGATGCGTTTCTATAAAAGTGCGGTGTGCTCCGCCGATCCGGCAAAATGGATTGAGCGCTTTTACTGTTCCTGCACCCTTTGTCCACCTGCTCCCGGCACCAGCCGCCAGAGTAAACACCGCAACGGTTCCTGATGCAAGCGCCTCAGACCCAATTGAGGCATAGTGAGAAGATGATTGTTGAGACATATCGAATACATCTTCATCTTTCACATCTGTTATCGTAGAATTGACAGGAAGACGGTTTTGCGCGAGTCCGATACGGCCACTGCGCAAATCGACCTTTATTTGGTCATGCTGAATTCTGTCGAATCCATATCGTTCAAGCAGCTCTTCTAAAGTATGGAGATGTGTGGTCTGGATACCTCCTTCCGGCAAAATACGGTCAAAAATTTTCTGCAGCATCCCCTCAAGCGCCGGATGAGTTCTGCACACTGAAGAAAAATGTTCCAGTTCATTCCGTTGATCGAGCGTAATCGTTCGCGGGTCCCGGCGAATCAGGGATGGAACAGTGAGAGTATAATAGAGCGGCGGCATCACTGTCTTCTCACCAGACAGCATTTCTGCCCATGATCCTTTTTCGTTAATCGAAAAATCATACACAACGGGTTCCATGGCGAATGGTATTCCATGTTCGCGGCGTTTTTTTTCAGAACTCATAATATCCTGCAGGCGGGCCTGAGCTTCACGTTTGCGTGTTGGATTGAAAAGAAATCCCATTCCTCCGCCGGACATTCCGCCAAGCATCCAGAATCCCCAAAAATCATTTCCAAATTCTGCCTCAATGCGTGCAATAATAGATTCGGTGTACAGGTTTGTTGCCCACGGGATGATCGTCTGTATCGGGCCAAGAAAATTCTTATGCGTGGATTTGCCTAACGCATGAATATCTCCTCCCTTGAGCTGCGCAAGAATCTGATCGAATAACGCAAGAGCTTGTTGTCGTCCCTTCCATTCAATTTCCGAACGAAGCAGATAACGCTCCGTGACCATTTCTAAAATTGGTCCGACATCCTGTGCCATACCTCCATGAACAAGAACAAGACTCTCTTGAAGTTGTGTTCGTGTCTGCAGGGAGACATCATCCAGTGTAAGAATTGTATGATGAGGCAGCAAACACCCACGGCTGATGCCGTACTCGATATCGCCTTCTGCGCTGCATACTCCTTCTATAAGCTTGATGCCGGGCCAGATGCCTCCGGAATCTTGCCAACCGCCTCCTGATCCGCCGAGCCACTCACCAAGAATAGCTCGAGCAGCGACGGTGCGCCGCTCGCTTTCGGTCAATGACCCGATGAGCGCAGAAGTTTGTCTCGTGGCTCGCATACAAACAGAAATAATAGAACCAAGAAGCGTTGTCGAAACAGCGAGACGAGATCCCTTGGGAATTCCATTCACCTGGCTCACAATTTCGATTCCTAAACCTGGCCCTGCCAACTGTGACAAGAGATCCGAGATGGACTGATGCACACCTTCCATACTAGGCGGTACAATTCCCGAGGCGATTACTGCAGCTTTGAGTAAACCAAGATAATCTGCTGCATAATCAAATACTTGGGCGAACGAAGTGATTTCCGCTACAGCTCCAAGATCGGTGCTGAGCAACCGAATAACAGGCGTATCAATAATTCTGAAATATGCTTCCACTGGAGGGCGGGGAATCTGCTGAACATTTTGATCCTTGACAGCAAGATCGATAGAGATGTTGAGAACACGTGCGCCTTCAGGAAAATCCATTCCTAAAAAGAAAATATCACTCCAGCCGCTATGCGATAAATCCATACGTACAGGAGTTTGTTCGTGAAGAATAGGGAAGAGCCCGTTTGTCTTTTTGAGCAGGATCGGATCAATGCGCAGCGGATGATCTGAAGGATGCCCTGCTCTGAACATCCACTGATTTCCACGAACAGAGCGGACGCTTGCCCGTACTTGATTTGCCAGTGTCTGAAAACCAAGATTGCGGTACGCCGCAGCAAGCGCGCTCGAAATACCATCATGAGGTCCGTTCGTGTTCTGCGCAGAAAGAAATCTCTGAATGGCTTCTTCAAAACGGCGGTGCAAGAGATCTTCATATCCATCAAACGGAATAAGTCCGCGCGCTGAAAATTCTTTTTTGGACGGTATGTGGAAACGATGAATCGCATACAGGAAAAACAGCGCCTTAACTTGTTCGTAGAGATTGGAACTTGCATGACGAAAGTGTTCGAGAGACGCACACTCATCAAGCAATTGTTCCAGCGATGCCGAATGACAGAATGCATCGAGCGCTTGATCGCGGATATCCTGGTTCTCTGCCGTAATAAGGGCAGTCAGGCGGCTCATTCTCTGCTCCTTTCGTTTGCATGGTGTTCACGAAGTAAAAGCATCTCCATAAGCATAGCAATAACTTCATCGCGATCTTTTCCATGGAGCGCAAGGGCAAGTTGTGCATTCAGCAATCCATATTTGACACCGACATTGTACCGGTAATCATTCATTTCCAGTGCGAGATATTTTTCTTTCTGTGCCAATTCTTGCAGGGCATTTGAAATGGTGGCAAGATGTGTATTATTCGTTTTCTTGAATTCATCCAGGATTTCCATCACTGCTGGTGTTAAGACATGAATTCCAAAGAAACAGAAGTAGTACCCTGTGCGAAGTCCTGGTACGATCAATCGTTGTTCAGCTTCCGTAGGCGTAGGTTTCTCGATGACATGGTCAATCACATAGAGATCGTTTTTGCCGTGAATACGCTTGCCGCTGATTGCGCCAAAATTCGGAAGAAGCCCTTCACGTGTAGCCTGTACTGCTGAGACAGCGCATAATTCTGCTTCCGCGGTTTCTACAACATGCTGGGCGCATCCTTTCTCCGTCCTGCTTACATACAGATGATCGCCGATAAGATGAAGAAACGATTCTCCTTTCGTAAAATCCTTCGCACACCAAACAGCATGACCATATCCGCGCGGTTCTTTCTGGTACACAAAAGACAAATGCCTGGAATGGTCCCCTGCAACCGAACGGAACGCATCTTCATCATCAGGATGAATAATGATGCAAATATCTTTGATTCCTGCCCGCACGACCTCTTCGACAATGACGCTGAGGACAGATTTCTGCTGACCATCACGGTCGATAAGTGTCTGGAGAGGCAGATTCCGCTGTCCCTTACCGGCTGCAGTGATGACCGCCTTAGTAATTTTCATAATCAGTTCCTTTGAATCTGATGAGTAAAAACGGGATTCTTCTCTCCCGCTTTAATATTCGTTCTGATCTTAGAATTATTTGCGCTTAGGTTCCAAGTCAAGCTTGAGTTGCTGGATAGGCAACCAATTTCTTTTATTCGACATTATCTCGATATTATTTTTGATTTTGGAAACTCTAAGAGTTCGATAGGAGCACCATCGTGAATAATCATAGCTACTCTCACTCCATCGGATGGTGAACTCACTTCACCGATCAAAGTTTGATCGATGAGCGCCGCATCGAGATCGTCCACTTCAAAAGCGATGTGCGGCACCGTCCTGATAACTTCAGATATCTCGCAGTCTGGATCGAAACGCATCCACTCAATACCGTAAGGGCTGCTCTCAAAACCCGAAACATGTATCTTGAGATGCGGCAGATAACGCTCATCGGGATGGGGAATTGAAGTAGGGATGCCTAAGTGGTGATATCGCCAACCTTGCCTGGCAATAACGGATGGCTGTTCGTGGTCTTGACGTTTTTGCTGCATATGTTCTTCTGATGCTCGTGTGAGAAAAAATGTATTTTATAGTATTAGCTCCCAATAGCCAACATCCACCCATTCACCTAATTTATAGCCCACTTCTTTAAAATGAGCAACTTTTTTAAAACCAAATTTTTCGCATAGCGCTATACTTGCTGGATTGGGTAACGCAATCCCACATATCACGCTATGAATCGATTTTTCCCTTAATGCCTTAAGCAACTCTCCCTTCAGTATTGCGCCTATTCCTTTGCTGACGAAGTCCGAATCGATATATATTCCTGTTTCAACCGAATAACGATATGCAGACCTTCCCTTCCATTGGCTTGCATAGGTATAACCCAAGATTTTTCCATCTTTTTCATAGACCAACCATGGATAATTTTGTGTGATGTTATTAATACGGTCTGCCATTTCATCTACTTGTAACGGAGTCTCCTCAAAAGTAATTCGTGTGCCCGTTACGTATTTATTATAGATACGGCATAGTGCATCAGCATCAGAGATTTTCACTTGTCTTGTCATGATTTTCTCAAAAACTCTTTATCGGTCAGTGTATATCCTATCGGATGGTTAACCCGCCAGTTTTCGCGTTTTGTGCGTCTGTCATATTTCGGGCGGTTGTGATAGACTGTTCCTCTAAACAACCAGCGAATAATATAATCAAATATTCCTTTTGGGTTGCCAGGTAGCAAAAAATATCTCTCTTATGAATTCCATAATTAAGAATCCAGGACAAGGACATTCTGAACTTGAATGTGTATTCTTTTCTATGATATTCAGAAAAATTCAATGGCGTCCAAAAATCCATCTCCAGAATCTGATCCTCATGGAGCTTCTACAATCACAATTTCAAAAGGCTTAATCGTGAGAGAGACGTCTCTGATAATGGGACCTTTAAACCGTACAAATGACGTATCCTCTTTTACAAGTAACTCTTTATCATGGAGGAGTTCGCACCAACCGGAAGTTGCAATATTTTCGGTGAACCGCAGTGAAACAGGCGCTTCTTTATCTCCCATATTATAAAGAACATATTGTTTTTGTCCAAACAAATAACTCCCGACATTTCCAGGACTTTGTAAAGTAAAACCGAGTTCTTTGCTGAATGCCCGGCGTATTATATTCAGCGCTTCAGTCGGAAGACGCTGCAAGTCATAACTGTTATCAGGCGTATTAAGGACATAGATGGTTCCATTCAGATATTGTGTTTTCAAGAACACCGCCATGTCATAATCCTCTTCAACAACTGCCACGTCTCGGACATATGGCCACGTTGTCGTTTCAATGCGTGGGAATGTAAAAGGTTTATCGCCCTTGATAATTTGGCCATTCCATCCTTCCCGGATACGAAACTCTGAAGACGTAATTGACCCTCCGTGGGGAATCAAGCTGAATGTATTCTTGAATTCACTGTTTTCCAATTTTTTCCAGAGAGCCCATGTTATAAACACATCATGCCCATCTTTTAAGCGCTTGATCATTTCAGCTGCAAGTTGAGGATCCTGAAGTGAATGCAAAGTGAATATTGCATTCTGACTTTCAGTCGGGAATTCTGCAACCGGCGTGAGTGGAATTCCAATCATTCCAAAATAACCGAAAATATTATACTCACCGATAGAACCGTACGGAAGATAAATCGGAACTCCACGAGAAGAACCTTTCAGCATTCCGGCAACCTTGTCAAACTCAGGAAGCAATTTAACAAAATCAGGGTACACATCGCTTGATGGGTTGGGTGGATAAAGCTGACCTGCACACCAAAGAATGATCTCAGGTGTTTGAGCCATGACGGCTTGCCAAACCTGAGCATTGTAATAGTTCGCTCCACCTTTCATTCCATAATTGTCTAACCAGGAGCCAACCCACTTTGATGGGGCAACACTTGCCCACCATTTCTGAAAAATATAACCACTATAAATCGGAATATGCTGGTCTTGAGTTTCTGAAATACGTGTTTCTATTCCAACTGCCATTTTATCATAAAGAAGGGTTTCGTTGTAAACATCGTAACCGTTTTGCCGGTGTCCTTCATACCAGTTGGGGTATTTAATAGTTACTTTGACATGAGGATTTACTTCCTTTGCGGGATTGATGATATACTGTTTTGATTTTTCAAGAATTAATTTTGTACGATAATCAGCCCAGTTTAAATTTCCACGGTCCGTAACGCATTTTTCGCAATAACAAATCGTGAAGAGCCAGTCATCAAGAATGATTTCATCAAAAATTGAAGCAAGCGTCCGCATTCGTTTTTCCAGTGTTGTCAGATCTTCCGGATTATTGTAACACATCGGCCCGCCCTTTTCGGAAACAGGAACCATTGCGCCTGCAGTCTTTATACCCATTGCATGAAACCGCTCGGAAACTTTCTTCAAGAGCGAGATTTCTTCATCCCCGCGGTTATTTCCTTCAAGGTAAGCTTTCTCGATTTTCACCGCGGCAAAGTAGGACATGGTCTCCTTGAATTTAGCGTTGTCTGACAGTAGATGCACCAAATCGCCATAAGTGAAAAAGATCGAGTATTTCAAGTGCGTCCATCCTTTATTCTCCTGACAGAGAACAGGGTTGAAATCCATTAAAAGAATGAATACAAAAACTATGGTTCCGATTACTGAAAAGCTGCGGGAATTATTTTTCATTTTTATTCCTTTAATTTAAGTTATTCCTCTCGAAAATCTTCGACAACTACGACCGGTTGTTCACCGCGTGTATCTGCATCCTGCAATTCCAAGGTGATATTTCGTTTCTCGCCCGGCATAAGCGATACGAAGTTATCACTAAAGATGACAGGCAACATTCGTTCTTTGCTCTTATTACCGACCACGTTCAACTTGACCATTAGTGCCGGCTGTTTTGTTTTATTGATCAACGTTGTCGTCAGATTCAATTGGTTTCCTTTTCGTACCACTTTTGTGTTTATCTCTAATTTCACTTTCGGAAGACTTAGAACAGCTTTGAGATCTCCCTCTTTCAATCCGCGCCAGTAAAGATTTTCCGAGAGTGTTGATTTGCCTTTTTTTAAAGTTAGGCGTATAAAATAGACGCTGCTTAAATGCTCTGGATATTCCATCTTACAACATTGAACGGTATGGTCTTCAGGACAATCGATAACGATTTTCTTTTGGGACTTTACCGAGCCATCAAGATTGAGAATCTCCATCACTGCCGTAAGCTTTGTTCCATTCGAATTCCTGTAGTTGACAACTTCGATACTGTCGCTTATAGGATTCCATTGAATATGCAACGGTTCGCAAGCTTTCTTGCAGCCAAAATAGGCAGCAGTCGGTTCAAAATAGTAATCATACGTCTGCCACACCATCGAGGGCCATGCCGAATGACTCATCCACAATAAGATTCCCATCCTGTTTTTACTTTGCGCTTCGAACATAGCACGATATCCTTGATAATTGATCCACTGTGCGAGTAAGAGCCATTCTCTGAGATCATTTACAGGACCAAAATTATCGTTTATCTGTTGAATGAAAGACGATCCATATTGAGCGCTTTCCAGACTGAAATCGTGCACACCCCAGAGCCGATCAATCGGCCACAAGGCAGAATCGGGAATCATGTGTTTTAAGCTCTCATACGAAACCATATTCGGCATTCCCATTTCACTGTGTAATTTTTCTGTCGCCCTTTTTTCAAAATAAAACTTTATAGGCATAGCTCTATATGGTCCGCCTCCACTCACCACACCGGATGCAGAGTTCGATATGTAATGCACATCAGGATGTATCTGTAGCAATACTCTTCGTATCGCCGAATCCAAAGCCTCCGGCGGGTTGCCTTCGTTCCGGCCGACGTATAATGCAAGCGAGGGATGATTTCGAATTCGTTTAACAAAATCGTCAACGTTCTGCATAAACATTGTGTTGTTATCCGGATTAGGGCCATCCACCGGATTTGCCAGCCAGAAATCCTGCCAAATCATAATTCCATAACGATCACATGCTTCATAGAACTCATCATTGGCAGTTTGTCCAACCCAGTTTCTAATCATCGTGAAATTCATTTCCCTGTGGTACCGTACAGCAATATCATACTCGCGTGCCCGGTAGCGAAGCATCGATTCGGAGAAGCCCCAGTTGCCTCCGAAGCCGATGAATCGTCTGCCGTTCACCCATATTTTTAAAACTCCGTCGTCTTCCGAGTATGACATTTCTCTGATACCGGTGCGAAATGTTTTTGAATCCGATGTTCCGCCGTCTGCAGTAATGAATTTTAATTCTATATCATAAAGATTTTGCTGCCCATATCCGTTGGGCCACCACAGTTTTGGATTTTGCAATCGTAACGATGGATGTGTCGCGGGGCTTAACTTTACACTTTTTGTTTCCAAGGCATTCAATGTCACCGATTGTTCAAAGCGTACCGTGCCGAATGTACCGTGTATTATTCCTGTTACATTGCTGGACGTATGGTTGCGAAGAGTCAGCGCAAGAGTAATATCCGCAGATGTCGTATCCGGAAGAGGCAGATCGGTTGAAACGAACGGATCTTCAATCGTGACAGGCCCAGTTACTGAAAGATACACATCGTTGTAGATACCGATATTTCGTCCACGAATAGTTGGCATCCAATCCCAGCCCACAGATGCGTGGAAGGTCGGATTATCCGCACCGATCTCGCCGCCGTTCGCATCGTGACTGAATTTCGTCTGCTCTTTGACAAATCCGGGCGTATCATTTTTCTTGATGCGTACCGCAACAACATTATTTTCTCCCGGTAGGAGAATATCAGTTACATCGAATTGCCCGCGTGTAAACGCACCTTCGATCATTCCGAGTTTCTGTCCATTCAGATACACTTCTGCTTTCCAGTTGATTCCGTTAAAGTTGAGAAACATCCGTTTCCCTTTGTACACAGAAGGTGCAGTAAATTCGTTGCGGTACCAGAAATCGGAGTAGAAGTAGGAATCCGATATCAGTAATTGGTTATCTCCAAAGTTCGGATCTGGTAAAGCACCCGCATTGAGATAAGTGACAAGTACGGTCGCTGGTACTGTTGCTATGATCCAATCGTTGTCAATAAAACCCGGCTTGGACAATGTTTCACCGTTCGTGTGAACCAATGATTCACGCTGGAGTTTCCATCCACCGCCGGATAAATCCATTCTGCCGTCTTTCCTGAGAGGAGCTTGAGGATGCGCGATAGCAATCGGACCGCCTGTTCCATACACTTCCAATTCACTGAGGATACAACCATCAGTTGATTCAGGCTGATTCATTAGGATGCGAACATATCTTCCTCGTATGGGACTTTCAAACTTCACATCATCTACATTATCTGAATGATGAGGCAGAGGTGCGAGATCTTTCCAATGGGCCGCATTATACGATATTTGGATTGAACCAACCGCGGGGCGGCGTATCCAATTTAAAACGATTCGATCGAATGAACATTCAGCTCCGAGGTCTACATAAACCCATTCTTCTTTCGAGCCGGCGCTCATCCACGCGCTGGTAAAATCATAAGGGCCACCAATATCGGCACGTTTTCCATTGCTGCACATTGCAAATTCAGTAATTGCCCAGCCCTTTGCATTTGGCGAATTAACATCAACTCTGTAAATCTTGTAATGAGCGAGCGTATTGAGTTTAAAAGGATAGCTAAAGACTCTTAAGTTAGGCGGTAAAAATCTTCGCCATGGACCCGTTACAGAATCTCCCGGCAATGTATCGCCGTTGACTGACCCCAATTTTTTCCATTGCGAACCGTCTTGCGAACCAAGAATAGTTATATTCCAATGTTGAGCATGAAGACTATCAACCAGTAAGCTGCCGGAGACATCGATACTGTCGAGGACAGGGATTATGCTATTACCGGCCATTTCTATTTGAAGCCATGCAACAGGCCCGTCTAAATTTTTCCTCGTCATGATGTGGCGATCCAGAACTGTTTCCCGTTCATTCCTCTTCACAATGCTGTCGCTACTGCTCGTGGTGACAATCCACGCCGGAAGCTGCGATTCTTTTATTCCGTCAGTAATAAGCTGGGCGGTGAGATTATAGTTGTAACTGCTCGAGTGGTAAGCAGGCCGGTGCAATGCGAGGTTGCGATAGTTCGTTGAATCGATTTTCATTGTGGGTGAGAAATCTTCTTTTGGATCTCCCGGATAGACACCCACACCGCGCGTGTATTCCTGTGCATGGACGGAGAAGATGAGAACAAATATAATCGTCAGAAGTGTAACACTGCTAAATTTCCATGATGGCAGTGAATGAGTTTTTTTTCCCCACGGGGTTGTAATTTTCATGCTATCCTTATTTGTGAGATGTAGTCTTTTGGATAAGCCAAGTTTGAGTCACAGGTTATATTGCGTTTTGACGTTTTTGGTTGAAAGCATTATTTTTAACCACGTGTAATTGCCCATATTTATCAATACTAACCAATCTCCCAAGCTTATTTCCATTGCGAGCATAAACAAATGATTCTCTATTGTATAAAAGTTTTTCATCGTTTTTGCAAATGTGTAAAGCCTTGCCGATGGTCGAAATAGCTTCATTATATTTTCCTTGACGGGATTGGCTAATCGCAAGATTGTTCAGAATACGAACATTATTAAATTGAGAGACTTTAGAGAGGATAATTTTTGCTTGTTCATAGTGGCCAAGCACAAAAAGTTTTTCGCTTATCATTATATGAGGCTGAGAAATAAAATTACTCTTACGAATAATTATTTTGGGGAATTTTAAAACATTAATGCACGACGCAAAATAAAGTATTATTTCTGTTATTAATCCCAGTGACAAATAGAATACGGCTGCATATAGGGAACTAAGGGATTGTTTTATGCTATGTTTTACTTTGAGCACACAAAGGATAAAAGTATAAAAGGAAGCTGAAATGAATCTACATTGCAAACTCAAATTCCGAAACATTGTATCAATTATTTTAGTTTTATCACGCCTATTCTTAAATATTTGAGAGCCTCTTGATATTTCCCGTTTGATTGTAAAGCGCCGCCGTAATCGTAATCGACTATCCATCCTTTTGCTCCTTTCAAGATGGCTATCTCTATGCATTCCAGTGCTTTATCAGAGCGTTCTTCCATAAGCCAAGATGTCGCAGCCAACAATAACCAATAAGGGTCTTTTCTATATTTTGAGATTCTATTAGATTCATTAATTATATGGGATTCCGAAACATATTTAAACCTTTGGCAATGAGAAAGCCACAGGCTGACCAGTGTGAATAGAAATGAATTACATCTGGGTTATCTGGATCAATTTGAAGAGCTTTATTAATCAATTCATGAAAATTTATTGTGCGACCTTTGATTTTAATGTCATTTTTCAGTTTTTCAAGATAAGTGTTACCAAGTTTATTGGCAGTAAGAATGCCTGATTGTATTTCAATAAGTGACTGCAAACTCTTGGTGGTTTTTTCTGAATTAAAAAGACACCAAAGATTATCCGCTGTTCCAGTTATGACTAGGGCTATAGTAATCGATATAGGACAGCCGAGAGGTAGACTATCAATACCTCCTATAATGATAATAGTACTAGCAAATACAATTGATTTAATTTTGAATCTTCTCAAGAATGTAACAGCCTATCATTTATACTATTAAAATTTATTTTAGTTGATTTATTCTCGGACGCAATCTTCGAAACCCAATCTAACGGACGGCGGTTTCACCAAACACATTAACTATTTCTCAATAATGACAAACCATTGTTCACCATGAATATACTTATGTCTCATATTTCAATCTGCTCTAACGCTTTGAGAACAATCTCCAGATCAGTGACACCTCTAAACCCGCTGAATCCGACAGAAAGTTTTGACCCGTCTTTTAAAGTGATTGGTTGTCCACCTTCCCAGCCAATCAAGTCCGGCTTACTTATTCCAACAGTTCCCTCGTTAATTTCACCACTATAAACTTTCTTTTCATACTCTCCGGTTTTCATTCCGGTCAGCCAAACCTGACTTGCCTTTATCCATGCAATTCTAAATGATTCGCGTGCCCGTATTTTATTTTTGTGGGCAAACACTTTTCCAAATACTCCGCCTGCTTCATCAATGATGCATACAGCAACGTTGCCATTCGATACACCTTTATCTTCATCCTTCTTCATGTAAAGAGGTATAAGTCCCTCAAGTTTTTGAATAAGGCTGACTATGCATTCCTGAGATTTATTCATATTCTAAACTCTAATGTTTTTAAGCAACAATCATTTATGATTATGTTGATACAGATCCCTATTGGTTCAACAACATTTATTTCGATTAAACAAAGTGCAGAAATACTATTCTAAAAGAATAACCTGTGCCGTTTGTTTATCGATTGTCACTGGTATTGACAAGATGCCACCATTCTGTTTGAATGGCATGTTATCATTCAAGACAATGTTTTTCACGCTTTTTATTTTGTGAGATCCTATAAATAGTTCAATAATACCTGATTTCGAGCGACCTTCGGTATTGATCGCATAAATAATTTTAGTATTTCCTGTACTATGACTCTTCAAATCCAAAAATGACTCATCCTTCGATAGAAAGCGGGCATCGGGGATCACACTAGCATCCCTTGTGATTGACAAGAGGAATTTATTTACCAGATTTTCCGGTCTCCCATAATAACTAGCGCCTAGTGGAACAGCACTCAAGATAGCTACCCCTTTTCCAAACAGATGCTTGATAACGGCCGGAGTACCATCCTCGGCGAATGTTCCCAGCACATCCATTTTACCCGTGATATGAAGTTGATCCCGAAAATATTTCCCGTCAACGGTATAGGAAGAGTCCCCTCCATTTTCATTTATCATTACTTTCCAATAATTCTTTTGTCCAACCCAATCTGTTCTCACCGCACCGAACAATGTGTCCAGACCTGCACCAGGATTTATTCTATAGGCGAAATCGAGCTCATTTACCGTTGCAGTACGTGCATCGGCCACAACCCATCCTCCCTGGTTCACATATTCTTTTAACATATTTGCAATTTCTTGCCGCATAACAATTTGAAATGGAAGGAAAAGTATCTTATAGGACTTCAAGATCTCGAGATTGATCTCTCGATCCATTCTGAGAATGTCCATAGTGATATTGTTTTCATAAAGTGCTTTATAAGTTCCGGCAATACTTTCATACATAAACTTGGTCGTAGATCGCTCGGTTGATTGTTCTAATGTCTTGATTAAGCCAACCATATCAACTAATACAGCAACCTGCGGCTTCTTTAAGTGTGCATGGAATAGGACTTTTCCGTAATGTTGCATTATACTTCCGAACTCTTTCACTGCTTCTCCGCGTGGTGCTAATTTTCCATCTGTCATACATAATCCGCGTCCAAGCGATTGACGCCCGCGCATAAAGGGTTCCCATTTCCAATAGATCAGTCCTTTGCAGTTATTTGCCAGTGCCGTCCAAGCCAGCAAAGAGACATCTTTTTTTGTTAAATACCCATTCAGCGCCAATCCGTTTTGAGTGTTGGTGAATACTTCCGTGAGAATATAATTCTTGTCTCCTGATGCGCATCGAACCATATTGAACGTGAAATTATGAATCCAGAATGGACACGATTCTCCATTCTGCTCCCTCTCCCAGCTATCAGGATAATAGGAAATCCCGTTCACATCATTGTGTTGTGTGAACGACCAATTATCCGTGTTGTAATAACCGAAATTCCCGAAATTTGCAAACGGTGTGCCAACCGGGTTTGCATTGACTGCATGCGTTGAATCATACTTCCTGAGTGTTTTGACCAAATCTCCTAGAAGCATTCCGTTCAATTCGTTCCTGAATTGAATCCAGTCAATTTGCTGCATGGAGGAATACCAGTTCTCGTTAAGGAACGGACTCACTTGATTCCAATCTGTATAATCATCTCCCCAGGCAATTCGGAGTCTCGCTAACGACCCATACTTCTCTTGAAGCCATGTCCTATATCGCTCAAGAACATGTTCCGCATCGGAACTATAATGGGGTTCATTCCAGATGTTATAGAAACTCAGTGCTGGACTTTTGCCATACCTGGTAATAACTGCCCGAAAATATTCTTCCACCAACGGATAGACTTTAGGATCTGCAAAATCTATATCATCCCGATTGTTCCTCTTTCCATTTTTTTGATGGTACTGTTCCCACATTCCGTCGATCTCTTTGAATTTCCAGATAGGGAAATAATGGCGGCATTGTTCCTCTTTGAGCATCATGGGAATAAACTTCAAATTTACAGTTTCGATTTTTTTTACGAGATAATCTGTTCGTTTCCACAATAACAGCTTCGATTCCGGGTCCCACTGATTCATGGGAAATATCATGACGCGTGTAATATTGGACTCTTTCATCAAGGTGATATCTCTATCCACCTGATTGAAAAATTCTTGATCTGTCACAAATTCTTCATGAAAAATATTGTAAACCGTGCCAACAAATATTGTCTCGGGCATTTGAGCGCGGCATATCTCAAAAACAAAAAGAAGCAATATCCATTTCAACAATTTCAATCTGATCCTTCGTTACCTTGATAGAAGTAGTTCACGGTTACAGGCGCATACGACCTGTTCTATTCTTATTCATGTCTTGGGACTGACAAGAATATTTTTTAACGGGCAGTCAACACCGAAATAAGTTTCTGCTTTGGAGCACCGTTTTTTTCGACAACCGGAAAATCTCCTTTGTAACACCAATGGCAATAGGCAATATTGTTCTCATTAAAATCTTCGCATACATCTTTATACCAGCGGAGCATGATATCTTCCGGGATTGTGGGATACACTCCAAATTCACCGCAATACAATGGCAGCTTATGTTTTTGCGCAAACTCTATTGCAGGCATCATCTGTTTTTTTAGAACTTCCTTTGTAAAATATCCATTGGCATATTCTCTCATAACACTCACTGCCTTTTCCGATAGCCCTTTGTACTGTGAAGTATCGACAATTTGTCCAGGATAATTAACCGGCCCAGTATATTCTGCAGTCGGAACCCATGATGCCGCGTGATGGGTTAGTGCAATCGGAATATAGAAATGAAAACTCAGAATTATATTCCTGTCATTCTCTGGAAGTTTTAATGCAGGAAATGTACTTGGAATTTGCCACATGTTTGAACCGACAACAATTTTTCTGTGGGGTTCATGCACTCGCAGTGCCGAAATAGCTTTGTTAAATACTTTGTTCCAATCGTCCGGATCTTTCGCTACAGCTTCGTTCATAATTTCGTACGCCAATTTCGAGTTGGGATAACGTTGTAATTCTCCGGAGAGTTGCAGCCAGAAATTAACCAATTTCTGTTGTTCAAGAGTATCGGTCCAGAGTTTATTTGATTCTGAAACAAAATAGTGTGAACGAATAATATGCATATCAATAATCACACGCAGATTCGCAGCGAATGCCCACTCAACTGCATTGTGCAGCAAAGCAAATGCTTCAGGTTCTTTGTTGCCCAGCGAATCCCAAAACTGGACTTCGTCTATAGGAATCCTGACATGATCGAATCCCATAGATGCTATTTTGTCGAAATCTGACCTGGTAATTTCCCGTTTCCTCTCTTCGCCCCGTTTGTCGTTTTGAGAAAGCCAGTGGCTTATATTCACGCCGGTGCGTATTGCAAAATTTTCCGATGAGTTAGTAGGAAGAGAATTCTGAGCGTTCATATATGACCCTATGAAAAGTAGAAATAACGTTTTATAAAGCATGATTAGTTCTCCGGTTTTGATTTTTCTGTTTTTGTAATATCCAGTAATTTGAGCGGTGTCATGATAACCTTATGTTCCTGATGGCTGACCAGCTCCTGTCAACTTTAAAATATTTAGAAGAATACACTAGAGACATCACTTATGAATCAATCGATAACTCATAAAAGCCAAAGTCTTGCTATCCGGTGCCCAAGAGTTTACATCGAAAGTTCCTTGTCCACCAAAAAGTTTTGCAATTACTTGAATTTCACCGCCAGCGGTTGACATAAGTCTCAATATAACATCATAATTTGCAGGATGACCCTTGACGTCTTTTTCATAAGACAGGAAAACGATCCATTTTCCATCCGGCGAAACATGCGGGAACCAATTGTTATATACATCGAATGTAATCTGTTCCTGAGCACTGCCGTCAGGTTTCATACGCCAGATTTGATTTGAACCCGATTGGTCGGAATTGAAATAAATGTATTTGCCGTCAGGCGAGAACTCCGGTCCGTCATCAATACCCGGTTGAGTCGTAAGCCGTGTTTCATTCCCTCCCCGAGCATGGATACTGTAAATATCTAAATTTTTATTTCGCATGCCGGAAAAGAGGATTGTCGTGCCGTCCGGAGACCAGCTATGCCACCACGATGAAGCATTTTGGGTCAGAAGTTTTGGTTCACCGCCCTCAGCCGGTACTAAATATATCTGGGATTGATGTTCACCGATATAATTGCTCACCGCCAACTGTTTCTTATCGGGAGAAAAACCATTGCTGCTGCCAAGATTCTTTAATCCTGTGTCATACAATTGTGGGTTACCACCGCCTTTTTGTAATTTGTACAACTGTCCTTTACTGCTGAAGAAAACATGCTCCTCCATCCCCCGACCAGAATGCTCCCTCAATAACGTTTTCAGTAGTATAGACTGCTTTTCTATCTTTTGAGTCAATGTGTATTGTTTCTAATGTGCTTTCTACTATTGTTTCGCCCGAATCAGTTTTTGAACCGTTCGTAATCTTGACATTTGAAAAAATTGCTTTTTCTAAAACCTTATTATTATGAGCACAAACACCAAGCCCTATGAGAAATGGCTCTTCAAATTTAATTTTAAATGACCCGCCCGCAGAACGGAGTTTTTCATTTTCAGGGGCAATGGACATGAAAACATAATTCCCTTGTTTTTCAATTTGGATTCTTCTCGGACTTCTTATATTGGATTGAATCTCACGCGTTGGCCCGCCCTTGACTTCACGATACTGCATGGACGTAAGGCCATCTCCATGAAGAACAGCATCTGCATAGGGTGAATCGGGATCGAGATTCTGGCGGATGATCAGACCTGCTTTTCGATGAACGTCACCGCCTGTGTCCGGGAAACTGATATCCGAAGAAATGGAAAGATCGCCTGAAACTTTTTTCCAGACATACTGGAAAGCATCTTTTGCATACCACATGTTCTCTCCGCCTCCGACGACTGTATACTTCATAGCGATGGAATCGAAGGTGACCGAACCTTTCTTGAGAACATCACCTATATCACTATGTCCTTCAAACATTCCTAGAGATTGTTTTTGTGAAAAGAGAAAAACAATCGGAAATAAAACAGTAGTAAAAAGGAAAAGAAGATTTATGCCAAATACATATTTCATTACTATTACCTTTTTATTGTTTTTAAGTTTACGAGTTAAAGTAAGACAGTTCTTTTAAAGAAGCAAAGCTCGCAAACGTCAATTACCCTGCAGCTGTGTATGAAGGTGATACGCAAGAGTGAATGCTTAATCCCAGTTTCAAAGTGCGATTTAAATCAAACATGAGCTGTACTCTTTATGTAATAGGTGTCGCTCCTTATCAACAATTTTCTGCATACTTTATATAAGCACAATAACGAAATTGTTTCGTTAAATATTTTACAATCAACGATCATTTTCATGAAAAAAAATTCCTCTTCTTGTTGTCCTATTATCTTTAATTAATGAGCTATTCAAAAAATGAAAGCTCCCCAACCAACAGTTCAGGCAGTACTTCAATCACAGACAACACCACTAGTGATAATGTAAGTGCCGCTAATGGTGACGTATGAGCAGCTATCGATGCAAACAATAAGATTCATGTTGCCTATTCTTCATCTAATCGGGGATTAAAGTATGCAACGAACAAAACCTGCTCAATAGATATATTTGAAATGGGCAGATTCTGAAACAAGATCCATACCAATTAATTTTAAGCTAAAGGTTCATAAGCACTCAGGCACTGAAGTTATATAGTATAAGTAAACTCCGATTTATACATTTGCATCGTACCCATGCAAGCAATGTTTTACATACGCATGTAGTTCTTTCATAGCACTTATCCTGAGGTATAACGGGATGCTAAAACAAAAGAAAGAACGACTTTTTTCATAAGTTCCTGAGAATATTTTCGTTCTAATCCCACATATGTGGTGGTCGACTTTTCTGGATTCTCACTTTTACGGGAAAGATATTTCCTTTTTTGATTTTTTCCTCGGGCAGCGAAATGTTTTGCATCAATATCCACAACCCTTTGAATCCAAAATAAAGAAAATCACATGTTAGTTTTAAGCATTAATCTCTCTCATTCTCTCAATTTCCTTACATCTCATCTCCTTCTGCGCCAAAGGCGCATCCGCCTTCCGCCAAAAAAACTGGCGGAAATGATTCAACTCTTCATGTTCTCTCCTTTTCTCCCTTCTATCTTTTCCCTCTCCACTTCCTTTTCTGCAACTTCTTGCTATATTTATGTGTTAAAAAGAAAGAATAGCTGTAAACTCAACGAAAAGTCACGGTCAAATAATGAACAATATACTACCTCTAACAAAGCCTGTCACAAAGAATCTGCTTGGTGTTGCTCCGGAGATTCTCCTCAAGTGGTACGATGAAATGCTTCTCATCCGACGTTTCGAGGAAAAATGTTCTCAATTATACGGCATGGGCAAGATTGGCGGCTTCTGCCATCTCTACAACGGACAGGAAGCAATCTCTGCCGGCTCCATTGGTGCAATTACTCTGGATGATTATGTCATCACTGCGTATCGCGATCATGGACTTGCTATTTCCAAAGGAGTCGATCCGCGCCGCATTCTCGCAGAGCTTCTTGGCAAACACACTGGGACGACAAAAGGCAAAGGCGGCTCCATGCATTTGTTTGACCGTGAAAAAAATTTCTTAGGCGGTCACGCAATTGTCGGTGGACACATTCCTATTGGAACCGGCGCTGCATTTGCCAGCAAATACCGCGGTGAGAAACGTGTTTGTCTCTGCTTTATGGGTGATGGTGCAACAAACATCGGCGAATTCCATGAATCGCTCAACCTTGCCGCTCTCTGGAAACTTCCCGTCATTTACATCATAGAAAATAATAAATACGGAATGGGAACCTCTGTCGATCGTGCCTCCGCTGTGGATGATCTCCATAAAAAGGCAGCGGCATACAATATGCGCAGTGCGGTGATAGAAGATGGATACGATGTTCTTCAGGTCTATCAGACTGTCAAAGCCACCGTGGATCATGCACGTACTACTTACGAACCGAGCCTGTTGGAAGTGCAAACATTCCGTTACCGCGGCCATTCCATGTCCGACCCGATTCATGGCCATTACCGCACAAAGGAAGAAGTGGAGACCCAAAGAAAACTGGATCCACTGACAGTCTTTGAAAGGGTTTTGAAAGAAGCACATCTTACTACAGATGAATATTTTAAATCTGCCGAAGCACGCATTAAGACAATCGTTGAAGAGTGCGTTCAATTTACGGAGAACAGCTCTGAACCACCGCTCGAAGAACTTTATTCCGATGTCTATGCTGATTAGATGAATGATAGGATTTATGGATTAGAAATTAGATCTTTTTGTGAATTGTTTGTGGTTTAGGATTTAGGATTTTTGATTTAAAATTTTCTTTTTGATTACGACATAAGGATTCGGAGAAAAAGGAATGCCTGTCGTCAGTATACGCGAAGCAATAAATCAGGCAATGGATGAAGAAATGGCGCGCGATGAACGCGTCTTCTTAATGGGCGAAGAAGTTGCCCAATATAACGGCGCGTATAAAGTCAGCCAAGGCCTGCTTGCAAAATATGGGCCCAAGCGCATCATCGACACGCCAATTGCTGAAGCTGGATTCTCCGGAATCGGTATCGGTGCTGCCATGGTCGGCCTCCGCCCTATTGTTGAGTTCATGACATGGAATTTTTCCCTCGTCGCCTTTGACCAAATCGTAAATAATGCCGCCAAGATGCTGTCTATGTCTGGTGGAAATTTTAATGTACCGATTGTTTTTCGCGGGCCGGGTGGTGCGGCACACAGTCTTGCGGCAACACATTCGCAAGCTCTTGAATCCATCTACGCTCATTTCCCGGGATTGAAAGTCGTTATGCCCTCCAATCCGCGGGATGCAAAAGGATTATTAAAAACTGCTATTCGCGATAACAATCCGGTCATCTTCATCGAAAGTGAAATGATGTACGGCGAGAAAGGCGAAATACCGGAAGGCGAGTACACTATTCCCTTCGGCTCCGGAGAAGTGATAAAGGAAGGAACGGATGTTACCATCGTCTCATGGTCGAAGATCCTTCAGCATATAGCCGTCAAAGCAGTTAGCCGTCTTGCGGAAGAAGGCATTAGCGTGGAACTCATCGATCCGCGCACGATCAAACCGATGGACTGGGAATTGATCTTCAATTCTGTCAAGAAGACAAATCGGTTGGTAATCGTAGAAGAAGGCTGGCCATTTGCAGGAGTCGGCGCGCAGATTTCGCATGAAGTAAGCAATCATTGTTTCGATTATCTCGATGCACCAGTTGAGCGCATTACGCAGGAAGATGTACCTCTTCCCTATGCGCATAATCTGGAAATTGCTTCCTTGCCGAATATCCAGAAAGTAATACGAGCAGTTCGAAAAGTTATGTATCTTGAGTCATAAAGTACATTAGGATATAGGATTTTCTTTTTTATACTTTGTTTAGTATTTGTTATGTAGGATTTGGGATTTTCCTTTTGTTATTTACTAGCGGCATAACAACATTCCGAGGATTCTATGGCGACAAAAATCTTGATGCCGAAACTGAGTGATACTATGACGGAAGGTGTCATCCTGAAATGGCTGAAGAAAGAAGGCGAAAAAGTAAAACAAGGTGAAACACTTGTCGAGATCGAATCCGACAAAGCAGATATGGAATTGGAAGTGTACGATTCTGGCATCCTGCGCAAGATCATGGTTCCCGAAGGAGGCAAGGCGGAAATCGGTGCTTCCATCGCTATCATCGCCGAAGCGAACGAGGATATCTCTGCATTATTGACTGATACTCCTTCTGCCGCACATCAAATATCGAAAACAGAAACAACGAAGGATGCATCGAAATCGATGCCGTTGTCTTCACAGCCTGCCACTTCCATCGTCGCGGATGGGCATGTGAAAGCTTCACCACTAGCAAAGAGGCTTGCCACAGAAAATAAAATCGAACTGCGAGCCATCTCCGGAAGCGGACCGCAAGGGCGAATCATCAAACGGGATGTTGAACCGCTCGTGAGCGGTAAAAAAACATTACAGTTCAAACCGGCGGCAAAAATCATTCGCGGTGGTCATCGCGATGTCGAGCTCTCCCTCATCCGCAAAACGATCGCTCAACGAATGCAGGAGAGCAAACAAACCGTTCCGCATTTCTATGTCACAGTAGAAATAGATATGGAACCTGCAATCGCTTTTCGTGAACAGCTCAATACTGCCACAGATTCAAAAATTAGTTTTACGGATATTCTCGTAAAAACTGCCGCTATGACATTGATGAACCATCCTAATATCAATGCAGCCTATATGGGAAATACGATGCGGCAATTTGGCGAAGCGCATGTTGCTGTCGCTGTTGCACTGGATGACGGTTTGGTGACTCCCGTTCTGCGAAATTGCGAGCAGAAAACTATTCCTCAGCTCAATACTGAGTTGCATGACCTTGTAGGACGCGCCCGCAATCGCAAACTGAAACCAGAAGAATATCAAGGTGCAACATTCACTATCAGCAATCTTGGAATGTTCGGTGTAGAAGATTTTGTCGCTATCGTAAACCCTCCGGAGGGAGCAATTCTTGCTATCGGATCGATTGTCGAAAAACCAGTCGTCCAAGGAGGACAGATTGTCATCGGCCGCACAATGAAAGTGACGCTCTCTTCCGATCACCGCATAATCGACGGCGCTATTGCTGCACATTTCCTGCAGGATTTTAAGAAGTTGATGGAGAATCCTGCAGTGCTCTTGTTATAGCTGCTTGTCGTAAAACGATTGTTCCTTCGTACAAAACAAAACCTCGCCGCCATAAACGCGATAACAACGTATGTAAGAAATTTTCGAAAGGTACCGAAATGAAAGAGTAATGTTTTCAGTGAAGCGCCATTTCCCGAATAATGTAAATCCACGATTTAGGGATTGGTTTTGGGAGGAATTTTGAGGACTTTTCCGACGAGAATTTTATTGCTTCGCAAGTTGTTGTAATTCTTGAACTTCTGCACATCAACACCGTACAACATCGCTATGGTATAGATACTTTCACCTTTTTTCACTTTGTGGGTCGGCGAAAAAATACCGCTACTGGAAGTCTTGACGGGAGGAGCTACATGTATTTTAGTAGGTGCTGTAATAAGCTTTACGCGTTCTTCAGGCTTATCATAAATTTCCAACGTCTGTCCAATAGTGATATGTGATGAACGAAGGTTATTCCATTGTTTTAAATCACTAATACTCACTTCATAAATCTTTGCGATTTTTTCTAACGTCTCGCCATATTTCACTGCATGTTGGATCCATTCAGCTGAAGATGATTTTGTTCTGGTCTTTACTTCCTCTGCTTGCGCTGCCTCAGCAAGGTCGCCCTTTGTCATCGCTTGCTTCTCCGAAAACTCCATGCTGTCTACTCTTTTCAGCAGTTTTGTTTTCGATACCAGAACCCAGATGGCAATTGCTTGACCTGCATGAATGTAACTCCCGTAGGAAATATCATTCCAATTACGGATATCGCTGGCACGCACACCGTACCATTCAGCAATATGGCCTATCGTGTCGCCGCGTTTAACATGATAGACGAGTTTCTCTTTCCCCTTCGGTTGTTTTACTTCTCGCTTCGCGTACCGCAATTTTGCTTTATTGATATTATCTCTGGCTGCGTAGGACTTTATCGAACCAAAGTTCATCCCCCTGACTTCCGGTGAATAATCATATGGGACTTTACTCTCCGCAATATCTTTCGGAAGCGGAAGCGCTATGACCGTGCCTACCGAGAGACGGCGATCACTGCGTATATTATTCAGGTCTTTCAAAAGCGATGCGGCTAAACCATATCTCCGAGCGATAGAAGAAACTGTCTCGCCTCGTTTCACAGTATGGATTGCCCAATCCTTTTTTTGCTCTGCAGGAATTTTTGCATAACTGATAAGAAATGTATCTTTCCTTCCAATCGGAATCCGGAATCGATATCCCGTTACACCGGGAGGTGTGCACCAGCGAAGTAATTCAGGATTAAGATCCTGCAGCGTGTCAACCGTTGTCAACGCACATTTTGCCAGCACACGCAAATCGATACAGTCATTGATTTCTACAACATCGAAAGTGAGTGAATCTGCTATTTGAATGTCTGTAAATCCATGCTTTTGCGGGTTTAGAACAATTCGCGCAACTGCAATAAACTGTGGAATATAATTACGGGTTTGCCGCGGCAGATGTTTCCGCATTCCCCAATAATCCGATGTGCCGCTCCTGCGCATAGCACGAAAAATTCTTCCGGCACCTGCATTATATGCACCCAGCACTAAATTCCAATCACCTAATTCACTGTATAAGTCTTTGAGATGTCTGGCTGCCGCGCGTGTGGATTTCTCAAAATCCCGGCGTTCATCTACCCACCAGTTCACACGCAGTCCGTACAACGAGCCCGTGCCCTTCATAAATTGCCATAATCCTACAGCGCGTGCCCACGAACGTGCATCCGTACGCAAACCGCTTTCTGGCATCGCTAAATAAGCCAGTTCTGCAGGAGTTCCTTCTTCCCTAAAAATTCTTGTCATCATTGGGCAATACCTGCCTGAAAGATACAACCAACGCTCCATATGATGCCGGCCACGGCCCATGAAAAAGGCAGTTGCGCGTTCAACATACTCGTTGAAAGGCAGGGGAACTTGTGTTCCCTTGATCTCAATATGGGGAATCTTCAAACCAGTGGTATCACCTTGTTCAACTACTTGATTTAATTTTTCTCGAAGTGCATAAACGGATGCATCAGGACCCAGGCTGTCGATCTGCGCGATGTACTTCTCATAATCTTCAACCAAACTCTTGCTTAAATCCAGATATTCTTTGGAACTGTCAATATGTGAGTATTCACTTAATTCATTAAGGATTTGGATGGCTGTCTCGAATTCCGTGCCGCAGCTGAGAGAATCACCGGCTTCCTGTGAGGCAAGTGCAAGCAAATAATGCTGCCGTGCCTGTTCAAGCTGCTGGAGAATGAGTTCTGAGTCATAATCGGATGTGTCTATAGAACCGTTGCCGTTCCCGTTGCCATTTATCTTTATGTTCGATGTATCAACTGAATTGTTTATGGTATCTGCAGCAAGACTTTTAAAGTTTGTGTCAGATGGATTGGATGCTTGAGATAAAGTATCAATGTGGGAACGCGTTGTTCGCTCTGAAGAACAACTGAGGATTACTAATGATAGGAACGTAACTACAAACCGCCGCATCAGCCTCTACAAATTATCATGAATCAATTTCTTTATTCAAAATAACGTATCATTGCCACTTAATCAAGGGGATTGACCTTCTCAAAGCGGAATGTTGCCATGTTTCTTTCTGGGATTTGTATCGACTTTGTTTTCCAGAAATCGGAGCGCCTTAATCAACTTTGGCCAAGTTTCATGCGGTAGAATAACTTCGTCGACATATCCTCGCTCCGCTGCAACATACGGATTGGCGAATCGCTCGGTGTAATCATGTACTTTCTCCGCGATTGCTTTCTCTTTCTCTTCTGAGTTTTCGATATCCTTCTTGAAAATAATTTCCACCGCTCCTTTCGGTCCCATTACGGCAATTTCTGCCGTAGGCCATGCATAGTTCACATCGCCGCGGATATGTTTGGAGTTCATAACACAATATGCACCACCGTATGACTTGCGAGTGATGATGGTAATCTTTGGAACGGTTGCTTCACAGAACGCATAAAGCAATTTCGCACCATGCTTGATGAGACCTCTCCATTCCTGATCGGTGCCTGGAAGAAATCCAGGAACATCCTGCAAAATGATCAGCGGAATATTGAAGGCATCACAGAAGCGAACGAACCGCGCACCTTTGAGAGATGTTTCGATATCGAGCACACCAGCAAGAATGGACGGTTGATTTGCCACGATACCAACTGAGTATCCGCCAAGCCGGGCAAACCCCACAACCATATTCTGAGCATAGAGTTCTTGCACTTCAAAGAACTCACCATCATCGACTATTCTCTTGATGATCTCTTTGATGTCATACGGTTTGCTCGGATTTTCCGGCACAACCGAATCAAGCTCGATATCCATCCGGTACTCGCTGTCGTGAGGCTCAATGAACGGCGGATCATCCATATTGTTCGATGGAATGTAACTTAAGAGCTTCTTGATTCCCTCGATACATTCCAATTCGTTCTCCACAGCAAAATGCGCCACACCGCTTTTGACAGCATGCGTCAATGCACCGCCAAGGTCTTCAAACGACACATCTTCATGTGTCACCGTCTTTACTACATTAGGCCCGGTAACAAACATATAACTCGTATCCTTCACCATAAAAATGAAATCTGTTATGGCTGGAGAGTATACTGCCCCACCGGCGCATGGACCCAAGATGGCAGAAATTTGTGGTACGACACCGGAAGCAAGAGTGTTTTGCAGAAAAATATCCGCGTATCCGCCTAAACTAACAACCCCTTCCTGAATACGCGCACCACCGGAGTCATTCAATCCGATGATAGGTACACCATTCTTCATCGCCATTTCTAAAATCTTGCAGATCTTTTCTGCATGCGTCTCAGAAAGTGAGCCGCCGAAGACCGTAAAGTCCTGACTGTACACAACTACATGACGCCCGCTAATCGTTCCTCTGCCCGTTACCACTCCATCGCCAAGATACTTGTATTTCTCCAGCCCAAATTCGCGGGAGCGGTGATGAACAAACATTCCAATTTCTTCAAAGCTCCCTTCGTCCAGCAGAAGGTCGATGCGCTCGCGCGCAGTCAGCTTCCCATGCTTATGCCGATCCTCGATCTTGGTGAGTCCGCCGCCGTGTGTCGCTTTTTCCCGCAGCTGCTTTAATTGGCGAATTCTGTCCGTACTCATAAATTTCCTTTTGATATATTTTAAGTTGATAAATCCGATTGCTTCTCAATGCAAATCAATATAATCCCCAGGCAACTGTAGCACCAACCAAAGCACAAACCCAATTGACCACATCGTTCGTCATCCATCGAATACCTTTTACAAAAACTGTTGCAAAACCACAATGCAATTTTCGCTCAGTGTATTTGTTGCATATCGAGCAGCAGTATTTTGATTGCAATGTTCCGCCGAGTAAGCTGTCAAAAAGACTTCCGATGATTCCTGAGAGAGTAGCAATGAGTGCCATTCGCACTGTCGCCGCCCAAGGAAATGCACTTGCAGATATGATCAATGAACCGAACGTCCCGCCGATGCATCCTGCCATCGAAATACCGCCATTAGTACCTGGCTCGACAACTTTGAAACGGGAGAGCGAAACCGTTTTACCTCCGAGCCAGACACCAATTTCTGTCCCCCACGTATCCGCTGTGACAGCTGCAATTGCACCAAGATACGCCGGATAGAAATTTTCATTGGGTAAAGCATACTGAGCAAGTATCAGTATTCCAGCAACACCGCCATTCGCCGCTACCTGCCCCCAATCACGCGTACTTGTTTTTTCGAAAAGATGTTCAAATTGTTCTTTTCTCTTCTTCCCTGTTTTCGATAGCAAACTGGAAAGAACAAAAAACATCACGATGGGAGCTGTCCACTGCCATCCACCGATTCCGTAGATCGTACTGGCAAGGAGAAACACAGCGACAGAACCGCTGGCAGTGAGAAATTTAAAGGAATATGAGGTGATTGCAATAAGAAGAGACAAGAAAACACCGATGGTAAACCGATTCGGATCCTGCATCTGCGAGGGAATAAGATAAAAAGAAAGAACAAACGCGACAGACAAGGGTATCGTAAAATTATCCAATCCCTTTGATGAGAGCGCTTCCCATGCTGTGGCAATGCTCGCTGAAACCAACGCAATGGCCGTTAAATATCCCATAGAGTGCAATGTCTGTACTCCAAGAAAGATCATGCCACAGAAGAGGCTGATGGACGTCACTGCGAACATCGTAATGGAACCCTCGATGGATTTCTTGTCGGATGTGAGTCGGTACTCTCTTACCGACCGGAAAGATTCACCTACCATTGCTGCTGCTGCATCTCCAGTGGCTAAGCTTAGCATAGACAGCGAAATAATTTCCGGATGCTCATTCCAGAACAAGAGAATCAGCACAAAGAAGGAAAATGGATAAAAGATTGTTCCGTACGAGAATCGGGATGTCCCATGAATACCAACCAGGAGGCCTGTCCGCACTGCAATCGCCATAATCAGTACAGCAAAAGAAGAGAGGAGCAAAGGAATAAGCGCTGATTGAAAGAGCATAGGTGCGAAAAAGATGAGGAATCCAACAGTGATGTGCACAAATTTCCTGGTCACTTCCGCAGACCAATGAAAATGCTTTCGGACGAGTTCACTTGCCGCAACACATACGAGTAAACCTGTGAGAATGAACAACAAAAGTGTCCATTCGACCGTTGTCGGCGGTGTGAGAAGTTCATTCATACGAAAGAGCATAGGAATAAGAAAAGCCGATATCTCATAATAGATCTGTTTCTTCGGATCTATAGTCACGAATAAGTGAATACACCAACATCTCCATCAAATGGTATGGATCGGGCGATGTGCTTTTCAATTGAACGCCTGCATCAAGGAGTACATGAAAAGCATGTTCAATCTGTGTCGGCGTAAATCGCTTTATCGCAGCGGTATAGTCTTTGAAGTAATAAGGCGAAATCTTTGTTGCTGCAAGCGCCTCTGCTTCCGATGCATTATGAGCGAGAAGATTCTGCAATTTCCAGAGAAGATTGAAATATCTGGTTAACATCACGATGGTGAGTTGAGATGCCTCACCGGTTTCGATCATGCGCTTCACGATCCGCAACGCTTCTTCAAGGTTTTTTTTTCCGATGGCATTTTGCAAATCAAATACGGTGAATCCGCGTGTTACACCGACAACATCCGCAATATCTTCCAGTGTCACACTTGTTCGTTCACCAAGATAGGTGAAAAGTTTGTCTAATTCATTTTGAATCGCCCGGAGTGAATTCCCGATATACGCCTGCAGCAACCGGCATGCTTCAAGATCCACCTCCTTTCCCATTTTTTTACATCGTTCAGATATCCATGCCGGCACCTGATTGTCATAGAGAGGGTTGAATGCAAAAACAAAGTCAGATTTTTTTAAATCGATAAACGGCTTCGTGCGAAAATCTGGTTTCTCCACCAAGAGCACAAGGCACGTAGAATCCAAGGGATGTGCAATGTATGCCGATATAATCTCTTTCGCCGTATCACTTGAAAGCAGTTTGTCGAATTCTTTCACTACTACGACCCGCCGGTCGCTCATCATAGGGAAAGATGCCGCATGCGCGATCACCTCGCGCGCATCCGCTTTGCTCCCATACACAATATCAAGATTGAAAGCCTTTGTATCAGTCGTCAGTAGTTCTTGAATGATGCGGTCAACACATTCTTCGACGAGAAAATCTTCCTCACCGATGAAGAGATAGACTGGCGCATATTTCTTTCCCTTCGCCGTTTCAAAAAAAACATCATAGGAAGGAAATTTCTCCTTCCTGGATTTCGACATTGCCACGCTGATTATCTCCGTTGTTCCAGTACTATTTCTTTACAGAAATTTTTTTCATGACAATATCGACCTTCGGTTTTCCATCTGTAGGTCCCATTTGCGGAACAATCTCAACCGCCGCAATCGAATCGACTACATTCATTCCTTTCGTTACTTTTCCGAAAATAGTGTACTGTTTCGGCATCCATGATGCGTCTTTCAGAACAATAAAGAATTGACTTGTATTGGTGTTCGGTCCAGAGTTCGCCATCGCGACAATGCCGCGTTTGTATCCTTCTTGATAGGATGGAGTCGAGGGATTCAATTCATCGGCAAATTCTTTTCCATAAATACTCTTACCACCGCTTCCTGTTCCTGTTGAGTCGCCGCCTTGAATGACAAATCCTTTGGAGATACGATGAAAAATGATACCGTTGAAGTACCCTTCTTCTGCAAGTCCGATAAAGTTAGCAACGGTTTTTGGCGCGTCGGTTTCGTAGAGCTCGACTTCAATATCGCCTTTAGTTGTTTCGATTGTAATGTTCACGGTTTTCCTTTTTATAGTATCTGATTGACAACCCATCGATTGCAAAATGCCTAAGAGGATGGTGAAAATCATAACAAATGTTTTTGTATTCATGGTTTCGCCCTTATATAAAAAAGATGCCAAAGATTCCTATCACCAAACAGTATAAAGAGAACCAGCTAAATTTTCCTTTTTCCATAATACGCAGCAACAGCTTAATGCCAACATATCCGACAATTGCCGACACTGCGATACCAATAATAATTTGCAAGAGACCAATCGTTGTGCCCAGTGCGATAAGTTTATATGTTTCCAGCAATGTCGCACCTGCGATCACAGGTATAGAAAGAAGGAATGAAAAGCGCGCTGCTTGTACGGGAGATGTTTTTAAAAAAAGCGCTGTACTCATCGTCAAACCGGAGCGTGAAATTCCCGGCAGAATTGCCACCACCTGTGCAAGACCGATAATAATCGAAGAGAGAATGCTGACCCTTTTTCCCTTTATCGGTCTTGCAAGTCGAGTAAGAAAAAGAATCAGTCCTGTGATCACAATATTCATCGCAACAAATTTTGGATCTGTGAAGATTTCTTCTATCTGACGATGGAATGCCAAACCAATGATACCTGCTGGGATGGAACCGATGACAATGGCAATTCCTAAATGAAAATATTCTGTTTTTTTATGTTCTTCCTTGACCTTGAATGTTTTGAACGCTTTAAAAAAAGATCGTAGGATTCCAATAATGTCGTTCCAAAAAACGATCACCACACTGATAAGCGTTCCAAAATGAACATAGACATCGAATAACACAAGTTGTGGATTATGCAAGTTGAGCAACTGCTGGGCAAGAACCAAATGACCTGAACTGCTCACCGGGAGAAACTCTGTCAATCCTTGAAGAACTGCAAGAAGAACCGCATCAAACACACTCAACGAACAACTCCTTTTTCATTATTGAATAACACAGTGTTGAATACCGGGCACACAAACAGCAGGGACTTGAAGTTCGAACGACTTATCCATTGCAGATGGTTTCATCGTTCTTCATTCGAAGATGCGCTCGCCAAATCAGACACTTGAAGGTGATCACGAAAATAATAATACACACCGATGATCATTACAACGAGATATCCCACTTCGTGTGTAACAATCGCGTAACTTAATGCCGTCGTCTCATCAATTCCATACAGTCTCATCATCGCAATTTTTAAAAATGAATGATATGTTCCCATCGCACCAGGAGTAGGTAAAATCCAAGCGATAGATGAGATGACTAAAAGTACCACCGATGCACCAAAATCCATTCCCGATTTCATCAGTGGAGTAAATGCAAAGAAAGGCACAAACATGATCAGCGCATTCAGCCCCCAGATTAAAAAACTCTGGAATAAAATCACACCAAATTTATCGCGCAGTTTCGCAACAGCAAATCCGGTATAAAACTTATCCAGAAATATTTCCACTTTTTTTTTATGTTTATGCGGAATAAAAAAGAATATTTTTGCCAGAAATCGAAAGAAGGTTTCCGCTTTGAAAAAAAGAAGAACGAAAATGATAAGAGCTATGATAGAACCGATAAGGAATAACGGACGCACAGCGTCGGGCTGATTCACGAATGGATCAAGAGAACGAGGATACAGAAAGAGAACGACACAGACAATAAAATAGAAACTCATAAAATCTAATATGCGTTCAACAACGACAGTACCGAACACTGAGGTTCTGGAAATACCTTCCCGCTTTCCAACAATGTAAGGACGAACAAATTCACCGACGCGCGGCAATACATTGTTTATGGCGTATCCAATCATCACACCCGAGAAAAGATTCCGTTTTGAAATGGGAGATTTGATAGGTGCAAGCAAGTGCGCCCAGCGTTCTGCACGAACCCAATTCATGAGAATGTTCAATGGAATAAGTAATGTTATCCACCAATAGTTAGCGCCTTTTAAAGATTCCCATAATTCGGAAAGTTTTACACCTCTGAAAGCGAAATAGAGAAAAATAAATGCAACAATAAAACTGATTGAGTATCGGAAAATACTTTTTGTCTTTTTTGTCATACGAGGAATAAGGTGCAATTAACGAAGGTCTACAACTTCCGCACCCTCCGGTGTTTCAAACGCGAAGGTTTTCTCTTTGATATTGGTATTCAGTTTAATGTCTTTGACTGTATAAGTAGTTTCTGTCTCGTTGACATCAAGAATCATAATCTTGCGGACCAGCCAGCTATGTTCTTCCACCGAGAGTTTCACTGACTTCACAAAAGACCGATCATCTTTCGGTACGAGCTTGAGGAGAATTACCGTTCCCTCTGAAAACTTTTCTGAACCAAGCACTGAAGTGTAATAATTGGCGGGAAGATTCAACATGAACTGTTCCGGTGAAAGTGAGTTACTGTTCTCTTTGTATTTATCGATAATGACCTGATTGTTCGCCGTAGAATATGCCCACACCGTCACTCCATCTGTGACAATTGTTTGATGTTCTGATTCTATGCGGTAGTGATTTGGTTTCTTCATTATAAGTGTGCCACGGAAAGTCTGTTCAATGTTCGAGAAACCGAACCGGACATGCTGCTCAAACTGCGCAGTAGCGTTGTCGATCATCTCATAGCGCCGTTGTAAATTCTCTGTTACGTACTGCACGGTCAATTCTTTTTCCTGTGCCATAATTTCCATGACACCCAAAAACATCAATCCCAGTATAAGTATTGTTTTCATTTTCAAAGGCTCTTGAGTATAGTTTCCAATTCCGCTTCCGTCTCTACCAATACTTCCCGTGCTTTGCTTCCATCAAATTGACCGACAATACCTGCAGCTTCAAGTTCATCGATAAGTCGTGCAGCACGTGAATATCCTACTTTCAATCTCCGTTGCAAGAGCGATACCGAACCCTGCTGATGGCGCACGACAATATGCGCCGCTTCTCCAAACAATTCATCCTCGCTTACGCTTCCACCGGCGTTCGATTGTCTTTTCTTTTCCAGAACCGATGGCAATTTGAACGGACTGCTATATCCCTTTTGTTTACCGATATGATTGGTAATCCGTTCAACTTCATCCGTTGAGATGAAAGCGTTCTGAATCCTGTGTGGCTTCGGAGAACCGGATGGCAAGTATAACATATCACCATTTCCAAGCAGCTGATCCGCACCATTCATATCAAGAATAGTTCGCGAGTCAATTTTCGATGAAACCTGATACGCAAGCCGCGCTGGAAAATTTGCTTTAATAACACCAGTGATCACATCAACCGACGGGCGTTGCGTTGCTACAACCAAGTGAATACCAACGGCTCGAGCCAGCTGCGCCAGGCGTGCAATCGGTTCCTCGACTTCTTTTGCGGCTGTAATCATCAAATCGGCAAGCTCGTCTATGATAACAATGAGGTATGGAATTTTACGATGCTTCATAGTCTCTGTATCGTGCAAGCGGCCGGCGGCGAAACGTTCATTGTAGTCCGTCAGATTCCGCACACCTGCAGAGGCAAGCCGATTGTATCGGTTCTCCATTTCCAATTCGACGCTTTTCAAGACGAGCACCGCATTGTTCGGCTCAGTGATAATCTCTTCATCTATATCGGGTGAAACGGCAAGATAATGATTGCGTAATTTCTTGAAGAGCGACAATTCAATCTTCTTTGGGTCAATGATAACGAACTTGACATCGCTCGGGTGCAAGCGATAAATAATACTGGTGATAATAGTGTTAATGCCGACACTTTTGCCAGAACCTGTTGAGCCGGCCATGAGCAGATGCGGCATTTTGGCGAGATCATCTACATACACTTCCCCGGAAATTGTTTTCCCCATTGCGAGCGGAAGGATCGCTTTCGAATCCCGGAACTTTGCAGAATTAATAATACCACGAATTGTCACCAGAGATGGATTATGATTCGGAATCTCGACACCAACGGTTCCTTTGCCGGGCATCGGGGCAATAATACGTATGCCTTTTGCCTTCAATGCAAGCGCGATATCGTCCTGCAGACTTTCGATTCTGCTAATTTTCACACCTGTGGCAGGCACAAGCTCGTAGAGCGTAACAACCGGACCCGGAGTCACCGAAACGCTGTCGATCTCGACAGAAAAGTCGGAAAGTTTAGATCGCAGCAATTCTGCATTCGCTTTCAGTTCTTCCTCGTTTACTTCTTCACTTCCTCGATGTATATCGAGCAAATCAACCGAAGGAAAGATATAATCAATTTCTTCTACTATATCTTCTTTTGTTTCTAAGGCGCGGTCATCATAATCTATCTCTGCCTCTACCATCTTTTCGCGGATATCGATTGTAAGTTCAGAATCAGCCTGCTGCCCGGTCTGTGGAGGAGCAGCCAATGGAATCGCTTGGGTTGTTGGTTTTAAAGGTGCCGATTTTATGATCGGATTGATCGGAGTAACATGCGGTCTGGCAGGACTTTGCTCAGATAATTCTTCCGAAGGTTTCTTGATTCGGACCGCCTCTTGCGCACGTTTTGTTTGAATTTCTTTTTGCTGAGTATTGTGTCGCACATTCCATGCTTCCTGCTTCTCTCTCAGCCATTCCATCCATGCAGCAATGGCTACGCGCAGTTTTGTCCAGGTCACTTTATAATCCAAATCCACGAGCAATGTAAGAACAATTATGAATCCGCCAACAATAATGAATGAAGCGCCGGCGAGGCCAACGGACTTCGACAACACATAGGCAATAAAATGACCTACTACTCCACTCCACTCCATCGGTAATAAACTATCGAATTGTCTGAGAAGACCGGCAAAGGAAGAGAACAACACTGCTAAGAGAATCGTATAATTCGTAATGATAATTTTATGGCGTAAGTTTTTTTCATTGAATAAGTAGATGGACCACACAATGCCGAGAAACGGGATGATAATCACCGCAAAGCCGATTGTTGAATTGATAAACCAATTCGATACAACAGCCCCGAGTAATCCTAGCCAGTTCTGCGTGCGTTCAGCTTTTAATAGAATTGCTTCATCATTCGATAACACTTTCAAAAGATCCCAGAGTGAAATCTCTCCGCTCGCTTGATCTATGGCAGAATAAGAAAGGATGCTTAACAGAAGCATGATCGAAGTAAGAATTCCGATAAACGCACCGATCTGCCGGCGATGATATCGTGATCGTTTCGTTGAGGATATAGTTTGATTCTCTGCCATTCAGGACATCTTGAGAACTCACCGCCTATGCAGACTCGATGCTTAGTTCTTCTTTTTTAAGTTTAATAACAGTGCCGGTTAGGATCGGAAGCACCGGAACCGAATCGACTTGAGCACAAATTTTTAAATCCTCTGCAAAACCGATCTCGATAAGATACTTGCCATGTTCAGAGGTCTTCAACATTTTGAGAATTGAACGTCCGAATGATTTAAAGAGTACATGGGCAGCTTTTGCTGAATCACTCAACTCTATCTCCAGAGATTCAGCCTTCAAAAGATTCTGGATCATCATCCCGGCACACACTGCATCTTCTAAACTGAAATTTCCAACGGTGTTCGCCCTGCCTGCACAAATAAAAAGAAAATCTTTATTCTCGTTTCGAATAAAATCAGTTGTTGCTGTTAAGTTGATGAATGAAGCAACTGCCAATGTGCGCGCATACCGGCTCTTCGCCATCGCTATGGAACCGTTCGTCGTGCAGTAAATAATGGACTTTCCTTTCACTGCAGCTTCGCTGTACTCCAGCGGTGAATTCCCGAGGTTAAATCCCTCAATGGTTTTTCCATTGCGTTCGCCTCCCCGGAGCGTCACCTCACCAAAAAGGCTACCGGA
The DNA here is from genome assembly GCA_963701295.1 of Ignavibacteriota bacterium. Classification (GTDB taxonomy): domain Bacteria; phylum Bacteroidota; class Ignavibacteria; order UBA10030; family UBA10030; genus Fen-1298. The sequence goes on along the minus strand of OY969585.1, from coordinate 2,235,417 downwards.
AATCTTCACTGCAGATTCGATACTTGCAACCGGAATAATTTCACGCGCCCCATTGTTGAGAGCGACAGTGATAGTGGAACTTGCACGTAAGACATCAAGAACGATCACGTTCTTCTCGCGCAATTGCAACTCATCGAACTGTCCAGCGTTAAAACTGAGATCTATTTTCATGCACACCCCTTTGTACTAATGTTTCTGTAAAAATGGTACTGTCACAATGGTCGCCGGAATTTCTTTCCCTCGCACAAGAATCGAAATAATTGTTCCGACGTTGGCAAGTTCGGAAGCAACGTATCCCATTCCAATACCCTTTTGAAGCGATGGTGAAAATGTTCCGCTAGTTACCTGACCGACGACACGAGCGTTATACATAATTTCATAACCATGACGTGCAAGCGCCCTATCCGGAAGCGTGAACCCGATTAACTTTCGCTTCAGACCTTCTTGTTTTGCCTTTACGATTGCATCTCTTCCAATAAAATCTTTCTTATTAAGCTTTGTAATCCACCCCAAACCGGCTTCAAGCGGGTGCGTGGTTTTGTCGATGTCGTTTCCATAAAGACAGAATCCCATTTCGAGTCTTAACGTATCACGGGCACCAAGCCCGACGGGTGTGATACCAAATTCCTTGCCTGCGTCAAAGATCGCATTCCATATTTTTTTTGCTTGCTCAGCATCAGTATTGAAATATAATTCAAATCCAAGCTCACCAGTATAGCCAGTACGTGAAATGATTATGGAGATTCCTGCGACTGTATTATGAGTAAAGCTGTAGTATTCAACTTTCGACAGATCTTCCTTCGTCAACTTCTGGAGCGTTGCAAGCGATTTGGGACCCTGGACTGCAAGCAATGCTGTTGTATCGCTCACGTTCTCAATTTCCACATCACCAAATTTCTGAGATTGCAGCCAATCAAAATCTTTTTGAAGATTCGATGCATTCACAACAAGCATATACTTGTTTTCCATCCGGTAAATAAGAAGGTCATCAATGATGCCGCCGTCATGATAACACATCGCGGAATACTGCACTCTTCCCGGCTTCAATCTGGCAACGTCATTAATCGTTACTTTCTGAAGAAACGCGAGTGCGTCGCTGCCGCGTAAGAAAAATTCTCCCATATGTGTAACATCGAAGACACCAACTTTCTTACGAACAGCGAGATGCTCTTCAATGATGCCAGAGTACTGGACCGGCATTTCATAGCCGGCAAATTCCACCATCTTCGCTCCAAGCGCTGTATGAAGGTTGTAAAATGGAGTCCGTTTCAGCATTATTTTCTTTGAGTTTTTTCCAGTCAGCAAGAAATCTCTCAATAACGATATATCCGTAAGTGGATGATTATAGAGTTCCTATTTATATTGGTCGGTAATTTCTTTCTGCTGCCTCATCGAGAAAAACTTGAATTCTTCAGCAGGGAGTGCCGTATCTGGAACAAGCTTTACTTTAACAAAAAACTTGAATTGCAGTTTTGTCAGCCGGCTGATTGTGCCATTGCAAAGATATTCTGCAATAGTTGGATGAACACGTAACTCCAACCGATACTCTCGTTTTTCCGTTTTAAATCGTTTGATCCAGCGTTCAATCTGGTTCATCGTCGATGTCTTAGATTGTACTTGACCGGTACCGCCGCACATAGGACACGCTTCGCTGAAACTCAGTTGCACACTTTGGCGAATTCTCTGGCGTGTCATCTGCACTAAGCAAAATTCTGTCATAGGCAGTACCGTGACTTTTGCACGATCCCTCCTCAATTCTTTCTTCATTTCATCGTAGATCTTCTTCTGATTTTTATCGTCCTCTAGATCTATGAAATCAACCACGATGAGGCCACCGATGTCACGCAGCCGAACCTGCCGGCAAACTTCGCGTGCCGCTTCAAGGTTGGTGCGCAGTGAGTTCAACTCCTGTTCTCGCTTAGCAGCATACCGTCCACTATTCACGTCGATGACGGTCATTGCTTCCGTCTTCTCGATGAACAAGTATCCACCGCTCTTTAACCATACTTTTTTACTAAGAAGAACCTGAATGTCTTTCTCAATTCCGTACTTATCAAAAACTGGTTCCTTTTCCCGATAGTATTCCACTCGATTGAGCATATCAGGCGACATCCATTGGACATAGTTCCGAATTTCTTTGAAAAGCTTTTTTTCATCCACGACAACGTGCTCAACCGTTTCCTGAAACAGATCGCGAATAACGCTCGATGTGGTGTTCATGTCTTTGTAAATAAGCGTCGGAGCTTTTGCCGATTTTACAGCTTTCTCGATGCCCTCCCATGTCTTAACGAGATCATCAAGATCTTGCTGAAGCATCTCATCTGTTTTCCCATCCGCAACAGTGCGGATGATAGCACCGAATCCCTTCGGCAGCATTGTGCGTACCACTTTTCGAAGCCGTCGTTTCTCTTTAAAGCTGGCAAGTTTTTTGGAAACTCCTACTTTCCCATCGAAAGGGATGAGAACGAGAAATCTCCCAGGGAGTGAAATTGCCGAACGAACGCGCACCCCCTTTTTCCCAATCGGTTCTTTTGTAATCTGCACAAGTATCTCTTGTCCCTTTTGCAGATTGACTTGTGGAAAATTCTGTGCAGAATGATGGCGTCGTTGTTGATTGTGACGTCGTTCTCTACCATCTGTCTGTTCGTTGGTAGGAGGCACACCATTTCCTCCGCTGACTTGCGCCACATCGTGAGGACTTTGGAGTGCCGTTTCTGCAACTACTTCTGCGGCTTCTTCTTCCTTTTCGTCTTCATCTTCTTCGAAGAGCGAACTGTATTCTTCAATGGAACCGATATCCGAAAAATGCAGGAAAGCATCTTGCCCCATGCCAATATCGACAAATGCAGCACGAATGCCAGGCATTACTTTGGCAACTTTTCCAAGATAGATGTCGCCAACATTACGATTTTTACCTGGTGTTTCTACGAACAGTTCAGCGGTCTTGCCATCCTCAAGAATAGCAATGCGATGTTCGTTCGCAGTTGAATTGATGATAATATCTTTTTTCATGCAAGATCCTCTTCCACTGCAGCAATAAAATGATGTTGTGAACTTGCCGCGTTTCAAAACGAAGTGGAGAAGTCCCGCCTGAATACTGATACCATTCGAGGCGAGGAAACACTTGCGTGAATCCTCCTCCAAATCGGCTGAAACGTAGTGTCCTGCCAAATTCAGAATTATGCTCATCTGAAAGCATGAGACTGATGGCATAAATTATGATGGTTATAGGAAAATGAACCATATGATCTTAACCGTTTTCCGTGCGGTTCTGAGGCACGAGCCTCCGGTGGTGGCTGTAAGGTTTAGAAATCCAACAAAAAAAAGAGGTCAAGTTTCCCTGCGTCACACAAAACTGATTGCTGACCGTTGCTTCCTTCCGGACCTGGCGGGGTTGGGCAATGCTTTGTTGCACAGGACTTGACCCCAAAGAAACCAATAAAACTCCGACTTTTGTGTATATAATCCAATTATTAACTACTAGTTTTCAGTAAAACATTTTCAAGATCAATAAAAACTTCTGTTTGCAAGCTTGTGGAGCTGATCAGGATCGAACTGACGACCTCTTCGTTGCGAACGAAGCGCTCTCCCAGCTGAGCTACAGCCCCAGAATTATGTTCAAATTACGCAATAACTTCTATAAAAACAAACACTTGATTCTGGATGTTTGATTCTGGAATTGTTTTTCGGTATGATAAACAAAAATTGGAGTGTAAATGCGAAAAAAGAAGAAAAATGATTCATTCAAAAAATTTATCAAAATCGTCAAGCGTCTGAGAAAAGAATGTCCATGGGACCGGGAGCAAACGCATCAATCCATCCGCCACAGTTTGATCGAGGAAACATATGAGGTCATCGAAGCAATCGATCAACAAGACCTCTCAGAGCTAAAACGGGAACTTGGAGATATCTTACTTCAAATCGTTTTGCATGCTGTTATGGCAGAAGAAGAGAAAGCATTCACATTGAATGATGTCATTGAATCCATCTCAGAAAAGATGATTCGACGGCATCCCCATGTGTTTGGCATTACTCAAGTAAAAAATGCCCATGAAGTAAAAAGGAACTGGGAACATATCAAGCTTAGAGAAGGCAGAACTTCAGTAATCGATGGCGTACCAAAGGAAATGCCCGCACTCCTACGAGCGCTTCGCATTCAAGAAAAAGCATCAAAAGTGGGATTTGATTGGAAAAAGAAACGCGACGTGTGGAAAAAAGTGGCAGAGGAAATTAAAGAGCTTGCAGGTGCTGAACATTCAAAAAAGCAAGATCGGATTGCAGAAGAATTTGGAGATGTACTGTTCGCACTTGTGAACTATTCCAGATTTATCGGAGTCAATCCTGAGTTTGCGCTCAACGGATCGACGAATAAGTTCACTAAACGATTCTACCACGTCGAAGAAGAACTTCAACGGCGAGGAAGACGTATCTGGACGGTTTCGATGAAAGAGATGGATGAAATTTGGGATGCAAAAAAGAAATCGGACGTCTGATACACTTTAATTTTCGCCGATGTTTTTGCCATCTCCTGTTCCGTTGGTGTGGTAGCGATCGTACGCTTCGATAATGTCCTTCACCAGTTTATGGCGCACGACATCATTCTTATCGAAGGAACAAAATGTAACACCTTGTACTTTTTTCAACACCTCTTGTATCTGTACAAGACCGGATGTCGTTTTAGTTGGTAAGTCGATTTGAGTGACATCACCGGTTATGATGGCACGGGAATTTGGACCAAGCCGTGTCAGGAACATTTTCATCTGCATGGCAGTAGCATTCTGTGCTTCATCGAGAATAACAAATGCATTGTGAAGCGTCCTCCCGCGCATATAGGCGAGTGGCACAATTTCAACAATTCGTTTCTCGAGATACCCGCGAAGTTTCTCTACAGAGAGCATATCTTCCAACGCGTCATAGAGCGGGCGCAAGTACGGGTCGATCTTCTCACGGAAATCACCGGGTAAAAATCCTAAACTCTCTCCCGCTTCCACGGCAGGACGTGCAAGGATAATACGCGTGACATCGCGATTTTTTAGAGCAGCAACTGCCATTGCTACCGCAAGGTAGGTTTTTCCCGTACCAGCCGGTCCAATAGCAAAAACAATGTCGTTTTTCCGTATCTGCTGGATATATTGTTTCTGTCCCTGTGTTCTGGCTTTTACTATACCCATCTTCGTATACAAGATAATAGAATCGCTATCTTCCGCCTGCGTTTCTGAGGAGACATCTGGTGCTGAGCCGTTGACCGAAACAAGATCGATGACAGTATCTATATCATTAGGATTCAGACTGCCGTTTTTATTTAACATATAGATCAGTTCACCAACCACTTTTTCAATCTTCCCGATTTCAAATTGCGAACCACGGATCATTAACTGATCTCCACGAACTGTCAAGTTCGCATCGAATCGTTCTTCAATCATCTGAAGATTTGCATCGTTGAAACCAAGTAATTGAACAACATCAACACCGGCAAGTGGTATCTTCTTTTCAGTCAACTTTTCAAAACTCCTTTCACAGGTGATAATAAAAAAAACAAACGCCCTCCGGCAGCTACTGCTGCCGTGAGGGCGCCTATATTCATGTTCTGTATATCCACGCAGATTGTGCGTGATTCAATCATTTTTATGGATTTACTGCGGCTGCTTTTTCCCGCTTCTTTGACCAATAGGAACGTAATGCTCTGTTTTCTTCCTTCGTCAGATCTGCTTTCGGAGGAATCTTCAGTTTTTGTCCTGGATGAATCACATCAGGATTCTTAATCTGGTCCCGGTTACCTTGCCAAATCTTTGGCCATAAGAATGGATTATCATAAATCTTTGGCTTCTTGGCAATATTCCACAAACAATCTCTATCTCTTGCCCATGTACCGACGGTATAGGTCGGCATAATTTCACCGGAAGCGATAATTTGTTCCAATGTCTTCTTTAATCCATCCAGACGACTCTGTTGATCTTTCAAGCGATCTTGATACTTTTGAATTACACTGAGAGGATCTTTTCCCGCAACGTTAATCCAATTTTGAACGCTATCCAATTCGGCCCGACGCGCCCACAAATCCTGATTTGATAATTTGGACAATTCGTTCAGACGAGCATCAATAGCATCAAGCTTTGCCGCAAATGGAGCTTCCTGTTGTCCCTGCATTGTTGCAAGCTCATCTGAGCATTGTTTCAACGCCAGGGCTTTTTCTGCATCTTGTTTTTGGAGTCCTTGCACTTCTTTCTGCAAACTGTCAAGTTTACCCTTGAGTACGGTACTTTTTGCCGTCAGCTCGGAAATTTGTTTTTGCCATTCATCCTTTGTCATTTCATCTTGAGTAAATGATATACAAGTGAAAGCACCAACCAATATTGCTATTAAACTTAACCGAATTACGTATTTCATTTTTTTAATCTCCTTGTTGGGCTATCCGATTACTTCACACCTTGAAGACGCTGTTGAAGTGCTTCCTTGTCTTTGGCGCATTGCGCCAGTTGTGCATCCTTATCTGCAATTGATTTCAATAGAGCAGCCTTTTCGGATTCACGTGCCGCAATTCCTTTTTCGAGCGATGTCACTGCTGCTTTCAAATCGTTTAACTGCTGCATTTCTTCATTTGAAGGTTTACTGCTGCAGCCAACGAATGAGCCTATTACCATCGCGCATCCAATGATAATGAGGGCGAAAGGTTTTTTCATTGTGTTCTTCTCCTTACGATGACATAGTGTACTGACTGGGGGATCTATACAACCTCTAATAAAACTCGACACATATTAAGAATAAGAGTAAAAAAAGTCAAGTAAAATTTTTAAGAATATTAACACAAATAGTAAATCATTTTGAAGTAAGAAATAGATTACTCACAGTATCAATTTTCGCTCAGCAAGGCTGGTAAACTTGTCCCCCGCAATAATAATGTGGTCATGCACCGCTATGCCGATAATTTTTCCGGCGTCTACAAGTTGTTTTGTGATAACAAGGTCTTCTTGGCTTGGTTCCGGATTACCACTGGGATGATTATGCACGAAAACAACCGCAGCAGCAGATTGGGTTATCGCTTCACGGAAACACTCTCGTGGATGAGCGAGTGATGAGTTCAGAATTCCTTTGCTTATTTGTCTTGGTTCAAGAAGTTGGTTGACTGCATTCAATGGAAAGACCCACAATTCTTCCTGTACGAGTTCTCTCAGCTTCACACCAGAATGCCGGATGATATCTTCAGGTGAGTGAATCGTGAGTCGTTCTTTACCCCTTATTTCCGGCAATCGCTTCGCCAGCTCAAACGCTGCAACGATGGCGATAGCTCGACTTTCACCTATTCCTAATGACCGAATTTTTTCAACCGACATCGAAGAAATATCTCGCAATGTTCTTTCTTCTGTCAAGAGATGCCGCGCGAGATCGACAGCAGTGATACCCTTCTTTCCTGTCCGAATAAGAATTGCCAACAATTCAGCATCCGTAAGATTACTTGCTCCACGTTGGAGGAGTTTCTCGCGGGGACGTTCGTCTGCAGGCCAACCTTTGATAGGAACGTGATAAAACGTCGGTTCCAAGACCTTTATTGTTTCGCGAATCTGTTTCAACTTTTACTTCCCCCGACGGGTGAGATCGATCTCTCCGATTCGAAGAATTTGGCGATTCTTGTATTGCAGTACCGTGAGGCATGCATTCACACGATTCAATGATAGGGATATTTTTGAATGCAGCCCTTCGAATTCTTCTATATGTGCGAGAGCGGCAGCAACATCGGCGCGCCGTGTTTTCCCCTGCGAAATGATTTGAATGATCATCTTCGCTACATCATAGCCAAACAACGCATTAGTACCTGGAGGTTTATCATTGTTTGCACGCTGATACTTCGCTGCAAATATTCGATATGTATCGCTCGAGAAATTCGTATAGGTATCTACTGCAAACATTGTTTTATCTGTGTATTGACGATTCTGATCGAGTGCAGTCATATCATTCCAATCGCCTGTACCAAGAACCTGCGCTTGAATATTGAAAAATTTAAGCTGTGAACTAACAATAGGAATTTCATCCGAACTTGCAATTGGGACAAAGATTGCATCGATATTCGTAACCGGAAATCCGAGACTATCGTATTTCATTCTTTCAAGATGCGTCGAAAGTTGTAAGGAATCAGCGATGAGTTTTCCGCGTTCACCAAAGAGCAGAGTTACGGGAGCTGTGAGTCTTCGCTCGATAAGCGAGTCCAGCAAGCGTTGATTAACACCCCAAGTGATAAATTTGTTCAATTCAGACTGCTTCATTTTCGCCCCAAAATCGATTGTTGGCACTTCGAATCTTTCCAACGCCTTCCGTCGCATCGTCGTAAGCTCCATCCGCAGATCATTTGTACCTGCCGAGTACCTTTGCACGTCAACCATCTCTCCGTTAAGTGTATCGACTTCGGCAATGAATGAATCCGCCATTTGTTTCCCCACAGCGTCGGTCGGTGCAAGTACGGCAAATCTTCGTGCACCAAGTGTACTGTAGGCGAACGCTGCTGCAGCTCGTCCTCTTATATCGTAATCAGGATTTGCTTGAAAAATGAAAGGACCGATTGCCGCAATGCCATTTGCTGTTGCAGTGGGTGTAATCAGCGGGACACCTCGTTCGTTTGCAATACCTGCGGCAGCGAAGACTTCACCGCTTATAATCGGCCCAATAATAGCAGACACATTCTCATCGCTGCACAGATCCGCCACATGCTTAGCCGCAATACCCGGATCTCGTTCTGTATCCCGCACTTCAAGAGCAATCTTCACAGGAACAGTTTGATTATATTCGTCAACTGCGAGCTGAATACCTTGGAGAAATTCTATTCCAAGTGCTCGTGTCGCTGGATTTTCATCTTTAAGCATGAGCGGTAACGCAACACCAATCTTTACTCCTCCACGTTTCTCTATCAGCTCTATGAGCGAAAGAGCCTCAGCGACATACTTAATATTTGGCGGCATAACCGCCACCTTGTGAAGCATCTCCCCTGCGGTAGTAAAATCTCCCGCTCGCAGAATTTTCTCTGCAATCCGTTCAGTCACAAGCGCTACCATCTCCTCGCTCTTTGCATCCAATCGGAGAAGCTGCAGTTCCGCAAGTGTCAGGCACGACGACGTTATCATCTCCAATAATTTCTTAGATTGAGCCACAAGTCGCTGCTCGTGTGACATTTGAATGACAACGATAAATTCCGACGCAGCATCTTCATACCGTTCCATTCGGTAGTAATTCAACCCAAGAGTATAATGTGCATCATCGATATAGCTGGATTGAGGATAGAGATCAATTAAGTCCTTCAAGAGGCGAATCGACTCTCTGTATTTCTTACATTCATAATAGGCTTTTCCCCCCATGATGAAAGCACTCGTTGTACGATGGCTCCGTGGATACTCTTTGATAGTATGAACAAACACTGCTGAAGCCGTATCGAACTTTCCGGCTCGAAACAATTTCATTGCCTCGACAAATTCGCGCTCCACTTCCGACTTAAAGACAATACTATCCGGTAAGGATTGAGAATACAGACCTCGTGAGAAAGTCAACATGAGAAAAAGGACAGCAAGAAGAAATTTTTTAATTTTCATTAATTCTTTCGTAGAAAAAGTGTGAAGCTAATTGATTACTGATGTTAAAATTACCACAACACAACGAAAGTTGCAATTAAAAATCTCTGCGCATCGACCGCAGACCGATGATTAAGCCGAACGCAGAGAGAAGAAACGAAATAACGGCGATGAGCATACCCGGCAGTACGATCAACTCCATTGGAAAATATTGAGATCGAAATACTGTGGTAAAGTAAGCCGAGATCGGTATAAAAACAAGAGCCACGAGGACGATAAGATAGATGAGCGTCATGAGAAAGGTGAGTGTTGCACCTTGCGTTGATGCTGCACGGATCGGATTACGTTCAAGATAATTTGCAAAGTAGCCGCCAAAACCAAGATTGAATGTAACGGTCGTGAGTGAGATCCAAAACGCACTGAATATTCCAAACCACAGTAACAACGGCCTCATTGCAGTTATCTTTGTAAATGGGATATTGCTTGAGACTGCGATATATTCCGCAAGGATAAGCACTATCAAAAAGCCCATGAAAAATTTAATCAGGAAAATTTTGCTTTCTTTGATAGGACTGGTTCGGAGCGTCCAAAAAGCTTGCCCCTCTAACCCGATCAGTGGAAAGACGAATCGAAGCGCAAGGGAACCTACCATGAATCCGCCAAAAGCAAACAAAACTAAATAAGTTATCAGATGCATATTCAAAACATGTAAACGAAGATTCAGGTTACTGACGCTGATAGAGAAAAGACCCGTGAGAATAATCATGACAACAAGGTGCATCCACTGACTTGCTTCACGAAAGAATGTCAATAGTTCTTTCTTCAGTAATACTTCAATCTGTGAAGAGAAGATACTGTGAGACCGAAAATCGAAGAAGTGTTTTCGCGCCGGATTGGCGGGCGCTTGAACGGTCGACTGCACTTGCAGTGATATCAGCCAGCTTCGATAATAAAATCGACGCGCTACAAAAAGACAAACACCTAAAGCAGCTGCCGTGACACAGAGGAGAAGGCCGGCATATGGTAAGGCATGAATCATCTCTCCTCGAGCACTATAGTAGAGAAATTCCACCACCCATTGATTCGGCAAATATCGAAAAATTCCCGGAGTTGACTGTACAAGATACGCATCCAAGTTCGGGAAAAAGCTATTGAGTTTTTCAACAAGTGTCATTGGATTGGATGCATTAAAGAATATATAAATGAAAAAGAAATATACGATAAAAAGCCCTGCCATCACCTTACGAAATCCGATTTTGCCGGCAAGTTTCATGATCGCCATGAGAATCAACACAGCAAGACATGCTGAAAGGAACATAAATGGAACAAGCACAAAGAGCATAACACCTAAAAGATAATACAACGGATACCCAAAGTAACTACCATATCCTAACAACATCATAAACGCACCGAGAAATAGTGTCGTAGAACTATAAAAGAAATTGTCTAGAAACTTCAATATAAAAATAGTTGTAAAGGAAATTGGTTTCGTTAAAAGGAAGCTCACTTCCATAGAACGATACAGTGTAGAGTATGAGACGATAACATTGCCGAGATTGACCGCAATAAAAAACACGAACAGCATCATCGAAATAAATGTATGGAATAGATAGAGACCCGTGCGTGTGTGATCAAGCATGAAGCGTGTTGCTTCCGATGCAAACAAGTATGCAGCGTATGCAAATCCGCTAAAAACGAACAGCGATGCTACTCCCCGCACGATAGAAACAGGACGCCTGTCGAAAGTTGTTTTTATATATGAAAGGAATTTGTAGCGGAGGATGTGAATGAGCATACGCGTTACTGCTTGGTCACTTCAAGAAAAACGGATTCAAATTTCCCGTCATACCGTGCTTTCTGAATTTGTAACTGTTCCCGCGTATCGCACAACACTAATCGTCCATTGTTGATAATACCGATACGGCCACATAATTCTTCAGCAAAAGCCAAACTGTGCGTTGACATTAAAATGGAAACGCCATTCTTTGCCTGTAAATGCAAGGTCTCACGAACAATTTTTGCACTCCGCGGGTCCAGCCCTATTAACGGTTCATCGATAATAATGGTCTTTGGATGATGAAGTAAAGCGGAGGCTATTGTTATTCGCTGCTTCATCCCCTGCGAATAATCTTCTGTCCGTTTGTCTACCCAACTACCGATTTCGAAACGGTCGATGAGTTCAGCAATACGGTCATGCAATACTGTTTTAGGAATGCGAAACAATCCTCCGATAAAATAAAGAAATTCACGGCCTGTTAACTTTTCATATAAGAACGGAATATCAGGAACATATCCTATGGATTGTTTAGCTTCTATCGGATGGGTGAGAATGTTATAACCGTTCACAATAATATCGCCCGTCGTCGGAGTAAAAAGACCGACAATCATTTTAATAGTCGTTGTTTTTCCCGCTCCATTCGGCCCAAGAAATCCAAAGAACTCTCCTTGCGGTACTGTGAGGGTCAGATTGTCGACGGCGGTAAAATTGCCAAATTTTTTTGTGACGTTCTTCAGTTCAATCATGAAAGCGATCAGTTATCAGTGACAAGTAACTCGAAATGAGTGATTCATCTTTCATCTAATTATTTTTCGTTGATTTCACTCCCACTCAATGGTAGCGGGAGGTTTTGAACTGATGTCATACACAACGCGATTAATGCCGCGCAGTTCATTCGTGATTCGGTTGGATATGTGCGCAAGAATATCATTCGGAATTTTTGCCCAATCTGCCGTCATTCCATCCACACTCGTTACGGCTCGCAATGCGACTGCATTTTCATATGTACGGTCATCTCCCATTACACCCACGGAACGGATTGGAAGGAGAACAACAAATGCCTGCCAGATTTCATTATAGAGATTTGAACGTTTCAATTCTTGAATAAATATGTCGTCAGCTTCGCGAAGCAAATCAAGCTTGACCTTCGTGACGTCACCGAGTATGCGCACGGCAAGTCCGGGACCAGGAAACGGATGCCGTCCAATTAAATCTGCCGGCACTCCAAGCAATCGTCCAATGTTCCTGACTTCATCTTTGAACAATTCACGAAACGGTTCAATGAGCTTAAAATTCATCTTCTCCGGCAGCCCGCCAACGTTATGGTGTGTCTTGATCGTAACGGAAGGACCTTTGAATGAAACCGATTCGATCACATCGGGATACAGTGTGCCCTGCGCAAGAAATTCTACCGCACCGTCCAGTTTTTTCGCTTCTTCTTCAAAGACCTCGATGAATGTCTTTCCAATGATCTTCCGTTTTTTTTCCGGATCGCTCACTCCCGTAAGCCGAGATAGAAAGATATCTGTTGCATCGACAAAGGAAAGATTGATATGAAAGGTATCACGGAAGGTCTGAACAACCTGCTCACTTTCGTTTTTCCTCATCAAACCATTGTTGATATGGACACAATGAAGCTGGTCGCCCACAGATCGCTGCAGGAGCATCGCAAGAACGGATGAATCAACGCCGCCGCTCAATGCACATAAAACTCTTGAAGACCCGACTTGGGTACGAATTTCTTTTTCCGCTTTTTCCACAAACGAGGCCGGTGTCCAATTCCCCTTTACACCACATACAAGGAATAAAAAATTCCCAAGAATTTTCTTTCCTTCTGGCGTATGAACTACCTCAGGATGGAATTGTACACCGAACATCTTCTTCTCTAAATGACGGATTGCGCAAATAGGCGCATTGCGAGAATGTGCAATCGGTTCAAATCCCTCGGGCAGTTGACTCAGCGCATCTCCATGACTCATCCACACCGATGTTGATGTGTCTAAGCCGGCAAAGAGATCATTATGGTCATCGATAAAAAGCTCCGCCTTGCCATATTCACGGCGTGCAGCAGAATTAACTTTACCATGCATCCGATCTGCGAATAATTGCAGGCCATAGCAGATTCCGAGAATGGGAATACCGAGATCAAAAATTTTGGGATCGGGTTTTGGTGCGTTTGTTTCGTAGACACTTGATGGTCCGCCTGAAAGAATGATGCCTACTGGACATTGGTCTTTGATTTTATCGGTGGAATAGTTGAATGGGTGGATTTCGGAATAGACTCCCAACTCCCGTACCCGCCGGGCAATGAGCTGTGTATACTGCGAACCGAAATCAAGGACGAGAAGAGTCTGTGTATGTTCCATATGAGAATATAGACAAAAGTCCCCTGCAGTTCAAAGCAATGGTAATAGTTTTGTAAAGATTGATTCAACGTGATTTGCTGTTGACTTTAGGACTGAAGTCACTCGGAGAATACTCCAGCATAACCCTGTTTTATATCTTGTTTTTGAACTCTTGACGAGTCAACAAGAATCTAAGAAACAAAATCTAGTTTTAAATGACAAAATTTTTCTTTTACTTCAATTCGGAACCCTATGAAAATAAACCGTTACTTCCCTAATCTCTGCATTTGTAGTGCAGGATATCTTTCTCCCGCTGCAATACCAACTGGAAACATCGAATTCATATTACGAATATCCGTCGATGTCAGTTGGACTTTGACTGCTTTGATATTTTCGTGAAGATATTTCAATTGTTTCGTTCCCGGAATTGGTACAACATCGTCTCCCTGTGCAAGGCACCATGCAAGGGCCAATTGAGCCGGTGTGCATTTTTTTTTACTTGCAAGTTGTTCCAGCATTTCAAGAATTCGCAGATTCTTATTCAAGTTTTCAACCTGAAACCGCGGTGAATTTTTCCGGAAGTCACCTTCTGACAGATCAGTCTGCTTCTTGATCTTTCCGGTTAAGAATCCTCTGCCAAGCGGACTATATGGTACAAATCCAATTCCTAATTCGCGGCAGGTTGGAAGAATTTCTGCCTCTACATCGCGAGTCCAGAGCGAATACTCTGTTTGTAAAGCGGCAATTGGATAAACAGTGAACGCTTTGCGAATGGTTGCCGGCCCCGCTTCTGAAAGACCGAGATAGCGAACTTTTCCTTCGCGAACAAGCTCGGACATGGCTCCAACGGTTTCTTCGATTGGTGTGTTATGATCAACACGATGCTGATAATACAGATCGATGGTCTCAATACCGAGACGACGCAAACTGGCTATACATGCCGAACGAACATATTCGGGCCGTCCATCCACACCCAGAAAGCTTCTATCCGAACCACGCACATTGCCAAACTTCGTTGCAATGATAAGTTTATCCCTCTTTCCACGAATAGCTTTGCCAACTAGTTCCTCGTTATCACCGACGCCGTACATATCGGCGGTATCGAAGAATGTAATTCCGAGTTCAATCGCTTCATGAATCACCGCAATTGATTTTTTCTCGTCTCCATAACCGTAAAATTCCGACATCCCCATACAACCTAGACCAATCGCTGATACTACCGGCCCTTTTTTCCCTAGTATCCGTAATTTCATATAGAACGTTCCTTTTGATGATCACCTTGATAATAACTCTCTTCCTTCAGTCTATCAACAACAATCCAAATATGGTTTGTTCCCATATTATTTCGTGTCAATGTCGAATACAAATGCCGTTTGGTTCTTGTTAAAGCGCGGATTCAGCCGATAGAATACATCATCCAAAAAGCTCGCTTCTATGCGTTTTTCTAATGTAAGCTTCAATCCAAGTGAGGTTTCAATATGCTGAACACGATGATCAATATCTTCCAGCCCAAAGAAGACAGCATAATTTGGGAGAATAGGTGTAGCATTCAGTGTCACTTTTATTTGAGTAAGTTGTTCATCGTTATTAATCAGATAAATTGAGATTGGATACACTCCTGTATAGAACATCGGCGGTTGTGTTGTGCCTAATGTTCCGCCTACCATCACGATACCTTGTATCTGTTTTCCATAGAGTGTATACATTGCTTCGACTCTAGATCTTTTAGAATAGTAAGTCGAAAAAAGAATTAGCAAGATGAAATTAAGTACCCAGAACCAAATCCAGAACGACTTCAATGTGATCCGGTGCCGTGACCAGAAAGCAGATTCTTTTACAAATTCTTCCCAACCTACGACACTCAACGTTAAGATAATCGGTATCACAGGAAAAATAAATCTCTCTTGCTTGTTGGGAAAAAGGGAATGTGAAACGAAGAATACCATCACTGGAAGTAGTATCAACAATGTCTTCCGCCAATTCCTAAAAAAACCATACAACAGGAGGAAACTCATCGGTGGAATAAAAGCACCGAGCACCAATAAAGAATAATTATACCATGCTCCAGTTGTATAATCGTTTCCATGGGATGCATTATAAAGCATATATTCACGGAATGATGCAAATGGATATCCCCATGCAAATATGTCTGCACTCCCCTGAATGATAATTGTCGTCACGAAAAAACCTGCAGCAAGCAATCCCATCTGCTTGAAATCTTTCCTGAAAAGAAACATCAACCCTAATGTACCTGTGATAGAAAGGGTTTGGTAACGGAATACAAACGCAAGTCCGAACCACAATCCGGCAATGAACGCTTTCCGCATTCCATTATTTTTGGAGATCAGCGCATAGTAGAAACCTGCCATCAGCGGTGGGATACAAACCATCTCGATAAGATTGCGAACACTGAGGAATGGAAACGCCCAAAAGAGTGCAAGGATAAGCCCTGCCTTCTTTGCTGATTCACGGTTGCTCAGTACCTCAGCAATTTTATAACCGAAAGATACAATCAAAAGTGAATAGAGCGCATGAAGGAAACGCACGAGATACATTTTTGCCTGGGGATCTCGGATTCCAATAGCCTCGAATCCTTGAAACAATACATAATGAATTGAAGGATAGACAATGCTATGCCCGTGTGGTGTTGTTCTGGTAGTCCAGTAGCTTATGTCATTCATAATGATGAATGGTTGCTCAATAGGACCGAAGTGGTCGTCGTGCATTCCGTAACCCTTGGAGAATAATACAGCAACGAGACGCGGAATAAAAGCAATAAGAATAATGGAGGTCAACGGATGTTCACGCCAAAACCGTTTGAGCAAATCAATCATCGATGTCTGCATTTGAGTTATGAAGGATGAATGTTTTATCGTGTCAATGTGAGTGTAACAATTGGTTTCTTTGAAATCAAGAGTGAAGTGCTTTTTTTGAAATAGAGAGACTTCTCTGTATCTTGTGTATGATTAAATGATTTATGAAAATGGTGGAGTTACTGATTCAATGATAAAAGCAGTTTTATTCGATCTCGATGGTGTTTTGGTTTCAACGGATGAATATCATTATTACTCGTGGAAAAAACTTTCAGCCGAGGAAGGATTTAATTTCTTCGACCATGAATTCAACCACAAATTCCGCGGCGTAGCACGAATGGAATGTGTAGAGATCATAACAAAAGCATCCGGAAAACAATATACTCCTGAGCAGAAAAAAGAACTCGCGGATAGAAAGAACAGATATTTTGTCGAATCTCTTTCAAAAGTAACAACAGAAGTGCTCCTCCCCGGCGCTCTTTCCGCACTGCGCGAATTGAGAAATCGAGGAATTAAGATTGCCGTTGCATCCAATAGTCGCAATGCCTTGACTATTATCAAGCAAGTGAAGATCGAACATTTACTCGACGCAATTGTCGATGGCCATCAGATCGAAAACTCTAAACCAGACCCTGAAGTTTTTTTGCTTGCTGCAAAAAAAGTTGGCGTTTCTCCTGCCCATTGTCTTGTCGTTGAAGATGCTGTTGCTGGAATCGAATCTGCAAGACGCGCGGGTATGAAAGCTTTAGGTATTGGAACAAAAGAGAGACTCCCCAACGTTAACGTAGTTATTCCTGACCTCTCGGCAATTTCAGTTGATGAGTTATTAAAGCTCTGAGAAAACAAACCGTAAAACACTGCATTTCCCGAAGTAAGAATCTTCCTTAATGCAAGAGAGACAATACAGTGGAACTAATTGCATCTGAAAGTGTTATATACTATTGAGAAACCAACTCAAAATGCGCTGTCACTCACAAATGTCTCAATCAGCCTGTCCGCTGGTCAGACAAGAAGTCCAGAATTCTGGATGCCTGCTTAAACTTAGCGGGTATGACAAGAGTCTTATAATAGACGACTATATTTGAAATAGCATCCAGATATGATTTTCTCTTAAATGTTCCAACATTGGTACAGACCTTGATTAAATGTGTAATCGACAATTTATGAAACAACAATATAAAGGGGGTAAGTTGATATCATTCCCCAAAGATATCATCGGCTATCTCCGAGGTTGAAAGATCTCGGAATAGCACCATTGTGTTGGCGCGCGGTGGTTGTTTACCCCCTCCCCATTACCCCGGTGTTCGAAAGAACATCGGGGTTTTTGTTGCTATTTAGTCGGCTATATAGTAGATTTTAATTAGATGTTTTAAGTCCGCCGCGTACAAGCTTTTTCTTATGACAGCAATGAGCATTCAACCTATTAATGATACCCATAAAATTTGGATTAATCGGATTCTCATAGATCGATGGGGATCGACTACAATTGTTACTCGTGGTGTCCTTCATGCTGCAAATGAACTGTCTGGTTTTGTTGCTGTAGAAGAAAATGTCCCTGTGGGTCTTCTTACTTATCGTTTCGAAGCAGGAACTTGTGAAGTTATATCGCTTGATAGCCTTGCCGAGGGCCGGGGTATAGGATCGTCCCTTTTGAAGTCTGTTGAACAAGTTGCAAAAGAAAAAAGGTGTATTCGAATTTGGCTTATTACAACAAACGATAATCTTCGTGCTTTACGATTTTATCAGCGAAGAGGATATGTACTTGTAGCAGTACATCGCGACGCGATCAAAAGATCACGTCAACTTAAGCCCCAGATTCCAATTGTTGGCAAAGATGGTATTCCACTACGAGATGAAATCGAATTGGAAAAAAGACTGTAATGTATTTATCTTGCAACGTACCTAACCCGAAGCTTAACTCAGCTTATCCAGAAAAATGTATCACGCAGCCGAAGACTTGAGAATGTACCGCGCAAAGCACGATACAACATCTTAAATAAAGATAAAAATAATAAATGAACGCAGTACAAAACTTATATTTGTTTTTGTTGACCGCTTAAAAATTTCCTTCGCAGTTTTACCACCGGCTATTCATCTGTTGAAAGCTTTTGTCCAACTCTGCTCTGGACGCTTTGATTGAACCTTCCGTCATCCCATAACCTATTTCGAGGACGTCATTCTTGAGACCTTTCATTATCGCGACTACAAATTCCTCGGGCGTCAGATTCGCTTTATAATTGCCTCTTTTGGCTCTTCCCTCCGGATTTAATTCCGTATCAACCGCCGGCGGAACCACCTCAAAAACTTTAATCCCAAGTTTTAAGAGTTGCTGTCTGAGCGCCATGGAAAAAGCATGCAACCCGGCTTTGGTCGCACTATAGACCGGCATTCGAGCGGCAGGCACAAAACCTAATCCGGATGAAACATTGATAATGGCAGCTTCTTTCTTCCCGGTCAAATACGGAATAAACAGCCCAGAGAGAACTATTGGCGCTTCCAAGTTAATTGTGATTTCATTTTCTCCGGCCAGAAACTCAGTGATACCTTTCGTGAAATCAATATCCCTTTGCACACCGGCATTGTGTATCAGAATGTTCAACTTGTCGAAGTTGGTAGTTATCCATTCCACTAGTGTTCTTCGATCCGCTTCATCAGTTACATTACACACTTTGATATGGAACTCCGGATGTTTTTTTTGAGCTCCAAGAAGTCTTTCTTTTCTTCGACCACAAATGATGACTTCATTCTTGGCTTCCAAGAAAGCTTCGGCCATTGCATAACCTATACCCGTCGCCCCGCCCGTAATTAATACGGTATTTCCTGAAATCTCCATTTGAAATCTCCTTTATTATTTTTTAACAGGATATCCAACTGTCTGGCCAAAGAGTACACGCTGGTCAGCCCGCAAATTTAATTTTGCCGCAAGAGCGGGTTTGTTGCAATTATGGAACCATGATGCCAGGCCTTGAGAAGCGGCAAACAAATATACATTGCCTGCAATGAGGCCTGTATCAACATAATAATATGATTTTTGAATTTCAGGATCTTGCAGTCCAGGTTCCTGATAACCGGATGTATTGGAAAGCTTTTGAACATCCACAATGTAGATGAGCTGAACCGGAGACTTCGCTACAAAATTCGCCTGACCAGGACCAATTGCCATGGCACGCAGGTCACCCGCAACAACTGGAATCAGCCTATGATGAAACGCATTATATAAATAAATTCCTTCCTGCATGGCAACATAAAGATCAATTTCCTGTGAGTTGCTTGCTGACGCAGCAGTTCTTCCAGGAATTCCAAATGGGCCTATTTTACGATTTACTCCACATGCTGCCCAGAGGAGATTTGAAAGTACCTGCAAAGAAAGTTTTTTATCGCTTATTTCACGGATAGTTTTTCTTTGCCGCAATGCTTTTAATACTGATTTATCACGATCAAGTGTGGGGCTCGGCAGTTCGAGCGGTAGTAGATTCTGTGCAGAAACAGGACTTCCAGGTATAGAATCGGTTCGAGATTGCCTTTTTTTTCTTTTCTGAGTCATCAAATCCTCCTTTCCTCCTTAAAAAGTTCTTGTAAATGCAGTGCCATGTTATTTTAGCACATAGTATTATAACAATGGAAGATAATAAGATTTGGTAATTAGGTAAGAATGTAACCATAGAATAATTGTAAGTATATTATTTTATGGCAAGTTCCAGTAAAATCAGTTACCATGACAACTTTTTGAGTGGAAAGAAGTGTGTGTTTTGTGGATCGTTCAACGTCTGTCGAACGAAACGCGGCTACGTAAAATGCAACAAGTGTCAAAGACAAAAAGGAAGTCATCTTCTTCGGCGAGAGTTGAAAATCATTCTTGGTTTTTATCAACAGCAACCGGCGTATCGATTGGCAAATGATCTTGGAATAAATTATAAAACTGTTACCAGAGTCTATCAGCGCATTCGAGAAGCGATTTATCATGTGAGCGAACTTGAAGCTGGCAAGCTCAAAGGAGAAATAGAATTGGACGAAGCGTATTTTGGTGGTCGTCGCAAAGGCAAACGAGGACGCGGTGCAGGCGGAAAAAGTATCGTTTTTGGGCTTCTGGAGCGCAATGGACGGGTCTATACTAAGGTTGTTGATTCTGTCTCGGCCAATGAATTGATGGATCATATTCGACAACATACCAAGAAAGGATCGGTCTACTTCACGGACACCTTTCGTAGTTATCGCTCCTTGAAACGCTTTGGAAAACATCATACCATTAGTCATGGAAAGAAATTTCCGAAAACAAAGAATCATATTAATGGTATTGAAGGATTTTGGTCTTTTGCTAAACATGTCTTATATAATTATCGCGGTGTTTCAAAATATCATTTTCCTATGTATCTTAAAGAAGTTGAATATCGTTTTAACCATCGCGATGACAATTTGTTGAAACTCTTTACTCTAATCTATTTCGGTTACGTTTCTACCTAATTACCTAAAATTTAATTATTAATTTTTTCAAATACAAATTTTGCCTTATCCGTATAATTTAAATTGTACATGATATTTGGAAGAACAAACAGGGTAAACGATAGTAAGATTCGTTCTCTCATTGGGAGGAAGTTAGAACGGTAATTCTTCCCCGATCAAATTGTCCTTAACCGTGATTGAGCAGTTCTAACAACTGGTGCCATAACCGATTATCTTTTTCGTTCAATTCAAGAAATGCATGATTCCGAGAAAATATTCCTAACAAAGTATTGACTTCTCTTCTTCTTATATTTATATTGACTAAGTAGTCAGTCATATAATGGAGATACGATTATGTCGCCGCGATCAAAGTTATTATCCGAACAAATGAAAGCAAAAAGCCGGAGCTTTATTATTTCTGCGGCGCTGGAATTGTTTGCAAAGAAAGGCTTTTCAGCGACCACGACGGATGAGATTGCGGGGAAGGCAAAAGTCTCCAAAGGGCTTATTTTCTCTCACTT
This sequence comes from Ignavibacteriota bacterium, assembly GCA_963701295.1. Taxonomy (GTDB): domain Bacteria; phylum Bacteroidota; class Ignavibacteria; order UBA10030; family UBA10030; genus Fen-1298. Next base: position 2,213,970 of record OY969585.1, on the reverse strand, counting down.
TCCTACTAAACAAGATATATTGTTAGCGATCATCGACGAAGAAATCGACCGGTTTTTGCCTAAGTTCGTCCAGAATGATGATGCACGAGACCCCAAAGAAAAACTTACATCCTTTATTAATGCCTGGCTGGAGTTATTGGAAAAGGAACCGTTATTAATTCTGCTTTCACTGCGATTGAATCTTGACGAGGGCTGGCGGAAAATATTAAAAAGAAAAGGCAAAAAGTACATCGAAATCTATTTAAAGAGAACGCGCGATCTGCTTGTGCAATCAGGATCAAAAAAACCAGATCTTGATTTCTACCTCCTTAGTATTTTCTTCGATGGCATTGCGGCAAACTATGTCGCCGCGCCTGAATTATTCCCGATTAATGATATTAAGAACTATCTAATTGAAATCTTGCTTTTGTATTGGAAAAATCAACAATAGAAATAATCCTTCGCGTGTTCCCCGATATTTTCAGGATGAACAGTTGAAAACTAAAATTTACTGCATAATTTTTCTTGTTCTTCTTTCTTGCGGGCTCACATCAGCGTCTGGACAAACTTGCTCCCTGGACGGCCAAGCATCCGGCTGGATCATGTTCACTCCCGACAACTCTCCGATTTCCCAAACAGGTTTTCGTTATATTCCCGAATTGTCTTTGAAACAAAAAATAAATGATGATCTTAGTGCCGATGTGGATTTGTCGCTCAATGCCTTCGCTACGGAAAGCTTTTCAAAAAACCAGCACATGGAATACGACGGAATAATAAAACCATATCGTGCATCGTTCCGGCTTGCATCAGATGTGTTCGAAGCGCGTGTTGGGCTGCAAAAAATAAGCTTCGGTACTGCAACGCTCTTTCGGCCACTCATGTGGTTCGACAAGATTGATCCGCGCGATCCACTGCAGCTTACTAATGGAGTATATGGTTTGCTCACGCGATACTACTTGCTTACCAATACCAATATCTGGCTATGGGGACTTTACGGCAACGAGGAGACCAAAGGATGGGAAGTTGCACCAACACAAAAGAAAAGCATTGAGTATGGAGGTAGAATACAAGCACCTTTCTTGAACGGTGAGACTGGAATATCATATCATCATCGTGAAGCCGATCTCAACAATTTGTCGGGAATCCCGGCCGACACGGTGGGATATTCTGTTCCTGAAAATAGATTTGCACTCGATGGGAAATGGGACATAGGAATCGGAGTATGGTTCGAGGCAGTAATCATCCATGAACAAACCGAAATTCCTGGAATGAAATATCAGCGACTATGGACATTAGGAGCCGATTACACTTTCGATATCGGAAATGGATTAACCGTCCTCACTGAATATTTTCGAGATGAACATCCCAACAATGTTTTTAACACGGCAACCGGCATCGGCTTTTCTGGTCTGTCAGTAAGTTACCCGTTGGGTACTCTTGATCGAATATCGGCCATATTGTATCGCGACTGGACGGATCAGGATTGGTACCGCCTCCTTACTTTGCAAAGAACATATGATAATTGGATAATTTATCTCATAGGATTCTGGAATCCTAATAATATTCAACTTTTTCAATCTCAAGGAGGCAACAGCCTCTTTGCAGGGAATGGAATTCAACTGATGATCGTGTTTAATCATTGAGAGGTATTTTTTTCACAATCAAACGATGGAAAATAAAATCGTAAGCAAGAATAATGGAATACATATGCAAAATACAATAATCATAAAAACGGAAAACCTGGACAAAACCTATCCTCTGGGACTAAATATACTAAAGGCACTGGATAAGATTAATCTCTCAGTGCACAAGGGCGAATTCCTTGGCTTAGTTGGCCCAAGCGGATCGGGAAAGACAACACTCTTGAACATCATCGGCTGCCTTGACGCTCCAACCAAAGGCAGCGCAGAAGTGCTGGGACAAAAATCGGAACTGCTCACACACACAGAAGCTGCTCAGTTGCGGAAAGACCATATTGGTTTCATTTTTCAGACATTCAACTTGCTACCGGTCTATACAGTGTTTGAAAACGTGGAGTTCCCATTGCTACTTCTCGGCAAGGATTCATCCACGCGGAAGAAACTTGTTATAGATGCTTTGGAATGGGTTGGATTAGCGGATCGGGCTGATTCCAAACCCGCACAACTCTCCGGTGGACAAAGTCAGCGAGTGGCAATTGCCAGAGCGATTGTCAAAAAACCAGAACTTGTTCTTGCCGATGAACCTACAGCGAATCTTGATGCTGAAAATTCCCACAACATTATGAAAACCATGGTGCAGCTGAATGAAGAACTCAAGACAACATTCGTCTTTGCCACGCACGACGAAAAGGTTATAGCATACCTTAAAAGAAAAATTACCCTCGTCGACGGAAAGGTCGCGAAAGACGAAACAAAATCATGAAAGCGATGTGAATCATGCTCATTCTAAAACTTGCTTTCCGCAATATTCTCGGCACTGGCATTCGAACCTGGCTCAATGTCGTTGCGCTTTCGTTTTCATTCGTTACTATTATTTTCCTGCAGGGAATGTATAACGGTATGAATGACCAGGTCGAGCGAGCGACCATTGATGCACTCTATGGCGGCGGACAATTCTGGCAGAAAGCATACGATCCATTTGATCCACTTACACTTGTAGATGCGCACGCTCAAATTCCTGCGGAACTTCAGACGCTTATCAAAAATAATGAAGCGACTCCAATCCTTATCTGTCAGGCTACGATTTATCCGGAAGGACGTTTTCAATCCATCCTCCTCAAGGGAATCGACCCAAGTCAAAATGTCTTATCCATTCCATCCTTTCTTTTGAAAAGTGATCAGGGAAATATTCCTGCTCTCATCGGCAGCAGAATGGCAAAAAGTATCGGACTGCATAAAGGTGATGAGATCACTGTTCAGTGGCGCGATGTTCATGGCACATTCGATGCAAGAGAAGTGGAAATTGTAGAGGTGATGAAAACGTCTGTGCAGGAAATTGACAATGAGCAAATCTGGATTCCATTGGACCAGATGCAATCGCTCACGACAATGACCGGACAGGCAACAATAGTTATTTTGAAAAAAAATATTCAACCACTCAAACCAAATACAGAATGGAACTTTAAAAGTCTGGATTATCTTTTACACGATATTCATGCGCTTTTAAAGAGCAAAACGATCCAGGGAAGCATTTTATATACGATTCTTCTATTCCTTGCAATGCTTGCAATCTTTGATACACAAGTTCTTTCAATCTTCCGTCGCAGAAAAGAAATGGGAACGCTTATGGCGCTCGGAATGACTCGAACAAAAATAATTGCACTCTTTACATTAGAGGGAGCTTTTCATGGAGTGCTCGCGGCAATCGTTGCCGCCGCCTACGGTATTCCACTTTTCAGCTATGCAGCGCGAACCGGTATGGCTCTTCCGGGAGCGCTTGATAATGCGGGCTTTGCGCTCGGAGAAAAACTTTTTCCAACTTATTCCGCAGGATTGATTGTTGGAACAATATTTCTGGTCTTATTGGTTACAACAACCGTTAGCTTTTTGCCGACACGGAAAATTGCCAAATTGAAACCCACAGACGCATTGAGAGGGAAACTCTCATGATCAAATTTCTCCTCAAAGGTTTGCTTCGCGATCGATCTCGTTCCCTTTTCCCTGTGCTGATCGTTGCTATCGGTGTTATGCTCACAGTGTTTTTGCACGCATGGATCAACGGTGCGGTCTCCGGCCTTATCCAAACCACTGCACATTATCAAACAGGGCATGTTCGTGTGATGACAAAAGCATATTCGGCGCACGTTGACCAGATCCCAAATGATTTGGCATTGCTCGGAGTTGATACGCTTCTGACTTCTTTAAAAAAACGTTATCCGGATCTTATTTGGACATCGCGTATTATGTTCGGAGGTCTTCTTGATATACCAGATGAGAAAGGTGAAACAAAAGAACAAACCCCTGTTGCTGGCATGGGAGTAAACCTCCTTTCGACTGATAGTCCCGAGTGGAAAATACTCAATATCCGACCTGCACTCGTTCGAGGAGAATTACCCAAAAAGCATGGCGATCTCTTGGTAGCGGAAGAACTTGCGCAAAAACTACATGTTCAGCCGGGACAAAAAGCTACATTGATCAGCTCGACGATGTACGGCAGCATGTCGTTCACAAATTTCACAATCGTCGGAACAATACGATTTGGGGTGGGACAGATGGACAGAAGTGCTATCATCGTCGACCTCTCCGACATGCAACAGGCATTGGATATGCAGCAAGGTGCCGGAGAAATTTTGGGATTTTATCGGGATGATCTTTATCACGAAGAACTAGCAGATAAAATGGTCAGTGGTTTTAATGCCTGTTATCCAAATGCTGCAGAAAAGTTTTCGCCAATCATGGAAACACTCCGAAACCAAAGCGGGCTTTCTGATTATCTCGATTTGGTCAACAAATTCACGCGCTTGATCCTCGGTTTCTTTGTTTTTGTTATGTCCATCGTCTTATGGAATGCAGGTTTAACCGGAAGTTTGCGACGGTATGGCGAATTCGGTTTGCGGCTTGCCGTCGGTGAGGATAAAGATCATATCTATCGATCGATGATCGTTGAATCGCTTACTGTTGGCATTGCTGGAACTCTGATTGGAACTGCGATTGGAGTGGCAGGCGCATATTATTTGCAAGTGCATGGGTTCGACATAGGATCGATGATGAAGAACAGCACTATGATGCTCACTGATATCATCCGAGCACAAGTGGAGCCATTTACTTTTGTAATTGGTTTCCTGCCGGGGATTCTTGCTACGTTGCTCGGCAGCGCAATGTCCGGCATCGGCATTTACAAACGACAAACATCGCAATTGTTTAAGGAGTTGGAAACATGAGGTACCTCAGTTGTTTTATTCTTCTCTTGCCACTTTCAATTCTTTTAGGACAAACTCTACCTGGAGACGAGATTCTAAAAAAAGTGGATCAAAACATGTTTCGGAAAATAAAGTTCTGGTCTCTCGTATGATAATTCATGGAGAGCGCGGCAGCCGAACTTTAGAAGCAAAATCCTGGCAGCGCGGTACCAAAGAAGCGTTCACTGAGTTTCTAGCTCCCGCCCGCGAGAAAGGAACGAAAATGCTGAAACTTCAGGATATGCTTTGGACATATTCCCCTTCCACTGACCGTACAATTTTAATTTCTGGTCACATGCTGCGCCAATCCATGATGGGTTCCGATCTTTCCTATGAAGACATGATGGAAGATCCGCATTTGCCCAATCTCTACACGGCAAAAATTTCCTCTGAAGAAACGGTGAACGGACGTCCATGCTGGGTGTTGGACCTCGCTGCAAAAAAAGAAGACATTGCCTACGAGAGCCGCAAGGTTTGGGTTGATAAAACACGCTTTGTTTTTTTGAAAGAGAACCTCTGCGCTAAAAGCGGCAAGCTTCTGAAGACAATCGATGTGCGTGAGGTGATGGAAATACAGAACCGATGGGTAGCAAAGTCGGTTTTGTATAAAGATGTCTTCAAAGATGGTGAGGGAACCGAGTTTCTTATTGACTCCATTGTTCTTGATGCCGCTATCCCTGATTATCTCTTCTCTAAGGCAGCGCTGAAAAAATAGTGCATGAGCAAAATGGCTTACCTCATGCAATGTCAAATTCCCTGTTAAATCGGAATTTAATTGAAATCATTCTACATGAGAAAAATAATAATCCGTCAAAACAAAGTTAAGAATGACAATTTTCCAAATCATCCTCAATAAAAAACATTATAGTTTATTTCAGGAACACTCTGGCAGTTTTTTGCTTGACGAATAAACCTTGACAATCAAACAGACGGTTTCTATATTGTGCCGACCTCAAAGATGAGACTCGCACAAGATTATCATAGATTTTCATCCACTCCTTTCCCACCAATTCAAGGAACCAATCCCATGAAGCTCTTCGCAACACTAAAAGTCACTGTTGCACTATTACTCGTCAATGTAGCAACTGGACAGAATATACCGAATCAAACAAAACCAATTGATCCTTCTAATATGGATCTTTCGATAAAACCTTGTGATGATTTCTTCCACTATGCAAACGGTACTTGGCTCAAGTCCAATCCAATTCCTGCCGCCTTCGATCAATGGGGAAGCTTTAATATCCTTGCAGACCATAACAGCGATGTGCTTCATGAAGATTCTTGAAGACGCAGCAAAGGACAAATCGGCGTCCGCAGGAAGCAACGAACGAAAGATCGGCGACTTTTATGCTACTGGAATGGACTCTACCGCTATCGAAGCAAAGGGAATGAAACCTATCGCCGGAGAACTGGAACGTATTGGAGCGATTAAGAATATTCAGGATGTACAGCAAGAAATCGGTCGTCTTCATTCCATACATTTAAATCCCCTTTTCAACTTTGGCTCTGAACAGGATCCGAAGAACAGCATTGAAGTCATCGGTGAGATTGATCAGGGAGGTCTTGGGCTGCCTGAACGTGATTACTACTTCTCAGAAGAAGCACGCTCTAAACGAATTCGTGAAGAATATGTAAAACATGTAATGGCGATGTTTCAATTGATAGGTGATGATACCACAAAGGCGGCTGCTTCAGCGCAGTCAGTGATGGCTTTTGAAACGCAGCTTGCGAAGACATCGCGTCGGCTTGTCGATCTTCGCGATCCGGACAAGAACTATAATAAAATGACTCAGGAGCAACTTGCAGCACTCGCTCCCGCATTCGACTGGAAACGATATTTTATCGATCTGGGATGGTCAAATCCAGGAAACGTGGATGTTGAACAACCTGAATTTTTTAAAGAAGTCAATGTCATGTTGGAAACCGTTCCTGTTGAGACATGGAAAAACTATCTCCGCTGGAGGGTCGTGAGTAACTCCGCAAACTCTTTAAGTTCCGCATTCGTCGCAGAGAATTTTCGGTTCCACGGTACTATCATGACAGGTGCGAAAGAAATGCAGCCGCGTTGGAAACGCATCCGGGGTGTGATTGATGGTCTCTTGGGTGAAGCTGTTGGCGAGGTGTATGTTGCGAAAGCATTTCCTCCTGAAGCAAAGGCTCGTGCACTGGAATTGGTCAACAATATTAAACTTGCACTGCGTGAGCATATTCATACCATTACTTGGATGGATGACACTACCAAACAGGCCGCACTCAAAAAACTTGACGCGATCGTGGTCAAGATTGGATATCCCGACAAGTGGCGGGACTATACTAAGCTCACGATCGATCGAACTTCCTATCTTGAAAACGTTCGGCATGCGGCACAGTTTGCTGTGCAGCGTGAAATTAACAAGATTGGTAAACCGGTAGACAGAACCGAATGGGGAATGTCACCACAGATCGTGAATGCATATTACAATCCATCTATGAATGAAATCGTATTCCCCGCAGGTATCTTGCAGCCTCCCTTCTTTGATTTCAAAGCAGATGATGCTGTTAACTATGGCGGTATCGGTGTTGTTATAGGCCACGAAATCTCGCATGGATTCGATGACCAGGGCAGCAAGTTCGATGCAGAAGGAAATTTGAAGATGTGGTGGACACCGGAGACACGTAAGAAATTCGACGAGCGAACGGGAACGCTCGCTCATCAGTTCGATGGCTTTGTCCCGATTGATTCGCTTCACATCAATGGCGCAATGACTCTCGGCGAAAATATAGGCGACCTTGGCGGACTTGCCATTTCCTTTACAGCCATGGAGAACGCACTGAAAGGAAAGAATGTTGCACCCATTGATGGATTCACTCCTGAACAAAGATTCTTCCTTTCGTTTGCACAGGTGTGGCGGCGAAATGTACGCCCGGAACGACTCCGGATGCAGGTAAAAACAGATGTCCACTCACCTGCTGAACTCCGGGTCAATGGTTCGTTGCCGAACCTTCAAGCATTTTATGATGCATTCGGATGCGGTAAGGGCGGCGCGATGTATATAGCTCCGGAAAAACGCGCGATGATCTGGAATCTGAAGTAGAAGAAAAGTATTTCAAGATATATATCCCATCTTTTGTTTTGCAAGAGATGGGATTTTTTATTGAGAAATATTAGAAACCATTGAAAGTTATATGGAGGATCGAAAAATGAATTAAGTACGTGACCCCGGCGTGACTCGAACACGCGACCCACAGCTTAGAAGGCTGTTGCTCTATCCACTGAGCTACGGGGCCAATGGAAAAACAATCGAAAATCTACAATTATCTTCTGTGAATGATTAAGATGTTTGCTCCTATCTCACTCACAAGGTTACCAATTTAGTCCCCACCTGCCACGAATAAGAAACGCCAAGCGAAACGAGGCTTCCGGTCTCTGAACTCTTGGCGTTCTACTCTTTCGAGTAAATTCTTTCTTGATTTTCCGAAAGCGGATTTCTTTGAGTTCTATTTCAATTTACAAAACAATTACAGAGAAGGCAACCCGTTTCATAATATCATTTTCGATAGCCATTCAATACTATTTAACACTACTTTAGTACGTACCACATGTTCTTCATTATTTTTTTAGCATTTCCAAAAGACATACCCGTTTCAGATGATATTTGTCGAAAAAGAAAGTCGAACTCATGGCTATCATTACTGCTTTGATATGTAAGATTATAACACCCACGACAGCGAAAATGGAGCGCACCATTAGGTAGATAAAGTTTTGCTACCCTTGCGTAACAGCTTGGACATTTAAAAAGAAAGCGGGAACCTCCGAAATTAGTTTTCTGCCTTATCAGCCAGATAGTTTCGTTGACCGGATATTTTTCTCCATCAATTGTCTTCGTGTAGGTGAGTATCATCGTCTGGTTCTCATAATTTACGGAATAGCCGATGGAAGCAACATGCTCTCCAGAGGAAGTATATGTCCATTCAAGCGAACCAATTGAAAGTTCACAGCCGTGAATACTCAATAAGCCTTGTCTCTGCAATCGGTACGAATCAAGCTTCAATCCGTCTTCAACGACCGGACGCCAGCCGGAACGACCACTACCAAAACCACCCATTATTCTCTCTTTCTGTTTATCCTAAATAGTAAAGGTTTTAATTACTTTTATTCCAGCAACTTCAACACATTTTCGCTCTGAAGTGACCATTTTGAAAGGATTCGATAAGCTTCATCCAGTTGCTGAAGTGTGATTTCGCCTGAAGTGTACTGCTCAAAGACTTCTTCATTAAGTTGTTGACCTATGAATAGAATTTCTTCTTCAATCACTTGTAATGTATTCTTCATATTAAATATCTCTTTAAAGCTTTCTTTATTTCTTTATTTAGTGTCCCATTTGGTACATACCTTTTTTACGTTTTGGTACATACCCTATGTCCCATTAGGTACATACCTATCAAAATTTATCCAGCTCTCATAATCTTTATTAAGTCTCAATGCACGACTATGACCAAGACAATGCCCTTTTTCTATTATCAGAATCTTTCTATTGATTAGCTTATTAAGTTCGATTCCGATTTTTCGCTTATTATGTCCGGTTGCTACTGCAAAGAATGCAAGACCTAATTCTCTACTTTTCTTATGAAAGCCATAGGTTGCTCTAATCACAGCTAAGACTATAGCGAACTGCGTCCCGTTCATTTTCGTTCTCACAATCGCTTCTAATAGCTCATTAGACACTCTTGTATAGCCATTTTCAACTTGTGGAGAAGCCATTGCCTGCCTACCACTTTCCGCCGTAAGAAGATTTCGGCTTATATTCCTTCAATGGTATTACCTCAGCTTCTCTTAAAGTTGTTGGTACGAGTTGTAGTGAATCGTTGAGGTAGAGACCGGCTTTTCCATTTTCTCCATTGCGTCCATGCTCTACAAAGATTTCGATATACTTTCGGTTCTCCTCTTCCGGTGTCCAGAGCATCAACATACAATCACAGTCGTTGATTGCTCTGCCAGTTCCCACTATATCGGCTCGTGAGGGCTTCTTGATATTCTTTCCAGCGACTTGCTTTGTCAATACAGCACTCACAAGAATAATCGGTATCTGATTTTCAATTGCAAAGCTTTTCAATTCAGCTAAGACAGAATTGAGTTCATCAACGGCGTTCCGGTTCTTTTCGGATAGCTGAATAAGCTGGAGATAATCCAAAATCAGAAGCTTGCATTTTCTATCATTGACCAATTGTTGAAGGATAGAGAACAGGGATTTTGTTGAAGTTCCACCTTGCCGGAAATACAATGGCTTTCCTTTTGCTTGTGCTTTGAATGTTTCCAGAGATTGCAATTTATCTTGTGGACTTGCCCAGTGAGATATTCCGGCATATCGTTTCACAATCTCGCGTCCGCTCATTTCCATCGAAACAATACCGACCGGAATGCCTTTGATTGCATTATGAAGTGCTATTTGATTGCTCAACAAAGATTTTCCTACCTTTGCCTCAGCTCCTATGATGTATAAACATTCATTGTGGAGTCCGTGTATCAATTTGTCAACGTCCGGTATTCCGGTAGATAGCCAGTTCGCTTTTCCAGAGAGTTCGTCTTGGATTTCTCTTTCAGCTTCAACGATTGCATCGTCAAGTGAGAGATAATTCTTTTGATTCAAGTTCTGTATCGAATGCGAAATCGCAAGCAAGTCCGATATACCGATATTGAGGATTGCCTCAACATCACTTCCGTTTTGCAGTTTATCCGATAGTGTGAAAATCTTCTCCATCACTTTCCGGCGTTGCGCTTCCTTCTTCACAAATTGACAAGCTGTATAGGGAGAAGCGAGTTGTTTAAGGAATTGATAATCGGTTGCGACATCTTTGCAGAGGGATTCGACCGCTTCAAGTTCCTGCTGTTTATCTTTACCAGAGAAATACAATTCATCAACACTATTCCGGAGATAGGATTGAACTGCAAGGGCATCAACATCTTTTCGTTGAAGGACTAAAGCTTGGCATACATCGAATATCATTCTGAGATGCTTATCGCTAAAGTCATCTTCACAGACTCCCAATGTATCTGCAATCATTAGGGTTGATTTCCTGCCTTGCAAGCAAGCGGCTACCAATAACTTTTCAGCATCAATAGTAGTAATCATTAGGCAGCCTCATTGAATAAGTTACCTTGACTGTTTAAATGCCTTTCAAATTCTAATGCTTTATCCTGTCCCCAAGCCTCCAACGGAAGAAACGCTTGCGTTTCAAAACCGGATTTGTCGAATGTGAACACCTTACCATGATGGAGAATGTATAGTTTTGTAGTAAAGAGCTTACGACCGCAATACTCAATACAAATCCACCTGAAATCGAAACGTTGAAGCAGTTCAAGATTGACACCAAGCGAATTAGTCTTCCAGTGAAGATGTTTTTCTTTCCTCTTGCAGATAAATGTTCCTTCTCCGGCTTTGTCCAACTTGCCAACATAGCGCGTTTCAAATGGAAGGTGCAGTTCAACAGTCCAAACACTTTTTAATTTTGTTGGACTGAGAATAATTCTTTGTATATTTGATTGTAGCATAAAAATCCTTTCTGGATTTTGACGGGTTGTCTAAGCCTCGAACTTGACAGCCCGTTTTTTGTTGTTGCGAGTGCAACAAATAAAAAAGCAGATTGGAGAGCTTAGGGAACTCCAATCTGCTTCTTGATTCAATTCGATTTATGTCTAAGCTTTTATTCACATAGAATTTTATGAAGAAGTATTTGTAGATACCATAATAATCAGAGCTAATTGGGTGAAGAGACTTCACTTTTTGCAGTTTGTTTTATAAAAACGAGAAAGGCTCACTCTCATTTAAGAAAGCAAGCCTTTTGTGAAGTGAAAATTTATGAAGGTGCTAAATTAATTTCATACGGCTTTTGTGCTTCCCGTGGAAATGTTTAAGTCTGTCGAAAATCTTTTTTTTGTCTTGTTCAAATTCTTTTTTGGGAAATATCCTATGTTGTTTATTAGCCTCTACCATAGCATCGAAAAGCTTTATTCTCTTAATATTTGAAAGTTCTTTTTCCAATGAAATCTTTTCCACTTCAGGTGTATTTTTCCTTATATAAAGTCGATTGTTATGTCTGTAAAGTCTTCCATCTTTGGGAAGTCTCAATTCATTTCTTGGTATTTTGATTCCATTACTCATTATCTTTCCAAATACTTCATGGATTATGTATTCCTTCCAGCGTTTTTTGTATTTGCTTTTTGCTATATCCTTGTTGAATTTATCATTGTATTCTTGTTCAAGTTCTTTTCTATGTTTTTTAAAATATTTCTTTGCATAAGCGCGTGCAGCACCTTCCCGCCGGATAATGAATGATTCAAGTTTACATGCATTATCATTTCTAATTTTATAAATGTTACGAGCAAGCGGAAATAATTCGTTATCACGTATATCTTTTTGGTAGAGTTTTAGTTTCTGATTGTATCTTTCTTCCGTCTCCGTTATGCCTTTAACATTTCCACATTCCAAAAGATTTATTATGCCATGTAAAAGGTTCAAAAGAGTTAGTTCCTTCTCCTGTGACAATCTCTTCGGTGTTAACTCATTGATGTCTTGCAATATCATTTTGAATATTTGTCGTTCGTTTTTTGTGCATCTCCTTAAAAAATCTTTCAGTGTATGTATAGTTCCAAAAGGATACCAGAGTTTAGACGGTTGTAGTGAAATTTTATCATACTTCAACAACTCTAATGTTTGTTGTTCACCTTCCTGTAGTCCTCCAACTTTCCTTTTACGTTTAAGTTTCCCTATCTCGTGCACTCTTTCTCGTTCGAGTTTCCGTAATTGTTCCATTCTGGTTCGTTCAAGTTCTCTTGCATGCTCTAAATCCGCTTTGTCTAATCGCGAATACACACCATCACCTCATACAACATAAAATCCACTGTCAGCAGTCCGTCCACTGCCAACAATGGATTTTATATTTTTCACCTTACGGTGAATGTCCGTTTGAGAAGGGACGGCTTCTCAAAAATATGTCATAACCAAACTAATAAATCAACAAATGAAGTTATTCAAAATCATTAAATTCATCATGAAATTCGTCGTCATTACCACTATAGCCGTCTGTGCCATCTTTCGCACCATAACTTCTAATCGCCGCCGCAATCAGTCCAATGAAGAAGATTACAACAAAGAAAGTTTCCATTTTATAAAACCTCCCTTCTCACTAAAGAGAAGCAAATACCTTTTTTGTGTTGGCGAATTCCTAACGGAAAAAATTTAAAACTCAGGTTATCATCTTTAGCGCCTGCTTAGCTATGCTATCTAATTTATTTTTTTAAATATTCTTGAATTTCGATTTCCCAATTTGCATTTGATGCTGTAATTTTTAAATAATAAGTTCCCTGTTCTCTAAAAACCGAAGTTCCATTGTCTTCATTCATCACGTTTCCAATCACTTCTGAGTGCCCTTCATTATTGACTAGTAGGGCGCCAAAGAAGAGCGATGCCATTTCATCGTTTACAGGAACCACAGTCCAATTTATTCTCCATTTTTTGCTTTTGATAGAAAAGTCGTCTGTTGTTTCCATTGATTTGCCACTGAACGTTTGAGTGGTCTGCCATTCTGGAGAATCAGATTGTTCTTTTGGTTTTTTTGAGAAATCAATATCTTTCACAAAAACCCAGTTCGGTTCGGCTATGGTTTCAGATATACAATGTTTGTTCCGGTCATAGGATAATTCAACAACATACTTTTTATCTTTGCTTCTCCAATAATAACTGTCGTTTCGTTTTATTGGATTGCCACACTCCGCTGAGCGTAATTGTTTCATTCCTCCAAAAAGTTTCTGTGTGGCATCATTGTAGTTAAGAAGGATACTTTGTAAACCAAAGGTAGTTGTTATACTATCCACAGCGTAATTATCAAAAAAATAATAAATCTCTAAGGACGAATAAAGAGAACTGTTGCCAGTTTCGCATCTAAATGCAATTGCATTTTCGAGTAATGATTCAATGGGTTTGCATTCTGTTTCTTTTTCCATAACTTGTTGTCGAGTCATTCCCCATTTAACACTGCGAAAATCTTGAGCAGTAACAAATGATATTAGCATGAGGGATGCTAAAAGGAAGATAAAAGGACGTATTGATTTCATCTAAACTCCACACATAATTCATGCATGCTTAATGGATAACAGCCAAGATGAACTTGTAAGATGACAACCTATTTTTATCTTATTGTATGAATCAATTCTAATGGATGAATCAAGAACTCTTTTGATGAATTTTGGAAAGCAAATACCCATTTTGAATCATATACAAGCTCACCAATTGGTTCTGTTTTAGTACTTAACCTCTTACTCGGCACTACAGCAAGAATAAGATATTTTCCTGCAGGAACAGAGACGGAGAAATGTCCATTTACATCCGTCCGAGTTGAATATGTGCACCAATGATTCATTAGAGCATCTAAGGATTTTGAGGCAATAGCATCAATACTATCAAGACGGTGAAGTGAATTTTTATCAATTGATTTAATCAATTTAAGTTCAATGCTCAATTCATCATTGTGAACAACCATTCGCTGAAGAAAGTAATCATTAAGAATATCTATATCAAACATTGTAAAAGGATTAATTGAGATAACATAAACTGGTCTATTGGCAATCGGTGTTTCTCCATAGACTTGCAGCATATTCGAACCAGCTATTTGAGCATAAGTCTTATCAAAAAGGATAAAGCCTGCAATCTGGTTTGTCTTAATAAAAAACAGAAAAACAATCATTGATGCGATGACTATTAGAATTATTCTATTTTTCTTTTTCATATTTCATCCTTTGTGATAACGGTCGCATGGATTGTTTTGCCTCAATTGATTCTACTTAATTATATCAAAAGATTCAAATTTAAGTATAACCAATTCCTCAATTCATAGATACCGAAATCTTATTCACCTCAGCATGCAAGCTCTCCGGCTGTAAATGGCTGTATATCTGCGTTGTTTTCACGTCCGAGTGACCAAGTAGGTCTTTAATCACATAAACAGAAGTGCCGTCCTGAGCAAGCCAAGAAGCAAAAGAGTGCCGGAGTGAATGGAAATGTATGCTCTGATTGCTGAGGTTTGCCTTTCGCACATATCGCTTGAATAAGTGAGTAATCCAATCGGCAAACAACAGCTTTCCACTCAATGTGAAAACATAGCTCGACGTATCTTTACCTTGCCTTGATTGCAGAAGGTAGAGAGCAGTATCATTCAATGGAATGATTCTCATTCTTCCGGCTTTCGTGCGAAACGTCGGAGTGCTTTCAACGTAGAGCAACTTCCGGCTGAGGTCAACACTTTCCCATTTCAGGTTCACTAATTCACCTCTCCGCAATCCGGTACTGACGGCAAAAATTATCACTTCCTTCAACCAATGTTCCTCTATCACATTGAGCAGTTTTTGAAACTCTTGCTTTGTGATGAAAGTCGGTTTATTCTCCGGTACCTTCACAAGTTGGATTTTGAATGGATTACTTTCGAGGAGCTTCCACCGGACGGCTGTATTGAAGAAAGCCCTCAGCGCTCGGAGTTCAATGTTGACAGTTACCGGCTTGACAATCTTCTCCTTCTCTGTTGTGTGACCATCTTTAACCGTAACCACTTTGACAGGCTTTTGTCTCTCAGTTTTGTAAATATCAAAATGCTGAGGCGTGTAATTGGCAAGCGGAAAGTCTCCGATGTATTCGATGAAGTTCTTGAGTGTTGCCTTGTAGATTGCTACAGTGCCCTCAGAGAAGCTTCCTTCAGCATAGGAAAGAAAAGCAATGAGGAATTCAGATAGAAGCTTATGTTTTGCTTTCTGCCTTCTCTCGTATTCGTCCCTTTTGAAGGACTGCAAGAAATTCATTGCATCGGCTTTGTATGTGCAACGAGTAGAGACTTTTTGTCTTTTGCCTTGCTCGTTCTTAAAATACAGATAATAAACACCGTTGGAATGCTTGTAGAGGAACATCGGAAGCCTCGCTTTCTGAGGCAGGGAGTCCCAAAATTAGTACCCAGTAAGGAAGGACATGCAGAAAATCGTAGTGTTTTGCGTGACTCGAACACGCGACCCACAGCTTAGAAGGCTGTTGCTCTATCCACTGAGCTACGGGGCCAATGTTGCACCTAAAATTACAAAAAACTCTCTCTCAATTCAACAACATCACAGGCTTGCCCGCCGGCTATTTGGTGATATTTCAGATTCCTTTTCCAGCGGTTTCTTCTACGATAACGGAATAGCCCTTTCTGTGTATTGAGTGTACTCCGTTACTTTTGGAATATATCGTTCCTTCATTAAGGGTGACGAAATAATATAATCTGCCGTTGCCCTATTACACGATGTAGGAATATTATAAAGAACAGAAATCCGGAGCAGCGCTTTCACATCGACATCGTGGGGATGCGGCTGCATAGGGTCCCAAAAGAAAATCAACAAGTCGATTTTTTCTTCAGCAATCATTGCACCTAGCTGTTGATCACCTCCGAACGGTCCGGATTTGAGTTTCAAAATATGATGCTTGAGTGTATCGCCTTTTTCTAGTTTTTTGGATATTGTTTCTTCAACAAGGCGGCCGGTCGTTCCTGTACAGATCAACTTATGGTTCAAGAGCAATTTCCAGTTCCATTCTACCCATTCGACCAAATCTTTTTTACAGTTATCATGTGCAACCAAAGCAATATGTTTTGATATTTCCATGATCTTTCCTCAGTTTTCTTTCATGTAAAGGTACTGATTTTACAAATATGAGTCACATTATCATTTTGTTACTTCGCGATATCTTTACAGAAAATAATTATGCCTGGCGAATATGTGAATCGATGTTGTACCCTCGCTCACCGAAAGGCTGAAGTTTCTCAAGCCATATCTGCTCCAGCAGTGTCAACTCATCGCTCAGATTGAAGTTCGGATCATCTTTGACCTTTACAATTTCAAGGATCTCAAAGACGAATTTATCCGGGCCGTATTCATTCCATTCCTTCTGAAGCGCTTCGTTGCGATGCCGTCCGATTTTCAGCATAAACTTGTGACTGTTCAACGGCCCTTCAAGATTTAAACTGCTTCCAAGCAGCACTTTCCTATTCACGCTATTCTTCACTTGAAAAATACCGGCAGGTATCTTCCTTTCTTTGTACTCTCTCTTAATATCCTGTTTTGTTTTCACTTTCATTGTCCTTAAACGTTTTTTGTTCACTGTGCCATGTATTGCCGGTGTAATCGGTGTTGACTTCACTATGCGATACTTATCTCCATTGCGTACCATCATTCCCTCGTCAATGAATGCACGCCGAATTGTACAATAATCGTCGCACACTTCGCCTATGAGAGCATCTACTTCATTCTCTTTATAAACCGATTCAGGTTGGAATCGGCGCAGAATCTCCCCCATTACAATGAGGCGTTTCTTATACTGAGCCGGAATTCGATTGACCCGGCCGTTCCTTATAAAAGCCTTCAAGACTTTTTCTCGATAGCGCTGCAGGCGTTCTTCCTGGATGTAGTGTTCTGCATTCCGGAATGATGTCAGATCGCGGAGACTTTTGTCGAAAAGTGCTTCATTCAGCGCATAGACGACGTAGTACTGTTCTTTTCGTTTGAATACCAATCCGGCTTTTTCCAGCATCCCCAAATGGAAACACACCGTGGATGCAGCAAGATTGCAACGCTGAGCAAGCTCCTCGACACATTGCGGTTCCCGGAGAGCCTGAATGATTGTGAGACGAGAACTATCTGCGAGCGCTTTTATGATCTGTACACTTTCAGCGATTTCCATCGGAATCTTCAATCTTATTTGATTCGATATACATCGAATCAAATATACATAAAAAGTGTGCAGATGTCAATAACCAGTATTCTTATATTAAAGCGCGATTAATTTTGTCATTATATAATAGATTCCTTGTTAATCCCACAGATCATGAATCAGACCTCTGCCGTCGACAAAAATCTTGGAGGTTTGCGCGAATGCGTCGCTTGCTCAAATGCGTACGCAAACTTAAGAAGCGCCGGCTCACTCCATGCACGGCCAAAGAATGAGATCCCGATAGGTAATCCAAAAACAAATCCTGCAGGAACGGTAATGCTCGGATACCCCGCGACTGCAGCAATAGTTGAACTTCCGCCAAGAAAGTGATCACTATCGATCAGGTCTGTGAGCCAAGCAGGGCTGTCGGTCGGTGCGACAAGAGCATCCAATTTAAATTTTTTTATCGTTGCGTCGATTCCATCTTTACGCGACATCCGTCGACACAACTTCAGTGCATCGATGTATTCCTTGCTCGTCAGCGGCCCCTTTGCTTCTGCTTTCAGGAAAAGTTCCTGCCCAAAATACGGCATCTCCGATTTTGCATTCTTCTCGTTATATTTAATGAGTTCCTTCAGGGAATGAACGGGTGCGCCCACGTCAAGGCGCGCGAAGTAAGCATTCAGATCCGCCTTAAGTTCGTACATCAAGACGTCCATTTCAGCATCGTCGAATTTTCCTATCGTCGGGATATCTGCGGGGTCAACCAGCACCGCACCCTGCTGTTTGAGGACATTCAGCGCGTCGTTAATGACTTTATCGACGCCAGCGTGGAAACCAAAATACTTTCGCACCACGCCAATTCTTGCTCCCTCCAGCCCATTCGCTTTAAAGTACTGAGTATAGTCGGTTGAGGATTTTCCCCGACTGTCACTGGTTGCCTTGTCCTCTGCATCTATCCCGGTGAGAACGCCAAGGACTATCGCCGCGTCGCGTACGGTGCGTGCCATGGGTCCGGGAGTATCTTGCGTGTGTGATATCGGGATTACTCCCGTGCGGCTAATAAGTCCGACAGTCGGCTTTATGCCCACTATTCCATTGATCGATGAAGGGCTAACAATAGAACCGTCAGTCTCTGTGCCAACCGCAGCCACACAAAGATTTGCGGAAACTGCCACGCCTGAACCGGAACTGGAACCAGATGTATTTCTATCCAATGCATACGGATTTTTTGTCAGCCCGCCCCTGCCGCTCCAACCGCTGGTTGAATGGTTTGAGCGAATGTTCGCCCATTCGCTGAGGTTTGTTTTCCCGAGGATTACTGCTCCCGCATTTCGTAATTGCTGAACAAGGAATGCATCTTTCGGCGGCTTTGCTCCCACCAATGCTAAAGAGCCGGCAGTTGTTGCCATCCGATCTGCAGTATCGATATTGTCTTTGATCAATACAGGAATCCCATGAAGCGGACTGCGTGCGCCTTTTTCTTTTCGCTCCTTGTCGAGTGCATCGGCGATTTCAAGAGCATCGGGATTTAATTCGATAATACTTCGGAGTGTCGGACCATCCCGATCGATATCTTCTATGCGATCCAAGTACTCTTCAGCGATGGAACGAGCAGTATATTTTCCCGATGCCATCCCTTCCGCAAGTTCGCTGATACTCGTCTCTTCTAACTCAAAAGATGAAATGTCGATATGAAGCGCTGGAGATGCAGCAGTTTTTTTCGCGAACGCCATTGCAGGGAGAGCAGCTGCAACTAAGCTTCCAAACAAACTCGATTTCACAAAACCTCTTCGCGACAGATTGCCATTGTTGTTTTTGGATTCTTCAATGTGATCCATAGCTTCTATCTCCTTAAAAATTAGACTAATCTTTATTTATAATAAATGTACACCCAACTCTTTACCTTCGCCACGCGCTTATTCCATGGATAAGTGAGCTACCAATTCATTCTCAATTTTATGACCGGAGTAAGAATATCCGATATTTTACTCATTCCATAAATATTTGGGTGTAAATCGCATCCCCAATCTGTAACCGTAAGAATACTTCTCTTAATTTCTATAAAATAAACATCATTATATCTTCCTTTTATTTTCTTTTGCTGTTCAACAATCTCCTTTATATATGTTGCGCATGGTTCTCCAATCATTGGCCCGCATATACAGAAGATTGTAACTCCCGGATAGAGGCAGCGGATCCGTTCAAGAAATTGAATGTAAGCGCCCTGGAATGTTGATTTGTCTGGATGAGGAAAAGTTGAAAAATCATTTGTTCCAAGATTGACAACGACCGCTTGAGGAATCCAAGCTTTAAAATTCCATTTTTTTGTTGAATCAAAGAAGCATGTACGATCATACAACGATAGCATTGGATTTATCGATGTCTTGTTGCTATCGCCAAAATTTCTCACGACTCCGCGTCCGGAATATGAAATAATGTGATATTCGGCGTTTAACGCTCTCGCAGTAATTGAAGCATACGACATACATGCATTCTCTGTCTCAGGGCTGAATGAACAATTTGAGCTATCTGCCTCAACTCCATATCCGGAAGTAATTGAATTACCGATGAACTCGATGCGTCGGGATGGCCGCATATCAGGCGGAAGAAGATTTTTCCCTTTATCAAGAATGAATCCTATAAACGCACCTTTGCCAACAAGAGGCTCTGTTCGTTTTTGAATTATGATATTGTGCGGAATCGAGTCAGATAACCCATTTGCTGCCTTATATTCTTTCGCCGTATCTGTATGAAGTAACTGCGGCGCGAAATTATCGACGATGACTGCATACTCATTATTTTGATCATTCAATCGAATGGAACAGTGAGTTCCGTTAAAACGCGCTTTGATATAGACTCCGGCCCAATCGAATACAACACATTTTGGATTTGAAAAATCGAAGCGCCCTGTATATTGTATATATGGATTGTCGGCATCTATAATACCGGAGCTTATTGGTTCTTGCTTGGTAAGAAAAGGTAAACAAGCGCTCAAGAGGAATAGAAGAGCGCTGAAACAAATTTTTTGAAGTATAACCGGCCATTTTGTTGGCATGAAGAAACTCCTTTATTAAAAAAAATAAAGACAGCTGGAATATTTGAAAAGATAGCCATTACGGCTACCACTTTAATAAAAGCAACGAACATTCACATATGTTATGATAGACCTCTGACTCCCTTTGATGGGGAAGTTTTTTCCCCTAACCTCCTCTGTATTTAGGGGAGGATCAAGATGTGCCCTATTTTTATAAAATTTTTGTTCCGATTGGAGCGGTGAAATATTCATCTGAAACATCGCCGGTATTGCGGGTTGCCTGAGGTTCGAAAATTAATACTTCGACTTCTTCGTCCGCAACCGTACGATGTTCGATACCGTGAGGCACGACGAGCAATTCACCTTGTTTTAATTCCACGGTATGATCACGAAACTCGACTCGAAATCTGCCGTGCCAGACAAGGAAGAGTTCATCTTCGATCTCGTGACGATGCCAAACGAATTCACCTTTGAACTTTACGAGTTTAACCTCCTGACCATTGAGTTCCGCAATAACTTTTGGGCGCCAATACTCGGAGAATAATGCAAATTTCTTGTTGATATCGATCTTTTCTATTGGATTCTCCATCTTATTCAGATGAGATAAACCTTATCTCTGTTTGCACAAATTTTTATACTAATGATGGATGTCTGCAAACCCGTAACTTAACATCACGCTTATGACGAGAATGCCCACAAAAAATAAAAACACAGTCCATTTATCGGAATTCGATATCTTTCCCGCCCTGAATAATATATACCCTACGATCAAGTTAAACAAACCCCATAACACATTCACTGTCGGGGATGATAAACCTTTACCGGGCGGATTGGCAAATGGTGTGGGGAAAGCTTCGCCGGAAATGCCGTGGATAAAATGAGGGACGATATTTGCAATAAACATCCCTGCAAAAAAGCAAGCAACGTAATGATACCATTTCATGACAATATCCTCCTTCTTGAGTTTTTATATATGTTAGACATACTTTTCCTCCGTTTACACAAATCTACTTCATCGCAATATTGTACGGGCGATTCATGAATCGCCCTCAAACCTCAATCGGACGTGATGAATCACGTCCCTACGAAAATTTTCTCTATGTTATTTTTTCGGACGGGAATGGGGCGGTATCAATCCGTTGATGCGGTAATACACCACCAATTGTCCGTAATGTTCGCCTGCGTGTTCAATGGATGTCATCCAGCCTAACGAGCCGTGAAACATTAAATTTACCCATGGAGATTTATACTCGCGCGTCAATCCGCTGTCTCCCTGTTCCTTAATGAGCTGCGCGCCGTCTGCGACCGCCTGCTTTATTAATTTCACGATGTCTGTTTTCGTCGGATACTTTTTCCGCAAGGAATCTTCGCTCCCTTTGGGCCCCATCGCCGATCCTTTGATGACACTGATCATGCCATAGTAATCCGATGCAATGTGTATGAGATTTTCTCCAAACGTCCGCTCATCCTTCTGGGCTTTGAAGCCGTATTTATCTTCGGGAAAATCCTCCGCCATAGCGATCAGTTTGTCTCCGACATTGTTCCACATCCACAACAATTCCTGAGAGGGACTTTGTGCTGGCTTGGAAGGTTCGGCTGGTTTTTTCTCCTGTGCTGAAGCAAATGTGACGATCAGCGCCGCGAGTACGGCAAACATAAGAACAGAAATAATTTTACGCATAGGATACTCCTTTCATGCAAGAAATGATTTATTGATGTTGATACCGGCTAATGGATTCTAATGATTTTTTGTATAAAAATCTTGAGGGCGATTGTGTAATTCAAGCGATTATCTCCAACTGATATCGTCCTGCCCACCTTCATTCATTGATCGATGAGGGAGTAAATATACTTTGTCTCTGTTTATACAACCGTCTTCGGAAGTTAAACTCTCTCGCAGTTACGGCTGTATAATCCCAATTCATTCTCTAGATGGATTAATTTTATTTGATTTTCGTTCCTTTTCAGACAGTCTCATTGGTACATGTTTTGATTTTTGTGCTTTCCTAAAGTGTTTATTCATCCAAACAACTTCCGTCCGTTTGTGACTTTGTCCACTTGAATCTTTCGTGATTGTTTTAATTCTCTTAGTTGACCATCCATTGTCTTTGGTAAGCATTTTTTTGTAAAGTTCATTATCATAGCCGCTTATGAAAATCATACATTTAGCTTCATTTGCAATGTCTAGAAGTTCTTTGTGGAACTCGATATTATTTGCATCTCTATTATACCCATTAGTTCTCTCCGCAAGATATGGAGGATCTAGGTATACTAACGTACCGGGTCTATCAATATACTGCTTAAGCAATTGTCGAGCGTCCTTATTCTCAATCCTCACACCGCGCAATCTTTCAACAACCTCAGAAATTCTATTTGACAAGTTATACCATCTATTGACACGAGCATCATTACCATGTCGGGAGTATGAATCAGAGTATGAAAAGCCCCCTCGTTCTTCTCCAAAAACTCCGTTGATCGCCATCATAGCAGAAACAAGGAAACGCCGTGCTCGTTCTAGATCGTTAATTTTCTTTCCTTTTGTTCGGGCAATGTTCAACTCTTCCCTTGCATACGGAGTAAGTTCAACCATTCTACATAAATTTCCATGGTTCTCTCTTAATTGACGAAAAAGGTTTATGATTTCTTTGTCTAAATCGTTAATGACTTCTATTGGTGCTGGGATTTTTGCAAGAGTCAAAGAAGCTGATCCACAAAAGGCTTCAACCCATGCATTGTGCGGTGGTAAGTTCGCACAAAGATGAATCGCTAATCTTTGCTTTGAACCGAAATAGCCAAAAGGGGGTTTTAGTTTGTGTCCCTTATTTTTTTTTTCTTTAGATGTCATTAGCAATAATTCTCTCTAGATTAGTCTAAAGCAAAAGCTTTCACAGGATTGTGCCCACTTTGTGGAATTATTAAATATTTCTAAAAATGGATTTTGTATAATTTGAAGTTTGTCTATATCAAATCCTATTTTTGATTCTACTGGCAATAAATATAGGTAATAGTTATTACCTGTTTCTTTTGCTTTATTCACTTCATTTACTGACCAAAAAAACTTGAAAGAAAACTTAGAAACAGCTTTAACCTCTATTAATCTTTCCATTTCAGGTTGGGCCGAATCCACACCTTCAAAACTCAAAATATCAAACCCTGCTCCCACATTAATATCTGCCAAGTGTTTAATCTTACTGATAAGGTTTGGACAACCTAATAGTCTTTGCTTCTCATATTCAATTATCCTCAACTCCGCTTCTCTACCCAACTCTTCGCGTTTCTCAAGGAGTTTAGAGAATTCTTTACGCGAAATAGCAAAAGAATCAAGTAACTCTTCAAATAACAATATTGTTGTAGATAGGAATAAATATTGGCCAGATTTGGAATCGTGTTCGATGCAATCCATATCTATCAATAGATTCCTAATTCCACTGTATTTGAGTCTTTGCTCTTTTGTTGGCGTGCAAGCCCAGTCATTTCCTCTTAATTCAAATAATCTAAAAAACCGCAGTAATTCTTCTCTATATGGAGAATTCCGTTTAATCAATTTCTGCAACAGAAGGTTTCTCACAATATCTGTCTTATTCTTTTCTTTGAAAAGCGATTTCAATTCAGGAGATATTGTTATCTGATCATCTCTTTGCGTAACCAAAGAAAGGTTAGTAAGGAATTCAACTGTAGCGTCATAATCCCTTGCAACATCAAAGTATTTAGATTTAATGAAATCAATATCTGAACTATTTGTACTGCCTAGAATATTAATTAGGCTACATAGCTGTGTGAAAGAAATATTATCAAAATTTTGTGGCATTAATTTCCAAATAATCTTTTATATGCTTGAATTTCGCTATCGTCTTCTTCAAACATGTTGAGAGAATAGATAGCATAATCTTCTTCGATAAGGTTATACATTCTCTCTGCCTTCTGATCTAAATTATGTTTTATATCGGCATCAATTGTATTTGCATATTGGAGAAAGTGATAATTTGCTATATTTATTTCGGAACCACCGATACGATGTATTCTATCCATAGATTGCAAATATTGTGCACAATTGTAAGATAAATCATAGTAGATGGCATGAAACATGTCTTATGTAATGAGATAGACTCCGCACAAGCAGCTGGATTGGCAATAAGTATGTCTAAACCACTTTTGGGATCTACAAATCTATCCCTTATAGCCTCTCGTGTATTTTCATCGTCAATTGTAGTGCTTTCTATCGGAGTTTTTCCATAGATAATTTCACAGTTCATACCATTAGTTATTAAATATTTCTTAATCATTTCAAGACTTCCAACAAAATTCGACCAGATCAATACTTTTTGCGATTGGACATTCAAAGATCTCACAAGTTTTTCTAGAGCTATTAATTTTGATGGTTTCTCTAGATTATCGTAATTCACAATTATTGATGCCTAGTTCTGAATCATCTATAATAGTTTCATCATAGTTCTCTATAGCACTTGATATCAACTTTGCATAGGAACTACATTGCCTTAACCGCATAATCCTTCCACGACGGAGTTTTGTAACTAGATCAATATTTTTTAAATAATCATCTTTGGCAAAGTTTATGATTTTATTTTCGATTGCTCTGTAAATGATTTGTTCATATCTATTCATTATAACGATTTGAGGTGTATGGAAAACAGGTGGGAGTAATCCTAAATCTCTCTTTCGAACCCTATAAAACAATGGTCCAATTTCATTCTTCAGTATGACTTTTGCTTTTTCGTATTCATTTCTTTTTTCGTGGAGTTGAATTTTTATTTTACTCTCAGATGTCAATACTTGAGGATTACTCCATAGGAAATCAAACAAATTAAAGATATCAGAAAAACTTTTAGGAGTAGGAGTACCAGTCAAAACGCAACGATAGGTTGCATATTTTGACGTCTTCAAGACAGATTGTGCCCAATTACCATTTAACTGTTTAATATAGTGTGCTTCATCTACTACCAAGAAAGCCTTAACATCCCTATTATTTAGAAAGGTAATAACGTCTTCCTGATCATTCAAAAGAGTTTGGAATGTCGTTAAATAGAGTTCACCTCGATCCTCAACTCTCTTGTAGTATTCATTTTTTCTGTCGGTAGGCTGGCTTCCAGATAATATTCGAGCTTTTGAGTCACGTTCCAATGTTTGATAAAACTCCGTCTTCCAAGGTCCAAAACATGATGGTGGACCAATAACTAAAAGTAAATTTACTTTGCCCTCTAATCGTAATTTTTCGTATACCGTGATGACTACAGAAGTCTTTCCACTTCCTGGGACAGAAAAGTTAGCAGCATTCCTGCTAATATAAAGATGATAAGCAGCTTTTATTTGGTGATCACGTAACTTCCGATGTATGCTTCTCTTGATGAATGCAGCAAATTGGCCAAAATCTTCATTATCGTACTTACCTTCTTTGAAAGTAGAACTTGTTTCCTTGATATTTCTAATATCGTCGACAACTTGTTTTCTGTTCTCAACAATTGATTGGCACATTTGAGATAATTCATAAACAATCTTTTCCTCTTCAAAATATTCTATCAGTTTAATAAGCAGTAGTTCAACATTGTCTGTTCGCGATCTTAATATTTTATTAATATCCTCGCTAGTAAATTTCCAGAATTGGAGCTGACTTAGCTGATAAGTTTTCAAGGAGGTATTTTCTAGATGAATTAATATCTCGTTTTCCAGTGTATCGATTAGCATCGTTTCTCTCTGTCGAAGTACTACTTCTTCCCTAAGTTGTCTAGTTTTTTCTTGATTGAATAAAAATTTTGTTCTAGTTCATGTGCGCGCTCACGAATTTGAATTGCCAATTTTAATGCTTTGCTAATGTCGTCGATTCCTATGTCTGGATCTTCAAGAACATCATGGTTAAGTTTATCTAGCGCTGCTTCTAGGATAGCTATTGGAGCCCCTATATCTCGATTACGGTTATATAATTGATCAGCTATTTTAACTTGTCTTGTTATTACCGTTTCATGTTTTGCGCCCCATCTTCTATCAATTTCTCTTTCGTCGTATTCCTTGCCCTCTTTATCAAACCTTTCCTTCTTTGGTAATTCTAATTCTATTTCATTTAGTCTTAGTAATTCCTTTTTCGAATCTTCATGAGATATATATTTAGAAAAATTTCTCATTATTTGATGCACTTTGGGTAGATCCTTCAGTTCTCTTTTTCTAATAATTTTGAAGGCGGCATCTTCTATTTTTCCTATTTCTTTTTCTTTTATTTTGAATTTATTAATTCGCTTAGATTCATCATTTAATTGTTCCCAAAATTTACTATAGTCACAAAAGGCATACCAGCGCCCTTCTCTATCGCTTATTCCTGCTGATATAGTCGAATATAACCCCTCTCTCTTTAGATAACTTAAATATCTATCAATACATTCCAGCGGTTTAAGATATTCCTGTTCAACATCCTTTATCGCTTCTTTTAATTCTTTGTCAGAAATATTTATATACTTTGGATCGTCGAGAATTTGTTCCTTGATAGTCATTCCAATTTCAATTTTTCTTCTGATAGACAAAGCCTTATCAAAATTAAAATATTCAGCCTTTCCATCGCTTTGTAATTGATAGCGATTTTCAATCCTTTCAATATCGTAAAGCGTCGGTGATCCGCCTTCATCATCCTTTCCCGGGAGAATCACGACTTTCATTGTAACAAATCTGTCATCTTGCGGATATTTGCTATGAAGAAACTCCAAAACCATTTTCCTTCTATTTCCATTTATGAGGAATCCATCGCAAGTGATTATGGCAGGCTGATCTTGTCCTGCATGTTGTATGCTCTTCGTTAATTCATCTGTTTTCTTTTCGTCCCTTTCGAGAAGAAACTTTTTGATAATTTCTTGTGCTTCTTTGGATTCTTCTTTCAACCGACCATGATTTCTTTCATAATCCATAACATCAGATGCAATACGACCATTGTCTTTTCTGTACCTTAATAACTCCAAAGGCACTAATTCTATCGGGCGTTCAATTCCATCTCGCTTCCAATTCCGGAAATCAATAACGGCTATTGAAGGTTTTGGTCCCGTTGGAATCTTTCTTTTCTTAATTTCTTCAGCAAAATGATCAATTATTATTCGTGGTGCAGGTGAGGTTATTTTTTCCATAGTTCTGACCTCGTTTATGTATGAGGGATCTTAAACAATTTCATATTTAGTATCGCTTTTTAAATATACTTCGTACTTGTATCTCTTTTGCTAAACGCTATAAATGTTATGTATAATACCATCAGCATTCTCGCAAAATTTAACCAAAAGGTGTTTCAATCACAAAGCAGCACTCAAATTCGTAACTTAACTCTCCTCAATGCATCATCAATATCCAACACTGAAAGTTCTCCATCTTTGTTAAGATCGGAGGCATCTAATGTACCGGCACATTCGTGGCATTTCATAATCGTCTTGAGATATTTCTTTTCTACAAGCGGTTGAATGAAATCGAAATACTTTTTCTCCTCGGGGTGCATCTTGCGAAAGAACTCGTAGAGCCCTAATGTCCCTTTCGCGGAGTTGCACGCTCCGCACGCCCACACCTGATTATGAATGGATTGAATGCGGTCGCACGTTTCACAATCCGGCTTTATACGCAAAGACTTCGGCACTATATGTTCGCGCTGGAGATTTTCCGGTGTGCCGCAATAAATGCATTTCTTCTCGGCTTCTACCAACTGCCAATCCTCGCGCTCGATATGCGACCACGATTTACCGCCGGATTTAAGATCGCGGAAAGTATTCTTGATAAATCCGTAATGCAGTTTCTTTGCCTGTTCGCCGTCAGCAACTTTAAATGCACTGCGGGCAATAATCTTTGCGTACTGGAAATAAATCAGGTTACGGATTATATGGACGTCTCTGTCTGGCATGTTAGAAATCAATCATTGGCATGAATGTCACCCGTAGGGACGCACGGCTGTGCGTCCCTACAAAAGCAATAATTTTTATTTTTTCAAGAATTGTCATCGGCGATCCCCTGTGGTAATTATGGCTGGTTCGGGATTTTTCTTACCATAAATATATCATATTCCGCATCGGAGGGCAAGAGATGTTTTTCGCTGAAGCCACCACCCCCACACCCCTCCTCATATGAGGAGGGGAGAAAGGGGTGGTCGATAAATGGAAATATCTCAACGCTATTCATTCCTCTTCTTGTCCTTCTAAGACTGCAAAGATCGTATTCAATACACCGTCTTTATTTGTATAAACATCGTCATTTGTAAATCTCAGTACCCGAATACCCAATGCTTCGATATAGCATTGCCTCTCACGGTCTCTTTTTTGTTCCTGATCAGTCCAATGTGTCTCTCCATCAATCTCGATAGCAACTTTTTTTGCGGGACAATAAAAATCTACAACATATTGTTCGATACCTTGCTGACTGCGAAATTTATATCCTAGCATTTGGCTCCCCTTTAATGAACTCCAAAGCAGCCGCTCCGCTTCAGATGCAGTGTTTCTCAGATGTTGTCGTAATCGCTTTTGTCTCGGACGATTATAAATAATTCCCATCGTTAAAGTTCCGAATTAATTATTTGGCGCATTGCGATAAAGAAAAAGAAATCCCCTGTGGTAATTACGGCTGGTGCGGGATTTTTCTTACCTTAAATATACTTGTTTTACTATGGGAGGGCAAGAACTCATTGCAGTAAAGTCACCACCCCTACACCCCTCCTCAAGTGAGGAGGGGAAGTCCGCAGGACTGGGGTGGTCGAATCATCATTTTTTGGTTCTTTCTCGTTTTGTATCGTACAATAGGTTCTTTTACCCGAAATCCGATCTCGCGTCTGGGTTTTTCAGGAGGAGCAAGAACCTGCCTGATCGCATCAAAAACTATCTGAAATTGTGCGTCGTATTTCTTTTCCATTTCTTCCAGCTTCCGTACTAGATCTTTGTGCGTCGCTAATACCTGCCGTAATTTTACAAACGATCTCATGATCGCAATATTTACTTGTACGGCGCGTGGACTGCCTAATACACCGGAAAGCATCGCAATACCTTGCTCTGTAAAAGCAAATGGGAGGTATTTGGAATGTTCGCCTCTCTTTAAGGTGCCAAGTTGGTACCTTAAAGGGGCGTATCGATATACGCCCTGTTGTTGATTAGATTGTTATGTGCTTTCTCCTGGGGCGAATAGCAATTCGCCACTACAGGTATATCGGATTGCAACGTGCCCCTACCTTCATTCAGAACGATAATTCCGTGAATGTGATTCGGCATGATAACATATAAATCCAATTGAATATCAGGACGAATAATTGCTGTTCGTAACCATTCTTCTTCTGCAATCTTTCCGATTTCATTCAACTGCATTTCACCGTTTATAATTTCTCCTAATGTGCATTTATGATCGTGAGTACAAATGGTTACAAAATATTCTCCGGGCTGGGAATAATCGTATTCTTTTAAACGAATGGATCTTCGGTGGGGTTGGTTTATTGTTTTCATTGGTGCGTACTACTGCTAAAACTTTGGAAAAATCTATCTATTTTCCAGCGGGAAAGCAAGAGCAAGAGGAAAAGAACCAACCGTTCATACTATATTGCATGTTAATATTCCAATGTGTACTATTCTCGTGAGAGTTATGAGGTACCTCGTCCTAACGATCCTTTGTGTGATGCTCGCGGCCTGTGACGGCGGGCTCGCGCCGCCACCTCCGATGGAATTTGGATTTAGCGGTACTGTACACTTTACCCCCGGCTCGTGGCCAACGGATAGCCTTATTAATCTCTGGATTTTTGCTTCGCAAATTTACCCGCTCGATTCTGCAAAGGTCTATTCAGGTTTGTTTGCAAGTCCGAGTACAATCTTTGTGTATCCAAGCTTAAGCGGAACTCTCCCCTTTTACGTCGACTCGCTTTCGTATTCATTTCCTTTGCATTCCGGGACGTACAAATATATCGGCGTCATTCAACAAGTTAGTCTCAATTTGATACATCGCGGCATACGAGTATTCCGAGTCGTCGGATTCTACAAGGATTCAACAGATTCTTCAAAACCCGGCATTGTTATAGTGAATGACAACTATCAGGTGAAAGGGATCGACATCGACGTTGACTTTCAAAATCCTCCACCACAGCCATTTTGAGAAACTCTCTTCTCTATATTGCTCTTGTCTTCCTCCTTCACGTTTCGAATGCTCAGCCAAACGCCGGTTCCATTATGGGAATCGTATCAGATGCGAAAACACAAGAGCTGCTTGCCGGTGTCAATGTTCTTCTGCGCGAAACCGTTCGCGGTACAACGACAGATGCCCACGGAAAATATCTGCTGAGGAGAGTTCCAGCCGGAACGTTCGACATTTCTTTTTCGCTTATCGGGTATACAACACAGACGATCCATCAAATTTCGATTCAACCCGATACAGTACTGCATCTTGATGTATCGCTTGTACAAGCTCCCATTCAGACAGAACAAGTCATTGTCACAGCGAGCCGGCGAGAACAAAGCTTGCGGGATGTTCCTGTAAGTGTCTCGACCGTGACATCCAAAATGATTGCCGATCGTCTCTCCGTGACGCTCGACGATGCGCTTCGCTATGTCCCGGGTGTCAATATGATGTCGGATCAAGTGAATATCCGCGGTTCAACCGGTTACAGCAGAGGCGTCGGAAGCCGTGTACTTGTTCTCATTGACGGGCTTCCGTACATCACAGGCGACACCGGTGAAATAAATTGGGAAACATTTCCAATGTTTCAAATCGATCGAATCGAAGTTGTAAAAGGTGCCGGTTCCGCGCTGTATGGGTCGAGTGCGCTTGGCGGTGTCATCAATGTCATTACAAAAGAAATCGGCGAAACACCCGAGATCCGGTTTCGCTTTTTCTCCGGCATCTACGATAAACCAATCTACTCCGGATGGGATTGGTCTTCCAACCCGCGTTTTAACACTGGAGGATTCTTCAGTTACTCAAACCGTGTCGGTTCTTTCGGATACCTCATAAGTGCCTCCCGGTCAGTAGACGATAGCTATCGTGTGAACGACGTGTACCATCGCTGGGGCATTTACTCGAAACTCAATTATAATTTTTCGCAATCTCAGAACTTAACACTCATGACCAACCTCCAGTGGCGTAAGCACGGCAATTTCTTCTGGTGGCAAAGTCTGAATGAGCCGACCCGCCCTGCAGACGCACAATTGAACGGCGAAGTGAATTCAGCACGAGGTAATGTGAGTCTCGCCTATAAAAATATTTTATCCGATCAATTTTTTTACTCGTTGAAAGCAATCTACTTCGGCAATTTCTGGCAAGACGATAGTTCCGGGCGCGTCAATAACACTTCGGCAGCACACTTCACTCAATTGGAAGCGCAGGGGACATATACAACTTCGTCCGCCCAATTTCTTACGTTCGGCCTCGTTGCGAATTATGACCGTGTCATTTCAGATATTTTCGGATCCCATCCCGGCGTCGGAGCTGCTTTCTACATCCAGGATGAGTTTACGCCATTTCAATCACTCAAATTGACAGCGGGAATAAGGTACAATTGGGAAAGAATATGGAAAGAGATCTTCGCATCTCCAGCCGCCTCTTCCCCGTCTCAGTTCAATCCAAAAATAGGATTGGTTTTCACCCCGGGCCCGATAACAACTCTTCGGGCATCCTACGGCGAAGGATTTCGTTATCCATCCATCAGTGAGCTTTTTACATCTGTTTCTACGGGAGTCAGCCAGATCAAAATCGTTCCAAACGACAGCTTAAGACCGGAGCGCAGTGTTTCATTTGAGATGGGCGGTTCTCAATGGTTAAGTGACCGAGTCTTTCTCGACCTGGCACTCTTTCAAAGTGATTACTACGATCTTATTGAAGCAGGTGTCAATCCGAATCAGTTGGAGATACTTTTCAGCAACATAACGCGAGCGAGAATTCGGGGCATGGAATTGGGAATCAAAACAGACTGGTTCGACCGATTTCTGGCTACGGACTTCAGCTACACCTACACAGATCCTGTCGATCTCAACCAGAACACGGTACTCAAATTCCGCTCGCGGCATTTATTCTATGCGTCGCTGGCCGCAAACTACCGTCAGTGGCGAACAGAAGTGAATTTTCGCTTTGTGAGCAGAGTGGAAGCGATTGATGAAAACCTTGTTCGTCTTGCCCCTATTATTGATGGAGACCAGCGTGTTGCCTGTAAAGTTGTGGATGTCGGCGTAACATATAATCTTATCAACACGGGCCTGCCGATCACCATCGGATTGACGGTGAAGAATCTGACCAACTACTATTACGTGGAGTTGATCGGTAATCTGGCACCGGTACGGACTTATTACTTGAGCGTGGAAGGTGTATGGTGAGATATTTTCACTTCTTTTCAGATCATACCGATAACAACATACAAAAACTTTGAATATCTCAAATGGGGCGAATGCAATTACCCGCACATCCTGAGCGGATAGAGGGATTCGCCCCTGCCGTGATTAAGGCACAATATTTCGTGCCCTTGCAAATCATTTTATCTTTTTAGATGTGAACTCTTGCCCCGATTGATTGAACACAAAACCTATTTTCGTAAAAAGTCTAAGAAAAGCCTCAAGCCAGATAAAGATAGGATTTGCTAACAAGGTACTTTATTATTTCTTATGCATTAAAACATCGATAAATCCGCTATCAGGCGAGAGAGATACTAGTTTCTCGAAGTCAAACGCATATATTCCGAAATCACCCTTATATTCCCAGTTGCACCAGGCAATATTATTCTCTTCGAACGCCGAAACAATATCTTCATAATATTTCATCCTGTCGGTCCGATCGACATGGGGAAGACAGCCAAACTCACCGCAGTACAGCTGAAGGTTAAGTTCCTTAGCTTTTCGTATTGCCGGCAACAATTCATCAGTAAGTCTCTTCTTGTTATATATTTCCTTCGATTGAACCATCGATTGTACTAAGGCCGCGTTGTTTGTATCGACATATTTTTCATAATCGGCATTGGTAACAATCTGTCCGGGATAATGTACTGGACCTTTGTAATCTTTTAACGGCGTCCAGTTTGCTAAATGATGTGTAAAAACCAGTGGTGAGTAAGTATGCATGCTCAGGATAATATTTTTATCGTTTTCGGGTACTTTTAAATATGGAAATGTGCCGGGTATTTGCCACCTATTTGAACCTATAATAAGAACACGATTGGGTTCAAGCTTGCGCAGTGCTTTTACTGCTTTATAAATCAACTTGTTCCAGTCATCATGGTTCTCGGCTACAGGTTCATTCATCGGCTCATAAGCAACCATGGATACAGGATACTTTTTCAGACGATTTGAAATTTCATTCCAAAGTTTGATAAAATTATCTTGTGCTGCAGAGTCTGTCCATAGAGTGTTTGTTCTCCCCTCGTTCATTGCATTAAAATAATGCGCTTTGAGAATATGGAGATCTACTACTGCTCTCAAGTTGTACTTTGCGCACCAATCGAGACAATGAGTAAGATATGCAAATGATTCATCCGACGGTTTGCCATCATTGTCCCACATTTCAGCTTCGTCCACAGGTATTCGCACGTGATCGTAGCCTATACTGCCGATGAATTGAATGTCCTTTTCGGTGATAAATGTTGTTTTGGGAGACCATCCGAAGTTTTGTGACAGCCAATGGCTCAGATTTACACCTCGTTTGATTTCAAAGCCGGATGGGTTATGTGTTTTCTGTTGACCAAAACAAAATGTTGTCATGAATATAATTAATGAAGCAGTGAGAACCTGCTTCGCAGCAATATGAAATAATTCCATAGTTGGTATGTCCTTATCAAAATGGTTGATAGAAAGAAGACATTACAAAAAAATCTTTACTTTTCAAATATAATCCTGAATATCTGAGTCACTGACTATTGTCAGCATCAATGATACGCCTCATACTCTTATAGCTCATGCATGCCTTTTAATCTTTACGATCTGATTTCCACTTCTTTCGCGTCAGGGATAAGCCACCGAACCCGCTTATAATTGCCATATAGAAACCAAAGTCATACCAAAACCCCGTATTATTCACTTCATAAATTCTGATCGATGGATTGAAAAAACTGATAATCAACGATATTGGTGCGATCCAGCCGTGCCATATTCCGAAAAACAGTCCGGCAGGGTTGTCTCTGTGGAACTCTCCTCCGCCGGGCACACATGCTGTCATTGTTACGACGATCATTCCGATAAGAAAAAAAAGAACAAGTGTACTTGTCTTCATAATAACTCCATTTTTGAAAATGATTATATAAAATAACTGATGTTACGCAAAAAGCCTAACTTTACAGATGATCGTAAGAAATTATTCAATTCACCTCCCCTTACTCCCCTCCTTGGCAAGGAGGGGGTATGGGGTGGTCTAAGTTTCTTTGAAAATGAACTCTGCTGATTGCCGTTCTTCATTTTATGCATAATGTGAGTAAAATAATTAATATGCTTCAACTGCTATACTGGTAGAAAGAGTACAGCTTCCCTTTGGCTGAACAATAGCGATATCATCATACGCATTGGCCGCTTCGACACAAACCATGGCCTTATATCCGTCATCCGGCATATCGGCGATCTTCTTCGCCATCTCTGCTCCAGGATTCCAGACGACGGTAACTCGGCTCCCCGTTTTTCCTACGCGAATCTTCCGTGATAACCCTGAATCCTCAATGATGCAATCTGAAGTCGTATTGATATAGCGGCGGTTCTCTTCTTTCTGAATTACCAAATTATCTTCTTCTTGAATTGATGGAACAGTCGCCTTCATACCGTCATAATAACGACTGCCGCCGAGCCCTTTGATTTTTACATTCGCTATATCGCTAACGGAATAATACGAATGAAGTGCACCGGTATAGCTTAACTGTTCCGTACCGGTATTCGTGCAGCGGAATGTTACACTCAGCGAAGCTCCAACAGTAATAATCATCTCTGCAAGAAAAGAATATTTCCATAGAGCTTTTAATTTCTGATTCTGGCGCAAGGTCAAACGTAACCGTGTTTCACTTCCTGGCAAATCGGCTGTTTCTGCAACTTTCCACATCTGCAGCCGTGCAAATCCATGCTGCGGTTTTTTCGAATCGGAACCATGCGGACCGAACCAGGGAAAACAAACAGGAATTCCTCCGCGGATAGGATTGCCTTCTTCAAATGTGCTGAGACTGCTCATCCACAGCACTTCCTCTTGACCTTTTGGCCGATAGCTGAGCACATGCGCCCCGTAGATCGCAACAGATGCTTTGGCAAATGCATTTGTAATTATTGCTATCGGAAGTCCACCTTGCCCCGATGCGAATTCTAGTTTGCCTGCTATTCCAAACTTTTTGTTGAGAGATGTGATATCCACTTCATTCCTTTCTTTTTAAAACCCCACTTTCGAATTTTAACAACCTTGAACCCCTGCTCGGTGTCAATATATTTCAAGGTACATCTAATCCTCTCTTCCGATGAAAAGGAATATATGCACTGCAATAGAGCTTAGAATACTTAATGGAACAAAAAAATGTATTAGTTTTATTTAGTGAAAGCAAGAGCGAGAGAATACCTATGAAAAATAAAAAAGAGAAATGACGAAAAAGTGAGAAGATAAATTACCTGTGCACCTCATTCGATTGAGCAAAAACCTCTTGCGCCTCACTTTTCTTTCATATAACTTCGTTCCTAATACATTATTATTAATAGATCCGGTAATGTGCATGAATTGATGGTGGAATAATGCAGCGAAATCAAAGAGGCAAGAAAGTTATTCCTTTCACTCTGGTTCTGGGCGGAGGTGGAGCACGAGGATTGGCTCATATCGGAGTTCTCAAGGCTCTTGAGAAGATCGATCTTATACCATCATTGATTGTCGGCACCAGTATGGGGGCAGTCGTCGGGGGAATGTACTCACAACTACGCAGTGCAGAAGCTGTTGAAGAAAAGATAAGAAATTTTCTGCAGGGAGATTTTTTCAAACGGATTGGGTTGGAACAGTTTTCGGACACCGATCATGAGAGTTCTCACTCGGTGTGGGAACAATTTGCTGCGCATTTGCGGCAAAGGTATTTTTTATCGAGATCCGTGTTCGGAAATGGAACATTTGCACAAATAACATTACTTCAGGCATTGAATATGCTCCTGGAAGAAGGGGATATTCGCGATGTATCTCTTCGCTTTGCTGCTGTGACAAGTGATCTTGTGAACGGTGAAGAACACGTAATTACGTCAGGTTCCATTATTACTGCAGTTGCAGCAAGTTCCGCAGTTCCGGGTATCGTCGCTCCTCTTGCAACGGGTTCACGGCTTTTCATTGATGGAACGGTCACAAGTACTGTTCCTGTGCCAGCGGCTTCCTCGCTGTCAAAAGATCCCATCATCGCTGTCGATGTGCGTCGGTCCCTCGGTAGTTTTGAAAATCATCGGCACGGGTACGAGATCGTGATCCGTGCGAGTGAAGTGACGACCCGTAAACTGAATGATCTCCATCTACAACAAGCGGATATAATCCTTAAGCCTTATGTAGCGGAAATCGATTGGAACGAATTCCACCGCGTTGATCAATGCGTGTACGCTGGAGAACGTACAGTCGAACAGAATATGCAGCAATTAACAGATAAACTCATAAAGCGCCCGTTCCATTTCTTTCGGTGGTAACGAGAATACAGCTTGATGAGGCGATGGAGAATCGCATCCAAAGAATACATCTCATCTATCTCGCTTCGCATGATAGACAGATATTTCTCCATATCTCTCTTTCGTAATCTTGGCTCTGTAGTTTTTTGCCTTTTTAAACTTTTACCAAATTTCCGTCCACTCCTCACTCTCTTTTTTGTATATTGAAAGAGAAATTACAATTTTTTTTTAAGGATAACGTTTCAGTGTTAAGAAAAATCGTCACAAGAATCAGAGGCATGTTCGTAAAGCCTCTCCCGCCGCCGGCCACAACAACCATGAGAGAACCGAAGCCATCATCTCTTGAACATAAAGGATTCTCACACAACAAGCCGTCAGGCACGCACCATCCGCGCGATATTCGAAAACGCGAAACACGCGCTGAATACGCTGCACGAAGGGCAAAACTTGCTCAGCGCACACCTTCTCCGCCGTCAGTTGTGCCGACAGAGGCGTGGAATAGTTCGATGTTTAAAGTCCCTGTCGTCGACGGAAAAACACGGTTTCACGATTTCAAACTTCCGAACGAGATCATGCACGCGATATACGATCTCGCATTTCACTATTGTACCCCCGTACAAGCAGAAACCCTTGCGAAGTCACTGATAGGTGAAGATGTAACCGCACAGGCGCAGACCGGAACAGGAAAAACTGCTGCATATCTCATTACCATCTTCAATCACTTTCTGAAACATCCCATCGAAGGGAAACGGCATCACGGTACTCCCAGAGCGTTGATCCTGGCACCAACACGTGAACTCGTAATGCAGATTGAAAGAGATGCACGCGGACTCGGCAAATATGTCCCATGCAGCATTCTGGCAATTCTCGGCGGCATGGATTATTCAAAACAGGAGAGAGTGCTAAAAAGCGAACCGTGCGACATTCTCATCTGCACACCCGGCCGCCTAATTGATTTCAAACAGAAAAGACTCGTGGACCTCGGCAAAGTGGAAATCCTTATCCTCGATGAAGCAGACCGTATGCTTGATATGGGTTTCATAGATGCTGTTCGTTCCATTGTGCTGGATACACCACCGAAGGCAAGGCGGCAAACCATGTTCTTTTCAGCGACCATGTCATCCGATGTCAAGCGGCTAGCTGAAACATGGACACGGCAGGCGTTCGAAGTGAATATCATGCCAGACAAAATCGCAGTGGAGAGTGTTGAACAGATCACGTACATCACCACCTATAATCAAAAGGCTGCACTCGTCTACAATGTTATTATGCAAAAACACCTCGACCGTGTATTGATGTTTGTCAACCGCCGGGATGAAGCCCGCCGTGTGAAAGAGCTGCTCGAGACCTATGGCGTCAGTTGTGCGCTTCTTTCCGGCGACGTGGAACAATCGCAACGTATCCGCCGCTTAGAGCGATTTCGTGAAGGGAAGGTTCGTGTTTTGGTTGCCACGGATGTTGCATCACGCGGACTGCACATCGAAGGCATCTCCCATGTCATCAATTACAATATGCCGCAGGATGTGGAAGAGTATGTACACCGAATAGGACGTACCGGACGCGCCGGAGCTAACGGTATTTCCATCAACTTTGCTGATGAAGATGACGCATATGAACTAGTGAAGCTGGAAGAATTTTTAGGCAAAAAAATCAAATGCACCTATCCGGATGAACATTTAATGGCTCCCATACCAGAACTCCCGCTGCGCCATTCTTCTGGAAAGGAAGAACACGCAGGAGCTCACCGGCGAAGGCATTAAATTCGTAGGGACGTGATTTATCACACCCTTGATCCCCGATTTTGACGCATGCTCAACAATATTGCGGGTAAAAATTAAATCCCTTCGTTGTATTCCAATTGAGGCTATATCAATTTGCACCTTTGCTTGTGTTTCTTTCCATTTTGGCATGATGTACCGTACCTCAACAAAATTCTTTTTTTTCAACAATTCCAGTTTTTGTTTCTATCAACAAACCTGCCTGTAACCTAGAGAACTATTTATCGCTTGAGTGGTTCAATTCATTCAATTGCTGCGAATGTATTCCAGCATTTATTTTTTTGAATCCTACTTGACTTCGTTCACATACATTTATATTATTCTTGAAAACAAGGCGATGATGTGTATGAATATACAGCTCAAAGAAGTGCATACCTTACGTGAATTAAGAAAATTTGTATCATTTCAGTATTCACTGTACAGCGGTAATAAATATTGGGTCCCTCCTCTTCGTACCGATGAAATAAAATCGCTAAGAACAGATAAGAACCCAGCGTTTGATTTTTGCGAAGCAGTATATTGGCTCGCAATTCATGACGGAAAGATCGTTGGTCGAATTGCGGGGATCCTTAATAAAAAATATAATGAGAAATGGAATACCAAAGCAGCCCGTTTTGGATGGTTCGATTGTATTAACGACATAGAAGTATCCTCTGCACTGTTCAATACTGTGGAACAATGGGCGAGAAGAAACGGCATGGACTCCATACATGGCCCATTAGGCTTTACAGATATGGACGGCGAAGGGACACTCATCGAAGGTTTTGAAGAAGTGAGTACGTTGGGTGCGATTTATAATTACTCTTATTATCCGATCCTCTTGGAACATGCCGGATATACAAAAGATATCGACTGGATTGAATATGAAGTGACGATGCATCCAGAAATACCTGAACCAATAAAAAGAATAGCTGAGATTGCATTAACGAGGAACCATCTTACCATTCTCAAAGTGAAAAAGGCCAAGGAATTGCTCCCCTATGCAAAAGAAATATTTCACGTTCTGAATGATGCCTATAAAGACCTCTATGGCTTTGTTGAATTGTCGGAGAAACAAATAAATATGTATGTGAAGCAATATTTCGGGTTCATTCTTCCGGAGTACGTGCCGATCGTGTTGGATTCTCAAAACCATATTGTTGCTTTTGGAATTGCTATGCCTTCTTTATCCGAAGCGTTACAGAAGTGCAAGGGCCGTCTGTTTCCATTCGGATTTATCTACCTGTTATCGGCACTGAAATATCAGAAGCGCGCGGATTTGTATCTTACAGCCGTACGTCCTGACATGCAGAATAAAGGGATCAATGCAATTCTTATACACGAAACAAATAAAGTATTTATCAAAAATAAAATTACAAAAGTTGAGACAAACAGAGAATTGGAAGCAAATGTAAAAATCCAAGCACAATGGAAATATTATGATTATCGGCTGCACAAAAGAAGAAGATGCTATAGAAAGGATTTGAAAGAATAGACCTTAACGATAACGGCAAGTTTATGAAACGGGTTTCTTGAGTATCGAGATTGACCATGCTTCCGAAAGGCTGAATTACTATGAAATATTCTCGAAACATTTTTCTCTTCCTCTTCTGTTTTCTAATTGCAACAAATGGATTTGCCCTTCCGCGATTCTCTTCGTCAACAAATTTTAAATGCCAAAACTGCCATATCGATCCAAACGGCGGCGGCATGCGCAATTATTATGGCGCTGCCATGTATGGACGAGAGACTCTTCCCGTCCGGGCATGGTCTAACGATTCGACGATGAACAACTTTACAACGCGACTGAACGATTTTGTCAGTATCGGTACGGACATGCGAACATTATTCACTTATCAACAACAACGAGATTATACATCGTTTTACCAGATGCAAGGAGATATTTATTTGAGCGCACGACTTGCAAACAATCTTCTTCTGTCTGTGACAAAAACGCTCTACCAAGATTTTGAAATTTTCGGCATTGCTCAGGTTCTTCCAGCAAATGGATATGTAAAGGTAGGAAGATTTACACCAGCGTATGGAACAAGAATCGATGATCATACTGCTTTTATCAGATCAAAGACAGTGTTCCCCCTTTATCACAGAGAAGATACGGGGATCGAAGTGGGAATATCACCGACATCTATCACATGGAATGCAGGTGTGTATAATGGTGAAAATGGCAGCGACCCGTCCAACGGCTGGATCAGGCTCATCACGACAAGGGCGGAAGCTCTCTTTAAGCTTGACAAGTTAAATTGTTCTCTGGGTGGATCTGGCTGGTATAATAACGGTTTGCTCGGCACTCTTACAATGTTCGGCGGATTCGCTGGTGTTAGTTATAACGATATTACTATTAATGGTGAATGGGATATAAAGAAAGATAAGACGACCCTGGGGACAGATGAATTCATCTCCTATATTGAAATAAATTACTTGGTACTGGATGGCGTCGACTTAAAATTTATGTATGATTTCTATGATCCAGACATTGAGTATAAAACGGGAAGTGAATCGAGGTATAGCATTGGAGCGGAATTTTTTCCATTGCCAGGTGTTGAATTATGCCCCATGTATCGAATACATGACCAAACACCAGGGAACGTACAACAAAACGAATTTGATTTTCTTATGCATCTCTTTCTTTAGCACAGCGAGATACCTATGAATTCCAAACAAAGTTTTTCCATCATTCTTATCGTTGCGATCATTATTGTTGTCATCTACAGCTGCAAAGACATAGGGACAGAAGTTCCTCCACTGTCGGGATTGTCCGCAAGCAGCACTAACGTGTCCGTCGCAAAAGGAGCTTCCAAACAAATTACATTATCAGGAGGCAAATCACCTTATTCTATCAAAAGACAGCCCAATGTCGCAAAAGCTGCTGTGTTGTTGGCTTCATCAATTCTTACAATCTCCGGTATCGACACAGGCAGCACAAACACCGTCGTGGCTGATAGTAAAACACCAATTGCTGATAGTCTGGAGATTATCATTTCAATTCTTGGAACTCTTCCACTCGTTTCATTCTCAAATCAGATTCAACCGATCTTTAACAGCCGATGCACTAGTTGTCATGGCGGCTATGGAGGATTGACGATTACCGCGAGTGTCAGCTACAACAATCTGGTCAACATAAATGCACAATCAAGCTGTACTTCCTTGAAACGTGTTCTTCCATACGATGCCGCTAATAGTGTGCTCTATAAAAAAGTCTCTGGAACTACATGCGGAAGTCAGATGCCACAAGGTGGCGCTCTCAGCACAAGTGATATCACATTAATTCGTGATTGGATTAACCAAGGAGCAAACAACAACTGAATATACTCTGTGTTGAATAAAAGTTGTTATGATGGTCTTTGATTCTAACCATACAAGTTTGAACACCAATGACAGAAATCTCACCGGGTTCTTTTTAGAACACTTTGTATATCCTCTGGCAATTCAGAATCGAATTTTATAAATTCTTTTGTCATAGGATGAATAAAACCGATAGGTTCTGCGTGCGCAGTACTTGACGCGAGATCATCTTCCGCAGGCAAGCTTAGGTATGCGGGAGATTGCGACCACCAACTTTTCGGTCAATCCCTCTACGAATACAACGAAGAT
This sequence comes from Ignavibacteriota bacterium, assembly GCA_963701295.1. Lineage (GTDB taxonomy): Bacteria > Bacteroidota > Ignavibacteria > UBA10030 > UBA10030 > Fen-1298. The sequence continues at coordinate 2,171,443 of OY969585.1, read as the reverse complement.
GTATCATCCAGAATGGGTCGAGCACTTGGTGAGAAAAAACTCAGGCTATCGTGCAAAGTCTGAAACAAAATCTGAGAGCAAAAGCGTGAACATCACTTGGCTCGGTTGAGTGAAACGATACGAAAGATCGATGCGAAAGAAATCGAGTATGTTCGAAACACCGATTCCCGCTTCATAGTCCCAGCCATGAGTATCATTTACAGGAAATTGCGGCGTCCGAAGCACCTGGTCAGAAAACCAAGACCGCGCTACGGCTCCCGTTACAATCAATTCAAGCTTCGATTCATAGAGCGCTTTGATTCCTGTCAGCGCAAATGGGGCACGACGGAAATTATATTCGATAGAACACACGGCATACCGATCTCCGTAGTATTCACGCGACCCAACACCGCGGAGTGTCCCTTGTTCTCCGACAAACAGCACGTTGGAGGCAAGCGAGAAATATCTCTGCGGTGGTAGATGTCCCGCTGTTGTCCCGGCATTGAGTATAAAAGTGAGTGATGGCGGGAATAATAAGTTATCATTCATCGTGGATATTTTTCCGCGAAGCTTCACGTTAAACTGAGTGAACAAATAATCACTCTTTAGAAATGGATCAGAATATTCCATCGATGCTGATGTACTGAAAGCATTCCGTGTCATTCCCGGTATCTCTGTCGTGGCATATCTTCCATTCAGTGTTACACTGTTCATTCTCCCATCGGCAATGGAAGGATTATCCGGATAAGTCTTGGAGCGTTCGAAGAATGAATATTCCGTATGCTTGGCAAGCGATTGCTGATCCTCCGAGAGCCCTGTTAGAGATACTCGCCAGGAAGCTGCCGGAATATAGGTCAATGCCGCCTCTACACCGCGAGCAGCATAATAATCGTACGCATCCGAATGATCGAATAAAGCACTGAAGATATTGAAGAACCGATCCTTCATCAATACAAGCGGAAATTCTTCCAACTGATCATACGCATCCAAAGCAAATGACCAACTTCGGTCGGATATGGAAATTACTGCAGCACCGAATGAAGCAGTGCTCCTCACCGTATCACCGAATGATAGTGTCGCCCCGGCGTGCCATTTCCATCTTTGATCTGCCGTTCCGTATGCCGTTCCGCCTCGAACACCCAGCCCGCTCGTCAATGAATCTGCCGTTTTGGAGATTCCCAGATGCCATGCTTCCACGCGATTGAATGACAGATCCAGATAACTGAAGATACCGGTAGACATCGAATTCATAAGATTTACCATCGCACCGGATGGAGCAAATTGTTTTTCCAATGTTTGCGTGCTGTCGAGTTTATGATAGGCGCTGTCCTGTTCTACCGTTAACTGCAGCACATCGTGCGTCGCCCAAAAGGTCGAATCAATTTTCTTCGCAGATGAGTCGACTGCTGTTTTGCTTATTTTGCGAATGCTGTCGGGGAGTTCGGGGTTCACCCGATAATCGTAGATGACTACATCCCGTTCGATACCGATGGGCGGAATTCTGATTCCCATAATGCGCAATTCCAGATTTCCCTCGAAGCGATAATGCACAGGAAGCCATACCGTGTTGTTGAAAAGCCGAAACGATTGCTTATAATGCGATTTTAAGAAATGAAGGAACGGCTGCTCGTACGCTTCATTCGGTTCAAGATCGGCTTCAATGACAGCATAGGAACGTTCGGCAATCGCGATTGTTCCTTTGAACAAAGGATTGATGCGCGATTTCGGTATCACCTCGATTTCGTATACATCAAAATCGTCCATTCTTCGAGTGGAACGCAACTTGTAGTCGTAGAAGTCAAATGCATCCCGCGCTGTCGGGCCAGTGAAGCGAAATCCTCCCATCGCAATTTCATCATCGTTAAAATTGATTACGTTCCCTACACGTACCGCCTGCATCGATTTAGGAAGATTACCTGTTTGCTTTTTTTGTGTAACAATTTCGCGGAGGGAATCATCACTTCGCCAATAGAGCGTCGAATATGCTTCCGTAATAGCGGCAATAGAATCTTTTGCACGAATCTCTAGCCGATTGAATGCCTTCCCCTCATAGGATGTTAACTGCTTCATCCATTTCTTTTTGCTCTCGATTGCAGCACGAATAATTTCGTACGCTGGGTCTTCGCCTGTCACAATCATTTCAGCCACTTGAATGGCATTGGGCTGCAAGCGAATCAGCACACCGTGTGAGCTTCCACTGAAAAACGTGATGGTATCCGACGTGTGGCCGACATAACTTACTGCAATTGTCGCGAGTGAATCGCGGACAGTGTATTGGAATTCCCCTTGAGCATTCGTGATAGTTCCCTGCGAAGTTCCAATGAATCTTATGGTTGCCGAGGGAAGCGGTTCATCATTGGCGGCATCGACTACCTTACCACGAATAACAAATGACGTCTGTGTGGACGCTGTCGATGCACCAAGAAGTATTAGAGTAAACAGAATATTTTTACGTTGTAGTGTCATTTTAAAATTAGTATTTGTTCAAAATCGAGAGCATAATTTGACATATCGCATTTTAAAATGTTCCTTTATTGACTGACTTAATCAGCGAGAACGGATTAGTTCACTCTTCCCTGTTCAACTAAATGCTCGCTAATACTGCCAGCATATCGTTCGGTAGATCAGAATTGAATTTCACAAATTCTTTTGTCGCAGGATGAATAAAACCGATGGTCTTTGCGTGTAACGCTTGACGTGAGATCAACTTCAGTAATTTCCCCGCTTGTTGGGCATTCTTCCCTTCCAAACCATTCCAAGTATTACTGCGTCCGTTGTAGGTAGGATCTCCGAAGACAGGATGGCCGATGTGCGCCAGATGCACACGAATCTGATGCGTGCGTCCGGTTTTCAGATGGAGTCGAACGAGTGAAAGGAATTCGTATTCTTTTATCACCTCGTATTCCGTAATTGCAGATTTTCCATCTTCCGTTACTGCCACTTTTTTTCGATCACGCTTGCTTCGTCCAAGATTCGCATCGATGGTTCCTTTCGGTGACTTGAATCGCCCCCAGACAACAGCCCAATATTCTCGGTCAATCGTACGCTTTGAAAACTGTTTTGCAAGAAAGGCATGTACTGTATCAGTCTTTGCAATCACCATCAAACCTGTCGTATCTTTATCAAGCCGGTGCACAATGCCGGGCCGCATTTCAGTGTTAATCTTCGAAAGATGATTGCAATGAAATAGAAGCGCATTCACAAGTGTGCCTGTATAATGAGTGTATGCCGGATGCGTTACCATTCCAGCAGGCTTATTTACAACTAACAAATCTCCGTCTTCGTACACAATGTCGAGAGGAATATTTTCTGCCAGTGCATCGGGTTGCAGCGGGCGTGGAAATGTCACATCGATGACATCGTTAGGATGAAGCTGGTAACTAGACCTGACGATCTTGCCATTCACCAATACCATGCCGGCTTCGATTGCCTGCTGAACTTTGCTGCGTGTTGCGTTTTCTATGTGATGTGTAAGATAGACATCAATGCGTTTACGGTGTTCACCGGCAGGAACAACAATGCGGGCGTGTTCTCGTTCTTCCAGACTTCCATCAGAGGATGGATGAGAAAACATAGTATGTGCACTTATGATGGATTCACCGAAGAACTCTGTACGTCACTTTTTGGTTCACTCAGGTTATCCTGTGCAGAATTATGGTCAGGAAAAGTTTTCGTTCCTTCTGTGACCACGACAGTAGATTTGTCTACATCTGTAAATTTCTTGTGGAAGAGCAGCATCAAAACGATACCGGTGGAAACAGAAGCATCCGCTACATTAAACACAGCAAAGCGGTCCATATGGATTCCAAGAAAATTAATATAGAAGAAATTCATATCGATGAAATCGACAACCTTCCCATAGAACAATGGCGCTTCTCCAAAGATAACACCATAGAAGCACCGATCAATGAGATTGCCAATTGCTCCGCCAAGAATCATTGCTAACGTGAGGCGAATAATGAACGCCTCATTCCGAACTCGATAGATATAGTAGAAAATTCCAATACTTGCAATCAAAGAGAAAACGGTAAGAAACAGTCGCCCGCCAATTTCTATCCCAAATGCCATTCCGGAATTTTCGACAAACGTTAGACGAAGGAAATCACCGATCACCGGAATACTTTGCCCAAGCTGCATCCCCTGGTAATAAAAATCGAAAAAAGGAAGGGAAAATCCTTTTACGAACAGTTTGGTAATTTGATCAAAAAGGACAATACCGAGAGTGACAAAAAGAACACGCAATAAGACCTCAATTCATTCAAATTTGAGATTGAAAATTTTCGATTGGTGATTTGGTATACTACCTATTCTGTAGCCGAGTCACACACTGAAACACAAACTACCAACCAGTAATTACACTATTTTATTCCCGACTAATTTTGTTTTGCAATCGATACATTGATGAGCATGCGGCACTGCTTCGAGCCGCTCTTTATCCATCAGGGTTCCACATTCTGTACAAAATCCATAAGTTCCATTTTCGATCCGTTTCAAAGCATCGTCGAGATAATTGAGAAATTTCCCTTCGCGTGATGCAAAGAGAAATGTTTTTTCGCGTTCCATTGCATCTGTGCCTTGTTCCATGTGCGAAGAGTATGTCGAATTCTCAGTTTCGTACTGTCCGGTTGTTACGTCCATCATCGTTGATTTCAATGATTCCAGTTCTTCAAGAATTTCTTTTCGTTTCTCTAGGATGATAGTCTTGAAATGTTCAAGACCCCTTTTGCCGTATCCTTTCTTGGATACGACATTCACAGCGACAGTCCTCGTTTTCGTTTTCTTTTTATCGATTTTAGGTTTCAACATTATACGCTTGGTCGTCTTTTTTGCCGGAGACTTCTTTACAACTTTCTTCTTTGCCATAATTCTCCTACGATAATAATTGCATCAATATATACTAATTTTTCTCAACTGCAATTGCGCTCGGTTCACCATTGATATCTTCGTTTTTTGCACCTTGCTTCAAAGCATCTGCACTCGATATAGGTTTTAACTCGACTGCTAACGTCTCTTGCTGGACATACTGAACCATACGCCCTAACGCTTTTGCCAATCGTTCCGATGAAGCGTGCGCAATTCGAATTCTGTCGGTGACTTCAAAGCCTGAGTCTTTCCGCAAATTTTGTACACGATTTACAAACTCGCGTGCAAGCCCTTCATCGATGAGTTCATCCGTGAGAGCCGTATCGAGCGCAACGGTGATCTGTCCGTCTGTTTCTACCAGCCAACCTTGAATGTCTTCGTGTAGAATTTCCACATCGGATGCGTCGATGATGTATTCTGTTCCGCTGACGTTCAACATCAATGTACCTTGCGATTGCAACTTGCTCATTTCTTCAGATGTCAGATCTCGCAGCCGTGCTGCAATCGGCTGAACCGATTTACCAAATTTTGGTCCCAAGGTTTTAAAATTCGGTTTAGATTTTTTCTTGATGAGTGTAGACTCATCTGCAATGTATTCGATTTGTTTGACGTTGATCTCTTCAAGAATGACATCTTCCATCTGTTCAATTTCATGCCGGTCCGCTTCAGATTTGAATGGTACGATAATCTTCTGCAACGGTTGACGCACCTTCAAATTTGACTTCATTCGCATTGCACGCACAAGACCCACAATTTTGATTGCATATTCCATCCGATGCTCCAGCTCCGGATAAATTACGTTTGCATCTGCTTTTGGCATTTCTTGCAAATGAACAGACTCCGACATCGATTTGTTTCCTACTACGAGGTTTCGATACATTTCATCAGCCAGGAACGGCGCGAATGGGGCAATAAGTTTGCTGATTGTCAATAAACATTCATGAAGTGTTTGGTACGCAGCAGTTTTGTCTTTTCCGTTCTCGCTTTTCCAAAAACGACGGCGATTACGGCGGACATACCAATTAGAAAGCTGGTCGATCGTGAAATCGCTCACTGCGCGCGCGGCACGCGTCACGTCGTATCCATCGACCGACTGGAGATATGTCATTACCAATGTATTCAATTCCGATAGAATCCATTGATCGATCTCTTGTCGTTCGTTGATCGGAATCTTGGGTCCAGTGTTATCGTATTTGTCTACATTAGCATAGAGAGCGAAGAAAGAATATGTGTTTGTCAATGTACTAAAGAATTTTCGCTGCACTTCACCGATACCTTCTTCATCAAATAATGTCGTCCTCCACACCGGACTTTGCGAGACTAAATACCAACGCACGGTATCAGCACCGTACTTCTTCATCAACGCAATTGGGTCAACAGTATTCCCTTTAGACTTCGACATTTTCTGGCCGGTCTTATCGAGAATAAGCTCATTGACAAGCACGTTTTTGTATGCCGGCTTATCGAATAAAAATGTTCCGATGGAATGCAATGTATAAAACCAACCGCGTGTTTGGTCAATCCCTTCTGAAATGAAATCCGCGGGATATGCCTTCTCGAAAATTTCTTTATTCTCAAACGGATAATGCCATTGCGCAAACGGCATTGAACCGGAATCGAACCAGACATCAATAAGTTCAGGCGTACGATTCATGGTGCCGCCGCAATCGCATGAGAATGTGACACCATCGACATACGGTTTATGAAGATCAAGCGGATCCGGCACATTCTTGCCTTTCCGGAATTCCACAACACTGCCGACACATTTTTGTTTGCCGCACTTCTCGCAAAGCCAAATAGGCAACGGTGTTCCCCAGAAACGGTCTCTCGAAATCGCCCAATCTTTATTTTCTTCAAGCCAGTTACCGAAACGACCGGCGCCAACGTCCGGTGGAATCCAGTTGATCTGTTTATTCAGCTCAATCATCCGTTTGGCGTAATCTGTTGTACGGATATACCACGACTCGCGCGCATAGTACAACAGCGGTGCTGAGCATCGCCAGCAATGCGGATAACTATGAAGATGCAGTTCTTTCTTATAAAGAATATTGCGATGACGAAGATTCTGAATGATTTCGAGATCGGCATCCTTCACAAACATTCCAGCAAAATCCGTTACTTCAGAATTGAATGCTCCCGATTTGTTCACAGGATGAATTGTGGGTAACCCGTATTTACGTCCTACCTGATAATCGTCTTCGCCATACGCTGGAGCCATATGGACAATACCGGAGCCATCTTCGGTTGTGACAAAATCGGCAAGCACAACATACCAACCTTTTTCTTTTACCGGATGGTACGAAAACATCCGTTCGTATTCTTTGCCGGCAAGTGTAGCTCCTTTAAACTCTTCGAGAACCACATATTCATCATCCAAGATAGAAAGACGCGCTTGAGCGAGAATGTACTTTTCACCCTTATGTTCCACCTTCACATAGTCGACATCCGGATGAACAGCAATGGCAACGTTTGAGATTAATGTCCATGGTGTCGTTGTCCATACAAGGAAGTATGTATTCTCTTCCCCTTTGACTTTCAACTTGATATAGATTGATGGATCTTTGACATCTTTATAACCAAGCGAAACCTCATGAGATGACAACGGTGTTTCACACCGCGGACAGTATGGTTGAATCTTAAATCCCTTATAAATAAGTCCCTTGTCAAAGTACTGCTTCAACGCCCACCAAATGGACTCGATATAGTTATTGTCGAAAGTAACATACGGATGCTGAAGATCAACCCAATAGCCCATCATACGAGTCAATTCTTCCCAGTCAACCTTGTACTTCCAAACGGATTTCTTACACTCTTCGTTGAATTTCGCTACTCCGTACGCAATGATATCGTCTTTATATTTGAAGCCGAGCGATTTTTCGACTTCGATCTCAACGGGCAAACCGTGTGTGTCCCATCCAGCCTTGCGTTGTACTTGAAAACCCTGCATCGTCTTGTAGCGGCAAATGATATCCTTCAGTGTCCGCGCCATAACGTGGTGGATGCCGGGGCGGCCGTTTGCCGTTGGCGGACCTTCATAGAAAGAAAATTTGGGCTTTCCTTCGCGTGTCGAGATACTCTTTTTGAAAATACCGTTCGCTTCCCAAGACTTTAGGATTTCAGATTCAAGTGTTTGAAAATTTATTTTATCGGTTAATTGCTTATACATCTTTTTATTTACGATTGAGTAATTGTGTGGTTTGCTGATTTTCGATGAGATGATGAGATGCCAGCGATTCCAATCCCTTATTTCTAATCGATCTTTATTTTTGCATTCTCTTCACAACTTCTTTCATAATCGCTGTCATTTTTGGTTCGGCTTTCATAGCGACTTTAAGAATCTCTTCCAATAACGCCGGCTTCAATGCATCTGGAAAGCACTCATCTGTGAGAATGGAAAAACCTAGGACCTTCATTCCCATGTGCACTGCTACTATATCTTCCGGCACCGTGGACATACCGACAGCATCCGCTCCGATTGTCCGGAGGAAACGGTACTCAGCCCTGGTCTCCAGATTCGGCCCTGGCATTGCTACGTATACACCCTTTTGTATTCGAATCTTCAAATCAAGAGCAGCCTGCTCAGCAAGAGCAATAAGTTCTTTGCTGTATGCCTCCGACATATCCGGAAAACGTGGGCCAAGCTCATCATCATTCGGGCCAATCAGCGGATTGTCACCCAGCAAATTAATGTGATCACTCATAATCATCACATCACCCTTTTTGAAAAGCGGATTCAGTGCGCCGGCAGCATTCGATATAAGAAGACTTTCCACACCGAGAAATTTCATGACCCGTACAGGAAATGTGACTTGCTTCAGATTATATCCCTCATACATATGGAAACGTCCCTGCATCGCTACGATCTTCTTGCCGGAGAGCGTTCCAAAAATCAATTTGCCATGGTGCGATTCGACCGTTGAAATAGGAAAATGCGGAATTTTTCCATAATCGATTACAATTTCCTTCTTGATCTCTTTTACTAATCCACCAAGACCAGTACCAAGAATAATACCGATCCCGGGTTTCGTATCCGTCTTGGATCGGATAAACTTTATTGCTTCGTTAATCTTTTGTCGTAATTCAGTCATGTTATTCTTGTGTGTTCAGAACAGAATTTGAATCATCACTTCGCAGAGAATCTACCTCTATTTATTACAGTCTTTTTAGAATTTCATCTATTTCCAAACGTTCCTTCCCTGTTCCTTTGGATGGATCTTTCTTATTCCCGTCTTCATCGATATCAAGAGCGCGTATCAAATTTAATTCAGACGAAAGCAGCACTTTCAATTTACTCAGAACACTTTCCTTGCGCGCTTTGAGCTGCGAGATCTCTTCCTTCACATGGGCAAAATCGAGACGAGCCTTTTCCACAATTTGCGACGCCTTGACTTCTGCTTCTTTCACTATGATTTCAGCTTCACGTTTTGAGTTCTCAATAGACTTGCCGCTCGTTTCCTGTGCCTGCATAAATGTCTGCTGGAGTGATCGTTCAATGTTCTTATAGTCGGAAAGCTGTGTTTCCAACTCAATAATTTTATCCTTCTGCTCTCTGTTTTCGTGAATGAGATCCTCCAGCTCATTGGAAACCATTTCTAAAAATGTCTCTACCTCAATGGTATCATACCCGCGCATAGTCTTCTTGAATTGTTGACGCTTAATTTCCAACGGTGTAATTTTCATGGTCGTCCCTTTCAATTCACGTTCTTTACACGTCTGCCAAATATTGCTGTTCCTATCCGGACAATCGTGGAACCTTCTTCTATGGCAACTTCAAAGTCGTGCGTCATACCCATCGATAAGTGATGCATTTGGACATTCTCAATTCCCTCAGATACAATCTCTCTTTTCAACTCCGCCAATTGCCGAAAGGATTGCCGAGAATCATTAGGGTCATCCGAAAAAGGTCCCATCGTCATCAATCCGCAAACCTGAAGATATTGAAGCTGCGACAATTCCTTCAGCAGTGCGATTGTTTGCTTTGGTGGAACACCATATTTTGTCGCTTCATCCGTTGTACGGACTTCCACCAAAACATCCTGAACCCGTCCGAACCGTTCAGCTCGCTTACTGATTTCCTTGCCAAGACTTATGTCGTCAACCGAGTGAATGAGATGAATATACTCAGCAATGTATTTGGCTTTGTTTGATTGCAGATGACCGATGAAATGCCAGTGAAGCGGATGCTTTGCCAACACCTGGCGTTTTTCCTGCAATTCCTGAACGTAATTCTCACCGAAATCAATATGTCCGGCACTAACGGCTTCCTGAACAGCTTCTGCCGGAAATGTCTTAGATACTGCGACAAGCTGGACATCCTCTGATCGACGTCCACACTTTTGACAGGTCTGTTCGATGTGTTTTCGCAGATTTTTGAGATTTTCAGCAATCATTCAGTTTCAGCAAGAGATTAATATACTCCAACTCATCGCTAAAATCAAATAGAAATATCGATTAAAAGAGCTTTTTGCATTCCTTGACTTCCATTCGTTTATTTCTTTTATTGAAAGAGGATGTATTAATGGTGGAGTAAGCAGTGCCAGATTTTAATCGTAATAATGATGATAATATTGGTCCGAAACCGAATAAGCGCTCGGAGGATGATGTACGACGATTCCGCGAGACACTGCGAAATGGCGGTAAGGACATCAATAATCCGGAGGCGTTGGAAGAAATCATCCAATTCTATTTTGAATACGAGAAGTTTGAAGAGGCATTGACATATGCCGATCGGCTTCTCTCGTTTGAACCGTTTAATGCAGATGCATGGCAACGGAAGGGAATGATTCTTAACAACCTCTTTCGATACAATGAAGCACTCGATTGTTTCGATAAGGCTTTGGGCCTCAATCCTACGGATCCTGAGGCATACATCAATAGGGGTATTACATTAGACAATTTGAATCGAATTACAGAATCGATGGCATCATTCGATAAAGCTCTCGAACTCGACTCGTCCCACGAAGACGCCTTGTTGCACAAAGGTATAACTCTTGAAAAACTAGAACGTTTTGTGGAGGCTGAATCTATATTCCATCACGTTCTTCAGATTGACCCGGAACATATCGATGCTTGGTACGAACTCGGTTATTGTTACGATTACCTTGACAAACCTGCCGAGTCCATCCGTTGCTATGATGAGCACCTCAACCGCGATCCATATAATTATAATGCATGGTATAACAAAGGCATTGTCCATAACAGAGTCGGGCAATTTACGAAAGCTATCGAGAGCTATGAATATTCTCTTGCAATCAAGGAAGACTTCTCGGCAGCTTGGTTCAACATGGGCAATGCATATGCGAATCTGGGGCGACTCCAGGATGCAATTCGCTGCTTTAAAACAACATTGACCTATGAATCAGAAGATGTCGCAGCCCTACATAATCTTGGAAATGCCTACGAAGAACTAAACGATTTCTATGAGGCACTTTCTTGTTATTCATCTGCTATCGAAATTGACAGCCAGCATCATGAATCCTTTTTCGGTATTGGATGCTGTCATGATGCGATGGGCCACACCGAGCAGGCATATACTGCATACAAAAAAGCGACAGATATTCATCCAGAGTATGCCGAATATTGGTACGCTTGCGGTGATGCTCTTTACAATCTTGGAAGAATCGACGAATGTATCGAGTGTTACAGGAAAGTTGTCACTTTGGATCCGAAAGACTCCGAAATTTGGTTCGATCTAGGTGACACTTTAGGTGAGAAAGAAATGTATTCCGAAGCATTAACAGCTTTACGAGAATGCACGAAACTCGATCCAAAATTTGCACCAGCATATTTTAGCCGCGGAAAAGTACTGATTTCAATGAATTTAAAGGAAGAGGCATCAAACGAGTTTTTCATTGCTTTCAATCTGGTTCCAGAGTTGAAAAAAGAATTTAAACAATTCTTCCCGAATCTCACCAATGATCGGCTGTTTGTGCATCTCTTGGGGAAACAGTAGCATTCTTTCCACATCTCAGCTGATTTCTATGGTTTTTGTATTTCGATCCACTGAGGACATTCAACAATGAAGCACTTTGCAGTTATTGGCCATCCCATCGGGCATTCTCTTTCCCCTCTGATGCACAACACAGCATTCAAGTTGCTCCGTTTGGATTGTCAGTATGAAGCACTTGATATCGAACCGGCTTCTTTGAAACAGATGGTTGAACACTTCAGGGAACAGAGGTGGGGTGGGTTTAACATTACCGCACCGCATAAAGAAACGATTATTCCTCTTATCGATGAAGTTATTCCGGAAGCACGTAGAGTCGGGGCTGTGAACACCGTTGTTTGTCGCAACAAAACATTAGTCGGATTTAACACAGACGTTATTGGCATCGAACGAGCACTTCATCTTGATCGATCAAGAATCAAAGGACAACTATGTACAATTATGGGTGCTGGTGGAGCCGCTCGTTCCGTGGTACATGTACTCATCCACGGCTTTCAACCTGAGGAAATCACATTCGCTGCTCTCTACCCTGAACAAGCTTATGCGATCATCGAAAGCGTTGGGAAGTGTAAGGTGAAACTCAACGTAGTACCGTTCACTGATGTAGCTCTCGAGCCTGCAATCAAGAACTGCACGCTTCTTGTAAACGCCACCACCGTCGGAATGTTCCCCCATGTTCATGAATGCCCCATTCCCAATCCACACTGGCTATCAAATCAGCATATTATCTTCGACCTCGTCTATCGTCCACTGAGAACTCGTCTTCTGAGCGAAGCTCAGGCTGTAGGCGCTAGAACCATCGATGGCCTGGAAATGTTCCTTCGTCAAGGAGCAGCAGCATTTCAACTCTGGACAGAAAAGGATATGCCTTTGGATCAGGTACGACAGGTTCTTGAAACAAAGTTGACATCAGACAATGATTGAATGAATTCATGAGAACCAGAAAAAACCGCTGCGGATCTCATATTTCCGACCTCTTTATACGAGATATTTAATGAAAATTTGATTTTTTTCCGGGGAAACTCGTTGACTCTCTAACACTTTTTCAGTACTTTATTATATTAATTTATAACTGGTCTTAGGAATTGAGGAAAACAATGTACGCAATCGTAGAAATTGCAGGAACACAAGTGAAGGTCTCCCCATCGGATAAAGTATTTGTACCAAAAATATCATCAGAAATCGGTTCGATAATAAAGTTTAATAAAGTCATTTTGACTGGAGATGAAAAGAAAGCCAGTGTTGGCAGTCCATACGTTCAAGGAGCTTTTGTCGAAGCAAAAGTGGTGCGACATGTCAAAGATGAGACGGTGATCGTGCTCAAGAAGAAAAAACGGAAAGGCTACAGAGTTCGTAATGGACATCGCCAGCAGTATACGGAAATTGAAATAACAAATCTTGCTTAAACAGGAGAGGTTGTATGGCTCATAAAAAAGGCGGTGGAAGTTCCAAGAACGGCCGCGATAGTAATGCTCAACGCCTCGGAGTGAAACGCTTCGGTGGTCAACTAGTACTTGCAGGAAATATTCTTGTACGCCAGCGGGGGACAAAATTTCATCCCGGTATCAATGTTGGTATTGGCAGCGATGACACACTTTTTGCGCTTGCTACCGGTGTTGTAAAATTCGAGCGCTTCGGTAAAACAAAACAACGCATAAGCATCATACAACCTGAATAATGCATAAAATATAAGTTATTGAAGAAGCCTCCCACTAGGAGGCTTTTTTTTGGTCAAAATCTTTGCCATTATTTCCACAAAACGGCGAGAAACACTATCTCGTCGTCCCTTCATGGGACGAAGCCATACTGCCAAACGGGACATCCTTCTATCGTCTTTCGGCAACTCCTTCGAAAAGTCGTGGCAAGCACGTAGGTTCGTACATTTTTCTTCTGAAGATTGCTTCTTATAGATTCATTTATTATACTGCTTTCGTTCTAATACATTGTAAACAGTTTTTCTCAATTTTACTTTACATCAAACCACAAACCATTCACATCACTTGAGGAGGTCGCTTTGAGACTTTATTCTCAACATCTATTGGGGACTATTGTCCTTTCTATGTTGGTAGTTTGTATCGCTTTAGGTGGAGGCTTTCAATTAAATGAGCATGGTGCACGCGCAGTGGCTCAAGGAGGCGCATTCGCTGCCAGAGCTGACGACCCATCAGCAATTTATTTCAATCCGGCTGGATTGGGTTTTCAGGGTTCATCAGTATACCTTGGAACGACATTTATTATGCCCAAGATAGCTTTTTACGGCCCGTCAAATCTTTCACTCAACGATGAGACAAAAATGGTGGATCAAACATTCACTCCTATTAATATTTACGGGACTTACGAACTAAACGATAATATTCATTTCGGCCTGGGAGTGAATAATCCATATGGGTTAGGGACAGAATGGCCTGCAAACTGGGCTGACGAGTACAACATCACACAAAAGATTGACCTTACAAGTTACTTCATCACACCTACAATCGCTTATAAAGTTAATGAACAACTCTCGGTAGGCGCCGGACTTAATTATGTGACCGGTAAAGTCACAATGAAGAATGGAACTTCAATTCCATTTAATGGAAATCTTCCAATCGTCAATCTCGATTTGAGCGCAACCGGCGTCGGCTTCAATGCCGGACTCATTTATAAGTTCATTCCAGATTTGTCATTAGGCCTCTCTTACCGCAGTTCTGTTAAGCTTGATGCAAGTGGTTCTGCAAAATTTGATCCAAACTATACAGTATTAGCACTTCCTAATGGCGATGCCACTGCCACAATTACATTACCGGCAACAGGATACGCAGGGATTGCGTACAAAGCCATGAAAAATCTCGAAGTCGAAGCTGATTATCAATATGTCGGCTGGTCGTCTTATAAAGAATTAGCGATCGGATTCAAGGCGGACCCAACGAAAAATGAAGTTATGGTAAAAGATTATCAGGACACATATATTTTGCGGTTGGGCGCAGAATACACCATGGGTGATATTCAATTACGAGCCGGATATCTCTATGACCATTCGCCCGTATTGACAGAGTACGTAGATCCCATGCTTCCAGATGCCAACCGGAATGGGTATAACATCGGCATCGGATATAAAATTTGCGAGCGATGGAGAGTGGATGCATCTTACCTCTTCCTGAAGTTTGACCAACGAACTGTTCAGAATACCGTTATCGCCTTCGATGGTACTTACAATATGACGGCAACGCTTATCGGTATCGACATTGGTTACACTTTCTAAGATGACAACCATTATGCATCCATCAAACAAATGAATTGGAGATAGACAATGAAACAATATATAGTTTTTTTCATCACTCTCGCTGCGTTGATTACCGCGCTCCTGAACGGCTGCACGGACTCGGCGCCAACAGGGCCTGTTATCGGCCTCGGCAATTCGACAGTAACAAAATATGTATCCGTCGGAAACAGCTTAACAGCAGGATATCAGTCCGCCGGATTATATAAATCAGCACAGCTGTATAGTTACCCGAACCTCATTGCTCAACAATTAACTAAAGCCGGGGCGAACATAGGGACATTCGAACAACCATACTGGCCAGACCCGGGTATACCAGATCCATCAACAGGAAAAGCTTCCCGATATATTATTTACGGCTGGTCAGGAACAACTCCTGAGATTGGGCCGATTGGAGAAGCATTGACCGCTGCTGCACCTGAAAACGCCGGAACCGTTTTAAGGCCTTATGATAATTTAGGAATTCCTGGAATACCGCTTGCAGGATTTATGGATACAACTGGAAAATTTCAATCGCCTCCTCTAGGGAGCAAAGCCATCTTACGTTGGGATAACCCAAGTTCGCCATTTCCAAAAAGTGTATTCATTCAAGCAGTAGCGTTACATCCAGACCTTGTAACCTTCTGGCTTGGAGCGAATGATGTATTAGGATTCGCTATTACCGGCGGTACTTCTCCAAATGCACCGACTGATCCAACAACATTTGGCTACCTTTACGGACAAGCACTTGATGCATTGCGTCAGACCTTGCCGAACGCAAAAATCGTTGTGGGGAATATTCCAAATGTTACTTCTGTCCCATTCTTCACAACTGTAAATCCTCTTCTTGCACCACACATTCCGGCGCCAT
The DNA here is from genome assembly GCA_963701295.1 of Ignavibacteriota bacterium. Lineage (GTDB taxonomy): Bacteria > Bacteroidota > Ignavibacteria > UBA10030 > UBA10030 > Fen-1298. Next base: position 2,155,546 of record OY969585.1, on the reverse strand, counting down.
ATTACTTACGCTATCAAAGACATGGTGTAACCGGAATGGATTTTGATTCTACAAAATTGACTGAAGCGAATGCGCCTTTAGTAACATTAAAAGGACAAGCATATACTGCTTTATTAGGCATGCCAACCGGTCAATTCTGGCGTGATGCTGCAGTTTCATTAGGAGTCCCACTTGCGGCGGTATTAGCGGCACAAGGAGCTACTCTTGATACAACCAAACCGTTCGGTTTTCATCCTCAAAATCCATGGCCAGATGCTTTGATTCTCGATGCTGATGAAATTGCTTCGGCGACAAATGCGGTAAATAATTTTAACAGTATTATCGCCTCTGTTGCAGCCACTCACGGTGCCGCAATCGTAGATTTCAACGGCTTTTTTAATAATGTAAAAGCGAACGGCCTCGTTATTACCAGTGAGAAATATACTGCCGATTATATTTCGGGCGATATATTCAGCTTAGATGGCATACATCCGTCGGATCGCGGCTATGGTATTGTGGCAAACGAATATATCAAAGTGATCAATGCTTCCTTTGGGATGAATGTTCCATTGGTCAATGTCAGCGCTCTGCCGAAGCTGTCCGCTCCCCTTTATAAAGGCGGGAATGGAAAGATCGACCCAGTGCTTCCGTTTGGAGCATTCAACTCGTTAGATTTGCTGTTCAGGCCGTCTGTTCGGTAACGTATTTTATCCGGACAATCTTTATGTACATAAAACACCCGTCTCGCAAGAGACGGGTGTTTTTCTTTTCCAACATACTAGATCAATTTCATTACTGTTTGTGGAGCTTTACCTTCATTTCTACGACCGACCCAGACTTAAGACGTTTAACGGTAATCGAATCCATCAACGAACGTATTAAAAACACGCCGCGCCCGCTCTCTTTCATCAAATTCTTCTCCTCGCGAGGATCTTGCAAACTTTCCGGATCAAACCCCTTACCTTCATCTTTCACACGGATAGTGAGAAACTGTTTTTCAGCAATACATCGGATAGTAACAGTTTTATTGGGATCGGACCTATTCCCATGGATCATTGCATTATTCACTGCTTCAGTACAGGATACCAACAAACGGTACATTGTTCCATCGTCCATATTAAGTTTTTTATTGACCTGCAACAAAAACTTTTCGATACATCCAATTTCTTTTGGATTGCTGTGGCAGACCATTTCAAAAACAATCTTGCGATATACTTTTTTTCTTTTCTTTGGCTTCGTGTATGATTTCATTCTATCTCCTCAATTATAGAATGAACCCTACTTGTATCGAAAGATTTGAAATCGTTGCGTTTGTCGTACCATTATTTTTTTGTTCTTCTCTCCATCCACTCAAAGTGATCTTCTCTGTCCTCGATCCTGACCACTCAACGAAAACAGTGGGTCCCAAGGATTCAATTCCTTGAGTAAAGATTCGCTGATTATTTTGATACTTGTAACTATCTTGGCCAAAATAACGAAATCCGAATCCTACTTTCAATCCCATAGCAGACGACCAAATAAATTCCGGCCACAAAGTTTTTTCTATAAAATAATCTTCCGGCTTTTCCTTAAACTCATTCCACATGAGTGTTCCTCGTTCAAAGATACGCAAGCTTCCCGAAAAGTGACACTCAATTCTTTCGCTCAGCTGCAGAACAGTAGAATCTGACCACATTGCCTGCCTGTATGAGAAGCTTTGTATCGATGAACTTTGTAGTTCATAGTCGCTAATTGTATAGTTTGCCAGCACCTCGGCTCGCATAACTGTTCGAAACCATGAAGACGGCATATATTCGACACTCGGTGATAATCGGAGAACACGGTTCCAGTTGTTGTTGGCGCTTTGTTCCTGAAAAAGATATACCAAATGGAAGAGTGTGAGGTCTGCAGTCAGTGTCAACAACACGTGAGATGAAAAACGATGGAGGATATCTATACCAGACGTTATAAGCAATTCGTCGCGATCATCAGTGTTCGAAGGGTCCGGTGTATCATATCGAAGAATACTGATCGAGGACACCAAGCGGATGCTATCATTTTGGGTCACGTTGGCATTGAGAGCCGTCGTAAGCATTGTGCGCTGCGCCGTATTCTCTAATTTGTTCGCTTGAGCGCGTAGCTGTTCAATGTTGGGTACTGGAGCATCCGGCACTGAATATCGCTCGTCTCTCTCTGTATATAAAAGTCTGATATCCGCACCAAGCCAATCGAACGGTGACCATAACAACGAAACCGTACCGAAGAATTGCATCTCTTGGATACGCGAATCAGTCAGCGATGTAGGATTCAGATTATCCTTGAATTTATAGCCTCGATCAATGAACCGGTTCGATAATCCGAATGAAGTATTCAGGGAGAAGCTCCGATCTAGAGCATACTTTGTTTGGTTCATAATTTCAAACACATTTGCATCACGGTGAAATATATTATGTTGTACACCTAATGAATTTTGATAAGACGAAGAAAGTCCTGTATAATATTCACTTCTTTGTGTACTATAATTTATTGCAAGCGAATCGCCAACACCACCACCGAAGTCGCGCAGGAGAATGAGCTTGGCATCTCCTGTTCGGGGATTACGACGGCCGAGAAGAGACTGATTCCATGACGATTGAAGCGAAGCATCAAATTCGTCGAGCTTTACTCGGTGAGCATCAAAACCCAGCGCATAGGCAAACCCGTGATCACTTTCTTCCTCCTGAGAATTCAACTCATATCCTCCAGAGACTTCACCTTTCACACTTCCTATAGGAAGGTACTCAAAACCGGCGAGCACTTGATGTTGTGCCATCCGACCAAGATCGATAACACGATTATCCGCAAGAACATTGGACATATTTTTCAGTTGAAGATTCCACTCTTCCGAAAGCCGAGCATTTAAAGAAATAAATCCTTGATACTCGTCCTGAATTGCATTTTCGTCAGACTTAACAAGACGAGATCGAATGTGCTGATGAACTTCAACGTTCCAAATCTGATCATGCATTTCTTTTTGGAAATCTCCACTCCACACATAGGTGTTCAACAGACGAGTAAAACCGAGTGATGATAGTTGAAGACTATCCGTAAATGGCAAAGGAGAAGGATGAATAATTTCCTGAGCATTCATCGTCTTACAGAAAAACAACCATTCGCATCCAACGAATAATAAACAAAGGAGTGTTTGTGAATTTTTAACCGCAGACACCACTCGTCAGATCCATAGTTGTTCACAAGACATTTGATGGAATTCCCCACAGGAGAAGTGCGGTGCCGCTGGAACCGAGCCGGCATGTGAACCATATGCAGGATTATGCAAAAGCTTTATTGAGATCGTCATACAAAAAAGCCACCGCGTCGAATCACCGGCGTCGTCTAACAAAACTTTCACGTTCACACCTCGGCTCTTTCTCCTGTTACCGGAATGTCGATATCTTTCTTCACACCAACTTCTTTCAGTTTAGAAGATAATTTTTCTATTTGAGTAATTTCACCATGGACGAGGAATATTTTTTTCAACTGCTTTTGATCAGCTGCTTGAATGTATTCCACTAGTTCATCTTGATCCGCGTGCGCCGAAAAAGAGTTAAGTACTACCACTTCTGCATTCAACTTATGCACTTCACCAAAAATACTTATTTCCGATTGTTTTTCTACTATCCGCCGTCCGAGCGTGTGTTCTGCCATATACCCGACGATAAGGATCGTATTCTTTGGATTTTCTATGTTATTGGCAAGATGATGGACAATTCTTCCACCTTCGCACATTCCGGATGCCGAAATAATCACACACGACGATTGGAGTGAATTCAATTTCTTCGATTCGTCTACCGATCGTACGTATATAAGCCGATTGAAGCCGAACGGATCTTCGTTCACATGCAAGTGAGTCAGCATCTCCTCATCGAAGCACTCGGTGTGCAACCGAAAGATGTCGCTTGCATTCACTGCGAGCGGACTATCAACGTAGATCGGAATAACCGGCAATCTGCCCTCATCAAAAAGTTCAGATAAAAGATAGACAATCTCCTGTGTTCTGCCGACACTGAACGAAGGTATGATCACCTTTCCGCCGCGGTCAGACGTTCGTTTAATAACTTGACAGAGTGAATCCTTCATTCCGATTATCGGATCATGCAGTTTTCCCCCGTATGTGCTTTCGGAAATCAGCACATCGACGCTGCCAATTGGTTGCGGATCTTTAATGATAGGTGCATTCTTTCTCCCCAAATCACCAGTGAAACCAATCTTTTTCTGCTTGCCGTTCTCTTCCACTTCAAGCACCGTTACTGCAGAACCAAGAATGTGTCCGGCATCGAGATATGTCGCCCTAACACCTTTGGCTATCTGTATCGGCTGTTCGTAATTAATGCTGATGAACTGCGACATTGCAGTCGTGACATCCATAACACTATACAGCGGCTGAATAAGCGGTTCATTTTTTTTCTGATGTCTCTTATTTACAAACTCGATATCACGTTCTTGAATGTACGCACTGTCGTACAACATAATATTGCATAGGTCGCGTGTTGCCCCGGTGGCATAAATAGGGCCGCGGAATCCATTCTTCACAAGATTCGGAAGATTCCCTGCATGATCGATATGCGCATGCGAAAGCATAACCGCATCAATATCGGCAGAATTGAATGGGAACTTTCGATTGCGTTCATATGCTTCCGATCGTTTCCCCTGAAACATGCCACAGTCGAGTAATATTCTCGTTCCATTTACAGAAATGAGATGCATGGAGCCAGTGACAGTTCGAGCTGCTCCGAGGAATTGAATAATCATTGAGTACCAGCTTTCAATTAAAGTTTAACTTGCTGTTTGAAAGTAGAAAGAAGAGAGATGAAATGCAAAGACAAAGGCTGTGGGAGACATCCTTTTTCTTCCCCAGCCTTACTCTATATTGAATCGAATATTATGTGGTTGGTTTTTTATGTTTTGTATTTTTCGGCGGTGGAGGTTCTGCTCCAATACATTCAAACGAGACTTGACAGCACGGGCATGGTCATTGTCCGGATAATGTGCGTTCAGTCCATTATTTCTTTCCATATATTTGAGTATAATCTGAGCATGAGCAATTCTCCAGTTTGATATTATTTTTCGGAAGACAGATGATATGTTACATCAATATTGTCTTTATTCCGGCTACAGGCCGCAGATAAAGAGAAAGAGCAAACTCCTCGCCAACGCTGTAAAACAAGTCCAAAAGATTCTACCATTACAGATTCCCATGGAAAAGATTCTCTTCTATGAAATTCAAGTGTATTACAACATACTGCCTGCATCATTTTTATCCTTGCGGAGCGGGTATCATTTCTCTCTTGCGGTGATAGAGTGGACTGGAACACTATCGCATGTTGCGTGCTGGTTCTGTTTAAACGCTCATCAACATGCAACGCTGATGGTTTCTTTTTCTTGAGAAGTGCCTGTTCCATCGTGAGACCACTACCAAAAAGAATTTCATCACCCGTCAACCTTGTCACTTCCAGCTCATCTGATTGACCTTCGTCTATGGTTTGAGCAACATCATACTTTGGGAAACCATAGAGTTTATCGTTTTTATGAGGACTGGACTGATCAAGCCAATGGGATTTGTTCAATTCCATCAAGAGCCGGGAGTACTTCTTCTCCTCTTGCCGCATCCGATCATCATACTCAACCAATCGAGTATGATGATCTTCGCGAGGGGCACAACTTCTCGGTTCGCACTGTAATATGAATATGTTTCCTTCATTTTTCACGATAACCACCTCGTGTTTAATGCTGTTGATAGTCAAATCCATTTACATTATTATTGCGGATGTACGTTCCACCCAGTTTGTTAGTTTTTGAGATTCCATCCTGGAAATTCTTCAATTTTGCTACCGTTCCGGTAAGTTCTGCTGCTAAATATGCAAGTTGCGCTTCAGCAATAAATCCGGTATCATTAAAACTCAATGTATATTTACGATTCACGGAATTACCTGCCAAGGTGCCCGTTGGATTAACTGAAGGCTGTGAATTTATTATAAAAGAATTCAAGTTTGTAACTACGATTGGAGTCACAGTCATAGAATTATTATTGAATGTATATGGTATGATAGTTGTTGAAGTTCCATATGTAACTGGTGAAGTAGCATCAAAGGAGAACGTGCCTTTGAGGAACGTTGAAATTATCCGGTGAAAACTTTCATGATCATCAGCCGAAAGAACTTTGAGTGTATACATTAAATAGTTTTCCAGATTATTTTAATGTTACGTAAGACCTATTTTTTTATATCATTCTTGCGCTGGTGTCTCTAATCGATGAACGCCAAATGTCGCTTCGAGTGAGGGCTTTAATGATCCCTTTAGAATATATCCATCCGCTCGGGCTTCAAGTGCTTGCAAACGATAGGTCGGATCATCGTATGTTGTCGCAATGAGAACCTTTGTTTCCGGCCATCGTTGTTTGATGATCCGTGTCGCCTCGAGACCATTCATCTGCGGCATTGCAATGTCCATCAATACAAAATCAGGAAAGAGCTGCTCGACCTTCTCCACTGCCTCCCCGCCATTTATTGCTTCTCCGACGACAGACACATTCGGCATCCGATCAAGAAACTCATGGACAACTCTTCGAAAGTCTCGATGATCATCAGCTATGAGAACCTTAATTCTATTCATTTTTTTCCCTTTGGTGGATGAGTATTTTTATTTATTTTCTAAATATTATCATATTGACTGGGTATAATATAGTATGGCTGTGATTAAGACAAATCGTCTGATCACCGTAATTTGAAGAATACAGGAAGAACCGTAGAGGTCTACGTAGATTACCGTAGATAGGAAAGGTCTGATTTATTTGGAAAAAACAAGGATTTGAAGAAGAAATGTCAATACCCAGCACATGAAGCGAATCTCATCCTACCTCTTTATAAATCGGAAGGCGGCTTCTGCTTCTTGCTCAATGCAAACCGTACTAAATTGGCGGCATCGTGAATGTCGAGTTTTTGCATGATATTTGTTCGATGTGTTTCGACAGTCCTCGCACTGATAAAAAGTTTTTCTCCAATTTGCGAGTTATTGAATCCATCAGCGATATAGTAAAGAATTTCTCTTTCCCGTTTCGTCAATGGAAGATCATCGTCAGTCATTGGAAGATTGTCCCGCCCTTCTGACTTTCGGAGATATGCTTCCATCACAATCTCAGAAACTCGCGGACTAAAGAAGCGGTCACCTCGCGCCACTGCACGAATAGCAGCCGCAAGCTCGTCTCTACCACTATTCTTCAGCATGTATCCGCCGGCGCCGGATTTCAAAATTTGATACACATATTCCTCGTTGTCATACATAGTTAACACAAGGACTTTCGCGGAGGGAAAGTTTTTTCGGATGATTTTCGTTGCTTCAACTCCGGAGAGTTTTGGCATTGATAGATCGATAATGACGACATCAGGCTCTAATTTTTTCGTCATCGCAACAGCTTCTTCTCCATCGCTCGCCTCACCGATGATGATGAATTCTTTAAAGGGTTCCAGCAATTTAATAAGGCCGCTTCGAACCATTGGATGATCATCCGCGAGAAGAATTCTAATTTTATTCATGGATCACAACTTTTGTTAATGGAATCTCTACTGTAATAAATGTACCATTTTTTGGCGTTGAATCAATCGTTAATATACCTCCAAAAGATGCCGCACGCTCACGCATGCTTACTAATCCCATACCGCCTTTGCCGGTCGCACGAACAATATCAGGTTTTTCAGTAATCCCCTTCCCGTTATCCTCAATAACCAACCGAATACCTTCGGGATAACGAATAAACTGAAGATTCACTTCTGTAGCCTCAGCATGTTTTGCGACATTATTAAGAGATTCTTGTGCAATTCTGTAAAGCCCAATTTCCATTTGTGGATCAAGGCGTTCAGTAATTCCGCTTGTGTGAAAATGAACTTTCACAGCTGTCCGGTTCGTAAACTGTTCGCTGAGAAGCTGAAGCGCAGGAATCAATCCAAAATCATCTAAAACACTCGGCATAAGATTATGGGATATTTCTCGCGCCTCTTTCATCACATCGTCCAGCAATCCTTTCATATCATGAATACGATCCTGTCCTTCCTGTCCCACGGTAATCATATCTTCCAAAATCTCGAGATTGAACTTGATCGCTGTAAGCATCTGGCCAAGACCATCGTGAATTTCCCGGGCGATGCGCCTTCGCTCGTCTTCCTGCGCTTGGACTCGCGCGCCGGAAAGAATCTCTAGTTCTTTCTCACGTTGGAGAAGATCTGCATAGAGTTGAGCGTTGACCATTGCAATAGAGTGCTTCTCAGCAAGCGAATGAAGCAATCGCATTTCGCGCCCGACAAAATCATGGTTCTGCCGATATCCAACCACAATCATTCCTTTGTGTCTTCCTTCTACAATCAATGGCATCCACGCAGTCGAAACAATCTTCTCCTCTCCAATAATCGGAATTTGAGAGAGTGGAAAAAGTTCGTTCGCATTGGAATCGTGTATGATATTTGGTCTTTCATTTTTCAATATAGCATCAAATGCTTCATGAGGTTTAAACGATTTCAACGTATGCTGGAGCGTATTCCCGCAAATTGCTTTCCATCGCACAGAGGGCTGTTGTTCATCGAACAGAAGCACACCCGCGAAATGAGCGCGTGTGAGATTCAACGTCTGTTGGAGGATTGCGGCAAATATTTTTTCGAGATCCATAATACCAACAAGTTTTCGGTCGATGTTACTCAGCGTTTCTTGTTCCCATAACCAGAGTGATTGTTCGCGTTCAAGCATTTTTCTTTTTGTAATATCTCGGAATGATGCCTGAACAGCCAAACGGTCATTCCACTTAATGATATGTGCATTAGCCTCCAGATCAATCATTTTTCCCTGTTTCGTCAATCCGCGTATTTCATAATTCCTCAGCACTTCATCTCCTAACAAACGTCCTTCTTGTATAATTTCAAGAGACGCTCGATTAGGAGGAGCGATGGTATCGGCAAGATTCAGCTTCTGCATGTCTTCCGATTGTCCATATCCGAACAGGTGAACAGCCGAGGGATTGACATACACCAATTTCCCGTCTTGAATAATCATAATACCATCAAGTGAGCTTTCAACAATACTGCGATACTCCTGCTGTGTCTCAACAATTCTTTGTGTCAACTCTTTCCGTTCTGTCGGGTCCTTGTACTGAGCAATACATTCCACCAACTTTCCGCGTACACTAAGAATCGGAGAAAGGAACATACTGGAGACAGTTGTTTGCCCATCTAAATGTGTAAATTCTATTTCGGTTGTCCATGGTTTGCCGGATGTGAGAATCGGTTTAGCAGAGATCCATAGATTTTCAGCTTGTTCTTGTCGACGAGAGATTTTCATTAGATCAAATAAATTCCTCCCGACAAGCAACGATTGCTTCATCCCGCTCCAAAGTACAAATGCTGGGTTTGCATACTTCGTAATACCAAGGCTATCAGTGAGCAGTACCGGATTCGTGGAACTCTCGAGCAACGCCTGGAGTCGACTCACACCGGAAAATATTTTACGATCCCGATAAAGCAACAGCAGTGCAAGGACAACAATAAAACTGTTAAGTACCAATGACCACACAAACAAACGTACGTAATACACTCGTATGAGATTGGACTTACCCGCCTCTCTCTCTATCGTTTGTCGATGCTCGTCCAGCCAGAGGTCTTGGAAAACACCATTCGCGATTGCATTGTAGGTAGTATGGACTGATAAGAGTTCATCAGACATTGCATCCCTTTCTCTTTTGAGCGGAGTAGAGGGGGCAGCTATAATTCGTTGAATGAGTGCATCTGTCTGTAAAAAATATTTTTCGGCAAGCGGAAGTAATTCGCTCACAACCGTATCTTCGGAGTTTTTCACAAGTGACAGATATTTTGCTTTTGCGAATGAATACCGTGCATTATACTTATCGAGTCTTGTTTGAAGTAAATATCGTTGTGTAGGGTTTGTGTGGCCTTTTTCGAATAACAAGACCATCTCGGAAAAAATATTTTTGCTCAAGACGATGATACTGTCTCGTTGAACACCTGCTGCAAGTGCTTGGTTAGATTGATGGATAGTACGACGGAACTCCAAAAAGGAATATCCACCTGCCGTTACGAGAAGCAGCAGGAGAAGAACACTGCTGAATAAAAGCACAGACGATGAGATGTTGCGTCTCACCGGCGATGCAAAAATCAGACCATTTGATGTGCCACGATTCCACACAACTTTATCCATCCCTTCAGCCAATCTCAAGGCAGACGCGTGTGCATTTCCGTATCGTTTGCACCTATTTGATCCATGCAATACGCAGATTACTTCCCAATGAGTGATCTGTATGCTTGGACATTGAGGAGAGCGCTCACTTGGGCAAGATCGGTGATGGCTATTTTCACCATCCAACCATTTCCGTACGGATCTTTATTCACGATTTCAGGATGATCCTTCACCTCTGCGTTCACTTCAGTAATTTCACCAGCAACCGGTGCAAACAAATCGGAGACTGCTTTCACTGCTTCGATCGTACCGAAAGATTTGCCTTTCTCAACCTTTGTGCCAACAGCCGGAATTTCGACAAACACGACATCCCCTAACTCGCTTTGAGCATAATCGGTAATACCAATCCAGCCATAGTGATCTTCAATACGAATCCATTCATGCTCGGTTGTATATTTCAAATTATCAGGAAAATTCATGATACCCTCACGATATAAAATATGAACTCTTGTATAGAACTGCCGTCAAGCGAAGAACATCAGGCTCGACAACTACGTTCACTATCACATGTTCAATAATTTACTCTTCAAACACAAATGATTCAATAAATTTCGTATCGAAATTACCGCTCCTGAATTTCTCATCCAACATCAACTTCTTGTGGAATGGAATCGTCGTCTTGATTCCTTCAATAACGAACTCGTCTAGTGCGTAATACATTTTTGTAATTGCTTCTTCCCTTGTTTTACTTTTAACGATTAACTTGGCAATAAGAGAATCGTAGTAGGGCGGAATAAAGTATCCGGTATAGACGTGAGTATCAACGCGTACACCAAAACCTCCAGGGAAATGCATGCTCGTAATCTTACCGGGACTTGGGCGGAAGCCCGCTGCCGGGTCTTCTGCATTAATCCGGCATTCAATAACATGCCATTGTGGCTTCGCTTGCACTTTTTTAAGCCGTTCTCCTGCTGCCACTCGAATTTGCATCTGCAACAAATCAACTCCCATTACTTCTTCGGAAACAGGATGCTCGACTTGAATACGCGTATTCATTTCCATGAAATAAAAACTTTTGTCTTTGTCCAGCAAAAATTCTACCGTACCTGCTCCGAGATACTTTACACTTTTTGCACCTTTTATAGCAGCAATGCCCATTGCCTCGCGTATTTCCGATGTGAGAGCCGGTGAAGGCGATTCTTCTACTAATTTTTGATGCCGCCGCTGAATACTGCAATCGCGCTCGCCAAAATGGATTACCGTTCCATATTGATCGGCCATGATTTGAATCTCAACGTGACGTGGTTCTTCTATATATTTTTCGATATACACAGAAGCGTTGCTGAATGCAGTTTCCGCTTCATGACTTGCTGTAAAGTAAGCGTTCTCCAATTCACCCGCCGCGCGCACGATGCGCATTCCTCTTCCGCCCCCGCCTGCCGTTGCTTTAATAATCACAGGAAAACCAATTTCTTGTGCTATCTTTTTTGCATTGTTGAGATCAGAGATGACACCTTCGCTTCCCGGCACGACGGGAACCCCTGCTTTTTTCATTGTCTCTTTAGCAAGCGCCTTATCTCCCATAGAAGTTATTGCATCCGGACGCGGACCGATGAACACAATGCCAGACGAGGCACAGATATCCGCAAAGTTTGCATTCTCCGCAAGGAACCCGTAACCGGGGTGGATAGCATCAGCATCTGTAACTTCAGCGGCAGCGATCAGACGCGGGATATTAAGATAACTTTCTTTGCTCGGTGGCGGACCGATACACACAGCTTCATCTGCGAACTTGACGTGGAGAGAGTCTCTATCAGCTTCGGAATAAACAGCGACCGTTTTGATCCCTAATTCGCGAGCAGCTCGAATCACCCGCAACGCGATTTCACCACGATTTGCTATAAGGATTTTCTTGAACAAGGAGAATCGGCTTCCAGAACGAGGCTGAGTCACTACGCCTTCTCGATCAGAAACAGGATTTGGTTATATTCGACAGGTTTTCCGTTCTCTGCTATGATTTTTACTACTGTTCCATCACAATCTGATTCGATTTCATTCATCAATTTCATAGCTTCGACAATGCACAGAACTGTGCCAATCTTTACAGACTGCCCAATTTCAATATACGGTTCGACATCGGGAGCTGGAGCACGATAGAATGTCCCGACAATTGGAGAACGAACTTCATGATATTGTAAATTTGGAAGAGTATTTGTTGCCACGGGTTTAGTCGATTCCATATGCTGGGAGTTATGAGAAGGCAATGCTGATAAGGGGGCAGCTTGCGCAGTCTGCACATAAACCCCGGAGTTGCGATTGCGCGCAACTTTTATTTTCGTCCCCTCCTCTTCGAGTTCTAACTCATCGATAGAGCTATGCTCGACCAACTTAATGATCTTCTTTATGTAAGAAAGGTTCATGAAGTCTCCAGTGTGAAAAAACGTAAAAAAAAATCACCTTTTTAGGATGGACGAACAGCATCACCTGTTTACACGCTCCAAATACTTACCTGTTCTCGTGTCGACACGAATAATATCACCTTCGTTTATGAAGAGGGGCACATTGACCGCAGCGCCGGTTTCAACAGTGGCGGGTTTCTGTGCTCCAGTGGCAGTATCACCTTTGACACCGGGGACAGTTTCAATAATTTTCAACTCCACATTTTGTGGAATTTCTGCTCCAACAATATCCATCCCCACCATTTGAAGTTGAACGGTTTCACCTTCCTTCAGGAATTGCGCACCTTTACCCAAAGCTGTTTCATCTACCGGCATCTGTTCATAGCTCTGTTTATCCATAAACTGATAGCTCGAACCGTCATGGAAGAGATATTGGAATTCTTTTTGCTCTACACGCACTTCTTCCACCTCTTCACCAGACCGAAAACGCGTTTCTGTTACACGCCCGCTCTTGAGACCGCGAAGTTTTGCCTGTACAAACGCACGTAGATTTCCCGGCGTGCGATGTATATATTCTTCAATCCGATGTAATTCTCCATTGAACCGAATAACCATACCAACACGAAAATCAGCAGTTGATGCCATTTATAGCCTCAAAATCTTCCATTCTTGATAAAAAACAGTGTGTTTTCTTCAATTTTGCGTGCAAAAGATACATAAACTTGGCAGCAAAGTCAAGAAACACAAAACCCTATACAACGGGAAAACATACGGCACTTTTTAAATTCAATCAAAAAAGTTCTCATCCTCTGCAGTTTTCCCTTTCCAAACAGCCTTTTTCCTCAAACTTTTGCCTTCTGATATCGGCGGTTTATCCTCAACACCCATTCTTAAATCTTCTCCTATTAGTAGTCTTCATAACCCCTTTTTTATTGGCACATTTGCTGTGTATATTCTATCTATGAGAAAAGGTGAAAAACCGATTGTATATAGAATATACCGCTATTAACATTCTCAGAAAAAGATTAAAATCATAAAGAAAAAATCCGAATGGCAAAACGAATATTGTGTATTGAAGACGATCCCCAAATGCGCTTAATCGTTGGGATGGCACTTGAAGGCGCAGGCTATGAAATAGAAGAGGCAGCAGATGGAAAACAAGGATTAGATCGTGCAATGGAGACTGCTCCTGATCTCATTCTCTGTGATATCAATATGCCAGGGATGAATGGATTTGAAACATTGGAAGAACTACGAAAGCACAAATCCACTTCATATATTCCTTTTATCTTCATGACAGGTGAAAACCCCCGCGTATATCTGCGCAAAGGAATGAATCTCGGCGCCAATGATTTCATTATGAAACCCATTGACATGGAGGATCTCATCAAAGCCGTACAGGTACGCTTACAAGAAGTTGCGCGAAACAAAGAGGAGACACAAAAAGCTGTCGCTGATCTCAGTGAGAGTATTACCCGCGCGCTACCACATGAATTACGAACACCAATGACAGGTATCATGGGATTAGCTGAACTTCTGAAAGTCCAAGCCGTCGATATGACCCCGAGCGATATAAAAGATCTTGCGGAGTTATTATTCACTTCGGCTGTAAGGATGAACCGAACTTTAGAAAAATTTTGGATTCACACGCAATGCTTGCTTCTCCCAAATGACAATGCAAAATTGTCTGCTTCGCGTCAAACTGGCATTAAGAATGTCGATCTCGTTATCCGACGTGTTGCCGAGGAATTGGCACTCTCTCATAAGCGTTCTGCCGATCTTACGCTCAATCTTGTTCCTTTGTCTGTTGCAATTTCTGAAAGATATTTTGAACAAGTAGTGAGTCAGATAATTGAAAACGCATTTAAGTTTTCCACAGATGGAACAAGCGTGAGCATCTCTACAGCAGTCAAAAATACATTAGGTCTCATCCTCGTAAAAGACCAAGGCCGCGGAATGTCCGAAGATCAAATACAAAAAATTCATGCCTTTATGCAATTTGACCGTGACCGACACGAACAACAAGGATTAGGATTGGGATTGATGATCGCAAAACGTTTATTAAAAATTCACGACGGAAAAATAGATATAACAAGCGGATTAGGTCAAGGAACTACGGTGGCAATCACTTTGCCTCTCTTGAGTAAATAGCAACTTTTTAATTCCTTATGATTCCATGAATGGATAGACAATCCTTCGTTGAATGTTCAAACCCCACAATAGAGATTTTACCATATCAAGAATTGAATTATGACAATCCTTCTGAATTTTCTGAACTGGAGGATGGCATAAATATCCTGTGAATAATCCTTTTTAATTCTGTAATTTCCTTTGAATCAATTACCTTCGTTATGAGCAGTGTAACTCCAAATACACCAATAAGAACAATTTTCACAATGCCGCCGATGAAAGAAAGCGGCTCCAGATGAGATAACAAGAAGACGCCGAATAACACCATCGCTGACCCGGTAATCTTTATCACTTTCCCCCATTCATACTCAATACGATAAAACCGCTGAGAAGCGAAGTATATTCCTACTGCCATAACGATATAACTCAGCAATGTGGAAAGTGCCGCGCCAAGAATTCCAATGATAGGAATTAAAACAAAGTTTGCGCCAACATTCAACAAAGCTCCTGCACCGGTGACCAACGGCAGGTATTTCGTCTTTTTTTCTAAATAGATACCGACAACAAATACCACATACGCTCCAGTAAATACATACGCCAGTAACACCCAAGGGACAATTTGCACACCCTGCCAGTACACGGGTGGAAAGAATTGTTTCCCGAAGAATTTCATCCGAATGATATCTTCGATAAAGAATGACACTGTAAGGAAAATGGTCATTGCCCCTAGGATAAAGTAGGTAAATACTTTTGCAAAGAGTGGTTTCGCATCAGGATCTTTCGCGTGATTGAGGAAAAACGGTCGCCATGCGTAGTCAAACATGCCAACAATAAGCATCATAAAAATACCAAGACGATAATTAAGTTGATAAATACCCAGTGTTGCATCATTCGTCAGCGCTTTGACAATCGGCCTATCGATCACTTGCATTGCAATCCCGGCAAGTCCGGCGGGAATATACGGAATGCCAAACTTAAGGAGTTCTTTATATAATGAAGCAGGGAAATTGAAGGTCAACTGCCGAAGTATCATCCCTACCATCGCAAGGAATGTGAGACCAGATGCTAGCAGGTTTGCAAGCAAGACTCCTTCTGCATGCATTCCCAAACCGAGAATTAGGAGGAGGTTGAGAAGAAGATTACATGTAATATTGAAGAGCTTTAATGATGCAAATCGTTTTGCTTTTTGTTCCATACGCAGCGAAGCAAACGGTATGACGGTCAACGCATCAAAGCAAAGAATCCACCCCGCATATTGGATAAATTGATAGTGCGATGGCTCCATACCAAGTAAGGAAGCAAGCGATGAAGAATTAAAATGAATTGCCAGCGCAAAGAATACTGACGTCAATAGAAGTGATAGAAACGGAACACTAAAATTCTGTTTCTTGTTACCAAGTTCGAGGGATGAAACAAACCGCATATACGCCGGTTCCATCCCGTAAGAAAAGAGGATGAATGCAAACGCGATGTAAGCATAAATATTAGAAATAACGCCATTTTCCGCTGGCAAGAGAAAATTCGCATAGAACGGAACAATAAGGAAGTTTAACATTCTGCCGACAATGGTGCTGAGACCATAGATGGCTGTTTCTTTTCCGAGACGAAGAATTTTTTCTAACATAACCGGCGAATGATAGACAAATCTAGTCTCATCGATTTCAATTGCGCCTTGTGGAATCGATGAAAGGAGTCATTGCCTTCTCCAAGATTTGAACGAAATATGACGGCGCGCGTGTCGGCTTACCTGTCGAGGTGTTGAGAAAACTGTGAACAGTATATCCTTCTACGAGCGAATTGCTCTCGTCTCCACGGCAAATTCGATATTCTATCTTAAGAGTTGCTTGAGGTATTTCATTGACAAAAGACTCGACTAAAAGAAGTTCATCATATCGAGCAGGTTTTCGATATTTCGCATATACCTCAATGACCGGCAGAAGAATACCGCGAGTTTCGAGTTCCGAGTATGGCATTCCAAGAGAACGAATCAGAGCAGACCGTCCAACTTCAAAATATTCAAGATACTTGCCATGATATACAACTTTCATTTGATCCGTATCTGCATACCGAACTCGAATTTCTGCTTTATGGCGAATCATCTCCCCTTTTCCTTTTTTATTTCTCGCTTACAACAAACAACTTATCATCTTCAATAGAAATTTTCAAATTCTTAATTTCTTTTCCTATGACTCTTTCCATGCGCCCATCTTCGAAAACTTTTCTACGCGAAGTTGAACCAATCGATCAGGTTTGATTTTCTTTAACGCCTTCAATTCTTCCAGCAATGTGTTTTTAAGCGTCTGCGCCATGATTTGCAGATTCCGGTGTGCGCCTCCCATCGGCTCTGGAATAATCCGATCAATAACACCTTGCTCAAGCAAATCAGGTGCAGTGAGTTTTAGCGCTTCAGCTGCTTGCTCTTTGTATTCCCAATTACGCCAGAGAATGCTTGAACAGGACTCTGGCGAAATGACAGAATACCAAGCATTTTCAAACATTAAAATGCGATCCCCAACTCCAATGCCCAACGCACCGCCGGATGCTCCTTCTCCAATGATAACAATAATGATAGGGACAGGAATATGAGACATCTCAAATAGGTTGCGCGCAATTGCTTCTCCTTGACCGCGCTCCTCGGCTCCGATGCCAGGATAGGCGCCGGGCGTGTCAAGCAGACAAATAATCGGCCTCTGGAATTTCACTGCCAGCTGCATTAACCGAAGTGCCTTCCGATATCCCTCGGGATTGGGCATACCAAAATTTCTGTAGATGTTAGAACGTGTATCTCTTCCCTTTTGGTGTCCTACAATAAGTACTGTTTCTTTGTTTATCGAACAAAAACCTGCAACAATCGCTTTGTCGTCCCCAAATCGACGATCACCATGTAACTCAATAAAATCTTCTGTTATCAATGGAATATAGTCCAATGTGTAAGGCCGATCCGGATGACGGGCAAGTTGAACGCGCTGCCAGCGAGTTAAATTGTTATAGACATTCTCGCGAAGTTGATCCACTTTATTCTCAAGCGTCGCTATTTCATCCGCGATGTCAAGATTGTCGGCATACTTCCGCATCTCCACAATCTTCTGTTCAAGCTCAATAATGGGCCGCTCAAAATCCAGTATCACTTTTGCCATGGACAATATCTCCTTGTCATCCTCTCATTTTATCGTTACTTCTTTTTCGCCAATCGCGAAATCGTAACCATGTCTTGATCAAAATCTCCAGATCAAGAAGAACACTCTGATTACGTGCATAATAGAGATAGTATTGATTAATCTCATCGTCCGATAATGTCCCGTCTTGCTGAAGCTGGACTAAACCACAGAGACCTGGTTTCCCAAGGAATAAAGACTCGCTCGTGGGTTTCTCCTCTCGCTGGTCATTGAGAGGTGGACCAACAAGACTCATCCTTCCGCCGAAAACTTGCGACAATCCGACAAGGAAACCGTTCGATTCCGTTCCTTCTTTTGCAGAAGACAATCGAAAAATAGGATAAACAGTTATCAAGAGCAATCCCGAAAACACAAGATCAAATACTCTTTTTGTGAAGCGATGAAATGGCTTGTCAATGTTATAGGCGATTTGGACAAGCGGCAGATTTTCAAGACTGTCCACACTCGCCTTTCCCACAATTACTTCCATGGTCGTTGGAACAAGGTGGAAAGCAACTGCCTGCTCGCGACTTCTACCGATAACAGAAAGTATCTGCATGTAACTCAGTGCCTGCGGTGCAAAGATAACATCGCTAATTTTTTGTTCTTTGATGATTTTCCCGACATTATCGATACTCCCAAGGACTTGCACACCATTCAACATTTCACCAATATGCTTGTGCGTGGTTCCTACAAACCCGACAGTTTCATATCCTTCACCAACTCTCGTTCGCAATTTCCTCTGTAGATCAATTGCGTTCTTGTCAGTCCCAACAATGAGTGTTCGTTTGCCAAACAACGTTCCTCTGCCATGTGCCGTTGTTTTTCCAAGGAGCCGAAATATTAATCGCCATCCAGGAATAAGAAACATCGCAAAAATCCCTGAGATTGCAACGATCATCCTGCTGAAGGCAAAATTCCTAAAGAACGCTGTGAGGGCAGAAATTAAAATGTAGGCAAAGAATGTCGCCACAATGGAACGGGAGATGGACATACGACGCTGAGTATACACTCCTGCTGCATATAAACATCCGATGACAATGACCGCTGGAATACTGAATACAACAGGATACGCATACGCTGGATATTGAAATATTCCCCCTCTCCAGATTTCCTCTGCCAATAGAAGACATATAGTGACTGTCAAGAAATCGAGAACAGCTATTTTTAATGGCCGTAATATTGAATTCAGAAATGCGGCAAAAGAGACAAGTGCAATCGACATTCTCAGAACCATTGAGAACAAGAAAGAAGAGCGGACGTGCTTTTCCACAAAAAGGTGCATTGCTTCGTAGAAAGTATGAATTTCGTCTATACTACTGCGTCGTGTACTCTCCCCTTTGTAATGGATGATCTGTGTGGAATGCACATAGTAAATCTGCCAACCTGCCTGATGAATACGATAGCACCAATCAAGATCCTCTCCGTACATAAAAAAACTCTCATCTAACCCACCGACCTGTTCAAGCGTTTCTTTCCGAACCATCATAAACGAACCGCTCACCGCTTCGACCGGATTTGTTTCCTCAATACTCAAGTATGTAAGATTGTATTTTCCAAAGAGCTTTGTCTTTGGAAATAATTTGCTGAGACCGAATATCTTTGAGAATGCAACCCAAGGTGTGGGGAAACTTCGCCGGCATGCAGGTTCAATACTGCCATCCGGATTAAGGATTTTACATCCTGCAAGCCCGACTTCGGGATGGTTCTTTAGAAAATCAACCATGACACGGATAGTATCTTCCTGTACAATGGTATCGGGATTAATAAGAAGGAGAAACCTTCCGTGTGTCCCGTTGAGAGCAATATTATTAGCTTTGGCAAATCCGAAGTTAGCTGCATTTAAAATAAGCTTGACACGCGGAAACTGTCGACGCACCATTTCAACGCTTCCGTCATCTGAAGCATTGTCAACTACTACAATTTCCGACCGGATTCCCTCCAGAGCTTTTTGAATTGATACAAGCGCTTGACGAAGAAAATCGCGGACGTTATAGTTAACGATGATAACCGAAACATCCAGCACACTCGCTTGCCGAAACGCTTTAGTGTGCAAGCGTGTTTTTCTGCGTGATCCAGCCATACGTTCAGCGGCTTTCTTTTGAAAAGAGATGCCTAAACTTCAACTTCCATACCATCCACGCTGCTTCATAGACGATATGTTTCGACATCTTTGAGACACCTGCTCGCCGATCGACGAAGACGATAGGAACTTCGCACACACGGAAACCCTTTTTCCAAGCCATGAAGTTTGTCTCAATTTGGAAGCTGTAACCATTCGATGTAATCGCATCGAGATTTAAGCTCTCCAAAACAGCTCGGCGGTAGCATTTAAAACCGGCTGTCGCATCTTGTACCGGTAGACCGGTTACGAATCGTGTGTACATATTTGCGGCATAGCTTAAGATCAATCGACTCATAGGCCAATTCACAACGTTCACACCTGATATGTACCTCGAACCGATAACGAGATCGCATTCCTCCATCTTCGCAAGAAGTTTTAACAGTGATTTGGGATCATGCGAGAAATCGGCGTCCATCTCGAAGGCATAATCATATTCATGGGAAAGAGCATATTTAAATCCTGCCACATACGCCGTTCCGAGACCTCGCTTACTCGGCCGTTCAAGGAGATGAATTCGTGGATTGCTCTTCTGCATCTCTTTGACCAAATTCGCCGTTCCATCCGGTGAATTATCATCAACGATAAGGACATGAAATCCTTCATCCTGAGCCAGTACCTCGGGAATAATTTTTAAAACATTATCGGCTTCATTGTATGTTGGAATAATAATGAGTGAACGTTTCATAGAACCACCAAATTAATTCTTCATCGCTTCTACTACTGATTGGACAATGTACTTCTGCTGTTCTTCATCAAGTTCCGTATGCATCGGCAGTGAAAGCACTTCATTCGCTGCTTTTTCGGTCACAGGAAATGTTCCTTTGGGTTTTCCTGCCATGCTATATGCTTCCTGCAAATGCAGAGGAATGGGATAGTAAACACCATGAGGGACTTTCTTTTCACTTAAAACATATGACACCTTATCTCGATTCTTCAATCGAATGGTGTACTGATGAAATACATGTTTTCCATATGATGCTTCAAATGGAATCTCAATACCTGAATCTGCAAACAAGCGATTATACACCAAAGCAGCCGAACGCCGCGCATGAGTCCATTCGTCAAGGTACTGCAACTTTATACGAAGGAGAGCAGCTTGCAGGGCATCTAACCTGCTGTTGACTCCAATAATTTCATGTTTATACCGTACACGCGAGCCGTGCACAACGATCATCCGCAGTTTTTCAGCCAACACGGCATCATTTGTCACTACCATACCGGCATCACCGAAGGCGCCAAGATTTTTACTTGGGAAGAAACTGATACAGCCCATCGTACCAATGCTGCCAACCATTTTCCCTTTGTACTTTGCACCGATAGCCTGGCACATATCTTCTACGATCGGTATGCCATGATGGTTTGCCACACGGACCAATGCTTCCATATCCACAGATTGGCCGTAGAGGTGCACCGGAATAATTGCTTTTGTGTTCCTTGTAATTACCGCTTCTAGCTTTGAGGGATCTAGATTATATGTGGCAGGATCGATGTCAACATAGATCGGCTTTGCACCCAGCAAAACTATCGTTTCCGTTGTTGCAGCGAATGTGAACGGTGTCGTTACCACCTCGTCTCCTGGTTGAATGCCAAGCGCCATCATCGCAACCATCAATGCATCGGTTCCAGATGCACATCCAACGGCATATTTCACACTGAGATATCGCGCAATTTCGTTCTCAAATTCGGACACTTCTTTACCGAGAATGTACTGGCCTGATTCAATGACTCTCAGTGCAGTTTCATCAATTTCCTTCTTAATCTTCTTATACTGACCTACGACATCAACCATATGTATGGGTTTCACTGAATCACCTTCTAAAATACATTTCTTTCAGACCTTCAGGGTTCGGTAGTATACTTATTCTTTAATTTAGCAAAATATTGACAGATATTTTTAATCTTTTCTCAAACTTCACATCGCGCAATTTGCCGAATTCAATCTGTTCCAATTATGTATGTCCTTTCCCGGCTATCATCACATAGAAAGTGTTAAAAAGAATTTTGAGGTCCATTCGCCATGAGAGGTTTTCAATATAGAAGAGATCATACTTGATCTTAGCCCGCACGTCTTCCATATTCTCATCATATTTATGTTTCACCTGTGCCCAGCCGGTAATACCGGGCCTTACACGATGGCGATGATTGTACAACGGGACTTCCTTTGTAATCTTGTCCACAAAGAATGGGCGTTCAGGTCGTGGCCCCACCAAACTCATATCACCTATAAGCACGTTGACAAACTGCGGAAACTCATCAAGGTGCGTCTTTCGAAGAAGGCGGCCGAACCGTGTCACACGAGGGTCGTTCTTCCCTGCCCAAACAGGGCCAGAATGTCTTTCTGCGTCGGTCCACATAGAACGGAATTTTAGTATCCTAAAATGTCTTCCGTTCTTGCCAACCCGCGTTTGACGATAGAACATAGGCCCTCTTGAATCAACTTTAATGAGAAGAGCTATGAGCATCCACAATGGAAACCCGATGATAAGCACTGTCAGTGAAAACAGGAAATCGAGTACTCGCTTTGCCACTTCCTCCCATGGCTTCATTAACTGCGGGCGCACATCCATAAGCGGTAAACCATAGAGAGAACTGATCCGCGCCTGTCCGCTGACGATATCATATAAATCAGGCATAATTTTCATGCCGATATCGACAGAATCGCATTGGCGCATGATCTCTATTAATTGACTGTGTTCTGTTGTGTCGAGTCCAATCAGAACTTCATGAATTGTATGTTTCTTAATAAGTTGAGATACATCTTGAATGGAACCCAAGATAGGAATTTTTTGATAAGTGTTTCCCTTTGCCCGCAGTGTGCTGTCGATCTTCGTTCCTGCTTTTACAAATCCTACAACTTTATACCCCAATGCTGGATACTTCAGAACCATATCGCACAGTTTAAAAGCTTTATCTGACCAACCAACGATTATGGTATTACGAAGCCCAACTCCAGCGATGAGCAATTTCCTTTGAACAAATCGCTGTGTTAACCTGCCTGTAATAATCAAAAATGTTAAAGTGATCCAATATCCAAGGATGAGAAGGCGCGACTGGACAATGGTTTCACTAGAAGTATCATCCAGGAAGATGAGAAAGAACAAAATTAAAGCGCCGACAATTGTTGATCGCACAATCGTAAGGATTTCATCGATGCGGGATTGTTCGTACCATAAACGGTAAAGACCGAACAAACTAAACCAGATGAGCCAGTACGCACAGATGAATATCATAGGCAGGAGAAGTTCAGGCTCGATACTGTATGGAATCCACCCGCTTCGTACACGGAAAACGTAGTACGCCAGATATGCCAGATTGATAGTGAGGATATCGATCAGTATTGTGATAATATGTTGACGACGAGAATTCATCTGATGATCCTGTTGGTCGACTCAGTGAGCCAACTTAGAATAATAACTCAGGTTTGCAATAGGACCATTTCCATTTTGTCCAAACATCAACTAATCCTGCTTTTACTGGATTGAATAGAATATACCATAATGTGTTTTCAAGTTCATCGCCATCTCGAATGACATGATCATAACTTTCATGCTGCCAGAAAGAACATGATCTTTGGAGAATTCTATTTGCTTTCAATGCTGTGTACTTCTTCAAAGACTCCATAATCTTTGTAACCATGTAGGACGAGACGCTGTCTCGTCCTTTTTTCTCATTGGTCGACTCAGCGAGTCGACTTACATTGCGTGATAATGGTTCAAAAAGCATATGAACGTGGTTTGGCATAATACAATATGCCAATAAGTTGTACAGTTCACCATCGCGGTGGATGAATAGCTTCCTTAACGATCGCCCCCACTTTAGGCTCTTTAAGCCATACTGGTCCGCTTGATGCAATGTCCAATAAAGCGTTGAATCGCTCAAAATATGATTTTTGAAGTTGTACAGATTTCGTTCGCTGTATGTGCTTATCTCTCACTTTGTTTGCTTCGCGCTTCAGTTGCTCTTGCTCCTGCCTAAATTCTTCGATAGCAAGAGCTGGTAGCGATCCTGCCAAACGAAAAACAACATGAAATGTCGCAAATTCTGGTTGATAATACGGCAAGTGCCAACGATAATATGTTTTTACCTCCTCCAACTATGTACAGAATTTTATTATATGCTTCTATAATGTAGTTCGAGACGCTGTCTCGACCTTGTTCTTAGAAATTGTTTGCTTTCCCTTTTTTTTCCCCGACTCAGCGATTCGACTTACCCTGCATCAATATATCCATTATTCTTTCAGATGCATGACCATCTCCGTACGGATTCTTATGGATATCGTATTTAATCTTTCCTTCGATAGTATGTTGGACTGATGTACAAATTTTTTCGACGTTCGTTCCTACTAACTCCGACATACCAAGATTCACACTTTCCATCCGTTCTGTTACTTCTCGCATTACAATGCAATGCTTGCCAAACGATGGCGCTTCTTCCTGGATTCCGCCGGAGTCTGTTAAAACAAGTTCACAATTCTTTAACAAAGTGAGCAGTTCAAGATATGGTACTGGAGGGATAAGTTTGATATTAGGAATACCCTTCAACAATCGGTGAACCGGACATTTCACATTCGGA
The DNA here is from genome assembly GCA_963701295.1 of Ignavibacteriota bacterium. Classification (GTDB taxonomy): domain Bacteria; phylum Bacteroidota; class Ignavibacteria; order UBA10030; family UBA10030; genus Fen-1298. The sequence continues at coordinate 2,130,995 of OY969585.1, read as the reverse complement.
TTAAGATGCACGGGATAAATAAACTGATGATTCGGAAAACTCTCTGCACATTTTTTAATTGCAGTGCATATATTTTCGAATCCTCCGCCAAAACTTTCCCGCCGGTGGGCAGTAATAAGCACAAATGGAGTTCGCGCATCCGGATGCACTTTTATTAGGTCATGAAGTAGATACTTTGATTTGATAAGTTCGAGCGCATCGACGACCGTATTACCGACGACAGAAAGTGTGTTTTCCGCAGATCCCTCCTTGCGTAAATTCTCCCGCGAGAATTCAGTCGGACAAAAATTGTACGATGACACAACACTAATAAGTCTACGATTGGCTTCCTCAGGATAGGGTGCGTTGAGATTAAATGTACGTAATCCAGCCTCAATATGAGCAACCGGAATTTTCATATTAAATGCCGCAAACGCTACCATAGCGGCGGTTGTTGTATCGCCTTGCACCATAACAACATCAGGTTTCGTCTTATCAAAGATTTTTGGAATTTTCTCAAAGACTGATGAGGCGATATCGTTAAGTGTTTGGTTTGGGCGCATGATCTTCAGGTCAACATCCGGTTCAATTCCAAAGATCGAGAGCGCCTCCAGCGCCATAGTTTTATGCTGGCCTGTAAGGCAATAAATGACCTTTGCATCTTTTCGGCTTCGAGCCACTAAAACAACTGGAGCGGTTTTAATAATTTCCGGGCGTGTGCCAGCAATGATGAGGAGTTTTATCATATAATTATTTAATCTAATGAATTTTCATCTTCGCTCAGATCTTTTCTCTTTCCTAAATACCATTCAACATTTCTTTTTAAGCCCTCTTCAATAGAGTACTTCGGTACAAAACCCAATGATCGGATATATTTCGCATGATGATATGTCTGTACAGTAAATTTTTTCATCCGTGCTGCAGTTATAGAAAAATCAATCCCGGTGACTTTTCCAAGCATATCAAATACAAACCCTCCAGCAGTAGCAATTGCCAATGGGATAAAAAACTTATTTGGCTTTCTCCCTGCTATCCTTCCAATAAGATTTACCAATTCTTTCGTCTGCAGGTGGGGTTCATCGGCATAATTAAAAATACTAACTCCCGGGGAACACCGCTCCATAAGATAGAACGTCGCATCCACCAAGTTTTCTACATACGCAATTGATTTTATATTCTCTCCATTACCAACCATAATAAATCTTCCATCGCAAACTTGACGAATCAAACGAAAAATATTCGCTTTGCTATTGGCTCCGAAAACGACAGTCGGCCTAATAATAATTGCAGTTCTCGAAGGATCTTCTTTAGCCCAGGTTGTTACTAATCTTTCGGCAGCGAGTTTCGATGCACCATAAGGATTGTTTGGGGCAGGTGCAGTTTCTTCAGTTGTGTTTGATTGGACACCATAAACTGCCACTGAACTATAAAAGATGAATTTTTTAATGCTGGTATTCGATGCTTCTTCCAAGAGAATTTTTGTTCCTTGTTCATTCACTCGAAAATAATCTGCTTCTGTAATACCAAAATCTTTATGCTCCGCTGCAAGATGGATGATTGTATCTACATCATTCATTGATTGACGAACAATTTCCCTGTTAAGAATATTTCCGCCAATTTGTCCAAATTCTTTCAATATTTCTTTTCGAGGCCGAATATCAATACCTCGAATCGTATATCCCTTCTCAAGGAGAATGCTTGTAAGATATTTACCAATAAATCCTGCGTTACCAGAAATAAGAATCATCTATATCATTCTATTTACGAGAGATATTACTTTCTTTGCGCTGCAATGCAGCAATCAGATCATGATATTTACTAGCTATAGCTTCTTTGGAATAGTTTGCCTCTACGTACGCCCGTCCTCTCAAACCCTCCACAGGAAGTAATTCACGTTCATTGAACGCCTTGAGGATCGCATCGGAAAAACCTTGTTTATCTCCGATCGCTACAGATCTGCCGCATCCAGATTGTTCGGCAATCCAACGAAGCTCTGATTCACTATCAACGAGCGCGACAATCGGTTTTCCGCAAGAAAAGATGGAATAGATTTTTGAAGGTACTCCATCCTTGCTTCCAGCTATATTCATAGGAATAATGCTGATATCACAACTCGCATTAATCTCAGGCATAAGTTCTTTCGGCTGATACCCGAGCAGTGTCACATTTCCTAACTTGCGAATCTCAATCTCTTTTGCCAGCCATTCCCTTTTTGATCCATCACCTACAATTACAAATCTGATTGCTAACTTTGATAGGTTTTCCACAGCGAACAACACCGAATCCCAATCTTGTACAATGCCAATATTGCCTGCATACAAAACAACAAAATCCTTGAGCAAGTCATGCTTTAAGGTAAACTCATTCTTTCGTGATTTTAGGCAATAAAATTTTGTGTCCACAAAATCAGGTATCATCTGTAATTTTTGATCTGGGACTCCTCTTTTCCGAATAACTTTCATAAACTGCTCAGCAATCGCAACGATCAAAGTGTTTTTTTTATAAACAAATTTTTCGAGCCAATTCAGAAATGCAATGAATCCTCGATTCTTAACAATTCCTTGGCGAATAGCGACATCGGGATAGAGTTCAGCTACCTTATATACTGAAGGACATTTCCACCAAACTCCAAGTAACCAAGACATTACGGCCATGGTAAGAGGGGGCGATGTAGCGATAATAATGTCTTGAGTCTCTATTTTAAACACTGCCGTCAGCAACGAAACAACGTGAAATCGAATATAATCAAATACCCGCATCCATACTCTATTACCTTTATTGGGCACTTTCACATGCCAAATTTTTATTCCATCGATTTCACTCATGTACAATAAACCAATCCAACAACGATGCATCTGATGACGAGCCGCCATAGATGGAATGATATTATAGTGGGGTGTGGTTGTAAGCACTGTAACTTGATGCCCCAGCCGCTTTAATTCGATAGCTAACTCAGTCATTAAATATGCAGTGGAATTACCATCCGGAGAAAATACCAACGAATGAAGAAGAACTTTACTCATAATACATCATAGCCTCAAATCACTTGCCTTTATCTTTTTATTTCGTAGCAGTAACTTTAAAAGCAGCAGATGACATGCCCGGAGGAAATTCTGCATCTCTGTGTACATTTTCCCAATTGTCTCTAAACCATTGAATCGTATTTTTGAGCCCCGTTTCAAAATCCATTTTTGGTGTGTATCCTATTAATTCATTTGCTCTATCTATGGATGCAAGAAGTCTTTTTTTGGTATCCCAAACACGACGTTCTGCTCTTACAATCCCAGCCTTATTTCCCGTTAATTCATTAATATGTTCCGCCATTTTCAATATATTAACTTCACTTCCTGAAGCAATATTCATCTCCTGACCGATTGCCCGTTCGTAATAGCCAGCTCGCAATAATGCATCGACTATATCCATCACATATGTAAAATCTCTGGTTTCTTCACCACTGCCTGTAAACGGCAGCGGCAATCCGGAAAGAGCGCGGAAAATAAAGTTAGGGATTACATTTCTATACTGCCCTGGTACCTCTCCCGGACCATACGAGTTGAAGAACCTTGTTTTCACAACCGGTAATCCATAATGATGATGAAAAAAGTTCGCATACAACTCACCAAGCATTTTAGTTATCTGGTAAGGGGTAGTAAGGTGCATAGACATAAAATCTTCTTTAAGCGGTAATGGCGCAGCAGAACCATATATAGAACAGCCGGATGAAGCGTATACTAAACGCCCCACTCCACACATCCTTGCATATTGATAAACAAGCAACGTGCCTAACCCATTTGTCATCAAATCATGCTGAGGAAAATCAACTGAATTTTGATTGGCAAAAAAGGCTGCCAAATGGTACACGATATCCGGTTTTAGCATATAAACTCGCTTCAGAGCCACTTCATCCGTCACTGATCCCTTAACGAATAAAACACTTGACAATGATGGGACATTCCATTCATAACCTGCAGACATATTATCAAAAATTATAACCATATGTGCACCAAGCTCAGCAATGGTGCGGGTTAAATTTGAACCTATTGCGCCGGCACCTCCAGTTATTAAGACCACTTTGTTTTCAAAACCTTTTTTGTAATCTTCCATTTAAACTCCTTTTAATTTTCCACACTGTACAAAACTATATTTTATTTTCCGTATACTTTCCTAGCCCACACGACATATCTGCGTATACCCTCATAAATATCTATCTGAGGACGATGATCAAGATCCCGACGCGACTTAGAGAAGTCAACTACCTTTACCCGTGTAGTAAAACCTTCTTCTCCTTTATATTCTGCAAGCGAGGGACTGGCTCCGGTCTCCTTGAGAATAATATCTGCAAGCTCTTCGATGCTTATTACCCACTTCTCTGAGCTTCCTATATTATATACTTCACTGGGAATAAAGTGATCTGTAATATTTGCAAAAGTCCTGCACGTATCCTCAACATAATCAAAAATTCTTTTATGACCTTTGTACACAGTAAACTTCTTATTCATTAAACAGTGATATACAATAATCGGAATTACGCCTCTATACCTGCTGTAATATTCATGAGGGCCATAACAACCGACAGGGCGAACACGCACCACTTCTACACCAAACATTGCTGCATGGTTTAAGCATTGCAATTCCCCTGCCCATTTAGTAATGGCATAATCATTCATTTGTTTTATCGGCACTCGTTCCATCACATCTTCGGACATAAGTTCATCATAGTCACCATAGACCTCGGCACTTGAAAAGAAAATCATTCTAAAGCGATGTTTCTCTTGAAGCCGAAGCATATTCTTTGTCCCGATAACATTAGTGCGCCAGAGATTCTCATAGTGATCCTCTCCATTCCAGCGCCCATATTCTGCCGCAAGATGGTACACATAATCAAACTTATGCGACCTAAAAATGCTATTCACCTGCTGATATACACCAGTATCAGTTTTCAAATGTTGAGAATCTTCTCCTTGTAAAATATCACAAGTCCATACTTCATGGCCTCTTGATCGTAATTCATTTGTCAAATTAGTGCCGATGAATCCTCTGCCGCCTGTGATAAGTATTTTAGCCATTAATCATCTCCAAATATTGAAAAATGTGTTTAAAGATAACGTGAATATATTCTATATGATTGTTTCGCTATTCTATAAGCTTGCTTTGTTGGAATTGCCAAAACACTGCTATTTTCATTGTGATACACAACTATACTTGGATCATACAATATTTTTCCATTGACATTCGTCACCTGACCAGCCAACAAAGCTTCTTCGCCCCAAAGGAATACTCTATCATCGAGTACATTATAATATTTAAAAAAGTTTTCAGTGAGTACATAGCAAGCACCAATCCCCATATGAATTACTTTTTTACAGTTCCACGCTTTATCGGGTTGTGTGCTTCTCGGCTTTTTAAATCTTTGAGCTATCCAATAGATTAATTGACCAAAATAATAATTTGAAAAATATATATAATATCCCGTTTTGCGAAATTTTGACACCCTGTTCACCAAATGTGGGTTTTGATGAAATCCATCTCTTGTTATAACATTTGGCGCTAAAACTAAAACATCATCATCATATTCAATATTGTTTAGTTTTAATAAAAAGTTTTCATCGAATTCAATATCATTGTTCCCAATAATATATAGAGCTTTATTATTTTGGATAGTTGAAATTCCTACATTCAAAGCTTTAAAATAGCCAAGATTGTCCTTATTCCTTATCAATTTAGTATTTACTCTGTTCAATACATCATTTTCAATTTTTCTAAAATCTTCCATTTTTGATGCATTATCCACAATAATGACTTTAACAACATAATCTTGTTTTTTTAATCTCTCTATACTATCGAGATATTTAATCGTGTAATTTGAATTATTATAACTAACAGTCACGAAATAATATTCTCTTGGAAGTATATCAACCACGCACTCTTATCCTTTTACCTAAGTTTCTTGTTAAACCATCTCTTAAACCTCTAATTACTTCAATCAATTTTTCTTTTTTGTCCGCCTCAAAAATAAATATAAAAGATAGTATTTTCATATGTCTTACTAGTACAGCTAAAGAATACAGAGGATCCTTTATCAGATACTCCAATGCTAGCACTGTTGAGTTTCTAAATCCATAATAAATTCGAAATGCTTCATGATTCTCGATGATGATTTTAAATCCCATAATATTAAAAACTTTACTTCTACCTAGCATATGTTCAAAACCTATTTCATCAAGTTTTACAACTGCTAATCCTTTTCCCCTCACACGAAGACAATAATCGTAGTCGACCGAATCTATGTAGAATTCTTCCCTAAATGGGCCAACAATATCGTAAATTTCTACAGAAAAAAAACTTCCCGAAGTAATTATTCCTCTCTTTTCTGTGTACGTTATATTTTCTCCCATAAGTATTTTTTCTTCGATATCATTAACTTCTTTCCATGACATGCCAATTAGCCCTATAGGTTTTTCTAATCTGATATTTTTCAAACTATTAATTAATCGTTCAATACAATATGGCATAACCAAGCTGTCATCATCAAGCGTTAATATCCATCTATATCCCTTTTTTTTTGCGATAGAAATACCAACATTTAAAGAGGCTGCTATGCCAATATTGCTTCTATTATGATAAAGACAAATTTCTTTTAAACCTTCGAACCATTTATTCAGCTTTAAAACGTTTTCATCACATCCCCCATCATTCATAATCACGATAAATCCTACTTGATCTTTAACGCGCATAACTCTTTGATATATTCCTTCATCTGGACGAAAAGTTGTGATAATAGCACAAATATCATCAGGTGTCGGGTATTGGTTCATCATGATCATAATTTTGAACAGTCGCGGTTATTTTGCAATTCTAATCGTTTTCGAAGTTTAGCAAGTTCTAATATGTTGAATAATAACCCAACATTGAGAATCATCAGACAAAAAATATCATGAACTGGTGTAATCACCCAAAAAAAACTTCCAAGAACCAATAGTAATAAAGAGCCGAAAAAACCAAGCGCAAGGACATATAGATCAGAGTCAACAGACAAGCGAACACTCTTAATACCTAACCTAACTACTTGAAACACAAAAACAATCCAAGCAATTCCTGCAATCGTGCCTGCTTCTGTAAAGCCCTGGATATATTGATTATCAACATACCCAATTCCATCTCCTGCATTTGTCAGTTTTAGTGAAGAATAATCAATTCGAAAGTTACCAACTCCTATTCCTAAAATTGGATTTTTGATATATAGCAGGATTGCTTTTCCCCAAGCACCTAAGCGGAGTAACAACGATGCATCATTCACAGAATGAGGTACTTTTTGTTTCACCAAATCTCATTGCACCCTCAGCCGCCCCTCTAAAATAATCGCTTTCGATCAAACCAAAAAAATTTGTTGCCATGAGCAGAACTATGAATCCTATAGCAAATCCTACTACGAGTACTATTTTCCCCGCAGCCTTAGGTTTTCTCCAAAAGAACAAAATTCCAAGAACACCAATCAAAGCACCAATCCACGTCCGAGTTTGACTTACAACGAGCGCCAGCCCAGCAACCGGAATTGTAAATAGCGCTAAGGTTTTAATCACTTTTTGCTCTTTAAATTCCAAAGCACATATTGAAAAGATCAGCGTTGAAGCAATATATGCAGCATATCCGCTACCCCAGCCAAAAACTCTTGCAGACTGTTTCAATTCTAATGCATTGATGATAAATTGACCTAAACCTACACACGACGCTATTAATCCACCAATAATAAGGAAATAAAATGCTTGTCTTATTCTTTTCTCACTTTTAAAGTTGTTCATCACAAGCATAAAGAATAACAATAATATTTCGATATATCTGACAACCTGCTTAATGCCTGTTAATATATCATGTGCTACAAGTAAAGACAGAACTGCCGTCGCAATTATTATTAAAGAAGTGATAAGAAACTTTCTAGGAAATACAATGCGTTCTTTTAAAAGAAGAATTCGGCATACCCATACAATAAAAATAATGAGGAGTACAAGCTCCAAAATATTCAGCTTTGTACCTGTTTCTTCAAGAACATATGGATTGGCTAGTGCAATTGGAATAAAAAGGAGAGAAGCTTCAAATTTTATCACTGCAGTTACTAAGACTGCCATAATAAACAAAGAAAAGAAAAAGAAGAATTCCCATTGGAAAATGACACTTATCAAGTAAAATGCAAGAATGCTAAATGTCCCTAAATAGATAGCAACGGGGACCTTTTGAATACCAGAAGAATAAGGTTTTATAGAATACTCACGATCAATATTTGATATTTTAATCATTTTTACTGGACTATATACTTTTTATCCGATGCATATGCAATCTGAAGAATGCTAAATCTGCATATATATTATTCATCAAAGCAAATAATAATTTGTAAAGAGTAGTGTTTTGTTTTTTCTCATAATTCCAGTTGTAATAGAATGTGGAAAATAATAAGGCACTTAGAAATCCAACCACCATTCCACCGAGAATAATTAAAAATCTTTGTGGCCTTACTTTTCTTTCAGCAGGTATTGCGCGATCCAGCACTACAACTGCCGGAGCATTCCACTGGTCTTCTATTTTTGCTTGCTCATAAAGCGAGGTCATATTCTGTAGAATTTTATATTGAGTTTCGACATCACGATATCTTCGAGAATATTCAGTGCTAAAGGCCGAAACGTTGCTGAATGGTGTAAATACGTTCATTCCAATTTCAGATGTATTCGTACCATCGCTGTAATCACTTATTTTTTTTTGCAGTTCTTCAATTTCCACATCTGCGGCTCTAACATATGGATGATTAATCGAGAGGGTCTTCTTCAAAGCATCGGTTTGAATCTCCTTCTCGACAAGTTCCCCTGCAAGTTCAGCAGTATTATTTATAAAGGCTTCAGTTTGTTCCTGTAATGAAACAATACCGAATTTATTTTGTGTACTTTTCAAGGAATCTTCGGTATTTGTAAGATTGTTAAGGTTACGCATATAATACATATCAATAAACTGTTTATTACTCTGGATGGATTGCGCTATTATTTCAGAGTTCGTTTTATTTAAAATTTCTACAAAATAATTTGCCATATCTGCCGCACGCTGTGGATCTTTGTCATAAACCGTAATTAATATATTCCCCTCTAATACTACTTTAAATTCTGTATTCTCAAGAAGTTCTTTTATTGAATTTTCAACAGGGTATGACTTAATACCATACACGTGCACAAGATCAAACTTTTGAATAACACTAAGAAGCACTTTATTACTTTTAAGAATAGCTAAACAACGGTCAGTTTCTATAGAACCTACTGCCTTTGATAACAATTTTGCAAACACCGAGTTTCTAAAATGTGAAAATGTTTCCAGAGATGACGAAACACTTCCTAATGTTCTCAAAAGAGGAGATTGATCAATAGGAAATACAGACGCAGTTGACTTATACCAATTAGGCATGAGTAATGCGACAACCAGTGTTATTACTGTAGCAAATATAATGCAATGAATGATAGCCCTTTTGTATATCATTAAAACATAGAAGAGTCCAAATGCTGTATTTGGAGATCTTAAATATTTATTTTCATTTTCATCCAATGCTTCAGATCCTTTATCCAACTTGAAACTGACAGTGGTTAGTATCCCTTGTTTAAATTGGACTACAACATTATCTGACTCATTTTTTGAAGAGTCTGCCGCATAATTTCTTCCCACAATTCAAATCGAATACTTTCAACACCTCTTATATCGCTCCTCCTGATATACCAACAAATCTACAAGCTATAGAGCTAATCAATTCCCTCTCTCCGACATCCAATACATGATACCATGAAGCAACAGCATAAAGAGTTATTATCCCTACAGAAATAACCATTTTGGTAAATAATGTTCCGCCAAGAAGAGACGATCCAATCAAAATACACAACAAGAAAAATACTAGAACAATGCAACGTTTCAATCTTATATCAAGGAATTTCTGAATATTGATAAATTTTATTGAGGCTAAAAAAAGAAGCAGTGCATCAAATGTAACTCGGATAGTCCATGCTATTGCTCCTCCAACAATCCCCATGTTTTTCACTAGGAACCAAGTAAGCGGAGCGTACAACAATAATTCAGCTAAATGAAATTTAGCTGTTAAGTCGGGACGTCCGAATCCCTGAATAAGAGCAAATGGAATTTGCGCTAAGGAGTTTAATAACATACCAATTGTCAAGATTTGAAGAACAAGAGTGCTGTTTTCTGCAAATTGTAAACCTAACCATAAACGCAGGATATCGACGGCAAACAAGATCACTAAAGCAACAAGAGGACCTATTAATATGAGAAGCATTTTTACTGAGCGAGAATACAAACCCGTCTGACTTTCACGTACAGCAACAGCCACAGCACTAAATGAAGGGAACAACGTCATTGCAAAGCTCACCGGCAGGATTGATAACCTCATTACCATTTCATAAGGTGCAGTATAATATGCAACCGCAGTAACCGAAATCAGTGATCCAATGAGAAAACGGTCAAGGTAGAACAAAATAGGACTCACTAAATTAGATATGCTGACCCATCCTCCAAATTTGAGTAATCGGCAAACTCGGTTGGATTCAAAAGAGATATTCATTCTAAGTATGGGAAACACTCGAAAACATAAAAGGAGGTACACCAACGCACCACACAATCTAGAAATCATTAAAAGAACAATAATCCTCTGAATATCGAACCCTACAACGATTCCGATAACCGGTAGGAGAAAAGATAATGAACTAAATATAGCGATAACTATATTTACGTACTTGAACTGCTGGGCAGCTTCAAGCGTACCTCTGAACGCCGTAGTAACAAGAATAATAGGACAAGAAATGGCAAGCATAAAGAATATCGTTCTTGTCTTTTGAATCAATCCTGGAGAAATTTTAAAAACACTTTCAGCAAGAAAAGAAGCCATACTGGCAATTAAAAGTCCACCAATAAGTCCCAGAATGAGGTTCATCCAGCATGAAGTCCAAAATAAACTTCGAAGGTTTCCAGTTATTCCGTTTTTTAATTCCTCTGAGATAAATTTTGTTGTAGCACGTCCTAATCCCAAATCAAAGATGGCGAAATATCCAAGAATCATCCAAGCAAGTGAAAGGATCCCGAAACCCTCAACCCCCAATCCATGAACAATAAACGGTATCGCAATTATTCCGATAAAAATGGGAATAATTTGTCCCATTATATTGAGCAAAATATTATGGGCTCGAAGACCATTCCCTACTCTTGCTGAGGTCATCGAGTTGTTATTCCCTAACATTACGCTTCCATTTTAAGCCGAGCCAATCAGATCGTAAGACGCTGATAATTGTTTTGAATCGATCCGAATCAAGAGCATAAAGTCTTTGTATCCATACATATATAAAAACCATAAGAATGGCCATAGCCATAGATATAAAAAACGATAGCAGCATATAGACAGATACTTTTGGTTTCGATTTTCGTTCAGCTGGAAACGCTTTATCAAGTATCAAAACAGATGGCGTTTGTCGATTTTCCTCGACTTTAGCTTGTTCATAGAGTGGTGTAATTAATTGAAGAATTTTATACTGAATTTCAACTTCGCGAAATTTTCTAATATATTCACTACCAAGATCCGGAATTTTGCTAAACGGGACAAAAACATTCATCTCGTTCTTGGGAACATGTAATCCACTATTCATTTGTGATAATTTGTTCCGGAATTCATCAATTTCAATTTGTGTTGCTATCACAGATGGATTGTCTGCTGATTGAGTTCTGCGAAGCACGTTTGCCTGGACTTCTTTAAGAGCAAGCTGCCCCGTAATCTCCGCTGCCGCTTTAATTGACGCCTCAGTTTGCTCTGGTAATGCAATAACACCATATTTTTTTTGAAATATCTTGAAAGAATCTTCTGCTGCTGCAAGATCAACCAGGTTCTTCTTATATCGTTCTTCAATAAATTGTCTGTTTCCATGTGCATTTTGTATTTGTAATTCCGTATTAGTTTTATTCAACATTTCTATAAAGTAATTTGCCATATCGGCTGCTCGCTGCGGATCTTCATCGTACACCGAGATGACTAAATTTCCTTCATCTTCCACTTTAAACTCAACATTCGTGAGTAATTCTTTGATAGTATTCTCACCCGGATAAGATGTAATATCATAAACATGTACCAAATCATATTTTTTGATAACAGCCGTTAACACAGTACCACTTTTCAAAATTGCAAGGTATCGATCTGTTTCTAGATTTGATCCAAGAGAACCTAGCGCCTTGACCGGTGACAAAGATTTTGCAAGAGATGAGATACCTTCTAACCCTCCCAAAAGGTCGGCTTTTTCAGCGGGAAAGACAGACGCCGTGGACTTGTACCATTTAGGCAAAAGCAAAGCAATAATTGTTGTAACCACTGTAATAAACAGAATAAAACGAGAAATAAATTTTCTATACCTTATGATAATAGAAAGAAAATCTATGAGGACATTTGCTGATGCCTCATCATCTGCTTTTAGTTTAGTAATTTCATCCGTTTTTTTAATCATAATATCTTTTCTAAGCCTTCACCCGTTTTTATTTGAAAACAATAATGATATGCTTAATTTATTTTTTTAACTGTATTGTAAGCAACACTATACTCACCGCTACACTAATAATTGAAGCTGTCTGTCCGATGATATTCAAGTAATAGGTGGATGACTTATCCAATTCTTTTGGAATCCAAATGTAATCGCCTTCTTCAACCTCTGTCTCAGAAGGCGACAACCACTGCCGTGACCCCCGTTTAACCACCATAACATCGCTTCTTTGTGCATGTTCTGTATAGCCGCCGGCCTTCTTAATATAGTGTTCCACATTTTCTCCTTGGACAAATGGAACTCTCCCCGGGACAACAACCTGACCATACACATATACCGTCATAACTCTCGATGGAATATCAATATAATCTCCTGTGTGCAACACCACATCCTGTGTAGTGTCATGATCAATGAGCAGCTTTTCAAAACCAACATTAACAACTCCCCGGCGCAAGCGTAATTCATTCTCTAATCTAAAATTAGAACTATCATCTATAGAATTAATTCCCCGCATACCAATAATCTGTTCTATCTGGAGTTCTTTAGGGACAATTTCATTCCGATACAATAATGCCGATTTCAATGATGCATATTGAGTTGGTCCACCTGCTTTATGAATTATGGCTGATAATTTTGTCTGCTCTCTTGTTATCGGGTACACACCGGGAAAACGCACTTCACCGGAAATGGTAACATGATAATCTTCACGCAAATCTTCACGCTCTGGGACAATAATTCTATCACCCGGCTGAAGCTTAACATTTTCACTTTCGACAGTCTGAATTTGCGTCCAACGAATCACTTGCTCCTTCAACGGCTGATTGTCTTCATCGTAGCGATAGATGACAACACTGTCGACTATCGCCCTTGATGTAAAACCGTAAGCCAATTGAATCGCATCTGTAACACGATCGCCTTCCGAATATTCAATTTGTCCGGGAACATTGACACCTCCATAGACGGCAAAAAGATCTTTCTTCTCTTCAAACCTCGGCACAAAAATTATATCCCCATCAAAAAGGAATGGATTCCAATGCTCATCTTTTGTCGTAAAATATTTTAGGATATCAACTTTTATTATCTCTCCTGTTCGGCGATGAAGAAGAATATTTCTCCTTGGTTTTTCTTTTATATCTAATATATGTATTTCGTCTGGATTAAATTTATCTAGCTGCTGATCGTCTTTGTCCAATTGGCTAGATCTATCAACTTTATCGCCCTGCTTAGATAGATCATATAAGTTGGCCAATTGAATAGCCCTATCCACTCTATCCGATGAATTCAAAATATATGTCCCAGGATTTTTCACCGCACCGGTCACAGCAACCGAAATTTTCCGTGTCTGGGACGATTGTGTCTGATCAGACTGAAACATTTTTGCCGGATCATACGAAGAAGACTTGACGGCATCCATCGTTTGCGCCCATAACGGCGACCCGCTTATATAAAGAAAAAATATTACTATGTTACATTTCATGAATGTCTTCATAAATTATCTCGGCAAGATTGTTTCACTTCATTGTGGCAAGAATTAATTGATTAATATTAAATCAATTCCCTACCTTTTTCACTACTTCCCTACCGCCGTATAAAAGCTTATAGTATTCTTTATATTCGCCGCTCATAATTCGTTTCCACCAAGTCTGGTTGTTCATATACCATTTGATCGTTTCCGCAATGCCTTGCTCGAATGTGTACAAAGGCTGCCAGCCAAGTTCACGTTGAATCTTGCTCGAATCAATAGCGTACCTCCGGTCGTGGCCAAGACGATCTTTTACATATGTGATCAGCGATTCCGGTTTTCCAAGGTTTTGTAAAATTAGTCTAACAATTTCAATGTTCGGTTTTTCGTTGTTTCCGCCGATATTGTATACTTCACCGATTCGCCCTCGATGAAGCACTTCATCAATAGCTGAACAATGATCTTTCACATGAAGCCAATCTCGGATGTTCATACCATCGCCATACACCGGCAGTGGTTTATCATTGATGGCGTTTGCAATCATGAGTGGGATCAGCTTTTCCGGAAATTGATATGGTCCGTAATTATTTGAGCAGCGAGTCAACACAACCGGCAAGCCAAACGTATGTTGATACGCCAGCGCGAGCATGTCAGCGGAAGCTTTGCTGGCGGAATACGGGCTGTTCGGATGCAATGGTGTATCTTCAATGAAAAGTCCTGTCAATCCAAGTGATCCGTACACCTCATCGGTAGAAACTTGCAGGAACCGCTTGATCTTCAATTCTTTTGCGACTTCCAGCAACACATGTGTGCCAACGATATTCGTCTGCACAAACTCCGCAGCTCCAAGGATGCTGCGATCAACATGCGATTCCGCAGCAAAATTTATTATCGCGTCAATTTCATATCGCATTACACAAAGTTGGACTCGCGCTTTATCACAAATATCCCCTTTTTCAAACGCATAGCGAGGATCTTTATCGACACCGGTCAAGTTCTCTAAATTACCTGCGTACGTAAGCTTATCAAGATTGATGACGCGGTATTCCGGATATTTATTTATAATATGCCGGATAAAATTACTTCCAATAAAACCCGCACCACCTGTTACTAAAAGATTCATCGATTCTTAATCCAGTTGATATGGTGAATTCGGATCGCTTTCATGCCGAATTTCATCGACCATTTCTTTGCGTTTTTCCCCTGCATAGAGCCTGTTCGGTAAATTCACAACCCATCCCTGAACACTTCCCACATTGCGATAAGCATGAACGACTCCTGCCGGAACAATAACCGCTTGCGGCTTTAGTTCGCCCGCATCCAATACCATTCTATATTCAAATGTTGGAGATTGTTTTCGTGCGTCCCATAAATACAGCCGAAACATTGAAGGCCCGACAAAACAGAACAAATCTGCTTGATCTTTATGTTCGTGGGGTCCGCGAGCCACTCCCGGTTCTGTCTGCGAAATATACGACATAGCTGGCAGAAATTCTTCCGCTATTTCATCGCTACGAAATAATTCCATCAACCATCCGCGCTTATCCTGATATTTCATCAGATTGCGAATTACAACATCGTGAATTTTACCATTTTTGAAGGTTATCATAGCCTGTTTAAAAATAAATTTACAAAAGAATGACCGCATTTCAAAACACGACAGTCTTAGCAGCATCACTATTCTTAAGTAAAAACGAAATACATCTTTTCAGATGTGTACTTGAATATTCGATCAACTATAAGCAGTAAAACAAACGCAGTATCAATGGCGGGAGTAGGTAACCTTTTTTGTTTTTGTTGATGAAAAATTATAGAAAAATTAGACGAATGTCAATGCTCTCCTTTACATCCGTTCGGGAGCAGAAATACCTAATATTTTGCATCCATTTGCAAGCACAGTCTTTGTTGCCGAACATAAAGCAAGGCGTGCCTTTGCAAGCTCGATTTCTGGGATAACAACTCGGTGCTCATGATAAAACTTGTGGAACGCTGTGGCGACATCGTGCAAATAGGTGGTCAGCCGGTGTGGTTCGAAGCTTATCGCGCACAGCTCAACGGTTTCCGGGAACTCAAGAAGCAGCTTCACAAGTGCAATTTCGGTCGAACCTTTCAACAGATTGTATTCTATGTCGACAAAGGAATCCGCCATGCTGAATGTTCCCTGCCCTTCTGCAAAACGAAGGATACTGGCAATACGTGCATGAGCATATTGCAGGTAATAGACTGGATTCTTTTCCGATTGCTCTTTTGCAAGATTTAAATCGAATTCCAAATGGCTTGATGTGGAACGCATCAAAAAGAAGAACCTTACAGCATCTGAGCCGACTTCGTCAATTAACTCATCGAGTGTGACAAAATTTGCCAACCGTTTAGACATCTTCACTTGCTCGCCATCACGTACTAACGTTACAAATTGATGAATGACAACCTTCACTTTTTCCGGGTCATACCCAAGGGCTTTCACTCCGGCTAAAACATCAGGAATAGTTGCTATGTGATCCGCACCGAACACATCAACGATCAGATCGAACCCGCGTTTAAATTTTTCCCGGTGATATGCAATATCCGGCAAGCGATATGTCGGCTCGCCTGTGGACTTGACTATAACACGATCCTGGTCAAGTCCTAATGCTGTTGTCTTTAGCCAAACGGCACCATCTAGATCGTACGCAAGTTCTTTCGTGCGTAACTCCTGAATGACTTCTTGAATTTTCCCGCTGCTATAAAGCGAATCTTCGTTGAAAAACACATCATGCACAACTCCCATCCGCGCGAGTACCTTCTTGATAGCTTCAAATAATGCACGCTCGGCAAATTCCTTGCATGCTGAGAGCGCCTCTTCCTGCTGCAAAGAAACAATAGAATCACTGCGTTCTTTTCTTAAATCCTCTGCAATCTCCCGGATATAGTCACCCTGATAACCATCTTCAGGAAATGAGAATGCCGGATCGAAAAGCTGCCGGTACCTCGCATACGTTGACTCCGCAAGCATACGCATCTGCCTGCCTGCATTGTTATAATAGTACTCGCGGGTAACATCATATCCTGCCCATACGAGAAGATTGGCTATCGTATCTCCAAGAGCCGCTTGACGTCCGTGACCAACGCTGAGAGGGCCTGTCGGATTAGCACTGACATATTCCACCTGTGTCTTTTTTCCACCACCAACGTCTGTTCTTCCAAACGTTGCCGGATTTTGTACTATAGAACCGATCTGCGCAGTAAAAAATTCTTCTGTAAATCGGAAATTGATAAAACCAGGTCCGGCAATCTCAACTTTTGAAATGTATTTCGGATCTACATCTAGCTTGCCAAGAATCTCCTGTGCAACCCCACGCGGATTCTTCTTTGCTGATTTTGCAAGGAGCATAGCGACATTCGTTGTTATGTCGCCGTGCGTCTCATCCTTCGGCTTTTCAAACGTTAGTGCTGCAAGACCTTCATACGAAAGCGAATGAAGGGCTGCACCGACTTTTTCAGTGAGGTACTTCTTCATTTTTTTCAGCTTGTTTTTTCTTTGTTGACTATTAAGTTAAATAAAAAATATTTGATATAAGGACAGTTTGATCTAATTGCTCTGCTCTTACTCTGTCCCCCTCTAAGGGGGACTACAGGGGGTCCAAAAACTTGCCTGTTCGCAATTTCACATGTTCAAAGATATCCTGCATTACCCCATCTTCATTTTCGAGGATTTCAAAATTGGAATGTCGAATTACTTCACAGCCAATTCCAAGCAAGTAACTATATCATTCAATATCATTTTGCATCCCTTTGTTTGTATAATGTTGGCTACCGTCAAGTTCAATAATAAGCTTCGCCTTATCACAGTAGAAGTCGACAACATAATGACTACAAGGAACTTGCCGACGGAATTTTACGCCTAACTGATTTCCCCTCAGCAACGACCACAGTTTTCGTTCAGCATCGGTCATTTGTTTTCGAAGCACTCGTGCAATTGGTACAAATGCTTTTGAATATTGTAGAAGATGTTTCTTCACAACAAATGACCTCACCCCCGCTTGCCAAAGCTCACTTTGTGCGGCTCTTGTTCTTTGACCTCACCCTAACCCTCTCCTGTGAGGAGAGGGAATATCGCTGCTGTTTTTTACAAATTAATATTCTGAGCAATAACGTTTCCTTCGTCTTTCTTTATCAATAATCTCTGGAATTATTCTACTAAATATTTTGAGGAGCTATTTCTTTGATGACTTACGCCTGATTGTTCGACGTTTTTTCGCTGCAGGTTTAGACGCTTCTACTGTATCTTTCACTTCCGTTTTCTTTGCATCACCCCATAATCGTTCGAGGTTATAGAAGGATCTATCTTCTTTATAGAAGATGTGTGCCACGACATCAACATAATCCAGCACAATCCATTTCAATGCTTGGTACCCTTCATAATGCCACACGCGCTCATTGGATTCTTCCATTCCATCGCGCACTGCGTCCGCAACGGCTTTCACCTGCGTATCGGAATCTGTCGAGCAAATCACGAAATAATCAGCTGCGCTTGTGAGTTTTTTCAAATCCAAGATCACAACATCATGTGCCTTCTTGGATATCATCAAGTCGGCAATTCGTTTTGCGAGTGTTCTTGCTATCAACGTTTACTCCTTTCATTCAATGCTTGAAACACCTTCAATCGGAAAAAATCTTTTCCAACCATGACTGTCACATCAAGATACACATTGCGGTTAATTTTCTGAAATACTTTGTCTTGGGCAATTCCAAGGGCCGTTGCAAGTTTTCGTGCAGCTTCGAGATTCCCGGAACGGTCGACCACATAGGTGCGTTCGATCATTCCATCGTTGTTTCTTTTCATCTCCACGACATCGTACCCCTGCGAGCGAAGAATATTTGTCACATATTGAGCAGCCTTCATGTTCCCTGCACCATCCAACACCTCTACTTCAAGCACATGGTCTTTCGATGATGGCAATGGATCGATCGTGGCACTGTGGTTCGAGAAGCTTCTATGCGCAAGGACATACACGGTAACAATAAGCGCCAAGGAAAGCAGACCCAATACGCCCTTCATCAATTTGCTATTATGTGCTGTACGGGTCTGAAGCTGGGGGACGCGTTCTCGTGGTATATCCGCAGTATCAGTTTGGACGGCAGTGTCGGAAGGTTTTGTGTGTTTCATTCCTGCCCGATAAAAAAAGAACCGAGCAAGCTGACGAGTAACAACTCAGCTCGGCCCGGCTTTAATACACACACTCGTTTCGTATCGAAGTTCAGTGACTCTCCTCCTCATCGATTCGATCAAATCCCGACATGAAATCAAACCTGTCGTAGTTGTTCAACCAATACATTGCAGGCAGTTGTCTATACTGAATTTGAAGTAGCGTATTCTTACTTGGCCGATAATTCAATTCTGCTCCAGAAAGGTATACACCGGAGATTTCTTTTGAAAAGTTACCGCCAAGATTGTTATACGGCGAGTGCATCAAACTGACATCGAATTGCACTGAAAGCGGATTTGAAATCTGATATGCAAGGCTGCTCGTCAATGTGCCAAGTGACAATCCTTTTCCGCCAGATGTCATATAACTCAGCGAATAGCTATTGTGCATCGTAAAGCGGCTTGGATCAAACCAGCCGAACAGTAATCCGCCATCATCCTGCCTAATCATAGATTCGGTTACCGAAGAACTCGCTTCTGGTTGAGATTTAAATTGGCCAATAGCTAAAAAAGTAACGACTATTAAAGCAAATGAGGTTTTTATGAAGATTTTCATTTTCACACTTTCTTTTATGAAATAATGATACTCAAATCTGAAATGATTGTCAAGGTCGCACTTTCTTTACTAAAGAGACGAAATTCATCAACAGTGTGTTCCTCTAATGTTTTTTTGTTTTCAGACCACCTTTCCGTATATTTTTCTCACAATGTTGAGTAACACGAGAGTAGAAGAGGCAAGCTGATTCATGTCAAAAATTGAGCGAGTTTATCTCATCGATGCAATGGCACTGGCATACCGTGCCTATTTCGCATTTATACGTCAGCCGCTGATGAATTCGAAAGGTGAGAACACCAGCGCGGTCTACGGATTCGTCACGTTTTTAAACCGTATCCTCACACAGGAATTTCCCGATCACATTGCCGTCGTCTTCGACACGGGCAAACCTACGTTCCGGCACAAGGCGTATAAGGAATACAAAGCCACACGTCAGAAAATGCCTGAAGACATGATCACACAAATTCCGGTGCTGAAAGAAGTCGTGCGTGCTTACAATATTCCTGTCGTTGAGATGGATGGTTTTGAGGCCGACGATATCATCGGCACACTTGCAAAACAGGCAGAGCGAGAAAATGCTCTCACGTTCCTCGTCACACCCGACAAAGACTTTATGCAGCTTGTCTCCGATACAACGAAAATTTACAAACCTGGCAAGCAAGGATCCGACATCGAAATTGTAGACATTGAAGGAGTGAGACAGAAATTCGGTGTCACTCCCGACAAAGTCATAGACATTCTCGGTTTAATCGGCGATGCCTCTGATAATATACCGGGTGTGCCGGGGGTTGGCGAGAAAACCGCAATCCCGCTCATCCAGAAGTATGGCAGTATCGAAGAACTGTATCGTCATCTTGACGAGATTCCTCAAAAGGGATTGCGCGCTAAATTGGAGTCGAACAAAGAATTGGCATCGCTGTCCAAGCATCTCGTTACGATTGATATCAACGTACCGCTTACTATCAATTTCCATTCGCTCAAAGCAGAACAAAGAAACACTCCAAAGCTCATGGAATTGTTTGAAGCACTGGAATTCCGCTCACTCCTGAGCAAGCTCCGGATGGAGACTCAGGAAACATCAAATAGTGTTGATCCTGATATTGAATTCAAACCTCCGGAACCCCTCTCCGATATCACCAAGGACAAACATATCTACCAGCTCATCACAACAGAAAAAGAGTTCACCTCTCTCTGCGCTAAGTTGAAATCGGCACAGGAATTTGTCTTCGATACTGAAACAACCTCCACCGATTCGTTGAATGCCGAACTCGTCGGAATTTCATTTGCCCTCAAGCCGCATGAAGCTTTCTATATTACGATCACAGGAAAGAAAACACATGGACAAGGAGGTCTCTTTGGAAACACCAATAATGAACCTAACTCGTCAATCGGCTTGCCGCCGGAATTCATCTGTAATAAGCTCAAGCCGATTCTGGAAGATCCTCACATCAAGAAAATCGGACATAATATTAAATATGACATATTGGTGTTGTCGAACTATGGCATCAATGTTGAAGGCGCTCTGTTTGACTCGATGATTGCCAGCTACATGGTGCGTGCGGACGGCAAGCATAATATGGATGATGTAGCTGCGGAATATCTTAAGTACAAAACCGTCTCTTTCTCCGAACTGGTCGGTACGGGTAAAGAGCAAAAGCACATCCGTGATGTTTCCCTTCAAGCCCTTTCCGATTATTCGTGTGAAGATTCCGACATCACATTCTGCCTGTACGAAACATTTCAGAAGAAACTTCTTGAACTCGGAATGATCGGGCTCTGTGAAGAAGTGGAATTCCCTTTAGTTTCAGTTCTTGCACGAATGGAGCGTGCCGGAGTCTCTATCGACGTTAACCATCTGGCGGACATGTCAAAAGAACTTGAGAAGCAGCTCGAAAAGCTCACGAAAGAAATTCATCAAGCTGCCGGTACATCTTTCAACATTAACTCCACACAGCAGCTTGCAGAAATTCTCTTCAATAAACTCAAGCTGCAATCGGTGCGCAAAACAAAAACCGGTTTTTCCACAGATGTCGCTGTTCTTGAAACGTTGAAAGGCTCGCATCCGATCATTGAAATGCTCCTCGACTTCCGTCAATCCACAAAGTTGAAATCGACCTACATCGATGCACTTCCGAAACTTATCAACCCGAGAACCGGACGAGTGCATACATCATTCAATCAAACTGTAACTACCACTGGAAGATTATCCAGCAGCGATCCGAATATTCAGAATATTCCAATCCGTACGGAAATTGGCAGATCAATTCGAAAGGCATTTATTCCCGGCAACGCTCAATCGCTTATTCTTTCCGCCGATTATTCACAGATCGAGCTCCGAGTGATGGCGCACATCTCCGGCGATGAGGGATTGACACAGGCATTCAAGAATCATGAAGATATCCATACAACAACAGCAGCAAAAGTATTCGGTATCAATGCGACGGATGTAACGAGAGATATGAGGCGGAAGGCAAAAGAAGTCAACTTTGGAATTATGTACGGCATCGGTGCTTACGGTCTCGCCAACCGATTAGAGATTAGTCAGACTGAAGGAAAAGAAATTATTGCTCGTTATTTTGCCCGCTTTCCCAAAGTTCAACAATATATCAACGATACAATCGCGAGCGGACGCAAAGATGGATATGTCAGCACACTTCTGGGCAGGCGGCGGTACATTCCAGATATTCGCAGTAGCAACCAGAACGTTCGCCAGAACGCTGAGCGGCAAGCTATCAACATGCCGATTCAGGGAACGGCAGCAGATATGATTAAACTGGCAATGGTGCACATCGATGCAGTTCTCAAGAAGCAAAAACTTGCCAGTTCGATGCTTCTTCAAGTTCATGATGAATTGGTATTTGAAGTACAAAAAAAAGAAGCGAGTATCGTGAAAGAAATTGTTGAAAGGGAGATGCAGCAAGCCCTTCCCCTCTCGGTTCCTGTCGAGGTTGATCTGGGAGTAGGCAAGAATTGGTTAGAAGCGCATTAGCAGTTTCCAATCAGCGCCGTCGAAATATCAATGAAAGTCCCCAGAGAATGATGAACGCAGGCCAGTACGTAGAGACATAATGTCTCATCTCAAACCAGTCGATCACATCCCACCACCACAAGCAGTAGAGAACACCGTAACCGCCGAAGAAGAGAACGGGAATGAGAATTCCAAGCCGTCGAGGATCATAGAAGAATAGCATAAGAAATGAGAGTCCAAGGGCAAGTGAGAACGTCGCTGGCACATCCCATGGTGCAAAATCTACGAGCGCAAATCTGTGAGCAATCATAGTTACACTTACAAAGAATAAAAGGCTTCCCCAAAAAACTACTCCACGCCGTCGTGTAATAAATGCTTGCACAACTGTCACAATGCCAACCAGGCCTAAACAAACCCAGAGAATTATTCCCCAACTATAGTGGAATACATGCAGTTTATTCAGAATAAAACCAGCACCAAGGAGAATAAGAAAAACGCCAAAGATTGGAAGTCCACTTGATTTCTTTTGTAAAGTCGGTTCCATAAATTCCTCACTATTGCTTGTTCTGTTGGCGCTGACCTTCCGGAACAATCAGATACATTAAGAAGTAGAGAATAATTCCCATACCGCCCGAAAAGACCGTAAAGATTGCATACGCAACGCGAAGGATGGTGGGATCAATGCCAAAATACTCTCCTGCGCCCCCACAAATACCGAACATTTTCTTATCAGTGAGAGAACGGCGAAAAACTTTAGGATTCGTTGTCTGTTCCGTTGAAGACGCTGGAGGCGGAGTCTGATTCTCAGTTGATTGATCCGGTTCTATTGGTGATGTTTGTTCAGGCGGCGTTGCTTGTACTTTATCGCGCTTAGTTAAGATATAAATTCCTAAAAGCATGAGAATGCCTGGAAGTACAAACTCCCACGCTGTATCCCATATCCGGCAGAATGAAAATATTCCAAGGTTATCAAGAAGGAGCACTGCACCTGCAGCCACAAATAAAATTCCGAAGATGCGCGCAGAACCGAATTCTGATTTCTCTGGAGATAGTGTATCACCTGTCAAGATGGGTCTCTCTGGAATAATGAAAAATGCAAGGACATAGAGAATAATTCCGGAACCACCGAGAAGCGTTAACAGAACCCAAACAAGCCGGACGACGGTTGTGTCCACATTGAGATATTCTGCAAGTCCTCCGCAGACGCCGGCAATAACTTTGTTAGTCTGACTTCGATAAAGGCGCCGTTGTTGCTCTGCCATGAGAGTCTCCTTTTGAACTATTTTCCTTTCTACATACGGATTCTCTATACAAAAGTTACGAAGCCTAGCGGTAAAAAGAAATCCCGATTCCGCTGGTGCAGAACCGGGATTTCAAATTCTCATTCATGCCTGTTATTTTTAGAATATTAGACTTCCATAATTTCTTTTTCTTTCAAAGCAAGGAGACTGTCGATATCTTTTGTAAATTTATCGGTCAGTTTTTGAGCTTCTTGTTCACCGCGTTTCCGTTCGTCTTCCGGCATGTGATCGCCTTTTTCTGCTTTCTTCAAATGCTCGATAGCGTCTCGGCGCACATTCCGGATTGCAATCTTACCGTCTTCACCGAACTTTTTTATAAGTTTCACCAATTCACGACGACGTTCTTCATTCAGCGGCGGAATAGGAACGCGTATCACTGTTCCATCATTTGCAGGATTCAAACCAATGTTCGCTTGAAGAATTGCTTTTTCAATCAAAGGAATAACGCTTTTTTCCCATGGCTGCACAGCAATCGTATGCACATCAGGCGTGCTGACGCTGGCAATTTTATTCAGCGAAGTCATGGTACCGTAATAATCGATTTTCACTCCGTCGAGCAATACGGTCGTAGCTTTTCCTGTGCGGATTTTAATAAGTTCTTCCCGCACAACTTCCACGGCTTTTTTCATTCTGTCTTCTGCTTGCTTCAGGATTTCTTTTGTGTTTGTCATAGACATTCCATCAGTTAGTGATAGGATGAATGATGGTACGACTTTTATGGTGAGAGTTCAACTACTTTTGAACCAACGGCTTCTCCGCGGATAACACGCCTCAGATTGCCGGGGATGTTCATATTAAAGACGACAAGAGGAAGCTTGTTCTCTTTGGAAAGCGTTATCGCCGTTAGATCCATTATACGAAGGTCTTTTTTTAACACGTCTGCATAAGAAATCTCAGGAAAACGGATTGCCTTAGAATTTTTTTCTGGGTCAGAATCATAGACGCCGTCCACGCGCGTGCCCTTGATAATGACATTCGCTTCGATTTCAATTGCACGCAGTACAGCTGCGGTGTCGGTGGTAAAGTACGGATTACCTGTACCAGCAGCAAAAATGACGATACGCCCTTTTTCCAAATGCCGAATTGCTCTGCGGCGAATAAATGGTTCTGCAATCCGTTCCATATTGATAGCACTCAAGCACCGGGTCTTCAGCCCTTGATGTTCCAGTGAGTTTTGCAACGCCAATGCGTTG
Organism: Ignavibacteriota bacterium; assembly: GCA_963701295.1. Lineage (GTDB taxonomy): Bacteria > Bacteroidota > Ignavibacteria > UBA10030 > UBA10030 > Fen-1298. The sequence goes on along the minus strand of OY969585.1, from coordinate 2,105,800 downwards.
ATAACAGTCGCCAGCATACCCATCTGATCACCCGTCACTTTGTCGATGCCATCGGTGGAACTTTCCATACCGCGATAAATGTTGCCGCCACCAATGACGATGCCGATTTGCACATTGAGCTTGCTGACAGAAGCAATCTCTTTGGAGTAACGCGTGACGACCTTGGGGTCAATTCCATAATCACGATCGCCCATGAGCGACTCGCCGCTGAGCTTCAATAATATTCGTTTATATTTAATGTGTTTCACGGTTCCCCGCTCGCAAAAAAAATCCCGAAATGGTTTCGGGATTCTAGTTTTTTTAATTTGCTTCACCAAGATGGTAACGAAGAAATCGGCGCACAGAAATCTTCTCGCCAACCTTCGCTGTTTCTTCATCAATAATGTCTTTAATCGTTTTTCCGGAATCCTTAATAAAGCTCTGTTCCATCAAGACAACTTCCTGATAGAATTTGTCGAGTCGTCCTTGAGAAATCTTTTCCGCTATTTGTGCCGGTTTTCCTTCATTCTGTGCCTGTATTTTGTAGATCTCAAGTTCCTTTTCGATAACAGACTGTGGAATTTGTTCCCTCAACACATAGTGCGGAGTCATCGCAGCAATCTGCATAGCGATATCATGCGCGAGTTGTTTGAAACCTGGCGTCTTTGCCACGAAATCGGTCTCGCAATTCAATTCGACCATTGCACCGATACGCCCGCCTGCATGGATGTACGCTTCCACCACACCTTGATTTGTCTCCTTGTCGGCACGTTTTGCGGCAACCGCTGCGCCTTTCTTCCGAAGAACTTCGATCGCTTGTTCGATATCACCTTTTGTTTCCGCCAATGCCCGCTTACAATCCATCATGCCTGCACCAGTTTTATCTCGAAGATTTTTTACTACTTCACTTGTAATCTCTGCCATGGTATCAAACTTCCTTCTTTCAATTACTTTTTCTCTGCAGCTGCTGCTTCCGCCGTTGCCTGCTCTTCGGCTGCTGCTTGTTGTTTTGCAGATGCACGCTCATGGCCGTCCAGAACTGCATCGGCAATAGCTTTCGTGATCAATTGAACTGATTTGAGCGCGTCATCGTTTGCTGGGATGGGATAGTCGATAGGATCGGGATCCGTGTTCGTATCGACAATGGCAACTATCGGAACTCCAAGACGTTTCGCTTCTTTTACAGCGATGGCTTCTTTTTTAATATCTACAACATATACAATACCGGGTAATCGCGACATCTCAACGACACCTGACAGCACTGCTTGAAGTTTATCACGTTCGCGAGTTAAGAACAGTCGTTCTTTCTTCGTGATGTTTTCAAAGGTTCCGTCAGTTTCCATTTTTTCAATATTTGTGAGACGCTTCACGCTTTTGCGAATAGTGCTGAAGTTTGTCAGCATGCCGCCAAGCCAGCGTTCCGTCACATAATGTGCGCGGCAACGTTGTGCTTCCTGTTTCATCACATCGCTTGCCTGCAGCTTCGTTCCAACAAAGAGCGGCTTCTTGCCTTCAGCGACGGAGTTCGAAACAGCGTTACAAGCCGCTTCAAGCATCTCTTGTGTTTTTTTCAAATCAATGATATGAATCCCATTACGCTCCATAAAAATATAGGGCTTCATTTTGGGATTCCAACGGCGTGTGAGGTGTCCGAAATGGGCACCTGATTGAAGCAGTGCATCGAGTTCAACACGAGGCATAAAAATATTTCCTTTCAGTTAAGCTACTATTCTCGTCGTTTTCTTCCGGAATCCCGATGAACCATGTTCATCGGAACACTGCCGGTTGAATCAGAGAATATGATTGTTGATGAATCTAAGCGACCGTAAAACAGCTGTCGCAGGGCACATAAAAAATTAACGTTTGGAGAACTGGAATCGTTTGCGCGCTTTCTTCTGCCCGTATTTTTTTCTTTCGACCATACGAGGATCACGCGTCAAAAGTCCCGCCCCGCGAAGTGCTATACGAAAATCTTCATCCAGTGCAACCAATGAACGTGCGATGCCAAGCCTTACGGCTCCAGCCTGGCCAGCGGGTCCGCCGCCGTTCACACGAACTTGTGCATCGTACCGTCCCATCGTATCCGTTACTTTGAACGGTTTTAATATCTCATCCCGCTGAATTGCCAGCGGAAAATAATTTTCAAATTCTCGCGCGTTCACTAAAAGTTTGCCAGATCCATCCAACAGCTTCACACGGGCAATAGCATTTTTCCGGCGGCCTACTGATATTCTTGGTTGCATGAACTTGTTCTTTCCTTACTCAAAAAGAAATTGTTTCTGGTTGCTGTGCTGAATGGGGATGTTCTGCTCCCCGATACACTTTCAACTTCTTAAACATCTGACGTCCTAAACGGTTATGCGGAAGCATTCCTTTAACGGCATGCTCCATGACCTTTTCCGGATTCGTTTTGATGAGTTCCGAAAAAGATTCAAAGCGTGCTCCGCCCGGATAACCTGTGTTATGATACAGTTCTTTCAACTCGGGACGTTTTCCGGTCAGTTTTACTTTTTCTATATTCACGATCACGACGAAATCTCCCAAGTCGTGGTTGGGGGTAAATTCCGGTTTATGTTTACCGCGCAGCAAATGTGCAACATGCGATGCAATGCGGCCCAATGTCTGTCCTTCTGCATCGACAAGAAACCATTTCTTATTTACTTCTTCCGGTTTAAAAAACCGCGTTTTCGGTGACGTGTTCACTCTTTTCTCCTACGCTAAATCTTTTTTCAAAAAATTTTGTATACTTCTTAAAAATTTCCCCTCCAGACCGTCAAACCCATATCCATTCCACAATCGCATACGCTTCTCGCGAAGAATCCGGAACCACTACAATTAGACTATGAGCTCCAAGACTGTCTGATGCTTCGTGCACCCACCAGGACTCGAACCTGGAACCCACTGATTAAGAGTCAGTTGCTCTACCAATTGAGCCATGGGTGCAAATGTGTTATTTGCTACCCGGAATTGGAGATGATGGAGTCTGTTGTGTTGGCGGCAGCGCAGCCGGAGGAGGGCCGGATTGAATAACGCTCTCCTGTTTCTGTTCACCGCGCGGCAACAACCATAAGTTGATAACCAGGGCAAAGACCATAAAGATACCTGCCAGCCACTGTGTCAACTTCGTAAGGAAATCCGAGGTCCGCCGAACTCCAAAGACCGTTCCAATATTGGCACCGCCGAAACCTCCAGCCAATCCACCACCCTTGCTCGATTGCATGAGCACGGCGAGCATGAGTAAAATTCCAATGATGACTTCGATAATAATCGCAATTGTGTACATCGAGTATTGTTCCTTAAGCGAAAAAAATCCCCACCAACTGTGGGGGTTTGCAGGTTTTATTATAGGGAAAAAAAGGCTCAAAATGCAAGGAGGAAAATGCGCACAATTTCATTTCCTCGTAGTCGGCATGCCCTTTTCCTCAAAAAGACGCTCCACATACTTACCGAGAACATCAAACTCGAGATTAACCGTATTGCCGGGTTTGAGCAGGCGGAATGTTGTCGCTTCCATTGTATGAGGGATGATGGAGACAGCAAAGGAATTTGCTTTCACTTCTGCCATTGTTAAACTCACGCCGTTAACAGCGATCGATCCAACAGGAACGAGATGATGCAAGAATTTCTTAGGGACTTGAATCCGGAAAATCCAACTACTCTCAAGCGTTTTAAGCGACGTTACTCTTCCCAATCCATCCACATGACCAAGAACAAAATGCCCGCCAAGCCGATCTGAAGGCAGCAGTGGACGCTCCAGATTAACGAGACTTCCTGCCTTCAAATTTCCAAGTGTTGTTTTCTTCAGTGTCTCTTCCACCGCTTGCACATCGAATGTCTTCTCTGTTCTTTTAATGACAGTCAAACAAACGCCCTCGACTGCGATACTATGATCTATGCGTAAACTCTTAACGGTTTTCTTCCCTTGAACAGTAAAGATAACACTTCCGTCTTTCTGCTTGATGGATTTAACGATTCCAGTTTCCTCAATTAATCCGGTAAACATATTATTTTATCTTCCGTTTTTGAATGAAGCGTGCTTCAAGAAGTACATCATCCCCCCCAATGTTCATCACGTTAATCATCTTTAATTTCACATGTTGATGCAGGAAGAGCGGCTTGTCGAATCGAATTCCATCTAATCCGCCGCCTAATATTTTTGGCGCTATAAAAAGATGAAGTGAATCTGCAAAAGAATGTTTTACGAAAGGCGCAATCAGCGATTCGCCGCCTTCCAGGAGCACAGAAGAAACGCCTTCAGCGGCAAGAGTATTCAAGATAGATTCTACATTCAATGAATGGGACACTGAAACTGTAAGAATGCGTACTCCTTGCCCAACAAGTTTTTGTACTTTCCTCTCATTTATTTTCATAGCGGTAGTGGAAGTCAATACCCAAGTTGGAGTGTCATGTGTATTGAATATTTTCCGAGACGTCGGAAGCGACATACGTCCATCGACGACAACACGAATGGGGTTCCTTCTTTTGACGAACCGCACAGTTAATGCAGGATCGTCTTTTAATACTGTGTTCGCTCCTATCATCACAGCGTCATACTCACTTCGCAGTCTGTGCACTTCTTTTCTTGCCGCCTCAGATGTGATCCATTTTGATGTTCCTGCTGTGTCGGCAATTCGCCCGTCAAGCGTCTGTGCCAGTTTGATACCCACAAACGGCAGACCTGTATTCATAAACTTGAAGAACTTTTCATTTAAGAATTCCGCTTCTTTTCGTAGTACTCCAACCTTGACAGCAATCCCTGCCTCATGCAGTCGTCGTATTCCTTTACCACCGACCAAAGGATTCGGATCTTTCGACGCAATCACAACCATCGAAATACCTGATTGCACAATTGCATCTGCGCAGGGTGGAGTTTTTCCAAAGTGCGCGCATGGTTCGAGGTTGACAAACAATGTTGCACCGTGTGCCTTCTTGCCTGCATGAAAGAGCGCAAAAATCTCAGCATGCGCTCCGCCGAATTGCCGATGAAATCCTTCTCCAACGATTTTTCCGTTTCGCACGATGACACATCCCACCATAGGATTAGGACTTACCTTACTAAGGCCATTCCGTGCGATGTCAATACATCGTTGCATCAATGCCTGTTCATTCATCGCCAATACACTTTCACTTTCGAATCGAGTGTTGCGCTTAAAAGACTGGCAGCACTATTTCTTTTTGCTGATACCTCTACCAGACCTCTGCTGCCCACGATAAGACAAGGGGTGTTTTCCGGCGCCTCATCATAAAACCTAATCCATTGTGCAACCATATTACTACCTATCGATATGGTTTGTATCTCCTTCATGCTTCTTTCTACTTCAAGAGAACGAAGGTTGGTAATGATGTTCCCATAGTGATCTATATGCAAAATACACACTGGCACCACATCCATACGGGAAGTTACAAAAGGCGAAAGTATTTCAGGCAGTGGAACCGATTTGCCGAATCGTTGCAATGGTACATCGTTAGAGATATATGCAGCGATCGGCGCGATAAGATCGCGTCCATGGAATGTCGAAGATATATCATCACAAATATATTCTTTGAGAGACGATTGTGTAACCTCAATCGCTGTTAAAGCCTTTTCTTGATGCAAAACGAAATCTAACAATCCGTTATCAGGAGCAATAAAAATATATTTTTTTGTCTTCATCATGATAATGTGTCGTTTACTTCCGACACCAGGATCAACGATATTGACAAATATTGTATCCTTTGGAAAATAATTGTATGCTGACCAAAGTACATACGCAGCTTGACGAGTTTGGTACGGTTGAATTCCGTGTGTGATATCTATTATAGTAACCGACGGATTGATGGATAAAATAGCCCCTTTCATCGACGATACATACTGATCCTGTAATCCGAAATCGGTGAGAAGAGCGATACAAGGAATGACTTTCTTTCCCATTGCAATTTTTTATTCCGATAGAAATATTGAATGAGCCATCAAAGGCTATTGTAACTCTATTGCTTTTCCGCGTTTGGCAGACTTATAAATACTATCGATAATCTTCATCCTGTGTACGGCTTCATCACCTGAAGAGATCATCGTGTGCAGTCCTCGTAAAGATCCGATCCAATGCTTCAGTTCATTCTCATATGACTTCCGGTAGAGACTTTGCGGAGTTTCGGTCGATGCCGGTGCAACATTTACTAAACTCCCATGCATTCGCTTGATAATGCGAAATGGATTCAGCGATCCGCTTCCTTCAGTACCGAAACAATCACAGTAAAAAAAGTCGGATGTTGATTCGAACGACCAGCTTGCTTCGATTGTGAGTGTGGAATCGTTTTTCATTTTAAGGAAAACAATGGAAGAATCCTCCACATCCTTTGTGTGATGAGAATAATTTGTCGCTGTCACTTCTTTTACTTCTGGATATCCCATCATCCAGAAAGCAAGATCGAGCATAACAATGCCAAGATCAAGCACAACACCGCCACCGGACTGAGTCTTCTTCGTCAACCATGCACTCTCCGTATTCAATTTCTTGAACCATCCAGCTTTTGCATAGAAGAGTTTGCCGAGTGCCTTATCCTCAATAAAACTTTTAAGAATCATTGCGTCTGGACGAAAACGATTATTCATCCCTACCATCAATGTTTGATGAAACTTTTTTGCAGCTGCGGCTATTTCTTCGGCTTCTTTGGATGTCCGGGCTAAAGGTTTCTCCACTAGGATATTGTTCTTTTCTTCTAATGCTGCAATCGCCATATCTTTGTGCAGCACGGTCGGCGTGCAAATCACAACACCGTCAAGATCTTGTTCGATCACAAGCATCTTCTCATAATTATTGTAATAACGGCGTACTTTGAATTTATCCGCTACATACTGAGCTTTCGCGCGGTCAAGATCGCATACTGCGACAATCTCAATATCCGAAAACTTGCTCAGGATAGGAAGATGGATAGTCTGGGCAACCGACCCGAGACCAACAATACCAATTCGAGCTTTTTCCATACAAGCGCCAAAATAAAGACTGAATAAATTATAACATAGGATTATTGCGTACAGTGTTCAAATGCTTTTTTACGATTTCAGCAATTCCAGCAGCATCAAGTTTTACCATTCGATATAATTCTTTAGGAGAACCATGCTCAATAAACTCATCCGGCAGCCCATGCATTTTAACGGCAACATGGGAAACACTAAGATGACTGAGTGCTTCCAATACCCCAGATCCAAACCCGCCGTGAATAACATTATCTTCAATCGTCACGAAAATATTGATGCGTTGAGCGAGTGACTGCAGCAATTTTTCATCTAATGGTTTGACAAACCTCATATTCACTACTTCTGCATCGATGCCTTCTCCGTGCAATAATTCTGCCGCCGATAATGCATTCGGCACCATATTACCGATTGCTAACAAAGCAATATCTTTCCCTGTACGTAGCGTTTCTGCTTTGCCAATCTCGATCTTCTGAAATCCATCTCGCATCGAAACACCAAGTGCATTGCCGCGAGGGTATCGAAGTGCGATCGGCCCTTGTTTATACTCGATGGCTGTAAAAAGCATATCGCGAAGCTCCTGCTCATTCTTCGGGGCCATGACAACCATCCCCTGAATACATCGGAGATAAGAAAGATCAAGTGCACCATGATGAGTTGCACCATCTGCACCAACCAATCCACCACGATCCATGGCGAATACGACATGAAGTTTTTGAATGGCGCAGTCGTGTACTACCTGGTCAAATGCACGCTGAAGAAAGGTTGAATAGATTGCCACTACCGGAATATATCCCTCTGTTGCCATTCCAGCTGCAAATGTAACAGCGTGTGGTTCGGCGATGCCGACATCAAAGAATCGCTCAGGCATTTCTTCATGGAGTTGAATCAGTCCGGTTCCATCCGGCATCGCCGCAGTAATTCCAACCACTTTCGAATTTTGTTTGCAGATTTCAACTAATGCTTTTCCAAAGATATCCGTATAAGCGATCGATTCGCCGCTTTTCTTTGGTGAAATACCGGTAATTTTATCAAACGGCGTTACTCCATGCAAGCGTGTAACTTCACGTTCTGCTGGCGCATATCCTTTGCCCTTTGTAGTAATAGCGTGAATGAGAATAGGTCCACTAAGGTCTTTGACGTGCTTGAATGTCTCGACAAGCTTTACGACATTATGACCATTGATCGGTCCAAAATATCGAAAACCCAATCCTTCAAAGAGCATGCCTGGCGTGACAACTGCTTTAATTCCTTTCTCCATCCGCTGAGCAACTGTGCGCAGTCGATCGCCAAACGTATCCAATTTGCCCGCTAAATCCCATACATTTGCTTTGAACTTGTTGTATGTAGGATGTGTGAGTATTTCTGTAAAATAATTATGGAAAGACCAAACTCTCGGCTCAAGTGACGACAATGATCCCATTTGGTTATCGTTGAGAATCACAATCAGGTTTTTTTTCAGCATTCCTGCGTTGTTCATCGCTTCGTATATCATACCACCTGTCATTGAACCGTCACCAACGATGGCAACTACTTTATAATTTTTTTTATCAAAATCTCGTGCCGCTGCAATTCCCAATGCAGCTGAAATCGACGTACTGGCATGTCCCGCCCCAAACGTATCATATTCGCTCTCAGTGCGCTTGAGAAATCCACTCAATCCACCAAGCTGGCGAATAGTATGCATTCGATCCTTCCGACCGGTAAGAATTTTATGCGGATATGCTTGATGTCCGACATCCCAAATTAATTTGTCTTCCGGTGTATTAAAAACATAATGAAGAGCCACAGCGATCTCAACGGCACCCAATCCGGCTCCAAAGTGACCTCCAGTTTTCGATACACAATCGACAAGGTACTCTCGCACTTCAGCACAAACGGTACGGAGTTCTTGTACGCTTAGAGTTCGCAGATCTTCGGGAAGATTAATAGAATTGAGAAACTTATAATCAATATCGCTCATTCTTCATCAGACTCGTTCAGTGTGAATTGCCCTTCGATATCTTTAGAGAGCTTTTTGATCCTTAATTCAGTCAATTTCAATTTTTCCGCACACTCTTTTGATATTCGAACGCCCTCTTCATATAAGTTCACAGCGTCGTCTAACGGCGCATTGCCGTGTTCCAGTAATTCTACAATTTCTTCAAGCCGCTTCAGAGAATGCTCAAGCGAGTTCTTGACCAACTTCTTTGCTGCCATAATTACTTTCCTTTTTCTACATGTACATCAATAGTCCCATCATGGAATTGAATCGCCGCTTCATCACCACGGTGAAGCAAACGTGCGCTGGAAACAATTCGTCCTTCTTTCCGAACAATGCTATAGCCACGCTTGAGAACACCTTGCGGGTTTAATGCTTGCAGGTGATATCTCAACGAATCATATCGCTGATGTGTAGTTCGTGCGATATGATTGAAAGAGACACTAAGACTTCGATCAATTTCATCCACACGCTGAGAAAATTCCCGAACCAAATCGCGCGGACGATTAAACGAATAGCTTGTTAACAAACTTGCTATCCGTTCACGAAAACTCAACATCTGAGTATCAATAGCACCGCGCATAGTATAGCATAAGTTGCCAATATCTTCAAGCAATTCCGTTCGATCTCGCACAATCAACTCCGCCGCCGCCGATGGAGTCGGTGCTCGTAAATCGGCGACAAAATCTGCAATACTAAAATCAATTTCGTGCCCGACAGCGCTGACGATGGGAATTTTTGATGCATAGATGGCTCGAGCAACTTTCTCTTCATTAAACGCCCATAAATCTTCCAGCGAACCGCCGCCGCGTCCAACGATTAGCACGTCTATACCGCCATAGCGATTCATCTGTTCTATGGCTTCAGCGACTTCTTCTGCGGCGCTCACGCCTTGCACGCGCACAGAAGCAAGAATCACTTCTACTGATGGATGCCTGCGTGACAACACACTTCGAATATCCTGCAATGCCGCACCCGTTTCCGATGTAATGATGCCGATACACTCTGGAAACTCCGGAATCGGCTTTTTGTGTGCAGGATCAAACAATCCTTCGGCCGCCAGCTTCTTCTTGAGACGTTCAAATGCAAGCTGAAGTTCTCCAATACCGACAGGTTGAATCTGTTCAACATCAATTTGATAATTCCCGCGCGGAGGATAGACAGTGATAGAACCACGAGCAATCACTTTCATCCCGTCTTCAGGCAGAAACGTAAGATTCGCAACACGGCTTCGCCACATCACAGCGGATAGTTGAGCACCTTCGTCTTTCAATGTAAAGTATAGATGCCCGGAAGTATGCTGCTTAAAGTTGGATATCTCGCCTTCCACCCACACTCGTGGAAAACTAGTTTCCAACGATTGCTTGATTTGTCTCGTTAATTCAGTAATGGTAACGACATTTTTTTCGATGGACATGAAGTAACTCCAGCCTTAAATTACCGAATGTTGTTCCCACATTCAACTCTGGAAAATGAGAATATCTTAATACTGTCAGCCGTTTATCCTTTCCATTTTCATTTTTACTTTTCACTTTTTCCTAGCTCATCTTGTCTTTTCTTTCGTAGTTATCTATATTATTCATACAATTATGAGGAATTAATATGAATATAAATGTTGATGTCTTGGCGATTGGAGCACACCCTGATGATCTTGAACTTGCTTGCGGTGGGACAATCGCCAAGCTTGTTCGACAAGAAAAGAAAGTAGCTTTATGCGAGCTCACGCAAGGTGAGCTTAGCACACGCGGTACAAAAGAAATTCGTGCGAAAGAAGCACAACAGGCAGGAAATATTCTTGGTGCCGTCACACGGCGGAATCTTCACATTCCGGACGGCAACGTTGAAGTCAACAAAAAGAATATGCTGAAGATCATTACACTTATTCGCGAACTCCGCCCTGCTCTTCTTATTATTCCTTACGGAGTTGAGCGGCATCCGGATCATGTCCATACCAGCGAACTATGCCGGGAAGCATGGTACTACAGTGGATTAGAAAAGATCAAGACGAGACTCAACGGTAAAGTACAAGAACGCCTTCGACCGCACCACTACTTTGAGTTTATGCAATGGATGGAATTCGAGCCGACATTTATTGTGGATATTAGCGACACATTTGACCTGAAGATGAAGTCTGTGCGCGCACATGCCTCGCAATTTTTCAATCCGGAAAGTAAAGAGAGCGAGACAAGGTTAAGCCGGCCAGATTTTTTAGAAGTGATCGAAACCCGCTGCAGGTATTTCGGTTCTAAAATCGGAGTGAAATATGGTGAACCATTTATATCGAAATGGTCATTGGGGATTGACAATCCATTCAGTTTTATTGTGAATAGAGGGTAAGCCATCGTTCAACCAAAACAATATTTTTGTTTAATTATTTAGCACTAAATCCTCTTTCATAAAAGAACCTGCGCCCGAGAAATTCATGAGTATCGTCCGATTACCAGATCTAGACAAACGGATTTTAAAGTGGGATGACAGGAAATTGTTCCCGAGAAATTGCCCGGTTTGCAAGAAGAAATGCCATCCGATGTTTGTTCGTCCCGATGGCTTATGCGTGAAACTCTGTAATCGATGCAACACTTTTTTTATTTCCCCATCACCTTCCCATACACAACTATCTCAGTTCTATTCAGCCTATGAAAAACATTATCGCAATGCAAAGAAAATAAATGGTGTTCAACTACGCACAATGTATTTACAAACAAACCCAAATTCTGATTATCGCTACCAGGTATTTACGTCTCTTATGACAATGCAAGGGAAACGGGTATTGGATGTCGGTTTTGGTAGAGGGTTTTTTCTGTATTTTTTGAAACAACTCGGAGCTGAAGTTACTGGAATAGAACTCGATAACGATATTCTCCAATATGCATATAAAGATTTAGAAATTGATAACATCCGAAAAATAGATTTTTTGAGAATAAACGGACAGAATAAATATGATATGATCCTTTTTATGGATTTGATTGAACATGTTTTAGAACCTCTGCAATATCTGAACAAAGCCAAAAGGCTTCTGAATCCCGGTGGAATTATTGCAATTTTTACTCCAAATGCGTCATTTGCTTTGCAGGAATCAGCTCCAATTCTTTTCAGGGTCGATTTGGAGCATATGCAATATTTTTCAAATACAACCTGCAACTATTTGGCGAAGAAACTGGAGCTTGACATCGTTCACTTGGAAAATGTCGGATATCCTTCGTTACAAAATTTAACTGAGGATCGGTCTATCAAATTCAATGTAAAGAAAGCGATCAAAGGTTTCCCAGGATTTGAGAATACTTATCGTTTCTGGAAGAAACATTTTAGCCAAGATTTTTCACGCACTGGCCATTATCATTTATTTTGTGTGTTTAAAAAGCGGTAGAAGGATAACCACTGTAACCGCTCAGAGACAAGAATACACAGGAACGTTCAACTGGACGTCCCTACAAAGGAACATCAATACTGCTTTTTCATCACACCGGACCGTCCTTCATACTTCGAGGGACACTTAGTTAAGATTTCTGTCGCATGAAAATAGTCGCCGGAATATTTCCCCTTTACAACAACACTTGCTGCAAGATCAAAATTGTTTGGCCTGCCAGCATTAAGTACCACTTTGGAAATTTCTCCGCTGTCATCTTTTAAATAAAAGGTGAATTGCATTTTTTCTGCGTCAAAAGAACTTTCGCGGTCTTTCACCCACTCGCCTTTGACCTGAATTTTTTTTTGGATACGGCGTGCATCGGCAAAATCACCATACTCGACATTGGAATCAAGAAAGTTGATCGTCCCAAGCACAATACCAACGAGAATAACTAATCCGCCAATAATGATTTTTGCATTCATCCCATTAATCCTTTTTCAATTGCTTCTCGAGTTGTCCGATCTTCTTATCAAGACGGATGAGATACCACACGATGCCCATCCATATGAGCAGTGTTACACATAAAACAATATACAATTGGTTCTGACTTAGGAATTCGTACATAGTTACCTCAATACTCTTTTATTGAAAGTTGATGTTCCATTCGTGCCGCACGAATGCGTACATTCAGGAGCCAAATAAATAAGAGACTGAAACCAATAAGACCCGAAAAGAACACAAAGCGCATATTTGGCGGCATGTGAAGTTGTGCAACCGGTGTTGAACCGGATGTATCTCCTTTTGCCCCAGGGTGCAATCCGCCGACAATGCGTGGCATAATAAAAACAAAGAATGGTGCAGTAAGTCCGGCGAGGATTGCATAGACAGCCGAAAGACGGGCGCGAACTTCATCCGATCCGAGCGATGAACGAAGCGCGAAGTATGCTCCGTAGATCAGGAGGAGAATAAAAATCGAGGTTTCTCGCGGATCCCAGTTCCAGAATGATCCCCAATTGAACTTCGCCCAGATCGATCCTGTCACCGTCGCCAATAAACAGAACATCATCCCAAGCCCTGCGGAGGACACGGATTTAATGTCATAATCTAAATTTTTCGTCCGCAAATATTTAAATCCATAGTACAATGCCACCAGAAATCCAAGAACCGATGTCCATGCCACCGGAACGTGAAAAAAAATGTTGCGTGCTTTATCTTCAAGTCCCGGAATAATGGGAAACTCAAGAAGGCTCTGCGGCTCCGGTACCATCGGGACGGCAATACCGGCAATAATCACAAATGTGACAAAAATAATCGACAGATATTGGACAGCCTTCATGTCACTCCTTCCATACATAGTCGAATAAAAGATACGATCCGGCGGTCATCACCAGCAGATACGACACGAGAATCTGAAACTCACCAAAAGCCGCACTAAACAATTCACCATCCAACGCACGAGCAGTCGATTTCAAGACCGTCATCAACAATGGAATCAGTATAGGAAACGACAGCACAGGGTACAAAGTTCCTTTTGTATTTGCCTTAGCGATAACAGCAGCGATAATGGTAGCGGCAGAAGCGAATCCAAGGCTTCCCAAAAAAACAGTGAACCCAAATATTAATGGCGATTTAATGACAAATGCCGGGAATACGACCACATAGAGAACCGTAACCGCCGAGGAAAGCATGAGTGTCAGGCCGCTATTAAATATCAACTTTCCAAAATATACTACCGAAGGCGAGGCAACAAGCTGGAGTGTCAAGGTCGTTCCCCGTTCTTCTTCACTGACGAATATACGAGAGAGTCCTGACATCGCTGTGAAGAAAATAACAACCCAAAACATTCCAGAAAGAATTTCCGGATTCAGCTCATCGTCGCGAAGAGCGAACAAGATAGTCGCGACCGAAGTAACGACGAACATCAAGAGTGCGTTGAGTGCATAGCGCGTACGCAATTCCGATCGCACATCTTTTACAACAATCGCCCATGTACTTGCTATAAAATTCATATTGATTTCATAAATGTTCTAAAAATATAATTTGACAACAACTACCTCGCCGGCATTCCCACGTGAATTTCTTGAGCACACCAAGTGGCTTCTTCTTTGTCGTTCGTTGCAACAATAAGAACACCTTCTTCTTTTTGTTGCTTCATCAAACCTTGAACGAATTCAATTCCCTCTTCATCAAGGCTACTTGTCGGCTCGTCGAGAATCAACACAGTGGGATTATGCAAAAGTGCAAAAGCGTATTTCAACCTCTGCTTCATCCCTGAAGAAAATGTACCAACGAGGTCATCCCTGCGCTGCCACAAGCTGACTCGGCTCAAGAGGTCTTTCGCCCTACCTTCGTTTTGCTGAGGTGTTGCACGAATGCGGGAAAGAAGTTGAAGATTCTCCAGCGCAGTAAACTCGTCATACAAATTCAAATACGGCGACACAAATCCGATATAATGCTTAAATTCTTCAATGCCGACTTGCTTATCATTCAACGTATAGGTAATAGATCCTCGTGTCGAGCTAATCAAGCCGGCAAGAATTTTCGAAAGTGTAGATTTACCGGCGCCATTCTTTCCGGTAATTGCCAGTGACGAGGGCGATAAGAGAGAGAGTGAAATATTCCGAAATATTGCGCGGCGATTGAAATCCTTGGCGACATCATTTGCCGTAATAGTAACTCGGTTCATCGAATGACCGCCACTTTCCATCGATATTCATTATTCTTTGTTTTTGCAATGATGAAATATATGCCGGAGGAAAGATTCGATTTTACTTCGGATGCTGACACAACAATGACACGATTGAGCCCTTTAATCGATACAGGTAATTGTCCTGAATATGCAAGGCTTAAGGATGAACTATAGAAGTACACTTCCGCGGTGCTAGCGTCGACATCCTGGATTGGGAGAAGGAGTTGTTGTGAATTCATAAGCCGGAAGGGATTCGGCGATGCATCAGAACTGACAACAAACAGCGGAGGATTAATCACTGTATCACGACGAACACCTTGCGAAAAGAAAGAGCGCCAGAGAGATGTATCTGCGACAATGACTTTTGCCGTCAATCCATTACTAAATTCTTGATATGGCACAAGAGGAACCTTAGAGGAAAGGGTCACTCCCACATTTCTTACTGTACCATCTCCTTGTTCCACCGCACTGACCTCCACATTGGCAACCATGCTCATAATGGTGTCAGATGGCAAATCAAATTCGTACATTGAAGAAGAAAGCGGAAACACATCTCCTCCAATTGTTGTGTCCTCATGAGCGTACGCAATTTTCTGCAACGGCTGGAAACGCGGATAATGATTCCCTTCTGGATAATACTTCACCGTGTCAGCACGATCTGCTGTAAAATAATTCCAGTATGTAAATTCAGAGAATGCTGTTTGTAAATTTGATCCTATGCTGTCTAATGCGGCATCAGTGCTTTCAAGAAATGGTTGAGTGCGCATTCGTGTCCAGACATCCCGCATAATACTCTGACTAAATCGCTTTGCGAGATAATGCGCCCAGATGCAGCGCTCATAGCCGCCATAAGAACTATTATTAAATGCCCATCCTTGCCAAAATCCAGAATCACGTTGCTCATCACCAAAATACCATTTTAAATAGAAATAGTAGTCATTCACATCGGTATAGACAACATCTTCCATCCATGTAGAGGTTAACTCATGGGCATAAAGATCGTTGCTTCGGTATCCATACGAACCAATCTGAATAACATGATGAAACTCATGTGCTGCCGTCACCTTAAGAGCGTTGATTCCTTTGGTATCTTGATCTTTGAAATCATTGTCAACCTGTACAAAGCACGCGTATCGCGGAGGATTCCCGCTTGGGTTAAGATTCGGCGCTTCTGGATCCCAATCAGTAAGCCCATACCCATATATGCCTTGGTCTTGGATATAAATTCGATAGTACGATTCACCCTGCTCATGCGGAGGAGCTGAATATCCCAATCCGTCAACTTCAACAGAATAGACATAATTAAATATAGCTCCAACAGAATCCACATACGCTTCAGCGGTATTGGATAATGGCTGGTTATTCACATCTAATAAAGCCGGCACATTTGGAGTTCCTGAAGTGTCATACAGGATTTTGAATCGACCAATGACTCTTTCCTTTTGCATGGAGCTCAGAACCATCTGCTGCTTTAGTTCGATTTTTTGTAGTGCAGAAAAAGCATTCCATTGACTGTGGACCTGCGCTCTAATCCCCAAACCACATTTCCCCTCATGAAGTTCATTTGAATACACTCCCTGCTGCGATGGATCTTTCAGTGAACGGAAGTATTGAAGCAATTGATCAGCGCTCAACTGTCGAGTGGAGTATACCACTTGCGCTGATGCCCAACTAGACGCAGCAAGAAAGAACAGAATAACTGAACGGTACTTGAATCGACGGTAGGTCATTCTCTCACTATATTGCTGCCATAATTCGTTCAATCAGCACTCCAATACATCTTCATCGCACACCTGTCTCCCTTTGAAGAAACAGGCACTTTCCATTGATAATCTTCAATATGCCTTTCTTCGAGAGCGTCATTGCCAAATCATTTACTCCATCTGCATCAATATCTGTAATGACATAATGACTCAACCCTTTTTCAATAGATAATATTTTTTTTCTGGCAAAGTTACAATCGCCTTCATTGCGAAACCACAATACGCATCCAAGATGCTGGGAGCCGACAACAATATCAGAATATCCATCTCCATCCACGTCAACTATTTGCACTTCCGACCGATCTGTCACAGGGATGCCGCTGGCAATGATTTTCGGATCGTTGTAATATCCTTCTCCTTTTCCTTTGGCAACCATAAAATACTCACCCGGTGGTCCTGTTTGCATCAGCAGATCCAAAACACCGTCTTTGTCAAAATCAGCCAGCCAAATAAATATTCGATGAGTATCGGGAAGCGATAATTCCCTTGAAACGATGCGGCGTTTCATCGAATATGTGGAATCGCCAAATGCGACACCTAATTCCACCGTCGAAGTATCGCCAGCATGGTACGCATACACAATATCCGGAAGACCATCGCTATTCAAATCGGCTACTGAAGCACCCAGCAAATCATCCGGCGGAGAAAGACGGAATGTGCGTTCGATGAATGTCGTCGGTCCAAGTTGCTCATAAAAACTGAGAGAGTTTCCTTCAGAGGTCGTCGTATTCCAAGTAACAAATTTTGCTTGATCATAATCATTCAGAGCTGCTTCCACAATTTGTGCATCACCTTCGCAACCGATGAGCGCGTTTGAAACCGAATTATTGGTGGAATCGATGATGAAGTATGATATCTGATGCAACTGTGGAAACGAGAGCACAAACTTCAGCGTCGTATCGGTTGACGAATGGAATGCAATATGACTCGGCTTATCCGTTAACGAATACGATAGTGGCCCAGAAGGAGCAATGGCCTTCCGTCCAAAATAGAGTGACACAGATTGACTTTTCTGATTGATCAAAGCAATATCAGAAATGCCGTCTCGGTTGAAATCATTTGCGATGATTTCTGTCGGAAAGACACCTGTGGCAATCTGTATGGAATCTGTCATGACACTTGATCTCATCACATTCCTATACACAATAAATTGTCCACCGCTCCGATCAAAGACAATACAATCTTTCGGATTTCCCGATTGAGGAGATACGACAAAGATATTCTGCGGATCGCTGCCGGAAGCATATTCAACACGTTCAGAAAAAGCATCTCCATCATTATTAAAGATTACTTGCAAAGAAGCAGGATTGACAGAAACAATGATATCGTTCAAGCCATCATTGCTGATATCGGCAAGACCGAAATCGGTAACACGCCCCTCAACCGCAATACGATTCTTCAGTTGAAAATCGCCATAATCGTTCCCTTCCCAGATTTGAAACCCGGATGGATTCGACATCTTCAGCAGCAAATCGAGTGCGTGCCCACGAACTATTGAAGTTGCAACAAGCACATCAACATCTCCTTGTACAGGAAACACACTCTGGTCAATAAATCTTCCTTTCCCGACACCACAAAGAACGTGAAGCTCGCTTTTCACCCAATCCCACACGATCAGATCAATCAGGTTGTCATTATTCACATGAGCAAAATCAGCAGCACCGATGGCATTATCCGGCGCAATTATTTTCCCCAAAATAAAACGTCCTTTGCCATTTCCTATAAGGGGGAGAATGCCTGGAGTATTATGCGCATACATCAGCACATCGAGGTGTCCGTCATTATTATAATCCCCGACCAAGATTTTTTCGGGTTCGAATGGAAGTTTCATCTTGCTTACCACCTGAAGTGTATCCCGCGACAAGTGAAGCACGAGCCCCATCGTTCGCTCTTGGTTATTCACTAGCAGAAGGTCCGGTGAACCATCATTATTGAAATCTGCCACAGTGAGATTATCAAACTCCATTGTTGTATGTTTCAAACTATAACTCACTGATGACAGGGCAGGATTAAATGTAGCCAGAAGAATTTCATTGTGATGTGCAGACCATGCAGCCAATGTTGTTATTTTCTGACGAGTTGTTGAAACCAACGTGCTCTTCTCGAATTTTGCAGGCAGCGGGAATGCCCGCACTTCACCGAATGCAGATTCATGTGTCTGAGCAGAGACTGTGCGAATGGTAAGCCAGAGAATAAACGACGTGGAACTGATTATATGCGAGTAGCGCTGTCGCCGGGAGTGCATACAGTACTCAGACGTGTTGTGTTTCCACGGAATAATAATGAACCTCACTATCGGTACGACAACCTCAACTGCCTGCGCCGCGCTGCATCACGGTAACGCCGTTTTTCAGCACTTGTCACTGGCTTTACAGGATGAGCCGGGACAGGTCTACCTTCATCATCGATTGCTACAAATGTAAGATATGCAGTGTTCGTATGTTGCCGTTCGCCGGTCAATGGATTTTCTTTTGTCACACGCACGCCCACTTCGAGTGATGTGCGAAAGACCCTGTTCACCGATGCCTGCAATATTACTACTTCACCCTGCTTCACCGGATGATGGAAGTGCAGTCCATCCACAGATGCCGTTACACACACTCTATTCGTGTGCCGCGCTGCGGCAATAGCTGCAGCGATATCCATCCAGTGCATTAATCGGCCGCCGAGAAGGTTTCCGAGGCGATTTGTATCATTCGGGATGACCAATTCTGTCATCTCCACTTGCGATGCCTTGACCAGTTTCCTGCTCAGTTGCTGCATCTTAACTTCCTGAATGAGGCACTTGCTTGTTTGTATCTTTGATTGGTTCAGCCTTTTTTTGTTTCTGCGCTTTATCTTCGCTTATTTTTGCTTCGATATCTGCATACAATCGATCGGCGTCTGATTTCATGGTACTGGTCGGATATTTTACACGGAATTTATCCACTGCTTCTTTGGCATCAGCATACTTCTTCCTATTCGCTAACGCTTCAGCTTTCTTGAGCAATGCTGGTTCAGCATATTGCGTATCGTGATATTTTTCCAGAACAAGATCGAAATAGTACGTTGCCGCTTTATAATATTCCATATGCATGTACGTCATGCCGCTCTCAAAATCTTTTTTTGCCAGCTTCGTGTTTAACTCAATGATTCTCTCTTCTGCCAACGGTGCTAATGTATCTGCGGGATGATATTCCAGAAATGCCTGGTATTCATCAATTGCTTTCCGGGAATAATTCTGATCCAAATACGATTGAGGCGAGAGTTCATAGAAGCATGTCGCACGCCTGAAACGTGAACGAGAAACAAATACGCTGGAGGGCATATTACGGATGAGAATATCATACTCAAAAGCCGCAAGAATATATTCCCCATGCAAGTACCGGCTCTCCGCCATATAGAACTGTGCCGAATCCGCAACTTTGCTCCCTTGATATTGGATCGACACCACTTTGAATTCTTCGATGGCTGCTAGATAATCTTCATCCTTAAATGCCTTCATGCCAAGTTCATACCGCTCCTCAGCGCTCAATTGTTTTGTTGCATCATCAGAACCACCGCACCCTGAAAACAAAACCACGAAAAGAAAGAATACAAAGAATATATGAAAACTAGTGAGATGTTGTTGCAAGTGGCGGTTCGACAAAGTAACCTCGCTTTGTGTGAGTAACAGTGATTGTTGATAATGTTTGAATTCGATCCATCAATTTCTGTATATCGTCTGTGTTCAAGTCGGTCGTGGGTTGATATCCGGGACGAAATGGAATTAATTCTATAGACGATATTCTTTTATGTTCGTTCCTCTTTTCAAATCCGACCAGTGCTGTAAAAGAACGTTGCGTCCAGAACCGCTGTGGCTGATTGAATACAGCATTGCCAAGTGAGTGAAACATCAAGCAGCCGTGATACATTTCGATCCCCTGCGGCACATGCGGGTGATGCCCAAACAGGACATCAGCGCCAAAATCAGCAAGAAGTTTCATTTCCCTCTCAGCGGATTTTCCTGAAACATCTTTATACTCGTCACCTCCATGGTAACTTGCAAGAACGAAGTCCACGCTATTCTTCAGGGTGCCTATTTCGCGCTGTGCTCGCGCAGAATCAAAAACGGAAATCAATCCGCTCTTGGTACCGCGAACCATATTGACAGTTTGCGTATATGCAATAATGCCTATTCGGATATTGTTGCGTTCGATAATGACAGGTGCAAACTCTACTCCAGAATCAGCAACTGTTCCAGTGAAATTGATGCTGTCTTGGTTCAGAAACTTAATCGTCTCCCGAAGTCCCTTTAAGCCGTAATCAAATGCATGATTGTTTGCAGTTGAAACGACCGTCACTCCGGCTCGCCGTAAAGTTGTTGCTGCACGCGGAGGTGCACAAAAAATGACATTTGATTTCAGACTTTGTGTCTCGCCATTTTGGTCAGTAATCGGACATTCGAGATTTGCGAAAACGATTTCGGCTCGCTTTAACACGTTGCCAAATTTTTCAAAGGGATAATCCACGTTGCCTTTTAGAATTTCCTGTCCTACTGTACGTCCAAGATTTACATCGCCCAAAGCAAGCAGTGAGACGGATGCAAGAGAATCGGAATTCTGTGCACATACTTGAGGGATGTGCAGTAGAATTAGTACAAGAGCATACATCACAGAGACCGATTTCAACTTCGCACCGTAAATAATAAAAGGACAATGAGAACAGCGCCGCTGATAATAATTAAGGGTGTTAACAATCGTTGCATCACACTTTCCTCTTCATTCGCCGGTAAGACCGAAAGCTGAAGAGATGGAAATACTTGCGCTGTATCTTTTGTTTCACGGTGAAAAGTTCCAAGCAAGCGAACTTCACGTTCCGTTCCCAAGACTGTCCGCACTTCTAACGCTATACTGATATTCCGTTCAAAATATTTTTCATCTACTGGTCGCACATTAATATCCGTACTAAGCAGAAACACTTGAAGCATTTGATCCGATGTTTTTCCTGCACTTAATATCGATGTGTAACTCCGTTTCTGAAGCGTCTCAACGAATGCATTCTCCGCTAATGATCGCGGTCCTTCACCTTCCACCCAAAGAGCGACTCGACCTTTGGGATCGAGTCTCGCTTGATCGATAACTACATCGGCAACACTTTGCAATTGGAATCGAATTACTGATGCGCTGGCTACTCCGATAGAATCACTCGCGTGAGATACCGAAAGCACTCCGAAGAAGAGAGCTATCAGCAACACAAACCATATCGGTCTCAGGCGGCGTATCAAACGGATACCTTCAGCGAATCCCGCCCATTGCAATTTGCTCAAGGCGTGCAATGCGTTCTTCTGTCGGCGGATGCGTAGAGAATAATTTCGTTATTCCACCGCCAACCAAAGGATTGACGATAAACATATGCGCTGTTGCTGTACCTGCATTCGTCATTGGGATTTGATCAACCCCGCGTTCAAGTTTTCGTAATGCATTCGCAAGACTCATGGGCCGCTGGCTGATCTGCGCTCCGCCTTCGTCGGCCGCAAACTCTCGCGAACGGGAAACGGCAAACTGGATCAACATCGCCGCGATTGGAGCCAGAATGATAAGAAGAATCTGACCAAATGGATTGGAATTCTCGCGGTCGCGACTTCCGCCACCGAACATCGTAGCATACATTGCCATTCTCGCAACAAATGTAATTGTCCCCGCCATCGAAGCAACAAGTGTAGCGATAAGAATATCCCTGTGTTTGACATGTGCCAGTTCGTGCGCAATGACGCCTTCTAATTCGTCATCCGAAAGCAAGTGAAGAATTCCTTCAGTTGCTGCAACAACAGCGTGCTCCGGATTTCGTCCGGTTGCGAACGCGTTTGGCGAATCACCGGGAATGATATACACTTTCGGCATTGGCAATTGTGCCTGTGCTGCAAGCCTGCGTACAATACTGAATAATTTCGGCGCATCCGCCTCCGTTGCTTCTGTCGCACGATATGTCATCAGTACAATCTTGCTGGAGAACCAGTACATTCCGAAATTCATAAGCAGCGAGAATATAAATGCCATCCATAAACCTTGTTCTCCGCCCATCCAATCTCCAATAAAGAGTAAAATACCCATCATCAGAGCCATTAACAGAATCGTTTTTAGTGAATTTGTCATTGTTTTTCTTATCCTTTCAAAGCAACTTTACATTCCTAGAACACTTGAATTTACGAAAAAGTGCGCGGAGTATCAACACGAGCAAGTCAAGAAGAATTGCAATGGAGTCCCCCAAATGCGCTAGAGATATGGGATGCCTGTCTATTTTCGTTTCAACTGGCGACGAATCGTTTCGAGGACTATTTCCGGACGTTCATCAAGGAAGTGGCGAGAGAATCGCCTGGCGCGCTGCACTTCGTTGGAATCAAGATCGGCATAAATTAATCCTTCCTCTTGAAGCTTTGCAGTAGATAGCATTTCCCCGCTAGGGGATGTAATGTTGGATCCGCCCCAGAAGTTTACACCATCCTCAAATCCCACTCGATTGCTGAAAAGAACGTACACATTGAGCAGGCGAGTATAGGTACGATGATGTTCGTAGTTCACAACTTGATTGTCGAGTTGGGTTCCTTCACCGGAGAGCCGAGTCGGACTCGCTGTAAGGCAGAGAATAATTTCCGCACCATCGAGTGCCAGCAAGTACGGAAGGGATATATGCCAGAGGTCTTCACAGATGAGCATTCCGAAACGGCCTAACTTTGAATCGAACGCGGTGACATTCTTTCCATTCCCAAAGTAGCGTCCTTCTTCAAACATTCCGTATGTCGGAGGATAAATTTTTCGATGGATGTGTTTGATCTCACCATCCTCTAAGAACATCGCACTGTTATAAATTCCATGATTCGAACCGCTTTCTACAAATCCAACGATGATAGAAATTTCCCGGCTCTTTAGAAGCAAAGGAGCGATAGTTTTATTTCGATGAGGATTGATCGCAACATCCCATGCCAAGTCACGTAATGTATAGCCTGTGACACTGAGTTCTGGAAAAAGAATAAGCTTCGCCCCCTCGGCAATAGCGCGGTCGATGAATTCGAGATGATGCGCGAGGTTCTTGTCAACCGCTCCGACACGGCAATCTATCTGCGCTATTGCAGCTTTGAACTTCATCGTTGTTGGAGGAATAATGAACGAACCCGAAACACACTACTGCACATGCACATCATTCGGAAGTTCGTTTGTGTCGCTCGCTTTCCGCGGGAAGAATTGAGAAAGGACTCTGCCGACGGACTGAACACCATGGGTTACTCCTTGATGAAAATTTTTCTTTGAGAAGTGAGAAGACATTTCTTCAGCAATTTTGGTCCATGTTGTTTCTTCGACCTTGGTATGGATGCCTTCATCAGCAAGGATAAAAAACTTCCTTTCGTCCATCAAGAGAAAGATCAAGATACCCTTGTGATCCTTGGTCTTTGTCATCCCAAGGCCATGAAACTCCCGCCGCGCCATCTCTTCGATGCTCAGCTTTTTCTCCCGCCAGCGTCGTTTTTGGCGAATGCTGACGCGAATTTCTCCGGCTGTGGTCTTTTCCGCCTCACTGATCGCTGCTGCGATAGCGGCAAGGTCTTCTTTCGTGAATAGTTTCTTTACGAGATTTTTCATGCAGCATACTCCGCTACGATAAGTCAATCATCTTGATGTCTCTGATGTACTTTACTGTCTTGTCTTCTTTGAGATTTCGAAGTTTCTCCAATTTAGCTTGCATCCGCGCAACATTATCCTTAATCAACTTGAGGTACTTTGCGGCTTTCTCCGGTATTTCTTTTTGTTCAATCGATGCGACAATCTTGCTCATATCTTCCAGTGGTTCGCTGATCTTTTGTGAAATATTCACAACAATTTCCTGCATCGCTTCTAACCGCTTCTTCTTGATTTCCAATTCCATCAACTCCTGCTTAATTCGTCCTTTTTCGACAATCCGAAGAAGTGATTGAGGAAAAACACGGCTTCCGATATCTTTCTTGAGCAGGTAATCCTTCACACCCATTCGCATCACTTCAACGGCAAGATTCACATCCTCACTTGTTGTGAGAAACACAATGGGAATATCAGACTTCAATTCCTTCAGTTTACGGGTAAATTCTACATTGCTCATTCCTGGCAGAGTATCTTCTGTGACAATGACATCCACTAATGGCTGCTGAGCAAGATACTCCAGCGCTCTTTCACCACTTTGCTGCCACACAACTTCGAAGCGAGTACCTTCAAACTTTGCAAGGTAACTACCTATTAAATCCGCATCGCCCTCAAGTTCATTGACATACAGTACTCGAATTGGTTTCGTATTCATCGTTATTCACTTTATAACCCGTCATGAATTACCAACTGCCGGACGCACCACCTCCACCAGACATGCCGCCGCCGCCGCTAAATCCACCGCCACTAAAACCACCCCCACCGCCAAATCCTCCAAATGATCCACCTCCATAGCCCCAGCCAGAATAATAGCGATGCCCACTTGAACCAATAATAGAACGCCGTCGCGCTGCCAACATGGGTAAAAGGACAAACCCGAACATGATTACGAGAAATACCAATCCCATGGAAACCGCGGGTGCTTTCTTCCCTCTACTATCTGCTTGATACTCACCTCTTGTTGTCCGGATGATCGCATCAACACCAGTTACAATACCGCCAAAGTAATTATCTGCTCTGAAGTGCGGGCGAATCTCTTTATCAATGATTTGCGCAGAGATAGCGTCCGTCAAAGCACCTTCTAAGCCATAACCAACTTCGATTCTTACCTTATGATCTTGTTTGGCAATCACGAGTAAAACACCGTTATCTTTCTTTGCCTGACCGATCTTGTTCAACGCGAAGGTTTTGTTGGCATACTCTTCTATACTTTCCCCATCAAGAGTATTGACCATCAAGACAACGACCTGTGTTGAAGTCGTGTCTTCATAACTTTTCAGTAACCGGTCTACCTCTTGCCATTCCTGAAAACTCAGCGTATTTGTAAAATCGTTCACTCGCTGATTGAGTTTTGGAAAATTCGTCTGAGGTATAGCATACGAGATGTATGCCAAAACCACAAACACGAGAATAACCCATCGTAAGTTTTTCATAATTGCTCTCAAAATTTAACTTGTGGTGCTTTATCAGAGCCCTCGACAGATTGGAAATATTGTGCTTCACGGAATCCGCAGAAGCCCGCAATCATTTTTGCCGGGAAACGGCGGATCATAGTATTGAACTCTTGTACAATTTCATTAAACCGGAGGCGCTCGACAGCAATGCGATTCTCGGTACCTTCTAATTGTGATTGAAGCTCAAGAAAATTTTGATTCGATTTCAATTCAGGGTATTTTTCCACAACAACCATTAATCGTGATAATGCCGAGCCTAATCCATCCTGTGCTTTTTGAAAATTTTGGAATGCTTGTGGATTGTTCAGTACTTCGGGAGTCACTTTCATTTGTCCAACACTCGCTCGCGCTTCGGTAACACCAATGAGTACTTCCTTTTCCTGCTTCGCAAAACCCTTTACAGTCTCAACGAGGTTTGGTATTAAATCGTATCGGCGTTGATATTGATTCTCTACTTGACTCCAAGCGCTCTTCACGCCTTCATCTTTAGCAACAATTTTATTATAGACACCGACTCCCCAGCCGACCGTGAGAAGAACAACCAAAAGCAATCCACCAATAATCGAAAGTGTAATAATCAATCCCTTACTCATACTGTACTCCTAAAGATGTAAAAGAAATCGTTTCGGAAAATACTTTTGATCGTTCCTGCAAACACTGTAACACTCGATACATTGTACTGCTATCTGCCGGTGCCGGCTGCCAGTCATGAACAGAAACTGGAACTGCTTGTACTTCTACAGTATCTTTCGTAAACCGAACCTTCAATACAGCTGTTTCACTATTCGCACTTTTTGAATTCCCACCAAACACAAAATTGCCTAAAGAGTATGCAATGATTTTTCCACGATACCGCTCAATTCCCTGCAGTACATGCGGATGATGCCCCACGATCAAATCGGCACCGCCTTCGATCATCCGGTGCGCAAGAATAATCTGATTGCTATCTGGTATTGTTTCCAGTTCCTCGCCCCAATGAAGATTGATGACGATAAAATCGACACGCGATTTCAGTCTTTTGATATCCTCAAGGATAAGCCATTGATTGCGTGATGTCGTACCAGGCTGTGTACTTGAAGCGATAAATGTTCTCTCACCACCATATCCCAGGAAACCGATTCGAATACCATTCACAAGGAGAATAACCGGCTTTCGTGCTTCTGAAAAATTTCGCCCGATGCCTGTATGCCGGATCCCAGCCGAATCAAGCTGCTGGATTGTTTCCAAAATTCCCTCTGCACCAAAATCTGCTGTATGATTGTTGGCACAATTGACAATCGAAATTCCAGCACCGCATAACAGAGAAAGATATTTCGGCTTCATTTTGAAGACAAACTCTTTCGCCATACTATCTGCAGATTGTGTCACAGCATTTTCCAGATTGACCATCATCAAATCGTATGTACCGATGCGTTTCCAATGGGCAAAGACGTTGATGGGTCGATGTTGCACGGCATACTCAAAATTTGCCGCGAAATTAAGATCACCGGCAAAGATGACTGTCGCGCTGCTATCCGATCTGTGCTGACACCATAGGAATCCCGGAAGAAAACAAAGAACAAATGCTCGTCTGAATAAATTCATATTTGCTACGATTGACCCGCCGAAGGCAGGTTGAGCTTAAATATAATGGTATGGTACCAAAACTTCATACCAAAAACAACTCTTCATAATCCAAATTAGAAATGTAAAAGTACATCCCGCTGGGAGACTACACCAATACCTACCTATATGCGTTCCCTGCACCAACCTAATTTTGCATTTCCTCTTGTGTATTTTCCAAGTATTTGATTCCTCATAACATCTACACATTAGAGAGAACCAAGAGAATGTCATGATTGACGCAAAGCATTCAAGCAACGATTCCTTTGCATATCCAATGACTTGTGAGTACTTTATGATGGACAATTGAACAGGAACACTATTATGCGGATCTATCTTCGATCGAAAATCCATAAAGCTACTATTACCGAAGCAAACCTCCATTATGTCGGCTCAATTACAATCGACGAATGCCTGATGAAACTTGCGGGACTTGCTGAGTATGAAAAAGTCCTTATTGTCAATAACTCGAA
Source organism: Ignavibacteriota bacterium (assembly GCA_963701295.1). Classification (GTDB taxonomy): domain Bacteria; phylum Bacteroidota; class Ignavibacteria; order UBA10030; family UBA10030; genus Fen-1298. Next base: position 2,077,927 of record OY969585.1, on the reverse strand, counting down.
TGGTAACCGGCTTGAAACCTATGTCATAAAAGGGAAAAAGAATTCTGGTCTTATTGGGATAAATGGAGCTGCTGCACATCTTGTACACAAAGGCGATGAAGTTATTATAATGTCGTTTCAGATCTCTGATCGACCTAAAAAGCCCATCAACATTCTCGTCGATAAAAATAATCACTTTGTAAAATATCTGATTGAAAAGTCCGGAGTGCACGAAATGGACGAGTGCTGAGAGCTATCAGATATTGGTGATCAGCGGTCAGTGATTGATATTTCGTGCTCGCGCGCAGGCGTAAAATGTTGCCACGATTCTCTCTCGACAATCGTGACTCGCATATCAACTATTCATTACTTTAAGGAATTCTTTGTTTGTCTTAGTACCCCTCATTTTATCAAGCAGGAGTTCCATTGCTTCGCTGGGTTCCAAATCACTCATAAACTTGCGAAGAATCCATACGCGATTCAAATCGTCCGGTTCAAGCAGCATTTCTTCTTTGCGTGTTCCAGAGCGGTTCACATTGATTGCCGGGAAAATACGCTTATCGCTCAAGCCGCGATCGAGCACAATTTCCATATTCCCGGTACCTTTAAACTCTTCAAAGATCACTTCATCCATTCGACTGCCAGTTTCTACCAATGCCGTTGCAATGATTGTAAGACTTCCGCCCTCCTCAATATTTCGGGCAGCACCAAAAAATCGTTTTGGCCGATGCAACGCGTTTGCATCGACACCGCCGGAGAGGATCTTTCCGCTATGCGGGACAACGGTGTTATGTGCCCGGGCAAGACGTGTGATACTATCAAGAAGGATGATAACATCTTTCTTTGATTCAACCAATCTTTTTGCTTTCTCCAGCACCATGTCAGAAACTTGAACGTGACGCTCAGGTGGTTCATCAAATGTGGAACTGACAACTTCAGCACTTACAGAACGTTCCATATCCGTCACTTCTTCAGGGCGCTCGTCAATGAGGAGCACAATCAACTTCGCTTCCGGATGATTTCTCGTAATACTGTTTGCCATTTTTTGTAAAAGGATGGTTTTTCCAGCTTTAGGCGGTGAAACGATCATACCACGCTGGCCTTTTCCAACCGGTGCTAGAAGGTCGAGAATACGCATAGCATATTCACCGGGAATGGTTTCCAGCTTGATCCGTTCTGCTGGATACATCGGCGTAAGATTCTCAAACAGGACACGTTCACGAATCAAATCCGGATGGTCATCGTTCACTGCCTCTACACGCAGGAGCGCAAAAAACCGTTCGCCTTCTTTCGGCGGGCGGACCTGGCCGTTCACGGTATCGCCCGTACGCAATCCGAATTTCTTGATCTGCGATGGCGACACATAAATATCATCCGGCGACGGCAGGTAATTGTAATCGACCGAGCGAAGAAATCCGTACCCGTCGGGGAGAACCTCAAGCACACCTTTGCTGAATCCGAGACCGTCTTTCTGGGTTTGTGCTTCGAGAATTTTAAAAATGAGATCTTGCTTGCGAAGATCGCTATACCCTGTGATATTGAGTTCTTTGGCAATCGCATTTAACTCGGCGATCTTTTTGGATTTTAATTCAGAGATATCCATTGGCATGGAAAATATACCTATGATAGTGAGAGATGGGGATTGTAAATTTTAAAAAACATCGTCAAATATCAGACAATTTTCTTTGATAAATAATTAGAATGGAACGAAACAATTTTTTTGAAGTAACCCTGGTCGGATGAACCGGAAAAGAAACTTTTCTAAGATCTTCCACTTTTAGTATACACGATTATTGATTGATTGTCAAGTATTTTTCCTTTTTGAGAAAAGCAAGTGCTTCACCAACAACAAAATGCGAACCGGTAACGAGTATCGGGACGCCATCGTGTTTTCGAAGAACCCCCGCAATACCACTCTTGACGTCAGTAAATTCTTCTACGGGTACATCTAATCGACGAAACTCCTTTGCTAACTCTGCTGCACAACGAGATCGATCTGTACTTGCTTCCACAACAAAAACAGCATTTGCAACTTCTTGAAGCACTTTTACAATCTGCTTATAGTCTTTATCCTGCATCAGACCAAACACCATGTGAACTTTTCCGAGACGTAATTGCCGGAGTGAATGACAAAGCGTACGGACAGCCTCTGGATTATGTGCAACATCGGCAAGGATGAGAGGATTTTGTTGAATAACCGATAATCGAGCTTGAAGTCCGGAATATTTTTGGATATTTCCTAATCCTTTCCGAATAGATTGTTCGCTCAATTTGAAATTACTTTGCTGGATCACCGCTTCGATAGTATTCAGCGCAAGAGATGTATTCATCGCTTGATGCTCACCAGCCAGCGACACGTGCACATTCTTCATCTTGCGTCCTGCCACGAGAAAATCCGATACAATTCCTTGAAGAGAGAAATGCTTTACATGAATTCCTCCGGGATGAATTCGAATCAATTGTGATTTCCTTTGATTGCAGATAGTTTGCAGAATATGAACAGCCTTTTGCGATTTTGTTCCAGTTACACAGGGACTTCCTTTCTTAATAATGCCTCCTTTCTCGAAAGCAATATCTGTGATACTCGTACCAAGAATCTGAATATGTTCCAATCCAATCGTCGTAATAACGGAAACAAGCGGCCGAAGAACATTGGTTGCATCCAACCTCCCTCCCAAACCGGTTTCAACAATTGCAATGTCCACTTTGGATTCTGTAAAATGTTTGAATGCTATCGCTGTTACTGCTTCGAAGAAAGTGCAGGCATTTCTTTCAACTTCAGGTTGAAGGACTGATACAAGCTGCGCTACGGTGCGCGAGGGAATCGGCTTGCCGTTGATTCTGATCCGTTCATTGAAGCTTAGGAGATGTGGAGAAGTATACAAACCCGTTTTATAACCGGCAGCTGTAAAGATTGCCGCAATTATCGAAGCGGTAGAACCTTTGCCATTCGTACCAGCGACGTGGATAGAAGAAAATTTCTTTTCCGGATGATCGAGGGAACGGAGCAGTGTTCTGATTCCTTGTAATCCGAATTTCATTCCTAACTTCTGGAGATTGTAAAGAAACTTGATAGATTCAGTGTATGTCAACGTAGCATCAATAAATGGAAAGAAAAAAGCGACTTTCAAAAAATGTTACAACCAGGATTGAAGAACCGAGAACTTCAGTTCTGCATCCAAGGCACCGATAAGCGTACCCATATCTGAAATTCCATGCTCACGGGCGTAGATTACCAGATCATCGGCGATCTTTACAGAAATTGCGGGATCGACAAAGTTCATCGTACCAACTTGTACTGCTGTTGCTCCTGCCAACAAGAACTCGATTGCATCTTCGGCGCTGGCAATTCCGCCAATCCCAAAGATCGGGATTTTCACTGACTTGGCAACTTCATACACTTTTGCCAATGCAACGGGTTTGATAGCCGGACCAGAAAGGCCGCCAGTAACCGTAGAAAGTTTTGGCTTTCGTGTCTTGATGTCTATCGCCATTCCGATAAGTGTGTTCATCACAGAAACCGCATCAGCACCTTCCACTTCAACAGCACGGGCAAATTCAGAAATGTGTGTTACATTCGGCGTCAATTTTATGATGAGAGCTTTGCGCGTCAGCTTACGAAGACTTGCCGTGATTCTTCCTGTCATCGAACAATCAGTACCGAAATTTAGTCCGCCCTCTTTCACGTTCGGACACGAGACATTGATCTCATAAGCAGTAATTCCCTCCTGCTCTTCCAGCAAACCGAGAACATCGCAGTATTCTTGGAGAGAACTTGCAGCAATATTCGCTATAATTCTCGTATCAAGTGTACGAAGGTACGGTAGTTTTTGTTCAATAAATGTATGAACACCGATATTGGCAAGTCCAATGGAATTCAACATACCACTGGCTGTTTCAACAATACGCGGTGGCGGATTACCGGCGCGCGGTTTCCACGAAAGCGATTTTGTAAAGATGCCTCCAAGCCGACTCACATCTACCAATGTATGAACCTCATCTCCATATCCAAATGTACCCGAAGCAACAAAAACACGATTTTTGAATTCAATTCCGCATAGAGTAAACGATGTTTTTACTTTATTTTCTATCGGTGCGGTCATTATAGAATTACATCCGTTGTGAGAAATATTGGTCCGTCTTTACACACAAGAGCGTACTTAGCTCCATCACCGGTGCGTTCCACCGGACATCCTTGACAAAGTCCGACTCCACATGCCATATGCTCCTCTAATGATACTTCGCAACATATGTTTTTACGTTTTGCGAGTTCCGTAAGTGCTTTGAGCATAACAGTCGGACCGCAGGCAAATATTTTTACTTTCCCGAGTTCTGTCCGATCAAGAAATGGTTCGAACAGCTGGACAACATTTCCATGAAACCCTTCACTGCCATCATCCGTCGCTATGTGAATATTTTGCAGATAGGAAGTAAGAATTTGTCCGGCATTTCTATATCCGATAAATGTCTCAATACGTTTGCATCGCTTGAGTAAATTTGCTGTAAGAAATGGAAATGGTGCTACGCCGATTCCACCGGCAACTATAAGTGCTGTGTCATAGTCGGCATCGATCCGGAATGACTGGCCAAGCGGGCCCAAAACATCGATCGTTTCACCATGCCGCTTTCGAGAAAGAAGGACCGTGCCTGATCCAATAGCATGAAAAAGCAGCTCAACGATATCACCGTCAACACGCGCAATACTAAATGGCCTGCGCAATAACGGACCCTTACCGGCTTCAGCAGCAAGCACATGGACGAATTGACCCGGTTGTGCCAAAGCAGTAATTTCAGGAGAAGTGAACCGAAGGAGAAATGTCTTTGCAGCAACTTCATCGCAAGATTGCACCTCACACACTTGTTGCGCCATTTCTCTCATTACTATTTCTTTGCTCTTTCTAAATTCTTTCGTAGAACAGTTAACATTCCTCTTCGTTCACTTTTCTTTTGCAACATTGATCCCTAATCTATTATTTTCTTTCTAGAGACCACCGAATCTTTCCTGGCGTCCACTGGAATTGGAACTTTCTGGTTCATGGGTCTGGAATTTATCTCTGATGTATCTATCCTTGTTATTTTCAGTTCGAATGTGTCTATTTTCACAGTGTTAGATTTGGATGTATCTATTTTTCCTTTGTTGATTTTTATCGTATCTATCTTCACAGCATTTATCTTTGTTGAATCTATCGCTACTCTATGAATCTTAGATGTGTCCGTCTTTATATCCCTGATCTTTGCTGTATCTAGTTTCACGTTGTCAGATTTCACGGTACCTGCTAATCGGTTCGCTGCTGCAATTGCGTACTTTGTGCCGTCATAGTTCTTCACAACATGTTTATACTGCACGAGAGCACTTTCTGGTTGCTCGAGATGGTTCTCTAAAATCCATCCAATCGCATATTCACTTTTAGCAGCTAATGGGGATTTGGGGTATGATTCTGCTATGTCGTGAAACGCTTTAATCGCATTGGTGTACTGTTTTGTTTCAATTTGCTTCTCAGCCTGCTCATAATAAATCGCTGCGCTATCGGTTTTCTTTACAGAACTTTCCTTTCCAAGAAATCGCCGTGCCTCTTCTGCATAGATGGATTCCGGAAAATCATGATCGAGACGTGTGTAGTATTCTTCAGGCGTAGGATATTTTTTCCCGGTATTCATCCTGGAAAGTTCTGCAAGAATATAAAGAATGCGTGGACTCCGGATAGGAGAATAGCCCCATGCAAGAGATTTTTCATACCAGTAGAAAGCAGAGTCCGGCACTACGACTTCTATATAGAAGATATCTCCCAAGTCTTGTGCAGCAATAGATTTGAGCACGATAAGTGAATCTGTAAGTTGAGAAGAAATCAGAGAAATTTTGTGTTGTATTGAATCTGCAATAGATTTAAGCAGAGTCAGTGAATCAGCCTCGACATGTGGGCGTCGAGATGAAGCTTGTGCAATGGTACGTTGTGTTGAATCCAATAGAGAACGAAGCATCTTTAGCGAATCAGTACGAGATTTTGTAAGTCGAGAAGCAGCCGTTTTAATTTTGAGCTTTGTGCTATCAGACATCGATGGAAGCGAATCGGCAATCGGTGGATTTGATTGAGAAAATACCTTTGCACCTCTATGCTTTGTCGTATCAGATAGTATCGTAGTAAGCGTATCTAAAATTGCCTTTTGCGTTGTATCTGCAAGAACGAACAAGAGGCTATCCGCCATTTCCAATTTCTTTCGAGCATCAGAATATCTTGTGAGAGCCGTAAATTTCAGACGACCATCAGCTACGAATTTTGGCCCTGCAGCCGAATTCACTTCGGTATAATACTTCAATGCTAACTTATAATCACCGATTTCCTTTTCATACAATACTCCAAGCTGATATGCAGAACGTAGAGCGTATTCCGACTTTGTGTATGCGGTGTCAACATAGATATATTCATCTATCGCATCATTTATTTTCCTGCTGGCCGCGTAATTATTGGCTCGTTCAAAAAGCAGGTCAGGTAAATATACTTTATACCGAAAATTCTCAATCATTGCGTCGACCAGGGTTAATCCTTTTTTATATTCTTTGATCTCGCGATACGCAATAGCCGCTTGCACCTTGCTGTAATAGCTCGAGTAAATATCAGATGTATAGTCTCCAACTTGGAGATATGCTTCTGCTGCCTTCTCGTACTGGCCTCCAGAAAAATAAATACTTCCAAGATTCATCTGCACTTCGGCTTTTGTATTGTCATCACTTAAAAGTGCAATCTCTTTTTCAAATTCCAGCACGGCTTTATCGGTTTGGTTTTCCTGAAGATAGAGTCTGCCGAGGATCCGGTGCGCTTGAGTCTCGATTTTAGTATCATCGCTCGCTTTTGCGGCAGCAATTGTAGACTCACACATACGAATCCCCGTGTCAATTTTCTTTAATTTTTCTTCTGTTCGAGCATACCAAATCTGGGTCTCTAATACCAACGGACTGTTAGGATACTGGGTCAACAACTCCGAAAATTTTCGTTCTGCTTTAAGATATTCTGCTTGATAATAAAAGGATTTTCCGATGAGTATAAGTGCATCATCTACCAATGTGCTTGTGGAGTGAAACGCAAGAATATTTGAACATTTATCAATGACTTTGAGTAGCTTCTCTTTTGCGCTTGCGGGAATTTGATCAGCTGTTGCCGTTGAGCTTACTTGGCCGCGTTTCGCCAAAGCATCTGATCGAATTTCATCTTCTGCTTCATCAAACAGCCACTTTGCGTTATAGTATCCGTTAAAATACGCGATGGAATTTTCATATCCCTGCGAAATCGCATGTCCCACAGGCTCGAAAATAGAACAACCGTTAAAAAGAAATACGATCACCAAACAGATAGCACTGAGGGTAATTCGGATGTACGGTGCACGTTTCATTGATGCCTCCAATATATCAAATCATGGATTGTGTATCAAGTTGCAAGAAAACTCTCTGCTGATTTTCTCACTTCGCAGCTCATTGAAGCAATAGCAGTCTTCAACGGGAAGTTATGAGTTTCAATCAGCAGAGCAGTAGCAAAAAAGCATTCAGTCCTGAGATAAGGAAGGAATCATGATACCTGTAGATCTCCGCCGTGCGGTCGGAGAACAATTTCTTCCACCATAAGCGATGGCGACTGGATCGATACCTGATAGAGCATCTCTGCAACTTGTTCTGGTGTCAACATTTGATTTCCGAATTTCTCAAGTTGGTTTTGACGCCAGATCGAAGTGGAGACAGCACCAGGATAGACATTCACAATATTGATACCATGCCGCCGGACTTCAGCACGAAGAACGTTCATCATCGCTTCGACGCCTGCTTTCGAGGAAGAGTACGCGGCAGATTTTGTGTACACTTCTTTTACTACATACGATAGAATGTTACATACTAATCCTGTCTGGTGCTGAAGCATCGCCGGTAGAACGGCTTTCGTCGTGAGGAATGTTCCACGGAGGTTGGTATTAATGACATGATCGAACTCTTCTATTGATGTATCCATGAAATCTTTGAAGTACGTAACCCCTGCGTTATTGATAAGCACATCAATATGTCCATGCAGTTCCATGATTTTCTTTACGGCTCCAAATACGGAAACCTGGCTTTGCACATCGCATTTGATGATTTCGCACGTACCACAGGCAGCAGAAATTTGTCGGCCCAATTCGTTCAACTTCGATTCAGTTCTTGCACTTGCAATAACGGTATCGCCGCGTGAAGTGAAGACCTCTGCGAGAGCTCTCCCGATTCCCGTACTCGCTCCGGTGATCCAAATGATTCGCGGTTTCTTGGTTTCCATTGCGTGTTACGGCTACCTGCCGATGAGTGTGAGAAATTCACTTCTTGTTTTTTCATCATTTCGGAATGCACCCAGCATTGCACTTGTTGTTGCCACAGAATTCAATTTCTCAACTCCGCGCATAATCATGCAGAGATGTTGTGCTTCCATCACAACTGCAACTCCCAGTGGCCGAATATGATGATACAGCGTATCAGCAATTTGCTGCGTTAATCGCTCTTGAACCTGCAATCGCCGTGCGAACACTTCCACGATCCGAGGCATTTTACTCAGACCAATGATTCGTCCATTCGGAATATATGCAATATGGCACTTACCAAAAAATGGAACGAGATGATGTTCGCACAAGGAAAAAAAGTCGATGTCTTTGACGATGACCATTTCGCTGTATTTTTCTTCAAAGACGGCGCTGTTCATAACCTCTTCAATATTTTGTCTATACCCTTTGGTCAGGAATTCATACATCCGAGCCACACGATCCGGAGTTTTGCGAAGCCCTTCACGTTGCGGATCTTCGCCAAGCTGGATAAGAAAATCTTTGATGATCGTTTCTTTTCGATCGTCGTTTTCGGTGGTCATTCTTCACCTCGATATTCTACTATATTATTCTCTGTTTCATGGAGACGGATTGCAGAGAGCTTTGCATGAGTGATTTTCGTTTCCAGCACTTGCCAGAATGCACGTACGATGTTTTCTGCAGTAGGAATCTTATCTTTCAGAAAATCGACATCATAGTTCAGATGCTTATGATCGACTTTTGAAACAATTTCTTCTCGGATAATGTTTTTGAGTGTCTTGAGATCTATGACATATCCCGATTCGTTTTTAAGATCACCAACAACTGTAACTTCAAGAACAAAATTATGGCCATGTCCGTTTGGATTGGCACATTTATCAAACAATTCGATGTTCTTTTCTTCTGAGAGGCCGGAATTCCAAAGCCGATGTGAAGCGCTGAATACTTCCCTCCGTGTTATATACATCTTCGGCATGAGTCACTTTTCCTTTTTCAGAATGTCCAAAACCTCATCAGCATGACCTTTCACTTTGACACGATGAAAGATATGCCGGATAATTCCTTTTTCATCAATCACAACCGTGGTGCGCTCCACACCGAAGTACTTTTTGCCGTACATCGATTTCTCTTTCCATATACCGTATACCTTAATAACACTCTTTTTCTCGTCGCTTAGGAGTGGAAATGTCAATCCATATTTACTAGCAAACTTTGCATGCGAATCTGCGCTGTCCGTACTCACTCCAACGACAATTGCACCTTTCTTTTTCATTACCCCTCGCTTGTTTTCAAAAGAACGAGCTTCTTCTGTACAGCCAGATGTATTGTCCCTCGGATAAAAATAGAGCACTAATTTTTTGCCTGAAAAATCTTTCAATCTGTACTTCTTCCCATCGCCTGATAACAAATTGAAGTCAGGCGCTTTCTTGCCAATTTTAAGCATAGATAGTCCTTAGATATAGAATATGAATAATCTCATTGAAATTCAAAAGAGATTCTAGCTGGTCGCTATTTCAGTGCCTCGGAGATTGCATCGTACTCCGGCTCCACACCGGGATTTTCCGATATCCACGCATACTTCACAATGCCATTCTCATCGACGATAAACACTGCACGCTTCGAAGTAATGTAGCCCTTCAGTCCAGCGAAATCCTCGTGCACACCGCAATACTGCTTAATCACTTCACGAGAATAATCGCTCAAGAGCGGAAATTGCAGGCTATTCTGCGTAGCAAATACTTTATTTGCAAACGGCGCATCTACACTAATGCCAAGAACCTGCACATTGAATTCACTAAATTTTGCCATTGTATCGCGGAATGTGCACATTTCTTTCGTACATACTCCAGTGAACGCACCAGGATAGAATGCGAGCATAACTTTCTTTCCACGGAACTCAGAAAGTGAGCGAGATTTTTTCTCTGTATCGAACAAAGTAAATTCTGGTGCTTTATTCCCAACTTGAATTGCCATTGTATTGATCTCCTCCATTTTTTATGTGAGTTCAAAGATAAGAACATAACATCATCCGAGAAGGTTTCATCAGCACATCTTTGAATTCTTTGGCCTTTTCCGTATATTTGAATCGCAGAGACCAACCTTGGAAGGGTGCGAGAGTGGTTGAATCGACCGGTCTCGAAAACCGGAATAGCCGCAAGGCTATCGAGGGTTCGAATCCCTCCCCTTCCGCAGCACCTCCTCAAAACCAATACAATCTAGCACAAACTATGTTCTGGATCTATGTGCTATGGAGTTTCAAACTGCACAAACGCTATGTTGACTCAGCCGAAAAAAATCCTGAAGATCGTCTTATGGCACACAACTGGGGGAAAACTCCATTCACATCAAAAGGGATTCCTTGGATCCTTATTCATTCTGAATTCTATCCGACTCTTAGGTAAGGCAAGGAAGCGTGAGTTATTCCTCAAATCTGGTGTTGTTCGAAAATGGCTCAATGAGAATATGAAAATTCCTAATTCTATAACAGATGATCATTGAGGGTTCTGAGCCGAAGGCTCATGCGCCACTAGCGCAGAATCCTCCTCTTTCGCCAAACTCTATTATACAAAAAAAAACACAGAATTTCGTTAAGCAGGCATATTTTTCCAAACTGCTTTTAAAAAACCAATTTAGATAAAATCTGTAAAGAATTGTCCCTATACTCCTCATTGCTTTTCCATCAATCTTTTCCTATCATATTTTCTAAGTAGCACTTTTGGAGAGATGCAAGAGTGGTTGAATTGGCTACCCTGGAAAGGTAGTGTATCCGTAAGGGTACCGTGGGTTCGAATCCCACTCTCTCCGCAATTTCATTTTCATCAAAAACTCTTCCCATTGTACTTTTATCTCCAAATATTCTTTTAGCTATGAAATTCCATTTCATTACGCTATTACACCTATAGTGATCATATATGAAGCTTGTATCCGTGTGCAAGGGTATCCTTCTTTTTGTCTGCATTACACTGTATGCTCTCAGCAGTTCAGCATCTGCCGATGACGGCTATCGACTATGGCTCAAGTATCAAAAAATTGATGACAGAGGTTTGTTACGAAAATACCATCAGATAATTTCCTCTGTTGCTGTCACAGGCACTTCAAAAACTTGCCGCATTATACAGGATGAATTGAAGAATAGTCTTCCTCAATTACTGGATAAACCTCTTGCCTTTGAACAGGCAATAAAGACCGGCACTCTTCTTATCGGCACGCCTCTCAGTTCTGCATCTATCAAAAAAATGCAGATTACAGAACAACTGAATAAATTAGGACAAGAGGGTTACCTTATCAAATCGACAAGAATAAACGGCAAGATGTGTATTGCGATTGCGGCTCAAAAAGACATCGGCCTTCTCTACGGTACGTTTCATTTATTACGTCTCATCCAAACTCATCAACAGCTTGAGAACATTGATATCGTCTCCCGTCCAAAAATACAGTACCGCCTTCTAGATCACTGGGATAATCTCGATGGTTCCATTGAACGCGGTTACGCTGGTAAATCTCTTTGGAAATGGGATGATCTGCCGGATAAAATCGATGACCGCTATTATGATTATGCCCGAGCAAATGCTTCCATCGGTATCAACGGTACGGTTTTAAACAATGTAAATGCAAACCCGAACATATTCAAACCGGAATATCTCAAAAAAGTTGCAAAGTTAGCAGACATCTTCCGCCCGTACGGAATTCGTGTTTTCCTTTCTGCGAATTTTTCATCGCCTGTTTCGGCTCAATTTGCATTTGAGCAAAACCGAAGATGCGGAATCGGGAATCTTGAAACTTCCGACCCGCTTAATCCCGAAGTGAGACTTTGGTGGAAAAATAAAGTGAGAGAGATTTACAAATTCATTCCAGATTTCGGCGGTTTTCTTGTTAAAGCAAATTCAGAAGGAATGCCCGGTCCGCAGGATTACAAGAGAACGCATGCAGACGGTGCCAATATGCTGGCTGAAGCGCTTAAACCGTACCATGGCATTGTGATGTGGCGTGCATTTGTCTATGATGCAGATGTCGATCCTGATCGTGCAAAACGTGCATATAAAGAATTTGTTCCTCTTGATGGACAGTTCCTCTCAAATGTTTTTGTTCAAGCAAAGAACGGCCCGATTGATTTTCAACCCCGCGAACCAGTCCAGCCGCTGTTCGGTTCTATGCCTAAGACCCCTTTGATGCTCGAACTTCAGTTAACCCAAGAGTATCTAGGCCATTCAACTCATCTCGTGTATCTTGCTCCGATGTGGAAAGAATATTTTCAGTTCGATACATACGCAAGAGGACAGGGTTCGACACTTGCATCAATTGTGGATGGATCTTTGGAGCAATATCAAATGAGCGGCATTACAGGTGTAACAAATATAGGAAACGACCGGAACTGGTGCGGACATTTCTTCGCTCAAGCTAACTGGTTCGCCTACGGCCGACTCGCCTGGAATTACTCACTCGATGCAGAACAAATTGCTGATGATTGGATTAAAATGTCTTTGAGCAATGACTCCTCCACCGTAAAGGCTGTTAGCTCGATTATGATGGGTTCTTGGGAAGCTTGTATTAATTATATGACTCCGTTGGGATTACACCACATTATGCAGGTAGATTTTCATTATGGACCGATGCCCGACAATAACCAAGGCAGAGAAGATTGGACATCAATTTATTATCATCGCGCTGATAGTGTCGGACTTGGTTACGACCGCAGTTCAACAGGAAGTGATGCCGTAAGTCAATATTTCTCGTCTTTGCGGGAAACATTTAACGATGTCAATACATGCCCGGAAAAATATCTGCTCTGGTTTCATCATGTCGCATGGGATTACAAAATGAAATCCGGCAATACTCTTTGGGATGTACTTTGTCAAAAATATTACTCTGGAACTGATTATGTTCATGAGATGATAGGAAAATGGTCGTCTCTTGAACCATCCATCGATCCTGAAATTTATTTGCATGTAAAAACAAAATTAGAAAAGCAGAAAACTGACGCAGCAATTTGGCGGGATACATGCCTCCAGTATTTCCAGAAATTTAGTAAGAAGCCGATTCATACTTCGCCGTAGAGATTTTAAAAAATAAATAATGGAAGGAGCTTATTATGAAAAATATTCAACTTTTCGTTGTACTCTGTATGGTTGTTGCATTTATCGGTGCTGCATATTATGCCGCAGAAACCGATCAGCCCGCACTTAAAGATGCTTTTAAAAAACATTTTTTGATCGGTGCGGCTCTGAATGACGATGCCGTCTCCGGGAACGACCCTAAAGCTGCATCCATCGTAGTAAAACACTACAACTCCGTTACCGCTGAGAATGTTATGAAATGGGCGCTCATCCACCCTCAGCCGAACAAATTTGACTTCGAAGCGGCGGATCGTTTCATAGAGTTCGGACAGAAAAATAAAATGTTTATTATCGGACATACACTCGTCTGGCAGAGCCAGATTCCTGAATGGGCATTTGTGGACAGCTCCAAAAAACTCTTAGCCCGCGATGTGATGCTTACCCGAATGAAAGAACACATTTTTTCTGTTGTCGGCAGATACAAAGGCAAAGTGCGTGGCTGGGATGTCGTCAACGAAGCGCTTAGCGATGAAGGCGGATTTCAAAAAACCAAATGGATGGAAACTATCGGCGAGGATTATATCAGCAAGGCGTTTGAATATGCTCATGAAGCCGATCCTAATGCAGAATTATATTACAATGATTTTTCTCTCGATAAACCTGCCAAGCGTGATGCAGTCGTACGTCTAGTAAGGAAACTTCAGTCCAAGGGTCTCCGCATTGATGGCGTTGGAATTCAGGGACATTGGGGAATAGATTATCCAACAAAAGAAAACCTCGATGCATTCATAGATTCAATTGCGGCATGCGGCGTTAAGGTAATGGTGACTGAATTAGACATCGATATCCTACCCAGAGGAGATAACTATATGGGTGCAGACATTAACGTTGGTGCAGACTTACAGAAAGAGCTGAATCCCTATGTTGATGGTTTGCCGGTTAAGGTTCAGAAAAAACTCGCCGATCGTTATGCTGAACTATTCTCAATGCTGCTAGCACACCCCGGAAAAATCGGACGCATTACTTTTTGGGGTGTGTACGACAAAACATCCTGGTTGAATAATTGGCCCGTCAGAGGACGCACGAGCTACCCTCTATTATTTGACCGTAACTATCAGCCCAAGCCGGCATTTTTTGCAGTACTGAAAACTGCAGAAGCAAAGAAGTAATATAAAGCCAGAATGTAAAATAGAGAAGCCGGATCATTGTTGGTTCGGCTTTTTTTGTTTTTGTACACTCTCGAGCATTGTTGACAGCAGAAGTCATATATAGTATATTACAAATTGCTAATCCTCAAGCACACAATAGAGATAACTCAACAAGAAATGTTTGTAGAGGAATTGCTAGAATAATAGAATGTGTGTCGACTTCAAATTGATCTTAAACATTGCACAAATTCTTGGTGTTATTGCAGCTATCTGTGGACTCATTTATCAGATTCGACGTTCAAGATTTTCTCTGAATCTAGAATTAGTCCTTAAATTTGATGACAAGTTTAACGGCGAACATTTTAAGAGAAAACGGATCAAAGCGGCCACCTCAATTCTAAAGAAAAAACAATATTTAGATGCGGAAGATATTTTTGATTTCTTTGAAACTGTCGGATACCTTGTTCGCAAGAAAACCCTGAATAAAAAAATAGTTTGGCATACTTTCTATGGATGGGTTCAAGGTTACTGGTCATCTGGCATAGAACATATAAAACGTAAACGTCGTGAAGAGAATGACAATACGCTCTGGGAAGATTTTGAATACTTGCACGCTGTACTTTTAAATATCCAAAGAAGCGAAGCTAACAAATCTGACGCAGAGGTACTGAATAAAAACAAAATCATCGAATTTCTAAAAGAAGAAATCATTCCAGATTAATCTCACAACGGGCTAACGAGCAACTCAAGCTCGGTTTTATCTAGAAGAATGCATTTCGTAGAGCGACCCGCTACGAAGCTTGGCGGGTAAACCATCCGTCACGTGTAAGCGATATGATTGTGAAAGGCTGAACAGAATTATGGATACAATTCCTCTCGGTGGGATTATATCACTTGCGGTTCTTTTGCCGAATCTCTTGGCAGTGTTGTATCCGCCGATTTCCAGACTGGCGAATATTCCTGAACGCAACAATAGACTGGTTAAAGTCATGACTGTTTTCGAACGAGTTGGTCAGATCGGATCATTTGCCATTCCCTTCTTTTATCGATTGAATTATTTAACTATTTTGGATGTAGGAGTACTTTCGATCATGATTGGTGCACTGGTCTTGTATTATGCAGGATGGATACGATACCTTGTTCAAGGTCGCAATGAGGGATTGTTCTAAAGATCGATGTTTGGGATACCTTTGCCTATGGCGGTCACGCCCGTCATCTACTTTATTTTTGCATCCATCCTTCTTGGTTCTGGATGGTTGATGGTGTCAGCGATATTCCTTGGAGTCGGTCATATCACTGTGAGCTGGCAGCACTCTATATAGTACATTGAAAAGTTTTGTAGCCATAGTCCCCAACAAAAACATATGAGGACAAGCTTAGTTGTTTGACTGTTGTTTAGCGGAACGGCAATCCGTCATACGGCTTTATTAAGCATTACTGAATTGAGCACTATCAAAGAATAATGATTAAAGCGATCCTTTGGGACAATGATGGTGTCCTGGTTGATACAGAACATCTTTATTTCCTTGCCACGCAACAAATCCTGGCGTCCGTAGGAATCACTCTGAGTCAAGAGATGTACGTTGACCTGCTCTTGGTTCAAGGGAGAGGTGCTTGGCATCTCGCCGAGGCGAAAAGAATATCTCCAGAGGATGTGATTCAACTACGCAACCAACGTGATGCGCAATATCTCAAATTGCTGAGCAGTCAAGCAAAAGTCATTGATGGTGTGGAGGAGGTTTTAAACGTTTTGTACGGCAAGTATTTAATGGGAGTGGTCACTAGCTCGCAGCGAGCACACTTTGATTTGGTACACCATAACACCGGATTGATGAAATACTTCGCCTTTGTTCTCACATGCGAAGAGTACAGTAAATTCAAACCAGATCCTGAACCATACTTGGCTGCAGTCCAAAGAACGGGATTTAAAAAAGAAGAGTGCGTCGCTGTAGAAGACTCTGAGAGAGGATTGGCATCAGCGACGGCTGCCGGACTAAAATGCATTATAATTCCTAATAGACTAACGCGATCAGGACTATTTCTAGGAGCCCACAAGGTACTGGGAAACATTCGGGCTCTTCCGGCGGAGCTAGCAGAATCAGCACGCTGCCTATAATCCACACCGATCGACCATCCGTCAGATAGAGTTCATACTTAAAAAAGGATCAGATATAAAATGGATCATCCAAGCTCACTCAACCAATCCTCAATAGATAGCAGGTTGTCGAGTGTAAAGGACAATATACATTTACAAATTAGAGGTCTATTCTCATTGGCATTTGCGATATATCAAGTCAGTGCAATTTTCTTATCCCAAGAACTCCTAGCCTATTTTGGCGGACCTGTCAAACTCCAGGCTGAACATCCGGCTTATTATACTTTGGTATGTCTAATCGTCGGGGCCATGATTGCATTAGGTGGTTTCTATGCTTTATTTGGAGCGGGCAAGTTTCGCCGCCTGCCTTTAATGAGGAATGTGTTGGTTATTGTCACAACAATATACATTCTTCGAGGATTGAAGGTTCTTCCTGATTTCATATTCATCCTTAGACATCCCCAGCAACACTTCATGCATTTTTTTGTTTTTTCTACGATAGCGCTTTGTATAGGATTCATCCATCTTGTCGGAGTGATCAAACTCTTCAGACATGGCCGTCCTGAAAGCGTAACGTAACTAACATGAAACTCGATTCGTGCAGTACAAATAGGAATAATGTTTTAAAATAGAAAAAGGAATGATTTTATGAATAAAAACAAACGTAGTGTTCTTCTTTTACTTGCCGCCATTTGTTTTCTGTTTGTTGGTATACAACATTATGATGATAGGCATTATATATTTTATGGAAATATAATCACGGGAGTTCTCTTTGTTATAGCGGCGATAGCATCCTACTTAAAAAAAAGAAATACTATTCTCAATCCATCGGAGACGGAAGATTTTAGGAAATTATGAATATCAATTTACTCGTTGCTTTTTTAATTGGGATGATCATACTTGCCGCAACTCCCGGTCCGGGAGTATTGGCGTCGATGGCTAAGGCAATTTCTGAAGGATTTAAAGCATCGCTCTATCTTATTGGCGGTTTGGTGACAGGTGATATCATATTCCTTCTCTTGGCTTTATTTGGGTTGGCCGCTATTGCAAAAATATGGGGAGGAATGTTTTTACTCATCAAGATTATAGGAGGAATATACTTGATGTATCTAGGTATAAAAATCTATCAGAGTGGTCAGATTCGAATAGATATTGAGGCAAAAAATAACAAAAATAGATTTCAAACGTTTATGAGCGGTTTACTAGTTACGTTAGGTAATCCAAAACCAATATTGTTTTATGCAAGTGTGCTTCCTACAATAATCGATTTTAATAAAGTGAAGTCTCTTGATATTCTCATAATGATGATGCTCATTGCGTTAGTATCGTTTAGTGTATTAGGAACATATTGTTATATCGCAAGTTTATCAAAGAAAATGAATATGAGCAGAAAATGGCAAAAAAGAACGAATCAAGTTGCCGGATTGGTAATGATCATTGTTGGAATATTTATTATCGCCAAATAAATCTGGCCGTTCGCATCCCGCTAAAAGACAGCGGGAGATATAAAATGCCAAGCAATTCGTCTCGGTTTTCGAATTATTGGGATCGGTACTCTTAAGCCGCACATTCATCATATGAGAATATGAAGAAGATTGCATTTGAAATACATCGTTCCCTTACTGTAATCGAGACGAAAAATGCAACTTCATTTCGCATTCTGCGACGCGAGTGGTCTAAGCGATTACAGAACAGACCAGGTAAAGCTATCATAGTACTGGCCAAGCATCTTGTTCCCCTTGGTTTCTGGGAACGAATCATGGCTTACGAGATCATCCTGTATCATAGAGGGGCGCAAAAGGATTTGAGGTCAACTGATATCGCAATTCTTGGACGCGGCATGAACAGTTGGGCGGAAGTTGATTGCTTTGCATCATATGTTGCAGGTCCAGCTTGGCGTGAAAGAAAGATACCAGACAGTGTAGTATGTCGCTGGGCACATTCCCAGAATCGTTGGTGGAGACGCGCCGCCTTGGTCAGTACCTGTACCATTGAACAATCAAGCTCGTGGAGGTACAGGTGATAGTCCTCGAACACTCAAGATTTGCCGCCTGCTTGTCAAAGACCGAGATGACATGATAGTCAAAGCGCTTTCCTGGTCCCTCCGAGAACTCAGCAAGCGAGATTGCGTGACAGTCGACAAGTTTCTCAATAAATATTTAAATCTTCTTGCATCACGTGTCAAGCGCGAAGTGCAAAATAAATTAGACACAGGACTTAAAAATCCACGACATTCCCAGTCATCATCATAAGTCCACATAGCCGCTCGCTCCCCGATGAATAGCGTTTCAGAACAAACCTCGAATATTCTGCTCCAAATCAGTGTAACCCATTAAAACACGAAGTGGTTTTGGACGGACAAGCTCGGCTTGGAGCTGAAGTCTTTGATAATTATTCCAACCGCAGATTCATAAGTACATTCTATCAATTTCTTCGTAAATGGCATACTAGTCCACACTTTTTGCTATTTGACCGCTCTTTCTTTATCTTTCTAACGAATTGGAGATTTACAAAGACCTCCATTCTTCACCTTCATACAATATGCATAACTAACATTCGTCTCGGATAAAGGATTCTTTTATGCTCCGTCGTACTCTTCATCTTGTTGTTCTCAGTATCATATGTGCAGGCATTGTACTGTCACAGAATGTTGTTGTGCTAAAAATCGACGGTATTATCAATCCGGCAGCAGCGGCATTTATCGAACGAGGTATCGAAAATGCCCGCGAGAAGAATGCCGAATGCCTCATCATACAGATGGATACTCCCGGCGGCTTGCTCAAATCGACCCGCGTGATAGTCAGTTCATTCCTTGAATCGAAAATTCCTATCGTTGTCTATGTTTCTCCCGGAGGTGCTCAGGCGGGTTCTGCCGGCGTATTTATCACTATGGCAGCACACATAGCGGCAATGGCACCCGGAACAAATATCGGAGCAGCGCATCCCGTAGAAATGGAAGGAAAAATGGATTCGGTGATGAGCGATAAAGTCACTAATGATGCATCCGCTTTTATCCGTACGATCGCCGAAAAACGAAACCGTAATATGAAGTGGGCAGAAGATGCAGTCCGTAGAAGTCAAGCTATTACTGAAACGGAAGCTCTTGACACAAACGTTATCGATCTCATTGCGAAGAATCTCGATGATCTGCTCTCTCAGATTGACGGGAAACAAGTCGAAACAGTAGATAGAACTGTGACATTACATACGAAAGGTGCACGGATTGAACCAATGGAAATGGGATGGGCGGAAAAGTTATTGGATGTCTTAAGCAATCCTAATATCGCCCTCATTCTTTTTCAACTCGGCACTATCGGTTTGATACTCGAATTGTACAATCCTGGTTCTATTTTTCCCGGCATCGTTGGCGTAATCAGTCTGGTGCTTGCGTTCTATTCCATGCATACTCTGCCAATCAACTATGCCGGACTTGCGCTCATCATTTTTGGCATTATTCTCTTCCTCTTAGAGATAAAAATCATCAGCCATGGCATGCTGGCAATCGGCGGGGCTGTCTCAACTTTTCTGGGATCAATTATGCTTATTCGCACTTCAAGTGTTCTTGAGTTTGTAGAAATATCCTGGTCAGTCATCTTTGCATCGGTCATTCTCACCACATTCTTTTTTGTCGTTATCCTCGGATTGGGGATTAAAGCTCAACGCCGAAAACCAACAACCGGCGCTGAAGGACTCACTGGAGAGAGTGGAGATGTTATCGAAACGCTGAGACCAGAAGGTGTCGTTCGTGTGCAAGGAGAGCTCTGGAATGCTGAATCACTGTCAGGAACAATTGAAAAAGGTAGTCGAATACGAGTTGTTAAAATCAACGGATTAAAATTATTCGTCGAACCATTCACAATATCAAAGGAGTGATTATGGAACCAGGATTTATATATATATTTCTTTTAGGATTTGCATTTTTTCTTCTCGCAGTCAATTCAATTAAAATTTTGCGCGAATATGATCGCGGTGTCATATTCCGCTTAGGACGGTTGTTAGGAGTCAAGGGGCCCGGACTTGTCTGGTTATGGCCCGGTATTGATAGAATGGTGAAGGTGAGCCTGCGAACAGTCGTTATGGATGTTCCACCGCAGGATATCATTACACAGGATAATGTCTCGTTGAAAGTAAACGCTGTTGTGTACTTCCGTGTAATGCAGCCAGAAAAAGCCGTTGTATCGGTTGAAAATTATTTGTTCGCTACCTCCCAGCTTTCGCAGACAACATTGCGAAGCGTGCTCGGACAATCCGAATTAGATGATCTTCTTTCACAGCGCGACAAGATTAACCAGAAGCTTCAACAAATTATTGACAGCCACACAGAACCGTGGGGTGTGAAGGTATCCAATGTTGAAGTGAAACAGATCGACCTGCCACAGGAAATGCAGCGGGCAATGGCAAAACAGGCAGAAGCCGAGCGCGAACGCCGCTCCAAAGTTATCGCGGCGGAAGGTGAATTCCAGGCATCACAGCGGCTTTCAGATGCGGCAAAAGTGTTGAGCGAGCAGCCTAGCGCTCTTACGCTGCGTTATCTGCAAACACTTCGCGAGATTGCTACGGAGAATAATTCCACCACCATTTTCCCCGTGCCTATCGATTTGCTGAGACCGTTTATGACTATGGACAAACTGCAGAAATGATGAATGGAC
This sequence comes from Ignavibacteriota bacterium, assembly GCA_963701295.1. GTDB lineage: Bacteria > Bacteroidota > Ignavibacteria > UBA10030 > UBA10030 > Fen-1298. The sequence continues at coordinate 2,056,698 of OY969585.1, read as the reverse complement.
TCATTGCTCTACGGACATAATCCTGAAGAGCGCATTGTTGCCGTCCAACAGTTGAACGATCAGATGATCAGGTTGTTCAAGCGAGTTGAGGGGAAGATTCACCACAGAGATGTGGAATTCTTCCCCTTCTTTTTTCTAACGGACGAAGCGCTTATCAAGGAATTCCAAAAAAAATTCTGGCTGAAGAGGCTTGCCGGGAACAACTTCTATCAGTTCATCGCAGCATTCTCCCGCTGGAGTGAAATGTGGGAAGCAGTGCACTGCATTCTTCGACAATACAATAAAAGCCATTCGCCGCGTATCTCATCGTATCAGGAGTTAAAAGAAATCCTGGTTCGTGCCGATCCGGTACGCCAGTTTCTTTTGCAATCCGGAACAACATTGTTCAAAGGAATGGAATTTGAGGATCTTGTACGTCTTCATATCGATGTCCAATATGCGCCTGCAACAGGAAAGAAACGAGGCAGTAAGAATTTTGAAGAACACATACTCGTCATCACACTTCTCACAAGTGATGGAAACAAATATATCCTGAAAACCCCAAAACAAAATGAACAGGTTGTCTTGAAACAATGTATCCAGCACATCAACGAAATTGATCCTGACATTATTGAGGGATATGATTTATTCGGAACGATTCTACCGGCTCTCGGTCGTGCTTGCGAAAGACAACAAATAACATTTGCTATCGGCAGAAGCGGCAGCGATATGCGGACACTGAGCGGATTTAGCACTGCAGGATTCGGTGAAAGCGAATGGTTTTCATACGATGTTTTCGGCAGACACCTCGTGGACATTATAACAATTGCAGAAACAGAAATGAACACCAAGAAAGTTGAGCAATCATTCAGTTTGATTTCATTAGCTAAACATTTCGGAATTCCTCTTGATATAGGATATGCCCTTCCATCTCATCGGTTGATGAAAGAACGGAAACGCACACCAAAGCAAGTGGCAAATCAATCTCTGCAAAATGCCCTTATTGTACATGAGCTCAGCACCTTACTTCTTCCTCCACTTTTTTATCTTGCTCAGATGTGTCCATTCAATTTCAGAATGCTGATCCATACGAGCGCGGCTTCACGCATCGAATCACTCATACTGAGAGAATACGTACGGCAAAAACATTCGGTGCCCAAACCCATGGAAGGTTCTCGCAATATCAATATCCCAACAGAGATTTATCACATTGGCGTCTTTTCCGACGTCCTCTATATTGAACTCGAAGGATTATATCCCTCTATGCTCCTCCGTCAAAACATTAAGCCCAGAACCGATGATCTCGATGTTTTTTTCTCGCTCTTGATAAGTCTCACTTCTTTGCAGCAAAAAATACTCGACCAAAAGCATGCAATCCAATCGCGAGACACATATCCAGCTGCTCGGTTGAATTCACTGAAACGTCTGCTCGATTCTTTTCATCTCTCCCTTGGCTCTGCAAAAGGCCTTTACAACGATCCAGATCAAGCCGAAATCGTACTTACTGCGAGCCGAGAAATACTGAAAGAGATCATACATCAAATCGAACTCTTTAATGCTACCATCATCCAATCTGACGATCAAGGATTCTTTCTCTTCATGCCGGATAATATTATTGGTGAGGCGAACCGAGATATTTTTATAGATCGGCTCTCGAACACTCTCCCCAGTGGTATCACTCTTGTGTCATTACATCATTATAAGAAGATGCTCAGCTACAGGAAAAGTAACTATGCGGTGCTTGATCAGAGCAACAATGTCCTCATCAAAGGTAATAGTCTCATAGCACGCGGGATGGAACGCTATTTAAGAATGTTCATCCAACGATTCATTGAATGCATGCTTATGAACGATCTAACACGATTACATCATACATACGCAACCGCTTACACTCAGATTGTCAAACACAACTGGACTCCCATGGACTTCTGTAAAACAGAATTTTTACGTATAGATACGGAGACGTACCAGAAAGAAATTGCTGCCGGTCGGATCACTCCTTCTCCAGCATTGGAAGCAGCGGTTCGTTCAAGTCTCTTTGTCAAAGCTAATACCACTCTCTCGTATTATATCTCTGGAACTGAGACAGATGTCGATGTTGCTCGTTTTTCACGTTTAGTTGAAGATTGGGACACTCTAGGAGCTAATGAAAACACCGCTTACTACCTTGAAAAGCTGCATGAAGCAGTAAATAAATTCCGGGAATTTTTTGAACCGACCGCACTCGATCGTATTCTTTCTTTAGATGATATATTCGGTTTTTCAGATGAAGGCATCCGCATTCTCGAACGTAAAGTCGCACCGGAAACAGCAGAGGGTAAACCGGACACCGAGGATTACGGTATTTGGCTAGCTGAAGGAGAATAATTCGATAAAACGAAAAACCCGCCGCCGACACTTGCATTTTAATATACCAAATTGTAATATTCTGAGGTAATTCAATGCACCGGTTTTGTTTCATCGTAATTTGTTTTTCACTATCACATTAGCCTGAGTGAATGTGTTCGTATGTTTCAAATGAGTCGATTCACATAAGAATTGTGATAGGGTTGAGCAATACAGGTGTAGCATCCCATGCACCTTTTTCGTTGAAAGACAAATCAGCGGTGTGATGTTCAATGTATCAAGGGGACGAACCCGTATGGAACAGGGTACAGTCAAGTGGTTTAATAATTCAAAAGGATTCGGTTTCATCCAACGAGAAACTGGTGAAGACGTATTCGTGCATTACAAGTCCATCAGCGGAGACGGCTACAGGACGCTCAAGGAGGGCGACAAAGTAGAATTCGAAGTTGAAACAGGACCAAAAGGCTTACAGGCTGTTAAAGTTGTAAAGATCGCTTAAAAGATCTATTACATCACAAAACCCGTCAAGGATTTTTTTCGACGGGTTTTTTATGTACAAAGTGATTACGATGAATAACGTTGGTGATCCATGTTCCATGTACGCAGATAACGAACGATGTCTTCGGTCGAAGTTCCCGGTGTAAATAGCTCACCCACTCCTATACTCCTCAATTCTTGAATGTCTTTTTGAGGAATGATTCCACCGCCGAATAGAAGCACATCCTCCATCCCTTTCGTTTTCATCACCTGCAATATTTTGGGAAAGATCGTCATATGTGTGCCACTCAGCAGGCTCACACCGATTGCATCGACATCTTCCTGTAATGCGGATTCCACAATCGCTTCCGCTGTTTTACGAAGTCCCGAGTAAATCACTTCAAATCCGGCATCCCGCAATGCTGCAGCGACGACCTTCGCTCCACGATCATGGCCATCCAATCCGGCTTTAGCAATAAGGACTCGTATCTTTCGTTTCATCGTTATATTTTCGTTTTACTCTGTACTTCCAAGGAAGCAATAAACCGCTGTAACGTCGAATAAAAACGAGCAAGAGGAAATCCAACAACATTATAGAAACATCCATTCACTTTTTCGACAAAGACGGCTCCAAAATCATCTTGAATTCCATACGAGCCTGCTTTATCCATCGGCGATCCTGAATCGATATAAGAAACAATTTCTTTTTCATCCAGTATGCGGAATCGTACTTTTGTTTCTTCCAATCCTTCTACGTGTTTCTTCGATTCCACATCGATCAAAGCAAAGCCAGTGTATACCGAGTGCTCACGTCCGCTCAACAGTTTCAACATCCGCTTCGCATCATCTTGGGAGGACGGTTTGCCGAGGACATGGTGATCGAGTACAACAATCGTATCTGCTCCAATTACAATCCCTTTGTGCAGACGGACGGCAACTTCTGAAGCCTTATCGATTGCAATGCGTTTTGCATTTTCACCGGGTGATTGGTTTGAAGATAACACTTCCGAAACATGACTCGGGATAACACGAAACTTCAATCCAATCTGCTTCAGTAGAATTTTTCTACGAGGTGATTGAGATGCAAGAATTAAAGGTCTCATAAAGACGCCTAAAAACAAAAAAAGCGACGCATAATGCTCGCTTATTCAAGATTCTTTATAACCAATAGCTTATCGGAACATCGCCTTAATACTGCCCCACGTACGCTTCGCGGTTGAACTTGTGCTAAAGCGTATTCCTTTAATTTCACTCAGTCCCTGGATAGGCCCATTGGGACCTCCTACAGCTTTCACTTGATAGCTAAAATATTGATCTTCTGTCTTATATAAACCGGTTTTATCATCTAAGTAAAAAACTCCATGCGGTACGACTCCAACACAGAGAGGAACGGAACTTCCACTACTTCTCCATACTTCATAATGATCGACGCCCACTTCTGAGTTAATCGTCCATTCCACCCTAATATAACCATCAAAAGATTCGACTTTTGTTATCGTAGGATTGTTTTGAGCGAATACCATTCTCGTTAAAGCAAATAACAGAATGGCAGTAGCAATAAAATATTTATACCCCAATTTCATCTAGGTTTAATATAGTTTTTGGTTTTGAATTCCGCAAGTACTGATTGAATCATTTTTTTTCTCTGAAAAATACTATGTATAGCTCTTGACACAATCAAAAAACCGCTATTTCAAACAAAGCTTTGTTTGCGTCATTTCTTCGGTTTTCGCTTAAAAATGACATCCGATAATTCCGATATAATTAGCCCCAATAGAATCAATACTCCTCCAACAATCCCAACCATTCCTATCTGTTCATCAATAATCAAAAAGGCAAACAGCGCGGCAAGAGGCGGTTCCATCGAATAAATGACTGCGCTCCGTGTTGGCGTCGTGTATTTCTGATACTTCGCCATAACGTACAATGCGACGACTGTTGGCATGACAGCTAAATATGCTATAAGTGTGAGAAAATTGCCATTGATATTTATGTATGCTGTTTCCAAAAATGGTATAGCCAGCAACGAAAGCAATGCAGTTGAAACAAATTGCATGAAGGTCAGATGTGCAGGATCATGTCCCTTCCCAAAAATGCTCAGAAAGACTGTATAGAGACTAAACAGTACAGCGCAAATAAGAGTTAGTGCATCTCCAAGATTGAACTCTGAGCCTTTGGGAGAAGTTAAAAAAAATAAACCAATTGCAACCAAAACGACACCAATAATATTTCCAATTTTGGGTGACTTTCGTTCTATGATCAATTGAAACAAAGGTGTGAACACAACCATGAGGCCTGTAACAAATGCAGATTTAGACGCTGTTGTATATTTCAATCCCACAGTTTGCAGCGCAAAACCGACAAAGAGCAAGACACCAAGAATAGTACCCTTCGCGATTGCATCCTTTGTGATCACCAACAATCTTCGAAAGAATATTACTGAGAATAAAATCGATGCGGCGGTGAATCGAATGGAAATGTACACAAAGGGAGACGCATTCTCTAAAACAAACTTCGTCAGAACAAATGTGCTTCCCCAAACAACCGTAATGGAAAGCAAATATAATTCCGCTCGAGTACGAGGAGTCATCTGCCTGCCATGAAACAATGGCTATTCAATAGGAGGATATGAAGCAAACAGTTTTCCCCACTGTGTCTGTTTGAGCCATTTTCTAAATACTGGCCGGTCCTTTAAGAGCCACCGGTAATAATCATGATAAATCTCTGATATGAGTATAAATAGATGGACGAACGGTGTCCGGAAGAAGAAGCTCTGCATATTCTTCAACGGACCGAACCAGAATATTTTTGCGGCAAACTTGACGGCATTTGTTCCTACCGAAAAATTCCAATTTACAAGTGACACATCTTCTCCAACGACTTCTATTTCTCTCGGATCACCGCATCCCAATCCGGCTTGATGAGCCAAATTAATATATCGAATCGAAAGCGGGTCAAATCCCATCATCTTTGCTGCGACTGCATCAATTGCTACTTGGTCAGCGCTTGCAAGGATTATATTCTTTTCTTCCGGATACATAGTCCGCGGCCCCGGACCGTTACCGGCAGTCGTGCCGTCCATAACTGCGAAAATTCCGGGATGAACTTCTTTCTGTATCGCCAGCAGATCGACCAGTGTTTCATGAATCCAAGTATGAGTATAATGTCGATGAGTGCTGAGCAATCCGCCGAACGCATTCTTCATTGCACCTGTTGTTGTTGTATGGATATGACATTTGACAGTCGGCAAATGGACAATGTTCTTGCCAAAGAAATAATTTGGTATACGAATTCCCTCGTAAAATATCTGATCAAGCACAAGTAATGGGCTCTTTGGTTTGAATTCAACCCATGTCATGTCTTTTTCGCGAAAGTTGAACAAAACAGGAATCTGATATTTTTTGAATATCGGTGTGTATTTATTTAAATCATCGCCTTTGAATGCATCAGTTACAACGGTCTTATTTTGCACACACACGACATCTTGAAAGCCGTTTCTTTTCAAGCCAAGAACAGTACCTTCCAACTGCCATGGTGTTGTGTTCGCTCCGGGGAATGGGAAATGCCATGAAATATTATCTTTCAATATTGTTGTCACTCCCGGTTTGAGAGTACTTTTTATCCCCGCCATCTCCATAGCACGCTGCGTGTCTTCCAGTACCTGTCTCCGGAGTTGTCTTCACGACAGCGACCTTGGAAGAACCTATTGGGAAACCTGTGATTTTTTGGGGTGATCTTGGTTTTGGCAGCTTCACACGAATAAATCCATTTTGTTTAATGATGGGAATAAATAATAACAACACACACAAGAAACCATACCATAATGTTCACAATCATCGGTGTATCGCTTAAGAGTAAATGCATTGGATTATCATCGATTTTTCTATCCCTCATGAGAAAAATGTACCGAAAAATGCCAAACAAGACAAATACTGTCGTAAAAATAAGGTTCTCTGTTTTAAAGGTCTTTACTGTACGATCAGCGACTGTATATAATGCATAGGAAATTGCCATTCCGGATGCCGCTATGGTCATAATCTGATCCATAAACGCGAGATTATATTGTTTGAGAACGGGTCTGGTATCAAAGGACTCGCTGGTTGAGCTAAGTATTAACTCACCACGCCGTTTAGAAACCGCAAGAAATACTGAAACAAAAAGCGTACAAAGAACCAACCAAGAGGAAATCTCTACTTCGATGGCAAATACACCGGCGAGTACACGCAGCATAAATCCTGCGGCAATAATGAACACATCCACTAAGACCACTCGTTTTAATCCTAAAGAATACGCTATATTCAGAAATCCATATAAGACGACCGTATACCAAAAATACACGTTGAGATGCGGTACCATAAATACTATTAACACCAGAAGAATGATAATAATTGTAAAAGCCCGAGGCATACCGATGGCACCGGACGCAAGCGGACGATTCCGCTTAATCGGGTGAAGCTTGTCCGCCTCACAGTCGAAAATATCATTGACAACATACATGGTACTCGAGACAAGACAGAATCCGCTAAACGCAAGCATTTCCCGCCAAATGTATGGTAAATCGAAAAGATGTTTCGCAAAAATCAATGGCGCAAAAAGAAATGCATTTTTTAGCCATTGGCTTGGACGTATTATTTTGAAGGCATAGATAATATTCTTCTTCATAGCCCCTTCTCTTTTCGACAAAATACTCCGTTTTTTTTTCAAACGAAGAAAATCAAGTTCGGCCAAATCGTTTGTCAAGTTCTTCGAGTGGAATCTTTACGATCACCGGTCTACCATGCGGACAAACAAATGGCATCTTGGTGAGAAAAAGATGTTCGATCAATACTACCATCTCAGTAATATTCAGCTTATCCCCTGCTTTGATCGCCGCCTTGCATGCGAATGATTTTGCCAGATTATCGCGCACATCGAATATACCAGCGTGTTCGTTGTTCTTAAATTCATCCAACACATCCTGCAAGATTTTCCTTTCATTCCCAATGCGAACATCAGCCGGAATCCCTTCAATTACCACGGTATTTTTACCAAATAATTTTAAATCAAAACCGAGCCGTTCAAGGTGTACGTGCAGCTCATTCACCAGCGAATAGTCGCTTGTGCTTACCTCAATCGTTTCAGGAAATAATAATTGCTGGATTGACGGCAAGCTGTTTTCAAAATTCGACAGAATACGTTCATAGAGAATTCGCTCATGGGCAACGTGTTGATCAATAATCATTAATCCATTGCGAATCTGTGAGATAATGTACTTATTGTGTGCTTGCCAAATGGGTTTGCTTTCTTGCGATAGGGATGGGTCATCCAATGGACGCTGTGAAAGAATTCGATTATTCGCTGATGAAGACACATTGAATGGAAAGGATGCTTCAGAACTTAAGGCGGACGGCTTTAATTCATCGAGTCCGATAATGTTCGGTGTCATCAGTACTTTAGGCTCTCCAGGGCGCGCACTAGTACCAATAGGAAAGACGGGCGCACCCGTTTGAGTCTCTATTGCCTTTTTCCAAACCTGACTATCAAATTGGAGCTTAGCATCAATTGGTGATATTGCATTTCCATCTGTGAACGACACCGATGGCACTAAATCATTCTCCGCAAGCGCTCTTCGCACAACCGACAGAATCATCCGATAGATGTTTGAGTCATTCTCAAATTTTACTTCCATTTTTGATGGATGAACGTTGACATCAACCTTTCGTGGATCAAGAGTGAGGTTCAGAATAAAGAAAGGAAAAGATCCCTTTTCCAACAAATGTTCATACGCTTGAAAGACAGCATGATTGATCATCTTGCTAAAAATAAATCGTCGGTTCATGAATACCAACTGCTCAGCACGACTCTTGCGCGCAAAGTTCGGCCTGCCAAGGAATCCACTGACCGTCATGAGGTCATTCGCGTCTTCAAATTTTATTATAGATTGGTAGAGGACTTTCCCAAAAATGGCGGCCACTCTTCCTTCGGTCGAGTTCGACTTCAAATCGAACATCACTTCATCGTCGCTTGTATAGAACCATTCAACTTCTGGATAGGCAATAGCCATCCGCACAATAGCATCAGTGATATTCTTTAATTCTGTGTGCCGGGTCTTGAGGAAGTTGCGGCGAGCCGGAGTATTATAAAAAAGATTGCGGACTGTGATGCTTGTTCCGTATTCAAGCGCTGACTTAGTTTTTTCTTTTACTTCATCACCCTCAATCCGGAGAAACGTGGCAAGGTCATCCGATTCAGAACGTGTTTTGAGTTCCACTTGCGCAACCGCCGTCATCGATGCCAGCGCCTCTCCGCGAAAACCCAGTGTCTTAATCTCTTCTAAATCGTGAGCTGAATGAATTTTGCTTGTCGCATGTCTTCGAAACGCTAGAGACGCATCTTGTTCCGACATTCCCTCGCCATTATCCACAACTTGGATCAATGCTTTTCCCGCATCTCTTACCACAATACTGATGTGCGTTGCCTTGGCATCGAGCGAGTTCTCAATCAATTCCTTCACTACCGAGGCAGGGCGCTGTACAACTTCGCCAGCAGCAATTTTGTTTGATAATTCAGGAGTCAGTATGTGAATTTTAGAAGACATGGAATAATTAATTGCTTACAATCTCACTGCCCTCAAACAGCGCATCAACGAATGCACGGCGATCAAATAGCTGGAGGTCATCAATACATTCTCCAATACCGATAAATTTTACCGGCAATTTCATTTCATTACTGATGGCAAGAACAATACCTCCTTTTGCTGTGCCATCAAGTTTCGTTAACACAATTCCGGTTATACCAACTGCGGCAGTAAAATATTTGACTTGTTGCAGCCCATTCTGCCCAGTCGATGCATCAAGTACTAACAGCACCTCATGTGGTGCACCGGGCAATCGTTTGTCTATCACTCGTCTAATTTTTTTAAGTTCTTCCATGAGGTTCGTTTTCGTGTGAAGCCGTCCTGCAGTATCAATGATGACAACATCGGATTGCCGGGAGAGAGCAGAAGTGAGCGCGTCAAATGCCACGGCTGCCGGATCTGAACCGCGCGACTGTTGAACGATATCCACTCCAGCACGCTGTGCCCAGATCTCAAGCTGCTCGTTTGCTGCAGCGCGGAATGTATCACCAGCACCGATGACAACCTTATGCCCTGCCTGCCGGTACTGATACGCCATCTTTCCAATCGTTGTTGTCTTTCCGACACCATTTACACCAACAACCAACACAACATACGGTTTTGAAGCTACCGGCAATGTTGTCAATGATGGTTTCTTATCATCATTCACATGAAGAATTGCTGCAACTTCTTCCTTGAGCAATAAAACAAGCTGAGTTGTCGATTCATATTTATTTTCTTTGACACGGTGCTTCAGATTCGTGAGAATGATGTTTGCAGTCTCCACACCGACATCACCTGCGATAAGGATTTCTTCTAGCTGATTCAACAGCTCATCATCAATTTTACTCTTTGTTACTGCAAGCTGCTGCACCTTATTGACGATAGAATCCCTTGTCTTTGCAAGTCCAGCTTTAAGTTTGGTGAGTGTTTCAAATAACGCCATAGAATCACTTCGTTATCTCAATGTTTCTGCCGATAAAGAGCCTTTGAGCATAATTCCACGTTGACCACAGCATCAAGACAACACTTCCCCAGAGGGAAAGAGTCAAGAAGTGGTTAAACGCATCCATCCGCAGTGTTGCTAAGAAAAAAGTAACGGCAATACAGCTTACTGAAATTTTTCCTGGCCAATTAGATTGAGGAACAATTTTTTTATTTCGATGGATATATAATCCACCAGAAAAAATAAGAAGGTCTCGCAACAACACGAATACAACAAACCAAAGAGGTACATCACCAGTCACGGCAAGTAAGATGGCGTATGCTCCTATACCAATTTTATCTGCCAATGGATCGATGATCTTGCCTATTTCTGTGACTTGGTGTAATTTTCTTGCAAGAAATCCATCGAGAAAATCCGTTGCAACCGCAACAAGGATAATACCGGCTGTCCATAGCCTATGATGAGGGAATTCCGTTAAAAGGCAATAGCCCATAGGCATGACCATAATAATTCGACTGGCACTGATGAAATTGGAAACAGTAAGATAACGGTACGTCATTACTGGTCGTTTTCGTTCTTTGCAGCCCCTGGATCAATTGGAACAGGATACTTACCATCAAAACAAGCAGTACAATAATTCCTGCCATCATCCGTTGGAGCCGAAGCGAGAAGTTTTTCCATCGGCAAATATGAGAGACTCTCAACACCTAATTCTTTACCGATCGCCTCGATATCACCGTTGAAACGATTAGCGATCAATTCCTCGCGGCTGGGGAAATCCATTCCATAGTAACATGGGAATTTAATGGGAGGGCACGAAACACGGAAGTGCACTTCTTTCGGTCCTGCTTCTCTAATCAGTTTTACTAATTGTTTTGATGTCGTTCCGCGAACGATCGAATCATCGACGATAACAACTTTCTTCCCTTTGAGAACACCTTTCACGGTATTGAACTTCGTCTTCACCTTAAGCTCACGATGATTCTGCTGGGGCTGGATAAACGTACGCCCAACATAGTGGCTGCGGATCAGACCGAGCTCAAGCCGGACATTCCTCCCTTGTTTATTACTTTCAGTTACATAACCCAGGGTACATGTATTGCTGGAGTCCGGAACATTGATGATAATAACTTTATCTTCAGGTGATTGGGGGATAATCGGATTTTCACTGGCAAGCAACTTTCCCAACTTGCGCCGTACTTTATCAACATTGATACCAAATATTTTACTATCCGGACGGGAAAAATAGATGTACTCAAAGATACAGTGATGTGGTTGCGAAGATTTCTTTGTAATCCAATAGGATTGTATCTTTCCTGTCGTCAGCGCATCGTTATCGATAACCACAATTTCACCCGGTGCGATATCGCGGATGTACTCTGCGCCGATAATATCAAACGCACAAGTTTCAGAGGCAACAACATATGCGCCCTCCACCTTACCCAATGCGAGCGGGCGGAATCCGTGCCAATCGCGGGCAGCAATCAAGCTGTGGTCTGTTAAAATGACGAGCGAAAAAGCGCCATCGACCGTATCCAGCGCCTCTTTGATTTGCAGGATTTGATCCTTATGCTTGCTTCGTGCAGCAAGATGCAGGATAATCTCGCTGTCGGATGTTGATTGGAAAATTGTTCCATCTTCTTGAAGCGTATGGCGCAGCGTTCGATAATTTGTCAGGTTGCCGTTGTGCCCGAGCGCAAGGTTACCGGATCTATAATTGACTACAAAAGGCTGGATATTCGATTTGTTATCCGTTGACCCGGTCGTTGAATATCGGTTATGCCCGATTGCCGAATTTCCCTTTAACTTTTCTTTGAGGATCTCGGCATCCTTGAAGACATCAGAGACGAGTCCTTCTCCTTTTTGGATATTGAAGCGCCATTTTTTCTTATCTTCAAGCCACTCGCTTGTGACAATACCGGCCGCCTCTTGGCCTCGATGCTGGAGCGCGTGTAAGCCGTAGTAACACATAACGGAAGCTTCTGGATGACCAAACACTCCGAAAACGCCGCAATGGCAGCGCGGCTTTCCTTCTTCATGTGCAAATTCTTTCATTCTGTTATAAAGATACGAAAATAAATTCAGGCTTCCAAGAATAGGAAAAAAATTCCCGAAATCTGTCCCAGAAATGAAATAGAAAGATTTCGGGAATTTGACTGAATAAAAAAGGGAGAAAATCCTTTTAGATTTTCTCCCTTTCTTTGCTTATAAAAAAACGATTATAAATTATAACCTGTATGCAAGGCCGACATTCAGAATACCGAGGCCGTATCCTAACTCTGCCTGCACTGCCCAGTGGGGATTAAAATAATAACGACCTCCGACAAAGATGCCGTATTCGAGATAACTCGATGATGCTGAGTATGATCCCAAGCTATAGCCATACAGAGTCGGAAAATTACCAGTTGCTTTTGAGGAAACGATATTGTAACCCAGTAAAATTCCGCCATAGGTGTCGATATTGGGATTATGGAATAAATCAACATGATATGCACCGCGTGCACCAATTATTATATATGTATACTTCCAACCATAACCAAAACCGAAATCATCTGTTGACGAAGAATAACCAACCACACCGCCTAACGAGATGTTTTCGGTAACACCATATTCATAACCACCGGTAATTGCGACACTGCCAGTACCATACGCGCCAGCAAGTCCGCCGATACCAATACCGACGTTTATCACTTGATCGCCCTTTTTATACGCCATCTGGCTAAATGACAAGCCCACTGCGATAACCAACAGTATAGAAATAAGAAGAATGCGTTTCATTATGTAACTCCTTGTTTAGTGAGTGTATCAGTTATATGAGTGAATCAGTTAATTGAGTAGCAGTAGTTTATTCATTATGAACGTGTTCATTCAACAAACACATAAAAATATATACTTACAATATATGAATGTCAAGCGTTTTTTCTAGTAGTATTTATTCATTCAATAGATTCGAAAAAACTGAAGAGATGTTGCAGTAAACTATGCTATTTCAGTGATAAACTATATCGATCATAGGATGTCATGATATTATCGACATATTCCAACGTTTGCTTGGGATTTCGGAAATATCCGCTGGGTGGACATCCCTCACTCCAAATACGGCTATGTAATGTATAATTCTTCTTTGTTAAAAACGGAAATGCCTCTCGGACGGAAGACCATCGATGAGGATCATTCCCCATATAAGAAGCAATTTTCTGAGCGTCGAGCACACGTCCAAGTCCTGCATTATATGCGGCAAGTGAAAGACAGGTTCTGTCTTCTTCTTGTATATTCTCAAACATCGTATAAAGCGATTTGAGATGATAAATGCCCGCTTTGATATTATTGCGCGGAGTTATTGTTTCTTCTACACCCAATTTTTCTGCCAGTTCAATTTGTGTTACCGGCATAATCTGCATCAATCCATATGCACCTTTATAACTTACCGCCTCATGGTTAAATCTCGATTCCTGTTTCATCATTGCAAGAATCAAAACCCAGTCTATTCCATATTCTTGTGCATACTTTTTTACTAAAGGAATGTATCGGTCAAGACCTGCTATGTTCATCGATGTAAATGGCGAAGGTTGCTCTGGGAATGCTCCCTCGATCAATACATCATTTGGACTATTGGTTTTTTGAACAAAAGAAGCCCCCGTAATTTGTTGAGAACATCCCTGTATAGTTAAAGAACTGAAAATAATCAAAATCACTCCAAAAAGAGGACCCCTTTGCAGCCATTTCTCTTTTTCAACAATATTCATGAAACCTCAAAATGGTTCAACATTAGTTATTTTCAGAACACTCAAAATTCTAAATACGTTCCATTTCTCTACCTTCCATTGCTATAGCAATTTAGCTAATTCCCTTCAAGAAATCAATGAAGGAATGACTTTTTTTGCATTGATATGCTTTTTTAAGGCAATTTTGCCACATTGCATTTGAGTTTTTCATTCAATTTCGACAATTTTATTCTTGCTTTTGAATCCTGCCACAATAGAAATACATCGTTTCGGTTTTTTAAAGTATTCGGATAAAAGTTCAATCAATTTTTCATTCGCCCTTCCCTCTATAGGTGGAACTGTCACTAAAATGGTAAGTGTTCCGTCTTCAGCACACTTTATCTCATTTTTCCTTGAATTGGGTTTTATTTTAACCGTAAGTTTCATGTTCTTTTATGAATGAAAAAGCCACACTGAAAAAAATCTGTGCGGCTTGGCTTTATTGCTTGACGAATCATCCTTTTGGTTTACAATCATATGACATGCCTTAAATTTCGTACTTCAATTATAAAATATATTCTAGGCAGCTAATTTCCATTCCCCCATTCAAGAACTTCTAACCGTGCACGAGCTGTACCATTAAGAATTAAGTCAATTTCCTTCGCTGCGCCCATCGATAGATCCATAATACGCCCTTCTTTAAAGGGTCCCCGGTCATTCACTCGTACAATAACAGTTTCATTGTTGTCCAAGTTTGTAACACGCACTTTCGTTCCAAATGGAAAAGTGCGATGAGCAGCTGTAAGTGCATGCATATCATATGTCTCACCGCTTGAAGTCGGCTTGCCATCAAAATCATTTGCATAGTAGGAGACAACACCTTCAAGTGTCAGTAGAGCTTTTCCAGATACATGCTTCCCGGGCTGATCTATCGATTGTGGTATTTTGGTTTCTTTGGAATGACCACCTTTTTCCGCGAACCTCGGTGATGCGGAACAACCGAAGAGTGAGATGAGTACTATTCCGTATATTGTCTTTCTGCTAGAGCAATTCATTCATCTGTTTGCGGCGAAGGTAATCAACAACTTCTTTGACGTCTTGCGAACGCCCTTTTTTACAGATCAGAACCGCATCATCAGTCGTGACAACGATCATGTCATCCACACCAATCATTGCAATAACTCTGTTGCCTGCGTCGATATAATTGCGATGCGAATCTTTCACAATCGCTGTTCCGCGCAGCGTGTTTCCGTCTCCATCCTTCGGCGTGAGACGCACTACTTCATCCCATGAGCCAACATCACTCCACCCAAAATCTCCCTTTGCCACAAAAACTTTCGACGCTTTTTCCATCACTCCATAATCGATGGAGATACTGCGAATGACACCATAAACATGCTCTAATGTCGATTGATATATATCGGTACCAATGACGGGTCCCAGCTTTGCCAGCTGCTCGCCAAGTTCTGGAAGATGTTTTTCAATTTCCTGTAAAATGACGCGAGCTTTCCAGATAAACATTCCACTATTCCAGAGAAAATCTCCGCTCTTTAAAAATTTTTCGGCTGTCTCAAGATTTGGTTTTTCGGCAAACGTTTTCACGCGGTAGATACCATCTGCCAAATATGGATTCTGTTCTGAAGTATCTTCGAATTGGATGTATCCATATCCTGTTTCCGGATGAGTTGGTTTGATCCCGATCGTGACCAATGCATCATTCTCTGTTGCCACATGCGCAGCACATTGAACGACATGTAAAAATTCTTCCGTATTGGCAATAATATGATCTGCCGGCAGAATGACCATGATGGCTTCAGGATCGTAGTGATGTATCCACTTTGCTGCCAGTCCGATACACGGCGCTGTATTTCTTCCGAGCGGCTCCACGAGTACATTCTGCGATGGTAGTGCAGGTACCTGCTGGTGGATGATATCTTTTTGAAGCCTGTTTATTACTACCATCGTTCTGTCCGATGGAACCAATGGTTGAATACGAGCTACGGTATTGAAGATCATCGATCCGGAACCAACAATTTCCAATACTTGCTTTGGTGACCGCTCACGGCTTCTCGGCCAGAACCGTGAACCAACACCACCCGCCATGATTACTGCGTAAATATTTTGTTGATTTATACTCGTCATTCAAACATAGTTTTAAAATCTCGGAGAATTTCAATTGCTGGATCCAACAAACCGGTTCGATTGTTCTCATCACTTCGTGCCCACTGGTTCACTGGATCTTGAATGTTTGAAACAATGTTCATAACACGAATATCATCAAGATATTGATTGTCCGATATATATTCGAGAAATTCCACAAGCAATTGACAGAACTGTTTATAATCTTCCGGCACCGAATCAGCATTGACCACTGTATTGCATTCATTGATAACATCAGATAACAATGTTGTCCGATCATCATTTCCACTTTGGACGGATTCTAAAAAGCGTTCCAGCAAGTTGGAAAAACCACGTTCCTGTTCACTTCCCATCGTTGTGCTATCGCCCATCGATAGTGTCTGTGAGGGAGCTTGAGGCTCTTTCCCCCACGAATCAAGCAACACTTCTGGTGTAGCCTCCGGCTCAGGTGATGGTGTCAGTTCACGGAGAGATTCGGATGATGATATCGACATTCCTTCAAGAGCAGGCGATGGGGCCGATTCAAATCCTGGTGAAGATGGAAGATCGACTGTCTCTGTAATAGAAGTGGATTCTTGTGATGGTACAGAAATATCTCCCAATGCATAACGTAACTTTTCAAACACGAGAGTTTCTTCGGCAAGCGTCGATTCATCCAGTGTTGTATCTTTTTCCACCTTATCTGCAATCCACATTAAGCTCAAAGCAAATTCAGCGAAACCTTTTACTTGATAGAGAGAATTGAGTTCCGCGTAAATATCCGAAGAAGAGGTGACCCGATCTCGAATCCGATCAAGACTGGTTTGGTGTTCGTACGAGCGAAGTTCCCATTTCGGTAGACGCTCGAGAAGAATGGAGATGTATTTCTGTGAGCGGTTCATACATTCCTATTTATTCGTGGAACACAAGATGGCACTCGACTAAAACTTTCATAGGGGATGCATATATATCTAGAAGCGTACATCATAC
Organism: Ignavibacteriota bacterium; assembly: GCA_963701295.1. Taxonomy (GTDB): domain Bacteria; phylum Bacteroidota; class Ignavibacteria; order UBA10030; family UBA10030; genus Fen-1298. The sequence continues at coordinate 2,039,543 of OY969585.1, read as the reverse complement.
TGCACTTCACTAATATGATTTTTGCTTTTGGTCCAACGTGTTTGCAAATATCGCGAAGGTAAAAAGCGATCGCACCGAGGTCAATAACTACGATAGTGGAATTAGTGGTTCTCTGCACTTATGAACGCTGTTTCAAATGATGAATGACTTTATGAGAAAACGACTGGGATGAATATAACCCTTCGTGCCTTGATTGTCAATGAATACCTCCAGAAACGTAAAACACACTGAAGATATACAGTGGGCTTCCCTATAAATTCACGCCTGCAATCTTTAAACGGTTTAACGCACGATAGAGTGCAAACCGTGCACGCTCAAAGTCGATGTCCGATTTCCTCTCCGTTATACGTTTCTGAGCACGATCACGAGAGGCTTTCGCTCGTTCTGCATCGATTTCATCAGTACGTTCCGCGGTTTCAGCCAGCAAAATGATATGATTGTCCCGCACTTCAACAAAACCACCTGAAATGGCATAATGGAATTCAGTGCCACTTGCTTCCTTGATCTTAACCTCGCCAATTTTCAGAGATGAGAGCAATGGTGCATGATCATAAAGTACCTGAAATCCACCTACAACACCCGGAGCGCTCAAACTTGTCACTTCACCTTTGAAAACAACACGCCGGGGTGTCACGATTTCCAGCTGAAGAATTTTATCTGCCATATTTATGCTACTTGTAATTGTTTCGCTTTCTCAACTGCTTCTTCAATCGTACCCACCATCAAGAATGCATTCTCAGGGAGGTCGTCATATTCACCATCGAGAATACCTTTGAAGCCGTGAATCGTATCTTCGATTTTTACATACCTGCCTGGAATAGAAGTGAATTGTTCCGCAACAAAGAATGGCTGTGAAAGGAACTTCTCGATCTTTCGTGCACGCGTCACAGTCTGCTTATCTTCATCAGAGAGTTCATCCATACCAAGAATGCTGATGATATCTTGGAGGTCTTTATAGGCTTGCAAAACCTCTTTCACTCTCTTTGCTACATTATAATGCTCTGCATCGAGGATATTCGGATCGAGAATACGCGAGGTAGAATCCAGTGGATCGACCGCCGGATAAATTCCCTTATCAACAATCTGCCGGCTCAACACGGTTGTTGCATCCAAATGAGAGAAGGTCGTTGCAGGCGCCGGATCGGTCAAATCATCTGCAGGAACGTAAATTGCCTGCACAGATGTAATAGAACCTTTTTTAGTTGATGTAATGCGTTCCTGAAGCTCACCCATTTCCGTTCCAAGAGTGGGTTGATACCCGACGGCAGATGGCATTCGTCCAAGAAGCGCAGAGACTTCTGAACCAGCTTGCACGAATCTAAAAATATTATCGATGAACAGAAGAACATCTTTTCCTTCCTCATCACGGAAGTACTCCGCCATCGTCAGTGCCGTGAGGCCAACACGCTGACGTGCACCGGGAGGTTCATTCATCTGCCCGAATATAAGCGCTGTCTTGGCAAGCACACCAGATTCTTTCATCTCAAGCCAGAGATCATTGCCTTCACGTGTTCGCTCTCCCACTCCAGCAAATACAGAATATCCGCCGTGATGTGTGGCGATGTTATGAATAAGTTCTTGAATAATAACAGTCTTGCCAACACCGGCTCCGCCAAAAAGTCCTGTCTTCCCACCTTTTGTGTACGGTTCAAGAAGATCAATGACTTTAATTCCTGTTTCAAACATTTCTTTTTTCGTCGTGAGTTGATCAAAACTTGGGGCTTGACGATGGATAGGATAATGCGTTTTTGCTTGGATAGCTGGAAGCCCATCAATACCAGCGCCAAGTACATTGATTAAGCGTCCGAGCACTGCAGGACCAACAGGAACAGTGATAGAAGCACTCGTGTCATACGCGAGCATTCCTCTTACCAGACCGTCCGTAGAATCCATTGCCACTGTTCGCACACGATCTTCACCCAATTGCTGTTGAACTTCAACGATTAAGTCTTCATCTATTCCTTCAACATTCTTTCTTGGAATTCGGACTGCATTCATTATTTCGGGTAACTTGCCACCCGAAAAGTCGATATCAACCACTGGTCCAATCACTTGGACGATTTTACCTTCGTTCATATAATCCTTTCAGTGAACAACATTTTAACATACTTAAATAAATTATGAAAAGATGCCGCCACAATCAATCATTTTCTCATGTTCACCTTTGGGGAAACTCTTATAGAGGAAGAATGTGAACCAAAAGGATCCTAACAGCTATAAGAACAAGTAAAACACCTCCTACTACAGCCGCCCACTTTCCAACTTTCTTGGAAAACCGCCGACCAAGCAAAATACCGACAAATGATACAACGCCTGTAACGATACCAATAACAACAGCAGGATACCAAATAGATACTTGCGATAACGTCAAACTCAATCCAATCGCTAACGCATCCAAACTTGTCGCAACAGAGAGAATAACCAGCATCATTCCCCGGCTGGGATCTTGTTGGACGGCACGTTCGTTACCAGCTTGGGCAGATCGAATCATGTGCACAGCAACCCACAGAAGCAGTCCGAACGCAATCCAGTGATCGAACATTTGGATATAGTGTTCGATGCTTAAACCTGCAAGCCAGCCAAAGATGGGCATTAAAAATTGAAAAAGTCCAAAATGGAAAGATAACCGTAACATAGCCCGCGGTTCTGTCGTCACACCAGTTGATCCTGCACTAATAGAAATCGCAAATGCATCCGAAGCTAAACCGAGTGCAATGAAAAAAACTTCAAGAAATGACATTATTTATGTTCTTTTAACAATATAAGATAAAAAAATCCGCTCAACGGCGGATGAGGAACAAGAACTGTTTTCTGACGCTGAGCTGAAGCTGGGAGTTTCCGTCAGAGGCGGATCAGCCTTCGGTTGAGAACCTTTCTCCGACCTTCGGTTTATCCCGATAATTTCCGTTGTTTTTCTGAGCTGGTGGTCGGACTTGAACCGACGACCTGCGGTTTACGAAACCGCTGCTCTACCACTGAGCTACACCAGCGTGAAATTATCGGGACTGCTCTACCACTGAGCTTCTTCAGCATTTATACTAAACATGTTGAAATATAGGCAAAAAGTCCCCGCAGAGCAACAGGATTTTGTGGCACAGACACTTGACAATTAAGAGGTTACTCTGTATCATCTCTCAGAACTTCAAACTCTGTAATTACTTCTTTTATCAACAAACGTAAGGAGGATATTATGAAACCTGCTAACGTCCCGCTGTCGAAGGAACTCAGAACGAATAAAACGATACAAAGAAAAATTGGAACCAGTGTTCTGAAGTCAAGATTCAAAGACCAAAGTACAAAGAGACAACGCATTATCATAAGCGTTAACGCCGGTCACGTTCGAGGAGGACATTCGTTTCATTGAATTTAAATGCAAAATGAACTTACATTGAGCCTTTCGATTTTCGAGAGGCTTTTTTATATCGACTGATGAGACCGATAGATATGATCACTATAATTCAAATCCTCTTCCTTTTTAGCAGTGCTCTTGTACAGTCCGAGCAAACAGACACACTTGCCTTGTTTCATGGTCCAAGAATCGAGAAGAAGATTGCATTGACATTTGACGCTTGTCCTTCTTCCACACACGGCGGATTTGATTCAAGCATCGTCCAAACACTTGTCGATTCCGGTGTACCAGCGACATTTTTCTTGAGTGGAAAGTGGATCATGAAGCATCGACGGGAAACAAAAATGCTCGCATCCGTACAAAACTTTGAATTAGGAAACCATAGCTTTTCACATCCTCATTGCATGAATATTTCAGACGACAGCGTTCAGCATGAATTACAACGAACAGAATTATTGTTAAAGAACATTTCTAAAACTTCTTCACATTTATTTCGTCCTCCATACGCAGAGGCAAATGGAAGAATCAAACGTATCGCGCAGAAGCTTGGTCTTGTCACAGTGATGTATGACCTCGCTTCCGGCGATCCCGATTCTACCATTTCGCGAGAGCGTCTTATTCGGTACGTTGTTTCTCATGCACGAAATGGTTCCATCATTGTGATGCATGTGAATGGTCGCGGCTGGCATACCGCGGAAGCGCTACCTGAGATCATCCAATCACTTCGATGCAAAGGGTTTGTTTTTATAAAGGTCAGCGATTTGCTTGTGGCACACGGCTCTGCACATGATTCTTCCATCAAAAAGAAGAACCGATGATTTTCTAAGAACGCTTTAACAACACAAAGGTGGTATCATCTCTCAAGTCTGTCCCTGCACGAAAACAGATGAGTTCATTATTGATGCGTTCTCGGAGTTTTTCGACGGTTTCACTGTTGAATGTTTTTATCAATCCAGCAATTCTTTCTTGCCCATATTCCTTTCCGTCTGCATTCACCGATTCACTTACACCGTCGGTGAAGAGAAACAGTACATCGCCTTGTTGCAGTTGAAGAGACTTGGTTTCAAGTGAACATCCAAAATCTGTGATTATTTTCTGGTCCGTAGATGCATCGCCATTCGCCGAAGCTACTATTCCCACAGCAAAACCATTCGGCCTCAACCACGAGACACTTTTTTCTAATGTACTGTAGAGTAATGCCGGTGGATGACCTGCACGGCAGAGTTCTATTTTTCCATTGGAGTGAAGCTTAACCAAGAAAAGCGAAAGGAAATAGTTTCGTTTGAGTTGACCGTACATATGCGAATTGAGGCGAATGAGCAATTCTCGCAGGTCACTTGTCTCAGTTGCAAACAATTGAAGCGCTGTCTGCATCTTCACAACATAGAGCGCTGAGGAAATACCTTTTCCAGAAACATCCCCAATAACAATGAGTGTGCTACCATCCGGCAAAGTGAGTATATCGTAATAGTCACCACCAACTTCTTTCGCTACTTCGCTGTGTGCGGCAAGTTCATATCCTGGAAGCGTCGTACTGTTGCTCGGTTGAAGACTCAATTGAATGTCTCGTGCCACACTTAGTTCGTCCTTTGTAATCAATTTATCGGCAAGCTCCATCGCCAGGAGAATGCTAACGATAATAAAAGAATAAACTGCGGATGTTATTTTCTCTTGAGAAGCTGCAACAAAAATGAAGACCAAAGCGATTGCATACATCAATCGTCGAGGCGGCGTGAGTTTCATGAGGAAAGCAATAAAAAGAAGCCATAGAAGCTTGACCGATCGCTTAATTCTATTCGGATTCTCCTCCACTGATTTCATATTCTTCGCGTAAAATTCGTACATTCCGCGCATATCTTCGCTGAGAGACTTATTCAAGTCATTCCATGTCAAATCGCGGGTGAGGATTTCATGCAGATTATGAAAGAAACGAGTCATTCGAGAAACCATAATTTTGACAACCGATCTTTTACCAATGCATAGTATTACGGTAACTGCAAGGAAAAGTTCTCAATGGGAGAAAGATGCTTAAACTATTTCTTTCATCAGTATATTCGCCAAGTTTCATCGAGGTTCTTGTTTGAGTATGGGTTGGCGATCAAGAAATGAACGTACATTATATCCTTTCTCTTGGAGTTGTTGTTGATTATTTTTTAGAAAATCTACAATTACTTCTGAGGAAATCGCTGGAGCTATGCCGTAAATAATATCAGTGCGGCTTTCGATATAAACATCCCCCTTGAAAGGTGCATCCAACTCAAAATCAACGGTTTCTCCTTCCTTGAACGGAGTCATAAAATATTGTTGACGTGCCGGTACGAGAGTTACCATGCCAACTAGTTCAAAATTTGGAACACCATCACGAATGGCAAGCACGATTCCACCGCTGAAACCCCTATTAGACACTGCATCAGTAAGAAATGAACCATGCTTATCTCGATTAGGACTGCTGACAATTCCTTTTGTAATCATTTGATATCCGGCCGGATAACCAAACATGTACACAAACGTTCCCCATTCAAGCTCTTTGGCTCTGCCGAGGGGATAATTGAATACCGTAACATTTTGAGCAGACTGTCCATACATCCTCTGCCCAACAACAGCCAAGTCACTTCCCTTATCCATAGCTAATATCTCAAGATCGGGCAAACCCTGAATGGATGCCGCATAAATTGACTGGCGATCTTTCACAGCAAGGCTTTGAATAAATTCAGTTTCCTTTCTATTTTCTCCACGATAGTACGTAATAATCGTATCTGAAAAGTCGATAACGTGTGCACAAGTAAGCAATGCTATCCGTTTATTCTCAGAGTAAATCGTTGTTGCGCTTCCTGATGATGTTCTGTTCAAGAATACTTCTTTAATCGCCTTCTCCTTCAGTAGTGGATCATGGAGATCACTGAGACGAATTTTCGCTTCCGGTGGAAAAATATAACTTTTATAATATGCGATACAACTTATCATCCGAACAGATTCTGAAATCTTCTCGAGTTGTGCAGAACACCCGCGATACGGAAACTCGGAATCATACTTTCCGTCTGCCAGAATAGGATATACGTCTCGATAGGACGTTGAAGAACAAGACAACGAAAGCAGCATACTTAGAGAGAGAACACTCCATTTCAGAATACTATAACTTCTCATCATTTTTTCCTTACTCTACTTTTCGAATTATTTTCAGGGCACTTACCAAATAATAAAAGGAATATGCACTATAGCGAAAATAGAAAACTTCAATGCCGTTTCTTTTCTTGTTGTCGGAGAAAGGCTTCCGAAATATATTGCTTTTGCAATCGTGTTACTCATCATCGCAAGAATAATTGCCGAGGTAATGATATGCATCGTTCCGTCCGATCCTTGAACTAACGAGAGAATGAAAGGATCGATATCCGATACACCAACAATCGCCGATAAACCTAATAAGCCTGAATTTCCTATCGTGGATTTTACAAATCCTGACACAACAGAGAGAATTACAAACAATAGTGCAAATCCTATCGCAGGACGAATCTCAAATGGATTCTGCAATTCTGGCGATTCTGACTTTCCCACAGGTAATTCTTTCCGAAACATCCAGAGCGATAGAATCACACCAACCCCTGCAAGAATGACAAGACGGTACCAAAGATTTGGGAGAAATGATCCATTGATAAACCATATAAGGACCATCACACGCAGATACATCATACTGCTTGCAAGCAATGCTGCTTGCAATGCAGTGCTGCCTCGTGCAGGATTGCTCCGCGCCATTCTACCAACAGAAAGTGTTACTGCTGTACTCGAGACAATACCGCCGAAAATTCCGGACAACCACAATCCAACTTTTGCACCAAATTTTTTCTCCAACAAATATCCAACAAATCCGAGAGTGGATACAATGATAACGATCTGCCATACTTTTGTTGGATTAATATGAAAAGGCGTGAACTCCTGATTCGGTAAAACCGGTAAAATAATAAGTGTTACTAAGAGGAATTTAACAGTCGATAGGAATTCCACTTTGCTCAATCGTTCCACGTACGATTCGAGCATCGCTTTTTCTGAAAGCAGCATGGTATTGACAATGCCCATCGCCATAGCAATCCAAACATCCACTAGCATTGCCAATGCACCTATAATAAACGTCAGTAAAGCAGAGACTTCGCTTGTTGTTCCGAAACGATCAGATCGGATCTTGGCTACATAAGCAATACCAGTGAGTGTGGCAATTGCGAGCAGCCCAGTCGGCAGCATGAATACCACACCAATCTGATACAACCATGCGCATCCAAATCCGAACATACTGATAATAGGATGTGTGCGGACACCGCCGAATATTAGTTTCCGATCAACCTTGATACTTTCGCGCTCAAGGCCGACAAGGAAACCAAGCGCAAGAGCAACAATAAATCGCAGTTGAATAGTCCACTCGATCGTACCTAAGGCCATAGGTTTACCCGCTCATGAACGAGGAGGGATAGCTGCTTCAACTTCCATGATCTGAAAAGCGGTCCGAAGATCTTGCGGATTGATTTCAATGATGAAGCCGCGCTTTCCTCCATTAATATAGATTTTTCGCAAATCCAATATAGTCTTTTCCACATATACAGGCAATGGATACCGTGTACCGAATGGACTCGTACCGCCAAATTGATAACCGGTATAGCGTTGCGCCGTGCTGGCATCGCATGGTGTCACCTGCTTCGCTCCTATGAGTCGCGCCATTTGCTTTGTTGAAACCTCACTATCTCCAGGCATCAAAATGATCAGCGGTTTTTTCTGATCTGTTTCCATCACTAATGTTTTAACAACAAGATTCTCCGGAACACCTATCATCTCCGCCGTAAGTCTTGTACCTCCGTGTTCTTCATATTTAAAAATTTTCGGTATGAAAGATATTTTCTTTTCACGCAAAATACGGACAGCCGGAGTAACGGGATAATCGTTTTTTGGCATTTTATTATTTTCTATAAATAAAAGCAAATGTGAAAAGTCATGCACTCGGATTTAAAGCGGGTATCCATTGTCCAGATGTTCTCAACTCGTATTTCTAAAAATAATTCAAGAATGACAGATTGCCCTATTTCACTTTTTTCATCTCCCATACAGTGCCAAGCTTAGACGGACAATGAATTCGATAAACGTTTTCATCGTCTTTTTCCCAAGAAGGAAAACTTTGTGCCACTCTCCAAGTATACAGATCAAGTATATGAAGCAGAGCAAAACAGACTTCACTCGGCCTCTCATACGGGGTTTTGTATTGGAATGTATCTCCCAATTGGTGCTTACACTTCCCTTGCTTCTCGATCATGCTGATCTTGATGGGGCCCGATTCTTTCCACTTATTTCGATATTCATCTTCTGTCATATTGTATTCTCAAAATGTTACCGCATCTGAAAATTTGGCAAGTTTTGTTGCTGAGTCTTTTTCCACATCTGCATGAAGACTATTTCCATTCGAATCCATCGTGACAATTACAGGAAAATTCTTCACACGGATGTGCCACATCGCTTCAGGAACACCAAACTCCAGAAAGTCCACTCCTTCCACTTCTTCAATGCACTTTACATAGTATTGTGCAGCACCGCCAATAGCACTTAAGTAAACAGCGCCGATATCTTTCAACGCTTCGAGTGTTTTTATTCCCATTCCACCTTTGCCGATCACTGCTCGCACGTTGAACTTTCGAATGATTTCTCCTTGATACGGTTCCTCGCGTATGCTCGTCGTTGGGCCTGCAGCATTCATAAACCACTTGTTTCCCTTTTTCAATGCAACCGGACCGCAGTGATAGATCACGCCACCTTCAAGACTTATTGGCGAGTCATGCGTTATCAAATGATGATGCAACACGTCCCGTCCCATATGCATAACACCATTGAGCAACAAAACATCACCCACCTTCAGCGCGCGCACATGCTCTTCTGAGAGTGGCAATGTCAAAGAAATCTCTCTCCCTGTTAAGGGCAAATTCTCTTCTTTTGCCATGCGCATTACCGGAGTATCTTCTTTGTAGAGCCAGCGTTTGATCGCTCCAGTCTTTGCGTCAAGGATAACACCAAGCCGCCTATAAGCCCAGCAGTTATATGCAACCGATACAAAAAAACTCGCAGGTAACCGGTGATATGATGCGATCTTGCAACCGATAAGCGTTGCCAGTCCGCCAAAGCCCATTGTGCCAATGTTCAGTTTGTTAGCATTCTGCAAAACATAGTTTTCCAGTTTCGCAAGTTCCGGATTTGGATTGATATCATCCAGAGTACGGAAGAGTTGTTGTTTTGCGTAATGGTACCCGGAGGCACGGTCACCGCCAATCGCGACACCGAGAGCACCCACACTGCACCCCTGTCCCTGAGCCTGCCAAACAGCATGAAGCAAACATTTGCGAATTCCATCCATTGTGCGGTCGGCTCTGCCAAGATTCTGCAATTCGCATGGCAGCGAATACTGAATGTTTTTATTTTCACAACCGCCGCCTTTGAGGATAAGTCTTATTTCGATTTCTTTTTTATCCCATTGTTCAAAGTGCATCACCGGACAACCTTCTCCAAGATTGTTACCGCTATTTTTTCCTGCAAGAGAATCGACTGCATTCGGACGCAGCTTGCCCACTTTTGTTGCTTCTACAACTGCTTCTTTTATTTCTTTCTGCATGAAAATCTGGTTTGTGCTAGCCGGCGTCTTGATTTCGAATGTTAGCATACCCGTATCCTGACAGATCGGTGCTTCAGTATCACATGCCATATCGGTATTCACTGCCATCATCTGTAATGCGAGTGCGGCTTGACTTCCCAGAGTCTCACGTTCAATCGCCCATGTAAGTGCACGTCGCACATCCGGCGGAAGATTTGTTGAAGTCTCGCTAATAAGTGAAAGCATGCTTGCTTTGAATTGCGACATTCTAGAAGAAGATTCAATCCTGACAACACGTTTCAGTCTAGAAGCCGGTTTATGTTTTGGAACAGTTTTCTTACCGGTTTTCTTGAAAGACTTTTTTGTTTTTGCCATGGCTCTTCTCCTTCGTACGTTCAGAACATTATCAAAGTGTCTTACGTCTTCATTTCTCATTTATCCAAATCAACATTGATGATCGGTACATCCCAGTGACCGAGTAATATTTCAAATCTCCGCTGTTCTTCTTTCTTAAATGCTTCTTGATCGGAAAAAAGTTGCCGAACGAGGCTTTCTTCCCTAAAACCATCATCAGTCACTTGAATATTTTTCCAAACAATTGTCACTCTCCAATCCCAACGTCCTTCTTCGGTTGCATGAAACCGTGGTTTCACCATGGTGATATTCAGGATGCGTCCCATTTCCATTTGCTTTTTCAAGACAGGATAATGGTTCTTTTTGTACAACCGCATGAACTCATCTGCATATCCCCATGCAGTTTTATAATAATATTCAACCGTGTATGGTTTGTCCCCTAGAGAGTTTTGAGAAGTGGTAGACATGTGTCGCTCCAATGTTATTCTCTGAAAACTTGTGCTGGTAAAAGGTAGTAGAATTCAGAGAAAGTAACAATAAATGACTGGCATTTTCTGTCCATGGCAGCAACCCATCAGGATACATCAAGGCGAGTAGATAGAGTTATACGAATTCCGTGTAACTAAAAAACCAATGAATAATTGTTAAATTGAAGCATCAACAACGATTGTTTACACTCAGCCGTATAAAACTGAAATGCTTCCGCAACACGCGCTGCACCAACGACCATCGCTGACAGCCGCAGGTTTGGACTTTTTTATCACGGATTGCTTATTGAACTATACGGTATGCCTTTCCAATTTTTTCTTCAAGTCGTGCATGATCTGTGGCTTCATCCCAGAAGAAGGAACCATAGAACAGATTTCCATACCCGTATTCGACTGAGGGTGGATCTATCGGATTGACGATTGGATCAACATTTTTTTCCGTATATCCACACCTAGATATCTCAGTGACCGCAACCTTCTCCACAAGAAAACTTGAATGTAATGACCACGTCACTCTTTAAAATATTAGTATCGCGGGCTACACAACTCCTTGATCCATCATCGCATCAGCAACCTTCAGAAAACCACCAATGTTAGCGCCGTTGACATAATTGCCTGGTGTACCAAACCGTTCGGATACTTCCATACATGTCTTGTGGATGCTTTTCATAATCTGACGCAACCGGTTGTCAACCTCTTCGCGCGGCCACGGTAAGCGCATACTGTTTTGTGACATTTCCAGACCAGACGTTGCCACACCGCCAGCATTTGCCGCTTTCCCTGGACCATAAAGGATCTTCGCATCAAGAAAGAGCTTCACGCCATCGAATGTTGTCGGCATATTTGCTCCTTCTGCTACAACATAGACACCATTCTTCAACAAGTTTTGTGCATCCTTGGTGTTGACTTCGTTCTGTGTTGCACTCGGGAACGCACAATCCGCTTTATGATTCCAAAGAGGATTGTAGTCGAGTTTCGAATTTAAGGGTGTGTATACCGCTTTCTTGAATTTCTCAGTGTATTCCGAGATGCGCCCACGGCGAATATTCTTTAATTCCATTACAAACGCAAGCTTCTTCTCGTCAATACCCTCTTCATCATAAATATATCCATTTGAATCAGAAAGTGTAACAACTTTACCACCAAGCTGGTTTACTTTTTCGACAGTATACTGCGCCACATTGCCACTTCCAGAAACAAGACATTTTTTCTCATCCAGCGTCTTGCCGCGTGTTGCCAACATTTCCGCTGCAAAATATACTGCACCATAGCCCGTCGCTTCAGGACGAATCAGCGAACCGCCCCAATTAAGACCTTTTCCAGTCAGCACACCAGTGAATTCATTCCGCAACTTTTTATACTGTCCGAACAAATACCCAATTTCACGTCCACCAACACCTATGTCACCAGCAGGAACGTCTGTGTCCGGTCCAACATGACGAAACAATTCACCCATGAACGCCTGACAGAAGCGCATAATTTCCAGATCACTTTTGCCTTTGGGATCGAAGTCCGAACCCCCTTTGCCTCCTCCCATCGGAAGAGTTGTCAGACTGTTCTTGAAGACTTGCTCGAATGCTAAGAATTTCAAAATCCCGAGCGTCACTGAGGGATGGAATCTCAAGCCACCTTTATATGGACCAATGGCACTATTCATCTGAATACGATAGCCACGATTGATGCAAACCTCACCTTGTTCATCCACCCAAGGAACGCGAAACATTATTACACGCTCTGGCTCGATGATGCGCTCTAGAATTTTTGCCGAGCGATATTCCGGATGACGATCAATTACAAGAGAAAGTGATTCTACAACTTCTTGCACTGCCTGATGAAATTCAGGTTCAGCAGGATTCTTTGCTTTTACCTCCATAATGAGATCTTTTATATAATCTGACATAAGAACCTCCTGAAATAAATGATGTAAAATTGAACCTTATGAGATTACAGCTAATTGACTGATAATATCTTATAGTGAAATAACTTGCCAGTCTACATGTGCGCATCTCAGTTCTATTTTGGCTTGTACTCAGGATATAATTGAGTTATGCAATCAGGACAGAGTCCATGGGAGAACTCTACATCAGCATGTTTCTTAATATAGCTCTCCACACCTTCCCAATATCCTTTATCGTCGCGTATCTTTTTACAGCTTGCGCAGATAGGAAGCAGCCCTTTCAACGCTTTGACATTGTCGAGAGCCAATTGCAATTCAATATTTAATCGGCGCAGTTCCATGAGATCGGCAAATCGTGCGACTGCAATTATAATAGCCCGTTCTATTTCTGGAGCACTTGGGGGTTTCATCAAATAAGCACCAACACCTGCCTGGCTTGCTTTGCGTACCATTTCCGGATCATCATGTCCAGTCAGAAGCACAACAGGTCGAGGACTTTTTTCATGAATCAATCGGGCTGCTTCCAGGCCGTCCATTTCCGGCATCTCAATATCCATCAGCACAATGTCGGGTTGCAGCAACTGTGTCATTTCAACTGCTTGACGTCCATTGGTCGCTTTTCCTATTACGACATGTCCAATCTTCACCAACTGGCGTCGGATAATAGCACTCATCGACTCCTGATCATCTGCAATCACAACTCGTAGTGGCTTTGAAGAAATCATATTCATTCTCAATTATTTATATATGATAGAGATAAAAGAATTTTCCTTTAATTTCTGTTTTTTTTCTTTCACTTCCTATGTACTACGTTTGATGGAAAGAAATATGAAAATAGCATCATTTTTCTCAATATATAGAATCTATTTTCCCGGTTTCATAATCACACCTTTATTCTTTCGTCCGTTAATTTTGGCACTGAATGGTTTATCAAACCTCAAATGGCGAACGTGATTAAATTCTTGAAACGCCGGCTGCACTTTCAGCCAATCCCAATCAATGAACCCAAGATTGTGAGAGGCGTTGACAGTAAAGTAACCCACACGAAATGATGTAATATTTTGAAAAAAATGCGACCCTTGTGATGGTGTTACATCAATGTCTTTAAAACCAGACTCAACAATCACCGACGCGCCTGAGATTTGGTCCCATGTGACAGGAATACCAAGCCACGGATCCATACTTCCCCATCGACCCATTCCAATCAACACATATGGTCGATGTTCTGAAAGCAATCGGGCATTGATTTCACTGACTTCGCGTGCCGTCTCTTTACTCTTTGATCTTTCAAACTTATCCGAATCCACCACAACTATATCGTGAATATCCTGGATAGCACCATTGCCGAGCACCTGCTCGCTCTGACAAACAAGGTTTTCGCGAACAAAATGATCAACATCAAGTTCTTCAAATTCAAGGTTCATGACTAAGGGACGAATCTGCAGCATTGCAAACTCTTTCGGCGCGCCCGGTGGTGTATTCATATTGACTGCAAATTCAATTTCGACATGTGTGCCCATACCCCATGTCCCCATTTCTAGGATTAAATCAAGAATTTCCGGTAATGGGAATATCCGGTGCTTCAAGACCGGTGCAAACGTAACGACACGTTTCCCAGTGCGAGACACTCCATCATATACAGAATCATCTTCCGGGGAATAGGTGGATCCGACATAAAAGAGCGTATTATCTTCCTCTGCTGTGCTCAGATCATAATGTTTGATCATCACATCTGGTGTCTCATGATTTTCATGGCTGAACGTTGCCGTGAGATCGAGTGCAAGGTACTCTTGCTGGGCATTGCGAATCGTCTCCTTAGTTGAAAAGAATTGCATGAGATGACGTGGATACTTAGGACAAAAACGAACTGAGTTATGTCCTTCTACCACAGTGTACCCTAATCCGAGTGCAACCTGAACGATGCCGTCTTCTGATTTCTGCGGTGGTACAGGATAGAAGTTATATGATTTTGCAACCCCAGCGAATTCAGGATAAAATCGATTATGATGTGATGTACCAACCATTCGCTGGATGATAACCGCCATCTTCTCTTCTTCGAGACGATAGGGAGTCGCTTTCATGTAGTCTTTTGCATTTTTACTGAAAGTAGAGGCATACACGAGCTTTATGCTTTCCAACAATTCATGTAATCGAACAGTGGGATCGGAATTTTTGTTCGGCAACATATAGGTTTGATATACACCGGCAAAAGGCTGATACTGTGAATCTTCCAACAAACTGGATGAACGCACAGCCAACGGCTTATGTACAATTTCAAGAAAATCGACCAAGCGAAAGACTACATCAGGCGGAAAGTAGGGTGCATCCGTGAAACGCTGAAGAATTTCTTCGTCGCTTTTCGACTCCAAAATGAAATTCTCAAGTTTATTCTCCGATAAAAACCTGTCGAAAACATCCGTCGCAATAACTACTGCAGACGGAACAGATATTTCCACTCCTTCAAATTTATCGCGGATGTTGTAGTTATTGATAAGCGTATTGATAAAACCTAATCCGCGTGCCTTGCCTCCTACCGAACCGGCACCGATTCGTGCAAAGCTTTTTTGAGGATCAAACGAATCTTTAGAGAATTCTGTAATTATGCCCCACTGTCGCGTTTCCAAATACAATCGCAAAGCACCGAGTAAATCGTTCCGTAATTCAGCGGTGCTTGGGAAGTCTTCAACTTTTTGCGGACGGAGCTTATGAGCAAGCCAGAATTCCGTTCTTGCCTTCAACCAATTAGAGAAGTGATTACGCTTGGCATGAAATTGGATGCATTCATCCGGGACAATTTGAAGATGCTCCTCTAACTGTTTTAAGTTCGTCGCTCTTCCTACTTCCATTCCGTCGGGCATACGAAAAATGAAGTCGCCGAACCCGAAATGCGTCATAACAAAGTTCGTCAGGTCATGCAAGAGTGTCGGTGAACCCTTTTGCAGAAATGCAGCTCCAATTTCAAATGCTTTCGCCGCTGCTTTTGCATCGCCTGACTGGAGGAGGATAGGAATATCCTCCTTTCTTTGTCGGACTGCTACCGCAAATTTGAAACCTGCTTCAGAGTCTTTAACTCCTTCGCGAAGGAAGTCAACATCCGAAATAACACCGAGCACAAAGTCTTCATATTTCTCAAAATATGACCAAGCTTCTTCATATGTTGCGCAAAGCAAAATCTTCGGCCGTGCCCGCATCCTGAGAAATTTATGTGTAAGATTGACACCTTCTGAAATGAGCCGTTGGGACTGGTTAAGAATCTGCGTATAGAGGAGCGGCAAATAGGAGGAGTAAAAACTGATATCATCTTCTACTAAAATAATAACTTGCACACCGACTGTCGCAGTATCGCTTTCAACATTGAGCCTGTCTTCAACATACTTAATCATTGCAACCAAGAGACGGTAATCGCCAGTCCAGATGAATATACGATCGAACACCGACGTATCGTAATTCATGATGATTTCTTTTTTTTCCCTATTGTCGTACGCCAACAGGATCATGGGAATGTCGACGCCTGTCTGTCGTACTTTTTGTGCAAATCGGATAACATGCATATCTTCAATATGCATTGTGGTGATGACAAGATCGAATGTCTCGCCAGAGGTAAGAAGCTCAATTGCCTCTTCACCGCTGGTCACATGCGTGATCTCTGGCGGGTGACTCAGATTGAGGACTTGAAATTCCTGTCGAATCAGTTCATATAATCTGCCATCCTCTTCAAACAGGTATTGATCATATAGGCTGGCGACAAGCAGAATGTCGCGCACCTTGATACGCATCAGTTTCTGGAACGACTTAATACGGCTTCCATATATATCTTCTGTCGAAAACTGATCAAATCGATTCATATGAGCATAGCGCAAATTTTTCAAACACTGTTAATTGTTGCACGAAAACTCCCTGATACAGGTGATGCGAAATATCTCTTGAACGAGTAACCTTTAGATATGAAACTGTCATACCAAACCCTGTTCAAGCATAGCATTAGCGACTTTTAAAAATCCAGCGATATTTGCACCCAAAACGTAATTACCTGGTTCGCCAAATCGTTCTGCGGTCTGCATACATGTATCATGAATGCTTTTCATGATCTGATACAACCGTGTGTCAACTTCTTCTTTGGGCCATGGTAAACGCATGCTGTTTTGGCTCATTTCCAATCCAGAGGTTGCAACGCCACCAGCATTCGACGCTTTGCCGGGAGAATAAAGAATCCCCGCTGAATGAAATACTTTGAGACCCGAAATTGTTGTTGGCATGTTCGCTCCTTCGCACACGCAAACGCATCCGTTTTTCACAAGCTCTTTCGCGTCATTTTCGTCAAGCTCGTTTTGTGTAGCACACGGCAAAGCAACATCTACCTTTGCACCCCACGGCGTTTTACCAGAGAAGAATTGCGCCTTGAATTTATCGGCATAAGGTTTTACTTCGTCTTTGGCACTTGCACGCATCTCAAGCATATAATGTATCTTCTCACCTTTAATACCATCCGGATCATACACGAAACCATCAGGACCGGAAAGTGTAACCACTTTCCCTCCCAATTGGTCAACTTTTGTGACTGCACCCCAAGCAACATTGCCAAAACCGGACACTGCGACTGTTTTTCCAGCAATACTTAAGCCTTTCGTCTTTAACATCTCCTCAGTAAAATAAACAACACCAAATCCTGTCGCTTCTGGACGGATAAGGGAACCGCCCCAATTCAATCCTTTTCCAGTCAGCACACCTGTGAATTCTGTCGTAAGCCGCTTGTATTGTCCGAAGAGAAATCCGATCTCACGTGTTCCGACACCAATATCTCCAGCCGGCACATCTGTATCTGCACCGATATGACGAAATAATTCTGTCATAAAACTTTGACAAAATCGCATCACCTCGTTATCGCTCTTCCCTTTAGGATTGAAATCTGAACCGCCTTTTCCGCCGCCCATCGGCAGCGTTGTAAGGCTATTCTTGAACACTTGTTCGAATGCGAGAAATTTAAGAATGCTCAGTGTAACGGATGGATGGAATCGTAATCCTCCTTTGTATGGACCGATTGCGCTGTTCATCTGAACCCGGAATCCGCGGTTAATATGAATTTCACCCTGATCATCCATCCATGGAACACGAAAGATGACAATCCGCTCGGGTTCAACCATACGCTCAAGAATTTTTGCAGCACGGTATTCCGGGTGACGCGCAAACACCGGCTCCAAAGACTCGCATACTTCTTCTACCGCTTGATGAAACTCCGGTTCGTTGGAGTTCTTCGCTTTCACATGAATCATTATTTTATCGATGTAATCGGACATAGCAACCTCATTTCTTCAACTTTTGAAGAATGTCTCCGCGAGTGATTATATTATAGAGAAATAAACTGGCACAACAGAAATAATGCGGGGAGATATGAATGGAACGTCGTAACGCAAGCTCTATTGTATTGGACATATGATTGCGTTTTAGTTTAATGTGGTTCAATATAGAGCTTTTTCTACAAAATGCTATTAGAAGACAACAAACAACAATAGCATTTTTGATATATATCAATCGAAAAGGTACGAATCAACGAGGTAAGAAAGTCCAATGGAATCAAGATTTTCCTCTATAGTTGAAAATCTTCCATCAGAATTTCATTCGTTCCTTAAAATAAAAACGTCAGATGAGCTTCTTCCGAGCCAATCCGACGTCAACAAATCACAACGAGAGAGTAATTATAAATTTGCTCGAACTGCCTTCTTTTCTGAAGCATGGAGAGAACGCAAAGATAATTCAAACAATCCAAACAATACTCCCGTAAATACCAAATCTCCTGCTAGAGTATTCCGGAAGAAGGGAATAGCCATGACATAGCATTCGACCAAACCTTGCCAAGTCCTCTGGTAGAACCATCCACCGCCTGTGAGCCACACACCGAAATTAGTAATGACAAAAAAGAGAATTGAGCTTAAAAGCGCAATTCCCAAGACAGGTAAGAATTTCTTATGTGATTTCAGCCAGAGTCCCATGAATCCGATAAGCACAAAGCTTCCATAGACAAAGAGAATGGTGTTATGAAAACCAATGAAGAAATCACTAATCACAAGCGCAGCTAGTGGGACGATGAGTGCGAATCGTTTTTCAAGATATACGCCACCTGCAAGTGCCATCGCGGCTATAGGAGTGAAATTATCAGGATGTGGAAGAAGCCGTGATAATGCCGCGGCCAGAATTAAAGATGAACCAAGAAGAATATTACGCATAAATCCTCCAAGAAATGAATTAATTTATTATACTGGATTTTTTTGTTTGAATCAAATCAATAGTCTGCACTTATGCTTACTCGAAACGATCGTCCAGGCATTGGATAACCTTCAAAGCTCTGATAATCAACATCAAACACATTATTGACAGAACAATGGAATGTCAATTGAACGTTGGTCATCTCAAGCTTCTTAATAAAACTCACATCGGTCAGTGTATATGCGGGCAACGATTTACTTTCATCTGCAGTTATATAGCGGAGACCAGCCATTGATTGATTGACAGATATCTTTCCGATTTCTGTATCGAATGAAATTCCGAGCATCCCTAAGGACTTCGGAACATACGGCAACTGTTTATTATAGGATGAATCGATTGGCCCTGATTTATTCTTCTTTATTGCATTCGTAAATGAAAAGCCGAAAAACGCATTAAGTTTATTATCTGATAAATGATAATCATATCGCACTTCAAGTCCCGAATTCTGAGCTTCTCCAATGTTGTATGGTAAATAGCCATTAAATGCGATTTTTTTATCCGACTCAATATCAAAATATGTGATTTGTACAGACTGTTTTCCAGACCGATCTAACGCTCCAATAACTCCAATATCGAAAGCTGTGGAACGTTCAGGGTTCAGGTTGGAATTGCCAAATAATGGATAGTACTTATCATTAAATGTAGGAACGCGAAAATTCTTTCCCCAGCTGCTCCGTACATGAATATCGTATGGCTGATAGATACGGATATTCACTCCAAGCTTTGGTGAGACAGCATCTTCAATAACATCGGAGTAATAGTCATAACGAATTGATTCGTAGAACGACATTCGATCAAGCCATTTTGCCTCTATCTGATGCGTATTCTCGTTTGAAAGATAAAGTGACTTTTGAACACGAACAGGGTGCATTATTAATGGTGATCCCCACGAAACACCGCTTGCATCGAGGTATCCCTCTCCGTACTCGCAGCCCGCAAGAAGATGATCCCATGCTGTTGGAGACCAATCGAGTTGACCATTTAAGGAATAATATTTACTCTCATATAATGCATCTGACAATTCTAATGAATCACGATAAATTTCAGAATTATGATCGAAAGCTCCATTCACTGAAATCGATAGGCTATCCTGCAATCGAATATGAGACCCAAACGTCGCTCGAAACGTTTCGTCATTCTGACGGGCAACGCTTATAGTAGATGCCGAATAAACTGGACCCGGTACACCTCGTTCAAACTTGATATATTGGACTGCTGCATGGACGTCAATAATATCTGAGGATTGATAATCACCATTCCAATATAATTGTGTGCGCTGATAATCTGCGTCCCTTCGATTCAATGTGGTATCATTCATTGTTTGACGTTGAAAGATAAAATTGTAATCATCAATTCCATATTCTCTGGAAACGCCGGCGAGCATACCAATACCGGCAATACGTCCCTGAACATCTGCAAGTGCACGCGCTGCGCCGAAAGAGCCTATATCTCCTTGAATACGTGCATGCAAATCTTCAGAGGCATGGCGAGTAATAATATTAACTACTCCGCCCAAAGCATCGCTGCCATACAACGCTGATCCGCCGCCATTTATAACTTCCATCCGATCAATAGCATTTACCGATAATAAGCTTAAATCTACAGAACCGTTTTGCGGATCGTTGATCGGGTTACCATTAATCAAGATGAGAGAATTTTCTGTTGATAGACCCCGAAATGTCAGATTCTTTACACCTCCAACCGCTCCATAATAATTTACATACACTCCATTTGTCAGTTGCAAAAGATCTGCCACTGTTGTTGGATTCATCTGTTGAATAAATGACGATGAAATAATCTGGACTGGTGAAGGTGCGTCGGATGGAGAAATAGCACTGCGTGTAGCTGTTACAATAACATCTTCAGCACGATAAGTTTTCGTCGTATCGTTATCGGCTGCAACAGCCGACGCGAAAAGGACGAGGGTTGAACAAATAACAGCATTCCATGTATGTTGCATAGTACGTCTCTCCTTTGAATGATGGTGAATAAAAAAAGCCCCAACCTTCATCAAAGATTGGGGCTTCACACTCATCAAAGAAGACGTGCGTGAACCACCTTCCCTCGAAGGTTCATGAGGCACATAGCTCTGGCAGGTCTCCTGGCTCTTCCGATCTTCAATTCGTCTTCCCATGGCACCTTGGGCACCACAGTGACTTTCACAATTGAAGATACAATTCTGTGTTCAGCAGAATCGGAATTACAGTTGCGGGGCAGCTTTCGCATTATCTCGCCAACGGCGGGATTTACGAAATTCCCTTTTCATCCCGATGCACGATGTACATCGGAACACCAGAACTGGAATTAAAAAGAACAAAAAAACGATGTCAACTCAATAAACAAGAAATGAAAAAGCAACAATTACAGCACATAGAAAACTTAAAATGGCAGATCATCGACTTTATCCGGTCCTGATTCCTCAACTGGCTGTTGCAACGATGGTGCGGTTGGGTCAGCTGAGGAAGTGTTTGCATGGCTAACACCTTTGGAATCCAACATTAGCAATTGATCGACAACGATTTCTGTAATATCTCTCTTGACACCGTTTTTATCGTCGTAGCTGCGATATTGAATGCGCCCTTCGACATACACCTTGCTGCCTTTCTTCAAATATTCACCTACAATTTCTGCAAGTTTTCTCCATGCGACAAGTTTATGCCATTGAGTTTTTTCTTGAACATTGCCATCCTGATCTTTCCAAGACTCACTGGTCGCCATCGAAAAAGAGGCAACTGCGACGCCACTACTGGTGTACCGCAGCTCAGGATCCTGTCCAAGGTTTCCTATGAGAATAATTTTGTTAATGCTCCTTGATGCCATGCAAATTCCCTCCTTAAAGTGAGCAGCAGAACTACCATGAATACCAAATAAAATTAGGATAATTCGGAACGAATGTCAAGAAATGAATCCGGTGGATTAATCGCCTATCTTAAAAATATGAAGTCTCCTTGGCGATAAAATAAAAAGTCGATTTCTGATATATGCGATATCTTGAATTCGTTCAATACGCTCACCAGTGATGAGGTAACTGAGCGGAATCGATTTTTGAAAAACACCTTCCTGAGAAAACTGCCACAAGGTATCAGGTGATGACAAAAGAAGGACATTGTCTGATATTGCGAAACCGGTAAGCCCTGACACAACACCATCCCCGATACTGTTGAGATAATTGCCAAAATAATCAAAAACAACAATCCGTGTCTGCTCGCCTACAAAAAGTCGCGATGTAGTAACAACAAGTCGGATTGGATTCTGGAGCTTCCCTTTCCCGGCATTGATATCGCCGAATGAACGCTCAAAGAATTGTTGCGGATTAAACTTGAGAACGCGTATATTTTCTCCGTCGAGGATAAATAAATCTCCCAGTTCAGACATGGCAACATCAAGAGGATAACCGAACCGCGAGACAACATCGGAAGTATCCCGCGTTGAGAAAGAAGACAGATAATTGAGATTCCGATCAAATTGCTGGATGCGGTGATTGCCATAATCGGACACGTACAGATTGATGCCGTCTGTCGCTATCCCTGTTGGCTTATCGAAGGAACCAGCCGACCATCCGAATCCTCCAATGCTCTTCGGTGATTGCGTGATATCCGTAAAGACAAATATTTTATTCTGATCGGCATCAAGAACATAGATCGCCCCTTGCGTCCTCGCGAATATACGTGTTGCCCGTTCGAATGAACCGACAGAAAATTCTTCAACCGGTATAGAGTCTATCGGCTGAGCACAAGCCGATACAGTCCAGGCGCACAGAGAGAGTATTATCGCAAATATTGCTGCCATGAGTCATCTTGAATTTCACCACGCTTTGTCGAATGGACTAGCGAATAACTTCCAAAGCCAGTTCGATCTATAAATACAAATATAACTCCGCTTTCAATTTGATTGTAATGCCAAATTTCGTACGGTTTGCTATCGCCTTGATTTGGGAATCGTTCTACTTCGTCTGGTTCAGCGTATAAAAGGTACACTCTTCCGCGGTCTGTCTGCCAACCTTCTCTTCCCAATGAATGATATCGCTGATTTGCGGTCATGACACGATCCAAATAAATTGTACGAGTAAGATCGGTGTTTTCATGTCGTCCGCTCTCAATGTCCGACCAGAATTTTGCAAGAAATTCACGACGCCCTTCGGCATTAGAAAGTTTTGAGAATGTTTTAATTTCTTGATCAGTTGCTAAGTACTTCGCTGTTTTGAATTCATGTGTCAGCTCATCGTCGGTCATGTTAAGAAATTCAACCGACTTCATTGCGCCTGTCGGTACCTCTTGCTTTACTTGTGGGTTGTTAATAAACAATTGCTTCCCGCCAATTACAATCTCTTTCATACAACCATCAAGTATGCGAACTTGATATAAGTACTTCCCAGATGATAGGTTCATGATAGTGGTTGTTCCAACTTCGACCGCATCTTTCACTCCGTAGTGTTTCTGACTTCTTTTACTTTTTTTAATTTCACCATTTTGATCCTTCACCAATATTTCGACAGTGTAGAGAGAATCCTTACAGAGATTATATACTTCAAAATAATGAAATACAACGGGGTTACTCATTTTTCCGAAAACCAGCGATGGGTTTGGAATTACACAAAGAGAATTCTTGTAAAAATAATCCTTTGTATCCTTCGATTCGGTAATATTACTGGCAAGTTCGATGTCACTCAATGCGACAGTTCTCGGGCGACGAGGTATTTCGACTTGAATAATTGCGCTATCCCGATGGGTTGGCTTTCCGTTGTCAAAGCCATGAACACTTAATGTATACGAACCAGAACTCAGTTTATAAGTAAATTTATTTACTATGGATTTTGAAGATAATTCATTCGAAGAATCCTGCATAGTAATTGGTACACGAAACCGATCTGCCTGAACAATCTTTTCAGTAGAATTATTTTTAATTTTGATCCAAAACTCAATACTTTTGTGATGTCCTGCCGAATCATTATACAGAGTTACTTGATTGGGATAACACGCAGTTGAAATTTCCAAATAAGCAGTAGAATCATTTTGCCAGAACTTATTAATCAACACATTTATTAAAAACGGATTTTGGGGAGGAATAGTTTGTGATTGTCCTTTAATGCTTAATAATAGTATTGCCAGTACACAATATATATGAAGTAAAATGTTTTTCATTTACGTATGATTCTCGTATGGTCTAACCTTGTTAGCGATTCTATAAATAGAATGTAATACTAAATTTTCAAGTAAGCATAAAAAAAACCGCCAATGTCCTCTCCATTGACGGTTTTGGTAAATTATATATTTATTCCAACTAAAAATTAATATGAATATCAAAAATACTGTTCGCACTGAAGTATTGAACTGGTATGTACGCATAATCAATACTTATTGGAACTCCAAGGTACTCCTTCAAATCAACACCTAATCCAAATGAATAATTTTGGAAAATCGATTTAGCTCCAGCAGGATCAGTACTATAGATATAACCGCCTCGTATGAACAAGGATTTCACAAGTCCTAACTCAGCGCCAAGTCTATATTCATCAATACCATAGTTGTTATTTTCATACGCGATCCCGAGCTTCAATCCGGTGTTTTCATCGAGTTTCATTTCATACCCTAAGCCAATTTGGATAATAGAAGGCATCTGTGCACTCGCTGCTTCTACCTTGTAGTATGTTATACCTCGTGACAGATCTGTTGCTGTTGCTGGTAACCACAAATCTGATCCACTAAATTGCATAGATGTTCCTATATTGTTTACACAAACACCCAAGCTCAATCCTGCAACGTCTCCAAGATTTCTATACTGAATACCAGCATCAAATGCAATACCAGACGCACTGACATTTGAGAAGCTTTCATTCACTATATTCATTGTAGCACCAATACTTACATGATCGGTAAGCTGTTTTGAATATGTGAGCCCGAGCGTAAAGAAAGTCGGATTGATAAAAGCTCCAGTTCCATCTGGTTGATCCTCTGTTGTTACAGAGATTTGGCCGATATTAAATGCACGCAATGTTAATCCTAATGTGCCAAATGAAGATATCCTGGTTGCTACTGCAGCGTAATTAATGCCGATGTCTCCGATGTATGATCGATGAGAAAATAATGCACTTGCACTGACATTGCCTACATCGAGACCAGCTGGATTCCATGGAATTGCACTTGGTCCGGAAACAAAAGAAATAACAGCACCCGACATTGACACTTCTGGTGCGCCAAGCGGGATAAGCAATTCTGGAGCTGCTGATGTTCCTGCTTTGCTCTGTGCAAAAGCAGAAATGGTAAACATGCTCAGCACCAGAAATGATAATGTTAATATTAATAAAACTTTTCTTTTCATAATTCGCTCCTTAGAATTTAGTTGGAGTCATAATAAAATCATGGTCATCTTAATAGTTCGGTAAAACTTGTTCTTCTTGAACGAGCGCTAACTTGAGGATTTTCGATTTCCCAAGTGTTGGCATATCAACATAGATAATGTAGATTCCACTTGCTACAGGCAAATTGTGGTCATTCAAAAGATTCCATGTCGCAAACTGTGTTGCATCATTTTTTGTGATAGTTTTGACCGGCACGCCTGACAAACTAAATATTCGAATTGTCGCACTTGCAGGCAGATGATTAAACGTCACAAATTTATTAAGACGACTCGTTTCTCGTGCTTGTACACCAAGATATGGATTGGGGAATACATTGATCTTATCAACGTCTAACTTTGCTGAATCAGCATAGTACATAACCGATGGTACTTTAAATTTGAAAATATCATTCGGTCCGTTCACATTTGCTGCGATAATTTCAAATTGATCACCAGCAACCCAGTCCACATCAGCACGCCTATTGCAAGTCATGACCCACATAAGAGGCATCGATGAATTATTAGAAAGATTATTTTCAAATGTAGGATCCGGTGTCGTCGAATATGGCTTACTAAAGATAAAGCAAAATTCACGGTTTACCGAATTATCTCCAGTTGTTAATGGTGGCCAATACCTTCCATCAACAGATGCACCAGGATCATTATTTTCAAACATTCCCACGACAAGGCGAGTCGGTGGATTAGTAGACATATCCCAAGCTGAGAAAGGTACAGAATAATTAAAATCTTGATACGGATATCCACTCCCTTGATTAATAATCCATGGCATAAACGCAGGAATAGTATCCGCTGCAGCAGATGCATGCCGCACCCATCTATAGCCAAGTGAAAAATTAGCATCTGTAGGTGCAGATTTTGGATCCCATAGGTTTGTATGGTCTACAGCTGCTAATTTTAAAAGCACCGTATGATACTGCTGTGCAGTTGTCAATGTTGTTCCTACACCGCCAAATGCAAAATGACCTGCCATACCTATAGTACCGGCAGTTTCGTCATACGCAAATGGGTCAGCAGCAGTACCTAAATCCTTCAAGCCCTAGACCTCCCCACCCTCCAACTGGAGAAAATCGCCGAGTTCCTGAAGGGATTGTCCATTCTTTCATTCCGGGTTGTGGTCCCTGAATAATAACCTGTATTCCATCAACAATAGGATAATTACTGTCTCCAGATTCATTAGTACCTGTTGCCACTGTCACATTTTGAGTGGCGTCGACAACAAACCAATTAGCTCCTGTACTGTCGAATTTAACAATGTAGTTGTCGCCTGTTAACTTATCGGGTTGTTCGACTATTACAGTAGCACTTCCATCACTTGATGGTTTTGTCGAGTCCACAACAGTATGTGTAACTTGGACAGCACTTCCAGCTTGAGCTGTTAGCCGCGTACCTGGATTTACTGAATGCGGTGTTATTACAAGGATAAGTGGATTACTCTCCAACGTTGGCGAACCTGGCGAATAATATTGCGATGTATCAACATTCCAGTATGGGTCATACGTATATGCCGTAACAGCAAAGTAATATGCCTGACCATTTACCAGAGGACGTTGTCGTAAATAATCTTTTGTAAGGTCAAAGACCCTTTTCAATCCTGTATCATTACCATTCTCATAAACTTTCGTGATAGCTGCCCCAGACGCTGGGTCTATAGCAGGGCCGAGAATTACTTTAACGCCATCAACAATATCATACGTTGCTATTTTTACTGTTGTAGCATCTTCAATTTTTGAGCTTGGTGTTGCAAACTGGTAAATGTTGTACCCTTCGAAAGCGTAACCCCTATTAAAACTTGATTCCAGGTTTGCACTTTGAGGTCCACCCCAATTCAGTATGATTTCCGCGTCCAGAGCGGAAACGCTTACCGATGGAGGAGGCGGTGGAGCAGGTAATTGAAAAAGATTTTGAAATGCTCGTATTGCAAATGAGCTGTTATTTCTTAACAATTTCACGCTACCAATATTATCTGCACCCATCGCATCAATGAGTGCAATAACAACCTCAGCCGTGTCGTGTAATTTGAGTGTGAATGGCCCATGAACATTCACCATTCGGCGGTCACCTGCTGCAATATCTAATCCATCTATCCAGCCGGTGCCAGTTGTTGGATCACCATTCGGGCAATATTTCGTTACTATTCCATGTGCGCTCGCATATGTAGATGAAGTATAATACGGAGTTGCCTCGGGATATGCCGGTCGCGGTAAATCACCCCGCATAAGATTATACCATTGCTGCGTTCCTGAATATGTTCCGTTATCCGGATCACTTATCGGTGAACCAGCTGCAAAATAATCGTACGCACTTAACGGGTTAGCACTCCAATATTTATAGCCGTGCCGCCATTGGAAATTCACAACAGCGCTGTCATTAAAATTGCCGGTTTTATATGCGGTGCCGTTTAAAATGGCGTAACCAACTGCAGGAGCAGCTAAACCCACAGCTGCGTATTTTGCATCTGTTGCAGTGGAATTATATTGATATCCGAGGCCTAATGTTGAATCGCATCCTGCGTAATCATCCCCGGCATCTCCATCGTCGCCATCCGCCCATTGAACAATATACATACTATCTATTTCAGCATTCGCTGGTGAATGGGGATTTCCCTTATAAATCAATTTTACTTGTTTAAAAATCATATCGTTTAATGGGGTCGATGATGCATATGACCAGAGCATCATTTGCTGTTCAATACCCATCGGTGGAGAACCGCCAAAAGTTTCAGATACTGATGGATTTAGGTCATTGCAGACAAACCATATGGTTTTTGTTGCCCCTGGCATACCAGGAATATGGTGTGGATTTGATGCAGAAAAATTGTTGTCGTTTCTGACAACTTGCACCGTATCAACGTACCAAGGAGCGCCCTTAGGATTCTGAGCACTTGCTGGCCATTCATTCCAATCTGCAATATATTGATTGACAATAGTTTGAATCTGAGAAGAAGTCACGGAACCTGGAGAAACTTGAAAAAATGTTGCTGCATCATTCGTTAAATTTGGATATGCACTTGTTGCAGTAAATGGTGAAACATCAGGCCGTACTCCCCATACTCTATTAACAGCTGACGAGGATGGATCTTCTGCGCCTGTTGTATTGCCGTTTGCAGTCAAAATACTTCCTGCCTGCATTCCATTGAAATAAGTATTTCCTGTGACACGCAGGGAACTCGTATAAAGTCCATCATTAGAAAAGCCTCCAAAAACAATACCTTCGGCAAAAATTGTTCCGACTCCTGAAAGTTTTGGATATTCGCCATTCCATGATTGTGCAACATCCCAATTAAAGAACCCATTAGGCCTTATCCAGCTTGTCACATTATTTGCATTCATTAATGCTTTTGAGACTCCAGCAGTGTTCTTAAACAATTTATGTGCTGAATTGTTCGAATTATCTTTTCCAGGAGAGGAAAATGAGACGAACAACAGAGCTAGAAAGATCATTAACACCAGCTTTTTATATTTCATAGTAGATATCTCCTGACCGTTCAGAATGAATTATTTACAATTCTAACTTTGCACCAATACGTATCTGACGCGGCGTGCCAAAGTTGACAAAACCATTTTGTCGGAATTGATTTTGATTGTTTTGAAGGTTGATAACCTGATAGAGTCCTGAATACGTCTGTCCATAGGAAGGATTGCTAACCGTTTTTCCACTTGCTAATGGATCACTTAGCCATCCGTCGTCGTAGGCATTACCCGTTCTATAGTACACATTCGTAACATTTTGTGTGTTAAGCAAATTTTGAACGTAAGCATAAATATTAATATTAAAAGATCCTATCGAAAATGATTTATCAATTCGAAAATCCAATTCATACGCCCACGGAGTTACTGAGTTGTTTATCGGTTCTACAGGAAATCTTGTTCGTGCATCTGCATCATTCAAGATGGCTCCTAAATCCGGTCCTTGTTGTCCGCCGCTGCCGGTTGACAACGTATATGGATGGCCGGAATTAAATGTGAACAGAAGATTGAATCCCAATTGCTCAAGAATTGGCCCGCCATCGTTCTTTCCCCACCGATAATCTAACGAGATAGAGCCGCGATGCGTTTCTGCGTACTCCAAAGGAACAACCATACTTGGAGGAGTACTACCTGTATTTAATAAAGCAATAGTTCCATTCGCGTAGGAGTTCGTTCCGCGTGAATCTTGCAGCGTGTAATTTAAATCTGCTTGAAATCGTTCAATTCTTCTGAGATGCAGACTTATCTCAACGCCAAGCACGTTTTGAAAATCACCGTTCGAGTATGCATAATACACATTCCCCGGAAGGAGAAGTGACGCTGGCATGTTATAAACTGAAGTCTGTAATTGACCTGCAATATTCTTGTAGAAACCAGTAATATCAATAGCGGATACATCACTAAATTGCTGTGAAAAACCAATCTCATACTGAGTTGTCTTTTCTGGCTGTATATTATATCCTACAGGGTTCGCAAAATAATGCCCATTTTGTAAAATATATACTGTAAACGCTTCGCCTCGATAGAGACTATATAATGGCGGCGCTTGAACAAATTCTCCATACTGCAAATGGAAAACCGTTTTATCTGATGCCGGGAAAGAAAATCCTACTCGAGGTTCAACGTATGTATAGACTGGCGTTTTACTTAAATTTGATATGGTGAAATTACTTTGATTAACAACGAGATCACTTACATTGGGAAAAGCCCATCCATCCAAATTAATTGCATCGAAACGCAGACCAGCATTTACAATCATATCAGTTAATTCAACTTTATCCTGTATATAAGCGGCAGCAAAATATGGATGCTTGGGACCGTCTGATCCACTTGTAATAGGATTTCCGAATTCATCGAATCCGTAATTGTTAACATGATTCACTGTCCGCATCATCATTGCATAAGCCGTAGGATCTCTTACGATATCAGGATTGTTTATAGTCGAAGCGAAGATAAGTCCTGGATCAACATCGTAATGGGAGACTGACCAGTAGTTGAATGATCCACCTACTTTCAATTCATGTTTATTCATTTGTGATGATATTGCTAAAGATCCTCCCATCGACGTATTCTTATTCTTTTGATATAAAAAGCCCGGTAACGAATTGTTACTGCCAACGATCGGTGCTCCAGGCCTATTGAATTCAAATCCATTGATGTTGTAAGGGAGCGGATCTTGAGTTAGACTTGCAAACTGCCATCCATGTTGTGCCGCTGCAACGCTATCCAGATATGAAATGAGATCATCACCAAATGTCTGATCGTACGTTTTATTCCGAACATCCGCATAATTGAGATTAACCTCAACAAATGTACTATTTGTAAGGAAATAAGTCGCTTTACCATTAAGGAGTAAATTATCATTGTCTCCTGTTGGTGCACGATCTAAATCAAAAATATCTGCGATAAAATTATTATTTTCATTTCTTGACCATGTGTATGCGCCTGAAAATCTTACTTCAAGAGGTTTGAAGTCGAAGAGCAATGAACCATTACCCGTATATCGTTTATTCATTCTCCCGGGGATGTTACCGTTGTTCCAGTTCATGAGCACTGAATCACCCGCATGTCCTCCACTTCCCCCATTGTCATAGAGATATCCAAAATTGCCGCCTGACCAGAACCAAATATTCTGATCACGCTGAAAATTACTTTCCAAAGCTGCGAAGAGTTTAATATTATCTGATGTGATGGGTGTGCTGAGAGTCATCACATAATCTGAATAGCCGTAAGAATAAGTTCCTAGGAATTTTTTGCCGGGGTAATTACCAAAATTATCTGTTTCTGCTTGAAGTGTAACCTTGGTGCCAGAACCCGCTGTCTTAAATGTTTGAGTTACAATTCCTGCACTTCCACCTCCGTACTCGGCACCATACCCACCAGCTTGAACAGTAACTTCTTCCAGAGCTTCAGGAATTGTTGTTATTAAATTACCATTAGCATTATTTCGCACAGTTGTTCCAACAACATCTCTTACATCAGCGCCTTCAATAGAAAAGCCAACTTCGTCGTTACGACTACCACGCATATAAACAGTGCCATTTTGTAAAACAACACCTGGTTCTAATGTGAAGTAACCTTGAACACCTCTCACTGGTAACTTTTCAATATCTTCCGCTGCTTGAATTCTTACAGCATTTGTTGCACTTTTTTCAATTAAAGGCCTTTCAGCAACAATAGTTATCGCAGTGATCTGAACAGTCGTATTCGATAATTTAATATTAAGCTCTCTCGTGAGATCAGCAAGAACTTTTACATTCGTTATTGTGATTGTCTGGTAGCCTATGTACGAAGCCTTAACTGTGTATGTTCCTGCAGCAATATTAAGAATCACATAACTCCCATTTAAGTCCGTTGCTGCTCCTAATGATGTCCCTTCAACAACAACATTCGCACCAACCAATGGCTCTTTTGATTCTTGATCGGTTATCACTCCTGTTATTTTTCCATATTGAGCACTCGCTATAGAGAAACTCAATAAGAGTAAGAAGAAAATTACAGCGTATTGTTTCATCATACGATCCTCCTTTACCTTAATCTTCTTTATAAACTTGTGTTTGCAATGTGTTTGTACCTTGGAATCCATACAATACAACTGAAAAACGTCCTTGTGTTGTAGACACGGATGTCGACGGAATGAGCGGTGTATGTATCGAAGTATCCGCACTCATAACAAGATATTGAGCTGAGTTAGATAGAGCGACTTGATAATAGGGACTGACTCCCTTAAAAACCAATAAATCGGTTGTTGTGTCAATTGTACTGTAAATAAGATGGAACTGTACACCGCCGCTTACTGAAGCGGAAGTATCATTTGATAAATTTATGAAACGTACTAAAATATTGTTTGGAATAGATGCTACTGTACCACTATATGTTTGTCTTTCAGGTACTAAACAGTAGGTACGAGTTGAATCTCCGGCTGTAGGATCAGACACAAAGAAATATGTAAACTTGTAATTTGGTGCAAGGGAATAATGAAAAGTATCTTGAATTGCAGGAGTAGTGCCAGCATACGTAAAGGAAAAAAACCGAGTGCCAGATGCTAAATCCTCATATGCCGAATAAGAAGTATTGGTTAAAGAATTAACAACGGTACTTCCATCCACTTTTACACTCACACTTGTGCCAATTTTTGAGAGATTAACAAATTTTACTAAAGAACGATAATCAACAGTGCTGATATCCGGATTGTTCACATTAACGCAACCCCCCACATAGAAAATCAACATTATGCCCGATAAAACAATCAGCCACCATGTTATGGAAAGTTTCATATTTCCTCCATTTTATAGATTATAAGACGGCACAGAATAATTAATTTATATCTGTCGCGGAAAAAAACATGGGATTGGTAACAAAAAAATGCTTCCTCACATACAGTGAGATTTCTTCATGCAAGGAATCGCGTCACCTCCTTCTTGAGTATGTGCGACTTTTTGTTTGCAAGAATATATATTTTGTTGCTTTGTTTGTCAAGTCTTTTTTAGAAAATATTGAAGATTCTTTTCATGTGAATAATCACTTGTGGCGAAAACAAAATGTTCCTGCCTGCGTCTGTCTTAGCCTCCTTTTAAAAAAATCAGAAAAGAAAGATTTCATATCTAAGCCAAATTGTATGCCCGTTTGCCGATTTTCAAAGATTCGTTTTCAAGCGGTTTTAACAAGCGAAATAAATAAGACGAGCCTACTGCTTCAGAGAGGAAGGATGATAAATATAAAGAAAATAGAGTACACTTAGCTTTGCCACTGAAATGGTTTATTTCAACAGACGAAATCACTCGCTGAGCAAGCAAAGAGGGTTTTGAGATATGTTCATAGGGGAGCAAAAACAAACCGACCTCGAGTATATCTGCTCGAGGTCGTCAAGAAATGGAGTGTGGCAAAATTCTACACAGCTTCTTTTTTCTTCTTGGGTGATGTCTGTAGATGAGAGTCAATGAATTTGAGCAGTTCCAATCGTCCGTCACCACTGATAATAGAAAATGGCACGATACCACGGCAGCACCCTTCGGTCAACTGGCTATGAAAATGATCTTTATAGAGCTCAATTTGCTTCCCCAATTTACTAAATGGAAGTTTATCCGATTTTGTGAGAACAAGCAGATAGGGAACTTCGTAGTATTCCAGCCAATCCATCATCATCAGGTCAAGCGGTGTCGGCTCCTGACGTGAATCGATGAGCTGCATCGCTAGAGCAACTGGTTGTCCGCGTTTCAGGAAATCTTCAATCAATTTTTTCCAGCCTGCGCGCATTTGTTCCGGTACTTTTGCATAACCGTACCCAGGCAAATCAACAAAATAAAACGAGTTGTTAATAATATAATAATTGATCTCGCGCGTTTTTCCAGGAACGGTCCTGGTGCGCGCAAGGTTTTTCTTGTTGCACATTTTGTTTAATAATGAGGATTTGCCAACATTTGATCGGCCAATGTACACGATCTCGCATAACTCATTTTTGGGAAGTTGTCGTAGATCGACAACACCCTGTAAAAATTCTGCTGATACAATTTTGAGCATATGTTTCTCCCATGCTTATAGAAGCAAGAAAGGATAGCCGTCTGCTATCCTTTCTTGTTCCACTTTCTTACGACCCTGCGATCGGGGGTGATCCTACACTTGTTTCAGATGCGCTTGGTACTTTCTTCTGTTCAACCGATTCGGAAGTTGCTGCATCCTTACTCTTCTTTATCTTCACTGTACTTTTCTTTCGAGAAGTGGATTTTTTTGCTGCTTTCGCTGCCGCTTTATCTTGACCGACATTGAAATCGACAAGCTCCAACACCGCAAGCTCAGCGCCATCGCCTAATCGTCTGCCGAGTTTCACAACACGTGTATAGCCGCCGGGACGCGTGGCAACTTTTGGTGCGATATCTTTGAACAAACTCGACACCGCTTCCCTATTCCGAAGAGCCGCAAATACTTCGCGCCGTGCTGCAATATTCTTCTTGTCAGGTGTGGTTTCATTCGCAACTGCATTTTTCGCACGAGTAATAATCTTCTCTACGAACATTCGCGTTTCTTTTGCCTTCGCAACGGTTGTTTTGATTCTTTTGTGCATAATCAATGCCGAGCACAATGCCGCCAGCGTTGCTTTGCGGTGACTTGCGGTTCGATTGAGTTTTCGTCCTGAGTTCTGATGACGCATACTTCACATTCCTTTTACGACTTAGTCGTTGCCTTCTTTCAAATACTTGTCCACATCCATTCCAAACGTTAGTCCATGCTGTTCAACGATTTCGGAAAGCTCTGCCAGCGATTTACGCCCAAAGTTGCGGAACTTCAATAATTCAGATTCACTCCTGTGCACGAGATCTGCCAGTGTTTTGATATTAGCAGAACGGAGACAGTTATGAGAACGCACCGATAATTCCAATTCATCTACAGACAACCGAAGAATCTTGCGCACTCTGCCGACTTCTGCTTCCTGCTCTGTCTCTGCTTTTTCCGCCTCCGGCTCCACGCCGAAGTTGATAAAGAGCTGCAAGTGATCACGCAAGATTTTTGCAGCGTACGTGACTGCTTCTTCCGGAGTAACCGAACCATCAGTTTCAATCTCAAGCACGAGTTTTTCGAAGTCCGTTTGCCCGCCCACACGCGTCGGCTCAACCGTATAACGCACATTTGTGATGGGTGTAAAGATCGAATCGATGGCTATTGTTCCTAATGGTTGGTCTGACGATTTATTTTCCTCTGCAGGAACATATCCCTTGCCACGTCCAAGACGAAGTTCGATTTCGAAATCCGCATCTTTATTGAGCGAAGCGAGATGGTGATCCGGATTCATAACTTCAACTTCTGTGGAAGCCTTCTGAATATCTCCAGCCTTCAACTTGCCTGGACCTTTTCCGTGCAGCGTCACCTTGGACGCTTTCTTGTTGATCGGTTTGATACGAACCTGTTTCAGGTTCAAGATAAAATCCGCAACATCTTCCACCATCCCTTTGATCGTAGAAAATTCATGGTGAATTCCTTCAACACGAATTGCGGTAATTGCCGTGCCCGGTAATGATGATAACAATACACGGCGCATCGAATTTCCCATCGTCACTCCAAATCCCTTTTCTAAAGGTTGAAGTGTAAATTTTCCTGTCGTGGTGGAATATGTCGACTGTTCCAGTTCGACTCTTTCAGGTATTTGAAGAGTACTCATAGTGTTCCTTTTCCCGAGTTCATCGAGGCGGATAATAGTTCTTGGCTCATAGTTCAATTACTTCGAGTACAACTCAACAATCAGTTGCTCATTTGCATTCAATGGAATTTCTGCGCGTTCTGGAATATTTAGAAACGTACCGGTCATCGTTGCTTTGTCGATATTGAGCCAGGGCAGCATAGAAGCGTCCTTCACACGTTTCATTGCATCATGGATCAGTGCAAGTTTCTTCGCATGTTCCCGCACCTGTATAACATCACCCGGGCTCACAAGGAACGATGGGATATCAACGATCTGATTGTTGACTACAAAATGTCTGTGAACGACTAACTGCCGTGCTGATTTACGCGATGGTGCAAAACCTAACCGATAGATTACATTATCAAGCCGGCGTTCCAGCATTTTCACCAACGCATCACCGGTTCGACCAGATTGCTGAGACGCTCGATGGAAATAATTTCGGAATTGTGCTTCTAAAATTCCGTACATCCGACGGACTTTCTGTTTTTCACGTAATTGTACGCCATACTCTGAAATCCGCGATCGCCGGGATTGCCCATGCTGACCCGGTGCATAATTCCTCTTTTCCAAAGGACATTTTTCCGTCAAGCACTTTGTTCCTTTCAGAAACAACTTTTGCTTCTCTCGACGGCACAGTTTGCAATTGGCATCAATGTATCTTGCCATAGATCTCCTTAATAATTTTCGAATTTCGATTTTCGATTTCCGATCAAACTATCATTCAATCGGAAATCATACAATCGTCAATTGTTTTACACTCTTCGACGCTTTGGTGGACGGCATCCGTTATGCGGAATCGGTGTAATATCTCGAATCAACATGACTTCAAGTCCTGCTGTTTGCAAAGACCGAACCGCTGCTTCACGTCCGCCACCTGGCCCTTTGATAAACACTTCTACACGGCGAAGTCCTAGACCATGGGCTTCCTTCGCGGCTGCTTCTGCGGCAACCTGTGCAGCAAATGGAGTGCTCTTGCGTGATCCCTTGAATCCGTTCTTGCCCGATGTTGACCATGCAATGACATTACCATACGTATCAGTCAATGTTACGATAGTATTATTGAAGGTCGCCTTAATGAACGCCTTCCCGTTGACATCGACATGAACTTTCTTTTTCTTTTTTGTTACTGGTGCTGTTTGTTTTGCCAATGCAATCTTCCTTCTAAAAGATTTTCAACTAATTGACTACTTCTTCTCGAGTGCTTTCTTCTTGCCGGCGACCGTCTTTCTTTTACCTTTGCGCGTGCGCGAGTTGGTACGTGTTCTCTGTCCACGAACTGGAAGTCCTTTGCGATGACGCAAACCGCGGTAACAGCCAATATCCATTAATCGTTTGGTGTTAAGTTGATATTCACTCCGCAAAGCACCTTCCACCTTAAAGTCTGATTGAATGATAGAACGAATCGCCGCTACCTCTTCATCGTTCAAATCGCCGACCCGCTTTCCACGATCGACTTTTGCCTTTTCAAGAATCTCCAGTGCTGCGGAGCGGCCGATACCGTATATATAGGTAAGCCCAATTTCTGAACGCTTATTTTTGGGTAAATCAACTCCAGCAATACGAGCCACGTCGTTACTCCTTGTTTATCCTTGCCGCTGTTTGTGTTTTGGATTTTTACAAATTACCCGGATGACACCTTTGCGCCGAATAATCTTGCAGTTCTCACACATTTTTTTCACTGATGACCGAACCTTCATGTTTTGCTCCTCAATCCCATAAGAATCTCTATTTGTATCGATACGTGATACGACCTTTAGATAAATCGTACGGCGACATTTCCACTGTTACTCTATCT
The DNA here is from genome assembly GCA_963701295.1 of Ignavibacteriota bacterium. GTDB lineage: Bacteria > Bacteroidota > Ignavibacteria > UBA10030 > UBA10030 > Fen-1298. Next base: position 2,002,289 of record OY969585.1, on the reverse strand, counting down.
CCGACGAGAATTTTGATGTAATGCATTCGCATTTTTCCAGAGATATGTGCAAAGATTTCCACGCCGTTATCGAGTTTCACACGAAACGTTGCGTTCGGCAGCGTATCGGTAATTACTCCGTCAACTTTGATCGGTCCTTGCTTCGCCATTCTTCTTTAGGACAAGGTAAGTATCTCTGCCTTGCCGCGTACAATCGCTATGGTATGTTCAAAATGCGCCGATGGTTTCCCATCGACTGTCAAAACGGTCCAACCATCTGTTGCTACTTTTACCCGCCACGTTCCCGCATTGACCATTGGTTCGATAGCAAGCGTCATTCCATCTTTTAACACTACACCTGTTCCCGATTCTCCAAAATTCGGAATAGACGGTTCTTCGTGCAACTTCCTACCAACTCCGTGTCCAACTAAATCCCGGACGACTGAAAACCCATTTGCTTCTACATGATGTTGAATCGCATTCGAAACATCGTGCACTCTCTTGCCGGCGACTGCTTGTTCAATTCCTTTCGCAAGCGATTCTTGTGTTACACGCATCAGCCGTTGTTTCTCTTCTGATACTTCTCCAATTCCAAAAGAACATGCTCCATCGCCATAAAAACCATTCTTCTTCACACCAACATCAATGGACAATAAATCTCCATCTTTTAACATTCGTTTGCCCGGGATACCATGCACAACTTCCGCATCTATCGAGGTGCAAAGCGTTGCCGGGAATAAATTCTTCTTATCCCAACCATATCCTTTAAACGCCGGCTCGCCGCCCATCGAGCGAATAAAGTCTTCTGCAACTTTGTCAAGCTCCAGCGTGGTTATGCCCGGTTGAACTTGTGCACCCACCAACTTGAGTACATCGGCGACGATTCGGCTACTCTCACGAATGAATTCAATCTCTTCGATCGATTTCAGAGGAATCATCGCAGATAACGAGGCCTACCGTCTGCCTCTGAGCTTACCACTCTTCATAAACCCATCATAGTGACGCATCAATAAATGCGACTCGACTTGCTGCAATGTATCCAGTGCAACACCTACCATAATAAGTAAACTTGTTCCACCAAAGAATGATGCAAAGCCCGGCGTCACACCTAATTTAATCATCATCGTTGGGAGAATAGCGATGATCGCCAGTCCGATCGAACCCGGAAGCGTGATCTTTGTTAAAATATTATCGACGAATTCTGCTGTATGTGTACCGGGACGAATGCCAGGAATAAATCCGCCCTGTTTCTTCATATTATCTGCAACATCTTTCGGATTGAAAGCAATAGCAGTATAGAAATAGGTGAAGAAAACGATCATCAACGCATAGATGACGGAATAAGTCCATGAAGTATAACCAAACCAATTATTGGACAACTCATTCACGAACTCGTTCTCCGGAAAGAATGAGAAAACAATCTGCGGAACGAACATGATCGCTTGAGCAAAAATGATCGGCATAACACCAGCTGTGTTTACGCGCAGCGGAATGTATTGTGTTACACCGCCGTATACTTTTCTTCCCACAACCCGTTTCGCATATTGTACGGGAATACGGCGAGTACCTTGCGTAATAAGAACAACACCTGCGACAATGAAGCCCATAAGGACAAAGATCACTAACTCAACGATAAGGTTTCGTGTACCGCCTGTAACAAGCTGGGCTTCATTGAGAATAGCATGCGGGAAACGCGCTACGATACCAATGAATATAATCAATGAGATTCCATTACCGATGCCACGCTCGGTAATCTGCTCACCCAGCCACATCATAAAGATAGTGCCGGTAGTAAGAATAATCATCGTACTCATATAGAATCCTGCCCCACGGACTCCTATTGGCACAATAGGATTTCCGCCAGGAGCAACGCTCATGAGTTTTGCTACCACACCACTCGCCTGCATAAGCGATATAGCGACGGTACCATAACGAGTGTATTGCGTAATTTTCTTGCGTCCCTCCTCGCCTTCTTTTTGCAGCTTGGCGAAGTACGGAACCACCGCGCCGAGCAATTGAATGACAATAGATGCACTGATATACGGCATAATACCGAGTGCAAAGATCGCCGCATTGCTAAAGGCACCTCCGACAAAAAGATCATACAATCCAAAAAGAGTATTCTCAGACGATTTCCGGATCGTGTCTGCCAAGAGAACTGCATCAACGCCAGGCAGCGTAATGTGCGAGCCGATACGGACAATAATCAGCAAGAGCGTTGTGAACAACAGCCTCTCACGCAACTCCTGGATTTTAAAAATATTCGTAAAGGTGTCAGTCAGCTTACTCATGAGTTCGCGGTTGTCTTTGTAAGAACTGTGGTTTTTCCTCCGGCGGCTTCGATTTTCGAAATCGCCGATTTACTAAATGCATGTGCAGTGACATCTAATTTTATTTTTATTTCGCCATTACCAAGAATTTTTATTGGAACATTTTTCTTTGCAGTTGTGCCAGTCTTGAAAAGAACTTCTGGCGTCACCACGCCGTCGGCAAATTTCTTTTTTTCAGCCAGTATGCCTAGTGTTGTAATATTCACGACTTGCATCTCGATACGATTGCGCGGTGTGAAACCGAACTTCGGCACGCGTCGCGTCAGCGGCATCTGTCCACCTTCAAACCACATCTTAAACTTATGACCCGAACGGGATTTTGCACCCTTGTGTCCCTTGGTTGCTGTTCCACCGTGCCCGGAACCCTGACCGCGGCCGATTCGCTTTGTCTTTCTCCGCGAACCTTTCGCTGGCGTTAAATTGCTAAGAATGTCTTTCGCCATTACTGTACCTCTTCCACTTTGACAAGATGCCGGACTCTGTTGATCATGCCACGAATCTGCGGAGTATCATTTTTAATAACAAAATAATTCGGCCTGCCGAGTCCCAGTGCTTTGATGGTAAGCTTAGCATTCTCGAGATGGTCAACAATACTCTTGACCTGTGTGATTTTAATTTTCTTCGATTCCGACATAGTATGTCTTCACTAAGAGTTTATTGAAACAGTTCCTGAAATGTTATTCCACGGCGTTCAGCAATCATTCGAGCATCTGAAAGATTTAAAAGTGCCTGCATAGTTGCTTTAACAACATTGTGGGAATTCGGTGAACCCATTTGCTTCGTGAGCACATCTTTCACACCTGCCATTTCTAGAACAGCGCGGACACCGCCACCGGCTATGAGACCGGTTCCGGGAGCTGCTGGTTTGAGCATCACTTTTCCTGCGCCAAACTTTCCAATGACCGAATGTGGAATAGTTCCCTTCACAATAGGGACAAAAACGAGGCTCTTCTTTGCATCATCCGTACCTTTCGCAATTGCATCTTGTACTTCATTCGCCTTTCCGAGACCAACGCCAATGTGACCATTACCATCGCCTACGACAACGATGGCATTGAAGCTGAAGCGGCGTCCACCTTTAACCACTTTCGCTACACGGTTAACGTTCACTAACCGTTCTTTAAGTTCGAATTCGCCTACTTTAACTTTTGGCATATTTTTCATACGGGTATGAGGAGTTAGAATTTCAGTCCGCCTTCGCGAGCACCATCCGCGAGTGCTTTAACACGGCCATGATACAGATAACCGCTTCGGTCAAAGACCACTTCTTTGATATTTTTTTCAAGCGCTTTTTTTGCCGTTGCAACGCCAATGAGCTTGTAACGCGCAATCGGTGTTTTCGCTTGCTTCACATCCTCACGAAGATCTTTTGACAATGTTGATACTGATAACACCGTTTTTCCAGTTGTGTCGTCAATGATCTGCGCATATGCATGTTTAGCGCTACGAAAGACGACCAAACGAGGACGCTCAGGCGTGCCTTTGATTTTCTTTCGGATGCGCGCCTGCTTTTTTGCAAGGCGTTCCACTGTGTTCTTTCGAATCATAATTCTTTCTTCCTTACCTCAAAATCTTTCTTACTACTTCGCAGCCGTAGCGGCTGCTTTACCAGCTTTACGACGGATATATTCGCCTTCATATTTAATACCCTTGCCTTTATACGGCTCCGGCGGACGGAAAGAACGTATCTTCGCCGCAACCAAACCAACAAGTTGTTTGTGGATACCGCTTATGAGAATACTTGTTTGAGTCGGTGCTTCAATTTTAATTCCTTCCGGCGCTCCAAATAAAATCGGGTGACTGTAACCAAGGAGAAGATTCAATCGTGTCCCCTTCATTTCAGCACGGTAACCGACACCGATGATTTCCAGCTTTCTGGAAAATCCTTCGGTGACACCAGTAATCATATTCTGAATCAGTGCACGCCACAATCCGTGCAATGCACGATATTTCGTTTCATCCGACTTTCGATTAAGAAGGATTTGCTGGTCCTTCACCTCGACACTGACATCCAAATGTACTTTTTCCTCTAAGACACCTTTTGGTCCCTTGATGGATACGACACCATCCTTCAAAGTGACTGTGACACCCTTAGGAATCTGAACCGGTTTTCTACCAATACGTGACACTGTATTCTCTCCTCTTCAAAAACTTACCAGATGTAAGCAAGAATTTCGCCGCCAACATTATCTCTCTTTGCCTGTGCATCCGTCATCACACCTCTCGATGTGGTGATGATCGCAACACCTAAGCCACCGAGTACACGAGGCAATTCATTGGAACCGCAGTATAATCGAATACCCGGCTTGCTCACTCGACGTAATCCGGTGATGACCGGTTTTCCGTTGTAGTACTTGAGATTAACCCGAAGGACATTCTGCTTCTTATCCTCGAGTACTGTGAACCCAGAAATATAATTTTTCTCCAAAAGAATTTGAGAAATCGCCTTCTTCAATTTGGAGGACGGAATATCTACCCGACGGTGTTTCGCTTTTGCTGCATTGCGGATTCTTGTAAGATAATCGGCAATAGGATCAGTTTTCGACATCGATTGAACTCTCTAATTTATTGTGTTACCAACTTGCCTTGCAAACACCTGGAATCTTGCCTTCAAGCGCGAGCTTACGAAGACAGATCCTGCAGAGGCCGAACTTCCGATAATAACTGCGCGGACGTCCACAGATATTACAACGATTGTGTTGTGATACTTTGTGTTTTGGCGTTCTCTTCGCCTTTACTCGCATAGCTAAACGTGCCAAGCGAACTCCTTTGCTTTACGTGTTCTGGGTTATGGGTTGAACAACTTCTTGCCGCTTTACAAACGGTATGCCAAGCTCTTTTAATAATTCATATGCTTCAACGTCGTTCTTGGCAGTCGTGACGAACGTAATGTCCATTCCAGAGATCCGTGTTACTTTGTCTACATCAATTTCCGGGAAAATAATCTGTTCTTTGACTCCAACAGTATAATTGCCATGACCATCGAACGATTTATCTGAAACACCGCGAAAATCACGCACACGCGGTAATGCGACACTGACAAATCTATCTAAAAACTCGTACATTTTAGCTCTGCGTAACGTGACGCGACATCCAATGGGAAGATTCTCGCGCAACTTGAAATTTGAAATCGCCTTCTTGGATTTTGTGATCGCTACCTTCTGTCCGGTAATAGCTTCCAATTCGTGTACTGCAACATCCAACAATTTTGGATCCTGTGTCGCTTGTCCAACGCCAATGTTGATAGAAATTTTTTCCAGCCGTGGCACTTGCATCTTGCTCTTGTACTGAAACTTTTTCATCATTGATGGAACTGTTTCCTTTTGATAACGCTCAAACAGACGAGCTGCCACTCCTTTTTCCTGTCCGCCTGCTTCTTTCTTGCCTTTGGACTCGGTAGCAGCCTTTGTAACTTTTTCCTTTTTAGGAGTTGTTTCTTTCGCCATGAATTACTCTCTTAGAACATCTCATTGCATTGTTTGCAAGTTCTCATTGTTTTCTTTTTGCCGCTCGTTGCATCTTTCACATGTTTGTGCCCAATACGAGTCGGTTTACTGCACTTGGGACAAATAGCCATCACGTTTGACGCACGAATACTTCCCTCTTTTTGAACTACCCCACCCTGCGGATTCTTCTGTGAAGGGCGTGTGGCCCTTTTGATAATATTGACGTTCTCGATAATCACCCGTTGTGTATCAGGAAACACTTTCAGCACTTTGCCTTGCTTTTTTCTGAACGCGCCCGAAACGACGAGGACTGTATCATTCTTATGTATGTGGAGATTCTGCGCCATAATTTTTAGAGCACCTCAGGTGCCAAGGAAATAATTTTCATAAATTGACGTTCACGTAATTCTCGTGCAACCGGACCAAAGATACGCGTTCCGCGTGGTTCGCCCAAGGCATTAAGCAACACAGCTGCATTTTCATCGAAGCGGATGTAGGAACCATCCTTACGTCGAATTTCCTTCTTCGTTCGTACAACAACGGCGCGCGATACCTCTCCTTTTTTTACAGGAGCACCGGGAATAGCACTCTTCACGGACACCACAATGAGATCACCAACACTGGCATAACGCCTATCGTGGCCACCGAGGACGCGGATGCATCGTACTTTTTTTGCGCCCGAATTATCGGCAACAACTAAATTAGTTTCTTCCTGGATCATCGTCTTCGCCTACTTCGCTTTTTGAATAATTTCCACCAATCGCCAGCGCTTACATGCGCTCATCGGGCGGGTTTCCATAATTTTCACTATATCTCCGATACCAGCTTCTTGTTTCTCGTCATGCGCCATCAACTTGGTAGTAAGCCGGAATATTTTCTTATAGAGCGCATGTGCAACCTGTCGCTCAACCGCAACTATGATACTCTTTGCCATCTTATTACTAACCACTTTGCCGATTCGAACTTTGCGCCGTGCGCGTTTCAGATTTTCCTTTTGTGCTTCTGTCATCTTCATCTCACATTACTTTTGTTGCTCAACCTGCGCGGGTTGTTCGGTTGATGGATTTAGTTGTCGATCGCGAAGAATCGTTTTGATTCGTGCAATAGTCTTACGAACATGGCCTAACTTCATCGGGTTCTCTAACTGTCCAATGACTTTCTGAAATCTTAGATGGGACAGGTTCTCTTCTTCCTCTTGAATTCTCTTCAGCAGTTCTGCGTCCGAGAGTTGTCGCAAATCATGTGCCTTCATCGCTTTACCCTCTTATGCACCCTGATAATCAATACGAGTGACAAACCTTGTTTTAATCGCGAGCTTGTGTGCTGCAAGCTTCATTGCTTCTGCTGCGGTTGTGCGGTTGATTCCACCCAACTCAAATAAAACCCGGCCTGGTTTCACTACTGCTACCCAAAATTCCGGCGATCCTTTACCGCTTCCCATACGAGTCTCTGCAGGCTTCTTTGTAACCGGCTTATCAGGAAAAATGCGAATCCATACTTTGCCTTCGCGTTTCATCATACGGGTCAGTGCAACACGTGATGCTTCAATCTGGCGCTGAGTTACCCACCCTGGTTCCATCGCCTTCAAACCAAAATCACCAAATGCAATCGTTGCACCGCGCGTCGCTTTTCCCTTCATCCGTCCGCGCTGGGCTTTTCTAAATTTTACTCTCTTTGGCATCAACATAACTCAACACTCCTTATGACCGCGATCCGATGATTTCACCTTTGCAGATCCATACTTTGACACCAATGGTTCCGTAAATAGTGTTCGCGGTTGCACCTGCATAATCGATATCTGCCCGAAGCGTCTGCAAAGGAATACGTCCGTCCTTATAGTGCTCCGTTCGCGCGATTTCTGCGCCACCAAGACGCCCTGCGCACATTACCTTAATTCCTTCAGCACCCATGCGCATAGCAGCGGTAATCGATTGTTTCATTGCGCGGCGGAACGAAATTCTTCCTTCCAGCTGTCCGGCAATGGCTTCTGCCACAAGATAGGCATCTAATTCTGGGCGTTTGATTTCATGGATAAGAATTTTAATTTCTTTTGATGTCACTTTTTTCAGTTCTTCTTCCAGCTGAGCAATTTCTTTACCACTCTTGCCAATCACAATGCCGGGCCGTGACGTGTGAATGGTGACTACTGCGCGTTTAGGAGTTCGATCAATCTGAACTCGTGCAATACCTGCTTTTTTCAACCTGTTTCGAACATAGTTCCGTACTACAATATCTTCCTGCAATTTGCCTGAAAAGCTTTTATCATCGTACCAGTTTGAATCCCATGCACGCACGATTCCGAGACGAAATCCAACTGGATGAGTTTTTTGGCCCAAGTGATCCTCCGATTAACTTTCGGTTACTTCTTTTGATGCTGTTTCCGATTTCTTTGATGCGGCTTTTTTATTTTCAACTACCGCTTTTGTTTTTGGTGCCGGCTTCTTTGCTTGTTCGCGCTGTGCCAACACGATGGTAATATGATTCGAACGTTTTCGCACACGGAATGCTCGCCCCATGGGCGCAGGCATCACCCGCTTCGTCATTGCTCCGCCATTGACAAACGCTTCCTTAATAAACAAAGTGGCTGTGTCCAGGCGCCCGCTCTCTTCTTTATTCTGAGCATTAGAGATCGCTGACCGAAGAACTCTTTCCGCCATTTTTGCGGCGTGTTTCGTTGTGAAGTGAAGAATACTCAACGCCTCTTCTACTTCTTTACCGCGAATCAAGTCAATAACCAAGCGCATCTTACGCGGTGAAGTTCCGATATATCTATTAATTGCTTTTGTTTCCATGGTTCACTCTTCAACAAACAGTTCTTACGCTGGTGCCGTCGTCTTTTCGCTCTTGATGCCCGGATGTGCACGAAATACTCGGGTTGGTGCAAACTCACCAAGCTTATGTCCCACCATCGCTTCATGGATATACACCGGAATGAATTTATTTCCGTTGTGTACTGCGAAGGTATGTCCAACAAATTCTGGGATGATGGTACTCGATCGCGACCAGGTTTTCACGACACGCTTCTGGTTTGTCTTGTTGAGTACTTCTATTTTACCCTGTAATTTGAGGTCAATATACGGCCCCTTTTTGATTGAACGGCTCATAGGTGCTTACCAACTATTTACGACGTTTAATGATATATTTGTTTGATTGATTCTTCCGCTTGCGCGTCTTTAAACCTTTAGCATACTTGCCCCACGGCGATTCAGGATGCTGCCCTCCGCCGCCGCTCTTTGAACGACCTTCACCGCCACCCATCGGGTGGTCCACTGGGTTCATTGCCATACCACGTGACTGTGGACGAATGCCGAGCCAGCGAGAGCGTCCGGCTTTTCCGAGGCTGATGTTCTCGTGATCTGCATTGCCGACAGTACCGATAGTTGCATAGCACCCTGAAATAAACTTACGAATTTCTCCTGAAGGCATTTTAAGTGAAACCCAATCATCTTCTTTCGCCATCACCTGCAAGGAATTGCCCGCACTACGACCAACCTGTCCGCCTTTACCTGGAAACATTTCGACGTTATATATAAATGTGCCCGCAGGAATATTTTTCAATGGAAGTGCATTCCCAAGATCAACTTCAGCTTGGGGACCGGAAACAATTTTTGTACCAACTTTCATTCCCGTAGCAGCGATAATATATCGTTTCTCGCCATCGGGATAATGCACGAGCGCAATACGAGCAGCACGATTCGGGTCGTACTCTATAGCAGCAATTGTTCCAACGATACCATGTTTATCTCGTTTGAAATCAATAATGCGGTACTGACGTTTATGCCCACCACCGCGATGCCGCGAAGTGATGCGTCCAAGATTATTTCGTCCACCTGATTTCTTATTCGACTCGAGCAGTGCTTTTTCAGGCTCTTTTTTTGTTATCTCTTCGAACGTCGAGATTGAATAGAATCTCGTCGCTGGAGTCATTGGTCGTAATTTTCGAATTGCCATAGTCTCTTATACTTTCACAATCAGACGTTACCGAAATAATCGATTTTATCGCCTTCTTTGAGCGTTACGATCGCTTTTTTCCATGTCTTGGTGTGTCCTTCAAAACGGCCGCGACGTGTCATCTGGCTCTTACGTTTGCCCTTGACGAGCACAGTTCGAATGCTTGTTACTTTAACGCTAAATTTCTTTTCGATAGCCTTACCGACTACTATCTTATTCACAGAAATCGGAACCTCAAATGCGTATTGACGTTTTTCACCAAGTTCCGTCATTTTTTCTGTGATAATCGGTCGAACGAGAATACCTATCATTGCTTGTTGTCCTAGTTCTTCAAAGATTGTTGCAGCAAATCCACAGCGCTCTTTTGAATCAGAAGCACCTGGTTCTTGAGAATTTCAAATGTCGAAGCTTTGTCCGCCTCGCGTACCTGCAGTTTTTCGATATTGCGTCCTGATTTCACTAGTGTTTGATCCGGTCCTCTTGTCAGTAATAATGTTTTTTGCTTGTCGATAGCAAGAGCTTTCAACACCGAAGACATTCTTTTCGTTTTCACTTCATCAAACTGAAAATCTTCAACCACCTTAATAGCTCCATCCTTCGCTTTATAGCTTAGAGCAGATTTGCGGGCAAGCCTGCGAACTTTAATCGGAAGACTAATCGAATACTCATGAGGAGTTGGTCCAAAGATTGAACCGCCGCCGACCCACAACGGGGAGCGTGTTGATCCGGAGCGAGCACGACCTGTCTTCTTTTGTTTGAATGGTTTTTTGCCGCCGCCGCTCACTTCGCTGCGTCCCTTCACTTTATGCGTGCCCTGGCGTTTATTTGCCTGAATGCTTCGCACAGCTTGATAGATAGCATGATCACTCGGTTCGATCTCAAAAATTTTCGGATCAAGTTCGACCGTTATTCCGCTTAATGTGCCATCTATTTTATAGACATCAACCTGCATAATACTTTTTCCTTACAAGGCAGCTCTTAATGATGTTTCTTCTCAATTTCCAAATACCCGTTAATCGCACCAGGAACCGAACCGCGAATAATGAGAATATTGGATTCCGGAATAACCTTCACAACTTTCAGATTCTTGACCGTAACACGCTCAAATCCCATCCTACCACCCATTCGCATACCTTTGAAGACGCGTGATGGATATGAACTTCCACCGATAGATCCAGGAGCACGAACACGATCTGATGCACCGTGTGTTGTCATACCGACGCCGCCAAAATGGTGGCGTTTCACTACGCCTTGAAATCCACGACCCTTCGATTTTCCGCTTACATCAACAATATCGCCTGGGAGAAACATATCCACTTTGATTTCATCGCCAGCTTTCAATTGAGTTCCATTGAACCCTTTGAACTCGCGCATGAGACGCAACATCTTCGTTGCTGCTTTTGCGAAGTGTCCCTTCAGCGGCTTGTTGACAAGACGATCTCTTTTTTCATCAAAACCAAGTTGGACTGCTTCATACCCATCTTTCTCTTTGGTTCTGACCTGTGTCACGTAACACGGACCTGCTTCGATGACGGTACAAGGAACTACCTCGCCATTCTCATCGAAGAGACTTGTCATTCCAATTTTTTTGCCTAGAATACCACTCACTGTTTCTACTCCTTTGCGTCTTTTACGCATGAGCCATTAGCTCAGTCATCCAAAGTGAGAACGTTCACAAAGGGATTGCCGTTCTCATTACACTTCCACTTCAAAGAACTCTATTCTGCCGAATTAGACTTTAATCTCAACATCAACACCTGCAGGAAGCTCCAATTTCATTAATGCATCAACCGTACGACTTGTGGAGTTGAGAATATCTATCAATCTCTTGTGCGATCGTGTCTCGAATTGCTCTCGCGACTTTTTGTCAACGTGTGGAGAACGATTGACCGTATAGAGGCTGCGCTTTGTTGGCAACGGAATCGGTCCTGATACTATCGCACCTGTAGATTTTACAGTCTTGATGATCTTTTCCGCAGACTTGTCGATCAGGTTATGATCGAACGATTTTAGCTTTATTCTTATTTTTTGTCCAGCCAAGGAAGACTCCTAGACTACTCTCCGCTCTCGATTTCTTCCAAGAGCAGAATAAACGATATTTTATTTTATGATTTTTCCAATAACACCTGCACCAACTGTGCGTCCGCCTTCACGAACCGCAAATCGCTGTCCTTCTTCCATTGCGATGGGGGAGATCAACTCGATGTTAATTGCATCAAGATTATCACCCGGCATCACCATTTCGACTCCGGCGGGCAATTCTGCAACACCCGTCACATCAGTAGTGCGGAAGTAGAATTGAGGACGATAACCAGTTAAGAATGGTGTATGACGCCCACCTTCTTCTTTCTTCAATACGTAAATCTGTGCAGTGAACTTCGTGTGCGGTGTAATCGATCCCGGCTTGGCGACAACCATACCGCGTTCGAGTTCATCTTTTTCAATTCCACGTAATAGGAGTCCCGCATTATCACCTGCTACAACTTCATCCAATTCCTTGCGAAACATTTCAGCGCCTGTGATGACGGTCTTCTTATGCGCACCAAGACCTATCACCTCTACTTCATCACCGACCTTTGCACGACCTCGTTCAACACGACCTGTTCCGACTGTACCACGACCGGTAATAGAAAACACATCTTCAATCGGCATCAAGAACGGCTTTTCAATATTACGAGCTGGTAACGGGATGTATGAATCAACCGCATCCATCAAATCCATAATGCACTTGAATCGCGGATCATCAACTTTCGTTTCTGGGTGAAGAGCTGCTTCCATCGCCTTCAATGCTGAACCGCGGATGATAGGAATTTCATCACCGGGGAAATCATACTTTTTTAAAAGATCACGAACTTCCATTTCAACAAGGTCCAACAACTCTGGATCATCAACTGCATCAACTTTATTCATAAACACAACAATCTTTGGAACGTTTACCTGGTGAGCAAGAAGAATATGCTCGCGAGTTTGCGGCATCGGGCCATCGGTTGCTGCTACGACGACAATGGCACCGTCCATTTGAGCGGCACCAGTGATCATATTCTTGATATAATCGGCGTGACCCGGGCAATCCACATGCGCATAGTGACGCTTTTCAGTAGAATACTCAACGTGCGCGGTATTAATCGTTATACCACGCGCTTTTTCTTCTGGAGCATTGTCAATTGAATCGAATGTACGAACTGCAGAGAGACCCTTCTTGGCAAGCACCATAGTGATAGCAGCCGTCAGAGTGGTCTTTCCGTGGTCAACGTGGCCGATCGTACCGACATTTACGTGCGGCTTACTACGGTCAAATTTTTCCTTTGCCATGTGTTGATCTCCTTTAATTAGATGTAATTACTCATTCATATTAAAAAACTTTATGCAGCGACGTTACTTTTACCGCGAACCTTTTCAACAATCTGTTCCGCAATGCTCTTCGGCACTGGTTCATAGTGTGAAAATTGCATTGTGTAGAGCGCGCGTCCCTGAGTCATCGAACGAACTTGTGTTGCATATCCAAACATCTCAGATAACGGCACATGCGCTGTTACGACTTGAGCATCTTTTCGAGATCCCATTCCTTCAATTTTGCCGCGGCGTGAATTGAGATCTCCCATGACATCACCAAGATATTCTTCTGGTGTCACGACTTCTACTGCCATCACAGGTTCGAGAAGAATGGGTCCAGCTTTTTTCGCTCCCTCTTGGAACGCCATAGAACCCGCAATCTTAAATGCCATTTCCGATGAATCGACCGCATGGAAGGAACCATCGAATAATCTAATCTTAATATCTTCTACGGGATAACCTGCAAGGACGCCATTACGCATTGCTTCAATAATCCCCTGCTCAACCGGCTTGATATATTCTTTCGGCACCGAGCCGCCAACAACATCGTTCTCAAATTCGAAACCCTTGCCTTTTTCATTCGGCTCAATATCGATCCAGACATGTCCGAATTGACCGCGTCCACCCGACTGACGAATGAACTTGCCTTCTGCCGTCACCTTCTTGGTGATCGTTTCTTTATATGCAACTTGCGGTTTGCCGACATTTGCCTCGACTTTAAATTCACGTTTCATCCGGTCAATAATAATTTCGAGATGTAACTCACCCATACCGCTAATAATCGTCTGCCCTGTTTCTTCGTTCGTTGAGATACGGAATGTTGGATCTTCTTCAGCAAGACGCTGCATTGCCTCGCCCAGTTTTTCCAAATCTAACTTCGTCTTTGGTTCTATTGCAACATCGATAACCGGTTTAGGAAACTCCATCCGTTCGAGCACGATTGGATCGTCTTCAGTTGCCAGTGTATCACCCGTACGAGTATTTTTCAATCCGATGGCAGCAACAATATCACCTGCATATGCTTCCTGGATTTCTTCACGGTGATTCGCGTGCATCCGAAGAATACGCGCAATGCGTTCCTTCCTATCAGAGACAACATTGTGGACATACGAACCCGCAGAGAGTGTTCCGGCATAGACACGAAAATACGTTAATCGCCCGACAAAAGGATCGCTCATAATTTTAAACGCCAATGCCGTAAATTTTTCTGTGTCACTTACCTGCCGTACAACATCGTCATGCCGGTGAGGATGGTGACCATGAATTTCTCCAGTGTTGATATCTAATGGGGACGGTAATAAATCGACAACCGCGTCCATCAAATCTTGAACACCTTTATTCTTGAATGAAGAACCACAAAGGACAGGAATGATGCCACCTTTTATTGTAGAGCGTCTTAGTACCCGGCGAACTTCTTCGGGTGAGATTTCTTTTCCTTCAAGATAGTTTTCAAGCAGCTTATCATCTTCATCTGCAACCGCTTCAAGCATCTTGATTCGATATTCATTTGCTCTCGATTTTAATTTTTCCGGTATTTCTATTTCATCCCACGTCGCACCCTGTGTATCTTCGTGATACATGCGAGCCTTCATTGAGATCAAATCTATGATACCTGCAAACATGTCGCCTTCGCCAACCGGTAATTGTATCGGAACAGCATTTGCTTTCAGACGAGTCTTCATCATATCCACTACGCCAAGGAAATCTGCTCCTGCACGATCCATCTTATTCACAAATGCGATACGGGGCACACCATACTTATCAGCCTGCCGCCACACTGTTTCGGATTGCGGTTCCACACCACCAACCGAACAGAACAAAGCAACAGCACCATCGAGTACGCGAAGCGAACGCTCAACTTCAATTGTAAAATCAACGTGACCTGGGGTATCAATAATATTGATGAGATGCTGGCGCCAGAAACATGTCGTTGCAGCACTGGTGATCGTGATACCACGCTCTTTTTCTTGCTCCATCCAATCCATCGTTGCAGCGCCGTCATGAACTTCACCAAGACGATGCAAACGGCCCGTATAAAACAGAATTCGCTCCGTCGTAGTCGTCTTACCGGCATCAATGTGCGCCATAATACCGATGTTTCTAGTTTTTTCTAAAGAATACTCACGAGGCATAAATTATTACATACTCCATCCCGTAAAATCAGCATTTGCCGACCATACAGGTTACATGAAACAATAAAACACTAAAACTCTACCACCTGAAATGTGCGAAAGCTTTATTGGCTTCAGCCATACGGTGTACATCATCTTTTTTCTTCACCGCACCGCCTTCACCAGAAGACGCAGCAAGTAATTCCGCCGCGAGCTTTTGCGACATCGACTTATCCGAGCGTTCTTGGGCGTAATTGATCAGCCAACGAATTGCGAGAGCGGTTCGTCGCTCGAGACGAACTTCTGTAGGCACCTGATAGGTTGCACCGCCAACTCTTCGTGCTCTTACTTCAATGAGTGGAGAAGCATTGTCCACTGCTTTTTTAAATATATCTAACGGATTCTTATCTGTCTTTTGCGCTATTTGTTCTAGGGCGCTGTAGACGATTGTACGGGCTATGTTCTTTTTTCCATCTTGTAATACACTATTGACAAAGCGGGAAATAAGTTCATCACCGAACTTTGGATCCGGCGTCACCCGTCGACGTATGGCTCTTTTTTTTCTCATCGATAATCAAGCTTGCTGCTTTGGCTTTTTAGCTCCGTATTTTGAACGTCCTTGTTTTCGATCTTGCACGCCCTGAGTATCTAACGTGCCGCGAATAATATGATAACGCACACCAGGTAAATCCTTAACTCTTCCGCCTCGAATAAGGACGATAGAATGCTCTTGAAGATTGTGCCCTTCACCGGGGATATATGCTGTAACTTCAATACCATTCGTCAAACGAACACGTGCAACTTTACGTAATGCTGAATTAGGTTTTTTGGGTGTCGTAGTATACACACGCGTGCAAACTCCTCTTTTCTGAGGATTACCATCGAGAGCTGGTGATTTACTTTTCCACAACACCTTTTCTCGACTTTCTTTCACAAGTTGATTGACCGTCGGCAACTCTACATTCTCCGAATTTTCTACTTCAACATGAAGTACAAGTTGTTTAATATAATGTTTTTTGATTTAGAAGTCAATGCAAAAACCTCAAGACAACAAAAAACTAATCTATAACCTTGATCTTTCGTTTCGGTTTCCTCGTTTCGACTTCTGAAATATTTGCTTCTTCGGAAACCTCCTCCATCGCGCCAGGCAGCATCGGTTCAGGGGCAGTGACAATAATATCCTTGAACTTCTTCTGTCCTGTTCCTGCAGGAATAAGGTGACCCATAATAACATTTTCCTTCAGACCAAGAAGATGATCGTTCTTTCCTGCAATGGCTGCATCAGTCAATACCTTTGTGGTTTCCTGGAACGAAGCCGCAGAGATCCAACTATCCGTTGTAAGAGATGCCTGAGTAATGCCTAAAAGAATAGGATCTGATGTAGCCTGTAAAGCATCGCGAAAATCAACAACCTTTTTAGATCTCTTCTTGAGGTCGCTATTTGTCTCTCGCACATTCTTCTTGGATAGTAATTGTCCGTTTTTCAGTTTTGCATCTCCCTTGTTAACGATAACGATTTTGTCGATGAGACCATCATTCTCGTCATGCAACTGGTTCTTGTCAGCATGATCACCTTCGAGATACTTTGTGTCGCCCGGATCAGCGATTCGAACTTTTTGCATCATTTGCCGCACGATGACTTCAATGTGTTTGTCATTAATTTTAACGCCCTGCATCCGATAAACTTCTTGAATTTCGTTCACCAGGTATTCCTGCACTGCAGTCGTTCCTTTAATGCGGAGAACATCATGAGGATCAATCGAGCCCGCCGACATGCGTTCGCCTGCCCGAATCAAATCACCTTCCTGAACCAGAAGATGCTTGCCAAGCGGAACAAGATATGTGCGCTTGTCCTTACCATCCGCACTCTCGATGAATACTTCTCGTGAACCGCGTTTCGGCTGACCAAGAGTAACTGTTCCATCGATTTCACCAACGACTGCCGGATCGGTTGGGTGCCGTGCTTCGAAGAGTTCCGTTACACGGGGCAGACCACCAGTGATATCACGCGTCTTGCCAATATCACGCGGGATCTTGACTAAAATAGAGCCAGCCTGGATTTCCTCTCCGTTATCAACATTGACGTGTGCACGTGTGGGAATAGGATACGATGCAACCTTCTGACCCTTCTTGTTGACGATCGCAATAGCTGGAATTAGAGTTTTCTCGCGGCTATCAATGACTACTTTCTGAATGTGTCCCGTTTGCTCATCCGGCTCTTCTCGATAAGTTACTTTCTCCTTCATATCGACATACTGAATTGTACCACTATGTTCAGAAACGATCACCGCGTTATATGGATCCCATTCATAGACAAGTTCGCCTCTTGCAACCTTTGCATCATCTCGAACCAATAAGGTTGCACCATACGGAACATCATATTTTGTGAGAATTCGATTGTCGTTATCTAGCACGTTCAGGACACCGCTTCGTCCAGAAACCATCAACCGGTTATCACCTTCCTTTGTGAATTCGATGAATTTGATACCGGCGTATTTGATGCGCCCGTCAAATTTAGAAACGACTTGTGATTGTGCAGCAATAAGACTTGCCGTTCCACCCGTATGGAACGTACGCAATGTCAATTGTGTACCAGGCTCTCCAATCGATTGTGCGGCAATAACACCAACCGCCATACCCGGCTCTACGAGATTTCCCGTCGTAAGATCGCGGCCATAGCATTTTGCGCATACACCACGGCGAGAGTCGCATGTAAGTACTGAACGGATAATAACCGTCTCGATAGATGTTTCAGAAATCTGCTGCGCCTTGTCCTCGTCGATAAGCTCACCACCCTGGACAATCACATCATTTGAAATTGGATCGATAATATCTTGGAGGGAGACGCGACCGAGTATCCGCTCAGTCAATGGTTCCTTAATATCTTCTGCCTCTTTCAATGCGCTGGTTGATACACCTTTGATCGTTCCACAGTCGATTTCACCAATGATTGCATCTTGAGCAACGTCAACGAGTCGGCGCGTGAGGTACCCAGCATCGGCTGTTTTCAATGCGGTATCGGCAAGACCTTTACGTGCGCCATGCGTCGAAATAAAGTATTCAAGAATCGATAGGCCTTCGCGGAAGTTTGCAATGATCGGATTCTCAATCAGTTCTCCTGTTGCGCCAGACATACTTTTTTGCGGTTTCGCCATTAATCCGCGCATACCTGCAAGCTGACGAACTTGTTCTTTTGAACCACGGGCACCGGAATCGACCATCATATAAAGAGAGTTGAATCCATCGCGATCTCGCTGCAAAGCTTCAAATAATCTATCTGCAATTCTACTAGTAACACGTGTCCAGATATCAATCACCTTATTGTATCGCTCGCCATTCGTGATGAAGCCTCGGAAGTATTGTGATTCTACATTCTCTACATCCTTTTGTGCTTTGACGACTAGATCAATTTTCTCTTTTGGAATAACAACATCACCGATAGAAACTGAAAGTCCGCCCTTGGTTGCATATGTGAACCCAAGCGTTTTCAGTTGATCAAGAAAATTTGCAGTGATCAAATTGCCGCAACGGCGGAACACCGTCGAAATTATCTGTACAAGACGTTTCTTATTCAGCAATTCATTCACAAAAGGAATTTCCGGTGGAACGATTTGATTGAAGATGGTCCGACCTGTCGTCGTTTCAATTAAAGTTCCATTGATTCGTACTTTCACCCTTGCATGTAAACCAGCTCTGCCTTGATCATATGCAATGATAACCTCTTGGGGAGAAGCAAAAATATTTCCTTCTCCAACATCGCCTGTTTTCGATTTTGTCAGATAATAACAGCCGAGCACTTGATCTTGTGTTGGTGTAACAATCGGTGTGCCGCTTGCCGGAGAAAGAATATTATGACTTGAAAGCATCAACATACGTGCTTCAAGCTGCGCCTCGTACGAAAGCGGTACATGGACGGCCATCTGGTCACCATCAAAATCTGCATTAAACGCTGTGCAGACCATCGGATGAATACGAATAGCTTTACCTTCAACCAACACCGGTTGAAATGCTTGAATGCCGAGACGGTGTAATGTTGGGGCGCGGTTCAACATGACCGGATGTCCATCGATGATGTTTTCCAAAATATCCCATACATCAGGACCCTTTTTGTCTACCATCTTCTTTGCACTTTTCACTGTTTTTACCAAACCGCGTTCGATGAGCTTACGGATAATGTGCGGTTTGAATAACTCCACTGCCATATCTTTCGGCAAACCACATTGGTGCAAATGTAATTCTGGCCCAACCACAATAACCGAACGACCAGAATAATCAACGCGCTTCCCAAGCAGGTTCTGACGGAAACGTCCCTGTTTCCCTTTGAGCATATCTGAAAGAGATTTCAAAGCTCGATTATTGTCGGAACGAACCGCATTAACACGACGTGAGTTGTCGAACAGCGAATCCACTGCTTCCTGCAACATGCGCTTCTCATTGCGTAGAATTACTTCCGGCGCCTTAATTTCGATGAGGCGCTTCAGCCGATTATTGCGGATGATAACGCGTCGGTACAAATCATTTAGGTCCGATGTTGCAAAACGCCCACCTTCCAATGGAACCAACGGACGTAATTCTGGCGGAATAACCGGAATCACATCCAATACCATCCACTCAGGTTTGTTCGGTACATCACTTTCCGGGGTGCGGAACGCTTCAACAACGCGCAAACGTTTCAGCGCGTCTTGTTTTTTCTGGACTGATGTTTCCGTTGCAATCTGTGCACGCAATTCTGCTGCGAGATCCTCTATATTCACACGTCTCAATAAATCCTTTATTGCATCACCGCCCATTTTTGCAATAAACTTTTTCGGATCGTGATCCTCAAGTTCCTGATTCTCTTCAGGGAGCGAAGAAAGAACTTCGAGATACTGATCTTCCGAAATCAAATTGAACTGTTGCAAACCGGTTGTACCGGGATTGACAACGACGTATGATTCGTAATAGATGATCTTTTCAAGTTCTTTACCGGCAATACCAAGAATTGTGCCAATTTTGCTAGGTACAGATCGAAAGTACCAAATATGCACTACGGGCACTGCCAGTGTAATGTGTCCCTGCCGTTCGCGACGAACGCTCTTTTGCGTCACCTCGACGCCACAACGATCGCATGTAATCCCTTTATAACGAATGCGTTTGTACTTTCCGCAATGGCATTCCCAGTCGCGAACCGGACCGAATATTTTTTCGCAGAACAATCCATCCTTCTCGGGACGAAATGAACGGTAATTAATCGTCTCCGGCTTCGTTACTTCCCCGTGCGATCGGCTCAGGATCATATCCGGTGATGCAAGACTGATCGTAATTTTTGAAAATGTTTTCTTTGCTGCTAATTCTGTATAAGGCATATCGCCTCCATCAACTATGTTCTTTATTGGATGAGTGATGACTGCTTTTGAGCAGCGCGCATCACCATCATTCAATCTTCACTTCCAGACCCAGTCCCTGTAGCTCACGAACGAGTACATTAAATGATTCAGGTACGTTTGGTTCGGGAAGATTTTCACCTTTCACAACAGCTTCGTACACTTTGGCACGCCCAAGCACGTCATCAGATTTGACAGTGAGAATTTCTTGAAGAATATTCGCCGCACCGTATCCTTCGAGCGCCCACACTTCCATTTCTCCAAAGCGCTGACCACCGAATTGCGCCTTCCCACCCAATGGCTGCTGTGTAATGAGCGAGTATGGTCCAATAGAGCGCGCGTGAATTTTGTCGTCTACCATATGTGACAACTTCATCATATATAAGTATCCGACCGTAACTTCCTGGTCGAACGGTTCACCGCTTCGTCCATCGATCAGGAGCGTCTTCGATGTATTGCTAATGCCGGCTTTCTCCAGCCATTCCTGTACTTCTTCCCATTTTGCACCGTCAAAGATCGGTGACGCAAAGTTTACGCCCAATTTTATTCCTGCCCAGCCGAGCGCTACTTCAAATAACTGTCCCAAATTCATACGTGACGGCACACCCAATGGATTGAGTACGATATCAACCGGATGCCCATCAGGAAGAAACGGCATATCTTCCATTGGCACAATAGTAGAAACGACGCCTTTATTTCCGTGACGACCGGCCATCTTGTCACCTACTTGAAGCTTGCGCTTCTTCGCGACATAGACCTTTGCGAGTTGTACAATACCCGGAGCCAATTCGTCGCCAAGTTGTATTTTATTTTTCTCGTGGCGATAGAGTTCTTCTATCTCGGTCATTTTCTGGCGAAAATTTTCATAGAGACGGATGATGGTATTCTGCTTACGCTTATCATCGATCCACTCTTGATTATAATCAAGCTTGTCAAGATCTTCTATTTTTTGAAAGGTGTCCTCTTTAAACATGACACCGGCACGGATAGCAATTTCGCCATCTGCATTTCGAATGCCAACAGATTTTTCACCTTCGAGCACCTGATCCAGCTTGCGTCCAAGCTTCTCGTGCAGATCTTTGATTTCCTTCCGCCTTAAGCGATCAAGTGATTCCAGTTTTTTCTTGTCTTCCTTCTTACTTTCCGTATCCTTCTTCTTGCGGCTGAAGAGCTTCGTAGAAATGACAATGCCTTTCATACCAGGAGGCGCTTTCAGTGAAGCATCTTTTACATCGCCGGCTTTTTCTCCGAAAATCGCTTTCAAAAGTTTCTCTTCCGGTGTAGGATCGGTTTCACCTTTTGGTGTGATCTTACCGATAAGAATATCGCCCTCGTTTACCTCTGCACCAATACGGACAACTCCGTTTTCGTCAAGATCTTTCGTTGCTTCTTCACTGACATTCGGAATTTCCCGCGTAAGTTCTTCTTCACCGCGCTTCGTATCCCGTACTTGTAATTCAAACTCTTCAATGTGGACGGACGTAAAGACATCTTCCGACACAATACGCTCACTGACAATGATAGCATCTTCAAAGTTATATCCACGCCATGGCATAAACGCTACCAAAATATTTCTACCCAGCGCAAGTTCTCCGCCATCAGTCGCACAACCATCAACCAGCACATCATTTTTCTTGAAACGTTGACCTTCTTTGACAACTGGTTTTTGATTGATGCATGTATCTTGATTTGTGCGGAGGAATTTTGTGAGCTTATATTCTACCCGACGTTTGTCGTCAAAACTGATAATTGCTTCAGTGCTGTTCTCGTCAATATCGTACAACACTACAACATTGTCACCATTCACAGACTCGACTAAGCCATTGCGTTCGGCAACAATGATTGTACGTGAGTCACGTGCGATGGTTTCTTCCAACCCAGTGCCGACAATGGGTGATTCAGGTTGTAACAACGGAACAGCTTGGCGTTGCATATTTGATCCCATCAAAGCACGGTTAGCGTCGTCATGCTCAAGGAAAGGGATCAATGCTGCTGCTGCGCTTACAATCTGGTTCGGTGCAACGTCCATATATTGGATCTTATCAGGTTCTGTGACCGGATAGTCGCTTTGGAATCTCGCCTTAATTTTTTCTTCAAGGAAACGGCCGCGTTCGTCCAGAACAGTGTTTGCCTGCGCGATAGTGACTTCGTCTTCGCGTTCTGCTGTCAGGAATTCAATCTCTTCAACAACCCTGCCGTTCTTTACTTTCCGATAAGGTGTTTCGATAAAACCAAAATCATTGATACGCGCATGAATGCAAAGCGAAGAAATCAAGCCGATGTTTGGACCTTCTGGCGTCTCAATCGGGCAAAGGCGACCATAGTGTGTATAATGCACGTCACGGACTTCGAAGCCTGCACGTTCGCGCGTTAAACCGCCAGGTCCGAGTGCAGAAACACGCCGTTTGTGCGTCATCTCTGCCAATGGATTTGTCTGATCGAGAAATTGTGAAAGTTGGTTTGTTCCGAAGAACGCATTGATAACGCTGGTGATTGTTCGCGCGTTCACCAAATCCTGCGGTGTGATTGTTTCGGCATCACGTAAGTTCATCCGTTCACGGATCGTGCGTGTCATCCGAGACAATCCAATGTTGAATTGCTGGGCAAGCTGTTCGCCTACTGTTCGTACACGGCGATTTCCAAGATGATCTATGTCATCTACTGCTCGCTTACCTTGCTGCATATCTATCAAGTATTTGATGATAGCGATAATATCATCTTTCGTCAGCGTTGTTACATTTTCCGGGATATTCAGGTTGAGTTTAATGTTCATCCTGTGCCGGCCGACATCGCCAAGGTCATAGCGCTTTGGATTGAAAAACAATCGGTCAATGAGGTTCTTCGCTGTATCTAAATCCGGCGCTTCACCGGAACGCAACTGCGTATAAATTGCTTCAAGCGCATCTTCAGAAGAACGTGCAGCATCCTTCAAAATAGTATTTGCAATCACGGAGCTGGAAGATGCTTCATCAGTTTTTAACAATCGAAGTTTCTTAATATTTGCTTTTCTGAGGTGCTTGATATGTTCTTCAGTGAGCTTTGTGTCTTTATTAATGAAGACTTCACCGGTCTTTTTATCGAACACATCGCTACACACTTTTCGGTCAATGTATTCTTTTAATTCTACCTTTGCAGTATCAATCTCTTCCACGAGTCCAAACAAATCAAGAATATCGTCATCTGATGAATAACCAAGCGCACGCAACAATGTAGTAACGGGAAATTTTTTCTTCCTGTCGATATAAGCGTACATGACATTGTTGATGTCAGTGGCAAATTCCACCCATGACCCTCGGAATGGAATAATACGCGCAGAATACATCATAGTGCCGTTCGGATGTACCGACTCGCCGAAGAACACGCCTGGCGAACGATGCAACTGGCTCACCACCACGCGTTCAGCACCGTTGATGATGAAGGTACCGCGATGCGTCATTGCAGGAAGATTTCCAAGATAGACTTCCTGTTCGATTGTATCGACAAATTCTTTTCCGCCTTCTTTCTTGGCAGAGAGCCGGAGCTGTGCTTTCAGCGGAACAGCAAATGTTAAACCGCGTTCCTGGCACTCGACGACTGAATACTTCGGTTTTTCGACGTAGTATTCAGCAAATTCGAGGAGAAAATTTTCACGTGCATCGCTGATCGGAAAATTCATTTCAAATACTTGCTGCAAGCCAAGCTTCCTCCTACGATGCGGAAGCGTATCGGCCTGAAGAAAATTGTTAAACGAGTCGATCTGGACGTTCAGAAGATCTGGCGTTTCGATGACCGATGGGATTCGTGCAAACAACACACGTTCTTGGGAACCATTGGATTGGTTTTTCAAAGGAACCACTCCTTGTTGATATTAAGATTTTTAAATTCAACCTTGATGGTTGAAACATCGACTTCAAATGAAAACGAACTTTCACAAAGTGACCGCCAAATGCTCATCCTTAGACGGCATAAGCCGATGGTTCCCGAGCCTCGTAAAAAGGCGAGCCATCGGCTTAGCGACCTATTCATCCACCGCAATCTGAACAAGATTTTCACTCGAAAAGTTCGCGATGGATTTGCTACTTGATTTATTTGAGCTCGACAGTAGCGCCTGCTTCTTCGAGTTCTTTCTTCAACTTTTCAGCATCATCTTTCGAGAGGCCTTCCTTCACGGTCTTTGGTGCACCGTCAACAAGGTCTTTAGCTTCTTTCAAGCCGAGACCAGTTGCTGCACGTACAACCTTGATGACGTTGATCTTCTGCGCGCCTGCACTCTTCAATTCGACATTGAACTCGGTTTGTTCTTCCGCGACAGCAGCTGGGGCAGCTGCACCGGTCTGCATCATCGCACCCATCATCATTGGGGCAGCGGCAGTAACACCAAATTTCTCTTCGAGTGCTTTCTTTAATTCCACAGCTTCAAGCAAAGTAAGTTTTTCAATCTTTTCAACAATTTCAGCAACGACTGACATGATAATTCTCCTTTAAATAATAGTTTTCAAATTCTAAATTAAGCAGCTTTCTTCTTCTCGATCGCATCGAGAACATAGACGAGATCACGTGCGACAGCATTGATCGCGCCCACGATGCCGGAAACAGGTGCTTGCAAGTTTCTGAGAATAGCAGCGACCATATCCTTTCGCGATGGCATGTTCGCAAGTTCATTTAACCTTGTGGCATCGTAGACTTGTTTTTCGATGACAGCGGCTTTAAGCTTGAACTTCCCTAATTTCTCAGAATATTTCTTGATAATCTTTGCCGGTGCCGATGGATCGTCGTATGAAAATGCGAGACCAGTCGGACCAACG
Source organism: Ignavibacteriota bacterium (assembly GCA_963701295.1). Lineage (GTDB taxonomy): Bacteria > Bacteroidota > Ignavibacteria > UBA10030 > UBA10030 > Fen-1298. The sequence goes on along the minus strand of OY969585.1, from coordinate 1,976,992 downwards.
AGCTTATCATATACACGATCATATCCTGTAAGTTGTTGAAGAGCCTTCCGTGCGAGTGTATTCTTCACTACGTTGTACTCAACTCCGGATTTCCGAAATTCACGACGCAGTTCTGTTTCTTCTGCGACCGTGAGTTTTGAAAAATCCGCGAAGTACATCGCAACAGCTCGCGCAGCTTTTTCAGCAACTTCGGCGATGATCGCCTCTTTCTCACTGCGTTTCATGGTTTCCCTTTATACGTTAGTTCTTGTTGTCGAATGAGAAGCCTCCGCATTCAACGGAGCATCCAACGGTTTACGAGAACGTGAGTGCGTAATTTCTATTTCAATGTACCCCCGTTTCAGCGCGGTCGATGTGTACGCCAGGTCCCATTGTTGTGGAGATGGCAATACTCTTGACATACTGACCTTTTGCTGTTGCAGGTTTTAAACGCATGATGGTATTGAGAAATGACTGAATGTTCTCAACCAATTTTTCTTTTTCAAATCCTGCCTTGCCAACTGTTGCATGGACAATACCTGCCTTCTCAACGCGGAATTCGATCTTACCGGCTTTCACTTCCTTCACCGCTTTCGCTACATCCGGTGTTACCGTTCCGCTCTTTGGATTCGGCATCAAGCCGCGAGGACCGAGAATTTTCCCGAGCTTTCCAAGATCGCCCATAACATCTGGCGTGGCAATAATCACATCGACATCTGCCCAACCTTGCTGGATCTTTTCCAGATACTCTTTGTACCCGACATAATCTGCACCTGCAGCCTTGGCTTCTTCATCCTTTGGAGGTTTGGCAATGACGAGTACACGAACTTCTTTTCCAATACCATGCGGCAATGCTACTGTTCCTCGAAGTGCTTGGTCTGCCTTCTTCGGGTCGAGACCAAGTCGAACGGCGATATCAACTGCTTCGGCAAACTTTGCGGAAGCAGATTGTTTTACTAACTCCACTGCATCAGTGATCGTATAGTTCTTCGGCTGAATTTTCTTTGCAACGGCTCTGAATCTTTTACTGTGCTGTTTCATTCTCTCACTCCATCACGAACAATTTTATTCTTCAACTGTAATACCCATACTGCGGGCAGTGCCCGCTACCATACTCATTGCCGAATCGATGTTTGCGGCATTTAAATCCGGCATTTTCAATTCAGCAATTTCGCGAACTTGTTTCTTCGTCACCTTTCCAACTTTATTGCGGTTCGGTTCACCGGAACCCTTTTCCAACTTTGCAGCTTTCACCAACAATGTTGCCGCCGGCGGTGTTTTCGTGATAAACGAAAATGATTTATCGCTGAACACAGTAATAACCACAGGAATGATGAGCCCCTGTTGATCTTTCGTTCTGGCGTTAAACTGTTTGCAGAATTCCATGATGTTAACGCCCTTTTGACCAAGTGCGGGACCCACCGGAGGTGCAGGATTTGCCTGACCAGCAGGAATTTGCAGTTTGATGAAACCTGTTACTTTCTTTGCCATAGTACATGCCTTACGTTAAGAATTACAAAATACTCGAGTTACTTTTCTATCTCTACTTGTGAAAAATCCAGTTCTATCGGTGTCTTGCGCCCAAAGATACTGACCATCACTTTCACTTTGAGTTTTTCAAAATTTACTCCTTGGACGAACCCATTGAAATTATTAAACGGTCCATCTGTCACTTTTACTGCTTCACCGACATGGAACGGAATATCGACGATTTGAGTCTCTTCCTTTTGCTCCATCTTGCCGATGAGACGACGCACTTCATCCGGTTGTAATGCGGCTGGATTATTTTTGTCTGGTACAAATCCCATCACCGACGGGGCTTCAAGAATGACGTGGTTCGTCTCTTTATCCAAGACTGCCTCAACAAGGATGTACCCAGGGAAAAAATTTTTCACCTTTGACTTCTTTTTTCCATCCTTAATTTCAAACACTTTTTCCGAAGGAATCAATACATTCGAAATTTTTTCCTGCAATCCTATCCGTGCAATCTCCGAGTCCAAGTATGTCTTGACCTTGGCTTCGTGGCCCGAATACGTTCGAACTACATACCAGCGCTTATCCAAAGTTGATTCCTTAAGATTTCAAAATTGCTTTGAGAATTTCGCTCACCGAAAAGTCCACAATCCAAGCAAATACCGCTATAATTAATGTGACAATGATGACGATTTTAGTCTGCTCCATGAGTTCCTCACGTGAAGGCCATGTCACCTTATCCATCTCTTTCACAACATCTTTAAAGAAGTTTATAATTTTTTCTTCCATCGCTCAATATCTTCTTTCTTGTTTTGAGTGATTATGCACGTCAGGAGGGAGTCGAACCCCCAACCTGCGGTTTTGGAGACCGCTGCTCTGCCAATTGAGCTACTGACGTATCATCATTTTTGCTCTATGTGCAGGCGCAGACACGTCTGCTCTACTGATTGAATAACTCGCGTGTGTCTCTCAACTTGAGTAACCATCAGAATACAAAAATCGTTACTTGGTTTCTTTATGCGGCGTTCGTTTATTACACCAGGGGCAATACTTCTTGTACTCAACCCGTCCGGTTTGTTTCTTTTTATTCTTCGTTGTAGAATAATTACGCCGTTTACAACTTGTGCATTCTAAGGTAATGATGTCTCGCATATTCGTTCCTTCATCTTCTTCCTAACGTATTCGAGCTTGCGATCGGGATTGAACCGATGACCTCTTCCTTACCAAGGAAGTGCTCTACCAACTGAGCTACGCAAGCGCTCAGACACTGTGGAGCGGGAGACGGGGCTCGAACCCGCGACCAACAGCTTGGAAGGCTGTGACTCTACCAACTGAGTTACTCCCGCGTTCATACCATTCCAGCTCTTTCAATAACTCATCCAACAAACAACGCAAGCTATCAACCCTATTCCGCAAAATCTTTGTGGGCAGGGGAGGATTCGAACCTTCGAAGGCATGAGCCGTCAGATTTACAGTCTGATGCGTTTGACCGCTTCGCTACCTGCCCAACAACTCTGCTTGAGCTGGCTATCGGACTCGAACCGATGACCTGCTGATTACAAATCAGCTGCTCTACCAGCTGAGCTACGCCAGCAGAATTGCATCCAAAGCGATATTCAACCCTGCTGCGATTTCGCATGACAATAACCGCAGTAACTCAAGGACTTCGAGAATACAGGTGATTCGCCCGGTACGCCGAATTGCCGAACTATAAATATAGAAAAAATTCGCACATAGTCAACGAAACTTTTAATATTATATTTTATTTCCCTTCTTTTCTCGTCAGCCAACGTGCGGAAAAGTTGCCTGGCTCAATATATAGAACCTCAGCAAGAACCTTTTTTGCCTCATCGGCTCTTCCATTTTTTAACAGCCAATCAGCATCACGTATAAGCATAGCGATATAATACTGCTCAAAATCCTTTGCAACCGGCTGTTTTTTATCCCAAATCCCAAAAGGAGCCAGAGCAGTTTTATAACAAGTTATATCTTCTTTTTTTGTAAGCCGTAAAAAAAGGCCCGCAGGTGTGCGAGAATAGTCAGAGGGAAACTCCCGATCTATCCGGGGGTCGATATAGACTGGATGATCGGGTAGGGAGTTCTCTATTATCTCGCTCAAGAGGCTCTGCCAATATAATTGAATGATATTGAAATTGAACGGACTATCATGCTCAAACTTATCCAACTCTTCCAAAAAATAATTTGCGCTCGGCCGTATACGTTCCATCAGCTCCGGGTGCTGTCGTTGAAACTGTATAAAATACCAGGAACGATTCTGCAGCAAACTTTTATCGATGATGGCAATATCGGGCCGTTCATTTCGAATGAATTGATAATACAAGGATGGTGAGATAAAATAATCCCACTGACTCGCTACGACAACAGCGTTGGGTTCAAAATGAGAAAAAGCATTCCGCACAAACTGCTGCGGAAGAATATTTTTTGTTTCATCCACTCTGTTCCAATTATTCATGATTTGTACAATCGGAAGAACAGTAAGGATGACAAACGCTATTGCCTTCATCCAACTTCGCTTATCGCTTATCGAATCAAAAAGAAAATCCATTCCATATGCTGCTATCCAACCTATGGCGATGTAGGAAAGTAAAAAGTAAGAATCAATATCAAAGATGTCATAGTTCACCGCATACACCACCGTAGTTAAGAATAAGAGTGTCAAAAAAATAAACATACGACGACAGCGTCTGATCAACACGAACATCCCAATCACAATACAAGCGATTACCGCAAGATGAAATTCCGATGTAAAATTATTTGCAAAGTAACTTAGCTGTTTTTGCACAACACTCCAACTGGAGAACATCCACACTCGAAATTGCTTGCCGCTGACATGCCAGAAAAAACGTTCGAGCGTTGCGGGATGACCCCAGTCGAGCAATGGATTTCCCGATGAACGAATGGGCAGGTATAAATAAATTGACAGACCAAGCAGAAAGAACGGGGCAATTTTCAGAATTCTGCGGAACGATTCCTTCCCGAATCCAAAGACACGAAAGTATAACCACAAAAATCCCGGCGCCAATAGAATCGTGGTCATATGATTTGAGAAACTTAATCCTAATACGAATGCGAAGAGTATCAGCTTTCGGGAAAAAATCTGAGTTTGACTGAGCTGCTCCTCTAAGCCACCCACGAAGAATAATGTCGTAAGCATAATGAGCACAAGATGAAGCGGGTAAACTTCTATGGCAGTCGATTGCGACCAGAATGTTGTAGATAATCCGAGCACGAGACTCGCAATCACCGATGTAAGTATGAAACGATAATCGTTGTGCTCTTTTCGCTTCTGGCTTCTTCCTTGAAATACAAGCGCTGATCGACGGAGTATCAGTGTTGTCTTGAAAAACACACCGACAGCAACAGCTGTAAGCAAAGCTACAAATATGTTTAATTGAAGAATTTCTTCCAGCGGAGCTGGGATCATCATCCAGCATTTTCCCAGCAAAGTGAAGAACGGATATCCTGTCGGATGCGCGATCCCAAGCGTGCAAATCACAGTTGCTAGTTCACCTGAATCCGTAAACCCAACCGAGCGACACATCGTGGCAAGATAAACACAGAATGAAATTGCTACGAGCAAAACGCTGACAATATTCTCATTCCAGAGGAATGAGGCCATCTTTTCTTTATTTATTTTCGGTAAGGGTTCTGACATCATCAAATAAAGCGCACTATATTTTGTAATACTTTTCCGTCATCGGTTTTGCATCCGGCATTACGCTGCCTGTTTATCAATGGATAACACATAGATTCAAGAGAGAGAAATCAATGAGAGAACAGCAGAAGTAATCGCTTTCTTTTTTCAATATTTCGAAAATCACGGTGTCATTGAGTTTTATTTTAAGAGTGTCATTTTTGCCGACTTATCAAAGATTTTTTCTTCTTTCAATGATGTTGCTTGTACCATATAAACTTATATTTCACTTGAAAATGAAAAGCCCCGATCGTTTGTTCCATCCTATAGTAGTTCGTGATACCTCAATAGATTTGTCAATCAACAAATATGTTTTTATTTCACGTCCATGTAAATTATAAATTATTACCTTCACTGATAATTGTTCGGGTAGCTCATCTGCAATGGATGTGCCTTGATTGAATAGATTCGAAAAATTCTGCACGAGTCAAAACTTCGAAGGCTTGCCTGAGTTCACAGCGTTGCGACCGGTTAAAAGTTCTGAGACATCTGCACTGTCCAAGATACCCACCAGCGTATTGTGAGTATCATAAATCCGAATTTCAATTGTTTTTGCATTGACCGGAATATCAATTATTTCTTGAAGCTGAAATTCTGCCAGCGGTGAAACCGGAACCGAAGTACCTTCTGTTAAAATCCGGCCAAGTGCATTGATACACACCACTCGAGCAGTTCCTTTATAGAAGACTCCATACATTGCTGATAAACCATGTGTTGCCGATTTGTACGAAAGCTTCCCGGCGATGACACCAACTGAATTTATATCCAACATCGGCGCACGCACTTTAGCAGCCCACCAATTTTCTATAAATGTATATCTTCCACCGCCTGCAGCAAGTTCAACGACCGGAGCTTTCACTTCGACTTCTAAATAAATTGGTGGAAAGTTGGCGCTCACGTATACCGTCACACGGGCATTGTCAGGATATGGTGCACCTTCGAATATATTAAAGGTTTTAGCGTAAACAACTCCGTCTCGCAGATCAGCATAGGCAATCCACCCTTTATGCGGATCAGCATAAATTAATGTGTTATCAGGACTAAACTGGACACCATACACACCAGGTGCGACTTCTCCCTTCCATGCACTGGAACTACCTTGAGGGTTCGCACCGCTTTGCCCATAGGCGCTGTTTGGATTGATTGGGAAATAAGCCCAAAAATTCTCGTAATCCGTTTCCCCTGGATGGTTGACGATCGACTGCATGATGGACCACATACCCCATTTTACAGCGCTTGTTCCATCGTTCATGATGGTTTGTTCCATCTTAACTCGACTTGTTCCAGCATATAGTGTCGCCTTGCGTTCAAATTGAACACCGGGTGCGACCCATTGTTCAACCGGACTTGCAACGAGAACAGAAATTGAATCTTCCTTTATTAAATCGATTTGAGAAGTATAATTACCTCTATCAAGTATTGGAGGAGGTGGCCAAGTATTAGGCCATTGGCTTTGAGGCGAAGGCCAAGTTTTATACCCCCCAAAATTGTGCCAATCTGCATTTTTTGATGGCGTGTATATTTTTGTAAGCTCATCCGGATTAATGAAAATGGAAGAATGACCGCCTAGATCGGTACTGCATAACACGACCGCCAATAGCCGGGACTGTGGCAAGTGTAATAAGATCATTCTGCATCACAATTGCTTCCCATCCCCATAGTTTATAATTGACAACAGTATCAACTGAAACCTCGGATGATTGGCCATGAAAGAGCGCAGTATTAAAATAAGCCATAAGAAAATTTATCTTTTATAAAAAAACATTATGCATTACTGTTCAAACCTATAATACAAACATATTCCACAATAATCATGTGTTGTTTTTTCGGCATCTGTTGAGTATGTTTCCATCATTACAAGGATACACGAAAACTATGTTGAAACACCTCGGTATTGTTGGTGCGGGAACGATGGGTACGGGAATTGCCCAACTTGCCGCCCTTTTTAAAATAGATGTACAGCTTTACGATGTCAACGAAACCATTTTACGCCGCTCGATCGAGCGCATCAAAGCTGACCTGCGAAAAATGATCAACTTGGGGAAACTGCCGCATGAGGAATTCACTGCAGCCCTCGAGCGAATCCGTACGCGAACGAGTCTACCCGACCTTGGACACTGCGATTGCATCATCGAATCTGTCATTGAAGATATTCGTGTAAAGAAAGATCTCTTCAAACACCTTGATGCAAACACTAAAAGCACTGCTGTTTTGGCAAGTACGACTTCTTCGCTTTCCATCACATCCATCGCGGCCATGACAAGAAATCCGGAACGTGTCATCGGCTTACATTTTTTTCATCCAGTAGACACTGCTGCACTTGTTGAAGTAGTGAAGGGTTACAAAACCAATACAGAGACTCTTGATCGAGCCATCGAATGGGCAAAGTTGCTAGGAAAAGATTCTATTATCGTCAAGGATACTCCTGGATTCATCGCTAGCCGTATATCACTTCCAATGTTCAGCGAAGCACTGTGTTTGCTTGGGGAAAACGTTGCTTATGCAGAACAGATTGATAATATTGTAAAAAAAGTCGGTGGTTTTTCTACAGGGCCATTTGAGACGATGGACCAGATGGGAATTGATTCAGCGCTTGCTGAGACAGAATCATTGTACAGTCAATCGTACGGAGAACCGCGTCTGCGCCCGCACCCGATTCTCAAACAAATGGTGGAATCAGGATTATTGGGAAAAAAATCGGCAAAGGGATTCTTCAATTACGAAGAAATGAAATAGTGGGACATCTAGATTGAAGAAGAATAAAAAAAAACCAGAAAAGAATACTAAGACTGCCGCGAAGGTTACAAAAACTTCCTCAAAGAGCATGAAGAAAGATATAGCAAAAACTCCAAGATTTCTAGCTGAAAAGCATACCTTACAGAAAGTGGAAGATCCGCGCTTTCAAGAAAGTTTCCGATCTGAAAAAGCCCTCGTGTATTTGGTGGGTGAAGCTCCTATGGTTGAGCAATACGCAGGAATTTGCATGGCTCATGGGTACAATGTATGCGCTTCATGGAATGAACCGCTTACAAAAAAACAGAATCCTTTATCTCCCGGCATCATAATTTCAAGTACTATTCCAGAAAATACATCCATAGCAATTGAATTAACAAACATGGATGTTCTCACAAAGAAAAAGAATCTTGAAAAGTTGGCAACTGCATTACCAGAGACTGCACCAATTCTCTCTTCATCTATAACTATAACAGCAACAGAACAGTCCGCTTGGATTGCAGGGAAACACCGGCTTGTTGGTATCGCTGCGCTGCCAACATTTATCAATAAATCGCTGGTCGAGGTTGCACCGACAATTTATACACCGATGGAAACTTTAGAAGTCGTTTCACGGTTTTTCCTTTCCATTGACAAAGAAATTGAGATTGTGCAAGATAGAGTAGGTATGGTTCTGCCGCGAATTTTGTGCCAAGTCATCAACGAAGCAGCATTTGCAATCACAGCAGACATCGCTGCACCTGACGATATTGACAAAGCATTGACACTTGGTATGCACTTCCCGCTGGGCCCGATCGAATGGGCTGAGCAAATAGGATTGGATCAGGTGTATGCCGTTCTCACAGCCCTTTATACTGATTTACAAGAAGAACGCTACCGCGTTGCCCCCATATTAAAACAAATGGCCTTGACGGGTGTATGGTGGAAACAATCATCAGCTCACTAAACAAAAGAGATGAAACTATGAAACTAATTTATCGTTTTTTTATTTTAACATTCTTGATCACCGGCATTGCTTTTTCACAACCAAAACTTTCTCTCGACAAACCTGAAGTCGATCTTGGAAATATGTATGGTGGTGAAAAGAAAAAAGGAAAGATCGTTCTGAAAAATATTGGCAACGACACATTACGCATCTTTTCTGTTCAACCGCAATGTGGATGCACAACGGTGAAACAGCCCAAAGGATTTCTCCTTCCCGATCAATCTGATGATGTAGAATTAGAGTTCAACTCCGCCGGGTATCGTGGGAAAGTAGAAAAGCATGTGAACATCAATACCAACGATCCCACATCGCAATTTATAACTGTTAAATTACTCGCAGACGTAAAAGAAATACTTCAGCCGATCAGCGGATCAAATATGCTTTGGATGAATAATATAACGATGGGGAAACCTATAACACAAACAGTGGCAGTGAAGAATGTATCAGGATCACCAATTACCATTCAAGGAGACAGTGTCTCGTCGGCATCTATTTCCATTACCATGGAGAAGAAAACTTTACAGCCAGACGATACACTGAACATACAGGTAACAGTAGTACCAAATAAACCCGGTTATTCCAATGAACATTTTTATATTATAACGAACCACAAGATCCAACCGTTTGTTGAAATACGAGTCACCTATATAGGAAACAAAGAGAATTGAAGACGCATCGTCAATCAATCCTTGAAGTGTTATTCCTCATCGCCGCAGCAACGGTACTGGGATTTGCTTACACATTTGTAACAAAGCAAGGTTTTTTTTCTGAGAAAAAACCAACTTTTTCTGCGGCAGCCGCCAACTTGGAAATGATCTCATTAGAAAAGGCGAAGGAGTTGTATGAATCACAGGATGTGCTCTTCGTCGACGCTCGACATGACTTCGAGTATAAAACGGGACACATCCGCGGCGCAATCAACATTGCATTGAAGGAGATTGATACACACCATATCCTGTTAGAAAGCATACCAAAAGAAAAAATGCTTATCGTTTATTGCGACGGTGCTGAATGTAATTCCAGTATAGAATTGGCGCTTAAATTGATAGAATTGAAATTTACCAATGTGAAAGTTTTTTTTGGCGGATGGCAGGAGTGGAAAGCAAACAATTTGTCTATTGATAGAGAATAGAATCCTACGGTAGACGAGATACTCTATTCTCGCTTGCCTTCAGTTCAACGAGTAAAAAACATGAAATCGATTCTCACGAACACCATTCTTATTCTTCTTATCCGGGTTTTTCTTGGAGGATTATTCGTCATTGCAAGCTTAGATAAAATATCTGATCCCGCTGCATTTGTTACATCTATTCTTAACTACAAAATTGTGGGACCAACGCTCGCGATGGTGATCGCAACGATTCTCCCTTCTTTGGAATTACTCTGCGGACTCAGTCTCATTCTTGGTTTGTATCCGCGCGCGAGTGCACTATTAATCACCTTTATACTTGTTGGATTTACCATTCTCATAATTTCCGCCCTTCTGCGCGGACTGGACATCTCATGCGGATGTTTTACCCAAGATCCAAACGTTAGCAAAATCGGACATATTAAAATTTTAGAGAATGCCGGAATGATTATGCTGGGGGTGTGGTTACTGTTCGTTCAGAATTACGGCATATCACTTTTTCAATTCTTTCCACAGCAGAAAAATACACCAAGCAATAAGATTTAGGTTTATTTTGAATATTAAACTCCATTGAAATGAAAAATGCTTCTCCTCAAAGTTGACGAAGAAATTGTTTTGAAAATATTGATGTTGGACGATGCAACTGCCTTATTTGATTTGGTCGAAAACAATCGTTCGTATCTCCGGCAATGGCTTCCATGGGTAGATACCAATACGACCATCGAAGAGAGTTTGGCATTCATCAAGTCTTCGCATGAACAGCATGATCAAAACCTTGGCTTTGCATGCGGTATCTGGTTCCATCAGCAGCTTGTCGGCGTAATCGGATTCCAACGTATCGATTGGATGAATAGAAATGTAGAGATAGGATATTGGATCAATGCAGAACATCAAGGATTTGGGATTGTCACAAAATCATGCCAGACTTTGATAGATTATGCATTCAATGAGTACCAACTCAATCGCGTCCAAATTCGCTGCGCGACCGGAAACAAAAAGAGTTGCGCCATTATAAAACGACTCGGCTTTATGAAAGAAGGAATAATACGACAGGCAGGATTCCTCTATGATCATTATGTGGATCTCTTCATCTATGGGATGACTGCCGATGAATGGAAAGTCCGGCACAGTATTGAGACACACAGCAATGTATGAGAAATCGATGCAACGTTATAGAATCCAAAAATACACTAAAAGTCATTCAGTGCATTAGCATGTTTTAAATCTAAACCCTATTTTAATCAACATAAAAAACAACATTGAATCCATAACTTTTTATTCACCAATTAAAAGGGATCATCATATGAAAGCTTCTCGTTTTTTCCGTCTCCTACTCGTTTGTCTTTTCATAGTTACCCTGCATGCGCAAGCCCAGCTGAAAAAGCGTGTAGCGGTGTCACGTTTTGAAGATCGTACTGGCAGCGGCTATCACTCGCTCGGCGAAGGTATCGCTGATATGCTGGTGACCGCACTCGTGAAATCCGGCAAGTTTGCTGTTATCGAGCGGCAGGAGATCGAACGAATCATCAAAGAGCAACAATTTGGCACTTCCTTTATGGTCACACCGGAAACCGCACCAAAGGTTGGACAGCTTCTTGGTGCAGAATTATTTATTGTAGGCAGTGTCACTGAATTCGGCCAGAAAAAAAGTAATATTAGCGGTGGTATGTCGATTCTCGGCGGCGGAATTTCTACAAAGCAATCGCGCGCAGTTATCGATATTCGTCTCATCAACACAAACACCGGCGAGATTGTTGCAGCCGAAAGCGAAGAAGGCACCGAGTCCTCCACAGGCATTTCTGTTCGTTATGAAGATATCGATTTCAGCAACCAGGATTCATGGAATGATACCGATATTGGCAAAGCAACACGCGAAGCAATCAACGGCTGTGTCAAGCTGATTGCAGAAAACATGGAGAAGATACCATGGGCGGGAAAGATTTTGAAAATGAATACCGACGGTACGGTGTTGATGAAACCAGGCTCTGAAGGAAAAGTGAAACCAGGCATGGAATTCTTCGTGTTCCGCAAGGGAGAGGAAGTGAAAGATCCAGACACTGGAATGATCCTTGGTTCTGAAGAGTCAAAGGTCGGCAGGATTGAAGTTGTAGAAGATGCGTTGATGGGTAAAGCTGCAAAGGCGAAAGTGCTTGAAGGCACCAATTTTCAAGTTGGTGATATCGTGCGTGATAAAGAGAAATAAATAAAACAAATAACAGCAAACAGTAAGGGCAGTCATATTCGGACTGCCCTTTTTTTAGTGAATCGCTTTTCCCCACTTCCTCTTCATGAGAATCTCATCTCAGAAATGGAGCACTTCCTTTTTATCAAATCATTTTCTTATCTTAGAACAGCAATGATAAACATTCCATATACTATCCCGACAGCGAGGTGTCTATGAATGGTTCTGTCAATTTTCTTTTTCATCTCATTGGTTTTGGATTTTTATTCACAGCGCTTTTAGGGGGATGGATTCTTGAACGGAGAATGAAGGCGGAGAAGGAATGGAATCAGAAACTCTTCGTCGGAAAAATCAACCGCCGCTTCGGCTTGCTTTCTCCCATCGCCTCCATCATCATGCTCCTAACAGGCATCGTGAATATTTTCAACTTGTACAACGGTAATATTAATCTCTGGTACACTGACGGATGGCTGATCGCAAAAATTATCCTTTTCGCCTTTCTTCTTATTAATGGAGCTGTCTTCGGACCTATACTGGTACGGCGGCGTACAAAATTGATACAGGGGATATCAGAGAAAAACGCACCTGAAGATGCCGAGGCAACTATCAAGATTATAAATAAAAGCATTTCGACGTTTTATCTTGTCCAATTCCTCCTTTTGATGATCATTCTGTATCTCTCTGTAGCGGGTGGAGGAAAACATCCGGGCATCATATAATATTATTATTGAAAGGAGAAACTCCATGAATCAGAAAACAAGGATGGATCACACGCTAATCACAACAAATATTCAACTTGACGGGTATCGTGTTGTAAAAAATCTTGGTGTTGTTCGTGGTATCATTGTTCGATCGCGATCGCTCCTCGGAAATATCGGAGCTGGATTTCAGATTCTTTTCGGAGGTAACATCAGCCTCTACACCCAGTTATGCGAGCAGACTCGCAGGGATGCATACGAGCTCATGATACTTCATGCTGAAGAACTCGGTGCGAATGCCGTGCTTGCTTTTCGCTATGACGCGACGGAAATAGCCGCCGGTGTCACTGAAGTACTAGCATATGGAACGGCGGTTGTTGTTGAAAAGATTTAGAAGTGTGATTGTTACTCTTTCAAGAGAACAGATCAAAAAGGACGGGATCAGATTCTTGACAAGAAGAAAGCCGATGAAAACATTCATCGGTTTTCTTTCTTATCCTATTCATATCGAAGAGATTCAATAGGGTCGAGGTTTGCAGCTTTCCATGCAGGATACACACCAAAAACCACACCGACAAATGTGGTGAGCGCAAATCCAATAAGCGCCCACTCCACTGGAAAAACGGGAGGGAAATGAAATGCAAGTGCAGTTATATTCCCGCCCAGGACTCCCAGCACGATACCGATAATCCCCCCAATCTCGCACAGAACGACAGCTTCCGTAATGAACTGAGCAAGAATATTTGAGCGCCTTGCACCGATAGCCTTCCGAATCCCGATCTCTTTGGTGCGCTCTGTAACAGAAACTAACATGATGTTCATAATACCGACACCAGCTGCAAGAAGTGAGACAAAACTGATAAATCCAACTCCCATTTTTACATAGAGCGTAAAATCATTAAATGTATCAATCAACGAATCGTTCGAGAAGATTGTAAAATCGTCCTCCTGGCCCGGTGCAACATTTCGAACTGTTCGAAGGAGCATGCGAGCTTCCTCGACACAATCATCGTACACTTCAGCATTTTTCGCCTTAATCATAATATTTATGCTGCGAAGTTTGCCGTAATTATTCAAAAACGTGCTCAATGGTCACTACGACGAAGTTATCTGAATTTCCACCCAGAGATGAACCCTTTTGATCAAACGTACCTATAACCTGATACCGTCCATCGCCAATGCGAATCTCACTTCCGATAGTACCGCCATGCGGATATAGTTTCTTTGCTACATCATCGCCAATAATGGCTACAAAGGTACTATATCGCATATCATCCTCTGAAAGGCTACGCCCTTCTTTGATTGTCCAATTATTCGTTGGTATTCCTTCCGGTTCTTCTCCAGCGATCTGAACATTCGGATTTGTTTTTAAAGATCCATACTGCACGGTTTGTGCAAATTTCCATGATTCCAGTGCAACATATTGAGCAAGTGTCATTCTCTCTTTTACAATAAGTCCCTGTTCGTACCGTATATCCTTCCACTTTAATGATTTGAGCCATTGTGTCCGATTCGCCATCACCGGCTGCTTCTGAATCTGGAATGTTTGAGAACCGAGACCGCTTAAACCATCTTCAATGCTTTTCTGTAGCACCTGAAGGGCTGTCATAACTCCGATAATAGAGAATACTCCAACGATAATGCCAAGAAGCGTTAGCGCCGAACGAAGTTTATTGGATCGTATGGCTATCAAAGCCATTTTTATAATTTCAGAAAACTGCATAGAACCTCTTCAAAGGTAATCAAAAAAGCCGGTCTCTATAACCTGCCTTATCTTTTTATTCATATCTAAGAGATTCAATCGGATCAAGATTCGCTGCTTTCCATGCCGGATACACGCCAAACACAATTCCGACAAACGTGGTAATTGCAAACCCAATCAATGCCCAATCAATGGGGAAGACGGGCGGAAAACTAAATGCAAGCGCTGTCAAGTTGCCGCCAAGTATGCCAAGCCCGACACCAACGATGCCGCCGATTTGACACAGCACAACAGCTTCAGTAATAAACTGCGCCAAAATATTTGAGCGTCGAGCACCGATGGCTTTGCGAATTCCGATTTCCTTGGTTCGTTCTGTAACGGAAACAAGCATAATATTCATGATACCGACTCCCGCTGCAATGAGTGCAATAAAACTCATAAAACCAACACCAAGTTTTACATAGAGCGTAAAATCATTGAACGTAGCAATGAGTGAATCATTAGAGGAAATGGAAAAATTATCTTCATCGCCGGGAGCAACTTTTCGTAGTGTGCGAAGAACCATCCGCGTCTCCTCAACACAATCATCGTACACTTCCGGACTTTTGGCTTTGACCTTAATATAGACACTGCGTATCTTGCCGTATTGTTGAAGGAATGTACTGAGCGGTACAATCACTTTATTCTCAGAATCCCCCAATGATGAGCCTTTCGATTCAAACGTTCCAATAACTGTGTAATGCTGATTACCGATTCTAATACTACTGCCGACTGCACCATCATGCGGAAACAATTTCTTCACAACATCACCCATGAGAATTGTAACAAATGAAGCATACTTCACATCATCATCCGTGATATTTCTTCCATCTTGAATAGTCCAGTTGTTCGTCTGCATCCCTTCCGGTTCCTCGCCGCCAACAGAAACATTCGGATTGGTTTTGAGTGATCCAAACTGGATAATTTCTGCACTCTGTAATGCTCCGATACCGACATATTGAGCAAGTGTTACCCGCTCTTTGACAGCTTTTGCCTGCTCATATGTAATATCTTTCCATTTCAGTGATTTCATCCATTGTGTGCGATTTGCGATCACTGGCTGCTTCTGAATCTGGAAAGTATTGGATCCAAGATTGCTCAGTCCGCTCTCAATGCTATTTTGAAGGACCTGAATTGCGGTCATCACACCAATAATGGAAAATACTCCGACAAAAATTCCAAGGAGAGTTAATGCCGAACGCAATTTATTCGCGCGTAAAGCATTCAGAGACATTTTAAATATTTCAGAGAACTTCACGACTCACTCATACCTCAATGCGTCTACCGGATCAAGACGAGATGCACGATATGCTGGCAAGAATCCGGAAACGACACCGACGAATACCGATACCAAAAGCGCAATTACCACAACGCTGAGAGGCATCGCTGTTGGCAAAACTGTGTCGATAATAAGACTTAATGGAAAGGCAATCACAATACCGATAAGACCACCGATAAGACACAGTGCAGCAGATTCAATGAGGAACTGTAAAAGAATAGTTCGGCGCGGCGCTCCAATGGCTTTGCGGATACCGATCTCCTTTGTGCGTTCTGTGACTGAAACGAACATAATATTCATGATTCCAATACCACCGACGAAGAGAGCCATTCCCGTGATAAACAAACCCACCGCTGCAATTACACCGCCAATTTGATTGAACGTTTGGACCAACATTTCCTGCTGGTTGATTGCAAAATCATCTTCCTCCTTCGGTTTCAATCCACGCGATTTGCGCATAATGCCCCGTACTTCTTCCTTTGCGTCATCCAATTCTTCCACAGATTTTGCTTTTACCATAATCTGGAGATCACTTCGAAACGACATAAATTCTTGAAAGAAACGATTGATTGGAATATAGACTCTATTATCAAGACTCTGCAATCCAAGAAAACTTCCTTGTTTATCGAGCACGCCCAACACGCGGAATGCGTACCCGCCAACTTTAATAACTTTCCCTATCGGATTTTCATTAGGGAAAAGATTTGCAGCGACTTCAGAACCAATAGCACATACAGGTCTTCCCCCATCGGCTTCCATCTGTGTAAAGAAACGGCCAAAGGCAACAGTCGCCCCGCTTGTCTCAAGCAAGTATGCGCCCGTGCCTACAACAACAACGTTTTCAACAAGCTTCTGCCCATATTTGACATTCCGTAAAGTTCCCGTCGCAGGATTCACCGCCTGTGCATATTCTGAATACTTTTCAATATCCTTTGCCTGCTGTATACGAACATTTCGCCGATTTTTGAGTTTCCACCAATCATCTCCATGATCACCCCATGGCCACTTTTGAACGTATAAAACATCTGTTCCTAGAGCAGCAATGCTTTTATTAAAAGCGCGGTTCAATCCTTCGATAGCCGTCCCCATGAGCGTTACAGAAACAATACCGATAACAATGCCAAGTGTCGTCAACACTGAGCGCATTTTATTGGCGCGTATTGCCGCAAACGCAATCCTCATCCCTTCCTTAAATTCATCGAATACGAATTTCATATTATGCCATGACCGTTGTTGGTCGAGTTATGATTTTTCGATTCTTGATTGGCTCGTCCACTTCCATCTTACCATCGCGGAGACGGATCCGACGATACGCATGCAATGCGATATCCTCTTCATGGGTCACGAGGATGATTGTATTGCCTTCCTTGTGCAGCATATCGAATAGCATCATAATTTCATCGCCGGTTTTTGTATCAAGGTTTCCGGTCGGTTCATCTGCAAGTAAAATGGATGGCTGTGTCACAAGAGCGCGCGCTATGGATACACGCTGGCGTTGTCCGCCGGAAAGTTCGTTCGGTTTGTGATGGATTCGATCCGTCAATCCTACGCGGTCGATCGCTGCCCGAGCCAATCTTTTTCTCTCAGCCGAACCGACGCCGCCATAAATGAGCGGCAGTTCAACATTATGAAGAACATCTGACCGAGCAAGCAAGTTAAATGTCTGAAACACAAATCCAATTTCTTTATTTCGAATCTTTGCAAGCTGATTGTCGTTCATATCGCTGACGTTTGTGTTGTTCAATTCATACAAACCAGAAGTAGGCGTATCTAGGCAGCCGATAATATTCATCAATGTTGATTTGCCGGAACCCGACGGGCCCATAATTGCCACATATTCGTTTTTCTGAATCTTGATTGAAATACCATCTAAAGCATGAACTTTTTCTTCGCCTACTTGATAGAACTTTGTGATGTTCGTGAACTGAATAATACTTGACATTCTGGCTTCCTTCCTGTTACTCTACTTCTTTCAGTTTCTTTTCAGCTTGAGACTTGTAATATTCATTCTGAGCAACTGACATAGCCCGTTGATATTCGTCTTTCGCTTCCTTTTTCTGTCCTTTTGCTTGATAGACTTCGCCCAACGAAATAATTGCAGGCACATAATCCTTATCAAGACTCAACGACTTATTTAGACTGGTCATTGCTAAATCGGTTTCGCCCTTCTTCAACAATGCTTCAGCGAGACTTTGATACGAATCCGCCGTATCAGGGCGAAGTTCGGTATACTTCTGAAAACAATTCACAGCATCATCCAGATGCTCAGTACGCATATGGAAGTATCCATAGTTTTTCCATGTCCGCCAATCTTCCGGTCTAGAGACAACAAGAGCCTTGTATTCTCTCTCTGCCTCATCGTTTTTCTTTGCTCGTTCTAAAAAGCTCGCTTTGACTAAACGGCCTAGAACTTCATCAAGTTTGATTGCCTCACTCAACTGCCTCCAACCTTCGTCTTCATCACCACCCATGATAGAAGGAGCTATCAAGTAATACTGAGCCAATGCAATACGCGCTTGTGCATACCGAGGATTAAGTTCCACCGCTCGAAGAAATGCTTTTTTGATCTTGGGAGCAAGAAATGCTTTTTTGATCACTCCAGCATTCTGGGCTTTCTCGCCAAGTGCAGTACCATATCGAAAGTGGTAATCGGCATTGGTTGGATTTAAATCGGTAGCTTTCTCCAATTGATCCACCGCTTCATTAACATCCCGTTGCGGATTCGATCTATTCAGATATACAAGGCCAAGTCGATAATGCGCTTCAGCATTGTTATCGTCTTTATCTAAAATCCTAGCAAACACCAATTTCGCTTCGGCATATTTCTTTTGCTGAAAAAGAGCAATACCATCATCAACCGTCTGAGCTATCAATTCTCCTTGCATTTGCAGAATGAGCGTTACAATTACAAATCTACATATCCGATTTATTTTTATCATCTCCCGTTTCATTTTCAATCTTCTGTTATTATCCTTTACTTTTCTTCCTTTTTATTTTTTTCACTTCTTATCTTTATCTGCACTTGCTCCTGTTTTGCGTTCAGTCTTGTTATCGATCTTCACTTTTGAATTTACCTCCAGATCACGATTAATCGCTTTGAACGGCCCTGAAACAACATCCTGTCCTTCCAATCCGCTTCCGTTTACTTCAACATAAGTGTCGTTGCTGATGCCGCGCTTGACAGGAACCGTTTTTGCCAGACCATCTTTCACAACAAAAACTACCTCTTCTAATTTCTCATTCTCTTTTTTCGCTGTTGTTTCAAATTTTGCTTCTCCTTCTTTCGGTTCTTCGGCTTTTTCTTTCTTCGGCAATCGTACTGTAACAGATTGAATCGGGACTGTCAATGCGTTTTGTTTTGTCTCTGTTTCAATATCGGCTGACATCGACATCCCAGGACGGAAGACCGCATCTTTCTGTGGATTTAGTAAAATGCGCACTTGGAAATTTGTCACCTGATCCTGCGTTCCAACACCTGTAGATGTTGCTGTGTTGGCAATTTGATACACTATACCAATGAAGATACGATCAGGATAAGAATCGACACTTATACGTGCCGTATCATTATTGTGTACCATGACTACATCATTTTCGCCAACATCAACGCGAGCTTCCATTTTAGAAAGATCTGCAACCGTCATAATCTCTGTGCCTTGCATGAACGCACTTCCGCTCACACGTTCGCCGAGTTCCCGTGGTAGATTGCTGATTGTGCCATCCATCGGAGAATAAATAGACGTCTTCAACAGCGATTGATACGATTCTTTGGCACTTGCAACTGCCTGCACATAGTTTGCTTTTGCACCTTGAAAATTTGCTTTCGCAATATCCATATCTGCATCGGATATGAGTTTCTTTTCAGATAATCCTAATGCACGCTTGTAGTCTGCTTCGGCTTTATCTAATGCCGCCTTCACCATTTCGATATTCCCCTGTGCTCGATCATAATCTGCCTGATAAGCCTCTGGTTTGATACGAACGAGCAATTGTCCTCTGTGCACCGATTGTCCCTCACGGACCGGCAACTCGATTATTTCTCCACTAACCTCTGCATTAATCACCACCTGAGTGACCGGTTGAATTTTACCTGTCGCTGTTACAATTTGAGTAATTGTCCGGCGTTGTACTTTCTCGGTTTGCACGGAGATAACCGGCTCACGACGACTGCCAACAATCACCAGTACGACGAGAACTATTACTACAACCGCAATAATCGAAATAATGATAGTCTTCTTTTTTTTCTTTTTCCCGTTACCATTTGCCATTGTTTACTCCTCTGTGTTGAGCATTCTAATATTTTTATTGTCTCCCACTCAGTACGTTCGTTCGCCAAGCACATATTCCAAATTGCGCTTGGCTGTGATGTAGTTGTATGTCGCATTTACTTTGTTTGCTTGCGCATTCACAAAATTTGCATTCGCCGTTTGAAGATCGATAATGGTACCGGCGCCAAGATGGTACCGCTCTTCTGCTACTCTACGATCCTGCGAAGCAGAAGTTACACCTTTTACACTTGCTTCATACTGTCTTTGAGACGCCCCGAGGTCGAGAAGTGCTTTTTTCACGTCGACACTGATGATCAGCTCTGCCTGTTGGAGCGATATCTCAGCATTTCGTTCCTGAACCTTCGCGTTTTGGACACCCTCATTCGTTTGAAATCCATCAAACAATGTCCAACTCAATTTTAAACCCCATGTGTAATCCTTATAACTTGATAATTGCGACACTTCAGGCGCATTGAGATTGTACCCTGCATACGCGTTCAAACCCGGTAAATAGTGTCCCCACGCTGAAACAACTGAATAAGATGTACTTTTTAAGTTTTCCGATGCTACCTGATAATCAGGGCGAGCGTCTAGCGCTTGCTTGCGAAACTGTTCAAATTTTCCAAGGGAAGGCAGTTGTGAAAACTCCACCGAGTCCACTTCTGTTGGGACGGTCGTATCTGCAATATGATAATCATCCCGCACATCCAGTCCGACAAGAGAAAGTAAATCCGCAATCGATTTATCATACGTATTTTGGGCGGTGATAAGATTAAATTCGTCTGTAGCTACGGCAGACTGTTGACGATAGACGTCACCAATTGCCAACGACCCAACACGATTCGATTCTTCAATTTGTTCCAATTGCTTCTGATCGCGTTTCAGGTTCTCCTCATTTACATGTACGAGTTGTTCATTGCGCAACACGGTGAGATAACTTGCTTGCACCTGATACACGATCCCTTGTTTCGTTCGCAAAAAAGTTTGATCGGCAATTGCCTTGCCGGAAATGGATTTACTGAGATTCATCTCACGATTCAGCCCATCAAAAATAGTGTAATTGAGATTTAAACCTGCAGAATAGCCGGTGGTTATCGAGTTTACGGACGGAACATTCCGGTTGGCTAACTGGCTATAGACTGAATCAATCGAATACTCTGACTGATCTCTTCCCCATCCGGCAGAAGCCGAAAGAGACGGCAAATAAGAACCATAACCCGCCACCTCAGCGCTTCGGGCGGCATCTACATTATTAGCCGCCTGCGCTACATTTAAATTTCGCTGGAGAGCCACAGTAACAGCATCGTTCAGTGTAAGTGTTTTTAGCGTTCCAACTGGCATTTGTGCACTGCAGAACGAAACGGCTAACAGGATAAATATAATCATTTTCTTCATTGAGACATCTCCAATAATTATAATGTTGGCAGGTAATAGAATTATATTTAATAAACGATTGTTTTTCCGTAAAGTTTCAAAAGAACTGAAGAACCTCAAACTTTTTCCAGAGGTTAGACGCTCCCAGAAATGTATATGTTTCACATTTTCGGCGGCCGCTTTTTTTTCATTGGCGCTTGATTCAATATACTGTCTTTAATAGAAAAAAGATACTGGACAGCAGCATCGTGTTCGTTCGAAATCGTGCCGTCCAGTATCGCCTCGGTGATTTTATCTTTTAACACACCAACCATGGGTCCTTCAGTCAATCCGCAAACTTGCATAATTTCTTCACCGCGCAATGGCGGCTGCCAATTCCGAATACGATCTTTTTCCTCTACCTCTGCCATTTTCTTAATGACAAGATCATAGTTTTGCTTCACTTGTTCGATAAGCTTTTGGTTCCTTGATGTAATATCAGCCCGGCATAATGCCATAAGATCATCAATAGCATTGCCGGTTTCAAAGAGCAATCGGCGAACGGCGGAATCTGTCACCCCATCATCGACTAACGCCTGTGGACGGAGATGAAGGCGAATAAGATTTTCGATATATGGAACATGTTCTAACGGAAAACGCATCCGCTGGAATATCTTCTTCACCATTCGTGCGCCGAGATCTTCATGTCCATGGAAAGTCCAACCTGTTCCGGGTACAAATACTTTGGTCTTCGGTTTGGCGATATCGTGCAACAATGCCGCCATTCGCAACCAGAGATTATCAGAAACATCTGCGACTTTATCGACCACTTGCAGTGTATGCCGAAATACATCTTTATGGTGATAATCCTTTCGCTGGTCAACTCCCGCCATCTGAGCAATTTCAGGAAAAACAATTTCCATAACGCTTGAATCATACATCATCTGAAGTCCAACCGATGGTCTTGAGCTGGATAATATTTTCAGAAACTCGTCTGAGATTCGTTCTTGTGAAACAATCGCTAATCTCTTCGCCATTTTACCAGCAGCTTCAAGCACATGTGAATCAATGGTAAATCCAAGTTGTGCAGAAAAACGCATAGCGCGCATAATGCGAAGCGGATCATCATCGAACGTGATTTCCGCATCGAGCGGTGTGCGTAGAATCCCAGCTCGCAAATCGCTTTGTCCTTCAAACGGATCGATCAACTGTCCAAATGTCTTTGTATTAAGACTTGCTGCCATCGCATTCACAGTAAAATCCCGCCGCATTAAATCATCGTCCAGTGTTCCACCTTCAACATGCGGCTTGCGGGAACTCTTGCTGTAACTTTCTTTCCGCGCACCGACAAATTCCAGTTTCCGATCATCCAATGGCAACATTGCCGTGCCGAAGTTTTCAAAGAGAATTAAATTGGTTCTGCCAAAGTCCTTCGCAATTATTTTTGCGAACTCTACACCGCTACCGATAACAACGATATCGGTATCTTTAACTTGCTTACCGAGCAGATGGTCGCGCACATAACCACCAACAATATATGCTGCAATACTCTCACGATCAGCGACTATGCCAATTCGTTTCAAAATATCATCTCGGATTTCAATCCGCTCAGTCACTGCGCCACCTGTATCGTTTGCAATTCAATTTTCTGTAATATTTCCTGCGCAACTTCTAATGCGTGTAAACCATCGCGACCTGAAACCGGCGGTTCGATGTTCTTTTGTACAGATTCAATAAACCGTTCAAGTTCATATTTCAAAGCGTTTACTTCCCGTACTTTTGGTTTTTCATAGGTGATGATTCTCTTGTGCAACCCCTCTTCAATCTTGCCAAGCATTTTTGTCGATTTCGCAAGGGGAGTATGTTCATCTGCCAAACGAAATACTTCTGAGATACCTTCTGCAAAATCAATTGAGATGTAAGCGTCGTGCTGAAATAAACGCATTTTGCGCATTTTGTTCTGCGAGATGCGGCTTGCCGTTACATTCGCGACACAACCATTCTCGAACTGCAGCCTCGCGTTGGCAATATCCGGAGTATCTGAAATAACCGCAACACCATTCGCATCAATTCGTGTCACTTTTGATTTTACCAAACTTAGAATTAGATCAATGTCATGTATCATCAGA
Organism: Ignavibacteriota bacterium; assembly: GCA_963701295.1. Lineage (GTDB taxonomy): Bacteria > Bacteroidota > Ignavibacteria > UBA10030 > UBA10030 > Fen-1298. The sequence continues at coordinate 1,953,331 of OY969585.1, read as the reverse complement.
TCAAGAACTACTGCCACATCCGACCCGCGTGGATTAAATTGTGCGAGCCGATGTGATTCGATAAACAATGGCTTAATATCGTATGGTTCCAATGCGAGAATCGCTGGATTGAACCGCTCAATATGCCCGACTTGGAGCTTCAATCCCTTTATCTCGGCCCGCTCTGTCAACGCACGTGCTTGCTCGATGGTTGCGGTAATCGGTTTTTCGATTAGAAGATGTACACCTCGTTTGATCACTTGCATCGCTACATCGTAATGCGATTGCGTGACCGTAGCAATACTTACTGCTTCGACATTAGCCAAAAGATCATCGAACTTCGCAAACATTTTTATCCCGAATTCTGCCGCAATTTTTTCTGCACGCATTGAATCAACATCAAACACACCGACCAAGTGAGCAGTTGGAATTTGTGCATACATTTTAGTGTGGAGAGCACCCAAATGTCCCACACCAATAACACCAACACGCAATGGATTCATAAAGAGTTCTTTCTTTTATCGTATAGTCGTTTCAAGACTGCGAGAAATAATACGTCATGGACTGCAAGAATATTTACAACCATTACATTAAGGATACGAACCGAATTGTTCTTTAAGCCATTCGTAGAATTCATGGACATTATGGAATATGAAATCTGACTTCATTTGCATGACTACATCTTTTGCGTACGAATCCCACACGACAGCCGCGATCTTCACGCCGGCTTCATGCGCTGCATTCACATCGGAAACTGCGTCGCCCACCATGAGAACTTCATTCGGTTGAAGTGCGAAGTGTCCCATAATTTTTCGCAATCCCTCCGATGACGGCTTGCGGTTGACAACATCATTTCCCGTCACCACGAAGTCAAAATATTTATCGATGTGAAATTCCTGCAATGTAATCCTTGTGGTGTGCGTTCCCTTGCCGGTGAACAAAGCCAGGCTTTTTCCATGGTTCTTTGTGTAACGGAGAATTTCATCAATGCCAGGGTAGAGACGCGCCAATTGGTTATGATGGGTGCGATAGAAGGCGAGATAATCTTTCATCACTTCATCCATCTGATCCGGTCCAACAATTTCAAGCAACGCTTCTTCTTCCGGCGGACCAAACATTGCATGGATTTCAGGAATGGTGTATGTTCTATCTGCATATTTTTGAGCAATATAATTAAATGAATCATAGATGAGTTGGTTTGTTTGTGTCAACGTTCCATCCATATCAAACACAATACACTTGAGATGCTTCATAAGATCTGTCTCCATCTCTAATATAAACACAAAAGGCATCAAGCGGAATACTTGACGCCTCAGGACGTTCTTCTTCGGAAAAAAGTATACCGTTCCTTTATTTCGATGGTAATATAGGTAAATGCAGCTATACCAATTAGGATCCCAACGGAGTCTATCGTCGCTGGAGAACAATTGCACCAAGATTATTCTTAGTCTGCCTTATAACAACCAGACTATCGATTCTTTTCTCATAAAACGAGATAGTGTCGAATGGAACGATTCTGACGGAATACGAATTCTCCGGTAGATCAGAAAGTTGGAAGGACCCATTTGAAATATCATTCAAAGTCGAGACCGAATCAATTCCCGTCCAAGTGGAAATAGTTGCCGGAACAACATTATGATTGGAATCGACAACCGAACCTGATATGGAACCAGAAAGTAACGTATTCTGTACGCGAATTACCGGTGTAAATAAAAAATAATTGGCTCCAATTTTACTCACAGAACGAGACACATCAAAATCAAAGGTCAATTGAGCTTGCTGGCCTACTAGGACTTCAAAGTCATAGTTTAATACATGTTCGTTCAGAGGCGCTGTATAAAAATTTAAAAGGGACTCCGATCCGTTCTCCATCACAGTACAAGGTCCAAAACGAAGTTTAATCTGGTCATATTCCCCAACAGGTACTTTGTTCAGAAGCAATTGCGCACTTTCTCCGTTCCGAAGACTTAACAGATCGATGGGCCCGACAGCATTAGTACTAACAATCGACCAGCCGAAAGGTTCACCGACCCCAATTCGATGGATCGATACATAATCGATAACAATATTCAATCGTTGATAATCCGCAGGAGCATCGAGGAGCTTAATGAAGAGCTCACCTTCAGAATCCGATGGGCTCTCCGATGATTTTGAGCAAGAAAGTATATTGCTCAAAAGAAAAACACATATCCAGATTGTCCATTGATTGAAGTGACATTGTGATACCATTGTTGCCCCATCCACTAGTATTAAATGATGTACAAATTTACCATCTTTTTGATTAATGTAAAGTCTCTCATAACATTTCAAACTCCTCAACTTGATTCTCCCTCAAAAACTCTCTACTATATCTCTGTGAAAAAACAAATCATACTCAAAAAAAACGAAGAACATCGAATTGTCGCCGGACATCAATGGGTGTTCAGCAACGAGATTGCTTCTCTTCGTGGTGACCCTGAAAGAGGCGACATTGTTGAACTGCTTCGCCATGACGAAAAGTTTCTCGGACTCGGTTTTTTTCATCCCCATTCGCTTATTACCTTTCGCTTTCTCACGGCTGAACAGGAAGATATCTCAGTCAATTTTTTTGAACGCCGAATTCAGCAAGCGTTTGTGTTACGTCAGAAACTCTATCCCGGCGCGGAGACATTTCGTCTTGTACATGGTGAAGGTGATTTCCTGCCCGGACTCATCATTGATAAATATAACGAGTTCATCTCGTTGCAAATTCTTTCTGCGGGAATGGAAAAACGGATAGCACCAATCTGTGATGTCATAGAATCCATATTCCATCCAAAAGCCATTGTTGCCCGCAATGATGTGGCAATCCGTGCACTGGAAGAATTGCCGATAGAAAAGAAGGTTTTACGGGGAAATCCAAGCATTACAATCATTGATGACGATGGAGTAAAATTTGAGGTAGATATCCTCCAAGGGCAAAAGACCGGATTCTTCCTTGATCAACGTGAAAACCGGAAAGCAGTTCATCGTTATGCAATCGGTGCTGCGGTATTGGATTGTTTCTGCAACGAAGGAGGGTTTGCGCTGCATGCCGCAGCAGCCCAAGCTATATCGGTGCGTGGAATGGATATTTCCGAATCTGCCATTGCGAAAGCGAAAGTAAATGCCCGTTTAAATACCGCCGCTGCTGATTTTGTAATCGAAGACGTGCTCGATACACTCAAACAACTCGGCGAGGACAGAAAGAGGTTCGATGTGATAATACTCGATCCGCCGTCCTTCACAAAAAGCAAAAAGAATATTCCAGCAGCACTTCGAGGTTACAAGGAAATCAATGCGGCAGCCCTGCGGATTCTTTCGCCGGGTGGATATCTTGTCTCCTCATCGTGTTCGCATCATATTACGGAAGATGGATTTCTTTCCACCATCGAACAAGCAGCAGTGAAAGCAAAACGGAAGATACAGCTCCTTGAATTCGCCGGCCCAGCCCCAGATCATCCGATTATCCCGGCAATGCCGGAGACAAAATACCTGAAATTCGGTATTTTTGCTATTCGCTAAATTCGTTGAGCAGATTTTTATCTTTGGAATCTTTTATTAAATTCATACGTTTGATATATTGAACGCGATGAGATACAAAATCAATAAATATTGCACTGTTCGATTCCTTTTCTTTGCATTCCTCTTGTTCACACACGCATTGGCACAAACACCGAAGACACCTGATACTACCATTATCTTTACACCATCCAATCCAAATCTTATACATGAACAAAGCTATAGTCCGACATTGCACGCGTGGGGCCTCGACATGCTCTTATCCAATAATGGTTTCGGTATGGGTGCATTCTATCGGTACGAAATGAGCGATGAACTTTCATTGGTGTTCAACTTTGCAATCTCTGACGTAAAAGATGATGCTGAGTTTGAACAGTACGATTATTATGGAAACAGTATTGTCCCAGGCAAGATCAATCGATTACTTCTTCTCCCTTTAACTGTCAGCGTGCAATATCGTTTGTTTAAAGATGACATCGTTGACAATCTTCGTCCGTTCATTACTGCCGGACTCGGCCCAACAATGATATTCGTTGCTCCTTATGCTCATCCAACAACGTACTATAATCCTGATGGTTCAATTTATTATACCGACCCAGGAAAGGTTGAATTCTTTTCAAGTCTCAAATATGGACAGCTGCGATATACTCTTGGCGGTTTTATCGGAGCCGGTGTATATTTCGGTATGGATAAGGGGACAATCACAGGTTTGAGTGTCAAATACTTCCTTGCACCGTATCCAAGCGGCATCGAAGTCATGGAAGGCGGCTATATGACGAATTTCGGCGGATTATTTATTACGCTGACGTTTGGCGGATTATTTTAGATGTATCAAAAGTAACGTTTGAGAAAGCCGCCGGTGTAAGAACGAGAATTTTTCGCGATCTCTTCTGGTGTTCCAGTTGCAATAATTTCTCCGCCCCGTTCTCCTGCCTCAGGCCCCAAGTCAATGACAAAGTCGGCACATTTTATAACATCCATATTGTGTTCGATGACAAGAATCGAGTGTCCTGCTTCTACAAGAGCATCGAAACATTTCAGAAGTTTGGCAATGTCGTCAAAATGCAGTCCAGTGGTTGGTTCGTCGAGAATAAAGAGCGTATTCCCTTCCTGCTCGGAAGTTGAAAGGTGATGCGCAAGTTTGATGCGCTGTGCCTCACCGCCTGAAAGCGTAGTTGCCGGCTGCCCAAGCCGAAGGTATCCAAGCCCAACATCATCCAGAACCTTCAGCCGTTTTGCTATCCGCCTGCCGTCTGCAGAAGCGGAAAAGAATTCTATCGCTTCCGTTACCGTCATATTCAAGATATCATCCACGTTCCTGCCGCGGTATCGAACATCGAGCACTTCCTGCTTAAAGCGCTTTCCTTTACATGATTCGCACGGGAGAAAAATATCTGCAAGAAATTGCATTTCGATCCTCTGCAAACCGTCTCCTTCGCATACTTCGCAGCGGCCTCCGGGCACATTGAACGAAAAATGTCCCGGTGCATAACCGTGCGTCTTTGCAGCCGGCGTGTGAGCAAGTACATCGCGGATAAGATCGAATATTTTGATGTACGTGATAGGATTGGAACGCGGGCTTCTTCCAAGTGGCGATTGATCTACCAGCTCAATATTGTTGATTGAATCAATTCCTTCGATGGCTTTACATTTACCCGCAGTTCCATCGTACCCACCTTTCTGCTTCATCATTCCTGCATACAGCACTTTGTGTACCAGCGTGCTCTTCCCCGAACCGCTTACACCCGTCATACAGACAAACATATTCAATGGAATTCGAATATCAATATTTTTCAGATTATTCTCCGATGCACCGTGAATAAAGAGCGATTGTTCTTTGTCTACCCTCCTCGATTTCGGTGTTGGAATGGTGAGTGTACCATTGAGATACTTCGCCGTCAGCGACGTTGGATGCTGCAGAAGTTGTTCCATTGTTCCATGGAACACAACTTCGCCGCCGTGTTCACCTGCCCGCGGACCGATATCCACTATGATATCGGCTTCGCGCATCATCTCTTCGTCGTGTTCAACAACCAACACTGTGTTGCCAATATCACGCAATGACTTGAGCAAGTGGACAAGTCGGAGATTATCGCGCGGGTGTAATCCAATGGTAGGTTCATCAAGAACATAGAGTGATCCCATCAATGAAGAACCGAGCGATGTTGCAAGATTAATGCGCTGTGATTCTCCGCCGGAGAGTGTCATTGTCAATCGGTCAAGCGTGATATACCCAAGCCCGATTCCATCAAGGAAGCGAAGCCGCTTACGAATTTCTTCTAAGATACGCTTGGCAACTTCCTCTTCATACTTTGAAAGACGGATATCTTGAAAGAACCGATTCGCTTCTTCAATGGTCATTCGAACAAAATCCTGGATATTTTTTTCGCTCACGCGGACATTGAGTACTTCCTTCCGCAGACGCGATCCGCCGCAATCATCGCATGTCGTATAACCGCGAAAGCGGCTGAGAAAAACACGATAGTGCAGTTTGTACGATCTACGTTCGATGAATTTGAAATACTTGTGGATACCGTCAAACCCTTTACAACCGTCCATTATGATCGCGAGTTGTTCTTTTGTCAACTCGCTGAATGGGATATCCACCGGCAAATCAACCTCCTTTGCAATGTGAAGCAGGTCGATAAGATTTTCGCGCCACCGTGGAAATGTCCATGGTAAAATAGCTCCATCTCGAATCGTCTTGCTTGGATCCGGCACAACAAGATTCATGTCAATGCCGATAATTCTTCCGAATCCCTGGCACGTTGGGCAAGCTCCAACCGGATTATTAAACGAGAAGAACCGCGGCTCTGGATCTTCATAGCGGATATTGTCTTCCACACATTCAAAATGCTGTGAGAACCTGAGTAGCTGCTTCGATTCCAAGATGATAGCCAAAGCATATCCGCTTCCTTCTTCAAACGCCGTTTGTACGGAATCAGCAAGTCGAGTCATGCTTTCTGTCTCATTCTTTCGGATGACAAGACGATCAACAAGAATATTGATTCCCTTTTTCGATTTCGCTTTAAAAGCGTTTTCATTTAAATCAATAAGCTCATCATTCACCACAAGCCGGAAAAAACCACGCTTCTTGAGGACATCGATTTCCTCTTTTACTGTTCTTCCCGGATGATCATGCATCGGGAACATTACGTACACTTTTGTTCCTTCCGGTTCTTGTTGGAGTCGATCAACAACAGTGCTCACCGTATCGCGCTTTACCAATTTTCCGCACACGCGGCAATACGTTTGCCCAATGCGCCCAAAAAGCAAGCGAAGGTAATCGTAGATTTCAGAGGTGGTGGCAACAGTCGAGCGGGGATTGCGTGAAGTTGTCTTTTGCTCGATGGCGATTGCCGGACTGATTCCTTGAATCAGATCGACATCCGGTTTTTCCATTCTCTCGAGAAATTGGCGAGCGTAAGAGGAAAGACTTTCGACATATCGGCGCTGCCCTTCTGCATAAATGGTATCAAATGCGAGACTTGATTTACCAGAGCCGCTGACACCAGTGAATACAATAAGTTTGTTCCGCGGCAGTGTGAGGTTAATGTTTTTGAGGTTATGAACCCGCGCACCACGGATGATGATATCGGAAGGTTTACGACTGCCTGAACCCTTTGGAAGGTTGTTCATGTTTTTCTCAGTAACCTTCCGCAGGTTTTTCTGTCTATTTATTTTTTTTGTCATACGTGAAAGTAAGATACAGAAAAATGAGGAGACGGGAAAACAATGTTCTTCGTGACTTCAATCACAATAAATTAGATTCATTTCAAAGATTGTAGGAAAAGCTCAAAATCTCTCTAAATAGAGTACATTCCAAAACGGCAGACTTTAAATCAGACAATATCCTATTGTATTTATAATAGGAACTTTGTAGGTTAAAGTAACTATTATAAAAAGGAATTTGTCAGATGGGAAAAAAGATACTCGTGGTTGATGATGATGAAGCAGTACGCAAATCCATTTCTATTGCTCTCAAATTGAAAGGCGGATTTGAAACACTGGAAGCCGAAGATGGACTCAGAGGATTGGAACTTGCGAAACAAGAAGTTCCTGATTTAATTATAAGCGACGTCGTTATGGATAATGTAAACGGTTTCCTTATGTTAGAGACATTGAAGGAATTTCCGGAGACTTCCAATATCCCTGTTATCATTATGACTCATTACGCTCAATCAGACAAGGAATGGAAAACCGGCGCGGCGATAGAATATCTTACAAAAGGATTCACTCTCGAAGAACTGCTCCAAAAAGTCAACTCAATTCTCAAAATTAAACCTGCCTCATAAATTACTCTTAAGCTCATAACAAGGAGAATAAACAAAACGCCCCACTGTCGGGCAGGGCGCTGAAGAGGGAACCTTCGGAAGATTACAAAAGAAATTATTCTTCTTCTACTTTCGCCTTCTCGCTTGCAGCGATTACCTTCTCTGCTGCCTCGCGCGGCATCTCGTCATAATGTGAGAATCTCGTCTTATAGACTCCACGGCCTTGTGTCATCGAACGAAGAATCGTAGAGTACTTATGAATCTCCGACATCGGTACACTTGCTTTGATTTTCTGGAAATGCCCTTCAGCTTCCATACCTTGAATCTTCCCGCGGCGCCCGGAGAGATCACCCATCACATCACCCATGTATTCATCAGGCACTATTACTTCAATAATATTAATTGGCTCCAGAAGAACAGGCTTCGCTTCCATGATTCCTTTTCTGAACGCCATCGCACCGGCAATCTTGAATGAATGCTCGTCAGAATCCACTGCATGGTAGGAACCATCGAAGATCGTTACTTTCACGTCTACCACTTCATAGCCGGCAAGCACACCGCGCAGCATCGTTTCGATAACACCTTTTTCAACTGCCGGAACAAAACGGCCAGGCACTACACCTCCAACAATGGCATCTTCAAATTTAAATCCTGCACCCCGCGGCCTCGGTTCAATTTTAATGTGTACATGTCCGTACTGTCCCCGCCCGCCAGTTTGTTTCTTGTGTTTGTATTCCACATCTGGCGCTGTTGCACGAATCGCTTCCTTGTAGGGAATCTTTGGTTCCGTGAGATCAACTTCCACACCATATTTCAGCTTGAGACGTTTGGTGACGATGAGCAGATGGAGTTCGCCCTGTCCAGCTATCACCGTCTGACTAAGCTGGCCATCTACCGTGATGACAAATGTCGGATCCTCTTCGTGCAAGGAATGCAATCCGTTCGCCATGCGATCTTCATCTCCTTTCGATCTGGAATGAATCGCCATACGAATGACAGGATCCGGAAAATTAATCGGTGCGTACAAAACCGGGAACGCCCGGCCGCTGAGTGTATTGTTCGTGTGTGTGTCCTTCAACTTCACCGCAGCGCCGATATCACCGGCGATAAGTTTTGTAATTTCGGTTCTCTCTTTTCCATTCATCACGAAAAGCTGTCCGAGGCGTTCACTTTTGCCGTTAGATTGATTGACAAGATCCAATCCTGCAGTGATGGTACCGGAGTACACGCGGAAGAACGACAACTCGCCAACGTGCTCTTCCGAAACTGTTTTGAAGACAAAGAACGATGGTTCCTTTGCTCCATCGGGTTCTACTTCAATTTCTTTTTTATCATTCGGATTTATTGCCTTAACCTTGCCCCGATCCTTTGGCGATGGCCCATATGTTGTTATGAAACTCATCAACGGACTCGTGCCGACGCCAAGTGAAGCGGCAATGCAATAGATAGGGAATATTTTTCTATTCAACAGCGCAAAGCGGAAGCCATTTTCGAGATCGGCATCTTTCAACGTGCCATCTTCAAAAAATTTGTTCATCAATGCTTCATCGGTTTCTGCGATTTTCTCAATCAACTCTTCGTGGAGCTGCCCAGCTTTCTCCTTCAAGTCGGCAGGAATATCGCTTTCTGTGAATTTGCCGCTGCCTTCACGATTAAACTTCAGCACCTTCATTTTTAAGACATCCACTACAGTATCGAACGGAAGTCCTTGATTCACAGGGAATTGAACGATCACAGCATCATGGCCAAATCGATCTTTCGCTGTTGCGACCGCATGATCGAACTCAGCATTTTCATTATCAAGCTTATTCACAACAAGGAGGGCTGGTATATGTAAGGATTTGGTATAGTTCCAAACAATTTCCGTACCAACTTCGACACCTTCCACCGCCTTCAACATCACGACAGCAAGATCGGTTACATGGAGAGAACTGAGTACTTCGCCAGTGAAATCTGAATATCCCGGTGTATCGAGAATATTTATTTTTGTTCCCTGCCAATCGGCGTGCAGTACTGCCGCATTAATAGAAATCTTACGTTCGATTTCATCTACATGATAATCAGAAATCGTTGAACCATCTTCGACGCGTCCTATTCGCGTAGCGGCTCCCGCCACAAACATCAACGACTCGGTCAACGTCGTTTTCCCGGAACCGCCATGACCGACAACTGCAATATTACGGATTTTATCAATGGTATATTCTTTACTTATCGCTTTTGACACAATAGTATCTCCTTGAGGTAAAATGACACCGACGGTGGGCATCCACCGCCAGCATAGATTTCTTCTTCAGCGGTGCATCAAAGAATATCCTGCGAACGCCTCATAAACAATGATGCAACACGGTTGATGATATTGCCAAACATTGCACCCACACGCATCAGCGGTTCTTCCAAACGCTGTTGAAAATGTTCTTCAAGCCGCGTAATGTTTTCGGTAATGTGCCTGAACGCAAGAAACACTCCATGGATTATATCGACCTGATCTTCCACTTTTGTGGTAATCAAACGCAGTTTGTCTGTTACCGCGTTGAGATTTTCGAGAATGGGCTTCAGATTCTTGTTGAGATCGATCAATTCAATCTGCAAGACTTGCAGGAATACTTTGAAGCGAACCAGCACTATGATAAGATAGATGCACAACGCGGAAGCGCTGCACAACAACACTAATTTTAGTATTTCAGATAATGTTTCCACTCGAGTTTCCCTTTTCTGGGTTCGATGAATTAAGTTGTTTAGATTTTTAATAGAGGCTTAGGTATTCTTTGTGCCTTCGGTCTTGCTGCGTGCATTGTTGATTACTCGGTCGGCATCACCAAGTATGGTGTTTGCCTTACGGCGAGCATCATCCACAAGCGTGTTCGCTTTCCGTTTTCCTTCGTTCACAATATCCACTGCGCTCGATTTCGCACGATCCATATATTCCTGTGCATCTTCCATTAAGTCGCCTGCCTTCTCTTTGATGTCGGCGCGTAGCTCCTTTCCAGCCTTGGGAGCATACAAGAGTGCAATTGCTGCACCTACAACACTGCCTGCAATAAACCCTGCGATGAGCCCTTTCGCCATACCGTCATTTTCCTGTGCCATAACAACCTCCAGTTTATTTGTTATTTATTTAGAAAAAACAACTATACTCTGCTTCACTCAATTCTCAACTCACTGTAACTCACCATGCGCCAATCCGTACCCTGCCTGTCGCAAAACATACGAGCGACAGGCAAAGGGATTGATACTTAACGGACCTTCTTCTTATGACGCTGCTTCCGCAAACGCTTCTTGCGCTTGTGAGTCGCCATTTTATGTCGCTTTCGCTTACGACCACATGGCATATGCATTTCCTTTCTGTTAGTTCGTCATTGGTGTTTGTGAGTTGTGTTGAGTTAAAAGCTGCTGCGCTCGTTTCCCGATTTCACTTGTAGGATCCAATGCAACTGTTTTTTTAAACCACTCGTTTGCTTCATGGAGATTGCCTTCGCTCAAGCAGACAATTCCAATATTGAAATTCGCGTGGAGATGTTGGGGAACATACTTCAACGCCTCCTTCATCTCCTTTTTTGCTTCTGAAAAATTGCCGAGTTCCTTGTAACATATTCCCAAATCTACGCGAGCATTAGCGTTATTTGGATTTTTTGCAAGAAACATTTTATAATAAGGAATTGCCCTTTCATATAATAATCCGTCATGCATGAAATTGGCAAGTTGCAGGGTTAATGCCATATCGTTCGGATGAGAAGCAACGTCTTTTTCTAATGCCTGAATCTCTGCTTGCTTCTGAGCCATCTCACCTGTCAGTGGCATCGGTTGAGCAACCACTTGCTGGGTTGATCCTGAATTTGAACCCTTTTCAATAAAAAACTCATATCCAATAACAACTAAAGCAGCTACGATAACAACACCCAAGATCAATTTTAACGACCAAGAAGGCGATACTTCTATCGATCGTAATTTTTTTCCGTGCAATTCAAGCTTTGTCGATTGCATTCGTAAATTCATTGGGGAACCGGAAGCGATTTCCTCTGTCCAATCTACTGCCACACCACATGAAGAACAGAACTGATTTCCCGGTTGAAGCGGCGCACTACAATGCGCACAGAGAATTCTGGGCTTCAATCCCGCCACTATGAAACCCCCTTCTTGAGATTCTCATTCACAATTTGCTTCATTTCTTTTGAAACCTTGAATGTCGGAACGAAATGTTCATCCACCATTACCTGAGCACCTGTACGCGGATTGCGGGCAACTCTGCCCTTACGTTTCTTCACTTTGAAGCTGCCGAAACCACGAATTTCAATATTCCTTCCATCCCTCATTGCACCGATAACCGTTGTAATAAATCCATCTACCACAGCTTCGGTTTCTACTTTCGTCAACCCTGTTGCCGATGCAATGACATCTACAATATCTGCTTTGGTCACGAAGCCTCCTCACAAAATTAGTTGGGAGATGTGAATCGGTACTGCAACAGCGGCTGCTGTAAAAATTCTTGCCGTATTTTTGTCACTTCAGTAGCTGCATCACCGATGAGTTTTTCAAATAATGTTTTTCTTTTACTCTCTTTTACTATTTTCGGTTTGCCATGAATGCCACCTAATTCTGCCGCAATGCTCACAGCATCTTCCATGGTCCCTAGTGTATCGACAAATCCATATTCCAACGCTTGTCGTCCGGTGAACACACGGCCATCGGCGTACTTCAGTACTTCCTTTCGATCAAGCCCTCGCTCATCCGCTACGACATCGACAAATTGGTCATAGACATCGCCGATGAGCAAGTTAAAATATTGCTTCTCTTCTTCAGTCGTTTTACGGAAAGGCGAACCCGAATCCTTGAACTTCCCTGTTTTTATCGTGGTTGCATCAATGCCAATTTTATCCATCAACTGATTGAAGTGCATGAATTGAAAAATGACGCCGATGCTTCCCGTCAGTGTTCCGGGATTTGCTACAATCTTTGTCGCGCCGCATGAGACATAATAACCGCCGCTTGCTGCTACCGAGCCCATCGAGACAACCACAGGTCTACCGGCATCACGCGTCTTCTTTACTTCCTCATAAATTTCTTGGCTTGCTGCCACGCCGCCACCTGGTGATTCAACGCGGAACACAATTGCTCGCACCGATTTATTTTCACGGTATTTCTTGAACTGGCGTACTATTTCTTCCGAAGAAACAATCGGTTCTTTGAGTTCGACGACCGCAATCTTCTCCCCGCCGGTTGTGGCCGTCTCATCGCTTTCATCGGAGAACATCCATGAAACCAACGTTAGAACAAACAGGCCGACTATCAATACAAGAACGGCAATAATGCCAATGATCCATTTTGCAGTTTTAGACATAATTTTGTAGGAAATTGATAAAGATCGAAGTTATTTCACTTCGCCAATCTCTGTTTTCTCCTTATCCTTTCTTGAAGAGTACAAACTTCCAAAAATTACTCATGAACTTTTCTTACTATAAGTATATCTTCATAGTACTTCTCTCTCTACATCAGCCAGAGACTGATGCACCTTAGGCACAGCGTAACTTGTTATAGTATAATATATTATGAAATAGAGGGCGGAAAGTCAATCAAAGTTAGGAAGATTGTAAAAAGGGCATTTCTCAAAACATACACGAAGACCAGCCTCAGATTGATGATTTAATGAAACAAATACCTACTTTCCCGCATCATCTCCGTCCAAATCATGCATCTGAAGTGTTAAAGCATCAATTGAAACTTGAACTTCACGTAATGAAATTCCTAGCGAAAGGAGTAGCATTAACAGACTGCCGACAAAAATCCACTTCGCCAACGTCAACAAACCGGCGAACAGTACAATCATACACAGCACGCACCCGACAAAGCTGGCTACGCCCCATATTTGCATGTTGCGGATGATCCCAATACGATAACGCAAACTTGTTATTTGTCCTTTGATGCGTGGATCAGGTTGGGTTTTGTACCGAACGTGGAGTTCGCGCATTAATGCTGCGAGCGCAAGAAAGCGGCTGGTATAAGCTAACAATAAAAGCGATATTGCCGGGAAAAGGAGCGCAGGGGTCGTTAGGTTTATATCCATTTTGATTTTTTTAATTTCTATTATTCATGTTCAGCAAGAAACCGTTCTGCGTCGATTGCTGCCATGCAACCGGTACCGGCTGCGCTGATGGCTTGCCGATATTTCGAGTCGGCGACATCTCCTGCAGCAAACACACCAGGAATGTTCGTTGCTGTTCCATATGGTTTGGTCTTCAGATATCCAACACTATCCATGTCTAAAACACCTTTAAAGAGCGCTGTATTTGGCTCGTGCCCGATTCCAAGAAATAATCCGTCGCACTTGAATTCGGTTATCGAGCCTGTTTTCACATTCCTGAGCTTCAGTCCGGTCATTTTCTTTGGAGCTGCATTTTTTATTCCAATTACCGCTTCTACGACAGAATCCCAAATGAAATCTATCTTCGGATTTTTCTTCACACGTTCCTGCATCGCTTTGGAGGCGCGAAGCTCATTCCGGCGATGAATGATCGTGACCTTGGAAGCATGATTGGTGAGGTAGGAAGCTTCTTCGAGCGCTGTATCTCCCCCACCTACCACAGCGACATGTTGATTCCGGAAAAAGAACCCATCACACGTTGCACATGCAGATATTCCGTATCCCTTATATTCTTCCTCCGATGGAATATTCATCCACTTTGCAGAAGCTCCAGTTGCGATGATGAGTGCATCGGCAAAATATTCTCCACCATCAGCAATCACTTTGAACGGGCGTTTTGAAAAATCAACTGACTCCACAGACTTGAATGCAGTCTCAGCATGGAACCGTTGTGCCTGTTTGCGCAAAATATCCATCAGTTCGGGACCTTGCACACCTTCAGGAAATCCGGGATAGTTTTCGACATCTGTGGTAATTGTCAATTGTCCACCGGGTTGTTGTCCCTCAAAAACGAGCGGAGCAAGATTAGCACGTCCTGCGTACAGAGCGGCAGTGAGTCCGGCAGGTCCGGATCCGATAATGATAACTTTATGATGATTAATCATGTTCGATTTTCAATTTAGTAATTTGATGATTTAGTGAATTTCCACAATATTTTACAATACGGGATATTTTAAAAATCAATCATAATTTATAATGGTAATTAGGTAGAAACGTAACCGAAATAGATTAGAGTAAAGAGTTTCAACAAATTGTCATCGCGATGGTTAAAACGATATTCAACTTCTTTAAGATACATAGGAAAATGATATTTTGAAACACCGCGATAATTATATAAGACATGTTTAGCAAAAGACCAAAATCCTTCAATACCATTAATATGATTCTTTGTTTTCGGAAATTTCTTTCCATGACTAATGGTATGATGTTTTCCAAAGCGTTTCAAGGAGCGATAACTACGAAAGGTGTCCGTGAAGTAGACCGATCCTTTCTTGGTATGTTGTCGAATATGATCCATCAATTCATTGGCCGAGACAGAATCAACAATCTTAGTATAGACCCGTCCATTGCGCTCCAGAAGCCCAAAAACGATACTTTTTCCGCCTGCACCGCGTCCTCGTTTGCCTTTGCGACGACCACCAAAATACGCTTCGTCCAATTCTATTTCTCCTTTGAGCTTGCCAGCTTCAAGTTCGCTCACATGATAAATCGCTTCTCGAATGCGCTGATAGACTCTGGTAACAGTTTTATAATTTATTCCAAGATCATTTGCCAATCGATACGCCGGTTGCTGTTGATAAAAACCAAGAATGATTTTCAACTCTCGCCGAAGAAGATGACTTCCTTTTTGTCTTTGACACTTGTTGCATTTTACGTAGCCGCGTTTCGTTCGACAGACGTTGAACGATCCACAATACACACACTTCTTTCCACTCAAAAAGTTGTCATGGTAACTGATTTTACTGGAACTTGCCATAAAATAATATACTTACAATTATTCTATGGTTACATTCTTACCTAATTACCTTTATAATAGCAAACAAAATTCAAGGATAAAAAAACAAAACATAAAAAATATCATGTTTTTCAGTTATTGAACATTTGGAATTGGATTCTTGTTTGATAATCGATGTTTGGAACTTTATTTATTTGAAATGCTCGTATGCAATCTACTCTGAACTCTCTCCAGATTCAAGTACACCTTTGGCATTCCGGACTAATCCTGTTCGCTTTGTACGCTTGATGGAACTTCGGCGAAACCGCCGGCCGAATTCTTCCTGACTCATTTCTGCAAGCTCGATCAATTTTGGAGCAATATTCTCTTGCCGTGGATGAAACGCGGATTCCTTAGTTCCTTTTTGAAATCGATTCCATGGACACACATCCTGACAAATATCGCAGCCATACACCCACCGATGAAACATAGGAAGAAGATTCTTCGGTAATGCTTCATGGTGCTCAATAGTCAGGTACGAAATGCATTTGTTCGAATCCACTACATACGGTCGAATGATAGCTTTTGTTGGGCATGCATCTATACAAGCTGTGCACGTTCCGCAAAGATCTGTTATCGGCTCGTCATAGTCCAGGTCCACATCGAGCAAAATTTCCCCGAGGAAAACCCAAGAACTATATTCACGAGTAATAACGTTGGCATGCTTGCCCATCCATCCAATTCCTGACCGAACAGCCCAAACTTTATCCATCATCGGTCCAGTATCGACATAGAGCTTACCAGCGACCCCATGAATTATTGATTTAACAAACCCTAGCAATTCTTCCAAGCGCTCTATCATTATCAAGTGATAATCATCTCCCCACGCGTAACGTGAAATCTTGCCTATCTCCGGATTATCAGAATGCTGTCCCGGGGAATAATAGTTCATCGCGACACAGACAATTGATTTTACTTGAGGAAAAATAAGACAAGGATCGACGCGTTTCTCCATCTCACGTTCCATCCATTGCATTGTTCCATGATAACCTTTTGCAAGCCATTCTCGCAGTCGCACTCCTTTTTCGGCCAATGACTCAGCTCGTGCAATTCCGACTTTGGAAAATCCAAGTTCAAGTGCTCGCGATTTAAGAAGATTGGTAAATGAGGACACCATAGGCATCTATCAGAAGTCTGAAAACTTTTGTTCGGCTTCCGAATTCTTTATCAGCACTTCATTTCCATCAATACAAAGTTCAAATGTTCTTATTCGCCCGCTTCCATTTACGGCTTTTCCACTCCGAATGTCAAAACTCCAAGTGTGCATCGGGCATGTGATTGTGTAGCCATCCAGCACACCTTGATGAAACACAGAAAAATGCTGATGGGAGTGGAGATTTTCAACAGCGAAGATTTGATCACCTACTCGAAAGAGCACTTTCTCACGTGCTTCTACCGTCACACGTTTTGGCCGCGCCGGAGTTACTTCACCTATTCTGGCAATTCGTTCAAATTCTTCGATTTTCATATCTTCATAACTACAATTCCAAACGCATGCAACACCAGAAACAAAAAAGTCGGTTCCTCTATTAAGAAGAACCGACTCCTTTGACTAATATTCTGTTCTACTTCCGGAAACGCGATGTTGCCGCGCTCAACTCGGCAAAAGTCTTCTCAGGATGAATCTTCTTTGCTTTTGCAAGTAACTGATCCTCCGTTTCGGTATGATCCGGATTCGGAACACAACAATCAACCGGACAAACAGCTGCACATTGCTCTTGATCAAAATGACCAACACACTCGGTGCATTTTTCTGGAACGATATAGTAAAAATCGTTCGAAAGTGCATCAAAGGTTTTTCCGCCTAATTCATAGGGCGTACCGCCGGAATAAATTGCTGTATTGGGGCATTCTGGTTCGCAAGCACCGCAATTAATACATTCTTCAGTGATTTTCGTTGACATGACATATCTCCTTAATAAATAAACCTACGTAATGAGTTGCCTCGTTCACAAAGTGTGTTACGACAATTATTACTCTACATTTTGACGCATCGAATATGCGAAAGAGACAACCGAAATGCAAGCAGAAAGTCCGTTAAAAAAACGGCGATTTCTTACAAATATCGGTGCTCTGTGATGTTTCCTTTGTTATCGTACACATATAATAATGGAACACCAGTGGGAATATTAAGTTCCACCACTTGTTCTTTGGTAAGATTGTCAAGCTTCATCACGATCGAGCGTAAGCTATTCCCATGCGCTGCGACGATTACATTTTTGCCAGCAAGTACATCTGGTAGAATCTTCGCTTCAAAGTACGGAAGTGTTCTCGCTGCAGTGTCTTTCAAGCTCTCGCTGATACCGTCGGGATTCAGTTCCGTTACATCTTTTGGAGGGGGAACATCATAGCTTCGGCGCCAGATTTTCAATTGCTCTTCACCGTATTTTTTTCCAATATCTGCTTTATTTAAGCCTTGCAGTGCTCCATAGTGGCGTTCGTTCAACGCTTTGTCGCGCTCCAAAGGAAGCTTGGATTGACCGATAATGTTGAGGATAATATCCAGTGTCTTGATCGCGCGCTTGAGGACCGAAGTATATCCTTTGTCGAATTTATATCCTTTGAGTTTTTCTCCAGCTTGCTTTGCTTCCTGTTCGCCTTTTGGCGAAAGAGGAATATCTACCCAACCGGTAAAACGATTTTCAAGATTCCATTGTGATTCACCATGTCTAATGAGAATAAGATTTGGCATGTTTTTTTCCCTTGTGTTCTATGTGATGTTGATTGTTAATGGTTATTTGTTTCAAGTTTTCTAGTATCCAGTTTTAAAAGATAGATGAATTTACTTAAATACCGGCAACTCGAACTCATTACTTATTTTATATTAAAATACCTGGCTTCGGGATGATGAACAATAATCGCATCTGTCGATTGCTCAGGATTCAACATGAACCCATCCGTCATAGTGACGCCAATGCGTTCCGGCTTCAATAACTCAAAGAGTTTAACGTGGTCTTCCAAATTGGGACAAGCCGGATAACCGAAGCTGAACCGCGAACCTTGATATCCTTGACTGAACAACCGTTTGATCTCCGGTGCATCTTTACCGGCAATTCCCAGCTCTTCTCGAATCTTTTTGTGACACAGTTCTGCAAGCGCTTCCGCAGATTCAACACTCAATCCATGGAAATACAGATACTCCTTATATTCATTTGAATCAAAGAGCTTCTTTGAGTATTCAGAAGCGGCTTTTCCCATTGTTACCATATGGAAAGCAACAACATCGACTCTCCCGGAACTCGCCGGTGCAAAATAATCACTGATGCACAGAAATCTGTCGTCTTTCTGGCGCGGGAAAGAGAAACGCAGCCATTCTGTGAGAGGAAGAAGTTTTGAGTTTTGAGTTTTGAGTCTTTGAGTTTTATCAACTTGCAACTCCTTACTCCTAACTTCTTTTGGGTTATAAATAATTAAATCATTTCCATCCGACTGACACGGGAAGTATCCGTACACCACCTTCGGTTGAAGCAGTTTATAGTTTTTCGCTTTGGATTTCATCACTTCCAACTCGGGATAAATCCGTTCTTTAAGAATCTTTTGGTATTCTTTTTCACTTCTCTTGCCGCGAGTAATGCGCCACTGTCCACGAATCAGCGCTGTTTCGTTGACAAACGCAAATATTTCATCTAACGAAATATCTTCTCTCACTTTCGACCCCCAGAACGGCGGTGTTGGAATTTCAACGTCGGTCTGGATCTTTAATCGCTTTGGCATCTTTTCGCCTTCCGCAAGCATCAGTGCAATCTTCGCTTCTGTACCAATCAGTACCTCCTCATCGATCTCTTCCATTACATCATCTTTTTTACTTGCAACTTGAAACTTGTTAGTCTTTATCTCCTCCATCAGATGCAAGCCGTCAAAAGCATCATTCGCGTAGAAAACTTGTCCTTTGTACACCGATTTTAAATCCTGTTCGACATATCGTCGTGTTAGCGCCGCACCGCCAAGGATTACAGGAATAGTGACGTTTTGCTCGTTCAAGACTTCCAGGTTTTCTTTCATGACGAGCGTCGACTTCACCAGTAATCCGCTCATTCCTATAGCGTCAGCATGGTGCTCCTCTGACGCATGGATCATTGTCTCTATCGGACATTTAATTCCGAGATTAACCACCTTGTAGCCATTATTCGTTAAGATAATGTCCACAAGATTTTTACCAATGTCATGCACGTCTCCTTTTACCGTGGCAATCACCATCGTGCCCTTTTGGCTCCCTTCGTTCTTTTCCATAAGCGGTTCAAGGTATGCCACTGCAGATTTCATCACTTCCGCTGATTGAAGCACAAAGGGCAGCTGCATCTGTCCAGAACCAAAGAGATCGCCAACGACCTTCATCCCATCTAGCAAAAATGTGTTAATAATTTCCAAAGGAGAATAATGCTTGAGCGCTTCATCAAGATCGGAATTCATTCCGACTTTGTTTCCGTCAATAATTCGGTTCTTCAACCGTTCCTCAATAGTGCCGCTAACAATTTTCGACTCTTTGTCTTCCTTTTTCTTACCGGCAAAATGCGCCATAAATTCCGTTAACGGATCAAAGACGAGTCTCTTTTTTTCACCTTCGCCTTCAAAACGTCGTTCATCAAACACGAGCTGCCGCGCAAGTTCGCGTCCCTTCTCATCGATTTTATAGAGCGGGAAAATTTTAGATGCATGGACAATTGCCATATCAAGTCCGGCTTCAATGGCATAGTGCAAGAATACGCTGTTCAACACCTGACGTGATACCGGAGACAAACCAAATGAAACATTACTTACACCCAGCGATGTATGAACGTCCGGAAATTCTTTTTTGATAAGTCGGATTGACTTGATGGTCTCTATTGCCGAACGGCGGAATTCTTCATCTCCCGAACCAAGTGTAAACGTCAGTGTGTCAAAGATGAGATCGTGCGGCTTCATTCCGTATTTTTTAACGACAAGATCATATATCCGTTTGGCAATAGCAAGTTTAGACTCTGCTGTCTTTGCCATACCCTGTTCATCGATCGTAAGCGCGATAACAGCAGCGCCGTACTTTTTGCAGAGCGGCACAATCTTGTTGATGCGTTCTTCGCCGTCTTCCATATTAATGGAGTTGATGACTGCTTTGCCCGCGATACACTGAAGTGCTTCTTCGATAACATTTGCTTCTGTAGAATCGATGACCAATGGAATGGCAATCTGCTTGTTAAAACGTGTAATAATCTCATGCATGTCTGCTGCTTCGTTTCGTCCAACATATGCCGCACAGACATCAAGCATATGCGCCCCTTCCTTTGCCTGATCACGCCCCATTGCAACGATGCTTTCCCAATCCTCCTTCGCTAAGAGGTCGCGAAAAAGTTTGCTCCCGTTGGCATTCGTACGCTCTCCAATAAGTGCAGGCGGATTCTCAACTCGGAACGGTGCAGACTGATACAAACTCGATGCGCCCGGAATAAAATCATACGCGCGCTTCTTCGGAGCGAGATGACCAACTATTTTGACTAACTTTCGGATATGGTCCTGCGTTGTACCACAGCAGCCGCCAACGACACTGACACCAAGATCCTTGACAAAGTGTGAAAGATACTGTGCCATTTCGTCCGGCGTCAAATGATAATGCGCATGTCCGCCGATATTTTCTGGCATCCCCGCGTTTGGCATCACAAAGACCGGCTTTGGACTACTCTCGACCAATGTCCGTACATGCTCAGACATTTCTTTTGGACCGGTTGCACAATTAATCCCGATGACATCGATGTCATAAGGTTCAAGACTCATTAGCGCGGCAGAAATTTCTGTGCCAAGCAGCATTGTTCCCGTCGATTCGATTGTCACAGAAACAATGACAGGAACGTGACGATGTGCTTGCTCAAAATATTCGAAGATACCATACAGCGCCGACTTTGCCTGGAGGACATCCTGACATGTCTCGACGCACAACAGATCCACACCGCCTTCGACTAAACCTTTTGCCTGCTCGTGAAACGACCCTGCCATTTCTTTGAAGCTAATATGTCCAAGCGAAGGCAGCTTCGTCGTCGGTCCTATTGAACCGGCAACGAACCGCCGATGTCCATTATTAGAATAATCCTGAGCAATCCGCCTTGCAATTTGTGCAGCTTTGAAGTTCAACTCATACGCTCGATCCTGTAAACCATACTCTGCCAACACAATACTCGCGCCGCCGAAAGAATTCGTCTCTATAACATCGCAACCCGCTTCTAAGTAATCGCGATGTACATTCTCCACAGCAGACGGCTTGGAGACAACAAGATACTCATTGCATCCGGCAAGGTGCTCACCACCAAAGTCATCTGTAGTAAGGTTTTGCCCCTGCAAATGTGTTCCTGTCGCACCATCAAAGACGATGATTTTTTGTTTTAGTATGTTAAGAAAAGAATTCATAACTCAACAATCGGTAACTCAAAACTGTATTAATTTACGAAAGAAAGAGGTGGAGAGCAATTCTAGAGAAATAAACAACCAATACAATGAATAAAAAAAGGGCAGACTTGAAGTCTGCCCTTTCGAAATAATACATCCCAGAAGAAATAAACAATAACGACAATGAACAATACAATAAGGGCAGACGGCGAATCTGCCCTTATGAGATTTACATCTTCATTGCAATTACTTCACCAACATTAACTTCTTGGTACTCGTAAACAGTTTTTGGTCGCCACTCACTGATTGCGAAGTCATACGATAAATATACATACCACTTGCCAACTGGCTTGCATTAAATGGTACTGTATAATGGCCAGGCGCGTAGTTTGCATTCACAAGTGTTGCAACTTCACGTCCAAGCATATCATAGATCATGATCTTCACATTACTGTTTTGCGGAATATCAAACTTAATGTTTGTTGTTGGGTTAAACGGATTTGGATAGTTCTGCGACAAAGCATATACTGTCGGCAAATCCTTTTGCTTATCAACTGATACACCAACCCTTGCAACGATAGGCTTACTTTGACCATAAATAGTTTCGCCATTGTAGTTGGTCACGTAGATAATCAAGTTGTTCGTCACTGCACTCTGCATCCCAGTGTACGTCACTGGTCCTGTAAATATCTTAGGATTGCCACCTTCATTAAAAGTAGCACCTTGATTGGCAGATACAGTAGCGAAGTTCTGATAAGTGGTATTTACGTTATACCATTTATCACGCGGTGTAATGGTGTAATTAAACGCCTGACCTACATTTACTGTATCTCTGGTGGTTACAGACCAGAATCCTGCAACAGTAGGATCTAACGGTTTGAAATAGGAACCGGTAGCAGATGTTCCTCTAGCCGAGCCTCCAATTACAGTGACGGTATTTATTGCGGTTTCAGCTGTGAATTTCCGCAATTTAATAATTGCTTGTCCTTGGATAAAGATAGTATCAGGAATAGTAGAACCACCTGTAGTCTTTACATATTTACCATTTTTGTCCACGTAGCTGAAGTTGTACGTTGTGTCTTGTGGAGCAATTGGATTAACAGCAGAATTATTGAGCTTAAATACCTGCCCAGCTGTTACATATGTATAGATACGATTAGTTCCTGCGTCTCTCGCAGTAATTGTTACACCGACACTATCGCCGGCAAATTTGGCCGAATCAGCTGCAGCTATTTCGACAAGGAAATTGGCCAAAGGTCCAGTCAGCCTTGATCTGACAAGAGCAGTGTCGTTACTGCCGCCAGCGAGACTCACGTAGAACTTCTGCGTGTCTGCACTTGCAGTGTAAGGAGTAAACTTGACTGTCATTTTAAGTGAACCGCCAATGCTCGCAATGCCGGCACTACCAGTCGTCGTTGCTTTCACAACGGTACCACCGCGATTGTGACCTGTGGTAACCGTGTCAGTAACCAATGCTAAAGAGTCAGCATAGATGGTACCAGTTGTCGGCTTCGTGTAGCTTGCTGGGCTGTTTCCACGGGCGTTAGCACCTGCAAGACCCCAGTCGATGTGGTTACCGTAGGTATCCTGCTTCTCGACTATTAATGTCTCTGGCTTTCCTGCAATAGCCAATGTATCAGTATGCGGAGTGATGACAAGCTTCGCATAAGCCGCAGGCGTAACCCAGACTGGAATGGACACTGAATTGCTCGCTGCAGACCATGACTTCAGGGTATCAATACCAGCTGTTTTACTGGAGTTAACAGTCCTGTTTACGATACCGGCGGATGGATAGAGCGTATCCGCAACGGTCGTGTCGGCCGAGCGCACAAACTTCGCATTACCTAATGTTGAGAAGTATATCTTGTACGCAGTTCTCAACGGAGCAACCGTGTAGCCAGTCGCTGCGGGAGCAGTGACGAGATTATTGTACTGATCCCACGTGGTGTCCGTAAAGTTGATGAAATTGCTGTAGTTCGAGACAACGAGCGAACTGTCAAAAATGGCGATGCTCTGCTTCGCTGGAACAGGAGTTTGGTTGAACTTCACAATGGAAGGGACGTTGCTGCGATTTTGAATAGTAATCGTAAGAGAATAAGTGCCTGATGTTGCACGGACACTATCGACAATACCTCTAACATTTGAAGAAACGGTGTAAGGGATTGCCACACCGATTGCCGTTTTACTCGTGTTGGGATATTGCGATTCTGTAACGGCAGTGGTCAATACTGCTGTACCAAGTACCGTATTTTTGCCGCTCAAGCCAGTGATTGAGAATGTCACCGTTGATGCACTTGCAGCGTCGATTGGGTTGCCGTAAGAATCACGGAGGAACCCACGTGCATATACTATCGTTCCGGCAGCGATAGCTTCAGTAACCGCGGAACCACTTGCCGTTCCAGCATAGTCAACGATGATTCCACCAACCGCACCTGGGCTGATCGAAATAATGCGAGACTGTGTTGCGCCGTCCGTGAAGACCAACGTGTCGGTGCCAACAAAGAACTTGCTCGGTGTGAACGTAGCGGTTGTGTGCCCTGCTGCGTCGGTGACGCCGGACATAACAAGTGCTCCGCCGTGCGCAGTTTTCTCAGTACCTACCACTGTCTGACCGGGAATCGGGTTGAAGAACGCATCCGTCACCGTCACTGTGTAAACTATTGTTTGATCTACAGTGATCGCTTCAGTAGTACTTTGTAATGCAACAGAAATGTTTGCCGCCCCGCCCTGGTTTACAGTGATTGTAGCCGTATTAGCGCTTCCACCTGAACCCGAAAGCTTAATCTGAATATTTTCAGCTTTGCTGTATGTAAATCCTTGCTTGGCTGTGCCCATAGCCGAATGATATTGGCCGACAGTTGTCAAAGTTCCATTCCCAGGGGAAGTACCATCGCTTGCCAACACTGCTGTTGGTGTCGCGTAACTCGTAGTATCGATAATCGTATTTGCAAAATAATCTTGCAATACAGATGTCACTACAACCTGACCAGTACCAGCAATGATAGTTGTTGGAACGGGAACAGGAGCTGCTTGAACCTTATAGAACGCTCCTGGCAGTAATATCAAACGTTTCAGATATGGTGCTGTACTTTGGATTCCTGTACCATGATATAAATTCACAATCATTGGATCTAGCGTTGTAGAACCGTTTGATGCAACCGAAGCTATAGGAAGTACTTTGGCTCCTGTTATAGTTACAGTATCCCCACTACCAGCAACAGCTGTGAGTGTCAAATCGATAAAACCATTAGCCTTTGCTCCAGCCTTACCTGTTACAGAGAGTCCGAATGTGACCCCATGACCCGAAGTTGTTACAGTAACAGAATCTGCTGCCGAGAATTTGAAATTACTACCAAGACTAATAACTACTGAGTCACCAACTACTACTGGCGCACCCGGTATGATTTTAAATTTTATCGTACTGATTGCTGTTGCAGTTTGTGATGCTAATGCAACATTCTGTAATGGAATAGATATGGTATCACGCGCTACAGTCATAGAGTCAACCGTCTGTGCGAGCAAACCGCTTGTCGATACAAGCGAAAGCACGCCGAAAACAACAAGAAGCGCACCAAGTTTAAGAAGTTTTTTTGTAAACATTTGTACCTCCGATTATGATAAGAGATAATGTAGATATGATTTAAAACTTGAAAAAGCATTTGAACTTGGAAAAAATTCAAATTTGCTTCCATTGAGAGAAACAAAAATTAAGGCGGTATATTTCCTAACATATAATTTTCCCTTCCTTTTATAAGCATTCATATTTGACATTTTTTTTATTGTTTTTTCATCAAGTAACATTTTGAGTTCGGCGAATTTTTCACTAACTCTTGAATAATTCACCAATTACCACAACCCCTTTCACCTATGACTATCAGAGAATATGAATTATCCGTTGAAATGTCAATAGTTTTTTTAAGTTTTTTTCAAAAACCTCCTTTTCGGTTATTTACTGAGGTATGTGTATCTTATGAGCTGTTTTTCCACTCTATTGTATACTATCGGTTATATATAGAGTTTAAATTTCGCTTTTCCTTGCTTAAAAAGCAACAGGTGTCCGAGGAAATTCCCAGTATTATAAATAAATAGATTTTGGACGAATTAAACTGGTATCCTGATCATGAACTCCGATCATATAAAATCTTTATTGTTTTCAACTTCCTTGTTTATGTAAGTCACTAATAAAAACCTCTTTTTCTCTACTAGTATTCGCTGTCAATATATTCATCGGTCCCATAAAAACCGAGTTTTTTTTTATGTTTTTCACATATGGATATACGTATGTCAAAATAAATGTAACTCTGCATTTTAAATCAATACACCAGGAGCTGCTTATTATTTTCATTTATCTGATCGTTTGTTTTTGTTCTAACTTCGCCTTTCATTATATGAGAAGCAATGATAGACGTCACGGAAATTTTTGGGCCTTACCGCAGGTGTTATTCACTGATATTACGCACGATGGATGTTTTCATAGCCCTGACATTTATTTCGGGGTTTAAGTATTGCAAGAATAGTTTGGACTTTAGCCCCAATAATAATGATTTTGGCACAACCCGATGCTTCATTTTATTTTTCCACCTGAAGGTTGACTACTATTATGATAAAACCGATTATTCAGAGGTCTCTCTTTTTTATCACTTTTTGGATGTTACTCTGATCAATTTGCAGAAATCAATTCCGGGATAACACAAGTAGTAAAAGAGAATGTGTAGATTTCAAGATTTGGATTCGATGTCGTCAGCTTCAGGAGGTGACTGCCGAAGTCTTTATTATGGACAAGCTGGTACATGCGCGGAATATTAACAAACAATGATGTCGCTCTTCCTGGCAAGTGTATAATATCTTCACCTTGTGCATCTTTGCTCAGTGGCTGGCTATTTTGTTGAATAGCCACTTCACACGATGATCCGTCTTTTGAGCCCATGACTGCATTTACTTCGCGCGCTTGATACGGCAAAAGAATGGCACCGTCTTCCCCTGTGTTCCCATCAAAACGCAGACACTGACGCTCATT
This sequence comes from Ignavibacteriota bacterium, assembly GCA_963701295.1. Taxonomy (GTDB): domain Bacteria; phylum Bacteroidota; class Ignavibacteria; order UBA10030; family UBA10030; genus Fen-1298. Next base: position 1,926,281 of record OY969585.1, on the reverse strand, counting down.
TTTCCACTTGCCTGTTGCATAAAAACGTTCGGGAAGATAAATGCCTGGGTCGGCGTACTCAATAGTCGATTCTGGATTATAGCCCTCCAGATTGCCAAGCGCACCGCGAAGATATCCAAAGAAGAGTTCACTGGTCGGACGATAACAGACAGTGCCCACCTGATCTTCATCGCATAGAGGAGGCATCAAATCAGGCAGTTCGCTATGGCAGCCAGCTTCAATCAACAATTGTTGGATTGCACGTTCGAACTCCATATAACCGCCTTCGCCGTGCTGCATAAAGCGAATATATCCATCGCGATCAATGAGACAGCGTGTTGGCCAAGAGCGCACCGCAAATGCATTCCAAATGAGAGCATCATTATCAAGCATCACCGGGTATGTAATATTAAAATGGTCGATTGCTTTTTGCACACATTCGGAAGACCGGGCAAATTCAAATTCGGGAGTGTGTACTCCGACAATTCTTAGACCGAATTCTTTGTACTTATGCTGCCACTCTTGGATGTATGGAAAAGTTCGGATACAGTTGATGCAGGTGTAGTCCCAGAAGTCAATGATAACAACCTCGCCAATATGATCCCGGAGCGAGACCGGTTCTGAATTTAACCAGAAATTTCCGTAGAGTTGCGGTGCGTGAATATGTTTCGTTTGAAATTCCATTTGTTCTTATGCGATTTTCGTACAAGTAACAGAAACATTTTCGAGATTCATTCTTCTTTTCCGCCAGTACGGGCAACATACAAAAAACTATCCCTGACAAAATCTGCAGCATTGGTCGCGAATGCGGCAGGAATACCTTTTTTCAATTCATCAAATGTGACCACCATTCCGCCTGCCGAGATTGTCATATTCGAATTAACCAGAATAGATCTTGTTGAACCCGAGCATTTCAGTACGACACTTGCTTTCACATTAGGAAATGTTGCGTCAATCACAGGATCGATGTGAACAAGCATTCCGAGAATTTTCATTTCATCCTGTGACTCACATTGAACATCAATATTATTTGTTTTCAAAAAAAGGATACAATCATGGACAACTTTGCGTGTAATGACGGTAAGGTCGTTAGCAGCCAAAGTGAGTCTTTCCCGTTCAACCGAGAATTTCGTCCAATCTTTAATAGCGCTTGTGAGAATGAGCTTCATTGATTCAGTGAGTGCCATATCATCGTTCCCTTGTTTGTTATGCATTCGCTAGTGATGTGTTTGCGCTATACTCATTATCTTTTTATCGATTTCAATATTGAGCGCAGCTCGTGCATCAACTTGTCGCACAATTCTTGTGTGATGATATATGGCGGAAGCAAACGCAGCACTGTTGTGTTTGTACAATTAATCAGCAGACCACGATTCAGCAGTTCATCGACAATCGGTTGTCCATCTCGATCAATATCGATACCGAGCATACAGCCCAATCCTCTCACTTCTTTGATGATAGATGGAAATTCATTTTGCATTTCCAGCGCCTTCGATTTGATATACGCACCGATGAAACCAGCTTGTTTCATCAAACCTTTTTGAATAACTTCTTCCATCACAGCACATCCGGCAGCACAAGCAACCGGATTGCCCCCAAAGGTTGTTCCGTGCTCGCCATAACTGAACACCTCGGCAACTCTTTCATTTCCTAAAATCGCACCAAGGGGCAACCCACCGCCAATCGCCTTTGCGATGACAACGATATCGGGATGGATATCCATATGTTCGAAACCAAAAAACGTCCCTGTGCGTCCGACTCCCGCCTGAATTTCATCTGCAATGATAAGAAAACCATACTTCTGCTGAAGGATGGACAACTCATTCGCAAATTCCTTTGTGACGACATTAATTCCTCCTTCGCCTTGAATACACTCAAGAATAACACCAAGCGTTCGATTATTGACCTTTGAACAGAGGTCGTTCACATCGTTAAATTGAACCGAGTTCGTGTTGGGGAGAAACGGATCATAGCCCTCGCGGTATTTTGGTCTGTCCGTCATCGAAAGCGCACCCATCGTCCTGCCATGAAACGAATTGGTCAGATTGAGCAGCTGTTTTTTTTCAGACTTCTGTCCCCACTTGCGTGCAAGTTTCATGGCTCCTTCAACTGCTTCTGTACCGCTGTTTGAAAAAAAGATGCGCTTGAATCCGGTTGTCTGAATAATTTTCTCCGCCAACTCTACCTGCGTATCCTGCACAAAGTAATTGGAAAGATGAATGTAGCGGTGAATTTGTTTCTCAATGGCTGCATTGATACGCGGATGATTATATCCAAGCGCATTGACGGCTAAGCCACCGAAAAAATCGACATAGCGCTTGCCGTCTTTTGAATAGAGGTACACTCCTTCGCCACAGTCGATTTCAAGCGGAAGCCGGTGAAATGTGTGAAAAAAAAACTTTGCTTCTTTTTCGACCATGGTTTCAGACATATCATTCCTCGTGTACTAATTGGCTAAATAAAGTATACAGAAATCGTACTTTGAACTCAAGTTCTTCAAGCGTGCCATTGTTGTAAATCACATAATCCGCTTTTTCGAGCTTCTTTTTCACATCATATTGTGCCTTGATACGTGCATAGACATTCTCCTCAGGTACTCCATCCCGCTTACGCACACGTGCGACTCGTGTTGCCTCTTCAGCATCCACTACAACAACTCCATCAAGTTTCTTCTCCAACCCGGCTTCATAAATGAGTGCAGCTTCGATAATGACAAACCGATGCCCCTGTTGTATTAATTCCTTGATTTCGGCGCTCTCTCTCTTTTTCAACTTGAGGATGGATGAGAGCTTCGACTTTGCGCTGAAGGTCTTTATTGGAAAATATTTTAGATGCAATGAAGTGTCTATTCAGCGTACCATCAGATAAATATGCCTCCGTGCCGAGAAGACTTATTAGCTTTTTTCGAATAACCTGATCCGAATGGCTCAACTCTTTGGCAATCTCGTCCGAATGGAGCACTGGTACGCCGAGACGCGCAAAAATATCACAGACAGCAGTCTTGCCGCTACCGATTCCACCAGTCACACCAATTTTAAGAATATTCTCATGTTGCAAGGACATAGTATTAAAATGAAATCTCGATGTTTGATTTTTTTTCATGCTATTTTGCCACTACCGTCGATCGAAATTCCCGTACCACAACAACTTTGATCTGTCCGGGGTATTCCATTTCCTGCTCGATCTTGTTGGCGATATCGTGTGCAAGCTGGTCTGCGGCAGCATCGTCCAGTTTTTCATGACTAACGATTACACGCACTTCACGCCCCGCCTGAATGGCGTATGTGCTCAGTACACCGCTGAATGATTTTGCTATGTTCTCTAATTTTTCCAGCCGTTTGATGTACTCTTCCACCGATTCACGCCGCGCACCAGGCCGCGCACCACTGATGGAGTCTGCCGCTTGCACCAATGCTGAGATAGGATGTTCCATCGGAATATCTTCGTGGTGCGAACCAACCGCGTTACAGACAATTGCATGTTCATTATATTTTTTGCAAAATTCATATCCGAGAAGAGCATGCGGACCTTCGACGCTCTTATCAATTGTTTTGCCGATATCATGCAAAAGACCTGCCCGTTTCGCTAATATCGGATCTAACCGAAGCTCAGCTGCCATGATTCCAGCGAGATAAGCAACTTCAATGCTATGCTCCAAAAGATTCTGACCATAACTGGAACGATATTTCATCCGCCCAATATGCTTCACAATTTCCGGATGTGCACCATGCAAACCGATCTCAAGCAGCGTATTTTCACCAGTATGGATAACCTCTTCTTCCAATTCCTTCTTTACCTTCTCAACGACTTCTTCGATGCGCGCTGGATGGATGCGCCCATCCGCGATCAATCGTTCCAATGCTGTTCGAGCAACTTCGCGCCGGAACGGATCGAAGCCCGAGAGAATGACAGCTTCGGGCGTATCGTCAACAATAACATCAATACCAGTGGCAGCTTCAAACGCTCTGATATTTCGCCCCTCACGTCCGATGATGCGCCCCTTCATCTCATCACTGCCGACATTTAACACACTAACCGTGGTCTCCAGCGTAAAATCCACTGCTGAACGTTGGATCGCTTGAATAATAGCTTTCTGAGCTTCCTTCTTTCCCTCAAGTTTCGCAGAATCGCGGATATCTTTCAGCTTCTGTGTCGCCTCAGATTTCACTGTCTCAATCAGGTTTTGGTACAGATATTTTTTTGCCTCTTCACTTGTAATACCGGCAATTTTTTCAAGCCGAATATTTTCTTCTTCAACTAACCGTTCGGCTTCTTTCTCACGTTCGATGAGGCGTTTTTGGCGATCAGCGATTTCTCTTCCGGTTGTTTGAAGCGTTGACTCTTTTTTTGTTAATAGATCAAGCTTCTTCTCCAGATTTTCCTCGCGGTTGTTCAATTGCTTTTCGTACGCTTGCTGTTTCAACCGCTTGGCCTGGGCATCAGCTTCAAACTCTTTTTTCTTCCTGTACCATTCATCCTTCACTTCGAGAAGCTTTTCACGCTTTGTGGTTATCGATTCTTTTTCTGCTCCTTCAATAATCTTTTTTGCACGTTCCTGAGCGTCCATAATTTTGTTCTGACCGCTTCGTGCATTCAGAATCCAACCCATAAAAAATGTACATCCGCCGATCAACGCTCCGATAAAAATAAGAATATAAGGTTCCATGTCTTTCCTCAGTTCAAACAACTTTTAATAAAAATAAAAAACCGCACGCATCTGCCACAATCAAGTGTATTGAAAGAACTTTTTTCATACACAGTGGGTGCTCGCCTAAGCATTTCACGCTTCCACGGTCCGCTCGTTCCTGCTTTCAGCAGAAAGTCATCGCAGGCTCTTTCCGTCCCGACAAGTCGTGACGAAAAAAGTGGCATGTGCTCCACACTTATGAGTCAAGCTCCCATATTAACAGACTTGTTAAGTTCTTTAATATGGTATTGATTACGGCTGATGGTGCGGTTTTTAAAACCTCCGCATCCGTATGTAAAAAGAACAGGCGACGTTGTTACTGATTTCGTTGGTCCGTCGGTTCGGCAATGAGACAATTATCGAGATAGTTGGAAAGTTTTTCTACTTCCGCTTCCAGATGAGTTACTTCTTGTACATGCTTCTCACGTTCCTGCAGAAGATCCTCGGTAATATTCAATGCCGAAAGAACAGCAACTGTCAACGGCGGCTGTTCCGGAATCTTATCGTGTATCTTCGTTAACATTCCATCTACGTAGGATGCCACGCGCTTTGTGAGATCTTCATTCTCTCCCCGAAGCGGGTACTCATTTCCAAATATTTTTACTTTTATACTCTTACCGTTCATCGCTTGGACCAATTGAATTGTTTTTGTCGAATTCTCCACAACGTTCCGTCATTGTTCTTGCGTATCATACACGTGAATTGATTTTAACAATCAATTCCTTCAGCCGTGATTTAAGTACCTCTGACTCCTCCTTTGAAAATAAACTACTGCCATTAGATTGTATCTGTGCAAGCTGTGTTCGAATTTCGTTCAAGTCACGTTCCCGGTGTTGAATCTCTTCCATCAAACGGCGCTCTTTTAATTCTAAACTCAAAATTCGGCTCTGAAGTTCCTTATTTTCTGCTTTTAATCGGAGAAGCACATCGGACACATGTCGAGCTTTATCCCAAAGTGTCTGGAGAGCTTCCTCAAGGCGCTTCAAGCCCTTCTTGTCTGTCGTCTCAGTATCTATAAGCTGCTCAGGCAAACCTCAGCTCCTGATAAGTTCGGTTGATTTTGGGCTACACATCCGTATCAATGCCTTTTTCCAATAAACTTATCTTCAATAAAAAAAATGTTGTTGAAAACAAACAGTGTGTCGCGTGGTCTTATATATGCGATGCTAGTTGCGTAACACACCGTTACATCGCCGCTCAACGGCTTCGATAATTTTCGCAAGCGCATGATCAATTTCCTCTTCCGTCAATGTATGGTCCTGTGATTGGAATTCAAGAGCATACGCTACACTTTTTTTATCTTTTCCCGTCTGCTGTCCACTGTATGTATCAAAAAGAACAACGTTCGTGCATAATGGCTGTCCAACTTGATGGATGACGTCTTCCACGTTTTTTTGCGGAAGCGTTACATCTACCGTGAAAGCCAAGTCGCGTGTTACACTCGGGAACTTCAGCAACGGAGAAAACTTACGATCTCTCACCCAGCCGTCGCGGAGTGCTCGAATATTTATTTCGCAAACGAACACAGCTTCATCAATATCAAGCTTCTCTGCAATCTGTTTCCGGATTTTTCCAAAGAACCCGGCATAAGTGCCATTAATCTCAATACCTACACACGGTTCACTTAATACCTCGTGCGTATCATAATAAATAAAACGGTAGTTGTCAAGACAGAACTTTGAAAGCAATATCGAAACTTCCCCTTTCATATCTAACACATCAACAACGCGGGATACATTTCCATAGCTTACAGGCACTTGATTACCGCTGATCACTATCAAAAGCCGTTCTTCTTCTTGATATGCTTCAAGCGAATTTGGTGCTTTTCCATCGATAAGTAAATGAATATTGCCCAGTTCGAACAAACGCAGATCTTTTATACCGTGATTTCGATTGTGTTTCACGATGCCAAGCGCACTTGTTATCAGACTTGTCCGCAAAGCTGCCATTTCTGCGCTGACAGGATTGAGCGCCTTGACTAAGGGTTTTCCGGCGAGCGACATTGTTGCTTCATCTTGCAAACCGATTGCTAGAATTTCATTGAATCCAGAACCGATAAGGAACTCCCGAACTTCATCCTGAAGTGCATCCGTTCGCACATTCGAGGAAAAATCGATAGCAGCATGAGTTTTTGTTTCAATATTATTGTAACCATACACACGCGCTACTTCTTCTATGACATCAATCTCTTCAAGTATATCATTACGAAAACTGGGAACCATTACAAGAAGCTCATCTCTGGAAGATGATTTTACAGCAAGATCGATTTTCTTCAGAAGAGAAATGATCTGCCCTTTAGAAAACGAAGTTCCAATAATAGAATTGATTCTTGAAACACGCGCTTTCACGATGATCTGTCTTCGTTTTTTAGGATATGCATCAAGCACGCCGTTCAGCAATTCGCCACCTGCAAGTTCCTGAATCATTTGTGCGGCGCGATTGACGGCTGTGACGGTGATATAAACATCAGCGCCGCGCTCGAATCTGTATGATGCTTCAGTGGAAAGGGCAAGGTATTTTGAAGTTCGCCGAATATTTTGGGGATTAAAATATGCACTCTCGATGAGAATATTTGTCGTTATGTCACTGATTTCTGTATTTGCACCACCCATCACACCGGCTACTGCGATCGGCCGTTCGGCATCGCAAATCATGAGCGTATCAGAAGTGAGTGTACGTTCTTTTCCATCGAGTGTTACAAACTTCTCACCTTCTTGCGCTGTTTTAACAACAATCTTGTGCCCGGAAAGTGTATCGTAATCGAATGCATGCAATGGATGGCCTGTTTCCATCAAAACATAATTCGTTACATCAACTACATTATTGATTGGACGAACACCAACCGAACTCAGGATGTTCTGCAGCCATTTCGGTGACGGACCAATTTTGATATTCTGAAGAACACGTGCTGAGTATCGCGGGCATTTATTTTTATCAAGGATTTCTATCTTTGCAAATTTTGATGCCGGTGTTTTACTTTCTTTGAGTATAACTTTGGGATGCTTAATTTTTTTATTGACCAGTACACCGATTTCACGCGCCACACCAATGTGACTTAGACAATCTGATCGATTTGGTGTAATTCCAATTTCATAGATAATATCGGTTTGTCCCAGATACTTGGCAAGCGGCGTCCCGGCCTTTGCTGCCGCATCGAGGACAAGAATGCCGTCTGCATCTTTTCCAAGATCAAGTTCCTTTTCTGAACAAATCATGCCATTGGATTCAACACCGCGGATCTTTGCACGCTCGAGAATAAATGCTTTTCCCTCGTCATCATACTGATTGTGGGGAATGACAGCACCGACAAGTGCGACTGCAACTTTTTGCCTTGCTGCAACATTTGGGGCACCGCAAACAACTTCCTGCATTATGCCGCCGACATTTACTTTGCACACCGAAAGACGATCCGCATTAGGATGTTTTGCCCGTTCCAGCACTTCACCGACCACAAATTTGTCGTACTTTTTGGAAAGGTCTTCATAGCTTTCAACTTCGAGGCCGAGCATGGAGAGCTTTTCGGTGAATTGCTCAGGCGTGAACTTGAAACTAATATATTGCTTCAACCAATTTTGGGAGACTTTCATGCCATAAACCTGTTTTCAAAATCGATCCATTAGAACTGTTTCAAGAACCGCACATCATTTTCATAGAGAATGCGAATGTCATCAATGCCATAGCGCAGCAACGCAGTACGTTCAATCCCCATACCAAACGCATAACCGGTGTACTTCTCTGCGTCATATCCGACTGCCTGAAAAACGTGAGGATGCACCATCCCCGAGCCGAGAACTTCCAGCCAGCCGGAGTATTTGCAAATACGGCATCCTTTTCCATTGCATAGGTAACAGGTAATATCCATTTCAGCGCTCGGCTCGGTGAATGGAAAAAAGCTTGGACGGAATCGATATTTAATCGAACTTCCATAAAATTGCTTCGCGAATGCAACAAGCGTTCCCTTCAACTCGCTGAATGTCACACCTTCGTCCACGTATAATCCTTCAATCTGATGGAAGGCTACGAGGCTCCGAGCACTGACAGCTTCGTTGCGGTATGCCCAGCCGGGCATAATAGCACGCACGGGCGGTTTCTGTTTTTCCATCACACGAATCTGGACCGGTGATGTGTGAGTACGCAGTAAAATTTTATCTGCAATAAAAATCGTATCCTGCATATCACGCGCCGGATGGTCAGGAGCAAAATTGAGCGCTTCAAAATTATAGTAATCGCTTTCGATTTCCGGTCCGATCTCTACCGAGAATCCCATGCTCATAAAGATACGCTTGATCTCTTCCATTACTTGTGTAACGGGATGTTTTGTACCCATGGGCTTTGAACGCCCAGGCAGTGTGAGATCGAACGGGATTTCTTTCGGTTTGGCGGATTGTTCGAGAAGTAATTTCTTCTCGTCGAACTGTGCTTGGGCATACTGTCGAAGTTCATTGAGAGTCTTTCCCAACGCAGGTTTCTCAGCAGGAGTTGCAGATTTCATCCCCTCGAACAATGCCGCAATCTCTCCGCTTCGTGCAAGATACTTAATACGAGTCTGTTCAAGATCTTGAAGGGTTGTTGCTTTCTGAAGTTCCTCCATAAAGGCTTGTTTCGTATGTGCAACTTTTTCGAGCATACAAGTGATCTCTATCAAAAAACGAGCAGGACACCGTAGCATCGTCCCACTTGCTCAATGTGGACAATGAGATAACAAATAAAAAATCTTCCTACCAAATTTTTAATCCCTCACAAAATGCTCTGAGCAATCCGTGCGGGATAAAAGAGATAAGAAGACTATAATTACGCCATCGCAAATTTTACAACTTCGGCAAATGCTGCTTGATGATTCGCAGCAAGATCTGCCAACACCTTTCGGTTGATCCCTACTTGTTTCTTTTCCATGGATGAAATCAATCTCGAATATGTCGTGCCATGAATACGTGCGGCAGCATTAATGCGGGCGATCCAGAGAGCGCGAAATTCCCGTTTCTTCGTACGGCGATGTCGATAGGCATGTGTCCCGGCTTTATCAACGTGATGCTTGGCAACGGTGAGAACTTTACTTCGGCCGCCCCAATATCCTTTCGCTGAAGCTAAGAGTTTCTTGCGCCGACGATGCGACGCGACTTTATTTTGTGAACGTGGCATTGCTTTTACCTTTCTTTCAAACTTATGCTAATAAAAATCTGCGCACTTTATACGCTTCGGTTTCAGCAACAAAACCGGATTTGCGTAAATGGCGCTTGCGCTTTGTAGACTTGCTGGTCAGGATGTGACTGCGAAACGCTTTCCGACGCTTAATTTTTCCGGTTGCAGTGACCTTAAACGTCTTGGCAGCGCTGCGCCTGCTTTTCATTTTCGGCATAGGCTCTTATTCCTCTGTTGTTTGTTTGGTTACTTCTAAACTTTTCTTCTTTCCTTTTTCCGGCACAAAGTACGACACCATCTGCCGTCCTTCCATCTTTGGTTCTTGTTCCATCTTGGCAATATCTGACATTACTTCGGTGAAACGCTCAAGCAACTCTTTTCCTTGATCCTGATAGGTAATCTCGCGCCCTTTAAAGACCACGGTTGCTTTCACTTTGTTTCCTTCAAGAATAAACTCACGAGCATGCCGAGTCTTAAAATCGAAGTCATGAGTATCCGTATTTGGGTGAAATCGAACTTCCTTTACAAGTGTTACATGCTGATGTTTTTTCTGAATCTTTTCTCGCTTCGCTTGCTCGTACCGGTATTTTCCAAAATCCATGATCTTGCAAACCGGTGGAGTTGCATTCGGCACAATCTCAATCAAGTCCGACGTCCTTCCTTGCGCCTCTCGGAGTGCATCACTGATCGACATAATACCTAGTTGTTCTCCATCATCCGTTATTAAACGCACCTGAGGTGCTTTGATTTCAGAATTAACGCGTGCTCGATCTTGTTTAATAGGTTCTTCTCCTAAACTGTGAGTGCTCTTGTTTTGATGATATCAAGAATACGAGTCTGAAATTCTTCCCGCTTCATTGTCCCTTGATCACCTTTCTTGTGCAGACGTACGGAAACCAAACCGCCGACTTTTTCCTTCTCGCCAACCACAAGCATAAATGGTACTTTCTTCGTTTCCCAATCTCGAATTTTGTATCCCACCTTTTCATTACGGTCGTCTAATTCAACTCGCACGCCGGAATCTTTCAACATCTCATACACTTCCCGTGCATACTCTAAAAAGACATCACTGATAGGCAAAACCGCAACCTGTGTCGGTGCAAGCCACATTGGAAACTCACCTGCAAAATGCTCGATGAGAATGCCGACGAATCGTTCTAAGGATCCAAACGGCGCGCGGTGAATAATCACCGGGCGGTGCTTTTGTCCATCCTGACCGATGTACTCCAACTGGAACCGTTCCGGCATGACATAATCTACCTGAACCGTGCCAAGCTGCCAAGTACGATTTAATGCATCCTTCACCATAAAGTCGATCTTCGGCCCATAGAAGGATGCTTCGCCTAGTGCTATAAAGTAATCAAGTTTTATCTCATCCGCCACTTGTCGAATTTCTCGTTGAGCTTGCTCCCAGAATGCTGCTTCACCGCCATACTTTTCAGTATTCTTGTCATCACGGTATGACAAGCGGATCTTTACATCCATTCCAAAGGTTTTAAATACCAATTGTGTCAGCTCGATAGTAGCCTTTATTTCCGCCTTTAACTGATCATGTGCACAATAAATATGCGCATCATCCTGAGTAAAACCGCGAACGCGTGTCAGTCCATTCATTTCACCGGATTGTTCATAGCGATAGACAGTCCCAAATTCTGCTAATCGAACCGGCAAGTCGCGATACGAACGCGGCTTCATCGAATAAATTTGATGGTGATGCGGACAGTTCATCGGCTTTAACAAAAACGCTTCACCATTTTCCAGTAGTATCGGTGGAAATTGCGAGTCTTTATAATATGGATAATGACCCGATGTCTTGTACAATTCCAAATTCGCGATGTGCGGAGTCACGACGCTTTGATATCCGCGTTTTCGCTGTTCATCCCGCAAAAACTCGATAAGCGATTCGCGAATGATGGTCCCTTTCGGAAGCCATAGCGGCAAACCACTGCCAACTTTCGGCGTTAAAAGAAAAAGCTCTAACTCAGCACCCAGCTTGCGATGGTCGCGGCGTTTCGCTTCTTCCAATCGGAAGAGATACTCGTCAAGTTCTTTCTTAGTTGGGAATGTGACGCCGTAAATGCGCTGCATCATTTTGTTTTTTTCATTCCCACGCCAGTACGCGCCGGCGACACTGAGAAGCTTAATCGCTTTGATTTTCCCTGTTGAAGGCAAATGCGGTCCACGGCAGAGATCGGTGAAAGTGCCTTGATGATAGAAGCTGATGGCTTGCCCCTTAAACTCATCTAGCAATTCAAGTTTGTACTGATCGCCTTTCGATTTAAAATACTCAACTGCATCTTCCCATCTTTTTTCTTCACGAACATACGGAACATCACGATTGGCAAGCTCGTTCATCTTCTCTTCAATCTTCTGGAGATCATCTTTGGTAAGATTATGATCACCTAAATCAAGGTCATAATAAAAACCAGTTTCTATAGAAGGACCAATACCGAATTTTGCGCCCGGGTACAAAGTCTCGACAGCTTCCGCCATTAAATGAGCAGAGCTATGCCAATAGGCAACTTTACCACCATCGTCAGACCATTTGAGAATCTTGAAAGATGCATCTTGGCTTATCGGTCTGCTGAGATCCCACACTTCTCCGTTCACTTCAACGGCAAGTGCTTCTTTCGCCAGACCTTTGCTGATACCTTCGGCAATTTGCTTACCTGTGATATCCCGATCAAATTCTTTCTGATTCCCATCTGGGAATGTGATCTTTATTTTGCTCATGAAAGTAAAAAAAATCGGACTAACGTCCGACTGAAAGTAAATATCTCACATATGAAGGATAAAGCGTTATGTTGCTTTTCCTCCTTGCACTTTCGCTTTATAAACGTGGGCTCAATAGGACTCGAACCTATGACCTCTACCATGTCAAGGTAGCGCTCTAACCAAGCTGAGCTATGAGCCCCCATTGTGTCACACATAAAATAATAGCAAAAAAATGATTGAAATACAATTCTGATCAGTACCGGATACTTCATTACCATCATAGCATTCTCAATTTTTCTCTATGGATTTTCGAAAACTTATCTTATTATATTATGCGAACAGCACTATCTCAGGCAATTTTCATGAAGCACAACGCATGAACTTTATATTTCTTCTTGAAGGCCTTGTAATAGGCTTCTCTCTGGCGGCACCTGTCGGGCCAGTTGGAGTTCTTTGCATCCGACGAACAATTGCTAACGGGAGTAAACGAGGCCTCATTGTGGGATTAAGTGCGGCATGTGCAGATATGCTCTACGGTATCGTGGCTGCGTTCGGTGTAACACTCATCTCCGATTTTATCTCCAATCAGCAACATTGGCTTCGCCTTGCAGGAGGAGTTCTTCTCATGATACTTGGGTATCGCACGTTTCACTCGCACGCCTCAACAGATACGCCAATAAATGGGACAAATAAGCATGTGCGTGCGTTTATCTCTACATTTCTCCTTACATTGACTAATCCTATGACCTTGTTCGCCTTCGCTGCTGTTTTTGCAGGTGTCGGACTTAATAAAATTATAGGTGACAACTGGTCTGGAACATTTCTCGTTACTGGCGTTTTCCTCGGTTCATTAAGTTGGTTTACATTGCTCACTGCTCTTGTTCATTTCTTCAGAGAAAAAATAACCGCTAACGGACTCGCTCTTGTAAATAAAATTGCCGGTACCCTCTTAATACTTTTCGGTGCATTTGCCTTTTGGAAAGGCCTCGTCGGATTCTGAAGTATTTTTCTTTCTCTTTTCTATTAATCAAAAGAACATTCCAAAAACCCAGAGGTTCAATGTCTTAAGCCTCTGCGATAAATGCATGTGGTTGGAAATACTGTTAGGATAAAACGACTGATGCAGAAGATCGAACGTTTATGACCCGCTTCAATTCCCGTATATCTAATTCCGTAGGGAAACCTACCCGATCCCAATGTTTTTTGCACCCGGACTGATTGAGCAGTACACATTGAGCAGGTACATTGTACCGCTTCAGTTCCCATCCTCCCTGCATTAAGACAGAGAGACATGCAACACCAACAACAGCAATGGAAGGAGATCCGGGTTTTGCAGTCCAGTGCGATAAATCGGTCGAATGCGGCATAACACACACATCGAAGTTTTGTTTCAATCCGAGTAAACGGAGTTGATTGACATGACATTTCGATTCGCAGCCGGAACATCTCACACCATCATATATTTTTGTTCCTTCGCATTTTTCCGCAGAGCGGATGCGCATACATCCCGGAACGAGTACGGTCTTTCGCTCGGCAACAAGAAATTCCCTCCGAAATGCACGGTTCATAATTTCAGCACCAATCATATTTAGATGATATTCGACGCGTGAACGAAGACAAGAGAATCGATCTTCGCGCCATTTATAAAAATTTTTATTCTTCACAATGAACACATCCACATTTGGAGTGAAGCTGCCCATACTGCGAAGACTCTCTTTTTCAAACCAATCACTCAATGCAAGCGTTGTTTCCATTATTTTTAAAAATTGGATGCGTGTTTGTGTTCCCCAAAATCCTATCCACCTGATAAGACGAAATGCATCTTCCCGGAAATCTCCTGTCGCTTCCAGCCACTCAACAAACCGTCCAATCTCATGTAGATTCTGTGGTGCATGTTCCATTCGGTTTACCATATCAGGAACGAGAAAACATGACATCAATATACCGCGCAGGAGATCAATGGCACACTTGAGATGTTGATGCTTCCTGCGCCAATCACCGAGAGCAGAAAGCAGACGGAATGGAGCAATCTTGACTGAAAGAGCTTTGTGACCATACGCACGCCAGAGGATGCCGAAATTTAAAAGTTCGAATATATATTCTTCTTCCGAACGAGGGATTTCCAATTCATAATCAATAATGTAACGTCGATATGATTGAGCAATGGGAGCAATCGACTCTTCAGATTTTACCAGAACTTGATCTGTAAATTTCCCAATAGCAGGATAGTACGTCACTCGCCGCTGGTCCATTTTGATCAAGTCGGTATGTAAGAGGTTGACGATCCATTTTCCCCTTTAAAATATACGAACATCCTTCCTAAGGGTTGCGCAAGAACGTAAACCAATTTATGACAAAGAAAGCAACGAAACTTATCTTTGGATTCGATTGTTTAAATCTTGGAAATGAGAAATTTATTTTGTGAACCTAGTCCGGAATGGAATAAATGAAAAAACTAACGTTGCTGTTTACAATGATTCTCCCTTTTCTTTCATGTTGCGCTAAAACTGACTTAAAAGTTATGGAAACACAAATAGTACCTCAAAACGATAAAGGACTCGATACTGCAACGTTCGCTGGAGGTTGCTTTTGGTGTACAGATGCAGCATTCAGCGAACTGGATGGCGTCAAGAGTGTTACTTCCGGATATACTGGCGGGAAAACACTGAATCCGACATACGAAGAAGTATGTTCCGGCACAAGCGGGCATTATGAAGCTGTTCAGATTTCCTTCGATCCTGATATTATCAGTTATTCAGAACTTGTTGATATTTTTTGGCGGCAAATCGATCCAACAGATGAAGGCGGTTCGTTTGTGGACCGAGGCTCCCAATACCAATCCGCAATATTCTATCATAATGACAAGCAGAGAACCATTGCAGATTCATCAAAAAAGGAACTTGAACAATCAGGCATTTTCGATAAACCTATTGCATCAAAAATTATTAAAGCTTCGAAATTTTATCCTGCGGAAAGTTATCATCAACAATATTGTAAAAAAAATCCAACTCGATATTATAGTTATAGAAGCGCCTCAGGGAGAGACCGATACATTAAAGCGGTCTGGGGAGAGATTGGATTAGAAAAATATAAGAAACCTAAAAAAGAAGAATTGAAAAAGAATTTAACCGATCTGCAATATCAAGTAACAGAACAGTGCGGCACAGAACCTCCTTTTCACAATGCCTATTGGAATAATCATAAAGAAGGAATTTATGTTGATATCGTCTCTGGAGAACCGTTGTTCAGTTCCAACGACAAATTTGACTCGGGAACAGGCTGGCCGAGTTTTACGAAGCCAATTGACCCAAGATTCCTCATTAAGAAAAAAGACGCCTCATTGCCGATGGAACGAATTGAAGTGCGAAGTAAGAACGGCGATTCACATTTGGGTCATGTCTTCAATGATGGACCAATACCAACACATTTACGGTACTGTATCAACTCCGCTTCTCTTCGCTTCATCCCGAAGGAAGAGCTGGAAAAGGATGGCTACGGCTATTTGCTCTGGATGTTTAAGTGAAGAAGCTGAGAAAGTCATCATAGAACATGAGAAAGCGTGATTCATCTCTTCGATTTATTTTATAAATCGATTCTATCCAATAAGTACATTGAAGAAATTCTCATTGCAGATGCCTGCATTTTTTTTTATATTGTTAAAGTATCTTTGAGGCGGGTTTTTCCACCTTCTTTTTCATCTATCAATATGACAATGGATGAAAGTCGTTGGATCGGTTCTTATAAATCTTCAATCTGAAATTTCAAAATCGTCAATTTCAAATGGCGGGGTAGCTCAGCTGGTTAGAGCGTCGGAATCATAATCCGCAGGTCGTGGGTTCGAATCCCTCCCCCGCTACAAAAAAAGGCGAATCCGTTTTGAATTCGCCTTTTTATTTTCTTCACCCCGATACAAACCTACGACTTAAACTTGTGCAAAAAATAAAATATAGAATATGAAAATAGACGGCTATCTTCCTGTTACCTGCAAGTACATAATCTGCTTACTTCGATATCCTGCCCTGGCATCTATCAACTGATCATTCATCTGCTGCAGCAGCGCCTGCGCTTCCAGTAAATCAGAAAGATTGCTCATACCATTATTAAAACTATCTTGGTTCACTTTTAGATTTTCTTCTGCCTGCGCTTTTGCTTCTTCACTCAATAATAATTGTTTGTATGCATCGGATAAATCTTGCCAAGCTTTTTGCATTTGCAGCAGCAGTAATTCCGAGTTGTCCTTCATCATGTTCTGCGCAATCTGTTCTTTAATGCTCTGCTCCTGCAGAGTGTGCGATGCACTCCACCAATCAGAAATCGGAATAGAAACAGTACCAAAAACCATTCCAATAGTTCGATCTTTTCCTTCATCCAACTTCATATACAGGCCGCTCACGCCGATACCGGCTTGTGGTAAATACTCTCCAAGTTTTATATTGGTCTGTAATTCCTCTGCTCGTACAGATGCTTGCAACAAATGATATTCCGATCTATTGTTAAGTGCCGCAGAATGATCGATGAAATATGTTTGAGGAAGTTGATTTACCACTAACGAGTCCTTTAACACCAATGCCGAATCGAACGGGATGCCGATATACTGGCAAAACGCCATTGTTGCGAGTTTTCGGCCATTTTCCAATTTTGATTTATTGAGAAGAACTTCACTACGCTTCACTTTTACCTTGAGCAGATCGTTTTTCATTGCCACACCGGATTTATAAGCATCTTCTACTTGCGCTAATAAATCGTTTAACAGTTCTTCATATCGTTGTATGGTTTTGAATTTTTCATTCAATGATACCACCAACCAATACTGTTCTTCTGTCTTCAGAATCACTTCGTTTCGGGAAAGCCGGTTCTTGTACTCGCTGATATCTTCGCCCAGTGACGCAAGTTTATTGCCATTCCAGATTCTGCCACCGGCAAAGATCGGCTGCACGGCCGTAACCATACCGAACGTTCCCGATTTCAGCAATCCCATAGTTGAAGCCGGCATATACGCAAACTGTGTTGCCGTAGAAAGAGCAGCAAGGTCTTTTCCATCATAGATAGGAAGATTACCGCCTTGCGTAGATATTTCCATTAAGTTCTTCTGCGCTTCAAACATTGCTCCGCTGGCACTGATTGATGGAAAGAAATTTGTGAACGCTGCCTTTTTTGTTTGCTGCGTTGACTCTATTTCCAGCGCGCCATTTTTTATCTTAGCGTTGTTCTGCAGTGCAAGCTGTTTGCTTTCGTCCAATGTCAACGCTCGCTGAGCAAAAACAGGAAACGCACATATCCAGATCAAGCAAATTATAATATACTTTTTCATAGTGTCTCACTTTCTTCAACTTTTTCAAAATCTTTTCTGTGGAACAAATAGTACAGCACGGGCAGCACCAGCAATGAGAGCACAAGTGCAAAAAGCAGCCCGAAACATATTACAGTACCAAGCGGTCCCCACAGCGAAGAACCGCTCACAATCATCGGAATAACGCCTACTGCGGCAGCGGCCGAAGTAAGAAATATCGGACGCATTCTTCTCTTACCTGCCGAGATCGCCGCTTCTTCTAATGAATGTCCATGCTCGTAACGAAGTTCTTCTGCATACGAAACAAATATTACTCCATTTCGTACAACGATTCCCATTAAGCCGATCAATCCAATAAACGCCGTTGTCCCGAATGGATATCCTGTTACAAACACACCAAACGCGACGCCGAAGACACTTAGCGGGAGCGTCACCATGATCAAAAGCGTTGTTTTAATATTCTTGAATTGAAACATAAGGATAAGAAATATCAGGGTGATACTTACTATAAGTGAATAGTACATCGGCGTAATATTCTCAATGCTCATTTGATAATCGCCGCCGTATTCGATCGAAACGCCGGGAGGCAAGTCCATTTTATCGACAAGAGGTTTGATTTTACTAAATATCGTTGCAGGAAGTAATCCTCTTTTTATTTCTGCAAAAACAGTTATGGTTCGTACTCCGTTACGCCGCACAATTTCTCCTTCTGTCCAACCTGGCTTTATTGTTGCCAACTGACGAACCGGAACAGAGGAGAACATAAATGGAGAGGTCACATATTGATTCATGATATCACTGGGACTGGATTTGATCTTTTTATTGATTTTTAACTTCACAATAACGGGATAATCTCCTTCCCATACGGTTGAGATCGGGAATCCTTTGGTTCCCACCATAAGCGAATAAGCCAGAAGCGAATTCGAATAACCAATCCGCGCTGCTTCATCTCTCCTTACGACCAGATCGGCAGATTGCAAAGGTTGTTCATAATCAGTGCGTATGAATTCGAGATCCTTGAATTGCCGCAAAATATCAGAGACACGATTTGCTGTCTGTTTGTTGGTTTGGATGCTGTCTCCCGAAATACGGATCTCAATTGGAGCCTTGAATATTTCGAAAGCCAATTGCTTCCATTTTATATTGGCAAGGGGATATTTGCCTTCCAATTTCTTGCTGTACTCGTCGAGAATTTCAACTGTAGCCTTGTTCGATTCCGTGACCACAACCAATTGACCATAATTCTTTGCAGGAAAATTGGGTGCATAGAGAGCATTAAAACGTGGTGAGCTTGTTCCAATAAATGACGTCACGACTTGAACGCGCGAGTCTTTTTGAAGTATTCCCTCAAGATCTGTGATAACAGAATCTGTTTTTTGCAGAGAACTTCCGATGGGCAGAAATACTTCCACTGCAAACTGGTTCCTTTCAAGTTTTGGGAATGACTGCTGCGGAGTAACCGCAATCAATGCAAGTCCTGTGATGAACGAAAGACCACCTGCAAGGACCACCAGTTTTTTCCTTTTAAACGCTTTCTCAAGAAGTCCGTTATAAAATTTCTGAAGTCTATCGAGAAATGTCACTTTCCCTTTTTTAAATGAATTACCTTTTATACCTGTTTTAATGAATGTGTAACTTAACAAGGGTATAATAGAGACTGAAAGCAGCAATGATATGAGCAATGCATACATAATGGTCGTCGGAAGTGATTGGATAAAATCTCCACCCTGACCGGTCATAAATATCGGCATCGGCAAAAAACACGCTATGATAATAAGCGTAGCGGAAAGCACGGAACTAAAGAGCTGGGTTACACTTTTTGTTCCAGCATCGAACGGGGTCATACCCTGATCCAACTTCTCTATATAATTATCGACTATAACGATAGCATCATCCACAGTGATACCAAGGACAATAATTAAACCTGCTAGTGAAACGGTTTGCAGCTCTATTCCATTTATCCACATGATCCCGATAGCTGTCAGTATAGAAGTTGGAATTGACATTGCCGCAATACGGGCAACTCTTAATGGAAGCAGAAGGACAGTAACCAATATTACAGCTAACATTGCAATGGCAAATTCTTTGAGAAAATTTGCAATAGCTTTCGACACGACATTGGGGATATTGGAAATAGTGATGATCTTTATATCAGGTGGAAGTATGACAGAGAACTTATCAATGGCTTTTTGTACTGCATCACCAAATTGGACAATATTCTCCCCTGATTTCATTTCAAGCGAAACAAGCAGGCATTTTTTTCCGTTGACACGGATATAGGAATCCATATCCTCATATTCACGCACTACTTTTGCAATATCCTTGACGCGTACAACATTGCCTTGCGGATCGGAATAAATAATTTGGCTGGCTACATCCTGTTCGGTTTTAAGGTTTGAGGTAATATGGATCGGACGCACATATTTACCATCATCTATCTCCCCCACATAATTTACGGTGCTTTGCGGCTTAAGAGCAATAAGGACCTGAATAGGTTTTATGCCATAATTAGCGAGCTTGGCATCATCCATGTAAATACTGATTTGTTCTTTCTGTAGGCCGTAATGTTTTACTTTAGAGACCGACGGTACTTTACGAACATCGTCTTCAAAAGATTTAATATAATTTTCAAGTTCTTTATATGTCTTTGTCTCAGACTGAACGGCAAGCAGCATTGCAGACGTACTACCGAAATCATTATCCGCTGTCAAAGAAGTTACTCCGGCAGGCAGTTCTACTTTCAAATCATTCAAGCCATGGCGCAATTTCGCCCAAAATCCATCTTTATCCTTTTCAGCATCTGAGACCTGAACGTAAATGAGCATGACGTTCTCTTTTGAAACGGAATACGTCTTGGAGCGATCAACCGACTTATACTGGAACAGATAATTCTCTACTTTAGCTGTCAATTGTTCTTCTACCTGATGAGAAGAGGCACCAGGGAACACACCAACGATGAGACCTGTTGGTACAGTAAATGTTGGATATTCATCGCGCGGCATCTGGAAGAGGGCCACAACTCCTATAAGAACGGCGATCACAGAAAAAATATACAGCACCTGTTTGTACCGCAGAAGCCTTTCGAGCAATGTAAGTTTCTTTTCCATTTTCATGTACTTTCCGTTTGCCATTAATTCACAATTTGCACAAAGGCGTTTTCAATGAGTTTATGTTGGCCTTCCACAACGATCGTATCGTTCATTTGTAATCCATCCAGTACTTCAATACCGCTGTTCAGCAACTGACCGGTGAGAATATATTTGCGCATTGCTTTGTTTTGTGATGAAACGACATATACAAAATTCTTTCCCGACTCATCGATCATAACCGCTCTGCTCGGAACAACGACACCGTGGAATGCGTTTGGGCTTTCAATGATTGTAGAACAGATCATCCCCGGCTTGATGGATAAATCTTTGTTCTCTATTCCAATTTTTATTTTATACGAATGTGCTATTGGGTCCGCAACAACACCGATTTCTTCCACCACGCCATTATAGATCACAGATCCCAATGCGCCAATTGTTATATTTGCTTTTTGCCCTTTGTGAATTTGTGCAATTTCATTCTCCGAAACCGATACACGGGCAAACACTTTGTTTATTTTCACAATCGTAATCGAAGTGAGGTTCGGCATAGCGGTCATGCCGGGCTCGATGGATCGTTTACCGATATGTCCATCGGTGGTTGCATATAACTTGCAGTCATCCAAATTTTTCCTTGCAATGGATGCTCCCGCTTTTGCTTTTTGCAAGCCGGTTTCCACTTCTACATATTTTACATCCGGCAGATTACCATTATTATGCATCGGCGTTAAGCGTTTAAAAGCATCTTCTGCCTGCTCCTCGGACGCATGCATCATAGCATAGGTATTTTGATACGTTGCATTGTCTAATTCCGCAAGGATTTGTCCCTTCCTTACAATTGCACCTTCGGAAACAAATACTTTCGACACAGTTCCTACCGAAGAAAAACTAAGCGGAATGGTTTCGGATTCTTCGATGGTGCCGCTGTATGAAAGCTCCTGACTTACATCGGCGGGTTTTACTTTTTCAACCTGAACCTTAACAGAAGTATTATTTTGATCGCCAGAATTACCGGAACAGCCACACACAGAAAGTGCGATTCCAATAAAGAAAATGACAAGTTGATTCTTTTTATTTTTCATAATTGTATCCTTTGGATTATTAGACCAATACGGTATTATGGTCGAATTATTGACAAAAAAAAACTTAAAGTCCATTTGCGATAAAACGGGCAGCGATGTCAATTTGAGCGGTATCATCATTTTCCAATAACAAATAAAGCTCTAGCGCATGCATCATTCCTGTGATTGTTTTTGCAGCTGTTGTTACTTCACTTTTATCGATAAATGTAAATTCTTTGTTTTTCAAACCAACCTTCAATATCTCCTCGATGTATCTTTCTTCTTGTGCCTGAAACTTATCGCGCAATTTTTTAATGAAATTTTGATTGCGCCTAATTTCTTCATGTACAATAGTATAGGTGCTGACCCTGTTTTTCATTTCATTAATCGACTCGACGATATATTTGATCAATCTTTCTTTTGCTGTTTTTGTTTCTTCCGCTAGTTCTTTCGCTTTTTTAAGTATCTGCGCAAACTCACCAATAACTACGGCATCAAATATTTCTTCTTTACTCAGATAATAATAATAAAGAGTACTTTTTCCTTTACCTGCTTCGCGAGCAATATCCTCCATTGTGGTCTTATTCAATCCCCATTTCTGAAAAACATATTCGGCAGCTTTTAAAATTTCGGCTCTGATAATATCATCTTTGTTCATTTTAGTCCTTTCGACTATATTCGTATTACGGTCTAATTATAATAAAAGTTTCAAAAAAAGTCAAATTAAAGATTACTTTCGTTGAAATTTACATAAAATCGCTGAAAGGAGCTTCAAATTCGCGTATGAGTTCGCAACAGTTCGCCCCCCCGCTACAAAGGATTTCAGATGGTAGATTTTAGAATGAAGAATGAAAATAGCTGGGATATTTTCTCAGCCTTTTTTTTCATGTACCGTTATCCATCATCTATTTTAGCAGCATCAGTTTTTTTACCAACGAATTCTTTTCTGTTTGTAAACGATAGAAATATAATCCCGATGCCAATTTTGAAGCATCAAAGTTTTCTTTATAAGATACTCCCACTTTTCGTCCCCCATCAACCAGCGTTGTCACTTCCCGACCAAGAATATCAAATATTTTGAGAGTTACATTGCTGTTTTCTGCTAGTGTAAACTCTATTGTCGTAGTGGGATTGAATGGATTCGGATAATTTTGAGCAAGCGAAAATTGTTTCGGCGCTTGTGTAGTAACTTCAACTGATTGAGAGTATTTGAAAGAACCGTCCTGATCAATTTGTTTTAGCCGATAAACATAACTTCCCGCAGCGCCTGTAATATCCATAAATGAATATTCTTTTGGTGCATTGCTCGTCCCGTTACCAGCCACAAAACCAATACAACCCCACCCTAGCCCTCCCCTATTAGGGGAGGAGATGGAGAGGTTCTGATTGACGATTGCTCGGCGTTCGATCTCGAAGCCGTAGTTGTTCACTTCGGTTGCTGTGTTCCAACGTAGAGCAACAGTATTGCCGCTGACGGATGCAATAAAAAAAGTAAGCTCAACAGGAAGTGCAGGGTCCGGAATACTTTTTAATCGCGGATAAAACCCTGAAACAATTTCCCATGTAGTTGTAAAATTCCCGCCGGCATCTGTAAATGTAGATTGCGTTTTCATTTCTGCTGTAGTTTTGGCTGTTATGCCAGTGGGGGCGGAAGTCACATATCCCCCATAAGTATTTGTCATTCCCGCTTTATCGGAATCGAAATAACAACTGGTAAAAGTACCCGTATTATAATAACCAACAAAACCACCTTGGGTTGCGGCGGTCACATGTCCTACTGAATAACAATTTGTAATTGCAGGAGTATTAGCGCCAGTGCCACCCATAAACCCTCCTGCCCTTCCAGTGCTGTTCTGAACATTGCCAGATGAATAACAATTATCTATAGAACAACTTGCAATTCCTATAAATCCCCCTGTTATAGAAATAACACTTGTACCATTATTCATTACATTCCCTGTACAATAGCACTGGCTTATTGAAGCTCCCGAATTACTGTTTCCTATCAAGCCCCCAATATTTGTTGAAGACGTTCCATTTGCGGTAACGTTTGCAGAAGAATAGCATTCCATCACCGCACCTGATGTCGTTCCAAGAAGCCCGCCGGCATTATTGCCGCTGCTTGTAACAGTACCGGTTGAATAACAATTTTCAACGGTACCTCCATAATTATAACCTGCAAGTATTCCAAGTCCTGCAGTACTACTGGATACACTTGCTCCTGTCACACCAAGATTTTTTACTGTTCCTCCAGAACCTATAACACCGAATAAACCGTTGTAGCTATCAGTAGTGGAAGTAATAATAAGTCCTGTAATTTTATACCCATTGCCGTCATAAGTACCTATAAAATTAGTACCGGCGGTTGTAGTTGTTCCGATCTTCGACCAGTTAGAATAACCGCTTATATCGATATCAATAGTTTGTTTGTAATAAGTAGTTAGATTGTTTCGCACTTCATCAATTTGTGAAGCTGATGTAACCAAATACGGATCGCCGGAAGTACCAGAACCGCTTCCGCTAAAAGCAAATAATCTAATACTTGCAAAAAAAACTAAGTAAAATGATAGAAATAATAAGTGTGTTTTCATTTCATGTTTCCCTAAATGATTATGAAATATTTTACACAATATTAGCCGCCTAACGGATGGCGCATAAGTTGCGGCATATCAATTCTTCTTCGCCTTTTCATCTATCTCACATTCCACACATCTCATCCAATAAATACTTCTCTTTACCCCGATTCATCCGTCAACTTATTTTTAGTCAAGCAACGAAAAGAATATTGCCAGCTACCTTCAGGAGTTAACACTTTATATTTTTAGTTTAAAAAGAATACTGACTATTTGTTTAATCGGAAATAGGTCTAAGGGATGAAAAAGGGATTAATCCTTTTATGGGCACAAGTGCTGCATTATCGACAGGGAAAAATCTGAAATAATGAGGGTGGGGAAACGCGAAATGTATTTGTAAGATAAAGTCAGAATGGCACGCCCTCTCCTATCAGCGATTCGAGTTTTTGAATTAGTTGATTGTCCCGCTTTCTTGGGATATGCTCATTAGCGGGATCCTCAATTTGACAACATAGTTAGCTTCACTTCGTTCGCTAACTCTGGTCATATTGGAATTTTGTTCGACAACCCGTTCTGCAATTTCACGAACAAAGCTGAATCTATTTGAACCAAAGTCCTTGAGGTATTGATCCCGCTCCGATTCGAGCGATTGAATGCCTATTCTAAAAGGATTTCAGTAATTAAAGAGATACAAGAAAAGAGTGTTCTGGTTTCAGGCGATTGTAACTCAGATGCAGAGGGTTCTATTAACCGAATTAACCGAGAAGCATGCTTATGATACGAAAAGGGGGATGTTTCCCATTTTGAAGTGCTGATTTCAGCAGGAGATGCAGAAATATGAGTCTTTCCCGGCAGTACGTGGCGGACCCCGCTACTTTTTCGGCCGATTCTGAAAAGATTCGGTCTCTTTTTTTTCATGACCCAGTTACGAACCCACGATTTCACTGTTACGGCTTAATCTACAAATGCCATATGATGTCTCGACGTGTATACATCATTACAGCACAATCAAAATGAAAATATACTAACTCAATATCGATATATAATTTTGGGGCAGCCCATTTTAATTTTGTTTTATTTGTTTACTGTTTTCCTCATCTCTGTATTGTACCTGTCTCCGGCGGCAGCGCCGATCGGAGCGGCTTCATTAATTCGTGCTAAATCCTCGTGCGTCAATTCAATTTCGAGAGCGGCAACATTTTCCTCAAGATACTTTCGCCTTTTAGTGCCGGGAATCGGAACAATGTCTTTACCTTGCGCTATAACCCATGCGAGTGCAAGCTGTGCCGTAGTGCATTTCTTTTCTGCAGCAACGTTTTCAATCTTTTTTAGGAATAAAAGATTTTTCCGGAGATTCTCTTCCTCGAATCGGGGATTGTTCTTCCTGAAATCACCTGCAGTAAACATGCCGGCATCTCTAATCTGACCGCTCAGGAAGCCGCGACCGAGCGGACTGAACGGCACAACACTAATACCAAGCTCACGGCAAACCGGGAGAATTTCCTTTTCGATGTCACGCGTCCAGAGAGAGTACTCGCTCTGCAAAGCGGTGATCGGATGAACAGCGCTTGCGCGTCGCAGGGAATTCACAGACGCTTCCGACAAACCGAGAAAACGCACCTTTCCTTCCTCAATGAGACGGGACATTGCGCCGACGGTTTCTTCAATCGGAGTGTTCGGATCGACACGATGCGCATAATAGAGATCGATGGTTTCAATCCCAAGCCGCTTCAGACTAGCTTCACATGCCTGCCTAACGTATTCTGGTTTTCCATTGATACCAGGACGTATCGCGTCCTTCGAGTGCATGATTCCGAACTTCGTTGCGATGGTCACTTTGTCGCGGTGGGATTTCAATTCTTTCCCGATGAGAATCTCGTTCGCACTGAGTCCGTACACGTCGGCAGTATCGAACAACGTGACGCCGAGTTCAACTGCGCGATGGAGTGTCGCGATAGATTCTTCCTCGTTTCCCGGGCCGTAGGACTGCGACATTCCCATGCAGCCGAGACCGAGTGCCGATACTTTTAATCCTGATTTTCCAAGATCTCGTTGTTCCATTATTTCTTCCGTTAAAATATTTACTCGTAATTCTTAAAATTCAAAAGCTTTTTTATTGCTGGTCACTTTGTGTTCTTTCCATTCAATCGCAATTATCCGTTGTCCGTTGATCCCACTTGCATTATCTGAAGCCAGATAAACTGCAGGCGGTCCCATTATGGCGGGATCAATTAGCTCTTTTCTTTTAGGTTCTGGAAATGTGTCCGGAATCATTCCAGTGTTTGTCGCCCCACCGGGGAGTAAGACGTTGAGAGTTATTCCCGTGCCTTCCAATTCCAGTGCCCAGATAGCGCTCATCGATTCGAGCGTTGCCTTAGACGAACCATAAGGAGTGAACCCTTTGCGCTTCATCGTTTCATGATTAATCGAAATATTGATGATCCTTCCAAATCTTTGCTCAAGCATGTGAGGGATCACTGCTCGAGTTATCAGGAAAACACCGCTTATGTTTGTGTCTATGACCATCCGCCACATGTCAGGATCCGCTTCCCAGAAAGGCTTCGATTCCGTCATAAAACTCTCATTGACAAATTTCATTCCTCGCGCGGCATTGTTGACCAGTATGTCGATTCTGCCGAATTCCGAGACGACAGAATCGACAAGTTTCCGTACATCGTCTTTATTCGAAACATTCGATAAGACGGCGGTGCCGCCAATTTTCGACGCGACCTGTTCGATTTCGTTTCTCTGCCGCGCTGCGGTGACGACAACGTTCGCTCCTTCGCGGGCAAAGGCCTCGGCGATTGCTTTTCCGATTCCGCGCCCGCCACCTGTAACAATTGCAATTTTATCTTTGAGTTTCATTGACACCTCATCTGTCCATCGACATCCTTTCGAGCATCCAGTATGGATACACCTTAGGCGGCTTGCTCAACTCATCGAGTCGAACGACTTCTTCAGCGGTCATCTCCCAATCAACAGTTTTGAGATTGTCGGTGAGTTGCTCTTTATTTTTTGCGCCGATTATGACTGAAGTAACACCGGGTTTCCTGAGCAGATAGTTCAGCGCTGCCTGCGTAATCGTTGTGCCATGGTTACGAGTTATTTTCTCCAGCTCATCTACAATGTCGAATCCCTTTTCTTCATCGAATTGGAGGAATTGATTGGTCGGGTCAGATCTTCTAGCACCTTCCGGCCGCGGCATGCCGCGTCGGTACTTTCCTGTTAAAAAGCCACCGCCCAACGGACTCCAGGGAAGAATCCCGAGTTTTTGATCAAGCGAGAGCGGAACAAGCTCGTTCTCAAGGTCGCGGGCGATCAGGGAATATAATGCCTGAAGCGTTACAAATTTCCCAAGGTTTTGTTTTTCGGAGATGGCTAGCGCTTTCATCAATTGCCAGCCCGTAAAATTGGACGCCCCGATGTATCTTACTTTCCCCTCCCTTACTAAATCATCAAGAGTTCGGAGGGTCTCATCAAGCGGAGTCCATGGATCGAAACTGTGAACCTGGTACAGATCTATGTAATCTGTGCCGAGTCTCTTGAGACTCGCATTGCAGGAATCGATAATGTGCTTTCGTGAAAGGCCAACATCATTAGGGCCGGTGCCAGTTCTCCCTCTGACCTTCGTTGCGAGGACAATGTCTCTCCGCCTATTGCCGAGCGCTTTGCCGAGGATTTCTTCAGACCGTCCTTCAGAATACACGTTCGCGGTATCAAAGAAGTTTATTCCACCCTCTATTGCTGTGTTCACCAGTTCGTCGGCTTCTTTCTGTTCTACCTGTCCAATATTCTTCCAGTAACCCTTGCCGCCGAAAGTCATAGCGCCGAAACAAAGTTCGGAGACTCTTACTCCGGTATTTCCGAGAAATCGTGTGTTCATATATTTCATCTCCTCTTTAAATATATTAATACTTCGTCACCTGTTTATCCATCTCATGCTTCAACCGATCAACCTCTACAACAACTTCTTCTCTGCGGCGAGGGTCTTAGTATGGACAATTTTAAGGTACCTCTTTACTTTGCGTACCTGCGAGGATTTTTCTAAATTACAAGCTAGCCAATATTTCTAAGGTTTTCCTTACAAGTCCAATGCGCGGAAATATTTTTGTGATCGGAAATGTATGTTCTTCGACCGACATAGCGGCCATGGCATCTTCTGCAAATATTTGCTGGTATCCATACTCATAAGCAAATCGAGCTGTGCTCTCAACACCAAAATTGGTCGCTATTCCGCACAGAACCATTGTTGTTATGCCGCGTCTTCTAAATTCCAAATCAAGCTCTGTACCGTAGAAAGCTCCCCACTGATGTTTGGTGATCACGAAATCACTTTGCTTCGGCCCCATCTCTGGAACAATTTCTGCCCAATCTGATGGAGGAGTTTGTATCGGCCTTCGCGCATCAGCAATAGGACGTAACGCGTCTTTCCCGTCCAGCGAAGGAGTCACTCGTACCAAAAATACAGGCATGCTATTTTTTCTAAATGCCTCCGCAAGCATTGCAGCATTTTTTATTACAATATCGGGTGCATATGGAACAGTTTGTCGTCCGGCAACACCTTTTTGGAGATCGATGGCAACCAATGCTGTCTTTGATTTATCAATGGTCAAATTTTCCATAGTTTATATCACCACCTTTGGATAAAACCATGCACTGAGTATTGAAATAAGCAGTGTGGCAGTAGCAAGTATGCCGATATCGAAACCTACTCCCGAAATATTTCCTGAGAGCATGAGCGCGCGCAATCCATCTACCATATAACTTAATGGATTTACGTTCGCTACTGCTTGAAGCCATGCAGGCATAATTGAAATTGGATAAATAGCATTCGAGGCAAAGAATAATGGCAGCGTAATTACTTGGCCGATTCCCATGAACCTTTCTCTGGTTTTCACAATCGAGGCGATAATCATGGAAAGGCCAGTGAAAAAACCCGCACCAAGCATGACAATAATGATTACTCCGAAGATAGACCAGAAAGTGATATTCAATTGAATGCCGAGGATAATAGCAAAAAGGAAAACAATGAGCGCCTGGCTTAAGCCTCTTATGCCCGCAGAAATCATTTTACCCCAAACCAATGCGAGGCGCGGCGTTGGTGTAACCAGGAGTTTTTGTAATATACCTGTATCTCGGTCCATGATAATATAAAGACCGTAGAAGATGGCAACGAATACGACGGATTGTGTAAGAATTCCCGGTGCAATGAACTGAAGATATGTCAACCCTTGTGTCTGAATCGCTCGTACCTTACTCATCGCTTCGCCAAAAATGCCCAGCCAGAGAATCGGTTGTATCGCACGCGAGATGAGTTCCGTCGGATCATGGAGAAGTTTGCGCGTTTCTGTCTCAGCGAGCACGTAAGATTTTTTAATTGTCTGTAATAAATAGTAAAACATATTTATTTGATGATCATCTATCCTAATCTTCGTTCAACTTTTCTTGCTCTGCGGATTTCTCGGAAGTTGCCTGTCTCCTGAAGCTTATTGCCGGTAATGAAAATAAAAGCTTCTTCGAGCGTGGCATTCAGCTTTCCGGTTTTTGCCTTCAGTTCTTCTGCATTCCCCATCGCAGCAATTGTTCCCCTGTTCATCACAGCGATGCGATCGCTCACTCCATCCGCTTCTTCCATATTATGTGTGGAGAAGAAGATAGTCGTACCGAAGGTGTCCCTTAACTCAAGAAGATGCTCCCAAACATTTTGCCGTGCAACAGGATCAAGTCCTGTTGTTGGTTCGTCGAGCAGCAATACTTTGGGACGATGAAGCATGGCTTGCCCGACTTCCATCTTGCGGACCATACCGCCGGAAAACGTTCTAACAAGTGAATCCGTCTGTTCCTCGAGCTTTAAAAACAATAGTACCTCTTTGATGCGCTCTTTGCGCTCTGCTCTTGGAATATCGTAGAGCCGCGCCATCAGCATAAGATTCTCGTATGCTGTGAGCGTACCATCCACGGAAATCATCTGCGGTACATAACCAATCGTTTTACGTACCTCGGAAGCATGATGTGCAATATCGTGTCTATCAATTATAGCCGTACCGCTTGTAGGTGTAAGAAGCGTAATAAGCATTTTGATGGTCGTGGATTTCCCTGCGCCATTGGGACCCAAGAACGCGAATATCTCTCCAGCTTCAACAGAAAACGATATATTATCAACCGCAGCGAAATCTTTAAACTTCTTCACAAGGTGAGCAACCTCGATGATGGAATATTTTTGGTGTAGTTCCATGGGATTGATGAAAGGCCGAGAATTATTGTTTGATTACAACACAATGTTGTATTGTATCAGAAAATTTATTCTCTATCAATATGTACCCTGAATTATTTTAAGAACGATTCATAAATACTATTTTGTGCCATTAAAATCAAGATAGTCAATGGGTAATCCGAAAAATGAGAATAAGAAGTACATTTAGAAATAGGATCGATCCTTTTTTCAATAGATATGCGGTTAGATATTAATGAATATCATAGGCTTCTTTTTTTTAATTTCTGTTTTAAATAATCTTATACTCCTCTTGATTATTCATGTACTCTATTAATATAGAAAGTAATATTAGCCTAGAGATATATGTTTTTAGTCCAAGATCATCCAGTAGCCCAATATCCATAATGTGCTAATAGTAAGATCGCATGGTAATGTCAAACTTAATGATTTCTTGTTTTTTATTGAAAATCACTGAAAAGAGTCTCGAATTTAAGACTGAGTTCAATCCCTCCCCCGCTATAGAAAAAAATAGGGCTGTCTCAGATCGAGACAGCCCTCTTCAAATGCCAAACGACTAAAAAAGTGTGTGATTTATTGTAAGAGAATCATTTTCCGAGTCTGAATGCTGTTTTGATTTTTTAAGCGATAGAAATAGATACCGCTGGAAAGTCCTTGCGCATTAAACATCGTATGATAACTTCCTGCATTTTGGAATCCATTGACCAATGTGCGCACTTCTTGGCCAAGAAGATTATACACCTTCAACGTAACAATGCCAGATTGATTCAATGTGTAGTTAATCGTTGTTGATGGATTGAATGGATTCGGAAAATTTTGTTCAAGCATGAATTGCGTCGGCTGCTGTGTTGAAGAAGTTTGGGCCACACCTGTGGCTACTTCATCGATTGACAGGTCGACAGTGGCGTTTAGATTTCCTGCGGCACTGTAGGAAACGGTAGCAGATTGTGATGCTGTCTCATATCCTACCTTATCGACCGACACGGTATATGCACCGGGAACCAGGCCTTCTATATTGTAATTCCCCTTCTCATCCGTGATTGCATATCCTGAGACTACGGAATTCCGATTTGCTGCATAGACAAGGGCTCCTGCCATTGAGATGGAACCCGATGAAAAACGAACAGCGCCAGAAATACTGGAGTACCCATTCATGGAATCAGGAATCTCGTGCACATAAATATCGATATCATTAACAGTGTTCCCACTAATATCCACTCTGGTTGCTCTCTTCCATCGTATACTTGTAGTATCTGTTGAATAGAAAGCAGGAGAATAATTACCTAGCGGTACTGCAAACACAAAGTACGATCCCGGTAATAATGAATCGACTGAAAATGTACCAAGGGAATCTGTATCAACGACGTAAGAGCGGAAGCAGTTAAATTTATCTTTCACAGTCCATCGATCTCGAGATGCAATAATTCGGGAAGGAA
Organism: Ignavibacteriota bacterium; assembly: GCA_963701295.1. Lineage (GTDB taxonomy): Bacteria > Bacteroidota > Ignavibacteria > UBA10030 > UBA10030 > Fen-1298. Next base: position 1,894,083 of record OY969585.1, on the reverse strand, counting down.
CACCGATACCTTGTGCTGAATCGAGCACGCTCCCTGTGATTGTACCAAGAACAACCTTTGGAAGCTGCGCAAGCGCGAAGTTGATACCTGCGCTGTCATGTGTCAGTACTATCTGATTTGCCGACAGCAGATCGGATTGTCCCAAATAGAATTCCGTTGCATATCCCCGAGCTTTGGCAAAGGCAATATATGATCCCTGTGGAATCTGAAGCGAATACGTACCGGACGAGTCGGTTTTGGCGCTGTATACATTCTGCGATTTTCCTTCGAGTCTGCAATCGTCCTTCATAGCATTCATGTTGAAATATTCTCGGAAGTCGTCAACAGTGTCCTTAGTATTCAACGCAAATCCGGATCGTACAAAAAAGATATTCGCAACTTTTATTGGAAGAAGATTCGTATCGGTAACAATACCTGATACAGCAATCTTTGGCAATCTGACAATACCGCGAAGAGAAAAATTGACCACGGTGGGAGTATTAGAAGAAGAATCGGAAATAGTGATCGTATTCGCATCCTTAGCGTCAGACTGTCCATCATACCACTGGCTTAGATACTGGGGCGTAGGTGATACTGCACGTACTTTATACGTACCGGGATCAATATGAGAAATCCGATACATTCCATTTTTATCTGTTTTTGCGGAGTATGAATAACATTCATTACTGATAGAAATAGTATTGAGAGGAATAGGATCTGTGCTTAAAACTTGCAGCACTTCGATAATAATATTAGAAATGCTATTACCTGATGTATCCGTCACTTGTCCTTGCACAATACCATTGCCGCCGACTACTGTCACCATAAAAGATTGGACGGCATTGCCTCCTTTATTCGACCTCGCTATCAGGGTAATTGGATACCATCCTTTCGCTGCAGGGATCCAATTGACAACACCCGATATCGAATCAATTGTCAGCCCAATGGGATTGAGAATACCAGCACAATAGTTGATAACCGCAGTGGTGTCTGCAGTGACGGCTTGAGCCGTATAGGAATAAGGAACGCCGCGTTGACCATATTGAGGCGGTTGAGAGATAAACCTAATTTGATTTCGAGAATGTGGTGGTAACGCGGTTTGTGAAAAAAGGGACTGAGTAAAAATAAGTGCTATCGTTAATACGGCTGCTGCAAAAAACCAGTATTTATTTTTCATTTCTCTCTCCTAATTTATAGGCATTTTTTGACAAATATGGATTATTTCACAAAAAATGATGCAATCCATATGCCACACAAAAGATTAGGAAATCTATTCGATATGAGGGATCCCTTTTCTTCACTTGTGCAAGATGTGCACCATACTGCATATCCTGCGCCTCAGAAACGAATGGCAATTGTAAGAGTTGTTCCTCGTGACTTGGATAGATTTGATTCAAATGAGATGGGCGGATACCGTTGGGCTTGGAACACCTCTATTTCTGATGCTGCATACACGACCGCAAATGCAACAAACGAAATAATTTCTGCTTTATAATATCGGTCATAAATCTCATACTTCTCATTAAATTCTGATGAATGCGTTTCAGATAAATAGTTTTGCCGCGCAGAACTCCGCAAAAACTCAAAAGCAATTCCAGCTCCTAATGTTGTGATGCCGGCTCCAAGAAATAGGGTTCCTGTTGTCGTTCTCTCTTCGTGTAATTGTTCCCACCCGGGAAAAAGAATTGTCCGATACGTAATGGCAGAGCGCTCGATCGACACCGGACTTCTGACGGCTCCTTTTTGAGGTTCCTTTGATGAAAGGAAGAGTTGCTGTGTTTCCTTAAAGATGACAAGAATCTTGGGAGAGGTATAAACAGGATCAAGATCATAGTCGGGTGCAAGCTTAAGCACTGACATGAAATGTTCTTTTGCCTGTTCCGATTTTCCTTGGGCGATTAAAGAAAATGCAATATACTTATGAACAGCCACACGTACAGAATCGTTCAACGCTGAAAATTCAAGAAGGCGCCGGGCTTCCAATTCTGCAGATAGGTATGAGCCGGTATTGTAGAGAACTTCAATTGCCTGCAAGGTTGAATGTGTAGTATCCTCCTGAGCACATGCACCGTGCGCGAATACTGCTATGAGAATGAAGGCAAAGAATACTTTCTGTATCATCGTTGTTTCTTAAAAAAGATGCTCAGTGAAGTTGTATCCTTGGATTTGATTATCACCTCGCGGAGAACATCAACGAACGATGCATTTTTAAAACGCACATGGTGTTTCCCGGGTGACAGCACGATTGGTTTCTCCAAAGGCGTTGTGTCTTTATATTGTTCATCGACGTACACCTCTGCCCATGGAGTAGCAATACAACTAAGGAATCCAGCATTCTCAATAAAATTTGCCGTAACATAAAGTTCCCTATTCGGCGGCACCGTAATGGTCCGAAGAATCGGATCAAAGGATGGGTGCGTGAACGTCACAGAATGTTTTCCGGCAGAAAGAGTCAGAGGTTTACTGATGGGAGTTTCCCCGATAAAAACACTATCAACATATACCTTTGCCCACGGTGTACTGGTTAGAAGAACGGTGCCTGAATCCATGGATAGCGGTGTGGTCGCTGTCGTTGAAATTTCCCGTTGCTTGAGTTCTTCTGGTTGCTGCATAGGCTCAGATTGAACCGGAGAAGAAATACTGAGTTTTCTCTGCATCTCTTCATCTGTCGTTATTCTTGCTGCAGTTGAATCCGACAATACTATCGGCTGAGTTGGACCAGAATTTCGGAAATACGAAAAATGATCGATTGTAATCAAAACAATCGCTAAAGCTCCAAGGAGAAGTGTTGCTCCGACCAGAAATACTGTTCGACGTTTTATCATTGGTGCTTTGAATGGAATAGAAATGAATATGCTCGATTCGTCTTGTTCCAGTGCATAGAGTGCCTCCCTTGATGTCGCGTACCTGTTTTGTTTCTTCGGCGCCAAGAGAAGTTTTAGATATTTCACGAACTCAGCAGATGATTTCTCCACAAGATAATCAAGTATATCCACTTGAAAAGAAAGAATCTTCTTGGCGCACTCCGCATATGATGCCCCTTCGAAGAGGCGGTTGCCAGTCAGCACTTCAACCAAAGTTGCGCCCAGAGAAAAGAGATCTGTTCTTTGGTCGATCTCTTCGTGGCGAATTTGCTCCGGAGACATATATGCAGGTGTTCCAAGCACCATCCCTTGCGCCGTTATAGTTGGAACAGACGCAAGATATGCCAATCCAAAATCTGTAACCTTCAATGTTCCGTCTGTCACCACAAGAATATTTCCGGGTTTGATATCACGATGAATGATTCCCCTGTCGTGTGCAACGACAAGTCCGCGGAGGGTTTGCAATGCAACTTTTCTTGCATATTTCAACGAACGAGTGGTCCCTGTAGCGATGAGATTCTTGAGTGAAGTACCATCGACAAATTCCAACACAATTGCCGGCGATCCTTCATATTCAATTAATTCGTAGACCTGGACAATATGCTCGGAGCGAAGTGCAGCGCAAGTCTGAGCTTCCCGCACAAACCGCTGATACAGATCATTATCAGTGGCATGGTGCTTGTGGAGCACCTTCAACAAGATACGTCGTTGCAGCACTCCATCAAATGCACGATAGACACTGGTAAAACTGCTCTCGCTGATTTTCTCTTCAATCGTAAACGGCATTACACTTTATTCCATTCTTTCAAACGGTACTGAAGCCATCGTAAGGAAACACCTAACTTCTCCGCTGTCCTTCTTCTATTTCCATCCATCTCATCCAATGTCGTTTCAATGATCTGACGTTCAATCTCTTCAAGCGTCATTGAATTGGGAAGAATGGAATTTCGCTCAGTAAAATCGAGCACAAGATCAGCAGGTGTCAATTGTGTCCCCTGACAGAGAACTACCGCACGCTCAATGACATTTTGAAATTCCCGTACATTCCCCTTCCATGGATTTACAAGCAGCATATGCATAGCATCTGGATGGATACTGTCGATGGATCGTTTATACATTTGCGCTGAGCGTTGGAGAAAATGTTTTGCCAGGAGAGGAATATCATCTCTCCGTTCGCGCAGCGGTGGGAGATGAATATCAACGACATTTAAACGGAAATAGAGATCTTCGCGCAATGCCCCATTCTTCACTTCGTTTTTCAAATCCTTGTTGGTTGCAGCAATGATGCGAATATCTGCAGATCGATTTACCGTGTCTCCAATACGGCGGTATTCTTTCTCCTGAAGCAATCGGAGAAGTTTCGATTGAAGAGCAAATGGCAGATCAGCGATTTCATCCAGGAAGAGAGTGCCTCCATCAGCGACTTCGACCAATCCTTTCTTGACCGCATTCGCACCAGTAAATGCACCGCGAACATAACCAAACAATTCACTTTCAATTAACGATTCGGGAATAGCAGAGCAATTCACAGCCACAAAGGCAAGTCCTTTGCGCAGACCATTCTCGTGGATAGCGCGTGCAACAAGTTCCTTCCCTGTTCCACTTTCTCCCGTAATAAGGATGGCCACATCAATATCCAACACGCGTTGAACGATTTCCAACGCACTTTTCCATGTATCACTTTTACCAATGAGGTTTGCGAATAAATGTGTAACATCAGCTTCGTTTTTCAACCGTTCATTCTGATTTCGAAGCTCGGTATAACGTTTTGCATTCTCGATGGCAATACCAGCAAGATTACCAAAGATGGTTAGAAATTTCAATGACTCGTCGTTAAATTCTTTCAGCATGGCACTGCTGTCCAAATACACAGCACCAAATGTCCTCTCTCCTATTCGAAGCGGGACACAAATAATGGACAATATTTTCTGGGCAATGATACTCACAGATGATTCAAATCGCTCGTCGTTTGGTGCATCAAAGGTCAGTACTGCTTCACCGGTATTGAGAACATTGGTCACTACTGAAGAGGAAGCGGCATATTCATTGCTTGTTCGTTGCGAAGAAAAATTTTTCATCGTTACAACATCATACCCGTTCTCCTTATTGGGATCAGTAAGAATAACAAACCCACGCTCAGCAGAAAGATGTGTCATGGCGATTTCAAGCACACGCTCGAGCAGTTCATCCGGTTCCAGAATGGAGTTGATAGATCGTGCAATCTCATAGAGGGCATTGAAGTTATCGTGATGTATCTGTTCCATACTTATTGTACCATAAACGGTGCTGCTTTTGAACGTGAGTAATTTCCAAAATCATCGACGACAGAAATAGTCCACTCATACTCACCGGCTGATAAAGTCGATCCGCTGTTATCAGCTGGAAACTGGAGTTGCAAAGAAGATGAAAGCAGTTTTGTATATGTCCATACCACGTTTTGTATACCTGACACAACACTTGAGAGCGTGAGGGTGTACGTATAATTGAATGTCACATCCGGCGGTAACCATTGGAACAGCGGTGTAGAACCAGTGGTATCCATTTGCATTGTGGTTGTGTTGATTGTTGGATAGATGGGTGTCGCTGTATTTTCGATGATTCTTGATACGAAAAACGGAGTACTGAGATTGACGGCATCGCTGCGATCTTTCGAACGAATTCTCAATGGTCTGTTGACAAGCCATTGGATGGTGTTTGTTGGTAAATCGTACTTATAAATGGTGATTTGAAATTGTTTGGTCGATACTGAATAATCCATCGGGAAGAGAAGGGTATCAACAGCGAACCAAACGGAGTCCACATCCGCTATACCATTCGGATCAGTGACGGAAGCAGTAACATCGACAAAATATTGCGCACTCGGATAGTACTGATCAATTTTCCTGGTGAGTATATTTTGAGCCAGAACATAAGGCGCACCGTTTAATTCAAATAGAACTTCCTTCGTTGTACGGCTCTGAAGAATAATCTGTTGTGTGTCGGGAACAAAGTTCTCTTTGGTGCATACCAGCGTTTGTGTACCAACAGTCAGGCTGCTGAAAGAATAATTTCCACCTGCATCACTTAAAACACTCACACTGTCTTGCAATGAAGTGATGCTTGCTGAAACGATACCGCTGTTTTGACCAAGTAAAAGAACTTGGCCTTTCACTGATGCCGTGTTTGTGTATTGAGGCGAACTTGGATCCAGCGGATTGTCACGAGGAGCATCCTTGCAACCAGAGATAAGCATCAGTGCACAGAATAATGATGTAACTGTAAATTGCCTCATAATAGTATAATATACTTTTTTTTATCGAAACTTTACAAGAAAGAGGATAGGTTTGTTATCGGAGTAGTCTTGGAAGGCATCTCGATTAAAACTCTCTAACCATCCGAAGTCTTCCTGGTTTTAAGTACATAGTATTCTTTCAGGATTATGCTTGTTTTGAGCACTGAATTTTGTCGGATGCTTCGAATGGTTTACTCTCAAACCTTCCTTTGAGCGAACATTCACGGGTCATCTTCAAAACATCATTTTCAGGACGCTCATGAAAGCGGTGATGATTGGAGAGAAGTGTAGGACCTCGCCAGGAAACATACACGAGATAGTCTAATTCGGCTAAGATCTTTTTCATCTATTCCTGTGTTGGATAATGATTATTTCTCATCCAACACTTCCCGCACAACTTTTAGAACATTCCTGAGATCATACGGTTTATAGAGAAAATGCTGTATCCCCGCTTTCAGAAATTCTGATTTCATATCCGGATCAAGAAAACCTGTCGCCAGGATAACACGTTCATTCGGATTGATTGCTTTGATATGTTGACACACTTCCAATCCGGTCATAGTAGGCAATCCGAGATCGGTCAGCACAAGAGCGATATCCTTTTTTCTCTCTTGATAGATTACCAGTGCCTTAAATCCATCTTGAGTTGAAAGAACTTTGTATCCCTTATCAACGAGCACCATCTGAAGAGACATCATCAGCATCTCTTCATCCTCTACAACCAGCAATGTTTCTGTTCCACCCGCTATTTCTTCCCATGTTTCTTCGGCTTTTTCAATAATCGGTTTTGTCACTTCTGATATGGGCAAATATATTCGGAATGTAGTTCCTTCGCCAAGTTCACTTTCTACATCAATAAATCCCCTATGAGTTTGAACAACTCCGAACACCACAGACAATCCCAATCCGGTTCCTTTTCCTATTCCCTTCGTGGTGAAAAACGGCTCAAAGATTCTCTTTCGTATCTCTTCGGTCATCCCTTCCCCCGTATCACTCACTTCAATACAGACATAACTGCTCGCAGCAGCATCCGGATGCTGATTACGCAGGTTTGCAACAGAGACAATATGCGTACTGATAGTAAGAACGCCGCCGCTTGGCATCGCATCTCGTGCATTCATGCAAAGATTCAGCAACATTTGATTTAACTGGGAACGATCGGCACTGATGTAAGGGATCGATTTATCGAAATTCTGCGAACAGGTCAAAGTCTTAGGAAACGTTTCATAAATCATGCTCATAATTTCCATGATAACATCATTGACATTCACCGGACCAAATGCTGTATCCGTTTTTCTCGCAAACGTTAATATTTGTTGAACAAGTGTTTTGCCGCGCTGTACTGCTTTCGTGATTGTCTCAGTAGCAAGGCCTAATTTCTTGGCATCACCTTTAGACCTTTCGACACTTGAATTATATGCCAAAATAATTCCAAGAATATTATTAAAGTCATGCGCGATCCCTCCAGCGAGCGTACCTAATCCTTCTAACTTCTGCATTTGGCGCAGTTGTTCTTCTAATATCTTACGCTCGGTAATATCCTCAAAGATATTATGCACCAGAACCACCTGACCATGATCATCAAAAATAGGGACAAATTGCAAACGTATACGAATTGATTTTCCCCAATTGGTTGTATATGGATACTCGCCAAAGACAGTCCGACCTGTTTCAATACAATGCTGGAAGGCAGTTGAAATCCCGGCCTCGATGAGACGTGGAAATGTCAAAAGGTTTATTCCCTTTGTCGCCTCAGCAGAGGGTGATCCAAGAATTTGAAGCGCCGCGGGATTCGTCTCAAGGATTTGTCCTGATCGATTCACTAATAGAATTCCAACCGGTGCATAATCGTGTAACAATCGGTAGCGTTCCAGGCTTTGGCTGAGTGCTTCCTCCACCCGCTTGCGCTCGGTGATGTCCTGGTAAATGACCTGAAACTGTTTTGCGCCATTCCAAAAGACTTCTTTGCGGAAAACCTGAACATAGCGAACTTCGCCATTTTTCCTCACGATGCTTATTTCATATTCAGACGGACCAAACTCGCCCTGTTTTCTTTTCTCCTCTCTTATTTCGAACTCGGCATAACTCTCTGGAGTATAGCGATCCTTTACGGGGGTTCTTTTCAGTTCCTCAAGATTGTCGTAACCATAGATATCCAGAATCGCCCGGTTGGCATAAACTGTATCACCTTGAGCGGTAACGATGCGAACTCCCAAAGGAGAGTCCTCCAAAGAACGGCGGAAATTCTCTTCTGTCTGCTTGATCACCTCTTCGGCGAGTTTGCGCTCGGTGATATCTCTTATGAAAACTGTAACTCCGACAATTTCTTCTTTTTGATGGATCGGATTCCAACTGAACTCGTAATAAATATTCAGATTAGGTTGGTGTTGTATTTCCGAAAAAGCTTCTCCCTTTAACGCACGATCTATGCTTTGTTTTACCAGTTCTCGTAGTTCCGGCATCTGCATGCAATCAAGCAGATTCATTCCAATTTTAATGTCAGCATTCCAAACTCGTTTCATTTCTTTACGATGCTTTTCATTAAATGTGGTATAGCTGTAATTTTTATCCAAGGAGAAAATAAAAATATCGCTTGCGCTATTAATCATAGCAGTAAGCAATGCATGTTGAGATTCTAATACTTCCTCCGCCCGCTTGCGCTCGGTGATGTCAGTGAATGTAACCAGATCGGCCGACCTGTTTTCATATATCACTGTCTTAGAATACAAATCTATCCATCTGATATCGCCACTCTTATGTATCCCCCTGAAAGAGTAGCAAGGTACAACATCAGGATGGCCGATCTGCTTCTTTTTGATTTCGTCTGTAACAAAGTTCAGGTCATCGGGATGAACGGTCTTAGTGAACTCAAAAGGTTTCCATTTCTTTATCTCATCTGCAGAGTATCCGCTTATCTCCTCATAAGCTTTATTGAAATATTTGTATACACCATCCTGTATGATCCCAACAGCCATTAGGGACTGTTCTGTAATCAATCGAAAACGATTTTCACTTTCCCACAGTGCCTCTTCTGCCCGTTTGCGCTCGGTGATGTCTGAGAATAGAGCCAATAGTTCTTTTCGACCCTGGTGCATGAATGGCACAAAACGCGCGGCAAACACAGCTTCCTTGCCGAATGTGCTAACGTCATGAACTTCGATGCGCCTTTCATCGCTTGAGGCGAGCGCGGCATTCGCAGCTTCCCGGAGACCGGATCGCTCCCATGACTTGAGTTCCTTGAAGTTTTGCTTATGCAGTTGTTCAATTGTTGTGCCTACAATTATCGCGGCTGCACGGTTCGCAGAGATCACTTCACCGCTCTCTTTGTACGTGATGATGCCAACTGGTGAAGCTTCGAATACAGTTTCGATGTAATATAGTGCATCGGCAATCTGTTGTTCCGCCCGCTTACGCTCAGTGATATCTGTAAAAAATCCTACGTTACATGGTTTTCCATCAATAATTACATTCGCTGTATTTATTTCTACAAAAAATACAGACCCATCTTTACGCAAACATTGGATTGGGGGCGAAAGCATAATTTCACCACGAGCCTGTGATTCGAATACAGTGATTACTTCCGGCAGATGCTCTGGCGGGTGAATGTCATTTACGGATAATCCGAGAAGCTCGTCAGCGCTGTAACCGAGCATTGAACAAATTACAGGATTTGCGTATTTGAATTTTCTGGTTTCCAGATCAGCTATCAAAATACCCTCTGCAGCACCTTCAATAATTGTCTTGTACTTTTTCTCTGTTTCCTGTAGTAATTCTTCAGCCCTTTTACGCTCATGGATCAGTTTCCACTCGCGCAGAGTACGCTCTAAGGTGCGGTGTATTTCTTTAAAAGCATCGGGAGATTTCACTACATAATCGAGCGCCCCTGCTTTCATCGCCTTGACAGCAATTTTCTCATCGCCGGAACTTGTCATCACTACAATCGGGAACGACCCGGCTTCCAGCGGAGATGTCAGCACCTCGAGAGCTTTTCCATCCGGAAGATACATATCGATCAAAGCTATTTCCGGCAAAGATTTCGAAATGGCGCTGCGATACTCCTGCAAGGAACCCGCAACCTTCACCATAGCATTCGGGTTAGCGGATTGAATAGTATGGCGCATAATTGCAACATGGGTCGGTTCATCTTCAACGAGAAGAATATATGGCGAATGTGATTTTTCAGGTGAGGAAGTTTTCGGCTTTATTGTTTCTTTCTTATGTTGTGCCATTTTAGTACTCCTTAAGGCACCTTCGGAAGGTATCTCTGCTTAACCTCTGAGACCTTCCGAAGGTTACTCGATATCCTACCGAAGGTCACATGTTTTTCTTGTTTTGCTTTTCAACCGCTTTCTCATAGAGATCCCCATAGAGTTCCTTTGAACAATCTGGACATATCCCATGCGTAAATTTTGCATCAGTATGTTTACTGATATAGCCTTCTACTTGATTCCAGTATCCTTTATCGTCTCTAATTTTCTTACAATTTGAACAAATGGGAATAAGTCCTTGCAGAGTTTTAATGTTCTCCAAAGCATACTGAAGTTCTCGAATTAAATTCTCTCGTTCCTTCATGGATTCCTGCAGTTCTTTTTCCGCTTGCTTACGCATCAGAGCTACTCCGATATGCGATGCGATTCCTTCCAGGAGTGCAATTGTGTTGAGAGTGAAACGTCCTTTGCGCCGGTCGTTGAACTGAATCAAACCTACAATCCTTTCCTTGTTCCGAATGGGTACTAGCGCAACAGAGGCATAGCCTTTATGAATACAACGGTTGCGTGGATGATACCGGGGATCTTCACCAGGCGGGATATCCAGAAGTGGGAATGAGTCGTTGATCCAGCAGCTTCCCCCCGGTGTAAAAAGTGGATTGGCCGGGTCGGTCTTGCCGGAAATAACCAACCCGCAGGTACATTCAAGATTGACGTTGCCGTTTTTATCCCGGCACACTCCACCATCAGGACCACGCTCGATCAACGTATTTTCAGTCAACAAAAAATCCTTGGAAAAACCTTCCTGGGTGAAATACGGAAAGTCCTCCCCGTCCTGCAGGCGAATGCCCACGGCATCGAACCCAGTCCTTGTCTTCAATGCGGCGAGGACGCGCTGTAGAGAATCCTGTATATCTCCCGGCTCGTTGAGTATCTGTAGGATTTCTCTGCCCAATTCTCCATATGCTCCCGCTAGCTTGCGTTCAGTGATATCTCTGCCGATAGATAGAAATATTTTTTTTCCATCTACTGTCTCGACGACGGTTGCAACATACTCGAACGGAATATGCGCTCCCTGTTTCGTAATAAGAGACATCTCAACAACGCCATGCCCTTCAGCAATTATTTTGACCATACTCTCCTTAGCTTTCTTAAGGTCTTCTTCGCTGTAGAAATCGTCAGGAGCTTTCATACCAATTATCTCTTCATCATTATAACCGCTCACCTCCGCAAAGCGTTTGTTCCATCTGATAGGTTTGCCCGTGGCAGGTTCAAATAAAAAGACAGTGTCTTGCGGCGCATTAAGCAATTTGTCCGAGAAAGCTTTCTCTTGCACCAGCGCGTCTTCTGCCCGCTTGCGTTCGGTGATATCTCGTATATTGCATTGGATGACTTTGTGATGGTCGACAAGATAAACATTGCTGACAAACTCCACGTCGATTCTTCGTCTGTCTGAGGTTTCTAATGGTAAGTCGTCATACCGTACGTACTCTTTCTGCCGCAAATCCAAAAATTTCTCCTCATTAGTTATAATATCTTTGAGGAATCCCAATTCCCACAGCTTCTTTCCAAGAAACTGTTCATGCGTGTAACCCAGCATTTCAATCAAAAACGGATTTACATCTGTGATCATCCCTGTTTCGGCATCGAGGATGAGAATGCCGTCTCTCGCTGCCTCGAAGAGCCGACGATAACGAGTTTCTGAATTCCGAAGCGCTTCCACTGATTCATATTGCTCCTGGTAGAAACGGCTGCGCTGCTGGCGCCATACAAATCCCACGCTGGCGCCCGCGCCACCAAGTAAAGCACCAACAAGAATGATCATCAACCACAATCTTTCTTTCAGAGGTGCGTACACCTCCTCCATATCCATACGCGCGACCAGGAACCAAGGTGAATCAGGAACTGCGCGCACATCGGCAATTACCGGCACTCCGCGATAGTCTATACCTTCGACGATTCCTGTCTGACCTAGCGCTGCTCTCACAGCTGGAACATCTTTACTTTCCAACGGAATCCGCAGATTCAATGCAGCATCCTTGTGGAATTTAAGATCATTCAAGAACAACGCATCGTTTCCATCCCTGCGGATGATTAACGTTTCGGATGTCCGAGTCGGTGTGGGCCATTTTTTTATGAGTGGATAAAGGTACTCCTCAGGACTGATCCGTAACGCGAGCACAGCAATCAATCGTTTTGGGAAACGATTTTCCAGAATCGGGACAAGAATTTTTAGATAGATGTGTTGATCTTGATCGTTCCGGTAAAAATCCTGAAAAGCAATATTTCCTGACGTCAGCATTTCAGTATTTCTTTGGTCGATGACTAAACGCGCCCGTTCCTTATTCTCCGGGAACACTACTATCGTATTCAAGTGTGCGTCTAGCAGCATCATGAGATCGTAGTTATAAGCTCTCTGCACTTGCCCTACCCACGTTAGAATTCCTGTCTTCGCATCGCGGTCATTCTTGTTTTGGATGTACCGTTTCACCATTGCGGAAAATACATCGTTCTTGTAAAAGACTTGTCCATCTTCCAGCCGTTCTTTTCGCCACTGAACTAATTGGTTGACTTTCAAACCTGCTACAGCAGAAAGCTGGTTTTCTATCTCAGCGCGGTAGTTTTTCTCATAGTTATGGTAAGCAAAGTAGGCACCTGTGAAAATACCTGCTGCAAGGAGAACAAAGATGAGCAGAAAAAAATATCCTGTCCGACGTTCGATATGTTTAGAATTTTCCATACAGAGACTCCTCTTCGAACTCAGTCACCTTCGGTTGAATACAACACGCTACGCATGGAATATTTTCAGGCTTCCAGCTCAACCACATATGTTGTATTGATTGATAGCATGCCATACAGCGGTACGTTCGAATTTATAACAAGTTTAAAATGAGAGAAGGTTCCACAATTCACTTTTGATCCAACACTTCCCTTACCACTTTTAGAACTTTTTTGAGATCATACGGTTTGTAGAGAAAATGCTGTATTCCCGCTTTCAGCAACTCAGATTTCATGTCCGGATCAAGATACCCTGTCGCTACGATGATGTGCGCATTCAGATTGATTTTTTTAATCCGCTGACAGACCTCCATTCCGGTCATAGTAGGCAATCCAAGATCTGTAAGCACAAGAGCGATATTATTTTTTTTCTCTTCATAGATTTTCAATGCTGTCTGTCCATCTCCTGCGGATATAACTTTGTATCCCTTTTCACCAAGTGCCATCTGAAGAGACATCATAAGCATTTCTTCATCCTCTACTACCAGCAGCGTCTCTGTTCCGCCCGAAATTTCTTCCAGCGTTTCTTCATCTTTTTCACTAATCGACCCTACGATTTGCGACGCAGGCAGGTACAAGCGGAAGGTCGTGCCCTTGCCAAGCTCGCTTTCCACGTCGATATACCCCTTATGAGTTTGAACAACTCCGAATACCACGGCTAATCCCAATCCGGTTCCTTTTCCTTGTTCTTTCGTTGTAAAAAATGGGTCGAAGATTCTGCTTCTGATCTCCTGAGTCATTCCTTCGCCGGTATCACTCACTTCCATACAGACATACCTGCTTGCATCGGCGTCTGGATGCTGATGGCGCAAGTCTGCGACAGATACCATGCGTGTATTGATGGTGAGGACGCCGCCTTTCGGCATTGCATCGCGTGCGTTCACGCAAAGATTCAACAGCGCTTGATACAACTGCGAACGATCTGCGCTAATGAATCGTATCTCTTTATCAATATGTTTTTCATAGGTAAGAACTTTGGGAAATGTTTCATAAATCATGGCCATAATTTCCATGACAACATCATTTACATCTACTGCCCCGAATGCAGTTTCCGTTTTTCTCGCAAAGGTCAATATCTGCTGAACAAGTGTTTTGCCGCGCTGTACTGCTTTCGTGATCGTCTCAGTAGCAAGGCCTAATTTCTTGGCATCACCTTTGGACTTTTCAATGCTTGTGATATATGCCAGTATAATCCCAAGAATATTATTGAAATCATGCGCGATCCCTCCGGCAAGCGTGCCTAATCCTTCCAACTTTTGCATTTGTTTCATTTGTTCTTCTAACAGTTTCCGCTTTGTGATGTCTTCCACGGTTCCATCGTAATACAAAGTTTTGCCTTGAGCATCGCGGATCGCTCGAGCACTTTCCAGCACAAAGATGGATGTGCCATCCTGAAGAATCCATTTTGATTCAAAGCCGTTCACCTCGCCATCTCTCTCGATCTTTTCAAGAAATTCCTTGCGTTGATACGACGGTTCAAAATTGTTTTGTTCAAGGTTTCGTTCAGCAAGGTCTTGAAAAGATGTGTAGCCGAGCATTCGGAGTAATGCCGGATTTGCCAATAACACTTTTCCATCAGGGGTCGTTCTATAAAGACCGATTGTGGTATTCTCGTACAGTGAACGAAAACGCAATTCACTTTCCCGGAGCGCTTCCTCCACCCGCTTGCGCTCGGTAATGTTTCTGCCTTCACCCATGATGGATATAGGGATTCCGTTCTCATCGCGGATGAGGCTAAACCTGTTTTCCGACCAATATGTTGTACCGTCTTTACGGTAGAATTCAAGTTCTAAATTACGCGAAATATAATAGGCCGGGTCAGCCATCACTTTAGGTATCTCCTCCGAAAAGGCATCCATTGCCAATTGGAATGAGGCGGGTGTGAACTGCTGATTCAGAGGCAAGTGCTGGAGTTCTTCTAGTGAATATCCCCGCAATTTTTCAACAGATGGGCTAATGTATGTCGTTTTTAGATTCATGTCCATCAGCCATATCGTGTCTTTCATATGGTCGGCCAGTAAACGGTACTGTGCTTCGCTTTGCTTGAGCAGCACTTCCGCCTGTTTGCGCTCGGAAACTTCTGTAAGTACGCCACGCATTCCAACTGTTTTGTTCTCTTTTAGAATCGGTCTACTCGAGCTCCGTACCCATCGATATTCACCTAATTTTGTTTTCACACGATATTCAGTCGGCTCTAGATTTCCGGTCATAACTTTACGAAATTGTTCTTTGATCTTAGGTATAAACAATGGATCAAGAAATTCACCCATGAAATGACCTATCATCTCTTCGGGTTTATATCCGCCTAATATTTCTACCGTCGGACTGATATAGGTAAAGACCCCATTCGTATCTGTCGAAAAAATCACGTCGTTGATTTGCTCCACCATATCACGATATTTGATTTCCGATTCGCGTAGAGCATTTTCTGCATATTTGCGCTCGGTGATGTCATGGACAGAACCGACAAGATACGTGCAGCGTCCTTTATCATCAATAACAGGGGCAATACTTACATCACCGACTAATCGTCCATTTGGGTACTCAGAAATCTCTTCCCATCGGACAATAGAATTCTCTTTAATTGCCTGCCTGTATTTTTCAAGCACCATGGTAAGAGAAGGCTCTGGGATAACTTCGTTAACCAATTTCCCGACTACCATTTCCTCTTTCAATCCTGTAACTTGGCAGAAAGCATGGTTGACTGAATTAAAACGATACATCCCGTCAGCCTCAACTGTCAAATGAAAAATTACATCCCCGACAGTATCGTATATGCTGGAAAGCTGGCGCTCATTTTCTTTCAGGGCTTCTTCGATTCGCTTGCGCTCGGTGATATTGCGTGTTACACCATGAATGCCACTAAGTTTTTCCTGATTATCAAAATAGGGAGTGATGAGAAGTTCACCCCATTTGGTCGTTCCATCCTTGCACTTGTATTCCAATTCTATCTTCAGAATGTAATCTTTGAGTTCATCATATTTCTTTCCTACATAAGCAAGTTCCCTAGATAATCTTTCTTTTGCGATTTGGGCGGATTCGTGCGTGAGACGATCGTCGAATGATTGTTTCAGATATTCCTGAACGGTATAGCCCGTAAATTTTTCTACCGACGGCGATACATAAATGCTTTCCCCTTTCAAATTCATCAGCCAAATCACATCGGTGGTTTTCTCCGCAATGAGACGGTACTTTTCTTCGCTTTCTCTTAACGCTTGTTCTATCTGTCTGCGTTCAGAAATCTCATTCTGTAATTTCTTGTTGATGTTCCTTAGTTTTTCCGTTCGTTCCTTCACTCGTTTTTCAAGCATCGTTGCCACTTCACGTAGCTCATCTTCATTTCGTTTTATTCTTTCCATCACACGTACATGTGCGAGCAGCGCTTGTTTCGATATTGGCTTCAATAGATATCCATCGGCACCGGAATCGAGCCCAAGGACTTGAGCACTGTTTTCAATCTCTAAGGCAGATATTAATAGAACAAGAATATGTTTGGTAGCCGGATCGTTTTTAATCTGTCGGCATATTTCAACACCATTCGTGTCGGGGAGAACGACATTGAGCAGGATCATATCCGGCTTACACTCCTCGACCATCACCATACAGTCATTCCCGTTTACTGCTTCTAAAACATCATACCCTTCTTTTTTTAGAATGTGGGAATGAGTACTCAAATATTCCTTGCTATCATCCACATTCAGGATTGTAAATGCTTTTTTTTCCATGGTTACAATTCCCCTTCACTGTCAAAAATATATATATTGAATAGACTTTCTCGTATCCGTTATTATACCTGACGCACTTAGCAGCAAGCAGGTAAACCGGGATTCCTAACACTCAAATACAAGTTACACATTGCTTTCATCCCATCTCAATGATCCTTAACGATCACGGACACTTTCGGAAGAGCTGGAAGCCTGAAAATGTCAGACGCATCACGTGTTCCTCTTTAGCAGCTCAAACTCTGAGACCTTCCGAAAGTTACAATGTTCATTTCGCATCTAACACTTCCCGTACAACTTTCAGAACTTTCTTGAAATCATACGGTTTATAGAGAAAATGCTGTATCCCCGCTTTCAGAAATTCCGATTTCATGTCCGGATCTAGAAACCCTGTCGCTAGGATCATGTGTTCCTTCGGATCGATTTTCTTGATCCTCTGACAGACCTCAAGGCCGGTCATACTAGGCAATCCGAGATCGGTCAACACAAGTGAGATATCGTTCTTTCTCTCTTGATAGATTCTCAATGCCGTTAGTCCATCCTTAGCAGAAAGAACCTTGTATCCTTTATCCACAAGCGCAGTCTGGAGAAACAGCAACAGTGTCTCTTCATCCTCCACCACCAACAACGTTTCTGTTCCGCCCGGAATCTCTTCCAACGTTTCTTCCTCTTTTTCAATGACTGACTCTATTGCTTGCGACACGGGCAGATACAAGCGGAAGGTCGTCCCCTTACCAAGTTCGCTTTCTACATCAATAAATCCTTTATGGGTTTGAACAACTCCGAACACCACAGATAATCCTAATCCGGTTCCTTTTCCTATTCCCTTCGTGGTGAAGAACGGCTCAAAGATTCTCTTTCGTATCTCTTCGGTCATCCCTTCCCCCGTATCACTCACTTCAATACAGACATAACTGCTCGCAGCAGCGTCCGGATGCTGATTACGCAGGTTTGCAACAGAGATAATGTGCGTACTGATAGTAAGAACGCCGCCGCTTGGCATCGCATCTCGCGCATTGACACAAAGGTTCAATAGTGCTTGATTTAACTGCGAGCGATCTGCATTAATAAAAGAAATACTTTTATTGAAGTTTAGTGCTTGAGTAATATTCTTAGGAAACATTTCAAAAATCATGCCCGAAATATCTTTCACAATATCATTCACATCCACTGGTCCAAATTCTGTCGCCGATTTTCTCGCAAACGTCAATACCTGCTGAACGAGTGTTTTGCCGCGCTGTACCGTTTTCGCGATAATTTCAGTAGCAAGGTCTAATTTCTTGGCGTCACCTTTGGACCTTTCAATGCTCGTGTTGTATGCCAGTATGATTCCAAGAATATTATTGAAATCATGCGCAATACCACCGGCAAGTGTTCCTAACCCTTCTAATTTTTGCATCTGGCGCAGTTGTTCTTCTATCAGATTGCGTTCTGTGATATCTCTGACAATACCCAGTATATGCTGGATTCCATCGAGTTCAATAATGGAAGCAGATATCATCCCATATTTTATCTCACCGGTTTTTGAACGAAACCGAGCCACAAAGTTTTCTACTATCCCATCCTTCTTCAAACCTTCCACCAGTTTATTCCTGTCACTGGGATCAACCCAAATATTTGTTTCGATGGAAGTTTTTTTAAGAATATCTTCTTCGGTATATTCCATAATGCGAGTGAAACCCTGATTAATAGAAACATACACGCCGTCTTTCAATCGATTGATGGTGACAGCATCCGGACTTGTCATGAATGCTTTTCTGAATTTTTCCTCACTGTTACGCAGCGCTTCTTCCGTCCGCGCTGCTTGCAATACATGAGAGGTCACATTCGCAATCCCCTGCAAGAACAAGTCTTCCTTCACCGAGATCGCTTGCTTACTGAAGAGCGCCAACACGCCGATCGGGGTGCCATCAATATCGACCAGACGATAGTCAGCGAAGGAGACTAAACCCATTTCTTTGGCCCATGTATGATTGTGGACACGCGGGTCAGTCGTTACTTCGTTTGTAAGGAATCTGGTTCCCTCTCCGGCAGCGATCTTTCCAATCTTGTAACAACCGAACGGCACCCGACCGTGATCCCGGCCATCGATGTGGGTATAGCGGCCAGAACTGCTCATCAGATGCAAGCACCGATCCCGGAACCGACAGGCGTGCGGCCCATCCACTACTTGAGCGTGAATACAGCCAGCTTCGCAGCGGTCACCGGGTTTTATCATCCAGATTCTGGCAAAGTCAGCACCTATGACACGCACTATATTCTCAGTAATGAGCTTGAGCTTTTGTTCGATGGGATTCGGTTGCAGTAAGATTCCCTGTAATATATTGAGTTCAGAGAGCCGCTTCTCGCTATCCCGCAATGCCTCCTCCGCTCGCCTACGCTCGGTGATGTCACGTGTCATAGCCATAAACGAAGCGGGTTTGCCCTCCGCATCTGGGATTACCGTCGCGCTAAGTTCCACTTGAAATTGAGAACCATCCTTTTTGAGCAAACGATATTCAGTATTTCTGATGACACCTTCTTTTAAGGTTTTCTGCAAGTTTACTCTGGCACGTTCCAGTTCCTCCAGCGGAAACAGATCGAATACACTTGTGCCGATCAGGTCTTCCAGACGTTCGTACCCAAGCAGTAATGCGGTTTGCAAGTTACACATGAGAATCTTACCGCTTAGGTCAGATTGCGTGATTGCGTCGGGGGAGGACTCAACCAGGGCACGATAACGTACCTCACTCTCACGTACGTCATCAAACAAATCTGCATTTTCAATTGATACTGCGGTTTGTGCAACGATAGTTTTTAACAGATTCAACGAATGACTGGTTGGTTTTTTATCAGTTCTGGTGAAGACGCAAAGTACGCCGACGCATTCTCCCTGAATGACAAATGGAAATGCAGCATGGAAGCGGATATCTTCGCCGCGTAAAACCTCGCGTGTTGCAAAATTAAGAACTTCTTCACGAGTGTTAAGTATCAGTGGCTTGCATTCCTTTGCACAATTGCCGCAGAGACATTCGCCTATTTTAATATTATGTAACGATAAGTCATTTATAGTCTCTTCAGAGGTTTCGCGATGAACTGCAAGATTGAAAGTATCGTCCCGATTAAGCAGGCATATTGTTCCTCCTTCCAGATCAACAACTTTTAATGATTCGTCCATTATGTACTCAAGACGACTTTTAAGATCTGTCACTTCAATAATTTTAAGAATGATATTGTTGAGTATTTGTAATTCTTCCTTCTCAAATTTGATTTCTTCTTCCATCCGCTTGCGCTCGGTGATGTTACGATAATTGATTACAACAGCGTGGACGACAGGATCAGTGATTAAATTGGTACCAACACCCTCTATCCAAAGTGGCAAACCATCCTTATTCTTCACGCGAGTTTGAAAGGCAATGGGCTTTCTTGGAGCTTGAAGCATTTGATCAAAGGTATGCTTCACGTCTTTAAGGTCGCTAGGCCAAATCCGCTCCAACATATTGGTGTTAACTATTTCCTCATCAGGAATGCCTAGAATCCGACTAGCTGAGGGGCTTCTGTACAAAATTTGTCCTTTTGGATCAACTAACGAGAAAACATCGTCACTATTTTCAATCAGCGTGTGGAATCGCCTTTCGCTCTCTTTGAGCTCTTCTTCCACCCGCATACGTTCGGTGATGTCTGTAAAAAAGCCTACATTGCACAGTGTACCTTCAAATATGATTCTTGTTGTGTTTATTTCTGCAAAGAGAATAGTCCCATCCTTACGCAAACAGGGGATGCGGTACGAAAGCGTAATTTCACCGCGAGCAATGGATTCGAATCCAGCAATTACTTCCGGCAGATGCTCTGGCGGGTGAATGTCATTTACGGATAATCCGACAAGCTCGTTAGGGCTGTAACCGAGCATCGAACAAATCAAAGGATTTGCATATTTGAATTTTTTGGTTTCCAGATCAGCTATCAAAATACCCTCTGCAGCACCTTCGATAACTGCCTTGTACTTTTTCTCTGATTCCCGTAGTAATTCTTCTGCCCTTTTGCTCTCCTGAATCAGCTTCCACTCACGCAGAGCACGCTCTAAGGTGCGGGGTATTTCTTTAAAAGCATCGGGAGACTTCACGACATAATCGAGCGCCCCTTCTTTTATCGCCTTGACAGCTTTTTTTTCATCGCTATAACTGGTCATCACAACAATCGGGAATGATCCGGCTTCCGGGGGCGGTGTCAGTACATCGAAAGCTTTTCCATCCGGGAGATTTATATCGATCAAAACTATATCGGGCAATGAGGTCGCTGTCGCGCTGCGATACTCTTGCAATGAACCCGCAACCTTCACCACGACATTCGGGTTGGCGGATCGAATAGCATGGCGAATGGCTGCGGCATGAGCCGGTTCATCTTCAACGAGAAGAATGTACTGCGGATGCAATTTTTTTGGTGAAGAGGCTTTTGGCTTTATTGATGTTTTCTTACGTTGCGCCATTTTAATGCTCCTTCTCTATCGTAACCTGCACCGTTACCTTCGGCTGAATAGACACACCAAGCGTATGCTATGAACCATGTGAGCCTCCGCGCGGTACGAATAACACAGCATGCGTTACTATTATACACAGGCGCCGGCTCTTTGGAGGGCGCCGTAGAAAATTTTCAGGAATGATTTGGCATAAAACGGGATTTGATGTCTGATGAAGGCGTATTACACTTGTCTGCATACTCTCATGCCCAATCCCTTTTGCGGTGAAAGAGATTGACAACTTTTTATTAATGAGAAGGTAGCGACGCTTTCAATAAAAGGCAAGAAGTGTGTTCATTTGCTTTTGTTCTTCAACCTCTTCCTCGGCTTCGCGACACAGGTTTTTCCAGATTATTGGTGATAATGAGTGAATTGAACTTTGTCGGCTTTTTGATGCCTTGCTCTTAAACCTTCCTTTGAGGGGATATTCGCGGAATATTTGTCAGTGGCGCAGGAATTACCTGCCCGCCAAAATAATAGCGGGTAAAAAAGTTCTAGCAACACAACAAACTCGGGATGAGGATTATTCGCTGTTACCTAAATCCTCGAAAGGAGTACAAAACTCGCTTCTGAGTTTGGAACCGTTCTCTCGGACTCTTACTGGGTATCTTTGTAATGAACAACCGGCAACTCTTTTAATACTTTGGCGCTGTACTCGGGAGTAATGTCTCTTTGAGGTTCGGCCAACATTTCATATCCAACCATAAATTTTTTTATCGTTGCAGACCGCAGGAGCGGCGGATAGAAATGCATGTGAACATGCCACTCTGTATGTTTTTTCCCGTCAGTCGGTGCCTGATGCAATCCAGCCGAATAGGGGAATGAGGTTTTAAAAAGATTATCGTATTTAATCGTAAGGATACTCAATGCGTTGGCAAAATCTTTTTTTTCTATTATTCTTAACTCGAGGATGTTAGAAATCCTTCTTTTGGAAATGATGATAGTTTCAAAAGGCCAGACCGCCCAAAATGGCACGAGAACAACAAACGATCCATTTTCGTACACAACTCTTTCTTTCAGCCGCAGTTCCAGCTTGAGATATTCTGTCAAGAGATCGTGCTTTCTTTTTGTATAATACGATTTGAATTGCTTCAGTTCTTTCAGCGGCTCCGTCGGAATACTTTCCTGCGCCCATAGTTGTCCATGAGGATGAGGATTGCTATTCCCCATGAGCGATCCCTTATTCTCAAATATCTGCACATAGTTAATTCTTGGATGAGAAGCTAAGGAACGGAATTCATTTTGCCAGGCAGCAATAACATTTTCTATTTCGCTTTCATGCATCTCTGCAAGAGTCAAATCGTGCCGGGGAGTAAAATTGACGACCCTGCAAATTCCTTTTTCGACCCTCATCTGGAGTAGATTATTTTCATTCTTCTTCGCAGAAGGCACATCTTCAAGCAAGGCGGAGAAATCATTCGTAAAAGCAAAGGTGGCTGTATAGGGAGGATTGACATCTCCGTTCGCCCGCTTATTTCCCGGACACAAGTAACAGTCTGGTTCATACGAGCGTCTCTGCTCACTTGGTAATTTTGATATTTCACCCTGCCAAGGGCGATTCGTTCGATGAGGGGATACCAACACCCAATCCCCCGTAAGGATATTTTTTCTTCGGTGAGGGATATGAGCCAAATCAGGTTGCTTCATTTTTCTACACCGTAATAACATTCGTCCCGGAACCGATGGTTGTGATATATGTTTTAAGATTACTGTTGAATTGATGCTTATACTTTTCGGTTACAGTCTGCCTTATTTGCTCAATGTTATTTTTCTCAATGAGATTAATCGTACATCCTCCAAACCCGCCCCCCATCATCCGCGAGCCATAGACGTATGGATTGTCCTTAACCAATTCCACGAGATAATCAAGTTCTGCGCAGCTCACTTCATAGTCGCGGCTCAATCCTGTGTGTGTTCTGTTCATGTACACACCAAAAGCTTTCAAGTTTCCTTGTTCCAGTTCGGTGCACGCACTGAGCACACGATCATTTTCCTCAACGACATATGTACACCTTCGATAGATCGTTGGGTCCATCTTGTCCTTGCATTTTTGTATCATATCAACAGATACATCCCGCAAATAGCGCACACCTGGATACCTTTTTTTTATTATTTCTACTCCCTCGCTGCATTCTTCTCTTCTTCTATTATATTCCGATGATGCCAACGAATGCGAGACGCATGTGTCAAAGAGAACGAGAGATATATTGTTAAAAGCAAACGGATAGTATTTGTATTCTAATGTGCGGCAGTCAATACGAAGGACGTTATCTTGTGCACCAAAAATGTTTACGTATTGATCCATAATGCCGCATCGAACACCGACAAATTCATTCTCTGCCTTTTGAGCAAGCTTCACGAGGGAAAGAGCATCAATCTGTAAATTGAATAGAGTGTTGAGTGCAAAAGCCAATCCTGCTTCGAGTGCTGCAGAAGACGACATCCCTGCGCCGATGGGAATGTCTCCTCCAAAAACACAATTAAATCCTCTCATGCTATACTTCGCTTTGACGAACTGATCCACCACTCCCATGAGATAATTCGGCCAGCCCTTTTTTGAAAATTGAAGACTCTCTACCGAAAACTCATGACCATCGTTCATATCCATCGCATACACAGAGCACTGTCGATCACTCCGCGGAGCAATTGCAAAAAAAATTGCTTTATCGATAGCTGCCGGAAGAACATACCCCATATTGTAATCCGTGTGCTCGCCGATAAGATTCACTCTTCCAGGTGAACGAAACAAGAGGGGTTGTACTTTGAATCTTTCCCAAAATAGTGCTGCAACCGATTGAACAAGGTTCATAGAGATTCACCTTGTTTGCTTTCTCATTTTCAAATACATCCCTCCTCCGAAGATAACCATAAAGCCCCCCCACCAAATATCTGGATGTATTTCAGCTAAAACTGTTTTCACAAGAGGTGGATTAAAAAATTGATAGATACCGCTGCAAAAGACAAGACCCCCTATGACCAATAATATCAATCCAACAAAATACCAAATAGGTTTCATTTTATGTTCAGACATTTTTTTTCTCCTTAATTACCAGAACCAAATGTTGAGCAGTATTAAGACGATCAATGATATAATTGCATAAAATTCCGGTTTCTTTATAAACGGGATATCCTGATCGTGCTTCTCCTCGGTCAATCCTTTGACCAAACCGACAAGTTCTTCTTTCGGTTTCTTTTTTGTCCACAAGCTTACCGCAACAGTTACGATAGCACAAATCAACCACGCCCACCATGCCCGCCAGAAGTTTGCTGCCATATCGCTCTGAACACTCGACATCGTGATGATACTTTGTGCAAACCAGTGAAACTTGACAGCTAAATACATGAGGATTGACGAAAGCATCCCTACGACGAGGCCCCAGAAAGCACCATTCGGTGTAATCCACCAGATGAACATACCGAGCAGCATGGTTGCAAAGAGCGGGGCATTGACCCACGAAAAAATTGCCTGCATATAATCCATGATACTGGGAAAACCTTTTGCCCAATAGGCCGTTACTAAGGAAAGGATGACACCAACAATGGTCGATGCGCGTCCCATCCAGAGAAGATTCGCATCGGATGCTTTTTTGTTCAAGACAGATTTATAGATGTCGTATGTCCATACCGTATTGAATGCACTGATGTTCCCTGCTTGTCCCGCCATAAATCCGGCGAGCAATGCTGTCACTCCTAAGCCAACTAAACCGGGCGGATAATACCGGGCTATTAAGAGAGGCAATGCGGAATCATAATTCACCTGCCCTCCATCATGTAATAATTTGAATCCACTTTTCGGATCAAGTGAAAGAGCAATTGCTATCAATCCTGCAAGGATCACAATAAAAGGTAAAGCCATTTTAAAGAATGATGCAAGAATCGGTGTCATACGCGCCGAGCGTAAATCCTTTGCCGAGAATGCACGTTGAACTACGAGAAAGTCTGTTGTCCAATATCCAAAAGATAAAACGAATCCCAGACCGAGCACAATACCGCCCCAGTGAACTAACATTCCATTCTGCATCGGATCTGATGAAGATGACCATAAGGTGGTGAAGGAAACCTGTGCGAAATGGGCATTAATTCGAGCTATAATTTCACTGACACTTCCTATTTCTATTATTCCAAGAATCGAAACGAGAAATAATCCAAACCAGATGAGGAAAAACTGCACAATTTCAGTAAAAATTGCGGACAGTAAGCCGCTCAACGTGACATATCCTGCAACGGTAATTGCCGAAGCCCACATGCTGTAATCCCAGTTCCAGCCGAGAAATGTATGAAGCACAAGTGCCATAGCATAGAGATTAATTCCAGATACAAGAAGTGTCATAATTGCAAAAGAAATACCATTGAGCACTCGTGTCTTTTCATCAAAACGGAGTTTAAGATAGCCCGGGATAGAATTGATTTTACTGCTATAATAAAATGGCATCATATAGATGCCAAGAAAGAGCATTGCCGGAATTGCACCGATCCAATAGAAATGTGCGACGTACATTCCGTATTTGAACGTATTGCCTGTCATGCCGAGCAACTCGAGTGCACCAAGATTTGCTGAAAGAAAAGCAAGCCCCGCAACCCATGTAGAGTTCTTCCTTCCAGCGAGAAAAAAATCTTCCTGACTTTTCGTATATCTGCGAAGATACAAACCAATGCCAAGGACAAAGCCGAAATAGATGATGATAATCACCCAATCAATATGTGAAAGTCCAATAGCTTCCATATATTATTTCCTTTTCGATTTTATGAAGTGTGTTGTTTTGGATTATCTTTCAATAGAAAAAAATAAACAAATCCCCATCAATATGAATATGTAACTGAGATTCTTCCCAAATCGAGAGTAAAAACTGATGAGTCTATTGTTATTTCTTTTTTTTTAGAATTACTCTTCTAAGTACAAAAATTGAATCTTCTTTTGAACAATGCTCCAGAGTGTTTAGTACCGATATAAGAGTCAAGGGTTTATTTCTTCGTCTAACCTTGCGAAGATGAACGTACTGAAGTACTCCCATGCTTATTTTTTTTCAAAAAGATGTCGCCATACAATTTCTCTGTACACTCCGGGCAAATGCCATGCGTAAATTGTGCTTCCGAGTGTTTTTGGATATACCCTTCTATCTGATCCCAATATCCTTTATCATTGCGGATTTTCTTGCAGTTGGCGCAAATTGGAAGCAGGCCGCTCAATGTTTTAACATTGGCCAATGCTTCTTGGATGCCCTTCTGGAGTTCTTTCTCTCTTATTAAGAGCTGCCACACCCGCAATCGGTATGCACCGAATATTGCTCCTCCGAGAACAACCAACACTATGCCATAGAACCAATATGCCTCATAGAAATGTGGCCGGAGCCTGAATACAATGCTTGCTCCTATTTCGTTCCACACGCCATCATTGTTACAAGCCATCACACGAAAGCGATATTCACCAGAAGGAAGGTTTGTATAGTATGCCACTCGCCGCGTGCCAGCGTCCACCCAGTCATGGTCATACCCCTCTACTTTATACTTAAAGAGCACTCTCTCAGGTGCAAGGAAACTCAATGCTGTGTAATGAAATTCTAGTTTTCCTGTTTGAGGAGGAAAACTGATAAATTGTTCCGCCGGAAATATTTCTTGATCTACAAGAATTCGATCAATCAGCACTATCGGTGGAAGTTTGTTCCATTTGAAGGTTTTCGGATCAATCATGACAGCACCTTTTTTTGTAGCAAACCAAAGACACCCATTATGCGCCTTCCATCCGGCAGGCTGCCATCCACCGAAACATTCATCTGTCTTCATGCCATCGGCAGTTCCATAAACTTGTGATTGCAACGTTTTGACTCTTCCTGCTTGATAGTCATCAATATTTTTGCGCATAAGAGACACAATTCCCCTTGGACTGCTCAACCAGAGACCACCTTGATCATCACACAGCACGCAATAAAATTCGTTCGTGAACAAACCATCATTGATAGTAAAGGGTGTAAGTTTACCATCTTTATAACGTGTAAGTCCATCACTTGGAGAACAGATCCACAAACTTCCCTGCTGATCATCGAGAATTGAAGTGACCCAATTACCGGCCAACCCATCTGTTTGCCTAAAAGTCGTAGTAGATCCATTCTGTATCTTCACAAGACCGTTTGTAGAACCAATCCATAAGGGACCAGTAGATTGAGAATATAAGCATGAAACATATTCCAAAGAAGTATATGGTTTCCCGTCCTTGAGGAGATAAGGCACCAACTGTCCGTTAATAAATCTTCGAAGACCTATACCATCGACAAAAAGAATAAGACTTACGTCATCTTCCGTGATAGCAGATATCCATTTATTAAGTAAGCCTGTTTGGGTATTATAACGTTTGATTTGATTATTCTTGATGTTGAAAAGCAAGCCAGTCTGGCCAACCCACAGACTGCCATCACGCGCTACATATGCCGGCCCTACATTTATGGTATATGTGGTAGTACGACCATCCTTAAAGCGTGTCATACATCCATCTGCATTGCTGAGAATATAAAGACTACTGTCAGGTGTCTCAACAACGCCGGAAACATAATCGCTCGCGAGACCTTCTTTGACTGTAAAGGAAGTGATATTAACATCCATGTACTGGTTGAGTCCCTCTAATGTGCACACCCAGATACTGCCTTCATAATCCTCAAAGATGTTAAGAACGTGGTTGTTTGTGAGGCCCTCTGAAAAAGTCATACTCGACCATTTTCCCTTAGACAAACGATTGATTCCCTTGTACGTTCCAAACCACAGATTGTTATCTCTGTCTTCACAAATAGCGGTAATGTGATTATTGAATAAACCATCCGTCCATTTGTAGGTCTTCAAAGCACCATTCTTCCAACGAACCAGCCCATCAACTGTTCCAATCCAAACATTTGCATTACGATCGGTAAAGAGAGTGGTAATCATATCGTGAGGCAATCCATTTGCGATTGTCATGCTATCGACCTGCTTTAATTGAACATCATCGAAGATACGTACTCCTTCATGTGTTCCAACCCAAATTCTGCCAAGCGAGTCTTCTGCAAGACTGGTGATGTAACCCGGATTAATTGGTATAGATTTGAATTTCCCTCCGGTATATATAAAGAGGCCATAAGATGTACCAACCCAGATGTGTCCTGTCCGGCTTTCCAATAATGCTTGAATTTCTCTCGAAATGAGTCCATCATTTCCACTGTAACGAAAAATTTTCTCATTCTTGATGCGTCGAAGATTGCTGAAAGTCGTGCCGACCCAAAGACTGCTGTCTCTAGACAAACATAATGTTGAAATAGTTTCAATTACTTTACTATCCTTTGGGTTTGTATTCACCGGAGTAAAATTGACTCCATCGAAGCGGAAGAGACCCGCCGAGGTACCAAGCCAGAGATAACCGTCTCGCCCCTCTAAGCCAACATAGATAGCATTCGCCGGTAGGCCGTTTTGTCTAAACCAGACATTGTGGCCATACTGATTAATCGTTTTTTGCGGATCGAGAGCAAAAGCCGGAAGCAGTCCACAGATTGTCATCACTATTGCTAATGTTATTCGACAAGCATGAGAATTCTTGATATGCCGCATATCAATCATATTCTTTCTTATACCAAATAAATATCTCGCATGTTGCTATTCGCCAACATGCGAGAAATCTGTCAGTACATAGTACCTGCTTTTTTAAACTTAAGACAATAATACTTGAACTGCAACTTGAGTAACACCTGAAGGCGGTTTTGGAATAATATTGCCTTCGACCGCTAGACCGTCGACCAATCGGCGTACCTTATTGTCTTTGCCTTCCCGCTTCACCGAGATGTTATAACGCACTCCCTGAAAAACCCGGTTCACAGAAAATCTATTGCATTCTTGATCACAAGATTCAAAAAATTCCTTCACGGAAGTATAGGATTAGAATACCTCTGAATTCTTTTTTATATAATCGATGAGTTCATCAACCTGACAGAAGGCAAGAGCTGTATAGGTATCAGCAGCGCCATAATAAAGAGCAATTCTTCCAGTAGCTGCATCATTCAAAATACCGCCAGGGAAAGCAACATTCGGAACGAATCCGGTTGTTTCATAAGGTTTTTCCGGAGTGAGTAAATAATCACGTGTCCTGTATAATACTTTACCAGGATCATTAATATCCAATATGACAGCACCGGTACTGTAAACAAAACCGTTGCATGTAAACGATACACCGTGGTAGAAAAGGAGCCAACCTTCTTTTGTCTCGACCGGAATCGGTCCAGCGCCGACTTTCGTTCCCTGCCACCAGCCTTGCCCGCCATTTCCCATAACAAATCTATGTTTTCCCCAGTGGATCAAATCAGGGCTTTCACTAATATAAATATTTCCGAATGGCGTATGTCCGCTATCGCTTGGACGGCTCAATATCATATACTTCCCGTTTATTTTTCGAGGGAAAAGAACGCCGTTTCTGTTATACGGCATAAACGGATTGGGCATACGAATAAATGTTTTGAAGTCCTTTGTTTTACCCAGACCAATGGATGCGCCATGCATATCATCGCACCACACAATATAGTACGTGTCTTCAATTTTAACGAACCTCGGATCATACCCATAGCTGATGGGATTGGGTTTTCCATTTTCGTCAACCCAATGAATCGGATCCGGCCCAATATCCCAATGAATTGCATCATCGCTCTTTCCAAAAAACAATGTTGCTCTGCCATTTTTTTGATCAGCACGGAAAGTTCCTACAAATTTTCCATTATACGGCAATACCGCACTATTAAATATTCGTGCTGCTTTGGGTATAGGATTCCATCCAATAATAGGATTTCCACTATATCTCCATACAACATCGCTGCATCCCCTTGGTTTTTCTTCCCATGGCATATTCGGTAATGCATCTCCAATAATCATATTGCTCATATATCTTTCCTCTATGTTAAAAACAACGGTTAATCCCTCTCGTCGTTACACGGAACGAACTGTTCGTAAAAAATCATCCCATATGAACAAGCACTTCATTATTATCCATTATGAGGGTTAAGGGAATTAAATTGCCTTCAATTTCCTTGCCGTTCATGATTATTTTCTTGACTCCTTTTTGTATACGGCTTGAATTAATAATTGTAATATTGAGATTCTTCTTTCTAAATCTTCTTGTGATCTTAATTTCTTTCCAATCCGATGGAATACAGGGATCAATTCTTAATCCGAAATACTCAGGCTGAATTCCAAGAATAAACTGCGTCACGGTATAATACGCCCACGATGCTGTTCCGGTCAGCCATGGCAGACGTGAAGCACCATAACGCGGATTATATTTGCTATTTGTGAATTGGCAATAGACATATGGTTCTGTGTTGCGGATTTCTGCTTTCGTATTGTACGCTGAGGGCATGAACTTGCGATAGTATTCATAGGCGCGGTTTCCTCTTCCAACAAGTGTCTCTGCAATAACAACCCAGCTTTGTGTATGTTGAAAGATAGAAGCATTTTCCTTCATCCCTTTATTGAACAATCTTGCTTTAATAACATGCGGATCGGTTCTTTCAACAGGCGGATCACAGAGCATAAGTCCGTAATCTGTTGATAAACGTTTGTTCACAACATCCAGCAATTTTTTCGACTGTTCTTCGGAAGTATGGCCGCTGATGACTGCCCATGGCTGCGGTTCTATGAAAATGGACGCTTCCTTATTTTCTTTGGATCCAAATTTCAAACCGTCAGCACGATATGCACGCAAATACCACTCGCCATCCCATGCGTATTTTTCAAGATTTTCATCCAAAGATTTCAGATGACCTTCCGCCCACAGTGATTCGTCGGGTTTGTTCAGCATCTCTGCGACTTCTTTATACGTTTTCAATGCATATCGAAGTTGAAATGCAACAAACGTCGTTTCACCATCTTGGCCGAGGGCCAAACAGTCATTCCAATCTGCAGATAAGCCGCATGGAAAACCATGCGTACCCGAGTGGTCATGAGTGAATTGAATCGCACGCCTCATATGACCGAGTACCGTATCTTCCCCTTGGTCAGAGTATGGCAAAACTTTATGAAAGAATGCAATGTCACCGGTTTCTTTGACATAGGCAGGGATCGTATTAAAAAGCCACATGCAATCGTCGGAACGATATTCTTTTTCTTCAGGCGCTTTTTCACTCCCGGGTTTGTGAGAAAATGGTTTGACGACAGGCATTGCCCCGCCCGTAGAAACCTGTCCTGTAATCATGAGTTCAAGGCGCTCTTTTGCCTCTTCGGGAATAGTATGGAGGACGCCGAGCATGTCCTGCACCGTATCACGATACCCTAAGCCGTCTCTTTCACCAGTATAAATCAAACTCGCGGCTCTTGACCATGCATACGTGATAAGCGAGTTGTACGGATTCCACATATTCAGCATGCTGTTCAGCTCTTTATCGGGAGTCTCAACGGTCATTCCCTGCAACCGCGAATGCCAGAATGTTTTGAGCTTAATAAATTCCTCACGAACTTTGTCCGGATTCCCCAACTCTCTTACTGCATGCTTGCCTTCGACTGCTGCCTTACCAATTCCCATAAGAACAACCAGCTCTTTTGATTCACCGGGCTTGAGTGAAACATCAACTTGTAAAACGCCGCACGCATTATCACCCACAGCGATTGAATTCCTGCAGCGTCCTTGTTCTACAACAATCGGGTTTGCATATGTTCCATAAGATCCAAGGAATACATTTCGATCCGTATCATAACCTTTTACAGGAGCTCCGCTCAACGCCAAGAAAGAATGACGCGCTTGTTCGGCATCTTCCATTCGTTCCGATCCATAGGGCATCATAACATTTGTGCCATGGTCGATCATCTTATTAACCACATTCATCTTCATGATGAATTGGGAGTACTGAAGATTGATTTGATCCTGATAGACACTCCAATTATTTGCATATTCGACATACGTGAATAATTTCAACTTCCTTTTTTTCCGTCCGGTATTTGTTACCTTCACCAGCCAGCATTCGTACATTTTACCCAACGGTACAAAATATAATGTCTCTGTTTTAATCGATGAGTACTCTGAAGAGATCTTCGTATACGCAGTCCCATGACGGCATTCTGATTTGTAGTCCTTCAGCGATTTCCCGACTGGCTGCCAAGAAGCAGACCAAAAATCTTTGCTGTCTTTATCATGGATATAGAGATATCGCCCCGGCTGATCCATGGGAACAGAGTTAAATCGAAGCCGCGTAAATCTGCCCTGCGCTGCAGATTGATAAAAACTATATCCTCCGGCGTTATTGGTAATAATAGCGCCGTATTCTGTCGAACCAAGATAATTACTCCATGATCTTGGTGTATCCGGCCGTTTAATGACATATTCCTTATTTTTATCATCAAAAAATCCATACTGCATATTCAAGTTCTCCGTCGATTATTTTTAAATGAACATATTACACAATTCTTGGTTCCGCATCATTCGCTTTCCGTCGTGCATCCAGTTCCTCTTTGACTTTCTTCATTGTCGGTTCATCTAATTTATAGAAGAAAGCCAGAATAATTAATGCAACCACTCCTATTGCAACCGGTATGACGCTCATCATCTCTTTCAAGCCATTCTGAACGTTTATGTTTTGAACTACATTGGCTACGAATCCGGTTTGATCCAGAATAAAAGCAGCTACCATGCTCCCGACAGCCCATCCGATTTTCGTTGACATGATAGAAGCTGAAAAGACAAGTCCAGTTGCCCTTCTGCCAGTTTTCCATTCGGAATGATCAGCCGTGTCGGCATATAGAACCCATAGGAGCGCAGAAATTGGGCCTCCAGTGATTGAGCCGATGAGCTGTAGAATAAAAATCAGTGTTAAGTTGTCGGGATTTAAGAAATGGAATGAGCCGGTGGTGATCAATGCAGTGACGAAAAGAATAATGACTGCACTCTTTCGCCCGACTACTTTTGTAAACCATGGGACCAGAAGTACTCCCACCAATGACATTCCTTGCCCCAAGGTATTGAAAATGGATGTTAATACTTCATAACCATACTTATGTGTCTCGTCTAATAAAGGAGTCGCTTGAGACCCGAAAATACCGTACAACGGATTCAAAATATATTTCAAGAGGAAGTTGTAAATCTGTGTCAACAGCGGGCTGGCCTGTTCTCCGATATAATATTTAAAATAGTGTGTGGTCACGCTCAGGCGGATACAGACGAACAGGATAAAAAGAATCGTCACTGCAAACAGCAGCATCCAAGGTGCGTTTTTCGATAAATCCTTCAGGTCGTTTTTTATGGATGTTTTTTCTTTCGCGATTGGTTGAATGCGTTCGTGTGTCGAAATGAAAGTTATAAAAAAGAAAACAATTGCTGCTATTCCATAAATGCCCATTGTCATCTGCCATCCTTTTGCGACACTTTCATGACCAAAATGAGCTGCAAGCGGCAAGACTGTAGCGGAGACAATAAAACCGCCTAAATATGCACCAGTGAATTTAAAAGATGAGGCGCTTGTTCTTTCGACAGGATCCCCGCTGATAACACCCAGCAAAGCTGTATAAGGGATGTTGATTGCAGAATAAAGGAACATAAAAAGGATAAATGTAGCATAGGCATATATGAGTTTCCCTACTTCTCCAAATTCAGGCGTTGTAAAAGCCAGCACAGCTGAAACGGCCAGTGGAACAGCTCCCCATAATAAATAAGGCCTGAATTTTCCCCACCGGCTTTTGGTCCGGTCTGCTGTCATTCCAATTACCACGTCAAAAACAGCATCCAGGATCCTAGAGACAAAAAACATTATTCCGGCGGCTCTTCCTGTCAAGCCAAATACATCTGTATAAAAGAAAAGCAGCTGCGACATGATCGTCGCCCAGAATAGGCAAGAAGCTAAATCTCCAAATCCGTAACCGACCTTTTCCCTTAAATGTAATTTGCTTGTTGGTTCACTCATTGGATTCTCCTAAAGTGACATGATGGATGAATGAATGTATTCATCTGAGTCTTTCATATTTTGCTGAACAACAAAAACTGTTTTTTATAGTTGAAAAGAAATCTGTATTGATAAAATACCTGTTTATTTGATATCAATCCAGTTTCAGATCATTACTTTTGGCTTTTGTTTGTTTGGGCATATCAACTCCACTCAAGAAATGCCGTCATCACAATTCTATTTGCTTCTGTACTTTTATTTCTTTTGACGATGAGCCGACCTGAATCACGAATGTCCCTTTTTCGAAAAACCAATCTTTTGTCTTCGGGTTCCAGAATGAAAAATCCTTTGTTGTCAATTCTATCACAACATTCTTGCTTTGTCCTGGTTCCAAATCCACTTTTGTAAATCCCTTGAGCTCTTTCAATGGACGCGGAACAGTACATTCCACATCTTGAACATACAATTGGACCGTTTCTAAACCCCTTCTATTTCCGACATTCTTTACAGTAACGCTTACCTTGACCGTTCCTTGATCATGGAATATATCCGTTCCTACCGCAAGATCGCTGTACTCAAATGATGTGTAAGAAAGTCCAAATCCAAAAGGATACAACGGTTCAATATTCTTTATTTCATACCACCGATAACCAACAAATATCCCTTCGGTATAACGAATATCGTACAACGGATGTGCTTTTTCTTCTTTTTCATGCCACCCTTGATACAATGTCTCGCCTTCAGGGATATATCCATATCCCGGTGAATCTTTAAATTCTTTCTCGATAGTTATCGGCAACTTCCCTGACGGGTTTGTTTTTCCTGCCAAAATTTCAACTAACGCTTTGTTCCCAGTTTGCCCGCCATACCATGCATAGAGAATTGCTCTCGCTTTATTATTCCAATCCATCATTCGAATGCCGCTTCCGGAAGTAACGATAACAACGGTGTTGGGATTATTATTGACGCAATCTTCAACTTTTTTTTCTTGGTCTTCAGGCAACGCAAATGATCGATCCCATCCCTCACTGTCTTCCGTCCCGATATTACACAACACAACATCTGCAGATTGTATTTGATCGGGACTTGGGTTCCTCACATACAGTATCCTATCGCCAAACTCTTTCTTTAGTTCATCAAGCATGAGTCTATTGTTATATCCCTTCACGAAGGCAGAGCCGCCACCCATCGCATTTTTTACGACGTAATCACCGGTCACAAGTATTTTCTTTTTGTCTTCCTGGAGAGGAAGTATGTTCTTTTCATTCTTGAGGAGAACAATTCCCTCGCGGGCAGTCTGCAAAGCTATCAACTCATGGTTTCCATAGAGAGTACTATCAGAGAGATATTTTTTCCGGTCATCAAATTTCATAATAAAACAAGTTCGAAGAATATTTTTTGCCATCCTGTTGATATCTTCAATCTTTATTTTCCCTTCTTGGAGAAGTTGGTGTGCATCTTTCAGAGCGACAGCATAAGGCATTTCCAAATCCTGACCAGATTTTACAAGTTTTTCACCGTCATACACAGACCACCAATCTGTCATAACCAATCCTTGAAAACCTAATTGTTTTCGTAAGATTCTATTGATAACGTATTTACTTTGCCCACACCATTCTCCGTTCAACATATTGTAGGATGTCATAACTGCCTGAGCTCCCGCATCTATTCCGGCTTTAAAAGGCGGCAGATAGATCTCATTGAGAGTTCTCTCGTCGAGGATAGAATTGCTTCTTCTTCTATAGTAGTCTGTATTATTTGCCACGAAGTGTTTTAATGTAGCAATCGTACCTGTACTTTGCACTCCTTCCACGTATTCGCTGATCATTCTTGCTCTGAGGTAAGGGTCTTCTCCAAAATACTCAAAATTTCTACCGCACTGAGATACACGATAACTATTCATGCCAGGCCCCAATAAAATACCAATACCTCCAGCTCGACATTCTTCACCGACAGCTTCTGCATACCGATAGGAGAGTTTGGGATTCCAAGTAGCCGCTAACGATATAGGGCAGGGAAAAGCGGTGGATTTTTCTAATTGGTATTTTGTCAAGTCATTATTACTGGGATCTTCCCTGATGTGAACGCCTTGTGTAGCATCTGTCATATATACTTCGGGAAAATTTAATCGCGGGATCGGTCTGATAAAAAAGAACCTATCACCTTCTACAATGGAAATTTTTTCATCTTGTGTCATCAACGTTAGTATAGAATCGGCTTTTGCATCGGCTAGTTTGTAAGAGAGCGGTTGAAATTGTTCTTTCTCCTTTTGGATGGATTGACTTTTCATCTGAGAGTAAAAAATAAAAAAGGCAATCGACAATACTATAAAGAGAATCATATATTTATACATGGAGCAACCCTTTCTCACAGATAAGTTTTTTATAATAATCTCATGAACTTATATTCATATTTCTTAGGGATTGAAAGCTTTCTCATATTGATTGATGATCTTATCCATCCAAGCATTTGTTTCTTTTCGAATTACTTGTCTCGCAGGATCTGCTTCGAACCATGTGAGAGTTCTTCGAATGCCCTGTTTGAAAGGAATTTTCGCTGTAAAGCCCGGAACAAATCTCTTAATCTTTGTATTATCAAAAATGACACTTGTAGCTTTATCACCGATGAGACTACCGTGTAAATCTTCATCAAATGTCGCCAGAGTATCAGATGGAATATGCACAAGCTGAGCTTCACACTCTATCGCTTCTGCAAGAGCTTCATGAATTTGATTCCAAGTAAGAATTTCATCGGATGTAATATGAAACGATTCACCGATTGCTTGTTGGTGACCCAAAAGTCCGAGAAATCCTTTTGCAAAATCATCCGCATGAGTAATAGTAAACAAAGAAGTTCCGTCGCCATGGACAATGATTTTCTTACCTTTTTTTATCCTATCGATAATCGTGTACTCAGTCCAGCCTCCGATCGGAACCGGAATCACCGTATCGTACGTTAATGACGGCCGTACAATTGTGACAGGAAATTGTTCCTGCCGATAATAGCAATTGAGTGTCATTTCGCATGCAATTTTATTGCGCGAGTATAGCCAGAACGGATTTGCAAGTGGTGTCGATTCTGTGACGAAAGGAAATGCCAGCGGTTTCTGATATACCGATGCAGAGCTAATAAATATATATTGCTTCGTCCTCCCCCGGAACAATTCATAATCTCTTACAATATCTTGCTCCGTGAACGCAATCCAGTTAACAACCACATCCCACGTATGCCCTTTCAAAACAGATTCTATATCCTCACGTCGATTGATATCTCCAATAATCGATTTTGTACCAGGAATTGTTAAACCTCTTTTACCGCGATTGAGCAGATACAATTCTATTCCACGAGTGACTGCTTGTGTGCTGACTGTTGTGCTGATATTTCCGGTACCACCAATAAATAGAACCTTCATAATACTCTTCTCAGTAAATGTTATACTTTCCCTTTTGCCAGACTATTTTTCGTCAGATATGTGTAACTGTCCTGCACACCTTCTAAAATATTTCCCGCGTACTCATCAAATTCAACAATCATCCATTTTATGTGACTACCTCCAGCTTTAACGATTGATGGAAAATCCATTGTTCCGCTTCCCGCCGGCACTTGTTCGTATGCTTTGTCACCTTTTATCGCCGGGCCATCTTTGATATGAAGGAATGGAGCTCGTTTGCCAAAATCGGCAATGACTTTTGCAGGATTTTGGCCACTGGTTTTCACCCAATACGTATCAATCTCAAAAAACATGCTGGGATCTAAATGCTCTAATAAATAATAGAATGGATATATTCCATCCATCTTTTCAAACTCCCACCAATGATCATGAAGGCCGAAATGCAAGCCTTTTGTCTTAAAAAAAGATGCCGCTTCATTATAGGTATCGGCGGTTCGTTTTGTCGCTTCAAGATTTTTATATTTGTCCCCTTGAGGCCATCCAGCGTAAACTACATATTTGCAATTATATGCGTCCGCCATTCTTAAAATAGCATCTCTCTGATCGCCAACTGGCATTTCGGTATGCATACTGATAACTTTTAATCCGCAATCTTTGAAAACTTTTGAGGCTCGCACTAGAGTAATATTTTGGGGCAGTGCATATGTTTCAATGCCGAAAAACCCCATCTCAGCAACGGCGCGTATAGTACTTTCAAAGTCTTTTTCTATTTTTTTCCGGACGGTATAGAGTTGAATTGCAATAGGCGCCGTGTATTTGTGAGTTTGCGAAAAAGAAAAATCGGGAAACGCCAATGCAGCGGTACCGAACCCGAGGAGTCTTATAAAGTCTTTCCGTGAATACTTTTCTTTTCCCATTGTATTGCACCTTTATCCTTTCTTTTACTTCTCTTGATCAAGGAATTACAAGTCTATAACTTACAAAAGCGAATTGTTTGCTATCCGGCGACCATGAATGGACATTGATAGTGCCTTGTCCGCCGAAGAGATAAGCAATATTTTTAATATCACCTCCGGTAGTCGGCATCAATCTCAACACGACATTTTTATTTGCCGGATGTCCTTCAACACTTTTGTCATAGGAAACAAAGACGATCCATTTATTATCAGAAGAAGGATGTGCAAACCAATCACCATATTCATCAGTCGGAGTAAATTGAATTTGTTGAGAACCGTCCGGTTTCATCCGCCAGATTTTCATCTGTCCGGTTCGTACAGAATTGAAATATAGGTAATTCCCATCCACGGAATATTCCGGACCATCATCGAGGCCAGGTGTCGAGGTCAAACGTTTCTCTTCACCACCGGATGATGCGATTGTATACACATCGTATTCTCCATTTCGTTCGGCACAGTATGCAAGAGTTTTATTATCCGGAGATATCCCATGCCAGTACGATGGACCCTTCGTCGTAATAAGGCGCGGTTCGCCGCCCATGATTGGAACAATATATATAAGCGATTTATTCTCTTCGGCATGATGGCTGATGATTAATTCTTTTCCATCCCATGAAATCCCATGATCGTTATTACACTTGATTGCAAACCCAGTATTTAAAGACTGCGGCGTGCCGCCGCCGACAGGAATCGTATAGATTTTTCCTCCGGAATTAAATAGAAAATATTTTCCATCGCGACTCCAATTGGGCGCTTCAAAATGTTGCTTTGCACGGTGGACAATGGAGCGAACTCCTGTTTCGATGTTAAGAGTCTCAAGTGTACTTTCGACAATACGTTTCTCTAAGGGAGAACTACCGAGCAATTTGAATCCCACATTCGTTAATAGTGCAGTCTCCTTCGTCGTTGAGTCATGAGAACACACAGCCAATCCGGCATAGACTTGTCCGCGAAGTTCAACTGTTATCGTGCCTACAGGATGCAGTACACTGTCGATTCCTAAAACGTACATTGTAAATTGATCGCCAGTTCGTTCGATACTTATTCGTTTGGCGCCTCGAAGAGGATACTGCACTTCTTTTGTCACGTCCCCCTTGGATATTCTGTATTGCATCGAAATAAGGCCATCTCCATGAACGATGGCGTCGACATAAGGATCATTCGCTTCTAATCCAGCACGGAACATCCAACCTGCCTTTCGGTGTGGATGTTTCCCTGTGCCCTCCCATCCAACATCGACCGAACATGATGCATCGCCATCGATTTTATTCCATACAAAATAGAACGCATCATCGGTTCCCCAAATATTTTCTCCGTTCCCGGTCATACGAATGATCCCGGCGGCGGAGGAATCAATCTGAATTGATCCTGGAATGTTGACCTTTCCAATATTAGTCTTCCCTTCAAATGATGGAATGTTTCCCAATGATGTACTGATTACGATGCACACAACAAACAACAATAAAATAGACACTTGACACACATAAAATAGATTACACTCTGGAAAGACGGGAAGTGAAGCCATATTCATGGTTGTTTCCTTTCAAATTGATGAAGTTTGTTACTATTTCGTCTTTGTATCCAATAATTGAAATATTTTTTCATTTATCGTTCGAATCCTGTTTCGTATAAACACACCGGACATATTCAGGTCGGAAATATTCCAATGACCGATTGCATTTGCTCCGGGCTTTAAAGCTGCGGAAGTCTCTTCCTTATCCATGATGGACCAATTACAGGTACTCAACTCATATTCATCAATAAAGGAAAACCATTTTATTGTTTCTACAGAGTCAATGATGCCATTTCCATTCGATTCACTAATACCATATTCCGTGATGAAAATTGGTAACCCATTTTTTATGGCTGCGATTGCTTTATCCCGCAGGTTTTGCTTATGCCATTTATCACTGGTATAGAAATGAAATGAATACGCTATATTCGAATCGGAAATTGGAGCTTGAGCGGCAGTGTCAACATCTTGTGCCCAATGCGGTGTACCAATAATGACGAGATTATCAGGATTATATTGTCGAATAGCCGTAAGAACCTCTTTCGCATACGGTTTAATAACATCGCCCCAAGACACTTTGAGAGGTTCATTGTATATTTCATAGATGAGGTTCGGAGTTCTACCGTATTTACATGCAATTGTTCGGAAAAACTCTTTTGACTGCTGCAAGTGTTTTTCTGCGTTATAATCATGCCAATCGACGATGACATATATCCCGAGGTCAATACATGCATCGATTACTGTTGATATTTTTGCTAGTTCTGCTTCCGGATTTCCAAGATATCCATCAGATTGAATACCGCAGACTGCTCTGATAACAGTGCATTTCCAATCATCTCGCAGCCATCGGATACAGTCTGCATTATAAAACCGCCCCCCCATTGACTCCAAAATAAGCTTATACCATGTAAAGCAACGGGAGTATCATACTGGTCGACGATCTTATTTCCTTTTACATGGATGAACCCAACAAGACTGACAATTGTCGGTTTTCCTTTCTCTTTCTCCGATAAGGAACCATCCTCGGTTTTTACAATAGTGTACAGTAGCATGAAAACGAAAAAAATTATTACACTGCGCATGGAGAATCTCATCCATATAACCCTCTTGATATTTCCATTATACTATTGATGACCTCCACAGGGGAAAAACAGATCAATCATCAGTGTCGCTGCTATCAGGATATCAAAATAAATTCGTTATTTTTGAATTTTTTGTTGAAGAGCTTGCTTAAAAAATTCACCGCTCTTTGTAAGTCTAAAAGGAACCAAGCTTCGACCAATCTGGGATACCATTCCGGATCAAACACCCAGCACACCCAGCTTATTCCGCGTTCTTCCAAATATGAAATTATTTCTTTTCCATAATCACCATTATCTTCCCATTCCTGCGTTCCAAAGGTAAATCCGAATTCAGTTGCGACGACAGGATAGCGATTCGAAGCAAAACCAAAAGCTTCATCCCACTTCGGAACATATGGCCTTTTGCATTTATGCGCGTAGGGATGCGTTACATATCCAATACCCTCCGCATCTATCGGCTCAATACGAAGCGGAGTTAAATCGTATGCCCAGTCAAGGCCTGCCACCAGCGGAATTCGTTCAGTGTCATATGCTCGAATGAGATGGATAAGGTTCTCATTTATTTTCTTCCATTCACTCCACGACATACTCCCCAATTTGCCATTATTCAATGTCGGTTCGTTGAAGAGTTCGTAAAACGCAATCGTGTTGTTTCCTTTAAAATGCATGGCGATGGTACGCCAGAACTCATATGTTTCCTGACGCGTTGTATAATACACAGGATCCTGAAACAGTTCCATTCCGAGATTCCCGATAGAATGCCAATCGATGATGACATACATCCCGAGTTCTGTACACCAGTCAACCGCTTGATCAAGAAGCTGGAGATATTTTTCAGGAGTACGCATATGCCAGGGCACAGGATGAACCGGAATGCGAACGAGTGTAGCGCCGAATTCTTTTACGCGTAGAAATATATTTCTATCCCAGTGTTTTCCTTGTTCTAATTTATCCGGATCAGCAATCGCCGTTCCCCTAAACACAATCGTATCTCCTGATGCATTGACAAATTTATTTCCTTTCACTTTGATGAGCGAAAGTTTTTTTGCATTAGGATTATCGACAGGCCTTCTCATTTCCTGGCCGTAGGACCAATCGAAATATTTTGCCCCTGATTGCACCTGCTGTGAATGTGCCACGAGCGCCAAGCAGACTTCTGCTACGAACAAAATAAATAGTATTGATGTTTTATTATTCATGGTCGTTCCACATGTTCAGCTCTATTATTTATTCTCTTCTGTAATTCACTTCTTCATTCATAGCACTAATCATCGCCCGTCCTAAAGACGAAAACACTGGAAGCACTTTTAGCCATAAAGGAAACGTGCAGTTATTTCTTCCCTAATCTTACTACAAAGACATCATGCGACTGGACTACTGCCTGAAGATTCTTTTTTGTACTTCCGATATTCTTCTTTGTCCATAAATTTCGCAAAGTAAAGACTGTCTCATTGGTATTGAGTGTCCGGTGCGCAACAGTATCAATCACAACATTCTTCGACCAGTCAAAATCTATTTTCTGTGTTTTTGCAGACCGATTGAGAAAACACACAGCCCAATCATCTTTCATGAGCGGCTTTACCCACACTTCGAGGCTGTCTTTTGCATCATATCGGTATCCTTGAATACCAAGAGAGTCCTGGTCAACAGCGAGCATCTCTTTGTTTGTGAGAATCTCCATCGTCTCTTTCTTCACACTACGCAGATCATTTCCTGCAATGAGCGGAGAAGCCATTATACACCAGAGAGAAAAATGCGCCCGGTCTTCACTCAGAGACATCCCTCTTCCTACTTCCAACATATCCGGATCATTCCAGTGACCAGGACCCGCATAGCGGCGAATATCTTTTCTCATTTCGACAATTTTCATAATTCCCCAGGATGACCATGTGCCATGATTTATTTCACAATCAAAGCAATCTGTAATATCTCCCGTGATACGCCACAAGTGTCCGACATCTTTGCCCCACTCCCACGGATTGTTATTCCCCCATTCGCACAAACTAAATACTATGGGTCTCCCCGCAGCGAATAAAGCATCGCGCATTGTCGTATATGCTCCCACCGCATTTAATCCATTCGTATTGCACCAATCGTACTTGAGATAATCAACACCCCACTTCGCATACATCAGCGCATCCTGATATTCATGTCCGCGGC
Organism: Ignavibacteriota bacterium; assembly: GCA_963701295.1. Lineage (GTDB taxonomy): Bacteria > Bacteroidota > Ignavibacteria > UBA10030 > UBA10030 > Fen-1298. Next base: position 1,850,798 of record OY969585.1, on the reverse strand, counting down.
TGGATAGATATCCGGCACAGCTTTTAATACCCGCGCATGAATGAATGCCAAATTTTAATCCTTTGGAATGAATATAATCGGCTAGGGCTTTCATTCCAGAGGGAAAACGCTTCGGATCTGGATGAATAAATCCTAGGCTATCCCGTTCACCCTCCCAGCAATCGTCGAGAACAATGTACGTATAACCAGCCTCTTTCATGCCGTTTATTGCAATGACATCCGTCATTTCGCGAATGAGAGACTCGTCGACGTTACATGCAAATGTATTCCAACTGTTCCACCCCATCGGCGGTGTTAGCGCTAGTCCTTGGAATTTTTGCGCAAGCAGCAGCGGAAAAAAAAGGATGACAGCGAAAAGAGTTAAAAATATTTTTTTCATAAAGATTCCTTTGTTTTTAGTTGTAATTTTCAATGCATTATGAAGTGAAGTATAGATCTTTTTTTAATATTGTGCCCTAAGATTTTTCATCTTCCTAAAAGACTTCGATGTCTTTTCTCAAGAATCCATTACAATACAATATGACGAAATAAATACTCTCACATCAGAATATTTCTAGCTAAAGAGTATTTGTGTTCACGATCTATAAACCATAAAAATTTATTAGGATAAAAACGGCGCAACATCCAATTCATAATGTAAAAACTCGTTTATATCCTACCAAAGCTGGATAAAGAAATCCTACTTCAATAAAAGCAACTTTGTTGTCTTCATAAAGCTTCCGGCACGAAGGACAGCAAAGTATGCGCCGCTCGCAAACTTATTGGCATTTAATTGAACCTTATACGATCCAACAGGTTTCTGTTCGTTCACCAATATCACAATTTCTTCCCCCAGGACATTATAGACCTTAAGTGTTACCATGCACCGGGAAGATATCACGTACTGTATAGTCGTTGACGGATTGAAAGGGTTCGGATAGTTGGGAAGTAAATCCGTCTTCATGGGAATGAGATTGGATTCGTTTGCTACGACGCTGACGACATTCACTTGATTCGGCGGAGTAGAACCGCCGGCATAATAATTCCAATCGGAACCTAATGAGTATATATAACTGTTGTCCGATGTATTGATAACGTATGAATCAAAGCTGGAATTTTGAGTACTGGTGTTTCCCGTGTGCATTTCAACTGCTATAATATTGTTGCCAATTTGCAATAACCTGTTGTATCCGTTCGCTTTTGTAAATACAATTGCCGTATCGAAATTGAATATATTATCGGCAAGAGTAGAATACGTAACTCCGGAATTGGCAAACATATTGAAAGTTGCGATCTTTGTCCCGTTGCAATAAACGATTGCACCGTCGTGTCCCTTAATATTGACTTTCAAAAAAAAGCTCGAACTGGTATCGATAGGAAATATATGTCTATAATATGCCGTCGTTACATTACCGACCTGAGTCGTAACGCCGGTTCCATTTCCCAGAGGAGCGGTTCCTTTGCTCCATGCGGACTGATCATAATCGAGCGATGTCCAATCGACAGCCTTTTTTGTCGTATCAGCAAATATGGTTATCACTGCGGATGTGTCCATAGCATTGCCGTAAATATCAATGGCGCGCATATAATAGGTATATGTATTACCGTTGACACATGAAAGAACCACAGAATGCGTCTGAGTTCCGGTTGTTGTGAAGACATTTTCCATTTGTTCGTACGGTTTATTTTCGGGTACTGTAACGCATTGTTGCATATGTGTTTGTCTGTACTTTCAATGTATATGATGAACTGTACGTTGTCGTAGGAGAAGATGGCATGTTGGTTATGTACGGCGCCTTTGTGCCGATGTAAGGAGTCCATGCATTGATGGAATCAATGAAAGAAATTAAAGTATCGGCAATTTTTTGATGCGTTGCAACACTGGGATGTCCAGAATTGACGTATGCTTCGGGATCGAAATAATATGGGAATGCACCGAAGAATACATTTGTATGCCCCATGAAATTTTCTTCCTGTACCACCTGTTTGATATTTGTATTAAGCCAATCGATACCGTTTGGAGAAACCAAGAGAATTTTTGTCCCTACATAAACGCCCATAATGGTAGCGATAAAATTATGATAACTGGTCCTATAGTATTGAGCGCATTGATCGGTGGGCGGAGTGGAATATCCTCCCCATCCGCTATAGTCGTTGAGCCCGAGACAGATGACAACCAGATTGGGAACCCATTTTGAAAAATCCCATTTAGGTGTTGGTGAATAAAAAAATGTTCTATTATAAAATGCAGGGAGATTATTGCCGTAATTTCCTGTATAATCATGAACAAGTCCGATGCCCCCGCGGCTTGTCATCATATACTGTGCCCCATAATGCCGAGCAATAATCGAACCGAATCCTTTATAAATATTGCTGAATGAGTCGCTCGGCGCTGAAGTCGATTGGGTCCATTCGTTGCCCGAAGAACTCGTATATGAATCTCCAATAAATTCTATTTTTCGCGGCGGTTTTGCAGGCGGGGCGACAAGACTTTTTCCGCTATCCAGAACAAATCCGTAAAACCCGAATTTGGTCCAGGAAGTTTCCGACCGCAGTTCGAAAAGTATGGTGTGTACCGTATCTTTAAGTCCGGAAGCCAGCGTATACATATTTGACCCGTAAAGACTTCCCTTGAATATTTGCACAAGCGTATCATCGATAAAAACATTATACCAACAAGCGTTATCGTCGGTAATGACACCGATACTTGTTCCCTGAAAGACAGCAGTCACATACACTCCCGGCCATCCATGCGCCGGTTGTGTTGGAACGGACATATCCCATCGTCCATAATATTGTATATAAGAATTATTTGCGGGAATGGTGTCTTGAGCAGCAAGTAAAGAGTTACCCGTGATGACAAATAGCAAAAAGATGAACATGCGCTTCATAAACGATATCCTTCAATATTTTTCAACTTCTTCGTTATAACACATATCATCATATGTCTATTGCCATGAATCTGTCCTGAATGATGAAGCCGGTAATCCTTCCTTATTGAACAGCGTTGCTTCATCGGTGTTGCTCCAAGCATAACGTACTGCAACCGGTTTTTTGATTTCGGGGTTTGAGATCACAAGCTTTGATCCTTCAATCTTTACAATTGCTTTCTTAAATACTTTATCCTCGCCCGCAATCATGAAATTGTATTCACCCTTCAACGGTTTTATTATCAATCCCTTGCCAGCATTATCAAACGAGAGAATTACTTTTCCCTTTATCACCTTCATCGATTTGTAAACAGGACCGGAGAACGGAATTTTCTTTCCATAGGTTTTAGCCAATGCCAAATAGGCCAAGCGCCCGCCGACGTCTTCTTTGTCTGCCGGATGAATGTCTTTCGGATTACCAATATCAAGCGTGACTGCCATCCCGGTATTCTTAACAGAAAGAGTTTGGAATTGTGCTTCACGAAGAATCTGAGATTTTGAATTCTGCCCATAGTCGTACGGAGCAATCTGCACAAAATAGAAAGGGAAATCACCAACCTCAAATTGTTTCCGCCAATCGGCAATCATAGCAGGGAAAAGTTTCTTGTAAAGAATAGGATTCGATACATTATTCTCGCCTTGATACCAGATAGCACCTTTGATTGTGAAAGGAACAAGCGGATTGATCATTCCATTGAACAATGAACTTGGTGTGTTTTGCGAAAAGTCGATAGGAAACTTCGGCCGATTATAAAATTCGTTTCCTTCCGTTCCATAAACATAAAATGTATTTGACTGCAATTCTGCCACCGGTAGGAATCTCCAACTCCCTTCAATCGAAATAGTACTGCTATCTGCATCATTGACAAGAATCATTTTTGTTCTATTTCCCCATATTCCTCCACCGCCTCGAAGATCGATCACTCGGACAGCAATTTGAAGCAGGGAATCTGTTATTAGAGACCCAGTAACCTTATACACACGATCTGTACTCCAGAACCCGTCCGTCATATAACCGCCTACTTTTTTGCCATTTACATATGTTTCATCCATATCGTCGACAGGACCAAGCCGGAGTGTAAGATCTTTGCCTTTCCAGTTTGAGGGAATGGTAACAAGCTTTCGGAACCACACTACACCGTCGAATTCACCAATCTCCGCTTTTTCCCAATATGTCGGTAGTTTCATTTCATGCCAAGTGCTGTCATTATACGAACGAGTAGAACACTGGTCATCATGGAAATTCAATCCTTCATATTTGCGAAGCGGATCTTGTTCATGAATAACTATTGATGGATGTTTGACTATCCATTTGTTAAGTGATCGAATACTATCTCCGCACATATCCAGCTGCTTCAATTGAGATGCATATTCCTCAAAAGAATTCAATGCCGATTTACTCATCCATGCTTCGATAAATGTACCACCATAACTGGAATTGATAAGTCCTATTGGAACTTTCAACTCTTTGAATAAGTTTTTCCCAAAATAGAATGCTGCTGCACTAAACGTGCGGACATCCACCGGTGAGCATTCCATCCAAGTTCCAATGCACGATTCGCTTGGTGATGCTTCATATGAACGCATTACGGTAAACATTCTAATTTTTGGATAGAGCGATTGATCGATTTCGCTGTCACTGTTGGTTATCATATTTGATGGCGGCCATCCTTCTAAAGGCATTTCCATGTTGGATTGACCAGAGCATAACCAAACTTCCCCCACTAAAATATTTCGTACCACCAATAATAATTTTCCATGACGCAATGAAATCTGAAATGGACCGCCTGCTTTGGGTGTATTTATGGCAACCGTCCAATGACCATCCGAGCCTACAACAGTAGATACGGTTTTTCCCCACGATGTTTTAATGACAACGCTGGTACCGGGAGTCCCTTTGCCCCAAACAGGCACATTACGCTGTTGTTGAAGGACCATATTATCTTGGAACAAAGGAGCAATCTGAAATGTTGATGTCTGAGGAAAAAGATTCATGATGATAATCGTATTGATTCCCACAGAATAAAACAATCGAACAATAAAATGGCTGCTTGTTAAACTGATTCTTGATTTATTCATAGTTCTCTCCGGAAGAATAGATAAATAGTAATCGTTATACATCAATTAACAAAGATCTTGCCAATAAAGCCATATTCCATACCATTATTTATCTAACTATTATAGTCTTTTAAAAGTTAAAATTTATTCCGAATTTATCAATTCCATAACACCATTATTAACCTGATAATATATGATGACTAGAGTAGCATTGATACGGATATAAACATGTTTGATAAAATTTGTGCCTGAAAAAATTATTTTTTCAGTTGGGAAGCCCTTCAACATCATGATTAATACTATCAACCTCGTTTCTAAGCATGCCGTGAAGAATATGAATTCATATTTTCTTGGGGTGATAAACTCCCTCGGGCTAAGGAAAACAGAGGTGATGACCGGAACCCAGCCGGTGCAATGGTGATGCAGTTCTCTATGCAGGTACTGAATTGGAGATTCTGGAAACCGATCCTTTTAAAAGTGAGAATATCTTATCCCGACTTCCAACCAAACAGGAATTTCCATCGTGATTTCATTAACATTGTGATCGGAGTTCTCTGGCAAACTTTGTTGGTGGCAATTCCCATTGCGTTGGTCACTTCGCAGCACATAATTTTTACGATAGCATTGAGTGGTACACTAGCGATGTCAATCATTCTCCAGTTCACTTGGTAGAATAAACTGGATATGAATAGACTCTCCCAGTGTATTTTAATCAACGTTTTAAAACACCGTCTGACTTATAAAAGTCAAGTTTTACTATTGTAGATCCGTGTATAGTTCCCCTCCGATTTAAACCATCTTTTATAACAGTGCCATGCGGTGATCTCTTGCTCCCGTAGATGATGAGCATTTGGATATTCAAGAACGTCCAACTATTCATTTCCTTGAAAAGGATCTTCTTGAATATCTAGAAATCTTCTTAAAAGCTTCTTCGATGAAGAGAATGAAGGTATAAGTGAGATGAGAAAAGATTATTCGGTAATTGTTACTATCGTTGGAATTTCATCAAACATGATTGAATTTCTTGCTTGAAGGATAGATTTTATATCCATATGAATATCTGAAGTATTCTTCGATACTGCTGTGCTGGTTGAAGTTTCAGCAATCGTCACTTTCACAGTCATTTTTTCCAATGAATTCCGAAACGCGGCCGTTCCAGAGGAGTTCGAAGACAGGTTTAAATTTGGAGAGTTTGCAAGGACTTTCAGAGCAGGTTTTGCTGAATGGTTAACTGCAAACACTATCGTCTGCGTTGCCGAGTTTTTCATTTGCGAATTCGCCTGCGAACTCACAAAAAGAATAAGAATGAACAGCAAACCTATGGAAGAATTTTTTTTCATGACTTCGAATCAATTCGTAAGCGTTAGTGTAATCGTTCTTGATTGTGACGGAATATCATCAACCTCGGCATTTGCTGCAAAGGTATAGCTAATAGATTGACCCACATCGCTTCCTTTTTTGATGCCTCTGACAACATCCACCGGAGTTAACGCGTTGGATAAATCAACGAGTCCAGCACTCGCCGCTTTACTACTCGTTAATTTGATCATCAACTTCGTCCCGGTGGGCATCCTGTCGTTAATGGATGCGACAATTTTCATATTATCAATATTTGTTACGAGACTGTATTTAGTATTCTCATCGCTCACAGATGCGAGGCCAGATCCGGGAAGAGCATCATTGATAATAAGAGGCGTCAAGTAGCCCGCAACAGATATTTTAGCGATTGGCTTCACTTCCAATGTAACCGATTGAGTCGCACTGTTGCCACGACCTTGCGCCATTAGACCAGCGCTGGCAACGACTATCATTATAACTATGATAGAAATGGTTTTCACAAAAGTGGATATACGATGATACGCAAAAAGACTCTTGTTTATCAAGCTGTAAGTTGTGTTCATATGTAATTGTCGGTTTTTCATAGTCTCTTACCTCAATCCTTCAATTTAGGTGCCAAGCACATTAGGCAATATAGATATTGAATAAACCGGCTAATTCGTCGAAAAGGAAGGAATTAACAAAGAAACAAAAGCTTAGAGCAGTGCTGCATCAATTTGAGGAAACTGAATTTTCTACAATGTTGGTGCTACAGACTAAAGAGATAGTAGAATAAAAACTGTGACAGGGTGGTGCTACAAATTGAAATCGAACTGGTAACAAAAGACAACAGCATCTTCTCTGGTTTTGAAAATACCGATGAACACTCGGTATCGCCGTCCTAGAGATGGTATATTGGCAGTTTCTTTGAACGTCTTAAGCCCAACAATCTTATCTGCTCTTTTCGCTACTCGATTTGCTTTCTTCCATGTGAGCCACGAAGAGATTTGAAGAACGTAACCTTTTCTCATCTCATTATACGTAACCATACACACCTTCGGAGCGTTCATGAGTGAAGAAAGCGTGTCTTTCCTTTCAATTACAGGAGGTGTTTCTAGTATCGACGAATCTCCCTGCAACATCTTAATCGTGCGTTTGCGAGGCCGAAGCTGAAAAGTAACATCTTTTCTTTCACCGGGTAACAACTCAATCCTCATTGAATCTGGATAAATAGTATAGTATTCGGGTATGTCGCCGCCAATCACTTTAAGTACCCATTGTCCAGGGCACAAATCTGCAAAAAGAAACCTTCCCTTATTGTCACTTACCCTCCGATTCATTTCAGCGCCGTTAGAAAGTTCGAGAAAGACACCTGACTTTCCACCCATTTCAGTAAGAGCATTGGATGTATCTAAAAATCCTTGCTCCTTTGCGCTAAACAGAAGTACATCGCCTGCAATTGCCACGCTTCTAGTAACCCGAAGTATCAGATTCGTTTCTTCGCCCCCGCGAACGAGCACTTCCATCGGCATAGGTTGAGTTGTTATTCGATCAAATCCAATGCTTGCCTTATCCACTGTGAGAAATACAGAACCAGGCTTCAGTGATGCGAAAAAGAATCCGCCGTGCCTATCGGATAAAGCCGCTGCATCACCAATATTGATCAGTACGTTCGCAATACCTCTTCCATTTTCATCTATGATGGTGCCGCGGAGCTGCCCAACCGCTGTAATCCGTTTGATGGGAATTCCTATCGGAATAGCATATTCGAAAGTATAAGCGGCTTCTCTGTTAGTAATAGACGGTGTGATGTTGGTGATACGCGCATGCAGTGTGATCTTATGGTTGAATGGAAACACATGCTCGATGGATGCTTCGAACATACTGTATGTTTGCGGTATCGATGCAATGATACGGCTTCCGTATATATTTAATTGTGCTTGGGTCGATTGGCCAAAGAGAATCCATGCGCTCAGGTTCGCTGATAAACGTTCCTGATCCTCCCCTGTGTTGGGATCCCTAGAGGTGGTATACTCAAATGAAGTACTATAGCTCTGTTTCGCAATTGGATTGAAACTCGCAGAAAGAGCTAAGCGCTTGTAAGGTGATTTTTTTATTAGAAGTTCATCTCGCGTTGTTCCGTAATCCATATTTGCATAGACATTTGCAACAGAGAAGTTGTACCCAACTCTGGCTTGAATCGCGTCTTCCCGTGTTCGGTACTTTGAACTATCAGATTGATCTTGCTGACTGTTGTTCAGATAGTAAATTGAGAAATAATCCAAGTATCCAACACCGACTTGATAAGAGGCATCATGCGGTACATCAGTCTGATTCGTATCGCGTGCGAGATTTCTATTTTCCAGCCTGATATAAGTCTCAATACGCACGTTTCGCATAGGTTGAAGATTAATGCTCGACGAGAAAAAATCAATGTCCTGGTAATAGCCTCCAAAATCTGGCCCCGCTTGAACAAAACGTAGATCGTACGCAATCCATCGTTGGTTGCCTTGCAGCAGGGCCGCAAAAGCATCATCGTGTTTATCGTCTTTTACACCGGTACCATATTCAAGATTAAGGATTGTGCCGGTTAACGGCTTAAAGAGGCCTTGCACACTCATTATATCGCTGGAAAATTGTTCTCGCTTGCTGAGATAATTCACGCCAAGAGTAGCGCCTTTCATAACATCATAATCGAGGAATCCGCCGGCTTCCTTTTGTTTTGATATTGTCCACCTTGTTGAATTATAGAATCCACCGGCTGATATCGCACCACTTGTTATCCTCCCCCCGATACCTGAAGCATAGCGCCCTAATTCTGTCAATGTCGAAAGTGTATAATTTTGATCTCCCGCATATAATTCAAGACTGTCTCTTCGATACGAGATTCGGTATTCATCCCTTTGTCCCAATGTTGAGACTGTTTGTGTTTCCGGCGCCCGGAAAAGAAACTCAAGCCGATCCGTTCTATTCTCGTTCAAACTTCCATACCCATAGACTTCTCCTTGCGGGGAGAACTTTCCGTCTTGACCAACTTCTCGCACCCTGAGAGAAACAGGATACAGGAGATATTCTTCTTCAACTTTTGTCATGCGCGGAATGACTTCTACTACGCTCGAAATTTTAACCCTGATTGTTGTATCTTGCCCTGACTTCGCTTCGACTTCAAGTGTATGGTTCACTTTCCCTGATTTTTCATCAGATGTAACGAAAAACTGTACTCGTCTGGTCTCCTTTGGAGCTAAATTGATTATTGTCGAGTCTAATCGGACCGGGAAGTCATTCGAGCTCCTATAGCTGATCTGCACAGAACTCGCTGAATTTCCTTGGTTCGTAACGAGAACCGCTGTTGTAAACGTAGTCCCGGCAATAACGAATCGAGGCGCCTGAAGAAGTGCAAGATCTAATTGAACGACACGAACAACAACAACTTCTACGGACACAATAGCTTCATGGACAGGTGAAGCATGGTCCCGAACAGAATAACGAACTTCATAACGATTTGCAGGAGCGTCAGAAGGGATGGAAAATGTTATGAGACGAACATCTGCATCTCCCGCTTTGATTTCGAATGGAAATTCTCGAATAACCGGTCTCCATCCTGCAGGAAGATCGATCACAGCATCGTATGCCTGCTGTTCAGAAGTTAAATTCGTTACCTTGATTGATGCAGCAGCAATTGTCCCAGGCTTTGCCTCGATTTGCGATTGAACTGCATCACAAACTACTTTGCTTTCTTGCTGGCGGGCAAATCCGTACAACAATGGCAAAGCTGCAAGCAAGCAGATAAAAAAAATCCGGTTAAGCCGAACCGGATAATGTGTCAACAATGTTTTCAATTTCGGTACTCAGAATTTCAATGCGTATTGTGCTCCAAATACATCATCACCGCCTGCATCAACAACTATTAATGCTTTATAGGTCCCTGGTGCAACACTGCTTACATCAATGGACTGGCGAACAGAAGTGCCGGGATAGATGCGGTACTTTATACCGGGGTACTTTCCAAGTGATTTTCCTTGTTCGTCAAAAAGTTCCACATAAACGTCCGGCCGCATTGCAATCTCCCCTGTGTTCTCAATATCAATCTGCAATATGCGTTTGCCGCCTTCTTTCTTAATAACGTCGTGGCCGACAAATTGAATCTTTTTTGTTCCTGTCTTTGCAATGGATGTGGCAATTTGAATTCCATAGCGGATGGTCTGCATAATGCCCATTTGCGCCTTTGCATCTTTCGGGCGAATAGAGGATTCTGCCGATCCCTTCTGAATTCCTTCCACCATCAACATACTCCAATAAGTACCGATCAGCTTATGCGTTGTATCTTTCGGAACAGTTACAGTAAAATTCACAGCCATAGTCCCTTGAGGCGGCAGAGTAACATATGCCGGGCTGAATGCAATCCATTTTGCATTTGACCGAGGAAACACTCCCGGTTCACCATAATTATTCGTCCCATTGAATTGAAACGTGTAATCGGTCTGGTACACCTTCGCCTCTTGCGGTTCATTCGTATCATTCCGAATGACAATTGTTCCTGTGTACACATCACCCGGAAGAGCGTCTTTGTCCTGGCTCAGTTCGCCGATGATCGAAACTTGCGCAGTGAGACACGAAGCAAGCATGGAAACAAGAAACAATCCGCGCAGATATGGAGAAGAAAGGTATCTCATAGTGATGACCTATTTATTGTGTTACGATAGTGTACGTGATGGTATAGACATCGTTGCCAAAGTCAGTACTATTGCCTTGAGCAAATGTAGCTGATGCAGTATAGTTCAATGTGCATCTGCCATTAGTCGTATTCACAGGAATATCTCTAACAAAATCGGTGCTCGCCATTCCAGTAGTGAGTGTCACTGCCGCCTGTGCAGTGCCCCCACCAGTCACAGTACCTACCACACTTAAATTGAAACTTTGACCTGGGCATGTGGTACTGACAGTAATTTTCTTGACATGGGTGAGCGACCCATGGTATGTAAGATAACAGGTCGTGTTGATGACATTTACCAATTGACCACCGGCAATTCCCGTAGTAATTGTCATGGTCTGATTACCTCCATTCATTGTAATACTTGTCTGTCCTACTCCTTTCATTGCGATCAAGAACACAAATCCCAAAACATACAGGAGATGAGATATTCTAAAACGATGCGATCTGTTCATACTCTTACTGCGTTGTAATAGTAAATGTGATTGTGTGCGAATCCGTTCCGGTTCCTTTTGATGCTAAAGCGATACCGGTATATTGCACAGTGGCACTACCTGAACTTCTTGCAATATTTGTTATAAAATCAGAAGCTGTAGTCGAGAGTGTCGCTGCCGACGCCGCTGTGCCAACTGTTGGACTCATGGCTAATGCTTGCAATGTAAACTTTTGTGTAACAAGATTCGTTATGATTGTAATCTTCCTGGGACTGCTGTTGGTACCCCAAAGAAGCTTACTGGTGTTATCGGTGACAGTCATCTGATCTTGCCCTGCAACTACAACCGCAGTTACGCCACCTGGTATATTGAGATTGATAGTCCCTACGCTGATTTGTATAATTGTAATCGCATTAACGATGACAGTAACAGTGTGCTGCGCTGTTGTTGCGCTAAAAGTGATTCTCGGCAACAAGATCAAAAACAACGTGATTACTATGGAGGAAATTGTTCGTTTGCAGAAGCGCGATATCATTCTTGTTCTCATGACAATGCGGTTAAATATAGTAATCCTCGTAATCAGATACAACATATACTTACCAATTTCTATTTGATTTTTTGTAGGTTTCATTGCCCGTACTCACATCTCATGTCCCTTACACAAAACAAAACCGCGGGGGCTCAAGTATGGAATCTGAGCCTCCGCGAGTTAGTTAGTCTCCCTGCAAAAAACTAATTAGTCTGTAACCGTTAATGTAACCGTCTTTACTGTTGAAGCAAATACACCAGCTTCCGGTGTCGCTGAGAAGTTGTAGGTTATCATTTGAGTTGCATCCTTACCTTGTTTAACACCTTCCACAACATTGAGAGCAGTTGTTGCGCTCGATATATCCTGAATTCCATCGCTTGTTCCAAGAGTGCTTGCTAATGTAAGTTGTAACGTAATTCCAGCCGGCAGACCTGAATTAATGCTGGCTGTAATCTTGCCTGTTGCAGAACCATTGTGTGTAATATTGTATGATGTCGCATTATTGGAAACAGGCTGCAGGCCAGCGCCTCCAGGAATAGCATCATCTATCAATAATGAAACTGGGCCAGAAATATTTATCTTATTCACTACTTTAACTTCAAGCGTGACAAGCTGATTTGCCTGATTTGCAGCTTGAGAAAACGCATTCTGAAAAGCGAAGGCACTCAGTGTAACAAAGGCGGCGAGAACGATTAACTTTTTCATTGTAGCTCCATTAAATTAATAGTGTTAAATAAATTACCTCGGAGCAACAAAGCTCCGAGGTAATCGAAAAGGGATAATTTATAGGGCAACTACTGTCAGTGTAACAGTCTCGGGAGTCGATGCTAATACCCCGGCACTTGCTAAAGCCGAGAATTGATATGCAATCGCTTTTCCTGTATAAGCTCCCGCTGCGATACCTGTCACAGCATCCTGAACAGAGGCAGAAATATCAACTGGGGTCTTGCCGTCCAAACCAATTGTCAAAGTATATCCGGATGCAAGGGCAGGAGCCAAGCTTGCAGTAATCTTTGCACCATTAGCCTTATCGTTATGTGTGAAAGTATAGGTTGTCGAATTGTCAGAAACTGGTGTTGGATCGAAACCAGGTACTGCAGTCGTGATCGTTAAATTTCCCGGATTGCCTGATACGACTATTTTAGAAATCGAATTAACGGCAAGGTTGAATGTTTGTGTGGCGATATTTGTTTGAGCATAAGCAAATCCTATAAACAAAATGCTCATTGCACTAATCGCGAGGACCATCGTTAACTTTTTCATTGTTGTCTCCTTTGAGTTAGGTATGATAATAATTTATTAAATTTTAGTTAGTCAATGTCAGTGTAACAACCTCATTGGTCGAAGCCAATGTTCCAGCAGAGGCATTTGCTGCAAATGTATAAGTAATCGTCTTGTTTGCATCAGCTCCTATTGCGATACCAGTTACAACGCTGGCAGCGGTTGTAGAAAGATTAACGGGTCCAGCGCTTGTGCCTTTGGAGCTTGCCAAAGTAAGTGACAACGTATATCCGGCTGCAAGTGCGGTACCCAAGCCTGCAGTAATCTTCACCGTAGGTCCATAGTTCTGGGTGATACTGTAGGTCGTTGTAGCGTCACTGACCGGCGTTAAAGCATCTGTACCAGCTGTTCCTGTGGTGATATTCAACTGACCTGGATTGCCAGATACAGTCATCTTGTAAACTGATCCAACGACAAGATTAACAGTTTGAGTGGTAGTTGACTGAGCATAAGCAGATCCCACAAGCAACATGCTCATTGCGCCAATCGCGAGAACCATCATTAACTTTTTCATTGCTGTATCCTTTAAATTGAGTGATTAAATATTATTTATTTTTCTTCTAACTATGATTACTCAATCTGCGTGCCAGTGCAAATTCCCTTATTTTTTGGCAATTTCGTCACAGCTTGTCCCATTATATGTATTTTATCGGGATTTATGACTCATAATGAGAATTCACTTTTCTTCAATAAAACAAACATAATTATAAATATCTGGACTTTTATTTAAGTATTACGTACCATAATGATACAACAAAAGAAAATGAGAGATATTCTATACTCATGTATTTAATCAATTTCCACAGTTTTCATGGTAAAATCAATGCTGGCATATAGATTGCCTCACTTACAATATAACGACGTAGTTCATCACATGAATATGTCTTTGAGGCAAGGGGCAATAACTATGGAAACAGAAAATAGTACTACTATTGAAATGGATCTCTTTGGCATCCAGCGATTGAAGAACCGAATTGTTACACAAATTTCTCATGAATTCCGCACTCCGCTTACTTCCATTATAGGATTTGCGGCAATGCTCGAAGAAAACGAGCAGATCGACAAAAGACAACGCACAGAATACGCGCATTACATCCGGAATGAAGGACTACGACTTGCAAAAATTGTGGGTGACCTTATCGAACTTGACGCTCTTGAACAAGGACGTGCTCATTTCTTGTTTGAAGAATCTGAAATTCAAAAAATCATATATCGCGCAATAGCACTTATCATCGGACCGGCGTTGAGCAAATCCATCACAATTTCCAAAGATCTGCCAAAGGATCCAATTATTTCAAAGTGCGATTCTGATAAAATAGCAAACGCTCTATTCCAAGTGCTTCACAATGCTATCCGGTTTACAAAACCCGGAGGCTCTGTCACTCTCAAAGCAGAAGCAATCGACAAACAAGCACTTATTTCGGTGCAAGACGATGGTCCGGGAATTCCGGAAAAAGACATTCCCTTTTTGTTCAAACGATTTGGGAAACTCTATCGCCCAAATGAAGAAACACATGGTACCGGAGTTGGACTGGCTCTCGCAAAGCACATTATTGATCAACACGGCGGCGACATCACTGTGCAAAGTCAAGTTGGAGAAGGATCAACCTTTATCATCCGAATTCCCATTGTTTCATAATCCTTCAGCAGAAATGTTTCTTTCTTGCCAACACCACCTGAGGCAGCAATGAGCACAGAACGAATCTATATTGTCGATGATGAAATAACTATTTCGAAGCTGCTTGAAATGTGGGTCGGTCAGCGGTGGGGATACACGACAAAAGTATTTTCAGACGGAAGATCTTTTCTCAATCAGCTGACGGAACTTCCGGATCTTGTCTTGTTGGATCTTATGCTTCCTGACATCCACGGCGTTGATGTGTTAAAAGAAATCAAACAGCGTAATCCCAATATTCCTGTCATTATTCTTTCAGCTCAAGGAAGTATTGAACTAGCGGTCACAACCCTGAAGCTTGGTGCTGCAGATTATTTCAGCAAACCCATAGATTTTCCACGGCTAGAAATCGCAATAAAGAATTCTCTCAAGCTCGCATCCCTATCCCGCGAAGTGGAAGATTTACGGGAAAGCGTGGGGACCCGTTTGCATTTCGACAACATCGTTTCACAAAGCGGGGAAATGCAGGAAGTGTTCAAACTCGTCAATAAAGTGAAACAGATCGATATTGGCGTTCTCATTCTTGGGGAAAGTGGAACAGGCAAAGAGCTCATTGCACGTGCGATTCATTATAACAGCAACCGTCAAAGCGGCCCTTTTGTGGTCGTGAACTGTGCTTCTATTCCTCACGACCTTCTGGAAAGCGAGCTCTTCGGCCATGAACGAGGTGCATTTACCGGTGCGGTTCAGCGGCGAATTGGAAAATTTGAGCAAGCAATCGGAGGCACGATTTTCTTAGACGAAATTGGTGAATTGGATTTAAGTCTGCAGGCAAAAATCCTTCGTGTTATTCAGGAAAAACAATTCGATCGGGTCGGCGGCAGCGAATTAATCAAAACTGATGCCCGACTCATTTGCGCTACTCATCGCAATCTCTGGGAAGAAGTGAAACAAAAGAATTTTAGAGAAGATCTGTATTATCGTATTTCATCATTTCCGATTATACTTCCTCCACTCCGCCAGCGAAAATCGGACATCCTTTTGCTCGCCGACTATTTTTTAAAGAAACTTGGAGAGGAACTTGGGAAGCCCAAGATTCGATTCTCGCATAAAGCTCTCGATTTGCTTTACAATTATCCCTGGCCGGGCAATGTGCGCGAGCTCGAAAACGTCATTCAGCGCGGTATGGTTTTAACAGACGGACAGATACTGACGGAAAAAGAATTGCCTATCTCAATTCAATCCTACGGACATGCTGAGACAGACTCGAAAGAACATTCCCTTTCCTTCGAGAGCCAAGAAACGATTACTCCATTAGAAAAACTCAAAGAAAACGCTATTCGGCATGCTCTCAAGATTGCAAACGGCAACATTGCAGAAGCTGCAATGAAATTAAAGATCGGACGCGCAACACTTTATCGACTTGCAGAAAAGTATAAGATAAAGACTTAGGAATGCTTCCGATATCTTGCGCATTGAACCTACTTTAGTTTTGTTATCCCCCGAAATGTGCGCCAATATTAAGTGAGTGATGTCGGTCCAGCAAAGCGGGATTCCTGACATTCAACAGTCGTATCGGTCAGAACGCCCTCCAAAAAACTGGCGGGCAAGCAAGTCCTGATCACACTAGACTGAAACACTGTAATAGTAAATCAGTTAAAGTCAGACAATCCCGGTCTTATACTTTGAGCGGTCGCACCATCCATCCTCTTTTATTTACTTTCCATTTTTCCTTCGTTCACAATCGAAGTATGTCGACAGTTCTTTGGTCCTTTCTAAGCTCATTTTTATCCCCTATCTCTTTGTAGAATCTGCACGAATTTCAAGCATATAAACTGCTATTCCGCTCGAAAATCGACGATAAACCTAACGGTACCCCTCTTGTGCCAATACTGAAGAGAATAAAGGAGTGAGACGAAAGTCTCCAGGAGGTTATAATGGAATTAGCAGCAATCAGTGGCAACATAATCCCTTTCAATCCGACAGCAGCCATTACACCAAGATCGATAGGAGTAGCAAAAAAGCAGAAATCCCCTGAGAATAGACCGCAAAACGCCGCAAAGGTGCTTTCTTTCATCTGGGATAATTCGAACGAAGGGATGAGACTGACAGATGAAAAAGGGACGATCATCTCCGTCAATCCGTCATACTGCCGGCTTGTGGGAATGACGTTTGAAGAACTCATCGGCAAGCACTTCACCTGTGTCTATGCCGACATGGAAAACCGTGAGAAGATAGCACGTGCGTATGAATCACGATTCAAGGATCGAGAGGCAGAACTGCAGCATGAAAAAAGATTCGTGCTCTGGACCAACCAAATCCTCGATGTTGAAGTGTGCGATTCCTATGTCGAATCGGATAATGGGCGAATGCTGATGCTTGCACAATTCCGTGATATTACTGCCGAGAAAATTACTCACACTGCTCTGACCGAAAGCGAATCAAAATATCGCGGCTTATTTGCAAACTCAGTGATGCCGATGTTCCAAAGCAGTCCGAATGGAAAATTAATCAACGCTAATCGTGCATTGCTTAAGCTGCTTGGGTACAACAACTTCTATGAACTTGCGGACCTTGACATTGCCCGCGACACATATGCCTATCCCGAAGAACGCAAGGCATTGACAGAAACGCTGCATCAAAAAGGGTACGTGGTCAATACGGAAATTAGCCTGAAGAGAAAGAACGGTAGAATCATCACAGTTCTGGAAAATGCCCGCACGGTAGTGGATGAAGATGGAAAAGTGATCAGCTACGAAGGCGTGTTGGAAGATATTACCGCGCGCAAGGCAATGGAAAAGAAATTGCAGGAGTACGTTTGGGCGCTGGAGAAATCAAAGAACGCATTATCAGATTTGAACGCACAGAAAGACAAGCTCTTCTCGATCTTATCACACGACCTTCGTTCTCCGTTCAGCAGCATCCTGGGATTCTGCGACATCTTGTTGAAAGAGAACGACCAGCTCACAGCCGAAGACCGCTTACAATTTGTGGCATATATACAAGAAGCAGCACAAGACCAACTCTCACTCGTGAATAAGCTGCTCGATTGGTCGCGTCTCGAATCAGGACGTATCCGGATGGAACATGTGGAACTTGATCTGCACGATATTGTACGGAAGAATTTGAATTCTCTGATGGGACTTGCCCTTCAGAAACAAGTGAAACTGCAGACGAACTTACCGCCCAAAGTGATGGTCTATGGTGACAAACATATGCTGGGCCAGGTATTTGGAAATCTTCTGGGAAATTCGCTCAAGTTCACACCACCCAATGGAACAGTCACGGTAGATCTCATCGAGGAACAAAGTAATCACTGGGTCATCGGCGTGCGCGATACGGGCATCGGCATTCCGGAAGATGATGTGCATAAGCTTTTCAAAATTGAAGAGAAGTACACGCGCAAAGGATTACAAGGCGAAAAAGGAACCGGCCTCGGCCTTCCCGTCGTACATGAAATTGTTCAGAAGCATCATGGCAACATTTCAGTGAAGAGCACGTCTGGTACCGGAACACTCTTTCTTATTACGCTTCCGAAAAGCAAACCTGAAGCAGGTGAGAACATTCTTGTAGTCGATGACGAACATGGAATACGCCTGCTGCATACTCGATACATCAAGCGAGTGTTACCCAATGCTAATGTACTGCATGCAGCAGATGGCGCAGAAGCATTACAGCTTGCACGCGAGTTTCATCCGCAAATGATTATCTCCGATAACGATATGCCTGATCTCGATGGTTTGGAATTTGTGCGCAGCCTTAAAGCAGATCCTGCAACGAGCGACATCCCCATAATTATAGTCACCGGACAAGATTCAGATTCGAATCGCGAAGCGCTCAAGCAGTACGGCGTAACCACAATCTTGAATAAACCGGTAACGCCCGAACAGATCGCCAAAGTCCTAAGGAGTATTGATATAGGTCAAACAACCGCAGCCGCGTAGTAGTAGATATCCCCCTCCAAGCCTTTTTATGGAATGCCTCCTTGAGAGAAATCTTAAGCCATGAAAAGGCCTCTCCTTTTATCTAGAAATGCGCTCAGAATTCAATCTTGATGACTCGGGAAAGACATCCGATCCACCGCTCAGACAAAACTATTAGAATAAATTACATCAGCAGTGTGAGATCAAGAGCAGGTAGAAACAGCATGTAAAGCCACCAAAGGGAAAACCCTACCGCGAGAGGAATCGAAAGATTGTCATCGATCCTGATCGGAAGCGCTTCAATAACAGCGCCTATTGCCGCAGCGACGATACCGATAATGTACTCCGCGGGAAGACGGCTCACTTTTGGCGCAATAAGAATCACTATCACGGCGGAGATAAAGAATGCAAGCGACCCTTCAAGACTTTTCGCAAGGAACCGATGCTTGCCAAACCGCCTCCCAACGAGTGCCGATGTCGTATCCGAGATAATAAGAATAGTGAATGCATTTAATGCAATCACTTTAGGAAAGAGGAGAACACACAAGGAAGCTGAGATGAGCACATTCGAGGCGCCATTCAATCGTTTTCGATTTGTATCGGTTTCATGCCGCCGCAAAAGCCAGCCGAACCATCGATAGAACCATCGAGAGACAAACGGAATATAATATCGCGCCGTATCAACGCCAATGAACGCGACCGTGATCGGCAGAAGCAGGCAGAGAGCTAATTGTTTGGAGATAAAAAAATATATTGTAGGGATGGAAAGAGAAAAAAGATGAATTCCCTTCCGTACGATCTCATATCGATAGTTTATCGTCGCGTTCTCGTCAAGATGCTTCAGGTCGCTACCGTGCGGCACAGATACTCTCCATGGTCAGCGTGAAGCACTACGTTTTTTTCGCTTCACTTGATGCCGGTCGTTTAGGTACACTCGCTTTCGGCTGCAATGGGATCGCTGCCGACGGTGTTTCTGATGATTCCGGTGTACCATTGGCACGTTTATCAACAGGTGGAAGTTCTTCACCGCGAATGATCTTGTCGATTTCCTCCGAGTCTAATATCTCTCGCTCAAGCAAGGCGTTCGATAACCTGTGCAGCACCTTGATATTATCCTTCAATATCTTATCCGCACGCTTCATGGCACTGGTAACGATTAAACGTACTTCAGCATCGATAGCAACGGCAGTGTTCTCACTGAAGTTCCGAGTCTTGGTAATCTCTCGACCGAGGAAGAGTTCTTCTTCTTTTGCGCCGTAAGACATCGGACCGAGTTTTTCACTCATACCCCATTCGCATACCATTTTTCGTGCAAGTTCTGTGGCACGTTC
Organism: Ignavibacteriota bacterium; assembly: GCA_963701295.1. Taxonomy (GTDB): domain Bacteria; phylum Bacteroidota; class Ignavibacteria; order UBA10030; family UBA10030; genus Fen-1298. Next base: position 1,830,690 of record OY969585.1, on the reverse strand, counting down.
AATATCGTTGCCTGCACCAGTGGTGAATTGATTGAAGACCAACTTTTCTGCCGCGCGCCCACCAAGCATATAGGTGATCATTGCTTCGAGATACTCACGCGAGTAGGAATGTTTCTCATCGATCGGTAAATACGTTGTCACACCGAGTGCGCGCCCACGCGGGATGATCGTTACTTTATGCACTGGATCGGCTTCTGGTAAAAATCTTGCCACGAGCACGTGACCCGACTCATGATACGATGTTGTTTTCTTTTCACGGTCGGAGATGATCATGCTTTTTCGTTCCGTTCCCATCATCACCTTATCTTTTGCCTCTTCAAAGTGATGCATGGCGACCGCTTTGCTGTTTTGCCGGGCGGCAAGAAGCGCGGCTTCATTCACAAGATTGGCAATATCGGCGCCGGATAAACCCGGAGTTCCTTTTGCAAGTACCTCTAGATCGCACATCCTCATTCAGCGGAATGTTCTTTGTGTGCACTCGGAAAATTCCTTCGCGCCCTCTCACATCCGGTCGGTCCACTACTACTTGTCGATCAAATCGCCCTGGCCGGAGCAACGCCGGATCGAGAACATCTGGCCGGTTCGTCGCCGCAATAATAATGACACCTGTGTTTTGTTCAAAGCCATCCATCTCCACAAGCAATTGGTTAAGTGTCTGCTCCCGTTCGTCATGACCACCGCCAATTCCGGCACCGCGGTGCCGACCTACTGCGTCAATTTCATCGATGAAAATAATGCATGGTGCGCTTCGTTTCCCTTGCTCGAACAAATCTCGAACGCGACTTGCACCTACACCGACAAACATCTCCACAAAGTCCGCACCGCTGATGGAGAAAAACGGAACACCTGCTTCTCCAGCAACTGCGCGCGCCATCAAGGTCTTGCCAGTACCCGGCGGTCCGAGCAATAATACGCCCTTCGGGATTTTTCCACCCAACCGTTGGAACTTCCCCGGCTCCCGGAGAAACTCGATGACCTCCTGCAGCTCTACTTTCGCTTCGTCGGCGCCTGCAACATCAGCAAATGTTATTTGCATCAATCCTTCGGTGAGCAATTTCGCGCGGCTTTTGCCAAACGAGAATAATCCCTTGGCTCCGCCGCCTGCGCCGCCGCCTTGCATTCGCCGGAAGATGAATAACCAAATCCCAAGAAGCAGAATCCAGGGGAGAATACTGATCGCAGCATTCAACCATGTATTATCTTCTTTCTCAACCCGAAATTTTAGTCCTTTTGCCATCCATGAATTGACGAGCGATTCGTCTAGACTGGTATAGGGAAGCGTTAGTGTCACGCGTGTGGCATTGCGGGCCGTCTTTCCATTGGCGGTTTGGATGTCCATCGGTTCTTTCAATTTCCCATGGAAATCGAAAATTGAATACCCGTTGATCTTGACCGTTGCATCGCCAAACTTTTGATCATTCAATAACTGTTGAAAGGTCGTAAAGCCTACCTCATATTCCGTTTCCTCATTTGTGCGAAACGCCCACATAAAAAGGAACACCGCAAGAATAATAGCAATCCAACTCAAAATGACTTTGCCGAATTTTCCCCATGGCGAATCTTCTTCGTGCGGTTGTTTCATCGGTCGTTTTGGGAAACGAGGGGGCGTCGAACGTTTTTTCTGAGATGCGTTCCGTTCCTTCTCATCCTTGTTTTCGTTTTGTATATCACTACTCATTTCAAACTCCATAATCAATAACACACTTACTCTGCTTTTGCAATTCCCTTCAGAGTAAGTCTATAAATCGACTTCAAGTTACGAACTTTTTGCGCGTAGTCCAAGCCATAGCCGATAACGAAATCAGGCGGAATCTCAAATCCGATATAATCGACCGGAAAATCGATCTTCGGAATACCTTTTTTCAATAACAATGAAACAAACTTCAGGGATTTTGGGTTCTCTTTCTCAATGATTTTCTTAATGAATGTGATAGATAACCCTGAATCAACAATATCTTCAACGACAATGATGTCACGCCCGAAGACCTGGCAATTCAGATCTTTCAGCAATGTTACCTGCCCTGAAGAAATTTTTGCATCCCCATAACTGGACAGTTTAAAAAAATCAATCTCACAATCAACGGTAACTTCACGGATGAGATCGGAAAGAAAGATGAACGATCCATTGAGCACACCGATAAAAATCGGTACTCTTCCAGCATAATCGGCATTGATGCGGGCAGCAAGTTCTTTGATTCGTTTTCGGATTTGTTTTTCCGTGATGAATGGTTCAAACATGTCGCCGTTGATTCTCAAGAGTTCCGTCATGTTATGCTCGGGTTGATGATTGATACGTAAGCCGAATCGCCGTCCGCGTATGTTCAGTCAATTTGAATCGGTTGTCAAGCCGCTTGCCACAAATCCACACAATAGTTCCGTCAGATTCCAGAACGGGAATTGACGCCTTTTTTAAACCGTGGTACTTTTTGATCAGTGAAAAAATCGCTGAGCTTTTTTTTTGTCGTCATTCCGAGAGGAATGAACCAATCGCCTGCCTGCCACGGGCGCAAAACAAGCTGTCGACCTAATCTCTCGGCATCGATATATTCCACCTCTTGTGTATCTGATAAAACCGCTGGCACCGGTTCAGGATTGCTGATAGAAATTTGGCACCCTTGGTATTCATAAATTCTGCCGAATTCGACATACCGAATGTTCGACCTCTCCTCGTTCGTTCTTTTAAAAACGATGTGCTGTCGATCTCTGCATGCTGAAAACTCACCGCTCAATTCTACAATCCGACCCGTAGGCATTGTGCAGAGTCTATGCAGCGCGTCAACTTTCTTTTCAGTTGGCTCAATATGCATACGATGGAGAAGCTCCACAAATATTTCGTCCCATAAAAAGTCCGGCTCCCTTTCAAGTTTCTTCACATCCAACATCAAGCGATCTTGAGAATCTTTATAGGAAAGAGAACGTAACGCCTCATCTACCATTGCGTGTAATTTTTCACTTACATCGCGCATGGTAGCAGCAACAATGTTCAATGTTTCGACAATATGGGGGAAACGTTTCACCAAAGGTGGAAGGATGCTGTGACGTAGCAAGTTTCGTCGATACGCAAGTGACATATTCGATGAGTCATTTCGGTACTTGATGCCGTTTTCCATTGCATACATCTCGATCTCTTTCCGAGTTGCAAAAAGCAGCGGACGAATGATACGTCCGATCTCGCGTTTTAGGGGAATTCCTGCCAATCCATGGATACCGGTTCCGCGCAGAATATTGAGCAGAACGGTTTCAGCATTGTCATCAGCGTGATGTGCGGTCGCAACGACTTGCGCACCTACTTGTTGACGAACTCGTTCAAAACACGCATAGCGAAGCTGCCGGGCAGCGATTTGTTTTGAAAGCCCATGCTCATCTGCATAGGAGAGTACATCCAATCGTTCACCATAAAAGCAGATTCCATAAGAGGCTGACATTTTCCGGACAAACCGTTCATCTTCCATCGATTCTTCACCGCGCAATTGGTGATTCACATGCACAAGTGCAATCTGCACATCGAATCGTTCTCGAAGATGTGAGATGACATGCAGCATTACCATCGAATCCATCCCGCCGCTTACAGCCAAAAGAACAGTTTGTTTCTGGGCGATAAGATGATGAAACCGGACAAATTCCTCTAGTTTTAGTTCCAATGGATTCATTGTGCAAGAAACAGATCGATTTCCACCGATCGCTCCATAGAAAAAAAAACTTGACCTGATCTCAAGTCAAGATGTTGTGACTCCCATGTAGATAAAAGATACTGGATTTTGGTTGGAAAGACAAGAATAGCAAATCGATAGACGGGATATACTCATCTTAATAGCACTGCGCCAAGCACTTCGCAGTACCCGGCGCAGTCCATTTCACTTTTCATTGTTTACTATTTATTGCTTCAAATGTCCCACTGCCTCCTCTAATGCCCCGACAAAATCGTCGGCGGCATTATTGAATACTGTTATACTGCGTTTATCAAACTTTTTCGGGTCTTCTTTCGAAGGTTGGCTTTCAGTAATGGAAACGTACCGTGTTTTATTCTTCGCTTCTTTTACGTCTACAAAGTAGTTGATCTTCCCGGATTTCAGCATCTTTGTGAATTCACCTTCGCCATTAATAACGGTGTTTGCTTCTTTCAATGCGCTGACAAATTCATCGGCAACACTACTGAAAACGACCACGCTGCGTTTGGCAAACTTTTTATCTCCTTCCTTTGCAGGTTGACTGGCTGTGACGGTGAGATATTTTTTGTTGTTTTTCGCCTCCTTCACATCCATGAAGTAGGTGGTTGATCCTGCTTTGAGCATTTTACTGAAAAGTGCATCCATGGGAGTACTCCCTCATTAGTAAATTGATATGTAGTGGATTATTGATGAATCGATACAGCGAAACGCACTGCGTGCTTCACTTCTGATAGATTTCTCAGAAAAGCGAAACAACTTCAATCAATCTTAAAAAAGGAACATAATCGAATAAGAGATATCAAGAATGAGTCTGGCGTTTTATCTCTTGTAAAATAATACAATTTTTCAGATTACGAGTCAAGAACAAAAACGCCCCTCAAACCTTTCAGTCGAGGGGCGCTTAAAATGCTTTCAAAAAGTTCAGAAACATTAATCAGAATAGGGAGTTTCTATCTTTATACTGCTTCTTGTTTCCTGATCGTGATTTCTGCTTTTTAATACATATCACCACCCATACCGCCGTGCGGCATAGGAGGCATTGCTTCCTTCTTCTCGGGCTTCTCCACGATGGTCGCTTCTGTGGTAAGCAAGAGACCGGCAACGCTCGCTGCATTTTCGATAGCGATACGTGCAACTTTCGTCGGGTCGATAACACCAGCCTTTACGAGATTCTCGTACTTCTCTGTCTGTGCATTGAAACCGTAGTCGTCTTTGCCATTCTTCACTTCATTCACAACAACAGCGCCGTCGTGACCAGCGTTTGTAGCAATTTGACGAAGTGGCTCTTCCAGCACACGGCGGATGATATCTACACCTGTCTTCTGGTCGAGATTGTCTGTCTTGACTTCTTCAAGCTTCTTCACACAACGAAGGAATGCAACACCGCCGCCGGGAACAATCCCCTCCTCAACAGCTGCACGTGTGGCATGAAGCGCATCTTCAACCCGCGCTTTCTTTTCCTTCATCTCAACTTCCGTCGAGGCACCGATCTTCACCACTGCAACGCCACCGGCTAACTTTGCAAGACGCTCTTGTAGTTTCTCTTTGTCATAATCCGATGTTGTCTTTTCAACCTGCTGCTTGATTTCGTTAATGCGCTTTTTGATCTCATCCTTCTTGCCGGCACCCTGTACGATTGTTGTATTATCCTTATCAATTGTAACGCGTTCGGCGGTTCCGAGATACGCAAGTGTCGCATTCTCAAGTTTGAAACCCTTCTCTTCAGAAATCACTTGACCGCCTGTAAGAACTGCAATATCTTCAAGCATTGCCTTTCGCCGATCACCAAATCCTGGCGCTTTCACTGCGCAGACTCGAAGCGTTCCACGAAGTTTGTTCACCACAAGTGTGGCAAGCGCTTCGCCTTCAACTTCTTCTGAAATAATGAGCATGCTTTTCCCAGCTTGAGCAATCTTCTCCAGCACCGGCAGAAGATCCTTCATCGCACTGATTTTCTTGTCATGGATCAGGATGTAGGGATTCTCAAGAACAGTCTCCATTCGATCCGCATCCGTCACAAAATATGGCGAGAGGTATCCACGGTCAAACTGCATGCCTTCGACAACCTCCAGTGTAGATTCAGTACCTTTTGCTTCTTCAACTGTGATGACGCCATCCTTGCCAACCTTCTCCATTGCATTCGCAATCCGATCACCAATATCGCGGTCGTTGTTTGCAGAGATCGATCCAACCTGTGCAATCTTTTCTTTGTCATCGCCAACGGTCCTGCTCATCTCTTTCAGGCCTTCAACGACCTTCTTCACCGCAAGATCGATACCGCGTTTCAGGTCCATCGGGTTTGCACCTGCGGTCACGTTCTTCAATCCTTCGCGTACAATCGCTTGTGCAAGGATTGTTGCCGTCGTAGTTCCATCACCGGCAACATCGGATGTCTTCGATGCAACTTCTCGAACCATCTGCGCGCCCATGTTTTCAATGGGATCAGAGAGTTCAATTTCTTTCGCCACCGTTACACCATCTTTTGTTATTGTCGGTGCGCCGAATTTTTTGTCGATAACGACATTGCGCCCTTTGGGTCCAAGTGTCACTTTCACTGCATTCGCAAGTTGATCGACACCCTTCTTTAAACTTGCACGTGCATCGGTATCATAATTAATTAATTTCGCTGACATGTTTAGTTCTCCTTTCCCTTACTTGGGCATTATCGCAAAGATGTCGCTTTCGCGCATAAGCAAAAGCTCTTCGCCTTCAAATGTGACTTCAGTCCCGGAATACTTTCCGTACAGAACCATATTGCCGACCTTTACTTCCATCGAGATGAGTTTTCCGTCGTCGGAAACTCTTCCCGGTCCAGCAGCAATCACTTCACCCCATACCGGCTTTTCTTTTGCCGTGTCAGGAACAATGATACCGCCTTTGGTCTTTTCTTCAGCTTTGGACGGTTTCACAACAACGCGATCCGCCAATGGTTTGAGCATCATAAATACGCCCTCCTTTTATTGGTTATTTTGAATATGTTGACTAAAAATTGAATTAGCACTCTAATACTGTGAGTGCTAATATACTACATGAATACAGAAAAGTCAAGGTGGGTATAAAAAATACGGATTAAGCCTTTAAATGACGAAAGAAATGACCAGCAATTCGATCAATAAACACAAGCAAAATAATTGCCAGTAAAGCAAAGACGATAGTATGCATATGAAATGCGCCAATGTTTTGAATAGGAAATTTCGGTGTTAGATAATTGCCGATCTGCTGGCTGCCATCCTGGATAATTTTAAGAAATTCCAGAATCAGTTTAACTTCAGTAGATTTATCATTTTGAAAAGCACCGATATCGGTTATTGAAAATATATACGCCAAAAAGGCAAGAACCGATGCCATTGCAATAACATTGCCCATATTGTGAAGAAGCCATTCGTACCATCTCTTCCTTTGAGAAGGGAGAATTACATCGAGAATATTCTTCACAAAACTATTAGATGGATTGACAAGTTGTGCTTTGCGTGATACTTTTACTATCGATCGCTGCAGCTCAATTTCTTGCTGGCAAGATTGGCAAGACTTCCAATGAGTCAAATATAATTCTATTTCACTTTGCGACATGTCTCCATCTGCAATTCTACAAATAATGTCAAAAGAAAGATGTTCCATTTTTCAATATCCTTCTTGTTCCTTTATTACGGGGAAGTGATCCATTCGCTTCACAATTGCCTTTCGCAGCATTGCGCGTGCCCGAAAGAGCCTCGCCTTAACTGTGCCGAGCGGCAATCCGGTGACTTGAACGATTTCTTCGTAACTCATATCTTGAATAGTAAATAATGTAAAAGTGTTTCCGTATGCCGATGGCAATTTTTCTACTTCTTCACGAACAATCTTAGAAAATTCGTCGGATTCCATTCTCATGTCGGGCTGCAGTTCATCCGACTCGATCTCCACTCGCGGTCCATCTTCATCCACACCATCTAGCGAAATGTGATGTTTTCCGTTTCTTTTTCCAATCATTGTCGTGCATGTATTATAGACTATCCGATAGAACCACGTAGAAAAACTCGATTTCCATTCAAATGAAGATAATGCGCGATACACACGCACAAAAGCATCCTGCAATGCTTCTTCGGCATCTTCGCGGTTGTTCAATATTCGCATCGCTAGCGTCATTGCTTTGGCTTTGTGTTTATCAACAAGAATGCCGAAGGATTGTACATCCCCATCCAGGACACGCTGGATTATCTCTCTATCCGTATCACTCATCTAAATCTACCGGCATTCATAAAAACTTAGACCAAGTTTTGTGCAGATAGGTTTCCGAAATTTTCCTGAAACCTTTTCTTCAAACTACAGGTCAAAGTTACTAAAGCAGTCAATCAACATCAATCATAATACCTGGAGAAAACAATGATTCAATTTATTGGTGCTTTTATTCCCATTTTCCTCTTTTGTGCAATTGCAGTTGTTCTCTGGAAATTTTTTGAAGGTCGTCATAAAGAACGAATAGCAATGATCGAAAAAGGAATTAATCCTGCTGATTTTAAATCAACCTCTCCCTTCCGGATGTGGCAAGGAAGTACGCTCAGCAATCTTAAATGGGGACTCCTCTTTGTTTTTGCCGGCATCGGATTACTCGTCGGCCAGCAACTTGAATATTACTTTGGATTTCATGAGGAAACTGCAATCTTTGGAAGCATATTAATTTTCGGCGGACTTGCCTTAATCGTTTTCTATCTCATAGCATCAAAAAAATTAAAAGAAAAGAAAGAAAACGAAGGATAAACTTACTCTCTTTCAAAGAAAGCCTACGTGTGGAACGTCGGCTTTTATTTTGTACTCATTTTCTTATGTCCAATAACAAAAGCGCGAAACCAATTAATCACATGAAAGCCCATAAACTTTCCTTCACTGCTGTTTGGCAATTGTTGTGACCGTTGTCAATATTTATACCACCTTCTTTTGCTGATTTTACTTCATAATAAGCTACTCTTCTTCCTATTTTTTTTGGGGGGGATTTCCTCTTGAACATGATTTTTGTTTTATCTATACTTCTGAGGTTATTCTGGACAGATACCAGAGTTCACTACATCACATATTAACATAAAGGATTCTCTTATGAAAAAAATTCTATTAGTTTCACTGATGACGCTTCTTGCCGTATCTGTAGCATTTTCCCAATTTGGTATTAAGGGAGGTATTGATCTCGCAACGTTTAGTGGAGCTGATAAATCGCTAGGTGGAGTTGATCCTACACACAAACTCGGCATAGCGGGTGGAATATCTTATAAGATTGGGTTAATAGCGGGGCTTGCTATCCAGCCGGAAGTAATGTATATCCAAAAAGGGGGTATCTATGAACCCAACACTGGAAATAGTTATGTCACTGAAAAAATTACACTGAGTGGCGACTATATAGACATTCCAGGTACTCGTAAAATTTAATTTACCAATACCCATATTTAGTCCTTACATAGAAGGTGGAGTATCATACGGTATATTACTTTCAGCAAAGAATAAAGACGAAGTAAATTCGAATTTACCTGGATTGCCGTCAAGCTCTACTGAAACCGATATTAAAGATCAAATAACAAAGAACGATTTCTCTATTGTTGTTGGTGTTGGTGTCGAATTTTTAATTTTAGAGATCGATGCACGCTATGTATTGGGTCAAACAAAGCTCGGGAAAGACAGCGATGCAAAAGTCTTTAACAATGGCATTATCTTAACTGCCGGTCTTAGATTCTAATATATTTCGATGGACCTTTTACATGCGGGGGCAGCAATGCTGTCTCCGCTTTTTTATTTTTTAAATGTTCTCAAGAATACCTGTACAAGCCGTAAACCGCCTGAAAGTTTCTTTCCCGGTTTCTTTGAATACAGGAACTCCTGCGCTCCTTTTAATCCATTGTATACTTTTTTGCTGTGCGGATACCACCACATGTTTTTTTGAACCCAGGGAAGAATATCGTCTACCACACAACGCGTTTGGGTCATTTCCTCAAGTCCGATAAATCCGTGTGTCCGGCTGATGCCAGACTCTTTCCAACCACCCCAAGGTGTCTCCGCAAGCCCGTGACTCATCAGATGGTCATTGATCGTCACTGAACCAACTTCGAGCTGTGATGCAATTTCATGCCCTTTCTTCCTGTTTCTTGTCCACACAGAGGCAGTAAGGCCAAGGATGGAAGCATTTGCGCGGGCAATTGCTTCTTCAATACTTCCGACTTTCTTCACGGCAAGCAGAGGGCCGAAGATTTCTTCGTTCATCACCATCATATCATCCGAAACATTCTCCAGAATCATGGGCTGATGAAACAACCCTTTTTCGCCCTTCTTCACTTTTGTAATTTCAGGAAATATTTTAGCTCCCTTCTTCAGAGCATCTTTCAGATGTTGCTGAACTTTCTTCAACTGCTGCAAAGTTGTCATTGAACCAATATCAACATTTGAATCCACATCCACGCCTTGTGTTAGCTCACTCATCTTCTTTTTCAATAAAAAAATAAATGCTTCATAGATATCTGCTTCCACATAAATCCGTTCAACTCCGGCGCACGATTGTCCCGAATTAGAAATTCCAGCCCATAGTGCTCCGCTTGCTGCACGGTGTAAATTGGCATCACTGCAAACGATCATTGCATCGTTTCCACCAAGTTCAAGTGAAACAGGAATAAGGCGATTTGCGGCTTTCTCCATCAATTGTTTACCTACGGCAACTGAACCGGTAAAAAAGAGTTTATCGATTCCGGAATTCAAAAAAGCATCTCCCGCTACGCTCCCGGGCATATTAATGAGTGAGAAAAGATTCTCCGGCAATCCGCCCGCCTCCACACATTGTTTGATCATTTTGCCGACTTCGAGTGTTTGTGTTGCAACTTTCAGCACAACACCGTTTCCGGCAATCAATGCCATGGCAATTTCATGAAATGGAATCGCAAACGGATAATTCCATGGACTGATAATGCCGACAACCCCAACTGGTACCCGATCTACATACGAACGCTTGTTGATCGTGAGAACACTTCCGCCGCGGAGCCGCTTTCTCTTCAACACTTTTCTAGCATTTTTTGCATAATACGTGATCGCCATTGCAATAGGAAGCACTTCAGGTACCTGAGTGCATCTATCTTCGTTTTGCCGTTATCTCTTGAGATAATATCCGCAATGCGGTCAGTATTCTCTACGATGTAATCGCGAATACGGAAGAGATGGCTTGCCCGTTCATCGAAACTAAGCTTTATCCAATCGGGCTGTGCGATTTTCACAAGTGCAACAGCACGTTCGAGTTCTTCCACAGTGTTCACTGGTGTGTGACCAATGATTTTTCCCGTTGCGGGATTGATAGAAATTGTTTTTTTCTTTACAGGCATAGTATCCTCATTCTTGAATTACTCAATTTTTTGTGCCGGAGGCACACCAGCCCGCTCTACAGTCTGGCGGGTCTGCCTTCGGCGGGAACTACTTACCTACTTTTTTCTCCTTCCATACCACGTTTTCATACTTCTTGCAACTCCCATCAGGATGAGGAAGCGTTGGAACCACCGATCCGGCATAAGCGCGCGGAATCGAAGATTTAGATTGACTGTGCGCGGACGTTTAGGCGAATATTTTTCTTTCTTCAGTGCATCCTCAACGATTGCTTTTGCGATTACGTCATGATTTTTTACGAGTGGGACAATCCAACGGCCCGGGATACCAAGTTTTGCCCCTTCAAACATCCCAGTCGCAATATACCCTGGATGAATAGTCGAATACTTCACTCCGGCCTTTCCATTGTTCAATGCCTCCATCCGAAGTGATTCGGTTAATCCCCAAACTGCCCATTTTGTTGCCGCATAGACAGAAAGACCGGCCACACCAATAGTGCCTGCCGCTGAAGATATATTAACGATATGTCCGTTGTCGCGTTTATACATTTCGGGAAGCACTGCATACGTTGTGTAGAGGAGCGCCTTGAGATTCACATCGATGGTCTTTTCCCAATCTTCAATTGGATGATCAAGTAAATCGCCGCCCGACACATACCCGGCATTATTAATGAGGATATCAACGCGTCCCATCTCTTTTTGAGCGATCTTCACATGCTTCTGTACCTGCCGTTTATTCGCTACATCACATTGATAGAAATGCACCTTGCCAAGTTTTGCAAGTTCTTTTTTTGCCGTCTTTAATGCGGCTTGGTTAATATCCCAAATCGTAACTTTCACACCTTCTGCTAAAAGACGCTTGCAGGTTGCAAGGCCGATTCCCAGTGCCCCGCCGGTAACAATAGCACATTTGTCTTGAAGATCCATGGTAGAACTCCTTTTTTGGTAGAAGAGTATATTCCTCTATTATTGAGGTACTTTATATAACTGGGAAGTATTAAATCCCCACTCAGTTGCATTTCGAACAAGCTCATCATAGATAGGTTGTTCCAATTGGGGCGACCTGCTCAAAATCCATAAATATTTCTTCGAACTGCTCGTAACCATAGCATAAGAATAATTCACCGTATCGAGTATGACTACTTTGTAATCGGCGTAAAATATCCAAAAGAAGCTAACCTTGAGAAGCGCCCCTGCCAAAGAATCCGGTATATATGCTTTCCCACTCGCCTCTTTCCACTCTCCCTTGGAAGTATCGAAACCTTTGTTAAGGACTTTAATTGTGCCATCTTCCTGAAGTGTATATGTTGCCGTAACACGATCCAGTCCGGTTTCGAAAGAATGCGGCAGGCGTGCTACCTCGTACCACATGCCAAGGTATCGCTTCAAATCAAAGTTCTTGATGGCTGGAATGGATTCGGTGTTTAATTCTTTCGGAGTAAAACATCCAGAGATGATGAGACAAAGGAAGAGATAACCAGGAACGATCCAAGAGATATGATTTGTGTTCATATAACTCCATTATACAACGGTGGATTCGTTATGCTGTCTGCTGACAAAAGAAGTTAAAGAAAAGCAAGGGAAAGCGCAAAGGTTAAATGGAGGGGATTATTACGTAAATAGACGGAATAATTGCTAGTGCAGCGTGTTATATTTTATATTTCTGCGGATTTTTCCAGCTCCGACACACATAAAAGGTTCATCGGAGTTCTTGTATATCAGAATCTATTAATTTACCGACACACTTAATTCAGTCTCAATCGCTTCAACAAGTGCTTCTTTCGGAAGCGCACCAACAGACATCTTTGGTTTCCCTTCTTTCGGAACAAACAACATCGAAGGAATGCTGCGTATACCAAAGATTCCCGCAAGTTCCTGTTCATCATCCACGTTCACTTTATAGAAGTTCACCTTACCGGCATATTCTTTTGAGAGCTCATCAATGATCGGCCCTACCATTCGGCATGGCCCGCACCATGGCGCCCAAAAGTCTATAATAGCGGGGATATCCCCTTGGTATTTCCATTCTTTATTTTGTTCATAGTCAAATACTTTTTGCAGAAATGTATCTTTTGTTAATTGCTCTGCCATGATTGTCTCCTGAGTAATTATTTATTGTTCTCCTTTCTCCTATTAACTCTTAAAAGGAGTGCGGAGTTCCACGAAACAATTCAGAGTGTTACGGATGTACAGAGAAATGGGCCGAGAGTATCTCCCGACCCATTTCTCTTATCCAGACAGAGCTATTCAATATCGATTATTTCTTTGGCATCGGCTCTTCATGATGAGGCAGCATAGAATGTCCACCACGATGGTCCATCCCCATCTTCCTCCATTGCATTTCAGAACCATACTCAAGCGCCTTTTTCCAAGTCTTTTGCTGTTCCGGGGTCAGCAGTTTATTAACGTCGAACCATGAGTTGATCCTGATCATATGCATTTGCACTTCAAGATCCGCAATCTCATTCATTTTTTTCTCAATAGCTGATTTATCAGGATTGTCTGCCTTGAATAATTGCCGAAGCTCAACTCGTGCTGTTTCCTTTTTTGCTTTCTGGGCGATTTCTTGTTTCTCCATGTCAACATGGATTTTTTCAAAATCCTTTTTTTGCCCTTCAGTCAACTTCAATTGTTCAATAAATTTACGGGGTCCTCTACCCTCCGCTGGTTGGCTATACAGGTTGGTACTCACCATTACGAGTGCGGCCGCAACGAATACTCCGAGTTTTTTCATAGTATGTTTTTCCTTTTATTATTGCGAATATTCTTTCTCTGTGAACTATGTAAGTTAGACAGAGGAGGGAACAAAAGGTTTACAGTTCTATATTATTTTTAATTTATGTAAGATGGGGAAATGAGAGAGGGATACAACAAAAAAGGTGGCAAACCGCTGACTTTCGAGATTATGCTATTTTGTACGTCGAGTGGAAAGCTGTGGAGTTTCAGTAGAACTGAGGGCCGGCATAGTACGGCAGCCGAATGATAGAGACCTTAGAGTAATGGACATGCCCTATTCAATTCCTTGGCTGAAACTTTTCCACTTCTTCTACAATAGTTGAAACAATCTCGCTTTCTTTGACACGCTTGATCATCTCACCTTTACGATAAAGAATTCCAACTCCTTTGCCTGCGGCAATGCCGATATCTGCTGCGCTTGCTTCACCGGGGCCATTGACGACACAACCGAGCACTGCAATCGATACCGATTTTTTTATGCCGGCAAGTTTTTCTTCCAACTCGCCCATAATTTTAAAGAGATCCACTTCAATCCGTCCGCAGGTCGGACAAGCGATCAACTCGATATTGCGAGAGGCAAGGCTAAGCGAACGCAGAATTTCTTTCCCGACCTCGACCTCCTTCACCGGGTCATCGGTCAGCGAAACACGAATCGTATCTCCAATTCCTTGGGCCAGTAACGCACCGATACCTACCGACGATTTGATGGTACCGCTTCGTGTTGGTCCGGCTTCTGTCACACCAAGATGAAGAGGAATATCCGTTCGCTCTGCAACTAATCTGTATGCTTCAATCATCAATTTCACATCGGTGGATTTTACGGAAATGACAACATCCTTAAAATTGTGTTCATCACAGATTTGCACATGCCGCATCGCGCTTTCGAACAGCGCTTCTGCCGTTGGATATCCGTGTTTTTGAAGAATATCTTCTTCCAGAGAACCGGAATTGACACCGATGCGAATCGGGATGCCTCGGTCTTTTGCCGCTGCCAGCACTTGTTGGATGCGATCCCTCGAACCAATATTGCCAGGATTGAGTCGGACTTTCGCAACGCCGGCTTCTATCGCCTTCAATGCAAAAACATGATTGAAATGAATATCCGCTACGATCGGTACCGGTGACTGCTTTACAATCTCCGCCATCGCGGCTGCCGCTTCTTTGTCGTTCACTGTTACGCGAACAATATCGACACCTGCCTCTGCTGCAGCCTTAATTTGTGCGACAGTTCCTGCGATGTCATCGGTTTTCGTCTTTGTCATCGTCTGAACGGAGATCGGCGCATCACCGCCGACTTTGACGCCGCCGACATTCACTTGCCGGGTTTTCCTTCGTCTGCTCACCTTATATGTCTCGTGTTTTTCCATTTTGTTCAACTACTCATCTGATCAAAGACTCATCTACTCCATCAATTCATCCGCTTGCTGGCTTCAAAGAGAATCTTCTTTTCTTCTTCTGACAGACTCTGATATCCACTGCGGCTGATCTTATCGAGAATGTCATCAATGCGTTTTTGCGCATCGATCGGTTTTTCTTTTGATTCAAATGATTTCGATTCATCGATATCGAATACCTTTGCATCAACCACATCACCTGCGGTACTACTTGGCTTGCTCCACAGTGCAGATGCCATGCTCGACTGAAAAGTTCCCGAGTTTTTCCTCCCGCTTATAAGACGCCGTCGATCATACAAAATGTAAAGATACCCTGCAAGCGCACCGCCGAGATGGGCAAGATTTGCGACATTTCCTTGTCCACCGACCGATAGAACGCCGAAGACAATAAGTATCATAACGAAGTATTTCACTTTTAAGGGAATCAAGAAGTAAAGATAAATGTATCGATCCGGGAACATTGCTGCGAAGGCAATGAGTACTCCATAAATTGCACCAGACGCGCCGACTGTCGGACCGAGTGCTGGTTCGAATATTGGTGAGAGAACTAATTGTGAAATTCCTGCTGCCACTCCACAGGATAAATAATAAATCAGGAACTTTTTGGAACCCCATGCATGCTCAACCTCCATTCCAAACATCCACAGTCCAAACACCATATTAAAGAAGAGATGCCAGAAATCTGCATGCACAAACTGGTACGTGATAAGCTGCCAGGGGAAAAAACCATTGCCCCAAGGCATGAGTCCAAAAAATTCATCGAAGATTCTTCTGAAACCTATTTCTCCGATGTGAAATGATCCGAAGAACCACATCAAAATAAATACTGCTGTATTGGTGAGTAACAACGTTTTTACCACCGGCGGGAAGAATTGAAATCCCCCGAACATCGATGGACGATAATAATTACCTTGATTGCCGTAAGCCATTTATGATTTTCGATTTCCGATAGACAATTCTAAAATATGATGATTTCATGATTCAGTGATTTGGAAATTTTGTGATTGATAGAGAAAGTTGTCAATATTCAGCCTTTCGCCAACAGTCCATCTTCTTCTACCTTCTACTTTCTACCTTCTGCCTTTTCCCCTCTACCTCTTACCTTCTACCTTTTACTTTTTATTTGCCACCTTTCATTTGTCATTCAACGCCGCAACGCCGGGAAGAATTTTGCCTTCCAAAAACTCCAGCGAAGCTCCACCGCCCGTGGATACATGCGAAACAGCTTTGTCGAGCCCGGCTTGCGCAATTGCTGATGCAGAATCTCCGCCGCCAACAATCGTAGTAGCGCCTTTCTTCGTTGCATCTGCTAACGCTTGGGCAACCGCCGTGGTTCCTTTTGCAAAATTCGACATTTCGAATACACCCATTGGGCCGTTCCATACCACCGTCTTCGCTTTCAAGATTTCGCTTACAAACAACTTGATCGTCTCAGGACCGATATCCATCCCAATCCAATCAGAGGGAATAGCGTTGATATTCACTGTTTTCGTTGCAGCTGCATTGTCGAACTTATCGGAGATAATACAATCAATGGGCAGGAGCAGTTTCACGTTCTTTGCTTTCGCTTCATCTAATATTTTCTTTGCGAGATCAACCTTATCTTGTTCTAACAATGATTTCCCAATTTCCATTCCCTGTGCTTTATAGAATGTAAACATCATGCCGCCGCCGATAAGGAGTGCGTCGACTTTTCCCATCAAATTTTGTATAACGTCAATTTTGCCGGATATTTTAGCACCGCCGATGATCGCAACGAACGGTTTCACCGGATTCTCTACTGCCTTGCCAAGATAGGCAAGTTCTTTCTCCATCAAGAATCCTGCAACTGCAGGCAAGTAATGTGCAATTGTTTCCGTAGAGGCGTGTGCGCGGTGTGCGGTTCCGAACGCATCGTTGACAAACACATCACCATACGACGCAAGTTCCTTCGCCATCTGTTCACGATCGGCAAGATCCTTTGATGTTTCCTGCTTGTGGAAGCGCGTATTCTCGAGCATCAGAATTTCTCCATCCTTCAAACCGTCTACCATTGCTTTGGTTTCGGCGCCAATTGCCGCCGGAGCAAGTTTCACAGGCTTACCAAGAAGTTTGGATAGATGTTCTACCACCGGCTTCATCTTGAATTTGCCTTCGATGAATTTTGCTTCATCAAACGGTTTGCCGTCTTTCTCGGCTTTCTCTTTTGCCTTCTCTGTATCCTTTTTCGGATCGCCGAGGTGAGACATCAGCACAAGGTACTTTGGTTTCTTTTCGAGAATATAATTAATAGTAGGCAGCGCTGCACGCATACGAACATCATCTTGAATGACGCCGTTCTTAAGCGGTACATTAAAGTCTACACGCATAATCACGCGCTTTCCTTTGAAATCAATATCGGTCACAGTTTTTTTATTCATAATCTTCTCCAGAAAGAGAAATGGATGTTTGCAACCCCCGTTAGAGGAGTTTTTTGAAGTATGATTTCTATATATAAAAAACGGGCTTCGACACGATCAGTCGTCAGCCCGATGGAAAATAACAATCTGCCCGAAGTTGGTCGCAACGGGCAGAAAGAAACACCTCTGAATTTTTATAATTTTGATGCAATCAAAGTGGTCAAGTCAACTGTGCGGATTGAATATCCCCACTCGTTATCATACCAAGACACAACTTTAAAGAATCTCTTTTCACCCTTCAAGTTGTTTTGCACCGTTGCAAGAGAATCATAAATAGACGAACGATCATCATGAATAAAGTCAGTTGAGACAACTTCTTCTTTGCAGTATCCGAGAATACCTTTCAGATAGGTTTCGGATGCTTTCTTCAACAAAGCATCGATTTCTTCAATCGAACTGTCACGGGCTGAACGGAATGTCAAATCGACAACCGATACATCCAGAGTCGGAACCCGGAACGACATACCTGTCAATTTGCCTTTGACCATTGGTAAAACTTCTCCAACAGCTTTTGCAGCACCAGTAGTGGAAGGAATTATATTATTGGATGCCGCGCGACCACCTCGCCAGTCCTTCTTTGATGGACCATCGACAGTTTTTTGTGTTGCTGTAGTCGAATGGATAGTTGTCATCAATCCGGTTTCAATGCCAATACCTTCCTTAATAATCACATGAACTAATGGAGCCAAACAGTTGGTTGTGCAAGATGCATTGGATACGATATTATGTTTTACAGGATCATATTCATTATCGTTCACACCCATAAGGAGTGTCTTCACATCGCCTTTTCCCGGCGCCGAAATGATGACCTTTTTTGCACCCGCAGCCAAATGACCTTTTGCTTTTTCAGAATCCGTGAACAATCCAGTGGATTCGATAACAATATCCACGCCGAGTTCTTTCCATGGTAATTGTGATGGATCTTTCTGAGCCATAACACATTTAATCTTGTGGCCATTCACAACCAGAACATCATCTGATTCCAGCGATGGGCTGCTTTTCTCACTGCTGAGCGTGCCCCGGAAATGTCCATGGATGGAATCATATTTTAATTGATATGCAAAATACTTTGCATCGGTGCTCACATCGACGACTGCAACGACATCAAGTGTCTTCCCGAGAATTCCTTTATCAGCCATAGCATTGATAATCTGTCTGCCGATGCGGCCAAAACCATTAATACCAACTTTTACTGCCATTGTACTTGCTCCTCCAAAGAAATTATATGTAAGATATGCGATTTCAATACTTATGAACGTACTAAAGTTAGTCAGAAATCACAGAAAATGCAAGAAGGTACGACAGGAGAGAGTCACAAGTGAATAGCACTTGAGTAAAGTTATATCACACAATCCTGGTATGAGGACAGATTAGCAGGCAAATTTAAATTTACTTTTTATTAAGTTGAGTTTTGATTGCAGTAAAAAGCACCTTGACTGAGCATCAAAATGATTGTATATTAAATTACTAAAGATCGCGGGGTGGAGCAATTGGTAGCTCGTCGGGCTCATAACCCGAAGGTTGCAGGTTCAAGTCCTGCCCCCGCTACAAAAAACAGAAAATCCCCAGTTTGTCTGGGGTTTTCTGTTTTTATAGTAATTGGATGGTTTAAATTCAAGTTGAACGTTTTTTGTGAAATGCCGATTTGTTTTAAATCGGCATCCTGCCTGCCCGCCGAAGTGAAACGTAGGCGTGGCCCCCGCTACTAAGTCTAAAGAAGAATCCTCATCGATGGAAATCGGTGAGGATTTCTTAGTTTATGGGTAAAACTTTGATGTGCTGATTTATTTCTCTTGTCTTTTGACACTCACACTCATTCTGTCGAGTTGACCGGTGGGTTTGGGTGCAATTGCCCTTTACTTAAGCAAAATCAGTTTCTTCGTCTCAGTAAATGATCCAACCCGCAAACGATAGAAGTATATTCCACTCGACATATTCGCAGCATTCCATTGTTTCGAGTAACTTCCTGTTGGCATTTCTTCTCCGATTTTATAATTCCGCTTTTAAAATACCTGCTGTCGTATAACTATTTTTCAGGAAGAGACGATATAAATTCCTGCATCTTCTGATAGTGGGAGCCTTTCCAGTAGATTCTATTGCAAGCACTGCACCATTGGTATTCGGTACACCATTCCTTCACTTTTTCGGGAATACGGGAGAGAATTTTTACCATATCGACTTTTTGGAGCGTTAAATTGCATTCAATGCACCGTGTGAAAGGAGCAGCAAGAGCGAAAAGTTGAAATCGATCGAGAACTTCAATAAGCTGAAGACGTGAATTTTTATTCCTGACCAAATATGCATGAGTGAGACTCTCGGTTTCGATCAAGGATTTATCCTTACTCAGGAGAGTTCGATTCTCCTTAAGAGAAATTCTACAAAGAATATTGTCTGTGTAATCGTTTCGATATAGTGTGTCGAATCCGAGCATTCGAAGAAGATTGGCAAGTTTTCCGAGGTGAACATCAAGAATGAATTTCGGCTGACGAAGAGGATGCTCTCGAGCTTTCGTGACAGAAGCAATATCGAAACTTTCGAATACCGGAAATAAGGCGATACGATCGTTATCCTTCAATTGATGTCTAGAATCCACCGAGACGCCGTTTACAAGTACAAGATCAATGCGATCGAATGGAATTCCAAATTGGGACACAAATTCACCAATTGCTACGCCAGATTCAATTCGATGAAGAGAGGTGACGTACCCCGTTGTTCCGCTGGAAGATTGTCATTGAGCTCGCCATACCAGCGGACAGAGATTTGAATTATATGCCTTTCCATCTGGATGAATTGGAAAATACCGAGAATAACGTGTTGAACAACTATTTCTTATTCAACATTTGCATTCTCAAGCGTGTTTCGAGCGGTATCATTCCTTTAACACGGTAAGATATTTTCTTGAGGCGGCCTAACGGATCAGCACTAAGTCCCGATTTGATCGAAGATCAAATTGAGGATCCCGTACAGCGGGACCGCCGCGCTAGTAACTTTCAAATTGTTGAAAACGAATCAAGTTCATTCCCTTTCCGATTTTGCGGGATGCATCGGGAGTATATTATGTACTTGACTCTTTCCTTTTTAAAATGGTTAGGCAGCAGCATTAAGTCCAATATGTATTTGTCAGATATGTCCGATGATAATCAAACATTTCTCGATCCCTTGACACCAAGAGTTAACCAAACAAAGCGTGTGAAGGTACGATGCTGAATTTTAACTTGCAATCCTGCTTCTTCGAAGAATTGACTCGTCGCTACGGGACTCTTTACCTTGATATGTTGAATGAATTTCGCGAGCCATACTGGCATGGATATATCAGCCAAGCAGAAGCAGCCCCCTTGACAAAGAACACGACTTATCTCTCGGAGCGCTGCAAATTGGTCACTCCAATGATGAAATGAAATGCTACTTAACACGACATCGACGGAGGAATCAGACAGCGGCAAAGACTCTGCCGCGCCCAAATAAATTGTGGCAGATGGTATCCGACCACGAGCGAGTTCAACCATGCCTTCCGCTGAGTCAATACCAAATAATTGCGCCGACGGGTAAAGCGCACGAGCTTTGTGCAACAGCTGCCCAGTCCCACATCCGATATCAAGGACGGCCTTCGGCGTAGCAATTTCGTGGGTAACAACATCGAGCATTTCTGCATGCACGCGAATGGCATATCGTTGAATCCAAGAGTTGTCATAAGTGCGAGACCAGCGGTTGAAACTTTCAATATCTTTTTTGCTGTCGTTGGAAGTCATAAATAAAAAACTTTTCTTATATATATGGAGCGCCTGGTTAGGCGTAATTGTATTATCTAAGCAATAGTAATTTTTTTGTTTCGGTAAATAGGCCCGTTTGTATTCTATAGAAATATACTCCGCTTGACATATTTGCCGCATTCCATTGTCTCGAGTAACTTCCTGCCGACATTTCTTCAGAGACAATTGTTGCAACTTCTCTACCCATAATATCAAATACTTTTAGCGTGACAAAAGATTTTGATGGTAGACTAAATGAAATTGATGTGCTTGGATTGAACGGATTCGGATAGTTCTGTTGAAGGTTATAAATCTTTGGTAGCTGAGAAGACGCTTGCCCGACAGATGTAATCATCTCAGAGATAGGTCGTTTCCAAATAGCTCCGCTACTTGCTCCACAACTTGTTCCAGCAAAGAGATTTCCATCAAGGATTTTAAGAGCATATACCGGAGTATTAGGCCATCCAGTATTTACAGAAGCCCAACTAGTTCCATTGTTCGTAGAAAGAAAAACACCCCCGAGCCAGGTTCCTGCAAATAAATTTTTACCGCTGACAGCAAGAACAAAAACATTCGAATCGACCAAACCGGTACTAACAGCATTCCAGCTTGTGCCGTTGTTTGTAGAAAGAAAAACACCTTTGCCTAGAGTTCCGGCAAAAATATTTGTATCGGAAATGAGAATAGACCGCACTTGATAATTCGGTGCTAAAACACCAAGGGATGTCCAACTTGAACCATTATTGTTCGAAACAAAAACCTCGCCATTGTTCGCCCCGGCATATATATTGGTATTGAATACTGTTAAGCTAAACACATCCAAATTTGATAATCCGTTATTGACAGCATTCCAGCTTAGACCATTGTCTGAGGACATGAAAATACCGTCACTTTGGGTCCCTACGAATAGATTTGATCCAGAGAGTGCAAGAGTTTGAATATTTCTATCAGTCAGTCCTCTATTGCTATTTGACCATGTGCTACCATCATCGGTAGAAATAAAGAAACCTTCACCCCAAGATCCAACAAAGATATTTGAACCACTTAATGCAAGTGATGAAATACTGTATATGTTCATTCCGGTATTGACATGCGTCCAATTCAATCCATCGTTTATGGAAACGAAAATTCCGTTATTCCATGTAGCAGTATAAAGAGTTGAGCCTTTTGTACCAAATGCATGGACTTCCGTTGCTGACAGGCCAGAGTCTCGTTCATTCCAATTTGCGCCATTATCGTTCGTGAGAAAAACTCCGATTTCCGTTCCCGCAAAGAGGCTTGTTCCATATTCCATTAACGCAAATACAGAAATGGCAGTTAACCCAGTACCTGACTTTGGCCCAGCTTGCACCATTGTTTGTGGAGAGAAAAACCCCATGGCCTCCCGCATCACCGGCAAAGAGTAGTGTATCGCCAGTACCATTTGTATGAACTGCAAAGGAAGTTATAGCATAATAATATGGATCCATGAAGTTGGTGGTGTTCCACGTATCTCCATTATCCGTAGAAATACAAAAATCTCCGGAACTGGTACCGGCAAAAAGATTCGTTCCGCTTGCAATAAGAGCTGTAATATACGTATGCGTCAATCCTGTGTTGACTTCAGTCCAGCTCGTGCCATTATTGGTAAAACGAAAGACGCCCGCGTCTGTGCCTGCAAAAAGATTTGTATCCTTGAGAGCAAAAGACCTAACACGTAAATTTGTCAATCCCGTGCTGACCTCAGTCCAACTTGTGCCGTTATTAGTAGACAGAAAGACTCCTTTATCATCAGTCCCAGCAAAAAGGTTTGTACCACTCGCTATAAGTGCCCAGATCGCACCTGTCGTTAATCCTGCATTAATGGATGTCCAGTTTTTGCCGCTATCCACAGTAAGATACATACCGCCCCAGGTACCAGCAAAAAGATTTGTTCCAATAGTTGCAAGTGCGCGAATACCGGGATAAAGCACTCCCGAAGTTACAGGCGTCCAATCTGTACCATTATTCGTAGAAAGGAAAATACCGGCTTCATATGTTCCGACAAAAATATTTGTGCCGTTGTAAGCGAACGATGTGATATATCCGCCTCCCGGCGCGGTGGTTTGAACCCATTGAGAAAAAGATTCCGCTGATAAAAGCAATAAAATAGCAACAATAAATAAAATGTTTTTCATAACACCTCCTCTGTATTTTACTAATTGTAAAAATCAATTGCGCCTAACGGATGGGCACTAAGCTGCCACACTGATAATTTTCAATATACACAAAACGAAACAAGTTCATGCTGGTTCTTTCCATTTTGTACCGACCTCTGCTCGCCATGCAAATTGCAGTGAGCTCATTCCGTCAGCTTGAGCGCCTTGTTAGGCGGCAGCACTGTTTACCATAACATGAGCAAAGGTATCAGGACGATGCTCGTTGTAATATCGTTCTTCCACCGGCATCCATTCGTCCACCCAAAGAGAAAGAGCAACAGTTCTATCACGAGCGACCCCTCTACTGAGACGTAACTCACTTGGACAGTCTACCCAAACGCGATAATCGTACAGATCACGAAGTTCTGCACGTGTGGAATAAACGCCTTCGATAAGTACAATTCCATATGGTTGGATTTTATGACACTCAGCTAATCGATCCGATGGCCAATCATACCTGACATAGTCTGCGATCTGATTTGAGCGTAATGGCACAAGAACTTGATCGCGGAGACGTATCCAATCAAAGTCAGCGCCAATGGGCTTGAGTTGTGGCGAAAGTTTACTCCGAATCGCAGAGGGCAAATAGAAATCATCATTGTGAACTATAGTTACGGTTAATTGTGCGGTCTCTAGGTGTTGGCGAATTCTTTCTGCCAACGTACTCTTCCCAGATCCTCCTAAACCATCGATCCCAACCAAATACACATTGTTGTGAGAGGAGTTCCGGATGATCTCAAAAGCAATATCGAATTCAGAATTTTGCATGGAGTGTTGACCGCCTAACGGATGGCAACTAAGCTGCGGCGGACGGAAACCTCAACTTACTGCCAACAAAGAGAGTTCATTATTTATAAACGCAATGTAAATAGCACTCAGCTTATTCCGTCAGCTTGAGCGCCTGGTTAGGTGCAATTGCATTATTTCAGTAGAACAAGTTTTTTTGTTTCAGCAAACGCTCCGGCTTGCAATCGATAAAAATAAATTCCACTTGACATATTTATCGCATTCCATTCCTGATTATAATTTCCAGCAGATAACTCTTTATTGATAAGAGTTGTGACTTCTCTACCCATAATATCAAATACTTTCAGCATCACAAAAGATTTTGATGGGAGACTAAATGAGATAGTCGTACTCGGATTGAATGGGTTCGGATAATTTTGTTCAAGAGCAAAACGAGTAGGAACCTTATTAAGATTATCTTTCACTTCAGTGGTAATCATCTCAGAGAGAGACCGTTTCCAAACGGATCCAGTAGATCCACTAGTTCCAGCAAAGAGGTCTCCATCAATCACCATAAGAGCATATACTGGAGAATTTGCCAATCCGGAATTTACAGAAGCCCAACTAGTTCCATTATCAGTTGAAAGGAAAATCCCTCCCAACTGAGTTCCGGCAAATATATTTTTACCGCTGACAGCAAGGTCAAAAATATTCAAATCAGTCAAGCCGGTATTAACGGTATTCCAACTTGTGCCATTGTTCGTAGAAAGGGAAACACCACCTCTATAAATTCCTGCAAATATATTTGTATCACGAACTACTATCGAGTTCACGTAATAATTCGGCGATACTACCCCAAGAGACGTCCAACTTAAACCATTATTGCTCGAAACAAAAACACCGCCACTGTCGGTCCCGGCATAAATATTATTATTGTATGCTGTTAATTTCCATACTTGCATATTTGTTAATCCATTATTGGACGCATTCCAACTACCACCATTGTCGGTGGAAAGAAAGACACCGCTAGTTGTCCCAGCAAAAATGTATGAACCGGAAATAGCAAGAGTATAAATAAATGTCAATCCTGGATTTGACCATGTAGCACCGTTATCGGAGGAAATAAATATACCATCGCCTAAAGTTCCAACGAAGATATTCGAATCGCTTACGACAAGTGATGAAATATTGTATAGATTTCTTCCAGCGTTTAGGCGTGTCCAATTCGAACCATCATTGGTGGAAACAAATACTCCGCTCGACCAAGTAGCGGCGTAAATATTTGAACCCTTTGTATAAAACGTATGGACTTCCGTTGCCGATAAGCCAGAGTCGCTTTCATTCCAATTTGCGCCATCGTTGTCAGTGCGAAAAACACCAACTTCCGTTCCTGCCAAGAGGCTTGTTCCAAACTCTAATAAAGCGGATACATCTGTAGCTGATAATCCTGTATTTATTCTCGTCCAGCTTGCGCCGTTATTTGTGGATTTTAAAACCCCGTTCCCATTTGTACCTGCAAATAGTATGGTGTCTCCTGTTCCACTGAGACGAACTGCAAAAGTATGAACATGTGTATATGGCTCAATGATGCTTTTATTCCAGGTCGCACCATTATTAGTAGAAAAAACAATATCTCCATTGCTGGTTCCGGCATAAAGATTCGAACCAATTGCCATAAGAGCATTAATACCGGTATTTGTTAATCCCATATCGAGTTGAACCCAACTCGTGCCATTATTTGTAGTACGAAATAGACCCCCGTCTGTGCCTGCAAAAAGATTTGAATCCTTCTTAGTAAAAGCATTAATACGTAAATTGGTTAATCCCGTATTGACCGTAGTCCAACTTGCGCCATTATTAGTTGACAAGAAAACTCCTTCGTCAAGAGTCGTAAGAAAAATATTTGTATCACTCGCGAAAGGAGTCCAAAACACCCCTGGCGTTAACCCTGTATTAATGGATGTCCAGTTTTTGCCATTATCCGTAGAAAGAAACATACCCTGCCAAGTACTGGCAAAAAGATTTTTTCCATTAGCTGCAAGCCCACGAATATAAAGATTATTCAATCCCGAATTTACAGGCACCCAATCTGTCCCTCCATTTGTAGAAAGGAAAATACCTGATTCAATTGTTCCGGCAAAAATATTTGCATCAATGTATGCGAAAGATGTAATAAATCCACCTCCAGGCACATTGGTTTGAACCCATTGAGAGAAAGTTGTCGTTGACAAAAGTATTAAACTATTAATCACAAATAATATTTTCTTCATAAGGTCTCCTCCTTTTTAAAAAATTGTAAAATCAATTGCACCTAACGGATTGCAACTAAGCTGCGGCAACGATAACCCGCAAGTTGCTGAAAACGAAACAAGTTCATGCTGAAAAGTTTATTATTAAACATCTGAACCTCTATTCGCCATGCTTAACGTACCAACGCTCATTCCGTCAGCTTGAGTTGCTGGTTAGGCAACACAGTGTAGAATATTACAATTACAAATATGCTGTCTGCATCATGAAAAGTAAATGGGAGTCGAGTTGCGTTTATATCCATTATTTAAAATCCATAATACAGTAAATAGAGACTGGATACATCCGAAACCCTTATGCTTTATCGCGTTTATTAGCTTTGTTTCTCATATTAAATAATTGCATCAAAGTTAAAGTAAGTGTAACAATTGTCAAAACCAGAATTAATTTACTCTGAAAAAATAATCTATCGTTTAATTCAACTTGATATTTCTGAAGAGTTGGTAATATTGGAATAGTTAGATTAGATGAAAATAATCCTAATGATGGAGTAATTTTATCATTAGAATCATAACCAGTTTGAAATGAATAATTACCTGCAAATTTAAATTTAAGGAAACCGCTGCCTTTAAAAATATTTTCATCTTGATTATAAATTAAATCAATATGTTCTGTCGGTTCCAATCCACTCATTGTAAATAATATATTTCTATCCTTAAGTTGTCTTATAAATAGGTCAGAATTATAATTGAATATTTTAACTCTAAAATAAATATTATCGTTCACATACAGTTCTGAATTCTCAGAATTTATCTCAATACTGCAATCTAATATATTTTTATTTTCAACTTTCCAGGGAAATGTTATCGAATAATTAAACTTTTCGAGTTCAGGTTTATTGTAAAACATCCAAACTGCTGCAATGCCAAGAGTCATCCCAATTATCAGAAGATATTTCATCGAAGTGTATTTTTAAGGTTACATTAAATAATCTGTATCATCAATATAAGTTAAGCTAATGCAATATTTGTAAATGCTATTTCGTGTTGCCTAACGGATGGGCGCTAAGCTGCGGTACTTAAGACCTTCCAATTGTACCTTCCTCGCGCCGAACCCATTTCTAATTTTAAACCTTACCTTCTTCGCGCGGACTTTTGTACCCGCGCTCATTCCGTCAGCTTGAGCGCCTGGTTAGAACGCACAAAGTATTTTTTCTTGTCTGATTTGATATTTATATTCGCTATAACTCGTGTGAAATTATTTTCAACTGATATGAATCATACTTTTAAGAATCCATGCTCATACACTTTGGGTTCTATCTTCATGGCAAGTTGTTTCAATTTATCTCGCAAGCCAGTGATGAGTTTCATATAAGTTTCATCAATACTTTTATTATTCATTTTCCCATCATCGTTTCGACCTTGAAAATGTTCTCTAATGTCATACAAGGAAGCATTTACATTACAATACGGTTGATGATGATAGTATTTCCATAATTTGCGGGCGGCATTAAACACTTCATTCGCTTCTGAAGAAAACGATAGGGGTGTTAGACTCTGTTTTTGTGAACCAAACAAGTCGCCATGTTGTTCATTTTTTAATTTGCCATTTATATATTGGCTCATAAAATTACTATCGAAATTCTCCCTGGCATTGACTTCTTGCTCGGTAAAAGGAATCCAATTATTTACTCCATATTGTGATCGAATATGAGTGTTAAATAGAGTGAACATAAGACAATCATTCTGAAACTCTTTATCGTTTTCCCATCCTTTTTGTGGAAATAAGAATTGGTCTCTATCATTAAGCCATGTTTGTTCCATGCATCTTCTAACTGCATAGTAAATTGAAACAGGAATAAGATTATTTGCATTAATCCATATACCACGCGGATTAGCCATCTGCTCTTTTTTATTTAGGATGTAAACGATTCCATTTTGTTGGAAGTCGTTTCCATTTGTTCCAGCTAAAAAACCTATAAAATTATTCTTGACCTTGTACTGGCTTATCCATTTATTTATAAAGTTACTTTTTTCAATTACTGAAAATGTTTTTTTGCCAATTAATTCACCATTGTCATTGTAAACATCTGAGCGTGTTCTTTTAAACGGTATTTTGTTATCCGTATTCCATACTTTGAATCCTATTGGAAATTTTCCTTTGACATTATCAAATGTCCAAGCAGGAACAACAAACGATTTGAGTAGTTCGGCTTTGAAATAATTGCGAAAATCATTAAACGCCGAACCTTGTAATGCTTTCAACTTTGAAAACTCAGCAATTAAACAACCATTTAATTCGTCATAAATTCTAGCAAGAAATATTATGGCAACTTCTCTGCCTGCTGTTCCGACTTTATCAGAATATTTATCATGTGCCTTCGATTGATTCACACCTGCTTTTCCTTTTTTCCCTATACTAGACACCTCAGCATATGGCGGGTTAATATAAACAACAATTTTTTTTCGTTTCGCAGGGTTCTTTATTATATTTTGCAGTGATTTCGGGAGTTTTGCAAAATCATCATTTAGAAAATCAAATTGAAACACATGATCGTCTAATAGGTTCGCACCGTTCTTTATTCTGTCATGCATTACTTCAACATCTTGCTTATCTAATGTAGAAGCCCATAAATTATATTTGTTTGTAAGACCATGAATTAGATTCCCTGTTCCCGCTGCACAATCCCAAACATAATATTCATCTTGCCAATCTTCGCCTAAAGCATCTGTCAGATATTTTTGAGAAAGTTCTACCCAATTTTGAGGAGTAAAAAAGCTTCCTTTTCTTTCTCTAACATCTTGAGGAACGAGTAAATCTCTACGCTCTACAATGTAGTCCCAATATTCTTCTTTTGGCGGTCTCTCGTATTTATTCCAAAATTGTGTGTGCGCCACCTGCTTGTCAGAAAAGTCGGTGCGCTTACTGCTAAACATTCCTGACTCATCAAATTTTCTATCAAGTTCATAATGATCATGTCTTAGTAAAACAAATAATTTTTCTTTTAGAGTATTGTTTTCCTGTGAAAGTAAATCGGCTAAGTAAAAATCTCCATCAATAATTCCACTCTTTTTTGCAATGTCCCAATTTACTGCAATGGTCGGCTTTACGGCTTGTAACCACTTGTTGTAAATCACCATAAAATTGTTCTTGTCAATTTTGATTTTTGTTAAACCAAACTTGCCAACAATAAAATTGCTTTTAATAAACCTCTTTAAGTCTCTGTCATCATCTTCAAAATAATAAAGCAGGGTTTTTGTATCGATGATGGTCTTGACTTTATTGTGAATTAATTTGAACTCTCTTGATTCATAGTTTGAGGGTGTAACATTCCAATTAAAGTCGTTTAAATAAAACACATCATATATTTCATTGTACGGAATGAAGGCTATTTTCTCACAATCGAAAGCACCCAACATCGAAGGCGGGAGATATTTATCAAAAGTCCGCGCCTTGCCGATGGTTAATATCAGTTGAACAATAGAATTATAAATATCCGAAGAACCTTTTTTTGCTTCTGCCCACAATAATGATTCTTGTTCAAATAATTTCTTATTGCTTTCAATCATACAAACGCAAAAATCAACATTGCCAATAATTTTGGAGCAGTCGTAAAGCCAAAAATAATCCTGAGCTACTTTATTTTTTAGTTCTTCTTCTCTTATGTTTTGGTATTTCATTACTCATCACTTTCAATCTGGTAGCATGACTGTTACAAAGCGAATATATTGCCGATAGATACGTACAAAAGATATTGGTTCTTTGTGCGTTCTAACGGACCGGCGCTAAGCTGCGGCGCTGATAATTATCAAGTTGCACAAAACGAAACGAGTTCACGCTACCAACTGAATTATTAAGAACAAATACATTGCTCGCCATGTAAATTGCACCCAGCTCATTCCGTCAGCTTGAGCGCCTGGTTAGGGCGCAAATCAGAGAATTTTTATAGTTTTGATTATTGATTGAGGTAATTTTGTTTTTATTACATCAATAAAAGTTGAGCACCCATTCATTAATTTAGAAATGCGAATTATTTGTCCATCAACAGAGGTTATACGAATAGAGTAGCCTATGTTTAAGATACTTTTAACATCATTCCAAATTATAGTTCTAGGTTTCATTATTATACGATTTTCAATGATAGCATCCTGAGTAAGTTCTATATGATATCGGAATGTAGCAACAAACATTCCTATCCCACTATAAATACACATAACTACTGGAAGGTAGACATAAATAAAAGCATCGATTTTGAACGAACCAATAAGCGAATAAAATATACAAAGCAAACAAAACGGAATTTGCACTACATAAATTATTGCCAATTTCCTATAACGTGAGCCATAGTAGATTATCCAATTCCCAGTTGCTTTATCTATGCGAGCAGGAACTTTCGATGGACGCATAAGTATTATCGCAAATATAGGGAATGAAATAAAGTTAATAACAAATAGTATAGCAATAATATAAAGCATCATTTGATTTGCGCCCTAACGGACGGCAACTAAGCTGCAGCGCTGATATGCCGCAAGTTGCTGAATACAAAATAAGTTTATTATAATATCTTTTAAACAATAATTTCTAAGCGCCATGCTTAACGTACCAACGCTCATTCTGTCAGCTTGAGTTGCTTGGTTAGGCCAACAGATTTTAATTGTATCACCATTGGTCGAAAGACAACGACCGATACTTTCAAAATGTACTCAACGAAATAGATACTTGCGCGTGCGGTGCAAACGAATATTCAATTTTAACGGCACGACGTAGACAGCACTCAAACACTCGTAACAACAAAACTTTCTATAAAAATAAAATACATAACTTGCGCACCGCACGCGCGGCCTAACGGATGGGCGCTAAGCTGCGGCGCTGATAATTTTCATAATTCACTAAACGAACTGAGTTCACGCTGATAACTTTCAATTTTGTACTAACCTATACTCGCCATGCTTAACGTACCTACGCTCATTCCGTCAGCTTGAGCGCCTGGTTAGGCGCCGCCATGTTTATCAAAATGAATAAAATCAGAAGTCATTTTTTAAAGATTTCAATTTTTCTTGCACGGATTTCTTGCGCACTTTGTCGTTTAATTCCGACAACTCCGATTCTTTCTTTATGGAAATAAATTTCGATTTGTAAGAGACTGCTATCGTCGAGCTTGGATAAAGACCACCAGCTCGTTTT
The DNA here is from genome assembly GCA_963701295.1 of Ignavibacteriota bacterium. GTDB lineage: Bacteria > Bacteroidota > Ignavibacteria > UBA10030 > UBA10030 > Fen-1298. Next base: position 1,799,049 of record OY969585.1, on the reverse strand, counting down.
AGTGGCTCAGGATCCCACATCTGGAACCTGATTTCAGTACTATCATCATCCCATTGGTACACTATGAGCGGGGATTCTGTCCATGCGTTTACCATTCCCCCTATTTGTCTCGGCTGACCATACTTATCTGTCAGACCGTGAAGAACTGCTTCACCAGCAATCTCATCGCCATCTTTGAATGAAGGTGAATACTCTGCTCGATAGAAAAGATTCTTATAAAAATAACAGGTAACCGACTTTCCACCACCAAGATTATAAGAGATGAAAATATCTCCGTCTGTGATGACTTTGTCATGATAAAGTATCTTTGCGCGAAGTAAATCAGACACTTGTTTTGTGGACATACCCCATTGTGCTTCTCTGTAGCCGTTGCCGAGAAAAACACGTCTGACATCATGTGGTACATCACTCATGTTAGCTGAGTCAGATTCTGTGTGAGATTCATATGTTTGTGCTGGATTTTTAAATGTAGTTTGATCATGCTTATTTTGGCAATTGAGATTGACAATTGCAAGCATTAAGACAATATATATGCAAACTGGAAGTCTCTTCATTTTCTTATCTCCTTGCAAAAGAATATAGAATTTCTTTAGTCACAATGACAACATCCTTGTATCGCCGAATATCGACGCTGTCTTCAAAACTTCAATAAATTGATTTTGGTGCAGTTTTGACCATTTACAACTCGCATCGCGTTTACGGGGATTTAAATAAGAAATATCTGGATGGCAAGTAGGAAAAAGTTGGCATTTGTGTCCTCCTATAACAATAGAATGTAACCTGTATGCTGCTTCTGCGAATTTTGTAGGACACGACGATAAGTTAAAGATTTTACGGAGTCTTTGGTAGACTTCTTTATCTCCAAGTGTTAAAATGACTATGGGTTGAATAAACTTGATTTCGGCGAGCAACCAACTTGTTGCGCACAATTTGGCATTGTCGAAGATTGATTTCTGCATAACACGTTTATTGCGAAGCACTTCTTTTCTATAACGGCATTTGAAAAGATCAGTTATCCAAAAATCAGTCTCTCTAAAATTGAAAGCCTTCTTCATTGGAACAATATAATACTTATGAAGTGCCTGCCCACTGTATGTAATTCCATCAAATGGAACACGTTGACCAAATTCCCACGAAGGATTTTCCCCAATAAGCATAACCTTTGCAACATCTGCTAATCGGACTGGAGCCAATGGGGGATACTTCTCGTCGGTAAAACTACACTGTTTACAGGCTACCATTTGATTTAGTAATTGTATGAGCATTCGTCACTTCTTTTACATGGTGGCGCCTAACGGATGGCGGCTAAGCTGCCGCACTGATAACTTTCAAAACACATTAAACGAAACAAGTCCATGCTGAAAAGTTTATTATTAAACATCTACACATCTACGCGCCATGCTTAACGTACCGACGCTCATTCGGTCAGTTTGAGCCGCTGGTTAGCCAGCGCAAATCAATTATTTACGCTCATGAATAAGCCAACCATTATTTCGTTTATCTCCTGAGACCGAAAGTAATTCTACATTAAATATACTTGTCCAATCCCTAATGGTGAATCCCTGATTGTTATCCCAAGCACGAATTTTGAAAAGAAATGATTTCGAGTCTGGTGACCATTTTAATATCTCAGCTATACTATGTCCAAATTCTGGAACATTACGAAGATGCCTGATCTTCGCCATAAATTCGACACCTTTTTCATAAATTTGAGCATTCTCGACTTTCTTGTACCGAATACCTTCAACACGTTTAAAAAGAATAACCGTTCTGTAATTGCTAACATATTCAAAATTTGCAGCTATCCAATTCTCATCTGGAGAAAAGAAATACTTTGTACCTAGAGTAGTAGCAGAATCTAATATAAATTTCTGTGTTGAATCTTCTTGACTAATCAACCAGACATCCATGCAAAGGCAAGAATCGCTATCTACATATTGGAGTTCAATATCGCCTTTTGGTGATAGTTCCATATCCATGATTTTGGTTGAGTCTTGACTGAAAAGACCTTGAAGAAAAACAATATTTAGCATTACTATGATAGCGTTTCTCATTATAATCCTTTGCGCTGGCTAACTCTGATTAGACTGCATATCGCAGCCTAATACGCTTTTTTGTGTGTTAGACTGCATATTGCAGCCTAACTATTTCTCACTTCCCTTGTCAATTCAGCGCTCTTCACCTTGTCTAGATAAAAAAGATTCGTCCTGTCGGCGTCTGGTGAAAACGAGATAAGTTAACTCTCCTCTCTTATCTCGTACAGTGCAAATATGCGGCATCCTCAACCCAAAATCAAGCATTAAATGCACTTGTTTTTCTTGAGTGGTTTTGTGTGATGGAATATTGGGGTGACGATTCAAAAGGTGCCTGCTTTCGCAAACACCTTTGAAAAGAAGGAAAAGTATTTATGGTTATGCAACCTCCGTTTCGCATATGGTCTTAACATCTTCATTCTTTGCAACAAATTTATTCTGCAAATTATCTTTGATCCAATGTGTTGAGTGTTGCGAGTGTTGATTGAATTCTATTAACGGATCAACGAGATCCGTGCTGCTTTCATGTTCCGTTATTTTACTATCAACGACCCTGTCTATATTGACTCCCCGGACTTCAACGGTTTTTCCTGTCGGTCTGATACCCATCCAGCTACCGACCTGTGTTCCGTTCATGATGTAGCTCGTAACAACCCAGTCGCCTTCGGTAATTTGTACATCGATGGATAATTTCAAATCGGGATATATCTCGCGGATTCCCGTGATTTTTTTCCGGATTCCTTTAATCCCCAGATGATACCTCTTATTGTTAAGGACCTCGGTATAGTGGGGTGAAATAAACGTCGATAGATCTTCGGCATTTCCAGTATTCAAGATGTTTTCGATATACTGTTTTACAATCTCCTTATTCTCGTTCTTCATAATTCTTTCCTTCCTTTCTGTTGGACAATGTGCGTGGCGTCTTTCTCTTTTATACTTCTCCATCCGTCGATACTCGTATTCTCTGCTTGTTCATATAATAGATTTCTGCGAGTTTTATATTCTTCCTCTGTCTCTATTTCATCTTGCCGACTCATTCTGCACAGCACGGTATCCCTCCTGAGTGTCTATTTAAACTTAAAAGGTTTCGAGGACAATATCTGTCGTAATTTCACCAACCTCTTGTCAATTTATCGCGTCAGTACTTTCCTATTTTGTCTCCCGGTTTTTTGAAGGTTGACCAGTAAACGACGGGTCTAGTTCCATTTGCCAACTTTTATCTATTTCGTCAATGTTTACAAGCGAATAATGCACCATATTACCATGGTCCAAAATCATCTTGACCTCACTTAACGTTCTAATAAATGACAGGATTTAGTGTCTTTGTAGAATTTTAAATGTGCATAATTCGACAATGAAACCGTATAAAGCTTTACCAGAGAAGAATTTATACGATTTAACTATATGTTAAGAAGTTTCTTTAGACTATACTTTGGGCCCCGCTACACGAAAGGCCGATTCTGAAAAGTTTCGGCCTCTTTTCTTTCATGACCCCGAGATGAACCTCCAAACCAGAGCGCATGTGAATTATTTTCTCATATGTGCTATTTTACAGAATCGAACATATTGAAACTGAAATTATTTATATTTTCGTTTTATCCAATATAATTCTAAAAAGTCCATGTCTCATGTCTCATTCAACACTTCCCGTACCTCTTTCAGATCTTTTTATACGGGTAAGGTAAAGTTAATCTGTTGAGAATTATTTTCATTGGATTCCATTATCCTTTTGAAAGATCTTACCACAAATTAATTCGATAATGCGACAAGCATTCGTTGAAATGCAAGGGCTGTCCGATAAAAGAGACAGCTTCATATACCCTTGAAGGTAATGAAAGGAGCAAGATATGCGAGGTTACTTCAAACGAACCATCATCGCATATATGCTGTCATCGGATATAAATTATTGTTACTCTGTTTTTTAATAGATATATTTTCTTCAAATATAGTATTTCCGTTTTTGTAATATGAGGAATTTAAAATAATGAACAGCATAATAATCTCATTTATAATAGCTTGAATAAACACACGTTGATCATTGCTGATTTTATCAATGGGCATAGTACAACAAACGAGGATATTTAAATTTTGCGAATTCGAAATGACTGTAGTAAAAGGCGAAATGAGTTGTTTTTCAAGGATCATTCTATTGCTCACGTGAGGATACTGACATGAAAAACCTTGCCGTGTTTCAAAGCACTCGCTGATTGTTCTCTGGGTATTGCTGTTAATTATTCTCAATAAAGCCCAATTTGTATTTACAATTCCAAGAACGCGCTCGCTAAGGAAACGAAAAGTTTTTTTAAAATCATTTTTTGTTTCCGGATATGTGTTCGTAGTATTAAATATTGACTTCATTTCTTCAATTTGGACATTTACTTTACCAATATAACTTAGTGAATCAAAAAGCCTTTCCTCGGTCGTCTTTTTATCATTTTTCATTTTTTTAATGAATTCTTCTTGTTTAAAAGCTTCTTGTTTATATAATTTAAATATCAAAATACTCAGCGAAAACAGAATGCAAAGAAGAAACACTTCGGCTATTTCTTCATCAAGGATAAATTTTTCTGTTATATAGACAGATCCCGTGATTATTATCGGAGTAAATATTATGACTGAAGACAGGATTAAATAGATTATAAAATATATACTTTGTAAAAATGAAGCGTGATAATTTATTTTTTTCATATCGAATCTATTAACGTATTTTTTTATAAAGATTATAGTGCTTGGAAACGGAGGTAAATGGCAGAACGGCTTGCGCGATAAAGTATGTGGAGACAGCTAGCAACGTGATGCCCAGATCAACCGTAATCCGTTCAATACACCGACCCGAGGAAAGTCTCTCTCCGCTAAGAAATTTCCTCTTTGGGAAACGATCGATGATGACAAAAAAAACCACCTTGTATCACCTCCCAGAAAAGGGGAAGTTCTACCGCACAGATGTGCAGGTGGTATGAAATGACTTAATAAATCTACTATGTAATTTGAAGCAGATCGAACCAGCATATTTACCCCGGCGAAAGTATTATTCGCTTTAAAAGGTCATCAAGGTTCTATAGATCTTTGTCCTTTCATTTTTTATTCCGCAACGAAACATGCTGTTTTAATTACATTATCTTCATGATTACTCAACGGCTTCGATGGTTACAAATAGATAGACAAATATTACACGACAAAAGTTCCCTGCACCAAAACGATTCTTCGCTTATTCACCCATTGGTAAAAAAATCTGATTATAGCAAGGAGGTCATTATAGAATGGCTCACCATCGGAACTTTCAATGTGTGATATAAGACCATTCTTATTAACTAATATTGCATGGAAATTATTGAAAATCGATGAAAAGAGTTTCGAATTCGGGACTGAGTTCGATCAAGTTCACTCTCCCGCTCCGAAAAGAAATGAAATGCCTCCAGCGGATCAGCTTATCTGTCTCGTAGTTCTGATTGTCCCATTAATCTATCCTTCCTTACAATTTTACAGTTACGATTTATTGAAAGTACAAAAAATGATTTCACAAATCTGTTAACAGAATATCCATCATAAAATCGTAACTTCATTTATGACCCAAGCCAGAGTCAAGCTAACTTGTGTTACGATTTCGGTTACGATGACAATTTAGAAAATCAGTATTACATTACGTGGACTTCTAACAAGCTAGCGATAGCCGAATAGGTCTTCCCCGCTACAAACGGTTTTGAGGGTCCGATTTTTCCATGACATATGCTCTTGTTTGTATACATTGAAGTATTCATATTTGTCCAATCCACGAGCCTGGATCGTTTTCACGAAACACTTTCCTGATGAGCGAGGTATGGTCCTCATCTAACGGACCATTTTCAATATAGTGGATGTTCTCAAGAACGTGACTGATTTGGGATGTTCCTACGATGCACGAGCTTACACCTGGCATGAACGCAGAGAACCGTAATGCTAATTCCTGCCATTCAAGTCCCCGCGTATCAAGATTCATCGTCTTCCAGCGCCACCAATATTCTTCGACATATTCTCCTTTCGGACACTCGATAAAGCGCCACGGTGCATTCGCTAACGGACGTTTCGCAATAATACCTAATCTTAGCGATGTTGCCAGCGTCAACGCTCCATCGATAACACGCTGATCACAGATATTCACCGAATGCTCGACACTTCCGAATCTGCCTGAATGAACTGCCCAATCCAGCGCTTCATTCTCGCCCGAGTATGCTGCAACTCGCACTTTGCCGGATGCGACAGCATTCTCTAAAGCACGAAGCGATCCTCCCTCTTCTAAAATATTCCGTGGACAAGAATGCAGGTGCACAATATCGATGTAATCGGTCCCTAGTCGGCGCAACGCTTCCTCTATACCGGCTTGAACGCACTCATACGTCCAATCGGGATGACTTGGAATTCCATATCCTACTTTTGTCGAAAGAATGATTTCATGACGACGATGCTGGAGAAATCTTCCAACACGTTCTTCAGATCTACCATACCCGCGCGCGGTATCGATCAATGTCATTCCCAGATCAACAACTCGATTGAGTAATTGGTCGGCATTTTTCTCTGAAAGATGATCTGCACCAAGCATTCCAGCCCCATATCCCAGAACAGATACCTTGAATCCTGCATTTCCAAAATCACGATAGAGCATGAGGTAAGTTCTTAATCGTCTATTTATCTGAAACGAATGTTAAGCGGAAGTCATCAAGAAGAGCGATGTTTTCATCCACATTCATATTACTATTGAAGGGAGTAAATACAAGAGCAAACGTATTGATCCCCTTTTCAATTCTGACGAACAAAGAACTTGAGAATCCCCAATCGCTCCAGATGCCGGCCCCGCGCTGTGGCATGACAATTGAGCCGACAGATTTATCATTCACTAGCAAAGTCCGAATGGCGCATTTATTGTCGGTGTTGATGGGGCCATTTCCATTTGCGTACCTGATGTCGATGCGATATAAACCTGTTCTTTGTACTTCCTTCTTGAATTCCACCTTTTGTTTTCCATCTTTCTCTAAACAAATGTATCCCTTCTTGGTAAAGCCTTTGTATTCGCTCTGCAAGGGAAGCTTTGCTTCTGATGCATCAAGAACCGTGACATCCTTGTTATTCACAACTTCTACCGGTTCACTGAGGAAAGAATCGAACCCTTTGTTATTCACCGCCAGTACCTGGAATTCAGAAATACCCGCGTTCTTTGGAAGAGTAAAGTATTCTTTCTGGCTTTCGGCGAACTTCCAACCATTTTTGTAGATGTGATATATATATGCGTCAGCGATGTTTTGCCAGACCAGTTTCTCCCCCTCCTTCCTGACCATTGGCGTTTCAGGAGCAAACTCATTCTGCACAAGATTGATCGAGGTGTTCTCATTAGGAGTATGCTCTAAAAGAATATCGAGCGTATGTTTTCCTTTTAACTTAGATGAAATTACTGCAACCGGTAGTATTACGCTATCCAGCAGTGCCAATTTTATTTTACTCCCCGTCCCTTTCAGATTAATTGTAAGATCTGCATCCCGGTATTTGAAATTTGAAAGCGATTTGTTTCCCCCGTATGCAGACGGGACAAACGGAGTAAAGGCAAGCCCGTCCTTGGTAAACGACATACCAAAGAAAATCCGGTATACCATTGCCAGACAACCCGCCACACTCCAAAGTTGACGATCAGAATTGATCTGCGTTCCCACATAGTCGCCGCTGCCCGCGACCATATTCTCTTTATTGGTATTGAAAAGTGCTGCCGCTCGATAGATCGATGCTAAACCGTGTTCGACAGATTTTACATTGCCTGCTTTCGCCGATGCCCAAGTCCAATATGCCTCGACGAACGGCCAAATGGCATTGTTATGATATGGAAGAATGTCTGGGATTTGCGGGTAGATACAAGGAACACCAAACTCCACGACCGGTGCTTTCGAGATGATCGTCTTCGCCCTTCCATTCTTGGCAATATCAAAAAGAACCATCAAAGCTTCGCCAAGAGCTTCTGATTTTTGCGAGACCGAGTGAAAGACTCTTCCATAGAGATACTGTCCATAATATCCTTTGTCTTCCAGCCAGAGATAACGATCGATTCCAATTTTGATGTCCTCAGCTCTTTGTGAATATTTTTCCGGATTATCTCCACACAAGCTTGCCATCTCCGCAAGAATCTTGTATGTTCGGAAGTGAACAGCATTTGTTCCAAGTGCCTGCGACTGGTAAATATCCTTCGGGTCCATCCACCGCGGATATGTTTGTTCCCGCCAATCAAGAAATGACGATTCGCCATTCATTAATCCGGTTGATGGGTTAACTGCATTCTGCATATCATCCTGAGTAGAATTTTTTATTACTGAATACGCATAGTGCAACCATTCTTCATCGCCCGTTACGACATATACCTCCCATGCGGCCAGTGCCCATGCCACACGGTCTGTTGACACCGGCCAAGAACCGCCCGTTCCTGTGTCCTGAATGATACGATTGTTTTTTACCTTCGCTTTAAGGCTTACTTTGGCGACATCTGGATTGACAATGGCTAATGATAGAAGAATACTGTAGCTGATGTCGCGCGTCCAAACGCCATCCCATTTCGCGCCAGCCATAAATGCACCGTCTGTGCGAACATCGAGAAGCATTTCCTCCAACGCTTTTGTGTATAATGCATCCACAAGAACAAAATCGGAATGAAATTGTGGGAACGGAGAGATATCTTTCGTCAACGTCCATTCTTTTGTAATTAATTCTTGCAAAGTTCCAATGTGAATTTGGCTTTGGTCTGAACCCTTATAATTGGAGACTATCCTGGTCGGCGATTCTGCAGATGCTTCGTATTTTTCTTGCACTACTTTTGTTGAATAAATAGAAAAGGATTCCGATCTAAATAAGAGAGCCTGGCTGGATGCTACGGATGAAAACACAACGAATAATACAGTCAAAACTTTTTTCATAAATATGCTCCCCATAGAGATCCACCGTCTCACAATATGATATTTCCCCGATCGTTATTCCTGTACGGATGATGAATGGCCTTGTGAGTTTATCTGACTTTCTGTGACGGGTTTAAGACAACGAATCCCAATGAGGGTAATGCAATATTGTATTGATGACTCGTCGGTTCATAAATTTTATTTGTAAAGAAATCCGTCCACGTGTTGTTTGAATTTGATGGAAGTACTAGGTCCACTTTTATAGCGGTTGAACTAAAATTAAGGACAACAAGGACCGAATCTTCTCCTTTGATCCGAATGAAGGACAACACTTGTTTTCTGTCAGAATTCTGCACTGCCGAATACGAACCGTCGACCAATGCCGGATGCTTCTTGCGGAGTAATGACAACTTTTCATACAACATTCTGAAATCATCATTCTTTGACCAATCAATATCTGTTTTTTCGAATAGCCCCAATTTCTTATTATTCCCAACTTCTTCGCCGTTGTAAATCAAAGGAACTCCAGGATAGGTAAACACGAGCGCAGCTGTAGCTTTCGCTCCTTGTGGAGTGAATTTTTCTACCGCAGGTCCATCCCATGCATTTTTGTCATGATTGGTGTTGAAACGCATCCGCAGCGAGCCACGCGGGAATTGATACGACTCCATTTTCAAAAGATCATGAAAAATTGTTGCTGGCGTCGAACCTCTTATGACCTTTTCAAGAACATCATACATATTCCACGAGTATGTCAAATCGAATGCTTTGACATGATGTTCCGGAAGCGTCCCCTCCGACAGCATCAGTACCGGTTTGATCGTTTCTAATTCCTTTACGGCAGTCTCCCAGAAGTCTGTCGGAACAAGTTCAGCCACATCACAGCGATAACCATCTATTCCAATATCATGCACCCAGTATTTCATCATCGTGATCATGTACTTTCGCAACTCTTGATTATCGTAATTAAGGTCAGCAACATCTGTCCAATCCGGGTTAGGCGAAATAATTTTTCCGGATGCATTGTGCGTGTACCATTCCGGATGTTCTCTCAGCATCGGATTATCCCAGGCAGTATGATTTGCTACAAGATCGATAATTATTTTCAATCCTTGTTGATGAAAAGTATTTACTAATGATTTGAAATCGTCTAGCGTTCCGAATTCCGGATTAATCGCGTAGTAATCCTGAACCGAATATGGACTCCCAAGCAACCCTTTCCGATGAATCTTTCCAACCGGGTGAATCGGCATCAGCCAGACAACTGTCGTTCCCAGCTTTTTGATCTCTAGGATCCTTGATTCGAGTGCTTTGAGGGTTCCTTCTTTTGAAAATGAGCGGAGATAAACTTCATAGATGATCGCGTCTTTCACCCACTCGGCACTTTTTTTTGCTTCCATCTTAGCATATTTTGTTCGAAGCAATTGGTCGAGTTCACCCGTCGGAACGATTGCTACCGGTTTATAAATTCCACCTGGGCCGCTATTATCAATCACGCGTACGACAATTTCATTTGTTCCCACTCTCACCGCTTGATCAATCGGCATACTAAACGGCTCGCTGTATCCATTATGCGTTCCAACCCTCGTCCCATTCACCCATACATCGGCGTCATCATCTACTCCGCCAAAGAATATTGAAAGCGGCTGAATAATTTCTTTTACCTCTACTGTTCGTGCATACCATCCAACCCCATCATACGTTGCCATACCATGATAGCGATCCCAGGAACCAGGAACTTCTATTTCAATCCATTTGCTGCGGTTGTACGTAGTACTATACCATTGCTCTGATAATCCTTTATTCAATGAATCCACTTGGAATATCCATTTCCCTTCCAGAGCTAGCAGCTTTTTTTGCATAGCATACTCTCCTTGTACAAGGATCAATAGTACTATAGTAAGCTTAACAAATGCCTTACGCATTTTTCACTTCTTCCTCAATTCAATTTTTACGTATGACAGTTTCATCAACATCACTTACGCGAAGCACCAGAAGTCCGGCAAGAAGCATGGAAGCACTGCCAAGCAGAAGTGCGTACATCGCATCGCCAGCGCATACATGCTTTACATACCAGCCAAGAATTGCCGCTGCGGTAATTTGTGGAATGACAATAAAGAAATTGAAGATCCCCATATACACACCCATCTTCTGTGCCGGCAGAGAACCAGCGAGAATCGCATACGGCATAGCAAGAATTGAAGCCCATGCAAGTCCGATTCCTAGCTCAGAGACGAGAAGGTAATTCGGATCCTTGATAAAGTAAAAAGAAAAAAGTGCCAAGCTACCACACACAAGACTAATCAAATGGACTGTCTTCCGATTAGTTTTCTTCGCCAACCATACAAGCACAAATGCCATCACAGCAGCAAAACCGTTATAGACTGCCATCAATACACCAACCCAATCGGCTCCTCTATTATAAATTTCAGAAGTTGGATCGGTTGCACCAAAAATATTGTGTGTGACAGCCGGTGTCGTATAAATCCACATAGCAAACAATGCAAACCAGGAAAAGAACTGGACGACTGCTAATTGTTTCATGGTTTTAGGCATCTGGTAAAAATCATTAAATACTGTTATCATTCCGTTTTCAGTCTTTTCTTGTTTAGTAAAGATGGAAACAATCAATTGAAGAATCCCAAAGATTGCCGAACCAACGAACAAGACATACAAACCGTAGTCAGTTTGATGGAAAACCAACCATACTACCAAGGAACCAACCAATCCAACAACAAGCCAGACAAGTCCATCACGTCGGAATTTTTCTGATGAGATAAAAGAAGCTATGCTGTTTTCATCTTTCATTTTTGAAGAATCACTGTCTGCCTTGGAGTAATTTGCTAATTCTTCCGGTGAATATTCTTTCGTTCTGACAACCGTCCAAAGAACTGCACAGAAAAAAATCGCACCGCCAAAGTAAAACGAATATTTAACGGAATCCGGAATAGTTCCAGATGGCGCCGTATTCGAAATCCCGAACCAATTCGTCATCATATAGGGCAATGCAGAAGCGATGACAGCACCTGTGCCAATAAAGAAACTCTGCATCGAAAAACCAATCGTCCGCTGCTCAGATGGAAGCATATCACCAACAAATGCGCGAAATGGTTCCATCGAAACATTGATGGATGCATCCATAAGCCATAGCATTCCCGCGGCAACCCACAGCACTGGGGAATTCGGCATCACTAACAACGCAAGCGATGCTGCAAGAGCGCCAGATAAGAAGAACGGTCGTCGTCGTCCAAGCCTTCCCCATGTTTTATCACTCATATGTCCGATAATCGGTTGAACAATCAAGCCAGTTACAGGCGCAGCAATCCAGAGAATCGGAATGTCGTCAATCTTCGCTCCGAGCGTCTCAAAAATTCTGCTGACGTTTGCATTTTGTAATGCAAAGCCAAATTGAATTCCAAGGAATCCAAAACTCATGTTCCAGATTTGCCAAAAGTTTAATCGAGGTTTAGTCATGATATTCTAATTATAACATGGTATTATTTGATACTAAATATACGCCATCCTATCGAAGGAACAATAATACTCGCTTGATGTTGGTGAATGCGCACTATCTCTCCGCTTTGCACGTCGATCAACAGTTGAGCTTGATAGATATCCGGAAGATGAAGAACAACTTCCTGAGCCCCTTCTGTTTTATTTAAAATCACAAGAAGCCGCTCATGGAAATCGGAACGCACATACGCATACATGCTGGTATCTGCTTTCAACGTATAAAAATCACCGTAGCGCAATGCCGAATGCTGATTGCGCATTTTCACGATCTTGCTCGTCTCTTTCAACATTCTCTTTTCAAAGATAGATAACTGGTCGCCGAAACGCATCATGCGGCGATTATCAGGATCGTCAACACCGGTCATGCCAAATTCTGAGCCATAATAAATTACCGGCAACCCTGGAATTGTGAACATGTATGCATAGTACAATTCTGCTTTCTTATAGCTCGAGGCATGATCTACCGTTGGTGGATTATTCCATGCCATCTCCCGCGTATCGACACCTTGATTCTTCACTTTTCCATCAGCATATGCCATGTAACGCACCTTATCGTGGCTATCCATGATGTTTCCCATGATATGGTTATATCCAAACGTATCGAATGACTTTTTAATATGAAAATCGATGGCAGAAAACGACCGATCTTTTTCAAGGAAGACAGGAATAGCAAAATACGACAGGTTGAAATTAAACTGCGCGTTGAGCTGGCCGTTGTTCACATACGATCCGATGAGACCATATTCACCGAATGTTTCGCCAATTTGATACACTTTCTTATGCATCGGCACCTCAATCTGTTCTTTAAGTTTCCGTGTCAGTGTCCGCCAGAAACTATTAGGAACATGCTTCACTGCATCATGACGAAATCCATCGGCACCAGTTTCTTTCAACCACCAGATTGCATTATTGGAAACCACGTTCAACGCTTCTACTGATTTCGTAAAGTCAAACGATGGCATATAGGGTTCGAACCATGTCGTTAGCCGCTGTTCATCCCAAAGACGTAAATTTTTCCTTCCGTCGGGTAAATCCAAAGTGCCGAACCATTCAGGATGTTTCTTGTAGAAAGGGTGATCGATATGCACATGATGAGCAACAAAATCCAACAATACTTTTATTTTATGCTTATGTGCTTTTGCAACCAGTTGCTTTAAATCCCTCATCGTGCCAAATTTCTCTTCAACTCTCTTCTCGCTGATTGGCCAGTAGCCATGGTAACCGCTATACCATCGGTGCGGGGGAGGATACTCGCGGAAAGCAACATCCGGATTATCGTTGACAGGGGAAATCCAAAGTATATTGATGCCCAATGAATCAAAATACCCTTCCTCAATTTTGTTGATGATTCCTTTGAAATCCCCTCCCTGATAATTTGCCGGATAAAAGATGGAATCGTGCACAACAGGTTTATCGTTTGTTTTATCACCATCAGCAAAGCGATCAATCATAATAGAATAGATCGAACCATCATACCAGGACCACAGAGATGTTGACTGTCCCGTAGGAATTCCATTATAAAGGATCGCTTGTTGTATGTTGGTTGTTTTACATTTCCGAGAAACAAGTACTCGAAGCGTTTTCTCTCCTTTGAGTTCTTTCTTTGTCAATTGAATGTTGATCGTGTTTGCTTCGAGAGTAACTTTTTTTGAGTTGACTTTTTGATTATCTAAGAGCGCGATAATCTCTTTGCTATTGAGAGATGATGAATCAACAGAGTTTTCATAGATAAATGATAAGGACACTCGATCCTTTGACTCTTTGAATGAACCGACATGGAGAAACATCTGAACGGTATCTGTTTCACTGATTCGCAGAACTGAATTGAAATTATCAAATCCTGTCGGCGCTTTTTCGGAATTTACAGGATCGACTATTTCTTTCCCATCGACAATATATTTGTAGATGTAGTTTCCGGGATCCAACGGCAGAGTTAATTCATACACACCGTTCCCTTTATCAAGCAACTGATCCTTTTCTCTGCTCCAATTATTGAAGCTTCCTGTCACTACTACTCTTTTCACCTTCTCCAGCGGTTTATACGAAAATGTATGCAGCTGCTGAGATGAACTTGATCCTTGAACGATAATGGGAATCTGATATACCGCACCTCCAAGAGTGAATTCGACGAAAGTCGCACCAAGGAAATTATTTACCGGTTGAAAGACAACTGTGTTCTGATCTCTATTATAACTTATTTGGACATTATCATTTGCGCCAAATTCTAGATCATATGTTTTTGCATAGAAGAGATCGCTCACCAAAATAGTATCCACTCGCCCGTAACTTATTTTTACGGGCTGAATGAGATCGGTAATTTCCTGGGCATAATTCTGTACAGAAAAACCGATCAGGTTAAACAGAAGGACAATCGCATACGTGCTTTTAAATTTCGCAATTTTACTCATAAATCAATTTGATTATCGGTTCATTTTTAATGCGACGAAGGCCACACAGATGATTTTGCTCTACCGTCAATCCGTTTTTCCTTCACCATCATCCAGAGCAATGCGGATAGTGCCAGCGACACACTACTTATAATGAAAATAATATTTTTGTCAATGGCATTTTTGATGATAGTTCCGACGAACAGACTTACCAATAATTGGGGTAAAACAACTGACAGATTGAATATGCCCATAAAGAATCCTGTCCTGCTCTGATCGATCTTTTCCGTCATAATTGCAAATGGCAAGCTTACCACTGCTGCCCAGCCAATACCGGCGACAGCCATCAGTACATAGAGAATCATTGGTGTGCTGCCGAGGAAAACAATTCCAAAATATCCCAACGACATAATCGCAACACAGAGTATATGCGTCTTCACACGGCCTATCTTTTCGACAAGAGGCTCGAGAACAAATGCCGGTAGGATAAACCCAATAGTATTCAGAACTGCAAACGCGATTGCAATAATCTGCCCCGAATGTGCATTGATAATTTCTTGATCAGTCACACCTGAAAAGTATTTTTGTTGAATAAAAGCAATAATGTAGACAAACATGGTTTGAATACCGATCCATGAAAATCCATGCGCGAAATAAACTCTAAAGAGCTGCCCCCATTCCGTTGCTGTCTTGCTCTTCGCTTCTTCCTCGGCGGTTTTGAGCTCTCTATTTTCAGTAATAAAGAACATCGGAACGATAGAAAAGAGAAACACGAGCACCACGCCAACATAGATGAGAACGTAATTCCCAAGTGTTGCACCAATAACATATGCCAGCACACCAAAAAAGCCGGAGATGGTTTGCATCCAAGTGTATCCCTTGGTGCGCGGATTCCCTTCTGGTGTCACATCAGCAATGATGGAGCGGGTCGGATTGAAACTGATGTTGATCGCCAGATCGAGCGTCAATGCCACCGCAATTGCGACCACCAGCAAGCTGCCTATACCCAGTTTTCCACTTATGATACCGATGTTCGGCAACGCTAAGAGCATTCCCGATGCAAGCACTCCGCCAATCAACACGAACGGACGGCGGCGTCCACCCCAGAACCAGACCTTATCGCTAATTAATCCGATTAAGACTTGACCAAAAATTCCGGCAAGCGGTCCGGCTGCCCACACAAATCCGACTTCATCGATGTGGAGATTGTATTTCGTAGTCAGCAGCCAGCTCAACGCAGATATTTGTATGGAGAGTGCAAATCCCATTGCCGTTGACGGTAAACTGAGTAACACGTAGAATGATTTTGTCAGTTGTTCTTGAATGCGCCGCATGCATGTTTCCTTTGATAGGTTTATTTTAAACCGAATATATCTTTGACAGACTGGCGCTCGCCTGGCTTTGCTGTAATCATAAGTTCACGATTATTCGCCGGAAACTCTTCGCTCGGCACCCAGACACCCTCGTAGCCGCTATTGGTATATTTATATTCCACTTTGATATTCAATGGCACCAGCAATTCAATCGACCAAATACCGTCGCCTTTTTTCTCATCACCATGCGTTCCATCGTCATACATCTTAATAAGATTGGGTGTCCAATTGCCAAGTTCATTGAGATTGCCGACGATGTAAATTGATTTCGGAACTTGAATTTTTGTCGCATCAACCTGAAAGAGCACGGTTACCATATCCTTTTTGCTTTGTGCCATCGTTCCCTGTTCCTTACCTACGGCATCTACATTATCAACAATGATTGGCAGAAATTCTCTTGTTGGCATTTCTACACCTGTTTGTTGCGAAAAGCTGTAAACATTCTTGATCAAAGTAATGAATGCCCTATCAAACGGTTTGTCTCCTCCGGGAGCAGTTTGATCATCGCCATACCACCAGAACCAATCGGATCCTTCAGCGGCGTACATCGATTCCCATGCCTTGTAGGCAAACCAGGATTGTGTTCCTTTTTTTGGAGCGAGAGCTTTCGGATCAGGCGCCTGTAAACCCGATTGTTCAAGGTCTTTTCTGGCTGTGAGAAGATATTCCCACGCTTGATTCTCCTCAACTTCACCAATCCATGTGTCGTAATTTGCATTGATCCACGAGCCGGGCCAGAGCCATTGAAGTTTTGGAATTGAAACCAGAGGATGCGCAGGAATATTTCGTTTTGGGTTTCCTTTAATATATTCTGTTACCGTCACGGTTTTCACCTGATTTGTTTCGTATAACCCGGACAGCTTTCTGTACAGTGCATTGAGAAATTCTTTCCCATCGTTATCATACCGATACGATTCCCATGCATTTTCGCCATCCAAAATGACAGTGAGAAGTCGATCAGAATCATCCTCTCTCGGTACATACTTCGACACACTTTTCACAAAATCACCTGCTGCATCTTCGCCATGATAATTTTTATATGTGAAACCAATCTTATCCGAGAGCTCTGTATCCCTAAAAACAACAACGATGCCCTGATTTCTGTCAGTATCGCTTTGTAAAGTGTATGGATAGTACTTCGGCTGGTTATTCGGCGTTGAACGGGCTAATATTTTTTCATCCGTAGCTATCCATGTGATTTTGTGTGCTGTAAAAATCGGAATGACATCGTTGGCAACTGATCCTTCACCTGGCCACATCCCTGTCGGAGGTATACCAAACTGTTTTGTATAGTAGGCAACAGCTTTTGCTACCTGGGCATCCGCATCTTGCGGGTAGTGAAATCGGGAAGGGACTGGGTCGTTTGGTTGACAGATTTTTTCTAAATCGCTGTCATAGATTAAAGGGAGAATAGGGTGGTAAAACGGAGTCGTAACAATCTCTATTTGACCTTTATACGAATCAGGATGATACATGAGCTTTTTATGGATTGGTATAATCGCTGAAAGTATTTTGTACGTCTCGGCGATAATCCTATTGCAGTCATCTTCACTGATGGTCTTTTTCAGTGTATAAGTTCCATCACTTCGTTTTTCGATGAGATCCCGTACATCGACGGTCAGCCCATTCGCAAGTGCTATGCGTTGTTCAAAGAAATCTGGATCGAAATATGCTAAAAAGAACCAGAACTTTATGTCACGACGATCCTGCTGAGAAAGGTTCCCCACACCGAAAGTCTTATATTTTTCCTTCAGAGCGTTGTACTGTGGAAAGCGATTGATCATAACATCGCTGATCCCAAATGCATTCCACAGGTTGTATAATAAGAACGAGAGTTCATCCCCGGTAAATTCTGCTGTCGGTTTCAACGCCAGATCGATCCACGGATCGGTTTTTCCCCCATATTCGTTCAGAAACTTTTTCGAATCAATCCGATTTTTTTTCAGATCAACGAATGGTTTCAATCTTTGAACATAGTAATCATCAAGCTGATATAACAACGACGACGTAAGGTTGATCGTGCAATGAATCTCCGGATATTTCCCCACCAGCGCGGCCATATCGTAATAATCTTTGGTTCCATGAGTTCTCACCCAGGGCCCCTGCAACTGATCTTTCGCCGGGTCAAGGTAGAGTGGTTGATGTTGATGCCAGATAATATTCAGATAAAGGGGCTTACCTGTCTTTGGACATGAGTCATGGGATGAAGTGACTGTCTGACGTTGGCCTACTCGAGTAAAACTCATACTATCTATTTGGTTCCGTGGCTGTGCAAGTATCGTTGAGAACATTAAGGAACTGCAAAAGATGGGAAGGATATACTTCTTGAAGATGGATCGACTCATCGTATTGTTTGCTTTTATTTCATGAGAACAATTTTCTTCGTAGCCATGTAAGTACCAGCTTCGAGATGTACAAAATAAACGCCGGAGGATGCAGTTAAACCATCGTGGATGTGCCCATCCCATATTACTTGATACATACCTGCTGTATAGTTACCATTTGCAATCACAGCAATTTCTTCGCCAAGCAAATTAAAAATGCGTATACTCAATCGTCCAGTTTTGGGGACAGCAAATTGGATGGTGGTACTTGGATTGAATGGATTAGGATAGTTTTGATATAGTTCAAATGCTGTCGGTAATAAAGCAGCAGTATTCGTTTTCACAGAGGTTATTGTCGGCATAGATATTTTCTTCACCGAATCAGATATAATCAATACTGCAGAACCATATGCAGGAATATTCATAGAAAAATTTGTCGTCCCGCTCGTGAACGTAATTTGATATATCGAGTCATTATATACATCACTCGCGTAAAATGTTTTTCCATCTTGCGGGTCTGGCAGCAGCACATTCGGCGTTCCGGTTGCAGTCAGCGTTAACGAAACCGATGCACTCACATTTCCAAAATTACATAATGAGATTGCATTTTCGTTTTGATACTTTCGCAAAATGCCGTACACAGTACCATTTCCAGTTTCGATGCGTTCAAATATTTGAGTCGCAAACGCCGGGAACGTACCGCGAATCCAAGCGAGTCGTTGATAATGCGGAATGAGAATTGGTCCTCCTTGAAAATTCCACCCAATGGTGCTGCGGTTACGATCTTCTTTCGCACCGGAAATTCCGTATCCCCAACCCACTTCTTGACCGTTCCAGATCATCGGAAAACCAGGCACAGAAAATATTGTAGTTGCCATCGGCTTAGTACGGTTGAAGGTAGTCGTTGCATCAAGCGAATTGCCATTGGAATAGAAATATGTAATACGATCCTCGTCCTGCGATTCCATGAATCTCATATAGAGTGAATTTGGACCAGGGTAATAACCGTTATTACTGACATCAGCATCGAGATTATCTACAGCCGCAGATGTGAATCCAAAACTTTCGATATCATTGAAATACAATTTAAAATCATACGCTGCATCAAGACCACCGCCCGCGTCGGCATAGATATATTGTGTGCCTACACCGGTACCGTCATCTTCGCCAAGAAGTAGAATATCCGGTTTAATATGCTTCAGAGCTTCACGAACCGGATCTCCCATATACACTTCGCCATAACGGCGATGCGGTCCCCAATACACGTCGAACCGATAGCCATCCAGATCCAAATACTTGATCCAGTATTTGTACGCGTTGATCATTTCAGTACGCGCATCGATATCTTTCCAATTGTAATTCAATAACTGATCGCTGAAGCCGCTGTAGTAATTGAATCCATCTGCATCCAGTGCATCGCCAAGTCCGTTTGTATTAGCTGTTATTTCATTATGTTCGTACCATGTCCAATACTGCGAATCTTCATGAAATAAATGTGCATCTACAGACCATGGATGAAATCGGCTTGTATGATTCGGTGTTACATCGAGAATAACTTTTACTCCTAGTGAATGTGCTTGTGAAACGAAATTTTTAAAATCGTTATTCGTGCCATACTCCGGTGCGACAGTATAGAAATCCACTATATTATAGCCCGGTCCGTAATGCTGATCTATCGGGTAGGCATTCTTCATCACGGGCATCATCCAAATAACATTGAATCCCATATCATGAATGTATTGAAGACGCTGCGCCGCTGCAGGAATTGTTCCTGTTGATGTGAAGGCTTTCGGAAAAAGAAAATAGACGCGTGCACGTTTCGCCCATTCCGGATTGCTGACAATTGTCGGACTCGTGCATGAACCATCGTCATTAATTGTAAAATATGAACGTATCGTATCTGTCAAACCGGAAGAGTTAGACGCAGCTAAATAAAAATAATATTCACCGGGTTGTGTTGGCTTTGTTATCGTTACAGTTGAACCGTGTTGGCCATTGAGCCGTAATGGAGTTTTGGCATCGTCTATCCACGTAAAGGTCAGTGTCTTCCCATCCGGATCAGTACTGCCCACGGCACTCAACGTTACTTGACTTGATGTATAGGAGCTCATCAATGCTTTTGCATATGGCGTGTGATTTATACACAATGTAAACATTATTGAATCGGAACTCACAAATGCTCCGTTCGCATCAACAATTGCTTTGAAACTGTTCATTCCTTCGACCAATGTATCGATGATACTGTACAATCCATTTGAAACGGAAACGTTTGTTGTATCTATAGAATTGCGAATAAGTTTTACACTGTGAATAGACGTATCCATCACGACACCGCGAATCATTCTTATAGGATTGTATGTAACATATCCTCCCTGTGTCGTGATCTGAATAAAACCGGCTTGCGTCGTAAAGTTGACAGTATCAGCATTTGTACCGCCTGCCGAAGAGCCGACTGAAAGAAATACTATATGCTTCCCGTTTTGGAGGGATGATGGTATTGGAAAAGTCAACTGTTTTGACGATGTATCGTAATGAGCGCCAATGTTTTTATATTGTGTTCCATCTATCGTTATACTGATGGTAGATGTATCTACAGATGCGCCAACTTTGGGAAAAATATAAGCTGTAATCACCGGCGTACCTGTTCTTACAAGTCCAGAAACTTGATTCGGAATGAATTGATAGATCGTTGGATCCTTCACATAAAGAAAGGAATTGTTGTTATCGTCTGGATTTGTTCGTGGATTAAGTGGATCATTTGTCCAACCATCGCTTGTTCCGTTGACATTAAATTTATACTGATACGCGCCATTAATTGCACCTCCGATCCACCCGACAAGTAATCTAACCGTTCGGTACCACGATCGTGATGCGTTGTCAAAGGTCATAACAGCATTTGTATTACTTGAAGATATTGTCCCAGAGCTATTATTTGCCCAAGAATTGAATTCACCTGGAACATAAACTCGTGTCGCGGAAACCGTAGGTTTATATCGAAATGTTACATCAACACTGTCTTGTGCGAACGTTTGTACTACACAAATATAAAATGCAATCAAGAAAAAAGAAATTGACTTCAATATGACCTCGTAATTGATATTAAGATTCTACAATTTCAATTTTCTATCATGGTACTACGATATTGTCCGGATTCTCAACACCTATCCAATCAACCAGCCGGGTCACGAAAGGAGCCGCAAACATTCTTCCTCCAAATCCGAGAATACGATAGGTCATCATCGGTGCACTCGTTACTTTGAGAAGCTTCAATCGATCTTCATAGATATCGTACCCACGTTGTTGAGCACTCTTCGCGATAAAAGCATCTAATATTTTTTTCTGCTTGAGAGAATGCGCTGCTGAAGCAGCTTTTTGCATTGCCGCAGTAAAGGACGAATCACTTACTCCGGCAGGTAATTCTTTTTTGATAAGCTCAAAGTAAATATAGTCATCTTTCAAATGAATAGGACCCTGTTGCGCACCCACATTCATTCTCCACGAAAGTATGCCGAGCGGTTGCCGTGTATTAATTGTGAATCCCTCTGAAAGTCCGCCATTCTGTGCAGAGTGAGCGTCGCTTGAGCGTTTCCGAATAACCTCGTCTAATGGAACTCCCGAATGTACCTCAGCAAGAGCATGTTCCATGGCTGTTGCATCCGTCGTATGTAATTCTCGAATTTGGACGCGAGGAAAGTGCACATCAGGAGATGTTTCCGAGACATATTGAAATAGTTCTTGATCGGATAGTTGAACCTTTCTTTGAATATCAGTTTCTTCGTACTTGGCAAGTATCTGTTGACACCAAACATCCAATTCCTTTTTCGTGGACCAGTGTTCATCCAGTTTCCTGGAAAGCGCCTCTTCTGAGAGTAATTCTTGCTGCACCAGAATACGCAGATGGCTGTTCAATTGTGCTGCGATTCCCGTTGTGCGACTTGGATCAATTTTAAAAATCTTACCACGCAATTTAAATAATACATCTTGCACACTCCACCATGAAGAACCGACCACTTCCATTGAATCCTGTAGAATCGAATGACACCGCTCTTGCACGATCTCCAGAAGAGAATCTGTTATCATCTGTTCTGTTGCCGGGGGTACATCTTTCCAAATAGTGTTCAATGTCTGTGCAACGATTTTAAATGGACGAGGAAGAGAAAAACCGGTTTTCGTATGAAGAACATTTTGTACGTATTCATCAAACCGTGCTTTTTCTTTCCTGAGCCGGAGTTTCGTCTCAACTCGCTCATTAAGAACACCTGGCTGCATGGCAATATAAAATGGATTGGGAGATTCTTTTTCTAAATGAAGTATATAATATCCTGTTGAAGCTTCTATAACCGGTGAACATTCCCCCTTCTTTAATAGAAATCCTGCCTGTTCAATAGGTGCTTCTGCTTCGCCCCACTGTAATGTAACCGTATCGCAGATAATTGCCATAGCGGTATCAATTTGAAAATGGCTGAATTGTTTACAATTTTTGAGTTGCTTCCTGACAAACGCTGCATCCGTACTATCTTCAAAATAAAGAAACGAAATGGAGAGCTGGCGGCGTGCATCAATCGCAGCTTTTTGTATCTCTGCCTTCGTCACTTTGACTTTCCCGCTTATTTCTTCTCGATAGAGCTGGTCACGCACCAACTTTTTCTTTATACCTTCTATGGCTACTTGATACAAACTATCTTGATCAATGTGACGAGCTACTGCCTCCTGCACCAATAGCTTTTCAGCTATCAAAGAATACAGGAAAACAAGTTTTGATTCTTCAACATTATTTTGGCGATTCCGATATTGGCCTGGAAGAAGTTCATACCGTTCTAAAAATTCTTGTTCAGATATATATATATTCCCTGCTCTGGCAATATACGGTCCTTGATTTTCAATAGGTTGAGTTCTGCTGGCAGATATACAAACACAGAGCAATACAATATTCAGGGAATATTTATTCATTCGATGCGATGCAACACAGGAAGGAATCATCAAATGATAAGGCGGGAATCTCTTCCCGCCTTATCTATGGATCATTGCTTACTTTAAGAGCATCATCTTCTTTGTAGCAATAAAATTGCCAGCAGTGATCTGATAAAAATATATGCCAGAGGAAAACCGAGAAGCATCAAACTTAATAGAATGTTTGCCAGCTTCTTGTTTCCCGTCAGTCAATGTGGCAACTACTTGTCCCAGCACATTAAACACCTTCAGTGTAACTGACCCTGATTGTTTGATTTCGTAATTGATCATAGTCGATGGATTGAAGGGGTTCGGATAGTTTTGCGCAAGACTATATGCCAACGGGATTCCTGCTCCTTTAACACTGGTTGCGCCTGCTGGACGTTCATTGGTATAATCCCAGGCACTGTAGAAGACCGGATCGATGCTACCAAACTGCGAGGCTAGTGTATAAGTCGGATTCGCATCATTGATATTCTCAATGTGGTTATTCCCATAGCCGCCTTCATTATCGCATCCATAAATACCGAATTTGAATTCCTGTCCAATTGTCGTAGGTCCAAGTGTTGTAGAGGTTGTATAAAAATACTGAAGTGTGAAAATGGAATCATGAGCTACAAGATCACCATGAGTGCCATCATCCCACATCTTAGCAGTATCAACCAACCGACGATCTGCTCCCCAAGCACCACCTATATCCCATCCGCCAACCGCCGGACCATCCATCCAAACTCCATCGATCAATACGCTGTCTGGATCAGTAATAAGATAGTTTGTGATATTTGTCGAAATCAGTTGTTTTCCGGCTTTCAGTTCATAGATCGCAGGACGTACATCGCATGTATATGTGACAAGAACATTTTGAGACAATGGATTCATATTTTGGAACCTTGGCATTCGGTGTTCTTCTGACGTCGAAATAATCGTGTCCTGAATTGTTAATGTATACGCAGACATTGTGTCCCTGCGTTTCTCTGATTCTGCACCGGTTCCGGGATCTGCAAAGTTATAATAAATCTCTCTTATTTCACCACTTAATGGCGTTTCATAATATTGATAAAAGAGTGGTGTCCTAAGCTTCGTGGTCACGGTATCAACGACCTGGTACTTCGAAGACGCACCGACCCTTAACATTTTCTTTTCTCGGATTGAAGAAGCACTGTTGATATAGCCGGAACGTACTACAAGTGTATCACCATAAGCAAATCCATTTTCTGAAATTGCTCTGGCAAGATCTGCACGGAAAGTAATGATAACGTTATCCGAAAAGGCAATGATCCCCGGCGGCATATTTTGCCAGAATTTCCAGTAGAGTGTGGTGTCCGGCATATCGGGACGGAAATTAAAGAATCGATAACCATTTGCTCCTACATCCGGAGCGGCAGTTATATTGTTTTCATAGGCCGGAGATGCAGCCGAATCATCTGCGAGGGCATGGATAACAAATTTGTAATGGACAGTATCTGCTACAGCGGTTTTGGGGAATTTCACTACTGCAGACCAGAAATTTGTTCCGTCATACGGATCCTGGCCACCGTTACCATGCGACGATTCCTTTTTGAGAAAAATTGTAGTGCTCATAGATAATGGTGCCATATCACCGCGGACACCCAGCTTCATGGTCGATTTGTTGAAGCCTTCATTTGCTTGCATATTCACACGAAACATTACAGCCACACTGTCAGCCGAAGGAACGTACGGTTTCCAAAATTGTGCTTGGATCGTTCTGCCATTTGCATACTGAAGAGCAATAGCGGTGTCTGTATTCCCGGTATACGGACCGATTTTTAGCATCCGATTTCCATTTTGACCCACACCTGTTAAGTTGTTTTCCCAACCGACATCACTCTCCACGATTGAATCCTTTACGTTTGTGAAGAATTTGTATAGAATCGTTTTACTTGAATCACGTTTGAGCGGGAACTTCACCGTCGCCGTCCAATAGTCGCCTCCGATGTTTTTCGCGAATACTTTGGTTGAATCGTTCTTGAACAGCGGGATTGAACTGTCCCACGAGAGCGGCGGAGTGTCGCCGCGAACTTGTACGGTTGACGTTGCTTTCATCGTATCGGGTATTGTGGAAGTATTGATCAGGAATGTCACGGTGACAGTATCTATTGTTTGAGCAACTGATGAATAAAACACAAACATCATGCTCATAAGAAGAAAAACGATAATTTTGTATTTCATAATTCCTCCTTCTATCTTTTTTGAAAAGATATTAATAGTTTTGTTTCAAACAATTGTTTTGACCTCTTTCCATGTACGCTTTCAATAGTATGATCCCTTTCCTTATTGATGATTGTTTCGGTGATTGAATTTATTACACATCATAACTCATGGGCTAGAAGCACACTGCAACCGAGAATGTATTGATATTGCCAAATCGGCCAAACTGCTGATAGGCATAATTTACTTCCAACCCCATAGAACTTGGTTCAGCATATTTCACGCCGATTCCAAGAGTCAATCCTTCTTCCGAATCTGTTTGGAACAGAGATTTGTACCCGCCACGCAGACAAATAATATTTAAAAGTGTTACTTCAGCTCCAAGATTCACCACTTCAACATTATCGCTAGGACGAAGTGCATCACTTTCAATCGTAAGCGTACATAATTCACTCTTGAGAACATCCATCGCAAGCCCGACGCGGAACAACAATGGGATGGGCCATGGATCGGTATTTAATTTGGCTACATTGAGTTTGTTAGAACCTGCATCACTGGGATCGATATCGATAACCTTCTTAAGATCGCGTCCGTCCATCGTCATATTACCGCCAAAATTCGCTATGGACATTCCGAGGCGCATATCATGAAATCCGGTGACAAACAATAATCCGATATCAAAGGCAAACGTACTCGCTGATTCGTTCCAGATTGATTGGCTGATATATTTTGCAGAGCCTCCGATAGAAAAGCGATCAGTTAAATTGCGGGAGTAGGAAAGTGCCACCGCGAAATCCTGTGCAGACCATCGTTCGCCTGTTCCATCAGGGTTGTCTTCAGTTGTGACTTCTTCTTCACCGTAATCAAGTTGAGTTATGCTTAAACCAAAAGCATTCGTTCCATCGAAATTCACCATCGCTCCTAACCATCGTAGTTTCGAGCCGACAAGCCAATCCGTTGATGAGACCAGCACTTCTGTCTTCTGAGCTTGTGCAAATGCACCAGGATTAAAGTAAATTGTTCCGACATCAGACATTGCGGCAACTGATGTTCCACCCATACCCAAAGCCTGTGCTCCAACCGGAATACCTAAGAATTGAGCTGCTGTCGTGCCAATTTTAGATTGTGCATTAGATTCTGAATATCCCAATAAAAAAACACATGCGATCGCTGCAAGAGTTCCGAGTTCTTTGTTTTTTTTGATCATCATAACCGTCTCCGCTTACTTAATAATCGCAATTTTACCGGTTTTAGTGCCAACTGAAGATTCCACTACATAGAAATATACCCCGAATGCTACGTCGAGATTCTCTTTTGATTTTAAATTCCACGAGACATGTCCATCTTCTATGTTTCCATCATGTACTAATGTAATGACATGATCACCACGCGAAGTATAGATATGAATTTTTGCTGATGCAGGTAAATGAATAAAGTCAATCCGACGGAGGCGACCACTAGTGACGCTGGGGGGTAATGGCGATTCAAGCGTCGATGCTACAACGTATGGGTTGGGAACGACACGAATTCTTGATAATGCAGTTTGTGTCAGGGTATTATCTAACGTTGGTTTCGTTGTCATAAACGTCAGAGTATCACCTTGTTCAAACGGTTTTGATGTGATGATCAGAAGTGTATCATTTTTATGATATGGAATGACCTTACCATCATTGGAGTCAAAAAATAATTCCCATGAATAACTCATTCCGCCACGTGGATTTTTTTCATAAAGGAAGATATCATCTTTGGGGGAGAGCCTTCCACGGGTATCAAAGTTTAATGTCGTATAACTAAATTTGACGAATGTTTTCTCCGTTTTATTATAAATCCGGAAATTCGTAGGAACCGGATCCGTTCCAAGAATCGGGTCCGCATATGAAGTATCTATGAATGCAGTCGAATCAAATTGAAACTCATAATCACAAGGTTTTTTATATCCTTTCGCTAAGGGCTGCCCTTGATTGTCATACAAATCTATTGGTAACATATTTAATCGATACCCTAATTTACTGCTGATCCATTTCGTTAATGAATCAACCTTGACAACATCCCAAGGATTGTTGAAAATAATTTCCACTCCGTCGAACACATCAGCATCCTTACTATCACTTACAAATGGAGTTCCACGGATATACTGACTCTGATAGACTGGAAAATATTGATACTTGATTGTATACAGTCCCGGAGGAAATGTTCCACTACGCATTCCCCGGATTTGACCAGATTTAGAGTTTAACTTATATAATGAATCCGGTACGACGAAGCCTTGTGCATTATAGACGGTTATTGTTCCCGGAACAAAATTCTTCCGCTGCAAGGTGACAAGCGTTGTATCCATAGAAACGAGAGTGTCAGTACGTTCGGTCAAATCTCTTACGCTATAATTTACTGTCAGGCGATCCCACTCCGTAGAGTCGGCCAGATCGATAAGTCCATTACTATTATTATCGACTCCATCCACTTGTGTATCGAGAAATTCGACCCGATAACGATGTCCTGTAGTTTTCGTATCATCATCCACTTTGTAGTAAGCATCTCCCGTCCCAACACCAGAAAGATGATCAAGCAGCACTCCATTCGCTGGACGAAGATAATTGAGAGTCTTCGCATTGGGCACAACCATAGCGCAATTCTGACCGAGAGTCACGGCACCTGTTGGTGAAATTGAAATACTGATTTTATTCTCAGCGGGAAGAATTTCCAAATATTCATCGCCATGGTTGTAAGCAACTAACGCATAATAATAGGTTCTTCCATTCTGAACAGAACTATCGACATAGCTATGTACAATGCCATTATCGCTCCCAAGGTAGTATGCAAACCCTGAAATATCATTATATAACTCACCTGACGTATGAAAATATCCAGTAATCCCATCTATTAAATCGTATTGCTTTAATGGCCGGTATGCAACAGCTGAACCAGATCCGTCTGTGACCGTTAGAATATCGTTAAAGGTTGGATCAGTGGAGCGATAGATTTTATATCCTTCAAACGTTTTAGTTTGAAGAAGAGGATCGATTGTCTGTTCTGCAACCCGATCCCAGTAGAGCGTTACTTGCTTATCACCCGGAACAGCTGTCAGAGTCGGCAAATCCGGAGGTTGGGGAAATTGATAATTTGCATCATAAATCTTTTGAACAGTCTTCTTATTTTTCAATAAGTCGGCAACATCAACATCGTACCCTTGTTGTTTACCGCCTCCATACACCAGGGCGAGAGAAAATCGTTCGGTTTTTTTTGCGCGCAGCGGAAAATACCCGGACCCGTAAATAAAATCTCCATCTGCGCCTTCAACAGGTCTATTATTCTGAATCACATTCGGTACATCAAAGAAACCCGGCGCAAGATATATCCACATGGTATCCTTATCACCCATCTTGAAATTACCGGCAGGGGTAAAATAGAAGAAACTTGACAGGCCAATTTGATCAGACTCATTCACATCTGTTTTATCTACATGTGGTTCACCTGGAAGACCTGTATCATTTCCATTGTCATCATAACCGGATGTTGGCCGGCCATCTCCTTCGCCATAATCTCCTGTATTGGGAATACCATCTCTGCCTACATCATCATGAAGAATGTTCCAGTTTTTATTGTTGTCGATTCTATCATCGCGCCGTTCATCGATCATACTATAAGGATCATTGCCAATACCTTTAAAATAATCGATATATGCTACTGGCCGGAGTAAATCAAAAAGGATTGTTCCATCCGGCTCTCTTTTCACCTGTCGATAATGCAGATAGTAATTTTCATCGATAAGACCATTATAATTGTTATCAACACCGTCATAAGCATTTGGATTGATAGATCCATTAGGCAGTACATTCCCCTCGCTCACCCAGGTTTTCCCCGGATAAATCCATCGAGTCAGTCCACGAGTTGTTATCTGAACCGAATCAGCAGAAGGAATTGTATAGAGATATCGACTATAATCATCTCGGATCAACACAATTTGCATACCCGCAGTAAGCAAAGTCGAATCAAAGCTTGCTGCAGTAAATCGAGGGGCAAGCCTTCCGGTCAAAGAAGAATCAGCATCTCCATCGTTGTCAATCCCATCATAGGGATTTCCGGGGCTTTCAAGAAATGCATATCCCACTAGCCCCGCTCCGCTGCATGGTGTAGGTTGCCAGAGAGGGTTTTTCATACACCGGCCATTAATCGCTTTGATGTCACCGGTATAAGTGAGATTATTATTCACATCAAAAAAAGACCAGTCATCGTCATACTCACCATAATCCTCTGTCGAAGTAACACCGACATAGGTCCCGACAAGCATTCCAAACACTGCTCGATCGTAATTTGTCGTCCCTGTATTGGTGACTTCATAAAGCCAGAAAATATTATCTTTTGCTAGGAACTGTGCCCATTGCATTGCGCGCACATTCATCACTAAACCAAGTCCGTTCCTGCTTGGATTAGTCGAATCAGGTTTGAATGCTATTCCATATTGATTGTTTGCTGCATTGTTAAAACGCTCGTCATTATTATCATCCATTACGAAATATGTTTCCAGATCAGCATTTTTTTTGTTTTTACCAAAATAGCCATTCCAGGAACCAGGCCAACCTGGATCCGTAGGATCTCCCGTTTTATCCGGCCACGTCGGTGGCCACGAAGTTTTATCATCGCTCATAGCGACTTTTTCTTTACTCGGATTAAAATATCCAGCTTCTGGTTCGAAGGTCCAGTACTTTCCCGTCCGGGGATCTGTATCCGTTAATAGTGTCGGACGATCGACCGGGCAGGTGGCAACAGAGTGAAAGTTATGCACCCACTGGCCATTTCTGAACACCGAATCGTACCTTACCTCAGCACCAATTAACGGGCTTACATCTCCAAGATATCCATTGTTCGGATATTTCCATGCACCTCTGTATCCTTGTTCTGCTGGCTGACCAATGACGCCGTAATTGCCAAATACAGTCATCACCTGGTTTCCGTTCATAATTGCAAATCGCCGATAGACACGGCCGCTCGGTTCCTGAGTCTGTGCGAAAACGCTCGCAACGCTCAAGAAGATGATCGAATAAAAAAGAATGGAATAAGTGATAGTCTTCATAATTAAAACTCCAGATTCAAACCAAATTCAACACGGCGCGGTTCTGAGTACCTTGTAGGATCAGTGAACCATTGGTCTACGGTATTTACAACCATTGAAGTTGTTCTCGCAATATCCGCATCACGAGAATAATCGGAACGACCGGTGGAAGGATAGACATTCGTCTGGTTCCTGGTATCAAACAGATTAAATACGCGCGTGAAAAACACCATCTTTACAGGCTTAAAATTAATCTCGTAATATGCGCGAAGATCACAATCAAAAGTCGGTGGTTGGATTTGACTATTTGTAACCAAAGTGGACACCATATTACTGTACTGAAGTGCAGGAGTATACGGTTTTCCAGAACCATACTGAATGATAGAACTTATACCCCAATTATTCATTGAATAATTTAATGAGATATTGAGAGTATGCCGTTGATCCCAATTCAAAGGAACCATCTCAACATCAGGAAGCGCTCCACCAGCCTTTGCCTTTTGAGCTTGCTGAGGATCGGATGCAGTTCCGGATGCAATCTGATATGTATAATCTATCCGTGCGGTGATACTATTTGAAAAC
Source organism: Ignavibacteriota bacterium (assembly GCA_963701295.1). Classification (GTDB taxonomy): domain Bacteria; phylum Bacteroidota; class Ignavibacteria; order UBA10030; family UBA10030; genus Fen-1298. The sequence goes on along the minus strand of OY969585.1, from coordinate 1,767,766 downwards.
TTTTTATCTATTGTTAATACGATACCTTTAACTATTCCAAAGTCACTATTGGTATATTGGTAATACTGTCCTCCACTAAAGATATGGATGGCATCGCCCTGTGTTCCACTGAGCCCTCGAATATCGCGCATATATGCTGTCATGTCAAAAGCGATATCATCCGATAACTGTTGCTGCACACCAAGTTCCGCACTCACAGTTAGTTCTGGATTGAGGTCAGCATTACCCATTGTTCCCGCGTTATCCGAGGTAGCTTGACTGATTTTAAATCTAGGATTTTCGTAGAGTATTTCAAAATGTGGAATCTGGAAAAAATGACCATACGAGAAATGAACAATTCCTCTGTCTGTAATCGGGAAAGAAACTCCTAAACGCGGGCTTACGGCGTACTTTATTGATGCCTGTTTGTACCAAAAAGCTTCTCGATCTTGAAGACTCATATTAAGATGATCAACACGTATTGGAGCGTCAATACTCGGATCATCGACAGTATACATATAATGAAGAGGATCATTGGGATCTGGATGCGAATCATTCAACACCTGACCATCCGGATTAAAGTAATCAAACCTCAATCCGACATTAACAATGACATTCTTATATTCCATTTTATCCTGGATATATGAGGAAAACTCTTTTGGATGATGCTCATAGTAATCGTGTCCGGGGGCTGTGATATCTGGGATTTCTGTTCGAATATAGACAACTGACTGTGGAACATTCACATAATCGAACCCCGTTTGTGAACCAGCTTTGATCAAGGTAATGCTTTCATTTTGAATAATGTGTGAACGATACTCTACACCGAATTTAATCATATTCATCCCATCAATTTGACTGGTCAAATCAAACTTGAGAAGTCCCGTTTCTGTAGAACGATGAGATCGATTGAGATCTGTACCACCAGTCATGAAACTATATGGAAGTGCAACTGACAATTGGGGATCTACATAATGAGGACCATAGGGATCCACAACTTCTAATTTAATATGATCCCCCTGGGCTGTTGTTGAGTCTTTGTATTGTAAATCATATAAATAGTACTTATAGTCTTTTAAAAAAACGGATCCTCCAATTGTATAGAAAGTGCTCGGACTGAGAGAATGGTTAAATTGAAAAATCAATGTGTTACTCAGATTATATTCATTTCCCTTCCCATCCGGGTTATAGAAATAAATCCGGTCATTATTTGGGTCAAACTTTTTATTTATTCTATTATCGTAAATATAATTTACCGAAAGCTTCATCAGTGAAGAGATATGCCATGTCAGTTTACCCTGAGCATAAGATCGTTTACTCCAGTCCATGGGAACAACAGAGCTATCTCCCAATCCGCCCGGGACCACAGATACTAACGTATCAGTTCCTGATGGAAGTTGTACATCTTGAGAGAGATTCCATGGATTGAATCTCCGATAACCCTTTTCATATCCGTTGAAATAAATATATCGAGCATTAGCAAAGAATGTAAGATCATTGGTAAAAAGAGGACCGCTTAAATTCCCTTCGATATTTCGTATGTTATTGTACTTAAAGTTTTCGCCCGGAAAAATTCCATCATTTGTTGGAAGATAATCGCCGCCATAAATTCCTAAGCCGCCTGTAAACTTCTCACCTCCTTCTTTGGATGAGATGTTCACAATACCTGACATCGCCTGTCCATATTCGGCATTAAATGCTCCTGATATTACTTGAAGTTCCTGTACAAGACTTTTATTCACCTCAACAACTTGACTTCCATCATATGCATCCATCACAGGTACTCCATCAATCCAATACGCTACTTCACCAACACGCCCGCCTCGAAGACTACCCGCAACAAATCCCGCCTGCATCGAAATGACCGAACTAATTTCTGTCACCGGCATCACAGATATCTCGTTCCCGCTTACAATAGCCGTTTTCGCTGTAAGGTCTTTTTGAACGAGCGGTCTTTCAGCAACAACAACAACTTCTTGGCCAACTTGCAGAATCGTCTCGGAGAGTTCAACATCTATAGCAGTAGTCAGATCGCCCCTGACGCGTACACCTGTTATTTTGGAAGGTGTGTAACCTATCATCGTTACATTTAAACTATAATCATCGGGAGGAACATTAATGATGAAGTACTTACCATCAAAATCGGTAGCCCCTCCAAAATTAGTGCCTTCAATTCTTACGTTTGCCCCAACAATTGGATCGCCCGATTTTTTATCTTTTACGACTCCTGCAATCTTTCCTGTAGATCCACCAAGCGCGAAAGAAAGTAGGAGCGATACCAGCAAGAGAGGAGTCAATATGCGTATCAAAATGGTTCTCCTTATTTCCTGTTTTTTCCTATCAATTTGTTGTATGAATAAAAATCTATACTCATTCCGTTTACTATTGAATCATTTTTCTTACAGGGTGAATCGAACACGATGTTCGACGAACAACAAGCGTTGGAAGAAACGTTTTAAAGATAGGCTTTAAGTTTGGATCTTTCATTCGTTCAAACAAACGTTGAACCGCAAGCGACCCCATCTCCACCATAGGTTGCCTCATGGTGGTCAATCCTATATGTCGTGCTAATTCAATATCATCAAAGCCGACCACAGTAATGTCTTCTGGGCAGCGAACGTCCTTCTCATTCATTGCTTCTAATGCGCCGGATGCTTGAATATCACTTGTCACAAAAACAGCAGTTGGTCTGCGTGCGCCGAGAGAAAGGAATTGTTTCATCATCTCATACCCGTCTTCATGTGTAAACCCATCAAGATGAGCCGACCTGCTATATTTTATCAAACATGGTTCAATTGGAATCTGTGCTTCTCTCAATGCCTTTTTAAAACCTTTTAAACGCTCACGTGCTGGAGGGCTCTCGAGATTCGCGTTCAGGATTCCAATACGTGTATGTCCGAGTGATATGAGATAATTCGTAGCAATATATGCACCTCGGACATTCTCGACTGTAAATGAATCAAAATCTGGATGATACGTATCAACAAGAACTACAGGAACACGTGAATTAACATATTCACGAGCAAATTTATCCGGCATCTTCAGTGAAAAAATAAGCATCCCATCCACTCTGCCCCGCACGGTATTTTTCTTTAACGTCCCTTCAGCATGATCTGGGTGAGTGACTCCGTGAAGAATAAGGTCGCATTCTGATTCTGCAAGAATGGCCTGGACTGCTTGTAAAATCTCAACAAAGAAGAATGTTGTAAAGTACGGGATAATCGCAAGGATTGAGTTTGTTCGTTTACTAGCAAGACCTCGTGCATACGGATGAGGGTGATAATCCATCCTGTTCGCAATGTGAAGAACACGATTCCTTGTCTCTTTGGAAACACTAGGATGGTTGTTGAACACACGCGAAACAGTCCCTATTCCCACTTTTGCTTTCTTAGCGATATCGTAAATTGTCGGCGTCATGATCTCAACGTTCAATTTTTGTGGAAGCGCTTCCAAAAATTCCGGATTTTCTTTTTAAGAGTCAAGTATTATTTCAAATTATTTTAAAGATCTCTTGAGGAATCTGTATTCTTCTGATGGAAGAGCGTGCATCGTCAGAACCAATGGTACAAAATTTGTTTATTTATTAGAAAAAGCGGAGTTTTTATATCTTTTAACAGCAGTCGACTATATACTACTTATCATTTTCTCATTTTAGTTAATATTGCAGTGAAACTATTTTTTTTGTTGAAGTTTTATCTTATCAGAGTTACATCGTCCATAAAGAGTAGTCAACTCAAACAACTGTTCTGTCATCCATGGCTTAATTTCGTTCCATGTAAATCGCCATTCCCAATTCCCATCGATAGTACCAGGGAAGTTCATCCTTCCCTCACTTCCGAGATCTAATATATCTTGAAATGGAAGAATGGCCATCTCGGCAATGGATTGAAGAGATAGTTTGATCAAATCCCAATTAATTTTGCGTCCATCTGTTTTACAATACCGCCTGATAAAGTCACGTTCATGTTCTGATGCTTTCTCATACCATCCTATAGTCGTGTCATTATCATGTGTTCCCGTGTACACAACACAATTCCTGTCATAATTATGCGGAAGGAAAGCGTCATTCTGATCTGTAGAGAATGCAAACTGTAATACTTTCATTCCCGGGAATTTGAATTTCTTTCGGAGTGTTACGACTTCCTGTGTTACAACTCCAAGATCTTCGGCTATAATAGGCAAATTGCCCAATTTTTGTTTTACTGTTTTAAAAAGATCTTCACCGGGACCTTTGACCCATCGACCAATTCGTGCTGTCTTTTCTTTAGCCGGAATTTCCCAGTATGCCTCGAATCCTCTAAAGTGGTCAATACGAAGTATATCGAATAATTCAAATGTTTTTCTGAAACGTTCGATCCACCATTTGTATTGTTCCCTTTTCATGACATTCCATCTATATAATGGATTGCCCCAGCGTTGTCCGTCCTCACTGAAATAATCTGGAGGAACACCTGCAACAATGGTAGGTAGCCTCTTTTCATCTAAGAAAAAATCACCTGGATTTGACCAAACATCTGCACTATGATGAGCTACAAAAATGGGAATATCACCAACAAGTTTTATGTTTCGATCATTAGCGTATTTCTTCAAACTGTGCCATTGACGCGCAAAACACCATTGAGTAAATTTGTGAAAGTTGATAAGGTCTTCAAGTTCCTTTCGAGCATTCTTCAATGCGGCTGATGTACGATGTACGAGATCGTAATCCCATGATGACCATTCCATCTGACAATATTTTTGATTCAATGCCTGAAAGAGTGCATAATCTTCAAGCCATGATTTTTCAGCCATACAGTACTTGTCAAATAGCTTTCGATCCTCCATTCCACTTTGAATAAAAAATATGTTCGATGCCTTTACAAGAGTGGCCATCCTAAATTGTGTTGCAGATTGATAATCGATTTTCGTACCTTCTTCAACCGATTTACTTGCAAGATCTTCTTGAGTTAGCCAACCGAGTGTGCATAATTCCTGGAGATCAATGAGTAAGGGATTTCCTGCAAAAGCAGAAAGTGACATATATGGTGAGTTTGCAATACCTGCAGGACCTAAAGGAAGCATTTGCCAAAGAGTTTGACCCGCCGAAACCAACCAATCGACAAAATGATATGCTGAAGCACCAAGGTCACCTGAACCATAGGGCCCGGGTAACGATGTTGGATGCAATAATATTCCGCTACTACGGGGAAACTTCATCGAACATTCCTTTCAACAAAACGATGTATTTAAGTAACACAAGCGGAGAAAGAATGTTGAACTTCTCTGAGATAAGATTATTCACTCGAGATTTCTTCCTACTCTAACTTCTCACTGCTTCCATATTGTGTACACGTGCCACATATAACGTGTCAAACATAAAGAAGCTATTGCACAAAGGCAAGAGAAAACAATTTTTACAGACCAGAAAAGCTTTCTTTCTACAATTAAAGCCACTCAGAATACTCTGGGGTATCATTACTGCAACAATATAATCGTCCTAGTTTTATCACAATTACCCGCTTGAAGTTGATTCAAATAAGCCCAGTTGAAATAGCGGCTGCGCAGGAATACACTTTCAATCTGATCGGCATTTCGAATATCCTCAAGTGGATTTGACCGCAGCAGAATGAATAAGACCGTTTTCCCTTCATCAACAGTGCCAAGGCGCATTCATCGCGCCGTCATCATCAATGTGAAATTCATTCGTGAGCTTGTCAAATGGTTCGCCGGACGATACAAAGTGAGACTCAAAGACAAGAGAGAAACCGAGCTTATCGTTAGTCGTCGATACGCAGATCAGATCCGCCATCTGTAGGTATTAATTTAAAAACCTTCGCGTATAACTTTGAGATGGTTCTCCCTTGTTGCAATAAAACTTTATGTAAGTAGAATTTTCAGTGATTATATTTTTAACAAATCGTTGAAAGAAATCTCAAATTCAGAATCGAGTTCGGTCAAGTTTCCACTCTCTCTCCGAAAAGAAATAAAACGCCCCCAGGCGAATCGGCTTGTTTGTCTCATAGTTCTAATATTCCCATTTATCTATCCTCCTTACGATTTTACGATCACGATTCACTGATAGGCGGGAAATCAGAATGCATTATGTGGACTTCTACCAAGCTATAAGTAGCCGAATAGATCTCCTCCACTACATAGAAAATCGCAGCTTTGCTTTTTTGATGCTTTATACTTATTAATTTTGATTATTCTGAGAATATCGATTCGAGCTTCTTGGGGAGAATTGAATACCATCAAAATCCCATCTCGTTCCTGTTGGAACATATGTTGAGGGAAAGAGAATTGTTTTCTCGCTGCTCATCTGAGTTTGCGCACCACGACTGTTATTCTGATGAAGAAATAATTTATTCTTCTGTCGTTATACCAGCATTTTTTTTATCAAGAATCTATTTTTCCGAAGTAAGCTTCGGATTATGTATTCTAAAAAAGGAATAAATTGTCTTTAAAGTCCCAAACCGATACTAAACATATGTACAGAATTCAAGATACCGAAATTAATGTATGCATAATCAAAATGTAAAGTGGTTGTTCCTATCGTATACCATACCCCACCACCAAAATTAAAACCCTGTTCAGAATCTTTTGCGAACAATCCTTTGTAGCCGGCCCTAAGCGCCAATATGTTATTAAAAACATATTCACCGCCAACGTTTACCGATTCCACATCATCACTTGGATGCAGCGCATCAACGGAAATGATCAGGTTACTGTTTGCTGCACCTTTGAGGACATCCATAGATATCCCGACACGGAACAATAACGGCAGGTCATATGGATCGGTCGCCAGATTCGCATTGATGTTAGGATTATTCCCTGAGACACTCACATCAATATCGTGCTGCACACGAAAATCCTCGCCATCCAACTGCATCTTCGTTCCGTAGTTTGAGATGCTCATGCCCAGCATTAACCCATTGAATTTTGTGTCAAATAGTGCACCCACATCCAAAGCAAACCCAGTAGCGTTGCTGTGGTAATACCGCTCGTTGATATATTTGGCATTTATGCCGATGGCAAATTGGTTCGTCAAGTTGCGGGCATAACTCAACCCAAACGCATAGCAGCCCGCGTCGAAAAATTCCCCCGTCCCATCCGGCTGCTCGATGGTCGTTCGCTCCATTTGATCCATCGTTAGAAATGTCGCGTTGATACCAATGTTCCCGACATCTCCTAATGGCAACACCGCACCTGCATAGTTCAATGATAGGTCTGCGATCCACTTCGTATTGGTGAAGCTTGCCTCAAATCCGTCGATCCGAGCAATCCCTGCTGGGTTCCAATACATCGCACTGACATCATTTGCTACCGACACATAGGCACTGCCCATGGCCGTACCTCGCGGTCCCATATCTATACCTAAAAAACCAGCTGCTGTTGTTCCAACTTTCGTCACGCCCTGTGCATAGACACTGATCTGCGCTATCAGCAGCATTCCTAGAATAACACTTATATATTTTCTCATTTTCTTCGCTCCATTCTCTATTTGAGCACCACAAATTTTCCAATTTTCTCACCTACACCTGCTGCTCCTACATGAAATATATAAATACCATAAGAGATTTCTAGATTATCCTTTGACAACATATTCCATATCTCAGTACCATCATTAAGCGGATTATTATGTTCAATCGTATTCACTAATTGACCCCTTACATTGAATATTTTTATCGTGCATTTTGCAGGTAGATGAATAAAATGAAGTTGCCGTTCTCCGCGCCCGTTAGAATAAGGATTATGGGGCTCCCAAGTATTTGTTACGATATATGGATTAGGAACTACTTTTATCTTTCCCATATCTGTTTTTGCCATTTCATTATCAATGCTTGAAGCAAGAGTTGTAAAAATTAACGTATCGTTAGAAAGAAATGGTTTATTCAGTTTAAGAGTTAGGCTATCTCCTGGCCCAGGCATACTGGTACCTCCTTGAGATGGATACACAAAGTCAACCTGCCAACTTGCAACTGAATCTCCATCATTTAAGAATATTATTTGATCGGATCTACCATTTTTAAAATTTATATTAAAATTATCAGAGTCACCTGCTACTTCACTGGGTAATAAATAGGCGAGTTCATAAAAGGCAAAATCCACTTCTTTATTTGTTGTTGTATTATATATTTTGAAGTTCACCGGTATTGCTGGGAGCATCGTAGAAGCTCGTTTAAATCGTTTTGAAGTACTAACGCCTACATCGCTAAAGATAATTTTAAAATCACCAGCCATAAGCTTCACTGGCATATTGGGCACTGCAAATGGATTCATTTCGAATGCTGGAATACCCGATCTACTCCATCCAGAACTTGCTGAATCATAGCTCAGTTTTTCAGGATTACTGGAGAACGATAACTGAAAACCATCTGTCACCGGAAGTCCTCCATTGTCTCCCGTAAACGAGTTATCCTTTAATAAAATTTTCGGAGTGTCTATCACGGTGATATCGGTAAGTGTAAAACTCTTTGTCGATTCTGCTAAACCTTTTGCTATACCAGTGACTGTATCTTTGAATGTGATTTGATAGGTATGGCTATTCTTAATTCGAGTATCATCCAAAATTTTATAACCAGCTACTCCTGTACCCGTGCTACCAGGTAAGGCTGTGACTTTTGAATCTTTAAAATTTGCTGGGACATATCCTGCGGCAGGTGCTTCCGGTCGAACGACAACCACATTCTTCCCTTTTTCGACATCGCCAGATGATTGAACGGCAACGTATTTAACGCATTCAGAAGGATCGATTCCCTTATTGACATCGCCAAAGTTGTACGACGTCACTGCATAATAATAGGTAGTTCCATTCGTTACAGTTGTATCGATATAAAAATGTCTCAGACCGGTATTACTCCCTAACCAAAAACGAACTCCTGTATTTGGAGTTGCAGAAATATAGCCAGAATATGTATCATCAAGATCATACTGTGCTAACGGTTGGCGCATTACCACGTTACCATGGCCGTCGGTAATTGGAGTCATGTCATTCCAGCCAGGATCTGTGGAACGATAAATTTTGTATCCCTCAAAATTTACAACATTGTTTGCGTCAACAGAAGATTCTGCTATATCATCCCAAAATAAAGTCACTCTCTTATCACCTGCAACAGCTATAACGGCAGGTATAAAAGGAGCCTTGGCAAAATTATAATTTTGATCGTAAGCCGATTGCACATTGGTCTTTTCCAAAAGTAAATTATCAGGTGGTGCAACTTCGCCAGAACCGCCTTTCCAACCGCCCGCAGGGCCGCTCACAACAATAAACGCATAGGAAATTCTTTCAAGATCACCCGGGGGCAACGGGAAATATCCGGAACCGAATAATAATTCGACATTGTCTGCACTGGGGTAGGCATAAAAAGAGCCTGGAGCAAGCCTATTCCAAAAACCTTCATCATCTTGCTGTGTCCCGTCTCCAAACTGGTCTTTCTGAGCCCATAGGTACAAATTAAAGCTCGTCAACCCTATCATGTCGCTTTCATTGATATCTGTTTTATCAAAATGGGGTTCTCCCGGTGTCGGCTTCCCGTCACCTTCTCCGATATCAGGCCCCGGGTAACCGAGATCTGTAGGACCTAAACCATCCTGGCCAACATCATCTTTAGCAGGATCCCAATTATCATTGTTATCAATACCATCATCCCTGCGTTCATCAATAAGAGGATTCAGCGATCCATTTGTGGTTACATCAGGGTTCAAATAGTCAATGTACTTATGGTCTAGATACAGATAGGTCGTTACTCCAGTCGATGGATTTGTAACTCCTCTGTTTTCATCAATGATACCATTTAAATTATCATCGAATAAATTATCGCCGATTTCTTTCAATGTATCTCCAACCCAAAACTTGTACGTGATTCCACCAAATGGAATGAGAAGAGTATCCGTGGCCAATGTTTTGCCCTGAGCGAGAAGAGCCTGTTTGAACGTTGTAACAGTTCGCTTATAATGTGGGTCTTTGTAATCAATCAATACGATCTGGTCGTTAAGTCCAAGCACCTTCGGTGCAAACGTATTCGTTGAAATAGTCGGCCCTGAACCAGCATAAAATGTTTGTGGTCCATTAACGGTATGTAGCGTCACGGGACCTGTTTCTTTGTTTTTCATACCATAATTGGGACTATTTGGGTTTCCATCATTATCATTATCGATTCCATCAAAAGGATTACCCGGGGTCTCCAGAAGCGCGGCGCCTGATATTCCAACAGGAGTTGGTCCCCAATCTGAAGCGCCAAGACCGTTTTGATCCCACGTCCAACATAAATTATCAACAATACTATAACTGCCGCCGTCATCACCTGCATCGGCTCCACCGTTTGTTTGACCCATGTTGTTGCCAATCTTATATCCGAACACCACTTTATTGTGCTGATAGGTTCCAATATTCTGCAGATCGCTCACGATAAATAAAGCATCCTGTACGGGCATTTTTGCCCATTGAAATCCTCTCACATACATTCGTATGCCTAATCCGCCTCTAAGTACATCTGTTGTATCCGGCCTGAACGAAGGGAACTTCTGTTTTGCATAATCATCGGCAACAAAGTAACTCTCTTCATCAGCATTAAATTTATTTCTGCCAAAATATCCATTCCAGGAACCAGCCCACCCATCGGCGGAATATATTTTGTAAGGGTTTTGTGGATCTCTAATATCTGGCCAGAAGAGAGGCCAGGATCCCGCTGACTTTGCATCGTCATACCATTGTTGGTCTCCCTTTGCCATAGCAATGATCTGATCTCTTGGATTTGCAAATCCCGGTAACGGTAAGAAAGTCCACCACTTTTTAGTGTTTGGATCTTGATCACCTACAGTACCTCCTCCAGGTGCAGCTTTGACGGTGCTCTGAATGTGATGAACTCTACCCACTTTACCCGAGTCTGCCAAGAAATAATGTTCAAGCGGATCATAATTGTCAGCAACTTCCGAAAGGACAAAAGTATCTCCATCAATAAGGTACCAGTGGCCTGAATTAATAGGCCATTCACCAGCAATTTGAGTCTTTACAATGCTCATTCCTGGTGTATTGCTCGTATTTCCACCCCATGTTCCATCATTGAAAAAAGTTGTCCTGAATTGATTCCCGGAATGCATTCCGATTCGGTATTCTCGATCATCTCCATGAAGGTATCGCATCTGGGCTTGCACAATTGAATTGGATAACCCAATCCATGAAAGGACAGCAAAAATAGAATAAAAGAATTTATTTTTCATGTTATCTCCTAATTTTCGATTAGAATCCTAATGTTATACCAAGTTGAATTTGGCGCGGTGCAGTATGCCAAGCGGGTTGATTCATATTATCTTCCGGTGTGCTTACCCTATCTGAATTATATGATACTTGCGAAAGTCGCCGAGGGTTTGTCGTGTAATCCGGGTTTCCTGTGTCGGAATAAACATTCGTTGCATCTCTTTCATCGAGTAAGTTATAAATATTCATAAAAAATTCGAGAGAGAGAGAATGGCTCATTTGGATTTTTTTGCTGATTGTTAAATCAATATTTTTCTGGTCTGGCATATTCTCGCTATTTGTCGTCAGGCCTGTAACTGCTGAGGAACCTGTCGCTTCACTCGAGGGAAAACTTGGCGTGTATGGCTGTCCGCTCCAGTATGTGCCGATAAGTGAAATAATCCAATCGGAATTACTGTAGATCAATTGCGCATTGAGAGTATGTCTCTGGTCCCAATTCATAGGAACGAGAGCTAAGACTGGCGCTTGATTGCTGGATATCGCATTGAAGGCATCCGTCGGATTAGAATACGTTCCATCAGCAATCTGGTATGTATAATCGGCACGGAATGAAAAATTATTGCTCATTCGTCTCTCGAATTTTAATGTCACTCCGCGCACATTTTCATAGTCTTTATTCACAAACATCGCATACGTCGCACTTCCCCCATATACTGAAATTGGCACACTGCTTGTTCCCACCCAATCGCGTACATCTCTGTAGAACATTGTCACATCTATTCCAATGTTATCAGAAAGCTGTTGCTGCAATCCAAGTTCATACATCACAGTCCTTTGAGGTTTCAGATCTGGATTTCCAAAGAGTGTGGCACTGGAAGTGCTGCCGCTGCTGATTTTGAAATCGGGATTAGCATAGAGATACTGGAATTGCGGAATTTGGAAGAAATGCCCATAGGAAAAATGGATAACTCCTTTATCGGTAATCGGGAACGCAATGCCGAGCCGCGGGCTTAGAGCCATCTTGGCACTGACTTTTTGCTGCATAAAAGCTCTTCGTTCATCGGGAGTATATTCCCTGAAGGTTCCGTTTGCTAAGTTATCTGCGATCCATTGATCGAGTGTTCCGGAATAACTGTCTGGTAAAGGGATCCATCCGGCATAGATGTGTTCAGGTTTAACTGGTGAGTATATATCAGGGTCAGTTGGATCTGTCAGCATTGATGCATTTGCATCGAAATAATCGTACCTCAATCCAATGTTAACGATGATTTGGTTGTACTCCATTTTGTCCTGCACATAGGCAGAATACTCTTGCGGTTTTCTATCATACAAACTTCTGTAAATGCTGCTTTGATTTGGCACAGCCGGAACAAATGGAGTTATTATCGTTCCGCTTGCATCCGTTGCGCTCACGATTTGATATCTATCTAATGTGAGTTCATGAAGTCTTGCTTCTGCACCGAATTTCATTTCGTGAGATTTATTAACCTGGCTGGTAAGATCGAATTTTGCGGCCCAATAAGCCGTACTGCGGCTTGTATGGGTTGGATCCATACCTTTGTTATTGAAACTGTTGGAAGCGGGTGCTGAATAACCTCCACTATTGTTTGGTTGGAGATAGCCATCTGGACCATTTGGATCGACCGTGCCTGTACTGTCCAAATATCTTACTGCTTGTGTTGGATTCTCAAATACGTATTGATTCATTTCTGATTGATATCTGCTGACACGCAGTTCGTAAAAGGTTGATGAAGACAAAACATGACTCAATGAAAAAAGGTGAGTGTATGCATCGCCAAAGGATTTTGGCAATCCATACGGATCGTACAAATAATCATGAGCATTAAAATTGTAAGGAAAATCGCTCGATGAAAACGGATAGTAAGTCCTGTCTCTCTTCCACTTATTCCCGAAGAACTCATAGCTCATCCGTATATTGCCACCCATTAAGTTGTAGGTGAGTTTTCCCTGGGCGGAGATATTCTGATATGGATTCATCGTCACTATAGAGGAATCACCTGCAACTCCATCTGGCAAGTACCAATTTGCCCCATAAAAATATCCATCGTCTGAATAGTAACGACCGTTTGCAAAGAATTTTAAATTATTTTCCAAGAAAGGCACCGGACCGCTCAGTGTAAATTCTCCGCTATAAAGAGGATTTATTTTTTTCAACGGATAATATTTTTCGCTGCTTACGATCTGTGTTGTATTAATCCCATTCGAATTGGCAACAGGATTTTCCGCCGTAACAAGATGTTTGTACAGACTAAACACATCATCACCGCTTAAGTAACTCCCTCCATAAATTTTTATCTGCCCGGTATAATTGCTGCCGCCATCTTTCGTGACAATATTGACAATACCCGACATTGCCTGTCCGTATTCAGAGTTGAAGGTACCGCTTACAATCTGAAGTTCCTGAATAGAAGAGTTTTCCACCGTCACACCCTGTGTCCCATTATAGACATCAGTCGATGAAATACCATCAACCCAATATGCCACTTCACCCGTCCTGCCGCCGCGAATCGTAATCTGACCTCCACTCATGACTATACCCGCATTTAATCTCAGAACTTGTGCAATGTTATCGACCGGCAGATTTTGAATCTGCTCAGATGTAACGGTTGAAAGAGACGATGTCATATCTTTTGTCACCAGAGGTCTCTCCGCTGAAATAACGACAGCATCCATTTCAACGGCTTCTGGTTCAAGCGCGACATCAACGGTAGTCGTAAGATCTATATTCACACGGACATTTTCAATCTGTACCTTTCGATATCCAACGACGGATATACTGACAGTATAGACCCCAGGAGGAATATTTAATATCGAATAACTTCCATCGATATCACTTGATGCACCTAGCGAGGTTCCCTTAATGATGACATTTGCCGTTATTAATGGCTCTTGCGTTGCTTTATCGATCAGCCTGCCAGAAATTTTTCCTGCTACTCCAGCATAGAGCATACTTGCACTTGCAGCAAGGAGGAAGAAAATTGACAAAAAGATTGTAGTTAGTTTTTTCATTTTAACAACCCTTCCTTTGTTTACCATAAGTTATATCAAAAAACAATGTACATGAATCAAACTTATTGATGTCTTTGTCAGTACTGTAATCTATCTTCAATATCATTTTTTAAGTGTCGCATAGTCAAGATTCTCGGAAACGATCAATGTCGGGAATTGAGGGACCTCAAGAGGATAGGGAAAACCTGGTTTTAAGGCAATCATATCAATTCTTGTTAATGCAAGACGATCCAGCAAAGGATGGTTTATCCAGATCGATTTGCCATATTTCTGCTGCAATATGATCACTTGCGAATTCCAAAATTCCGATAAGCCGCGCTCATCGTTTCTCTTGACGATCCCCTGAGCTACGCCCGTATCAACAATACTCTTTGCTTTTTCCGTTGCCAAAAAAGAATCTCTCCACATTCCGACTGTATTTTTCACGTTTTCATGCTTGTCCAAAGAACGCTTATAAGCCGCCTGTGTCAAATAATGATCCCGCATCAAATCAATGATTGCCAATTTGAATTGTTTCCGAAAATTTGTACTGTCAAGCGCAGTCGTTCTATAGACGAGGGGATGAGTACGAAGCACTTTTCGAAAGTCTTTTAGAGTCCATACTTTTTTATCGAGCGTAAAGAAAGGGTTGTTAAAATCAATTTCCGGTTTCTTTCCTTCAATTTCTGCAATGTGAATATTCAGAGAATCGTTTTGTTTGTGGGAATAATAATTTTCCATCGCCCAGGCCGATAACACATCAAAAGAATGCTTATCAAATACTAATCGCTTCCCCTTCATGACACTTGCCTGGTAGGAGCGCCACTGCTGCTCTGCTTTTCGGTTTTGGATAATGTCCCCTACTTTATTCCACCTTGCTTGCTGTTCTTCACCGCTTATAAGAGGATAATCAACCCATGTCAACACTTTCATAACGATATATCCGCCATCACCGAGTCTCACAGGTCCAACAATCTTCCCCGGATCCAGCGCCTCCGTGTACAATGCTTTATGAATAGCATCGTCATCGTTATCGTCAAATTTTGTTTTATGGACAGGTTTCTTTCCCAGAATCTCTTCCACTTCCTTAAATAAGGAATCGGCTCGTGTAGGTCCAGCATCGATCGCTGTTTGAATTTTGTATGCGAACTTCTTATTCGGTAAGCGATAAAACTCGAGTTCGTATTCACGAGTGGACAGCGTGTACGCTTTTTCCAATTCAGCGGAATTGAATTTCACTTTGTTATAAGCAACCTCATAGTAGAGCTGAGCCCGCATCTGTTGTTCTTTAATGCCATCTAGCATGGCCTGCATCCCAGGATGTACTGCAGACTTCGCCTCTTGTTCTGCTTCTAGGGTAAGAATCTTTTCAAAAATTAAATTGTTTAATGTGATATTCTTGTCTTTAAAATTCTGAGGGCGAACCGTAAATTCACTGCGTTCCCTGAAATCTCTTACCGTAATTATTTTTTCGCCCACTATAGCTAACGCATCATTGCCGTTTTCTATACCGAGAGAACCGCCGGCAGGGATGACAGACTTCATTTGTCCTAAAAGCGGAATACTCATGCAGTACAGGAACCCTGCAAAACTCTTGATACAGAATATCGATTTAAAAATTTTCATCATGAATGCGCGTATGTACTAACTGATTTTACTTAAAATATAGTTCTTGTGATGTGCGGCTGTCTAAAAAGTTGCCTCAGAGTCATTGCGAACGGAGCAATTTCTCTTTTTCTCTTTTCCTTTTTTACTCATTTTATCGGATTGCTTCTCCCGATGAATCGGGATCGCAATGACATGTTCCTTTTTGCGATACCCTCTTTACCTACTTGTAATTGTTTGAAATACCCACACTACTTATTATCCACAGTAATATTTATCTATACATCCATCTTCATTTTCTTAACGAGTTATCTTGTGTTCATAATCTTTATGCACTCGCTCATCTGCCCTCTTCCGATACGAAGAGGGCAGAAATAAGCGAGCATGCACGAACATCATGACAGGAAGAAGTATTATTTCATAAGCACTAACTTCTTTGTATCGCTCAATGAACCTGCCTGTAGTTTGTAGAAATAAATGCCACTTGCAAGACGCGAAGCATCCAACGTCACCTGATGACTGCCGGCACTGTAGTTGCCCTTGGCGATTTCTTTCAAGACTTGTCCTAACACGTTTATAAGGACAATCCGGACATCGCTGCGCTGTGGTAACGTGAATTTAATGGTTGTTGTCGGATTAAATGGATTGGGATAATTCTGCATTAAATTGAAAGATTCTGGAGTACCACTAAAAGATTTTACGGATGTGAATGGTGTGCCACCAAAATACCAAACCGCAGCACTATCATTAACAATAGTTGAGTCTTGAAGGCTTTTGGCTTCATATTTACACTTATGGCCGTCTAATAACGTTACTGTGCCATCGTACTTTGGAGTATTCCAAACTGCATCTTTATGTCCAGCAGACCAATTCACAGCATTCATTCTTCCAGTACTATCGTTATCATTTAAATTTATCGCACTTCCGAATTGTAAACCCACTGCTACAGGCCGAAGCCAATTTTTCGATTTATTAATATATTTGAAAGGAAGCCTGAATTCTAAAACATAACCATCAGCAGTTTCTCTACGTGCATAATCATTAGGTGTAGACCAAAATGGGTTTCCAGATGTATCTATCATTTCTTTCC
Organism: Ignavibacteriota bacterium; assembly: GCA_963701295.1. GTDB lineage: Bacteria > Bacteroidota > Ignavibacteria > UBA10030 > UBA10030 > Fen-1298. Next base: position 1,750,907 of record OY969585.1, on the reverse strand, counting down.
CATTAGCAATCTTCTGGTCTAAGTCCAAATTATCTACTGCTGTGTCTAACTGAGCATCACCACGGTCTAATGCCGTCATACCGACCTGAATACAATTACCCTGTCCTGTCAATTTTAGTGTAGGATTCGGATCAAATTTAAGTTCAATTTTATCATTTGACCAATTAGCTTTCTGATTGTCAATAATGATATTATCTTTTACTTCAACATAGTAGTATAGATATGTAGTGTCCCATGCAGTCCATACTATTCCGGAAATATCTGCGTCACCCCACGGAGGTCCGTATTTGCCGGTATCTTCCGGCAGGTAAGCCCTTGATGGTATAAATATTTTTCCATCATTAGGATTAGTTAAGCCATCAAAAAAAGCATCCCTTTGGGCATCAATTGTGATAAAGCCCTGTGCTTTTCCAGAAGTAAAGATCAAGACTATCATGAAAAAACTAAATAATAAGTTTTTCATTTTACAACCTCCATTGTTTGTTGGAAATTAGTTTATTAATTGGATAATTATTTATTCGTTCATCGCTTTGTATTGTTCAATCTTTTTTATTGAGCTTTTCTAAAAAATTTATGGACGTATTATCCATGCCTCTAATACCATTTGATATTATTTTATCACCATCATTTTATTAGATTGAATAAAATCTCCCGCCATTATTTTATAGAAATAGATACCTGAATTCATATCCTTTGCGTCAAATTGAACAGTATGTTTTCCTGCTGCCATTCTTTCCTGAACCAATGTTGTTATTTCCCGGCCCAAAACATCATAGATCTTTAGTCGAACGAAACTTTCTCTTCCTAAAGAATATTCAATTGTTGTGGTTGGATTAAAAGGATTAGGATAATTTTGAGATAATGAAAATTTTACTGGCATTACTGGTTTATTGTCGACATTGGTGGCCAACGCACCGGAAAACGAGAGCGTGGTAATAGAACGAACAGGAAAATCCAATGCTGATTTGCCATCATAACTATTACTTATTGTATCACCCGATTCGGTCTCAGAAGTACGAATAACCATCCCGCTATCAACGCTGAAATCTTGGATATCAAAATTCATCGATTGAGCCTGCGACCCAATGTTTAGCACCACTACCGTCAACTTATTACCGCCAGGATTAATGAAAGCGGACATCCTGAGGCTATCTGCATTAACTGATGCAGTCACCCTTTCATAACCGGAATCAATATATTTTGAATATTGTCTGAACGCCCAATAGTATTTAGTAATTGTATAGGTGTCTGATTCCATTTCTATCAGGGGATTGCCGCCCGATCCCCACACCAATTCCCACCAGAGATACGCTGAAACATTTCCATAGACTAAACAGTTGTGCATCAACCAGGCTGTATTGAACCAATCACCACGGTCATATTCTGTTTGAAATATCGGTTTACCCTGATAGCTGTTTGCTATGGTAGTAAGATTCGTGATAAACAAATCAGGGTTGTGATTATCGTTAACATTATCAGATTCGCCGTGATATAAATGATACGCATATCCATCAAGATGACTCTGATTAAAAGACGACCCATATTTTTGGAATTCACTATAGCCAATTCCCAAAACCTCTGGACCCAATATTTTTGGAGGTGATTGCAACTGTTGCAGTCCAATATACACAGTATCCAATGCACGATTATAGCCAGCAATAGTTGATGTTTCTGTGGGGTTGAAAAGACATGATTCCCATGTTGCCGAAAAATCTGGCTCATTTTGAATAGTGATATAATCCGGATCAATACCAATAGCTCTATAAGCATTTATGGCGTCTACCCAGTATTGAGCAAATGCACCATAAACATATTTTCCATTTTGCTTTATCAATGTTCCGCCATTTTCGACGTCATTATTACTCTTTATATCAGCAGGGGGCGACCATGAAGAAATAAGAATTTTCGGCCTCTGAGGTGAAAGGGCATACATTGTATCAACAATTTCAGCAAACGTTGGTGCAAAGTCCAATGGATTATTCCGATACATATTTCGAATCCGCAGGATATCCAAACCGAGATCCTTAAAAATGTAATTATAAATTTCACCCTTTGCTGGATGTGTAGTTAATTGATCATCGGCCCATGCAATAGAGGCACCAAAACCTATCATTACTTGATGAGTCTCTTTAGCTTTTATTGTTCCATCAGCAGCAAATATTTCCTTAGGTACGGTGATTAAGAAGAATAGCACTATACTAGTTGAAACAACAAGTCTGCATTTTTGTTTCATAGTCTTTTTCCTAATATTTTATGTAGAAGATGTTTTTCTCTTCAAGCTTCATGTGTTCGAGTTCTCGATGCGAATGCTCTTCGCCGTTCTGCTAACTCATCAGCCATTTGAATCGTCATCTTTTTATTGATCTGGTAAGCAGTGAGCAAGATGGTACAGATCATAAACATAATGCCGACAACAATTCCGCTGCATGTGCGGAACCCCTCTAGCGCTTGAGGTGCATCAGGCATCTGGGTGTCATAGCAGAATAAGCCGGCCATGATCCAGAGGAACGAAGAAGAGCCAAGCGCTAAACCGCCTTTCAAAGCAAAACCAATGGTTGCAAAAACGATTCCTGTAAAGCGTCGTCCCGTCTTCCATTCAGAGTAGTCCGCCACATCCGCATAGATCGCCCAAATCAATGGAATGGTTGGAGCGTATGCTATCGCGATGAGAATTGTCAGCACGACCATGCCGGTAACATTCGTAGGTCCAAGCATATAGAATGCCAGTGTCCCGATGCTCGCTAGAGCGAAACCGCTAATCGCAACTGCCTTTTTTCCAAACCTCTTAGAAAGGGCCGGCGAGAGAATGATGACAATAATAGTGATACCGGTTCCGATCATATTGATGATGCTATTAGCAACATCGGCAACGTTTGAACTCGCAAGGTTTGCTTTTTCTCCGTGGACGATGTATCCGAGCCATTCAAGAATGCCGCCGGGTGCAGGGGCACCAGGAGTGAGCGAAGGCGCAGTCAAACCCATGCTCTGTACCCAATCGTATAATGCAGCTTTGTCAGCAAAATGATGATAATAGTTATAGAGCGCGGCACCCCTGAACGAAAGAATCGCAAAGTGCACCAGCGTCATGAAAAACATTACTTTCCACGGATTGTTCTTGAGCAGATTAACAAAATCCTCTTTCGGTGAAGATTTTTGATGAGGCTCGGGTTTAATGCGTTCTTTTGTCGTAGCAAATGTAATAAGGAACAGAATGAAACACACAACAGCCCAAATAGTCATGGTCATTTGCCAGCCGTACTGCCTGTCATGCCCGACTGCGAATTTAGCAATCAACGGCAGAGTGAAACCACCTACAATGAATTGTGCTGCATTCACTGCGATAAACCGGTAGGAGTTAAGCTTGGCGCGCTCGTTGATATCGCCGGTCATGACACCGCCCAGCGCTGAGTATGGCATATTGTTCATGGAATAGATGCTCATCAGCAGAATGTTGGTGATTGCGGCATATACAATCATCGAGGTCATGCCCCAGCCCTTTGGCGTGGTGTATGCCAGCACCATCACGATACACCAAGGTAGTGCCGTGAAAAGAACCCATGGACGGAATTTTCCCCAGCGAGTGTCCGTGCGGTCGGCAAGCACACCAACAATCGGATCGGCGAAAGCGTCCCATAACCGGGCGACCATGAGAATAGTTGCTGCAGCACCCGCGGTGATGCCAAAGACATCTGTGTAAAAATTCGTCTGGAAAAGAATCATTGTCATGAAGACGAAATTCGCTGCAGCATCAGCGGCACTATACCCCGCTTTTTCGACGAAAGAGAGTTTTTGATGGAAGTGTTCTTCTGCCATAGTCTATTTTCTCTTGGGTAATTTATTTCTGAACGGTTAAAATAAGTTTCTGTAAATCGGAATCTTGTGACGAGTTACCGACCATAATCATGAAATCTCCAGGTTCAACAATATTCTTCTTGTTGATATCCGTAAAGGCTAAATGTTCCGGTTCGATTGGTATGGCCACAGTCTTCGTTTCACCCGGATTGAGATGAATCTTCTTAAATCCACGTAACTCTTTGATCGGGCGAGTGACCGAGCTAAAAATATCTCGGATATACATCTGCACAACCTCATCGCCAGAACGATGGCCTGTATTCTTTACATCGATGGATACACTCGTCGATTCATTTACGCTAATCGAAGATTTCTCAAGTCGGAGGTTATTGAAACTAAATGTAGTATAACTTAAACCAAAGCCAAATGGGTAAAGTGAAGAAACATCATCGTTTAAATAGCCACGACGCGCGGAAGGTTTATAATTATAGTAACAAGGCAAATGTCCTACAGATCTAGGAATAGAGATCGGAAGTTTTCCCCCGGGATTGTAATCTCCAAAAAGAACATCTGCCACGGCATTCCCTGTCTCCTGTCCTAAATACCAGCACTCGAGAATCGCCGGTATGTGTCTCTGAAGATAGGTTATGGAGTTCGGCCTGCCATTGAAAAGCACCACGACAACGGGTTTTCCTGTTTCTAAAATTGCTTTTACCAAATCGTTCTGCATACCAAAGAGATCTAAGTTGGCTCTATCACCCATGTGGGTTTTATTCCATGCCTCTCGTGAGGTTTGTTCATTGCCGCCCAAAACAAGAATGATGGTGTCAGCCTTTTGAGCTATAGCAACAGCCTGAGCAATTGATCTTCGATCTTCTTCCGGATCTGAGAATGTTATTGCATCTTCATTCCATGATCCACCAAGTGTAATCTTACAACCTTCACTGTAAAGGACATGAATATCTTTCCCAATTTTTTCTTTTATTCCTTGCAGGACAGAAGTATAGTACTTTGGCTCACCGCTGTACCCTCCCAGCAACTTCCGATCCGCATTCGGGCCAATCACGGCAAGAGTAGTAATTTCCTTTCTATTGAGGGGTAATATATTCCCTTCGTTCTTAAGCAGAGTAATTGTCTCATGAGCTGCCTGCAAAGCAAGTGTTCTTTCTTTTTCAAGTCTCGTTTCACTATGAATCAACTCCGGATCGACATAAGGGTCATCAAAAAGACCGAGTTGGAATTTATACTTTAAGAGCGAGGCGACTAATCCATCTAAAACTGATTCGCATAATTTGCCGCTTTGAACGAGTTGAATGAGATTGGGATAACAATCAGGATCCGGTAATTCGATATTGACACCCGCTTCTACCGAAAGCAAAGCGGCCTCAGTCTTGTCCTTAGCCATAGCGTGGCTTATCGCTTCTTCTCGAAAGTTCAATTCGGTAATCGCATAATAATCTGAAACAACATATCCTTTAAAACCCCACTCATCTCGCAGTACATCCTTCAACAGCCATTTATTAGCATGCGATGAAACACCATCAATCTCATTGTATGATGCCATCACACTTATGGCGTCGGCTTTTTTCACTACTTCTCTAAATGTATAAAGGAACGTATCCCGCAAGAGACGTTCAGAGATATTGACAGGACCACAATTGATGCCAGACTCTGGTTGCCCATGTGCTGCGAAATGTTTCAATGTTGCAATAATTCGTTTCTTGTTCTTAAAACTTCCATCACCTTGAAAACCTTTTACTGCCGAAATACCCATTTGAGCTACAAGGTATGGATCTTCACCAAACGTTTCTTCTACTCGTCCCCAGCGAGGATCGCGAGCGACATCGACAACGGGAGTTAAAGCTTGATGTGCACCTCGAGAACGAGTGTCTTCAGCAATTGCTGTATATATTTCTTCTATAAGATCAGGATTAAACGTAGATGCTAATCCGATTGGCTGAGGAAAACTGGTGGCTTCTTTAGCAGCAAGGCCGTGCAAACATTCTTCATGAAAAATAACTGGAATGCCTAAACGAGTTTCTTCAGCGAAATATTTTTGAATGGTATTTGCTAACGCCGCCATTTCACGCGCATTCTGACCTTTGCCCGTATCACTCAATCTTGCTATTTGACCGACACCATGTTTGAAATGAAGTTCTAAGTTTTTGAGATTGAAGTTACTTTCCTTATCGAATAGAGCAGTCTTTTTTTGTCCCCAGATACAAAGCATCTGAGCTACTTTTTCTTCAAGTGTCATCCGACTTATTAAGTCAGCAACACGAACTTCAATCGATAATTCTGAATTTTTATATTCCAACAACTCTTCTTGTTCTACTAATTCATTCTTTGAATTCTTATCCAACATTTTTACGTCCTATGTTTGAAGATAGAAATCGTCAATGGAAATCTCTTTCGTTAAAAAGACTGCAGCATATTACATCCACATCTCGAGTTGAAACGCTTTGTCCCGATAAATCACATTCGGTTTAACGAATTAAAGAGGTTTAATTACAGTTGAACCGTTTCAATGTAATAAATCTTGACTTTAAATGTCAAGAGAAAAATTGCCGTTCAAACTAGAACCTATTTCAAAAATGATGACGTGCCAAAATACTCTTGTCATACCTGCGGATTTTAAGTCCTTTTCGATTAAGAAATCGAAATGAGATCTCGGCGAAGTCAGTCGGATATCCAAAACCCTGGACTCCCGATTGAAACTTTCGGGAGTGACAACGTATTTTGAGATGACTTCTAGTATTCTATAGAGGTGATCATTTACACTATCAGTTGATACGAGATGGAAGTTGCTGTTAGTCTTTCGAGTATTCGCGATACTTAAATGATATGTTCTTCCGTAGAAGTATTAACTGATTTGTTAGATTCTTATAATATCAAAATCTCAAAGTTTTTTAAAAACTGTTTAATGACAATTTTTTCTAAATATATGCAAACGTTTTATTTTTAAAGAGATCATTCATTATTTACTTAAATCATTCATCTTGGTTAATCCCCTGCCATTATCCTCGCGGGTCCTAACAAACCGGAAGGAATTAATGAGGAATCGTTGGTAAAATAATTCCAAGTTGTAGAACAATATCCTCCTTAGAAGGGCGAGATTGATTTTTTAGGAACCGATCAGGGAATTCTTGTAAAAAGGAACCTCCAAAATGACCTGCTGACCATTTGCAATCAGCGGGCTCCTGTTCGTTTCCTATAAGCGGTTGACCCATACATTAGTGACTTCAATACAGAAAGTTTATCTGAGATTTGTGAAGTAGGTATATCGAACGATGTTTGGTAAACTGCTGTACCACTAAAGTACTTAATGCCTGGTTCAGGATGGTTTGTCCAGTCAATGAGTGTTGTAAAAGTAACAGGTTTGGCAGGACTTCCCTATGCAGAATCAAATTGAACCTGCCATGGTTCATTAATAGTCACTATTTCTTTCATGGAAGGAAAAATACTTTTTCCACTTGAACCTGAACTGGGAGATTTATTCCGAAAGACGATAAAAAAAACTTTGAGCCTCAGCAAAATTAAGTGGAATTAAAGTTATGTCATTACTGATTTCAAATTGTGAGAGACTTCGCATCGCTCCAGTAACAGGTCCCAAAGATCAGGTTGCATCCCCAATATTTTAAAAGTATAAGTTGCAGAACCGGCTTCGCAAGCTGTATTCGCAACAAAATATACATCCATATTTATCACTATTTCTGTGAATATACTTTAAATTCGAATTTCACCTATCACACATGATTCATGTGGAAATCTACTGCATTCTGGCTTATTTTATCGCATTCTAAACCTGTCGCCTTCCATTGTGCAGGCTGTATTAACGCCCCCCCGTTGTATAGCCAAACCTATAGATTATCCAGTCTCCGGTTAGAGCATCCCATCCCAACTACCCATTTGATTTCATCTTTTCGGTCAGACTAATGATACTTTTTGGGAAACTATTCCCTTTGCCGGAACTGCCAGTACCTGTAATATCTTTGTAGTACGTTTTCCGTGCCTCTATTATCGGCTTTTCTACTAAGCCTGTTTTTGGGATTAAATAAAGGATAAGGATGGTTCGCATGGGGATCAACAGAAGCCCGGTCAAGAATTATACTTATATGTTTGTCGCCGGCATTCCTTTTTTGAGACCAGCAAATTTCCTGCATCGATAACTCAGGTGTCATCCATACACCACCGCTTGATTCATAACTTGGGCCATTGAACACGCCAAAATCCATACCCAAGCGTTCTGATTCTTCCACTGCATGGTGCACCAATTTCCACAAGGGTTCTGTCCAGGAAATAATTTCCGGTGTCGGGCTCTTGTCTATACTCACTGACCCAAGGAGTAGTAATATCTGCCAGACTGAACATAATTGTTCTCTTAAATCCTGCTTTTTTCAAAGCTTCCAGATCTTTCGTAATGCCTTCTTTACTTATGTTCGACCCTATCCGCATCCACAAAACACAAGGCTCTGCACATTCGGGGGGATTAATAAATACTTTGAGAGGGTTCTCTGACGGTTTGGTTATAGTCTGTGATTCTATTGAATAATTTTCATCCTATGAAATAAGATAAAATTCTTCTTAATGTTGTCTTACCTTCACATTCAGTGTCCTTTTACACTGGAAAAACTTTCTTGAGCATCCGCCTTGCTCAGTCTAGGCCACGAATATCCATACATCGCGATGAGCGCGAAGCAACCTAGTGGCATGAGAAAGCTGACAGACATATTGTAGACATCTCCGAGGTAACCCATAAGCTTCGGCATGATTGCTCCGCCAATAATAGCCATGACGATGAAACCTGATGCTCTCTTCGCCTGTACGCCAAGACCGTAGATACCAAGTGCGAATATCGTCGGAAACATAATCGACATGAAAAAAAAACTCAGAAACATCGCTGCAACCGAAATCCAACCAAGTCTAAGAATGACAATGCCGCAGAGAAAAACATTAGCAATTGCGTACGTACCCAGCACCCGATGCGCTTTCAATTTCCTCAGAATTGCCGCCCCCGTGGCGCGGCCGATCAGGAAGAGCGGAAATCCAATTGTACCGAGCAGAAAAGTAGCTCCTTGCTCGTTCACGTAGTAAGCACCTTCACGCAACATAGCGCGGTCTTTAAAGAACCAACTGCTTGATAGTCCATGCGAAATTGAAGGCATTTCCTCAGTTATATAGTTAATGAAAAAACTAAAAATGCCCGCTTGCGCCGCGACGTATAAGAACTGAGCTGCGACTGCGCCGATGAAGTGGGGGTGTGACCAGATGGACCGCTTGACATTGGTTGCAGTTGTATCACTTAAGTGATACTCATCCTCCGTATTAAGGTCGGGGACGTTGGCGAAGAAGAAGACCACGGACATAGCAAGGACGATGACTGCCACCGCAAGGTACGGAATGTAGAGTTGACCTTGAGCGACCTCTGAGCCACCTGCAGAATAGAAGAACACTCCACCAATGATCGGGCCGAAAATCCAACCAACGCCATTGAACGATTGCGCAAAATTGATACGCGCTGCTGCGAAGTTCTTAGGACCGAGCACAGTAGTATAGGGATTAGCTACCGTCTCAAGAATTGTCAATCCCATTGCGATGACACACACACCCAGCAGGAACGCCCAGAATGACGAAATATATGTAGCCGGGACAAACCAGAATCCGCCCAGCGCTACGAGCAGCAGCCCTGAAATGATACCGCCTTTATAACCAAGTTTGCGCGCCAGCCAACTTGCAGGCATGGCCATTAAAAGATAACCCAAATAATGTGCAAACTGCACCCATGCTGACTGTGCTTTCGTCAGATGCAGCTGATCCTGAAAGTGCTTGTCCATCACATCGATCATTCCATTACAAGTTCCCCATAATAGGAATAATGTGCTGACGAGTGCAAACGTGAATACATAATTTTTACCTTCTTCCGTTTTAAACATCTTGGACAAATTCATAATGACTTCCTTTAAAATAATTGACTACGCATTCTAAAAATATATATATCTTAAATACAGTTTTGTAAAAGCATTTGAATTTATTCAATATTTATGACCTAACTTTGATTTTAAGAGATCCATCTATTTCTATTTCCGACGCAACAACCATATAGCCTCCGCCACTGCCAGAAGTTATGGCACCAAGATAATGAGGTAAATATTTCTCTTCCATTTCTTTCATAACATATTCCGGAACAGTGTAAGGGAACATCTTTTTCCATGCAAGAAAAGATTTTGTCATCGACTGGCCCAAACCTGCGGCGTCTTTCCGAAGAATGCTTTTCCAGCATTGTTCGCCTGCATCGCCAAGTTCTTTAACATTGTTGATAGTAAGTTTTTTCTCTTTGAGGGGATCATAGCCGACCGGCCTAGGTTCCAGGGGAATTAAATGAATTACATTAGAAAGCCAATCGCAAATATCTTCGTCTCTTGTAGAATCAATTTTATCAGGCCAATATTTGCCTTTATAATAAAGACGGCTGATTCCCTGATTCAGCAAGCCAATGTGATCTTGTGAACCGGAAATGTACTTTGAACCAGGAGGATTTTCAGCACCGAATAAAATTCTTGCATTGTTAATTGGATTTCCGTCTGGAAGTCTATTTCCCCAAATTTCAACAGCGATTTTTCTTGAACTGGTCGCCATACCAGAACGGTCATTGAATTCAATTGTCGGACACAATTGAGCAACAACAACGCTACCAGGATAAATTTCCGAAACCCATGGTTGGTCCATCCAACCACCGGCTAAACAAATTCTATATGGAAATTGTAATTCTTGTTTTGTAGACGAACTTGCCCGCACCGGAAGTCTCGGTTCTGGAATTCTTTCCAATACTTTATATTCGATACAGAATTTTTTGCACAATGCTTCTTTGTCTAGAGTATGGCCATCGTGGTTCACAATAAAAATATCGGGTTTGATCCGTTCAATATCGGGTCCAAAGTCTAGCATACCCGAACCTGATGCAATAAAGGCGCTTTCGACATAGCGGACGGAGTTAACCATATAAACTCTTTCTTCTTGAGAATAGTATGGCGCCTTTCCTTTTAACAAACGAACATTTTCATCCGCGCCGACAGCTACGAATAGTTTGCCAAACTGAGCGGCCGTTTTGAAGAAAGCAATGTGACCAGCATGCAGTAAATCATAACAACCGCTAACGAGAACTTTTTTTCCGTTCAATGTATCGTTTCCAAAGGCTTAGTTCTCATTGAATACAACTGCTTTGCTATCTTTTCCATTGTTGCTCATCATTTGTTCATTGATCCAATCATACGTTTTCTTTAGTCCGACCTTTAATGGGATGAATGGTTCCCAGCCCAAATATTTCTTAATCAGTGTGTTGTCACTATTGCGTCCCCGAACACCTTTGGGCGCTTTCAGATCGTACTTCCTTTCCATCTTGTAATTGGCAATCTCTTCCACATAATCAACTAATTGGTTAATGGAAACCATTTCACTGCTACCAAGATTGATCGGTTCCATAATGGTGCTGTACATAATATCAAGCACACCTTTGACGCAATCATCGATGTACATAAAACTTCTGGTCTGATGTCCGTCCCCCCAAATCACTATATCTTTCTTCCCATATATTTTCCCATCAATTACCTTCCTGCAAATAGCTGCCGGAGCTTTTTCTCTGCCACCGTCGTATGTGCCAAACGGTCCATACACATTGTGAAATCGTGCAACACGTGTCACCAATCCAAAGTCCTCACTGAAATGACGACACATGCGTTCACTGAATAGTTTCTCCCAGCCATATCCATCTTCGGCAAGCGCCGGATATGCGTCAGCTTCTTTGAGTCCGGGATTGTTGGGATCAGTTTGCTTTTCTCCGTTGTACACACAAGCAGATGATGCATAGAATAATCGGTCAATCCCGCAGTCCTTTGCTGCCATTAATATATGCGTGTTGATCAACACACTGAGCATGCATGCTGCTTTATGAGTCTCTATAAATCCCATACCACCCATGTCCGCTGCAAGATTGAAGACCTCGTTACAACCATTCACTGCTTGATAACAGTTATCTTTGACGCGCAAGTCGAGGATCATATTTTCGACGCCAGAATGAACTTGATACCATTTGTTCAGCGGTTTAATATCCACTGCGCGCACTTTGTGCCCCATAGTGCTCAATGCTTTTGTCAAATGACCGCCGATAAACCCGCCGGCTCCAGCAACAATGATTTTTTTCATAATCTTATTCTCAATGTTATTTTTTTATAATTGAATTGTTCCAAATAAATTCTTCTTCTATAGTAACTTGACGAGGTTTTTTCTGACCAATGTTTTGTATCTCTTCGATGAGTACATTCAACGCAGCAGTTCCAAGTTTACGAGGATCTTGATGAATAATTGACAATGTCGGTGAAAACATCTGCGCGGTTTCGTTAAATCCAAATCCCATTATGCCGATATCTTTTGGAATGGCCATGCCAACTTCCTGTATCGCTTTGTATGCACCTAATGCCACACGATCATTCACTGCAAAAATGATTTCAGGTATTTTCTTTGTTTGATATAATTTCATGAAGGAATTGTATCCGTCCTGTATTTCAAATCCTGCCTCAAGAATCCAAGCCGGATCAACCTTCAATCCATTATTCTCTAAAGCGTTTCTATATCCTTCACACCGTTTCTGGCCGATGCTAACATTCATATATCCAGCAAAGTGTGCAATGCGTGAATACCCATTTTTAATGATTTGATCTAGAGCATCGATTGCACCAATCTTGTCATTGAATGTGATACTTTTAAAACCTATCCCTTCTAGTTGACGATCAAAGAAAACAAATGGAATATTCTTTTTTTTCACTTCTTCGAAGACATGAGGATCGGACGTACGTTGAGAGACGCAGACCAATAACCCGTCGACTCGCATACCTATCAAACTTTGAATGTTAGACTTTTCATTCTGCTCGTTTTCCCTCGAGACTGTAAGAATCGTATGGTAATGATGTTCCGAAGCAGCATCGATTATACTATCTACGGCATATGAAAAAAAACTATTTTCAAGATCGGGAACAACAATTCCAATGGTGAGAGTTTTCTTTGTGGTTAAGTTTTTAGCGATAAGATTTGGAGTATATCCAAATTCTTCGGCAGCTTCTTTCACACGCCTTTTCATTTCAGGAGAAATATCAGGATGATCCCGAAGAGCTTTTGAAATTGTCACGCGTGAGACTTTGAGTTTATTTGCGATATCTGTTTGAGTATGAAATGCCATAATATCCTTACTTACTCGATTACTTACTCGTGTAAGTAATGATTTTTTTTCTAAATGTCAAGAAGAAAAGAATCCCCTAGAGAAAGACTCTTTGAATATCACAATTTATAAGTGATTAGCTATTAAGCAGTTTCCTGTTTTTTGAGATGCGGGATATCATCAACTTTTTGCACTAACGACTGCGCCACTCAGCATTGTAATCAAAAGAAATGGGAGAAGTTGAATCTTCATTTTGAATAATTTGTCTGATTAACTCTGTTTCTTTATAAGAATTTTTTTGAAGTTCTTCTATTGGAGAGTATTAAGAATTACCTTTCGTCTTTCGTAATGCCAAAATGATGATCTGCAAATTTGAGAAACTGCTCCCAATCGTATTCGTTTAATCCGTGCCCGCCCTTCCTGTTATGATAACCAATAAAGTCGCCTACAGAAATTCCTACCGCAGGCATACTATCTACGCTAAGTCCGCCTTTTCCAAATAGCTTATAAACTGGTTCAGCATATTTCCCTGAAAGAAATGAGCCGCGCGGATCGCCCCAGTAATCTTCCTCAGCTGTTGCAATATAAACAGGTCTTGGCGCCATCAATGCAACGAGCATGTGCCAATCAACAGGGAGATCATTGACCCGATCACCATATTCTTTGAAATTACTGTTGAACCAATGAGGGGCGTAACCATTAATCGATTTGACTGTTTCGCCAAATCCGCGACGAACGATAATCGCACCACCGCAACCGGATTCACAAGAGAAGACAATCGCAAATCGCTCATCTTGAGCCCCTGCCCACATAACAACTTTTCCAAACCGTGATACACCCATGATACATACTTTATATGCATCGATATCAGAATCGGTTTCAATGTAATCCATTGCACGGCTCATCGCCCAAGCCCAAGCTCCAATTGCTCCCCATTCGTTGGAATCTGGTTGCATTTGACCGGGACGAGCAAAGAACTTGCGAATACTTTTTTCGTATGCACTGTCTTTTCTATCTGGTTCTATTTCCCATGGATTAAAGTTTACAAGGCCATATCCGCGCTTCAGAAGCAGCTCCTGATTGCGCATCCATCCTGGAACAAAGAATACTGGAACAGGTCGAGACGTATGATTGGGAAGGACAATATTCAGTTCCATCTTTGGCCAGTCTTTTTTTGCAGTGAAGTAAATCGTTACTTTCTTTACAATTACCGAATCATGCATTGCCTTCCTGTCTTCCAATGTAACTTCCCACGTCATTTCCTTAGGTTTACCAATCATGGTCTTTCCATAAACATTGATTTCAAAGAGTCTCAATATCTCTGGCCTTCGTTTCTCCTTCCAGATTCTTATGTCAGTTACCTTATCGCCGTTGAGTAATGTCAATGGATCTGGCAATGTATACTTTGGGACTTTGGATTCATCGTATAATCCCGGAGGATAGTTTTGGGGAAGATGCGGCTGTTGTGCAAAAAGAATTCCGCAAACAAGCCCTATTCCAACACCGACAAGTGCACATGTTTGTTTCATGGCATACTCCAGCTTTCTATTTTTTCTCTTGTAGAATATCCCCAACAGTGCGTACCAAGCATATGTATGATGGATCCCCTCCAATCACATATTCAATTCCTCCCCCAAAAGAACGGCCATTCTTCTTTATTTTCAGGAAAATCGGGTTTGAGAATAAGAACTCCCTGGACGATACCGCCGCCAAAGAAGAAAAAGTCTGCTCGATTATTACCATAGACCACTCTTTTAGAAAGAGGTACCTGATACCCGGCACAAATGAAATATTCGAACTGGGTGACAGCAGAAAAGAAAATTCAGCCCTGCAAAAATTGCTTTCCTTCTCAACGAACCATGAAAAGAAATTCATTTTGAAAATCTCTTTAATATTCAAAAATACTAGATTTATTTCGATACGAAAACAATGATGTATGATTCATTATGAATAATATAGACCATCTCTTACAATGAGTGAACCGATACTGCGTACTGTGAAAAGGGTTATCAAAAATAAATCATCTGTATACTTCATCATCTCCGCGATATTCAAACCAATTATATTTGGATACATTTTTGCTGGATTTGCCCATAGAGGTCGCATACAAAGCATACATACAGCCTACAAATCCTCCTGAAACTCTTGTGCTTAAGAATCTGGCGTCAACACTATCTTTTAAGAGGATCCATTTCTGAGGCTCATATGCATAAGAAAAGGAATACACAGACCCTTGAGCTTCTATTTTGAGCAACAATTTTTTTCCCTTCTCTTCATTTTGAATTTTTTGAGAAGTTATCAACTCCTTTGGGTCATCGGAACTTTTATTGTCACCGGATTTATAGAGCTGAACTACTGGTTGATTACCTTCCAGTGATTTGCAGAGGAAATAGAAGTGCTGCTCGTTTTGAAAAACTAACAATCCGGCTTTTTCATTTTCCGCCTTTGGCGCAAAATCGATTTCAGTACTTGCGGATCCACAAAGATGTTGTTGTCGAAAACCTAAAAAACTTGGATTGCCATTTCCAGAACATGATTCCGGTCTTAATTGTATCGACAAAGAACCTGGCGTTTGTTTCAAATCGTACCATTTTTCTTTTGGTGTTCTTAAGAACACCCAGTCACGGCACAGACTTTCTTTGTTAAACTCATCTCTCCATGTAAAGTTCCCGCTGTAAGGTCTCTCAATGCCTTTGATATTCAACGGCATGGGAAGAGGATAATGATATTGTACTTCTTCCTTTCCTTTAGTTATAACGGGCCAACCTTCCTCCCATTTTACAGGAGCCAAAAAGGTTTCTCTACCGGTGTTAATATATCCTTCTTCAAATGGACCGTATGGTCTGCATCCTAAAAAAACCGCCCACCAGTCTCCTGCTTCGGTCTGGACAAAATCCGCATGTCCAGTTGATGTGATAGGGTTATTCCTTTTGGGATCCAAGTGTCTTTGAGTTAAACTGGGATTCTTTTCATAAGGGATATATGGACCGTCAACACTTTTACTTCTAAATACGACCACGGAGTGTTGATCACCTGTGCCACCTTCGGCAGCGATCAGATAGTAATAATTGTCCTTTTGAAAAATATGAGGTCCTTCTATCCAAGCAGGTCTTTTACTAATGTCTACTCCGCCATTGACTAAAATTTTTTCTTCACCGACCACTTTAAGATTCTCAATGTCAAATTCGTACATTCTCAATGTTCTGTGTCCATTATAAAGCGGCTTATCGCCTGGAGGTACACTATTATAGAGTATGTATGCCTTTCCATTTTTGTCAAAAAACAGAGAAGGGTCTATCCCATTAATTTGAGGAATCCAGACTGGATTAGACCATGGACCAGAAGCCGATTTTGAAGTGACTACAAAATTTCCACCGATATCAACTAATGTACAAGTCACATAATACGTACCATTATGATACCTTATTGCTGGAGCATAAATGCCTCGAGAGACTCCCTGGCCTTCCAAATTTAATTGTTCTGGTCTATCTAAAACATAACCAATGAGTTTCCAGTTCACGAGATCTTTGCTTTGAAATATTGTGATTCCCGGGAAGTAGGAAAACGTAGAGTTCACCAGAAAATAATCGCCGCCGACTCTGCAAATACTCGGATCAGGGTAAAATCCAGCTAGGATTGGATTTGTGAACATTTTTTTGTCCTGCGCAGATAAAATAAAACATAGAGTAATAAAAAAACATAAAACGAACATTAATGACCTATTCACATGGAATTCTCCTTTTCTTGTAAAAATCTGATGATAACTTTCTGGCGGTCCTAAATAACTTGGTTTCACTTCGCCGGTTTCTACAACTATTTTTTGCATCACTATTCCAAGATGATCATGGGAGCCAAAGAGATACTTCATTTGTTGAATATATTTTGAACTGTTTCAATACTAAAGATGTTCCATTGTAATAGCAAGCATAAAAATCAACACTTATTACAACTTATCAAAACATTCTGGTGATTTTCTACTCATACCACACAATAATTGAACTGTTTCAACGGTTTGATTGTTCGAATAATTTGTCTTAAACTTATGTCTGCAATATATATTGTTCATTGGTGATTGATTTAACAGAGAATAAAAAAATTGATTGTGCTGTTACATGTTATCTTTGAATGAGACAGGTGTGATAAATTGATCCATAGGAGAGAGCTAAGGCAATAAATGAAAAAGATAACCATTGAGGATGTTGCTAAGCGAGCGAGAGTTTCAAAAGGAACTGTTTCTGCTGTCATAAATGCGAAGAAAACGGTCAAGCCAGCAACAAGAGATTTCATATTAGAAGTAATGAAAGAACTCAACTTCCGTCCCAACGGTGTGGCAAGAAATTTTAAAAATGAAAACTATGATAAAAGTATTGGAATAATCATCAAGGATTTAACTTATCCTTTCTACACTACGATAGCAAAAGGTGTAAGTGAATATGCAAACAGCAAAGGATATTCTGTCATTGTTTCCAGTTCAGATGACAGTCATGAAAGTGAAAAGAATTTATCTCGGCTTTTCTCCACGAAGGATATCAAAGGCATTATTATCGCTCCCATAGTTGAAGGAACAGCTGAAATTGAACATCTTTTTAAACTAAAAATGATTAATTATCCTTTTGTCTTATTAGAAGATGTTAAGGGGATTCAAGCAAACGTTGTGGCAATTGACAACAAAAAGGCAATAAAAAGAGCAGTGAAATATTTAATAGATAGCGGTCACACAAAAATTGTACATTTTGCAGGTCCTCCACAGTCATCACATACACAAGAACGAATGGAAGGATTCCGTTATGCTTTCAGTGAAAGCACATTGGTCTTTCATAAAGATATGATCATCTCGGTGGGATCTCATTTTGAAGAATGTTTTGATAAAACCCTCGAGTATTTTAAGAATAGAAACCGTGATAATTACCCGACCGCAATTGTTTGTTTCAATGATCAGCAAGCTCTTGCAGTTATGCTGGCATTGAAGGAACTCAATATTCGCGTACCCGACGATATATCTATTATTGGAAACGATGATATTTATTATGCGAAAATGTATCCAATTCCCCTGACAACAATAAGGGCACCTCAACAAGAGATTGGAATAATGGCTGCAGAAATTTTAATCCGTAATATCGAATCTTCGACGATTATGCCGATTGAACGAGTTATTTTAGAGACAGAATTTATTGTCAGACAGTCATCTAAGGTCTTGAACACCTGATCATATCTGAAAGCAGATTATTATACTCTTTTTAGTAGTAAAGGAGCGTTCAGATAACTTATATTATTTCCCTTCATTTTTTTACGAACAGTTTACCATTGAGTTGGTATGTGCTGATACTTTATTGGTGTAGCTGCATGAATTTAAGAAGGTTTTATTCTTAGGAATCTTTCCCGACGTTACATGTTTTTTTTCGCTACTCCAAAAACCGATTCTAAAAGTTTCGTTATCGTTTTTCACAGCCCCGAGTTGAACCTGCAACGTCAAACAACTTGAAATCTATGACATTAGTGGATTTTATACTTGGCCAATAATGTTTGTGGAGCTGCATATAGGTAAATAATTCTTGAAGGATATCGTCTAACGATGCAACAACTTTCAGATAAAGCTATCCATGCAACGCACGAAAAGATCCTTGCTGTAATGGAATCGCACTCCGGAACTAATTCGAGCCACCTTTGCACTCTTGTCTTCGAGTGTGCAGCTTCCTCCACGAAATTACAATACAACTTGATTCTTATTATGCAATGAAGTTGCAAAAATTTATAAAGCTCATAGGAAATATTTTTCAATAGGCATACCTTATCTTAAACTTTACACATACATATTGCATCTAATAGACAATCGGTTCATTGCACTCATCAAGAGGGTTTTGTATGTCAAGATGGAAATTTAGAATGTGTGTAAAAGCGACGTTTTTTTCTTTCTCATTGCTCCAAACTGCGGTCATTTCAGGGTGTTCCTCGACAAAAGAATTGAACAGCGAATTGTTAAGCGGGACATATGTTGTTGACGGCCGTGCCGATAAATGGAACGGAAAGAAAATGCTAGATCTAAAAGACAAAGGATTATTGGTCGGCATTCAAAACGACGCAAGCAATATGTATATCTGCCTTATATCCACCGATAGAACAACAGCACAGCGGATGAATGCGGCGGGAATGATTGTCTGGATCGAACCTGAACATGGGAAGAAATTTGGAATTCATTACCCTCTCCAAATGGGCAGGCCTTCAGTTGCAGCAGGGATCGACTCTTCCGGTAATCGAACCGAGATGGAGATATTGGGACCTGAAAAAGACGCGATAACCCAGAGCTCAACGCTAACATCCGAAAGCGAGTACGGCATTGCCGCTGCATTCCGCGATTCGTCCGGGCTTGCTATTCTTGAATTGAAAATTCCGCGCAAAGCAAAACAAGAGCCCTATGGAGCTGGAATCGACAACACTTTGAATATGAACATCGAATCGGGAAAGATCGAAATGCCTTCCGGCGGAAAACATCAAGGTGAAAGTACGGGCGGCGGGAGACGAAGGCACGGCGGCAGCATTCCGAACGGTGAAACACCGCCGGCAGGTGGTAGTATGCCGGGTAACGAAGGGACACATGGCGGTGATTATTCTGGCGGTGGAGGAGGGAATTCTGGAGGACACAATGGCGAAGGAAAGACTTCACCCGAGCCAATTTCTTTCAGCCTTCGTGTCCACCTTGCGCTGTAGCAAATAATATATTGAACATCATCCTCTATCATCGAATAACCGGTACATTACCGCAATGAAGAAGAGTGTTGCGATATTTCTTTTCTTCCTTATTCCGACAATGCAGGCACAAAACATCTCAGTGCATGGAATTATTCAGGACTCAAAGAAAATACCGCTCTTTGCCGTAGATATTCGCGTTATCAACCTTCAGGATACTACAAAAACCTTTTTTACCATAACCGACCGGAATGGATATTTCTTTTTCTTGCTGGCCGAGTCACATCAATATCGTCTGGAGGCAACGTACATCGGCTATCAAAAAATCGTGAAAACAATTTCTGTCGATAAACACTCTATGGACTTGGATGCGTTGACCATGACAGAAATTCCCATCACAGTTAGAGAAGTCGTGGTCGAAGCCAATGTTCCGGCTGCCGTGCAGAACGGTGACACAACAGAATACATTGCACGTGCTTTCAAAACTAATCCTGATGCAGTTGTAGAAGATCTCGTAACTAAAATGCCGGGCATTACAGTGAATAGTTCAGGCACCGTGAGTGTCGGAGGCGAAACGGTACAACGTGTCCTTGTAGACGGCAAACCTTTCTTTGGTGATGATCCCACACTGGCATTGCGCAATTTACCTGCTGAAGTCGTTGAGAAAATTCAGGTTTTCGATCAAATGAGTGATCAGGCACAATTTACAGGATTCGATGACGGCCAATCGGTGAAAGCAATGAATGTTATTACCCGCACTGCAAATGCGCATTCAGAATTTGGAAAATTCTCCGCCGGATACGGAGATGATGATGGTCGTTACATAGTCGGTGCGGCGCTGAATAAATTTGACGGCGATTCCAGACTTTCTCTTGTTGGATTAACCAATAACGTCAACCAACAAAATTTTACTGCGCAGGATGTTCTCGGTACTGGTCCAGGTGTGAATACATCGCAGAGGCTTCCCGGAGGAAGGCGATCTTCATCGTCTGGTGGAGGCGGGAGCCAGGGTGGACGTCCTCCAGGAAGTCAGTTCTCTTTCGGTGGAAGCAGCGGGAGCACCAATAGCTTCTCTTCTACGCAACCGCAAGGAATCAATACAACAAATATGATCGGCGGTAATTATATCGACAGTCTCTCTTCTCAAGTATTTGCACAGGGGAGCTATTTCTTCAATCAGGTCAACAACCAAAATGATCAGACAACGAACAGACAATATTATAATGCGGGAAGTTCCGGAAGCCTTTATGATCAGCAGACAGATGCCGACAGTAAAAATTATAACCACCGAGCGAATGCCCGCATCGTCTATACCATGGACTCCTCGAATTCCATTATTGTCACACCGCAACTTCTTTTTCAACAGAACGATATATCCAATGTCTTAAATGCGACGAGTTCTCTTCCAACGAATGTCCCTCTCAGCGAATCGCAGATCGACAATCAGACGGACGCGTCCGGGCACAATTTTACCGGCCATATTACTTTTCGCCACAAATTCGAGCTTCCCGGAAGAACAATCTCCTTAGATTTCTCTCTGGCGCATAATCAAAAACTGACATCGACACTTTACGATGCCTTAACGCAACAAACGGGCGATTCTATTGGCGTCGATACTTCGAACCAGCAAGCACATTCTACAACACTCGGGTACACCATTTCTCCAACACTCACCTACACAGAGCCGATAACCTTCAATAGTCAATTGCAACTGACATACAACGCCTTGTATTCAAAAACTACCGCAGATATGCGAACATATAATTTCAATGCAATGCGACAGCAATATTCGGATTTCGATACTCTACTCTCCAATACGTATGAAAATGAATATATCACGCAGAGTGCCGGCATGGGTTATCGAATTCGGGGAGATGGACTGAACGCGATGGCGGGATTCTCCGTCCAATCTGCAGAATTGAAAAACGATCAAACATTTCCACTTGCAGGGAATCTTTCAAAATCATTTATCGATTACCTTCCGAATGCACTCCTCAGCCTTGCACTGGGTGCGCATGAAAATTTGCGTGTGATGTACCGCGCGTCCACACGACCGCCGAACATTGCACAATTACAAAATGTTATCAACAATTCAAACCCGCTGCTGCTCACATCCGGCAATCCTGATTTGCAAGAATCGTATAGTAATGCTCTTAACGTTCGGTATTCCATTACGACTCCCCAAAAAGCCAGAAGCATGTTCCTCCTGCTCTCTGCAACATTTACGAATGAGTACATCGGCAACGCGACAACTCTGGCGATGCGTGATACCGTGCTTTCTAATGGAACAAAATTGGCGCAAGGTTCGCAGCTAACTATTCCCGTCAATCTCAATGGATATGCAAACGTTCGTTCATTCTTTACATACGGCTTTCCAGTAAACTTTCTCAGCAGTATGTTGAACTTGAGTACGGGTTTAACATACACACGTACCCCGGCTGAAATAAATACTCTTTTAGATATGACAAACACATATGCCATCACTCAAGGATTCACGCTTGGAAGCAACATTAGTCCTGAAGTCGATTTCACTCTTGCGTACTCAGGCAACTTCAATATCAGCCGCACTCAGCTGCAGCCGGATCAAAACAGCAATTATTATTCACATACGGCGAGCTTCAAGTTCAATTGGATTTTTTGGAATGGGATCGTGTTCAGAAACGAACTGAATAGCACAGTCACGAGCGGTCTTTCCAGCGGATACAACCAGAATATCCTTTTGTGGAATATGAGTTTTGGAAAGAAATTTCTTTCAAACCAGCGCGGAGAACTGAAATTAGGCGTATCCGATTTGCTCGGCCAAAATAAAAGCATCACCCGCAACATTACCGACACATACACAGAGGACGTAAGTAATACTGCTTTAACTCGTTATTGTATGCTAACATTTACATACACATTAAGATAATTCCTCCAATAGAAAGACAGGCAAAACTCTGCTGGTTAATATCATCAAGCGAAATCTTCTAGTCTACTGTAGGCAGGAAATAGGGGAAAGAATCGGACCAGTACTATGCCAAAGAAGCCGTGGAAGGGGATTCAGTGGGAACGATGGAATATCGCCAGGCGCTCCACTGGGAAGACACGAAAATGTGACAGCTGAAAAGATATGGTAGAAAGTGAAAGTCATTTGTTCACATTACTCACAAATAGACACAGGCACGAACAAGCCGACTTCGTGGTGGAAGAACAACCGGCCTTTGGTATCACCTGTGTCTATATATTATTCAATTTATTACTATAAGGAATTGAATTCCATGCCCGATAAGAAACTAAGATTCTTTCTTTCTGCTTGGTTATTAAGTATGGGAGTGTGTTTGGTCTTCCTTTACATTCCTCTTTTGGGACAATCCAAAACTATTTCCGGACAAGTCATAGATGGTAACAGTAAGGAGCGATTGCCTTATGCCAACGTGATGATCAAAGGGACGAAAATTGGCACACAAACAAATGTCGAAGGATTTTTTCTGTTGCACAATGTCCCTGATTCACTGTGCTTTCTTCAAGTGACCTATATGGGATATTTTCAAGTTGAAGTTCCGATTGATCAAGACTCAAAGAATACAGGAATGCTTATCAAAATGAGACAAACGTCCATCAATGTGGAAGGAGTGACTGTTTCAGCAGCTCAATCCAACTTTATAAAAACAGAATCAACACCTAGCCTCACAACGGTATCACCAACACAGATTGCGACACTTCCAAGTGTCGGTCAGGTGGATATCTTTCGCTCAATCCAACTGCTTCCCGGAATTTCAGCGACGAACGATGGATCGTCTGGCCTGTATGTTCGTGGCGGCACGCCTGATCAGAATCTCATTCTCTTTGATGGAATGACGGTGTATCATGTTGATCATTTTTTTGGATTCTTCAGCGCATTTAATCCTGATGCCATTAAAGATGTACAGATCTATAAAGGTGCTTTTCCGGCAAAATATGGCGGACGGCTATCGAGTGTCATCGATATGGTCGGGAAGACAGGTAATTCGGATGAGATCCATGGAGTTGCCGGATTGAGTTTGCTCAGCGGTAATGCAACTCTCGAAGGACCGTTATTAGATGGCTCGTTTCTCATCTCTGCACGCAGATCGTATAGTGATATTATTGCGAGCAATGCCTATAATAGTATCTATAAATTACTTACCGGCACTGATGCACCGCAATCAACGAGCGGGTCGCAAAGAGGTGGAAGATTTGGCAGTGCATATTCGCAACAACAGACTCCGAGTTCGGCATTCCTTGATCTGAATGCGAAATATTCCTACACCATCGCATCGAAATATATTTTGTCTGCGAGTTATTATAAAAGTTCTGATGATTATGACCTAAGCCAGCAATCATCAACTCAAAACGGCTCTGGTTTTGGTTTCGGATTTCGTGTACCGTCGAGTTCAAACAACACCCAGCAAGGGAACGATGGTGCAAGTATCAAGCTGTTTGCGCAATGGGGTGATGACTTTTATTCTAACGTGATTCTCGCATACAACGGTTACACTAGTGCATTTACTTCAAATACAGGATCGCAAACAACTAATGCAACACAATTTTCGACTGATGAAAATAATAAAATTGATGATATGAACTTTTCGGAAGATAATGTCTGGAAACTGACGTCGGCACATGAGTTAGGGTTTGGTTTCCAGGTATCTCAAACAGCAGTGCAATATTCACTCTCGGGTCTTAATTCATCACAAGAGACACAAAATATTCTGGCTTTGAATCAGCATGGATCGTTGGCTGCGGCATATATTCAAGATAAATGGACGCTCTCTGATCGGTTCTCTGTGACTGGAGGATTGCGATCTAATTATTACTCAGAGACAAATTCATGGTATCTGGAGCCGAGACTTTCGTCGCGTTATGAACTTACCGACGATATCTCCCTGAAAGCAGCTTATGGCATCCATCATCAGTTTGTAAACCAAATATTAAATGAAGATGTTACGCAAGCAAGCCGTGATTTCTGGATCCTCGCAGATAATTCGCTGTTACCAAGCAAAGCGATCCATACTGTTGCTGGTGTGGAATGGGAAAATGAATTATATGTTGTTGATGTCGAAGGCTTTTATAAAGACTTAAGCAATCTGGTCGAGTTTACCCAACGCTATCGCCGTGATCCGCTTGATCTATACACGTTTTTAAGCGGTGACGGACGTGTGAAAGGTGTGGAATGCTTATTACAAAAGAAGAGCGGATTCTTAACTGGATGGATCAGTTATACTCTGAGCAAAGCAGAGGATCGCTATCCGGAGTTGAATGATGGCCAATATTTTCCTGCAGACAATGATCAGACGCATGAGTTGAAGATCGTTGGTAATGTTGATCTCGGAAGCGACTGGAACGTTTCTGCAACATTAATCTATGCAACCGGAAAGCCATATACAGCACCTATCAGTCAATACTCTCTTGTTCTTCTAGATAGCACTGCGTACAGCTATACGCATGTCAGCGGGCAGAATGCCTATCGCTTGCCCGATTATCAGCGGCTGGATCTCAGTGTCTCAAAGAAATTCCGTTTGGAAGAATCGTCATTGAACGTCGGTATTTCGCTCTTCAATGTCTATAACCATGTCAATATATCATACTACCAATACAATTTGAATACTCAACCGATCATTGTAACAGCGGTGACTGGATTGGGTTTCCTTCCATCTGTTTTTGTTCAATATGAATTTTAAGGGAACGATCATGAAAAAAAGTATTCGTCTTTTCTGCGTGCTTATCCTGGTGGTTTCGGGCTGTGAGAAGAATCCTGTCATTCCCGAGAGTCAACAGATTGTGCTCCAAGCATATTTGTATGCAAATGAACCCGTCACGGAAATTACTGTTATGTTAAGCAGGCCGCTTTCAAGTTTCGATACGGTCAACACACCAGTTTCAACAGCAAATGTCACCCTTTATAAAAATAATTCGAGCTATCAGTTGGCTCCTTCCAATCAGAGGTACTGGAAAATATTATTATGCAGGAACCGATCTTTCCGTTCGATCTAATGACCAATACAGAATTGAAGTGAGCTACAATGGAATGATCTCAACAGCGCAGACCACTGTGCCACCGAAGCCGCAGGGTTTATCCGCGAACATTTCGACTATGACATTTACGACAGACTCAGTAACTACGCGATATGGCGGAACACGTGAAACGATTACGTCTTCAGATTCGTTAATTGTTTCCTGGAGTAATCCTGCTGCAGATCCTTATTATGTGGTTGTCGAGAGTGTTGACTCGACCCGTCAAGCGCTTCAATCGGATACAATATCTTTCTTTCGCAACCGTCGGTTTGTAACGGAACCTACCGCAGAAGATCATTATCGAGTCTTTGATCAGGATATCAGTTATACCGGTAAATATAAAGTAACGGTCTATCGGGTAAATCAAGAATATGTAAATCTCTATAAATCCCGGCAGCAGGATTCTCGAAGTCTCAACGAACCACTGACAAATGTCAATAATGGGTTAGGTATATTTACAGCGTTTGCCAGCGATAGTCTTTTTATTAATGTCGTTCTACAATAACGAATCGCACATCATTATGGACGAAATATGAAACAACATAACACTAGACATTAAAGTAGATCTGAAGCTAAGGAGAACCAGCGCCATACCGCATATCTAAAATGGATTTCATACCATAATATTCACGTCACAAATAGCACTTTTCATATCCTGTGATCCTCGCGAATAATTGTTCGGACACCGCCATCAATGCTTTTGCTCCGATCCTTAATAGGATGCTCCTTAGCAATTTTATCTAACTGATTGATATTCTTTAATCTCTTATAAATGAGTTGCCACGCGCATGGTTGATCGGCCCTAATTTCACATCTATCTTCACGAGAGCCGCCGCAAGGACCATTGAGCATGTGTTTTGCACATCGTGTCACCGGGCATATCCCGCCAAAATCAGAAAGAACACAAGTCCCGCATTGCATGCATTTTTCCGTCCATACACCTCTCGATTCGAGTATACCAAGAAACGCAGTATCAAGACCTGCATATACCGGCATATCGGGGTAACGTTCCGCTATTGCCTGTACTCCTGCTCCGCAGCCTAATGAAAGGACCGCATCGTTATTTTTGATTTCTTCAGCAGCGCCTTCTATAAAAACATTGTCGCATTGGCGTTCGATAGTAAATTCGTTGACTTTAATTTTCTTACCAGCTTTGCGAGATGCAATTCTGAGCGCCGAGGATATGATTGAAACTTCACGTTCGCCCCCGGCAAGGCATACAGTAACACACGTGCCACATCCGAGAACCAAGACATTTTTATGCTCTTGAATGACATTAAATATTTCCGGTATTTTTTTCCGTTGAGCGACTATCATGGTAAATCCATTTTGTTCATAATAATTTATTGCTGTGATTTAAGCATTTCAAATTCTTTATATTCAACCTCCGGCCCGTTATTTGTCTTTCGAATAGGATTGGGACCGAGTTCTTTAATTGTGTTTACCATCTCGTTGATGACTGCTGCTAAATTAGTAGCCATTGCTGCAGATATGTTTACCATTCGCAGGCGTTCTTTTTCAATACCGCTTTCTTGAAGGATGTCCCTGGTAGCGCTGACCCTCTTTTTAGCTAATAAATTTCCTTCTATAAAATGACATCCGCCTTCAAGACAGCCGGCTACCAGAACACCATCGGCGCCGTTTTCAAATGCTCTCATATAATATTCCACTTCGAGTCTACCTGTGCAGGGTGTACGAATTATACGCACTCCTGATGGATATTGCAGCCGCATCGAACCGGCCAAATCGGCCGATGCATAAGCACAGTAATGGCAGCAAAAGGCTATTATTTTCGGTTCAAAAGTCTTATCATTCATCTTTATACGGTTTCTTCTACATGAAATAAATTGTCTATCATGGCATTGAAATGTACTGACTTGAAATGATTAAGTTGAATTGCACGTGCAGGGCATTCAGATGCGCATATTCCACAGCCCATACACTTCGCTCTTTCAATTTCTGCTTTGTGGTTATAATTGCAGTATGGAGCGCCATACGGACAGGCATTCACACATGTCATACACGATATGCATTTATTTTGATTTACAATCGAAACCTGTGCTCCTACTTCCAAATGGGTTTTTGATAAAATCGTTGCAGCACGAGCAGCGGCAGCTTTCGCCTGTGAAATATTCTCGTCTATCATTTTTGGTGAATGGGCCAATCCGCATACAAACAATCCTTCTGTAGCAAAATCCACGGGCCTCAATTTCATGTGGGCTTCAACATAAAATCCGTTCGCATTGAGCGGCACCTTAAGCATATCTGAAAGGACTTTATTGTCCTTCTCGGCTTTTATTCCTGTGCTTAGGATAAGCTGATCGGCTTCTATTACAATAGGTTCTGGAAAATCCGGACTTTCCACTTTCACCGAACTCAACACACCGTTCACATCAGATACGACAGGCAGATTCTTTTCATCATATCTTATGAAAACCACATTGGCTTCACGTGCATGCTTATAATATATTTCCCTAAAACCATACGTTCTGATGTCCCTGTATAGGACATAAATGCTTGCAGCAGGATCTTCTCTTTTAATTCTTAATGCATTCTTGATCGCCATGGAACAGCAAATTCTGCTGCAATATGGATTTTCCGAATTGCGCGAACCCACACATTGGATCATCACATACGTCTGGCCTCTTTTTTCAATTTTGCCTTTATTAAGCAAACTCTCTAATTCTATTTGTGTTTTTACATTTTTGATAGTTCCATAAGTATATTCTTTTGTCTCGGCGGGCCTTGCGCCTGTTGCAATTATTATAGCCCCGCAGGTAAATTCTTTCGGTTTGTCGTCCTTCATAATATTAATTTTAAATTCCCCAATATGACCCGTAACGCTTTCAACTGTAGAATTCAGATGATAGTCGATGTTTCTATGTGTACTGATTTTCTCAATAAGATCAGTTTTGAACTTATCGATGTTCTCGTTTTCGAGAGTAGAGTGGACAAGAGACAAATTTCCGCCTAACTGGGAAGACTTTTCGATCAACTCGACATCATATCCTTGCTCGGCGAGCGATAATGCCGCGGACATCCCGCTTACGCCTCCTCCGACGATAACAGCATTCTGGTGAATTGGAATTTTTTCTCCTTCAAGAGGCATGAGCCTGAATGCCCTCGAGATGGACATCTTTACAAGCTCGACTGCTTTGAGAGTTGCATTTTTAGGTTCAGATGAATGCACCCATGAACATTGATCCCTGATGTTTGCCAGTTCAAATAAGTAAGGATTAAGCCCCGCTTCCCTCAAGGTTTCACGGAAGATAGGCTCATGTGTTCTCGGAGTACACGAAGCCACGACGATCCTATTTAACCTGTCCTTTGCTATTTGCTCTTTCATATTCGATAAACTAGAATCGGAGCAAGTATACATCGTATGTGAAGCAAATACGACTCCGGGTTCGCTCTTAATCGATTCCGTTACTTTTTCTACATCGACAGTACCTGCTATATTGATGCCGCAATGACAAATAAATACGCCTATTCTGGGCTTTTCATCGGTAACATCATGTTCGTACGGATATTCTCTTGAAGTAACTAATGTATTTTGTGAAGGCGACAATAATTCCATCGCCATTGCAGCAGCAGCACTTGCCTGTATAACTGTTTCAGGAATATCCTTTGGCTCCTGGAACGCTCCTCCTACAAATACGCCTGGTTTAGAGGTAGCCAGTGGCGACAGCCTGTCTGTTTTGCAAAACCCGTGTTCATTAATTTCAATTCCAAGTTTGCGCGCACTTTCAGTAACCGAAATTTTCGGATCCAGACCGACTGCCAACACTGCGAGATCAAACTCCTTCTCCGTGTATCCTTGTACAGGATCTACATAGGTTATTCTCAAATCGTTCGAACCGGGCATCTCAATAATTCGAGAAGGCATGCTTTTAATATATTCGATATTCTTCATTGCGCGCGCGCGTTCATAATACTGATCGAAATCTTTTCCATGCGCCCTGATATCCATGTTAAAGATCGTTCCCTGCAGCCCGTTCAGATGCTCGGAAGCAATCATGGCTTGTTTGGTCGTCGCCATACAGCATATGGATGAGCAGTATTCGTTTCCGGATTTTGAATCGCGGGAACCCACGCATTGAATCCATGCTATCCGTTTTGCATCTTTGCCATTGTCCCTGCGCACAACATGGCCGAGATACGGTCCTGCAGCGGAAAGCATTCGCTCAAATTGGACACTGGTAAGAACATTCTGATAGCGGTTAAATCCGTATTCTCCTTTTTGCTCTGCATCATATTCATCGAAGCCAGTAGTAAGTATGACTGCGCCTACTTCCAATTCTACTTTTTTCTCATTCATACTGTGATTGACTGCTTTCTTTTCGCACGCCGAAATACATTCCATACATTCAGAGCATTGAGCGCAGTTCAAGCACCTTTCAGCTTCCCCAATTGCATCTTCTTCTGAAAAAGGATATTCAATCTCGTTAAAATTATTTATGCGTTTGTCAACTGTAAGTTCATCGGCTGAAGCACGGTTCTTTTTTGCGACCCTCTTTGCAGAGGGGAGCAATTCTTCCGGAAATGGTTTCAGCGAATGTTCAAACCGGTCGGGCAGCAAATCTTCATGGTTGAGATAGCGGCTGATCGATTCCGCGGCACGTTTTCCAGCGGCGACAGCTTCTATGACGCTACCCGGTCCGGATGCATTATCGCCGCCTGCAAAGATTCCTTCCATCGAAGTTTCAAGTGTGACAGGATTTGCTTTGAAACATCCGCGTTCGATATCGATTCCGATGTGCTTGGTTAGATCGCCGTCGACCATTTGACCGATAGCTACAATTACCTGCTCGGTATCGATTGTAGAAGTTTTGTTTTCATCGTAAGACGGTTTAAACTTGCCGTCTGTATCGAATACGGAAATACATTGTTTCAGTTCTATTCCTGTAACAGATCCATTGCCGAGTATTTGTTTCGGACCCCATCCGTTTCGTATCACAATCCCTTCCTCGAGGGTTGCCTTAATCTCATCTTTATATGCAGGCATTTCATTGCGCTGCTCGAGCGAGATGAGTTCAACTCTGTTAGCGCCAAGTCTCAGTGCTGTTCTGGCTACATCAACTGCGACATTTCCTCCACCGATAACCACAACATTTTCCTTGACCTGCGGCATGTTCTTTTCGTTCGCTGCCTGCCTGAGGAATTCTACCCCATAGTTCACACCTTTTTTATCTTCGCCACTTATGCCTAATTTTCTGCTGATATGCGCACCGGCACTGATAAACACTGCACTATTTTCTTTTTTCAATTCTGAAAAAACTTTGTCCTTACCGATAGTACAATTCAGAATAATTTGAACGCCCTTACGTTTTATTAACTCTATTTCATAATCAAGTATATCTTTTGGAAGTCTATATCGGGGAATCCCGCAATAAAGCATTCCTCCCGCAGAATCCCTCGATTCATATATAGTTACAGTGAATCCTTTTTCGGCTAAATCGCCTGCCGCAGTTAATCCTGCTGGCCCGCCGCCTACAATGGCGATTTTCTTGGCATCTGAAGGAGGATTCTTTTGTTCGGGCAGTGTCAACTTCCCGGATCTATACAATTTTATTTCCTGATCGGATGCGAATCTTTTTAATTGTCTGATGGCCAGTGAGCTGTCGACTTTGGAGCGCGTGCAGGCTGCCTCGCATGGAGCAGGGCAGATCCGTCCGCATATAGCGGCAAGCGGATTTCTTTCACGAATAAGATTTACGGCTTTGAGATATTCTTTCTTTTTGATTAATTGAATGTATCCCTGAACATTGATATGAGCCGGACATTTTATTTTACAGGGTGAATGTCCAAGTTTCAATATATTAGGTTTGTTGGGAACAGCCTGCGCATAATACTTTTGTATCGCTTTTCGTGTACTAAGATCGCGGTTAAACTTATCGCTTACATCGACAGGGCATGCTTTTGTGCATTCGCCACAATCGTTGCAGATTTTTTCATCGATGTATCGCGGTGATTTTTTTACCGTGACTTTAAAATTCCCCGGTTCCCCCTCAATTTTTTCTAATTCCGAAAGTGTGAGAATTTCAATATTAAGATTTCTGGAACATTCAACCAGTTTAGGCGAAACGATACATGTTGCACAATCGCCTGTAGGAAAAGTTTTATCGAGATGAGACATCATACCGCCGATAGCTGCAGAGCGGTCTACTAGGTAGACTTTGTATCCTGAATTAGCAAGATCGAGAGACGCCTGAACACCCGCAATACCTCCGCCTTCAACCAATACAGCGCCTGTCATCTTTTTCTTTTCAATCTTCACGAATAAATCTTTCTTTGTTAATTGCTTATTACAGCCTCAATAATCGGCTTTGGAGAGACAATACATTTATCCATACCCAGCTTTTCGGGAGGAACTCCTAAACATAATCCCACAAGCTGAGTTATATAAACAATCGGGATATCATAGTTTGTGCCTTTTGTTTTATTTATATCGCTTTGCCTTAAATCTAAATTTACCTGGCACATAGGACAGGCTACCGCCATACATTGCGCTCCGGCTGCTTTTGCCATCCCCAAAATGGAGTTGGAAAGTTCGATGACGATATCTGTCCGTGTGAGAGCAAATCCTCCACCGCAGCATTCAACTTTATGGGGCCAATCGATGCTCTCGCCGCCCATGATCGTAACAAGGCTGTCCATCATCATTGGATTTTCAGGATCGTCAAAATTAGTCGCTTTATGCGGCCGTACGAGCAGACAGCCATAGTAATTGACCACTTTTAATCCATCCAACGAATGTGTGAAGATTTCCTGCAGCTTTTTAATTCCAATATCCTTGATAAGCACTTCTACAAAATGATGAACATCCACACTACCATCGTAATCTTCTCCCAATGAATCCGATATTTCTTTTCTGACTTTGAGGTTTGTTCGAATTTCATAATTGGCGACTTTCATTCTGTTATAGCAGGCTGCACAAAATACAACCATATCGAGACCCATTTTTTTGGCCATGAGCAGGTTGGCTGCAGGAAGAGCAAAAGATAGAATTCTGTCTGTGTGGTGAGCCGGTGTCGATCCGCAGCAAGTCCAACCCTTTGGTTCAATCAATTCTATGTCCAAAGCTTTCGAGACTTCTCGAATCGACATATATTGGTCGCGTGCCGTTGACTCCGCCGAACATCCAGGATAATACGCATATTTCATTTTCTTATAATTCTCCAAAACTTTTTTCCGGACTTTCTTAAATTCTACAAAGCCGGGAAAGGGTCTGCATTACTTCTTTTTCTTGAATATTCTTTTTACATATTTTTTATCGGCTTTGAAAGACGGGAATAACGCTATCTTCCTTTTTTGAAGCATCATTGGAAATTTATCCGTGTCCTGGAAATAGCTCGCAGTTCCAATCTTATAAGCTGCAATCATTCCCAGATCATATGTCCTGCCAAATATGTTAATTGTTTTCAGAAACCATCGGTTAAATAGTGGAACATTGCCCTTCTGCTTGGATGCGTTTTTCTTGACCGAGATGATCCGCAGAGCATCCATAACAGCTGCCATATCGATTTGCATCGGGCAACGGGAAAAACATGTTTCACACGAAGCACACATCCATACCAGATCGCTGTTTAAGATCGAATCGTCTGCGTTCAATTGCAGCCTTCTAATTATTTCCGAAGGAGGTACTTTAACCAGCGCTGTTACCGGACAGCCGTTGGTGCATTTTTTACATTGCAGACATCCAGAGATATCGACGCCGGATTGTTCCTTGACAGTCTGCAATAAAGTAGTTTCTGACTTTTCTTTACTAATGACTATGGGCATATTTATTTCGAAAATATATTTTTATTATTCAAGTACTTCTTCGGCGAGTTCATCGACTTCCTCCTCTTCTCCATAAACATCTTGTTCAGGCGTAGATGGAGTGCCCTCGATACTGGGTGAAACTTTGCGATAAACTTTCATCGGATTAAGTTTTTTACCATTTACTGTCAGTAAATCATCTACTTTAATTCCGAAGAGCTTTTCGTTCTCCGTCAGATATGGTACTATCAATTCCCAATCTTTTTCCGTAAAGGGAGAAAAAATGCAGCCGTTTAACTGTTCTGTAATTAATTGCCGCTTAGGATCCCTAATAAAAGCTGCGCCTCCTGATGCAAGAGAAAAAAGGTTGCTTCCCGGATATGGTTCCGGCAGAGGTACGACTTGGCCTTCTTCATTAAACTTCATACCGTTGAGGATCACAAACCCACCTTTATTATGAGGATCGCCCGCCATAAATGATTCGCCGAGAAAATCGAGACTTGTGCCATTGATAACAATCCTGGGCCTTCCGACAGAATTAATCATTGGCCGGCCAGCGGCGTTTCCTTTCACAAATATAGAACCTCCTTTGGCGCCGTATAAAAATGTTTGGCCGACATCACCATGAATAACTAATTTTCCTTGCTTTATTATCTGGCCTAACTGGTCCTGGGCGTTGCCATGAACGGTTATAGTCATTCCATCGATACCGGAACCAAGATAATCGCCGGAACTCCCGTAAATGTCGATTGTCAGGTCATGAGTTTCGGGTCCGAAACCGCATCCGACATAACGTTGGCCTGCGCAATGAAAGAGGATAAAATTCTTCCAACCTAATTTGTAAGCTCTGACAAGATACATCGCATCGCATTCATTGCCTTCCGGCGGAAATTTTTTCGAATTTATCACCAGTGTTTTTTCTTTGTCTTTTGGTCCACGCAGCTCGCTTCTTGTTTCAAAATCGAACAGGCGGTACTCAGACGATTCATCATTTTCAGAACGCAACCTTGGAATATTCATGAATAATGAATTCAGTTCGGTCCGAATTATTTGAAGAATGTGTGACCGTCTTTTATCACCTGTCTGATAATGCCTGTCATTTAATAAAGTCAGGGTATTGATTGTATATAATGTGAATTCACTGTCTTTGCCGAGGTCTCTCATAGCCCGACATGCAATACGGATATCGTCGAATGACCATTGCGGAATGTTGTCCCTGACAAATTCAAAAATATATTTTCCCGCAGAAGCATATTCGTTAATTATTTTTTCGATTTGTTCCTTATTCGTCGCATCCGGAATTTCTTTTGTAAAATCACAGCTTTCGATTTTTTCTGCTATTACAACCGGGGTTCCGAATTTATCTTTACACTCCAGCCTGTATTTGCCTTCACTATCTGGAACAATATCGAACATAAAAGCTCCGCCGTCGGAATAGCTCCCACCTCTGGCATTCCAGTATTTATCAGCAATTGGACAAATTCGTTTATCATTCTTTGCTAGACTCTCAAGCGTCGCATCAATTGCCTGTTTTTCGGAGCCGATAATTCCGACTTGAACTTCGCCGTCGACAAATGCAAAGACCTGCGGTCTCAGCATTGCTGTATCTGTGATGCCCAGCAATTGGAATTTGCGGTTCTCAATAAGATTACGTGCAATGATAAAGAACCATGGCCCGTCCGGGGAACCGTGCATATGTGTCGATTGAATTGCCCGGTAGATTTCCCGCTTTTCCTTCGGCAGGCGGTCAAAGTCAAGTTCTGTCGTTGGCGCTAATGCTTCTATTATATATTCTACCGGATATTTGTATATTCTCGACAACAAATCGAACATCTGTGCCGACACTTCTGTATCGGTTATAAACTGTGGATAAATATTGCGCTGTTTTAAATATTCCGTTACTGAATGATAATTTGCAAAATCGCCATTGTGTACAAGCGCCATATTCATTGCAGTAAATGGATGGGCACCGCCCGGATGCCAGACCCGGCCTCTTGTCGGATACCTTTGATGTGCAATCCAGACATGAGCACAAAGATCATCAATCTTATAATATTGAGTTACCGCTTCAGCATAACCGACAACTTTCAGGATCATAATATTACGGCCATGCGACATGACAAAAGCCGTCTGCTTTTTTGCAGCAACATAAAATTCATGGTTAAGTTTGAAACTGTTTTGGTTGACCAACTCATCTTCAACATCTCGCCGGTCAATGTTTGCAAAAGTGTTTTCAGATATAAATTTACTTAGAACGCTGTCTTGAACACGTACGAAATATCGGTAAACATCGGGCGGTTTGACTTCAAGCCCGGGAACACTTTTCCAATCGTCGACCGTATTGAGCTTAGCGGATTTTTTTATATCGAACACAGGATCAACATATTTTTTTTCAACATCGGGACGAGCGGAAGGGTCAAGATATGCAATATGGAGCATATAACAATCGTCGAGCATTTCCCTTGATACGCCTAATTGATCGGGAATAAAACCAACCGCTGCTATTCCGCCGCCTTTGCCGTTGCCGCGGTTATGCATCAATCTTGAAGGTTCGTGAATATGCTTCCCCGGAACCGGCTCGGTGCAACAAAATCCTACAACACCGCACCCGCCTTCAGCTTCCATTGCGTTCGATTTATCAGGCAGTTGAAGCGTCTTATTTAGATTTCTTTTCGATTGAAGAATATTTTTAACATTGTTAGAATTCATAAATTCTGATGGATGTTAACTTTGCTTCTTCGAGATATCCAGATGTATTAACAAATCCGTTCTTCCGCGTAATTCTTTAACGGTTTTCAAGCCGAGGCGTCTTAATATGTTTTTTAATCCGATTGACCAGGCGTTGTAAAGATTGATGATACGCTGCGTTCCCCATTCAATAGTAACTTGTGCTGCAAGTTCCGGATTTGTTGTCGCAATACCTCTTGGGCAGCCTTTGCCGCTTTCGCATCTGCTGCATCTTAGGCAGCACAGTGCTACCAATTCTGCAGTTCCGATTACAACTCCGTCGGCACCGAGGCAAATCGCCTTCGCGATATCATAATAATTACGTATACCGCCGCTTGCTATCAATACAACGGCGTCGCGGATACCTTCTGCTGAAAGAAAATTATGAACCTTCGGGATGGCGTAGTCTATAGGCATTGCAATATTCTTCTTGGCTATATCAGGAGCAGCTCCCGTGCCTCCATACCCTCCATCTATATGTATTATGTGCGTGCCTGCATAATAACTTCCAACGGCAACCATATCTACATCGGTTGGAGTAGAAACCTTTGTGGAGATCAGAGCTCTCGGATTTATATGTTTTATCCAATCGATGTGTTTCATATGGTCTTCGATTGAATAGACACTGTGAAAGGGGAACGGAGAGAATAATGGAATTCCCTGAACAGCTTCTCGCATTTTTGCAACAGCGGGAGTATTCTTCGTGCCCAGCAAGTGGCCACCTAAACCGGGTTTCGCGCCTTGAGCATATTTGAATTCGACGATCGGAACTCTTTGTATTGTTTCTTCTCTCACACCGAAAAGTCCGGTAGCAACCTGTGTTATCATATGGTCGTCATACGGCCGCAGGCGTTCCATGTAACCGCCCTCGCCGGAACAGGAAAAAGTATTCCATGCAGATGCTGCTCTGACCTTCGACAATTGGGTGACATTGCTTATAGAGCCGAATGACATCCCTCCGCCATACCAGGGCACATCAATTTTTATCTTCGGCCTGCCATCGTTTCTCCTGTTCAGCTCAAGACTGATATCAATTTCATCGGAGTCGACTGTTGCGGGCTTGTCAGGAAACACAATTCGAATTCTATCGAATCCTCCACCGGAGTCACCGGTCTCATATACAAAATCGGAATCCTCAGGAAGAATATCTCCGGTCTCGGCCATTCTCCATGTTGCAAGAATCATGTCCGACGTCCATCTGTAATCTCCCATAACTTCCATTATCGGATTTTTTTTCAATCTTAAAGCACCGTTAGGGCATTTTGCGACACAAAAATTTTCGGTCTTCTCGCAAACGAACCCATTGCACTTATAGCTTAATGGAGTAGCAAATAACTTATAACCTTTTTTCAGGACATGAACGCCCTTTGTGCATGTCTTTACACATGTCCCGCACATTGTGCATTTTCCCTCATCACGATAGATGAGATATTTTGCGATTTCATTGCGGTACCTCGAAGGAGCCGGTTTAATATTTTTTTCGACCTCGACTTGCGGAACACGGGTTTTAAAAGTGTTGCCGGGGAGTACGTTTTCCAGGTCAATTTTATTTTCTAAAGATCGGCCCATAAATTTCTTCTTCAATTTCATCTTTAAACATTGCGCGCCCAACATCGCCGCGAAGTCTTCGCACTTCTCGCATACCCATTGCTCCCATTAGTTCTACTAATTGCCAATGCCATGCACCAATTAAATTGGTCATACGTGCGGCCCCGTATTGCAAATCGATTTCTGTGTCTAATTTTGCAGGACAGTAGTTGCCGGGCTTGCAGCTTTCGCACAAGCGGCACTCGATTGCAATCAACAGCGGCAGATTAATTGAAACCAGATCGGCGCCGCATATAATAGCTTTAGCGACATGTTCGGATAAACCGATTCCACCTCCGGCAATGAGAGTTATTTCATCCCTCTTTTCATTTTTTATCAAGCATCCATGAACTTCTCGGACAATATCCTTCATGAATCGGGGATTGTTTGAATTAATTTCATTGCCGTTGAGGTCGGCAATCAGATGAACGGCTTCAATGTCGATTCTTGACAATTCATCGACACGTTTTACAACTTTTTCATCCATGAATATCCGCACGGCAATAATTATTCCGGGATGATTTTTCTTTATTGATGCGATTCGTTGCTCGATATTTTTATTGTCCGGAATTTCCACCAGCCTTGTTTTATTGAGAATTTCTTTCGATATCTGCGGCCCATCCGGATTTAAAAAGAAGGCAATATTGTTCAGATAGCCCTCTTTGTGAGGCAGTTTTATCGTTTCCCACTTCCTTGAATCGATAATAGCGATAAGTCCTGTTTGTTTTGCAGTCTCAATAATACAAGGCTCAAGAACGGGAAGCGCATGTTTTTCGGAAGACACGTCAAAAACAACAGGGAATGGAATAGAAATAAGAGGAGGAAGAACTGTTGCTAGCTCATTGTTCTGAAAATTTAGGAAGGAAGGTTTTTTCCCGATATCTACGGATGTACTAATATACTCTCTTCCGTGAATACCGTCACGTGTAGGGCGAACAATTTCGGACATATCGGTCCACATGGAATCGAACCCGGGACCTGAAAATTTGCCCCTGTAACCGGCGCCCGATACTGGGACTTTTCCCGTTTCTGCCTCTAACCAAGTTGTGCTCAAAATTTGCGGCTTCCAATATTCGTTGCCGAGTTTTTGATATTCTGAATTTAAGGCTAGCGTTAATAAATTCTTCGTACAATTCTGGACGCAAGAAAAACATCCCATGCATTCATAATAGAGTGCATGGACTTCGTCCAAATCCCTGATGAATGTGCCCTCTTCCCGATATTTGTCGTAGACGCATGCTTTTTTTACGCAGTTATGGCATCGTGCACAGTCTTCGCGCCAGTCCACAATTCCACATTTCCCAATGCGGGGAAGTCTGGGTAAAACGTGGCTAGTTTTAATATGATATTTTTCAGGCATACGTAACTAATTATAATCCGGCATCAGAAATGATTTCATTTATAATATCTTCTTTCCCGCCAGAAATGATATGGATGCCGCTCAATCCCTTCATTTCCTTTATTTTATTGATCGTTTCGACACAGATTGCGATGCCTCTTTTCTTTTGTTCGGCAGGGCCGCCGGCATCTTTCATACTATTGATATGCGACTCGGGTATGTAAAAATCTGTGTGTTTTTTCAGGAGACTAATCGCTTCATCATAACTTTCAAGCGGATAAATTCCTGCAATGAATGCGGCCTTCTCCGTCAAACCTTCCTGATATGCCGCGTCTAACCATTCATGAAAATCGGTAGTATTGAAGACACCCTGTGTCTGTATGAATTTTGCCCCGGCCCTAATTTTTTTGGCCAAACGCATAATATTAAGTTCAAGTGGCCTTAAATAAGGATTTGCAACTGCACCGACAAGCATAGAAAAATCGCCGCCGATTTTTTTGCCGTTGAGAAGAACCCTTTCGTTGTTCATCCTTGTTATAAGGTCTATCAGTTGAATAGAGTCGACATCGTACACATTTGCCGATTGCGGAATT
The DNA here is from genome assembly GCA_963701295.1 of Ignavibacteriota bacterium. GTDB lineage: Bacteria > Bacteroidota > Ignavibacteria > UBA10030 > UBA10030 > Fen-1298. Next base: position 1,711,204 of record OY969585.1, on the reverse strand, counting down.
TCCGTTATGCTTTGATGATATCCAGAAAGGCATAATATATTTTTAATGCCCAGAGACGCTGCACCTAAGATATCGGATTGAAGAGCGATCCTATTGCGATCACGGGTAACAATTTGGTATATCGGCTCGATTCCTGCCTGTTTTAATTTTATCGCCGATGCCAATCCTGATATAATAGGACCATACGGATTATCTGCTACGTTCACCGCCAGCACACCTGGAATTTGTGATTTATTGATAGGATCGTAATCAATATTAGTGCCTGCAAGATATTCGGCAGTAATAATGAAATCCCCTTCTTCAATTTTTTTTGCTAGTAAGCTGTCCATTGTATTGTTTTAGAATGTTTCAGTTACTTTTTCTTGTTCGTTTATTATTTGCCGGATGCAACTTGTTAATTCATTTATACTATTTTCGGTTTTATTTTTATTATCGATTTGGATAAACGAGACGCGATCGCTTCCTATGCCTGTTTCGTTTAAAAGATCGTTTATAGCGTCTATTCGTTTACGTGCACGGAGATTGCCTTGAAGTAATTTGCATTCACCCGTCATACAGCCGGCAAGTATCGCGGTGTCGGATCCCGTCTCGATAGATTTTAAGATATATTCAATAGCGATTTTCCCTGAACATGGCACACTGATAGTATTTAATTCAAATTCACCCAATTGCGAACTTATTTGATTTATTTCTTCGGGGGAAATTGAGTTTGAACAATGAAAGAGAGAAATTTTGATTGATGGATTTTTCATTTTAAATAAAAGTATTGACCAGCTACAATTTGTGTTTGAACAATCCCATAGAAACAATCACTTTGCGAGTCATCCATACATCACTATGATCACTGTTTTATCCTACCACTAGCTGTATTTGTTTTTGAGATTTCACGATTCACTCGTATCCATATACTATAGCACTTGCATGCTGATCAATTTTTATAAATTGGGGTCACCAATTAGGATTTCTAAAGAAGGGAACTGATACTCGGTCGGTGTTCCGCCTACCAATCCCTTAAAACGATCGATGAGGTTTTACTTATCTATCGCTTGCACAATAAATTAATTAGTGAGCTTCACTTCTTTATTAATAATTAAGGTTTATTCAAACAAGTTGCAAGCATAAAATTAAAAAAGATTAAAAATTAATAAAAGAGGACCATATTTCTTTACACAATAGAGATGGCCAAATGAAAACCACTCGTGATTTATTTTTTCAAAGCGAGTATCAGAATAAAAGGCACATCTAAATTGCGGGCCGATATAGGAACTATGTAGACAATATTTTTTGAACTTGACAGTATGCATGCCGTTTTATTTATCTCATCCGTTTAGGATCAAAAAATTAAGCATTTCCTTTAACACAGGATCGATTTTTCTATGATGTGTAACACGCGCTCACGCGCAAATTCTGAAGAAGAAATCTTCATCGATGAAAATCTGAAGGGATTTCTTATGTACTTCATACATTTGTATATATGGTATAGAGCAAAGAGGTTTATCACTATAGAGAGCAAACACCTGATCTCGATCAGCGACTCCGTGAATATAATAGCTGACTATCATACTCGCTGAACATAATGTACCATCGATATTTTCAAGAGAAAACCTTCTGCATATTATCAAGATCACGGAACGCGTGTTATATGCAAGGTATAAGTATACGATCCCGAACCCATAAGAAATGGTTGAACAGAAGTAACGCCATCTTGCAGAAGGATCCTGAGTTTCGGTGTAACCTCAGTACATGGCAACTGCGATGATGTTGTACCATTGGGACAATAATTTATTATTGAACCTGGACAGTACCATGATTCATCCAGAGTGAATTCCAGATATCCCGCGCCCATTTCATCGACAGTTTCCTCACCTCCTAGTGTAACATTGATCTTACCCCCGCCAGAGTAGGTGCAATCTCCCGCCGCTCCCGTCAAGGTAATGGTTCCGCTTCCTCCTCCTTGAATCTGACCAATTGGCTCAACAACGGTGTTGACAGAAAAAGGAAATGTTCCAGTGACTATTTCATGATGATAGTTGTTGCCTGATGAGATTGTCAAATCGTGGTTGTATTCCAATGTGCCGGTTAAAAGGCATTTGTTATTCACCTGGGTCACCAGATCAGACATCTGCGCACTGAGACCCTCGTCGTCGACTACTCCCGCCCACACAAGTTCTGCGATCTTGGCCACCGCAAGCTTGTATGCACCACATGGATCCTGAGGGGGAGGCATATTCAAGATTGCATTTGCAGCGTCATTGACCGCCTGACTTGCTTCTTGCTTCTCCACGTCAGCTTTGGCATTTTGTCCCGTCATGTAGTAATAGTCCCACCACATAAGCCTCGCATTCACATAGTCGTACAATTCGCCCCACGCCAACGGACTCGACATTATGAAACCATTGAGTCCGCTCGATTGGTCGTCTGCTTCTGAAGAGGTTGGTTCTCCACCTGAGTAATTACTGAAATGATAGATGGTCCCTTCGAGGGTTGTTGGTGTAACTCGTCGGTCTCCGATGGGCAAGACCTGTGCGGCATTTTTTACATACATGAGCATGCATCGTGTAGTGTCGAGCTGACCGGATGCGCAGTGGACCGACAAACGTGCTCCTCGCTCAAGAACGATCCCGTCCGGAAGGATGTTCACCCCGGGAAAAATGTTTTTTGCAATTGGATTTACTGGCGCAGCCTTGAGCGCAAGAACAGTTATCATTATCGTGCTATCCAGCGACCATGGTGGTATCGCGAGAGTGATTTCATCGCCCTGACTATTTGTTAGCTTCAAGGTATCGCCCGTGTTTGCCTGGACCTTGATTGTGATGCTGTTTTGTTGTGGAGTGGTGGGTTCCGATGTAGTTTCATGTTTGCAAGATGCAAAGAAGAGACCAGCGGAGACCATCAACATTTGTATCGCAACTCTCTTCCATGAGTAATCAAATGATGACATGACAACCTCCATATTTTGTTATAGGGATAATTGAGGGATAACTATCGCACTAAGCTATGCGAGATTGCCTTTCCATAGTGTTGACTTAAAGTTAGTGGGGGGGAGTAATGGCTGATTCGATGATTGAGATGTCCGGGGCCAGGATCAATAATGATGCTCGCCTCCTTGTGAAAAGGCTCGATAGTCTAATAGAATTTCTCTTTTTTTTGTCTCCTTATATTTAGTATTTATCACTGTCCATTAATGTCAAACATAAATGTTTTGTGAGTGATTGTCAAGAAAATACGTCGTTTACGTATCCACTATTTCAAAAAAACTAAAAATGGAGTTTAATGCTTTGGAATATAAAGAAAACGTTCAACCTCACCGAGCATTTTCACTTGCTTTGCTATGATATGATTATGATATTCTCATCACTGTCATTATGCTATGCGGTTCCAGTTACACAGATAGTTGGCACTGGTTTCAGGTTTTTCGTATGGACAGTAATCTTTTCGACTCCAACCAGACCGACCTTCCTGAAAGTTTTCATCTTCTTTTCATCATTTTTTCACGCCATTCATTAAAATGGAACGTGCATATTCTTCTCATAGAAGCCGATATCATTCATTTTATAATCGCATCATAAGGAGTAACGATTATGCAATTATCAATACGACAGTTTATACTACCTATTCTTTTTTTGGCGCTCTCCATATACGGATTTTCCAAAACGGGGAATGCACGATCAAAATCCAACCAGAGTTCCGTTACCAGCGGATATCGTCTCATAAAGAAATTGAACCTCGGCGGCAGCGGAGGATGGGATTATCTCTATGTTGATAGCGATGCGCGGCGATTATATATTTCACGGTCGACACATGTCGTTGTAGTTGACGCGGACTCAGGAAATGTCGTTGGCGATATTCCAAATACGAATGGCGTGCATGGAATTGCTGTTGCTTCCGAACTCGGACGCGGATTTACTAGTAATGGACGAGATTCGTCTGTCATTATCTTTGATCTCAACACATACCAACCGATTGGTTCTCTAAAGGTTGAAAAGAATCCCGATGCGATTTTATACGATCCCGCAACACACCAGGTGTTTGCATTCAATCGGGGCAGTTCGTCAGCCTCAGTAATCAATGCAAAGACGGGCAATACCGCAGGAACGGTTGCGCTGAGTGGACATCCGGAATTCGCAGTTGCAGACGGTAATGGAATGGTCTATGTCAATCTGGACGACAAAAGTGAAGTCATTGCTCTTGATTCACGAAAACTTGAAGTCAAATCACGGTGGCCTTTAGCACCGGGCAAAAGTCCATCCGGACTTGCCATTGATCGACAACATCAAAGATTGTTTTCTGCATGCGAAAACAAGAAGATGATAGTGCTAAACACTGACAACGGCAGCGTTATATCTTCCATCTCTATTGGCGAAGGAACTGATGCGGCGGTATTTGATCCTGCAACTCAACTGGCGTTCAGTTCCAATGGCGAAGGCACACTCACAGTCGTTCACGAGGATTCCCCGGACCAATTCAGCGTCATCGAGACCATTCCGACCCAACGCGGTGCTCGAACGATGGCAATCGATGCAAAAACTCACAACATATTTCTTGCAACAGCCCAGTTTGGTCCTCCGCCGGAACCAACGCCGGAACGACCGCATCCGCGACCAAACATCATTCCTGACACTTTTGTTATTCTCGTATTCGGGAGATAATTCACTTATACTTCATCAGATATATTAAAGTATCCCGATGTCACTTATGAAGTTTAGGTTACGGTGGGGAATAAAATAAAAGAATTGTTTTAAGCGTTAATGGAAAGACCATCAAGATAGAAATGAAAAAAACAAAGAAGGAAAAGAAAATTGATTAAAGGAGTTGTGACTGAACAAAATAGCGCGCCCTGCTACAAGGACTCAAGAAGAATCCCGAGATCGCTAATAACTGATCGGGATTTTCGTCCATTTAGCCTTAATGACTTTCAACCCTCTTTTGGTACGCGAGGTGTTAAATAATAAAGGTTACGAAAATAAAAAAATTACGTAATCTTACATTATTGTTTCACTTTTCTTTTATGCCATCAGCTCATACTCGAATATTTACTGGGTGTACGATACATCCCAGTTGTCGCCGCCAGAAACCTCAAGTATATAGTTGCCGGCTACCGGTATGTCTACCTTCGCCATCTGTGTAGGTTCGATTGCATTGTGGCATAGGTAACTCATAAAAGCACCTGTATCAGCATTGATCAGGTCGACCTCAAGGCGCGAAGAGAATTTGCCTTTCAGTTTCTGGTGCATCGTAAATTTTGCAGATCCCTTCTTCAGGTGGAAGAAAGGTGACACTTTATCCGTAGTACCACTGAAGGTAGTGCTGGTGGATACCGGTGAGGGCTTCGGGCTCTTTAAAATCTCGACAGTCCACGGTCCTCCAGCATCTACCACATAGATCACATAATCTTCGGACTTTACCAATCCTTTATGCGGGATTTTCTCGGTCGTATTCGGCCCTATCCAGTTAGTTAACATTCCGCCGCCGATTGTTTGTTTGTCAGTAATCATTTTCTGTGTGACAAGTGAAAGCTGGCAAACACTGTAAGCGGCTCCTGTGTACGAAATCTTAATAATATACCATCCGTCTTTGCTGAGCGCGAATTTATCAGAAGCGATTCCTTTACCCTTATCGCCCTTGATGGTGATTTTATCAACGGTTTGATTGACGGTGATATTGGCAATGGCTCCTTGCGTTAAAAGAACAGTTGCTGCGAAAAGAATCACGCCGACTAAGATGATAACCGAATATTTACCCTTCATAACATACCTCCTGTTGAGTAATGAGAATAGATGGATAAAGATACTGAAATAAATAATAGGGAAATGAATAATGGTTGTCAAGTTCTTTCATTTATTGTTTGCGTTGCTGTAAGTTTTTATTTTCCTCGGCATACTTGCGTTTTATTGATCTCTTGCATATTTTATTCACAGTTATTTCACTTGCGAGATTTCCAGTGTTATGATGAGGCATCCTATCGATTTCATTTTCCAAAATAAATTCTACCGATGATAGGAATCATACGGTATCATAATTATTATAACTTATAATTCATTCCTTCCTGAATTAAATAAGGATGTGAAAGTGATCGCAAAACATTTTTTCAACGACATAAAACATTGAGACCGGAAGAACCAACAAATGAGAAAAATCAAGAGCCAAATAAAAATAGTCGCACTCTCTATCATCACGACTTCAATTTTATTTATTTCCTTCGGATCGGCACAGGAACGAACGGTTAAGGTGGAAAGGCCAGTTGTTCTCCGCCCTCCATCTATGGTTTCCCCAACTTCGGGGACAGCTTTTCATAATTTTCCCCGCCACACCGCATTGCGATGGAGTCCAGTGAAGGGGGCAGCAAGTTACATGGTTGAAGTTGAATATGCATGATACAAAATGGGAACCATTAGCACTAACATCGACAGGTACAGCTACAATCTATAAGTTTGATTTTGTGGGTAAACAATCTGGGCGCTGGAGAGTCTGGGCCGTGGGTCCCGATGGGAAAGAAGGCAGAAAAAGCAGTTGGTGGGGATTTAAGTATACAAAGTAAGTCAATTGCTTATTACGGATGATGCTAAGGTCTGATATGTTTCGATTCAGACCTTAGGATTCCGAGATCATCTCTGATAGAACGAGCTTTGATGTATCCGCCGGTTTCATCTCGAATGGTTAGAAAACCCATTCACCCGGCAGATATTTTATAAATTATGCACCATCCCTTCTCTGCACGTACTCCCGTTCATTGTGGGAGTTCATGCTACAGCAGAACAGAACATCTTCGGTATTCCTCTTCATGACATTGCTTCATATCATAAGCGCGATAAAATTTTCGTGACACTCGTCGACACCCCAGCATTACACGAACTCTCCTGTCGACGGGAACAAAATTCTCTCCAATAACGTTGATTAACATATGAAGATTCCCGCTGTAATCATTACAACACTTTTTCTTCTCCATTTCCCCAGCAGTATTACATTCACACAGACGAAACAAACAATGAGCGGGACCGTCAAAAACGGTGAAACCGGCGAGGCTCTTATAGGCGCCGCAGTTGTCGTAAAAGAGCTGTCAGGTGTGGGAGTCGTTTCAAATGCGTACGGTTTTTATTCTCTTACGCTTCCGCTGGGAACATACACAATGCTGGTACAGTATCTCGGATTTAAAACAGCAGCCGATACCATTGTACTCGACCATAATCAAATAGTAAATTTTAATCTTCTTCCCCAGCCTATCAAAGTCGGTGAAGTGGTGATATCGGGTGAGAGGACGAATGCAAATATTACGTCAACGGAGGTGAGTGCCCAAAAAATTGAAATAGATGAAATAAAATCTATCCCCGTGTTATTAGGAGAAAAGGATATTCTGAAAACGATTCAGCTGCTTCCGGGCGTGAAATCAGCAGGAGAGGGAAGTACCGGATTTTATGCGAGAGGAGGCGGTATTGATCAGAATCTGATCGTCTTGGATGAAGCCCCCGTCTACAATCCATCCCATCTTCTGGGATACTTGTCCGTATTCAATGCCGACGCCATCAAGGATGTGGAAGTTATAACGGGTGGTATGCCCTCCGAATACGGTGGACGACTCTCTTCGGTCATCGATATTCGGACAAACGATGGGAACATGAAAGAATTCGGAGGTTCAGGAGGAATCGGGTTGATTGATTCGAGACTCATGTTGAACGGCCCGATCGTCAAGGATCAGGGATCGTTTATTATCTCCGCAAGGCGAACATATGTAGATATTTTCCTGAGATTATCCAAAGACACGATGATTAACCGGGCAAGTGTGTACTTTTATGATCTCAATATGAAAGCAAACTATACGCTTGGAGACAAGGATCGCGTTTTTCTTTCCGGTTATTTTGGAAGAGACAACTTCGACTACCCTAATTATTTCGGATTCAACTGGGGAAACACCACCGCGACCTTACGCTGGAATCATATTTTTGGAGATCACCTTTTTTCCAATACATCATTCATTGTGAGCGACTACAACTACAGCAGCTCTGATGAAACCAGCACTAGCCAATCTCAAATTTCATCGGGCATACAAGACCTGAATTTCAAAATGGATTTTCAATATTTCACGAATTCGCAAAGCACATTAAAATTTGGCATCAACTCTATGTATCACACATTCATGCCAGGCTCCGTCACGGCAACAACGTCAAGTGGAACAAATAGCCTCAATCTTGAGCATCGATATGGTCTGGAAAACGGAATCTATTTCTCACACGAACTGAATGTGCTCCCCGATCTCAAGGTTAATTATGGTTTGAGGTTCTCTACGTTTAGCCTGTTGGGCCCCGGCCATATCTATTCGTACGATCAAGATGGAAATGTCATCGATACCGCAACGTACTCCTTCGGGGAAATTTATCAAAACATATACGAATCTTGAGCCGCGTCTCTCCATGAATTTTCTGCTTAGATGAAACAAGCTCCATCAAAGCGTCTTACACAAGGACCACACAATACCTTCACCTCCTTTCCAATTCTACTTCAACGAACCCAAGCGATCTGTGGGTTCCTAGCAGCAACAATGTGGCACCGCAATATGCCGATCAAGGAACACTCGGATACTTCAGAAATTTCGGCGACAACGCGTTTGAATCTTCCTTCGAAGTGTATTACAAGAACATGCATAACGTCATCGATTATAAAAATGGCGCGGATCTTCAACTCAATCCCAATGTCGAGGCTCTTCTTCTCTATGGCAGGGCGTGGAGTTACGGGGCGGAGTTCCTTATGAGGAAACGATATGGTCCGATCAGCGGCTGGATTGGATACACTCTTTCCAGATCAGAGGAACAGTTTGCGCAAATCAACAATGACCAGCCCTTTCCCGCGAGACAAGACAGGACGCACGATATCTCTGTCGTTTTCATTTATGATTATTCCAGTACGTGGAATTTCTCGGCCACGTGGGTCTACAACACAGGAAATGCTGTGACGTTTCCGAACGGAAACTATTATGTCGATGGACGATTGGTTCCCTATTACACGCAACGAAATGGGTACCGCATGCCGGCCTATCATCGTCTGGACCTATCTGCCACCTGGAAATTGGGACCGCACTCCAATTTGAATTTTTCTATCTATAATGCCTATGACCGGATGAACGCATATTCGATTGAATTCCGTCAGGACCCCAACAATCCCAACAATACCCAAGCTGTGCAAACAACAATCTTCCCGATCATTCCATCCGTCACATATAATTTCACTTTCTGATTTGTGGTGTCCTATGAGATCAAACGCAATGTTCATAAATCGCCTAACACTTTTCATCATCCTGGCAGCGACGGCATGTGGCATTACATCTTGCCAGGAAGTTGTTTCGATTAATTTGAACCAAAATTCACCGAACATTGTCATTGACGGTGTCGTTCAGGATCATCCTGGTCCATACTCTGTCCTCCTCAGCATGACCGGAGATTACTTTACGCCATCGTTGTATTTTCCGCCGGTTTCCAATGCACTCATTATTATGTCCGATGATATGGGACATCGCGATACATTGAAAGAAGTAGTAAGTGGAACATATCAGACTTCAACCGTACAGGGCGTGCCCGGCAATAGCTATCAACTGTCGGTAGTTGTAAAAGGTAAAGAATACGATGCAACGTCATCTATGCCGACAAAGGTTTTTATTGATTCTCTGTATGACGTGCCGAGACAGGGGTTCGATGGTGACAAGGGATACGATATTTACGTCGTGTTTAGAGACCCTCCGGCGTTGGGCAACTACTATCGGGTCAACGCTAAATCAAGTGCCCTGATTCCTGCGGATTCAATTGACGGGCGCAGGTACCGTCTTTACACAGACAAATTAACAAATGGCAATGAAATGGCCGTGAGAATCCGCGCAGGGAGAAATGTCAATCCTGGCGACACGATCACGATAGATTTGTTGTCGATTGACAAAGCAACCTATGACTACTTCCACACGCTTGCCGATATTCTTACATCCGACCAAAGCCCAACGTCGCTCGCACCGGCAAATCCTAACACGAATATCAGCGGTGGCGCACTAGGGTACTTTGCAGCGTATGCTATCGACTCGAAACGGATTGTTGTACGTTAGAAGATTTTTTATCTACAGATTTTACCTTTTGATTAACATGACTGGTCATTTAGGATTGAACTCAGTCGGCTGCATTGATGGCATCCATCCGAAAAGACCGCGCTGAAACGATTTGAGAAAATCGATACATCAGAGAACGGCCAAAAAACAGATCCGCATAACGGACACACCGGATTGACAATGAAAAACTGGAAAGTAAGCCAATTTATTGGCACCTTTTTGTTGTCTCATACGTCGTACCTTTAGAATGGTTGATCGGACATTGATAGATCGAAATTTTAACTGACAGTTCGCTACAGTCTAAGACAAAAAGGAGAAATATAATGAAATACTTACTCATCGCATTCATAACTTGCTGGACAACATTTCTCTATGCAGACGACTGGCCCCGCGAGGTACTGAGTTCTGAAGGCACAATTACAATGTACCAACCTCAGATTGAATCGTACTCGGGAAATTCTCTGAAAGCCCGCGCCGCCGTTTCCATCATCCCCAACGGGAAGGATGAGCCGATCTTCGGAGCCATCTGGGTGGATTGCAAAGTCATGACTGACCGCCCGACACGTACGGTGAAGCTCGAAGGGATGGAAGTGCGAAGGATTAGATTCCCTTCAGAAACAGATGCGGACACAGCAAAGATTGCTGCAGCATTGGAAGAGATGATACCACGATTTGATCTCACTTTTTCTCTCGACCTGCTTCTCGTAAGTGTTGAGACGGCACAGAAAGAGCGGGAAACCGCTCGTGAACTTGAATTGATTCCACCCAAGATCATTGTGATGGATCATCCTGCTGTGCTCGTTCGGATTGACGGCGATCCAATTCTCAGTGATAACAACGGAACATCACTGAAGCGCGTTATCAATACACCGTATTTTTTGGTTCAGGATTTTACCAGCAATACGTTCTATCTTCACGGAGGAGATTTTTGGTTTAGTGCAAAGATGATCAGGGGACCCTGGCAACAAGCAGATACTTCCCCACAATCTGTTGTCGATCTTTTCGAGCAATTGAAATCCGACGAAGAATCGGATGAAGATTCGACGACAAACGATATTGTGTCGAAAACCGGAAAAGTGCCGGAGATTATCGTGAGCACAGAACCGACTGAATTGATTGCCACCGACGGTCCTATGCAGCTTGCACCTATCCAGGGAACTGGACTTCTTTATGCGAGCAATACTCCAAGCCGGGTGTTTCTTGAAATTGATACTCAGCAGTACTTCATCCTTATCTCCGGACGATGGTACATGGCAAAGAGATTGACGGGCCCGTGGACGTTCATTGCATCTGAAAAGCTTCCTGGTGATTTCAAAAAAATTCCTCCCGGATCAGAGCGCGATGATGTACTCGCGAATGTCGCCGGAACAGTGCCGGCAAAAGAAGCTGTCTTTGATGCGCAGATTCCTCAAATGGCAGAGGTGGACCGCTTGCAAACAACAACTCAGGTTGAATACGACGGAGATCCGCAATTTGAACCGATTGAGAACACGGGAATGGATTACGCCGTAAATACATCGACTGCAGTCATTCACGTCAATGGACGGTTTTACGACTGTGATAAAGGAGTATGGTTTGAAAGTGCGACTCCCTATGGTCCGTGGGAAGTCTGTATCAGCGTTCCTGATGTTATTTATACAATTCCACCTCGTTATCCTATATACTGTGTCCGCTATGTTCGCGTGTACACCTATACTCCCGATATTGTTTATGTCGGTTATACCGCAGGTTACACTGGATGTTATGTTTATGGCAGGACGGTTGTGTACGGAACGGGATACAATTATCATCCATGGTACAGGCATGCATATTATCCACGGCCGTGGACGTGGGGATTCAATGTTCACTACGATCCGTGGTCAGGCTGGTCTTTCGGAGCAGGTTGGGGGCAGCCACATGGATGGTTCGCACGCCAACCAAGAGTTGAGCATGCAGGATGGTGGGGTCCAGCAGAATACCATCCGGTATACCGTCCAGCTGCAAGACCAGTATATCGTGAAGGGTACCATCCAGTGTATCGCCAAGCAATAGCGAGCGCACCGGTTGGGAGAACATCGAATGATGTAAGACGTACTTCCGGTATACAGCGCGCTGCAACTCTCTACGACCTTAGAGGATCCGGCATAAGACGACCGTTGGTGAGTGAGACGCCAATGCCTGTAAGAGAAGTAACAAGGACGACTGCACCCGAAGTTCGCCCGATTGTCACGCCTGTAACATCTCCTGTTGCACAACCTATGCCGCGAGCGATTTCAAGACCCACACCACGAATCGTGACGCACTCTTCGTCAACAGAGAATAATGTTTATGCAGCCCCGGACGGCAGTGTCTTGCGAAGAACTTCTCAAGGCTGGCAGCAACGTGATCAAAATACATGGAAAAATGCACCCGAGGCACCAGCAAAACAAGCAGCAGTCCATGACAGCGAAGTGCGCCAGCGTGCAGCCGAACGTACTTCAAGTCCTAGGGCACTGCCTCCTCCTCGGACTGCACCGAAACGCGGTACAAACAAAGATGAAGGAAGACATTAAAGGTACTTTTCGGTTGAAGTGGCAAATTTGTTTTATTACGCCTTATGAGAATTATCGGACACGAGCAAATGGAAGAAAAACAGTCATCGTGATGAATATAGATCGGATTCTTTAATATAATTCGAACATTCTTAAATAATAATAACGGCTTGATAAATAAAATAACTGGAACGTACACAACTTCCGCTGTGTTTAATAAAGTACATCAAGTTCATACTGAATAATCTGCAAAGGGGATGAGAAAGGAACAAAGAGCCTACAGTTGATAGAAGAATAAATTCCGCATCACTCATTTGTGAGGTTATTTATGAAACTCTATCTTTTATGTGCAGTGGTTATTTTCTATATGCAGAACTTGCGAGCTCAAGAATCTGCATTCCAGCCATCTTTGAGTGACCAATTACTTTATGGGCCGCCGGACGCAGGCATCAATTCTATTCCATCAGCATCTAAGCACAGATTCATGCCAACAGATGTGAGTTTTATGGGAGGAGTTTTGTGGGATGAAGATTGTCTTTTCAGGAATATGGATTTAGCTTCTCCGCTGACAGCGGGTGCGCCGAGGAATGAACTATCTCTACAATCCGCGGTGCCTACCGCAAACCTCATTGGCGGACTTGTAACCTTGGGATCCATTATAACAGCTACTTATTACGGTCAGAAGATGATTGACGGCAATAATAATAGAAAATATCGCGAAGACCGTCAACTCTTTGAAATAACAACCGTCATCTCATATTCAGTAACAGGTTTGCTCGAATTGTTTTCGCCGCCTTCATGATTCGCCATGATGATATCGGCACAATGGCGATTTATAGGGACTAGACTTCTTTTTATGTTGTTTTGTTTGAACGACACACTTCCATCAATATTTTCGATGTGATTCGGTTGTTCTAAGGTAATTATATAAGCCCTTTAATTGAAGTATACTATTCATCACTCATCGGAAAGGTGAACAATGAAACCCTATCTTGTATGCACAATTGTTATCATCTGCATGCAAAACCTACAAGCTCAAGAATTTGTATTCCAACCTTCTTTGAGAAACCAACTGTTGTTTGGCCTGCCGGACACACCGCCCGATTCTCTTTCACGACCTCCAAAACGCAAATTGATTCCAACGAATGCAAGCTTTATGGAAAAATATCTATGGGATGAAGATGGTCTTTTCAGAAACATGGGTTTGGCTTCTCCGCTGACACCGGAAGTACGCAAGAGTGAACTCAGTCTCCGCCGCGGCATGCTTACCGCTCACCTCATAGGTGGGGTAATAACGCTTGGAAGCATGTATACCGCAATCTATTACGGTCAAAAGATGATTAACGGCAACAATGCAAAAAGCTATCGCAGCAACCATCAACTTTTTGTAACTGCAACGATCGTATCATATTCAGCGACCGGATTGCTTTCGGTACTTTCGCCGCCTCCAATGATTCGCCGAGACGAAGTTAGTACCGATAACGATTCATAAAGCACTCGCTTGGGTTCACTTTACAGGAATGATCATAACCCCAATACTCGGCACATTGATCAGTCGTCGTGCCACATCATCCCAAACCGCACATTTCCATCAGGCATCCGCATATATCACCGCCGCGGCGCTGACGGCATCATTAATCGTCATAACATTCTAAGAGGAACACGATGAAAACAAAAACAGTATTTATTTTCGGATGGATGCTTCTGGCGCTATCTTGTGCTGTTGGCCAAACGAAGTCAATTGAGTGCAGCAAAAATGAGACATCGGTGACGTACTTGCTCTCACATCCACTCCATCATATGGAAAGTACAAGCAAAGAAATAGACTGCCGCATTGAAATCAACCCTGCAAAGAAAGAAATTAAAACGGTGTCGGTACAAATAGATGTCACGACTTTCAACAGTGGTAATTCAAATCGCGACTCGCACGCAATGGAAGTGATCGATGCAATCACATATCCTGATGTGATATTCTCAAGCACTTCCATTGTTCAGAATGGCGACAGTCTTAAAGCGATGGGAAAACTCACATTTCACGGCATCACAAAAGACATCATGATAGCAGCGATAACACAATGGTCACCAAACAGACTTGAAGTGCAAGGTTATTTTGATCTCAGCTTAACTGATTTCAAAGTAGAGCGGCCCTCCTTGCTGGGGATCAAGTGTGATGACACATTAAATTTTTCATTAACTGTGGCTTTCAAACTGGAATAAACAGATATTCACAAATTACAATAAGAAAATTCTCTTCAAAGTTGCAGGCAACCGCTGGATTCCACTCTGGCATACAAAGCAATAGTGGTTCGAACTAGTATAAAGTATCTCCATAACTCTGATTAAAGAAATTATAACCACGGGAAAAAAGGGCTCCACGACAAATATTTTAGACTAATCCCGATTGGAATAACACATTGGAATTCTTCTTAAACGACAATGACAGCATCGTAATCTAATCTTCCCTCCATCTGATCAATTACAACGCTTTAGTCAAAAAGAATTTTGGCTTTGTAGGAATATGATGGCTAGCAAAATTATGTTATTTACTTAGAGTCATTTGCATCTCTCCGTGTTTTTCAATATCCTGAATGAACGATCATTCCGGAATTCTCTATTGTTGAATACATTACTCTCAAATATTTTTTTGCTCACAATCTCATTGGCTTTCTTTCTCGATGCGATTAATGCAGACGCTATCTTCACGTCGCATGCTATGATACGGGAAGAATATGAAGGACAGAGCACAGAGATGGTTGGTTCTCGCAATGATGAACAAGTCATACTCTATGCCCATTCCGGAACAACAGAGAATCGTGCTTATCGGCCGGACAGCAATTCAGATCAGCCTATCTACCTTATCGACGAAGATAGCGTATCTCTTGCAGCTGAGCCGACAATGACTGAAGAGGCTGCCCTATTATTTCACAGGGGCTTAAGAATAGAACATACCGTCCTTCATGTTCATCTTTTCGATTTTTATTCTCTCTGTAAGCTCCAGATCTGACCACTCTCCTTCTTCATATTTTTTTACACATAACTAAAAACAGCTAAAGATTAGCATTTTTTTTATTTTGATATTTGCGTAACACAGGAATAACTTTGCATCTTGCATTTTGGAAATATTATTTTCTGACAGACCTTAAGAATCCATTGAAGAATTATACACGGACACCTTTCATAACAGCAATATACTGCGCCATTTGTTCTTGCATTCTATTTTTTCCTTGGGAGCTGTACGGACAAGAAAATAATTATTATTTCTTCCGTTCATACGACTACGGGTCAGAAGCACTTTTTAATCCCATCTCGGTCTTTGTCAACGGCGGTTGTGACACATACCAGCAACTCGACCGGCCAAGTACCTTTGAGGCGATCCCATGGAAAAAAGGTGCAACAAGTGTCTGGCGCAGCGTTATATCTCCTCTTCCGGTCATTAGTGATTTTGGCTGGAACCGGTTTCTGAGCCAAGAAATATTCCCCACCAGCCTCGACATGAACCGTACCCAATGGGTTCCGAACTATATGCTCCATATAGTTGGCGGCGGAATGGTCTCGCGTAAAATTGCTGAATGGTATGATTTCAATGGTTATCCTCTACCCTCCGTGTTGGGGGCAATTACCGTTATGGCAAGTGAATTCTTCAACGAGATGGTGGAAAACGGTCCTTATATTTATCCAAATGAAGATTGTATCCCTGACTTCCTCATCTTTCACCCTCTTGGAATTCTGCTCTTTAGCTCCGATGAAGTATCGAAATTCTTTTCTTCCGAGTTGAATCTGAACGATTGGTCTCAGCCTGTTGCGATTTCGTTCGCCCCGCTAGCATTCCGTAATGCAGGTCAGAATTTTGTTATGAAATATGCATTGACAAAGTCGAAATCAACAAGCGTATTCTTTCATTTTGGCAACTTTGCAATTTTCGGACTCTCCTTCAAAAAAAACACAGAAGATGCCATTTCTATAGGTGCCGGGTTGGCATCGACAGGCGTAAAAAGCTTACCAGTACAGAATGGCGTTCCCTCAAATACAATAGAATCAGGACTGATGGCAGGAATATACTATGATCGAAATAACTCTCTTCTTGCGTCTATGGTATATTCAGCATCGAGGAATTGCCGGTTTCGATTGAATGTGTATCCTGGTGTAATTTCATCATCTTACTTCTCACCCGGATTCTTTATAACCGTGGCCGATCCCGGGACATTCATAGCAGGTGTAACGATGAAGATTCTTCCATTGGGTGCGAGCACGTATGTTCCAGTAAAGTAATGTGAGTTATATTATTCTCTCGAGATGACCCATGAAAATATACATTGATATTGTTTCATTGACTCTCAAATTTTCATATATAGCTTGTACGAAATTATTATTACAATAAAGGAGAAGCATCATGTTTGGAAATATTGGCGGCCCAGAATTATTCCTCATTTTATTGATTATCATTATTTTCTTTGGCCCTAAGAAACTTCCAGAAATAATGAAAGGACTTGGCCAGGGTATTCGAGAGTTCCGAAAGGCAGCACGCGATATACAGGAAGAAGTCGATAAAGAAGTGAAGCAGATCGACGATAAGTCCGAGAAAAAATGATTGCGTATTCGGCAATTGCTGGATGCATTATAAAAAAGAGAATCTGTATCTGACTATTCTTTTGATAGTCATGGGGATAGTTCCAATAATGAGGTGAAAGAAGTACTATGGGAAAATTGAGACCTCTTATTGCTCTCAATATTATTCTCGCTTCTCTGTTTGTGGGAGCGATTGTCTATGTAACGATCCGTTTCGGGCCAGAGCTGACAAGGTTGGTCAGTGACCCTCATAAATTCAGAGAATACCTGTTATCATTCGGTCCTTGGAGCGCTGTGGTATTCATGCTTTTCCAGGTGCTTCAAGTGGTGATAGCAGTCATACCGGGAGAACCAGTGCAGATCGCGGGAGGATATATATTCGGAACTATCTTGGGCACAGTCTATTCTACCATTGGCATAACGGTCGGGTATATCATTGTTTTTTCAAGTGTGAAGCTTTTTGGTTTTCCTCTTGTTAAGAAATTTGTTTCCGAGAAAGAACTTGAAAAATTCAGCGCCTTGATGAATAGTCCAAAACTCGAAACAACCATATTTCTCTTGTTCCTCATACCCGGCATTCCCAAGGATATTCTTGTGTATATCGCCGGACTCACTCCGATCAAGCCTGTTCTATTCTTCATCATCATAACTTTTGCACGCACTCCCGCTATGATTGGGTCTTCCTTTATCGGTGCGGAGATACAATCGAGCGAATACCTCATCGCCGTCATCGTTTCTGTTATCGCAAGTATATTGTTTGTCCTCGGATACATCTATAAACAGAGGATCATAGACTTTGTTCATCTACGATTCAGCAAGGAGAAGACTCACCACAAATAAACAGATATATTTCTATTTTTGTAGTGTCAGGAATTCCTTTCTGACACCCCTATTCTTAAGCTCGCTTCGTCTGCCCTACTTACTGCCAGGACGTAAATCCTGACGGCACTATGACAGTTATTCATTTCTCATCCAACACTTCCCGTACCACTTTCAGAACTTTCTTGAAATCATACGGTTTATAGAGAAAATGCTGTATCCCCGCTTTCAGAAATTCTGATTTCATATCCGGATCTAGAAACCCTGTCGCTAGGATCATGTGTTCATGCGGATCGATTGCTTTGATATGTTGACACACTTCCAATCCGGTCATACTAGGCAATCCGAGATCGGTCAACACAAGTGAGATATCGTTCTTTCTCTCTTGATAGATTCTCAATGCCGTTAGTCCATCCTTAGCAGAAAGAACCTTGTATCCTTTATCCACAAGCGCAGTCTGGAGAAACAGCAACAGTGTCTCTTCATCCTCCACCACCAACAACGTTTCTGTTCCGCCCGGAATCTCTTCCAACGTTTCTTCCTCTTTTTCAATGACTGACTCTATTGCTTGCGAAGCGGGCAGATACAAGCGGAAGGTCGTTCCCTTACCAAGTTCGCTTTCTACATCAATAAATCCTTTATGGGTTTGAACAACTCCGAACACCACAGATAATCCTAATCCGGTTCCTTTTCCTATTCCCTTCGTGGTGAAAAACGGCTCAAAAATTCTCTTTCGTATCTCTTCGGTCATCCCTTCCCCTGTATCACTCACTTCAATACAGACATAACTGCTCGCAGCAGCATCCGGATGCTGATTACGCAGACTTGCTCCAGACACCATACGTGTATTGATGGTAAGAACACCGCCCCTCGTCATCGCATCCCGTGCATTCACACAAAGGTTCAACAGTGCCTGATACAACTGGGAACGATCGGCATTGATAAACGTAATACTCTTATCGAAATTTTGTGTATAGGTAAGGATTTTAGGAAAAGTTTCAAAGACCATAGTCATAATTTCCATGACAACATCATTTACATTCACCGCTCCATATTCTGTTTCCGTTTTTCTTGCAAAGGTTAATATCTGTTGAACAAGTGTTTTACCTCGATCCACAGCTTTTGTGATAGTATCAATAGCGAGTTCTAATTTCTTTGTATCACCTTTAAACCGCTTGATGCTTGTGATATATGCCAGTATAATTCCTAGAATATTGTTGAAATCATGCGCAATCCCTCCGGCAAGTGTTCCTAATCCTTCCAACTTTTGCATTTGGCGCAGCCCCTCTTCCATTTGTTTCCGCTCGGTGATGTCGCGATCAATGCCAATCGAGAGTGACTTTCCCTGCCAAGTGATCGGAACACCCACAAACTCTATAATATTATCCTTTCCATCTGGTCGAATCCACGAAAAGGAGCCCTGATATGCCTTTCCCTTAGCCAAGGATTCTACGCGATTGTCATTTGCCTTGGCTTCAAGCGTTTTCTGGAGTTCTTGTGTGCTTCCAAGCTGAAGTAGTTCCTCGCGACTTCGGCCTGCCAGAGCGGCGTACCGTTCATTACACTCAATGAGTCTTCTTTTATAGGGATCAGGATCTTCGCTGTAGATACAAATTCCGTCAAATACATTTTCGAACACCATTCGAAATTTTTCTTCGGACTGCCGAACTGCCTCCTCTGCACGCTTGCGTTCAGTGATGTCGCGGGCAATACCTTGAAATCCAATTATTTCTTTGTCCTTATAATAAGGTGCTGATAGGACTTCGATGAAATGTACAATTCCGTCTTTTCCTTTTACTTCATATTCTGCAGTGTCTTTTTTACTTTCTCCTCTTATTATAGCCGCTAATCTATTCTTATGAAGCGGCAAGTATTGTTGAGGCACAATATCCCATATCTTCAAAGAAAGAAATTCTTCCTCGGAATATTTGAGGTTATCACACATAGCTTTATTGACGGATAAAAAAGCACCAGATAAATCCACAATGAAAATTCCATCCGGACTTTGTGTTACCAGGGTTCGATATTTCGCCATACTCTCAAGCAGAGCTTCTTCTGCCTTTTTGCGCTTGGTAATGTCGCGAAAGTTCCACACCCGACCATAATACTTTACATCTGCTCCCAGCATGGGTGCAGAGTAGCGCTCAAATATCCGGCCATCTTTTAAGACAATCTCATCCCGACTAGTCTCATTTTTGTGGGCATAGAGATAATTAACTTTTTCAAGAAATCGTTGAGGGTTTTCCAACTTTTTCAACGTCACCTTCAAGACAATCTCATCAGATCGTGTCTCTATTACTTCAGGGGGAATATCCCACATTTTAACAAACTGTTGATTATACGATAGAATCTTACTGCTTTCATCGACCACAAGGATGCCGTCTAAGGAGACTTCCTGCTGGGTGGATAGAAGGATATTACTGAATTTGAATTCTTCTTCCACCTTCTTGCGCTCAGTGATATCCAGGAGTGAAGCAATACTCTTTTTTGTTTCTTTTATAACATCGATGAACAGCAGGATATTGTGAATTGTACCAAACCGGTCAACAAATCTAAATTCGTATTGTTTTTTTGCAGCTTCAGCTCTTTCTCTTCGCAATTTATGTTGTGTGATCATGTATTCCAAATCTTCTTTCAGGACAAATTCTGTCCATTTTTTCTTTCCTTCAATTTCATCTTTCGAATACCCTGACAAGTGTTCAAATTCCGTATTCACGAGACTCAACGTAGCATCTTCTTCAATAATAACAGTTGCCGTTCCGGTATTCTCAAAAGTTATGTGGTATTGTTCGGCACTTTTCCGTAATGCCTCCTCTGACCGCTTGCGTTCAGTGATTTCTTTGACTGCACCAATAATCGTAATGACTCGGTTATGCTCATCGGTTTCTGGTTTGGCGAATACATGTACCCATCGTTCTGTACCGAATTTTGTGATGCTTCGACACTCTATCTCTCCTGATTTAGTAGTAGTAAGTATCTGTTCAATGAATTTGAAGAAATATCCGACATCTTCAGGGTGTATGATTTGTTTCCAAAGATCAGAAGTCACGGCATCGCTGGTTGTTCTTCCAGTTATTTGGACAAGGTTCTTTGAAATCCAGCGTAGTTTGAGATTGTGTTGGTAATCGACGTCAACAATAAAAACATAATCCGTGGTCATCTCGGTGATGATTTTATTGTATTGCTCGATTTTTCTTAAATCCTCCTCCGCCCCAAGTCGTGATTTTCTTTCTCTTACTTCATCAAGTGCCCGTTGAATAGCTAAAGGAAGTCTTACCATACGATCCTTTAAGACGTAATCGACAGCTCCCTCCTTTATAAGTTCAATGGCAGTTTCTTCACCGATAGATCCGGAGACACAGATGAAGGGAACATCCGGGCAGATATCCATGACTAACTTCAATGCCCCGAACGCATCGAATTCGGGTAATTTGAAATCACTTAAAATGACATCATACGTACGGCTATGAAGTATAGAGGTAAATTCCTTTTTTCCCTCAGTACAATCCATACTGAGATCATATCCTGCTTCTGTCAGTAACTCTCGTATGATCTCAACATCTCGAGGAGAGTCTTCAAGGTACAGGACTTTTAACGATGTCTTATCAATAGTTTTCTTTTTCATTTGCTTACACCCTCTCTGGCGGAACCTCATTAATAACCGCCCAAAACACGCCAACCTGCTTCACTGCTTCAATAAAATCTTGGAAATCGACCGGCTTGACTACATAAGCATTAGCTCCCAGTTCATAACTTTTTTTTAAGTCCGGTTCCTCGCGAGAGGATGTAAGCATAACTACCGGGAGAGTTTTCAGCATAGGATCACTTCGAATAGCTTTTAGCACTTCAATGCCATCCATCCGGGGCATCTTGATATCAAGCAACAATACTGCAGGATTCCCTTGTTTGCGCAGTTTGTACTTCCCTTCACAGCGGAGAAATTCCATTGCTTCCACACCATCTTTTGCGACGGTTACTTGGTTCGCAAGATTATGTTCAGACAGCGCTTCAAGAGTCAATTCGACATCCTTTGGATTGTCTTCGACAAGCAATATTGTTCTTAAATCGTTCACAGCTTCTTCTCCTTATAATTTGGCAATGTGAAATAGAATGTTGCTCCTTTATCCAGCTCAGCTTTAGCCCATGTGCGCCCTTCGTGACGTGATATAATACGGCGCACATTAGCAAGTCCAATACCGGTTCCTTCAAATTCATCCATGGAGTGGAGGCGCTGGAAAACTCCAAACAACTTTTGTGCGTACTGCATATCAAATCCTACTCCATTGTCTCGCACATAAAAAATGAATTCCTTCTCCTCTTCTTGAACTCCAATTTCTATCCTGGCGTTTTCCCTTGTGCGTGTGAACTTGACAGCATTACTCAACAGATTCACCCATACTAGCTTCAGCATTGAACTATCGCAAAACACAGATGGTAATTTGCCGATAATCCATTTGATCATGCGGTTAGAATTGTCATGTCGCAGAGATTCCATGACTTCTCCAAGTATTACATTCATGTCCGAAACCGACTGACGCATCTCGATTCGTCCGGTCTTTGAGAATTGCAACAGGTCGTCAATGAGGACACCCATCTGATGAACAGAATCTGCGATAGAGCTTAGATAATGCTGGCCTTTTTCTGAGAGATCGGATTTACACTTCTTCACAAGCAGATCGACATAGCCGCTTGCATGCCGCAATGGTGCACGCAAATCATGGGAGACAGAGTAGGAAAATGCTTCGAGTTCTTTGTTCGCTGCTTCAAGTTGAGCGGTACGTTTGACCACGCGGTCTTCAAGTTCAGCATTAAGTCTGCGGATTTCTTCTTCAGCCTGTTTACGTTCTGTTATATCAGATATAAGTCCGTCGTATCCTACAACCTTCCCGTTTGCATCATGCTTCAATACATATGTATTTCTAACCCAAATAATCGATCCGTTTTTATGAATAATACGGTGCTCAAGAGCTGGAATTTCTTTTCCTTCACAGAGAGGATCTGCATAATGCTCCACTACTTTCTGATCGTCAGGATGTACCATTTGAAGCCAGAGCTTTGGAATAACTGAGTAGTCGTCAGGTGTATACCCCGTAACTTTTTCGCATCCGAATCCGTGAACGGTTTTCATAGGACGACCATTTTGAATCTCAACAGAGTAGGTATAATCGGTGATAGATTCGAGAAGTTGTTTGTATCGCTGTTCACTTTGTCGTAATGCTTCCTCCATCCGCTTGCGCCCTGTAATATCATGGACTGAGCCAACCAGACCGACACAGTTGTTCGAATCATCAAACACTGGGGCAATACTCACCTCCCCGATCAACTGCCCCGTCGGATACTCTGAAGTCTCCTCCCATCGTACTATCCTTTTCTCTCGAATTGCTTCTGCATATTTCGCCAGCGCTAGCGACGAGGACGGCTCCGGAATAATATCCTGTAATCGTCTTCCTATTATTTGGTTAGCCTGCAACCCTGTAGTCGAGAGAAAACACTGGTTGACAGACGCAAAGGAGTAACTTCCATCCTTTTCCACTTTCAGATTGAATATGACATCCCCGACCGTATCGTAAATCAAAGAAATCTGCCGCTCCCTTTCCTGAACTGCTTCTTCCATCATTTTGCGTTCGGTAATATCGTTAATAACAGCAATACGCGCCGCACGTCCTTCATAAGAAAATCCATGTGAACGGGGTTCTATCGTTATCAATGTTCCATCCTTTTTCAGATGATGCCATTCTCCAACATAGGCGTGTCCATGCAAAGTCTTAATGAGATCAGCAATAGCTTTCTTTTCAGATTCTGGGTAAAGATCGGTGAGATGTAGCGTTGATGCTTCAGTCTTGCTGTAACCGTAGTGTGCTACGAATGCATCGTTTACTGCAAGGATAATAAGACTGCCTAACTCGTAAATCAACATAGGCATAGGGTTTTGTTCGAATAGATAGCGATAATGAGCTTCACTTTCCTGAAGGGCACTCAAAACGACTTCCCGTTTTATTTGTTCTCCAGTAATTACTTGAAATCTGACAATGAGATACATACAAATCACACAAATCATTAACAAAGCGATGGTTATCAAAAATAGATTTGTTTTAAATCCCGATAGGGAGGCAATAACCTCGTCTTCTGGTGTGGCAATTACGATAGACCAGAAGGTATTACCGAAGGAAATAGGCAAATAGACTGCATGCTTAAGAATTTTTTCATCAGATGTATCCTGGATTCTATTATAATGGTATGCTGTGATTCCTTCTTTCCCTTTGAGCATTTCACCAACCATAGAAATGATTTCAGGGAATTCCTTGTAAGTATCGTAAACATTTCTTCCGATATGACCAGGGAAGGGAGAGGAAATCTCAATCCCTTTCTCACTAACAACCCAAGCATATCCATTTGTTCCGATGCGGATGTTTTCGATATATTTTTGTGCAATCTTGTCAAAAGATAAAAGAAACGCTATAGTTCCATCATACGTCCCATTCTTGAACACAGGAACATGTATAGCAACTGTTCTAAATCCCTGAACTGCCATGAAAACATCACTGACGACAATTTGGCGCATCTTCATGCTGAGACGAATATGATCCTGATTCGAGATATCTTTCCCAATTGATTCTTTTAAAGGAACCGTGTAGATGATCTTCCCTCGTGCATTGACGCGCGTAATACTTTTTATTTCATCGGAATTCAGGTTTTGGTAATTTATCAAGATACGTTTGCCCTGAGCATTCAGTTCGATAATTTCTGGGAACCGAGAGAGGAAATTCAGCGTGCTAATTACATTCGTCATGTAGTCTCTAATCCCAGCTGCAGCTTGTTGGGCGTGAATCGTCTGGCCGATATTCAAGTCCTGAATTGTTTGCTCCTTGACACCAGAATAGATGGTGTACAACGCTACAGCGAACAAAATCAATACACCGAGGAATATAAGTATGAAATATTTTTCAAATTTCATGCTCGCTAGTCCTGGATTGCAAATTGCTCTGTGCTTATCAGGATGAAAATTTTAAAAGTATAAGAAAACTGAGTGATGTGGAAAAAAGATTTTACAGATGTTGGATTTTTATTAAACACATACGGTAGAAGAACTGACAACAACCCATTAAAACTGTTCCTTATGTACATACTCTTTTATCCAACCCCTTTTGGTAGAGAGCCATGACACTATAGGCGTTAAAGTAACAAACCACTGAGTGAATAGCAATGTACAGGTTTGCTCGCTTTTGTTATTCAACCTGTTACATGGCTTTGAGTATACAGGTTTTTCCATGACGGAATTGTATAGTTCCATGTACCATACTCTAGAGCCTATTCGCACCGATCCAGATAGCAATAACGCCAAAGAACATCAGCAGACAGCCAGCGATTCTGTTAACGATGGTAAGTCCACTACTTGTGATGCTCTTCTTGAAAAAATATGTCAAACTCGTGAGTAACGAAAACCAGGATAACGAACCGAAGAAAACACCGGCAACGAGCAGTGGAAGGAAAATTCGATTGTTACCGATATGCCCGTTTCTAACACCTGAAAAGACTGCCGCATAAGCAAACAGCGTCATAGGATTCGTCAGGGCGAGAAGGAACGTCGAGATAAATACCTTCGTATGTTCATTTAATTGCTTGGGTGCGGCATGTTCAGTTGGATGGGAACGGAAGATGTAAAGACCCAAAAATAAAAGCAGGACCCCGCCTGCAAGTCGAATCCAGTGTTGAAATCCCGTGACGAAATCTGAGATCAGCGTGATGCCGAAAGCTGCGACAAGAGCATAGATAACATCTGCCGAGGCGCCGCTGAGTCCGGCAATAAACCCATGATAGTTGCCGTATGTGAGAGTGCGCCGGACACAGAGAACTCCGATGGGCCCTACCGGCATTGCGAGTAAGAATCCTATTGCAAATCCTTCAAGAAGATAGATAATAAACATAGAGAGGTTTAATAAAGATTATTCATCCATACCAACAATTATTTATAGAGGCTGTTCATAAAGTTCTTGTTCGTGTCATTGCGAGCAAAGCGAAGCAATCTCACTTTTTTTTCCGCTTAGGATTGCAGATTGCTTCGTCTCCCGAACGACTTTGTCGTTCGGGATCCTCTCGCAATGACTTTTTCTCGACGTTCTGAACAGCCTCAATCGCCACGCAGATGGGCATTGCATCGAATATCCTTATATACTTTTTTTGTCCAGTACTTCGCGGAGTGCCCGAAGAACTTCATCCGACATATATGGTTTTTGGAGAAAGCCCTTCGCTCCGGCTTTCAGGAGTTCAAATTTCTCCTCCGGTTCAAAAAATCCGCTGACCAAAATTACCTTGACACCCGGATCTATCTCTTTGAGTTTTTCATACTCTTCGATTCCTGTCATCATAGGGAGACCCATATCAGTAAGCACAAGGGCGATTTCCTGCATGTGTTTTTTGTACATTTCGATCGCCTCCGCGCCATCGTGTGCAACAAATACTTTGTACCCTTTGGATTCAAGCAAGACACGCATCATCTCGAGGAGAAGTTCTTCATCTTCCACAAGTAGAATTGTTTCTGTACCGCCAATCTCAAAAGGTTCTGCTTGTGGAGAATCGTCTGGTGTCTTGCTTATGTTCGGAATCGGGAAGTACAGTCGGAAGGTAGTTCCATGTCCCAATTCACTCTCCACGTTGATGAAACCTTGATGTGCTTGTGCAATACCATAGACAACAGACAAACCGAGGCCTGTTCCTTTTCCTTTTGGCTTTGTTGTAAAAAATGGGTCAAATACTCTACAACGTGTTGCTTCATTCATGCCTTCTCCTGTATCAGTCACACTGATGCAGACATACAAATTTTGATCGGCAGCTGGGAATTGTTCTTTCAATTGTTTTCCAGTTTGCTTCTCTACCTGGATGATAATAGATCCACCATCGGGCATGGCATCTCGAGCATTGACGCAAAGGTTTAACAGCGCTTGATGAATCTGTGTACGATCAGCGAGAATGAATGGAATGTTCGTTGGAAAGATTTTCTTGAAGGTGATAATCTCGGGGAAAGTTTGTTCGAGCATGGAAAAAAGCTCTTGGAGTAAATCTGCAAGATCTAACGGTTCGAACGAAATGTCCGTTTTCCGCGCAAACGTTAAAATCTGACGGACAAAGCGCCGCACCTCGTTTGACTGCAAGATTAATAGCCGTAATGCCTTCGGACAGCTTCTGAGCATTAAATTTACTCTTCTCAATCAACAATGTGTATCCAAGGATAATACCGAGGATATTATTGAAGTCGTGGGCAATACCGCCTGCAACTGTGCCGATACTCTGCATTTTCTGCGATTGGAGCAGTTCCTGTTGAAGTTTCTTTTTTTCCGTGATGTCACGTACAATATCCGGCATGGCGGGCATCCCATCGTACTCAATTGGTAGAGCAGCTACTTCGACATCAATAGTAGATCCATCCAACCGGAGAAATTTTTCCTCCATCAATGGCAAAGTCTTATGACCAATTATTCCTGTCGTAACCCGACGACGCACAGATTCTTTATAATCCGGGTGAACGATATCGAAAACTGGCTTACCCAGTAGTTCCGATGCATAGTGTGCTCCGAGGAGTCTGATGGCAACAGGATTGACGTATACAATCTTATTATAGCTGTGCACCATAATGGCATCTGGAGAAAACTCCACTAGGCACCGATAGCGCTCCTCACTCTCATTCAATGCTTTCTCTGCATTCAGGCGCTCTGTGATATCACGAATATTACATTGGATAACTTTACGCTCGTTCACATAGTAAAAGTTACTCACGAACTCCACATGAATAGTTACACCTTCTTTGTTTTGAAGAAGGAAATGCTCATAGTGAACATATTCATGATCCTGCAACTTTCGAAAAATATCCTGGTTTGCAATAATATTCTCGAAGGGCCCAATTTCCCTCAATTCCTTTCCTACCACTTCTTCATGAGAATAGTCCAGAATTTTCAGGAGATATGGGTTGGCGTCGATAATCTTGCCGGTTTCTGCATCGAGAATCAGAATGCCATCCTTCGCCGATTCAAACAGGCGCCGGTAACGAATCTCAGATTCCTTTAGAGCCTTTTCTGCTTCTCTGCGCTTGGTTATATTACGAATATTGCATTGGATAACTTTTTTTAAGTCGACTTCATAGACATTGCTGATGAATTCCACTTCACGCAACTGTCCATCTTTGGTCTGTAACGGCAGATTCTCGTAGCGTATATATTCCTTCCGCTGTAATTCTTCAAACGCAGCTTTACTGGCTACGACATCAAAGAATGCACCGATTTCCCACAATCGTTTTCCTATCAAGTCCTGTGGTGAATATCCGAGAATTTCCCTGATGAAAGGATTCGCATCGGTGATTGCGCCTGAGTCGGCGTCGAGAATCAGAATACCGTCCTTAGCAGCTTCGAAGAGCCGCCGGTAGCGGATTTCGGAATCTCGCACATCACTCATAGTCTGGGGGCGTTCCGTTTCACCTCCTTCTTTGTGCCCATGTTCCTTCAGCAGCGCTTCCATTTCATATACTTTTTGATAGGCAGATTCTAACTCTGCAATCAATTCGTGCTCTATTTTCCTGTCGTTTTTCATATTGAAGACCCTCCAGGTGGTGATTTTATTCATGACACGGAAAACATATCACAACAATCAACTATGTTATATCTTTCTTCCTTTTATTATAGAATCTTGTTTTGTGATTATCTTAGATTTCAGAATATTTTCTATTTCTTTGGCGGGAAAGCATTCTCTCTTTGCCTCACTCTGCTTCATAAGCCCTTTCTCTTCCATCCTTCGAGGGTGGAAGACTCCTCTGCTCAAGTGTATAATTGTAATGATGAAATATTTTATTGGGAATAGCCCAAAAGGATGAAAAAGGGATTAATCCCTTTAGTGCGGGGAATTACCGATAAAATTGGAGATAAAAACACCGGATCGTGGATTCGTTTTTGATCCGATATAACACAGAGACTGCGGCAAAGAGCAAACGTATACAATCCTTACTTGAAATTGTCTTTTTGCAGATCCTCCGAATTTTCGAACTTCCTTAAAATATAACCATCAATTATAGAATAATTTACCAGCTTTTGTTAGAGTAATTTTCGACCCCTGTACAACTGTGAGCGCACGGTACCTACTGGACAAGCAAGTATTTTTGCAATTTCAGCAAACCTTAATCACTGAGTAATACGACAGTCCTTAAATTATTTGGCAGAGATTTGATTGAGTGCGTAATTCCATATCCACAGAGATCATTAAAAGGCTTTCCTTTTTTTATAATACCGTATTTCTTTTGAAGAATTCCCAAAAGCTGTTCGTGCTTCCCACATTGTTAGCAAACTCGTCGCTCACTAATTTCCCTTAATGGTTTACGGTTTCCTCGACGATGTTTTTACTTTTACCGATTTTCCGTTCGACTTCTTCCTTCTTTTTCTCGATGATTTTTGTGATCTCATGAGGTTGGCATTGGACTTTTTCAATTGCTCGATAACTTTTTTGAACTCATCAACTTGCCGCTTGGCTTCCTCTTTGACAACACCGTATTTCTCTTGGAGCATTCCCACAAGCTGTTCGTGTTTCCCCGCGACGGCAGCAAGCTCGTCGTTCATTAATTTTCCCCAATGGTGCGCCGATTTTCCTCTTCGCTGCTTCCACTGTCCTTCAATTCTATCCCAGTTCATTATGCAAGTTCCTTTTCTTTCAAGTGCTCATCCCCTGAACTATCGTGAAGAAGTATACCAATGATTGCATTGAGAAGGAATAGTCCGAAAGGATGAAAAGAGGATTAATTCTTTTTGGAAGGAATGCCGCCGGTTTTTTAACTGAATGTGTGCTTTCATGGAAACTGTACATTCAAGACTCCTGGAGGATATATCCGTTCTTCTTAGCATACTTGAAGAGTTTTTTCCTTAATTGGCTTCTTCCTCTATATAAGCGAGAACGTACAGTACCTACCGGGCAATCAATCACTTTTGCAATTTCTTTATACGTGAGCCCCTCAACATCGCTGAGAAGGATGATGTTCTTGAAAGAATCTTTTAGCGATTCGATGGATCGGGCAATTTCGTCACCAAATATTTCATCGTAAGTCTTTTCCGGAAGATGTTTTTTGTCGAAAGATGCCTCTTGTGTCGTGCTATAAGGCAAGTGATATTCTTGATATTCCACCTTCTTCGGCTCTTTTATTTCTTTTCTATAGAAGTTTATGTATGAATTCTTCATAATACAATATAACCACGCTTTGATATTTGTTCCTTTTTCAAAATTGCCCCAGAATCTATATGCTTTGAGATACGTTTCTTGCAAGAGATCCTTCGCATGTTCGGAATTCATAGTCAGATGCAATGCATAAGCATGGAGAATGGTCATATGCGGAAGAGCTGTCTTTTCAAATATTCTTTGATTCATCATAGCTTACCCTTTTTTTTAAAAATCCGGTACAATGATTACGTAATTATTTTCCACAAACCCCATCTCCCTTTTCGAAAAGAGATAATCACTCTTATAGAGTGAGGCGTAAAATTGTAGCAATGTTTTTGTTTAGCAGAAATAGTCCGAAAGGATGAAAAAGGGATTAATTCTTTTTAGAAGAGCCTAAATATAAACAGGCTCATGAAAAACAAACGAACTGGTTTGATCAGAAGGGCAAAAAGAAACGCCCGGTGTTGGGGATGAAAAGCATTCTCATAAAGGGAAAAATACTAAATAACTGATGTTACGCAGAAAGCCCAACTTTGCAGATCACAGTGAGAAATCGCTCTATTCACCTGCCCTTTTTGAGGCTGTCTAAAAAGCAAAGAGACAGTCATTGTGAGTGAGCGAAGCGAATGAAGCAATCCATCCGTTCCGACTTTGTCGGAACGAGATCTCAACTCATCAATGTTGAGACGGACAAAACAAGGTTTACTAAGCAAAACAGATGGTTGCAGATTGCTTCTCCCGCTATAAAGCAGCGGGATCGCAATGATGGGGTACTTTTTTAGGCAGTTTCATATATAGAGAGATCGAAGCTTTTTTGGAATTGAGCACGCCGATGGTTGTTTTCAGTTCATGCGTAACACGAGTAAATAAAGAGGAGAGATCGTGTGTTGTTTTGGGAATTTTCTTTTTAAGGATGCGGATAAATAAAGTTTCTTAGTAGCATTGTCATATTGTACAACAAAAATTAGTAGTTCTCTTCGCGGGTATACTTTGCTATTTGCAGGCGGCTGTGCAGGGCTAATTTTTCCATGATGTTATGCAGATGGCTTTTCACCGTATGGGTAGCGATGTTCAGCTGCTGGGCAATTTCTTTGTTGCTCAGGCCATCAGCAATCAGTACGATTATTTCACGTTCGCGTTTCGTCATCCGCACAACATTGGTTGTTCTTCCCTTCCTCTTTTTAAGAGCAAGCTCAATCACATGAGTAAAAAGTGAACCGGCCAGAGAGGGGGGAGAACTTTTATTCCCTTTGCCACAGATCGAATGGTGCCGATAAATTCCTTTACTGTCGCGATTTTCAGAATGAAACCCGATGCTCCTGCTTCAACAAACTCAACGATGTCTGATTGTGTCGGGACAAACCCCATTCCGATCACTTTCACTTCCGGCATTTTTTTCCGTATCGATTCTACAATGGACACATCTTTGAAATCCTTCATACCCATGTCCATAAGAATAACATGAGGTTTTGCTTGGCTTGCTTTCAGCAGAATATTATTGCCGCTTCCTATGGTAGCCGTGACGTGCATATCTGCCTGCTCATTGAGCATCGTCGTGATACCCTCGCGCAAAACGCGATTATCGTCTATGATGAGTATTCTAATTTTTTTCATAGGATAGTATCACTTTATTTCTATGACGCATCGAAACCTCCGAGCTCAGGTGTTGCAGTATTCTGATCTCTCTCTTGATTTCAGAAAATCGGCGCGATCTCCCTTTACTTATCTGCTCAGATTACACTCGTTGTTGTTAGAAAATTAATGATTTTAAAAATAAAATACAAGATATGCCCAGGCCTGTAACGCAGTCATTTTCATATGCTGTTAAGATTTTTTTACCCGCAGTTTATTTAGCGTGCGTCCTGACAGACAGAGAACTTCCATGAGGTGCAAGATTGAATATCGCTTGACAGTAGAATGAGACTGATCTGAATGCGAACGGAGTTTATTTCCGTAGTGAAGATAGTTTCCTGAACAATTCGATTTCTTGCTCACTGAGATGATCGGGTAGTTGAATGACAATAGTGACATAGAGGTTCCCAAATTCGTTTTTTGTGCCATACACCGGCATCCCGAGACCCATGAGTCTCAGCATCTTGCCGTTGGGCGTTTCTTTGGGAATATCTACATTGACCGTATCCTTCAAGGTTTTGATCCGCGCCTTACCGCCGAGCACGGCAGTATACAAGTCGACCGGCCTATCGCAGTAAAGATCATTTCCTCTCCGCTGAAATTCCGGATGTGATACGACTTTGATGGTGATGTAAAGATCGCCGTTTGCGCCGCCGTTCAACCCATGGCCTCCCTTGCCTTCCAATCTTAATACTTGCTGATCCATGATCCCTGGCTTCAAAATGATCTTGATTGTTTGACCATTGACCTTAAGAAACCGGGTCGAACCATGATAGGCTTCTTCAAGCGAGAGTGTCGTCTCAGCTTCCGAATCCTCTCCTTTGATCGCCCTGTTCCTTTTCCCATGCCTTTCTCTGGAATGCTGTCCGAAAAGAGTTTCAAAAATATCACCGCCGCCATCCTCATTAAACATCGCGCTGAACTCTTCTTGACTCATGGTGTGTTTTTGTCCGCCACGGCCGCTTGTATACTTCGACCAATCGAATCCGCCCGGTTGCGCTCCGGCTGCCTCGTACTGCTTCCAATCTGCGCCAAACTGATCGTATTTTTTTCGCTTCACCGGATCGCTGAGAATTCCATTGGCTTCATTGATATCCTTAAACTTCTCTTCGGCTGTTTTGTCTCCTTTGGTTTTGTCAGGGTGATATTTGTTGGCAAGCTTTCGATATGCCTTTTTGATTTCTTCCGTTGTGGCTGTTTTTCCGACGCCCAATACCTTGTAGTAATCTTTGTAGTTCATAGTTTTACCTTTTTATACTTATTTCCGGGGCGCTATCACACATGATCTTTATCATCCGGCAACTCGTACTTGCGCAACGCGCAGTAGTTCATTATTCCAGAGATAGCCGCGACGCAATTCATTAACAACGGTTCCCGGTTCACTACCTTCATATTTCGCCATCGCCACAGCTTCATGCAAATTATGATTGAATGGCGTACCAACACTTTCGAAAGGGAGAACTCCATATGTCTCCAACAGGGCAAGAAGTTTTTGATAGATGATTTGCACACCTTGCACAAAGGGTTGCTTCACATCATTTGCACTCTGAAGCGCTTTTTCCATGTCGTCGACGATATCTAGCAGAGGAAGCAACATTCCCCGCTCACTTTCCTTGGCAATCGTATTGCCATCACGTTCAATGCGGCGGCGATAATTCTTAAAGTCTGCAAGTGTGCGGAGGTTTCGGTCGCGTTCATTTATTAGCTTTTCTTGCAATCTCTGAATTTCTGCCGCCCAATCAGCCGGCGGCAGAAGGTTCTGTTCGTTCTCGGGCAAGTGTATTTTCATAATATAATTCTTTTACTGTTCGTCAACTAACAGCATATAAAGGATAGTCTGTATATCCTTTTTCACCTGGAGAATAGAATGTTTTCATATCAAGCTCCTTTGAAATCGGCCAGCCGTTAATGAATCGTTCAACGAGATCAGGATTATTAATAAATGGTTTGCCGAATGCGATAAGTTCTGCAAGTCCGCCTTGTACTTCGTTTTCAGCGCGTTCTTTTGTATATCCACCGCTCAGAATAATTACACCTTGAAATCTTTCGCGGATAGCTTTTTTAATCTCGATAGGCACTGCTGGTGCTCCCATGCTGCTGTGGTCTACAATATGGATATACAGGATCTCCATGTGATTGAGCTGCTCAGAAAGATACTTATATGTGCTATCAATTTCAGGATAATAAGGCATATCGCTTGCTACACCGTAAGGAGATAAACGTATACCGACTCTCTCCTTTCCAATTGTTTTGACCGCGCCTCGCACTACTTCCAAAAGGAAACGGCAACGGTTTTCTATACTGCCTCCGTAGTCATCATTTCTTTTATTACTCACAGGAGACAAGAATTGCTCTAAGAGGTATCCATTGGCACCATGGAGTTCTATGCCGTCAAATTCGGCTTTTATCGCATTCGCCGCAGCGGTAATGTATTCTTGTATCGTATGTTTTATTTCTTCAATAACCATTTCTTTGGGGATAGGAAAATCCTGCAATCCCAGAGCGTCTGTCCACACTTGTCCGGCTGGCTTCACGGCAGAGGGCGCAATAATTACTGCGTCTTTTGGCATATTTGCATGATGGCAGATGCGCCCGGTATGCATGAGCTGAACAAATATTTTTCCACCTTTGGAATGTACGGCATGTGTAATTTTCTTCCAACCTTCCACTTGTATTCCGCTAAAGATTCCGGGGATACGGCTGTAACCGAGACCATTCGGCGAAGGAGACGTCCCTTCGGTAATAATGAGTCCTGCGGTAGCACGCTGTCCATAGAATTCGGCCATTAATTCGTTTGGCACATTACCCGGTGCACGAGAGCGCGTCATTGGTGCCATAACGATTCGATTTTTCAGATCAATGTTACCTAGTTTGTAAGGGCTCAATAACCCAACGTTTTTCATTTTACATCTCCTTGATGAACATCATATTCGTCCCCTTTGGTCCAAACAACAATTGGGTTATCATCGCCTGGCAAACACGACGAAATCATTCTCTATAAATTATTCCACTTTCTTAAAATCAATATATCCCCGCTCTACATCAGTGTGCAGTAACTGTACTCGGATTCTGTGGCCAACATCCAAGCCTTCAAAGCCGCTCACCAGTCTTCCTTCAATAGGCGGATGTAGAAGACGGACCCACGTTCCTTTAGCAGATGCGCCTGTCACAAAAGCATCGAACTGTTGATTTATTTTTGACTCCAATACCATAGCTGCTGCAGATTTTCCAACCTGCCGTTCAACCTTTTTCGCCGCGTCCTCATTTTCAGTGCAGTGCTTTGCGAGTTCTGCCAATGTATCAGTCGTATACGGCATGGGATCCTTCGCCATCGCAGCTTTCACTAACCGCTGCGTGATCAAATCGGGATATCGGCGGTTCGGTGCAGTGGAGTGAGAATAATCTTTGACTGCAAGGCCGAAGTGTCCAGCAGAATCTCTGCCTGGAAGTTCGACGACATATTCACCGGCGCCTAAGAGCTTGATGACACTAAGAGAAAGATCGGGAAAGCGAAGTGGATCCGCAGTTTTTGCAGAAAGCAAGAATTCATCCAGGGCTTTTGAATTGGGCTCTTGAGGAAGTGTGAAATTGTGTTCTAAGGCAATCTCGACGATTCGATCCCAGCGTTTTGGTGTCCGGACAACACGCCGTAGCGATGGAAACTTTTTGTCTGCAAGGTATCGTGCCGTCACACCGTTTGCCGTAATCATAAAGTCCTCTATGATACCTTTGGCACTGTTCTTTTTTTCAATTGCTAAGTCCTTGATCTCATCTCCCTCAAATATAGGGCGGGCTTCTATTGTTTCGAGATCAAGCGCACCGTGCTCGTGCCGGAGTGATTTCAGCTTTCGGGCTGTGCGGTCCTGGAGTCGGAGATTTTCGTCAAGGCCATTGACTAAACCGATTGCCTGCGGCATTGGCCCAGTTTCTTCCAACCAAGCAGCAACACTGTTGTAGGCAAGCTTTGCACGATTGCAAACCACCGCTCGATAAATATCCGAACTTTGAAGCGAGCCGTCGCCGGCAATAACCATTTCAATGACGATGGCAAGGCGGTCTGATTCAAAGTTGAGAGATGTGAGATCGGTCGAGAGCTTCTCGGGCAGCATTGGGAATATCTGCGCAGCGGTATAGACCGAGGTGGTGTTGTGCTCTGCATGATCGTCAAGCGCTGATTGCTTCTTGACGACAACTTCAACATCGGCGATGGCGACAAGAATCTTTGCTGCTCCCTCCGGCATGTTTTCGGCAACAGTAAGCTGATCCAAATCGCGCGAATCATCATTATCTATAGAGCACCATGCAAGATTCCTAAGATCACGCGTCGATTTTTCAACAGTTGTGGAAGCCCCTTGAATTCCGTTAAGCTCGGCAATCGCCTGAGAAGAAAAATCTGGAAGAAGTCCTCTTTCTATCATCGCCCGATGTGCAATTCGTTGCAGGATGGAACGGTGTCGTTTGTCCTCTGTATTTGTCATGCGAGCACCGATATAGAAATTCCATCATTTAGTTTTTTCATGATTTTAACCTCTTGTAAGGAAATGTTTTTGTTGTTTCCAACGTGACAATATATTCTGTGATGACCATTCCTATGGAGAGAGTGTCCCGGGAAAGCAGATTCTATTTCAGAAAGCGTTGGCGTACTTTTGCCACAATCTGGTTATCTGTCATCGTGTCTGCTGTTTCAATACCAACAATGTGTCCATTTAGTTCCATATTCTCAAGACGTTTTTTAAGTTCGACCTTTGCCTCACCGGGGCCAAATATCAAAATAGATTCCGCATCACGCATATAAGAGAGTATTTCATCATAGTAATTGTTCAGATGGCCGGTTAAACGCTTGTCCCCATGTTCCTCTACAGATTCCTTTTGCGCCCCTCCGGGGAGCAGGACATCATTTTTTAATTCTGACGATATTCGTTTTATTTCAGCTCCTTCATCTGCCAAACTAAAAATCACAGCCTTCTTATGGTCAATCCACAAACCCACATTTTTTTTCATCGAATTCACCTTTCTAGTTCAACCACTATTAATCTACCTCATGAAACCGACCAGAATTACCCATGACATAAAGAATACTTGACGAGAAAAGAACAACGGGAGAGGTAATTATTCTTTCTTTACAAATAGTTTTTTCATGAAAATCATATCAGAATACCTGCACCTACTATTATCGATCCGAAGATCCAGAGGCATACCATACAGATAAATCTGAATAGTACTTCATACTACATGCGTCTTGACGGGATATATCCAATGTGGAAATTTCAACATATCTCCTCAGAAAACTTAATTCCGGCAAAACCAGAATATTAACCCGGTCTAGCCGATCCCTGAGATCGATACTATTCTGAGGGCGGCGGGTTTTATTTCCTTCATTTAAAATCTCACATATGTGGTTGAATAACCATTCCTTGGTTAATCTTTCCACTTTTCTTCTCTCTTTTAGCCGCCTTTTTTTCTTTCATGGTTTTTGCTGGTTTTTTCTTTGAACCATCTTTACTGTTTTGACCTTTACTCATGATTTTCTCCTTATTTAAGTTTTATTTGCTGTGCTGTTCAAGCCATTCTAACATAGCGTGGATACTGCCCGTGGCTAATGCAATGCTCGAATCAGCCGCACCATAATACATCCGGATCGTGTCGCCGTCAGGGGCGATAGTGTATCCACACGGAAAGACAACATCATCCACGTCACCGCGTCGCTCGTAGGCTTGCTCCGGGCCGAACATCCACTCAGTGCTGCGCTTAAGGCAGTGTTCAGGCGTATCCAAATCAAACAGCGCAAGTCCTAAGCGGTAAATGCAACCGGACGCTGTCTGCCGCACACCATGGTAAATCGTTAGCCAGCCTTGCGGTGTTTCGATTGGCGGGGATGAAAGTCCTATTTTATTTGCATCCCACCACCCGCCCTTCCGAGCTATAAGCATTAGCTTGTGACCGCCCCAATATCGAAGGTCAGGCGAATACGATATCCACATGTTAGCACCCTGAGCACTCACCGGGCGATGGATTAAAGCCCAACGGCCGTTAATGCGACGTGGTAATAGAGCCGCATCTTTATCCTCTGGCTGCATGATTAACCCGCATCGCTCGAAGGTATCAAAGTTTTCTGTGAGCGCCAAGGCTACACCAGGACCATCATGCGTGTAGGCGGTATAGACAATAGCATATTTTTTTAATTCCGGCACAAATGTAATTCGCGGGTCTTCAATACCCCAGAGTTCTTCAGGGAAGTGATCGGGATCCGCCATGAAAGTTGGATGAGAATCAATTTGCCAGTTATCCACGCCGTTGGCAGAGCGAGCAGCACAGAGATGTGAATGCCCGCGCCGATCCTCCGCACGGCACAAAAGGAGGGTAGTTCCATCCGGCAACAAAGTCGCGCCTGGATTAAACACACTATTAATGGGATATGGCCAATGAGCAGCTGTAAGAATAGGATTCAGGTTATGACGATGAAAAAGTTCTAAGTGCTGATTGTTCGTTTTAATAATGCCTCCATAGATAAATGTGTTTGTTCGGCTATTCGCAATTCCAATAAGGACTGAAGAAATGCGAGCGTTGATTCTGCGCCTTGATTTTCATTCGGCCGGTCTGGATGTAAACCGTCACGGCAGCCGCCGGTGGTTGCATCATACAACGGAAGTTTTAAATCGTTATGTCCAAGGAACCATTCGAATGACCGCCGGGCTTCTTTGTTCCAATGTTTGTCTCCAGTAATTCTGTATGCTTCAAGACAAGCCGAAACCATTGCTTGTGCTTCAATCGGCTGCTGATCGAAACGAGCACGTTCGCTTCCATACTGATAAAACCCGTTCGAACCTATCGGAACAAAATGTCCCTCCCCTGCACACTGTAGACCAGCCAGCCAATGCAACGATTCCAAACCGGCATCGGTCATTGCATTGTTTGGAATGGATCTGCCGCAGACGAGAAGAGCATGAGACAGAGCCGCATTGCAATACGTAAGTTTTCTCTCGAACCAGCGCCATTCTTCCAAACGATTACTTTTATACAATTTCAAAAGCCGGCCTGCCAATTCTTCGGTGACCTGAAGAGCCATCCGATCGCCAGAATATTTTTGTGAATACTCGGAAATGCCGATGAGTGCAAATGCCCAGGCACGCGGGCTGGTCGTTACAAGGATGGAAGGAAGGGCTTGCTCGAATAACCAGCCTGCCATACTATTGAATGACGGTGTCGTAGAATGGCTCAAGACGGTTCCTAGTGCCCAAAGTGCTCGACCGTGGCTATCGTCCGAACCTATGTCTTCTGACCACTTACGCTGATAATCCATGATATTTCGAAAACGTTTATTCTGAGTATTAAATGCAAATCCGAGGAAAGCGAGATAGCGGGAAGCTAATCCTACACTCTCGCTGTTCCCTAGTTCATATAAGAGAATGCTCACCAAAAGGGCACGTGCATTGTCATCAGTTGTATATCCATGAGAATAATTGGGCACTGCAAAAAGAGCATGCTGCAAAATTCCTGTTTCATCTGTCATAGCTCGAAAGTGATCTATTTTGAGCGGAGGTAATTCACTCGGATATTTATCGAGTGCTTTTGCAATAAACCCTGGCGGGATATAATGGCGGCGTTCTGCTCGAGCGCGTTCAAAGCTTTCCATGTAGCGTTTCGCCACTTCGGACCAAATCATCGATCGTCCAAACATATACGCACGCTTTCGCATTGCGTGCCGCTCTGCTTCATTGCCCAACAAGTTTATCACTTGCTCAGCCAAGACTGCGGGATCACGGAAGGGGACAAACACACCTCGTTTATCGGCAAGCATCTCCTGTGCGTACCAATATGGTGTAGAGATGATCGCCTTACCCGCTCCTAATGTGTACGCAAGGGTTCCGGATACAATCTGTGCCTCGTTTAAATAGGGTGTAATATAGATATCAGCGGCTCCGATAAACTCAATAAGTTCTTCCAGACTGACAAAGCGGTTGTAAAAGATTACATGACTTTCTACGCCCTTCTGTTGGGCCAACCACTGAAGAGAGAGCCGGTACGTTTCACCTTCATGCTGAATAACATGAGGATGTGTCGCACCAACAACAATATAGACAATGTCGGGATAGCGCACAACAATGTCGGGCAGGGCAGATATAACGGTCTCGATTCCTTTATTCTCTGAGAGTAAACCAAAACTCAGTAAAACGATTTTACCTTCCACGCCAAATAGATCTTTATTGAAACTTGGATCAACGAACGGCACATCAGGAATCCCATGCGGAATCAGATCAATCTTTTCCGGCAATACATGATAGATTTTTTGCAGATATTTAGAGCCGCGTTCACTCATGACAACCAACCTATCAGAAAGAGCGGAAACTTCTTCCAACACCAATCGCTGATCAGGGGTTGGGAAGTCAAGTATGGTGTGCAGCGTTGTGACAATCGGCATTCGCAGATCACGCAAGAGTGTGAGGATGTGGCTGCCCGATTTTCCACCGAAGATTCCATACTCGAATTGCAGACAGACCATATCGACATTATTGATATTGAGAAAGTCGGCTGCTCGCGTGTACGAATGGATGTCTTTCTCCATCAGTTCAAAGCGAACCCGGGCCGGATAAGGGTAACCGGCTTCGATATCATTGACCGGTAAAGCAATACATGTTGTTTCACTATACGCCGATGCGACAGCTTCACATAAATCTGTTGTAAACGTAGCAATGCCGCAATGGCGCGGCAAGTAATTGCCGATAAATGCAATTCGGTTAATTATTGAACCATTTTCCATAACAAGTCTTTCTTTATCGATTCCATTCATTCCTTGATTTATCATTATCTCTTGACACAACCCAAGCCCTTAAATTACCGCATCTTCACAAACTCTTGAGCTTGGATAGAATATAGTGTACGATAGCCTTTCCGGGGGATACGTTCTGCTGCCTCGGTAATACAAAATCTGAAGCCGTTAAATTCTTCTTCCGGTTTTCCCGCTTTGCGATCTGATAGATTTATCCTAAAGCATTGACGACAATTACCGGAATCGTCGTCAACGAAAAAGTCCGTCGAAGAATAACATAATTGACAAGACTACGAAAAGGAGAACCAAAAAAACTCCAGGATATGAGTTCCGGTCTACTAACCATGAAACTATGTTTTGTTTTTTCATAGATGCATTATCCTTGTGTTGCTGCTTGATGCATAGTGATCGATGAATAGAACAGCCGTTCCCTATGAGTCATTTTCTTTTCCTTGACGATACCTTTAATTTCATCTGCCGTTTGTCCGATTTCTTTTTATTGTTCGATGCTTTATGTAGCTTTACTAATTTGCCATTGGCCTGCTTAAGCTGTTCAACGATAATTTTATAATCATCCACACGGTGTCTGGCTTCATCTTTGGCAATTCCGTATTTCTCTTGAAGTTTTCCAACGAGCTCTTCATACTTACCCAAGACCGCTGATAATTCGTCGTTCATCGTTTTACCCCAATGATACACAGCTTTCCCTCTTCGCTGCTTCCACTGTCCCTCCAGACGATCCCAGTTCATGATGTATTCTCCTTAAACTCCAAACAATTCAATTTCCATACATGTGTACAACTATTTCATCTACCTTCGAGATATAGAATAATTCTCTCTCTTTTCTCTGTAACCGTAGACAAGAATACTCATGATTTATATAAACGGGAATCGCCCAAAAGGATGAAAAAGGGATTAATTCTTTTTGGAATCCAACATTTGAAAGGAGACAGAGAGCATGCCACACAACGGAATTACTTTGTCAGCAACATCTTTTTGACGAGCCGCTGATTATTGAATTCCAATGTGCTAAAATAAATACCGCTTGACAATTGCGACGCATTAAATGTCACCTTGTTATACTGTTCTGCTTTTGCTATCCCATCAAACAACGTTGCTACTTGCTGTCCGATCACGTTGTATACCTTCAATGTGGCATAGCCATTTTCAGGTACTGTGAACTCGATGGTGGTTGATGGATTGAATGGGTTCGGATAGTTGCCCTTCAACGAGAATTCCTTCGAAGCCATATCAACGGCAACTTCAGCATTGCCATAATATGTAAATGAACCATCGTTATCTATTTGCTTTATGCGGTAAGCGTAACGTCCGCTTGATAGAATTTGATCGGAGAAACGGTAATCGTGCACTGAGCTGCTCGTGCCGGCGCCATTGACAAAGCCAACTTTTACCCATTGCTCATTGCCGACTGCTGATTGTTGATCGCTTATCATTTTCCTTTCAACTTCAAATCCATAACAGTTCGTTTCTGATGCAGTATGCCAGTTGAGCTGCACAATGTTCTTCGCAGCAGCAGCGGTAAATGAAGTAAGCTGAACCGGAAGTGACTGCCCATTCTTATTATCTTGTGAAGTCGCTGTGTCTGCCGGCATGCGTGTGGGTAAGATCCTGAATTTTGGATCGCCGATCACCACAT
Source organism: Ignavibacteriota bacterium (assembly GCA_963701295.1). Classification (GTDB taxonomy): domain Bacteria; phylum Bacteroidota; class Ignavibacteria; order UBA10030; family UBA10030; genus Fen-1298. Next base: position 1,668,989 of record OY969585.1, on the reverse strand, counting down.
CCATCCATCCGAGGAAGTAAGAGGCGGCGTAATATGATTCGGCTACCGTGTAACCATCCACATACATCGGAAGGAGAATACTGGCATCGCTCATTGCATTTGAATACGGCTCATATACGTACCCTTTTACAGCCGTGATGCCTTCAGCAATCAAATCGGCAACCAATGATTGTCCATACGTCGGAGGATTCACGAAACTACGCGCTGAAGTCGAAACATACGTTTCAGCTATGGCACCTGGAAGATACGTATTCATTGGCTTCCCATTACTTGTATAGTTCTGCTGATTTCGATCATTGCTTCCCCAGCTGACATACCCAAGAACATTTGTTTGATGAGTCAAGTAAACTGTTGTTGTATCTAAAATACAAGTCTGTCCTCGTGTGCGTAATAAATTTGCTGCATTTGAGAGATATGTATTTAAATACGGTATTGAAGTCGCGTACGTCGGATCCTGATCAAGGACAAATGTTGCGCCGCTGGGGATAGAACGGGGAACAGAGGATGAACGGTCTATAAGTGATTTAATGTCGTTATAGGAATATCCATCTAAACGAGTTACGAGATAGATCCCATATTTTGCGCGTGTAAAATTTTGTCGTTGATTATAGTAGGGAGAAATTATTCTGCCATTCTGACCAATATAAGAAGCGTAGGGGCTGAAGATCAGCGTTAATTCGCTTTCGACGGATGAATTAGCGTCTGGCGTCCACCGATGGACTTTCAGAGGGACACCTTTCGTGGTGACGATATAGTTAATACTGTCTTTTATATTGCGGGAAATGAGAGCCGATTGTATTTGCGTGCGAAGATTTTCAAATTGGGTACTGTCGATTTCTTCGGTTGTCGGTGCGGTAATGCGGACAATATTTTGTACGGGAATATTATGGATGTTTGCAAAATAGCTTCCCACGCTATCTGAAATTCCGCTTGCAGAGTTAATCACCACGAGGACATCTTTGTATGTCGAAGTCTGAGCTGAAGTATGAACGAACGCACCAATTAGTAAAAGTTGTAAACCGAGATATATGATTCTTCTTTTCATCGCTGTTTCCATTTCCTTTGTTCCTCTGGCATAAGAGAGTCATTCGTTGTGCCATTTGGATTATTGCTGAAGCAAAAGAAAAATCATTAACGAGGGAAGAAAATAGCCGAAAACAATCTGATTTATAGACTTTTAAAGGCAAATTATTGCGGTTACAATACGTGGTAGTTGATCGATGATTGTAGATTCTACAAACACTGAGGAATTTGAGGTATTGAGTAAAAAAATGTGCAGCCCCCTTACTCAGAGACCGCACATCCGGTTAAAAAAGATTATTGATGTCTACTTCATCAACAGCATTCTTTGCATTAAGCTCTTGCCGCTATACTGCAAGCGCGCAAAGTATATGCCCGATGCCAATCGTGAAGCATTAAACGTCGCTGGAATATAATGACCAGCTTTTGCCATTCCTGCAAACAACGTCGCTACTTCCTGACCTAACATGTTATACACCTTCAACGATGCATATCCGTCCTGAGGTACTGAGAACTGCATGTTCGTTGTCGGGTTAAACGGATTAGGATAATTGCCGCACAGTTGAAGTGTGTTCGATACTCCTGCATCCACTTTCGGTAATGCATTCGGATTGTAGATTGTTGTCTTTCCATCATTATCTATCTGTTTAATGCGATAGACATACTTACCGGGAGCAAGGTTCTTATCTTCATATGAATATGTTTTCGGTGAGCTGCTCGTGCCTGCACCGTTGACAAATGCAACTTCTGCCCAAACATTGGATCCCTCAACACTTCGCTCAATTTGGAAGCCCGAGTTGTTCGTCTCTGTTGCTGTTGCCCATTTAAGCAACGCACTTGTTCCCTGCAAAACCGCCGTAAAGGATGTAAGCTCAACAGGAAGAGGATCATTTATGGTGTACGAGTAAGCAACCGATCCGTTAGATCCATTAGCAGCAGTGGAATTAATATAATCTACTGTTGTTTGTGAAGGTGTAACCGTAACCCGAAGGTGACCCGGGCTGTTTAAGACTTTATACGTTAACGGATTAGTTTGACTATAGATACTAAATCCAGGTCCGGAAAAACCGGCTGCAGGGAGTGACTGATAGACTATGCCGTCACGTATCTCATAGGCATACTGATGATCATGGCCATGGAAAACAGCAGTAACACCATTTTCCATGAGAACCTGTTCAATCGGAGCATACCACCCAGAACGTCTAGTATTGAAAGCATAGGTAGTACCGTCCTCGTTATAACCTCCCCACTCACAATACGGTACAGCGTAAGCTCCACCCCGTATATAATCTCCATCATTAGCTCCAACGGTTACACCTCCGGTCATATGGTGCATAAAGAGAAATTTGTAGGTGGCTTTACTATTCTCGAGAGTCTGTTTTAACCAGTTATATTGTGTTTGTCCTACGGTCCAATCCCATCTATCACCGGTCCCAGTTCCTGGTTCTCCTCCACCGATATTCCCAATAAATGGTTTTTCTGTTGTATACCAAAAGGGATCTATAACTACAAAGAGTGCATTGCCCCATGTCCAGGCATAATAATCTTCATGTAACTGATCACCGTTAAGTCCAGAATAAGTGTCTGTATCTCCAGTATAAAAATCATTGGGAACCGGATTGGGGAAGTATCTTTTTTGTGAATTTGTACCCCACACCGGTTCTGTGAGAAAGGGATTGCTGTTATCATTAAGATGCCAGCCCTCTTGATTCTCATGGTTTCCTACAACTATAAATATAGGAACAGAAGGACTCACAAGTCCCAGAGTAGTAGAGGTACGCTGGAAAAGATAATTTGTACGGGCAGTTACTTCAGAGGTTACATTATCCATTGCGAATGTATCGCCAAGGTCAAGAAGAAAGTCAGGATTGTCATTTGCAACGTTTGTTAAAGTTTGCTGCCACGTAGCAGCACTGCCCAGCATTATGTTAACATGTGAATCAGAAGTAACATCAAATGTAAATGTACTCCCAGCTGGTCTTTGCGTAGTGAAAGTATGCTCGGCTCTTGCTAAAAAAGTGCCTGAACCGCTAGTGCTATATCTTAACCTGTAATAATATTTTGTATTAGCACTTAAGCCATCTATTACAATTACAATCGGTTCATTGGCAGCCTGGCTTACTGTTGATGTTGTGATGGTATATATACCTGATGATACACCACACTCTACATAAGCATAAAGGGCAGAACTTGAAACAACATTGAGTGTTATGGAATGATCCGTTGGGCGTGCTAAAAGTTCTTGACCAGTAAAAGTCTGAGCAACAGACTCAGTTATAAAAACCAAGCAAAATATCAATATACAAGAAATGTGAACTTTGAAATATTTATTCATTGAGATTCCTAGAGTGACAGTTATAATGAAACTAATGCATCATTCTGTTTCGTTAAGCCATATAAATAAAGGCGGCGAGAATGATTGCCGCCTTTATTTTTGTTTTTTATTTATTTGAATAATTGTTTTTTACGTTATTATCTGTTTATCAATAGTCCCGTTAAAGAACAGCGGGATTTCTGACCAAATAAATAATTTCATTACTTCATCAACAGCATTCTTTGCATTAAGCTCTTGCCGCTATACTGCAAGCGCGCAAAGTATATGCCCGATGCCAATCGTGAAGCATTAAACGTCGCTGGAATATAATGACCAGCTTTTGCCATTCCTGCAAACAACGTCGCTACTTCCTGACCTAACATGTTATACACCTTCAACGATGCATATCCGTCCTGAGGTACTGAGAACTGCATGTTCGTTGTCGGGTTAAACGGATTAGGATAATTGCCGCACAGTTGAAGTGTGTTCGATACTCCTGCATCCACTTTCGGTAATGCATTCGGATTGTAGATTGTTGTCTTTCCATCATTATCTATCTGTTTAATGCGATAGACATACTTACCGGGAGCAAGGTTCTTATCTTCATAAGAATATGTTTTCGGTGAGCTGTTCGTGCCTGCACCATTGACAAACGCAACTTCTGCCCAAACACTGGATCCCTCAATGCTTCGCTCAATTTGGAAGCCCGAGTTGTTCGTCTCTGTTGCTGTTGACCATTTAAGCAATGCACTTGTTCCCTGCAGAACTGCTGTAAAGGATGTCATTTGTACAGGCAATGCTCCGGTATTACCTACTGTCCATGAAGAATGAGTGAGTGACATTCCTGCCATCGCTGTAGTATCTACCGGGGACGTTACGGTACTTGTACCGCCACCCATATCTACCCACGATCCATTATAATTCCATACTGTGCATTGAATTGGATTGCAGGAACTACCCTTATCGCCCTCATTCCAAATAAATGTAAGATCAACAGGTCCGGTTCCTGCCAGATTCCATGTTCTGCCGACAGCAGCTGCGTCATTCGTGGTTGCGGGGGATTCACCAGCCACAACAGCCGCTGTGTATGTACCGCCTGCAACATTGCTAAGAGTAACTGGATTGCAGCGGGCTGCTGTTCCAACGGGGAAGGTAAAGCTGCCTGCCGCTGAAATAGCGCGAGAGACAACACCTGCACCACTGGTTACAATACATTTTCCATCGCCTGCACCACTCACTGTACCACCAAGTGTTAAGGTATTGGCACCAAGTGTGATATTGCCTGCAGAGAAAGTGAGTGTGCCATTAATTGTTGCTGATCCACCCAATGATGCACCACTCGCGTTATTAAGTATCAAATTACTAAATGTTGATGCAGGAATAGTTTGAACATTACTAGCATCAAAAGTCACTGTTCCACCCCAGGTTTTTCCACTAGTAATAGGTATACCACTAGTGTTTTGAGTTCTCAATATACCTGCATGGTTTACTATGGCTATGGTTAATGCATTTGTTCCCATATTTAATGTACCACCCGCTGTTGTATTCAGTGTTCCATTAACCGTTACAGCTCCACCTGTTGTGTTTATACCGCTAATATTATCCAGGTTAAGGTTACCATAAGTTAAAGCAGAAACAATCTGCGCACCGGTTAGCACTGTATATTCAACCGTTAAATTTGTTAACGCCTTATTGGTTATGGTGTACTGCGAAGAAAAATCAGCAGTTGCTGCCGTCCGGTTAACCTGTACTGTCCCGGATCCAGCGAGTGTGCCTGAACCACTCATCACCTGAGTTGCTGCACCGGGAATTAAAGTTCCGTTTACAGTCAGCGTACCATTTTCCACAATAGCATTGGTTGTTGTTACTGATGCCCCACTTAATATTGTAACACCTCCAGTAATAGCTGTTGTTGGTAAACCGGTTCCGGTTGCTTGGGCACCTGTTCCATTGTAAATATAATTTGCTCCCGCATTGAATGTTTTTGTTCCGCCAACTTGTATTGAACCCGTTCCCACTGTTGTTGAAAGACCTTGCGAATGGGCAGTGATAATACTACCTCCTAAAGCAAGAGCGAAGTTAACGTTACCAGCGCTTGTACCATTATCTAATACTGAAGTTCCGAAATCAACAATTGCATTATTATTTATTGTAAAGGTAAGTGTATTTCCCGAACTACAAGAGATACTCCCCCCACTCTTAGAAAATGTTTGTGCAGATGTGCCGGAAAAATTAAAAGCTCCATCACCTGTACTTGTAGTTGATACTCTAACAATACTTGTTCCGCTTTGTGTGTAATTACCCTTAAGATTAACTGTTCCAGTGCTAGTTGTACCTGCACCGGAGGATAAATCCAAAATAGCAGCGGTAGAGAGAGATAAATTACCTGTTATATTAAGGGTCCCACTAAATGTACCACCAGTCCCAACTACGTCTAGTTCTCCGCCAGTCAGTGTTACATTTCCGCCTACATTCAATTTCTTTGGCCATCCTAGTGCAGCAACCCACATTATTCCACCACTAATGTTGAGATTATTATTTACATTTATTAATGAATCTGCTTGTGCTTGGACTCTAAATTGATTATAAGTACCACTAGTACCCGTATTCATAATTGTCAGGTTATTAACTTTAAGTGTAGACATCGCCTGTGCAGTTGTAAAATTTTGACCAGGACAGTTCCAAATAAAATTACCATACGTAGAAGTAGCAGTAGTGCATATGCTGGTTGTTACGCCAGTCACGGAGCAAGTAGAATTCGCATCCCATGTTGCTGTTGGAATTGTGCCACCATTGATATTGTGCTGATATGTTCCGCCGCTGTTAACTGCTGAGGCTGTCGGTAAAGTTACCGTATTTGAAGCAACAAGAGTACCATTAATCTGTACTGAGCTACCCGTTCCACTGACAGTCCATGTTGCCGTTGTGGTCATTGTATGGCCCGCTTGGATAATGAGTGTATCACTCGCAGTAGTGAAATTTAGTGGATTTGAACCTGTCCCATTAGTGTTAGTCCACCAACTATTTACTAAATTTGGAGCATTGTTTCCATTTGAATAATATTTTGTTGCCCAAATTAATTGTGTCATTAAAACTATTAATGACAAAAGTAGAAATATTTTTTTCATATAGCTCTCCTCGAAAAATGTGATTGATAGTTTTTAAAATTTCGTAGTAGTGGATTTTTTTACTGATAAAGTATATTAACCTTACCAAGAATATGCTAATTAGAATTCTCTAATAATTGTTAAAAAGTGCTAATGCTAACTTTAAATGGGTATAATGTATGAAGATCCTAGATTTAACCGGATTCTGTAGTTTGTAAGGGAAATACGAAAGATGTACATCTTTTTACACGGATTTAGAAAAACATTTAATTGATTTTTCTGTGACGGGCTTCCTTCACATCGGGTGAAGTAGGATTGGTTTCTCCACTGGATGGATAACATCCCTGCCTGCGGCAAGCAAGCCGGTCACCGACCGGATGTTACATCTCTGTGGCAGCACTGTAGGACATACAGCAACGCCCCGACCGCAGCCGAGGCGTTGTGAGTATCATTTTTGCAAACTGTAGATCCCGACTAATAACATGTCGGGATGATTCCACAAAAAGAATAAAATTACTTTATCAACAGCATTCTTTGCACTAAGCTCTTGCCGCTATACTGCAAGCGTGCAAAATAGATACCGGATGCCAATCTTGAAGCATCGAACGTTGCTGGAATATAATGTCCTGCTTTTGCTATCCCTGAAAACAACGTCGCTACTTCCTGACCCAACATGTTATACACCTTCAACGATGCATATCCATCTTGTGGAACTGAGAACTGCATGTTTGTTGTCGGGTTAAACGGATTAGGATAATTGCCGCCCAGTTGGAGTGTGTTCGATACTCCCGCATCCACTTTCGGCATGTTTGCAGTATAGTATGTAAACTTTCCATCGTTGTCTATTTGTTTCATGCGATAGACATACTTACCGGGAGCAAGGTTCTTATCTTCATAAGAATATGTTTTCGGTGAACTGCTCGTGCCTGCACCGTTGACAAACGCGACTTCTGCCCAAACATTGGATCCCTCAACGCTTCGCTCAATTTGGAAGCCCGAGTTGTTCGTCTCTGTTGCTGTTGTCCATTTCAGTAACGCACTGGTTCCCTGAAGAACCACCATTATATACTACGCTTCCACTCGGTCCAAGTGTAACTTTATTGGTTGAATTATCTAATACACCTGCTATAAGATCTAAGGTACCATCTACTGTTATCCCTCCAGCAGGTACGGTCGCACCAGCCGAATTATCGATGGTGAGATTATTGTATGTGTATGCGCCAATGGTCTGTGCACTAGTGCCATCGAAATTTACAGTACCTGTTCCAGCAGTAAATGTTCCATCGGCTCCAAGGTTGCCGCCAATATTCAATGTTCCGGAACCCATGGTAATTTCTTGTATCGTTGTTATATCACCACTAAACACAATATTACCCAAAACAGTAACTGTTCCAGTTGTAATATTTAAACTTGCGACATGGCTTGCAGTACCTCCAGTCATATCTATAGAATCAGCAATTAATGTTCCAGCGTTAACATTAAAAGCTACAATACGATTAATTGTAACAAGTCCTAAAACAGTCAATTTGTTTGTTCCGCTAATGTTGACAATATTCGATCCACTGGTATTTTGAGGCATTGTAAAAGTAGCGCAAACTACAGAAGTATTTATTGTTAAAGTATAAGTGATCGTTGTAGGTAAACTTATTGCGTAGAAGTTCCCCGTTCCAGTGCCTGCATTAATAGCCGCTGTGGTACCGCTGAAAGTGACAGTTCCAGTTCCGGCATTGAATGTGCCATTGTTAACCCAAGGACCGGCAACGGTAAGTCCATAAGTAGTCGTAGTAAGAATTCCACCGTTATTAATAGTCAGGTCAGCGCAGGTTGCCGTTGCAGTGATTGTTACAGTAATACCGTTGTTAATAATAACAACATCAGTAGCTGTTGGGACTGCAGAACCGCCCCAAGTAGCAGTGGAGTTCCAGTTGCCTGTCACTGATGCAGTCTTGATGGCACTAAATGCCGTCGCACTCAATGCAACAACGAGCAGCGATGTGATGAGAATAAAACTAATCTTGTTCAAGTTAATCTCCCTAAGGATATTATCATTAAATTCAATGAATCAAAATACAGAATAGGCAGTTGAAGGTTAGATGTATGATTCCTTCTTTTCATTGTTGATTCCATTTGCCGTGTTCCTATGACATAAAAGATTCATTAAATGTACCATTTGAGTTATTGCGAAAGCAGAAGAAAAATCACCAACGACGGAAAAAGTTGGTGGAAACAATCTGATTTGCGGTTTTTTAGAGGCGAATTATTGAATTCGGTTAGTTACACAATATGCGGCAACTGGTCAGTGCCTGTAGATTCTACAAACGGTGGGGAGTTTGATGGGTTGAGTACATAAAAAATGTGCAGCCCCCTTACGCAGAGACTGCACATGCGTTTCAAAAAATATTATTCTTGTTACGTCATCAGTCCCGCTAAAGAACAGCAGGATTTCTGACCAAATAATTTTATTATTTGGTCAACAACATTCTTTGTACTAAGCTCTTGCCGCTATACTGCAAGCGTGCGAAATAGATGCCCGATGCCAATCGTGAAGCATTGAACGTTGCTGGAATATAATGACCAGCTTTTGCCATTCCTGCAAACAACGTCGCTACTTCCTGACCTAACATGTTATACACCTTCAACGATGCATATCCGTCTTGAGGTACTGAGAACTGCATGTTCGTTGTCGGGTTAAACGGATTAGGATAATTGCCGCACAGTTGAAGTGTGTTCGATACTCCTGCATCCACTTTCGGTAATGCATTCGGATTGTAGATTGTTGTCTTTCCATCATTATCTATCTGTTTAATGCGATAGACATACTTACCGGGGGCGAGGTTCTTATCTTCATAAGAATATGTTTTCGGTGAGCTGCTCGTGCCTGCACCATTGACAAACGCAACTTCTGCCCAAACATTGGATCCCTCAACACTTCGCTCAATTTGGAAGCCCGAGTTGTTCGTCTCTGTTGCTGTTGCCCATTTAAGCAACGCACTTGTTCCCTGCAAAACCGCCGTAAAGGATGTCATTTGTACAGGCAATGCGCCGGTATTACCTACTGTCCAAGGTGAGAACGATGCTACGTTTGTCAGAGTTGTCGTATATGACGGAGCAGATCCTGCTGTTACACCACCCATATCTGTCCATACTGTTCCGCTGTAATGCCACGCTGTGCAAGACGTAGGATGAATAGAATTACCTGCGTCTGCACTGTTCCAGGTGAACGTAACATCAGCCGGATTCGTGCCGGTGATTGTCCAAGTTCTCATGCAAGATTTTGTATTGTCTGCCGTTATAGGATTTTCACCAGACACAACAGCGGCTGTATATGTTCCGCCAAGCGGACTTGTGAAAACTACTGGATTATAACGAGTTGATATTCCAACTGGGAATGTGAAACTGCCAGCCGCTGCAATAACTTTCGATACCACACCGGTTCCATTAGTCACGACACACTTACCATCTGCAGCACCTATTACTGTGGCTGTGCTGCCAAGCTTAAGGGAGTCGTCGCCGATATATAAATTGCCTAATAAAAATTTGAGCGTATCATTGACTGTAGTTGTGCTGCTCAACGTCATGCCATTACTCGTATTAACAGTTAGACCGCTTATTGGCGTGGGCGGCAATGTAACTTTTGCGTTTCCTGTTACCGTAACAGTACCATTTACCGAAATACCGGTAAGGTTGACAGTATCACTGCCTGAGACTGTAAGGTTATCGTATGTATAAGGTGGAATGGTTTGATTCGTACCGGTGAAATTAACAGTTCCTGTTCCGGCTGTTAATGTTCCATCCGCTTCAAATGTACCGCCAACATTTAATGTGCCGGAACCCAATGAAATTGTTTGTATCGTTGTTATATCACCACTAAATACAATACTACCCAGAACAGTAACTGTTCCAGTTGTAATATTTAAACTTGCAATATTGGCTGCGGTACCTCCAGTCATATCTATAGAATCAGCAATTAATGTTCCAGCATTAACATTAAAAGCTGCAATACGATCAATTGTAACAAGACCTAAAACAGTCAATGTGTTTGTTCCGGTAATGTTGACAGTATTCGATCCAGCGGTATTTTGAGGCATTGTAAAAGTACTGCAAACTACAGAAGTATTTATTGTTAAAATATTAGTGCCCGTTGCAGGTAAACTTATTGTGTAGAAGTTCCCCGTTCCAGTGCCTGCATTAATAGCCGCTGTGGCACCGCTGAAAGTAACAGTTCCGGTTCCGGCATTGAATGTACCATTGTTTGTAAAATTGCCGTTGACAGTAATTGCAGCAGCGAAAGTCTTCGTTCCAGAACCAGAAAGAGTTAAATTGCCACCGTAAGAGACGCCATTTACGGTTTGTGCTATATTTGCGTAATACTCAATTGTCCCTGCTGCTGGTTCTGTAATTGCGCCAGAAAAATTGTTTGCCCACGTCGCACCACCTACTCGCAAAGTTCCAGCAGTAAATGTACGGGTGCCTGCTGTAAGAAGATAAGTACGTAGCATCGAAGGTACCTGCCGTGAGAGTAAACGTACCGGTGCCGATGCTTATTGCGCTGCCGAGAGTTACTGAACCGCCAGTTTTGTTAATGGTGAGACTAGCATTTCCGGTGCTTATCTTACCTGAAAGTGTCTCTGTGCCTGTTCCCGTAAAAGTAACCGTACCAGTCCCGGTTGAAGTCCCATTGAATGACCAGTTTCCGGTTAAAGAGATAACTCTAGTTGCAGATGCGGCTGTCCATGTTCCTGCACCGCTAACATCACCATTGACAGTAAGAGTATTATTGGCTGCCATGGAAATAGTACCTGTAATAGTTATCCCAGCGCAGGTTTGATTGCCACCGGTCGTGACCGCAGCAGTGTTCGCTGCGATAATCACGGTGTCAGTCGCAGCTGGTACAACACCACCAACCCACGTTGCAGCTGTGCTCCATGCACCGCCTGCTGCTACGCTGGTTCTAGTTGTCGCCATTGCCGTCGCACTCAGCGCAATAGCAAGCAACGATGTGATGAGAATAAAAGTAAACTTGTTCATGTTAATCTCCTTAAAGATATTTTCATTAAATTCAATGAATAAATATACTGGATAGAAAGTCGTCAGGAATCAAGGAGAAGCCTTATTTTTAAAATTACGGTAAAATACGTATTCATCTACGGAAATTACCGTATGTATGAGTTGGGTTTCATCACGAAAGGGCTTGCTGTCTGCAAATTCCTCCGGATTCGAGTAGAAATCCGGTCACCGACCGGATGTTACATCTTTTTGACAGCACTCTCATACATACAGCAACGCCCCGACGGCAGCCGAGGCGTTGTGAGTATCATTTTTGCAAACTGTAGATCCCGACTAAAAACATGTCGGGATGATTTCACGAAAAGAGTGAAATCATTTTGTCAGCAGCATTCTTTGCACCAAGCTCTTACCGCTATACTGCAAGCGCGCAAAGTAAATGCCCGATGCCAATCGTGAAGCATTGAACGTTGCTGGAATATAATGCCCAGCTTTTGCCATTCCTGCAAATAACGTCGCTACTTCCTGACCTAACATGTTATACACCTTCAACGATGCATATCCATCTTGAGGCACCGAGAATTGTATATTCGTTGTCGGGTTAAACGGATTAGGATAATTGCCGCCCAGTTGAAGTGTGTTCGATACCCCAGCATCCACTTTCGGCATGTTTGCAGTATAGTATGTAAACTTTCCATCGTTGTCTATTTGTTTAATACGATAGACATACTTACCGGGGGCAAGGTTCTTATCTTCATAAGAATATGTTTTCGGTGAGCTGCTCGTGCCTGCGCCGTTGACAAACACAATTTCTGCCCAAACATTGGATCCCTCGACGCATCGCTCAATTTGGAAACCCGAGTTGTTCGTTTCTGTTGCTGTTGCCCATTTGAGTAACGCATTTGTTCCCTGCAGAACTGCCGTAAAGGATGTAAGCTGTACAGGCAAGCTGCCGCTATTACCAACCGTCCAAGGTGAGAACGAAGTCACGTTTGTCAGAGTTGTCGTATATGTCGGACCAGATCCAGCAGTTGCACCCACCATATCTATCCATGCTGTTCCATTGTAATGCCACGCATCACAAGACGAAGGAACAATAGAAGTACCTGCGTCTACACTGTTCCAGGTGAACGTAACATCAGCCGGATTCGTGCCGGTGATTGTCCAAGTTCTAAGGCAAGATGCAGCATTGTTCGCAGTTGCCGGAGTCTCACCAGAGTCAATAGCGGCTGTATATGTTCCGCCAAGCGGACTTGTGAAAGCTACTGGATTATAACGAGTTGATATTCCAACTGGGAATGTAAAACTGCCAGCAGCCGCAATAACTTTCGATACCACTCCGGTTCCGTTAGTCACTACACACTTACCATCTGCTGCACCGCTGACCGAACCATTCAGCGTAAGGTTATTGGCGCCAAGGAGTACATTATGCGCTGACGCAAAGTTGAGTGTTCCATTGACGGTTGCTGCGCCGCCTAAACTCACATTATTACTCGACTTGTTGATAGTAAGATTATTGAATGTTTCTCCGGTTACTTTCGTAATTATCGAACCAGTCGATCCGCTGAATGTAACAGTGCCGGTTCCGGGAATAAACGTTCCTTGATTCGTCCAGTTTCCTTGCACATTCAAGTTAAGATTGTTTGCATTCAAAGTTCCTACCGCAATAAAAACATTATTGTTTACGGTCAAATTGTTCGTCATCAATTGTATAGTTGCATTTGCACTGCTGTCAGTCAGATTGTAAACAGGTATAGTACTATTGATCTGAATAGTTTGGGCTGTGAGTGTACCATAGTCGCCAATTTGCAGCGTTCCACCAAGAACTGAAGAGCTTGAGGTGTTCGTATTGACATATCCTAAGTTTCCGTTTCCAGTGCTCCTGATAACGATGGTACCATTAGATTGATTAAAGGTTGAGCCGGCAATGGACAACATAAAAGGGGCTTGACCACTCAGAGTTGAGCCGACTGTCGGAACAGTAAATGTTCCTCCTGAAATAGTGAAATTCATTATTGCATACGGAGCAGATGTAAAACTTCCTGAAACATTCACTGCACCACCTTCGATAATAAATGTCCCACCGTTTGACAATAATTGTTGATCAGCAGCAGTTCCAATATTCAGGACTCCATTGGTAACCCTGACGAATCCCCACACACTCAGATTCCCGCCCGTCGTTGTGACGATTGCCGAGGAGTTGTTCACCCACAAGCCGCCTGTCAAAGGAACAGTGGTGTTTGCCGTGAAAGGAGTAATAGCGCTTGGCGCTTCATATTTCAATGTGCCATTGGTGATCGTTAAGAATCCAGTTGATTGTGTAGAGAAATTCGATGAGGTTATATCAAGCACATTATTATTTGATGTTCCCATAGTGAGTGTCATCAAATAGAAACGTGTCATGGTGCCGGTTCCGCTAATGGTTTGATTGCCGTCTTTATTAAATGTTGAGAGACATCTCGAGCTGGAGCTGGGTCCTAAATCGAACGTACCATTGTTCAGAATGTTCCCTGTGAGATTGAGTATATGACCTGATGTAGCGGAACCCGAGTTCACTGCAAATTGTGCCCCTGCATTAACTGTTATATTGCCCAAAACATTCAAAGTGCGAGCCGTGGCATTATTTCCAATAAGAAGTATACCGCTCGTTCCTTGACCCACAGTAATATTATTGACCATAATATTTCCATCAATTGTCACTGTCTGTCCGTCAGCAATGGTGACATTTGCGTTGTCTGGCGGTACTGCTCCACCAACCCATGTCGTTGTGGCATTCCACAATCCGCTTTGTTGCGAAATAAAATTTGCAGCAGCAGTTGTCGCTTGCGAACCATTCAAGCTCGCGCTCAGCCCGCCTTCGGTTACTGCATAGATTTTCCAATAGTACATTGTTCCGGGGAACAGGCCGGTTGCTGTATAGGAAGTGCTATTCGCTGCCACCTGAGTTGTATAAGTATAATTTGAACCATCCAAGGAGCTATAAATGACATAGCCAACTTCATTGTTCGCATTATCATTCCAATTCAATGTCATAGAGGTTTGTGTGATCGCAGTAAATGTTAGACTGGAAGGATTGCCGGGTGTTCTTGGTGTAAAAGCGTATTTCGAATAACTCTGTGGCATTACTGCGAGTTGATTTTGCTGACCATTTGAGAAATTATTTGTATTCTCTGTTTGCAAGCAAAGGAGCTGCGCTGCCGTCGGAGGATTCGGTGAAATAGAAGGTGCATTGATTCCAGTAACGTATCCAAATCCATATGTTGTCGAGATCGTACCGCTCATATATCCATAGTAATACTCAATCACTCCAGTGCTTTCGTACAGCTTCACTTGGAAATTAAGTGTGTCATTTTGATTCGTCCATGTACTCATATTATTCCACTCAACAGTGAGCACACGATTCGGTGCTACGCCGCCAAGAAGATACTTGATGCTATTGCCAAGCGGTACAGTTGTTTGCCATGTTGTTAAATCATAATAGAACGGTGCAAGAGCAGTTACAGTTCCCACACCACCTGACGGAGCAGACCGTGTCGGATTGACAAGGTCGGTAGAGTATGGTCCATAAGGATTAAATTGCTCCAAAGATCCAGAGCCGCCATTCCAGCTTGACGAATCAAAATCCATGAATCCGTTTGTTGAAACACTAAATTGGGTGTATCGTTTGCCATCATACCAAAAATCGAAACCAATTAGAACCGGATAACTACGATTGTCATCATAGTAACTGCCGTCACCAATATTGGTGGTTCGCCACGCTGAGACTGCATTACCTGAGGATAATATAGAATTATATGTGATGCCTGTTGTGTGTGTCGGTGTATAGTTTGCTACACTTTGTGCAACAGCAGTCATTTGGGTTCCAAAAAAGGCAGCCACTGCTGTGACAACAACAATAAAAGATAAATTTTTCATACGACTCTCCTTGAAAATGTCATCATTAAATTCACTGAATTAATATAGAGGATAGAAAGTTGCCAGGAATCGAGGGAAAACCGTAATTTCTTAATTACGGCGATATACGTATCATTTACGGAAGTTACCGTATATATGAGTTTGGTATTATTACCAAAGGGCTTGTTTTTCTGCAAATTCCTCTTGATTCGAGGGGATACATCATTTTTAAACGCAGGTTCAGGAGAACATATACCCGTCATTTGTATGGCAGGTCTTCCTCACAACGGGTGGAATAATTTTCGTGGATCAACGAGTTAGAAAAAAAGAGAAGAAGATATCGGCGCCTCTATCACTTTCTTCTTCATGGATTATTTCTATTTTCTACTTTCATGTATAAAAACTTTTTCCAAAAGCAGGACACTCATTCAAGAATTATTTCGACATAATATTTTCTGCTCACTTTTTAAATACAGGATCAAAAAACCACCGGTTTTACTTTGTGTGTTAGCACATGAATGAGACTCAACGCAATCAAATATGTTGGAGCAGCGATAAGAAAAAGCGAGATATAGCTTCCTGTCCATTCTAAAATATATCCTGTCGTTACAGAAAAGAGCATTCCGCTCACAGAACCCGCCATTCCTCCCAATCCGACAATCGAGCCAACTGCCTTCTTGGGAAACATATCCGACACCATCGTATAGAGATTAGCAGAAAATCCTTGATGTGCCGCAGCAGCCAGTCCGATAAGTCCCACTGCACTCCAGACATTTGATACTTCTGAAGCTGTGATGATTGGTAATACACAAATCCCGCACAGAAGCATGACTACTTCCCGGCTTTTCATAATTGCAGCGCCTCGTCGTATAAAGAACGAAGACAACCATCCTCCCCCGATACTTCCTATACTCGTCATCATATAGATCGTAATCAGCGGCAAGCCTAGATTCGTGAGTGTTAATCCATATGTTTTATTTAAAAATTTTGGCAGCCAATAGAGATAAAACCACCAGATTGGATCAGTAAAAAATTTTCCGAGAACGAAAGCCCACGTCTGACGATATTTTAACAATCCGATCCATGGTACTTTTTCCGAAATCACTTTCTCTCGATCACTTAAAATAAAATCCAATTCAGCAGACGAAAGACGTTTTTGTTTTTCTGGTTTTTCATACAGAAGGGTCCAAAAAACTACCCAAATAAAGCCGACCATACCTGTGACGGCAAAAGCAGCCTGCCATCCATACGTAATTGTGAGCCACGGTACTGCCGCCGGTGCAACAACTGCACCGATATTTGCGCCAGAATTAAATATACCTGTCGCCAGGGCACGTTCCTTTTTGGGGAACCATTCAGCAACCGTTTTAATGGCGGCAGGAAAATTCCCTGCCTCGCTTAATCCGAGTCCTGCACGTGCAGCACCAAACCCAAATGGTGTTTTCACTATCGCATGTGCTATTGCCGCAAAACTCCACGCAGTTACCGAAATGAAATAACCGATTTTTGTTCCATATTTATCAATAAGCCAGCCGAACAAAAGAAGGCCAAGAGCATAAGCGGCTTGAAACGCTGTTACAATCCATCCATATTCAGATTCGGTCCATTTGATTTCACTCTGCAGCAACGGCGCAAGAATACCCAAGACTTGCCGATCAATGTAGTTGATCGTTGTGCCAAAGAATAGCAACGCACAGATCGTCCAACGATAAGAACCTATTCTCTTTTTGCCTTTTTCATTTTCTGCCATCGAAGTGTTCTTTCTCTTTTTCTCATGCATGCTTCTGTTATATTGATTGCTATTGCTGTTCCAAAGAGCAATGTTCCTAGTGATCTTTTGTGTATTTTATTCATGATAAGTTTCACCTATGCACTATCAAGAATGTTTGTATCTATATAGTTTACAGTTTTGTTTTTTCATTTATTCATCTCTTATTGAACATTATCATTTTTTGTGTTTTGATGAAACCGGATTCTGCACGGTTAAATTTCTTTTCATTCTTTGCAGTTTTGTGAGAACTTTTACTTTTTTTAAAAACACGGAGAAACGCCAAACGTATTTCTCAAAGGTTGGTCACTGACTACGTACGTAACATCAATTCGTAATGCTTTGCAATTACTTTCTGACGGCGCGGATAAATGCGTTGATATTCTCCGACCTAACTCCCGGCGGTATACCGCCTCCACATGAAAAAATCACTCTGGATGTATCTTTTAAGGAATCTACAAGCTGAGTAGTCACTTGGATCACCTGAGCGGCATCACCGTTTGCCAATACATCACGCGGAGGAATATTGCCGAGCAGTGTAACTTTATTCTGTGTCAACTGCTTCAATTCATTCAGTGTAATATCGAAACCCATGTTGAACAAGTTTACTCCGATCTCAGGCAGAAGAGGCGCAGACACCTTACAGGGAGCGTCATTATGCAGGAATTTAACAGAGACATTGGTATTGTACAATTCCTTAAAGTACGGCATGCCAAAATTACGGAACTCTTCTTCACCCATAAACCCGATGATATCATCCAGGATGAAAATGCCATCGATAGATGAAAATGTTTCCATTTGCAAATGCAGCCAGTTTTTGAGAAATGTTGTAATCTTTTTCATGAGTGCTTCGGCTTTTTCGGGCCGCATCATCATCATTGTTAAAAATTCTGTCAAACCCATAAGATAGCTGGCAATATTCAAGGGGCCGCGGGCAACTGCGAACCGGATTTTATGCCCTGCCACTTCAATTTTTGGCCGGGCAAGCTTTAAACGATTCAGTACAAATGGCAACAGGCCATCCGTCTTGGGGTTCGGCTGCGGTAACGAGTCGATATCATCAACTGATTGGAGGATTCTATGAGCATGTGGAAATTCATTCAGCGGGAAGGTACAGCGTGCTCCAAATGCCGATGGTTCTGTGCACATGCCAAATTCGGACCAGAAGCCAGGTAAAAACATTACATCCGGAAAGTCTTTCAACGCCTTTAAATTTGCATTCAGCCACAATTCGTCATTGGAGAAGTAATCGAGTATCTTGATATTATACCAATTGGGAAGCCACGGGCAATCAATAATAAAACCAACCGGTAAAGGTTTTACGGCTTCGCCCCTCATTATTCCCTGCAAAGTTTTCCATTGTTGATCAGTCATTTTTTCCCATCTCTACGTAGGCAATGATCTCTTGATTTTTTTTATGATCGTTCTTTACCTTTACATTTTCCGATCAGCACGTTTTGTCTTTGCTCGACGGTATGCGCGATATGTACAATCCTTCATACCACATGTATTACACATATAATCAACTCTCTTGACTGCCGTCCCGGCGCCAATAATTCCGCTCACAGATTTTATGGGGATCATGAGCGCGGATTCTGTGAGTGTTATTCCACAGAATTGAGCCGGCAGAAATGAAAAAAGAAGGTGCTGTTCCGCCACCAGCCAATCACAATAGCCCGGACTGTACCTGTTCGTAATTTTCAATCCAAGAGCCAGCATATGCTTTCCTATATAATCATGAAGCACATCGGCTGCCTGTTCTACCGTTATCGATGCAACCGTATCAACAAGATAGCTTAATGCAATATCGCCTTCGTTGGATAATTCTTTTGCCCATGTTTCCATCCCAGAACCGATGGTGCATACAAACAACACTGCTTTTTCGGATTTTTTGAGATGGCTGGTAACGATCTTCTTCAGCGCGAAGAACGAACCACCAATCACTAAGCCGTCGTTTCGTTTTCCCGATTTTTGGACATCAAGAATCCGATATCCTGCCTGTACTGTACAATAGTTTGACAGTTGATCAAGAATAGTATCGATCATCTTTTCAAAATGAGCGGGAAGAATAGCATCGCTGTATCCGAGTGATAAGACAACTTCAGTCTTGCTTACTTTAAGATCTTTGAAGTCAATCATGGCTTCAAAAACATCTTTTTCTTTCTCAACATGAGAAAAGCCGTCGGTCATCAGAGAATTCTCACTGCATCAACCAATTTTTGGATATGGGTTGGTGTTGTACCGCAGCAACCGCCGATAATATTTGCCCCGGATTTTATTATTTCCAGGACCTTCGCTGCCATCATTTCTGGTGTTTCAGGAAAAACCGTTTTGCCATTCTGAAATATCGGTTTTCCGGCATTCGCATGAACAAGAATGGGCGTTACTGAATCAATACTTCTGATTTCCTGAACTATGTCAATCATCTGATCGAATCCATTACCGCAATTCGTCCCGACGATAACTGCTCCAGCCTCCTTAACAGCTAGAACCATTTCAGCGGGTGAGACACCCATCATAGTCCGATATTCGCCGGAAACAGTTTTTTCAAAAGTAAACGTGCATACAACTTCCAAACCGGTAGATTTGCGGACTGCTTGGATTGCGAGACAAGCTTCATCAAGAGCGGACATGGTTTCAATACAAATGGCGTCAACGCCTCCTCTTTTAAGAGCCTTCGCTTGAACGCAGAATCCATCGTAGAGTGTCTCTTCAGAAACCTCTCCCATCATCAACATAACACCCGTAGGACCAATGGAGCCAGGTACAAGATGATCGGTGCCTGCCGCAGTTCTGGATATAACAGCGGCGGTTTCATTCAATTCCGCACAACGGTTCTGCAGTCCAAAATGTTCTAATTTTGAGGGGCTGCCGCCAAAACTGTTGGTAAGGATCATATCAGCTCCGGCATCTATATAGCTTTTTGCAATTGCGAAAACATCATTGCGATGGGTAATATTCCATAACTCCGGACATTCCCCCGGCTGCAATCCACGTTGATGCAGGAATGTACCCCACGCTCCATCTGAGATGAGAATGTTTTTACTTTTAAGTGCCGCAAGAAGTGAGCTCATTTTCTACCCTGCAAATTTCTTCAAGTATACAGCTCTGTGTTACAAAGGAACAGTTTCTTTCAAGCAATATTCACTCCACTGACTTTGTTAAGAAATGCGACCGCACCTTGCGGGTCAGGAGAATATCCATCAGCACCCATTTTGAGTGCAGCCTCCATTGTCAGCGGCGCACCACCTACGATAATACTCGTCGTAGGAAAATTGGTTTTGATTTCTTGTACGGTTTTCGACATATTTGCCATTGTTGTTGTCAATAAAGTGCTTAACCCGACTATACATCCCGGAGTATTTTTAATCGCTTCTAAAAACTTTGCAGGTTTGACATCTACACCCAAATCAACAACCTGCCAACCATTTCCTTCTACAACCATCCGAACAAGATTTTTACCGATGTTATGTAAGTCGCCTGTAACGGTTCCAAGAATAAATTTTCCTTTCACCTTCACACTCCCCGATTTAAAAAATGGCTCAAGCTGAACCATGACAGTATGCATCGCTTTCGCTGCCATCAAAAGTTCCGGAACAAACACTTCATTTTTACTGAATCGCTCTCCAATACGCTGCATGCCGTCAGGTACATGCCTGAAGTATGGCACTAGGTTTCACAGCGGTTTCCAATGCTTGCACGGTTAACTCTTCGGCACCATCCACTCCTTTCATATCGTTAGGATATGATGATATTTTATTAATCTTTCCTCGTTCTACACATTGACCTATTTTTTCAACTAATTCATTCACTGCAGGATCCTCGAATATTGAACTTAGAGTCCATCATAAAAAAACTTTTCATGGATTAATATACGATTTTGTAAACGAGATGACAATACTTGGATACTTTCAAAAGTTTTACCTTTATGGTTTTTCCAGTATCTGAAATCAAACAACTTCTCATTGCGTGCGAAGAAACCTTTCTGATAGAAAAGGAGACACATAAAATGTTGAAGTATGAAAATATTATCGATGGCATGCTCTTGTCTTTATTGTATTGACTTACACATGAAATGCTTGCCTTTGATTGATCTCTGGAGTATTTTGTTCAGAGTTGGAATGAGGAAATGGTAATTGAATTTCACATAGCGAAATGAAAAATAATAAATATATCAAAGCGCGCAGAATAGAAAACGGACACAAGATTGGTATCATCTTTGTGCTTGTCGCCCTTCTGCCCGTACTCTTTTATTCGGCCTATGAAGTAAGCTCATTAAGTTCGACTGAAGAACTGATTCAATCGATTTACATAAAACAACTGGATGTTATTCTTTTTTCAATCAACCAGTATGCGCTGGATGTCGCTCAAAGCTGGTCTGGTGAGATCAATGCACTTCTCATCACCTCTCAACCTTCACGCGTGGATTCTGACACGAGAATATTTCTGAACAAGAGGGTAGCCGTTCATGGTGTATTCTACTTTGATTCTACAGGTCATTCTATTTCTTTCGTGACGCAGCAGAAAAAAGAAAAGGCAAGAGGTAATGAGAATATCTCAGTATCTTCTCTGCAAAACCAATCAGCGACCATCGAAAAATTATTGCGATATGCATCTTCCGGCTATCGGAAAATTGAACCTGTCATCATCGGGGATAGTGTTTCGGGTCAGGGGTTGTTACTCATGTTTGTGACATCGTCCCGATTCCCGGAGCAGAAAATAGCCGGGTTTTTGATCGATGCAAAGTCATTTCTCACCGATGTTCTCCAAGCAAAAATCGAGCAAGCTGCCGGAGAGGAATTTCTGCTCGCAGTGTTCGACCGCCGGAACCGACAAATCGTTCTCTCAACGTCTCCCGTTGAAATCACAGAGCTTCGGGAAATCAAAGACCTCTGGCTCTTTCCAGGTCACAGCATCGGCATCAGGTTAAGAGGAACCAGCGTTGAAGATGTTGTAAAGGCAAGGGCAGAACGAAATCTTATCCTTATTGGAGTTCTGGATATTCTTCTTATCGGAGCTGTATGGCTTATGTATCGCACTCTGAAAAAGGAAATGGAGCTTGTGCGGCTAAAAGGAGATTTCGTGTCGAATGTTTCACACGAGCTGCGGACACCACTATCCCTTATCCGAATGTTCACAGAAACGCTTTCCATGAAGAGGGTGCAAACAGAAGAAAAGAAAGATGAATATTATGAAACCATTCTCCAGGAGACCGAGCGGCTAACGCGCCTCATCAATAACATTTTGAACTTTTCCCGGATGGAAGCGGGGAAAAAACAATATCATTTTGAGCAGATCGCACTTAACGATGTTATCACCGGCGTTTTAAAGACGTATACTTCTCATTTGGAGCATGAAGAATTCATAACTTCTGTACAGGTTGGTGAAAACTTGCCGGCTGTTCACGCTGATGGTGAAGCCATAGCCGAAGCGCTCATCAATATTCTCGATAACGCCGTAAAATACTCCGCTGCCGACAAGTATGTGCGGATCAAAACGGGCCAAACAGATCGTATGATCTATGTGGAAGTAGAAGACCATGGCATCGGTATCGATAAGCATTACCATAAAAAAATCTTCGAAACCTTTTACCGTGTTTCAACTGGACTGACAAACAACATCAAAGGCAGCGGACTCGGTCTTTCTCTCGTCAGCCACATTATGGACGCACACGGGGGAACGATAGAACTTGAAAGTGTACCCGGCAAGGGAAGCACATTCCGACTTCTGTTTCCAATTGTGAACCGATCAGATTCGACGCACAAAGGATAATCACTATGGCACGGATACTTCTTGTTGAAGATGAACCCCAGATGCAACGTGGTTTGCGCGACAACCTTGAGTTCGAAGGGCACGAGGTTATGGTTGTAGGAGACGGCAGCAGCGGATATCAAACTTTGCTCCGCGAATCATTCGATCTCGTTATTCTGGATGTCATGCTTCCGCAGATGTCGGGATTCGATGTCGTACGGAAATCAAGAGAGAAAGGAATCCGCACACCCATCCTTATGCTGACTGCAAAAGGCGAAGAGATCGATAAAGTTCTCGGATTGGAGCTGGGCGCAGATGATTACGTCACAAAACCATTCAGCTTGCGCGAACTCATCGCGCGGGTGAATGCCCTTTTGCGCCGTACAGCACCCTCTGGTGCCGGTGATACGATAATGGTGCTTGGAGATATTATAATAAATTTTGCCAGTTATTGCGGTTCGAAGAATGGAAAAGAATTTTCCATGACGCCGAAAGAGTTCGAGATCGTGAAATATCTTTGGCAGCACCGTAATGAGACCGTCAGCCGGGACGACCTTTTAACGAACGTCTGGGGATATGACGAATCGGTAAGCACGCGGACGATAGATAATTTTATTTTGAAGATACGGCAAAAAATCGAGGATGATCCTGCCCATCCCAAAATCATCTTCACCATTCATGGCATGGGATACAAGTTGATCGCTTGATTCCATGATAATCTTTTACAATTCTTGACCCTATCATGACATCTTTGACCTTCTGTGGGCGTATTATGTATCAGTCAATGAAATATAAATCCACAACTTTTCAGGAGGATGTCATGAACAAGAAACAAATGGTATTGGCTGCACTGATGATATTTGCGATAACTAATCTTTCACAAGCACAAACCTTTTTCCCTGTGCTCAAAAATTTTTCTACTGCAGATAAAGAGCGACTGGATAAGACCTATGCGGCCGCTTTGAGCTCCAAGCACAACGGATTCATTGAATCGGCTCTTGCAATTGTTACGATGATAAAGCTGGATATTCCAGCGGATGAATTTCCAGCGATCAAGGATGAAATTGAAAGTCTTGTGGTTAACGGTACTACACCGGTGATTCGATATAAAGCATATCTAGCTGAAGCAGTGTTTGCTAACCCGGCAATGTTCAAAGCAGAAGCCACACGTCAGTACAGCGACCGGGATGCATTTTTTAGCGCACTGGCTGAAAGAATGTCCAAGACGCTATTGAGTTCCAACTAAACAACCGAGGACAATATGAAAAAAAATACAGAGATGATACTCTGTCACATGAAATCACGATACCTCCGAATCGCCATTCTCCTATCGCTCACGCTTGTTTCCTTTGCGGTGGCAGAAGATTGGAAATCCGTCCTCGACCTCCGCGGAAAATGGAAGTTTGAACTCGGCGATGATGAGAAACGCGCAAGCATTGCTTTTGATGATTCGAAATGGGACGAGATCTTCGTTCCCTCTCCATGGGAGGATGAAGGTTATCCCGGTTACGATGGATATGCTTGGTACCGTAAACATTTCCGGCTGCCTACAGAAGTAGAAAAGAAAGCGCTGTACCTGCGCCTCGGCTGTATAGATGACGTTTCCGAAGTCTATCTCAACGGAATGCTTATTGGAATTACCGGCAATTTCCCTCCGGATTACACGACTGCGTACAACGTCGAAGTTGTTCTCCCTATTTCTCAAAATGCTCTCAACGTTTCAGGAGACAATGTCATAGCGGTTCGTGTCTATGATGATGGACTTGCCGGCGGAATCGTGAGCGGCAAGATCGGTTTATTCGAATCGAAGACATATCTTACTCCGGAAATTTCATTTGTAGGCAAGTGGCGGTTCAAGACGGGCGATTCGGAAAAATGGATGGATCCTTCCTTTGATGACCGCTCATGGAATCAAATTTTTGTTCCAGGATACTGGGAATCCCAAGGATATCCTTGGTATGATGGCGTGGCATGGTATAGACTGCATTTTAAATTGCCTTCAGAACTCTCGGAAAAAACGATAGTCCTTCTCCTCGGCAAAATTGACGACCTTGATGAAACTTATGTCAATGGAGAAGAAATTGGCCGCACGGGAAAAATCCGCAGCAATCCAAAAAGAAGTAATCTCGATGGAGAGTATAGAGAGTTTCGTGCCTATACCATTTCAGCCGGTGTACTGAAGTCGGGTACAGATAATGTTATCGCTGTTCGTGTATATGACGGAGGGGGGCCCGGCGGCATTTACGAGGGGCCGATCGGTATCATGACGCGTGAACAGTATAAAGAATGGAAAAAAAATCGGCCATGGCGGGAAAACTTACATGAGGGTCCGTGGAATATCTTTGATAAGATATTCGAATAACTAGCAGTACCTTTTTGAGCGGCTCGAAAAGAGACTGTGTGTATTACAAGCGGAGAATCTCTTTTAAGATTCTCCGCTTTTTTATTAGTGATTCGAGTTAAAATTATCGTTGAAGTTCTCCATTGTCAAGAACATTCTCCGACGATGAAAGATTTGTCGAGACCAAGATCACTCAACCCGAAACTTCACCTGAAGCGAAACTCCTGCTTCTAAAAATTCTCTTTTATCCTCTAAGATCAGAGAATTCTGCTAACGGAACCGCCTATGATAAAAGCCGTTGAATCCTAATCTCACAGAAAGTCGAGGATAATAATACCAGTCCGGATAAAATCCATAATACCAGAAGTACGGTGGATAGCCATAATATCGTACCACACCGGGATTGCTTGATTGGCTTGATGATTCGCTCGGCTGAGTCATCATAGCGCTGATCACTTTCTCACTCACACCCGCATTTCTGAGATCAATAACTTCCTGCGGTTTCAATTGGAACCAGGTGTCTGTTACATCCATCATGTCAACGATAAGGCTGTCGCTCACGCCAGCTTTCGACAAATTAATCACATCTTGCTGGGTCATCCTTCTGAGGGTGTCTCTTCGCATAGAATGATCTTTATCATTCTGTGTATATCGTTCAGACGCACATCCGAAGAGACTGATTGCTATGACCAGGAAGGCGAATGAAATGATTTTGTGTGCCATATTTCCTCCATACTATATTGTTTAATAGTTAGACGCATTGTTATGCCAATGGTTTCATCCGAGAACGATGATATCTCGATACAAGTTCCAAAGAAGGATCCTTTTCTCCTTTCCTGCCTTGCCACTTGATTCTCTTCTGATAACTCGCAACTATTTTGGCGAGAAGCATGTCGGAGATTTGGGCATGCCCTCAGCTATCGTCAGATTTCATATTAGAAAGAATAATCGTCATCGCGAGAATCCTAAACAACGAAGTTGATGGGGAAACGCAGCAATCTGCAAAAGAGGAATTACCAAAGGAAAGTCCAAGTGTGCAGATTACTTCATCCCGCTTGTGCGGGACTCGTAATGACAGGAAAAAGTCGGTGTGTTCATTGTATATGTAGTCGGCCGGCTGGATGTGAGGAAGAAGATAGTCTCGAGCCATACTCCCTACGATGATGGAAATCCGCCGCACTAGCCATCCCTCTCAAATTCCGTTGAATAAACAAAAAGCCTCAGACGTTTGCTGAGGCTTTTTATCAGAAGAACTATTGGAGACTGCTATTCAAGAATTATAATTTTCTTTTTTAACCGTATATCCTTTGAGGAACTTCCGATGAGAATATTGAACTCGCCGGGTTCTACGACCCACTGTTTCTTCTCCGGGTTGTAAAAGTGAAACGCATTTTCATTCAAAGTAAATTTTATTTCTTTGCTTTCTCCGGCTTTGAGTTGAACTTTTGAAAACGCCTTGAGTTCTTTGGGAGGCCTCGGCAGAGAAGCGACAGGATCATTCACGTAAAGTTCTACAATCTCTGCGCCATCCACCTTTCCAGTGTTTTTTACCGTGAGTTTGATTTCCACAGGATCGGTTGTCCTAAATTGATCTTTATACGTGCGCAGATTGCTATATTCGAATGTTGTGTACGAAAGTCCGAACCCGAAGGGGAATTGCGGTTCGATATTGTCCTTATCGAAATGCCTGTACCCGAGAAAAACTCCTTCAGTGAATTTTACATGTTTATCGCCGTCGTCATCATAGTAACTTTTATACGTTGCGTTGTCTTCCCAGCGTTTCTCAAAACTTACCGGAAGTTTTCCGGAAGGATTAGTTTTTCCAAAAAGAATTTCAGCAACAGCGATGTTCCCTTCCTGTCCGGGATACCAGGCATGGATGAGCGCTTTCGTTTGCGGGAGCCATTGGTTCATATCAACGTTGCCGCCAGCGTTCAGAACGATAATAACATCCTTTTTTGCTTTCAGTAATTCCTGAATTAACTCTTGCTGCTGTACCGGCAGCACAAATGATCGGTCTGCGTCTTCCCTCTCTATCTCATTATTGAATCCAACTGAGAGAATAACGAGATCGCTCTGCTCAGCAAGCTGGCGTACTTGCTGATATTTTGCCGCGGCTTTTTGTTTTGCTGATTTTTCTGTTTCGTATCCCAGCCGGACAATTCCATTGGCGTGGCGCGGCCATGCGAGCACAGTGATTTTATATTCTTTTCCTGCCTCCAGTTGAATTGTCGCAGAATGTACCGCTTCTTTTACATTTCCCCATGAGCCCGCAACGTCTGAATCATTGACAAGAAGTCTAAAACCTACATCTGCTGAAACAACAAACCGATATTTTCCGGATTCCTCAACTTGAAGAAGTCCAGAACATTTTGCTGAAAAGAAATCCTTTGTAATTCCAGATGGAATATTATTGAGCACGAGATTGCTGTTATCAGCATACTGTTCATGATCCGGTATTCCTTCGGGCCGGCGTTTAGCAAAGTACTCTATGTTCAAGCCGGGAACTTTCTTCCCGCCGGTCTTGGTATAGAATTTACTCTGAGCATAGAATTCCGATGGAAGAAATTCTGTTTCGTAGATACCGGATTCGAAAGTGACGCTGACGCCTTTCGGTGCAATACGCTGTAATGCTTCGTAGAGCGAAAGGGGATGGAGCGGCTGAACAAGTGCGCTTCCTCCGCCTCCAGTAACCGCAGGATCAGCATTCGGACCAATGAGAGCAATGCGTTTTATTAAATTTGATTGTATCGGAAGAATACTTTGCTCATTCTTCAATAATACTATACCGCCTCGCGCATCATCAAGTGCTGTCGCACGCACGCCGGCAGAGTCTAAGACATATCCCTTGCTGATATCCGGATTTTCAAAATACCCGAACCGTTCGTAGTTTCGAAGTATTCGCCGGATCTTATCATCAATGGTTTTTTCCGATACCCGTCCATCCTTGATGGCAGGGAAGAGCGTATCGTGGCACATTGCTATTGCCGAAGGCATTTCCAGGTCGAGTCCGGCGTTCGCGGCAGCAACACCGTTATAAGTCGAAGTCCAGTCGGACATAACAATTCCCTCAAACTTCCATTCGTCTTTGAGAATTTTGTTGATTAAATAATCGTTTTGTGATGCGTAAGTACCGTTTATGAGATTGTACGAAGTCATGACCGCTGCGGTATGTCCCTCGGTGACCGAAGTTTGAAATGCAGGAAGATAAATTTCGCGCATTGTCCGTTCATCCATGTCGGATGAAATATGGTGACGGTCATATTCCTGATAATTTGCCATATAGTGCTTGGCGGTCGCCATAACACCTTCCTGCTGCATACCTTGGATGTAATTTGAAGCAATCCTGCCGGCAAGGTAAGGATCTTCACCGAGGTATTCGAAGTTACGCCCGTTCATCGGCGCGCGATGGATATTCATTGCCGGACAGAGCATGATGTGGTTATTCCGGGCCCGCGATTCTTTCCCCATCGCATTTCCGACTCGATGGGCGAGCAGCGTATCCCATGAAGCAGCAAGATTTATGGTCGCTGGATAGGCAGTAGAAGGACCGTAATTCCGTACACCAACAGGACCGTCAGCCATATTAGTTTGTGGGATTCCCAATCTCGGAATAGCACGAATGTGAAAATCCTGATATCCTCCGATGAAATCTATTTTTTCCTCGAGTGTCATCTTTCCTATGAGGTCGTCAATCTTTTTATCGGATGAAACCGGCTGAGCTACCAATGGAAGAGCCACGAGAAATGTTAAAAAAACAAAAAGAAACGAGAAGATTTTCATGCTGTCACCTTGTAATTTTGGAGAATGGTATTCAACATTGTGGGTAGGATTGTAGTCATATTTCAGATTTAAAACAAGCGGATTTGTGAAGTTCAAGAGAAATCGCCATTGCGAGGAGTAAACGAAATTGATTTTTTTTAAGTGCGACCGTTGGACGAGGTACAAAAGAGACCGATGTCAATGACCTAGACCACATTTTAGATTTTCGCCAGAAGTTCAGCAAGGCAATCCATGGACTCGGATGACCCTTCCTCCATTCCTGACTTGAACATCATATCGTGATCCTCAATCCCTGCCTTCAGGCGAGCGCATGCAGTTGTGATACTTTCCTCCGACGCGGAAATCGATTGTGCATACAGGCGACGTGAAGTTTTTGGGTCCCCACCAGCGCATGAAATGTACTGGCTCGGTCCAGGCTTTCCACACTGATTTGCATGGCACATTGAAGACACGAGTGATATGGAGTCCATTATCTGTGATTGGCATTTGATTTTATTCTTTCATTTCGCAAATCCGATTACCCCGTACCCGATTCTTGGACCTGCATTTCCTGTTGGCTGTGTTTTAAGATCATCCTCTTTCTCATGGACAATAACAGCATGACCAACAATCGAATAGTTGCCATCGAGTTCCATGACCAAATCGATATAGTCGAGATGTGCGTTTCCATTTTCATCTGCCTCGATGTTCCCCATGTCGCCTGCATGACGTTTCTCGCTTGTCGGCATACTGTGAGGCATGTTCATTGGGTTGTAGTGCCCGCCTGCCGAACTCCCATCGTCGGATGTAATATCACCAAATTCATGGATATGAAACCCATGTTTTCCCGGCGTCAATCCTGTTAGATTTGCAATAACACGAACTCCTTTTTCTGTCTTCTCAAATGTCACGACTCCGTGAATTGAATTTCCTTTCGTCGGAATTATCAGGGCAACCGCCCTGTTGACGATTGATTTCTGATGAACCGTATGTTCGTCTTGAGCGGTCAGGAACGATGCATTGGTAAGGATGCAGGCGAAGCAGAGAATAAAAATATTTTTCTTCATGTGGTCTCCTTTTTAAGTGGCTGTGAAATTATTAAACACCGTAGAATTCAGATATTTTTCTATTTTATCATATAACCATTTTTATTTCCAATAAGTTTCATTGCCGAATATTCAGGCTGCAAATTCCTAGACTGCTGGAAGATATTCTCCTGAAAGTATCATTATTCACAATAGTCATTCACACCTGCATACCAAAACAAAGCAGCAAACGGGAACGTTGGAATCGGGAATCCACAAAAGAAACCCAAGATCTGGATACCTGCTTATCCGATAAAAGACGACAGATGCACATAACCGAACTAAAATAGATATCCGATTGTGCGAATAGAGAAAAAAATGTATTTTCTTTTCATGCGATGAGGAAGACTCACTACTCAATGGCGGTGTGTGAAACGCAGACAAGCGATGGGGGATGTCTAAACAATTATATGGGTTTTAATCCTGGAATGAGGATATCAAAGAAAATTAGACAACAATTGAGAGGTCGTAGATTTTTTGTCGCAAGTCTCTTGATGATGGCTTTGATCAATCGACCATATCTTTACGGCTCAGGAAAGTGCTATGGAAGTAGCACACAACAACAGGAGATTACTCCAAAAGGACAGAATATGAAAACTCCACTTATTAAGCCGCCGTACATCAAAAAGATTGGGCAGCGCGGAAAGATCTCTATCTGGGTAGTCGACGGCACATATGTGAGAACGCATATCGACGAAGAGTTTACAAACTACGGCCAGCATTACGGTTTCAAATGCATCCCAAAAGATGAGTTTTGGCTTGATAAGGAAGCACAGGAGGATGAACAGAGCTTCTTTATTGACCATTTGTTGGTCGAACATCGGTTGATGGAGAAGGGTGTTCCTTATGACGATGCGCTTGAAGCTGCCGACAAACAAGAGATGGCAGAACGAAAGAAAGCGGGCGATGTGGAAAAGCTGACAATGGGAGGCAATCTTCCCGATCCGAAAAAAGTGCATGTGCGGCTCTGGAAGAAATTAGAAAATGGGATCAGTGTGTGGATCATCGACGGCAGGTTAGTGAGAAGTGTGTTCGATGTTGATTTTACAGAAGGCGGGCATGACTATGTCTATGAGTTTGTGCCTCAGAATGAAGTATGGATCGATAATGATCTCGAAGAGGAAGAGCGCCCTTATGTTCTTCTTCACGAACTCCACGAACGGAATTTGATGGCAAAAGGATGGACGTATGATAAAGCACACGAGGATTCAAGCAAGATCGAGTATTACTGTAGGCAACATCCCAACGAGTTGCACTCGGAATTAGCAAAAGAAGGATGGGAATGAGGAAATTATGTGTCTTTCTCAGCCAATATGATAACTTATTTTCAAACTCCAATTGAAAAGTGATTGCCTATTTCTATGGCGGATAAATCCACCATAATACAAAGAGATCTTTTCCAGCGAGTGGAACCTGTTTTTGAAAAGATAGTTAAGAAGGAGGTGCGGTTTGCACAGGTTGCTAAGCATCGTTGAAGTAACCATTCAAGCAAAATCGAAACGGCAGAATGATTCGTTCGACCACACCGCATCCTTCGACTTCGCTCAGGATTGTGGTCATCGCTGGATGCGCGCCGACCCACCTTGAGCAAATTCACGTACTTGCTCTACCGTCACCATAGATGTGTCACCTGGTGTTGTGGTAAGCAATGCACCATGCGCCCAACCAAGCTTTACAGCTTCTTCCGGTGTTTCACCAGATAACAGGCCGTAAAAGAATCCAGATGCATATCCGTCACCCCCGCCGATACGATCGACCACTGCCAGCTCACAGGTAGGCGAGATGTACGTCTTGCCATCAACCCACGCAACAGCACCCCATGTATGGTGATTTGTTGAATGGACTTCACGTAACGTTGTTGCTACTGCTTTTACATGTGGATGTTTTTTTACAACTTTATCAATCATCTCAAAGAAAGCGGTCGGATCAAGTTTCGATTTTGACTCCACATCTTGACCATGAATTCCCAAGCCCTTTTGCAAGTCTTCCTCATTGCCAACCAACACATCAACATTCTCAACGATACGTGCAATGATTTCCATCGCCTTCTTTTCTCCGCCCCAAATGTTCCATAACTTTGCACGAAAATTCAGATCAAAACTGACAATCGCTCCGGCATTCTTTGCTGCTTTCATTCCTTCGATGATCACTTCGCCTGTGGTTTCTGAAAGCGCTGCAAAGATTCCACCACTATGGAACCAACGCACACCGCCTGCAAAGATCGTGTTCCAATCGAAATCACCTGGTTTCAACAAGGCACCGGCTTCATTTGCACGATTGTAGAACACCACTGGAGGACGAACGCCTTGTCCACGATCACTGTACACCGTTGCCATGTTTGGGCCGTTTACACCATTGTGCTTAAATCTTTTATAGAACGGTTTCACTCCCATCGCGCGAACGCGCTCATTGATCAAATCACCGATTGGGTAGTCGACCATTGCCGTCGCAATACCTGTATTCATACCAAAACAATCAGACAAGTTTGCCGCCACGTTAAATTCACCGCCGCTCACATGAATTTGACACTCCTGTGCCTTTTTGAAAGGGATGATGCCGGGATCGAGACGATTCACCAACGCACCAACCGATACCAAATCCAATGCACCATCCTTTTTTATATTCAAAGCACCCATTATTTACTCCTTTATCTCTCTTAAAATATGATTGTTCCCATTACTTACACGCCTGAATATGCCGAGAAGCCGCCATCAATTGGAAGAACAATACCGGTGACGAACTTCGATGCGGGCGACAATAACCAGAGCATTGCACCAAGTAAATCATCCGGTGTACCAAAACGTCCAGCCGGTGTATGATCCAAAATTTTCTTGCCACGGGCAGTTAATTCGCCCGTTGCTTTGTCGGTTAAGAGAAATCGATTTTGATCTGTCAAGAAGAAACCCGGAGCAATTGCATTCACACGAATGTTTGGTGTATATTCCTGCGCCATATGGACAGCGAGCCATTGTGTAAAGTTACTAATTGCTGCTTTTGCTGCCGAGTAAGCCGGAATATGTGTCAGCGGACGAAATGCATTCATCGAAGAAACATTCAGAATAATTCCTTCCTTCTGCTCCACCATCTTCTTCCCGAAAATCTGACTTGGCAGAATTGTTCCGATCAGATTCAAATTGGAAACAAACTGCAATGCTTCAGCCGGAATGTCGAAGAACGATTGTTCGGTGTTCGTTGTCGCTTTCGGATTGTTTCCACCTGCACCGTTGATAAGAATATCGATGCGTCCGTATTCGGCAAATAATTTATCGGCTGCTTCCTGCACTCTGGCCTTATCGAGAACATCTATAAAGATGACTTTGTGTTTTCCTTTTGTGTCCTTTAATGTTTGAAACACTTTTTCGCCAAGCGCTACATCACGATCGAGAAGGACGACATTCGCATTGCACCCTGCAAGAGCTCTAGCCATTTCGCCGCAAAGCACACCGCCACCGCCTGTAATTGCGGCAGTTCTACCTGAAAAATCATATGCCTTCGTTATTTCCTGTAAGTTCATTGAACACTGCTCCGTTGAAATATTCCCATGTCTATTCTTCAATACTTAAATTGAATAATTATTTTGCGTTGATATTGTAGTGCTATATTTCCATCTGTTCAAGTCTTGAAGCTATATGCATAAAAGTTAAATATGCAAGGATGTACAATGAACCGCAAATAATAAACAGCATCTTGGTGATTCTTTGAAAAGAAAGATACGCATATTTCATTTTACGAAAAAAAGAAAAGAGGTTGAATAATTCGAGATGAGGAAAGAAATAATTTGAGCTAATCTAAAAAATCATCTCAAAAACCATGAATATTATGATTGCGACTGTAGGAAGAGCATTCCTCTGCGACACTAAAAGGCGCATGTGTTAAAAATTGTAGCTGCTTTTTTTGTTTTTCCGCTAATGTCCTTTATTTATGTA
Source organism: Ignavibacteriota bacterium (assembly GCA_963701295.1). GTDB lineage: Bacteria > Bacteroidota > Ignavibacteria > UBA10030 > UBA10030 > Fen-1298. The sequence continues at coordinate 1,635,017 of OY969585.1, read as the reverse complement.
ATTCTAACAGCATAAACACTATCTAACTGTCACCATCTTCTTATTCCTATACAGCACAAAATACTCTGCACTCCAATAGTTATATTTTTCCAATACTTTTATAGTTGTATCTTGCAACATCTCCGTCTTCGTCAATTCGGTTTGAGTGAAAATAGAATTCGACGAGAATGGATCCCATAGAATGAGACATTCTGGATACTCCTCGAGCGTCTTCTTGTTGAATGGCGCAAAATGCGGCCCTCCCGTTGGCGCCACATCCATGATATATGCTGGAACAGAGTTGTTACTCAACAATGTCAGATTCGGATATTCAGTCCTCAACGCTTTCGTCATATTGATCATAACCAGGTCATAGTTTGGCCAACGCCTTGGATGAGTTGTCAATGTGCAATTGAACACTACGACACTTAAAACGAGGATGGAAAAAACCAGCCGCACTCCCGACCGATTTACTCTATCCAAAATCTCCGATAGGCCATAGACGGAAATAATTCCGAAGAACGGCCCTACGACTGCGATGTACCGCAACTCACCGATGCTACCCGTCCAGTGAAATATCTCTGCTCCGGCAAGTGTATGAATGATGAGTGTAATCGCTATCGTACCAAACAAAATTCCAAAGTCAGCACCTTTCTTTGCCCTGACAATAAACGCGGTGCCTGCAACAAAAAAAGCCACCTGTGCAAATCCGAAAGTTGTATGCAGATTTTCAACATAGTGCGTCACCGAGACGCCAGGGATAAACTTACTCAGACTCGAAAATTTTGACCATTCCCTGAAAAACGTCATGACATCACCTGAGATGATTGTCGTCGATCCAATCCAGAGCAAAGGTCCCAACAACACGAGAGGAAGTATCTTCCACTCGCGTTTCCAAACAAAAACGAAGAACATTAATCCGGCAAATATATACATTTCACTTCGGCACAATATCACTGCCGAAGCAATCGCCAGACTCCATCCGTGCTTTTCCTTCAGGTAATACCAGTACGAAAGTGTGATCAGAAAAGCAGTCGGCAGTTCTGTCATGCACGCATACGAAACATCGAAGAGAACCGGTTGAAGCCCAACGAGTATGACAACCCATTCCGCATGTTGTATCCCTTTCAATTTCGCAATCCGGTAGGTGACCAACAGAAGACAGATCAAGAGCGACAGTGCAAAGAACATTGTAAACGAATGCCCAAGTTGTGCCGGCAGAGCAAAAAGCCATTGCGGTATCGGTCTGTGCCAAGTCTGCACTGTCACAGGCAGTGCCTGAAAAACAAACCTGCTATAGAGATAATGTGCGCTCTCATCGATATAATAAAATCCGTTCGATTTGAGAATCCAGACAGATCCTATAACAGAGACGATGGCGAGGAAGAAAACGAGAAGCGGTTTTTTCAAATGATGTTCATTGTTTTTCTTAGTTTTCTAAAAATAGAATTCTTTTCTGATTCATTCAAGTATGGACGATGGAATAATAAAGACGAATGCGATAGAACCGGGTTCGCTCAAGCTAGGTTAAGTAAGCAAATTAAACGAGATATCAAGTTCCTGCTGCATCTTTATTATAACTATCCGCACGTGACAGTGAATCCTCACAGAAAAAATCTATTGTTACCATCATCGGTATACTCAAAGGAAGTTCTAGAATAGGGTTAATTTCTTTTCTGTTCCCTCACCAAGCAAGTGACCAAGGAAACGAAGACCATTCACCCATTCGAACAACCACACTTCTACCCACTTTAATGGATTCCATAGATACAAATACCATCGCCGCCAAATATGTTGAACATAGGTTCTCGTAAATGCACCAGCGAATGGATTCCGCTTCCTGAACCAGAGACGCACGCTTGAGGGCACTTTGACTTCCGGCATTTCGATGTGAAGCTTCGCATAGAACGATACGAGTTCCTTCAATTTAATCTCTCGCCAATCTACGATACCCCGTTCCGTCTTCTTGATCAGTTCATGCAGAGCATCTTCAATTTTGCTTTTCGATCGACTCTGAAGCCACACTTCTTCGAGCTGGAAGAAAAGTTTTATTATTCCCCACAGCCGAGAAGCGAGAACCTTCGACCGATTCCACCAAAACGGAGCAAATGCTTCACAGGAAAATCCAACTCGGCGATCATTTCGGCGCCGTACTGTCCAAAATCCGCAGTTCATTGGGTGTAATCGTTCAATTCTTGATGAATAGAGGTACCAAGCAAAGAAAGATAGTTTCTCTCTATAATAGTATTGGTCATGCCTCCAGATCTTAAGAACGTTGACCATATGCTCGGTAGAGTAAAACTGTTCCCACGCGTTATAATAAGCTTTCATAAGCTCATCACGAGACATGCGTTCCGGCTCTACCGCGACATGTGCCGAATCGTACGTATTGAAATCATCGCTCATCCATCTTCCCTCCCGCCACCACCGCTGATGATCCTTTGAACCTGGGAGCGGAGCAAGGATGTAGAACGAAGCAGAATCAAACATCATCCGTTGAAGTTCCGCAATATCCTGTTTGATACTTGCCAATGTATCGAACGGCAGTCCCAGCATATAGCCTGCGTGGCAGGAGATACCGAGTGAATGGCAATGAGCAACGAGATCTTTGTACTCGGAGACCTGATTCTGAAACTTATCTTTGGAACGGAGATTCTCTCGGTTCACACTTTCCACACCGAAGAAGACTTGATTGCAACCTGCCCGCGCTGCGAGTTCAAAGAAATCTCCTCCCGGCATTTTCCGCGCTGCGAGATCGCTCTGCATCATGAATGTGAACGGTATCTTTTCTTTTTCTCGCAGGTGGATGAGTTGTGAGAAAAGTTCTCGCCATTGAGGATTTCGCGCTGTGTTGTCATCCGTGAAGAAGGAGTGTGAAACGCCTGCCTCATGATAACTTTGCCGCACAAAATCGACAACTTGTTTTGGATTCCGATACCGCATTGTCCGACCTTGAACATTAATAATAGTACAAAAGTCACAGTTAAAAACACATCCTCGCCCTGTATCAATAGTGGTAAATCTCGAGGCAAAATTATCAAATTCATTCTTCGTAATATATGGTATCGGAAGATCCATGAGATTGGGTGTGGGATTTAAAAAATTATAGAGTGTTTGTGTTCTCCCCCTGAGCACGTCTTCTACAACAACAGACAACCGACCCCCTTCGACCTCTCCGGCAACAAGAATGATTCCTTTTGACATTGCAGCCTTAAGATCATCTGTAACGCCGATCATAGCGAGCATACCGCTTACATGAAAACCTCCGATCAATACCGGGATTTTGTATGGCAAGAACTTCGAAGCAATATCCAGCGCACGAGGGTACTGGTTTGTTTGAACACCAACGAGCATAACGATTGATTTCACACCAGGAACTTTGGAATGCTTGATGATATCCTTCATAGGTATCCACTCAATCGCTTCATCGATTTTGCGGATGTTAAGAGTGACTTTATGAAAGAAAGATTCTTTCTCGAGATCGTGGACAAGCGTTCCGATCTGCGTTAACGTGTTACTGCGGATAACACCGATACGTGTTTTAATCGGATAACCATCGTCCGTGTAATTAGTCGGACGGATGAGCGTCACATCAAGTTCATGCATTCCATACTCTCGTGCCGTCTGGAAATAGGATCGTGCATTATTAAGCCGTTCTGGTTCATCTACTGCAATGAGTTTTTGCATAGTTTTTCCTTTTGAGAGTACAGAATATTTTAATATTTTTTTGGACCATTATTCTGCTTGGGATATTATCCCCTTGGCATACACATTCAGAAAACGACCATCTATCCTTTGAGTAAGGAGTATTCCTTAACTACCACTAATGAATTATGATGATGATTTATAAAAGAGGGAATAGCTCGAAAGAATGAAAAAGGGATTAATCCTTTTTGTAGAACGAAATGCTCTTAGGAAAGCAAGTACGACAATTGAATTCTGGGTTTCCAAAAATGTCTCACCATAGATAGACCGCTACTAACGCCAACCCCTTATGTTGGCTTCGACAATAGGTTTGAGACAGATCTGTGGGAAACTTATACGATTTTTTTTAATTGGATATTCACTGCCGCAATCAAATCTTGCACAGTATATGGTTTTGTGAGAAAATCATTGACATTCAGCTCCATCGACTGAACCAAAGCTGTGATATCGGTTCTGCCAGTCAAAAAAATAATTGGAATTTTTGAGGTAACCGGGTCCTTCCGCAGTTCAGCAAGAACATCGAATCCTTTGAGCTTCGGCATTTCTATATCACAGACAATCACATCAGGTGGATGAGTGCTGACAGACTCTAATGCTCGTACACCGTCTTCCGCTAGAATAATCTTATGTCCTTCCGAGGAGAGTACTGCTTCAATTGCAGTGAGTGCATCTTTTTCATCGTCAACAACTAATATTTTTGCCATAGTGCGACTGCCTTTCATATTATGATATATAACCCCAGAACAAGTTTTGAGGTTGTCTTCAATTTATTTTGTACTTCCTTACTACCGTCAGGATGAAAGTCATGGCGGCACGTGTTGAAGATGTCAAGAATTACTTCCTAACACATATTTTTTACTATTGTTCTTTGGGAATTGTAGCGATCTTTCCCTCCAGCGAGCCAATGTTGTCAGTTTTATAGATCTCTGCCCGTTTAAAGTCTTCGAGCGCCTGGGCAATACTATTGGCGGAATGTTCGATGGACTCAATATTCTTAATTGCGTCTTGATTATCCTTTACTGATTTTTTTGTTTTACTAATTAAGAGAGCAATGATAGCAAGCGGATTATTGATCTGATGTTGCAAACCCTTTACAACTTCATGCATGGTTTTCAGTTGAGTATCTTTCATTTGTAATTCTCTCTCATGCGCTAACTGTTGTGTTTCGTTTTGATGAAGTTTTGTACGATACTCAATCACTTTCACCAAACTGACTGCCAAGAGCCACATGAATGGCAGTGCGCTGAAAATATCATAGGCTTCGTATAACGTTGCACCATGATGTTTCACTCTATAAAACAGACGCATAATAGAAATAAATAAGTAACAATATATAATATATCCCGAAAGCACTGCAGGGTACCTTGCGAAGAATGCCGTCGCATACTCTGGTATTGAACGTATAAATTTTATCATGAGGACTCCTTCTATATTCAGCTCCAAGAACATGGGACTATTGTATGAAGGTGACGCCGGGAGTTACCTCCTGTCGTTCCTTCGTACCTGCTCAAAATTCGCTCTGCATCTGCTAGGATGAAAGTCCAGACAGTACGGAAAGAATGATTTGACAACACAAAACAGTAGTCCTGACGACACAGGCATAACTTTAGACATAAACGTGGCATTTTCACCGAGAGTGATGGAAAAAATATTTGGTTTTTAAAATATTTTGGATGTGGATAAAAAAAGAGATTGAACAATTTTGCACCTTGCGGATTGAATTTCATAACTTCTGTGCTCCTACCCGAGCACTTAGATTTGTGATCGAAATCTTCAACGTGCATTCTGGCAGAAGATTGGACTCGTAAACCTAAAATTTTTGCTGCATCGTTACCAGCACACCTCATTACAAGCGCATTGTTCCAAGGAACCATCGAGCTCGAATGTATGTACATTTGTATGAAATAGTTATGGGAAAGTTGAAGGCCCCAAAACTATACTCCTAGGAGTGTTCTTTGAGCTCGAGAATTCTTGTTCAAACTATGAAAATTTCCACTTTGGAACAAATCTCGACTTGTTTTTAACAAGCGCAATCTGTTTTATATAGAGGATTTTTGATGATTTTCTTAAGCAAGAATAGCCCGAAAGTTTGAGAAAGGGATTCCTTTTTAGGAGAAAGAAGCGTTATATAGAATGTTCAGGAACACCTGTTTGTGTTGAAGGACTTGTTATTATGCAGGAATTTGCTCCTGATGATGTCTGTCAGAAAAACCTTTCTGACCCACATTCAAACCTCCTCATCGTCTCCTAACACTTATTCAAATCGTCAATACTCCCTATCAATCGAGGAGGTGTCAGTATTCGTGCTATCAATTGTTTATTCGTTTTTTGTATCTAATGCTTCACGAATAATCCGTAAAATATCATCCGGTATATACGGTTTCTGAATAAACCCCTTAACTCCAGCTTTCAAGAGTTCGGATTTCAATTCGGGTTCGAAGAATCCGCTGGCGAGAACGACTTTGACACTAGGATTCATCTCTTTGAGTATCTTGAATTCATCCTTACCTGTAATTCCTGGCAGGCCCATATCTGTCATAACAAGATCAATTTCCTGTTTGTGTTGGTCATAGAGCTTAATCGCCTCTATTCCATCCACTGCTGTATATACCTTATATCCTTTTGATTTCAGCAATGGACGCACCGACTCTATTAGAAGTTCTTCATCCTCCACGAATAAAATTGTTTCTGTACCGCCGACAACAATAGATTCAGGCATAGACGGAACAGCAATCACTTGTTCATTCAATAGGGGAATGGGAAAGTAGAGCCGGAAAGTTGTGCCAAGTTCTCGTTCGCTCTCTACATCGACATAACCGTGATGGGATTGTAGAACACCATAAACAACGGCCAAACCAAGGCCTGTTCCTTTTCCCATTTCCTTGGTGGTAAAGAATGGATCAAAGATCCGGGAAATTATTGCTTTGTCTATTCCTTCGCCCGTATCGGTTACACTTATACAGATATATGAATTTTGCTCGGCAGCAGGGAACCTTTTTTGGACATGGTCCTTCATTCGTTTTTCTACCTTGATCGTGATTGTCCCTCCATGCGGCATAGCATCACGGGCATTGACATAAAGATTCAATATCACCTGATGGATTTGTGCACGATCAGCAAAGATGAACGGAACATCTTCATCGATCTTCTCTACAAATGTGATAACTTTGGGAAATGTTACTTTGAGCATAGAAAGAAGTTCATGAATCAAATCAACAACACTCATCGGTTCGAAGACGACATCCGTTTTTCTTGCGAATGTGAGAATCTGACGCACAAGTTCTTTGCCCCTACCCACTGCTCGAGCAATTGCACGACTGCTCTCCAGGATCTTTTCCTTACTAGAATCTTCCGATCGCTCTAATAATGAAGCATAGATGAGAATGATAGCAAGGATATTGTTGAAGTCGTGCGCGATGCCGCCAGCAAGTGTACCGATGCTTTGTATTTTCTGGGATTGAAGTATTTCCTGTTGCAGCTTTTTTCTATCGGTGATGTCTTGCTTAATAGCAATGAAATGTGAAATTTCCCCTTGCGCTTGACGCACTGGAGTAATTGTCATTTCTTCGGTATAAAGACTTCCGTCTTTACGTCTATTCTCAATCTCTCCCTTCCATACATCTTCGGAAAGAATAGTCTTCCACAAATTTTGATAAAAGGAGTCAGTGTGGCTGCCGGATTTGAGGATATTCGGTTTATTGCCGATAACATCTTCCTGAGAATAACCTGTTAATTGAGTAAAAGCCTGATTTACTGAAATGATTTTTCCAGCTCGATCTGTGATTACAATTGCATTCGCCGCTGATTGCAACGCAACGTTTTGCAGCATGAGAGATTCTTCCGCTCGTTTGCGTTCTGTGATATCGCGGATATTACACTGGATGACTGACGTGCTGTTTACTCGATAGACATTACTCACAAATTCAATATAGATCTTCCGGCCATCCCTTGTTTCCATCGGCAGATCTTTATAACGGATATAGCCTTTCCTTTGCAATTTTAAGAAAGCTTCTTTCGATGCTACAACATCTCTAAAAAGTCCAATTTCCCAGATTGCCTTCCCTAAAAATAATTCATGCGGATACCCCAGCAATTCGATCATAAAGGGGTTGACATCCACTACTTCTCCGGTCGCTGCATCAAGAATGAGAATGCCATCCTTAGCCGATTCAAAGAGCCGACGATAACGAATCTCAGAAGCTTCGAGATCATGCTGTACCCGCCGACGTTCGATCTCTACTTTATCTGCTTTACGAAATACGGCTCGTGCAATTTGAACAACAAGAAGACCGGTCACTATTGCAAAAACCAAGCTTAAAACTGCAGAAAGTAATGCTTGGTTGATGTCCAATGCTTTTGCAAACACTTCGTTGAGATATCCTTCAATGAGAATAGCTATGACAACCAACGGAACAAGAACTTGAAGCATCCTTGCACTTGCCGACGAACCAACAAAGGGTCGTATAAAAAACATTTTAAGTCCTGCGATTGCCACCAACCCGCATCCCAAAATTAAAAATCCTATAGCGGTTGTTACTGTTAATGGAATCATGGTACCGCCATAGAGGAGCGGAGTTCCAAACAAATATCCTATTGTTGCTATAAAACCTGCTAGTAGAGTTATCAGCCCATATCCACCGACCAAGTTTAGAATTTTTAAACGATCCTCACTAAAAACTTTGAGCTGCAGAGAAACCCCAGAAAAGAAGAACAGTATGCCGGCGAGGGGGGACATACGTTTGACATCAAATGGACCAAGTTTTTCTGCAGCAGAGAACAAAACGGAATCAAAAGTGAGATCAACATCTGCAAAGTATCCAATGAACTCTAAAAGCCCATAGATAGATATGAAAGCTATGATAGTCGATACGATCACTTTATTTCTATCGTGGCACTGTTTACGGACGAGGAGAAGCAAGATAAGTCCAAATACGAGGAAAGCCGCCGATGAGACTGGTGCAATAGAAACATAATCTAAATGAATACCGGTGAGTACACGAAACCATGGTATCCAGCCCAATAATCCAAAGACACCAATCACTAATGTCATGGTACTGAAGACTGATACAATACGATTGAAATTTATTTCCGGTTCTACTTTGCCTGATGATGGAGTAGGTATTATGGGCTGAATGACTTCTACGCTCCTTTCATAGCACTTGGGTCTGTGATCGAATTTTATGCAGAGCACTCTAAGATAATATCAGATTCTTGACAAGAGGAATCGAACAACCATCGTGCTCTCTTTGAAGAATTTTATTTCGTACGTATCCAGTAATTTTATATCTTTTTTGCTTCTGTTGCAGAAAAGGACTCCCGGATTGCCACAAGTTTTTTCATGCTCTTTCTCTACCATCCCTCTTGGAGAGAATACTCATTACCTTAATAAATAAGTATACCGAAGTTTTAGTTTATTAAAAAACACTTTAAAAGAATACTGAAATAGTTAATCCTTTTCAACTATATTCCATTATCCTCCTCAGAAAAAGGAAGAAATGTCATGTTTGTCTTGGAAATTTTCATTTTATTGGATGAACAGAAACTGAGCACCTTCACATAAATGCATCTTATTAAATCCTAATCTTCAATGAATGATGAGATAACATTTTCAAAAAACTGCAACATCGCCTTTGTTTGTTTCTCCTCCTCTTTTGGGGGATTAGAATTAAGTATATTGAAACTTGCATCTGAATTCAAAAAGCGAATGGCAGATTGCCTTCTCATCGTGCCACCGGACACATCGCTGGCACAGTTTGCTAGACAATATGATCTTAAAGTAGAACTCTTAAAGACAAAATTGAAATATGGCGATGTTACGGCTTCAATCCATTTAGCGCGCATTTTTCGATCCCACCGTATAGACGTCGTTGTTATAATGCAATCAAAAGACATGAGTATTGTTACAATCGCACATGTGCTCTATCCGTATGCGAAACCTGTGTTCTACCAGGAAATGCAGTTTGGTATAAATAAACGCGATATTCTCCACACATGGATGTACTCTCATCTTTCACTCTGGATTACTCTAACAAAGAAGATGAAGCAGGAAGTTATTGAGCATACACGCATGCCTCAGGGACGAATTAACGTCATTCCCATTGGCACAGACTTGCAACGCTTCAATCCCTGTCTCTATGATCAAAAAACAGCCAGAATACAGTTTGACATTCCGCAATCAAAACTTGTTGTTGGTGTATTAGGTAGATTGGACCTACAAAAAGGACAGGAGGAGTTCATTCGAGCTATTCCGATTCTTTTAAAACATCAAACTAATTTGCATTTCGTTATCGCAGGAGATGAAACTGAAGGGCAGTATGGATTCAAAAAAAACTTGAGAGATCTGAGTATCGAACTTGGAGTGAACGACAAAGTTCAGTTTCTTCCATTTACGGACGCGGTTCCTGAATTTATGTCTGCTATCGATATCTTCGTCCTCCCTTCCCACGCCGAAACATTTGGCTTTGTTCTCGTTGAAGCATTGGCGATGGGAAAAGCAATTGTTGCAACAAACTCCGGAGGTGTACCGGAAATTATTACACACGGCTCCACTGGGCTTCTTACTCCTCCGCAGAATGTGCCCGCTCTTGCTGAAGCAATCTTGAAATTGCTCAAGGATAAGCAACTACGATCATCGTTTTCATCGGAAGCGCGAACCGACGCTCTTAAACGCTTTGATGTTACACAATGTGTAGATCAATTAGTAACCTCATTGGATACTCTCTAAGAATCAATGGGAGACTTATAAAAGCATCATTTCTTATACAAGCACAATCATAAGATATATTGTTTATTGATTTTCTTCGTAGACTTTCACATTTTATAGAGGGAATCAATACCATCCATGGTGTGTTTAGTGATAAACGGTAATGAGAGGAGTCGTATTATGACAACCGTCAGAAGTGTGTTGCAATCCAAAGGTAATGATATCTGGTCGACCGCACCGGATGCTTTGGTATTTGATGCCCTGAAAGTAATGGCTGATAAAAATGTCGGTGCACTCTTAGTGATCGAAGGCAATCAATTGATAGGAATCTTTTCAGAACGGGACTATGCAAGAAAGGTCGTGTTAAAAGGAGAATCCTCTCATAATATTGCTATACGAAATGTCATGACTTCTGGAGTGATTTCTGTAACACCAGATCAATCAATTGAAGATTGCATGGCCCTCATGACGGGCAAACACATCCGTCATCTCCCCGTATTAGAAAACGGTAAACTCGTCGGCATGATTTCAATTGGAGATGTCGTGAAAGCCATCATTTCCCAGCATGAAGACACAATCAAGCAATTGGAAAATTATATTACTGGCGCTCGATAAATTGTCTTATGTATAGAACAGGTTATTAAGTTGTCCAATAAGATTCAACTCATCGTTGTTGCTTCCCTTATTGTCTGCTCACACTCTTCACAAAAATTCTTTCCTTTCACATCGATCTCTTCGGCTAAAGTAGAGGAGTGCATGACGCACGCCGGTCTATGGCAGTGAATAAGTCCGAAAGTATGGCCAAGCTCATGAACAGCTTCTTTCAATAAACGAATATGCTCTAACTCGGGATTCGCATCCAATCCGAAGAGTTCTTCTCTGAGCCGAAACGAAGAAAGCACAGCAGCTTTACCATCTAGCTGGGCTTCTCCGAATACATACGTAAGCACAGGTACAAAAAGATCCACCGTTGTTATCCCAATGATTTTCCCTTGATGTGTTGTATAGGTTTCGAGAAGTGCTGCAATAATGGAAGTGGAATTGAATTGGTTGCGGTACGAATCAAATGCGAACGCCAGATCAACGTATCTCGACTCTTCGATGGAAATCGATTGCTCAAATATACTTATTAACGGTGCGATGAGCGAGGTTAATTCCGCATGATCGACCGGCCGAATCGGAACGATCAGAATCGACGACATCGCCTACGGTCTCTTTAAACCGTACTTGGAGATTTTATTGTACAACGTGACGCGATCAATATCGAGAATATCCGCCGACCGTGAAATATTCCATCCGCTTCGGTGCAGAATCATTTCGATGTGGGCTCGTTCAATCGCTGCAATCGAATCTGCCTGCAGCCCATGCGCTTTTGATGCAAGCTGGAAAGGTAAATCGGTATGCTGAATTGCCGGCGGCTTTGCAAGCACCATCGCACGTTCCATGACATTTTCCAATTCCCGTACATTGCCCGGCCAATCATACTGCACCATAATATCCATTGCATTCGGACTGATTTCGGTGACCGCTTTGTGCATAGCGGCTGCATGTTTATTGCAGAAATACTCAGCAAGTAATGGAATATCCTGTCGGCGCTCACGCAGCGGGGGAATCACAATCGTAAAAACATTTAGACGATAATAGAGATCTTCACGAAACAATCCCTCCTTAATCGCGGCTTCGAGATCACGATTCGTAGCGCAGACCACGCGAAAATCGCTGGATACGACTTCATTTCCACCGACACGCGTGAATTGCTTTGTCTCAAGAACACGCAAGAGCTCCACTTGCATTTTCTGGCTTATTGTTCCGATTTCATCGAGAAAGATTGTTCCACCATCAGACAATTCAAATTTTCCCTTTCTACGAAACTGTGCGCCAGTAAATGAACCTTTCTCATGACCAAACAGCTCGCTCTCCAGAAGGCTTTCAGCCATTGCGCCGCAATCGACGGCAATGATGGGAAAGTAACGACGGCTGCTGTTAGCGTGAATGACTCGTGCAATCAGCTCCTTGCCGGTCCCGCTTTCACCGCGCAGCATCACTGTTGTATCGGTTTTGGAAACGGTCTTTGCCAGCTCTACCACTTTTTGGACTTGCTGACTTTCACCAACGATCTCGTTTGCTTTGGCTATATCCGAAATCTGTTCGCGAAGTTGAACATTTTCTTCTACTAATTTTCTCTGTTTAAGAGCATTTGTAACAAGATGCGAAAGATGTTCCGGATCGATGGGCTTGGTGACATAATCGAACGCACCTTCTTTGAGCGCCTGCACAGCGCTCTCGACTGAGGCGAATGCCGTGATCATGATAACACTTGTGTTCTTGCTAATCTCCTTGAGGCGTTTCTGAAGATCAAGCCCGCTCATTCCAGGCATCTTGATATCGAGTAATGCCAGATCCCATAGACCTTCATTCATTAATTTAAGTGCGTGGTTTGCATCTTCCGCTGATTCGACGTGGTACCCATCTTGGCGGAACCACTTCGTAAGTGATTCACGGACAATCAGTTCGTCATCAACAATCATGATGCTTTGTGGTGTAGACTTTTTTTCAGTCATAATTCATATCCCTTGATAGAATTCTTCTTTTCATTATGTGTCTATCCATTCGGCAAAGTTTGTCGTGGAAGTGTTATAGTAAATGTTGTGCCCATGCCTTGTTTTGAATCTACAGATATTGAACCGCTATGACGCTCGATAATACCATAGACCACCGAGAGGCCGAGTCCAGTACCCTTACCTTCTTTCTTTGTTGTATAAAAAGGTTCGAAGATGTGCGACATATCTTCTTCAGTAATTCCGCTCCCTGTATCACGCACCGTGATCTGAACTGCATGAAGATATTCAACTTCTTCTACACGGATGTAGAACGAACCGCCGCCGGTCATCGCCTCAACAGCATTGATCTCAAGCGCAAGCAGCGCCTCTTCCAATTGATATGGATCGCAGTACAAAACAACCTGTTTATCTCCCATCTCAACGACAGATATAATATTATTCATTTTCAAGTGATGGTCGATAAGCTTTAAACTTCGCTCGATGATCAACCGCAGATCGGAATCTTTAAACTCGCCGACTTTCTCCCGTGAAAATAGCAAGAGATTCTTGACGATGTTGCCACAACGCGCCGTCTCGTCCGCAATGAGCGTCAGCTCACCGATCATTTCTTGTGTGTCTTCCGCCGATGGAATTCCTCGTTCTATTTTTTTCCGCAGCAACTTGGCGTACGTAAGGATACCTTCCAAAGGATTATTCAATTCATGCGCAACAGTAGCAGCAAGGGTACCAAGTGACACCATCTTTTCAATTTGTACCATGTGCTTTTGTGCACGGCGAAGCTCGTCGGTCTTCTCAGCAACACGCTGTTCGAGTGTTTGTGTCCAAGCAGTCAGTTCTACCCGTGCGCGTTTTAACTCTTGTGTCATCTGATTGAAGGACATTCCTAGTGATCCAATTTCATTACTCGTTTGGACATCAATGCGATAATCGAGATTCCCTTTCACGATTTCCTGAGTCCCAATCACAAGTCTCTTGACAGGAATATTGACCATCCTCCAGATGAAGATGGTAACGAAGCCAGTGAGCAGAACGACAAGTGAAAACGATCCAAGAATTTGCGTACGTTCAAATTGTACAATATCCTGATCGACTTCCTGAAGCGGGAGCATGACATCAAGAATTCCGAGCACGGTTTGGGAAGGGCTATGCGCATGGCAATCATTTGTGGAACAACTTGCATCATTTCGGATAGGAGTGATGATCCCAATAACACGATATCCTTTCGGCGAATCGAAAATGCGCTTGAGTGTCGGATCTTTCTGCGGAACAACCGGCTTCCCTGTTGCATGGCAACCAATGCACGCCTCGGCAGTCATATCGATATTTTTCCCAACTTCGGATTCTTGTGTTGAAAATGTAACCATCCCTTTTTTATTTATAATACGTATTCCTTCTATGCGTGGTTCATTTCCAATTGTTTTTATAATTTCGTAAATATCCTCCCGGCGGTTGAGCAGCATGCTATAACGGGTGGATCGACTAATAAGATCACTGATATTCGTTGCCGACTGTTTAGCAGAAGCTATATACTTGCCAGATTGCCAGTCCACAAGTAACATTGTGAACAGCGTCGTTCCAATGAGCACGATTATTGCAATACCGAGAAATAATCGAAAACCAAGTAAATGGAAAAATCGCATAGTGTTCAAGTTGAATTAATATACAGTTTTTTGGCTAGATTTGTGCCAATAACAAATAGAGTTGATAAACTCAACAATCTGTGGTGAAAATGGCTTAAAGTCTCAATAAAAAGAAAGCCTCTCCCAAAAAAGTAATAGGAAAGGCTAGAAATAGAGATTATTTGAAGTTAATGAGGGAAATGCACTATTCGATTCACAACCTCTGTGTAAACCTTAGGTCCGAGGATGCTTTCGATGCTGTTTACACCAATACCGCCGTCAAATAATGTTGTACCTGCTGAAGGATGATCATGTCGGAAAGCGTGTGCAAATGAATGTTCAATGCTTCGTATTGTTCGTTCGGTATTTTGCCGCGAATCTTGGGCAGAACTAAAACCATGGAGTCCTTTTGTCTTTGTGGTAATCTCCATAATCCAACCTTCGTCAAACGGCGACATACCCAGCAAATTCGGTTTTTGCTGCAAAGCCGGATTAAACTTACAAATAGTTGCATCGACGGGAGAGCGAAGTGTAATGGCACCCCCTGGTAAGATAATCCAACAGAATGGATCATGTCGTCGTATGATTAATGGAGCTTTTGAGATTACAATGCTGAGTATCGGTTGAAAGAAATTTGCAAGGATGTGATTGATTCCGATTCGATACTTGCCTGTCTCGTTTTCCCGAACCCAATAGTGGCTGCGATTATACATTCTATCCTGCGGTACCACAACCGCATGTAAACCTTCAAGATAATTCTTCAATGTGTTTCTAAAGATTGTATCGGTGGTCATTGCTTTCCCTTCCATGAGGATCACCGATTCTTCCTCATTACGAGAATTTACAGTTCCTAATTGCCGTTTCTGGATGGTGTTATTAAATTCACAAAACTCACAATGGAATTTTTGATCACAGAGTTTAAATCCTGTTACCCCTGCATCCATCCAGACACATCGCAATTCGCCTTGAGGAATAATACTCTGAGTTGATTTCTTTTCCATATTTTTCACCTGTAAAAAGATTCGATAGTGCGCGCATTAGTATTTATTCTGTCTTCAAAAATTCTTTCTGAAAAGCATTCCATGTGTTTTCATTAAACTGCCCCAGCACTCCATTCAATGGTGCGCCTCCATCCAGCATGGTAGCGCCTGCGGGTACCGGCACACCGATTTGCGCCTGCTCTTTTACGAAATCGCGGAAGCGGTTGACTTCTTTTTTCAACCATTTTGCCGCATCATCGGCGATGGCGAGTAAATGCAATTCCGCTGAAATATTTTTGGGAACGATTACTGCAACCCATCCAGCTACATATGGGTCTTGATGAAACATTTTGGGGGAAGCAAGCAGTGATTCGTTCACCGCCAATATTTTTCCGGATATCGGAGCAGGAATAGAGAGCACACGATTGCCCTGCGCCACAGTGAAAAGTGTGTCTCCCTTATTCAGTTCCTTGTTGAGTGGTGCAACTTCGATTCTGTCAATTGATCCGATGACTTTTTGCGCAAAGTCATCAACACCAACACGTGCTTCACCGGCAAACGTAAGCTCGACCCATGTGTGGGCTTTGCTGATGAAGAATCCTTTCGGCAAAAAAAATTGATCTGCCGCTATTTGAGCAGTTGATGGTGCTTCTTTCCGCTGCTTGGTTCGATCTCGGAGGAGTTCAATTCCAACACAGAGAAGGATTGTGGCGACAACGAATAATGCTACCATGATTGTTTCTCCTCAAAAAATAAATTTAGATTTCTCAACTTGCACTTTTGCATATATGCTCGTAGAATACTTTCTCTTGAACTTTCCCATAATCATGTCCCAATATTTGTGCCAAAGGAAATATAAATTACTACCCTAAATAAATCACTGATTTCTTACCAATTACGCTGAACAATCTATATTCCACACTCAACGTCATTCCAATAAGTGGTGAACATCCTTACACCGGATGTTGAAATAATCAATTACGGAATGGCGCAGATTCATTGATTTAAATCTTTACTTGGAAGTGGCATGACCTCTTACTTTTGCCTTCAACAGATCGCCGGTTCTAAAATATACCCAGCTGACGATGAGCAGTGTCATTGTGCCGCCAAAAAGTAACTGATAGTACTGTCCCGAATAGTTTTGCTGCTGTACCGGATTCAAATGCACCAACTTCATTTGACGAGGCGAGGAAGATTCCATTCACGGCCATCACACGTGCACGCATTTCATTGGGAGTCATCACTTGGAGAATGGTCGCTCGGATAACCACACTAATGCTATCGAATGCACCGCTCAGGAACAAAGCTGCTATCGAGACCAGCATCCAAGGCGAGACAGCAAAGGTCAAAATACACACACCAAATCCTGCAACTGCAATAAGTAAGTTCTTCCAGGCATGCTCCATAGGCGAGAAACGCGAAAGCAAAATGAGCATAAGCGTTGCACCAATAGACGGGGCAGCGCGCAGTATCCCAAGCCCTTCTGCACCCACTTTTAAAATATCTTGTGCATAGATTGGCAGTATCGCCATCACGCCGCCAAAGAGGATGGAAAAAAGATCGAGCGAAATTGAATAGAGAATAATTTTTGTGTTGAAAACAAACCGTATGCCTTCCTTAATACTTGCGATAACACTACCATGCCGAGCAATCTGGGCAATCGGGCGATCCTTGATTTTAGAATAAAGCAGAAAAGATGAAACGACAAGCAGTGTGACAACCAGTAAAGTGTTGGCAAAACCGATCCAAGCATAGAGAAATCCGGCGGCAGCTGGACCAAGAATGGCGCCAACTTGCCATGAAGAACTTCCCCATGTTGCGGCATTTTCGAACAAAGCAGGTGGAACAAGAATCCCGCGCAACGACGTTGCTGTCGGCGATAGAAATGCACGGCATAATCCAATGACAAATATTGATCCATAGATAGCAACCAACAGTACCGGCTGGTGAATCTGATCCTGCTGCCGAGTAAAAAATTGAAGCATCGCCGAACTGAGAGCGATTCCACCGACACTCCACATTAACACCTTCCGCTTGCTGCTACGATCCGCAACATGGCCGCCATAGAGCGTAAATGAAATGAACGGTATTGCTTCGACAAGTCCGATGAGTCCCAGCGCCATCGGGTCGTGAGTAATGCGGTACAGTTCGTAGCCAATGGCAACTTCTTGAATCATCAATGCCATTGTCAATAAAAATGAAGCGGCTACGAGATAACGAAATTCGGGGAATCGAAAAGAAGCAAATGGATCAATGTTTATGCGGATATTCTGTCCTGGAATCAGTTTCTTCATATATCGTTAAAGCTCTATGCTCCACAACAAATAAATACTTAAATATACGCTTCGTTCCCCGGCATGACAACCTAAGAGAAAGGTGTTGTCTTTCGATTTTATTGTCTTTGATAATCTTGAATCCCCAGTGGAATTCTTTCCATTTTTGTAGTGTTCAAAAGAGCATAAGCAATTCAGCAGGTAGGGCTATTATTGTAGAACAAATGCAATTCATATTGTCATCTGCCATTTGAAATTCATAACGTTATCCTCGTTCCCGCTTTGCCTTCCAACGCACCGAGGAGATGTCCGGGATCAGTAATGGTCACAAGTTGCCCGCCAGCCGAAAGAAAATCAAGTGCAGCTTCAATCTTTGGTTTCATACTGCCTTCACTAAATTGTCTATCAGCAAGATGTCTTTTTGCTTCTGCGACCGTGCTGATTCGAAGCGCCTGCTGGTCGAATTTCTTATAATTGATATAGACCTCGGGCACTTCTGTCGAGATTATGAGATGCTCAATACCTAATTTTGAGGCGAGCAATGCAGATGCACGATCTTTATCAATCACTGCTTCAACGCCTTTGACTTCACCATTTTCAAGTATCACGGGAATTCCACCGCCGCCTACAGCTATGATGACATTATTATGTTCCAGACAATCCTTTATTACATCCAGTTCAATGATATCTTGTGGTAGAGGAGAGGGAACAACACGGCGATAACCACGAGCGGCGTCTTCAATGATACTCCAGCTTAATTCCCTTCTCTTTCGTTCTGCAACTTCTTTGGAATAAAACGGACCGATCGGTTTTGTCGGACGTTGAAATGCAGGGTCGTTTTTATCTACAATGACTTGTGTGACAACGGTAACAACAGAACGTTTGATCCCTTGTTTGTGGAGTACCGTTTGCATGGAATTTTGCAGCATAAAACCGATTTCACCTTGCGTCATGGCGACACATACATCAAGTGGAAGTGTGTACGTCTGCGATGAGCCAGCCTCCGAACGTAACAATTGTGCACCAACCTGCGGACCATTACCATGTGTTATGATCAGCGCATAGCCCTGCGCAACAATACCTGCAAGACTTTTAGCGGTAAGTCTAGCGTTTACGAACTGTTCGGCGATTGTTCCGCGCTGTCCGGCTCGGATGAGCGAGTTTCCGCCGACTGCGACGAGTATGGAGTTTTTCACGTCCCTTATCTTTCAACAGCGTATACAGAATTGCTTTCTGTGTGTGAAGCCGGTTTTCTGCTTCATCAAATACTACGGACTGAGATGAGTCCATCACTTCATCTGTTACTTCCTCTCCGCGGTGTGCCGGCAGGCAGTGCATAAAGATGGCTGTGGGTTTTGCCTGTTTCATTAACTCGGCATCAATTTGAAATCCTGCAAACGCCTTCATCTTCGTATCGAAAGCTGCCTCTTGACCCATACTGACCCATACGTCTGTGTAAATAACATCAGCATCATGTACGCCTTCCGATGGATTGCACGAGAGTTCGATCTTTGCTCCGGTGGTTGCAGCGATCTCCATAGCACGTTCTACCACCGTATAATGAGGCTGTAAACCTGCAGGAGTAATCGCAATAAAGTCCATTCCCACTTTTGCTGCCATGAGCATAAGCGAGTGACAGACGTTATTCCCATCACCAACCCATGCGAGTTTCTTTCCCTTAAAAGAGCCGAGGTGTTCTTGAATGGTAAGGAAATCACCGACTGCTTGACACGGATGTTCGAAGTCTGTCAGAGCATTGATAATGGGAATCTTAGTAAACTTTGCAAGATCGTCGATATTCTTCTGGGCAAACGTTCGGATGATAATTGCATCAACCCAACGTTCGAGATTTTTTGCAACATCATAGATGGATTCACGTTTGCCCAGACTGATATCGGCATTGGTAAGATATACCGTGTTAGCACCCAATTGTTTCATGCCGATCTCAAATGTCACATGCGTGCGGAGCGACTGCTTTTCAAAAATCAGCGCCACCGATTTACCTTCTAAAGATTTGGCAAACTGTTTTGGATTTGCTTTCATTTTTTTTGAAAGGTCGAGGATTTGTGTTAATTCCTTCGTTGACCAATTTGCAATACCGAGGAAATCTCGTTTCATGGTTTTTTTCTCCTTGGCAGGGACACAACATGGCGTATCCCTACACATAATGTTATTTCAATCCATGTTTTCTCATAAAATTGTTCAAGATTTCATTCAAGTCCGGTTTTGCGATTTCATCCAAATCATATCGCACACGCGTACTTGGTTTGTTAATCTTAATAATACGACGTAGGTCGATCGGTGTGCCGATGATGACTGAGTCGCATTCGACTGTATTGATTGTCGTCTCGAGATCCGTGATCTGTTTTCCACCGTATCCCATTGCCGGCAACAATGTTCCAATATGCGGATATTTCTTGAATGTTTCTGCAATAGAATTAACGACCCATGGTCTCGGATCGATGATTTCCTTTGCACCATATTTTCGAGCTGCAACCATACCGGCGCCATACGTCATCTCGCCGTGGGTCAATGTGGGCCCATCTTCCACCACGAGTACGCGCTTATTGCGGATAACGGTTTCATCTTCTACTGTAATGGGCGATGCCGCTTCAATAATGATTGCTTTCGGGTTTGTGCTGACGATATTTTTCCGCACAATGTCGATATTTTCGCGCGAGGCTGTATCTATTTTATTAATAACAACAACATCGGCGAGATGAATGTTAACTGCACCGGGATAGTACGATATCTCATGTCCCGGACGGTGCGGATCTGCTACCACGATGGTAAGATCGGGTTGATAGAATGACATATCATTGTTTCCGCCGTCCCACACGATCACGTCGGCTTCCTTCTCTGCCGCGTGAAGGATCACTTCATAATCAACTCCGGCGTAGATGATCGTTCCGTTGACGATGTGAGGTTCATATTCTTCCATCTCTTCAACAGTACATTCATACTTTTGCAGGTCTTCGAGAGAAGAATACCGTTGAACTTTTTGCTTTACCAGATCGCCGTACGGCATTGGATGACGGATCGCAACAACTTTTTTTCCGGCTGCGCGGAGTAATTGACATACCTTGCGCGAAGTCTGACTCTTGCCAGATCCCGTACGCACTGCGACCACAGCGATGACCGGTACTTTGCTCTTGAGCATCGTTGGATGCGCACCCTGCAATTTAAAATCAGCACCACAGGCCATTACGAGTGCTGCTTTGCTCATCACGTAGTTAAATGAAACATCTGAGTACGCGAAAACAACCTCATCTGCACTCAGTTCTTTAATAAGGCGCGGCAGATCCGATTCTGGAAAGATTGGAATGCCATTTGGATAAAACTTTCCTGCCAGTTCAGCAGGATACTTACGCTCTTCAATGTTTGGAATTTGTGTTGCAGTAAACGCGACGACTTCATAGCGGTCGTCCATGCGGAAAACAGTATTGAAATTATGGAAATCCCGTCCCGCTGCGCCCATGATGATCACTTTGGTGTGCCTCATAGGAACTCCTCAATATTTTATATGAATACTGCCGCCGTTCATGTCGGTGTGAACAGCTGGGCAATTCTCAAAGCACGAAGTTTTGAGCAACATTTGTAAAGTTTCGTGGGGCTAATATCGGAAAGGTTTTTTTAGGAGTCAACGGAAGAGCAAAGAATGGTGGGATATTCGTTTTGCAATTTCTTGTGTTTATTTCTTAAGTTCGCTATTATTAGCAATAGATTATGACATAAGTGTTCGACACCGTCTGTTCTTCAGAAAAAAAAGTTCAATCGTTGTTATGTTTTGTGCCAATCTGAATAAATTAGGAAGGAACGATTCATTCCAATAACTATCGGTCAAAAATACAACCATGAAAGATCTATATCTATGAAACACATCTCATCCATGCTTTATCTTGGTGTCGTCGTTTTATTCACCTGCGGGCTACTATCCGCTCAAGACACAAAGCAAAGCAAAGTGAAAGATTACTTCGAGAATGGATTGCCGCCTGATATTCGCCACCTCAAGATTGGCGATTCCGCACCAGATTTCTCGTTGCTCGGGATTGATGGCAAAACCTACAGCTTGGCTGATTTTAAGACCGCACCTGTTTTGATGGTGGTTTTCTTATCGAACCACTGCCCGTTTTCCCATGCAGCTGAGACACGCTTGCTCCCTCTGGCCGCCGAATTCAAGGGGAAAGGTCTTGAGGTCGTCGCTATTAATCCCAACAGCCCAGAAGGTGTTGCTATCTGGGAACTTGGGTACAGTAAATACAGCGACAGTTATGATGAGATGAAACTTTATGCCAAGGAATCAGGATTTACCTTTCCGTATCTCTACGACGGCGATACACAGATCACTGCCAAAGCCTACGGATGTCTTGCCACGCCACACGTTTTTCTTTTTGACCAGCAGCGGCACTTGCGTTACGCGGGTCGATTTGATGATTCGCGTTTCGCCAATACTTCCACAGTCACTTCCCCTGATACGCGCAATGCAGTCCAAGCGATGCTTACAGGCCGTCTTGTACCGCTCGAGATGACAAAGCCGATGGGCTGCTCCACCAAGTGGAATACGAAAAAGGAAGAAATTGCCCGGGTAACAGAGGAATGGAAAAACGCACCCGTCACTTTGGATACAATCGACTTAGCCGGTGTTAACAACCTCGTTCACAACAAAACTTTAAAATATCGGCTTTTTAATGTTTGGGCAACATGGTGTGGTCCGTGTGTAAAGGAGTTTCCCGGTTTGGTATCGATTTCCCGTCGTCTTAGCGACCGTGACTTCGAGCTTATTACTATTAGCTTAAACGACCCGAAGGAACAACCGAAAGTCCAGAGTTTTCTTGAGAAACAGCATGTTTCTCTTCCCAATCGCCTGGAGAGTTCGCTTAAAACTGAAGGGCGGAAAACCAACAACTACCTCTTCACAGGCGCTAATATCGACACCTTGATACAAACTCTTGATCCCTCTTGGCCTGGTCCGCTGCCGCACACAGTTTTCATTGCACCCAACGGAAAGATTGTTTACAGTCACAACGGCCTTGTCGATTCCACTGAACTTCTAGCTAAGATACTCAAGGAACTTGGTCCTTATTATAAATAAACTTTCCTCATTCATGCTTCAATGTTCTCCAATCCAGATTACTCTATTACATCAAATGGAGCAGAGCTAACCAATCTTCAATGCAAAGACTTCGAGAAAAAGCCGATTGGATAGAAATACGGCTTTGATATCCAAGATGTTGTTTTTTGGACTCAAGCTCTTCATTCCGCTTACCTTGCATCTCCCACCACCTCTGTGTATATTGAGCCACGATTTGACAATAGTTGGAGTGGAATAATATCGTTTGCAAAACATTTTAGTCGTTCGGACAGACCGTATTGGAGACGTAATTCTCACACTTCCGATGGTCGAAGCGCTTAAATCAAACTTCCCGAACGCACGTGTGACGATGTTAATAAGCAGCTACACCAGCGCGTTAGTTGAGGGTATCGCAGATACTCTTCTCTATAGTAGAGATGGAAAGCCAAAATCGTTCTTTGAGATGCTGAGGGAAATTCGAAATGCACATTTCGCTGTAGTATTGATAGCATCTCCACGTTTACGGATATCTTTACTCTTGTGGCTTGCGGGAATTCCGGTACGCGTTGGAACTGGTTATCGATGGTATTCGTTCCTTTTCAACAAAAAAATTTACGAACACCGTAAGACTGCAGAGAAGCACGAAGCAGAATACAATCTCGCACTCTTGAAAGGTTTGGGACGCACGGTATCATCGAAGCTTAAAGCAAAGATTATTATCTCCCAAAAGGAGAAAAAAACAGCTTCTGATATTCTTCAATCGCTAGGAATTTTGGACACCGACCGCTTAGTATTGTTGCATCCAGGAAGCGGCAACTCAGCACGAGATTGGAAACCGGAACGCTTTGCTCAACTCGCCGTTGAATTAACAAAGCTCGGTTATCGGGTTGTGATTACGGGTGGGAAGACAGAAGAAGCGCTTGTACATCGTGTTGCACATGAAGCAGAAAATGGTGTGGAACCTTTTATCAGCACATTGAACTTGAAAGAGTTTGCAGCATTCATCCAGACAGCGAAATTGTTTGTGGCAAACTCCACTGGTCCATTGCACATGGCTGCTGCAGTCGGAACTCCGGTGATCGGATTCTATCCACCTGTGCGTGTAATGAGTCCAAAACGCTGGGGACCATTGACCGACAAAAAGGCGATCTTTATTCCCGATCCGGTACGTTGTCCGCGCTGTAATGGCGGTGAATGCCAAGGAAACGATTGTATGGACCAAATTTCAGTACGTCAGGTTTTAGAAGCTGCGACGAAGCTGATACTTGGCAATTAGACAATGGTGAGTTGTTGTGATTTGCGATTTTTTTAAGATTGGAATATTGTAAATGAAAAAAATCTTCGTTGTGTTTATGATATCCTTCCTGACTATTACCACTTCCCAAATTTGGGCACAAGATACGCTTGTTGCAAAATCTGTCGACAGCCTTCGAAACCTCAATCAATCTGCATTTTCTCTGGGTGAAAGACTTGTCTACGATGTAGGTTACAGTTTTATCACAGCCGGGGAAGCGGTGTTTTCTATTCCCGCGATCGATACGATCCATGGTAAAGAATGCTATCAGGTGCTTTTCACGGTTGTTTCCACGCCAACCTTCTCCTTCTTCTATAAAGTAGATGATCGTTACGAAACGATGCTTGACACGAAAGGTATTTTCCCATGGAGATTTACACAGCGTGTGCGTGAAGGAAAATATAAATATGATTTTTCCGCAGAATTCGATCAATTGAACAATGTTGCCTTGACAAAAAATAACCGTTATGCGATTCCCCCATATGTACACGATGCTGTGTCAGCAATGTATTATGTACGCACATTGGATTTTTCTAAATCGCGCCCGGGTGAGAAATTGTACTTACAGAATTTCTATAAAGACTCGACGTACCAGCTTGCTGTAAAGTTTCTTGGGTACCAGCAAATTGAAGTGGAAGCAGGAAAATTCAATTGCGTCGTAGTAGAGCCTCTTATGAAAGAAGGCGGATTGTTTAAGAGTGAAGGCCGCATCGTTATCTGGCTGACGAACGATGAACGAAAAATTCCGGTGAAAGTGAGTACGAAAGTCGTTGTCGGATCGATAGATTCCGAACTGCGTGAATACTCCGGTATTAACGGGCCGATTAAAGCAAAAGTGGAGTAACCAATTCTCATATGACGAAATTCAAGCAAATAGACTTTAGCCACGTCAAGACAATTTCCATCAAAGATCGCAAGAGCAAAGTGACGCCGAACGATTTTGCCATACCGCTCGATGCGCAGAAAGCGAGCTTCAAGGATTTTGCCGATTCACTGCCGCGCATTCTCATCGGTAACGAATTACGCGATGTCGTGAACGACATCGTCCGAGCTCGCGCGAAGAAGAAACCTGTCATTCTCATGATGGGAGCACACGTCATCAAGGTCGGACTCTCACCGGTCATTGTTGATTTACTCAAACGCGGTGTCATCACGCATGTGGCAATGAACAGTGCAGCTTCCATCCACGATGTCGAAACGGCGATGTGGGGACATACTTCAGAAGATGTAGCCGCAAACTTGATGGACGGAACGTTTGGGATGTCGAAAGAAACAGGCGACTTCATCAACCTTGCACTTGTAAAAGGAATGAAAGAAACAACTGATGGATATGGTGAAACACTTGCCAAGAATATTCTTGCAAACAACGGACGCAACCGGAATGTCAGCATTCTTGCCAATTGCTACGACCTTGGCATTCCAGTAACGGTACACGCAGCGATTGGAACAGATATCGTTCACCAACAAGCAACGATGGACGGGGCCGCAACCGGTGAATTGAGTTTTCGTGATTTCAAGGTGTTCGTGAATTCCGTCAAGGATCTCATCAACGGCGGTGTAGTATTAAACTTCGGTTCTGCGGTGATCATGCCGGAAGTTTTTCTAAAAGCGCTCACTGTTGCCCGTAATCTCGGCTATAAAGCGAAAGGATTTTCCACTGCCAACTTTGATATGATCCGACAGTATCGTCCGCAAATGAATGTTGTTGAACGGCCGACACAAAAGCACGGACGAGGTTATAATTTTACGGGACATCACGAACTTATGTTCCCCTTGCTTGCTGCCATGATCAAATCCCAGCTTCCTGCTACATGACTGAATTTCACGAACACATTTCCGAATCTGTGAATCAAGAAGAAGTGACTGCCGAAAAACTTTCTTTTGTCGATCGGCATGCTATCCATCCACTCTTGTTCGCGTTTGTATCGCTTGTTTCCATCTTTCTTCTCTATCAAGTCGGCGGCGGTTTGCTGACATTTCTTGTTACAGGAGCAGCATCCATTACCCGCGAAAATGTTTGGACAATGCGTTGGCTGACACTCATCGGACAGATGTGTTTCATCCTCCTTCCGACCTTGCTGCTGGCGCGATTGTTTGCTACTCGATTGAGTGGAGTATTTCAGTTTCGAGTACCGGGAATTCGAGAATCAATTCTTGCGCTCATTGCACTCTTTTCATTACAGCGGGTGTTTGAAGCATATATGTTTTTTCAGGAACGGATTCCTCTTCCGGAATTACTGCGTGATCTCATCGAACCGATTAAGAAGTTGTTTGAGGAACTAACGAAAGTTTTGATTCATGCTGATTCATCGGTGGAACTTCTTGCTGTCATTCTTGTCGTGGCAGTAGGTCCGGCGATTGTAGAAGAATTACTCTTTCGTGGCCTCATTCAAAAAATATTTGAGCGGCTGATGTCGCCAATCGTTTCGGCAATATTGGCAGGAACGATTTTCGGTTTGTATCATATGAATCCATTCGAGGTTGTGCCGCTCATCGGATTGGGTGTGTTCTTCGGACTACTGAGGTATCGTTCACAAAGTCTCTTGCTTCCCATGTCAGCACATTTCCTCAATAACCTTATGGCGGTGCTCGCTTCCTATTACGGTTTGAATGACGAAAATCTTTTATCTGCCGCACAGACGACAGTAGATATACCGGCGATGCTGTTCGAGTTGGTTGTCTTTGCTGTGCTCTTCTTTCTCAGTTTTGTAGTATATCTTCGTATCACGAATGATATCTCGAGACGGATTTGCTGAGATAAACAAATGAACGAAATTCATTCAAATTAGTTAGTTAATAATTCTTGGCTGTTTATCATTCACCAATCATTAAAAATTATGCCTCAATTTAAAAATCTCACAGCGCGTGTTCTCGTGGCGCTTGTCGCTATTCCCATCATCCTCTGGATGACTATGCTTGGCGGCTATTTCTTCTTCTTCCTTATTACCGTCATCTCATCGCTTGCATTGTACGAATTCTATGGACTTGCGGAAGCCAAAGGCGCTGCGCCGCTCAAAACACTCGGACTCGTCGTCGGAGTCATCGTCAATGCCGTCTTCATCTACGAACGATTTCAAGTCGAAATCTACCAATTCGTCATCGACCATTTTGAAATCCATCTTTCGGTGTTTTCACAACATCAACTTCTCGCCGTCGTACTGCTCAAATTCCTCTTGTTGACCATGCTGATCGAGTTGTTTCGTACAAAAGGTTCGCCGACAATCAATATCGCCACAACGATACTGGGTGTATTTGTCGTTTCACTGTGTTTCGGCATGCTCATTTTTTTACGTGAACTCTTTCCGTACGGATTTCCCGTACATAAATTCTTTGCAGAGGGCTTAGCCAATGGCCAGCAGCTTGCGCAGATTAATCGATGGGGCGGTTATACGGTCATTGCCATCTTCGCAACGATTTGGATCTGTGACACGGCGGCATATTTTGGCGGTAAAACATTCGGGAAACATAAACTTTTCGTGGAAGTAAGTCCAAATAAAACTTGGGAAGGAGCTATATTCGGTTTCATTTTTTCCATACTGACCATGGTGACAGCAAAAATATTTGTGCTTGGCTATCTCACATATCACCATGCAATTGTTCTCGGAGTGCTTATTGGAGTATTTGGACAGCTTGGAGATCTCATCGAGTCTCGATTCAAGCGAGACGCGGGTGTCAAAGATTCTTCTACACTCATCCCGGGACATGGCGGAGTATATGATCGGTTCGACAGTTTGGTTTATATCTCCCCGATTGTGTATCTTTATATAGACTTTGTTGTGCTGTCGTAGCATTTATTGTTTGGAAGGATGTTTGTGGCTGTAAAATCAAAGGTCAACGTTGTTACACTCGGTTGTCCAAAAAACCTAGTTGATTCAGAATTGCTTCTTGGTCAGTTGAAGCACAGCAATGTGCAGCTTGTGAAGAATGCCGACGACGCCGATATGGTTGTTATTAACACATGCGGTTTCATTCAGGATGCAAAAAAGGAATCGATAGACACTATTCTAGAAGCTGTGGAGAAGAAAAACCTGGGCAAAATAAAAAAAATTGTCGTCATGGGCTGTCTCTCTGAGCGTTTTAAGAATGAACTTGCCGCTGAAATTCCAGAAGTTGATTCGTTCTTTGGGACAGATCAATTGCGCAGTGTGCTGAACTCTCTTGGTGTAGATTACAAGACCAATCTGCTCGGCGAGCGTCTCCTCTCAACCCCATCGCACTATGCATATCTTAAAATCTCCGAAGGATGCGACAATCCTTGCTCTTTCTGTGCTATTCCACAGATGCGAGGACAACATCGTAGCAAACCAATGGAAGAACTTGTATATGAAACACGACTGCTCGCAGAGAAGGGAGTGAAGGAACTCATTGTCATCGCGCAAGATACAACATACTATGGATTAGATTTGTGCGGCAAGAGGCATCTTGCAACACTTCTTGGCGAGTTGAACGACATTGATGGAATCGAATGGATTCGATTGATGTATGCTTATCCGGCAAAATTTCCAACGGATATTATAGAAGCATTTCAGAAATACACAAAGCTCTGCCGCTATATCGATATTCCGATTCAGCATTACTCTGACACTGTGTTAAAATCCATGCGGCGCGGCATAAGCCGGAAAGCAACGCGTGAGTTGCTCGTACAGTTGAAAAATGAAATTCCCAATCTCGCTCTCCGCACAACACTCATCGTCGGATATCCGGGTGAAACAGAAAATGATTTCAAGGAATTATGCGATTTTGTAGAAGAGACTCGTTTTCACCGCCTCGGTGTCTTTCTCTATTCGCAAGAAGAAGGCACAACGGCGTTTGATCTCGGCGATCCGATCCCGGCAGAAATGAAACAGGAACGACAAACAACAATAATGGAAATCCAAAAAGAAATTTCTGAACAGCACAATGAATCTCTCATTGGTAAGACGATGAGGGTGTTAATCGATACTCGGGAGAACGATTTTTTTGTTGGAAGAACAGAATGGGACGCACCGGAAATCGATCAAGAAGTACTCGTACGCAGTAGTCAACCAATAGACGTAGGTGCATTTCACTCTGTGACTATTACCGATGCAACAGAGTATGATCTCGTTGCAGCGGCGTGATGTACATTCTTACATGAGAACAACGTTATGGCATACAGAAGAATACAACGGATAATCTTCGCGGGACGAACAATCCTTGCATTTGGTATACTTGCCAATTACTTGTATGCGCAGATCGATAATCAAAATGAATCAAAGGGATATGAATCGGAAATACTTGCAGAAGCATTCGCATTCAAATCTGACTCATCCAATAAAGGACGTCTGGATATCTATATTCAGGTTCCCTATCCAGAGATCAATTTTGTCAAAGAGGGAGAACAATACATAGGACGTATTGAAATATCCGCAACGGTACTCACACAAGAGAAGCAAGAACTCTGGCAAACGAGCCAAACGGTGGAATTGCGCCTGAAAGATTTTACGCAAACCATTTCCCATCGACTGTCTACTCTCAAAAGATTTTCGACTGATCTCCTGCCAGGAAAGTATGAACTCCTTTTGCAAGTAACAGATAATGCATCTAAAAAAATAGCCGCCTTTCACAAATCAATGGTGGTAAAAGATTTTGGCGCAGATTCGCTTGCGCTGAGTAATCTGATGCTAGGTACATAGAATGGATGTTGACGGTACGCGAAAGAACATCGTACCAAATTTGACAGGAGTTCTTGCAAAAGAATCGAATGGTTTTTATCTCTTCTTCGAAATCTATAACAGAATTCAACTCGATTCTGTCCAATTATTATGCAAGTTTATCAATCAAGAGAAAGAAGTCATCGCACAACGTCCAAAGAGTGAAGTACTCTCAGGCAATCGGACACAAATGACTTGGCGAATTGATACACCGGCACTTGCTGCTGGTCAGTACGTGTTTTTCGTTGAAGCCACGGGATATTCTAAAGTCAATCCGGTGATAATGGTTCATACGTCATCTTCGCGTACCTGTCTTGTGCGAATAAAGGATTTGCCTTTGACCGTCACAGACATCGACAAGGCAACGGATCAGCTTCGGTACATTGCAAAAGGAAGCGAGATTGACTATATCAAAGAAGCGGCAACTCAGGAAGAGAGACAAAAACGATTTCTTGAATTCTGGGCAAAACGCAATCCAAATCCTAAAACATCGCGAAATAAACTGATGGAAGAATATTATGCACGCGTCGCGTACGCAAATAGGAACTTTAAGCAATACATGGAAGGCTGGAAGACAGACAGGGGAATGGTTCTCATCCAGTATGGTTCACCACAAAACATAGACCGCCATCCTTTCGATTCAGAGAGTAAGCCATATGAAATTTGGTATTACTATGATCAAAATCGGGAATTTATTTTTGTAGATGAAACCGGATTTGGCGACTATCGTCTTCAATATCCCGAAACAGATTTGTGGGGAAGGATACGGTGAGTCGGTTTCTCCTACGTCATTCGATACGAGCCAGCGCATACTTCACACCGGCTTGTTGTTTACTATGGGGTTTTTTGCATCTTGTTCTTTCATCGGTTGTCAACGGGCAAGTTTCGCTGACAGTGCATTCAGTGGAATTTGAAGGAAATCATACCCTTTCAGCTAATCAACTTACCACTGCTCTTTCAACTAAAAAAGGCGGCCCATTCTCCGAGTCTATATTAGCGGGCGATCGGGAACGCATTCTCGATCTCTACAAAAATCGCGCATATCTCCATGCTCGAATAGATTCGATGCAGGTACATTACGATACCGTACTGCACGATATGGGAGTGCGCATCTTTCTAACCGAAGGGAAACCGTCAGTTGTGCGGCAGATTGAATTCGATGGTTGTCAAAATCTTATAGCTGCCGAGTTATATCCGAGTATGCAACTACACAAAGGCGATCCTTTTATCCCTTCTCTCTTGGAACAAGACATTCAAACTCTCCTCCAACAATATGAGCGCAAAGGATTTCCACTTTCAAAAATTACAGTTCAAAATGTTTCCTTTATTGATTCTGCAGATGAAATGTCTGTAACAGTGCAGTTGCATATCGACGAAGGAAAAGCATTGCGCATTTCTGAAATACACATCGAAGGGAATAAGACGACCAAAGATTATGTTATCATGCGTGAAGCACGTTTGAGGGAAAATGAATTGTTCAGCAGTGATCTTCCTGAACGCCTCAAACGCCGACTGGATCATTTGCAGCTTTTCTCGTCCGTCTCTCTACCGGAATTATATTTAACAGAAGCAGAACAGGCAGGATTGTTGGTGCGAGTTGTGGAGGGAAACCAAAACAATTTCGATGGAGTGATTGGGTATGTTCCCTCCACTGCATCCGGTGGAAACGGCTACATCACAGGACTTGTCAACATCTCACTGAGAAACCTTTTTGGCACCGGACGCAAACTCTCCGTCCGATGGTATCAAGAGACTAAAAGCTCTCAGGAAACTGAACTTCACTACTTTGAGCCATGGATAGCTTCCTATCCTGTCAATGCTCAGCTTGGATTCTTTCAACGAAAACAGGATTCGACATTTGTGCGTATGGAATACGACATTGCCACCGAGTTGATGATCACTGAGGAATTTTCCGTGGGCATCTCGTTTTTGCAGAACAATGTGTATCCGACTGAGCGATATGACGGAAGCAAAGCTATGGCAGAAAGTCAAACCACAGGTTTGGGAGCATCTGTCCGGTATGATTCTCGTGATAATCCAACAACACCCACAAACGGCATTCTGTATTCCACAGAATATCAAACCGGTACAAAGCGGACTTTGAGCAGCGATGCTTTTCCTATTGGGTCTCGAAGTACAACCCGCCGCGTGATATTTGATCTTTCCTATTATCTCTCGCCGTTTCTTCGGCAAGTCATTGCTACTGAATTGCATCTTAGAGATTTCAGCAGCGGAAATATAGATGTGAGTGATTTGTTCCGGCTTGGTGGTGCAATGACATTGCGCGGATACCAGGAAGGACAGTTCCTGGGTTCACGACTTTTATGGACAAATTTAGAATATCGTTTTCTCGTTGCACCGCGTTCTTTTTTCTACGGATTCATTGATTTCGGGTATATAGTCCAACCCGCTTTTGCTGCAATGGATGGAAAAGCATCGGAACAAAGTAAAGTAGGTTATGGCATAGGCGTGCGTATGGATTCTGCACTTGGATTGATCGGTGTCAGCATTGCATTAGGAGAAGGCGACACGTTCAGCACAGCAAAAATTCACATTCGGTTGATCAATGAATTCTAAAAAACTCAAAGCATTCGTTCAATTGAGCCGTCCGATAAACATCTTCATCACACTTGCATCTATTCCCGTTGCGTGTTGGATCGCTGGTGGAACGACACATGATTTGCTTATCATCCTCTTGGCAGCACTGACAGGTATGTTGGTGACTGCTGGCGCAAACGCCATTAATGACTCGTTCGATATTGAGATAGATCGAATCAATCGACCGAATCGTCCATTGCCGCTCGGTGTGCTGACACAGCGTAATGCACAACAGATGTGGTTTATAGTCTCTATGACGGCAATCTGTATCAATGTATTTATCAATCCTCTTGCACTGCTCATTGTTATTTTTGCCGTTGTCCTCCTCTATTATTATTCGGCTCGACTGAAAAGAACCATTATTGCCGGTAATGTCGTCGTCGGATTAATGACGGGGATGGCGTTCATCTATGGAGGTGCCATAGTCGGACACATCGAACGGGCTCTTGTTCCGGCTGTATTTGCATTTCTCATTAACTTCGCACGTGAGTTAGTGAAAGATGTGGAAGACATTGAAGGTGACAGGAAAGAACATGCCGTCACCTTACCCGTCAAATATGGCATCAGACCGGCACTCTTATTGGCAACCTTGTCGCTTCTTACGCTCATCAGTATCACATTTGCGGTGGTCAAATATTCTGCATATCATTCTGCCTTTATGTATATTATTTTCGTTGCTGACATCCTTATGTGTGTTTCAGGAGTGATGATGTGGCAAGGTTCCTCCTCCATTCATATGAGACGCGTGAGTAGTAATTTAAAACTCACTATGGTAATTGGTCTGATGGCCATTATTGCAGGTTCGGTGTGAATGAAGCAACATCCCGAAGTGAATCTTAAAACGGAACGTACGCTCTGGGAGCAAAACATCGAGCACATTGCCGGAGTAGATGAAGCCGGACGCGGTCCGCTTGCAGGCCCTGTGGTCGCGGCAGCAGTCATCTTCCCGAAAGAATTCGTCATGCATGGCGTGAACGATTCAAAGAAGTTGTCGACAAGAAAACGGGAAGAATTGTTTAGAATGATCTCGCAGCAAGCAATGAGTGTTGGAGTGGGAATTATCGATCACAAAGTGATTGACCATATCAACATCTTACAAGCAACTCATTTAGCGATGCGAAAGGCATTGGAAAACTTGGCCATCAAACCGGATTACGTTCTCGTTGATGGTAATTCATTTACACATGATACATTGCGTTTTCAAAATATCATCGGCGGCGATGCAAAGTCATTCACTATTGCAGCCGCTTCGATCATCGCGAAAGTGACACGTGATCGGTTGATGTGCGAGTTAGACGCATATTTTCCACAATATGGCTTTGCCCAGCATAAGGGTTATGGAACACCTCAGCATATTGAGGCTATACGCATTTACGGTTTATGTGAAATTCATCGCAGGTCGTTTCATCCTTCCATTCTTCAGGGAGAACTTTTATCTTGAGCTCGTTTCCGTTACTCTTCAAAAATTATCAACCGTTACACACCGATCAGACCTGGAACTGAAAAGAAATTAAAAGGCAACATTGTTTTCTATGATGGAGATCACACACAAGTGGATTTTTACTGAAATTCTTTAGTGTTTTAATAATCTTTAGAGCATTCTAATTTGCATCAACCATACTTTTCCAGTAGCATATTATGCAGGAAGTCGTGATAATGCCTCTCGTCGCAATGTCACTTATGAATCGACGAAAATGGGGAAAAGCGGGAGAAGAACTGGCAGCTCACTTTCTCGAACAAAGCGGCTTGAAGATTCTTGAACGTAACTTTTGTTTCGAGCGAGGTGAGATTGATCTCATTGCCGAAGAGGGCGAAGAGTTGGTCTTTGTCGAAGTGAAGGCACGGCGATCAAATACTTTTGGCGCTCCAGAAGATGCTGTAACCGAAAAGAAACAAGAACAAGTGCATGCCGTTGCCGAGGGGTATTTGTTCATACACGACATCGATGATCGTCCATGCCGGTTCGACATCGTGGCAATTGAATATCGGAATGGAACCGCAGAAATTCGTCATATACGAGATGCGTTCTGATTTTTATTTTAGGTGATGTTAAAAAGTTTTTAGAAGGATGGACAATGAGAGTATTCGATTCGCATGCAGCACTTTATATAGATTATTATCAACTCACAATGGCACAGGGTTACTTCCTTTCAGGGAAAGCGCAGACGACCGCCGTCTTTGACTATTTTTTTCGCGAGAATCCCTTTGGGAACGGTTATGTCGTTTTTGCCGGACTCAGTGATCTGTTGGAAATTCTCGAAACATACAGGTTTGAGGACGCAGAAGTTGAATATCTTCAATCGCTAGGATTCAAACAAGAGTTTCTTCAGTACCTCCGACGTTTCCGTTTCAACGGTACTATTCATTCAATGCGTGAAGGTGAACTCATATTTCCATTGGAACCGATCGTTCGTGTAGAAGGAAGTCTTATCGAAACACAAATAATAGAAACGCTGCTCTTGAATCTTCTCAACTTTGAATCGCTCATCGCTACGAAAGCGTCTCGCATTCGGTTCGCTGCCGGTAATCGGAAGCTCTATGATTTCGGATTACGCCGTGCACAGGGTTTAGGGGGTATCCACGCAAGCAAAGCTGCTATTATCGGTGGAGTGGATGCGACCTCAAATGTGTACGCTGCTTATCATTACTCACTTGAAGTAACGGGTACACAATCGCATTCATGGGTCCAAAGTTTCGGCGATGAACTAATCGCATTCCGCAAGTATGCAGAAATCTATCCCGACAATTGTATCCTTCTCGTCGACACTTATAATACATTACGCAGCGGCTTACCAAATGCTATGAAGGTGGCAAAGGAAATGGAAGCAAGAGGTCAAAAACTCAAAGCTATCCGGCTCGATAGTGGCGATCTCGCCCTTCTGAGCAAGAAGGCTCGTGCGCAACTCGATGCAGCAAGACTTAATTATGTACAAATTGTCGCTTCCAATCAACTGGATGAGATTCTCATTAGCAGTCTCCTCCAACAAGGAGCGCCCATTGATGGATTCGGCGTTGGAACACGTCTCTTGACTGCCCACAATTGCCCCGTTTTGCAAGGTGTGTACAAACAAAGCGTTATAGGGAATCAGCCTACGCTAAAGTTCTCGGACAATTATGCAAGGACAACGCTGCCCGGACGAAAAAAAGTGATGCGCTACTTTGACGGGAATGGATACTTTGATACAGACGGGATTATGCTGGAAACAGAAGAGGGTATTGATATTTTCTATCATCCTTTTTTTACAGAACAACATCGTAATGTAGAAGAGTACACAGCAAAGCCCATTATGTTCAAAATGATGGAAA
The DNA here is from genome assembly GCA_963701295.1 of Ignavibacteriota bacterium. Lineage (GTDB taxonomy): Bacteria > Bacteroidota > Ignavibacteria > UBA10030 > UBA10030 > Fen-1298. The sequence continues at coordinate 1,599,256 of OY969585.1, read as the reverse complement.
ATGGACGCATCGTCGGCAAAATGCCGACTACGACAGAAAGTGCAAGTTATGTCTCGCACAGATTCGTTTGCTTATCTCCGGAATATAAACGTTTTGAAAATCCGCAGCAATACAAAGTCGGGATTAGTCCTTCATTAATGAGACTGCGCTCATTCTTGTTCGAACAGATGCAAAAGGGTTCTTTAGTGAGGAAATAACGGTACATGTATCACTTTTGTATTGATAGAAATATCACTCACAACACCTCCTCACCATCAGAGAGTGTACCAAAGTCGTTTTTGTGATCAATTTGTTGAAGAATATTTTTCCACAATAATTGCTTCTCACGAGTTGAATTTTATATCGACTGTGCATTTCAGCAAATGTCTTTTATATAGTGTATCAAAAATATTCATTTTCTGAATTGTCTCTTTTTTCACAGAAACCATCCGACTAGTCAAATCGTACTTAATTAAATAAACGATAAAGGCAATGCGTGTTTAATATTCAGAGAAATCATTTTAGATTGATCAACATTCTTACAAATGGAAGGTGCCGTTGATCTCAATTGTAGGACATATCAATGACGATCACATTGATATATTCCTGATTGATGTCATAAGGAACAGAATGAACAGGGATATGAGAGAATAGAGAGTGTTTCTATACATGTCAATTGTACGTAGCGGAACAAAACTTCTATGAATGCTATGCCATTACTTATCGCTGCACTTGCATTCTTCGCGCTTGCCTATCGTTTCTACTTTAGTTTTATAGCTGCAAAAGTAGCTGTTATTAACGACACGAATGTCACACCAGCCAATCGCCTCTACGATGGCCAGAACTATTACCCAATGAACAAATGGGTTCTCTTTGGTCATCACTTTGCAGCAATTGCTGGCGCAGGTCCACTGGTTGGACCCGTACTCGCGGTGCAGTTTGGGTACTTCCCCGGCTTTCTGTGGATGGTGATCGGAGCAGTTATGGCAGGTGCAGTACACGATTTTGTTATTCTCGTCGCTTCAATACGGTATGACGGGAAGTCCTTGGCAGAAATTGCGAAGATGGAAATCAGTAAACTGAGCGGTTCGATTTCCTCTCTGGCTATTCTCATCATTCTCGTTGTGGCGATGGCTGGATTAGGACTGGTCGTTGTGAACTCGCTTGCCGAAAGTTCTTGGGGAACATTCACTATTGCGTGTACCATCCCAATTGCACTTCTCATGGGTATCTGGATGTTTCAATTTCGGAAAGGAAAGGTCGTCGAAGCGACTATAGGCGGCGTTGTTTTACTTACTGCTGCTGTGATCTATGGCCGCTACATTCCGGAATCATCGATTGCTTCATGGTTCACATATAATCGCAACACATTGACGATCCTTTTGGCTTTCTACGGTTTCTTTGCTTCGGTCCTACCGGTTTGGCTTCTGCTTTCACCACGCGATTATCTGAGCTCCATTATGAAACTCGGTGTGGTTGCTATGCTTGCTGTGGGTATTATTATTGTCGCACCCGATTTAAAAATGCCTGCGTTTACTTCATACATTCATGGTGGTGGACCGATCATTCCCGGTACATTGTTTCCGTATTTGTTTATTACCATTGCATGCGGAGCCATTTCAGGATTTCATTCGCTGGTCAGTTCCGGGACAACACCCAAAATGCTAATGCAAGAATCGCAGATCAAGTTCATTGCTGTCGGTGCAATGTTGTCAGAAGGAATAGTCAGCGTACTAGCTCTAATTGCCGCGGCGAGTATGCTTCCGCTCGATTATTTCATGATCAACGTACCGGTGGAAAAATTCCAAGCTATTCTTCCTCAACTGCATGCAATGGGATTCACCGAATCAAACATTACGCAGCTTTCCGCTGAAGTGGGAGAGAACATTATCGGCAGAACAGGCGGTGCGGTATCGTTAGCTGTCGGTATGGCACAGATATTTTCCAGTATTCCCGGTTTAAGCAAACTCATGTCATACTGGTATCACTTTGCAATTATGTTCGAGGCACTCTTCATTCTCACAACTATTGATGCCGGAACACGCATAGGCCGCTTTATCTTGCAGGAAATGATTGGCAAGATTTACAAACCGTTTGGACAAGCTGATTGGCTTCCTGGCAACCTCATAGCCAGTCTTCTCATTGTTTCCATGTGGGCATATTTTATTTACACTGGCAGTGTTTCTTCTATCTGGCCGATGTTTGGGACAGCAAATCAGCTGCTTGCGGCTATTGCACTCACAGTCGGCACATCGTTCATCATTAATCGTGGAAAAGCAAAGTACGCCTGGGTCACTCTTTTGCCCCTCATCTTCGTAGCATTCACAACATTATCTGCCGGTTGCTTGAATATCATGAATCTCTTCTACCCAATGCTATCTGTGCCGAAGACCCAGCTTCAGGGAAGCATCAACCTTCTTCTCACCGTAGTTATAATGGGAAGCGTCATAGTCGTCATGATCAACGCCGTGCCAAAGTGGATTGCTGCTATTCGCAATAAGCTGGAACCAGAAAACTTCGAATAGCAATAGAGCAAAAGACAACACATTGCTCAATAACAAATAATTTTGCCCACGACGGCGAAAAGATTTTCTGCTCAAACACTTTTCCTTATATTGAATTATTATTTATAGTTTTCAGAAATCATTATGCTTTCACTCGAACATGTTACTCTTGAGTTTGGAGAACGAACACTCTTCCACGACATCTCAACAACAGTCGGCCCGCGCGACCGTATCGGATTAGTTGGTTCCAACGGTAGCGGAAAAACCACGCTGCTCCGTATCATCTCCAGTATGCCGCAGGGAGAAGAAGGAACCGTCAAGAAAGCCCATTATATAACGGTCGGGTATCTTCAGCAGGAAACGATCGCTCTCCATGGCAAAACACTTTATGAAGAAGCGGAGACAGCGTTTGAAGATATATTAGATACACAGCAAAAACTAAGCGAAGCACAGGATACTCTGGCTGAGCTCGATTCAACAAGTGAAGAGTACGCCGACACACTTGAAGTCTATGGGGAATTACAGCATAAGCTTGAAGATCTTGACGCGTACCGGATGCGCTCAAAGATCGAACGTATCTTGAATGGATTGGGTTTTTCTCAAAAAGATCTCAATCGGCTGACAGAAGAATTCAGCGGCGGCTGGCAAATGCGTATCGCGATGGCAAAATTGCTGTTGCAGGAACCGAGTCTTTTACTTCTTGACGAACCGACGAATCACCTCGATCTCGAATCGCTCCAATGGTTAGAAGAATATCTTCGTCAATATAACGGCGCTATTATCCTCGTCTCGCACGACCGTGCATTTCTCGATAACCTCACTTCACGTACATTTGCTCTTTCTGCCGGGAGGTTTGAGGAATACGCCGGCAATTATTCTTTCTTTGAAAAAGAGCGCCTCGTTCGGCGCGAACTTCTTTTGAGTCAACAACGGAATCAGCAAGACCAGATCAAGCAGACGCAAGAATTCATCGACCGCTTTCGGTACAAAGCCACGAAAGCACGGCAAGTACAGAGCCGCGTGAAGATGCTGGAGAAAATCGAAATTGTCGAAGTAGAACGTGAAGAAGAAGCGCTTCGGTTCAGGTTTCCACAGCCAGTTTCGAGTGGGCGTGTGGTTTTAGATTTACAGGGAATACAAAAGAACTATGATTCGCTTCAAGTATTTAGTCATCTTGATTTCAAGGTGGAACGCGGTGACCGTATTGCAGTAGTGGGTGTAAACGGCTCGGGGAAATCGACGCTCGTCCGGATTATATCCGGAGAAGAATCATTCGAGAAAGGCGAACGGATCGTTGGACATAACGTTCTGCTCTCTTACTTCGGGCAAGATCAGGCGGATGAACTCGACCTTTCCAAAGATGTTCTTCAAACGGTAGAAGAGGTTTCTTCATCCGAGACAAAGACACAATTACGCACTCTTCTCGGTTCTTTCCTCTTCCACGGCGACGATGTATTTAAACGAGTATCGGTACTTTCCGGAGGCGAAAAAAGCAGATTAGCCCTCGCACGCATGCTTCTTCGACCAGCCAACTTTCTCATCATGGACGAACCAACTAATCACCTTGATATGCGTTCGAAGAAAGTGCTACAAACCGCACTCGCCGAATACGAAGGAACGTTCCTCATCGTTTCGCACGACCGTGCCTTTCTCGATCCAATCATAAACAAAGTCCTGGAATTACATTCCGGCTTAATGTACCTCTATCTCGGTTCCATGTCTGAATATTTCGCAAAGAAAAAACAGGAAATTCTTTCCCGGCAAACCGCCATACAGATGAAACCACCGGATAATTCGAAAGCAACAGCGCATGCTGCCCGGCAAGAAGAGCAAGACCGCAAAAAGGTAAAAGACAAAGAACTACGTATCATGAAGCGGCAATTAGAAGCGATTGAAGCAGAGATCGCTCATCACGAACAGAGAAAAAGTGAGATCGAACGTCTTCTCGCTGATCCAGAATTATATAAAAAGGGTGATGAAGTAAAAACTATTTCCGCAGAATACAAATCGAGCCAGAAGGAATTAGAAGATGCTTATTGGCGCTGGGGAAAAGTGTCTGAGCAAATGGAAAAGATTCAGTCCGCAGAATAAATCCCGCGATCATCTGTAGCCGACGTCGGTGATGTCTGCTCTTCCTCTTTCCCATGCAACTTCCTTACTGTCCTTGTATTTACCTTCACAAATCAGTTCGGTCATGAATTTTGCTCTAACTTCGGCGATTCTTTCTTTTTGATCGATTCAAGATTTACGGCTTCTTCAATGTTTGAGGGAAGGTTTCTCAATTCTTCCTCCTTATTTTCTATCTCGTTGTATAATTTATGCTCGCACCTGAAACCTTTCGTTCATGTTCCCCTGCATTTCGTAATATAAAATGATACTCTTGATAAAAGAAGAAGGATTCCTGAAATATTTTTCTTATATTATTGTTCAGGAAAAGGTTTTGTTTCTCCCAGAATGTCTGGCATTTTTTTATGATTTCTTTTCCCTCGTTTGGCTGCCCTAATGTCTGGTTCATTTTAATGGCAAGTGTATATGCACGTTGATGCCCTTCAAGTCTTTTATCCAAAGTTGCAAGCTCGAATTTATCTTTCCGGTCAATTGTATGAATCCCTCGGTCAAACTCTCAGCGCATTTTGTAGCGTTCCATCTCAAACTGATGCTTTATAGATTCAGAGACAGTCGATTTGATAAATGTGCGAATGAAGAGTCCTAGGCCGCCAAACCCTAAGAGAATCAAAGCAACCGCCCAATTTAACGTCATTGTAGTTCCTCAATTATTATCAACATTTTTTTATTGTACATAATTAGAACTGAACAAAGACTTGCTTCGCTAATCTATCAAACGCTATGATTGTTTACAACGGTTTCTTTGGCATCATGCGCATAAAACCTACCTGGGCTCATAGTATTCCGACACAGCAGCGGGTGATCCGGCATGCTTCTCTTCCTTCTAAACAATGTGTTACATCACAAGTTTTGTATTCCTTCTTTGATAAATTCGACGTACTATTCTTAAGAGCGGGTCACACTGGAATTTAATTGGAAATCTGAATTCATGGATACAGCAGCACCAAAACCCAAAGTACTTATCATTGACGATGACGCTTCGCACCGCCGGCTTTCTCAAGTCATATTCGAACGGAATGGGTTTGATGTATCGATTGCCCATGACGGCGGTGAAGGAGTTCGACAGGCGCTCATCAATCCTCCTGCCGTAGTCATCCTTGATCTTATGATGGAAGGATTGCACGGTTTTGAAGTCTGCAAAATGCTTCGGGCTAATTCAAACATGCGGCACACAGCAATTATTGTCACATCAGGAAAATCATATAAAACCGATGTGGACAAGGCGATACAATTGGGCGCTGATGCCTATGTAGTGAAACCATTTTTACCCAAGGAACTTCTTGAAATTGCCACTCTCTACATGAACTTACGAGCGAGTCAGCCATGATGGACATTCGATTCTGGGGAACACGCGGATCCATTCCATCACCGGGAAAATCGACGGTGAAGTACGGCGGGAACACATCATGCATCGAAGTGCGTGTCAGCAAACAAATACTGATTTTCGATGCGGGAACTGGAATACGGGATCTCGGCAATCATCTGATAAAAGAATTTGCCACCCAGCCCTCCGTGACCATACATCTTTTCATCAGCCATACGCATTGGGATCATATTCAGGGTTTTCCATTCTTCATGCCCGCCTATGCAAAGAATTTCCAAGTGAATGTCTATGGGCCTCCAGCGCGCGATAAAAGTTTGAAGGATCTTTTGAAGTTTCAAATGGATTCGGAATATTTTCCTGTACCATTAGGCGACCTGAACGCGCAAATAGTAATGCAGGAAGTACGCGAGCCCTTCTGGATTGGAGATGTACAGATTACCCCCTTCTATGTTAATCATCCCGCAATGACATTTGCCTATAAAATCTCCGAAGGCGGAAAAACATTTATTTTTGCGTCGGATAATGAGCCATACCGGTACACACTTCATGCCGCACGAAAAGATCAACTTGCGTCTCAATACGGTGCAGAATTAGATCAGAAGTTCATTGACTTTCTCACAGGAGCAGACTTCCTTGTCAGCGAGGCGCAATATACATTGGATGAATATCGATCAAAGATCGGCTGGGGACATTCTCCAATCGAATCAGTTGTGGAATTTGCGATCAAAGCAAACGTGAAGCAACTTGCTTTGTTCCATCACGATCCCGCACATGACGATGCCACAATCGATGCTATGGTGAAACATGCACAGAAATTGATTCTCGCTCAAAAGTCGACCATCCAATGTTTCGGCGCCGCTGAAGGCATGGAAATAAAGTTAGCGTAGTGAATAGGTAGGACGGAAGTCTCAGATCTTCAATTTCCAGTTCCAGATCTGTTATTTATTTACAAATTGCATCAGGGATTTGTCTTGTTAGGTATTCCGAGATCTTCTGTTTGAATTCTTTCCGATCAAACTTCTCTGCATGCCGGCGAATGGCATACGGATCATATTTCATTCTTGATAGAGCCTTCATAGCTTCGGCAAGCGCTTCAACAGTCTGGTGGAGAAAGAAAACACCGGTTGGTGCGTCGCCGTCTCCGACAACAGTTTCCAGCGCTCCCCCTTTTGCAAACGCGACCACTGGCTTCCCACTTGCCATCGCTTCGAGCGGAACGATGCCGAAGTCTTCGACACCCGGAAAAATCAAAGCACGGCATCCTGTATACAGCCTCACGAGACTTTCATCGCTCTGCCATCCAAGAAATTCTATATTCTTTTTCGCCGCCTTCTTTAATTTTTCCATCTCAGGTCCGGAACCGACAACAAGAAGTTTCTCACCAAACCGATTGAACGTCTCAATGGCGAGATCCACTCTTTTATACGGGACTAGTGCACTGACAATGAGATAGTACCCTTCATCCTTATTCGAAACAGTGAACAAATTTGTACTCACCGGCGGATAAATGACATCCGATGTGCGGTGATAGATCCGCGAGATACGCTCTGCGACATTATGAGAATTGGCAATAAAATGATGAACACGGTCGCTCGTGCGGATATCCCAGCGCCGAAGGTACGGCGCAATCAACGACATGGTCGTGCGTGTAACGATTCCTGCGCGATCCTTTCCAAAATATTCATCGTACTGATCCCAAATGTACCGCATGGGTGTATTGCAATAACAGATGTGCACTGCACCTCTGTGCGGCTTTGCTGCTTTGGCTACAGCAACACTGGTAGAAAGGATGAAATCATATTCTGAAAAATCGAGCGCATCTATGGCGGCGGGCATCAGCGGTAAATAGTTGCGGTACTTCGTTGCCTTTAGAGGAAAATGCTGAATGAATGAAGTTTTGATTTTCATACGCTCAATAGCAGGCGACATCATCCCTTCATTATGGATGGTGGCAAAAATCGTTGCATCAGGAAATAATTCGCAAAAGACTTCGAGAATCTTCTCGCCACCACGCATACCGGTGAGCCAATCTTGGACAAGCGCAACTCGATGAGAGGATATTTCATTTAAGTACATTTTCTTCCCGATCCTTATTCTTGCTTCCTGATGGAAGCTCTATTCCATTCTATATCCAGCCGAAAGATAACCGACCCAGTGTTTCAAAGAGAACGGTGCGGTCGTGTCCATTCCCGTTTGTCTCAACGGAAGAACGCCCTCCGTGTATGAATCGGAGTAGCGGAGAATTATTCCTGTTAGCGTCTTCCCGGATAGCAGCTGGACAGTTTTTTTAGTAGTCAACAAACCAAACGGAACCGAGAACTTGCCGCACCACACAAGATTTTTCATCTCTGAAGTAAAGTTGCGAATTTTCTCCGATTGGACTGTGCCGGCAAGATATTTGTCGGCAATTTGTTGATCTCGTTTTGTTCCCTTTGCATGAGCTATACTGTCATCTCCAAATGGGACATTATTAAAGTCTTTTCCGTAATGATTGGCATCTGATGAGTAAAGAAAGAAGATATCTTTTCCGAGAATAAGTTTATTTCTCTTTATATAGGTGGCTAAAATTTCAGATAAGTTTTTCGAGACTTCATCCATTCGTTCGAACGGCATCGCAGTCACCATTATCGGTGTGATACGAATATCGGGATTGAAATACTGAAGCCACGGGATCATCGCTTCTATGGAATGTTCAAGCTTGTGCGCTTGGTTATTCACACGATAGTATTGAGTATCAAGTTCGCTTCTGAGAAAATTCCGTAACGGTGAAATTGCAATATTTCGACCGCAACCTGTCCATGCTTTGTATTCATCAAGAAGAAGGATATTTTGTGGATCGCCGATTTCCTTCCGTACTGTTGCGTGAGTAACACCAAAGATGACAACTTCTTTTGGTTTTATGGATCGGAAAAGCGGATAATAAACACTCGCAGCATAAAGGAAATCATCATGAGGAGAAATTCCGGCAATAAATGATTGTTGTGGAACTGATCCCTTTTCCTCTGTTTCTAAATAAGTTATGAGTCGCTTCATCTGTTCCGCATTCCAGCAATAACCGATACTATCACGTACCGGCCGGACTTCCTGAGCAACAAGACATGATATGGAAAAGCAAATTAAAACAGTAATTAGCAGAGTCTTCATCGTATGCACTCCTACCTAAGGAAGATAATGGATCATGAGAATAATAACAAAAGAATAACCGTTATCAAAGATTGGGGCGGCACCGATAGTGAGGATTAGCCATTCAAGCGTATTCTCTTACATAGGAACACCCTACAATGGCATTTCCATTATTTCCCAGTTATTTTCTTTTCAATCGTGGCAACATCAAGAGTGTAACAATCACAATCAACACTCCTCCGGTTGTATATGTTGCCCAAGGATTGGCAATACGGGATTCGACAGTCATTGTATAACTTATGAATGTGAATTTATCCTCATTAAAATGCCATAGAACCTTAGTTCCCTCTACCGTATTCGCGTTTGTGTTCAAGATGATCCCAGGCATTACCACTTCGTTAACATAATCGCCACCCGCGTCCATTATAAATTGAATCTTAGCTTCCATCAACTTTTCAATACCATCTATTTGTCGTTCCAATTTACCTCTCAATTTAAGACCAAGGGTTCTCTCTAGATATTTAATGACATCTTTTGTGCTATGCTCCATGTTGTGAAAGTCAATTTCATGTTTCTTCGCGATGAAAACACTCACAGGGAGGGATGGATCGTGAAGACTTTCCACCGAATCGATCAATTGTTTATAAAATTCTTCAACGAGATTTGCCATCAAAAACTCGTCCATTCTCTCCTTTAATGCTTTACTGGTATCTCCATTCTCGTACTGAGCATATTCCTCTTTCGTTAAAAAGGCGCGAATGGGAATTCTCTGAATTTGAAAGCAGGGTTTATACGTTTCCTGATAGCTGAAGTACGTAAAGAACCATCGAAATTTCTTTTCAAACTTGAGGTCAATGCCAACTTTGCTTGGTCTTTTATACTCGTTATTCATTTGGTTAACATTGTCAAACCGCTTACTGGCAACATATACTTCTTCTTTCACCGAATCTCTCTCTATGCGACTCTCCCAGCTTTTATCGGTCGGAACTGGAAAAGATCTATACATAGACGTATCGCTGACGTTCTTGACAAAGACTGTTCTCTCGCATGAGCCGTCGTTATTAATTTTTGTTGTAGTCCTTTGCTTATGATTGCAGTCTGACGCAGTCAACATTACAAAGGTAATGGTCACGATAAATAGATATGCTATTTTTCTATTCATTGTCATTTATCCTTAAGGTTACTTTGTTCTAGTTCTTTCTTCAGCCGTTTGATTTCGTTTTGAAGCTTTTTGATTTCTTGGTTTTTATTCGTAGAACTAAGTTTCAGATATTCATCTTCAAGAAATTGATTCTGCATCTCATCCAATCTTTTGCGAGAGGATTCATCCAATGTCTTATAATCCTTTAACAAAGTCTGCAAATCCTCCTTCTTCATAAGAATAAGTTTATTAGTCAGCTCTATATAATTCCGACTCCCATCAGACAATTCGTAAAAATCATAGAGGAAACCTGGAACATTGACCCCGGGTAGAACTATGCTTGCCCGGCTGAAATCATGTTGTATACCTAATCTTTGTTCCAGGCTCACTATTTCTTTCATGTCACTGTATTCCATAAATAAATACGTCATTCCACACAAGAGGATCATGATACTACAAGTCAATCGGACTGCTTTCATGCTGAATATGTTCATCAGACTATCGAGGAAGGTATTTGTGCCAACATCTGCCGTTGGTCTCTCGCCGCTAACAATTGCATCGATAATGAATTCTGTCAACGCGTGCTCGTTTCGGATGCGGGGTGCTGCCTCCTTGATGCGGGCAAGTATCCGATCAGCTTTCGATACTTCCTGAAAGATCGTTTTGCACGTTTCGCAATCAGCAAGATGCTTCTTTAAGAATTCTCTTTCAGCCGGATCGAAGTCTTCGATTCTTGCCGAGTAAAGAAGCCGTTGTAGTTCTTTGCACGTCATACGCTTACCTCTAACTTCGCTAATTTCTTTTTGATGTTTTGTCTTGCGTAAAACAGGTTTGTTTTTATCGCCGATTCAGACATACCTGTAATCTCGGTAACTTCTTCAATGGTCAGGTCCTGCAAATCTCTCAGCAGAAAAATCATTCGCTGCTTTTCGGATAATTCATCGGCAATACGTTTGATCAACGCCGCTGTTTCTTTATTGGTCAAATCCTGTTCTATATCGGTATTTTCGATACAGTCGTCTTTAGAGGAATCGTCATTCAATCTCGCAAACACACTCGTTCTTCTCTTGTTGGACTTAGCTTTGTCATAGCAAAGATTGACAACGATCTTGTACATCCATGTTGTAAATTTCATTCTCGAATCGAAATCTTTTAAATGATTCTATATTCTGATAAAACTTTCCTGAACAACATCCTCTGCGTCATCTTCATCGCAAAAGAACCTGAAGGCAATAGCGTATGCATATGATTGATGACATTTGACGATTTTTTCAAATGCCATTATATCACCTTTTTGGGCATCTTCAATAAGTTTCGCAAGTGCATCAACTGGTTTACTATTCTGCATTCGTAGGTGTCTTTGTTCTTGCAATGATACGACACAAGAAGATAAAGGTTAAAGGGGAAGGAAGCTATTCAACGGATCAAGACAAATTTCAAACATGTCCGCTATGACTACTATTGAATTCAATCCTTGAAGAAGAACATAGTGATAGAAAAAAAATAGCCGTCATCAAATGCCGAAGGCATGCCTTTGGCAGATGACGGCTATGGCTAAACTTTTGCAGACATTCACATGACTATTTAGCAGACATCTTCTGGATTTCAATGTCGCTATTCGAAGTCTCAAGCGTAATCTTTTGTCCGCCGCCGTTTAAAGTATAGACAGCATGAATCTCATCGCTTTTATCATCACCTTCGTAAGTATCTGCTTTGAAATCGGAATGGATCGCGCATTTCTTGTGATGCCGACCCCATCCATTTCCCACGTTGATAGTGGCTTCAATAACAGCTTTTGCGTTCTCAGGTAAGGAGAGTTGAATCTCTCCTCCGCCGGTGCTGATCGTACTATTTCCAGTGCTGCCTGGAGTTAGTTCACAATTAATACTTCCTCCTCCTGTCGATACATCTACAAGTCCTACAATATCTTCCATTTCAATGCTGCCACCGCCTGTTTTTATTTTCGCTCCATACTTCGCTCCACGCACATGCACACTGCCGCCGCCGGTGGAAAGATCAATCCAGGCGCTTGCATTTTCTGCCTTGATGCTTCCGCCGCCCGTTGATGCATTCACTTTGCCGCCGGTTTCCCGTAATGTAATACTACCGCCTCCGGTTTTCGCATGCAATGTCCCTTTGATAACTCCTGCTTCAATACTTCCTCCGCCGGTTTTCATTGCGGCGTCGCCTTCAACTATATCCGCTTTAATACTGCCGCCTCCGGTTTCGACATCAACCTTGCCGATGATATGATCTATCTCGATACTGCCTCCCTTCGTTTCCGCTTGGAAATCGCCGGTAAGCACATCTTTTTGTTTTATACTTCCGCCGGAAGTTTGTACGACAACATTAAAATTCGATGGAACCTTAACACTGAATTTTAGATGGTCAGAATGAGAACGTTTGTCCTTATATTCCACCGTAACATTATTTCCGGATTGATTCATCACAAGGCGATCAGGATGACGTTCATCTATTCCCTCCGCTTCAATAAAAACTTCGTCTTTAGCCCACGTCCCAATACGCACCGCTCCCGGATCAACATCGACCGTAAGCAATCCGCCTTTCTGGACAGAAAAGGATTTTGATTGGTAATCAGATGCATCGTCTGATTGCTTCTGAGCAAACGAGAGAGACGGTATTACGAAACCCATCAAAAGGAATGCAAATATTTTTTTCATTGGACTCTTCCTTAAAATATTATTTGAATAATTCATTCCGTTATATTGATCAACGTCTTATTAATGCCGCAGCTTATGAATCTCGATATTCGAATTTGAAGTGCTCAGTTCAATCAACTCACCGCCGCCGTTTAATTTATAAACGGCGCGAATTTCGTCAGCTTCTTCGTCAGTTTCATACGATTCTTTGGGGAATTCCGACTTTACAATATATCGGCTTTTTCGCGAGCCCCATCCATCGAGACGAATGGTCGCTTCAATTGTTGCTTTAGAATTTTCATCAATATAAAGCCGCACATCTCCGCCCGATGATGAAAGTTTACTGCCGCCTTTTCCGCTGGGGATCAATTCTGCTTCCACTTCGCCACCGGAAGTTTTTGCATTAACCGAACCGGTGATGTTCTGCAGCTTTACATCTCCACCGGAAGTTTTTGCGCTCACATTGCCGCTCGCTCCTTTTAATTCGATATCACCGCCTGCCGTGTTGAGTGTTGCCTTGCCCCAAACCTTGCCTACCTTGATATCACCGCCGGATGTCGAGACATTTACTTCTCCGCCAACATTACCAATGTTGATACTGCCCCCAGCAGTTTTCGCATCAAGAGATTTTGTGATTGTCTCCACTTGGATATCCCCGCCGGAAGTATTGACTGAGAGTGACCCATTCACACTTCCAACCTGGATATCTCCGCCGGCGGTTTTCAAACTTCCGTCGCCTTCAATCTTTCCTGTACTAATATCGCCTCCGGACGTCGACACTTCTACCGGACCGCCAAAAACATTTCCTAATTTGATATCACCCCCAGAGGTCGATCCATCGATCTTCCCAGTTAGTCCCCCTTTTACTTCCAAGTCACCACCGGATGTGTTCATGTCTAAATTAAATTGTGACGGCACAGAGATAACAAAGCGAACATGTCCTGAACCATCATCCCACCGTGATCGATAGGATACACGAACAATATTCCCGTTTTGAGTCATTTTTACTTTGTCAAGGTCTTCATCGTCTAACCCCTCTACCACTACAGAAACTTCATTTTTCTCCCACGGAGAAATACGAATATCCCCCGTACTGGTGGAAATTTCTATCGTCCCTCCTTTGCTGACGCTAAACGATTTCGAACTACTTCCATTTTCTCTTGCCAACGCAAGCGTCGTTGCAAGCAATGCCACAAGTGTGGCAATGAGTATCCGCATATAAGTTTTCATTATTGCACCTCCTGCAAAGCTGTCTTTGCTTTGATTCTGATATAGCTATTATCGTCTGATTGAGCTTTATTCTTGAACATTTCAAGAATTTCCTTATTCACCGGTTGGTTTTCATATTGAGACAAGTCTAACGAATTAATCGCTGCAATCTTCAAGCCGGTGTTCTTTTCACTCGATAATACTTGAAGAAATGCGCGAACAATGACCGGATCCGGTAAATAATTTCTGAGCACATTGAGTGCTTCCTTCCGTACTCCAAGATTTCGATCATGTAAAAGCGCTGTAACGAGAGCGGATTTTACTTCTGCATCAAATTCAGGAACGTGGTTCTGTTTTTGCCCGGTTTGTGTACCAATCATATTCACAGCACGGAGTCGCGTGCCAGCATTTTGATCGCTCACGAGTGCTCGTGCAAGTACTTTTTGCACATGCTCCTCATTTATATTGCCGCGTATATGCACTGGCGTGATTGTTTCAAATGTAAACTCAACATCTCCTGTTTGTGCATCGCGATCAAGGAAACGGATATTCGTAATTTGAGACTCTCCGGCTTCTATCGCCGCAGCCTGTTTTGTTGTCAAGGATTTTTCTGAAGGTGATTTGTAGACGAAATATCCAACAAGAATTCCAATTGCAATCATCACGACTCCACCCAATGCCACTGGAACTGATGGAATAAGAATTCCATCGAGTACATCTTTCACTCCGCCCCAGAATGATTTCCGTATTGCTCCAGCATGAATTTGTAATTGTAGATTTCTTCGTGCATCCTGAAGCAAGGACTCTTGTACTGCGACCGATTGACGATGTGCTAACGTACCATGGAGTTTTTTCAATTCTTCGAGATCACTACGACATCGCTCGCATGTTGTAAGATGGTTATCCAGAAAAACTCGTTCCTGTTCGCTTAATTCATAATACAAGGAAAGCTGGAGCCATTCTTCAAACTGTTTGTGCTTCATAGATCGTTCCTCACTTTTTTCTTCAACGTGCTAAATCTTTCAGTTGCTTTCGCAAACGTGCCGTTGCTTCGAAGAGATACTTCTTCACAGTTCCTTCATTGCATTTCATCATTTCTGCAATCTCTCTTAACTTATAGCCATCATAATGCTTCAATGTAAAAACAATCCGCTGGCGTGGTGATAGCGTTTTCAGTGCTTGTTCCACACGCAAAGCTATCTCCGCATCATATGTCTGCTGACCAGCAACAGCAGTATCGGAGAGCGTATCTTTCAATGCATGCGGTTGACCGTCTTCATCATCCATACTCTGATCGAGTGACGTATTCGAATTTCTGTTTCTGCGCGATCGATGACTTAAACACACATTTGTCGTTATCCGATAAATCCAAGTAGAAAATTCGCTCTTATATTGAAATTTCGGCAGACCTTTATATACCCGGAGGAATACTTCCTGATAGATATCTTTTGCGTCGTCGGCGCTGTGCACATACCCTGCCGCGATTGTGAGAACTCGTTTATCATGCCGATGAACAAGCTGCTCAAATGCATTCACATTGCCCTGCTGGGCTTGCATAATCAACTCGGTTTCATTGCCGGTCATACATTCGGAATTCCTTTGTTTGTCAGACATGAAATTAGACCTTTGATCTGTGGAAAAGGTTGGGGCTTTGCTTAAAGATAATGACTCCTCAGACTTCATTCAAGGACCCATCGCTTCATCGCATAACTTGCATCCATCGATCTGCCTTGATATATTGATACAGTGGAGTAATTCCGGTCATTTTGAGGAACAGATTACGATAGATTTTCCATGGAAATCTTTCTCAACCTTCTTATTATCTCTGTTCTTTTCCTGATTCAGGCGGCGTTTGTGCTGCTTGTCGCAGGTCCGTTGATTTTACTCAAACCGGTTCGACGGAAGAAGGAATGGTACGCTCAATTTACCCCTCTTCTTGAACCAAAGGATGCCGGGCTTCCGAATGAGAATATTACACTTGAGACGTTTGACGGATGGAAGCTGAGCTGCTGGTTCATCCCGCAAAAGAAGAAAACTCGCGGTACAATAATTTATTTGCATGGGGTTGGCGATTGTAAAATTGCCGGTCTGTCATTCGCGCAATCTCTCTATGACGAGGGATTCAATATTTTTCTCTACGATTCACGACAGCATGGCGAAAGCGAAGGTTCTTATTGCACCTACGGATTTTATGAGAAGTATGATGTCTCGGCAGTGAGCAGATATCTCCGGTCAAGAAAAGATAGAGAAATTGGAAAGATCGGTCTCTTCGGCACATCAATGGGCGGAGCTGTTGCGATTCAGGCAGCTGCAATTGATTCTCGTATATCTGCCGTCGTTTCCGAATGCAGTTATACGTCATTACGCATTGTCTTCGTGGATTACCAAAAGCGTATTATCAAATTGCCCTGGCATTTTTTACGGAATATCGCGCTCGTCCAATCCCAGAAAATAGCAAACTTCAAAGCGAGACTTGTCTCGCCGCTGGAAGACATCAAACGCGTACATGTACCTATCCTCATTGTTCATGGGAAGAATGACTCATTTATCAAATCTGATTACTCCAAGTTGCTTTATGACGCAGCCAATAGACCTAAACGGCTTCTCCTTATCGACAATGCAGGCCACAATGATGTATGGGAAGTTGGCGGTGCTGCATATAAAGATTCCGTAGCTTCATTTTTTAAAGAACATTTAGCTTGAGAGAGATTTTTCCATGAAACGATTCCTCCTTAAAAAACATCAAAGGTTAGTGATGTCATAAATTGATAATCTGCAATGCTTTCGCATTTTATGCGTTCGCCGTTTTCTGGCGGAGCCGTCATTTCGAAAGGAATTTGAATGATGAAACATTCCTGTTCAATTCTTCCCTTAATTATCTTTGCAATCATTTTTTCTTCCCATGTGATAGACGCTCAAGAAAAAAAGAAAACACCTTCACACACTCGTACCATTGAACAGTGAATTTCGGACATCGAAACGAAAATTGAGAATTCTAAGTCATTAATATTATCCCTAAATTTAAAGTACCCTCGTTTTTGGATTATGGGCGAAATTGTTGATCGTGATGAAAATCAGATACTTGTTTATGGAAATGCCTACCCCGTCAATATAGATGGCTCGCATGACCAGAATAGAATTAATGATTTCGGAGCATTTGTTTCAGGAAAAGCAAATCTACAAGTCAAAAACTATAGCTTGAAAAGTGTTACAGCCAATAATTACGGTGGCAATGGTCCCACTTTCCATCACTTTATTGGAAAAACCTATGGTCAAAACGCATTTGGCGGTAATGTCCCAATTTATGTTTATGGCGAACCTGAAATGATTACACAGGAGCAGGATAAAATCACTCAACTTGAGATGAAATTATCTCTTCTTCGTATAGAGCGTGATAAGCAATCTTTAATCACTTGGATTTTAGTAAAAGGCAAAACGGGAGGAGATTTTTATATATCTGCAACGGAGATTACCTTCGATCAGTATGATAAGTTTTGCGAAGCGACAGGATACGATAAGCTCAGTGCAGATTTTGGTAGAGGAAAACAGCCGGTTATCAACGTGAATGTTGCCGATGCTGTCGCTTTTTGCAATTGGTTGAGCAAAGAAACAGGAACAACCGTTCGCCTACCGGAAGAAAATGAATGGGAATACGCTGTCCGAGGTGGAGAAAATTCCAAATGATATGAATACAGTGGCAGCAACATAATTGATAAAGTTGCGTGGTATGATGGTAACTCCGGTAAAAAAACACACGAAGTAGGCGCAAAGAGAGCGAATGAATTGGGAATTTTTGATATGTCTGGTAATGTGTGGGAGTGGTGCGGCACATCAGGTGTGGGTCGCGGTTGCTCCTGGCTCAACGTCAATGATGACTGTCGCGTGTTCTACCGCGGCGGATACGGTCCGGGCGCTCGCTACAACTGCCTCGGGTTTCATGTTCTCCAGAAGAGATAATCCTTTGCTCTTTTGCACTTTTTCTTTTGTATAATATTACAAAGCTCTTGCTTTGTAACGGACTATTATGAAACTCCGTTTCATTGCTGATGAAGCAGAGCTTCTTTCTTGTTGCGTTACCAACGAGGACATTGGTAACGAGGTGATTCCAATATTCAAAAGGAGGAATAATGAAACATTCTATTAATGCTTTAAATATCTTATTTATGTTTTTCTTTTCAGTTCAACTCTATTCTCAAACCTATCTTAATGTTCTTTATACTAATAGCTCCAAGAAAACAATTGACATCTCAGGATTAACAAAAATCACTTTTAATGGAACTGATATTATTTTCCAACTAGCTAGTTCTGATGTAACAACTGATGGAATGTCAACCATTTCGAACATTACATTTGGTGCAAGCAACGGCGGATCATTATTACCGGTTGAACTTGTGAGTTTCATTGCAACGGTAGATCAGAAAACAATTACGTTATCTTGGTATACTGCCACTGAAGTGAACAATTACGGGTTTGAGATAGAAAGAAGCACACCCCTTAATCCCCTCTCGAGAGGGGAAGCCGAAGGCAGGGGTGTGTGGGAGAAGATTGGTTTTGTTCAAGGACATGGAAACAGCAACAGTCCAAAAACGTATTCATTCAAAGATACACCACAAGAAGGAACAAAATTCCAGTACCGTTTAAAACAGATAAACCTTGACGGCAAGTTCGAATACAGCAATGTTGTTGAAGTAACTATAGAAGCACCGGCAAACTTTGCATTAAAGCATAACTTTCCAAATCCATTTAATCCGCAAACAAAAATTGTATATAACCTCCCGATTGATGGTTTTGTTACTCTGAAAGTTTTTGATGTTTTAGGAAGAGAAGTAGCTTCTCTCGTAAATGAGAATAAAAAAGCCGGAAGCTATGAAGCAACATTAGATGGAAGCAGATTAGCAAGCGGTGTTTATATCTGTAAAATGAGTTCTGCTAATTATTCAAGTACTATAAAAATGTTAATGATAAAATAAATATTGAGAAGGAATTAAAAATGAAAAAGATATTATTTACCATGATATTTGTGTTAGGGACTAGTGCAATATTTGCGCAATATAAGATGAGCGTAAAGAAGGCAGATAACACAACGGAGGATATTTGGGTTCACGATATTATTAATTTAACATTTACTAATGTTGCTTTTACTTGTGGAACTAGTACCATTACATATGCTGGGCAAACTTATACCACTGTAGTAATAGGCAGCCAATGCTGGTTAAAAGAGAACCTTAATTTAGGAATAAGAATAGCCGGTAGCACAGACCAAACGAATAACAGTACAATAGAAAAATACTGCTACAGCGATGATGAGGCAAATTGTACAGCATACGGCGGTTTATACCAATGGGCTGAAGCAGTTCAATATCTAAATGGAGCTACAAATACAACATCACCTAGTCCAGCTTTTTCTGGAAATGTACAAGGCATTTGCCCAACCGGTTGGCACATACCAACATATACAGAATTTGAAACGTTATCAACAACAGTAAGCAATGATGGAAATGCATTAAAAGCAGTAGGGCAAGGAACGGGAAGCGGTGTTGGTACAAATACCAGCGGGTTTTCTGCGTTGCTTGCGGGCTACCGCAACATCGATAATTCCTTCGTCGTTAATGACTACGCTCACTTTTGGAGTTCTACGGAGTACAATACTGGCGGCGCATGGGGCATGTACCTGGTCCTCGACAATAGTAATGTCAACTACTTCCCTTTCAATAAAACACTCGGTTTGAGTGTTCGCTGCATCAAGGATTAGAAGATGTTTGATGGATGATTTATTATGGTTGACGGGTTAAAGGAAAGAAGAAAAGAAGAAATGATGGAAAGAATTTAAAAGCATTCATTGATTTAGCGTGCATAAAAGCGTACGTTTGCAAAAAATAAAAAGAATTTTATGAGATGAATAGAAAAACAGCAGTCTCTATTTCTATTCTATTTTTATTATACATTCAATTCAAGAGTTACTCCCAATCCATTAGTGTCTATTTGTCTAATTACAAAGCCGGTAAACTTATTTTCTATTCTTTAAGCGGAGAAAAAACAGCAAGGATCGATTCGGTTAATTCGAATGAAGATGGGATAATTATTTATCAATCCGATCCTCAAAAATTTCATGCCGGATTTTACCGCTTAACTTTTGGCACCAATAAATTGATCGATTTTATTTATGACGGAAAAGATATTGAGCTAAGGACAGACGCAAATAATATCTTAGACAGCATGGAAGTGATTGATTCTGAAAGTAATAAACTTTATTGCTCTTTTGTTATTCTTAACAAAGCATACAAAACCAAAACAGAATTGCTTCAACTTATCCTTGCCCGCTATCCAAAAGATGATAGTTATTACCATGCAACACAAAACAGATTAACCCAAATACAAAACGAATACTTAGAATTTGTAAATGTAACTGCTCAGAATAATCCTAATTCATTCATTGCAAAATATATTCGTTCAGCTCAGCTTCCTGTTATAAATGGTTCTATCTCTTTGGAAAGACAGCTTGACTATCTCAAAGTACACGCTTTAGATAATGTTGATTTCAATAATACTTTACTGATCAATTCAGATCTTTTTACCAACAAAGCGATTGAGTATTTAACATATTACCGCAACCCACAGCTTCCTAAAGAACTTCTCGAAAAAGAATTTATGAGAGCTGTTGATTCGATTCTTAACAAAGCAAAAGTGAATCAGCTTGTCTATCAACATATCACTGAATACTTGATTGACGGCTTTAAGAAATTCGGCTTCGATAAAGTGCTCGATTACATAGTGGAAAACTATGTTATAAAAGATGATCTCTGTTTGGATGTAAAAACGGAAGGATTAATTAAAAGGAGAATTGAGCAGGCGAAGAATTTTAAAATTGGCAACACGGTGCCGAATATTTCTATCCCCGATATTAACGGAAGAGAAATAAATCTAAGTAGCATTGATGCCGAGAAAATCCTAATTGTTTTTTATGCAAGCTGGTGCCCGCATTGCAAAGAAATATTACCTAAGTTGAATAAAATGAAGGAAGATAAAACCGGAAAAAAATTTGAGGTGCTTGCGATTTCTCTTGACGCAAAAAAAGAAGATTGGAAAAGTTTTATAAAAGGTAATTGTTCTTCACTAATTAATGCTTCTGATCTAAAGGGTTGGGATGGAGAAGCTGCGAATAATTATTTTATTTACGCTACACCAACAATGTTTTTGATTGATAGGCAACTTAAAATAATTTCTAAACCTATATCTATTGAAGAAGTTAGAAGCATAATGAATTAATATTACCTTTTGTGCAATAATGCTACATTCTCGATGTGGAATGTATGCGGGAACATATCCACCGGTTGAAGCTTCATAAGCAGATACTTCTCGGCACACAACAACTTGACATCGCGCGCTTGCGTTGCCGGATTACAGCTTACATAGACGATCCGTTCCGGCGCTATCGCTGCTATTTCCTCAACAACTTTTGGATGCATACCGTTACGCGGTGGATCTATGATCAGTACATCGGGTTTCGGATGAGATGACATCCATTCTGTATCTTTTGTCAATCGGTCTTTCAAATCACCAAGTAAAAACCGGCAATTGGTAATACCATTCTCCCGTGCATTCTTTTCCGCATCACGGATCGCACTTTCGACAGATTCAATCCCAATTACTTCCTTGACTGCATCCGAAATGAAAAGAGCAATGGAACCAGTGCCGGAGTAAAGATCATACACACTATCTGTGGATTTGAACGCGCCAAGTTCTTTCACCGCATAATAGAGCTTCTCCGCCTGCGCCACATTCGTTTGGAAAAATGAACTTGCAGAAATTGAGAAGTGACGGCTCCCAAGGAGTTCATGAATCCATCCATTGCCAAGATAAACCATCTCTGTTTCGCCGAATGCTATTTGTGCTTTCTTGGTGTTAATCGTATTCACCACTGTCGTCACTTCACCTACATTCGTATTCAACTCTGCCGTATATTGCTCCATCACATCAGGACGGTTTTCAAACGTCACAAGATTCACCATCATTTCTTTTTCCCTCTTACTCTCACGGATAACGAGGAAACGGAGAAACCCAGTGTTGTGGTCAGAGTCATATACATTCAAACGATTCCGACGGGCAAAATCTCTTGTAAAGTTTAATATCTGATTAGAGGAATGAGATTGAAGATAGCACTCGTCAATATCCAGAACCTTATCGTACCGCTGGGGAACATGCAAACCAAGAAATATCGACGACTGCTGATGTTCTAAGAGTACTCCCTGAGAGATCATTTCTTCTTTCGATTTTTGCGGCGGAAAAGACAACCATTGTTTTTCGGCAAACGAATATTCCATTTTTCCACGATAAAAGTAAATCTCGTCTGCTCCGATAATCGATGAGATCTGAATATTCGAGAAACCACCGATTCGTTCGAATGCGTCTACAACTTGCTGCTGTTTGAAACGAAGCTGTGCCTGATAATCGACATGCTGCCACTTGCATCCGCCGCACACACCAAAGTACTTGCAACGCGGCTCCACGCGCAACGGGGACGGGCGTTCCACACGCACGAGTTTTGCTTCTGCAAAACTCTTTTTAATCTTCAGAAACTTTGCAGTAACAAGATCGCCGGGCACAGCATTCTCAACAAATATGACCAATCCCTCATGACGTGCGACGGCTTTTCCTTCGAATGCCGCGTCTGTTATCTCTAGCTGTAATTCATCTCCCCGATGTAATTCAATCACAGAAACACTCATTTCTTTTTAGAATAAAAAACCTCTGATACAGCTATCAGAGGTTCTCTCAACTACTAAAATACTTTCGACTCAAAGATTTCTAACTCTACTACTTTATCACACTTCTCGTGCGGCCTTCAGTAATGTTTCAACTTTCTCCGGTGTCTCTGCTTCAGCATAGAATCGAATCAACGGCTCTGTGCCTGACGCACGGACGAGCACCCATCCGTTCTCAACAAAAAGTTTGAAACCGTCTTTTGTTTCAATCCGCTGAATTGGAAATCCAGCAAGCTGTTTCGGACCTTTTTTATAGGCAACAAGAATACGCTGTTTCTCTTTTTCGGCTAGACGCGCATCGTATCGATTGAAATAATGCCAGCCAAACTCGCTCATCAATTCATTCACAAGTTCACTGAGTTTCTTTTTCCGAGTTGCCATGATTTCGGCTAACAGTAATCCGATGTACGTCCCATCGCGCTCTGGCAAATGTCCTTTGACGCCAACTCCACCGCTTTCTTCTGCTGCAATCAGAATGTCGCGCTCGACCATCAATCGGCAGAGATATTTAAATCCAACCGGTGTTTCGTGCAGTACTAAGCCGTACTTCTTGCACATTTCGTTAATTATCTGGCTGACAGAAAACGATTTCGCAACTTCGCCGGTCATCTTTTTTTCTTCAATAAAATATTTCAGAATAATCGCAAAGATCCGGTGCGAGTCAACAAAGTTACCATTCTCATCAAACGCACCAATGCGATCGGCATCACCATCGGTTGCAATACCAATGTCGCAGCCATTCTTCACAATCGCCTCAATCAATCCAGGAGTATGTTGAGGCAATGGTTCGGGATGACTTCCATCAAATGACGGGTTGAAATCACCGCGTATCGAAACTTTCAGTGGAAGAATCTGATCCATCACTCCTTGGCCCGCGCCATGCATCGCATCATAAGCAATTTTAATTGTGGCAGACTTTATTAAATCGATATTGATCTTGCTTTTAATGTCGTCGATATAGATGGCCGTGAAATCGATCTTCTTGATCGTTCCTTTTTCCACTAACTCTGTAAACGACTTTCTGTTTTCCACTTTTGACTTTATTACTTTTTTAAGTTCTTTCTCTACCTTCTCAATCGTTTCAGGAAAAGCCGGGCCGCCAAAATCACCTTTGATCTTAAAGCCGTTATATTTCGCTGGATTGTGACTTGCCGTGATAACCACACCTCCCGCAGCATTTAACTTCTTTGTCAATAACGAGACCATCGGCGTTGAAGAAATTTTATCGGAAAGGATGACTTTGATGCCGCGATTACCTAGTACTTCGGCGACTTTCTCTGCAAATTCTTGTGATAAGAAACGTGAATCATAACCGACAACAATCCCATTCTTAATCTTCTTATGCCGTTTGTAGAAATTCGCTGTTGCGAGTGCAACCTTTGCGATGTTTTCAAAAGTGAAATCATCGGCAATTACTCCTCGCCATCCGTCTGTACCAAATTTTATATGTGGGGGCATATGTCTTTCCTCAAAAGAAAATGGCTGGGAGAATATATTCTTCCCAGCCATTGGTTTATAGAATACTTACAACTTCGCGTTCACTGCTGATTTACCGGCGTAGATCGAGTTTGTACCGAGTTCCTCTTCAATTCGCATCAATTGATTGTACTTGGCAATGCGGTCGGTGCGGCTTGCGGAACCGGTCTTGATCATTCCGCAATTCGTCGCCACTGCGATATCGGCGATCGTTGTGTCTTCCGTTTCACCGGATCGGTGGCTGATCACGGAAGTGTAGCTTGCTTTCTTTGCCATTTCAACGGCGTCGAGTGTCTCGGTGAGCGTGCCAATCTGGTTAACCTTTATAAGAATGGAATTCGCAACACCCATTTTAATTCCTTTGGAAAGATATTCAACATTTGTCACGAATACATCATCGCCGACAAGCTGAATTTTTTTGCCAACCGCATCTGTAAGGAGTTTCCAACCATTCCAATCGCCTTCTGCCATTCCGTCTTCCAGCGAAGCAATTGGGTATTGCTTTATCCAGTTTTCATAGAACTTCACCATTTCTTCTGATGATTTTTCGGATTTATCCGATTTGCCAAATATATATTTTTTCTTAGCCGTATCATAGAATTCACTCGCCGCCGGATCAAGTGCAATGTAAATCTGTTTACCCGGTTTGTATCCAGCTTTCGTAATTGCCTCAAGAATAACTTCTATGGCTTCATCATTTGATTTCAAATTTGGTGCAAATCCGCCTTCATCACCAACTGCAGTGTTGTATCCTTTTTTCTTCAATACACCTTTGAGTGTGTGAAAAACTTCTGCACCACTGCGCAATGCTTCAGCAAACGTAGGAAGCCCGACCGGGAAGATCATGAATTCCTGAAAATCCACATTATTGTCTGCATGGGAACCGCCGTTTACGATATTCATCATTGGTGCAGGAAGAATTTTTGCATTTGTTCCGCCGATGTAGCTGTAGAGAGGCATCTTTAAAGATTTAGCTGCCGCTTTCGCAACTGCCAATGACACACCGAGTATGGCGTTTGCGCCAAGTTTCCCTTTGGTTGGCGTTCCATCTAATGCAATCATCATCTTATCGATACCGACTTGATCGAGTGCATCAAAACCCGTCACCTCTTTACAGATGATATTATTGACATTCTTCACAGCTTTGAGAACACCTTTGCCAAGATAACGTGATTTATCGCCGTCACGTAATTCTACGGCTTCGTTTTCACCCGTCGAAGCACCGCTGGGAATTGCTGCCCTTCCGATCGTGCCATTTTCTAATTCAACTTCGACTTCAATAGTAGGATTTCCTCGAGAATCGA
The DNA here is from genome assembly GCA_963701295.1 of Ignavibacteriota bacterium. Taxonomy (GTDB): domain Bacteria; phylum Bacteroidota; class Ignavibacteria; order UBA10030; family UBA10030; genus Fen-1298. The sequence goes on along the minus strand of OY969585.1, from coordinate 1,573,647 downwards.
GGATTTCGCGTGCCCATACATCAGTAATTGCTTGTGACATGTTTGATACTCCGAATGATAAGTGATTTCTAGTTTGTTAAATTGATTCCCAAAATCTACCACAGAACTCGTCGAGAGCTCTCGGGTATTTTCTTGTTCTGAACTTAAATAAAGTCAAAAATTGGTGGAAATGCAATTTCAAGTAACAGGCAAAAATACTGAAGGTTCATGCCCATGTTAGACGTTAGATATTCTTCGTACCTCTGTCAATTGTCTTTCATCATCCATTAGATTTTCCCGTTCATCACACCTTGGGAAAACGTGCGGAAACTCCGATCATATGTTTGTTCAATACTGTCCGGGAAACAGCAGGCGGGCAATTCTTGCATGCGCAAATGATACTGTATACACTCGCAACATGTCCCTTTACGTGAGCAAGGTTCATAACTACAATTACATTTCTTCAAGTTCTTTGATTTATTGCATTCCATAGCGTGTCCTCGTTTACTATTTCCGCTGTATGTAACCTTCTCAAAATTTTTTTGTTTAAGTTATTGGCAACTTTAACAAAGCTCTCAGATGCCTTCCGAAGGTGACTTTGATTCAAACTCACATCGTTCTATCCATTCTTCTATTTCAATTTTTAACGCGCCAGTCGGAGCAATTGGCAAAGCTTTCTCAAACAATGTTTCTGCTTTTTTCCATTCTTGCATAGAGAAATAAGCTCGCCCAAGCCGCTGAAGATAAAAGAACTCAAGCGGCACTAAGTCCGAACGACTTATATGTTCAAGTATACTGCAAGCTTCTCTGTATTTCTCTTTTCCTGCAAGTTCACGTGCGAGCAAGTATTGGGCGATGGGAGAGGACAATTTTGAAAGTCGATCCATTCGAACTGTATCTTCCATTGAACAAACAAAATAATTTCTCAACTCTTGAGCTTCTCTCTCGTTCTTTAATGATTCTAACCGAAGTATACATGCTTCTTCATACCAAGCACTCAGGTGAATACGTGCCATCATTTCATATTCTTGTCCCGTACGAACGAGTGAATCCAGCGCCCAATACGCATCACCAAGCCGGAGATGGAGCGGGAGAAGAGCGGAACCAAAGCTCGTGTCGCGCAATTGAGTTTCAATAAAGTCTGCAGCATCTTTGAATTTTCTCAACTCGAACAATGCTGTGGTTTTTTGAAAAACAGCTTCAGGTGTTTTGCTCAATCCAAGTGACCGTTCTGCCGATGCAAGGGCTTTTTCAAATTCATGACAAACGAGAAGGTCTCTTGTTTCCGAGTTGAGATTCGCAATCACCCGTGCACATTCTTTTCCAAAGATCGATGAACGGCGAAAGAAATACTTAGCTTTTATGCTGTCGTTTGTCGTAAATTGTTGATGGTGAAGGATCGTTCGCCAATCCGTGAGAAGCGAAGGAAGAGCGCGGTTGTATGTGAGAGTAAAATCTCCGGATTGATAAAGCTTCTTGAACTGATTAATCCCGAACGAATCAATAAGGAATTTGCAGAACGAACCTGCCAGCGCGTAACTCACTCCTGCATTTACTTTCGCAAATCCAGAGAACGAGAATAATGATTCCATGTCCGGATTAACACCAGCGGCAAAGACCAAAGCGGCGGCGCAGTCGAGTGGTTCATCATACCATACATCGTCTCCGACTGCCACTGCAATTCCTTCCACAAGCCCCGAGTTGTGTGATATTTTGAGAGGCGACCAGCCAAATTCCCCGGCAAGGATATGCGCCATTTCATGCTTTAAACCTGCTTTCACATCTGCAAGATTGATATGAATCTGCCGCAGCCACGGCTTGGCAATATCCGTATGTCCTGCCCCGATGAGCTTTCCTTTCTCTTCAGGTGAGGAATACAAGAAGGAAACAATACGCTCCTGAGACTGGACATTCAGATCGTGTGAAAGCTTACTATAATAGTACTCGTGTAAGCGGCCCAACTGCTCGATTTGTTCATGTTTCACAGAACCGGCAGGATAAATAATTTCGAAATGTGCAGTCTTATAATTCCCAACGAGCTTCTGCTGGATATATTGTTGAGACGACGAGAATCCGAGTCGATCGCTAAATGACAACATCACAAGAACAATTGGGACCAATAATGCAAGTATTGCGATTTCTATAAAGGGAAATGATTGCTGAGAAACATCTTTACGCTCTTTCCTGTAAAAACGAATGTGCCAAATCCATATTGCAGTAGTAACGAGACATCCGGAGGCAGCAAATATCGCTAATCGGTAAATCAGCAAGCGTTGAGTCACTTGCAGCGTTTCATCATATGTAAATCCGGGGAAAAAACCAAGAATTGGATTAAAAGCAAATATTTGCGGATGGAAAAATGTAACAACCGGAATATGCAGAAGTACAAGAATGTACAAAAATGTAAATATTGTCTTTCGCCATTTTCCGAATACTATTCCAACAACGATCGCTAAAGCAACCAAGAAGAGTACACCGGGAATAACAATAAGAACATAGAACACCATTCCATTTCCAATGGAACAGTTCTTCACAAACAGCGCATTTGCCAGTGAAATAAGAAATGGAATAGCAAGAAGGATACATTGAACGCACGCGATTTCACCGACAAACCGCCACACGTCTGCTTTACATTCGCAGTCGGTTTGTTTCCAGATTGAAAGTGTGAGAAATCCGCAAATAAACCCAGCAAGAACAACGGTGAGCGCAGAGAATTCAAAGCCAAGATAGTTGAAAAGCGGAACACGTGTACAAACGATGGTGAAGAGAATAAGAAGAAGCGCAGAAATTTGAAATGCACGTGTTTGAACGAATCTTTGCATTACTATCATTGGAAATATCTCGGCAGGAGCGAGATATCCTCCCTTATGAATAAATTAGAATTCCTCTCCCTTTTCACGACAGATATCCGCGCCGAGCGTTTGAAGTTTTTTTTCAATGGATTCGTACCCGCGATCGATGTGGTACACACGCAGTACTTCTGTCGTTCCTTCGGCAACAAGTCCGGCGAGAATAAGCGATGCGCTTGCACGCAGATCGGTGGACATTACTTTTGCACCTGTTAATTTTTTCACACCTACAACGGTGGCAATATTTTCTTTCATCATAATATTCGCGCCGAGGCGGTTCAGTTCCGGCACGTGTGTAAAACGGTCGAAATAGACTGTATCCGTTACGGTACTTGTCCCTTGTGCCAACGACATCAGCGCAATCCATTGCGCCTGCATGTCAGTCGGAAAACCGGGGTAGATTGCTGTCGTCGCATTGACTGCATAGATTTTCTCTGGCGGTGTAAGTTCTACCCAATCGGCACCCGTTCTGATCTTCGCACCGATATCTTCCAACTTCACTATAAGTGCACCGAGATGATGCGGATTGCATTTCTCCAGGCGAATCATTCCTCCCTTTTTTCCCGCCATTGCTCCGGCAATGAGAAATGTACCGGCTTCGATTCGATCCGATATGGTGGTAACATCTGCCGGATGTAATTCATCTACACCTTCTATTTCCAGACGGCCTGTACCGATCCCGTGAATCTTCGCTCCCATCTTCACAAGAAACTCTGACAACTGGACAATCTCCGGTTCCTGCGCTGCATTTTCGATAAGAGTAGTTCCCTTTGCCAGTACAGCTGCCATCATCACGTTGCCTGTTGCACCGACACTCGAGATATCAAAAAGAATTCGCGTACCACTGAGACGATTCGCCTTTGCAATGATATAGCCGGCATCAAGTTCAATCTCAGCTCCAAGTTTTCGGATACCTTCGATATGCAAGTTCACCGGACGCGGTCCCCACGCACAGCCGCCGGGAAGCGAAACCTTCGCCTGACCAAATCTTGCTACTAAAGGACCTAATACATAAATAGAAGCCCGCATTTTTTTTACATGCTCATATGGTGCTTCGTAGCTGTTCATCGTCTTCGTATCAACCGTCAATGTTTGGTTGACTGATGATACAGTTACCCCCATCGTTTCAAGCAAACGCGCCATCGTAAGTATGTCGCGCAAATCTGGAGTGTTATGAAGATGATAAGTTCCACTCGCCAGAATTGTCGCTGGCATCAGTGCGAGACTTGCATTCTTCGCACCTCCGATTGTGACTGTGCCCCTGAGGGGCTTTCCACCATTGATTACGAACTTATCCACCGCTTGCTCCTTTGTTTATATTTCGGTAGGATTGTATGTACTAACGGAGGCAATATAGCCCATTATGCGAATAAAGGCAAAAACTTATTGAATTATGAGGTGACAATGATCCAACGGACCATTCCTGATGCACTTACTGTCATTCACAACCGCAAGAGTGTCCGAAATTTCACTGGAGAGTCGGTAACTCAAGACCAACTAGAAATTCTTTTGAAAGCTGCTATGGCAGCTCCAAGTGCAGTTAATTGTCAGCCGTGGGAATTTATCGTTGTTACCGATAGAAAGACTCTTGATAATCTTGCTGATGCACTGCCCTATGCTAAAATGCTTTTCAAGGCAAGTGCAGCAATTATCGTCTGCGGAAACCCGTCCAAAGCACACAAACAAATGGTCGAATACGCTGTCATTGATTCTACATTGGCAAGTGAAAACATACTTCTTGCTGCAGAAGCTCTCAGCCTTGGTGCCATTTGGACAGCAGCATATCCCTATCCCGATAGAATGAAATCTGTAAAATCAATTTTGAATATTCCATCAGCTATCATCCCTCTCAATGTCATCCCCATCGGTCATCCAACAGGTGAAGATAAACCAAAGAAAAAATTCGATCCCAAAAAGATTCACTCGGAAACATGGTAGAGTTTTGTGTTGTACTTGTCTTTCATACGAAAAATAGCTAAATAGTTTTGGAGCATGATTTTCCAGTTCTCTAAAATGAACATAGAATTAGCACCATCAACCACTAACTTAAACTCGTAAGAATACCTATGCCAGTTCAAATCATTGTCGGTGCCCAATGGGGCGATGAAGGAAAAGGAAAAATCGTTGATCATTTAAGCGAAAAAGTTGATATCGTCGCCCGCTATCAAGGCGGAGCCAATGCAGGCCATACTGTCGTTTTACCAGCCAAGAAAGGTAAAGAAGAAAAAGAGTTTGTCCTCCATCTCATTCCGTCAGGCATTTTTCACCCGCATGTAAAATGTGTCATTGGAAACGGCGTCGTGTTGGATCCGGTGGCATTGATCACGGAAATCCAACAGCTTAAAGATGCCGGCATCAAGATCGACGGCAGGCTCCTGCTCAGTCATAATGCACATTTGATTATGCCGTATCATAAGCTGCTCGATGCAGCACGTGAGCGAGGTGCAGAGAAAATCGGCACCACCGGACGCGGCATCGGTCCGGCGTATAACGATAAGTATATGCGCACAGGCATTCGCGTTGTGGATTTACTGAACCGTGATGTTTTATGTAAAAAGCTGAAACGCAACATTGACGCAAGCAATGAATTGCTCAGTAAGCTGTATCAAACACAAGCACTTGATGTGGACGCGATTATTAATGAATATCAGGAATTCGACCGGAAGTTCGATGAATATATCACCGATACATCCGAATATCTCAACACTGCTCTTTTGAAAAACAAACGCATTCTTGCCGAAGGTGCTCAAGGTGCATTGCTGGATGTTGACCATGGCACATATCCCTTTGTTACATCCTCGAATCCGACAAGCGGCGGTGCTTGCACGGGCCTTGGTATTCCTCCAACCTCCATCGACTCTATTGTCGGAATTGTAAAAGCCTACAGCACGCGTGTTGGCAATGGTCCATTCCCGACAGAACTGAATGATGAAATTGGTGATCGGCTGCGTAAAATCGGCGGCGAATACGGCGCCACCACAGGGAGACCGCGGCGATGCGGTTGGTTAGATACGGAGAGCCTGCGATATTCCATTCGCATCAACGGCATCCAACGAATCGCGATTACTAAACTTGATGTACTGGACGAGTTTAAGGAGATCAAAGTATGCACCGGATTCAAAGTCGGCAGCAAGAAGCTCCATCATTACCCAACTGATTCACAAACGCTCGACGTGGTAGAACCGGTCTTCAAGACCTTTAAGGGCTGGCAAACAAAGACTTCGGATATCCGAAGTTATAAAAGATTACCGAAGGAAGCGAAACAGTACCTCGAAGCAATAGGCAAAATGCTCGACACAAATATCTGGATGGTATCGGTCGGTGCGCGCCGCGATCAAACTTTGATGGTACGATAACTCTATCTATTTGGTATGAAAACAGCATCGCTTATCAAATCTGCTGCGACCGGTTCTATTCCACTTTCCGGCAGATTGAAGATTTTCCTGTTGGTGCTCGCTTTTGCAATCATCGCAGCGACATTGTGGTACACCCATGACCTTGTGAATGCGCTCAGCAAGAAAGAAAAAGAAGTTGCTGATCTCTATGCCAAATCGTATGAATATATTGCGAACGGCAAAGCAGGTGATGGTGATTACAATTTCCTCTTTTCTGAGATCATCAATGCCATCGACTTTCCCGTCGTAATGACAGACCGAAACGACGAACCGGGATATCCTTACAAGGACAATATTAAGAACGTCTCTTTGGATTCAACACGATCACGGGAAGAACAACGCCAATTCCTCAAAGCCCTCATCACCGAAATGGACCACTCTCGCCCGCCCATCAAGGTTGCATATCAAGATACGATCGTTCTCAGTTATCTCCATTATGGCGAATCGACACTTATTATTCAGCTCCGTCAGCTTCCCTATATTGAACTTGCAGTTGCGGCGCTCTTCATTCTCATCGGCTATATCAGTTTCAGCTATGTCAAACGAAGCGAGCAATCTAACATCTGGGTTGGTATGGCGCGCGAAACAGCACACCAACTCGGAACACCGATTTCGAGTATGCTCGGCTGGGTAGAATTGTTGAAAGATCAATCGACCGGAGATACAAAAGCAATGGGGACGCTGCTCGACATGGAGACCGATCTCTATCGTCTCCAAAAAATCGCTGATCGATTTTCGAAGATCGGTTCCAAACCGGATTTACATAAAGAGAATCTTACCGAAGTCATCAGTAAAGTGACAGAATATTTCCAGCGGCGTATTCCCCAACTTGGCAAGAAAGTTCATCTTGTCGTTGATTCCCCGGGACCGATATATGCACGCATTAACCGAGAGTTATTTGAATGGGTCATTGAGAATCTGACAAAGAACGCACTTGATGCCATTGAAAACGGCGAGGGAACGATCGCCTACTCCATTTCCAAACACGGTACCTATAGCTTCATCGATATCTCCGATACCGGAAAAGGCATCGACCTCAAACATCGCAACGACGTATTTCGCCCTGGCTTCTCGACAAAGAAACGCGGTTGGGGTTTAGGTTTAAGTTTATCAAAACGCATCGTCGAGTCGCATCACGGCGGTAAGTTGTTTCTCAAAGAGAGTAAATCCGGGTTCAAAACAACATTTCGCATAAGGTTAAATACATGAGGATTCTATGAAACGTTCTTGTCTTTTATTCTTTGTTGCAATACTCGCATCTTCACTCATATTTGCTCAGACGCCGATCGAAGATGAACTGTTATTATCTGTTATGGGCATTGAAGGCAAAACACATATAGGACGCAATGAGTTCATCAAAAATCAATTACATATTCTCGGTGTTGGGTACGTCACTGCGCCGTTTAATCATATTGTCGTCAATAAAAAAGATACAACAATAATCAAGGGCGAAAATATTATCGTTCGGACCGGAAAAGGGACAAAGCGGATCGTTGTCGGTGCACACTATGATGCGTTTGAGGATTCTCCGGGCGCCAATGATAACGGCAGTGGCGTTGCTGTTTTGCTTTCTCTCATTAAACAGTTGCAGGATGTGGAGTGGAATTACTCTGTGGATTTTTGTTTCTTCGATCAGGAAGAAGCCGGACTCCTCGGATCATATTATTATATCACACAGTTTGTCGTCCCTGCGTGTCATTTTGCAATGATAAATCTCGATATTGAAGGCACAGGTGAGGAAGTATATGTAGGGCCGGTCGGCGATAATAATCGAACATTTCTCCGCTATGTTCATGAAGCGGCAAAAAAAACAGGGTTCCCTTTCTTCGAAAGCGCGGAGTTCCCCGGTTCGGATCAGGTATCGTTTGCAAAATCCAATTTACAGGATATTGCCATTTCGATCGTTCCAAAAGGCGACTCAGAGCGTTTAAGTAAGTTTGTGCATAACAGCTACAAAGCCGACTCCATCGATACGCCAAAAGTTCTTGGCGTCATGCATACATTTGAGGATCGTTCGAAGCTTGTCTCTCCGGCATCGCTGAAAATGTCATTTGAATTCACGAAAACTTTGCTGATGCTCTTGAACGAGTCAGGAAAGTAATTCTTTTATTTCTGTAACGCTAATAATTTCAAATACTGGTAATGTCTTCCTTCTGGAAAAGCTGAGTTTGAGCGGCGGGTTAGGTGGCGTTTTACTTTTTTAACAAATCCTTTGATGAAATCAATTTTATTTCCCCCATTCGTAGGCATCATATTTTCCCAAAGCCAATTATGATGCTGAATCACTTTTTTAGCACTCAAATGAGGACTTGTATGGCAATCTTTAACAACGACGACATTATAATCCCTGTTTAAAGCAGAATGTACTATCGCATCGACATAAAAATCTGTTGCACAACCAGTAATAAATAAATCCATTATTTCATATTTTTTCAATACGGTTTCTAAATCTGTATCATAGAATGAATGTTGGCCGTTTTACGGAGAACAATATCGTCCGGACGTTTAATTAAAGTTGGTAAAATATTCCAATCAGATGTACCAGGGAGAAAGGAATTTTCCTTCATTCCATCATGTTGAATGAAGATTACCTTATCTCCATTTTTTTGGAAGTCATTTAATAATGAATTTATCCTCTGAACAATAACATCAGCATTAAAACGCGACATTTCCGGCTTAAAAGATCCTACCTGCATATCGATAACTAATAATACCTTCATTCCTCACCTACAGAAGCCTTCCGATAGTAAGGGACTTTTATCTTAACTGTAGTTTTGAAGCTTGACGATTAGTGAGCGTTTTGTGTTTTACGGTTTCATGCTAATGTTCTCAAGAAATTCATAGCGGTCCCGATACTTGTCTGGGGTCGAGCCAGAGGTAACTCCTCCAAGATGCATCACCTGGTAACCGTTATTGTTGTTGTACTCCGGCCACCATGGCAAATCCGGGCCATTCGGATTGCCCGTCTTTGCGAAGTTAGTCCAGTAGGAAGACATTAGTTCCGATACCGTATAGTCCTCCGGTCGCCATGGCAAATTCTTCGATGAAAGCACCTGGAAGACGAACTCGATTTCCCAGGAGTGTGACGCTGTTGGCTCTGCGCCCGGTTTAGCATCTGCGGGCAGTGGAAGTGTTTGATCGAACTCGTACCGGAAGACCGGAGACTCGCCAGTCTTTAGTTGCATTTCGAGCCACTTCCAGGTGGAGTAGGCGATGAAATTGTCCCCAGCGAAATCTTGCGCTGCCCGCTTTGCCTCTGCATCTGTTGCTGCCGGATAGACTTTCAGAAATGCCTCCGCGTTGCTGTCGAGCCGTGCCTTAGCATGCGCGATATAGTTGGCGACGGACGGCTCATCGCCGGCAAAGAAGGCCTGGAAGTTTCCTTCGTCTTTATTCCATCCGGCTAAAAGCGGGATGTGGCTTTGCTTGCCTGCTGCGTAGACTGAACGACAGTCCATCGGCAAGAAGTATCCATCGATGTCCTGCGAGAACGACCCCCATGGCGCTTTCAATGCCGCATCGAGTACTTTTTGGGCAGGCATGGCCCGCAACACTTCGAGAGAGGCTGTCCCGAATGCCAAATCTGCAAATTCAACGCCTGCCTTTTCAGCTTCAACGCGCGACTTCAGCGGAAGTGTGATGCCGAAGAATGCTCCGCTCTCCCCGATTGCACGATTGAAGAGGCCTTGCGCAAGAGGCGATGCCATCAATGCGCTGACCGATAACGAACCGGCCGATTCGCCGAAGATCGTAACATTGCCAGGATCACCGCCGAATGTGGCGATGTTCTTTTTAATCCATTCGAGTGCGGCGACCTGATCCAGAAGTCCATAGTTGCCTGACGCGTTGTGTTCCGATTCTTTGGTGAGTTCAGGATGCGCGAAGAATCCAAACACTCCCAACCGATAGTTCAAGCTGACTACTAGTACGCCCTTCTTTGACAGATTCCCGGCATCCTGGCGGGGTTCGGAAGATGACCCAGCTACAAAACCTCCACCGTGGATCCAGACCATCACTGGCAACTTGCCCTGATAATTTTCCGGCATCCATAAATTAAGATACAGGCAGTCTTCGCTGGGTCCTTCGTCGTTGAAGACCATGTCATTGAAGACGCGTCCCTGCATAGCGCGCTTTGGGTAGTCCACAGCTCTCCGGACACCAGTCCAGGAAGGAGCCGGTTGCGGCGCTTTCCAGCGCAAGGGACCGACAGGCGGCGCAGCATAAGGAATACCCTTGAATGTGCGTACTTTTCCGTCAGGGCTGACAACACCTTCCAATACACCGCTAACGGTACGCACCTGCACGTAGTGTAGCTGCTGCGCGTGTACTGTATTCATTCCGAATAATAATGAAAACAACATAATCCATTTCCGTCGATAGAGCTTCATAGTTTCTCCGGTAGAGTTTACAAATCCTGCAACTCCGTATGATCTGATATTCATTTATACGAAATAATAGTCGATAAAAATCATAAATAAAATATTGGAACGACTAATCGCCAAGAGATTTGACATAGTACTTGCACTACACGAACCAAGTTCACTCATTTCACTTTCAATTCTGCGCTAAACCTATGTGAGCAAAATGCACCACAGCGCGCCAACGCCATGTTGTAATTCTTAGGTCGATCGAAACAAAGAAATAACCATCGGCATTCTTGGGGAGGATATTGACTTACCCCCTATAATCCGGAAATCACAGACTGTCAGTGACACCTTCTATCACTGCTTGTAGTGACGCTGGACCATTCGAAAAGAAATCAAGACCAGTTCTGGTTTCGATTTTATCAACATGGATTCGATAATTTTTCCAGTTTTCCGTTCGATTGATCTGATCATTATTATTTGGCATATCAGTAAAGATACTGCCGTTTAAGGTGATTTAACATTATTTTTGTTTTTTATTAAAAGACTGTGAATTTCTTCAGTAAGTTCATTATTAATCTTAATCAATTTGTGGAGTTCATCCTGAATTTTCAACAGCGCTTCAGTGTCTTTAAATGTTTGTAATGCCTGTTTGTCAGAAGCCCGGGCCGCCACTTTTTGTCCCACCATAATAACCGAAAGGAGAACTAATTGTAGAAATGTCTGGGCAAGCCAGGACACGAGGGTAGCAGTCCCTCCCGCAATAGCCGCAGGGAGACTTATCAAAGCTATGATAGCGAAAAGATAAGCACACCACATTGTGCTTACCATATTGGTTATTAGCATTGCTATACGACCATTAAGTCCAACGTGCTCATGCTTTGTGAGATGAGGACCTATTTTGGACCTTTCCCCAATTCGAGGATGTGGGATGTGAATACTCATACTTTCCTTTCTTTGCCTAACGGACGGTGCATAAGTCCGTTGTGTTTTTTAGCTCCACGCGATCGCGATCCCGCTTCGCGGGATCGGACTGCGCCGTTGATAATTATCAAAACCAAAAATACTTTCATTTCAAGATGACAGTTTCGGTACTGCTTCATTGTTGCATCGGCGGCATTGGTGGAACCGTCGATTTTTTCTTTCCGAAAATTCCAAATCCAATCAGCCCACCAAGCATAGAAAAAATCGGATAGAGAATCAGCGCATAGACAAGCGAGCGGAGAATACCGCCGATCGTTCCTCCTTCTTTCATTGCCAACTCCAATTTGTCACGTAGATCATCCATCGTGCCTGATGGAAGTGATCTAGAATTTTCAAGCTTCTGTCCAAATTTCTCTACAAAGGTACGCACCATCTCTGTTTCTACAGGCCCAAGGATGAGAGAAATCATTGCGCTCAGGAACGTTGTGATCAGCGCACCGATAATGCCGGCGATAATTCCCAAAACCAACGCATCGGAAGATTCCATCGGAGGCATTTCATCTGTAAATTCCTGACGATAGAGATAGACCGACATTGCCCCGCCGAAAAGAATTCCGGCACAACAGCAACAGTTCAGAAAATTTAGGCCTGGAAGGCCTGAAATAGCGCCGACAATGAGTCCGCCAAGAAGAGCGGCGCGTAGTTTACTGGGTTTTTCGAGCATAGGGAACGACTCCGGAATCTGGTGAATGGTTTTTATTTCGATGATTGAGTTGCAGACACGCTTCAATAAAAATTGGGACAACAAACCATGGCATGCTCATGCCAAACAAAGCACCAGTGATAACTCGAGTTATCGGCGTGCTCGCATGAATACCAGTGGCATTCAGTACCGACATCAACAACCATTGGAAGAACCGCGAGGAGAAAGAATCTCATTGCAGGAATTTTTTTCCGCTTCAATGCGCGCGACAAAGGCAAGGTAATCAATCCCAAAAGGAATCCAAAATATATAGCAGCACAGCGAATACATACGCCGATTTTCTCTCCTTCGACATGGAAGGAACGTGCATCGTCTTGGTGGCAGACACGCGAGAAGAACGAGTAAAGCATATCTGCGCTTTGCGTCCAGCCGGCATGCTTCAGGAGCGGAGCGGCAAGAATTCCAATACACCAGAGCGATACAAGAACTGTAAAAAAACTATATAGTCGTATGGATGATTTCATAAGAGTGTGTTGTTATTATCGGAACAAAAGCCCTCTTTGTCAAGTTCGCTTTCTCAAAGCTTACTTTTTCAGATCCTGCATACTCAGATGCTTGCTTTTCCATCAGGTTTGAGATATATTGGAACACAATTTTTTGGAGAAGGAATTATGGTAAAGGTACTTGATAGCAAACACAATTTCCTCGGTATAGAAAAACAATATTCCACGTTTGAGACTTCAAAGGTTGTTGTGCTGCCGGCACCGTACGAGCGCACCGTGAGTTACGGCGGCGGAACCAAGAAAGGTCCGGATGCAATCCTGAAGGCATCGCACTATGTTGAATTTTTCGATGAGGAAACAAAACGCGAAATCTACAAGGAACACGGAATCACCACGCTTTCCCCGCTTGTTCTTGAAAAGAAAAAGGATGAAGCCGCATTGCAGCTTATGTACGACACCGTTCTCCATATGGTCGAGCGGCAGAAATTTGTTGTGACGCTTGGAGGCGAACACACAATCTCTTCCGCTGTCATTGCAGCACATGCAAAATTGTATCCCAATCTCTCTGTCCTGCAATTCGACGCACACTCCGACCTTCGTCCCGAGTATAAAGGAAATAAATACAGCCACGCCTCGGTGATGGCACGTGTATGCGAATTTTTGGATCCGAATCGGTTGGTACAAGTAGGCATCCGGGCACAATGCAAAGAGGAAGCGGAGTTCATTCGTGACCACGGTATTCACACATTTTACGCGCACGAGATACGCCAGGGCAGCTACTCCAAAATCTTGAAATACTGGGACGACTTTGTTGCAGAAAAATTGACGGATGACGTATACATCTCATTCGATGTCGATGCATTCGATCCATCTCTCATGCCAGCAACAGGAACCCCGGAACCAAATGGTCTCTTTTGGGACGAAGTGATGCAATGTATCCGAAGGGTCGGCCGCAAACGGCACATTGTGGGCTTCGATGTAGTTGAATTGGCACCCATCAAACTGCTGCCTCACGCTGATGTGACAACGGCAAAACTTGTTTCTAAAATTCTTAACTACGCATTATAGAATGGAACAAACTGTCGAAAAACTGGAGCGCACAGTTGTCAAAGAGATAGATGAGATTCTCGGAGTTCCTTTTAAGGTTCTCGATGATGGATTTGTGCGTGTGGTCGATTATATGGGAAATGATTCGTCCGTCGTGCAGGCAGCACGTGTTTCATACGGCAAAGGCACAAAGAAACTCCGCGAAGATGAAACACTCATCCGGTATCTGCTCCGTCATCATCACACGACGCCTTTCGAGATGTGCGAAATCAAATTACACATTCGCGTTCCGATGGATTGCTGGCGCCAATGGATCCGGCACCGCACTGCAAATGTCAATGAATATTCTACCCGCTATTCTCTTGCAGTCGATGCGGTGCAAAGAACGAAACCCGGAGAATGGCGGACACAGGGTACAACAAACCGGCAAGGAAGCGACGGACTTCTCTCAGCAGAGCAAGGAAAATATTTCTCTGTGCAAGAATCGGAGTTGCAGGAATTCACACGCAAAGTGTACAACGAACGCATCGCTGCGGGGATTGCACGCGAACAAGCACGCAAGGATTTAACGCTCAGTACGTATACAGAAGCGTACTGGAAAATCGACCTCCGCAATCTTCTTCATTTCCTTGCACTCCGGATGGAAGCACATGCGCAGTACGAAATTCGCTCCTATGCAGCGACAATCGGTAATGAGATCGTCAGTAAGTGGTGCCCGATGGTGTGGAAAGCATTTCAGGATTATCTCTTCGGTGGTGAAGAGCTTTCCAAACAGGAGATCGCTATCATTTCACGTGTGCAGGCAGGCGATAGAGCCGGCGCGCGAGCAGTGGCAGAAGAGTACGGACTTGTTCCCCCTCTTGGACAAGAGATGAAGCGCAACATCGAGCGGGAAGAAATCGAAGCGAAAATGAAACTCCTTGGCATACGCCCACCATGGGTTGAGGACTAAACTGCTCCGGTCAAAAGGAGACCGGCTATGAAACTCGTCATCATCGCTGCAATAGCCCGCAACCGAGTCATCGGCAAGAACGGCAAACTCCCCTGGCATATACCGGAAGACCTCGCGCGATTCAAGCAGCTTACCACCGGTCACACAGTCATAATGGGCCGCAGAACATTTGATTCTCTCGACAACCCGCTTCCCAATCGAATTAATATTGTAATCACGTCAAAAGTCATCAACGGCGTAAAATCCTATCCCTCATTAGACTTTGCTTTACAAGCATTAAAAAATGAAAAGCGAGTATTCGCAATTGGAGGAGGGCGGGTATTTGCGGATGCTCTTCCATATGCTGATGAACTGCGCTTAACCCTGGTTGATAGAGAAGTTGACGGAGATACATACTTTCCTCCGTATCAGGAATTTCTCTACACACATTTTCAACTCATACAAGAAGAACTTCATGCTGGATTCTCCTTCCTCGATTATGTGAGGAAGAGATAAAGAATCTCTGAGATAAAAGTCCACTCTGATACAAGATGTAAAAAAAAGAGATGGATCTTTTTCAAAAATAATGCAGAACTATCCAACGAATAGGAAGAATGCGAGAATAGCTCCACCAAGAATGATACGGTAGATGGCAAAAGGTGTGAAACGATGCGTTTGAATATATCGCAGTAGCCATTTGACAACAAGGAATGCCGTGATCGTCGAAACAATGAACGCGATGCCAAGCTCGCCCCAGTTCTCTCCTCCACTGCCATGCTTGTACGCATCCCATAAAAGTTTTCCGCTAGCCGCATACATCGTGGGAATGCCGATAAGGAATGTGAATTCGGTTGCGGCTGCACGGTTGCTGGTACCGGCAAGCATGCAGGCAAAGATTGTAACGCCGGAGCGGGATGAACCCGGAAAGATCGCTGCAACAATCTGTGCAAACCCAGCAACAACGGCGACAAGCCAGCTGACGTTGGTCCTGTCTGCCTTCTTTGCTGCAAGCCACTCTGCAACGAGAATCCAAACGCCGCCGATAAGAAGAGCCCACGCAACTGGAGTAATCGCCTCCGGTAATTTGAAACCGAGCTTGGTGGCAATTAACCCCAGTACGCCAGTGATGAAGAACGCCGTGAGGAGTTTGAGCGCGTAGTCCCGATTCTCCTTCTTGGCAAAACCGGTCACAAGGGAAACCAACCGCTCCCAATAAATGATTGTGACAGCGAGAATGGCGCCCGCCTGAATAACGACGTTGAACAAATCCGAGCGGTGTCCCAATCCCAGCTTTTCTGCAATGAGGAGATGTCCGGTGCTGGAGATCGGGAGAAATTCTGTGACACCTTCGATAATGCCCAAGAAAATAGCGTTCAAGATGTCGTGCATGCGAATACTTTCTGAAATAGAGTGATGATCCGATTTATATTATTTCAATGGATTCCCTTAGTAGCACTACCGTCAACAAGCATATTCACTCCATTGACATAACTTGCTTGCTCAGATGCGAGGAATGCGATAACATTGCCAATTTCTTCTGGCTTACCGAGTCTACCGGCGGGAATAGCACCTGCAGTCTCTTTCAAATATTGCTCCTTGGAAATATTCTGTGCGGCTGCTCGCGATGCTGCGAGTTCTTCCTGCCGCTTGGTCAGAACGTTACCGGGGCACACTGTATTCACGGTAATATTATCTTTTGCGTACCGGTTCGCAAGCACTTTTGTGAGTCCGAGAATTCCGGGGCGAATTGCAGAAGAAAGAAGCAATTCGTTGATCGGCTGCTTTGCGGCAATCGATGTAATGGTGATAATTCTTCCCCATTGCTGTTGAATCATCATCGGAAGAACAGCGCGAGTGAGACGCACCATACTCATGAGTGTCAGGTCGTGTCCCTTCTGCCAATCTTCATCCTTCAACGAGAGAATGTCGCCGGTAGGTGGGCCGCCCGCATTATTGACAAGCACGTGTACAGTGCCGAAGCGCCCCTTTGTTTCTGCAACCAATAGCTCGATGTCTCCCGGCTTGGCAACATTGGCAACCAACGGAATAACAGTTGCATTCGTGGTTCTCTGAATTTCATTTGCCGCTTCTGTAATTTCTTTCTGTCTCCGTGAGCAGATAACGACGGTTGCGCCTTCCTGTGCCAGCGCCAGCGCGGATGCTTTACCAAGTCCTTGGCTTGCCGCAGTAACAATTGCTATTTTATTTTTTAGTCCCAGGTTCATGTAGTTATTTTGCAGAAATCATTGCAGTCAGTCCAACACGTATCATCATAATCGCAATAGCCGCCATAAAGAGTGCCGCAACTTTCGCGAATGCCTTCGAGCCCGCGTCTCCCATAATCCGTATGATAAGATTGGAATTTCGGAAGATCAGCCAAACAAGAAAAAGATTTGCCAGTAATCCTATCACCGCAGCCAGATACCCATATGCATCTACAACAATCAGGAGCGTCGTGAGCACGGCGGGACCAATGATGAGCGGGATACCGATGGGAACAACACCTACAGATGTTTGGGGTGTCCGATTTTCTTCGCCGGCAAAGATGAGATCCACAATGGCAAGTACCAAAAGAACAATGCCACCGCCAACACGAAAATCGTTTTCTGTGATTCCAAGAAAATTAAAAATCATTCTGCCGCCGAACAGAAACACCAATGAAACAGCAAGCGCAGTCAACGTTGCATCCGTGATGAGTTTTTTTTTCTCCTTATGATTCATCTCACCCGTGAGTGTCAGAAAGATCGGCACTAATCCCAAGACATCAATGGCAACAAATAATGGAATGAAAGAAAGAATAAAAATTTTATAAGTATAGAGCATACTGTTTTAACTCATAGTAAGACAATAAAGTATAACATTATAAGAATGCAGAATTTCTCATTCCTTCGTTAGGAAAACTTGATACCCTTTTCTTCGAGCCGCTTACTTATTATGGAGGAAATTTCTTCATCGGTAAGTTTTGTGCGAGCGCCTGCCGCATGAATAGCCTGCAGCAGTGATCCACGCCGTTCGCTCAACCATCCCCACAGACAATAGCCAAGACGATTATTATCATTCGGTTCTTGCGCTGGAATTTCCGCGGTAATGCTGTATGCGAATTTTTCCAGCGACTCGGCCGGAAATTCTACAATGGATGATGGAGGTTTTGTCGTCATACGTTCTATTAAATTCTATTATAAAAAAAGAATCTCTATGAATATAGAGAGTTTTCAAAGAAAAGACAAAGAAACGAGACAAACAAAATATAGAGATCAGATTAAAGAAATGAACCGGTAGACATTTGATGGGGATATGAAGAGAAACGCATAAAAGAGCTTTTTAACTTTTACCTTCTATCTTTTTACTTTCTTTGTTGACACGCTTTTAACTACCACCATCGTTACATCATCATGCTGTTCAGCAGTACCGCGAAATTTTTCTACGGCCGTAAGAATTGCTTGTTGGATTCTTGCTGCAGGTAGAAGCCGTTTCTTTTTCAACACATGCACGATTGCATCTTCACCCAGCTGCTGCTGCTTTTCATTCATCGCTTCGGTGATACCATCAGTATAAAAGAGGAAAAGACTTTCCGATTTGATCGGAATCCGTACTTCTTCAATAGCATTCTCGAATAATGGGCCGCGTTCTAACCCCAACCCAATTCCACCGCCTTCAAGGAAACGAATTTTTCCATTCACACTCAAAAGTGCCTTATTGTGTCCGGCGCGGCAAATGCGTACTTCTTTTTTCTTCAAATCGAAAAGTGCGAGAATCATCGTGATAAACGATTTACGATCAAGCCCGTCGAATATACGCCGATTAATGTTGACGAGCATCTCCTTCGGTGTATCGTACATATGTGCCGCAAGCTGGACCATCCCCTGAATTTTCGACATATACAACGCAGCAGACATTCCCTTGCCGGAGACATCTGCCACAACGGCAAGAATTTTTTTGGGACCAAGTTGGACAAAGTCGTAGTAATCCCCGCCAACGCTCAGTGCCGGGACTGATACACCGGCAATATCGAGACCGGTAATCTCAGGACTCGCTTTCGGGAACAGGCCTTGCTGAATTTTCCGCGCCAGATCCAGTTCTTCTTTGATACGCCCCTGTTCGATCTCGGATTTATGCAAACGCGAGTTCTCGATGGCAATAGCGGCTTGTCCAGCAACGGTCGCCAGCAAATTGATATCTTCTTGCGAATATACTTTCCCCGACATTTTCGGCCCAACATTGATAAATCCTACCAAACGATCTTGCAGAAACATAGGCACCGATAACACCACACCGGCCCGGAGAAGTTTTTGTTTTTCTTCGCTCTTCACCTCAGTCACATCATACTCATCATCAAGAAGATGAAGATCAACTGGCTTACGTGTTTTCTGTAAGAGTGCCATCAGTGTGTTTTCACCGTCACTAAACGTGCAATCTGTTTGATCTATGTTCTGTGCGGCCGTTTTGCATCCTTCTTTTTCTCCGCAAATAAAGACAGACAATTTTTCGATGTGCATAATTGAGGAGAGTCGCGAGACAATTGAATGAAGAATATGTTCCATCTCCATTAAGCGCGGGAGTTCTTGTGTGAATTCCAGTAATGCCCGCTGATAATCGTACCTTTCATGGAAGAATATTCGATCGATCCCATTTTGAAATCTCTGTTTGACTGGATCGAACACAAAAGCAACTACCACCAGTGATACAATAATAAGCAAATGATTCTCTTGTTCACCAAAAAAGTAATTCACAAGCGTACCTATACCGTAAACAGAGACTAAATAAATCGCTGCCAATGATGCCGTAACAGTTCCATAAATCAAACTACGCCGGATGACAACATCTATATCCATCAACCGATGCCGGAAGATTGCATAACCAAAAGCTACAGGTACAAAAGCCAGTAGCAGCACCGGCAACAAAATTGTAGGATTGATAAATGCAATAAATCGATATCTCGCTTGAACTATAAGAGCGTAGCTGAACATTAAGATGCCAATGGCGACACCAATAAGTATAGGTCGAAGTTGACTGCGCCGTCCTTTTATGGAATTGCTATAGTAGCTTTGGATAAAAATAGCAAATCCTGCAAGGAAAAATCCATATCGAAAGAAAAAAACGGCGTTAATATATTGACGAAACTGATCCATACCTTTAAAATAGGAAATAGTCAGTAAAATGAGCGCGACCATAAATGAAACACTGAGGACATACAGGAGAATTGAAAGGAGTTTGCTATTGTACCCCTTTCTCTTGATAGGAAAGAATAAAAAGAACCGCACAAAAATTGGTGCGAAAATAGAACCTATAATAAAGAAAATACTAAGCGTAATAATCCGCCAGCGAGGATCGGTTATTGGGTTTTGGTTCAACGTAGAAAGCCCGAAGAAGAGCATGGAAACAATACTGAAACGGCCAAACATTCTCTGGAGACTTCCCTGCGGCTTGACCATTACAACAATATACCCCACAAGCAAAAAACCCAACCCAAAGAGCAATTGTGAAACATACTCTAAATCAATTGCTTTAAGAATGAGTATGCGTTTGTCAAATTGAGCACCATCTCGTTCCAAAGTATAAGTTGCGTATGAACCAACCTTGTTATTAATGATTTCCTGTGCGTCAAGATCACGCTTGAACTGCAGTTCATCAATTCTAATAAGAACATCGCCGTCTTTGATTCCCGCCTGATCTGAAACACCACCGCTTACAATATCGGTAATCAACAAACGCGATTCGCCTTTCGGCACCCATCGACATTGATCATTACCAACAATACGCTCGAACATCTGAACATAGAAGTTCATTAGACATACACTCAATACAATCAGGGCTACTACGGTATAGATAGCTCTGATGGATCGAGCCGATAAGTTAGAAAATAGATTTGTCATTGTTGATCTCTAACTATATTTGACCATGAATACCGTATCCATAGATACGGTCCATCAGTACAACAAGTTACTTATTTTCCTTTAATTCCTCACAACCCCAAAAATAGGATAACCGATACTAAAGTATGCTGCAAACGGCCCAAAGCTCACTGAACGGTTTATGAAATAAAAACTGCGGCCAAGCGAAAACTCTGCCGGACCAATAGGTGTATCCAATCCGATCGTTACTCCAATACCATGCTTAAAATCCTTTAACCGCATTTCTTCTGTTTTTGCCCATACAGAGCCAAAGTCATAGCGTGCTTTGAAATAGGTATCAAAAAAGAGCTCGAATGGTAGTTTGTATTGATACTCCAAACTTGCTGCCAATAATTGCCGGCCGCGCGTATTATCTTCTCGAAACCCAAAAAAATCTTGCTGACCGCCAAGCGAAAATTGTTCGCTGATCGGCAAAGTTTCATCCGCCATACCGATCTCGAATCGAGGATGAATCACGTGTCCTATGTACATTGTATGGTACGTTTCGTATGAAAAGTACATTTTCGTAAATCCCGGTGCATCGACCAGTTTCATCAACGCTGATTCATAGGAGAAATTCATAACAATTCCATCGGTCGGATACGGAAATTTGTCCTGCGTATCCACGTTCGTACCAAATCGGATAGACGAAATATTGTATCCTTGATCGGTGATAGTAGAATTGATAATATTATCTACATTGATTTTTTCTAACCGCCCTTCGATGGTAACACTGCCGAGTCTTTCGAGTTGAGCGCCGAAACTCATCAAGCCACCATTACGGCGCTCTTCATATTCTCCTACACAAATACGTTCGAACCAGAGTGAATTATTTGTCGGTGCATCGTCATAAAAATTCACATCGCGGATGACCGAATACCCCTTCAGATTGAACGTCAGGTATGTGTTGAAAATGCGCGTTGCCTTGATCTCAGCGACATAGCTCTGATTTCGCGTCCCTCCTCCAATCAGCAAGCCGATTTCTGCACCAGCGCCAAACAAATTTTCGTCCCGTACATCGATGGATGGCTGAATATTGCGTTCGTCATCTACTCGGAGCCCGAAGCGGATTAATTCCGTATTGCGTTCATGAGCATGAACCGTAGTAACATTCCATTGGCTGCTATCGCCTTCATGATGGACGGAAAGATGCATCTGCTCGAAAAGATTTGTCCCATAGAGATTTGCCATTCCTTGTGAGACCTTTGAGAGAGTCAACAGATCGTTCTCATGCCATGGCAATTCACGCCTGAGAACCCAATCACGAGTCTTCGTTGTGCCGTAAATATCCGTACGAGATACAACACCTTCGTCTAAAACGATGTTGATCCTGTTCGATGTCGAATCAAATTGCACCTTTAATATGCGGGCAAGTGGGTAACCGGACGTTCTATACATCGCAAGGAGACTTTCGAAGGCGAGCGTTATTCGTTTGATATTTAGGTGCTGCCCATACAACGACCGGAATACCGAAAGCAATGTATCGGCAGGAAAAATAGAATTTCCCAATATGTTTATGTCGCATAAAATAGGGTTGGGTGAAAGGACAATTTTTATAATAGTAGAATCCATCTGCTGTTCAACAAATTCCTCCACAGCGGCATAGTCACCTTGTTCATACATATCATTGACAAGAATTTGCAGATCCATTTTTGTTACCCAGCCTCGTTTCTCATACATCTGAAGGCTGTCTTGATACTCTGACGGTAGTTCACTTGTCCAAGAAAACCGAGGCCGCTTGTACCGTATTGTGCTGTCCGCCTGATATTTTTTGAGCGTACATTCACTGATGAGTTTCTTGAACATGGGAAGTGATTCTTCGGCAGCGATTTCACCGGCAATAATTAAAGAATCAAGGTTTGTAAAGTCGGAAGATAAATGATCACCCAATTTTGGGGTAATAACAATATTCGCTTTCGCACGTGCTAACTTGGTCGCCTCTTGCATCATAATAGTAGTAATTTGATCTGCAATTTCCCATGGTGCATTCAGTTTACTTTTCGGTCTGAGCGGGCTGACCATATCAACCGCGACAACGATATTTGCATGATGCGCAATCGCCACATCGACAGGAAGATTATCTATCAAACCGCCATCAAGAAGCTGCATGGAATCACGCGGAACGCTGCTAAAAAGCAAAGGCACGGATAAACTTGCACGGAGCGCTTCCGTCATATCTCCTCGATCAAGGATAATACGTTTTCCAGTCACCAGATCTGTCGTCACAGCCCGGAATGGAATACGGAGATCGTCAAAGCTTGGTTCAGGTTTGTAGAGAGCTTGAAGTGTGAGGATGTTGAGATAATTCGTCAACCGCTGACCTGTGGAGAATGCCTCCGGAATGACCGGCGTGAGTCCTTCAAATCGAAGCACCAGTACGCTCTTATCACGCGCAATTTTTTGATCCAAAAACATATCACGCCGCCGTGCTTCATCCGTATAGCTGAGTAAGTCTTCCCAATTTGTTGTATCAATCATTTGCTGAAGCTGGTTAGGGGAATATCCCATTGCATACAAACCGCCAATAACGCTGCCCATGCTTGTGCCTACAATAAGATCAATGGGAATATCGTTTCGTTCCAACACACGCAGCACACCTATAGAAGCTACACCGCGCGCGCCACCTCCACTGAATACCACAGCAATGCGCGGATGTTGCACAGATCTGCAGGAAAGCAAATGGGGATAGCGGTATGCACCTTCACCAAATTCCGGCCGAATAATTGTGACACAGGCCTGCAGATGAGCAGTGCTTTGTGCGCAAATCAGAGTTGGCACCGTCAACAAGAGAATGAAAATTATACAAAATATTCGTAGATGCACAGAGATACTTATCAGATTATTTTATGAAACGGTACCGAAAAATGCGTCTAATTGCAACGGGATATCACCGGAAAATCATTCGGAGGAAGGAAAAAAACAATACTGAAGGAACAAGCACTAGGAAAGTAGTTCTGCCTACCCTTTGGATGCACGAAGAATTCTTGCTGGCAGGAGTATCAACGCAGTGAGAAATTCAAACAATCCCTTCACCGTCAAGCCAATGACGCGGAATGGCAGCATAAGAAGCCAAACGATTGGATAGAGTACAAACGCCAGCAATGCTAATGGCCAGCAGAGTAAGAAAAGGATGAGCCAAAGAATAAAGGTTGTCATAGGTAATTTCCATTGTTACTCATTTATTTACGATGATCTAGCAATTTAAGTTGCATGGATATTGACCAATTTTCCATCCAAATGTTCATTCCGAAGACTTCTGCATTATTTCAAGAATTCTTGTACCTTTCATCAATATAAACAACTGTTGGGATACTGATTAGAAATTCTCATGGGAAACATATATGGCTCGCGTAAAACTGATACTCCCCACCTATCTTCCGTTTAGAACTGAAATTCCAATCCGTATAAGTGACATCAACTACGGCGGTCATCTCGGCAATGATGCTGTGCTCTCCATCGTTCATGAAGCACGTATTCAATTTCTCCAGAACCTTGGTTATTCTGAACTAAATATCGAAGGATTGGGAATTATGATGACAGATGCAGTTGTTGTTTATTCTTCAGAAGGATTATATGGAGACATATTAACGATAGAAGCTGGGGTCACCGACTTTCAGACGACAAATTGCGATTTCATTTTCAGACTCATCAATAAAGCAACGTGTAAAGAAGTTGCGCGTGTAAAAACTGGTATTGTATTCATAAATCCGCAAACACGTAAGATTTCTCCCCTGCCGGAGCCATTTCACAAGAAGTGTGATGTTGCATCCTGAGAACATACCTCCGTCTTATTTCATCGGTTGCTTGAGCAGAAAAAAGGCAGTATATTTTTCGCAATGAAGTATACACCTCCAGGAACGACCGGATCATTGTGGCAAAAATAATCGTCGTAGCAAATCAAAAAGGTGGTGTTGGCAAAACCACAACTGCTATCAATCTTGCAGCTTCGCTTGCGGCAGCGGAGAAACGCACATTGCTCGTCGATAATGACCCGCAAGCGAACGCCACAAGTGGTGTCGGCTCCACCAGCATTGATAAGAAAACCATTTACGAGGTAATTGTTGGAGAAGTGGAAGCGGCGGCGGCAATCCAGCCGACGCAAATGCCGTACCTCTCCATCCTTCCATCGCACATCAATCTTGTCGGCGCCGAAATCGAAATGGTAGGAATGGAAGATCGGGAACGGCTTCTCACAACTGCGCTCCAACCGGTGCGTGACCGATTCGATTTCATTATTGTAGATTGTCCGCCCTCGCTTGGCTTGCTGACACTCAATGCTTTAACGGCAGCGGATTCTGTCCTCATTCCTGTCCAGTGCGAATACTTTGCTCTGGAAGGACTCGGTCAGCTCTTCAGTACCATCAACATGGTCAAGAAGACACTGAATCCCAATCTCGATATCGAAGGTGTTCTGTTGACGATGTTCGATTCAAGGCTTCGGCTCTCCAACCAAATTGTGGAAGAAGTAAAACGCTACTTCGGTGATAAAGTATTTACTACCATCGTTTCACGCAACATCCGATTGAGCGAGGCACCCAGTTTTGGCAAACCGATCATTTTGTACGATGCTATTTGCATCGGCACTCGTAATTACATGGAATTAGCGAAAGAAGTTTTAAAGAACAACAAGTTTTTCTCTATCGAACCGCTAATACATCAGGAACCTGTCGGTAGGATATAATATATGGTCGATCAAAAAAAATCGGTTCTTGGGCGTGGACTGAACGCTCTTATCCCGAAAAATTCAAGGATAGAAGTAAATGTTCGCGATGGTTCTATTGGTCGGGATACCGGTGAGATAGGCATCATCGCCAGTATTGACATTGCCAAGATACGACCAAATCCATTCCAGCCGCGCATTGATTTCGATCAAGAATCTCTTGCAGAGCTTACCCGATCCATTCTAGAAAAAGGCGTTATCCAACCGATCACTGTACGCCGATTCGATGGCACATATCAGCTCATTTCCGGTGAACGGCGTCTGCGGGCGGCACAGGCTGCACATTTGCGGCACATTCCTGCATATATCATTGCCGTTGCAACCGATGAAGAAATGCTGGAACTCGCGCTCATCGAAAATATCCAGCGCGAGTATTTGAACCCAATGGAAATTGCCAACGCTTACCAGCGTCTTATGGACGAATGCCATATCAATCAGGAAGACATCGCAAAACGTGTCGGTAAGGACCGCAGCACGGTCACAAATTTCATTCGTTTGTTGAAGCTGCCGGGAAAAATTCAAGAGGGTTTGCGTAAAGAAAAAATTTCCATGGGACACGCGCGCGCGCTTATTTCGCTTCCAAATGAACGGATGCAAATACGGCTGTTTGAAAAAATAGTCGACAACGGATTATCGGTACGCAAAGTGGAAGACATTGTCCGTGCGGCACAACAGCCGAAAAAGAAATCCGGGACACATAAAGAGAGCACCGGTACGCCGGCAGGCATCCAAAATTTAGAAGCGCAGCTGCGCCAAGCACTCGGCACAAAAGTAAAAGTCCGGACAAAAGGACAAGGACGCGGCGAGATTATTGTTGAATATTATTCTCTCGATGACTTCGACCGCCTGATGGATTTATTCACAGGAAAATAGTATGACAAACATAAAAAAAATTCTCACAGAGAAAGCTCCGGCTCCTATCGGGCCCTACAGCCAGGCAATTCTTGTTGACAGCAAATTTCTTTACACAGCCGGACAGGGACCAATGGACCCAATAACCGGCAAACTAGTGGAAGGCAGCATCAAGGAACAAACACGACAGGTCATGAAGAATCTTGAAGCAATTCTTATTGCCGGTGGAGCTTCGCTCGCGTCTGTCGTGAAGACGACAGTCTTTTTGAAAGATATGAACGAGTTCGCTGCCATGAACGAAGTGTATGCTGAATTTCTTGGAGCTGCGGCGCCAGCCCGCAGTACCGTGGAAGCAGCCCGGCTCCCTCGCGATATTCGCGTCGAAATTGAAGCCGTCGCCGTCATTGAGAAATAACAACTTTTTTGCACAGACCTGTTGATGAGAAACCGATCATTCACACCATGGAGTATTGTAAGTCTTGCTCTTGTCTTTGTATTGTCAATAAACGATTCAACCGCACAAGCAAAAGTCACTTCCGCTCTCATCAAACCTGATACAATAGAAACGCTTCCCACTTCTCGCGACACACTGCAATATCAATTTAACAGTATGAAATTGTCCGATGAGAGACAGGCAAAATCGGGTAATCGCGCAATGTTGTTTTCTGCAATCCTGCCCGGGTCAGGACAAGTGTACGCCCATCGGTATTATACTATTCCATTAATTTGGGGATTTGGGTATTATTTCGCTTCAAGTGCGATCCAAGCAAATAATCAATACATGGATTATCGGGGACAATACTCAGAATCTGTTCGATCGGATACGATAAATCATACCGGCAATCCATATATACTAAGTTTTCGCGAATTTTATCACAATCAACGCGACGAATTTATCTTCTACCTCGCTCTCACATACTTTCTTAATATTATAGATGCATATGTCGGTGCAACATTGTATGACTTTAATGTCTCCGATGATCTGGGCGGCAACGCAAAAATCCGATTTCAGATTCCCCTTCGCTAAAGCAAAATACTTTGTAAGGTGAGATCTGAATATCAAAATTTGATTCCTCCGGCCATGATGATTCGCATGGTTTAATCATTTGTATCGTCCAACAAACATAACGCAAAGCTGTGGAATATCAGCAAGGAATTCGAAACATTGACGCACGAGGAATTGCATTCCTTGCTCTTCTAAGCATTTTCTGCTATCTTGCATTTGTTGAAGGAGTAAAGAGCGGCTCACAGTGGTTTTTCCCTCTTTACTCTTTATTATTTTAGGAAATACGTTGTTCTCGACTGAATGAATTGAAAATAATCGGGATTTGTATCAGAAAAATAGACTCAGGTTTCCATGGAACATATCCGCAATTTTTGTATTATCGCTCACATCGACCACGGTAAATCGACACTCGCCGACCGTTTGTTAGAATATACCGGCACCGTTGCTACCCGTGACCTGACGAAGCAAATGCTCGATGACATGGATCTTGAGCAGGAACGCGGCATCACCATTAAGCTACACGCAATCCAGATCAGGTATCAAGCCCGCAACAAAAAGAGTTATACATTAAATCTCATCGACACGCCGGGTCATGTAGACTTCACGTACGAAGTCTCGCGCTCGCTTGCCGCTTGCGAAGGTGCGATTCTGGTGGTAGATGCAACGCAGGGTGTAGAAGCACAGACCATCTCCAATCTGTATCTCGCTATCGACGCCGGACTTGAAATTATTCCGTTCATCAATAAAATCGATCTACCAAGCGCTAAGACGATGATCGACATGGTGAAGAAGCAGGTAATCGATCTCATCGGGTGTACGGAAGAAGAAATTCTCATGGGCAGTGCAAAATCCGGCATAGGGGTGGAGGAAGTGCTCGAAGCTATCGTCTCGCGTATTTCCGCTCCGAAAGGCGATCCGAACGCGCCGCTGAAAGCATTGATCTTCGATTCAGTGTTTGATGAGTACCGCGGAGCAATAGCCTACATTCGTGTAATGGAAGGAACCGTGCACGAAAAAGATAAGATTCGGTTCTTCTCAAAGGGGCAGGAATTTCAAGCAGAAGATATCGGTATTCTCGAGATGCAGAGAAAACGAATCGGTTCACTTTCTGCGGGCGATGTCGGTTACATCATTGCGAATGTCAAAGATGTACACGACACGAAAGTCGGCGATACGATTACGCTCGTAGATAATCCTGCTGCAGAACCGCTTCCGGGTTACAAAGAAGCCAAGCCGATGGTCTTCAGCGGTATGTATCCATCCAACAGTGATGACTTTGGCGAGTTGCGCGACGCGCTCGACAAACTGAAATTGAACGATTCTTCACTCATCTTCGAACCTGAATCCTCCGTTGCCCTTGGATTCGGATTCCGTGCCGGATTTCTCGGACTTCTTCATATGGAAATCGTCCGTGAACGATTGGAACGCGAATACAACCAGCACCTCATCAATACAGTACCGAACGTCGAGTACCGCGTTACAAAGACAGACAAAGATGTTCTCTTTGTCGATAATCCCTCGCTTATGCCGGATGCCGGCAAGATTGAAAAAGTAGAAGAGCCATTCGTGAAGGCACAAATCATCACACCGACAGAATACATCGGCAACATTATGAAACTCTGTATGGACCGACGCGGTATTCACCGTAACACTACTTATCTCAGTCCAGAGCGTGCCGATATCCATTTTGAACTGCCATTATCTGAAATTATTTTCGATTTCTACGATAAACTTAAATCACTCTCGCGTGGTTATGCTTCATTAGACTATGATTTTCTTGAGTATCGCGATTCTGACCTCGTAAAATTGGACATTTTGTTGAATGGGGAACCAGTTGATGCACTTTCCACCATCGTCCACCGTGTGAAATCGTATGAATGGGGACGCAAACTTTGCTCGAAACTTCGGGAGCTGATTCCACGTCAAATGTTTGAGGTGGCAATACAAGCCGCTATCGGCAGTAAAGTGATTGCGCGTGAATCACTCAGCGCCATTCGCAAGAACGTGCTGGCAAAATGTTACGGCGGCGACATCTCACGAAAAAGAAAACTGCTGGAGAAACAAAAAGAAGGCAAGCGGCGGATGAAACGAGTCGGCAGTGTAGAAGTGCCGCAGGAAGCATTCCTTGCCGTTCTATCATTGGAAGAATAACGGATAAAAATTAAACAGAAGGACAACTATGAGTAACGACAAGAAACAAAAAAAGGAAGAACAATCGACTCCGCAGACATTGAAAGAAAAGACAAAAGCATTCCTGAAAGAAACAGGAATCGTCTTAGGTCTCTTTCTTCTTATCAACAACTTTGTCGTTGCGTCCTTTCTGGTTCCAACCGGATCGATGGAAAATGAGGTGCTAACAGGTGAACTGCTCTTCGTCAACAAATTTATTTACGGTGGAACATCGCCGCGGAACATTCCTTTCACCAATGTACGTTTACCATGGTTTCGCGTACCGGCATTCAGAGATGTGAAACGCGGTGATGTCATTGTATTCGTCTTCCCAGGCATGCGCGACGAAGTCGAACCGCAGGATTTTACCTTCTACCTCAAACGGTGTGTTGGAACACCCGGCGATACAATTCAAATTCGTAATCGTGTCTTATCGGTGAATGGACAAATGCTGCCATTACCCCGCAATGTCAGATTCGATCGCGGTTGGTCGGTGCCTGCAAACGAAGCAGACGATCGTATCTTCCCTATCGGCGCCGGATGGAATGAAGACAACTTCGGTCCGCTTGTCGTCCCGAAACAAGGTATGGTGATTCCACTGAACGTACAAAATTATTCTGCATGGCAAATCTTCATTAAACGGGAAGGACACACAGTGGAAGCGATCACCGGATCAGTCTTGATTGACGGAAAACCTGCAACCTCATACACCGTGCAGCGCGATTATCTCTTTGGCATGGGCGACCACCGAGACAATAGTCTTGACGGCCGCTACTGGGGATTTATTCCAAAAGAAAACATTGTCGGCACACCGATGATCGTCTATTGGTCGTGGAACTCCGACCTCCCACTCTATGATATTTTTGGGAGACTTGCATCAGTGCGCTGGGGTCGCATCGGTTCACTCATTAAATAATGCAGGAGCAATCTGCCCATAGTACATCTCGAGATCACTCTCTTCACATACAACAAAAGGAGAAGAATCTTACATCAACACTGATGGAATACGGCAAGACCATTCTGATCACGGTGCTTGCAGCTCTCCTTTTAAAAGTCTTTGTGCTTGATGCATATCGCATTCCCTCGACTTCGATGGAACGAACGCTCCAAATAGGTGATTTCCTTTTGGTCAACAAACTTGCATATGGCTTGCGTACACCGCGCTATCTGCCGCTTATTGCACGAACCATACCATCGTTCACACTTCCTTTTTTCCAGAACATCCATCACGGAGATGTGATCGTGTTTGAATTTCCTGGCGACAGAGACGAGATCACTCCTGCAGAGCATGTCAATTATATCAAGCGATGTATCGGCTTGCCGGGTGACACGCTGGAAATTCATTCCGGTCTTGCCTATGTAAACAAAATTCTCATTCCTCTTCCTCCTCATGGAATTCAATCCGACCATTCGAATGGAAATTCATGGCGACAAAATCCAGAGATGTTTCCAAAGGGTTCAACATTCAGCAATGTCGACTATGGGCCTATCATTGTTCCAAAGCAGGGTGATATTCTAAAACTTGAACTGCCAACCATCGCCCAATGGCACATGCTCATTGAACGTGAAGGACACGCTGTTCAGATTGTCGACAATATGATTTTGATTGACGGCGTGGTGGCATCGACGTACCGTGTTCGCCAGAATTACTATTTCGTTCTTGGTGACAATCGTGACAACAGTATGGACAGCCGCTATTGGGGTTTTGTACCGGATGATCATTTAATCGGTGAAGCATTGTTCGTGTACTGGTCGTGGGACACGGAAGTTTCCGTCTCAAATATCTTAGAAAAGTTGTCGACTATCCGATGGAAGAGGATTGGTACACTGATTCGTTAATTGCCAATTTTCAACTTGGAAATTGAAAATCCCAAATGGCTTCTCTTTATCTTCATATTCCCTTCTGTGAACACAAGTGCATCTACTGCGATTTTTACTCCGTCGTGCCTATGGAATCAGAAACAGGGCACCGCTCGCTGGAAGAGCGGTTTCTTTCTGCGCTGAAAACAGAGATCGAACTTCGGGCGGAGGATCAACGTTTCCATGAACCATACGAGACAATTTTCTTTGGGGGCGGAACGCCCTCTCTTCTTCATCCTTCTGAAATAGAAAAGATACTCGACCTCCTTGCATCCCGGTTTGCGATTCAGACGAATGCCGAGATTACGCTGGAGACAAACCCGGGAACCGTAGACAAAGAGAAACTTCGCGCATTCCGATCTGCCGGTATTAACCGCATTAGCATGGGTATTCAATCATTCCACGATGAAGACTTGAAGTTTCTGACCCGTATTCATAATGCATCCGAGGCGAAGCAGTGCGTACGGGATTGCATCTCCGCCGAGTTTGAAAATGTCAGCTTTGATCTCATCTTTTCGCTTCCTTACCAAACTTTGGCAAAGTGGAAATCGAACCTAGAACAAGCGGTAGAACTTCAACCCGAACATATCTCGTGCTACAGTCTTATCATCGAACCGGAGACGCCTCTCTTTCGCATGGTTCAATTGAACCAAGTAACACCGATTGATTTTGAACGCGATGCCGACTTATACGAGTTCACCATCGATTTTCTCACCTCTCATGCCTACGAACAATACGAAGTATCGAACTTCGCCAGACCCGCCGCGGCAGGCAAGCCGAATTTCAAATGCCGCCACAATCTCAATTACTGGAATCACTCTCATTATCTTGGCTTTGGTCCATCGGCACATTCATTTTGGAAGAACGAACGCTGGTGGAACATATCCGATCTCACTGCATACATCAAACAATCGGGCGAGCGCACACTCCCGGTTGCAGGCGGAGAACATCTTACAGAAACTCAATTCATGGAAGAAGCGATCTTTCTCGGCTTGCGAAGCGAAGGAATCGACCTGGAACAATTTCGCCGGCGCTTTTCACGTAACCTTTCAACAGAGAATTCATCGATCATCTCTGAATTGATTCAACAAGGAAGTGCACGGATGGAGGACGGACGATTCCGGCTCACTGCAAAGGGATATGTGCTCTGCGATGAAATCTGTCAGACGTTCCATTGAGCCGCTCAATATTCCTTGAAGTTCAAGCCTTTTCCTTATACATTGATTGTGAATTTTAGTACAGTAAAATCCTTAGAGAATAAATGGAACACAAGAGACTCAATCGACTTATCGCACTAGCAGTTTTTCTTGTTCCTCTGGCGGCATATATCAAAACCCTTTCGTCCGCCGTCAAAGCAAAAAAAAGGATTGAGAACGGCGCTTTAGGAGAACGATGAAACAAAAAACTGCATTCGTCATTGGTATTACCGGACAAGATGGCTCGTACCTTACAGAGTTCCTGCTTGCCAAGAACTATCAAGTAGTGGGATTGATGCGCAAAACCTCTGCCGTGCCGAGTTCTCACGTGGCACATCTCGCGAACAGAATCCATATTGCGTACGGCGATCTGCTCGACACGTTTTCCATTGCAGAGAATATTCGTTCGTATCAGCCGGATGAGATATACAATCTCGCAGCTCAGTCGTACCCCGGTGAATCGTGGCGGCTTGCTATCGAGACGGCGGAGATCACAGGCATTGGCGCTCATCGTGTCTATGAGGCGGTGCGGTACGTAAAACCAGATTGCCGTATCTATCAGGCTTCCTCATCGGAAATGTTTGGCACACCGACTATAGTACCGCAAAATGAGCAAACACCATTTGCACCAGTAAACCCTTACGGCGCCGCCAAACTCTATGCACATACCATGGCGCAAATCTACAGGACGAGTTACAAGCTCTTTATCGCATGCGGAATTCTTTTCAATCACGAAAGTCCTCGGCGCGGGATTCACTTCCTGACACAAAAAGTAGCGTACGGCGCTGCTTGCGTTAAACTCGGCATTCTGAATTCTCCGGACTTGAATGAGCAAGGTGAACCGATCGTCAAAGACGGGAGAATTGCGCTTGGCAATTTAGATGCAAGACGCGACTGGGGATTTGCAGGCGATTATGTAGAAGCCATGTGGATGATGCTGCAGCACGATATACCGGACACGTATGTCATCGGCACGGGAGAAGTTCGTACCGTGCGGCAATTGTGCGAAACGGCATTCAGTAGTGTCGGTATGGACTGGCAACAATATGTTGTTGTCGATCCGCGATTTATCCGCCTGACAGAAACCGGAACCACTGTAGCAGATGCAGCGAAAGCGAAAACTGAGTTAGGCTGGTCTCCGCACACATCGTTCACGGATCTGGTGAAGATGATGGTCGATCACCAGGTACAAAGACTTAAGAATCACTCAAAATAACACTGCGAATGAAAATTCTTCTTCTGAATTGGCAGGATATTAAAAATCCGTACGGCGGCGGTGCTGAAGTGTATCTCCATCAAATCTTCAAACGGATTGCGTCACTAGGGCATTCAGTAACGCTGTTCAGCTGCCAATTTGCGAACGCTCCATCTGAAGAAAACATCGACGGAGTTCATGTAATACGAAAAGGAAATCGTAACCTCTTTAACTATATCGTTCCTCTCGAATACAGAAAAAGATTTCGCCGTGAACATTATGATATCGTCATAGACGATATCAATAAAATTCCGTTTTACACGCCGTTATTTATTCGGGAGCCGTTGATGGGAATGGTGATGCACTTGTTCGGTAATGCCATTTTTAAGGAAGCCTCAGTTCCGGCAGCGGCGTATGTGTATGCTGCAGAGCAGCTTGCTCTTTCCTTGTACCGAAATACTCCGCTCGTGGCAATTTCCGAAAGCACACGGCAGGAATTACTCTCACATGGCTGTCGGAAAGAAAATATTTTTCTTGTCCCCTGTGCCGTCAACCATACAACGTACCGGCAACTTCCGGGCATACATCGAACCGAGCCAATGATCGGCTATGTTGGAAGGATTAAAAGATACAAGAGTGTCGATCATTTACTGCATGCCTTCGCTATCGTGCTCAAGGAACTGCCGCAGACGAAACTTGCTATCATTGGGGAAGGCGATGGCAAGCCTGGATTCCAGAGAATAGCGCACGAGCTTCACATCGATCATGCAACAACTTTTACCGGGTTCCTTCCGGTGGAAGAAAAAGTACGATTGCTAAACCAGATACAGATCGTCGTGAACACATCTGCAAAAGAAGGATGGGGATTAACGGTTACGGAGGCAAACGCATGCGGAGCGCCCGCCGTTGCGAGCGATGTTCCGGGACTACGTGATGCCGTCATCGACGGTGAAACCGGATTGCTCTACGAATACGGGAACATCGAACAGCTTGCTGAAAAGATTCTTCTTCTCCTTCGGGACGAACATCTTCGCATGCGGTTAGCAGCCGGCGCGTTGTCATACGCACAGTCTCTTACGTGGGATGCCTCTGCAAAAATCATGCTCGATGTGATCGAGAAGGTTTTGCGCAGCAAATTATAACTCCCCTTGCATTTTCCCCCTCTTCTTGTCTACGTGAAAAATGATGAAGAGTATTTTACCAAGGTATTGGATGGGCAACATACAGCCATCTCGGAAAACGTCATGTCAGCACATGAGGAACAACAGGTGGATAAAGCTGGCATGTTCTTCTTGCATTTAATCTGTATCTTAATTACTTATTATCGAGAAATAATAAAAATTAAATACTGAGGAATAAATACTATGATCAGAAAATTAGTTATATCCATCGTTTCTGTTGCTTGTTTTTTGGGGGGAGGACAGGCACAAGATGCTGCCAACACTTCTTCCAAGGCTACCCAGATTGTTACAGGCAAAGCTCAACGTCCGATAAGTCCAGCATGGGTAGACAATGCAGTATTTTACCAAATTTATCCTCAGACTTATTATGATTCTAATGGCGACGGTGTAGGAGATTTACAGGGAATTATCGAGAAATTGGATTATGTAAAAAGTCTGGGTGTCACTGCTATTTGGCTTAACCCGTTTTATGAATCACCATTTCGGGATGCAGGCTATGATGTAACAGACTTCTATAAGGTGGCCCCGCGTTATGGGACAAACGATGATGCAAAGAGATTATTTTCCGAAGCACACAAAAGAGGTATGCATATTATTATTGATTATGTTCCAAGCTATACAAGCATCGATCATCCATGGTTTAAAGCATCGTGCGACCCTAAACCAAATAAATATTCCAACTGGTATGTTTGGACGAATAGTACATGGTTCCCCGGCATGGATAAATATAAGGGCAACTTTATACAAGGATATTGCGAGCGTGATGGAATGTTTATGAATAATTTTTTCTGGCATCAACCTGCTTTGAATTATGGTTATGCAAAGCCCGATCCTCAACAACCATGGCAGTTACCGACAAATCATCCTGATGTATTGGCTTTGAAGGAAGAAATGAAAAATGTAATGCGTTTTTGGCTCAATATGGGTTGCGATGGATTCAGGATTGATATGGCCGGTTCAATTGTTAAAAATGATGATGGATCAGAAACCAGTAAATATTGGAAAACGGTAAGAGAATTTCTTGATAAGGAATATCCAGGTACGTTTACTGTTGCTGAATGGTCATATCCTAAAGATGCTGTGAGAGGCGGTTTCAATGCCGATTTCTTTCATTGGTTCAATGGTTACGACGATTTATTCCAAAAAGAAAAGATAAGAAATCCGAATCACGATGGGCATAGTTTTTTTGATTCTGAGGGCAAGGGCGATATTACTCATTTTCTTGAAGTTTATTTAGATCAATATTATGATAGCAAAGATAATGGATATATTGCTGTTCCTTTTGGGAACCATGATTTAGTAAGAATAAAAAACAATGGACGAACGGATAAAGATATTGCGATAATCTTCGCCTTTATGTTAACGATGCCCGGTACTCCTTTTATTTATTATGGTGATGAGATTGGGATGAAACAATTAGAAGGCTTGCCTCATATTGAAGGAAGTTATATGGGCCGTGCCGGAGACAGAACACCCATGCAATGGAATAACGGGCCAAACAGAGGTTTTTCTGTTATAAGCCCGGAAAAACTTTACAGAGCTGTCGATACATCGAACGACGCACCCGACGTAGCCTCACAAGAGAAAGATCCGAACTCTCTGCTCAATAGAGTAAGGGAACTTATTAAGCTTCACAATACAGAACCAGCGCTATTGGCTTATGCAGAATTTGTTCCTGTCTATGCCGAAAAGAACACATATCCTTTCGCATATGTCAGGGGAAATGGAAAGGATAGATTACTTATCGTTGTCAATCCTGCAGATAGAGAAGTCTCGGGTTCGTTCATTTTAAATTATAAATGTCAAAAGCCAAAATTGATTTCAGGAAAAGGAACAATTTTACTTGAGAAAAATAAAGTATCGGTAAATCTGGGACCTGTCATTTATGCCATTTTTAGGATAAATGAGGTAAGATAATATGTAATCCATTCTCTCTGTTAGAATGGATTACTATGGAATCGACAAATACTCAACAAGTATCGGTTGAAACATTTCTTCATCGATCGAGCGATTCACACTCTTCTCGAAGGTGTCGTGAAACGGTACACCTACATTTTGCTATCTGCTTCTTTTGCTCTCTATGCTGACATAGACAATGTCATTCCATTTTCAAAACTCCAACCAAAGTGAGATAAAAGATGCTAGAGCGATTGGGCTGAGTTTGTTCATTGCAAGTGCCTAAGGCTCACTTCCAAATAGTTCAAAGAAAACTCCCCTTTTTTTTACCATATATGCGAAATTCAGCACAATTACTTCCACTCTCAATAAGTCTGATGACGAATTATGCTCAGAACGCCGGTTTTTATAGGCATCATAGTTGAAGCATTTTTTGCTTTGACTGTATCGCATGCTTGTCAAGGTTAGATCAATATAAAAAAGAGTTTATGAACAATTTGGGAAAAAGTATTTAGCGATTATAAATCAAGGGAATAAAAAAATGGAACAACTAAAATCCTCGGATTGTCCTCACTATAAGATGTCAAAAAAACATCATAAAAACCTCAAAAGGAACATATTGGTACGATTTTTCTTTCCTTTGATAGGATTGGTTAGTTTGATTTGGATGCTTATTCGGATCATTCCAAAACCGAGCCGAGCAGAGTATCCGTGTATGAAAGTGGCAGCACCAATTGCCAGTGGTTTTCTTTTGTACATCATCACGCTGGTTGCAGCGGTTTTTTCGTTCAAAAAGGCAAGGACCTATTTTCGAAATTCCAAATATGCTCTTGCATCGATTTTTGTTCTTGCCAGCGTTGTGGCTGGATTATTTACAATTCTCCACACGGATAATGAATCCTATGCGCACTCTGTTCTAGCTGACTCAATTTTTGTGCCGACTGATTCTGCAAATACTCCAATGGGTACAGCGAAAGGCATTTTCCCTGGACGCGTCGTTTGGATGTGGGATCCTGAAGCTACAAAATGGAACGGAACTACAGGATACTGGTGGAGTGAAACAAATACAATTCAGACTGTTGTAGATTCGATGCTGTCAAAATCCGTCCGTGGACTGACAGGAAAATCTACAGACGTTGCTGCATGGGATACGCTGTTTAAATTCTTTAACCAAGAGCATGGTAAAGGCAATATTGGATATCAGGCGGGAGAAAAAATTGCAATTAAACTAAGTCTTGTCCAATCCACAAGCACATCGAATAGTAACAACAATTTTAGTACGCCACAATTAGTCCTGGCACTGACGCGACAATTAGTCAATAATGCAGGTGTTATTGATAGCAACATCACATTTTATGATATAATGCGTACTATCCCTGCATCTGTTACCGATAAATGTAAGAAGGAATTTCCATACGTTCATTTTGTCGGAAGTGTTGTTGCGCATAATCAGGAAGCTTACAAACGGGATACTGTTTCCATCCATTTTTCACAAAATTTAGTACTCGAGCAACCAACTGGTGGACTTCACACCGGGTATCTTCCTACATTAGTCACTCATGCTTCATATATTATTAATTTTGCAAATCTTAAAGGGCATCGATATGTGGGCGTCACAGGATGCGCAAAGAATCATTTTGGCTCAATGAGCGCAGATGGGGATGTCAATACTCCTCATTCTGTTGGTGTGCATCCCTATATCACTGTGCATGATTATATAGATAATGCTACCAACACAGAATGGAATTTTTTGGGCAGGCCCATGGGTACTTATAACCCTTTGGTCGACTTAATGGGAAATAAAGACCTCGGAGGAAAAACACTGTTTTTCATGACCGATGGTCTATATGTAGTTCCGGTAGAAAACGACCCTAACACATCTGCGCTCAAGTTCCAGCAGCCTCCGTTTAATAACCGCTGGACTTCAAGTATCTTTATTTCACAAGATGAAGTCGCACTCGAAAGCGTGATTATCGATTTCCTTCGCACTGAACAGGCGATAAATAAAAAATTTACTCAGGTATATGATTTAGATGGCAGCACAATAAACGTCGTTTTTGGAAATGTGGATAATTATCTTCATGAAGCGGCTCAAGCCAATAATCCACCTTCGGGAACTTTCTATGCCCCAAATAAGGACGGCATAAGATTATCGAGCCTTGGTGTGCATGAACACTGGAATAACCCAATCGATAAGCAATACACAAGAAATCTAGGAACAGGTAATGGTATAGAATTGTTCATACCTCTATCCGTAAGCACTTCTGTGAACGAAGTGATCATGCCGTCCGGATTCGTCTTATATCAGAACTATCCGAATCCATTTAATCCTACAACAATAATCAGTTATTCACTGCCGATTCGTAGTTTTGTTTCAATCAATATCTTCGATGCGTTAGGGCGTCAAGTATCAGTACTTGTCAATGAAGAAAAGACAGCTGGGAACCACGAGATCCAATTTAATGCGAGAGACCTTTCCAGCGGCATATATTTCTATCGAATACAAGTCCGTCAAATATCAAGCGGGCAGTCCACTATATCGAGCGAAACAAGGAAACTCGTTTTGTTGAAATAAGGTTGATGAGAAAAGACTACCGTCATGATTTTTTCCGTTCATACGGAATGGAGAGTCGCATTACATCTGCATCATCGGATGAGTTATTCATGAAGTCGGTCTTTTAAAAGTTTGGCGCATTCTTCCGGTGATGAGGTTCGATGAATATACTTCGTGCAATCGCCATCGCCTTCCCAGAGTAATTCTTTCCGCAGTGTTTCGATAACGCCATCCCAGAAATCTCCGACAATCACGATTGGTTTTTCTTTCAGAAGTCCTTTATTGATAAATTCCCACACGGCGGCAAGTTCGAGCAGTGTGCCGGTTCCTCCTTTGAGCACAACATATGCATTGCCTAACTCAACAAGTTTCATCATTCGCTCAAGAAGCGTCGGCTGAAACATTTCTTCATCAATCCAATGATTGACATTCTTCTTGAAGTTGTTTTTAAAAGTTACGCCAATTGTTTTACCGCCTGCCTCTTTCGCTCCCCGCGCCGATGCTTCCATAATGCCTGCATATCCGCCGTTGCAAACAGTGAATCCATGGAGGGCAAGGTTTTTCCCAACTTCGTATGCAAGCCAGTATTCTTCATCACCCTCGCTTAGGCGCGAACTGCCAAAAACTGTCACTATTTTTCTCGCTATCTCCATTATTTATCCCTTCGACAACTTACCTTCTCACCTACTTCACTTCTTATCTGCTCATCGGCTCAAGTGTTTGACCACTCAATCTAAAAACACCCAGTTTACACCGACTCGAATATATCTGCCCGGCATCGGATAGATCGGAGAAAGGATGTATGATGCATTCAAAATATTCTGCCATGAAAGCGAGATGTGAGCATCGCCAATCTTAAGAATCATAAACAGATCGAGGGTTGTTGAACGCCCTATGATGCTTGTATTATTTTGAAAATACAAAAGCGTCTGCGGATCAAACTGCATGCCCTGCTGCCGGTTATAAAACTGCGAGCGCACGCCAAACTTTGCATCAAGTTTATCTTTGAAGAAGGTGTCACGATAACTCATTTCGCCGGCAAGAATAACATCGGGCATTAAAGTCTTCAACGTATCGACTTCTTTATAGCGCGTTAATGTCAAAACGCCTAATACGTCAAACTTGTGCCAGCGAATTACTGCGCTTCCGGTCATACCTTGTATAGCAACTTCTCGTGCGTTGGAAATACTGATAGCAGGAGAACCTCCCGCCGTCACAGCCGGTTGAAAAACGATCGCGCGTTTCACGTTCCGCTGAAAACCTGTGAGACTGATCTCGAGATTTGATCCCGCCTGAAAAGTAAATCCACCCTGGATAAGTTCATGCTGCTCTTTCTGGATTTCGTTTGCGCGGAGAAACGTCGAATCAGTCCAATATCGTTCTTGAAACGTTGGGAATCTGTCAAACCATGAGACATCAGCAGATATTGTCAACCAATCTACGATTGCAGATTTCACTCCGGCACCGGTGCTCAGCGAACTTTCTCCATCAAGCGAAGTTGAACGCAAAGATACTGACGGTATGAATATGTTTATCAACCGCAGCTCTGCTTGGAGAAACAGAGACTGCTCAGATTCGAGATGTGATGCAAGCACCCTTGTAGAATCGCTCTTGCGTTGTTCCCATGATCCTCCAAGAGTACAACGAACGGAATCCAAGCAAAACTGCTGCCGAAGAGAGGCGCCCCAAAAAGACGATCGAGTAAAATCATCAATCAAACTAATTGACGGATTATAATATTCACGCTCCATCGTACTGTAATAGACATTTGCCTGTGTTGTAAAAGAGGAATCGGAAAAAATACGTGCAATGGTATTTAAAGTGACATCCCGTCGCGATCGTTTATCCCATACATATAGGTCATTTACTATCGCTCCCGCTTCAGCAAAAACACTCTCGGATTGTGATGTGTTGACGCCTCCATTGAGTCCATTTCCGGCTTTTGTATAAAAATCTGTGAGTGAAATATTAAATCTATCGGAAATATCATATCGTAAACGAGTTCGCACATTCCATGCATCCAAACTAGCATTGATATAACGACCGTCA
Source organism: Ignavibacteriota bacterium (assembly GCA_963701295.1). Lineage (GTDB taxonomy): Bacteria > Bacteroidota > Ignavibacteria > UBA10030 > UBA10030 > Fen-1298. Next base: position 1,532,383 of record OY969585.1, on the reverse strand, counting down.
GAGACCTGTCGAGAAAATCCGACCATAAGATTCAAACCACGGGAAACATTCTGCGTGAAAAGTCCATCGGTCAGCAATGTCCCTTTTGGATCCTGAACAAATCGGAGTTTTGTCAACGGACGATAACTGTTGTAGGAACGCGAAACGAAATTTAGCGCTGTGCCGGCCGCATCTGATAAAGTCGCTCTTGAGGCAGTACCAGAAAGAATTTCAGCGTGATCGATAAATTCGAGCGGCAAGTCTGAAAGATTGTATGTACCTGTCACCGGATCATTCATCGGCCGTCCATCTATGAGAATACCGATAGCACGTCCATCCATCCCAAAGGCATTAAGCTGACCCCACTTCCCCGCTTCACCCAAATCACGATAGAAAAACCCCGGCAATTTCCAAATAATATCACTAACAACTTTTGCATCGCTCCATAAAAATTGTTTCTGATACAGTACGCTGAGTGAATCGACATCACTAGTGATCTGACCCATACCGGGAATAAAACGGATGCGAACCGAATCTACAACTGTTGTATCTATAGGAGCATGAGCCGTCGAATCTGTCGGTTTACTTAGACCAACGACAGACATGTTCTTTCCTTCTTGTACTGTGCCTCTCACCGTAGCAGTATCGACAGGAGCACGCTCTGACCTTTTTTCAGTACGATGTTGAGGAAAAACGATGGTCCAAACTTGAAGAATCAGAAAAGCTTCAATGTAGAGAACGGATTTCAAAGTGCAGCCAGCAAGAGATTAACGGCCCGGTTTAAATGTTGGTGCCGTAAGAGACGTCTGGTAGTTTTTTGGAAATGATCCAAGTGCATCGAGCGCTTTCTTTTCGCTCTCAAAAAAACCAAACACAGAAGAACCGCTTCCGCTCATTAACGAAAACACCGCTCCCTGCTCTTTCAGTTTCTCTTTGAGACGACCAATTTCCGGATAAACGCTTATGGTTGATTGCTCAAAATCATTTTGTACAAGCGATGTTATTTTTTTGGGGTTCGATATGTGTTTAGCGATCTTCGTCCGCAGTTCGGATCCTTTTCCATCACGCTGCAGCTTGAGATGAGTATACGCCCATGTTGTTGAAATATGAATCAGCGGCGTAACGACCGCTATCCAAAATGGTATGTCTAAAGAAAAATGTTCCAGTATTTCACCGCGTCCGCTAGCATAAGCATTTCCACCTTCAATGAAGAATGGAATGTCCGAACCGATTTGCCCTGCAATCGTCCGCAATTGATGGTTGGATAATTTCAATTTCCATAGCTCGTTCAATCCGCAAAGAACTGCTGCGGCATCACTGCTACCGCCACCGAGTCCGGCCCCGATAGGAATGTTTTTTCGTAGTTGAATCTTCACTCCTTCCTTAATCTTTCTCTCTTTCTGAAGTATGTTCGCAGCTTTAAGACAGAGGTTGGACTCATCAATAGGAACAAGAATAGAGTCGGCATTCATTTCTAATGTTTTATGCGGCTCCAAGTCTATTTCATCAAACAGATCGATTTCATGGAATATAGTTTCGAGATCGTGATAGCCATCCGACCGCTTGCCGAGGATATAAAGCCCGATATTGATTTTTGCGTATGCTTGGAGCGTCATAATATACTTAACCGATCTTAAAATAATGCAATAAGGTGGTAGATGCAAGGATTTGAATGAAATGGGTTTCTTTGATTGTTCCGCCTTTTTTTCGTATGTTTTCCAACATAAACACATCAGCGGCACGATGAATACCCCTACGAAAACCATATCGGTCAGCACAATTCACATCGGCGGTAACCATCCATTGGTGCTCATTGCCGGACCTTGTGTCATTGAGAATCGCGAAATGATTCTCCAGACTGCGAAGACTATCTATTCTATTACAGAACGGCACCGGATACCTTTCATCTTCAAGTCTTCCTACAAAAAAGCGAACCGCACAAGCCGCAATTCCTTTACAACGATAGGCGATGAAAAAGCATTGCAGATTCTTGCAGAAGTGAAGCGTGAATTCCATGTGCCGGTTCTTACCGATATCCATTGTCCTGCCGAAGCACCGATTGCCGCCGAGGTTGTCGATGTGCTGCAGATTCCTGCGTTTCTTTGCCGGCAAACCGAGTTGCTCGAAGCAGCTGGGAAAACTGGTAAGGTTGTGAATATTAAGAAGGGACAATTTGTTGCCCCGGATGATATGCATCTTGCTGCCGCGAAGATTGCTGCAACGGGCAACGATAAGATTCTTCTCACCGAACGCGGAACAATGTTCGGTTATCACAATCTTGTAGTGGATATGCGTTCACTGCCGATTATGCGGAAATCTGGTTATCCCGTTGTGTTGGATGCGACGCATTCGGTGCAGCTTCCCGGAGGCGAGAAGAATCAGAGCGGCGGTCAACCGGAATTTATTTTCCCCATCGCCCGCGCTGGAGTTGCCGCAGGATGCGATGCGCTCTTCATCGAAACACATCCGAATCCTGCTCAAGCGCTCAGTGATTCTGCAAGTCAATTGAAATTGGATTTGCTTGAAGAATTGGTAAAGCAAGTAAAAGCAATTGACGATCTTGTCAAGAAGTTGTAAGGTCAAATCTTATGCCACACAAACAATCGATCAACTCCAGACTTCACAAGATCAAGCTCCTCCTCCTTGATGTGGATGGTGTAATGACCGACGGCGGAATCTATTTATCCAACTCCGGAGATGAGTTTAAAAAATTCAATATCCAAGATGGATATGGTATCGTAAAACTCCAGCGCACCGGTATCAAAGTTGGAATTATCACCGGACGCGTATCAAATATTGTTACGAGGCGTGCAGAAGAATTGGGCATTACAGAGATTCATCAGAACCCTGAAAACAAATTGGAAGTTTACGAACATATAAAAGCAAAATGGAATTTAGCCGATACAGAGATTGCTTACATCGGCGATGATGAATTTGATCTGCCGGTGCTGGAATGCGTTGGTTTTTCAGCTGCCCCATCAGATGCCGTCCCCGCTGTAAAGAAGCGGGTTCATTTTGTTTGTACTTGCAGTGGCGGAAACGGTGCTGTGAGGGAAGTGATCGATTTAATTCTACAACATTAGAAGTTACCTGAGAACACTATGAACGCTGATGCTACAATCCAAAAAGGAAAAGAGATTATCCGCATCGAAGCGGAAGCTATTGCAGCTCTTGAATCGCATATCAATGGAAATTTTGCTGCATCGGTCGATCTCATCTTCAATGCAAAGGGCCGTGTCGTTCTTACCGGCATGGGAAAGTCAGGCATTATCGCACGCAAGATTGCCGCAACCATGAACTCCACCGGTACTCCTTCTGCATTTATGCATCCTTCCGATGCGGTGCATGGTGATTTAGGAATGGTGACACCCGATGATGTTGTGATATGCATATCAAAGAGCGGTGATACAGCTGAATTGCGCCAGCTTCTGCCTCGATTTCAACAACTTGGTGTGAAGGTGATCGCCATGGTAGGCAATTTGAATTCGCCGTTGAGCAAGCAGAGCGATTTCGTCCTTGACACCAGTGTGAAAGAAGAAGCGTGCCCGTACGATCTCGCCCCAACTTCCTCGACGACAGCCGCACTGGCAATGGGTGATGCGCTTGCCATCACGCTTCTGCAAAAGCGCAACTTCACCAAAGAAGATTTTGCATTGTTCCATCCAGGCGGCAATCTTGGCAAACAATTGCTCTTGAAAGTCGATGCAATGATGATTACAGGCAGCGATATCCCGCTTGTGAATGAAAATGTTTCTGTGTCTGATGCCATCGCGGAAATCAGCTCAAAGCGATTGGGCGCTACGTGCGTCGTGAACGATGCCGGCATTCTTTGCGGCATGCTCACCGATGGCGATCTTCGCCGTCTCCTTCAGCGAAGAATTGATATTTCAAACCTTACGGTTAGCCGAGTGATGACGCAAAATCCAAAAACCATCAGCCAAAACATGCTTGCTGCTCAGGCATTGGAGGTTATGGAATCCTATAAAATTACTCAGCTTATTGTCGTGGATACTGATCATCGCCCGGTTGGAATTCTCCACCTCCATAGTCTGGTTGAAGCGGGACTGCGCGGAGATTCCTCCGCATGAAATCGTTTTGCATCTGGTTTTCATTGCTCAGTACTGCCATGCTTATGTTTTCTGGTTGCGAAGAAAAAATAAAACCATCCGTACTCTCTACCGTTGATAGCCAGACACTCCCGCAGCAAGAAAGTTGGAACAGCACGATCGTCGTATCGGACTCCGGACATATTACCGCTATTATTCTTGCTGGATATATTCGTGTATTCGAGTCCGACCAGAAAACGCAAATGAGCCAGGGGGTCAGGGTACGCTTCTTCAATCCGCAAGGCATTCAAACCTCCGTGCTGACAAGTGAAGAAGGAAGCGTTGATGAAGCGACCAATAATCTGGAAGCGCGCAAGAATGTAATTGTCGTTTCCAGCGATTCATCCCATATGACTACCGAACAATTATTTTGGGACAACCAGCGCCAGCTCATTTACACTCCGGCATATGTACAAATTACTACAGAGAAGGATAAACTGCAGGGACATGGATTTGAATCGGATCAAAGTTTAAAAAATTACCGCATCTTCCGCGTTACAGGTCAATCACAAAACGAATAAGAGCTATGCGGCGCCGCCTGACATATCTTTTTCTGAACACACTTCTTGTATTTGTTTGCCGCTTATCCGCTCAACAGAGCAGCATCATTGATCTGCGACATGCGGACACGCTGAAAGTAAAGCCTCTGAACGGTGAAGAAGTCCGCGAACTCATAGGCAATGTTCATTTCGATCAAATTCCCACTTCCGGCGGATTGGTGAAAATCTGGTGTGATCGTGGGCTTCGGTTTATGGTACAGAATAAAATTGAATTATTTGGAAACGTGAAAGTTGTTCGGGACAGCGTCACAATCCGATCGAAAGAAGGCATCTATTACGGCGACCAACGAATGATGGAAGGCCGGAATGGCGTGGAATTAGAACGCGGGAAAACACTTCTCACAGCAGCGAATGCAAAATATTTTGTGGATGAAAAACGCTCGCTCTTCTGGGATAATGTAGTTCTTGTGGATACATCTTCCATTGTTACTTGCGATGTTTTGAATTACTATGAAACAGAAGCTCGTTCGGTCGCGACCGGCAGCGTACATATGTTTGAAAAAGACAACGCTGTCAATATCTACGGTGATTCGCTCATTCATCTCGAGCAGCAAAAATTTACGCTTGTGATGAAACAACCGCGTTTAGTCAAAATTGATACATCTGCCAGCAAGATTATCGACACAATGGTGGTGGAAAGCAGGATCATGCAATCGTTTCAAGACACAACGGATCGCTTCGTTGCTATCGACAGCGTTCGTATGGTGAAAAGTGATATGTCCTCGCGGTGCGGTATATCGACATACTTTGTTCATAAAGACATTATTGCACTCCAAACCCATCCTATAATCTGGAGTGGAGAAAATCAAATCACCGGCGATTCCATTCGCGCCCTTATGGAAGATAAAAAACTGAGAAGTCTTTGGGTCAAAAACCGGGCGATGGCAGTTTCTCGTGTCGACACAGCACTTCCCAATCGATTCAACCAATTGACGGGCCGGGAGTTGACAATGTACTTTCGTGCTGATAAATTGGAACAAGTGGATGTTCAGAAAAACGCAACAAGTCTCTATTATTTGTTCGACAACAAGGAGCCGAACGGCGTGAATAAATCAAGCGGCGACCATATCTTAATCGATTTCATCGGCGGCGAAGTGGATCGCATAAAAGTCATCGGAGGTGTACAAGGACAATATTTTCCGGAAAAAATGATACTTAATCATGAGCCGGATTATAATCTTGTCGGGTTTCGTTTGTATGAAAATCGTCCGAAACGTCAAGGCATAAAAATAGTCAGCGAGTAGAATGGCAAAACGAATCAACAAATCTGTTACACGGACAACGCGGATTGTTTCATCGGCAAAATCGAAAGCGAACGTGCACCGGACAACACGGCGAGCACGAAAAGTCGAAACACTGCTGAACATTTCAGTCGCACAGCACACATCTTCAATTGCGGAAGTATCAACCGGCACACAGATGGCGCTCCGGTCTGACGGTCTGGTGAAACGCTACAAGAAACGCACGGTCGTCAATAATGTCAGTGTGCAGGTGCAGCGAGGAGAAATTGTCGGATTACTCGGCCCGAACGGTGCCGGCAAAACGACAACGTTCTATATGATAGTTGGGATGATACGCCCGAACGGCGGGAAAGTTTTTTTGGATGATGCAGAAATCACAAAGATACCGATGTACCGACGAGCACAGATGGGTATAGGATACTTGCCGCAAGAAGCCTCAGTATTTCGGCGGTTGTCAGTACGTGATAACATACTTGCAGTCTTGCAAACAACATCGCTTTTGCGAAAAGAGCAGGAAGAGAAGTGCGAACGTTTGATGGAGGAATTTGGGTTAACGCATCTTGCCAAAAACATGGGGTACGTCCTTTCCGGTGGTGAGCGGCGGCGGACAGAAATTGCGCGTGCTTTAGCACTAGATCCTAAATTCTTTCTCTTGGATGAACCGTTTGCTGGTATCGACCCCATTGCCGTCGAAGATATTATGCAGATCGTTATCAAGCTGAAGGAGAAGAACATCGGCGTGCTGATCACCGATCATAATGTGCACGAAACACTCTCTATTACAGATCGTTCGTATTTACTCTTCGAGGGAAAAATTCTGAAATCCGGCACGGCAGAATATCTCGCCAATGATCCTGAAGCGAAGAAACTTTATCTTGGTGAGAATTTTAAGCTGGATAGATACGAGTAGAAGATAGAATACAGAATATAGGAGTCAGAAGTAATTGTTTACGACGAACAACTGACAATCACAAAATCACATTTCACTAAATATTATGATAGTCGTCTTAGAATCCGGCGCAGCTGAAAAACAAATTGAAGAAATCGTTCGCGTTTTGCACGATCATGGATTTGATGTGCATCGCTCCACGGGTGTGCAGCATATAGTCTTAGGTGCCATCGGCGTTCATCCTGAATTTGACCATCGTCAAATCGAGTTGCTGCCGGGCGTCGCGGAGGTTCTACGCGTCACTGAACCGTTCAAACTCACCAGCCATGCCTTTAAACGCGAAGGATCGATCTTTGATATCGGCGGCGTGAAGATCGGCGGGCCTGAAGTTGTTGTTATGGCAGGACCATGCGCGGTAGAGAGCGAAAAACAAATCTTTGAAATTGCAAAACTTGTTAAAGATGCCGGTGCCAAGATTTTGCGCGGCGGGGCATTCAAACCGCGTTCTTCACCGTATTCCTTCCAAGGACTTGGCGAAGATGGATTAAAATTCCTGCGCGCTGCAGCGAATGAGTTTCAACTGAAAGTTGTTACCGAAGTGATGGACAAGAGCCAGATTGATCTGGTCGAAAAGTACGCAGACATTTTGCAGATTGGCGCACGGAACATGCAGAACTATACATTCCTGAAAGACCTCGGCAAAGCATCGAAACCAGTGATGCTCAAGCGTGGTCTTGCCGCTACGATCGAAGAATGGCTTATGTCGGCAGAATATATTCTTTCCGGCGGCAATCAACAAGTCATTCTTTGCGAACGCGGCATCCGGACATTTGAAACTGCCACACGCAACACAATGGATATCGGTGCCATTCCAGTCATTAAGAAGAAGAGCCATCTGCCCATTGTTGCCGATCCATCACATGGTATCGGAATTCGGGATAAGGTCATCCCAATGGCACGTGCAGCCGTCGCCGCCGGCGCGGATGGTATTATCGTTGAAGTTCATCATGATCCCAACAATGCTTTATCTGATGGTGCGCAATCACTCTATCCAAATCAATTTTCACAGATGATGAAAGAAGTTCGCATGATCGCTCAAGCCATCGAGCGCTCCATCGCATGAGTACCTAAGATGAAACCACAGAAGCCGCTTCCTTTTCAGCACATCACCATTATTGGCGTCGGACTCATTGGCGGATCTCTGGCGCTTGCGATCAAGCAGCGATTTCCTGCAATTCATATTACCGGCGTGGATACACCGCAAGTGCTCAAGCGAGCATTGGACCGTCACGCAATCGATCTCACCTACAAATCGATGGAAGGAGCTGTTCGTTCGGCAGACCTTGTTATTCTTGCGGCACCCGTTTCGAGTATTTCAAAGATGCTGCCTCTTGTTGCAAAAAATTGTTCTCCGAACACCATCGTTACCGATACTGGAAGTGTGAAACGAATGCTGGTCGAACAAGCACAGAAGCTCTTTCCGAACGGGAACTTTATTGGCGGGCATCCCATGACCGGTTCAGAGTTTTCCGGTATCAACGCGGCACATCCCTTACTTTTCCAAAACGCTCTGTACATTCTCACTCCAACACACACGACGAAGAAACAATCGCTACGTTTATTGGCAAAATTTTTTACTACGCTCGATGCGCGCATTTTTATAATCGACCCGGCAACACATGATAGTGTTGTAGCAGCTCTCAGTCATCTTCCACAGCTTGCAGCCGTGGCGCTGATGAACTCTGTAGGCAAACATCATCCCGATGCTCCAAACCATCTGGCGTTTGCTGCCGGCGGATTTCGCGATATGACGCGCATCGCATCAAGTCCATTTAAAATGTGGAAAGACATTCTCTCAGCTAATCAAAAGGAAATTAGTAAAGTGCTTCGCCTCTACATCAAGCAATTGAATAAAATCGCATGCATTGTGGATTCGTCTCCCGCTCGCCTGTCGGCAGAATTCAAAACATCCCGCGCGTTGCGATCTCGTATCCCACGTTCAATGAAAGGATATCTTACACCGCTGGTCGAACTCGCAGTCTTCGTCGAAGATAAACCCGGCGAGTTAGCCCGCCTTACAACATCATTGGCAAGTCACGGCGTTAACATTAAGGATATGGAGTTACTGAAAGTTCGTGAAGGACGCGGCGGGACATTCAGACTGTCTTTTGAAAATAGAATTGTAGCTACTGAAGCTGCGCACATACTTCAAGATGCAGGTTTTGATGTTGGGGGGAAGTGGTAAATAAAATAGAATATCCCTTAGAATATTCAGGCTCTTATTCAAAGGTTTTGTTATTCTTTGTCCAACCCCGAAGATGAATCTGTCGAAGGGTTTAAATCAGGTTTTGATTCAGATTTAGATTTTGATTCTGATTTTGATTCGGGTTTTGATTCTGATTCTGATTTGGATTTGGACTCGGGTTTGGTTTCAGGCTTCGATTCAGTTTTCGATTCTGATTTCGCGCTTAATGAAGACGGAGAGGAATTTGACTTTTTATAATCAGTTAAGTAAAATCCGCTTCCTTTAAACACCAATCCTGCCCCGCTTGACATTAGTCGTTTCAGCGACGGTTCGGCACATTTTGGGCAGATTACCAGCTTTTCTGAAGACATTGATTGAAATTCTTCAAACTCAAATCCGCACGATTTACATCGATAATCGTATGTCGGCATTTTTCCTTTACTGCTTCCTGCTTTATTGCTTTATACTTTATGCTTAAAACTATAATTAATATACTTTCGATTTACCAAGATTTCAATTAGATTCTATGAAACATTTGGGAACTCTGAGGTTTAGAAATTTGTTGAGAATAAAACAATAATCACTCAAAGGAGACAACTCATGTTAAGTAAATCTTTACAGGATGCTATCAACGAACAAATCAATCTTGAACTCTCTTCTGCATATATCTATCTTTCGATGTCGGCACATTTCGAAGGTGAAAATCTCAGCGGATTCGCGAATTGGATGCGTGTACAATATCATGAAGAAACCGGGCACGCAATGAAGTTTTTCAAATATGTGTACGATCGCGGCGGCAAGGTACTCTTGAAAACTATTTCGCAGCCAGCCGCAAAATTCAAGGCACCTTTAGATGTATTCAATCTGGTTTTGGAACACGAGCAAAAAGTCACCGCATCTATTAACAAGCTCTATGAGCTTGCTGTGAAAGAAAAAGATTATGCATCACAGTCCTTTTTGCAGTGGTTCATCAATGAACAGGTAGAAGAAGAGAAGAACGCTACAGACATCATCAACATGCTGAAAATGATTGGAAACACTCCCATCAGTTTGATGATGGCTGATCGCCAGCTCGGCGCACGCAAGGCAGGATAATAAATTGTAACCATTCTATTTTTTTTTCTGATAAATACAAAAGCCGCTTCATCAACTTGACTGAGCGGCTTCATTATTTTAAAACGCAAGCAAAAGATGTTTTTAACTCTTTCACATAATTCTTTATCCGCGTAAAAGACTGGAGAGAAGCAGCTCACGAACAGAGCTCAGTTCTCTCGGCAGTTTATCGTAAAGACTAATGAACAACTCTTCATGGAGCTGGATTTCTTTTTTCCATAACTCCGTATCCACTTTCATTAAATCGTCAAATTGCTTCTGGGAAAATTCCAATCCATTCCAGTCAAGGTCTTCATACCGGGGCATCCAGCCAAGCGGACTTTCAAAACCCCTTGCAGATCCATTCACGCGTTCCACAATCCATTTCAGCACGCGCATATTCTCACCATAACCCGGCCAAATAAAATTGCCGTTCTCATCGACCCGGAACCAGTTCACTCCAAAGATTCGCGGAGGATGAGAAACACGGCGTCCCATGGTCAGCCAGTGATCGAAGTACTCAGCCATATGGTAGCCGCAGAATGGAAGCATTGCAAACGGATCTCGGCGCACTTGTCCAACCTTACCCGCTGCAGCCGCTGTTGTCTCTGAGCCCATGGTTGCAGCAAGATAAACACCATGTGCCCAATTCACCGCTTGACAGACTAATGGCGTTGTGTTGCTCCTGCGGCCGCCAAAGATAAACGCCTTAATCGGGACACCGTTTGGATTTTCCCACTCTGGATCGATAGAAGGACATTGATTTGCCGGAGTTGTAAAGCGTGCATTGGGATGCGCAGCTTTGCGTCCGCAATCGGGAGTCCACGGCTGCCCTGTCCAATCGACCAGTTCAGGGGGTGGTGTTTTCGTCATACCTTCCCACCATACATCACCATCCGGTGTGAGCGCAACGTTGGTGAAGATAGAATTCTTCTTAATAGTTGCCATGGCATTCGGATTCGATTTTTCTGAAGTGCCGGGGGCAACTCCAAAATATCCATTTTCTGGATTAATAGCATAGAGTTGACCATCTTTGCCCGGTTTAATCCAGGCAATGTCATCGCCTACTGTTGTAACTTTCCATGCTTTCAAAGCATCCGGCGGAATAAGCATGGCAAGGTTGGTTTTGCCACAGGCGCTTGGAAATGCAGCTGCCACATAAGTTTTTTGACCTTGTGGAGATTCAAGCCCGACAATGAGCATATGTTCAGCCATCCATCCTTGGTCACGCGCCATAGTAGAAGCGATGCGAAGTGCAAGACATTTTTTCCCGAGCAATGCATTTCCGCCGTACCCGCTTCCAAACGACCAGATTGCATGTTCTTCTGGATAATGGACAATATATTTTTCTTTGTTACAAGGCCATAACACATCTTTCTGACCCGGCGCCAAAGGCATTCCAACCGAATGAACGCACGGAACAAACTCTCCATTGCCCAATACATCCCATACTACCTTGCCCATACGGGTCATAATGCGCATATTGGCGACAACATACGGCGAATCAGTTAGTTCAATACCAATGTGTGCGATATGCGACCCGAGAGGACCCATACTAAATGGGATGACATACAAGGTGCGTCCTCGCATGCAGCCGTCGAATAACTTATTCAGGATTGCTTTCATCTCTCGTGGATCAGCCCAATTATTTGTCGGGCCCGCATCGCTCTTCTTTACACTGCAAATAAATGTACGATCTTCCACGCGTGCAACATCACTCGCATCCGATAGTGCCAAAAAACTATTAGGCCTTTTCTGTTCATTCAACTTTAAGAACGTTCCCGACTTCACAAGCCGCTGACACATCTCGTCATATTCGGATTGCGAACCGTCGCACCAGCACACATTGTCTGGCTTCGTTAATGCAGCAATTTCTTTTATCCAGGTAATTGCTTTTTCATTTTTGATGTATGGCGGGACATTCATAATTAATCCATTCATTAGTTAATAAAAAGAACAAAGGTTATTCTCGAAAGGTTTCTTACCAATCGCGGGCAACTTTACGATTACCAATTTGGATCTCCCGCGGCGCCTTTGGATCCAAAGCCCATTTGATACGTGCTAATCCATCTGCAACCTCGCTAGCCGCGCCGGCATAACTGAGTCGCAAGTGACCCTCCATACCGAATTCTTTGCCTGGTACGGTAACCACGAGAGCTTTCTTCAATAAAAAATCCGCCAATGCCAGAGAATCTTTATTAAATGCACTAAAATCAGGGAAACAATAAAATGTTCCTTGCGGCTTTACAATTTTCATCCCGGGAATAGATTGTAATTCCCGCATCACTGTATTGCGATTATTCTCTATGATTGTGCATAAAGTACTGACACTACTTTGGTCGTCATTCAGTGCTGCTTCTGCAGCGACCTGGCAGATTGGTGAATTGCAGGTAGTAATTTGTCCTTGAATATTTGTCATAACCTTCACAAGTTTTCGATTTGCAACAACCCAGCCTACTCGAAACCCGGTCATTCCGTATGTTTTTGAAATACCATTAATCACAATAACATTGGTCGATTCGATATCTTTTTTTGTAAAGCTGAACACGGGTGTTATTTTTTTGCCATCAAAGATAAGTTTGTGGTAAATATCGTCCATCAAGAGATAAATATTTTTTCGTTCACAGAATTCAACAATCTGGCTAACAAACTCATCCGAGAAAATAGCGCCCGAAGGATTATTTGGACTATTGACGATAATTGCACGAGTCGATGGAGTAATTGCTTTTTCAATCTCCGATAGTTTTGGATGAAAGCTCCCATCGGCTGGTGTTATAATCACTGGGATACCATTGACCATCTTAACCATTTCCGGATAGCTCACCCAATATGGAGCCAGAACAATGACTTGATCTCCCGGATTGATAAGGGCATAGAGCACATTGAATATGGAATGCTTAGCACCATCAGAGACAATCACATTTGCCGAATCTATGGTTCTCCCGTAATTCTTTTCTGTGTATTGAACAATAGCTTTTTTCAATGAAGGTAAGCCGTCAGAGGGGGCATACTTCACTTCTCCTGAGTTCAATTTTTCGATGGCACTCGAAATTGCACTCAGTGGGGCTTTGTTTTTGGGTTCGCCAATCCCAAAGTGCACAATTGCCTCACCTTGTGCACGCAACTTTGTAGCTTCGGCGTTGAGTTTTACCGTTGGCGATTCAGCGATTGATGCCGCTAACTTGCTGATATCCATAAAAAACGCTCCTATTAATTTATTGCTGACTAATTAAAAAATGGATTCATCATAGCGAACAACTGTGTGAATAACAGAACTATACAGTTTATTGATAAGTTACATGTTTTTCAGAATAATTCAATGGAAAGAGACTGTTTAATTTCAATTTCCAGAAAAATGATTGAGTTTGATTGTGAAAGGATTCTTCCGTATTTTTAAAAGAATTTATCAACAAGAAAAAATCCAGAAGATGAGAGCAATCATACCCGTTGCAGGTGTCGGCAGTAGACTCCGCCCGTACACATTCACAGTACCGAAGGTACTCCTGAATGTTGCCGGCAAACCGATCATTGGTCATATTCTTGATAAAATTATTGAGGCTGGCTTTAACGAAGCTACCATTATCATCGGGTATCTCGGCGAGATGATCAAAGAATATGTGCTCGCAAACTATACAATTAAGGTCGATTTTGTTGAACAGGAAGAGCGCCTTGGTCTGGGTCATGCCATCTACATCTCCCGGCATACCTTTTCCCGCAGCCCTATTCTCATCATATTGGGCGATACGATCTTTGAAGTCGATCTGAAGTCGATGATTAAGAACGAACAAACACAAATTGGTGTTAAACATGTGGATGATCCGCGACGGTTTGGAGTTGCCGAAACAACCGACGGCCAGATAACACGACTAGTCGAGAAACCGGAAGTGCCGAAGAGTAACCTTGCCCTCGTCGGCCTTTACTATATCACGCAGCCTCCTCTCTTAGTGGATTGTTTGAAGGAAATGATTCGAAACAACACACGTACAAAGGGCGAGTTCCAATTGACTGATGCACTTCAGATGATGATTGACCATGGCGAAAAGATGAAGACGTTCTCCATAGAAGGATGGTTCGACTGCGGTAAACCGGAGACATTACTTTCCACCAACCGGTATCTTCTGGAACTTCAGCCTATGCCTCAGCTACTGAAAGGCGTCCTGATTCAACCGCCTGCTTTTATCTCACCAAAAGCAAAAGTTTCCAATGCTATTATCGGACCATATGCCACAATTGCTGAAAATGCAACAGTGGAAAATACTATTGTCCGCAATTCTATCATTAGTGAGAGAGCAACGGTCCTCAACTCGCTCATTGAAGATTCTATTATTGGCAGTAACGCTGTCGTCCGTGGAAATTATAAACGAATTAATATCGGTGATTCATCTGAGCTGGAATTTTACTGATCAACATACCATTGCAGTCCAACCTGATAAATTTTCTGATCAAAAATATATATTTTTACAGAATCATTAACTTAATACGGAGAAACAATGAGAAACTTATTTACTTCGGAATCGGTATCCGAAGGACATCCCGACAAAGTCTGCGACCAAATTTCTGATGCTGTACTTGACGCATTGATTATACAAGACAAAACATCGCGTGTGGCATGCGAAACATTCGTTACTACTGGTATGGTACTCGTCGGTGGAGAAATCACTACCAAGGGATATATCGAAGTCCAAGAAATCGTCCGCAATGTTATTCGCGATATCGGTTATACAAAAGCCGGAGTCGGGTTTGATGCCGATTCATGCTCAGTCCTCTCTTCCATCCATTCTCAATCACCTGACATTGCTCAGGGGGTGGATACCGGTGGCGCAGGTGACCAAGGAATGATGTTCGGATACGCCTCTTCGGAGACTCCCGAGTTGATGCCGGCACCAATTATGTACGCGCACAAATTAGTGTTTCAACTTGCTTCTGTTCGAAAGAAACAGCCCGCCTTAATGCCTTATCTTCGCCCCGATGCAAAGTCCCAGGTGACGGTCGAATACGACAGCAACGGGAAACCCATCCGTGTTGATACAGTTGTTGTCTCCACTCAACACGATCCCGATGTGACACAAAAAAAGATTAAAGAAGATGTCATCGAAATAATCGTACGCAATGTTATTCCATCCGGAATGCTCAATAATAAAACACGCTACTTCGTCAATCCTACTGGTAGATTTGAAGTTGGCGGACCGCATGGTGACAGCGGTTTGACTGGACGTAAAATTGTTGTGGATACATACGGCGGACGCGCACCGCATGGCGGCGGCGCATTCTCTGGTAAAGACCCAACAAAAGTAGATCGCAGCGCTGCGTATGCGGCACGTCATCTTGCAAAGAATATTGTCGCAGCAAAGCTTGCCACCGAATGTCAGATCCAAGTAGCATATGCGATCGGTGTGGTAGATCCTGTATCCATTCAAATCAACACCTTCGGCACTGGCATCATTCCAGATGCACAACTCTCGGATTTTGTGATGAAGGAAATTGATCTCACGCCTCGCGGTATCATTAAACGGCTCGATCTGCGCCGTCCGATTTATCGTAAGACCGCAGCATACGGTCACTTTGGCCGCAGTGAAAAAGAATTTACATGGGAAAAATTGGATTTGATAAAAAAACTCCAGAAAGCATTAAAATAAATAATGGAAATTACAAACCTCTTATAATTAGAGACAAAATAATATGGATCACGAACCAGGAAAATTTAAGGTAAAAGATCTTTCACTTGCAAAGGCCGGTAAGCTTCGTATCGAGTGGGCAGAATCACGTATGCCCGTACTCATGGCACTGCAGGATAAATATTGTAAAACAAAACCGTTTAAAGGCTACAAAATTGCCGGATGTCTGCACGTAACAAAAGAGACGGCAGTGCTTGTGAAAACATTCGTCCAAGCGGGAGCCGAAGTGAGTTGGAGCGGCTGCAATCCGCTTTCAACGCAAGACGATGTCGCAGCGGCACTTGCTGACGAGGGCGTAAGCATTTTCGCATGGCATGGGATGAATGTGAAAGAATTCTACTGGTGCATTGAAGAGACATTGAAATTCAAACCGAATCTCACACTCGATGACGGCGCTGATCTTATTTTCACTGTGCATAATAAACATAAAGAATTGATTCCGACTGTTATTGGAGGCACTGAAGAAACAACGACCGGTGTTCATCGTTTGCGTGCGATGGCGAACGATGGTGCGCTCCGATATCCTGTCATCGCTGTCAATGATGCAGAAACAAAGTGGGACTTCGACAATGTGTACGGAACCGGACAATCAACGCTCGATGGTATTCTTCGCGCAACAAGTGTCCTCTTGGCTGGCAAGAATATTGTTGTTGCCGGATTTGGACATTGCGGTAAAGGTGTTGCGTTGCGAGCAAAAGGTCTCGGTGCAAATGTCATCGTAACCGAAGTGAAACCAACGGCAGCCCTGAAAGCAACACTCGAAGGGTACCGCGTTATGAAGATGGATGATGCTGCAAGAATCGGTGACATCTTTATCACAGCAACGGGAGTGAAAGACATAATCATTGAAAGACATTTCAAGTCCATGAAGGACGGTGCGATCATCTGTAATACAGGACATTATGATTGCGAGATTAACATCCCGGATCTTGAAAAACTCGCCAAGAGCACGCGTGAAGTCCGAAAGGACAATGAGGAATATACGTTGAAGGATGGCAACCGCATTTTTTTACTTGCGAAGGGGCGCCTTGTCAATCTTGCCGCCGCTGAAGGACATCCATCGGAAGTGATGGATATGTCGTTTGCCAACCAATTCATGTCGCAACTCCGACTTGTGGAACTTCATAAAAAGGGAAAACGATTTGAAAATAAGGTGTACGATATTCCATCCGAACAGGATCAGGAAATCGCCGGTGTCAAGCTCGCAACGATGGGCTATAAGATCGATAAGCTCACAAAGGAGCAAGCAACATACATTGATGATTATTCAGCCGGGACATAAAGAGTCCTTTATATTATTTTCTTCGACTAATACGCATACGGGTAAAGGCATCTCGTGAAGAGCGGGATGCCTTTTTATTCTCTCACACCAATAAAAATTTTGATGGTTTGAGAAATAATATTTTGACTTCGAGAAAAAGATAATTACGTTATACCATATGCTGTATGAAACTTGAACCGGCAGTGATGTTCTATATTTGAGAGGAATGAGTCATGGGAAAGAATCCAGCATCATATAAATTTGAGAAGCGAAAGAAAGAGATTGCCCGTCAGAAGAAGCAAGAAGAGAAGCGGCAGCGACAGTTAGAAAAGAAACAAGAGAAACCAAATGATCCACCATTGATCTCCCCCGATGGAATTCCTATCACTCCACTTGAGGAAATTGATGCTGATCTTCACATCGATGACAACGATGATCCACTTATATAATTGACAGTCATTTAACTTATGAAATTTTTAGGGTCGACGTGGTGCGTCGGCCTTTTTTATTCGAGATCCTGTCTCAATCCACAGTGTTAGCTATTCTCTTTTACTTTGAATCCTTTTCCCCTTGCCCGCCCGTGAAGAGTCATTCACCACTTTAAATTCAGGGAGAGCGGTATGAAACAAAATATATGTTCTCTTGGCCGAGTTCCTCACATTGATGAGTTTTGTCGGATCTTGTCTACTCTATGTTCCACTGAAGTTTTCGAAAGAATATGAGAAAACATCTGGAAAATTATCCAAACTAGAAGTGCTATTTGGACAATCTCAAAAGGTTGTGTATCTTTATAAACATTTTTCTGACTTACATCCGAGCATGACATCATACAAAAAGTTATGGACAGCCCTAAGATAGGAAATGCGGTCACATTCACTATACAAAATAAGAGATGGACATAAAACACGCAGGACAAAATAAATTGTCCTTTAATCGAAAACTGGATTTTGGTCTGACTGGAATCCTTTTCTTCTTAATCATCACTGAATTAGCTGCTGGTAGGAAACTTTTAGTTGTATCTATTGCTACTCTCTGTGCAATACTACAACAATGGTACGAAATCAAAAAAACAAAGATTCACTCACACAGGGAAAAACTCGCACATGGCAAAAGAAATTCACCTTAGACAGATTAAGGGTAATATATTTGCCGCTAAAGCGAATTCCAACCATTGGATTATCATGGATACAAAAAATGAGGTCGGGGGCAGCGAAGCCGGCTCGACTCCTAAAGAACTCATGCTCATGGCACTTGCTGGTTGTACATCGATGGATGTCATTCCGATTTTAAAAAAGAAACGCTCTCCTGTTGTTGCATACGAATGCAATGTGAAAGGAATCGAGCGAGAAGAACATCCAAGGATATTTACCGAGATACATATCGAATATGTATTCTATGGGGACGGTATTAAAGTAGATGACGTGGAACGCGCGATCGATCTTTCAAAAACGAAGTATTGCTCGGTCTCTGCTCAATTAGCGGCGAGTGCGAAAATCACCCATTCCTATCGTATCGAACCGGCATCAAAAGGAAACGAATAGCCGTCAGAATCTCCCGCCGGAAATTGGAGGAAACCTTCGACAGCGATTTTGAGAGTGAGAAGACTACAGCCGCTCCCCATGATTTCCTGCTTCTTCCTCTTCACTGGAGGCAGCACTCGGAAAACTCGACTGTACGAAGTAATGAATGCGATTCTTTCTAAAAAAAGAGCAAAAGGATTTGTTCTGCGACTTTGAATTTCTGCGAAGCCTTCACTATCTTGTATCACTTACTTCACGTTTCACAATAGAAAACTATCGGAGAAGGTATAATGGCATCATCATTAGATCAATTATGTATTAACACGATTCGTACGCTTTCTATCGACGGTGTCCAAAAAGCAAAATCGGGTCACCCTGGCATGCCAATGGGCATGGCACCGGTCGCTTATATACTTTGGTCGAAATACCTAAACCACAATCCGGCAAACATGCATTGGCATAATCGTGACCGTTTTGTCCTTTCAGGCGGACATGGATCAATGCTCCTCTATAGCCTTCTGTATCTCACCGGTTATGATCTTCCACTTGAAGAATTGATGAAATTCCGTCAACTCGGTAGCAAGACACCGGGTCATCCAGAATACAGACATACAGACGGTGTGGAAGTAACCACCGGTCCGCTCGGACAAGGATTTGCAAATGGCGTTGGCATGGCGATCGCGCAAAAATATCTCGGTGCACGGTACAACAAACCAGGATTCAAAATTGTCGATTACACTATTTATGCAACTCTTGGTGATGGCGATTTAATGGAAGGCATTACAGCAGAAGCTGCATCACTCGCCGGACATTTGAAATTAAGCAATCTGATTTATATTTATGATGACAACCATATCAGCATAGACGGCCCCACAGAATTAGCATTTACGGAAAATCGCGGGAAACGTTTTGAAGCGTACGGCTGGCATGTCTTGAAAGTAAAAGACGGCAACGATCTTAAAGCGATCGATAAAGCAATTCGACTCGCAAAGAAAGAAACCGGACGACCGTCAATTATTATGATACGAACGCATATCGGTTATGGAAGTCCGAATAAACATGACACTGCAGAAGCCCATGGTTCACCGCTTGGTGAAGAAGAAGTGAAGTTGACAAAAAAAGCTTACGGTTGGGATCCAGAAAAACAGTTTTACATCCCAGAAAAAGCATTAAAACAATTCCGGAAATCGGTTGAAACCGGAAAGAAAAAAGAAGCAAGGTGGAATACAAAGTTTGCAGAATACAAAAAGAAATATCCAGAACTAGCGGCAGAACTTGAAAACATCCGAAGCGGTAATATTGGCGAAGAATGGAAGAAAGTGTTGCCAAAATTTTCAGAAGCTATGGCAACACGCGATGCATCTGGAAAAGTACTGAATGCTATTGCTCCACTTCTTCCATCCATGATCGGTGGTTCAGCCGACCTTGCTCCCTCAAATAATACATTTGTAAAAAGTATGGGTGAGTTCCAAGCAAAGAGTTATGAGAATCGCTATATGCGATATGGTGTGCGTGAGCATGCAATGGGAGCTATTATGAATGGTATGGCAGTTACCGATGGCATGATTCCTTACGGCGGAACGTTCTTCGTCTTTTCGGATTACATGCGGCCTGCCATTCGGTTAGCATGCATTATGGGTATTCGCCCGATTTACGTCTTTACACATGACAGCATTGGCGTGGGCGAAGATGGCCCGACACACGAACCGGTTGAACAACTTGCCGCCCTTCGGTGTATCCCTAATATGATTTCTATTCGTCCGGCTGATGCAAACGAAACTGTTGCTTCTTGGAAGTTTGCTATTGAATATAAAAACGGTCCTGTTGCGTTATTATTAACGCGGCAGAAGCTGCCAACCATTGATAGAGGGAAATATTCCTCTGCTGAGAATCTCGTGAAAGGTGCATACATACTTATCGAAAATTCCTCCACACCCGATCTGATTCTTATCGGCACCGGTTCTGAAGTTCCGCTTGCTCTTGGTGCATACGATCAGTTGATCAATGAAGGTTTAAAAGTACGTGTGGTCAGCATGCCGTCTTGGGAGTTGTTCGAGAGACAATCGAAAGAATATCGCAACTTCATTCTCCCGCCAAACGTGAAAAAACGCATTGCTATCGAAGCTCTCGTTCCAATGGGTTGGGAAAAATATGTCGGTGACGATGGAAAGATCATCGGTATGAATTCGTTCGGCACATCCGCTCCTATAGATGTAATTTTTAAACATTTTGGATTTACGGTAGAGAATGTTATATCAAAAGCAAAGGAGATACTTTCCTAATTGTTTGACAAAGAACCTCTTATGATCAACCGATTTCTTTATTATCTTATCCCATTTTTTCTTATTGGAACTACTCTTGCTGAGAGTCATGATCCGAAAGAGACCTCTGTTGATCCGGAACATTCTGGCAAGATAAGCATTGATTCTACTCCTGCTCTCTCGCAGAATGAACAACCTGAAAGCTCAAAGAGCAGCATATATCTTCAGTTTAATGTCAATGGATTATATTCATTGCTAACGGATTGGAAAACACAAAACCTGCAGCTTGACGGAACAAGTCCATCAACGATGTCTATGATAT
Source organism: Ignavibacteriota bacterium (assembly GCA_963701295.1). Lineage (GTDB taxonomy): Bacteria > Bacteroidota > Ignavibacteria > UBA10030 > UBA10030 > Fen-1298. Next base: position 1,511,232 of record OY969585.1, on the reverse strand, counting down.
TTGGTGCCGAATGCGGTTGTGTTATTAACAAGTATGTTCAGGTTGGCTTCGGATACGAGTATTTCTTTACAACCAAAGTCTCAACTCAACAAGCAACTGGTGATCAAATCAACAGCACATTTTTCTATGGATCCATCAGAGCTGAGATGCCGCTTGAATCCGTCTCCGATCTTAGTTTATTTGTCGATCTTGATATTGGTTCGATTACGGCGACTGAGGTTTTAGAAAACTACTCTTCATATGGAGATTTAAACAGAACCGGATTCACCACGGGATATCAGGTAATGCTCGGCGCCCAATATTTTTTGATAGATAATTGGTCTATTATGACTGGAGGGGGATATCTTTTTGGAAAAGTAAATAAGGTAACCGTAGATGGACAAACCTGGCCCAATTACTCATTGGACTTATCGGGTTTCACGCTTCGTTTCGCAATCAATTATCATTTCCCATTATAATATAGGGGAAAAAAGAGGGGCATATTGTAAATTTCGCCTCTATCGAGATATCTTCGTTCGAACAATGACAATCGCACATATTACAACTGCATACCTGTTCATTCGTATTTTATTTTACGAGCATCAACTTCTTCACTTGTACATTTTCACCTGCTTCCAATCTATAGAAATATATTCCGGAAGCGAGCTTGGAGCCATCAAATGGAACCCTGTGTAAAACTCCCGCCCTCATATCACTGTTCACCAATGTTGCAACTTCACGACCCAGTAAATCAAACACCTTCAATAAAACTTTGCTGCTTTTTGCCAATGTAAATTCAATTGTTGTGGTTGGATTAAATGGATTTGGATAATTCTGCAGTAACGCGAAAACTTTCGGTGTTGAGATTTCCTGTTCTTCTACACCTGTTGACGACTGATCAATTCGGTACAAAGGATAAATTGTTACATTTCCTGCAAATGGTGTGCCGACACCAAGATTATTTACAGTAGCACCATCCGATTCCAAAGCTAAAGTACAAATAAAGTTTTCCCCTTTCATCAAAGTATCAGCGGCCAAGTTAGCAGCCCAGCTTACAGAATCTGTACCGAAACCGCTGGTTATCGCTGCTACAAGCCAGTGCTGTTGAGTAGTTTTTGTATTTCCGATGATAGCTTCGATCCTGGTACTGTATTGCGTCCATCTATTTACCCCTTTGCCCGTCAAAAAAGGCCCGGCAATGGTTGTCGAATGATTGGTAAATTCGTTTACTTCGCTATGAACTTGCGTATCGCTATAAGGTGTTTCAGTTATTGCCGTTATTACGTTAGCAGAAGGAATTGTTGCATAGACCTTGCTAGTAACCGGATTCACAGCCAGAGCATTTGCAATGTTTCTCAAAATTATATTTGAAACTGAATTGGTTGCTCCATCAATTACAACAATACTCGGGTAGCCAAAATTTGCAACATATATTTTATTAGTGACAGGATTAATCGATACAACCCAGGGATAACTACCAAAGAAGCCGACCGGTGTAGTGCCGTTTGTTGCGCCGTCAATCATAGTAACATTGGCACTAAGGAAGTTCACTACGTATATTTTATTTGTAACGGAATTGACTGCAACAGCAACCGGACCATCTCCGACACCAACACTTGTAGTACTATTATTAGCCCCATTAATTATAGTGACACTATCATTAAGCTGGTTTGCTACATAGATTTTATTTGTTAGCGGATTGACTGCTACCGCACAAGGACCATCTCCAACGGGAATATTTGTAGCGCCATTGGTAATCCCATCGATGACCGTAACATTATCGCTGTTAAGATTTGCTACATAGATTTTATTGGTTGTAGGATTAATCGCGATCGCACATGGATAATCTCCGGTTGAGACATTTGTCGTATTTCTGGTAACACCATCGATGACCGTGACATTATGTATGTTCCGGTCTGCAACATAGATTTTATTCGTTACAGGATTGACAGCAACCACGGAGGGAAGACCATTAACCGGTATAGCTATCTGATTACTTAGATTGTTTCCATCATATTCCGTAACATAATTGCTCTGCTGATTCGCTACATAGACTTTATTTGTCACAGGATTAAGCGCAATCGAACTTGGGGAAACTCCTGTACTGTCAAAACCGATAAGATTGTTCGTCGCTCCGTCTATCATTTCAATTATTTTAGCATCGTTGGATATCGTATAAATTCTATTTGTGACCGGATTTACTGCTGCGTTATAAGGTGATCCAAGCGTGTTAAGTACAAGCGTATCATTGCTCGAACCGTCGATTACTGAAACATTATCACTACCACGGTTTGCGCAATATATTTTATTGGTGATCGGATTGACAGCTAATGCCATACTGCTATCACCCGTAACAACGGTGGTTATGCTGTTTGTGAAACCGTCTATTACTGAAATGGTATCGTTCCCTACATTATTGGCATATATTTTATTCGTAGCAGAGTTTATTGCTATTGCTTCCACTGGCCAATTTCCTTGAGGCGTGGAGTTTACCGCATTAGTAGCTCCGTCAATAATTTTAACACATCCATAATAAGAATCAGCTATATAGATCTTATTTGTTGCCGGATTTACAGCAATAGCATAGGGTATTCCGCCTATATTAATAGTTGTGTCTACTGCTGTTCCTTTAACTATCGCGATAGAACTGGAACCCGCATACACTATATAGGCCTTGTTGGTAGCGGGATTCACAGCTACAGCACAGGGGACATCCATCGATCCGGCTGCTATTACGACACAGGAGTTATCAGTTCCGTTAATTATTTGTATATAACCCCGGAGAAGAAGCCCTATGCCAGAGCTTATAACATATATCTTATTTGTGACAGGATTAACGGCAATAGAACAAGGATAATTCCCTACCTGTATTGTTGCTGTATTGTTAGTAGCTCCGTCGATCACTGTGATAGTATTACCGACATAATTAGCAACATAAATTTTATTGGTCACCGGATTAACAGCTATTGCGATAGGACCATATCCTACTGTAACAGAATCCGTAGCATTTGTGGCCCCGTTTATTATTGTAACATTATTACCATTATAGTTTGCCACATAAATTTTATTAGTTGAGGGATTCACTGCTACAGCCACCGGTGTATTTCCTACCGGTATAGTGGCTGTATTACCGGTAGGTCCATCAATCATAGTTACATCATTACTAAATTCGTTTGCAACATAGATTCTGTTTGTGAAAGGATTTATTGCAATAGCGTAGGGCTTAGATCCTGCATTTATATTAGCTGTCCGCCAGTCAGCAAAAGTGGAAACCGTAAAGATCATATCAAGAAGAGCCATAGAAAACAAGAAATAGTAATGAGAGGTTTTCATAGCAAACACCCTCCTTATAATTTAGGGATAGATTGAATTTGCGAAATGACTACACATAGTTGAAGCAATTGTATAGTTGAGACAGGCAGCAAAGGACATTTGCCCTCTCGAAATAATATACAGCAGTTAGAAGTGTTTTGATGTAAACTTGTATTATTGTACTAACAACCTAATTCAGAGGCAATAACTATTTCAAGTGATTTTATAAAAACAGGGGCGAGATGGCCTCGCCCCCATAAAGATTCTCTTATTTCCCGTTACCGTTTCCTTGACCGAGTTTACCGGCAAAGTACGCATCATAGGCACTCATATCAAAATGGCCATGACCGCTCAAGTTGAACAGAATGACCTTCTTGGTTCCTTCCAACTTTGCTTTTTTCGCTTCTTCAATGGCAGATTTAATGGCATGTGATGATTCCGGTGCCGGAATAATCCCCTCCGTTTGGGCAAACAACACACCCGCTTCGAAGACTTCCATTTGATCATAAGCCTGAGCTTCAATCAATTTTTCATGATACAATTTACTGATGATTGGAGACATTCCATGATATCTCAGTCCTCCTGCATGAATTGAAGGCGGAATAAAATCATGACCAAGGGTATACATTTTAACCATGGGCGCCATACCGGCAACATCGCCTAAATCGTACCGATACTCACCTTTTGTAAGCGACGCGCAAGAGGCTGGTTCGACTGCTATTGCCCGGAATTTTTTCCCTGCAAGTTTATCTTTGATGAATGGCAGTACAATGCCGCCGAAATTCGAACCGCCGCCGACACAACCGATAATGATATCCGGATAGACACCTGCCTTTTCCATCTGCTTCTTTGCTTCTAATCCAATAATTGTTTGATGCAATAGGACATGGTTTAATACACTGCCGAGGGAGTAATTGGTATCTTCACGTCCAGCTGCATCTTCCACTGCTTCACTAATTGCAAGACCAAGGCTGCCTGTAGAATTTGGATTTTTTGCAAGAGCGTCCCTGCCGGATTTTGTATCCGTACTCGGACTTGCAACCACTTCCGCTCCCCAGGTATGAATCATCGAGCGGCGATACGGTTTTTGTTCATAGCTTACCTTCACCATATACACTTTGCACTGTAAACCAAACATTTTACATGCCAGCGACAATGCACTTCCCCATTGTCCGGCGCCTGTTTCTGTAGCAATACGTCTGATGCCCGCCTGCTTATTGTAGTATGCCTGAGCGAGTGCTGTATTGAGTTTATGGCTTCCAGCTGGACTGACCCCTTCATATTTATAATAGATCTGAGCGGGTGTTCCAAGTGCTCGTTCGAGATCAAGAGCTCGGATGAGCGGGGATGGACGAAAAGTGGCGTACGCATTTCGAACTGCATCCGGAATTTCAATGAAGCGCTCGGCACTCACTTCCTGCTTAATTAATTCCATCGGGAAAATGGGTGCTAAATCCTGCGGACCAATCGGCTGCTTAGTTCCGGGATGAAGCGGCGGATCCAGCGGTGTAGGCAAATCGGCTGCAATATTATAATAGTGTGTTGGGATTTCCTGCTCTTCGAGCATGAATTTACGCGGCATAATGACCTCCGTATGGTTATTTGTTAATATTATTTTGGTGAATCACGCTTGTGAACGGAGGTTTCCACGATTATCCGATTCAGCATGAAACGAAAAAAGGCAGGAACGCTCCAGTCCGCGTTTCCACCTTTGTTTGGGTAATCAGTGTAAATGAGCTACCTCAGCGGAAGCGCGGACTTCATCCATCGCCACCGCCAAGCCTGTTGCAGATGAGAATAGTATAGCTCGTTATTCATTCTGGTACCAGAGTACATTTTTTTTTGAAAAAAGTCAACAAAGTTAGGTGAGAAAGACGTTATTTTTTCGTTGCAGGATTTTCACATAATTCCACTAATACACCGCCGATAGATTTTGGATGAAGAAACGCAATATTCAACCCCTCTGCTCCTTGACGCGGCTGTTTATCGATGAGTTGGTAGCCTTTTGCTTCAATTTCCTTGAGTGCATCTGTTAGATTCTCCACTGCAAATGCTATATGATGAACACCCTCCCCTTTTCTTTCGATAAATTTACTGACTGGCCCTTCCGGATCACTGGATTCCAATAATTCAATTTTTGTCTGACCGATTTGGAAAAATGCTGTTCGGACTTTTTGATCAGAAATTTCTTCTACATTATAGCAAGGCACACCTAAGATATGTTCATACAACTGTATTGATTCCTGAAGGTTCTTAACAGCTATACCGATATGCTCAACATAGGAAGTATTCATATGTAATATTTCTCAATAAATTACCAAAAATGAAACAACGAATCATTTAAAAGAACATGAATTTGTTCCGTGTGTATCATCAGAGTGTATTGTGCTCTCGATATTCCCCGAAGACCGAACGAAGAGTACTGCATATTTCTCCGACAGTTGCATAGGTACGTACTGCATGGAGCATAAAAGGCATGAGATTGGTTGTTCCTGCTGCTGCTTTTTTGAGTTCCGCCAATTGAGTATGTACCTCATTCTGATTTCTTTCCGCGCGTATCGTACGCAGAGACTGTATCTGCGCTTTTTGTACCGAACGATCAATCTTCAATAATCCTTCCAATTCTTGTTCCTCAACACGGTATTTATTAACGCCGACAACAATGCAATTGCCTGCTTCCATCATTTTTGTTGATCGATACGATGCCTTTTGAATTTCCCTTTGTGGATATCCGGATTCAATTGCATGAATCATTCCTCCGGCTGCATCGATTTTCTGTATATAGTCCATCGCTTCAACTTCAATACGATCCGTCATTGCTTCGACATAATACGAACCGGCAAGCGGATCGACTGTATCTGCAACACCGCTTTCATAAGCTACAATTTGTTGAGTTCGAAGAGCAATACGAACAGATGCTTCTGTTGGAAGCGCAAGAGCTTCGTCGCGTGAATTCGTGTGTAGACTTTGTGTCCCGCCAAGCACCGCTGCTAATGTCTGAATAGTTACTCGCACAATATTATTGTCTACCTGCTGGGCTGTAAGTGTTGAACCTGCTGTTTGCGTGTGAAAACGCATCATCATCGATTTTGCCTTCTTTGCGCCAAACCGTTCTTTCATAATCTTCGCCCAGAGACGGCGAGCAGCACGAAACTTCGCAACCTCTTCAAACAAATCATTGTGTGCATTGAAAAAGAAAGAAAGTTGGCCGGCAAAATCATCCACATCAAGACCGACATCGATTGCCGCCTGTACATATGCAATGCCATCAGCCAGAGTGAATCCAACTTCCTGCGCTGCCGTCGAACCAGCTTCGCGGATATGATACCCGGAAATCGAAATCGTATTCCATTTTGGTACTTCAGTCTTGCAGTAACGAAAAATATCCGTAATGAGTCGCAAAGATGGTTTTGGAGGAAAAATATATGTCCCGCGCGCTATGTATTCCTTGAGAATATCATTTTGCACTGTACCGCTGATTGTCTCCTTTGCAACGCCCTGTTTCTCGGCAACTGCGATATACATTGCTAGCAAGATAGCGGCCGGCGAATTAATGGTCATAGATGTAGAAACTTTATCAAGTGGAATTCGATCAAATAAAATTTCCATGTCTCCCAGGGAATCAATCGCAACGCCAACTTTTCCGACTTCACCATCCGCAAGTGGATCGTCGCTGTCATATCCTATCTGGGTTGGCAGATCAAACGCAACAGACAAACCGGTTTGTCCTTGTCCGAGTAAATAGCGGTACCGTTCATTCGATTCTTTTGCAGTTCCGAATCCCGCATATTGTCGCATTGTCCAGAAACGGCTGCGATACATTGTTGGTTGAATACCCCGCGTAAAAGGATATTGACCCGGAAAGCCAAGATGCTCCCCATACTCTTCATTTGACAAATCCAGAGGTGTATATAATGATTTGACGGGAGAAAAAGAAACAGTAGTAAATTCTTTTTCCCGCTCTGGAAACTTTTCGATTGACTTCGTGTACATGCCTTCAATCCATTGTTTGCTTTCGCTCTGTAGAATATCGCGCGACTTTTCAATAGACATTCTTTATCCTCTTCTTTGATTTAAATACTATGGTGAACTTTTCCGCTTATAGTATATAAAAATATGGCAAGAAATTCTCCGAGGGAACTCACATAATCAGTATCATGGATGAAAGTAAGAGTCTCCATTCAAGCAAATCATAAAAAAGGACCATAACCTGCGTATCGCTTGATATTTCATTATTTGGTTCGTATTATTGAATAGGAATTCATTAAAGAAAATAATTCAATGAGAAAACGTGAAGGAAATAAGGAAAAAGCGATTCTCGATGCATCTATAAAAATCTTCGCCCAACGCGGGTATCACCGGACAAAGATATCTTCTATTGCAGAACAGGCAGGAATAGCAACAGGCAGTGTGTATCTGTACTTTAAAAACAAAGAAGCAATCCTGCTTACAATTTTTGAACAGTTATGGGTAGGGCTTACAGATAATCTTCGAAGTACTGTCCAGCAGACCGACATTGATCCATCAAAAAAACTCGACTTAGTGATTGATCAATTTTTCGATATCTTTATTACGAATCCTTCTCTCGCGTTGGTATTTGTCAACGAACAATATCTTCTCATCAAAGACAAACGTGGCATTGTGGCAAAGCATTATAACGACTTTCTTGACCTTGCAGAAGAGATCATACGTGAGGGAGTTCAAAGAAAAGTATTCAACCCAGATGTCGATATAGAACTCTTTCGACAATTCATCACCGGCGGTCTGCGGAGCGTGCTGCGTCTTTGGTCGCAACAATCACATTCTCTGCCATTGCAACGCGTTCGTCAAAACGCAAAGTTCTTCATTAAACATGGTCTTCTCTCATTAATTCCTTAAAATCATATATATTGTACTGTTTTGTGTTTCATCATTAGGTGTTGCCGAATTTCTCTCACATGCCATTCATAGTCTAAAAACGTAAGGATTTCTTCTATCATTTGGGAGTTGTATTTACCAGCAACCAATAGAGACCAAGCTGGCTCATAGCTTCCGCGAATCCATGGGTGACTAACAATTTTCCATTACATACACTTAAACGCCTTTATCATAAACTCGGCATTCTGAAGATTATCTCTATCAAAAGATTTTTCAAGACCCTTTTCTTTTCTGTGGTACTGTAAAATAAAATGTGGCACCTTTATCTATCTGGCTCTTAGCCCATACCTCTCCGCCGTGACGATGAATCAAACGTTGAACAATAGCCAGACCGACTCCTGCGCCTTCGAATTCCTTTTTACTGTGCAAGCGCCAGAAAACGGTAAAGAGATTTTCTGCACGCTGCATATCAAAGCCAACACCGTTGTCTCGCACTGAGTAAATATTTCTTTGTCCGTCTTGTTGACATCCCACTTCAATCACCGCACGTTCCCGTTTGGATGAAAATTTTATAGCATTGGAGAGGAGATTCATCCACAGCTGGTGTATTAACGTGAGGTCACCAAGTGCCGATGGTAAAGAAGCAACACGGAAATCAATGCGTTTCCGATTTTCCGGCGTCGTTAACTCATCAAACACCGAATAGGCCATTGCTTCCATGTTGATCGGAGAAACCTGCATCTCGGCATGGCTGATTTGAGAAAACGAACGAAGATTGTCAATTATTTGACCCATACGTTTTGTCTCGCTACAGATGATGGCACACACGCGCTTGCCTTCCTCATCCAGAAACTGCTTATAGTCTTCTTCAAGAATTTTCGTGTATCCGTCAATAGCTCGTAGTGGTGCATGCAAGTCATGCGAAACTGAATATGCAAACGCTTTAAGTTCCTTGTTCAATGCCTCCAGTTGAGTTGTGCGCTCGATGACTCGAAGTTCCAATTCTTCGTTCAATTTGCGTAGTCTCTTTTCTATCTGTTTGCGCTCGGTAATATCCGTGGAAATACCAAACGTGCCTACAATCTGTCCTTTTTTATCTCGCAGAGGCATCTTGGTAGTAGTTACCCATGTCTCGCTCCCGTCAGGCCATGTCTCCTTCTCTTCTAGCCCTATGAATGCCTGTCCCGTCCTCATAATCCCCTGCTCACGTTCAAATGCTGTCTGAGCATACTCTTCAGCGAAAAAGTCAAAATCCGTTTTGCCCACAACCTGTGCAGAACCGCTTAATCCAAACTTCTCAATTATAGACCTGCTGATTTTGATGAATCGACTATCGGTATCCTTAAAATAAATATTGTCAGGTAAATTGTCCAAGAGAGTCTGGAGGAGATACTGTTCTTGAGCGAGTGCCTCTTCTGTGCGCTTTCGTTCAGCAATTTCTCGCTGCAACTCGGCGATCCGCTCCTCTACTCTCTTCTCCATTTCAGCATATGCCTGCTCCAACCTTCTTTGTTCAACTTTCATATGTTGATCTCCTTTCCCATCTATTTGACTTTGGGCTATGAGATTAAAAAGCAATTCTATGCAGATGCTTTTTTTAATGTATAAAATTTTTTTATCACATTAATGATCAATATTTATAGACGGTCTTTTTGCGAGAAATATTCGTTATTGATTACAAACGCGAAAGAATGAGTGATTCTCAATGTCCATAATCATCCTGCCTAGAGATGTAAACTAGCTTTTGGACAGAATGGTGTAATCTACGTCACTTCAAATAAAAGCATTTTGAGTTAGACAAGAACTACTTGAGAAAATGGTGCTCGATAATCTACACCAGTTTAAGAAAGACATTTCACAGCCTCTTTTTAGTATTGTCCAAGAAAAATAAATAGATTGATTTTTAAGGAATTTTCGTGCATTTTAGTAAAGTTTGAGCATAAGCGGAGGTTATACTTTCACCCGTTTAACACATTAGCTCTGTTGACAACCATTTTATTCACTTTATAGGATGTACAATGAACACCTTACGCAATTTATTTGTCAATTCATCGAAGACGACACGCCGCAATTATCTCATTGCGATGATGATCTTCTTTGTTGCCGCGCATGTCTTCATACCATACACTGGCCACACTCAAAGCACCGAACCAACGGTTGTTCAAGAATCATTTCACCCATTCGCTCTTTTCAGCAGTGAAAGCAACTTCAAACCCATTGAAATCTATGGACTTCTTACAGTGCTTTGCATCGCCGTTGCCGGCTTGCTTTATGCTCTCTTGCTCGTAAAGCAAGTGCGTAAAGCCGACCAAGGCACAAAGAAAATGCAGGAAATTGCCGCCGCTGTCCGTGAAGGCTCAAACGCCTACCTCGCAGCGCAGTTTAAGAAGATCGGACCATTGATCATTATTATCACTCTGTTCCTTTATTTCACTTACACAGGAACGATCGACGCCTTCCGTTGGGGACGTTCAGGCGCGTTCCTCGTAGGTTCAATTTTTAGTTTCCTCGTCGGATTTGTCGGTATGCGCCTTGCCACACAGGGAAACCTTCGTGTCGCAGCTGCTGCAAAACGCAGTTATGGCGAAGCTCTTCAGCTCGGCTACCGCACGGGAACTATCACCGGTATGCTCACAGATGGCTTAGGTTTGCTTGGCGGAACCTTGATCTTTATGCTCTTCGGTGAACATGCATACGAAGCCTTGTTAGGATTCGGATTCGGTGGAACACTGATCGCATTGTTCATGCGCGTTGGCGGCGGCATCTACACGAAAGCCGCAGACGTCGGTGCCGACCTTGTCGGTAAGATCGAAAAAGATATTCCGGAAGATGATCCGCGCAACGCAGCCACGATTGCCGATAATGTTGGTGATAACGTTGGCGACTGCGCTGGAATGGCAGCAGATATTTTCGAAAGCTACGAAGTCACCATCGTTGCCGCAATGATTCTCGGTATGGCAAGCTTCGGACACAAGGGTGTCATTTTCCCACTGCTCGTTCGTGGTATCGGCGTTCTTGGTTCCATCATCAGCACTTACACGGTGAAAGCCGGTGCCGATGACACTTCAGACACAGCTCTGAAAAGCGTTCATCGCGGATTCTGGATCGGTTCAATCATCAGTATTGTTGGTTTTGTCGGACTCGGATTCGGCTATCTCTATTTTGATGCCGCATATCTCGCAAGCAACCCAACAGCTTACGCTGGATTCCCGAATGGCGACCCATCGCAATTAGGTTGGTTCGCAAACTTTGGTATTCCTGGACTCGATCTGCGTCCGGCACTTACTTGCATGATCGGTATTTTCCTTGCCGTTGCATTGAATAAGGTCACAAGTTATTACACACATACAAGTCATGCACCGGTGAAAAGTCTTGCAAAAGCTTGCACTACAGGACATGCCACAAATATCATCCAGGGTTTTGCACTCGGCTATGAAAGCACCGTTGCAGCAATCGTTGTTATTGCTGTTGCAATTTTCCTTTCTGTGCTCGTGTATGCTGGCACTCCTCCACTCTTCATCGCCTATGGCGTTGCCATGACCGGTATCGGTATGTTGACATTAACAGGTAATACCATTTCGATGGACGTATTTGGACCAGTAGCAGATAATGCAAATGGTATCGGCGAAATGGGTTACGAAAAAGATGAGATGGAAAAAGAAAAACCTGGCAGTTACAAACGCGCCCGTCAAATACTTGCCGATCTCGATGCAGTCGGTAATACCACAAAAGCTGAAACCAAAGGTATTGCCATCGGTTCTGCCGTTATCGCGGCGGTCTCATTGTTCGCAAGTTTCATCGCCGTCATTGCAGTCGGTAGTGAAGAGAAAATTAACCTGATGAAAGTTTCACAGTATTTCGCAGAAGCCGGTAAGATCACCGTTGCAGATCCAACCGTGTTTATCGGATTCATGCTTGGTGGCGCAGTGCCGTTCCTCTTCAGCGGAATGCTTATTCGCGCCGTCGGTCGTGCCGCATTCTGGATTGTCAAAGAATGCCGCATCCAATTCCACGATCCTGAAATCTGGAAAGGCACCAAGAAACCGGATTATGGCCGTGTGGTCGATATTTGTACAAACACTGCCCAGAAAGAACTCATTGGACCGGGCATCCTCGCCATTATGACTCCGATTCTTGTTGGATTTATCCTTGGACCGTACGCGCTCGGTGGATTCCTTGCCGGTACTATCCTTGTCGGCCAACTGCTTGCCGTGTTTATGGCAAACGCCGGCGGTGCATGGGATAATGCTAAGAAAATGATTGAAGACGGATTGTATGGCGGTAAAGGTTCAGAGGCACACAAAGCCGCTGTTACCGGAGATACCGTTGGCGATCCATTAAAAGACACTGCGGGACCTGCACTTAACCCGTTGATCAAAGTTATGAACATGGTCAGCTTACTGACGCTTGGATTGGTGCTGAAATTCAACATTACGAAGCCAAATATTGCCGGGACTGATCTGCTAACCGGTATCGTTGTTGCTGTTATTGCTGCAACAGCTATTGGCTGGGCAATCTATCAAAGCAAAAAGGAATCCGGAGATCTCGTTGCAGAAGAAACAAAGTAGCATCTGATTCTTGAAGTCTTTTCAAAAGCCCAATTGAGCAATCAGTTGGGCTTTTTTATTTTCTGCAGTTTTTTTACAGCTTCAATGGATTCAAGTAATTCAGGCATCACAACCACACCCTGCCTTTGAATTTTCCGAACATAGATCATTGCTGAATCAGGATCTATTTTTGTGTGAACATAAAAATTTGCCAGATAATAATAGCCGAGAACAAATTCCGGCTTGATTGCCACCGATGTTTTCCAAAGTTTCGCTGCCTGATCATAGTTGCCTGTTTGCAAACATGATTTGCCGTAATTGAGATAGGTAAAGAGACGCAACGGTTCTATCCGAAGAGAAGCCTTATACTCTTGAGCCGCTTGTGAGTAATTTCCCTGGTTGGCATAGATATCGCCAAGCATACTATGAACAATTATCATATCCTGCTTTCGAGATATACCAGCTTGCAGTATTTTCAGAGCAGCCTCATCATCCCCAGCGTCCATGTAAGTTCCGGCAAGACCCGCATACGACTCATCGATACTTGGATCTAAGCGGTATGCGCTTGTCATAAATGTAAGGCGGTTTTGGAAATGCTCCACATGCAAAATCGTGAGGATTGAAAAGAAAAAAATGAGGACACCGAATCCTACTACATAAGGCGTTTTCGAGAAATCTATATCCCGAATCGGTCGAAGCTGTGTGAGAGTAAAAAGAATTCCGACCGTAGCACAATACGCACGATGTTCATAAAAATTTGTCCCATATATCAAAGTGGGAGCAAGAAAAAGTAAAAACCAAGCAAAACCCCAAAAGATCGCTCTTCGATAAGGCTGCTTAACAAGCACCAAAGCAGCAATCACAACAATACTTATTCCTCCTAATATCAAAGAGTGATCCTCAAAGTTAGGATACACAGAGAGATTAAACGGAAGAAAAATGTTTCCAAAGTACAAAACGAGAGCCGGAAATTTTTTAAGTGATTCCATTATCAACTGGATACTTGTATCATGTACTTCATATGTTTGGTGAACCAAGCTTCGTAGAGCTATCCATATCGCAGTTGCAAAAGAATATGTGACGATCATAAGGATAATTTTCCATCGTCCCAGGTTTTCCCTGCGCACATATAATCCATAGCTCAAACATAGAATTGGGAATAAAGCCGCCGATTCTTTCGTGAGAAGGGCGAAAAAAAACAGAAACCAATGGCACAAGAACTGCCACGTTTTCTCCGTTTCCATCCAACGAATAAAGAAAAAGAACGAGCTAAGAATGAAGAGAGTCAGTAGTGTATCATTTCTTCCGGGAATCCAGGCCACCGCCGAAGTGTTGATCGGATGAACACAAAATATGCACGCTGCCATTCCTGCCGTCAACCGTGGTATTTTTAATTCTTTGAAAAGGAAGAAAAGGATAGCAGAACATCCAAAATGAAGCAAAACATTTGTAAGATGAAACAACCACGTACCGTTCTTTTCAAATTGCAGTTCGACCATAAATAGAAGATTGAACAGCGGACGATAAAAGACAAATGGGTGCGGCTTCGAGATAAATACGTCTGCAGTAAATAGTCTGGGAATATTTGCTAGGTTTCCAAGATATTCTTGATCAACAACGAGCAGTTGGGTATCATCGGTGTTGGTAAATTCATAGGTCAGACTCCTCCCAAAGACGAGCATGACTAATATGGTAATTGCAATTACTATGTGCCAATCGCGCAACGAATTAAAAATATTTCTCATTGAAATCAGTTCCTTATCATTAATAGGTCATTCATTTTCAGCGACTGTATTAGTTAATATATGGCAAGATGCAGGGAAATCCAAGAAACAATGTCGAACCCCATTAATAAGACGATTGTTTTCCTTTCCTCTCTTACAATATTGCTCTACTTTACTGTCACTGCATGGATTTGACTGGCATTATCCTAATTCTTCTTAAGAATATCCACCATCGATGAGACTATCTAGTCATATAAATAGGAATCCTTTGATCCTGTTGCAGAAGAAACAAAAGAACATCTGAATCTTGAAGTTTTTTTAAAAGCCCAACAGAGCAATTATTTGAGCTTTTTAATTTTTATTTCTAATTATATTGAGAAAAAATTGCAGCTTTTATACTTTTCGGTGGGAAATCAAAATCAGACAGGCCAAGAATAATTTTTTAAGGGAACTTGACAAAAGCTCTCAGGTGTTGTATATTATAATAGCGACGATCACAACGATTATCGCACGGATTAGAAAAACGATATAATCCGAAATATGCCTCTTATAAAGAAAGGCTGAGGGAACAGGCCCGTTGAAGCCTTAGCAACCGGTTCCGCACGAGCGGAATGCAGGTGCTAAATCCTGCCCGCGACACTCAGGTCGTCGAGGGATAGATAAGAGAAGATGCTCCCAAGCCTCTTCAGGAAATCTTCCCGACGAGGCTTTTTCGTTTTATAGACGTTTCACATAAAAACCTATAATAAAAGGAGCATCTTATGTCACAATCACCAAAACACCATTTCGAAACCCTTCAACTGCATGCCGGTCAGCACGTCGATCCCGCAACCAAATCGCGCGCAGTGCCCATTTACCAAACAACATCGTATGTCTTTGATGATGCCGACCATGCGGCACGATTGTTTGGATTGCAGGAATTTGGTAATATTTATAGCCGGATCATGAATCCAACTGTTGCAGTGTTTGAAGAACGTATCGCTGCACTCGAAGGAGGTGTCGGTGCATTAGCTACATCATCGGGCCATGCAGCACAGTTCCTTGCACTCACAACTCTTCTACAGGCAGGTGAGAATATTGTTTCTTCCAGCCGTTTATATGGAGGTACCTATAATCAATTCAAGGTCACCTTCAAACGACTCGGTATTGATACACATTTTGTGGACAGCAATAACCCCGATGAATTTAAGAAGCAGATCAAGGAAAAAACAAAAGCATTGTATGTGGAAACCATTGGAAATCCCGGACTTGATGTCCCCGATTTTGAGGCATTGGCAAAAATTGCACATAACCATGGAATTCCATTAATCGTAGATAACACATTTGGCATGGGCGGATATGTTTGCAGACCGATCGACTATGGCGCAGATATCGTAGTGCATTCAGCGACAAAATGGATTGGTGGGCACGGAACATCGATTGGCGGAGTGATCGTGGACTCCGGTAAGTTTCCATGGAACAACGGACACTTCCCCATCTTCACTGATCCGAGTCCCGGGTATCATGATCTTAAATTTTGGGATGCGTTTGGTTCAAAAAGTCAATTCGGAAATATCGCATTCATCATTCGTGCGCGGGTGGAACAACTTCGTGATATCGGTGCGGCTCTTTCACCATTCAACGCATTCCTTTTCCTGCAAGGATTGGAAACACTTTCTCTCCGTGCAGAGCGCACATGCCAGAATTCATTTGCGTTTGCACAATGGCTTTCAAAATCGCCAAACGTAAGTTGGGTGATCTATCCAGGATTAGAGAATCATCCTGCACACTCAAATGCAAAAAAATATCTACGTGCAGATCATTACGGCGGTATTGTCACATTCGGCATCAAAGGAGGTCGTGAAGCCGGGAAAAAGCTCATTCATAATCTCAAACTCACAAGCTTGCTTGCCAATGTTGGTGATGCAAAAACGCTGATCATTCATCCGGCATCGACAACGCATTCACAGCTTTCGGAAGAAGAACAGCGCTCTGCCGGTGTTGCACCGGAGTTGTTGCGTGTTTCTGTCGGTATTGAGCACATCGATGATATTATCGCCGACTTCGTGCAAGCGTTTCAAGCGATTGCTAATTAGAGGTGCTCATTCGAACAAATAAAAGTATGTTTAACATTAATCCGAGGGAAGAGTGTACACCTCTTCCCTTCTCTTAAAGCTGTAATTGAGCGGGTATAGTCGTAGAAAGGAAATCGAAATGAAGATATTGAAATTCGGCGGCTCTTCCATTGGTACACCTGAACGCATTACATCCGTCGTCAACATTATTAAGCAATCGAAAAAAGAACACGGTGAAATTGCTGTCGTTGCATCTGCAATGGAAGGAATAACCAATCAACTTATTGATGCAAGCAAGCAAGCATTCCGCGGAGACCAAAACTATGAAAACGCGTTGAGAGAATTAGAGAATCGCCACATAGCTATAGCGGATATACTTCTAGGGTTTAACAGTGATTCACATTCCCATCGGTTTATCGTTCAATCATTTCATGAACTTCGTGAATTCATTCATGGTATCTGGATATTAGGAGAAATTACTAATCGCACACTCGATTATGTAATGAGTTATGGCGAGAAACTTTCGTGTACTATTATTGCAGATGTGTTGAATCGCTCCGGTCTTGTCGCCGAGTACGTTGACAGCCGCACACTTATTCGTACCGACTTGACGTACGGAGCTGCACAAGTTGATTTTAATGTGACAAATTGGAATATTCTCAATCATTTTAAGAAAAGAGATGCAATTCAAGTCGTAACGGGATTTATCGCCTGCGGTCCTGACAATGAAACAACGACTCTTGGTCGTGGTGGCTCAGACTATACGGCTTCGATTCTCGGTTCGGCTCTCGATGCGAAAGAAATTGAAATCTGGACAGATGTGGATGGCGTCATGACAGCGGATCCTCGAATGGTTTCTTCCGCTTTATCTTTGGAGATATTGACATTTGAGGAAGCACTAGAGTTGTCACACTTCGGTGCGAAAGTCATACATGCGCCAACTATACTTCCAGTATTGCAAAAACGTATTCCTATTCGAATTCGAAATGCGTTCAATGAACAATTCAAGGGCACTTTGATCTCCGATCAACCTTCTTCTTCAGAGCGAAGCTCTGTAAAAGGCATAGCATGCATCGACAAAATCAGCTTGTTGAAAGTAACCGGTGAAGGCATTTTGCGTACTGTCGGTATTGCATCGCGCATCTTTGCAACATTGGCAAGGAGAGATATCGAAGTAACATTGATAACTCAATCCTCATCAGAGCATAGCATCTGTCTAGCGATTGCATCCGAACACATTCGTACTGCACGCGAAGTAGTAGAACTGGAATTCCGTGTAGAACTCCACCACAGACAGATATCCGCGATTACAATAGAAAATGATTGTTCCATTATTGCTGTTGTGAGTGAGCAAGTGTATAACATCCCTGGTGTCACAGGCAAAGTGTTTGAGACCCTTGGACGCAACGGTATTAAGCCAAGAGCCATTGCATATGGTTCATCGGAACGTAATCTGGCACTCGTCTTGCAACAAACCGACTTGCAGAAAGGAATGAATGCACTTCATGATAATTTGTTTTTGTCGCAGCAAAAGACTCTTAATATATTCCTGTTGGGTTCGGGTCTTGTCGGATCTGCTCTCCTCGAACTTTTGCAGGATCAGAAGGAATATGCACGGACAGCGCTCCGCACACGTTTTAAAATTATAGGGATAGCAAATAGCCAAAAAATGATTTTTAACGAACAAGGAATTGATCTTACAAAATGGAGCCGGCTCCTTGCCGAAAGCCTACAAGTATCAGATCCTCAAGAGTTTTCCAAAAGAGTTCAGCAGTTCAATGCCGCCAATTCCATTGTCATCGATTGCACCGGTGTAGAAAGTGTAGTTCAACAGTATCTCACACTCCTTGGTGCAAGTGTCTCCGTCATTACATCCAGCAAAGTTGCAAACACACTTTCCTACGATTTCTACAAACAACTTCGCATTGTTTCTGCGCAACATGGGTACAATTTCGGTACAGCACAAATGTTGGCGCAGCCCTTCCTATTATTGACTCGATTAAAAGCATCGTCCATAATGGTGACTCTATCGAACAGATTGAAGCAGTTCTCTCCGGCACACTAAGTTTCATCTTTAACAGCTTGAATGCTGGAAAGAAATTCAGCGAGGCTGTGCGAGAAGCACAAAAGTGCGGCTACACAGAACCGGATCCACGTCTCGATCTCAGCGGAACAGATGTCGCTCGTAAACTTCTTATTTTAGTGCGGGAAGCTGGATTCATAATGGAAATGCGCGATATTTTTGTAGAGCCCTATCTACCACAAAGTATCTTTGACGGAACCAATATTGATGCTGCGTTGCGTGAATCAGATGAGATACTCGAGAAGAAAAAAGCCGCCGCAAGAAAGCGCAGTTGTTCGCTCATGTTTATCGCTCGATTCGACAACCATAAAGCACACATCGGTGTGGAAGAGATCGCACCAGAACATCCGTTCTATCATCTCTCCGACAACGATAACATTGTCTCGCTGACAACACGAAGTCTGTATCGTCAACCATTAGTTGTACGCGGCAGCGGTGCTGGAGCAAAGCTCACTGCGTCAGGTATCTTCAATGATATCGTGAACGTATCACATTCCATGAACTAACAGGACATCTTATGAGTGTCATACTTCCTAATGAATATAAACATCGAAGCAAACTGGAACAGCGCGGTATCCTCTGTGTCTCAGAAGAAGAGGCAAACCGTGCTGACATCCGTCCACTGCGTGTCGGCGTCTTAAACATCATGCCAAAAGGAGAATGGTACGAACCACTGCTCCTCTATCCATTAAGCCGTACTATTATTCAAGTTGAACCAGTATGGCTTCGTCTTCATTCCCATAATTATAAAAGCACAGACCAGAATCACCTTGAGCTTTACTACGACTACTTCGAGAACGCTATCTCGAAGTCCCCTCTCGACGGGCTCATCCTCACAGGGGCTCCTGTGGAAGAAATGAAGTATGAAGATGTGAATTACTGGGATGAAATCACGACCATTCTGGCTTTTGCAAGACAAAACATCACTTCTACATTCGGTATTTGCTGGGGAGGATTAGCGTTAGCAAAAATATTGGAAATTGAAAAAGAGATGTATCAGCATAAACTCTTTGGCGTCTTTGAAACACGCAACCTTGAGCGATCTCATCCCATCACCGGTGATTTAGATGATGTTTTCTGGTGTGTGCAAAGCCGGCATTCCGGAATTTCTGACAGTGATCTTGATGCCGCACGAGCGAAGGGGATAGTTAATCTTCTTGCTCATTCTAAAAATGGTGGTTATACAATTTTTGAAAGTACCGATCATCGCTTCTTGATGCACCTTGGACATCCGGAGTACGAAGCACAGAGATTAGTAGAAGAATATAAAAGAGATGCTGCACTTGGGCGGACCGATGTTCTCCCTCCTGCAAATCTAGACATCAATGATCCTATGAACCGCTGGCGGAGTCATGGATTAGAATTTTTTGCACAATGGGTTCGATTTGTGTTCGAGCCAACACGATGGGAAAGAAAGTAAAACACTAAAATGCACTTGTGATTTACTTGTTTTGAAATACTATAAAATGAATTACGTCAGATAGCAACTTCTTTATATCCGAAAGGCTTTCTCAATACCGATTTCTCACCTCACTTCTTCCATAACCATACATTTAAAGAGTTCAGACTCAACCTTATCCTATCCTTTGTAAGTTTTTTTTACCTTTCTACAATCAGCGTTTTCCTACCTTCACTTCTTTTTCCTTTAGACCAACAGTTTTATCCGTTTTTCATCAATTTTGAGCGTTTTCACTCGCTTTACTTTTCATGGAACTCCGCTTGATGCATGCAACGCGCATGTAAAGAACATTGTAGCAAACCAAAGGAGTGAATAACATGAAAACTCAACGAACGGTTTTTTCAACCATCCTTTCTCAGACTTTGGCAACTGTTGCAAAGGCAAGAATGATCAGCTTACTTTTTTTGATGTTGATTCTTCCCGTCGCACTTTTAGCTCAGACGACGTATTACGTTAGTTCATCGAGTGGGAATGATGGGAACAATGGGACATCCACAACGACTCCGTGGCAAACATTGACCAAAATATCGCGGTCAAGTTTCAATGCGGGGGATCATATTTTGCTTAAACGGGGAGACGTTTTTGAAGGAGAGATATCTCAAACATTCACAGGAACATCATCTAATCGTATAGTGATAGATGCGTATGGCACAGGTGGGAAACCGATAATCTATGGAGATATGTCATTTCATACATGGACAGCCGTTCCCGGGCGAGTTGGTTATTACAAAACGTGGTGCGGACGCACGGTGGAGACGTATGGATATGAGTATTATTCAGGCGCGTGGCAGCAAATGACACATCAAGAGGGAGAGATTCAGTTTTATTTGTCCAATGCCGATAGCCTAAGGAAATTTCTGGATAGCTTTGTGGCTTCAAGCTATGGCCCAGGTGCTGGCGGTTCAGACACAATATGGGTAAGGACAAATGACAGCAATGCACCAGGACAACTACACATCTTCCGAGAGGGTAGTTTTGCAGATGGAAGTTACGTCACCGTACAGAACTTAGAGTTTAGAAATTACCGGACGGCACTGAAAGCTCTCACGGGCGACCATTTGATTTGGCGGCATATCAAGACGTTGAATTGTATGAATGAAGCCATGTTCCTTTCCACCGGCACCCATGATTGTCTTATTGATTCGTGTTATTGTGATTCAACAAGCAGGACTTGTATCTATAATTATTTTGGTTCGCGCAACTGGTTTAAATATGACACAGTAAATCATGAGATGGACGGCGTGTTAGGAATCTCACAAGGTGGAGAACAGTGCGGATTAGGTTTTGAATCCGACAATGCTTGTGGTGCAGATCATTGCCTTGTGGAGAATGTGATTGATTCGGGTGTTGATACGTATTTAAATTTAGGAGACACTGTTCGATATTGCACTTTCATCGGGATGCAAGGTGGAATTTATCTGCACGGGGAACAGTGGGTAGCCCATAATAATAATATCATCACGGGTGGTGATATTGGCCCCGCGATAAGTGTCACTCTTTGTAAAGCAGGAACAGTAGAACAATTAGGTGGAACAGGTCAAGACCATATTTACAATAATACGATAAACTGTTTTGCGACAGGACAAGGCGTTGAATCTGTTTTCGGCACTTCTGCTACAATATTATTTGAACATAACGATGTTACCGGACAGCAATCGAATTCTAACTTGGATAAATTTGATGCTACTACTGGCTTAACATCCATAAATAATAGCTTCCATAGTCCGGGACGGTTTAATGCAACGCCGTATCCTAATGAAGTATTTTACACGTCATTATCAGCATTCCAAGCAGCGACAGGACTCGAATCGGGATCAGTATGGAATTCGGATGCAAGTTCACCAACAGGAACATTGACAATCACTCCATCATCCTTTTCTTTTGGCAATGTAATCGTGAATACGATTTCGAGCAAAAAAACATATACCGTGCAAGGCTCAAATTTATCGCCGGCATCTGACTCACTTACCATTACAGCGCCATCGGGATTTACAATATCAACTGATAGTAGCTCAGGCTTTACTTCATCAAAAAGAATAGCATATACAGGCGGAACACTTTCTGCGAAAACAATCTATGTTAGGTTCTCTCCGACGGCAGTGCAGAGTTATACTGGCAATATCACAAATGCAGGTGGCGGTGCAACAACACAGAATGTTGCGGTAACCGGTAGCGGTATTAGTGCACCAACACCTGCTCTGACGGTAAACCCGACATCTTTATCATTTGGGAATGTTACCATCAATATGATATCAAGTAAGCTGACTTATACGTTAACGGGATTGAACTTGTCGCCTGCAGCTGACTCACTTACCATTACAGCACCATCGGGATTTACAATATCAACTGATAGTAGCTCAGGCTTTACTTCATCAAAAAGAATAGCATATACAGGTGGAACACTTTCTGCGAAAACAATCTATGTTAGGTTCTCTCCGACGGCAGTGCAGAGTTATACTGGCAATATCACGAATGCAGGAGGCGGTGCAACAACACAGAATGTCGCAGTGACCGGAACAGGCATCTCTGCTACGGCATCCGCGCTGACGGTAAACCCGACATCTTTATCATTCGGAAATGTTACCATCAATACGATATCAAGTGAACTGACTTATACGTTAGTGGGATTGAATTTATCGCCTGCATCTGACTCACTTACCATTACAGCGCCATCGGGATTTACAATATCAACTGATAGTAGCTCAGGCTTTACTTCATCAAAAAGAATAGCATATACAGGCGGAACACTTTCTGCGAAAACAATCTATGTTAGGTTCTCTCCGACGGCAGTGCAGAGTTATACTGGCAATATCACAAATGCAGGTGGCGGTGCAACAACACAGAATGTTGCGGTAACCGGTAGCGGTATTAGTGCACCAACACCTGCTCTGACGGTAAACCCGACATCTTTATCATTTGGGAATGTTACCATCAATATGATATCAAGTAAGCTGACTTATACGTTAACGGGATTGAACTTGTCGCCTGCAGCTGACTCACTTACCATTACAGCACCATCGGGATTTACAATATCAACTGATAGTAGCTCAGGCTTTACTTCATCAAAAAGAATAGCATATACAGGTGGAACACTTTCTGCGAAAACAATCTATGTTAGGTTCTCTCCGACGGCAGTGCAGAGTTATACTGGCAATATCACGAATGCAGGAGGCGGTGCAACAACACAGAATGTCGCAGTGACCGGAACAGGCATCTCTGCTACGGCATCCGCGCTGACGGTAAACCCGACATCTTTATCATTCGGAAATGTTACCATCAATACGATATCAAGTGAACTGACTTATACGTTAGTGGGATTGAATTTATCGCCTGCATCTGACTCACTTACCATTACAGCGCCATCGGGATTTACAATATCAACTGATAGTAGCTCAGGCTTTACTTCATCAAAAAGAATAGCATATACAAGCGGAACACTCCAACCTATACCGAAAATAATCTATGTGAGGTTTTCTCCAACGACTGTGCAATCATACTCAGATTCCATCACAATTGGTGGAGGGGGCGCAGTGACAAAAAGTGTGTTTGTGAGTGGAAATGGATTATCAGACTTGCCTCCACCCACTGGAACATTCATCGCATCATCTGATACACTCCCAGAACGCGGTGGTTCTGTCACACTCACCTGGACTTCTTCCAATGCTTCTTCTGCTTCTATCAATAATGGGATCGGAACGGTCGTTACAAATGGATCTATTACGAGAATTATAAGAGCTACGACTCGATTTACTTTGATATTATCTAATATCAATGGAAATACTTCATACGTAAAAAAAGTCTATGTAAGGCCACAAAAATTATCTCGAAATAAAGCGCTCGATATGCCAAGCACTGCTTCCACCGTTGAACTGACAGGAGACGAAGCAAATAAAGCAAATGACGGAAATCCAACCACTCGCTGGAGTTCTGCGTATACAGATAATCAATGGTGGCAGGTCGATCTTCAGGATATAACAACTATCGACCATATCACTATCACATGGGATAGTTCATACGCCTCTCAATTTACGATTAGTACATCGTTGGATGGTCTAATCTTTACTGATGTAGTAACTGGATATGCTTCTGGACCGGATACTATAGAATTAAATTTTGATCCCGTTAATGCACGGTATGTGCGTTTGATCGGTATTCAACGCGGTACTCAATTGGGTATTTCATTTTTCGAACTCGGTGTTTATGAATCATTAACCACATCTGTAGAATCAACTGTGCAAGTACCGAGCGGCTTCTTGCTGGAACAGAATTTCCCAAACCCGTTCAATCCTTCAACAGAGATTGGTTATCAACTAAGCACAACTGCTGAAGTACGGTTGATCGTTTACGACATCCTAGGTAAAGAAATTGTAACGCTTGTGAATCAAGTACAACAAGCAGGACATCACACTGTGACCTTCAATGCGAATAATCTTGCGAGTGGAATGTATTATGCGAGATTGAAAGCTGAAGGAAAAGTACAAATCAGAAAAATGATGTTGACGAAATAAAAAGAGGCTTCTCAGAGGCTATGTCTGTGGGTAGAGCTTAAAGATTATGTCTTAAGCTCTGCCCTTACGTAGGTACTAGACGGCTAACCAATAATCTCTCTTCACGTTGATAGATACTTGTTTTCAAGAATTTTTTTGCCCTACTCAAGTCCTTTGAGAAACGAATTCAACTTAAGTTCTTCTGTTCCCTTCGGGACAGAGACTTTCATAGCTTCAATCACGGCTTGTTCATATCAATCCGTTTCCAAGATAGCAGTTTTATAAATTACCCTTAAGTGTAAAGTCTTGCCATATCTTAGGATCGAAAGTAGAAAAACCATCTCCTATAAATTGAAAAACAATCAACTTCGATAGGTTTAAAGCACAATACGGTTTAAGAATTTACAAATGGTTAGAAAACTAATGGAAGGAAACCGAACGTTGTCGATAATTCAATCTATTTCCTCTCGAAAATAAATCTTCAATTCATCACATCAGGAGTATTATGCAAGGGCACTTTTTTCTTCAATGAGTTTCCTTCCATATTCCAACCCTTTTATAAACGCCAGGATATTTAACTCTTCCGTGCCTTTAGGAACCGAGACTTTTACGGCTTCCCCCATCGCCCGTTCGTCGATAATTCTAGTAATAGCAGTAGTGAACCCCATCATCACAATATTCAACACCATACGTTTCCCTAACTCCTCAGCAAAACGAGTTGCAGGAATTGAATAGTGCTTGATATCATTGGGTAGACTACGAGGTGTAACCAGATCTTCTTCTGTTATAAGAGTGCCGCCGGAAACAAGCTCGCCGGAAAACTTTACGTAGGACTCTTGAGACATCAGCACCATAAGATTCGGAGCAGTGATGTATGGATAGGTGATTTGTTCATCCGAAACAATAATTTGAGCGCTGGTAGAACTTCCACGTGCCTCCGGCCCAAATGCTTGAATCATCGTTGCGAACTTATTATCATAGATAGAAGCAGCCCGACCGATAATATAACCGCTGAGAATAACTCCCTGCCCTCCAAATCCGCCGATCTTAATTTCTGTTCTTGCCATAGACGTTCTTCATTTCTGTTGAGGGTATATATTGATCCCCGAGTTTTTTCCTGAGATGATCGTACATTGATTGTTGATATGAAGGTCGTTCGATATCGACAAATTTTCCAATTATGATTTTACCCTGGAAGTTGAGCGCAACCGATTTCGTGTCGGCGCCGTTCTTAATTTCGCTCTGCTCGCGAAAATAAACCATCTGATCGAGACCATCGCCAAGTTTGTTGCGGCGGCTGTATAATGTTGGACATGCTGCAAGAATCTCGACAAACGAAAATCCCTTCTTTGTAAGCGCTTCTTTGATGGACTTTGTAGCATGGCGCACATGAAACGCTGTCCATCGCGCCACGTACACCGCCCCGCAGGACTCGGCAAGGAACGGCAGGTTAAATGTCTGTTCGAAATTCCCATACGGGGTCGTCGATGCTGTTGCAGAAATCGGTGTCGTGGGCGCAACTTGTCCGCCGGTCATTCCATAAACCATATTATTGATGAGGATAACAGTCATATCCACATTGCGACGTGCTGCATGAATGAAATGATTGCCGCCAATAGCTGTCAAATCGCCGTCACCACTATAGACAACGACTTTCAATTCCGGATTTGCCAGCTTCAATCCGGTTGCAAATGGAATTGCACGGCCATGCGTAGTATGAAAAGAATCCAGTTTGATGTAACCGGCAACACGGCCTGTGCAGCCGATACCAGAGACAATCGCTACTTTGTCCAAATTCAATCCGCTGGTTTGCAGGGCACGCACAAAACAATTGACAGTTGAACCGATACCACATCCGGGACACCAGATATGCGGAATGCGATCCACCCGTAATAAATTTTCAATTGGATTTGGAGGAACGACATTGTCAATGGTATACAATGCATCTTCTCCCATCGGCTTTATCCTTTCACCGAATGTTTAATTGTTGTATAAATTTCTTTTGGATTGTGCACCGTACCGCCAGCGTGCGGAACAAGTTCGACTTTTGCTTTACCGCTAGCAAGTCGTTCAACTTCATAAACCATTTGTCCGAGATTAAGTTCAGGTACTACAAATGTTTTTACTTTGGATGCTAATTCGCGAATCCGTTTTTCCGGAAAAGGCCATGCGGTTACAAGTCGTAAGTGACCGATACGCATACCTTCCTTCCGTGTTTGTTCAATAGCGGGAATTGCAGTGCGCGATGTAATGCCGTACGTCACAACAACAATATCAGCACCTTCAACACCATCTTCCCGAAAATCAACGATCTTATCAACATTGACACGAAGCTTGTTCACCAACCGGGTTACAAGCTTAGCCTGTGCACCGACCGTCATGTTCGGATAACCCTTTTCATCATGCGTCAAGCCGGTCACATGTATCTGATATCCTTCGCCTGTTTTCACCATAGGCGGAACAAGATCGTTATCTGGCTGAAATAGCAGTAACTCATTCTTTAGACCATGATAGTAGCGCCGTTTAAAAACTTGAATTTCACGCGTAGGAGGGATAACAACACGCTCGATCATGTGACCGACGCACTCATCCATCATTAGCAAAACCGGTACGCGGAATTGTTCTGCAAGATTAAATGCTCTAATTGTCAAATCGAAACATTCCTGCGGCGAATTTGGGCACAAAGCAATAATGCCATAATCACCATGCGAACCCCAACGTGCCTGCATCATATCACCTTGCGCCGGCATCGTTGGCAAGCCCGTAGAAGGGCCCGCGCGCTGTACATCGACAAAGACACAGGGAGTTTCTGTCATCGCAGCAAACCCAATGTGTTCCATCATCAACGAGAAACCGGGACCCGACGTGACGGTCATGGCCTTCTTCCCCGCCCACACAGCACCTTGGATTGCTATAGACGAAGCAATTTCATCTTCCATCTGAATAAACACTCCGCCGACAAATGGGAACCGTTCCGCGATACGTTCCACAATTTCTGTGGATGGTGTAATCGGATAACCTGCAACGAACCGACAACCTGCCGCAATAGCACCTTCGCTGCATGCATGATCACCGTCGATAAAGTGTGCTCCTGTTAATACTTCTGAATCATCGTGCACATTCCTACTCCTTCTTTTTCATAAAACCATAGATGGAAAAATCCGGACAAACCATTCCGCAAATATCACAGCCTGTGCAATCATCCTTCCGCACAAGTACCGGAGGATGATATCCCTTTGAATTGTATTGACCGGAAAGTTCCAAACATTTTGTCGGACAGAACTCGACACAAAAACCGCAGCCCTTGCATCGTTCGTTCACGATAACGACCGTTCCCTTAACTTTTTTTACAATTTCAGCCATCCATCACTCTTCTTGTTCAATTGAATCCTTTCAAAGGAAAAAATAATGATAATATTAGGTGATGCTATTTTCAACTTAAGTTACAAATTATTGCACCAAATATCTATAAATAGGCATTAACGATGATAGTGTGCGGCTTCTTATAGCAAGAAAAAAGAAGACTGAGTGCGAAGGATATCCATACGTGAGTATGGACATTTTCGATTGCTTCATGTCAACGCTATTCCGTGCAAATCTGCCCTTGAATGTACATCAGTTGAAGATATAGAAATGAATTCTTTAGTGAATTACTCAACAAGATTATGATGACCAACAAAATGCGGGAAGGAACCGCTAACTGCTGAGAAGAGCGACTTGGACAATCTTCTTCGAGCTTAATTTTCTTCCCTGGAGACGGTAGACACTATTTGCATCGAGCACTTTCGAAAGTGTGGATGATGTATTTGATTCGTCAAGAATTCGGAGGGAATACTTTCCTGAGTCATTCACTTTTACAAGAAATTCAGATTGAATATTTCCCTTTTCGTGCGATGAAGAGATTCGTTCCTGCACTTCCACACCAACCGCCGGCAGAACTGTTACCGTTATATTCGCCGAAGAATGAGCCTGGTGCTGCGCGGTAAGCGAACAAGGAATAATAAGCATCAACAGTGTGCTTAGTGTTAATATGGTGCAGAGTCTTCTCATAGCGTTTTGCTATGAGAAGATGTCGCAAAGGATATTCCAGTTCAAAATCTCTTAAAGTGGCTTGGACCGGCTGACAAAAGCCCCATTTCTTTGGGTTTTTGTCAATAACTGATTTAAAGGAATGACGATGTGAAAGAAGATATTGAAATATCTACAAACTTCGAGCATTCGATAGAAGCAGCACCTCTTAAGGTCTATTTCTTGTTATCTGATTCGACAAGAATAAAATCTAATCCACTGACAGCATCCCCTTCAGCAGTTGCTTTAATAATGAATTCACGCATCATCGGTTTTGCAATCAATCCTAGCATGACGAGCTGTACCGAATCTACGGAAATTATATACTTCCCTGGTGCCAAGCCGACATAATACAGCGACCCATCTTGGAACAAAGAGATTGTTTTCTTCAGTGCTCCTCCTACTTCGACCACTTGGACTTTCAATCCCGGAACCGGGACTTTCTCTTCCTTTCGTATACGAAGAACAGTACCTTCGATCATACCGACAGCCGTAAACGGAACATCCATGGTTTTCGCTCGGTGTGGATCGGTGATAAATGCAAATAACCTATGTTTCGGAATCCAAAGACTATTTGCCATTGAAATATCAAGCAATTCTGCTTGATAGCGTGCATATGGCAACAGTTCCCAGACCTTCACTAATCCACCGCTGCTTTTCTGATATGATGCAGACTGCCCAATACTGACAGAAGCGCCTTCAATTATTTTTTCCCCCTCATCGTACTTGTCATTTCCATTTTCATCGAGAAACATGCGGAAGTTCGCACCGGTATTATCGTTCCATTGCCTGCCATAGACTGAAAGTATATTCTCATCGCTTGCGTAAACCAACGCACCGCTTACCGATTGGCTGAATGCATTTCGGTTTCCGGTATACAGCGACGTTGACGAACGGGTAAAATCAAAATCGAATGTAAGCTCGAGGAAGCCGGTTGTGGTTTTCAATAAAAGATCCTTTTGGTACCCGATGCGAAAACGTCCTTGCTTGAAAATATTTGCAGAAATATCGCACGTGACCTCGCTTATCTGTCTGGAAGATTGATCGTACGTTGCTGTTGCACCGAGAAGAAATGAATTAATATCCAATGGCAGTCCATCAAACTGGTGTACAGTATACAACACCGATGCATAGAGGGCTGGTTTCCTCGAAATCCCTCCCTGTCCGTCATCAAGTTCAGAATATCTTTCTTCCAAAGATTCCATAAACGGACCATGCGACACCGATGCACCGATTGTCCAATACAAATTTGAACCATGAACAAGATCTGTCCGGTTCACCGTGCTGCGAAGCACATAATGAACCTGATTGGCTTCAAAGGGGATTGTAGCATCAGCCTGGATTGCATGTCGTTGTGCCAAAGGATTGTATAGCAGATCAGGCTCGAATTTGGTGTATGTGACATCGTACGAAATTTGTGACGGGTACATTACTTCCATATTTGCTTGGTAGCGGACAGTTGGAGATGCCTCGAACGCAAGCAGCATACTCTCGCCGACGCGAGCTGAAACGACATCGGTCAACACAGGTCTCTGACGCAGTGTATCGCGGAGATATTCAAGAGAAATTCGATTCGTGAGGACATTGCTCAAGCCATAGATTGCTTGCGCTTGATAGAGTGGAAACCCTCCGATTTGTAGTCTGCCGGCATTAATCGAATAATTGAGTTCATGCGATGGAAGGAATGTGAACGGCACTTGAATACGTTTCCGTTCTGTCAGCACTTCTCCTGAAGGTCCATACATCCGCAAAGAAAATACGTTTGTGCCATATGTCAACGGAATTTCAAAACGAACCCGTCCCATCTCGTCGGCACGTGCCGAAGCGGTAAGCTGCTCGTTGAGATAGAGCTCTACCATCCAATATGGTTGAGTTTGCTCTTCCACGACCATCGTCTGATACATCGTCCTTGGCACAAGCGGTTCGTTCGAGACGCTGACACCGGTGAATGGAGATTGTGTTATTCCGAATCCTTGTAAGTTTCCGACCGATGCCTGTGTGATCTCTTTCCTTTCATCGAACGCATAGCGCCAATGGAGATCATGCTGCGCATTGCCCCAGCCATTCTGATCGTGGGCTCCATTTATCGATGCGTTCAATTCACCATCGAACACTTCTGCGCCTCCTTCAAAATTATACATTGAGGACGTCGATCCGTTTTCGCGTGTCCCGGTCAACGAATAATCGAGCACACCTGCACGAAACATGCTGCGACTACGTCCATACAACAATGGATAATCTTTTTGTCCTTGCTTGAGAGCATTCAACATCTGTTTTCGCTGTTCACGCTCTTGTTCTGCTACGACAGGTAGAACTTCATCCGTTTCCAGCGATAATTGTAAATGGCGAAGATCTACAGTGAATCTCAATCCGAATATTTTCTCAAAGACAGAAGGCAGTGTATAGATCTCAAGATCAGTTTTTGATATTTCTCCTTCCCGTAGTACTACTGCCTTATTATCGATGCGAGCAAGAAGCTTCTTAGTATCTAAATCATATTGCCGCTGCTGAGTAAGGTAGAAACCTGTTATACGGGTCATTCCGCTGTCAACTGCATAATTGATCTGCAGAAGGTGAAATAAATCACCAAACGGCAGGTAGACAGTTCCATTCAAATATTGGGCAACAACAATCTCATTCACATTCCCCTGCTGATAACGAAAGAGAAGAAATACTTCCTCAGGAGTAGTCGATGATACTTGCTGCGGTTGTGCGAATGGAGAAAAAAGAATTGAAGCAATCAATAGTACGAACCCGGTTTTCAGGAAATACATCGGTTCGCTGCCCCGTCTCTACGGAATGGTTACATTGAACCGCTGTGAAAATGAATCGAAATGTTTTAATTGATCATGTGGAATGTCAGTACGCTCCGGGAGAAGCGATACCTCGACAGAGTACGAACCCGGTTTCACTTTGGCAATGGAAAAGAGTGAACGCTTCATCATGGAAAAGTAAATTGCCAATGTTTCTTTTATCTCATCAACAAGATCGCCGCTCTGGTTGAATATCTTCGTTACGGCAGTGCCGAAGTACGGAGCATTTCCCGTTCGGTTGACATACCAGAGAATTGCAATTCCAGAGGTATCACGTTGAACACCCTTTCCTTGTATGGCAAGCTGTGAAACAATCTTTCCTTTGACAAATGCAGCAGTTGTGACTTGTTGAAATACATAATTGAGCTGGGTAACGATACCTGCCCGCACTGTATCCACAAATTTTTGCTGAGGCGCACCAGTGGTGACAATGCGTGTCCAGTATATACCATCGGCAAGCGACGGCGGCGCCATCAATGCAAGACGCACCGATTGCTGTTCCCCGGGAACAAGCACAAATCTTTTTGGAAATGCTTTTAACCACGATGCGATAGAATACTGCCGCTCTGCGCTCGAATCCGCATATTGCATGGCAACAACTCCAAGTGAATCTGAGGTCGGATAACCAAATTTAAATTCCACAGACACTTCCTGTGTGTTGGACGTTCGATTCTCAAGCATCAGCACATCGAAACGATTCTCCGGACTCATGAAAACAACCGGCGGCGCAACAGTGACCTGCGCATCAACAACGTTCAATGAAATCAGAACAGAAGGGATAAAGAAAGAAAAAAGAATTTGATATTTCATTTCGCCACCGAAGTTGTTGTGAGAGTAATAGACGATATATAATGCCCGGCCTGGAGATTCGACGGGGGAGCGACAAATGCTCCAAGCCAGATAATCACCGATTGGTTTTTTCCTAAATGTACACGGAGAGGAGAATGTGGATCGAACGACGTTGAGTTTTCTACATTATCGTTCAGCGACCATCGCGCACAATCCGTACTAAACGTGACACCCAATTCGCTTTTCCCGCCAATCTCCTGTAAATGATCCGGAAGGACAATTTGTATGAAGATATCCGTTTCGGATGTGCTTCGTATTTCAAACTTTGCCGCTGCCGGACTCTGAGGAAGAATGCGCAGCGATTGACCGATATTGATATTGCCGATGCTCAGATCGCTGCGTTTAACAGCAGTCAATCCATCCTGTGCAAACATTTCAGTCGGGATAATTCCTATCCTGAACAATGCCAGTACCCATGCGCAGAGTAGTATCATTCTGGTATTCACGTTGATCGTACCGAATTTGAAGTCTTCATTGCATTTAAGATACTTCCAAGAAACTTAAAACGCAAAAGCTCAGCCGCCTTTTCGGCAACCGAGCTTTTGTTATTCTGCGTATTGAAGTTTGCGTTACGGCTGTGAAACTGTAACTGTAACTACGCCGGTATATTGTCCCGCCGGTTGTGCTGCAGCTGCTGTTACGCCGCCGCCAGCATATATCCACAATTGACCACCAGCAGATGTGGTTGCGGTCCCGCCGGTTAGCGCAGCTAATGCTGTAGATGTCGCAGCGCCAGCTACAATATTTGTTCGCGGGATTTGTCCGGTAAATGTCATAGTGTTTAAGGCAGCATCAGACAATGTTGCAGGAAATGCAACGACTACTGTTGTTGAAGCAAGTGCTGCTCCTGTCATTAAAAATGATGCAGCGTTCGCAGTGTTTGATGCAAAGGATACTGTCTGCCCTTGATTTGCAGTAAGGGTTGCCAGATCAGTAAGTTTTGCCAATGTCACAGTTGCATTAACATTTGCTGTTATATTTGCAGTCTGTACTTGCGCATACGACGCAACAGCGACAACCATCAATAAGACGGCGACTAAAAGAAGCTTTTTCATTTGTATCTCCTTTAAAGATTGTTAGTATATCGTTGAGTTAATTTTAACTTATTCTAACTGGTATTAAGATACTCCAGCACCATTTGAATTACATCGGGTGATTCCAGTATTTTTCAACCTACGGTATGTTCCGTAGATTGCTACGGAATGTTCCGTAGCTTATTCCTTCTAAAAATCCGGTTTTTCTCTCATAAATGAGCGTATAGAATACTACAGCAAGGAAGGAAAAAGATGATTATTCAGTGAGTGTGGATTACCAGCGAAGGGAAAGTACTTGTTCAATGAGAACAAGAATTTACTTAGTGCATCGACAGCAGATCTAATGTGTGTTGCAGTAGCGTATAGTTTCCCCATTCACCATGACCGGGTACAATCACATGAATTGTGGGGAATTTTTCCATCAAGGTATGAATGGACCGAGGCCACTCTTTGAGATCGGCATCTGCAATATTGCCGAGATTGGTTGAGGATGCAGATTTCACCAAACATCCCCCAAAGAGAATTTTTCTTTCTGGAAACCAAACAACGCTGTTATCAATCGTATGCCCTGCACCGGGATAGAAATACTCAATCTGTTCGTTTCCAAAAATAAATGTTGTATCTGTTGAGAAGACCGGCTCCGGAACTTCATACCCAAGCTCTTTTGCTTTCTGACACGTAAGGGCAATACTGACAACTTTTATTCCTTTCTTATGAAGCGTGCGGATACCTCCGATTCGGTCTTCGTGCGCATGAGTAACGATTGCTAAAACAACATCTTGATTGAATCGCTTCTTTGTTGAATCGAGCAGTTCAGTCGTCAGTGAATCATCCCACGGAGTGTCAATCAATACCAATCCAGCCGATGTCTGGATGATCAATCCATTCGCAGGCAGATTGATATTATTGTACAATTTGTACGTGGTGTGCACCCAGACAGAATCTTCGATCTTGTA
The DNA here is from genome assembly GCA_963701295.1 of Ignavibacteriota bacterium. Taxonomy (GTDB): domain Bacteria; phylum Bacteroidota; class Ignavibacteria; order UBA10030; family UBA10030; genus Fen-1298. The sequence goes on along the minus strand of OY969585.1, from coordinate 1,477,010 downwards.
TAGTTTTACAGGCGAACGAGCTTGTCCGAAAAGACAAGCTGGCAGGAAAAACAAGAATACGATATATTTCATCCGTTTTATCGTTTCAATCTAAGAAGTGTACAAACAATCCGTCGCGGAGTTTCGGTTCGAACCATGTTGATTTTGGAGGCATCACTTTCCCATCGTCCGCAATGGTCATAAGCTCATCGAGAGATGTGGGATACATGCTGAACGCGACCTTCATTTCGCCGGAATTTACCCGTCGCTCTAATTCACTTAATCCGCGGATACCACCAACAAAGTCAATTCGTTTATCTATGCGAGGATCTTTGATACCGAGGATAGGATCAAGTACATGATCCTGAAGAATCGAAACGTCAAGGCATTGCACAGAATCTGTGATACACTGCAATGAATGACTTGCAGTGAGGATGTACCACTTGCCATCGAGGTACATCCCAAAGTCGCCTTTTTTTGCTGGCTTGACTGATGCTGAAGATTCGACAAAGTTAAAATCTGATTTCAGCTTGTCAAAAAATTCTACTTTCGTCAATCCGTTCAAATCTTTGACGACACGATTATAATCCATAATCCGAAGCTGATTTGATGGAAAATATACTGCGAGATAGAAATTGTACTGCTCATCGCCGCGATGGTGGGGGTTTGCCTTGGCACGTTCTCTGCCAATGGTTGCGGCCGCTGCTGAGCGATGATGTCCGTCCGCAATATACAAGTATGGAATCGTTCGGAAGATTGAAGTAATCTTTTCAATCATCGCTTTGTCTTTGATCACCCAGCTTTGGTGCCGAATACCATCAAGTGCCACATGGTCGTTTTCAGGCGGATGACTTGTTACGCGTTCGACTATGGTATCAATTTCTGCGTTGTTGCGATACGTAAGAAAGATCGGACCGGAATGCGCATTCGTTACACGTACATGGTGACAACGGTCTTCTTCCTTGTCTTTACGTGTATATTCGTGCTTCTTAATAATTTCATTCCAGTACTCTTCCACCGACGCACATCCGACAAGACCGTACTGTGTGCGATGATCCATTGTCTGTGCATAAACATAGAGTGAAGGCATTGAATCCTCCACCAAAACTCCTTGAGAGATGAGTTTCTGGAGATTTTCTTTTCCCTTCTCATAGACTCGTTTGTCGTGGAGGTCAATGCTCGGATCGAGATCAACTTCCGGTTTACCAACATGCAAAAAAGAGAGAGGATGTCCCTTCACCTCTTTGCGTGCTTCATCGGAGTTGAGCACATCGTACGGTCGAGCAGCGACTTCACCGGCAAATTCCGGTTTCGGCCGAAATGCTTTAAACGGTCGGATTGTTGCCATACACTTCCAAAATTTATTATGAGTGTTCTTGAGCGCTGAATGCTTTCACTACTTTTTGCGCGATCTCTGCGCCAACGCGTTCCTGAGCTTCAACAGTCGAACCGCCAATATGCGGCGACACACTCACACGTGGATGATTGATCAGGGCTTTTTGAGCCTCGGTCGGTGGTTCATTCGTGAACACGTCCAATCCTGCTCCAGCAACTTTACCAGAGTTTAATGCTTCCAATAAAGCGGCTTCATCTACTACACCACCGCGTGCGCAGTTAACGATGACCACACCCTTTTTCATCATCTCAAATTCCTTCTTCCCGATAATTGGACCCTCCTTCTTATTGTACGGGAGGTGAAGTGTGATGAAGTCGGCATTGACAAGCACTTTTTCCTTTGTCGTAATTTCGACGAAGAAATCCATTGGAGTGAATGGCGGATCGTATGCCAATACATGCATCCCGAATGCTAATCCGCGTCGTGCCACTTCTTTTCCGATATTACCGAGACCGAGAATGCCAAGATTCTTTTTGTACAATTCAATGCCCTCTCCATATTCCTTTTTCGGCCACTTGCCTTGTCGCATTTCCATCGTGCTGACATTCAGGAAGCGAGACACAGCAAGCATATGCGCGAGAGCGAGCTCTGCAACGGACACAGTTGATGCAGCTGGTGTATTCAAGACTTTAATACCCTTATTCTCGGCAACCGGCACATCGATGTTGTCCAGCCCAACACCCCCACGAGCAATCACTTTGAGTTTTTTCCCAACTTCTATTACTTCCTTAGTTACCTTTGTTGCGGAGCGGACGATGATGCAATCGTAATCACCGATCTTTTTCAATAGATCTTCAGGTGTCAGCTTCACTTTGTCTACCTGGTGTCCGGCATCTGTAAGGATCTTTGCGCCTTCGGACGTAATACCATCAGTCACGAGAATCTTCATAGAATACTCCTGTAAGATAATGATGAGTAAGAATTATAGTTGTTTATCCTGTCCAACCACCGATTGCTACGGTTTGCCGAGCAGATCGAAGGAAAAATCAAACAGTTTTGGTTCTCTGATTATACCAAAAAATATTCTAACCAGCAACCAAACAATTCTTTTTAAACCTTCTTTTTTCGCCATCGACGATTCGTTGCATTATGTGGCTATTCCATTGCAACGATGTGGTAGAATTCAACGCCTCAACAACAACCTATTTCTATGTGTTTCTTTCCAGAGAGAACCTATCTCCAATAAATGCATATTTCTGAAAAAGAATGTAGACACTGAAAAAAAATATTAGTATGTTTAGATAATCGTTTCACCTACCGAATGTACTTGAATAAATAATTCAGAAAGGGTCATAATGATGGCACGTGCACACAACTTCTTTGCTGGACCGGCAGTTTTACCGCTTTCCGTTGTTGAAGAGACGCGAGATGCCGTGATGGATTTTGCCGGACTTGGTGTTTCAATTATGGAAATCAGCCACCGCGATAAAGCATTTGAAAAAGTAGTAACAGAATCGCAAACAGACGCTCTTGCTCTTATGGGGCTTTCGGCAGATGAATACGCCGTCGTGTTCCTCGGTGGGGGTGCAAGCCTACAATTTGCTATGGTTCCGATGAATTTTCTCCACAAGAAAGCTGATTATGTCAATACAGGTGAATGGGCATCGAAAGCGATAAAAGAAGCAAAGATTCTCGGAGAAGTAACTGAGGTCGCATCTTCAAAAGCAACGAACTTCAATCAGCTGCCGAAGGAAATCAAATATTCCGGTGATGCGGATTATGTCCATATCACAACGAACAACACAATCTTTGGTACACAGTGGAAAACTGATCCTGATGTTGGCAATGTGCCTTTGATTGCTGATATGTCTTCTGACATGCTTGGCATCAAACGGAATTTTAAAAAGTATAGTCTCGTTTATGCCGGTGCACAAAAAAATCTTGGCCCTGCGGGTGTTGTTATGGTAGTTATCAAGAAAGCGTGGATGGAAGCGAAAGCAAAACAAAACATTTCGTCCATGTTAAAATACAAAACACATGTGGATGCGGGTTCGTTGTACAACACGCCGCCTTGCCTGCCGATATTTGTGGTCGGTAGAACACTGAAATGGATTATCAAAGAAGGCGGACTCGAAGCTATTCAGGCGCGCAATCAAAAGAAAGCAAAGCTTATTTATGATATCTTCGATGCACATCCGGAATTCTACAAAGGCTCAGTCGTCAATAAAGAAGATCGATCGCTGATGAACGTCACCTGGAACTTGCCGACACCGGAGTTGGAAGAAAAATTTATTGCCGAGGCAAAACCGAAAAAGATGCTCGGGCTGAAAGGCCATCGTTCAGTTGGCGGCATGCGTGCTTCAATGTATAATGCCTGCCCGATAGAATCGGTTGAGCTTCTGGCGAAGTATATGGAAGAATTCTACAAGGCGAACAAGTAAACAGATAATTCTGTAATTAGAAAAAGGCGGCTTCATTCTGATGCCGTCTTTTTTTTGTTTCAACTCAATTTTCAATGCGAAAGAATTTCTCACTATTCAGAGAGAAACGAGAAACCGCTAACAGCAGAGTAATTTCCATTCTTCTGCACGTTCCATCCAAACGAAGAAATATCCAACGGCTAAAAGGAATAGGTTTTTGATACTAATTTAACCGAACTGTTCTACAAAGTTCTTTTTTGTTATTTCATGATATAGAAAAATCAATGCACTTGTAAACAACAGTGCACCTATGCACCCTAAAAAGGTTATCTCAAAATCAAAAACACGAAAAACTGTTTGTTCATGTTTTGTTTTATAGAGAGATAGAACAGCAAGGAGGTTGTTTGTAAAATGCGCAAAGATACACGGTACCAGACTTTTGCTTCGATAATAAAAGTATCCAATGAGAATTCCTAGAAAAGAGAGCGACATTAAATTTAACGGCTGCATATGATAAAGTCCAAAAATTACGCCTGTAATAAATACGCTTTTCATTCCTAGGGTGCGTTCCAAGGTCCGCTGAACATACCCGCGAAAAAGCATCTCTTCACACACCGCCGGAGTTATGCACACAGCAACAATCAGGAAAAGTAATTCCTGCGAGCTATACGATGTAAATATTTGAGCATTCAACTGAGCTAAGAAATCTGGAATATTCAATTTCCTAATAAAGAATTCGCTTATGGCTCCACTCACAGGAACAAAACAGACGGTAGCGGCGACGGCAACAACGAGTTCGAGAGGAGAGATACGTGCAATCCGAGCATATGAAAGTACATGAATCGTATGCCAGCGTTTAATAATCCATACTATCGGCACAAGCATAAAAAGGAACTGAGAGGCGATCAAAGAGTAACGCAAGGGATTTTTTAGTACTGTCATTGTGTACGAAATTCGTTCAAAAAATGTTTTCGCCTTTAATATTTCCTGCGTTCCTGATACGTTGAGAAAGAACAATATTCCAGTAATAATTGTTTGTGCGTAAAAATATACTACACCGGTGATGATCAAACCTAGAAACGCTGCTGTTGTTATATTGCGATGTGCCCGTTCCCAAGAACCATCGAAAATCGGTGTTGTTGTTTCTAAGGATTCTTCATTAAGATGTTCCATCAAAGCTGCCCTAAGTCAATCGGCTCCTGTGAAGCATCTTGAATAACAGTTGGATTTTGCTGAATTGTTGTACCGCTGTTTTCACGCGCCCGCAAATCATAGTATAGTACAACCATATAGACTGGAGTAACCAACAAGGAGAGTAAAGCGCTGATACCACTCCCGATAGCAATTCCTGGTCCAAATGATCTTTCCAAATTTTTTAACATTTCTGGATTAATATTTCCGCCAGTTTTTCCGAGCATAGTAAAATATTCTTTGTATACATCCCACATACTTCCGAAAGTAATTGGCAATGATACAATAGAGATAGCAAATTGCGTAAGAATGGAAAGAAGCAACAGTATACCAAAGGTCCTCCACCAATACCCCTCGACTAAATACCAGCTCGCTCGCAACGATTCTATGACGGTGAGATCGTCCACCGCTATAGCAGTGAGTGAAAAGTACCACTTTAAAGCAATATAGGCGATGACCGGGATGAGAACGAGCAAACAAAGAACAGCGATCAATCCCATGAGCAGTTTCGATAGAGCGGCAAAAATTGCCAGTATGATACTCAGGATTATTATCCCGCCGACGAAGATGAAAAATTTCAGAACTGCTTGTCCGATACCATACAACCATTTGAGATCAAACAATTCACTTAATGCATCCAAGAACGTAATTCGATGAGACAATATTTCATTGCTTACAACAATACTAATGGCGATCTCTGCAAAAAGAACACCAAGTGCAAAAACAAGAGTTGCTATTAAGAAAAAAGAGAGCATACTAAGAATCGATACTAGCATATCTAATCCAGGCTCACTTTGCTGTTGATGAATTGAATACTGCATATCGGCAAGGGATGAATAAAAATCATCTGTAGCGATTGCCATAAGAATGATTGGAAACAAAAGAATGAGTACTGCAATACAAAGATTGCGAAAAAATGTCTTCCCGATGAGTGAAAATGTTTTCTCGAAGATATCGCCTAGTGTTAATGGTGGGAACGGAGGATTCATGGTATTACTCCTCTTGATGTGTGATAGTGGATACTCTTGTTATTGGAGATATTTTAACATCCTTTTATTGTGGAAATCTAAAAAATAATTGAAGTATGTATCAAAAAAGCCTCTTTCCAAATAACATAGATTCCAAATTAATACTGTAGAACTTACGAATGCATCAACGGAGAATCAAGTCATTCTCACGGCAATTGATTTTTAAAAATATTCTCGTACCTTTTGCCACAATATTTGTCTCACCTAAATCTAACGAGGTGCTTTATGGATAAAGAACTTATTTCCAACGGAAAAAAGAAAATTTTGAAACCCGAGACTCTGATGATGGGATATGGATATAAACCCGAGTGGTCGGAAGGAGCCGTAAAGTGTCCCATTTTTCAGACTTCTACGTTTGTCTTTGAAAATGCTAGAGACGGTAAGGAATTCTTCGAAATGGCACACGGGGTGCGTGAGCCGGGTACACATGGCGCCGGACTCATTTACAGCCGCATCAACAACCCGGATCTGGAGATTCTCGAAGACCGTCTTACTGTTTGGGACAATGCAGAAGCATGCGCCGTGTTTGACAGCGGAATGGCAGCAATCAGTACAGCAGTGCTTGAGCTACTGAAGCCAGGTGATGTTCTCCTGAGCAGCGAACCTATTTATGGAGGCACGGAATATCTTTTTGAAGCCGTGCTAGCAAAATTCGGCATTAAGACTATTAATTTTGGTGTACAGCACACGCGGCAACAAATCATCGATATGGTGGAACGAGGTGGCGCAACAAACAAACTTGGGATGATCTTTTTAGAAACTCCTGCCAATCCGACGAACTGCCTCATCGATATCGAAATGTGTGTAGACATTGCAAAACATTTTTCTACTAAGGACCGCAAAGTTCTGACGGCATTGGATAACACTTTTCTTGGTCCTATTTTTCAACACCCTTTGAAGCATGGTATTGACCTTGTTTTGTATTCGGCAACCAAGTATATCGGCGGTCATTGCGATGTCGTTGCCGGTGCATGTCTCGGATCAAAAGAATTGATCAACCGCGTCAAATCTATGCGCAGTGTTTTCGGATCAATGGCGAGTCCGCTGACGGGCTGGCTGCTCCTGCGGAGCCTTGAGACGCTCAAGATGCGTATGACGACTGCTGCACAGAGTGCACAAGAAATTGGTCTCTGGCTCTCAACACATCCCAAAGTTGAAAAAGTATTATACCTTGGGTTACTGAAAGAGGATGATCCGCAGTACATTGTCTATAAAAAACAATGTCTCTCACCCGGAGCAATGATCAGCTTTCTCGTCAAAGGTGGCGAACAAGCATCGTTCCGTTTTCTTGATTCATTGAAGATGGTGAAACTTGCTGTCAGTTTAGGTGGCACCGAATCGCTTGCTGAACATCCAGCAGCAATGACACATTCTGCCGTAGAACCGCATAAGCGAAAAGAATTTGGAATCGCTGACAATCTCGTACGTCTATCGGTGGGGGTAGAAGCGACGGAAGATATTATCTGGGATTTGGATCAAGCATTAGCGCATGTATAATTTTGGCTTATAAGGACGTTCAATTGAACATCCCTGCCTTGTGATATATGAAAGAAGCAATCGTATGAATCTCGAAAAATATTTTTCTCCCTTCCGCAAGAATATTGTCGGATTGCGGCAAATCTTTAAAACACCGTACGGCAGGAAAAATATCGTGTACGCAGATTGGACTGCAAGTGGAAGGCTCTACGCTCCTATCGAGCAGAAAATATTCAAGGAGTTCGGCCCGTTTGTCGGCAACACACACACGGAAACAAACATCACCAGCACGATGATGACACACGCATACCATCAGGCGCATGAAATCATCAAACGGCATGTAAACGCAGGACCGAAAGATGCTTTGTTGAATGTCGGATTTGGCATGACCGCTGCACTGATCAAGTTTCAAAGAATGTTAGGATTGAAATATCCGGATCAGCTGGAACAATTTGTTTCCATCCCTCCCGAGAAGAGACCGATTGTCTTCGTAACGCATATGGAGCATCATTCCAATCATACATCGTGGTATGAAACGATTGCAGATGTTTGTGTTATTCTACCGACACAAGAGGGACTTGTTGATGTTAATCATTTACAGGAATCTCTTCACAAGTATAAGGATCGTCCGCTCAAAATCGGTTCGTTCACAGCATGTTCCAATGTGACCGGTATTCAGACACAGTACCATCAGTTCGCAAGAATGATGCATGAACACAACGGAATCTGTTTTGTAGATTTTGCAGCGTCTGCTCCGTATGTGAACATCAACATGCACCCCACCGATCCGATGGAACGGTTGGATGCGATATTCTTCTCACCCCATAAATTCTTAGGTGGTCCTGGTTCATCAGGTGTGATGGTATTTGATTCCGAATTGTACGATCTCAAATCTCCCGATCAGCCCGGCGGCGGAACTGTTCTCTGGACAAACCCATGGGGAATTTATCGCTACAAGCCCGACATCGAAGAGCGAGAAGACGGCGGCACACCGGGATTTCTGCAGGCAATTCGTTCGGCTCTGACAGTGGAATTGAAGGATCAAATGAATGTTAAAAAAATGCTCAAGCGGGAAAAAGAAATTATTCCCGTTCTCCTAAAAGAAATGCGCACAATATCCGGTCTAAAGATTCTTGCAGATAATATCGAAGATCGACTTGGAATAATTTCATTTTATTTTGACGATATCCATTACAATCTTGTCGTAAGAATTCTCAACGATCGATTTGGTATTCAAGTTCGAGGCGGATGTGATTGTGCGGGCACTTATGGACATTATTTACTTCATGTTGATCCACGGCATTCAGACGAGATAACAAACCGTATCGATCACGGCGATTTCTCAACCAAACCCGGCTGGGTGCGACTGTCCATTCATCCGACCACAACCGATGACGAAGTTGCTGAGATTCTGAGTGCATTGCAATCATTGCGTAAGAACGTCCGGAAGTGGGAGAGAGATTACAAATACAATGTACACACCAATGAATTCTCACATAAAAGGTTTTCGGAATCCAATCATAAAATTGTTCAGCGGTGGTTCGAATTGGAAAATGTTTACTAGAACCTATGTGTCAATAAGAAAACGATGCGCCAACCGCATGTTCAAGCTCATATTTGCTGATGACGTAGCGATAGAGTGCTTGTAAACTCATAAGCTTTGATGTCGATTCGGCAGTCTCTGCATCCAAAAGATCAAGGTTAGTAATAGAACCCGTCTCGTACCGCGTTCGTGCGATAGCGACCGCTTCATGTGCCTGCTGAAGCTGCACGTCTGAAATTTGAACATTCGACCACGATGCCTGAACATCAGCCACGGACTGTTCAACATCTGATCGAATTTGCCGTTCCGTATTTTGCGCATGCGCCTGTTCCGCACGTATCATCGCTTGCGCTTCTTCTTCCATATGGTCAACGCGATAGCCGTCGAACACAGGCACGCGTACTTGTGCGCCAAGAGCCCAATTACCGCGAATGACGTTAAGGTCGGGAAAATAGAGCCCGTTCTTTATGCCGTAGTCTGCGTTGATATGGAGTGACGGTACATTGCTGCGGGATGCCACTTTATACTGGAGGTCGGCAGTCGTTTGAGCATTCCGATCAAGTTTCAGTTCCACGCGCTGTGCGAATGCTTGTTCTATAAGTGAATCGGCATTTAGCGCTACAGGAGTCATTGTAAATTCGCCGACAAGTGTAATCGGAGATGCTTCTTTTTCACCGAGTAACTGGCGCAATATAGATTCTTGCTGGTGTAGAGAATTTTCCAATTCTACTTTTTGATTCTGAGCAGAGGCGACACGAACTTCAGTTGTCAGGACATCGAAACTTGTCGCAGTTCCGACGTTGACCTTTTTCCGAGTAAGAGAGAGATGTTCGTTGAACGTTTCAATTTGTTCATCCGCCACCTGGATTGATTTTTGGAGAAACAATATCGTATAAAATGTTCGAATGGTTTGATAACCCAATCCGTTTTTTGTTAACTCAACCATATTCCGCGCAGATTGAACGTGAGATTGTGCTGCGTCGATGACAGCACTTGTCTTCCCGAAATCGTACAGCATATAACCAGCTCCGACATGAGCGTCATAATTATTGTTTGGATAAAACTGAAATGGCCCCAAAACTCCGAAATAAAAAGGAATAGGGGGACCGAGGTAAGCATACGATGCTTCAATGTCTGCATCCGGCATGCGCATACTTGATGTTTGTTGGACACGCGCTTCGGCGGCACGTGTATTAGCCAATCCTTGTTCAATAGCCGGGTGGGTTTGGAGAACTCGTTGAACAGCTTGTTCAACTGTCATCGAATCTTGACCTGCGGCAACACCGTTGAGAAGAAAGACTACCGATAAAACTATTTTCATTCTATTCATATTTTTCAGTCCTTTGTATAATCTTGTCTTTGTTATTGAAATTTTTTTATTCCATTACCGATATATGTTCAGATTTATTTCGTTTTCGTACACGGATGAATAAAATGGGAGCAAGCGCAGCAATAGTGATAATCGATGCTACCAAAAAGTCGTCGCAAACAGCACGGATAAATGCCTGAGTAGAAATGTGCGATGCAATTAACGCTGTGGCGCGCATCGCTGCAAGAGATTGGTTCCCGCCAACTGCATTCATACTAAAACGCGTCAAATGCTGCGCAACCTGACGAAATGCATCCGATTGTTGATTCACAACCTCGCTATATGTTGACATGTGATAAATGGAACGCCTCAGCAGCAATGTGCTCATAAATGCAATACCGAAGCTCCCGCCCAATTGCCGAATAACATTGAATAACCCGGATGCCTGGCCGATTTTGTGCCGAGGTATATTGGAAAGCGCCGCCATCGAAAGAGGTGTGAACATCAATCCCATGGCAAATCCGCGGATGTAGAGTGGAAGCATAATCTGATGGTGTTCCGAATACAAAGACAATGAACTGTTGAGGAAAAGGCTTAATGCCAATAATATAATGCCAATACCCGCTGGAACTTTAGGATTTATCTTATCCGACAGCAGGCCGGAAATCGGAGCAGTGATCGCTTGAAGGATACCGACAGGCAAAAAAATCACGCCTGCCTGAAATGCCGTGTATCCCAGCGATAACTGGAGATACAGGGGAAGCAAAAATGTGCTGCCGAACATCCCGAGTCCAAAAATGAAGAGAATACTATTTGCTACGCTAAAATTAAAATCCTTGAACAAGCGCAAGTCAATGAGCGGATGTTCAATTGTAAATTCCGTCATTAAGAACACGGCAAGTGCGAACGCTGATATAACAAAACACGAAACGATAAACGGCGAAGACCACCCGCCGGTATTCCACGAAGCATTGCCATCCGTCAGTGCCAGCATCAGCGCACAAAGAAACGTTGCCATCGATATGAATCCAATCACATCAAACGACCGTGTGCGCTCTGTTTTATATTCACGTTGAATGACCATCGTTGCGAATAAAGCGATTATCCCGATCGGTACATTTATGTTAAAAATTGTATACCAATTAAGATTATCAATGAGATATCCTCCTATCATTGGACCGAGCGATACGGAAGCTGCTGCTGCAATAGACCAGAACCCAAGCGCAACGCCGCGCTGTTGCAGCGGAAATTCACGGGTTATAATCGCCATGCCGGTCGGCATCAGCAATCCTGCGCCGCTTGCCTGAACGATTCTGAAAATGATGAGCACATTTTCATTCCATGCCAGCCCGCAGAGAAACGAGCCGGCTGTAAACAAGAACAACGCTAAAAAATATGTTCTCTTGTATCCGAAGTGATCTGCGATCCATCCGGATGTCGGGAGCATGACAGCAAGGACCAGCATGTATGCGGTAATCACCCATTCGGCCTTATCGACAGTAATTCCGAACGACGACATAATTTTCGGCAAGGCAACATTCACGATCGTAGCATCGAGCACAGCCATGAAAGTACCGATCATCACGTTCGCCAAAATCCACCAGCGGTACGAGGTGTGTTCGTGGTGAAGCGACGGTAGACGGCTGATAAAACCTTGTTTCAACCGATGTGTTTTTCCTGAAAACATGATTAGTGAACCCTTACCTTGACTTCAACCGACATGCCGGGCAGTAATTCGAAGGACTCTCTGAACGGCCTGTTCGACTGTCATCGAATCTTGACCTGCGGCAACACCGTCGAGAAGAAAGACTACCGATAAAACTATTTTCATTCTATTCATTTTTTTTCAGTCTTTTGTATAATCCTGTCTTTGTTATTGAAATTTTTTTATTCCATTACCGATACATGTTCGGATTTCTCTCGTTTTCGTACACGAAGGAATAAAATGGGGACAAGCGCAGCAATAGTGATAATCGATGCCACCAAAAAGTCGTCACCAACAGCACGGATAAACGCCTGGGTAGAAATGTGCGAGGCAATAAGAGCATGAGCACGCATCACTGCAAGAGATTGATTTCCGCCAACCGCATTCATGCTGAAACGCGCTAAATGTTGTGCAGTTTGTTGAAACGCATCTGATTGAGAGTTCACGACCTGGCTGTATGCTGCTGTATGATAAATTGTACGCCGCAGCAGCAATGTGCTCATAAAAGCAATGCCGAAGCTCCCGCCTAATTGCCGAATGACATTAAATAACCCGGATGCCTGCCCAATTTTGTGCCGCGGAATATTGGAAAGCGCCGTCATTGAAAGAGGCGTGAACATCAATCCCATGGCAAATCCGCGGATGTACAGTGCCAGCATAATCTGATGACGTTCCGAATACAAAGACAATGAACTGTTGATGAAAAGGCTCAATGCCAATAATGTAATGCCGATAACAGCAGGAATTTTGGGATTTACCTTATCCGACAGAAAGCCGGAAATCGGAGCGGTGATCGCTTGAAGGATACCGACAGGTAAAAACAGCGAGCCTGCCTGAAATGCCGTATATCCCATCGACAGCTGGAGATACAGAGGAAGCAAAAATGTGCTGCCGAACATCCCGAATCCGAAAATAAAGAGAATACCGTTTGCTACGCTAAAATTAAAATCCTTGAGCAAACTCAAGTCAATGAGCGGATGTTCAATGGTAAGTTCCGTCACTAAGAACACAATAAGCCCGAATGCCGATATAACAAAACACGAAGTGATAAACGGAGACGACCACCCGCCGGTATTCCACGAAGCATTGCCATCCGTCAATGCCAGCAGAAGCGCACAAAGAAACGTTGCCATCGATACGAATCCAATCACGTCAAACGACCTCGTGCGCTCCGTTTTATATTCACGCTGAATGACCGCCGTTGCAAACAAACCCATAATGCCAACAGGTACATTCACATTAAAAATTGCATTCCAATTTATATTATCAATGAGATATCCTCCTATCATTGGACCGAGCGAAACGGAAGCTGCTGCTGCAATAGCCCAGAACCCAAGCGCAACTCCGCGCTGCTGGGGTGGAAATTCGCGAGTCACAATCGCCATGCCGGTTGGCATTATCAATCCCGCGCCGCACGCCTGAACGATTCTAAAAATGATAAGCATATTTTCATTCCAAGCCTGCCCGCAGAGAAATGAACCTAAAGTAAACAATGATAATGCTAAAAAATAAGTTCTCTTATATCCAAAGTGATCTGCGATCCATCCCGATGTCGGGAGCATGACTGCAAAGACCAGCATGTATGCGGTAATCACCCATTCGGCTTTATCAACAGTAATTCCGAACGATGCCATAATTTTCGATAAGGAAACATCCACGATCGTGGCATCGAGCACTGCCATAAAAGTGCCGATCATCACGTTCGCCAGAACCCACCAGCGGTACGAGGTATGTTCATGATGAAGTGACGGTACACGATGAGTAAACCCTAATTTCAAACGATGTGTTATTCCTGAAAACATAGTCAACGAACCTTCACCTTGACTTCAACCGACATACCGGGCAGTAATTCGACATGTTGAGAATGATCGCTGTCTACCTTTTCGATAGAGATCTTTATCGGAACACGCTGGGTTACCTTTGTGAAATTCCCGGATGCGTTATTAGGTGGAATCAAAGAAAACTGCGATGCTGTATTGGAACCGAGACGTAGAATAGTCCCGATAAATTTTATATTGGGATAGGTGTCAACGCTTATGTCCACTTTATCACCGAGGCGCAAATTAGACAGACTCGTCTCTTCCAGGTTTGCCGTCACCCAAACGTCTTTCACATTATAGATTGTGAAAATAGATTGACCGGGCTGCACAACATCACCTGTCAAAACCCAGCGCTTAGAAACAACACCTGTCATCGGTGATTCGATCACGGTGTTCGTCAATTGTGTTTGGATCACGCCAAGCTGTGCCTGTGCGGCTGCTGTCTGCGCATTGGCAATATTGAGCCGCGCCTTGGTCGATTCAAATTCGCTTTGCGCATGGTCATACTGCTCTTTTGGAATAATGTTCTGGTTAAATTGTGACAATGCCCGCTGATAATCCAGCTGCGCTTTCTCCAAGTTAACTTTTGCAAGTGATATATTTTCCCGGGCAAACGCGAGCGAGGCTTTCGCCTGTGCTTCCTGCGCACGCAAGTCGCTGTCATCCAACCTTACCAGAATTTGTCCTTGCCGAACTGAATCTCCTTCGTCGACGGTCAGTTGATCTATCCTCCCGAGTATTTTCGCACTGACAGAAACCCTGTCTGCGTCTATGTATGCATCGTCCGTCGAGACAAAGTCGCGTAACGTCACATAATACTGCCATGCAAAAATGGCAATCGCCAGTACTACAAGAAAAAGCGGTATAACTACTTTTACATTTCTGTAGAGGGGCACCGATTCAATCGGCGCTGCATCGTTTCCGTTCGTAGTATTGATTTCACGTTGCTCGGATAATTGAGGTTTTTGTTTTACAACTTTGTCGTCTTGCTGTGGCATAAAAGAATATCCTTTCGCTGTATTAATGTTTTAATTTCTTGCAAAGACCGAGAAGAATGGTATTTACAAAAAGTAGAGTTTCATATTCAAATAACTCATGTTCCGATTCACTGATTGCTTGTTGATCATATCCTTGAAAGAATCTGAGATGAAGTCCTTGCAGGACGTGCAAAATCATGGATGCATTTTTTTTGGGTTCTTCAAGATGAAACTCACCTGATTTCTTGCCTTCCTGAAGGATTTGTGTTACATATTGAAGCTCATGCTGAATGAATGTCTTGAAGAGTTCCTGAAAGATCGGTTTGACATCGTGCCATGCCTGCTGATGAATCTGGCTGAGATTGCTGAGCCGTTCAGTCAACTTCATCCGGAGGCGAACATATTCAACCATCTTATTGCATGCTGAACCACTAAGTGCAAGGACTTCTTTTGCCTGGGCGAGAAACTCTTCCTGTTCATGCTGAACCACTGACCGGAAAATTGCTTCCTTTGTAGGGAAGTAATAATAGAGAGAAGCTTTTGCCATGCCGATGTCATCGGCAATCTCGTCCATGGTCACTTTTGAGTAACTATACGCGGCAAACCGGCGCTGGGCGGCATGCAAAATGAGTTCTTCTTTGTCTCTCGAAAGCTTATTTTCCATGATTGACCTTTCGACTATATTAGTTAAACAGTCGAAATTTACGGAAAGTTCCCGTAACATCCAAGAAACACGCGTTAATCTAATGTGAAGATAAAAAAAAGAGGCAGCACCTCTTCAAGTGCCGCCTCTTAACTTTTATATTTCGACAAGCTAACTTAAGCCGCTGCTTGTACAATTGCAGCAAACGAATCCGCTTTCAGACAAGCGCCGCCAACGAGTGCGCCGTCAATATCGGGCTGATGCAAAAGTTCTTTTGCATTATCCGGCTTCACGCTGCCGCCGTACTGAATAACGACTTTCTCCGCCGTTGCAGAGCTGTACAATTGAGCAACAAGCCCACGAATGAGTTTGTGCACATCCTGTGCTTGCTGTGGAGTCGCAACTTTTCCCGTTCCAATTGCCCATACCGGCTCGTATGCTATAATCGATTTTTCGACATCGGATGCTTGAATACCTTTCAGACATCCAGCGACTTGAGTTGTTACCACCTGATTTGTAATATTCTTTTCGCGCTCCTGCAACGTCTCGCCAATACAAATGATTGGAATCAATCCCGATGCAAGAGCCTTCTTTGCTTTTGTATTGATGAACTCGTCCGATTCTTTAAAGTACTGGCGACGTTCAGAATGGCCAAGGATAACATATTTACATCCGACTAATTTGAGCATTTTTGCCGAAACTTCTCCCGTGAATGCTCCCTCGTCTTCATAATACATATTCTGTGCACCGAGTTCGATGGGCGATCCCTTGAGCAGTTCCTTTGCAAGTGCAAGAGATATAAACGGTGGACAGACAATGGCTTTCACGCCATTCGGCAACGTTGTAAGTTTCGATTTGAGACCATTGATGAGTTCTGCTGACTCATTCAAGTCTTTGTTCATTTTCCAGTTACCGGCGATTACTTTGAGACGCATGATGCTTTCTTTCTGTTTAGTTGAATAAGATATTAGATTATAAGAAATTGAGATTATGAGATGTAATTTAAGATTTCTGTTTTTGTTTTAGATGCTTTTGGAGTCCATAAAGCATTGCAATAAGTTCGTTTGCATTAGTTATCATTTTTTGATGCTCATCCTCATTGACAAAACTATTTTCAAGTGCTATATCCAGACATCCTTTGCATTCAAAAGATGAACGAATAGAATAGTCAAGAAAATGAATAAATTCTTTATTTGAAGAATTACCTGCTCCTTCAGCGATATTAAGAACAATTGAATCAGCCGCCCGCTTAAATTGAGAAATCAATCCAAACAATTCGTCTTTTGGAAAAGCCTTCACTATCTTTCTAACCGTTTTTGTAAAGATTAATGCTTTATGATACACCTGTAGTTCTTCTAAGTTATGCAATGATTTTGCCCTCTCAAAATCTTTTATCTCACTATCTTATCATCTCAATATCTCAACTACTCAACTTCTTCCTCAACACCTCATTCACCACTTTCGGATTCGCTTTCCCCTTCATCGTTTTCATTGTCGCACCGACAAAAAATCCAAAGACCTGCTGCTTTCCGCTTTTATACTGTTCTGCTTGTCCCTGATTGTTCGCAAGAATTTCATCGATCACTTTTCCAATTACAGATTCATCGCTCACCTGCATTAAACCCCTCTTTTCCACGATCGATTTGGGTGAATCCTGCGATTTCAACATTTCCTCAAAGACATCTTTGGCAATCTTACCGCTGATTGTTCCATCGACAATTAAATCGATCATCTCGGATAAATTTTTGGGTGAAACTGGAAAATGGGAAACCGAGATATGCTGATCATTCACAACCCGCAGAACATCCACCATCGTCCAGTTGCTCGCGAGCTTGTACGTTTCTTCATTTTTTTTGCTGAGACAAGTAACAACACCTTCAAAATAATCCGCCAGTTCATGTTCGGCAGTAAGGATGTCGGCATCGTACTTCGGCAATTTAAATTCAGTGATATAACGATTACGGCGTACCATTGGAAGTTCAGGCAACGTCGCTTTCACGGAGTTGACCCACTCTTGACTAACCAATACCGGGACGAGATCGGGATCAGGAAAATAGCGATAATCGTGTGCTTCTTCCTTCGAACGCATCGGAATACAAATCCCTTTACTGGAATCCCATAATAATGTCTGTTGAACAATGGTTTCGCCGTTTTCTAACGTTTCTATCTGCTTTTCAATTTCATACTCCAATGCTTTTTCGACAAACCGGAATGAGTTCAGATTTTTTACTTCCCTTTTTGTTCCAAGCTTTGTTTCTCCTTTTTTTCGCACCGAAACGTTTGCATCGCACCGTAAACTTCCCTCTTCCATATTACCATCGCAGATATTGAGATAGGTCACAAGCTGGCGAATTTTATAGAGGTACTGATATGCTTCATGCGGTGAGCGCATATCCGGTTCACTAACAATCTCAATAAGCGGAACACCGCAGCGGTTCACATCCACTAGCGTGTCGATATCCTGATCGTGTATTGACTTGCCCGCATCTTCTTCCATATGGATGCGTGTGATACCGAGACGCTTGGTTGAGCCATCCTTCAGTTCAACATCCAGCCAGCCGTTGATGCAAATAGGTTCTTCGTACTGCGAAATCTGGTAGCCCTTCGGAAGATCGGGGTAGAAATAATTCTTCCGTGCAAAGATCGATTTTGGTGCAATTGTGCAATTCGTCGCCAATCCCATCTTCATAATATATTCTACGTGATTCTTGGTCATCACCGGCAGCACTCCCGGCATTCCAAGACAGATGGGGCACACATGAGAATTCGGCTCATTCCCAAATTTTGTCGAGCAGCTACAGAATGTCTTCGATTTGGTCAAGAGTTGTGCGTGAACTTCAAGCCCAATCACAGGTTCGTAATGATCATTCCAAGACATTATAGAGTCAATGAGATAATGAGTATATGAGTAATTGAGATAACAGAAAATCGATTATCAAATCGAGCACTTTACGCCGCAATTGCACGTGTTACTTTCTGTGCCGCTTCTTTTAAATTGCGTGCGACTAAGAATTTCAATCCGGAGTTTTGCAGAATCTCTGCAGCTAGTTCTGCGTTCGTTCCGGCAAGACGAATAACGATCGGAATCTGCACATCAACTTTCTTTGCCGCTTCAACCACACCCGTTGCAACACGATCACAGCGGACAATCCCACCGAAAATGTTGATGAGAATCGCTTTCACATTCTCATCTTTGAGGATAATCTTGAATCCAGCTTCTACGGTTTGCGCATTTGCACCGCCGCCGACATCGAGAAAGTTTGCCGGCATCCCACCGGCAAGCTTGATAATATCCATCGTCGCCATCGCAAGTCCGGCTCCATTGACCATACAGCCGACATTTCCATCGAGTTTAATATAATTAAGATTTGAAGCTGATGCTTCGACTTCCAGCGGGTCTTCCTCGTCGATATCTCTTAAATTCTCATACTCCGGATGACGGAACAGTGCATTATCATCAAAGTTGATCTTTGCATCAAGTGCAATGACATGCCCTTCCTGTGTAATCACAAGCGGATTGATTTCCGCCAGCGATGCATCGGAAGCTTCATATGTTTTGTAGAGAGCCATCAGGAATTTTACGCCATTTTTCAATGCATCGTCCGTTAAGCCGAGCCGAATACAAAGTGAACGTGCTTGAAATTGCTGTAACCCGAAAGCGGGATCAACTGCTTCTTTTAATATCTTCTCCGGAGTCTCCGCGGCGACTTTCTCGATCTCCATTCCGCCTTCCGTGGAAACCATAACAACATTTTGTGTGCGCTGACGATCAAGTGTAATTCCGACATACAACTCACGCGCAATATTCATCCCCTGTTCAACAAGAATCCGCCGGACGATACGCCCTTCCGGACCAGTTTGATGCGTAATAAGGCGCATCCCGAGAATTTCTCCTGCTCGCTCACGGACTTCTTCAAAACTTAATGCAAGCTTCACACCGCCGCCCTTGCCGCGGCCGCCGGCATGAATCTGTGCTTTCACAACCCACACGCTGCCTCCGATTTTTTCGGCTACTTTCACTGCCTCATCAATAGTGAAGGCAACTTCTCCTTTTGGTACGGCAACACCATATTTTTTAAGAATCTCTTTTCCCTGATATTCGTGAATTTTCATAAAAGACACCGTCTCTTTGTCTGAACTACATTCCAGTTTCGTCAAACTGTATCACTGCCTGTGATGAGCGCCAATCATATACAACTTCTATGGCTTGGAGATATTCCGGAATCGGCACAAATACTTTTGCAGGTTTATTAATATTGCTGCGTGAGATTGGCGAATCGCCGCCGCCATCCCATACAAAACCAATCGAATTAAAATTCTGACAGAGAACTTTATGGCCGGTCGATTCCAGCAGGGATTTTACCAATTCTGCATCTGCAACTTCAGTGGACCGAAATACTTCAGCCCAATCCTCTTGCACTTTTACTTTGCGATGTGCCTGGCAAAAAGTGCGCCCGGCAACTTTCACTCCACAATCTTCACAGCATACTTTTCGACAGATAATACAGACACATATCGCTGATTCCTGCAAATGTTCATCACAAAAAACTTCTCCAGCTTCGGCAAACAATACACCGCAGTGCGGACAGAAATCACTGTCAACTGTAACCTCATCTCCGCAGTAATGGCAATTGATTAGTTCAGACATTTATATTATCCGGTTGTAGATTTTCGATTTGAAAATCATCAAATCAACCATCTCAAAATCTCTCAATTTCACTTGACTTTTTCCGACAATGCTTTTGCCTGCATAAAGAGGAGTAAATAATCTCTTCCACCTGCTTTTGAATCTGTGCCGGACATATTAAATCCGCCAAACGGATGCACACCAACGAGCGCTCCGGTGATCTTACGATTCACATAGAAATTTCCCACATGGAACACTTTTTTTGCTTTCTCGATTTTCTTTCTGTTCCTCGTCCACACACCGCCGGTAAGTCCAAACTCGGTATTGTTTGCTATTTCAAGTGCGTGATCGAAATCTTTCGCTTTGATAACCGCAAGTACCGGTCCGAAAATTTCTTCCTGCGCAATCGTTGCCATTGGATTGACCACCGCAATCATGGTCGGCTGTATGAAATATCCTTCTCCCGCTGCTTTGACCCCGCCACAAATCACATAACCGCCTTCTTGAATTCCATTATAAATATACGAAAGAATCTTCTCTTCCGAACTCTTATTAACAACCGGACCCATATAGTTTTCCGGGTTATCTGATTCACCGATTGTAAGTTTGTCAATCTTGGTTTTCAGAATATCGAGAAATTTGTCATACACTTTTTCTACCACAATAACGCGTGAAGCTGCTGAACATTTCTGTCCTTGAAAACCAAATGCAGACACCATCGTCGCTTGCGCCGCTGCTTCAAGATCCGTTTGATCATCGATCACGATGGAATCTTTCCCGCCCATTTCAATAACGACACGCTTCAACCATTTTTGCCCAGGCTGCACTATCGCTGCCAGTTCATTAATGTGTATGCCGACTTCCTTCGATCCAGTGAAAGACACAAAACGCGTCTTTGGATGCCCAACCAGAATATCACCGACCGATGCACCTGAGCCGGTAACAAAGTTGATCACACCAGCCGGTAAACCGACCTCACGCATCAGATTAAAGAACATCCAGCCGGTCAATGGAGAATCGCTTGAGGGTTTTAAAACCACAGTATTACCCGTAACGATAGCGGCAGAGGTCATGCCAGTGAGAATCGCGAGAGCAAAATTCCAGGGCGGCACAACAACCCCAACACCGAGCGAGATATACCACAATTCATTTTTTTCATCCGGAAATTTTGTGATCGGCTGCTTTGCCGCAAAGCGAAGCATTTCGCGGGCGTAAAACTCAAGAAAATCGATCGCCTCAGCTGTATCTGCATCGGCTTCGGGCCAGGTCTTGCCGACTTCATAGATCATTACCGCACTGAATTCGTGTTTTCTTTGCCGCATGAGCTTCGCCGCTTTGAAGAGATAGTCTGCACGCTTTTTCGGATCGACCCACTTCCATTCATCGAACTTTGCAGCCGCAGTCTCAATAGCTTTATTTGCTAGCTCCGGATTTGCCTTAGAAAATACTCCAACTACTTCGCTCGGCCGCGAGGGATTAATGGATTTCAGTTTATCATCAGTGAAAATTTCTTCCTCACCGATGCCAAGCGGATATTGCTTTCCAAGCATAGCCTTGACTTTGGCGAGCGCTTTTTCCAACGCTTTTCGATTAACCGGTTTGGAGAAATCGGTCGGCGGCTCATTCTTAAAAGGTTTCAATGCCATAACATTAATTCCTTTAGATATAATTTTATTTTTTTCGTAGTGATAACGTACGGATTTTTTGGAATAATTGCCTTCGGGAAATGAAAACCTTTTCATTTTTTAGCTGATGATAAAGCCGAAAGAATTCCGTATTTTTAAGAAGTATTGAGTAATCATAAACTAGTTGTTTCATTCCCAGAAATTGATTTTTAGAAAGTTTGCAAAGTTACTATTATGAATAAGCGTCTTGAACCAAAACTTTTTTCCATCCTCCGTAAAGGGTATTCTGTAAAAGATTTTACCTCAGATCTGACGGCAGGCATTATTGTCGGCATTGTTGCGCTGCCGCTGGCGATTGCATTTGCTATCGCATCCGGCGTGAAACCTGAACAAGGCCTTTACACTGCCATCATTGCTGGATTTTTTATTGCCATATTCGGCGGAAGCCGAGCGCAGGTAAGCGGTCCAACCGGAGCTTTTATTGTTATTATTTATGGCATTGTGCATCAGTACGGTTATAACGGTCTAGTCATCGCCACATTTCTTGCTGGACTTATGCTTGTCGTGATGGGTATCGCGCGCGCGGGCGTATTCCTAAAATTTATTCCCTATCCTGTTGTTGTCGGATTTACCAGCGGAATCGCACTCATTATTTTCTCCTCGCAAATGCGTGATTTCTTTGGCTTGCGGATGGACGATGTCCCCGCTGAGTTCTTAGATAAGTGGATGGCATATGGAGAAAACATCGCAACAGTTCACTTTCCAAGTTTGATTGTCGGGTTAGGTTCGCTTCTCATTATTATACTCTGGCCGCGTATAACAAAGCGTATTCCGGGTTCATTGATCGCACTTATTATCGCGACTGCTGTGGTTGCGATTTTTCGCCTGCCTGTTGAAACAATCGGATCGCAGTTCGGCGGTATGCCAAGTCATTTTCCTTCACCGCATATTCCACATATAAGCTGGAAGTTAGCAACCAAGATGTTTTCACCTGCCATCACAATCGCGTTACTTGCCGCTTTGGAATCGCTCCTCTCTGCTGTCGTTGCTGATGGAATGCTCGGCACGCGGCACCGTTCCAATATGGAATTGATAGCGCAGGGCATCGGCAATATTCTATCGCCAATATTCGGCGGCATTCCGGCAACCGGCGCTATCGCGCGCACTGCGACGAATATCCGAAACGGCGGCCGTACACCAGTTTCAGCAATCATTCATTCCGTCGTTCTTCTGCTCATTCTTCTTATTGCAGGCAAATGGGCAGCACTCATTCCCATGTCGGTACTCGCCGCCATTCTCATCTATGTTGCTTACACTATGAGCGAGTGGCATGCGTTTGGGAAACTCCTTCGCGGACCACGGGGTGATGTTGTCGTCTTGATATCAACATTTTTGCTTACGGTGTTCATCGATCTGACCGTTGCTATTCAAGTAGGAGTTGTATTTGCGGCATTCCTCTTCCTGCAGCGCATGTCGAATGCAACACAAATCGGCCTTATCACAAAAGATTTGAAGGATGAAGAAAAAGAAGAAGAAGAACCGACATTAGCACGACGGAATGTACCTGCCGGTGTTGAAGTATTTTCTATTAGCGGTTCGCTCTTCTTCGGTGCCATCGAACAATTCCGTGATGCTGTCCAGCGCATTGAAAAAGCGCCGAAAGTACTCATTCTTGAAATGCGCAACGTCATCACAATCGATGCAACGGGACTCCAGGCATTGGAAGATTTATTAAAACGTCTTCGGAAAGGAAAGACTGCCCTTCTGCTCGTCGGTGTGCATGCACAACCGCTGTTCGCGATGCAGCGGTCGCAGTTTGTTGATACGATTGGCGAAGACAATCTCATCGGCAGTCTCGATGAAGCTTTATCCCGCGCAGCAGAAATTATTGCACTACAGAAACCAGTCACAACCTAAAGTAAATTGATGCTCAGATTGAATATTCTCTTTCCAATTCTGGCGTTCTTAACTTTACAAAATGCAACTGCACAAACCCATACTTCTTTTTCCATAAGCGACAGTATCACACTCGCCGCCAATCCAAATTTCCAGGCAAGCGGACTTCATCGATTTCTTTTCGGATCGCTCTGGCGTGATGTCTGGGCAACTCCGGTGCGTGTAGGAATTATTCATTCAGACGAATCCATTAGTAAAGAATATTCTTTCACTCCATTCAAACCGGATTCAGCAGTATCGCTCCCACCCGAGCTCGCAGAGTTACTGCCGAGAAATATTGTGATTGATCAAATCAGTGCGTTGAATCCGTTTGCACCACTTATAGTCGTTCCAATTCTCCGTGCTGTCAATCTTCCTTATCGAGAGAATAGACTCGCTGCACTTTCCGAAAAAGGACACTTTGAGAAAGAAAGTTTGCAGGTTTACACTCACCTTGGAATTCTTGAAGAACCATGGTGTAATATTTCTTTCGATGAATATGATTCTATTTCATATAAATTTGTCGGCACTCTACAAATGCTGGATTCGCTGGAAGGGGATAATCGCGCCTGCATTGATGAGCTCCAATATTTAAAAGCCCGCTTCATTGATATTCTCCTCGGTGAATGGAATCGTTCGGCAGATCAATGGCAATGGGTCAGTGTTTATAGGAATGGTCGGATCATCTGGAAACCTGTACCACTCAATCATCAGCAGGCTTTTGTCCGGCTGAACGGCATCCTTCCCACTATCGCAGATATGGCTCTTCCTGAGTTAGAACATTGCGGCGAGAATATTTCCGGCGTCGAGAATCTCACGCTCACAGGACGATCTCTTGATAGAAGACTTCTGGTCTCCTTTACCAAGCAAACATGGGACTCGCTGGCGCTTTGGATCCAAACCCAACTTTCTGATTCAGTTCTCATGCAAGCTCTAAGACGACTTCCTATTTCAATTTTTGAAAAAGAAGGAACAAAGCTTTTTCATCTTCTTCAATCGCGACGAGCACAATTACCGAAAGCTGCTGAGGAATTTTATAAGCTGTTGTCGGCGAACGTAGAAGTGCATGGCAGCAACAAAGCAGAACGCGCAGAGATACACCGAATAGGACGACACATCGTATCTGTAACAATATTCGATCGAGAGGATACAACGCGAACACAACTCTTTCAAAGATTATTTCATGATGATTACACTGAAGAAATTCGAATCCTGTTACTTGGCGGCAATGACATCATCGCTCTTGAAGGCGAAGAAAGCAGTACTATCAAAATCATTATTGATGGCGGCGACGGAAAAAATGAACTCATAGACAAGACCAAGAGTAGAAATTTGTTTGCCTCTCTTAATCCACTTTCGTCACGTGGAACGATCTATTATACGAGTGATCCGGAATATCACATAACGACACACAGCGACATTCAAATTATTCATGATCAATCAAGGAATGTTGTAGATGACCGGAACAAAACGATGTGCTTTTCGCATCGCGACTGGGGCAGCGAATGGAGTTTTAGTCCGTGGTTCGATATCAATCCGGACGACGGTCTCTTTATTGGTGGAGGACCGGTGTATACGCAATATGAATATCATATGGAACCTTATACACAACAAATGAGCGTACGCGCCGGATTGGCAACCCGAACCAATCGGTACCGACTTGACGCCACCGGAGAATTCCGAGATTGGTTCCGTGGTGTCCGCACATTTCTCCAGTTCCATGCATCACAACTTGACCTCTCGAACTTCTTTGGGCTCGGGAATGAAACAAAGTTCAGCCAATCACTTGCCGACGCCGCATTCTATAAAGTGGATCAGCGGCAGATTTTTTTCCATGTCGCACTCGATTATACACTTTTTTCTGAAGTGAGCACTGAAATCGGCAGTACTCTGAAACTCATTGATAATAATCCACAGTATGGCACTTTATTAGACTCCTTGAAACTCCCTCTCTATAATAAAAGCCTTACCTACTTAAATATCAGTGCACAAGTTCAAAGGGATACTCGAGTCAATAAAAAGCTTCCAATACAAGGGATGTACAGTGTTGTAGAAATATCTTACTTGCCAAATTTCTTAGACAACGAGCATTCATTTTATAAACTGCAAGGTGAACTTCGAACTTATTTCACCTTGGAAGACATTCCATCCATAACAATTGCATTACGAACAGTGGGTGAAAAGCTTTGGGGTGAGCATCCATTCTTTGAATCAGCATTCCTCGGAGGAAACGAATCACTGCGCGGATTCGAGCGCCAACGTTTCTCCGGTGACGCTTCCATCTTTGGCAGTGCAGAAGTCCGTACACAATTAGCACGGATTCCCTTTATCGTTCCATTATGGTCAGGTATTTCGGCATTTATGGAGACCGGCCGTGTATTCCTTGCTAGCGAACACTCCAATCGTTGGCACAACGTCATCGGCGGCGGACTATGGGTCTCCGTCATCAAGCCTGAATATATCGCTAATTTCTCTCTCGCACGTTCTGAGGATAAAATCGCATTTTATGCAACGATGGGATTCATGTTTTGACCATTCTTCACCATTGATTATATTGATTCTATGATGACACTGCAGCACCTTAAAAAAAATTACGAAAAAAGCACTCAGGATATTCTTCAACTGCACCGAGCCGGCGCTGGAGGAATACAAGTTGCACTTGCACTGACACTACGGCTTGATACACTTCTCCAAACGATTCATCAACATCTCGAGAACGATTCGAGGCATCTGACAATTGTTGCGTTAGGAGGATACGGCAGAAAAGAATTATGCTTCTCTTCCGATACCGATGTCATGTTTCTCATTTCTGAAGAACGCTTTCAACAGGAGACTACTCCCGCTGTACAGGAATTTCTGCATCGGCTTTTGGATATCGGCCTCGATGTCGGTCACAGTTTTCGTACGACACATGAATGCATCGCGCTAGCGGGAAAGGATATGGAGTCGTGGATGTCACTCATCGAAGCACGTTATGTTTGCGGTGATCGAGAGACATTCGCAAAATTCCAGACTGTAGTGAAACAGAAAATTCAAGAAGAAAATCGAATTGCATTCGTACAGAGAATGTCTGAGATGCAGTATACTCGCCATAAGAAATATGGAAGTTCCTCAAAATTACTGGAACCAAATATCAAAAACAGCGCAGGAGGATTACGCGATATTCATTCTGCACTTTGGATGATGCGAGGAACAGGTGCGATCCCGCTTCCCAAAACTCTTCGTACAACAGAAACGGCGATTCTTCATCTTCTCAAGTCACCGCTTGTCAAACAACAATTCACTTCATCGTTTCTTACAGAATCACGAACTGCCTTCGATACTCTTCTCCGAGTACGCAACGAGATGCATTTCCAATCCAAAGCACTGCACGATACGCTTGAATTTGGTCTTCAGCCGCGCATTGCTTCACATCTGCGCTATCGTGCGAGGTCGAAAAGAACGCAAGCCGATCGTTTTATGCAGGACTACTATACTGCATCAAAGACAATAGCTCTTTTCTGCTCACGGATCCTTGATTGGGCAAACCACCGTTGGCCTGCTGAAGCCTCAAAGACAAAAACAACCAAGATCGGCAGCACATTTATTCTTCGTGATGGACGCATTCATTGCGCAAAACGCAGCATACATATCACAAATGAAATTCTCCTCAACGCGTTCTTGCTGAGAAGCGAACGGCGGGTGGAATTTTCTTACGCGTTAGAAGATGCCATTCATAGGCGTTTGCATTCCATGAGACCTTTGAAATCGCAAACAGAAACAAATCTCTTCCGGCTTCTTCTCCATCGACCGAATGGAGTAGCCAATGCGCTTCACAAAATGAATGATCTTGGGTTACTCGAACGATGGATACCGGAATGGAAACCAATGGTATCATTCTTCCAGCATAACCAATATCATTTTTATACTGCCGATGAACACACATTGATTGTTCTCGCCAATGCTGAAGCACTAGAACAGTCTCCTTCCTCTTTTGGGAACGTATTTCGTTCCCTGTCTCGAAGAGACACATTGTATCTTGCCTGTTTGTTTCATGATATTGCAAAGCCTTCCCTCCTTGGAAAACATGAAATCAAAGGAATACCGATTGCCCGGCGATTCCTCCAACGTATTATGTACGATGATCTCATCGATGACGTCTCATTCCTTGTCCGTCATCATCTTCTCATGGAACAGATCGCATTCCGGCGCAACCTCAACGATCCGCAAACCATTGTCGATTTCGCACGCATGTTCGAACGGATAGAACAACTCGATTATTTATACGTATTGACCTATGCCGATCTTTCAGCAGTGAATAAGAACGTCTGGACAGAATGGAAAGAACTTCTTCTTTGGGAATTATATCGAAAAGCCCGGAATATCATGGAAGAACGGATGACAAGCGAGCAGGTTCACGAACGCTCCGTGCAGCAGGCAGAAGCGACACGCGCAGATATTCTTCGGAGCCTTATTCCAGAATTCCCTCCCGAAGAAGTAGATACACACCTTGCACTCTTTTCAGATACATCATACCTTGCGACGTTCAAGCCCGAAGAGATTGCCGAACATCTTCAGATCATCCGTACGCATGATCAGGTCACAGCACTTTTTCAGCAATCCGGCAATTTCACTGAAGTCACATTTATCTCCCGCGATTCTCCCGGTGTACTTTCCAAGTTTTGTGCTGTACTGACAGCAAATGATGCAAACATTTTTGATGCGCAGGTTTTCACAAGACGCGATGGCATCGTCATAGACAAGTTCCGGGTAGTGGAATTTGTCTCGCATATCCCTCTTTCGGAAGAATTGTGCGGTCAAATTTCTCGCAATATCAAAGAAGTTTCAGAAGGCCGTACTGAAATTTCAAAGCTGATGGAACGCCACCGAATGCGATGGAAACGCCGCACCCAACCAATGAATCTGAATGTTCGTTGCGATGTAAAGTTTGAGGATCACCCAAAGTTCACTATTATTGACGTATATGCACCGGACACACTCGGCTTTCTCTATCGTCTCACAGAAACGATATCACGACTTGGACTCAACATTACATTCGCAAAGATTTCCACGCGCGTCGACGGTATCGTTGATTCGTTCTATTTGCTGGATAACGAGGGAAAGAAACTTGATAATCCGGAGCGAAGAGAGCAAGCGAAACAAGAAATCCTCACAACCATTCGAAGTCTGTCTGAATCGGAACTAGTACCATCAACCACAACTTAAATGATTATGAATAACACACAAGCCATCGGTGTATTTGATTCCGGTATTGGCGGCATGACTGTCGTGCATGCATTACTGCAGCACCTGCCGCATGAAAATATTGTATACTTTGGCGACACCGCGCGCGTTCCCTACGGCCCAAAATCACCGCAGGTGGTGCGCGAGTATGCACTGCAAGATACCGATATCCTGCTTCAACATGATGTCAAACTCATCGTTATCGCATGTAACACAGTTTCTGCAGTTGCGCTCGATATTGTTCAAAAACGTGCGAAGATACCTGTGGCTGGCGTGATCCTTCCGGGAGCAGAAGCGGCCGTACAGGCTTCAAAAAAGAAACGGATTGGCGTCATCGGAACATTGGGCACGATTTTTAGTAATGCGTATACAAATGCCATTCGCCAGCTTAATCCAGCAATCAAAGTATTCGGACAACCATGCCCCCTTTTTGTCCCTCTCGCTGAAGAAGGCTGGACTGACCATAAAGCGACAGAATTGATCGCTAAGGAATATTTGTTTCCTCTGACTCTTGACAAAATTGATACGCTCGTGCTTGGATGCACGCATTATCCCATTCTGCGGAAAGTCATCAATAAGGTGCTACACAACGACGTCTTGCTGATTGATTCCGGAGAGGCCACTGCTATCCGTGTGAAGAAAATGTTAGCGGAATTACATTTAGAAAATACTAGTACAATGAAACCTAACCTGCAGTTTTTCGTCAGCGACGTACCGCATAAGTTTGCGGAGATAGGTGAACGATTTCTCGGTACAACACTTGGTAAAGTGCATCGTGTTGAAGGTTTCTTAAGTTAAAGTCAAAAATCTATACAACATTTCTTTTTTAAAGAGCGATAGATATTCTTATTGATAAATTAAGAAAATTATTACGGACACATTACCATTCTGAATCGATAGAAGAGGCATGATATGGACAACGTATCCATTCTTCCGTCAAACAGCATCGGAAGAAATTTTATCCCAAAAGAGTTTATTCCAAGCGGCAAAGACGAGTATTTCCATCGCAACATACAAGTTCCATGGCCGCAAAATAGGTGGCGCCGTCTGCGGGCAGACGAAGTGGAACTACTTATCCAAAACAACAATACATCCGACAACTGGGAAGAAATTCTCGTCACAGACCCATTCGATCCAAAGAGAATCAAGGACACTGCATTTTTCGGCCTCGTCCGGATTGGACGTATCCAAAACGTGCTTCTCGAACATCACGATTTACAGGTACCAGTAGGGATCACGAACAGTACCATCATCGCCTGTGACATTGGAGATAACGTAGCTATTCATCACGTTCGGTATCTGGCACATTTCATCATCGGTGACCAATGTATGCTGCTCAATATCGATGAAATGCATACTACAAACTATGCAAAATTTGGGAACGGTATTATTAAAGAGGGAGAACCAGAAGACGTCCGTGTCTGGCTTGAACTAATGAATGAAGCTGGGTGTCGCCGCATATTGCCATTCGATGGCATCATTCCGGCAGATGCATACCTCTGGGCAAAGTATCGGGACGACACTGCATTGCAAGATAAATTAATTTCAATAACACAAAATAGTTTTGACAAGGGCCGTGGATTCTATGGTACAATTGAGAATCAATGCGTGATTAAAAACTCCGGTATTCTCAAAGATATAAAAGTCGGCTCACACTGTTATATCAGAGGTGCCAACAAGCTGAAGAATCTCACGATCAACTCCTCTGAAGATGAACCAACACAAATCGGAGAAGGAGTTGAACTCGTAAACGGTATTACCGGTTATGGATGTCACATTTCTTATGGTTCCAAAGCAGTTCGTTTCATTTTGGGGAACAACTCCAACCTCAAATACGGGGCACGACTGATTCATTCTTTCCTCGGAGACAATTCTACAATTTCGTGCTGTGAAGTAATGAACAATCTCATTTTTCCAGCACACGAACAACATCACAACAATTCGTTTTTAATCGCTTCAGTCCTTTTAGGACAGAGCAACATTGCCGCTGGAGCCACCATTGGTTCCAATCATAACAGCCGCGCAAATGATAATGAGGTTCAAGCAGGCCGCGGGTTCTGGCCGGGATTATGTTCCAGCCTCAAGCATTCTTGTCGATTCGCATCGTTTGTGTTATTATCTAAAGCAGACTATCCGGCAGAAATGGATATTCCGCTACCGTTTTCTTTGCTGAACAACAACGCAGCCAAAGACGAGCTTGAAGTACTGCCTGCTTTCTGGTGGCTGTACAATATGTACGCACTCGCACGAAATACATGGAAATACCAGAACCGGGACAAGCGAAAAAATAAAATTCAGAATATTGAATTTGATTCGCTCGCACCTGACACGGTTGAAGAGATGTTTCATGCCCGCCACCTTTTAGAAATCTGGACAGCGAAAGCTAAGCTTCGCCAACAGAGTTTTTCAATCAAGAACAATGAAAAAGAACTTATCCGAATTGGACGAGAACTCCTTTCCGGGGCAGAAAAGGAAATTGTTCAGTTAGATATTCTCGGCGAAAATATAGAAAAGTCGGATCGGAGAACTGTCATTCTCAAAGCACATAAATCTTATCATGCGTATGCAGATATGGTCCATTATTACGCTGTGAAGAACCTGATAGAATATTTGAACACGAACTCTGGCAGTACATTTGCAGCTATGTGCAAAACATTGAAAGGCAGCCGCCAAACAAAATGGACTAACCTTGGCGGACAATTGGTTCCTGAACAAGATGTGGATCAGATGCGGTCAGACATCGGATCAGGAAAGCTTGCCGGATGGAAAGATATTCACGATCGATATAACACATTGTGGCAACAGTATCCTCTTGAGAAGCAAAAACATGCCTTTGCTTCCCTCTGTGCTTTACTTGGAACAGATGATGTAACACAAGAACAATGGAATGCTGCACTCGATCGAGCGACGACCATACAGGAATTCATCCGTGATCAGGTGTACATCTCACGGAAAAAGGATTATGAAAACATATTCCGTCAGAATACGTACCGGAATATAGCAGAAATGACCGCGGCTGTCGGAACAATTGAGGACAATAGCTTTATTAGACAGGTACGTAGTGAAACAGAAGAGTTTAAAAAAAATATTGAAGAAATAAAAAAACAAAAATAAAAGATATCAGTTATAAATTCAAAGGGTGCAAAATATTTTGAATTTTACTGGTACAAGAGATGATGGGACACTATAAGAAAACAAACTCGACAAATTGCGCATCATGCGAGTTCTTCGTATCTTTTCACCAATCACAAATTAAAGTGCATGAAGTATGAAACTACTTAAGGAACAAATCCTCGACATTTTTAGGGAGACAAAAGCACTTCTTGAAGGCCATTTTCAACTTACTTCAGGATTGCACAGTTCTCAGTATTTCCAATGTGCCCGCGTATTACAATTTCCCAAGCATCTCCACCTCCTCTGCGGAGAAATTGCACGGCACTTTGAATACAGCGAAGTCGAAGTTGTACTCTCACCTGCGATCGGTGGTATCGTTGTCGGAACAGAAGTTGGTCGAATGTTAAGCGCTCGCACTATTTTTGCCGAACGGAAAGACGGAAAGATGGAACTGCGCCGAGGATTTGAAATCATCCCGGGTGAACGCGTTCTCGTTGTAGAGGATGTTGTAACAACCGGCGGTTCCACGAAAGAAGTAATCAACCTTGTCAATAATGCAAAAGGAAGTGTTGTCGGCACCGGATGTATTGTCGATAGAAGTAACGGTAAAGTACAATTTAATACGAAACAGTTCGCTGTCTTGTTAATGGAAGCAGTGACTCACCAGCCCCAGGAATGCCCCATGTGCAAATCCGGAAGCATTGCAGTAAAACCAGGAAGCAGAGAAAATTATTGAGAAAGCAAGTACGATTGACCGACTTCAACAAGTGATCGAAAACGGATTCTCACTCTATCTTTGGAACAGTCTCTTGGCATTTGTGACCCTAATGATCATTTCACCCATTTCGAATGCCGCGGTCAAAAACGATTAAGACCGAACGATTGTATCCAAGCTGCTTCATCGACTTAATTATTGAAGAAGTTTTTTTCAGGTTCTCATTATGAACGTTGTTGAGTTGATACGGAAAAAACGCGAAGGCAATTCTCTCACTGAAGAAGAATTCCGCTTTCTTATTGCCGGCTATGTCCAAGGTGAAGTTCCCGATTACCAGATGTCCGCATTCCTCATGGCATGCTATTTCCAGGGAATGAGTCGTGAAGAAACGTCAAGCTTTACACGATTAATGCTGCACTCTGGTGAAGTAATTGATCTTTCAGAAATCCCCGGTATCAAAGTAGACAAACATTCCACCGGTGGTGTTGGCGATAAAGTATCGCTTATTCTCGCACCGATGGTTGCAGCGTGCGGTGTGCCTGTCCCAATGATTTCCGGCCGCGGCCTCGGGCACACAGGCGGCACACTCGATAAATTAGAATCTATTCCCGGCTTCCGTACCGATTTGACAATTTCTGAATACAAGCGCGTCATTCGTGATGTCGGGGTCGTAATGATCGGACAAACGAAAGAAATTGCACCTGCAGATAAAAAAATGTACGCTCTCCGTGATGTAACAGCGACCGTTGAATGCATCCCGCTTATTGCCGGTAGCATTATGAGTAAGAAATTGGCTGAGGGAATCGATGCATTAGTGTTAGATGTCAAAACCGGACTCGGCGCTTTCATGTACACGCATGAACGCTCACTGGAACTGGCAAAAACGCTGGTCGACATTGGTAATGAATTCGGAAAAGAAACCATCGGTTTCATCACCAATATGAATCAACCGCTCGGTGTCGCTATCGGCAATTGGTTAGAAGTAGTAGAAGCAGTTGGGTGCTTGCGCGGAGCAATCGGGTATAATGATACATCAGCAGATTTAATGGAAGTGACGTATGTGCTTTCCGGTGCAATGATCTATCTCGGCAAGAAAGCGAAGTCGATTGAAGAGGGAATTGAGAAATGTAGGAAAAGCATCGCAGATGGTTCTGCATATCGCAAACTACTCGACCTCATTCGTGCACAAGGGGGAAATGTTGATGCGATAGAAAATCTCGAGCGTTATCCTCTTTCGAAGTTTGCCATGGAAATCAAATCCAGCGAACCCGGGTTTATCGGCGAGATAGATTCCTTTGAACTTGGCATGACCAACATTTCGCTCGGTGCCGGCCGGGAAAAGATAGATGATATCATAGACGTGAAAGCAGGAATTGTTTTAAAAAAGAAAGTTGGCGATGCGGTTGATGTCGGCGATTCACTCGCCGTTTTCTATACCGACAGCGAAGATGTTCTTGCAACCGCTCGCAGCCGGATATCAAAGGCATTCAAGGTTACAGGCACACAACCGGAACGCAAGTCAATGATTCTAGATATTGTTGATAAGAACGGTGTGAGGAAGTGGGAAAGAACAATTACAGAAATGAAAGTGCAAAGTTGAAGGTTTAAAACCCAAAACATAGGATCTGCAATAAACTCACATCAATGGTCTATTACTCAGCTACTCAGAGGCTCATAGATTGATCTATTGATAAGCTTTCTTCAACACTGCTATCATCTGTTCGTGTATCGACCCGTTCGTTGCAAGCATTTGTTTATTGTACACAGTAGAAGGCACTCCATGGTAATCCGTCCATTTGCCTCCTGCTTCCATTACTAATAACACACCAGCAGCCATATCCCATGGATTAAGCGATCCCTCCCAGAAACCATCGAAGCGGCCGCAAGCAACATACGATAAATCGAGTGCCGCCGAACCGAGCCGCCTTACTCCTTGCGCTTCAATAACAAAATTCCTGAAATGTGTTATATCTGGTTCCGGATTTTTGTTGATTGTATAAGGGAATCCTGTAACAACAAGGCTTTCAATCAGTTTTGATGTTTTCGAGACCTGAATACGTTTCTTGTTCAACCAAGCGCCTTTTCCTTTCTCAGCGGTAAATAATTCGTCGAGACTCGGATCGTATACCACACCGAGCACAATCTTTCCTTTGTGTTCTAAACCAACCGAGACACAAAAAATAGGAAGGCCATGGGTATAGTTTACTGTTCCATCCAACGGATCAATGATCCATCGGTATTCTGATTTAATTTCTGCAGCTCCCGACTCTTCACCAAGAAAATCATGGTCCGGAAAGTGTTTTTTTATTCTGCCGATGATTGTCGCTTCTGCCTTTTTATCAATCTCAGTAACCAGATTGGTTTCTTGTCCTGCCTTTCGCTCAATATGGCGAATTTTTCCAACGTTCTTTTTGAGATATTTTCCTGCTTCAAGAGCGGCTTCAATTGCAATCTTTAACATGTTGTTCTCCTTTTTCCTGTCTTAAGATATAAAATAATTAGCATCCTTCCGAAAGTTCTCTTTGTTCTCGCGCAAACAACTTTCGGAAGGTTCTCCCATCTTCTTGCTTTTCGCGCATCTTCAGATTAAGTTAGTACAGAATTTGTATAGAAGAAGGACACTCATTGACTTTTCTTAATCCCTTTGTACTGTTCGGACTTGCAGCAGCGGCCATTCCTATCCTGCTTCATGTCTTCAATCTCCGCAAACTGCAGACGATTGAGTTCAGTACATTGTCATTCCTAAAAGAATTGCAAAAAACAAAAATCCGCAGGTTGAAACTTCGGCAACTGTTACTCCTCTTCCTTCGAATATTATTAGTAATTCTTATTGTCTTAGCATTTTCTCGTCCGACATCGAAAGGATCACTCTCCGGCAGTTTAGCCGAACAAGCTAAGACAACAGCAGTAATTCTTTTTGACGACTCACAGAGCATGACCGCAAGCGATGAGAAAGGAGAACTTTTACAGCAGGCAAAAAACTCTACCACATCAATCATCAATCTCCTTAAAGACGGAGATGAAGTTTTCCTCGTAAAACTCTCAGATGTTCCTTCCGATGGAACAAAAGAGATACCATCGTCCCGACGTAACTTCCCCGAGATTCGTAGCACGCTCAAAGATATCAAGCCATCATCTATTCACCGTACTATAGAAGATGCGCTTCGCTTCGCGTCCAGCTTGCTTGCCTCATCGAACAATTTTAATAAAGAAGTATATGTAATTTCGGACTTTCAATCGGGTTCGCTCGAATCAAAGTTAAGCGCATCGAAAGCTGCCGAACGTCTTTTTGCAGCGACGACTCAATTTTTCCTCGTCCCGCTGGGAAAACATGAACTGCAAAATGTTGCTATAGAATCAATTGAAATTCCGAATACAATTTTTGAAGTACATAAACCCTTTGTCGTAAAAGCAAAGCTAGTGAATCATGCCACTTCTGATGTGCAGAACCATGTAGTCAGTATCTATCAAGATGGAATCCGTGTGGCACAAAAAGGAGTTGACATTCGCTCAGGACAATCAGTTGAAACGGATTTCACACTTGTTCCCAAGCACACAGGGTTTCTTGAGGGAACAATCGAGCTAGAAGATGACGACCTCGAATTTGACAACAGACGGTTCTTCACTGTGCATATCCCGGAAGAGAACCGAGTGCTTCTTATAGGTAACTCATCCGATCTTACATATCTCCGGCTTGCTCTGAGTACGAGGCTCTCTGATACCAGCGCCAGTCTCAAAATGACCGAGTCCGCATTAGATCGTTTATCGACATCGCTCTTAAGCAATATCGACGTCATAGTTCTTTCCGATCCGCCGGAATTGACATCGGGTCAAACGTCTATTCTGAAAACATATCTTCAAAATGGCGGCGGTATATTGATCTTTCCCGGTGCTCATACAACAGTGAACGCATTCAACATGAGCATTGCCGCTGCACTCGGTCTCTCGACGATTGCTGCAGTTGACAGCCAATTCGGAACATCACAAGGAACGGGTTTATCTGTTGAATTCGAAAAAGTGGATCTTCGTCATCCGCTGTTTGCCGGAATGTTTGAAAAGGACGAAACAAAACAGTCGGCAGGTACATTACACAGCCAGCGAATTCTGGAATCGCCGCGCGTGCTGATATCACTCCGCTTCATACCGACTCCGCATTCAAAGACAGTGATTACACTTTCGAACGGATATCCTTTCTTGATCGATGAACGCATTGATAATGGCCGCGCTTTGATGTTCAGTGTCGCTGCAAATACGAAATGGTCTGACTTACCTTTGAAAGGATTGTTTGTGCCGCTGATACATCGCTCGCTCGCATATCTTGTGCAAGAACCAATAACCGATCTTTCATTGTTCGTTGGTGATGAAAAAGCAATCCACATTCGCAGTTCGGTTGCACCTGAACTTACGGTAACTAAACCGGGAGGAATGGAAGTTCTTGTCAACTCACAGCAACGACTAAAGGGTAAAAGCATGCGTTTTTCTGGCACAGATCTCTATGGTTTCTATAGCGTTAAGGCTGGTAATCTCATAATCGACAAATTCGCAGTCAATATCGATCCCGATGAATCCAATACGACTCCGTCAAACGAGAAACGACGGGAGAAAATGTTGATGCATCTTGGCATTGCCAACAATGTCGTACATACAGTACATCAGCCGCAGGAAGTACAGCGCATTATTATTGAATCGCGTCTTGGTACAGAACTCTGGAAACAGTTCCTCATCGCCGCGTTGCTCATTGCTATTGTCGAAATGTTTGTAGCACGTGAGAGTAAACGGTCTTTGACAACAGCAACCACACACACAAATGGATAATCAAAAACGCCTATGATTGAATTAGCCCAAGCCGGAAAAGAAAAATGCATTCTCGTTGGAATGCCTTCACGTCTTACTTCCAAAACGGAAGTTGACGAATCTCTTACTGAGCTCGCATTACTTGCTGATACAGCAGGAGCAGAAGTTGTAGGCAGATTAACACAGGATCGTGATCATCCTGAACCTGCAACGTTTATCGGAAAAGGAAAAGTCGAAGAGTTACACAAACGACTGCAAGAAGAAAAGATACCGCTTGTCATTTTTGACGACGATCTCACACCGGCACAGGTGCGGAATCTTGAGAGTCTTCTTGAATGTAAGGTGGTCGACCGCAGCGGTCTGATTCTTGACATATTCGCAACACGTGCAAAGTCCAGCGAAGCGAAAACACAGGTAGAACTAGCACAGCTCGAGTATCTGCTGCCTCGCTTGACACGTCAATGGACACATTTGTCGAAACAATTTGGTGGCATCGGTACCAAAGGACCCGGTGAGACACAGATCGAGACGGACCGTCGGTTAATACGCACACGTATCAGTCATCTGAAAGAAAAGCTGGAACGCATCTCGCAACAGCGTGTCACGCAACGTAAAGGACGGACGAAACATACACGCGCTGCGCTCGTTGGGTACACCAATGTCGGTAAATCGACGCTTTTAAACCTGCTTTCCGGCTCCGATGTTTTTGTGGAAAACCGGCTCTTCGCAACGCTCGATCCGACAACTCGACTCGTCCCGCTCAATTCAGCCGTCTCTATTCTTATGACGGATACCGTAGGGTTTATCAAAAAACTCCCACATCATCTTGTGGCGTCGTTCAAGAGTACATTGGAGGAAATAACCGAGGCGGACATTCTTTTGCATATCGTAGATATCTCGAGTCCGTTTTACGAGGACCAAATTAACGTCGTGCAAGAGACCTTGGAAGATCTCGGTGCAGGCGACACTTCAACTCTCATCGTATTCAATAAGATCGACCTACTCCAAGACCGAAATATTATATCGGCACTTGCAGAGAAGCACCCGAATCGAGTTTTCATTTCTGCAACACGAGGAATCAATATCGCCGGGCTCAAAGATGAAGTTACCAAACTGCTGGAAAAGGAATTTACTATTGAAGAAATCGTATTGCCAAACTTGCGTCAAAGGCTCATCGCGCAATTGTATGATATCGGCGAAGTACTGGAACGAGCATATGAAGGAGAACATGTTAGGATGAAGATGCGAATTCACCGGCGTGATCGAGAGCGTTTTCTTCAGATGAAGAAAAAATGATTAACTGATTGCTCAGATTGAGATAAATAGATGAAGAATTTTACAAATTTTCTTTTTCACTGATTCAACGATAATAATCTCATTTGCGTAATGCGCGATCAGCTATAAATCTGAGGAACCAGCGGAATAACCTTAACGTTCAGGTTTTAAAATCACCGTCTCACCTTTATAAAGCTTTTTCACTTCCTCTGCATCTGCTTTCGAGCCGACAATATCTCCCCAGTGCATGGGAATCAATATTTTCGGCTTAAAGGAATTGGCCGCTTCCGCCACTTCTGCCGCGGTCATTGTATAAGTTCCGCCGCAAGGCATCATAGCAACATCCGCAACGATCTTTTTCATCTCCGGAATAAAATCTGTATCGCCGGAGTGATAGATTCTTTCACCGTTGGACAAAGTTATGATATATCCCACCCAGCCGTTTTCTTTCGGATGAAATTTCTTATTAATGTTGTACGCTGGAACAGTCGTAACTTTGAGAGAACCGATTTCATATGTTTTCCCCGGTTCGACGGCAATAACGTTTCCGTGAAATTGACCAGCAATATTCTTTGGCGCTACCAGAATCGTTTTTTTCGTTCGTATCTTTGCTATATCCTCCGGAGAGAAGTGGTCATAATGACCGTGGGTAATAAAGATCATATCGGCCTTGGGGGATTTTTCCGAAATCTTCCATGGATCGATATAGATTTCTTTTTTGTTATCTTCAATCCGAAACGATGCGTGTCCCAGCCAGTGAATATTATTGATATTCATAGAACCTCCCAAAAAAAACACAGCCATCAGATGCATTACAATGGTTATCGACATAATTGTTTCTCTCACGAATTGGTACTAAGTTTCATTTTACTTCGTTTGATAATTGCAGATAACTGCCATGCTGCACGATTGTTCGGGGCAGTATTTCAGAATATTCCTGCAAATGTTTTTGTAGCAATGTTTCTTCTTTCGGTTGTACGGCATAAAAAGAGACCCTATCGCTACCACACACAACATTATTCTGAATTTTCCATTCTCCCGCCTTTTTCCATCCCATAGAATTTGCATTGAGTCCGGACATGTACAGCCACGAGTCATAGACAACGGCAATCTGTGTCCCCGCACGTTGCAAAAGCATCTCTACTTGTTCTTGAGAGTATCTATGATGCATTTTTAGATTGAGCACATCTGCGCTTGCTAAACCCACCAAATCCAACACTTTAATATTTGTTAAAAATGAAATAGCGCCAATATCGTTGGCAGCCACAACTGCAGTAGGATAATATTTCTGCAAGAATAATCCCATTTGGTATTGTTGTTCATAAATATTGCGGCTTGCCATAGGAAGTTTATTCCATGCGTCTAGCCCGCGAGAAAAAAGTGGCTTTAAAAAAAGAGCGCCTATGCCTGCAATGACGACTCCAACGGTCCATCGTTTCTGTATGATGGCAGGCGTTATATGAAATGATTTAAGAAGTTCGGCACAGACAACTGCAAAAGCAAGAATACCCCATGCAATAAGATACGATTCATAGCGAAAAAAATGTCCAACCTTGCCAAATTGAAGGTGGGCAAACGCTGACACAACAAAAAGTACCAACGACAGCGTTGATAAAGTCCACATCGTTCGTGTTCGCATTAATATAATAACACCTAGAACCAGCTCCGTCAACGCAAGGACATACAGATGAGCGCCCGCAAGAATGTTGTGAAAATAATTCGCAAAGAATCCTGTTCGCTGAAACAACGAACTCAAACTGATTTCAATCGCCTGCTGGCTGTTGAATATATCCGGCACATTGGAACGAAGAAGGATAGAATTGGGCAGCCATGACCATCCATGCACAATGGAAATATATTGATAGATGAGTAACGGTAATGCAGCCGAAGCAAAAATTGCGCAAGCAATTTTCCATCGTTTTTGAAACAAGAACAATGCAAGCACCATTCCAACAAGTGCATAGCTTTCGAAGCGTGTTAACACCAATAATACCGTGACAAGAAAAAGAGATGATGTGTTTTGTCGTGTCGGTTCCTTTTCCAGCAGGACACGCCCTGCAATTGGAAGGAAGAGAAACACAAGAAGAATATGCAGCACGTGTTCCATACCACAAAATATCATTGCCGGAAGCGGTGTTAAAAATATTATAGCGAGCAATACCAACAACAACACAATCTGATTGGACATTTCACGTTTCAGGAAACAATATGCCGCTGCCAAAGCACATGAAGCTAATAGTATATTGAGAAACAACGGTAGTATTTCCCGCACGCCAAACAGCCAGTAGGCACCAGCAAGCGACAATGTCCACAGAATAGAAGAGGACGACGAACTAAACTCATACGGCGTTACGCCATACACGCCATGCAGCGCTATATTCTTCGCCATCGCCATATGGATGTATGCATCATCCAATGTATATATAAAATGTCCTCTTGTTTGTTGAATAAATGACATGGTCAACATTGTCATTATTACCCAAAGGGTGATGAGTGCAACAAGAATAGACCAGTGGGCTTTAATTCTATCTCTCATAGAAGAGCAATCCTGAACCATATCACAACCTATATGTTGGAGTATTTTTCTCGCACTAACGAATCCGGCTTGAGAGTAGTACAAATAATTTCATAGAATGTCCTTCTCTTTGAAGACTTATTCATTCGTCAATCCAAGAATCCTATTCTTCTTTCAACTGTATTGAGTACACTTCCATTCTCGATCAATCCGAGCGCTTTCTGAATATCATCGTACAGCACTCGATCCCGCTCGAGATGCTTGATATGTTTTCGAACAAACCGATATGCTGCTTCTGTTCCTGCACCAGACTTAAGCGGTTTCGAATGTTTCAGTGCCCGGGCAAAATCCATCCCCTGACATGCACAGAGAAGCTCAATAGCAAGAACCGTTTGCGTATTTTTTAATACACGCCATGCCTTTTGTGCGCTGATGGAACCCATGCTATTGTGGTCCTCTTGATTGGCAGATGTCGGGATAGAATCTACACTTGCGGGATGTGCCAATACTTTATTTTCAGACACAAGTGATGCAGCAGTGTACTGCGCAATCATTAAGCCAGAGTTGAGTCCGCCGTTGGACGTGAGAAATCTCGGCAGGCCGCTGAGTGAACCGTTCACCAATCGTTCAATACGGCG
The DNA here is from genome assembly GCA_963701295.1 of Ignavibacteriota bacterium. GTDB lineage: Bacteria > Bacteroidota > Ignavibacteria > UBA10030 > UBA10030 > Fen-1298. The sequence goes on along the minus strand of OY969585.1, from coordinate 1,435,122 downwards.
CTCTGAAATATTTGCAAGCTCCGATAGTGCGATAGCAAGAAAATCCATCGCAAGAGCCATTGGCTGACCGTGAAAATTGCCGCCTTCAAGATGGATACCATCTTTCGGAAAGATAAGCGGATTGTCATTCGCCGAATTGATCTCAATGGAAACCTTGTCGTAGACATAGTCGATTGCATCGCGTGAGGCGCCATGCACTTGCGGAATACACCGTATCGAATACGCATCCTGTACGCGCGCGTCATTACGACGATGCGATTCACGAAGTTCGCTGTTGCACATGAGTCTCCGCATATTTTTCGCAACCGTTAATTGCCCTTTATAAGGACGAAGCTGATGAATACGTTCGTCGTATGCCGTATCACTTCCCCGCAGTGTCTCTACACTAATCGCCGATGCGACGTCAGCGAGCTTTGCTAAGCGTTTCGCCTGATGAACCGCCAGTGCTGCGTATGCCGTCATCATTTGCGTACCATTAATCAATGCAAGTCCTTCTTTCGCCGTCAGCTTGACTGGTTGAAGTTTATTGCGTCGTAATGCAGTTGCAGCATTCACCACTTTCCCTTTTTCACTTCTCCCTTCTCCCTTAACCCATGCCTTTCCCTTCCCCATCATCGCCAGCACTAGGTGTGCAAGCTGCACCAGATCCCCGCTTGCGCCAACGGATCCTTGTGACGGAATGATCGGAACAATGTTGTGGTTCAACATTTCCATCAGCAATTCCACGGTCGAAAGCCGAATTCCAGAATATCCTTTCGCCAGTGCATTGACCCGCAATACCATCATCGCACGCACTATTTCTGCTGGTAGCATGTCCCCGGCGCCAGCAGCATGACTAAAAATAAGATTTTCTTGGAGCAGTTCAATATCTTCCCTTCTCACGCATACATTAGAAAACTCTCCAAAACCGGTCGTTACACCATAGACTGTCTCGCCCTTGTTTATCCAGCGATCAATAAGTCCTCTTGCGTGAATAATTTTTCGCTTCGTAGTTGAACTCAGCCTCGCACGGGCTGTTTCGTGCGCGAGGTCAAATACTTGAGGAATGGTAAGCCGATTGCCATCGAGGATGTGATTTTTCATAACAAAACCATAGGTATTATTAAAATTAGTGGTCTAATGTAGTAGTGTGTATCGTCAAATTCAACTTTTCTTTGAGACCATAAAGAGGAGAAAGCAATTGACTTTTCAGGTGAATCTGTTTATTATCTCCAGCGGTAGATTATGTTAACAATGATAATTCGCGGTGGTCAAGCCTTTCCAGTAGCGGGTTGCAATAAATATTTTCTGTGCATTGATATGAGTGACCATGTATGAGCGAAGATAAAATTCAGGTCCTTATTGCTGACGACGAAGAGCCCTTGCGGATGACCATCGCGGCGTGGCTGAGTGATGAAGGATTTGAAGTCGAAGAGGTTGGAGATGGTGTCGAAGCGATTAAAAAGACACAGGTAAAAGATTATGACATAGCACTCCTCGACATCAAGATGCCCGGTGCAAACGGTTTGGAAGTATTGCGTTACATCAAAAAGAATTCAGCACAAACAGAAGTTGTTATGATGACCGGTATGAGTGACGTCAGTATGGCAGTGGAAGCAATGAAGCTTGGAGCAAAGGAATATCTTACCAAGCCCATCGATATGGACCAGCTCGTTCCACAGCTCAAGGGCATCATTCAGGCACGTGACGCTGAAGACCGTATTCGACGCCTGCAAACGGAACATACAGCTCGCTTGCTCTTCGATCTCCACAATCCTATTGCCGGACTTCGCCAAAGTATTGGGTACTTATTGAAAGGAATGGCTGGCTCACTCGGCGACCACCAGAAGGAACTCCTTGGATACATGACTACTTCCATCGATAAGGTGATCGGCCTTCTCACTGACATGATGGACTTGACAAAGCTTGAAGGTGGGAGAGTACGATTGAATAAAGGCATTGGCAATCTTGGTACATCGGTACAAAATGCCATACAGGAATTTCGCGTTCCTATCCAATCAAGCAAAATCACACTGGATTTTTATACCGAACCTGATTTGCTGCCGTTGGAGTACGACGCAGAAAAAATTGACCAAGTGTTGCATAATTTTTTAAGTAACGCTGTACAACACACACCGTCACAAGGTGCAATCGTCGTGCAAGTACGCAAGGTTGCAATTGTACTTGAGGAAGGACAACAACCAACAGATCATGAAATCGTCTCGGTATTTAATAGCGGATCCGGGATCCCACAAGAAAGACTGTCGCTGATCTTCGACCGTTACCGCGATCTTGTTTCTGGCAAATCGAACAAGGATAAGTCGACAGGTCTCGGATTGATTATTTCACAACGTATTATCGAAGCACACAACGGAAAAATTTGGGTAGAATCGGAAACCGGCAAAGGAGCAACCTTTTATTTTGCGCTTCCGATTCGATAACGATGTACTCATTTTTATACACTTATGAAACCAGAAACCATTTCCATTCTCGCTGTCGATGACGAAGAACCTTTTCTTCAAGTCCTCGAGACAATGCTCATCCAAGAAGGTTACAAGGTCGAAACAGCAAAAGACGGCGTCATGGCAATTAATGCCCTCCAGAAGCGAACATTCGATCTTGTACTGTTGGATATTAAACTTCCTCGCGTGGATGGTGTAGAGGTATTGAAATTCATCCGTGAGCACTCCTATGACACACAAGTTATTATGCTTACCGGTGTTCATGACGTGAAGATCGCGGTTGAGTGTATGCAATTAGGGGCATACAATTATATTACCAAGCCATATGGAAGTGAAGAGTTGATAGCAGTCATTGAACGTGCAGTCGAACGTAAGCGGCTCAGTATCGAGAATAAAGTTCTCAAATCCGAACTTGCACGCCACACAAGTACCAGTAATATTATTGGCGAAAGCAAAATAATGTTGGAATTACTCAACATCACTGCGAAAGTTGCGCCAACCGATTCTCCGGTACTCATTCAAGGAGCAAGCGGCACGGGGAAAGAACTCATCGCTAACTTCCTGCACAAAAACAGTTATCGCAAGGATATGCAGTTCGTTGCATTAAACTGCGCTTCTATTCCAGAAAATTTACTCGAAAGCGAGCTGTTCGGCCATGAAAAAGGTGCGTTCACCGATGCACACGCAATGAAACAGGGTCTTGTTGAAATCGCAAACGGCGGCACACTCTTCCTCGATGAAATCGGCGAGATTAGTTTAATGATTCAACCGAAACTCTTGCGTTTCCTTCAAACAGGAGAATACCGGCGTGTGGGAGGCAACAAGAATCTCAAATCAGATGTACGGGTTATCTCCGCCACGAATAAAAATTTGCACGACGAAGTAGGCACAGGAGATTTTCGTGAGGACTTGCTGTACCGCATTAATGTCATTACACTGTCGGTACCGTCGCTGCGCGAACGGCCGGATGATATTCCCATGCTGGTAGATTACTTTTTAAAAAGCCGTGTGCATCCCCGTGAACTTAAAATGATGGAACCGAAAGCACTCGAACTTCTCATGAAGTATGACTGGCCTGGCAACGTTCGCGAATTGGAAAATGTCATCGAGCGCGCCAGCATTTTATGCAAAGATAATCTGATCTGCATTGAAGACATCTCTCTCCCCATCGGCAGACGACCTGCTTTGCTTAGAGAAACGGTGGGAACGGCAACCGGTCCGCAAATAGGAAGCGCTGTGTCGATTCGCGATATAGAAAAAGCACACATTGAAGGAGTCCTAAAAACCGTTGGATGGAATAAAAACACCGCGGCACAGATTCTCAGTATCAGTCTCAAAACACTGTACACAAAAATCCAACAATACAATTTAACAAAAGAGTAACAGGTCCATCTACCTGCTCTTTCTGTTTACATACGCGGCATCTAAAACATCGGCACCACATTATGCTGATCTATTTCCTTCGACACGGTGATGCTTCCTCTCATTCCCGCTTCGATGATAATGAACGTCCGCTGACCGATCTCGGACACAAGCAAGCCGCATACATTGGTAAATTTCTTCGCCACACCAAAACAAATATTAATATCATTTTTACAAGTCCTCTGACACGAGCTTGTGAAACAGGAGCAATCGTGCAATCGCTCATCAACGCGCCGCGTATGGAAGCGTCCGAATATCTCGTGAACGGTACTCATCCTAAACAATTATTCAAACAGATCACTGAATTCAATGTCGAATCTGTGCTCCTCGTCGGACATGAACCGTTTCTCTCCGACACAATTTCATTGTTGATTGGTGGAGATCATAAGATTGATATTGAAATGAAGAAATGCAGCCTGGCACTTGTCGAAGTTCTTGAACCTCTTCGCCCGGGAACAGGGATATTGAAGCAACTTATACATGTTGAGACAATTTCAAAATTCATCTAACCGTAGGAGGAGATGATTGTATGGAACTGAAAGTCGTAAAAATTGACAAACCTGAGAGTACAAATTTTATCCTGGGACAATCACATTTTATTAAAACGGTAGAAGACATTTATGAAGCCGTCGTACAAACAAATCCGCAAATGAAATTTGGACTTGGATTCTGCGAATCTTCCGGTAATACTCTTGTCCGTTGGACCGGTAATAACGACACGCTCATTGAGATGGCGAAGAAAAACGCAATGACACTTTCATGTGGACACTGTTTTATTCTCTTCATGGAAAACGGATTCCCGGTCAACATTCTCAACACCATCAAGAACATTCCGGAAGTTTGCACCATTTACTGTGCTACGGCAAATGCCGTGGAAGTCATTGTCGCAGAGACCGAACAGGGCCGCGGTATCCTCGGTATCATCGATGGGATGAAAACCAAAGGCATCGAAACTGATACCGACATTAAGTGGAGGAAAGACTTCTTGCGGAAAATCGGGTATAAACTTTGATACGACGCGAGACTGTCGGCTCCAATTGCAAATCATAAATTATCGATAAAGAACGCTAAGTTTTACTGAGGACATCTATGAGACAGTCACCTCGCAGCATTCGCGCTCCACACGGCACGCAACTCACCTGTAAGGGCTGGATTCAGGAAGCTGCGCTGCGTATGCTGATGAACAACCTCGATCCTGAGGTCGCCGAAAAACCCCAGGAGTTGATTGTCTATGGCGGAACTGGAAAAGCCGCTCGCAATTGGCAATGTTATGACGCCATTGTGGAGAGTCTGAAAAATTTAGAAAACGATGAAACGCTGCTCGTTCAATCTGGTAAACCTGTTGGAATATTTAAAACGCATGAGTACGCACCGCGCGTGCTCATCAGCAATTCCATGTCAGTACCAAAGTGGGCAACATGGGATGAATTTCGTAAATTGGAAGCTCTTGGTCTGACAATGTATGGCCAGATGACAGCCGGAAGCTGGATGTATATCGGCACACAGGGAATTCTTCAGGGAACGTACGAAACATTTGCGGCGGCAGCGGCAAAACATTTTCATGGGAATCTTGCCGGTAAATTTTTACTCACCGCTGGGCTCGGCGGTATGGGAGGCGCTCAACCGCTTGCTGCAACTATGAACGGTGCCGCTTGTCTCGTCGTTGAGGTTGATCTCCACAGAATTAAACGTCGACTTGAAACAAGTTACCTCGATACCATGACAAATAATCTTGATGATGCACTTGCACAAGTGCGTGCCGCCAAGGAAAAAAAATTGCCGCTCTCTGTCGGCTTACTCGGCAATGCCGCAGATATTATTCCGAAGATTGCCGCGGGAAAGTTTTTGCCGGATATCGTTACCGACCAAACATCCGCACACGATACACTGAATGGTTATGTGCCTGCCGGAATGCCATATGCACAAGCGCTTAAACTTCGCAAAAAGAACCCACAGAAATATATTGCACTTTCTCAGAATTCCATCGCTGAACATGTTAAGGGATTACTGAAACTGAAGCAGAAAGGTGCGATCGTTTTCGATTACGGCAACAATATCCGCGGTGAGGCATTGGCAAGCGGAGTTAAGAAAGCATTTGACATTCCCGGGTTTGTGCCGGAATACATCCGTCCTCTTTTTTGTGATGGTAAGGGCCCATTCAGGTGGGCAGCACTCTCCGGTGATCCTGAAGATATTTATCGCACAGATCGTGCAGTGTTAGAAACTTTTGCTAAAAACAAGCAGCTCTGTACCTGGATTGAAAAGGCGCAGAATGAAGTTGATTTCCAAGGGTTACCAGCTCGTATTTGCTGGCTGGGATATGGCGAACGTGCAAAGATGGGAACGATCTTCAATAATCTTGTCGCTCATGGTGAAGTAAGCGCCCCCCTCGTCATTGGCCGCGATCATCTTGATTGCGGTAGTGTTGCATCGCCAAATCGCGAAACCGAGAAGATGCTTGACGGCAGTGACGCCATAGCCGATTGGCCCATTCTCAACGCGCTGCTCAATGCTACAGGTGGTGCAAGCTGGGTAAGCGTTCACCACGGCGGTGGTGTCGGTATTGGATTATCGATTCACGCTGGAATGGTTGTCGTTGCCGATGGAACAAGAGAAGCGGAAGCACGGTTACAAAGAGTGCTGACGTACGATCCAGGTATGGGTATTATTCGTCACGCTGATGCCGGATACAAACGCGCAATTGAAAATGCAAAGAAATTCAATGTTCATATTCCAATGCTCAAAGAGCAATGAATCATCTTCATAAGGAGGAACTTATGCACGCTTTTGGTCATATCGAAATTCCAGCAATCAATCTTGAGAAGTCAAAGAGATTCTTCGGCACAGTCTTTGGCTGGACATTTTCTTATATTCAGGATATCGATTATACAATCATCCATACTGGTAAATATCCCAACGGTGGATTTGAGATCATGAAACGAATGCCCAAGAAAGGACAAGTCATTCCATATATCGAAGTGGAAGATATCAATATAACAATGAAATCCATACGAAAAGCACGCGGCAAAATGTTGACGAAGAAATCTCAGGTCGGATCGATGGGTTGGCGGGCACAGTTTGAGACACCTGATGGTGTTCAATTAGCGTTGTGGCAAAGCAATCCACGTCAATAAATTAATTTTTTCCCATCGCACGGAACCTCCTTCTAAGGAAGCGCCTTCCCAGAACAAAACTATCTTTTGTTACTAACTGTTTATTGAAAGGAACTTGCTTCCGAAGCATTATCTTTGTTATTTTCCCTCCAAGAAATACGTTGTCTATCTATGAACCTGCTCATCAAAAATATCAAACAGCTTATCACCGTGCGGTCGGATGGCAAACCGTATAAATCCGGCAAAGAGATGCGCGATCTCGGCATTATTGAAGATGCAACAGTCTTGATTCAAAATGGGTTATTCTCCTGGATTGGACCAAGCGTAGAATTCTCACAGACGCCATATGAAACCATTGATACTATCGATTCTTCCGACCTGATTGCACTACCCGGATTTGTTGATTCGCACACTCATTCTGTTTTTGCCGGAAGCCGCGAAAATGAATTTGCAAAGCGCACTCAAGGAAAAACATATCAAGAAATTGCCGAGGCAGGCGGAGGAATTATCAGTACGGTGGACGCAACACGAGCTGCTTCTAAAAAAGAATTGAAGAAGCTCGCCCGCCATCACCTTGATGCAATGCTTCGTCAAGGGACTACAACTGTTGAAATAAAATCCGGGTACGGATTAAACGAAGATGCTGAGATCAAGATACTTCATACAATCAATGAACTTGCTGAAGAAAGCTTGATGGATATTGTTCCGACATTTCTTGGAGCACATGCAATTCCGCAGGAATTCAGAGAAGACCCAGACGGCTACGTCGATCTCATTTGCAAACGACTGCTCCCGTACATCGCTAAGCATAACATGGCAAAATTCTGCGATGCATTCTGCGAGCAAAAATATTTTTCCGTTGAACGATGCCAAAAAATCTTCGAGACCGCAAAATCGCTAGGGCTCGGGATTAAAATTCATGCCGATCAACTTTCACAAATCGGTGCATCAAAGCTCGCCGCAGAAATGAACGCAGTCTCCGCCGACCATCTGGAGCACATCAATGATATGGGAATTTCTGCGTTGAAACATTCTGGAACAATCGCTACAGTACTCCCCGGTGTATCATTCTTTTTGCACGGCGGATATCCGCCGGCACGAAAGATCATCGATGCCGGTATTCCGTTGGCAATTGCATCGAACTTCAATCCAGGTTCCTGTATGTCCTATTCATTGCCATTGATGATGACCATTGCCTGCACACAAATGTCATTGACAATGGAAGAAGCGGTCTGTGCAACTACGATTAACAGCGCAGCAGCTCTTGGACTCTCGAGCACACTTGGCAGTATTGAAGTCGGGAAACAAGCCGATATTATTTTATACAATGTTCCGGATTATCGACATCTTGTTTATCACTTCGGTACAAACCATGTTGCCAAAGTGATCAAGCACGGAACGTATTTAGAATTTTAAAATTGAAAGAAACCTCTATGCGACAACTTGTGGAATGCGTCCCCAATTTCAGTGAAGGAAGAAATAAGGAAACCATCGATGCTCTTGGCGAGAGTATCACGCATGTTCCGGGAGCACACTTGCTTTGTCTCGAACCGGATACAGACTACAACCGAACTGTGGTAACCTTTGTCGGCGAACCGGAAGCAGTGGTGGAAGCCGCATTTCAGGCAACCAAGATCGCTGCTGATCGCATCGATATGACACAACAGAAAGGCGAACATCCACGCATCGGTGCTGCTGATGTTGTGCCATTTGTTCCTATCAGCGGTGTAACGATGGATGAGTGTGTGAAGCTCGCCGAAAAATTCGGCGAACGCGTTGCACAAGAGCTGAACATTCCGATATTTTTATATGAATTTGCAGCTCGTTCACCGCAGCGAAGAAATCTTTCCGATATCCGCAAAGGTGAGTATGAAGGATTAGCTGAGAAGCTGAAGGATGCAGCCTGGCAACCGGATTATGGCGCACGTCTCTTCAATGCGAAATCCGGTGCTACCGTAACCGGAGCACGGAAAATCCTCATCGCGTATAATGTGAACCTCAACACAATCAACGATCGCCATGCACTAGAGATTGCTCTACGCATACGTGACAGCGGTAGGCCAAGAAAGGATGAACGTGGCAACACGATGAAAAATGAACAGGGTGAGATAATCAAGATTCCCGGCACGCTCAAAGCAGTAAAAGCCATGGGCGTTTATCTTGATCGTTTTAAGATCTCACAAGTTTCCATCAATCTTGTGGATTATGAAATAACATCTATCCATAAGGCGTTTGAAGAAGTAAAGAAACAGGCTCATTTGCTTGGAATCGACGTCGCTGGAAGCGAACTGGTGGGACTTGCCCCATTGGATGCGATGGTACAAGCAGGAAAATTCTATTCGGATGGCAAAGAACTCTCTGAATCGGAATATGTTTCACTTGCTGTCAAAAAATTGGGTTTAAGCCGACTTGAACCGTTTGATCCAAAGAAAAAAATTATTGAATATATGATTTAAAGGATATGGTATGCTTAATTCACTTTCAGTTTCCAAATTTCTTGATGAAACAGCGTCCAACTCTCCTGCCCCCGGCGGTGGAAGCGTTTCTGCTCTTGCGGCATCGCTTGGAGTTGCATTAGCATCGATGGTGTGCCGTCTCACCATGAAAAGAGATACGAATGTCACCATTCAGTTTGAGCTGGAAAGTGTCTTAATAAAATCCGAAAGACTTCGTGCAAAATTCACAGCTCTTATTGATGAAGACACCAATGCTTTCAAAAAGGTCATCGCTGCCTATCGGCTTCCAAAAGAAACTACAGACCAGGATGCACAACGTGTAGCCGCAATCCAGACGGCATATAAAGAAGCAACGGTTGTTCCTCTCCAGCTCTTGGAACTCTGTGCTGAGGCAGTCGCGCTGCTAAAAATTGTGGGCGAAAAAGGGAATAAAAATTCTCTCACGGATGCCGGTGTTGCCGTCTTGATGTTGGGATCTGCCTGCGAAGGAGCCGCGATGAATGTACGCATCAATCTTGCAAGTATAACAGACCTGTCATTTGTTGAATCCAATAGAATATTGACGAACTCATTGCAGGTAAGCATCAGCAATTCTGCGCATCAAACGTTATTCCGGATCAACGAGCGGTTGTTTTCATATTGAATTTTTGTTGTCCACGATCTTGGTAGAGGTTCAATATATTGAACCTCTACCAAGTTTTGCATATTGCAACTGACATAAATACTTTCTACCATCTATCAATCTGATTTTTACTTACCCCTGCTTGTCTGCCGTCGTTTTGGTAGATGTATGATGTATGTAGGAACGCTATTCTGGATGTAAATACAAACAAGAGGTAAATTGTTCAAACGTGGAGATATTGCGAATCAGACGAACAAAGAGGTATTTTTTACACCTTTATGCTCCTTATTAGGGAGCTGAACCCTATCCGTTGCAACCATAGTTAGATGCAATTGCTTCCCGATACACTGATTTGAAAAAGGAATTTAACAGGAATCTTCCAAAAATGAATGTGCAACTCAATAAAATCAAATGAAAGGAACTATTCGATGAGAACCGTTGCAATAATGGTCGTACTCAGTACCGCAATATTTACTCTGTCGGCTCAAGTACCCATAAAAAAGGACTTGATGGAGATGCTTGAAAATATTCCACCACCGCCTGCGACCGTTCAAGACGCTTTTGCGAAGGTTATTATAAATAACAACTATGGAGAATTGAGATGCAGCGCAGAGAAGTTGTTCAATCCTATTGAACAGGATGTGAAAGGAGTTGAAGCGGAATTTAAGGCACAGCCAAAACCTACAGCAGGTTCTGCAATACCGGAATTATCTCCCGAAGTTGCTAAGAAAATGAGCGACCCCGAAATGCAGAAGAAGATGAAGACGATGAGCAAGGAAGAGAAAATGAAAATGGCAATGGAAATGATGAAGTCCATGCAGTCAGGCAGCCCTGTGACTGAAATAGATTCGCCTTCTGTCCGTGCCGCCTTAGACGAATGGCAAAAAATCTACAACGACACACAAAATGAATTTCAGCGGTCAATTACTAAGGAGCAAGAAGAAGCAAAAATGGTTGAGGAATACCGTAAATCACACTCAGAAATAGATTTATGGGAAGCTGCCGAAATTGCCAAACTTCCTCAGATCAGCTCCGGCGAAATGAGCGCACCCGATCCTGTAAAAGTGAAAGAAGTAAAATTGAAATCGGCAGACAAGCATATAGCAATCGCTAATAAACGGCTCCAAAAAATCCTGCCTCAATGGCGTGCATCTGTGGATCACGCGAAAACGAGATACACAGTATTTTATCAGAAATTAATAGCAGCAAACTATGCTGCTGATTCGAAAAACTACTCAACCCAAAAGATACTTGCGGATGCGCAAATTACGATACTGCAAATCATCCAGCATCTTATGCAACAATCCCGAAGCTCTTGGGAAGAGTCGGCTTCATGGCAGGCAAGGCGAGCAAGAATTGAGAGTAAGTAAGTTCACAACATAAAAGGTTGATTGATGAAGTCGGCTTGCCGCTACGATAGATTAATTCTTTTATTTGACAAGCAGAACGGCATTTTTGTTGCTGCTATTATACACCATGCACCTCTCCACAATTTACTGTAAATTGAAGTAATGTAATTTTTAGGAAAAAGGATTTGTCAGAAGCAAACTTCTAACACCATAGCTAACCTTAGTAATTATTTATTTTGAAGAAGAGTTCAAGTCCTTTGAAACGATCAGCGAAGCTCTCCCCCAAACCCCCCAAGACACCGGCACCTCCACCCGAATCACCAACGAAGTCAAAGAAACCGAAGAAAGAACTTGCTTTTTCCTCCGTTGCAGGTATTCCTTCGGACTTTGAATTGACGCGTGAGTTTTCGACCGCATTCGATATGCTTGAACGCACAAAACACCACTACTATGTTACCGGCAATGCGGGAACGGGAAAGTCGACACTCCTTCAGTACTTCAAAGAAAAAACGCAAAAGAAAACCGTTGTACTTGCCCCCACAGGAATTGCTGCAGTCAATATCGGCGGCTCAACGATTCATTCGTTCTTCCGCTTTCCTACACGCCTCATTACATTGGACGATGTCAAAAAAATACGAGGTAAAGCAGACCTGTTCGCTGCTCTCGAGACTCTCATTATTGATGAAGTCTCCATGGTGCGAGCAGATATGATGGATGCAATCGATGCGTCCCTCCGGCTAAACCGCAATCGGCCGTATGATCCTTTTGGAGGTGTTCAACTCGTCCTCATCGGCGACCTATTCCAGCTTCCGCCGGTTGTCGAAAAGGATCTCGGAGAATACTTCGAAGATAACTACTTGACTCCATATTTTTTCAGCGCAAAAGTGTTCAGCGAAATCCGCCTGCAGAAAATAGAACTGCAGCACGTATTTCGGCAAAACGACCCTGAGTTTATTCAGCTTCTGAATAAGGTACGCAACAAAGAAATCGAGCTGTCCGATCTGGAGAAGATCAATCAGAGGCACAAACCTTCTTTGAAATTCAACACGCATGATCTCGCCATAACTCTCACCAGCACCAACGCGCTTGCCTCAGCGATCAATCTGCAGCGGCTTTCTGCATTACCGTCTCAGGAATTTAATTTCGACGCAGTTATCGAAGGAGACTTCGATGAAAAATCGCAACCGACCGACAAGAAACTCAAGCTGCGAAAAGGAGCCCAAGTGATGATGGTCAAAAATGACCCGAACAAACGCTGGGTCAATGGAACTCTTGGCGTCATACAGCATATCTCCCATGATTCCATTAAAGTTTCTTTCGGCAGCATTGTCCATACGATCGAACAAACTAGCTGGGAAAAATCGGTATACGAGTACGACCGTACTTATCACAGTATCGAATCCATCGTGACAGGCTCGTTCCGTCAATACCCGATAAAACTTGCATGGGCAATTACCATTCACAAAAGTCAAGGCAAAACTTTTGACAAGGTCATCATTAATCTGGGATATGGTGCATTCGCACATGGGCAAGCATACGTGGCACTGAGCCGCTGCAGGTCATACGAAGGTGTGTATCTCAATGCTCCTTTGAAGTATTCTGATATTATTCTCGATCCAAGAGTTCGAGATTTTCACATGTGACAATAAAACGGTGCACAGCACTGAAAAACAGAATGTCTAAAGGGAATCATAACGTGACAATGAAAATCAAAGCTATCATCTTCGGAGCTACAGGAATGGTCGGAGAAGGAGTTCTCCACGAAGCTCTCAAATGTCCTGATATTGAATCAGTCTTGGTCATAGGCAGAAGATCGTGCAATGTGAAGCACCAAAAACTGAAAGAACTGCTTCATAAAGATTTCTTCGACTACTCTACTATTGGAGAACATCTCAAAGGTTTTAACGCCTGTTTTTTCTGTCTTGGTGTTTCTTCTTTAGGAATGAATGAACAAGACTATAGCCGGATTACATACGACCTTACAATGCAGGCTGCACGAACCCTGTCAGGATTCAATCCTGATATGACATTTTGTTATATCTCAGGAACGGGAACCGACAGCACTGAAAAAAGCCGCAGTATGTGGGCAAGAATAAAAGGGAAAACGGAAAATCATCTTATAATGCTTCCCTTCAAAGCAGTGTACCTATTCAGACCGGGACTTATGAAACCAACCAAAGGTCAGAAGAATGTAAAGCCACTCTTCAAAGTACTTGGGTCGTTGTATCCGTTGTGGAAAGTCTTATCTCCAAAGAATGTTTGCACACTAGAAGATTTAGGCATTGCGATGATTCGAGCAGTCCGGATTGGCTATGCAAAACAGATCCTGGAGAATAAGGATATTGCTCAACTCGCCGGTACAAACTCAGGCAGTGGCGCGTAATTTCCGGATACATCTCACTACAGGAGGATACCATCAACATAAAAAATTAAACGTACGGCGGGAGCGCATCCGGGGATGGCCTTACACAAACAACATATTCGTTCTTTATGAGAGATCTGGAGATTTGCAACAGCGGGAAGAATCAAACGCATCTTTTTAAAAAGTAATATATATTGTATTCATAACACTTGTTTTAAAGAAATTAGTTCAAATCAAATCATTTTAGTTAAGGAGAAGAATATGGACATGAAACTCATTGGACGAAATGCTGCGATCATGGTTGTGTTCGGTGTATTAGGACTAACACAGTTTACAGAAAACGTAAGAACAGTTCAGGTGCTCGGTTTGTTTGTGAGCGGGGTAGTTGTTGGTGCTGCTTGGACCAAAATAGTCACAGCGCTGACAGCAAAAAGGAACAAAGAATAAACGCAACATATTGGATTTTTGAATTTTATAAAAATATTAAATGATTTTTACACACATTGATGTTTCAACGCCTATATGAAATGCGGAGGGATATTCCAATATCGAAACGGAGGTCAACGATGAAGACCACGATAAGAACATTTTCCATGGTTCTTCTATTCATTACAACAGGTTCCGTTTTAACGGCTCAGGATCTTTCTTTTAAAGGCAGATCTGCAATTGAACTCGGCCTCGGCTTATGGGGAGGGGCGAAAGCATCAAACACAGTCGCGACGACGGGGATTCAGGCGGAGGCAAAAACCAGCGGTTTTGCAGGCGGTCTCAGTTATTCATATTGGTTACGGGAGCAACTGTCACTGACGGCAACGGTCAGCTTGCTCACAGCACAAGCAAGTTCTACCATCAGCGCTTTCAATGTCACACAGCAAGCAAGTGCTGTTATTCCACTACTGCTTGGCATTCGGTTTTACGTACCTGAGCCTAGCGACAATGTTCGCCCATTTCTTTCAGCAGCGGTTGGGACTTACTTCGGATCAGAGGCAAAGAATACATTGCTTTCACAGCAAGCACATACAGAAACCACATTTGGCGGACGCCTTGGCGTGGGTATCGATTTCTTCCTTAGCAATCATTTCAAGCTGAATGCCAACGTGGGGTATCATCTGATGGCAGATTTTGAAACTGCTATTGGGGGAAGGATGAACTACAACGGAGCGGATTTCTCTTTGGGAGCCGGCTACATTTTTTGATATCGCATAATCAAAATGATGGTAATGGAAACTTTACTTCAGTAGTTCTGCCATAGTTACTACCGCTGCAGTTTCTGTCCGCAGACGACGCGAGCCGAGGGATATGAGTTTGAATCCATTGTGTTCGGCAAGAGCCACTTCATCTTCCGAGAATCCACCCTCAGGTCCAATAGTAATGAGAAGCGAATGGACATCATCGTGACGATTCAGCTCCAATGAGATAGTCTGAAGGGAATCGGTCTTTTCGTGAGGGATAAATTTCAACGGCCAGTGTGACGAATTGCCTACCACGAATTCGTATTTTTGCAGCGGTTGAATCCGTGGTAACCAACTTCGTCCGCATTGCTTCATTGCAGCAAGAGCAATTTTTTCTAAACGGTCATGCTTCTCGTGCTGCGGGATGGTTCTTTCACTGAGCAGCGGAATGATCATTCGCACGCCGAGCTCCGTTGCTTTTTCTACGAGATAATCGAACCGGGCCGGGTTTTTAAGCAGTGAGACTGCAAGTGTTACATCAAGAGATAGTTCATTGTACTTCCTGTGCATTGCAGCGATATCGCACCGTGCGTCTGTCTTTCCATATCCGACAATCACTGCTTCGTACATTGTATCATTGCCGTCGGTGACAAAGATGCGGTCGCCGATATTCTTCCGCATCACGCGGATAAGATGCTTTGATTCATCGCCACGAAGAATTAATCCGTGGCTGCTGATATCTTCCTGTTTGACATAAAAGTAATCCATGGATGATGACTCAACTAAAATGATGTATCAAAGTCGATGAATTCTTCCGTGGTTCCGAGATTATTGAACGCTGCCCCCGTTTGAATATTGAATCCATATGGTAAGAGAAATTGAAATACAGCACCCACACCGGAATACCACGGTTGTTCCGACAAGACCTGATGACGCGACCACAGTTTTCCTGCATCGGCAAAGATGGCAAAGTACAGACCGTAGCGTAGTTTTTGGAACTCGGGAATACCGAAGGAATTAATCTCAAGGTAACGCGGCATAAGAATTGGTAACCGTAGTTCGGCGTTCATGCCTATTCTATTTTCTGCTTCAAATGTCTTGTAGAAGAATCCGCGGATACGCTCATCGTATCCGAAAAAGACATGCCGGTACGGAGGAATCACCCCGCCCCAAGTAAACGATCCTATTGTTCGTACACCAAGAGCGCTCCCGCTGTTGAATCCAAAGAACTGCCGTAAGTCGTATGCGCATCCGGTCAGGTTCATTTCCGATTCCCCGAATCCGCTCTTACTTATGCCGAGTGAGATCAGTGAACCATCCGTTGTATATTCACGGTTGTCCCGTGTATCATACCTATACTGTATGGATGCTGTGAGGAATGCATCGCGTCCCGATGATGAAACGGTACGGTCCATTTGCGGTTCGTTGACCTGCCAAACTTCATACCCCACTGTGCCGGAAAACGTTTGATACAAACCAAAACGTTTTCCAATAGTTCCATTCAAGAAAATATTTGAATTCTCATATTCACCGTAACTGCTGCTCAGGTTGTGCACTTTTTGGACCGCGAATGCTCCACTGAAATAAATATCATCATTGTCCGTCACTTTTGGATTTTGATAATTCAACATGGACCACCGATCGTACCCAAAACCGAAGCTTGCGTACACCTTCTCATTGCGTCCGCGAAAATTTTGGTCCATCACTCCCGCTCCGTAATACAGCTTTGACGGGTCACGATATTTCATTCCTAGTATCGGATACGGAACAAAATACCATCGTTCTGAGACAATAACAAAGACTGATGCAGTATTTTGACGAACAGAATATTCTACATCTACTTTATTGAAGAGGCCAAGATTGTAAATATTATTTCGATCGCGTTCGATCGCTTCTTGTGTCAATGTATCACCTGGTTGTATGGACATTTCGCGGAGAATAACATATTCCTTCGTTGTATGGTTGCCAAGTATTTGTATGTCATTTACAGTCAAAATGGAATCAGACACCCACCGTGCTTCAAGCGAAGAGGTGAATATGAAACCCAACAACAGCAATTTTGAATGTTTTATCACAGATCTCCAAATTGAAATATCCTTCTTACTATAAAGCAACCACCGTTCTGCATGTTCTCGCTTGCGTCTCTTATCGCGTCAAGCGGGAGTGGTCGATTGCGATACAATGATCCATAACCACTTGAAGACCGGCTTTCTCAGCCTTCCTTGCCGCCGCCGCATTGACAACACCAAGCTGGAGCCAGATGGTTTTTGCCTTCACCGTAATCGCCTCTGCGACAATCTCATCCACTGCATCCGGATTACGGAACACGTCCACAATATCAATCGGTTTTTCGATGGATGTAAGATTAGGATAACATTTCTCGCCATCAATTTCTGTGTACATCGGGTTGACAGGAAGAACATCGTATCCTTCTCGCTTCAGGTACTGCGTGATACGATGACTATCGCGTAACGGCTTGCTGGATGCGCCGACTACAGCGATGGTTTTTGCGGTTGAGAAGATTTCTATGATCTTTTTATCGTCTTCAATAGGCATTGTGATTTCTCTGAATACACAGATAGTACCTCAAAACCGATTACGTTGATTTTTCTTTGTATTCTTCCACTGGTGGACATGTACAAAAGATATTCCGATCGCCATACGTATTGTTGATCCGCCCAACGGACGGCCAGAACTTATTCTTCTTCAGCGATGGAATTGGAAACACAGCCTGTTCACGGGAATATAGATGATTCCATGAATTGCTCGTTACCGTCACAGCTGTATGCGGTGCATTCTTCAGCGGATTGTCGGTCTTGTCTGATGTGCCGTCGACGATATCCTGTAATTCTTTCCGAATAGCAATCATCGCATCAACAAAACGATCAAGTTCAGCCTTTGGTTCGCTTTCCGTCGGTTCAATCATCAGTGTATCATGTACAGGGAACGATACGGTCGGCGCATGGAAACCATAATCCATAAGCCGTTTGGCAATATCTTCCACTTCGATGCCTGTCTGTTCTTTGAACTGTTTCATGTTTAATATAAACTCATGCCCCACTCTGCCGTTCTTGCCTTGATAGAGAACGGGAAAGTGTTTTTCCAGTTGAGATTTCAGATAGTTGGCATTGAGGATTGCAATTTTGGTCACATCCGTTAACCCTTCGATTCCAAGCATCTTGATATAGGCATACGAGATAAGCAAAATGTTCGCGCTTCCCCACGGCGCAGAAGATACTGCGTGGACTGCTTTCTCTCCGCCGACTTTCACAATTGGATGTCCGGGCAAGTAAGGTGCAAGCTGTTTCGTCACGCAAATCGGTCCCATACCTGGTCCACCACCGCCATGTGGAATAGCAAAAGTCTTATGCAAATTGATATGACACACATCGGCGCCGATTTCAGCGGGAGACGTAAGTCCGACTTGCGCATTGAGATTTGCGCCATCCATATATACCAAACCGCCGTTTTGATGAACGATGTTACACATTTCTTTGATGCGTTCCTCAAACACGCCATGGGTGGATGGGTACGTCACCATCAACGCAGCAAGTGTCTCTCTGTGCTGAACTGCCTTAGCGCGAAGATCATCTACATCAATATTACCCTGCGCATCACAATTGACAACAACAACGTTCATTCCCGCCATCACTGCACTTGCAGGATTTGTTCCATGTGCGGATGACGGAATAAGTGTCACAACACGCTGGGGCTGTCCGTGATCTTGATGATACGCACGAATAACAAGAAGACCTGCGAACTCACCCTGTGCCCCGGAATTTGGCTGAAGCGACACTGATGCAAAACCCGTTGTTTTGCAGAGTGCTTTTTCCAATTCTCGAAAGATTTTATAATATCCCATTGCCTGTTCGACCGGCACAAACGGATGTATGCAGGCAAATTCCGGCCACGTAAGTGGAAGCAATTCCGTCGCGGCATTCAGCTTCATAGTGCAGGAACCAAGTGGAATCATGGAAGCAGTAAGCGAAAGGTCTTTATTTTCCAGACTTTTGATATATCGCATCATTGCTGTTTCAGATTGATACGAATGAAATATCGGATGCTGAAGAAATGTGGTCGTGCGTTGAAACTGAGACGGATACGAAACCGCTATCGCTCCAAAGGAATCATCAAGAGAGCCCGCTTTGACCGGTTCTCCCTTTATCTGTGTAAATGCGTTCAGAATTGTTTCAATGTCTTCGAGTGTGGATGTTTCATCCAACGAGATGCCAATGTACTTATCTTCTATAAATCGCAGGTTGTATCCTGCCTTGACGGCAAGTTGAAGAATGCGTTCTGCATGCTTCTTGTCGGCAACCTGAATCCGTAGCGTGTCAAAATAATTTTCGTTTAGCTGTACGAAACCACGTTTCTTTAATTCAACTTCCATCAACATTGTCAAGCGATGAACGCGTGAGGCAATATTCTTGATGCCTTCTTCTCCGTGATAGACGGCGTACATGCCCGACATAATTGCCAGCAATGCCTGCGCAGTGCAAATGTTCGATGTCGCTTTCTCGCGGCGAATGTGCTGCTCACGTGTCTGGAGTGTCATGCGATACGCAGTGTTCTTCTGAGCGTCAAGAGAGACACCGATGATGCGGCCGGGCATCGTACGGATATATTCGTTCTTTGTTGCGAAGAACGCCGCATGCGGTCCACCGTAGCCAAGAGGAATTCCGAAACGTTGAGAGTTGCCAATGACAATGTCTGCATCAAATTCACCCGGCGGTGTGAGCAATGCTAATGCGAGCAAATCTGTTGCCATGATCGCTACAGCACCGGCATCATGCACTTTCTTGATGAACGGCCGCAGATTGACTACCGCTCCATCTTCTCCCGGATATTGAACCAGTGCGCCGAAGAATGTATTGTCGAAGCTCACCGTTTCAGGATTGCCAACAACGACTTCAATATTGTGCGGTGTTGCACGCGTAAGGACAACGTCAATCGTTTGGCGAAAGCAGCGTGCTGAGACAAAGAATTTATTCGACGTTCCTTGGGGAGACTTGTTCACAATTCCATAAGCCATTGCCATTGCTTCAGCAGCTGCAGTGCCTTCATCGAGGAGTGAGGCATTCGCGACGGGCATTCCGGTAAGGTCTGCAACCATAGTTTGAAAATTCAAGAGAGCCTCAAGCCGCCCCTGCGAAATTTCCGGCTGATACGGCGTGTACTGCGTATACCAGCCTGGGTTTTCAAAAATATTTCGTTGTATCACACTTGGTGTTATGCAGTTGTAATAGCCCTGACCAAGACACGATTGAAGCACTACATTCTTCTTCGCGATCTCACGGAGTTCTTTGAGCATCTCGAACTCTGTTTTCGCAGGCTCCATTTGGATCTGTTGCTTTTTTCGGATGCCGTCAGGAATAGTCTGGTCGATCAGTTCATCGATTGAACGGACACCGATGATCTTGAGCATCTCGGTCACCTCTTGCTCACGCGGGCCAAGATGCCGCACAAGGAATTCACTTTGCCGATGTTTCATGTACATTCTCAGGATGGGAATTTACTTTTTGTTTTTGGATACGCTCAAGGGCAGCAGCAGCAGCAGACTGTTCAGCCTCTTTTTTACTTCGCCCGGATCCAACACCCCATGAATGCGCACCTATAGTAACTTCCACCGTAAAACGCCTGTCATGTTCAGGACCTTCTTCCTGGGTAACTGAATAGCGTGGAATACCCAATGAACGGGCTTGTACAAATTCTAACAGCGCACTTTTATAGTTATCGTCCATCATGGCTGAGTTGAACACTTCTGGATTCTCCAACAAAGACGCATAGATGAACCTCTTTGCCGCCGCAAATCCTCCATCCAAATACAAGGCTCCAATGATGGATTCAAACGCATCCGCGATGATCGATTCAGATCCGCTGTCGATAGATTGTGCGGCACTCGTACTAAGCAATAAAAAATCAGACAAATGCAGGTCTTTTGAACGCTGTGCTAAGATTTTCCGATTAACCAATCGTGACCGTAATTTAGTCAAATTCCCCTCTTCCATTTCAGGATAGGTTCTGTAGAGATGTTCGGCAACAACAAAACTGAGAATTGCATCACCAAGAAACTCCAATCGTTCATTCGATTCCCAACGCTCATCGATGAGTTGAAGGTACGAACGATGGATCAGTGCTTGAAGAAATAGTTTCCACTTTCGTGGCCTGAATTGAAGAGCTTTTTCGAACTGTACAAAATCAAACCCTGTGGAGCGGAGTTTCTCGACAAGGGACTTGACCAGCGCATCCCGTGAGAGAAAAGAAAAACAAAGTAGGTGGAATCGGCAACGAACCCGATTGATGATGTTATTCAACACAAATCTTTCATCCCCCACGAACTACCTGTGGGAAGGTTTAGCTTTCTTGATACCTTCTAAATAGAAGGGTTGCGTTATGACCTCCGAATCCAAACGTATTGCTGATCGCTACGTTAACATTCCAATCTTGTGCTTTATTCGGGATGTAATTCAAATCGCATTCCGGATCGGGTGTCTCTTGATTAATCGTCGGATGTACTTTATTATTTTGAATTGCCATAATAGTGGCAACCGCTTCGACGACACCCGCTGCGCCAAGGAGATGACCTACCATTGACTTTGTGGAATTGATAGCAATTTTTTTAGCACGTTCCCCAAAAACCGTTTTGATGGCGGCAGTTTCACTTCTATCACCTGGAGGTGTTGATGTGCCATGAGTGTTCACATGGTCGATATCTTCCGGTATTAATCCTGCATCGCGAATGGCGATGCGCATAGCTCGCACTGCGCCTTCTCCACCCGGAGCTGGCTCAGTGATATGGTGCGCATCACCGGTGAAACCAATACCGGAAAGTTCAGCGTAAATTTTCGCGCCGCGATTCATAGCATGCTTACGTTCTTCCAACACAAGAATTCCACTGCCCTCGCCCATCACAAAACCATCACGACCTTTATCAAACGGACGGCTGGCTTTCTGAGGAGCGTCGTTGCGCGTAGATAAAGCTCTTAAGGCATTGAATCCACCGATACCCATCGGACAGATACTTGCCTCACCGCCTCCTGTCACCATGATATCTGCATTCCCACGCTGGATCAGCATGAAGGCGTCTCCTATAGCATGAGAAGATGTTGCACATGCAGATACGGTTGCATAGTTTGGGCCTTTCAGACCGTAAATCATTGAGATGCGGCCTGCGGCAATATCCGGAATCAACATGGGAATGAAGAATGGGCTGATAAGGCGCGGTCCTTTGCCATCGATATAATTCATGAATTGCTTGTGGTATGTCCACATCCCGCCAATTCCGGAGCCAAAGATGACGCCTATGCGTTCAAGATCTTCTTTCTCGAGATTCAAACCTGAATCTTTCATCGCTTCCTTGCAAGCAGCAATTCCGTACAATGTAAAGAGATCGGCGCGCTGCGCAAGTTTTCGATCCATATACTTCATCGGATCGAATCCCTTTACTTCGCAGGCAAACTTCGTTTCGAAGTTACTCGCATCGAAAAGCGTAATCGGCCCGGCACCGCTTTTTCCCTCAATCAATGCTTGCCAATATTCCTGTACAGTGTTGCCGAGGGGAGTAATAACACCCATCCCTGTCACTACTACACGCCGCCTGCTTTCATCCACTGCCATATCTTCTTCCTCATCAATCGAAAATGATGCGAGGCGCAGAAAACTTCTATACGCCCCGCGTGATAATTCTCAAAAAAGAGAGAGCTCCTCTGATTCAATTTGTTGCTCTCGTTACTGCTATATGCCGAGGGCAATTATAAACCTTTTGACTTCAGGTAATTAATCACATCGCCAACACTGGCAATTTTTTCGGCATCTTCATCCGGGATTTGAATGTTGAATGCTTTCTCGAACTCCATGACCAGCTCAACTGTATCGAGCGAATCGGCACCGAGATCGTTTGTGAAAGATGCTTCCGGTGTTACTTGAGCTGCATCAACGCCTAATTTTGAGACGATGATCTCTTTCACTTTCTCAGTAGAATCTGCCATTGTATTACTCCTTAGATTGTTTTAGGATATTACGTTTTGGTTGATTATTTCATTTACATGACAAGTCCGCCATCTACATTGATTACCTGACCGGTGATATAGCTTGCGGCTGGTGAAGCAAGAAATACTACGACACTTGCAATTTCTTCCGGCTTTGCTATTCTTTTCATGGGAATTGCACCCAAAAGGGCCTCGCGTTGTTGGGGAGTTAATTTCTGTGTCATTTCCGTATCGATGAATCCCGGTGCCACAGCATTCACTTGAATATTGCGAGATGCGAACTCTTTTGCAAGTGTTTTGGTAAGGCCTATAACGCCTGCCTTTGATGCAGAATAATTTACTTGACCGGCATTGCCCATTACTCCCACAACCGAAGCGATATTGACGATCTTTCCTTCTCTCTGGCCGATCATTTGCCGGCTCGCAGCTTTACAAAAATTAAACGTACCTTTCAAATTAATAGCGATGACAGAATCCCATTCGTCTTCCGACATTCGCATAATTAGATTGTCCCGAGTAATTCCTGCATTGTTCACCAGAATATCGATTCGTTGATACTCTTTTACAACCGCATCAATCGCATTCTGTGCTTCGGCGAAGTTCCTTACATCCGATTGAATTGCCATTGCTCGAACACCTTTTGCACGGATTAAGTTCACAACTTCGTCTGCCGCTCCCTCTAACCGGATATCAGTAAACGCCACATGGGCACCTTCCGATGCAAGCTTTGATGCTATTTCCCTGCCGATGCCACGTGCGCCACCTGTGACTAATGCTACTTTTTTATCGAGAACACCCATACTATTCCTTATCTTTACATAATACTGAAAATATATTGAGATTACTCATTATAGATCATTCCATTAATTCGATACTATATCTGTACCTGTGACATCAGCCAATTTTTCAAATCCGCACGTCTTAACATTCCCGTCGATCCGTTTTACCAACCCTTGAAGTACTTTTCCAGGGCCAATTTCCGTAAATGTTATCGCACCGTCGGCAATCATGTTTGTAATACTTTCTTCCCAACGTACAGGGCTCGTCAATTGTCTATAGAGTAAACTCCTGATTTCATCCGCATGATGAACGGGCCTGGCTGTAACATTGACATAGACCGGGATCGCCGCATCTTGAATCTCCGTTTTGTCTAATGCCTCTTTTAATCCTGCTTGCGCTGATTTCATCAATGGTGAATGAAACGCACCGCTTACCGGAAGTTCTTTAACGATTTTTGCACCGCGTGTTTTTGCAAGCTCCATTGCTTTTCGTACTCCCGTAACCGAACCGGAGATGACAATCTGACCCGGCGAATTAAAATTCGCCGCTTGCACTATACCCGCCGAGGATGCCTCAGCACAGATTCCATTGACCGTTTTTGGATCAAGGCCGACAATAGCTGCCATGGTTCCCGGTTGTACAACGCCAGCTTGTTGCATTAACTCACCGCGCAATCGGACAAGTTTCAATCCGTCCTCAAACGTCAATGCACCTGCTGCGACCAGTGCAGAATATTCGCCAAGAGAATGTCCGGCCGCCATTTCGAATTTTTTGTTTTTCATCAGACTGAACAACACAACACTGTGGAGAAATATTGCAGGTTGTGTATTCTTTGTTTGTCTCAATTCTTCATCCGGTCCGTTAAAACAAATTTTACTAAGAGAAATACTGAGCGTCTCATCCGCTTTGCTAAAAAGTTCTTTGGCTTGAGTATTCCCTTCATAAAGGTCTTTCCCCATACCGACATATTGCGATCCTTGTCCCGGAAAAACAAATGCAGTCTTGAGCATCGTTATCGCTTCTTCGGATTCGTTAATGACCAATTCATCAGTGTTGCGCCCCAAGTGTAGCCGGCGCCAAATGCTGCAAGTACAATTTTCTGTCCGCGTTTTAACTGACCTGCTTGCCACCATTCGGATAAACAAAGCGGAATTGTTGCCGCTGTTGTATTGCCATACCGATCGATATTGATCATCACTTTGCTGCGATCAATACCCATACGTTGTGCTGTCGCATCGATGATGCGAAGATTTGCCTGATGCGGGACAAGCCAGGCAATATCTTTCCCTTGTAAATGGTTGCGTTCCAAGATTTCCGCCGCAACATCAGCCATTCCTATAACAGCGCTCTTAAAAACCGACTTACCATCCTGATACACATAGTGCATCTTTTTGTCGATGGTTTCATGAGTCGGCGGGTTCAAACTTCCGCCACCTTTCACATGGAGATACTTGCCGCCGGAACCATCACTATAGAAGCACTGATCTAGAATGCCGTACTCTTTCTCGTTGGTCGGCTCAAGCAATACTGCCCCTGCCGCATCACCAAATAGAATACATGTGTTCCGATCAGTATAATCGGTAATGGAACTCATCTTATCCGCTCCAACGACGATGATCTTGGAATGCACTCCAGTCTCAATGAACCGTGCACCGACACTAAGACCAAAGAGAAATCCAGAACATGCCGCATTGAGATCAAACGCCCATGCATTTCGTGCTCCGATTCTATCCTGCACAAGACATGCTGTTGTCGGCAACATCATGTCCGGTGTAATAGTGGCAACGATGATCAGGTCAATCTCCGCAGCACCGATACCGCGATTTGTCAGCAACTGTTGAACTGCTTTTACTACTAAATCTGAAGTCGCTCCTTTTTCGAGAATATGCCGCTCACGAATACCCGTACGAGTACGAATCCATTCATCGTTCGTTTCAACCATCTTCTCAAGATCAGAATTTGAGAGTATCTTTTCAGGAACATAATGACTAACTGCTGTAATTGTTGCTCGTCGTAATTCCATCTTTTCCTTTTTTATAAAACAGGGACTAGTAATGCCGCTTCAATATCTCGGTTTACCTGTGTGTGTGCTACTTCAGCAGCACGGAGAATCATATTCTTGATTCCTATTGCTGTCGAACTTCCATGACCTATGATAGTGACACCTTTCACCCCCAATACCGGCACACCACCTTCTTTGTTTGGATCCATATCACTGAGGGATGCTTTGAGAGGCCACAAGGCAAGGCCGACAGCAATCTTGTTTATAAATCCTTGTTCTGCAAACTGTCTCAATTTACTCTTCAAGAACCCAGGAACACTCTCACCGAATTTTAAAATACTATTACCGGTAAAACCATCGCATACAACAACATCGGCTTTCGCTTTTAAAATATCCCGTCCTTCAACATTACCAATAAAATTGAGCGTGCTTGCCGAAAGAAGCTTATACGCTTTTATGACGGCTTCTGTACCTTTAGATTCTTCCTCTCCAATATTGAGAAGGGCGATTGTAGGGCGTTCTTTTTTCCGGAGCAATTGGATATAGATACTTCCCATTACCGCAAACTCATAAAGCTGTTGCGCACGACAATCAACATTGGCACCCGCATCTACCAGTAAACATGTGCCATGCTCTGCCGGGATAAATGTCCCGATCGTTGGACGGCTGACGCCCTTGATACGTCCCAAAATAAGTGTCGCCGCTGAGAGTACCGCACCTGTATTACCGACGCTGACAAAGGCATCTGCTTTTCTTTCCTGATGGAGACGCATTCCGACAGCGAGGGAAGAATCTTTCTTTTGCTTCAGTGCCGCGGTCGGTGAATCTTCCATTGTGATAATCTGCGATGCGTGCACAATTTTCCAAGGAAGATCATTCGCTTTCTGCTCAAAAAGCTGACGACGAATAGCTTGTTCATCTCCCACAAGAATGATTTCGAATTTCCCGTTTGATGTTCGGCGAGCTTCTACGGCGCCGGCAATTTCCCGCTCGGGTGCATAGTCTCCTCCCATTGCATCAATTGCGATACGTAATTTCTTGGGGGATTCCATGAGATTCGCTTCAGAGACCAGTTATCCGGCACCAAAACGCGTCCTGCTTATTAGGTTTCCTTCGGAGTGACGATGGAGCGGCCGTTATAAAATCCACAGTGGGGACACGCCCGATGTTGCAGTTTTTGCTCGTGGCAATTTGGGCACTCCTGCGTTGACGGAACTGACGCCTTGTAGTGCGTTCGGCGTTTACGCCCACGGGCTTTGGAATGTCGTCGTTTAGGATTAGGCATATAGTTTTTCCTTCAATAATATTCTCTTTTCGCTTTCAATTAGTTATGAGATAGCTTCTTCAGCGTGTCCCATCGTGAGTCTGTCACTTCAGCATCACATGTACAACTCTCGTTATTTCTATTCACTCCACATGTTGGGCAGATACCCAAACAATCTTCTTGACATAAAAGTTTCTGCGGGATGGCTAAAAGTATATATTGCCTCACATCCTCATCCAGATCGACGTAATTCGTATCTGCAGAAAGAACCTGAATTTCCTCTCCTTTTTTCAAATCGATTGTGGATCGGTTGCCTTGGATATAAACCATAGAATACTTCTTATCCATCTGCCAAATAAAATTATCAAGACACCGGTCGCAAATAAATTCCCCTTCAGCCCACATTTTCACCTGAAGGAGAATTTGACGTAAACTCTTATCGAGCTTTACCTTGACCTTTACGATGCTCCTGAATCGCTCATCCAAACCGATCTTGGAAGGTTCGGCTTCAAAGACATACTCGTGAATTCCTTCCGAGAGATTTGCGATATTTATCCGAAATTCAGCCACAAAAACCACCACGTGAACTCCGGCTCAGCCGGAAGCTATCAAAATTGGCAAGGAAACGAACAGACTTTGCAAAAAAATATTTAAAAATATAGCTATAAACACGCAAATAATCAAGAAGAAAGTCTATCCAAGGTTTTAACATAATTGTTAGTTGAGAATTTAGGTATTCAATCCGATAAATCTCTCTATCAGATATTGTGATTCATTTGTCCTTCAGGTTTTTGATAAAAAAGAGAAAAATTTTCGGACAGAGTTCCCGCCCACACCTCAGGCACATACAGACAATCTGAAAGAGATTATACGGCTGTGTTTGTCCGAGGCAGTGGAGATCACGCGGAGCTTTACTGCTGCGCCTTTCCAGAACGACGATGAAAGAGCAATCTGTTCAGGCTGTTCATAGTTCGAACCAGAGGCGGTGATGGTTGCTGCCTTTTTTAGTGGTCGAAATGTTATGCTTCTTCCGAATGGATTGACAACTTGAAAATGAACTGTTATATTAGCGCAAGCGCTAAATTTACAAAGCCTGTGCCAAGGCCTTCTTAGAATGCAAGGGGTAGTTGTAGTGTATACATTAGTAGACAAATCCATGATAACATTTATTACGCAGACTGATCCATGTAATGTATATTACGCGGACCAATCCGAGTAATATTGTTACGCCGGACTTGTCCGTCTAATCATAGTTAGGCGGCCAAAAAAATACATTACTATGAATCTAAAACAACTGGTCAAACATGCGAAAGATTATGTTGAGCTAGAAGCTCATACAAAAGTGAAACGCGTTTCCTTCGCTGAACGCTTTCATCTCCTTGGTCGCGAAGATATTGTTCTTTCAGTTACTACCACAGATAAGAAAGATCCAGAATGGTGGGTTGTCGGAGGCGGGACGCCGATGAACCTTTACCCTAAATCCGCTTTTAAATCTGCAGACGAAGCATTCTCAATGCACATAGGACTTATGCTTCGAATGAGCGCGGACGATTTTGAGAAATCTTTAATTAATTCTGAAGATATAGGTTATGACGCTTTTATCTCTCACGCGTCAGAAGATAAAAAAGTAATAGTGCGTCCTTTAGCCAATGCTCTTGAAAAAATGGGTTATAGAATTTGGTATGATGAGTTTGAGCTTCAAGTTGGTGATAGTTTGCGGCAATCAATTGACCATGGACTTGCAAATTCCCGATATGGAATTGTTATCTTATCTCAGGCGTTTTTTTCTAAGAATTGGCCACAATATGAATTAAATGGACTTACTGCGCGTGAGATGGATGGCCATAAGGTAATTCTCACTGTTTGGCATAAGCTCACCAAGGCTCAAGTTCTAAAAGTCAGTCCAACACTTGCTGATAAAGTTGCTGCTATAACTAAAGGAAATAGTATTAAAAAAATAGCGATTTAACTTGCAAGAGTTCTTGACCGATAGTTCGCCGCCTAACCAGGTGCTCAAGCTCGGCTTGTCCAGAAGAATGAATCACGCGAAGCGTGATACTAATTATGAATGAGCATAGGTACGTTAAGCATGGCATATAGAGGTTCGGATGTTTAATAATAAACTTTTCAGAATGAACTTGTTTCGTTATCAACAATTTGAAAGTTTGCAGTGCCGCAACTCCCGCTTTACGAGATCCTCGATTCGACCAAAGCTTAATATAAAGCATCAAGTTTGTCAAATCGGGATTAGCATCCGTCCGTTAGGCGGCTAAAAGGTATGACTAGAATATTTATGAAAGGATGAGAACATGGAGAATTCGAATAAGTCTCAGCCTAGATTAACCCACATAATTCGTTGGACAGCAAGAATGTTGAGTATTGTGAGCATTGGCTTCATACTATTATTCATTGTAGGTGAAGGATTCAGCCCTACACTGATTAGGCCGACAGAATGGATTGGGCTATTATTCTTTCCTGTTGGGATTTCTATTGGAATGATTCTTGCTTGGTGGCAAGAAGGCATTGGAGGAAGCATCACAGTGGGAAGCTTAGTAATGTTTTATATCTTTCATTTTGCAACCGCCAGTAAGTTTCCAAATGGCTGGGCTTGGTTGGTTTTTACAACCCCTGGTTTTTTATTTCTTTTATGTTGGTATCGGACACGAAATGTTTCTAATGTCGCGGCCTAACCAGGCGCTCAAGCTGGCGGAATGAGCGCGCCAAAATATAAAGTATGGCGGGCAGGCTCACTGCAAAATTCATAATTGCTAAACGTGATACATATTGCTATATTAGACAAACAAGTAACCAATAGGCTGGTGGTTACCGTTGGGTAGCCAAGGGGTGACTTGTAGATTTAATTCGTAGGTTTTTGAATGGTAATATCTTTTTAGAAACCTCGATTTTCTTCGGGACGTGGCGCAGCCCGGCTAGCGCACTTGCTTGGGGTGCAAGGGGTCGCGGGTTCAAATCCCGCCGTCCCGACGAATTGTGATAAAAAAATTATGAATTGAATATGGAATTGAAATCCAGGAATAAAATTATCCTTGTCGGCGATAAGGTACTCCTCGCCCCCGATAAAGAGAGTGAGCGGACAAATCATGGCTTATATCTCCCTCCCGGTGTGAAGGAAAAAGACAAGGTCCAGAGCGGATACGTGGTACGCGTTGGTCCAGGTTATGCGGTGCCTAATCCGCAATTCATGGATCAGGAATCATGGTCTACAACTCCCAAAGATCCTATCAAGTACCTTCCCCTGCAGGCTGAAGAAGGTGATTACGCTATTTTCATACGTGATGCCGCTATTGAAGTTGAATTCGAAGGCGAAAAGTATCTCATTGTCTCACATTCATCTATCTTAATGTTGCTGCGCCCCAGCAGCATCGACGAGTTGATCCGATCATCGAAACAGTAATAGTCATTTTTCTACGTTCCTCTTATTTTTTTGCTTATCAGATTGTTATGGAATCACCATCGCTCTTCTCTAAAATCGCCCCTCTGAGTACTAAAGAATCAGGTCTGCATCCGGCGCTTGTCTTCCTGCACGGCCGGGGAACCGACGAAAACGATCTTTTCGGGTTGACACCCTGCCTCGATCCACATTTGCTCATCGCCAGTGTGCGGGCACCGTACAGGTTTCCCAATGGCGGGTATACATGGTTTGACCTAGATGAGAACGGCGCTGTGAACATCGATCAACTTCTCAAGAGCCGTGATTCTTTTCTTCTGTGGTTAGATGATTTTCAGCAGAAATATCCTGTTGATTCAAGCAGGCTGTTTCTGTTTGGATTCAGCATGGGAGCAATGATGTCGCTGGCGGTATCGCTTTCAAGTCCAAAGCGCTTCAAAGGTATCATTGCACACAGCGGTGTGCTGCCCCAACACGAGCGGCTATCCTATCGATGGGATGATTTGGGCGCTCTTTCATTCTTCATTGCACACGGCGAACAAGACCCCATTGTTCCGATCGAATTAGGCAGACAGGCACATCGATTGCTTAAACAAGCG
Organism: Ignavibacteriota bacterium; assembly: GCA_963701295.1. GTDB lineage: Bacteria > Bacteroidota > Ignavibacteria > UBA10030 > UBA10030 > Fen-1298. The sequence goes on along the minus strand of OY969585.1, from coordinate 1,404,143 downwards.
AACGCGAACGTTCTTTATCGCGAATATCCTATCCAGCACACGATCAGTGATGAAAGTCTCTCAGACATCTCAACCTGGCTGCAGCAGCAAATCTAAACTACAACGCCCGCAACGTTTGACCAAGGAAGAGATTTCCTGTATATTTCTGTTATACATATTTCCCAGCGCTTACAATTCAATAGTGTATCGATGAAAGCATATCGCATAAGTTTTGTCGCCGTCATCTTTTTCGTCCTCCTTGCCTTTGAAGCAAGAGCAACAGATCAAAACAGTTTCATCGAACGCATTCTTCAATCTATACAACAGCAGTACGCGCCGGACAAGCGGACGGCGGTCTTCGATATTTCTTATAAGCAGACAAAGACAGGAATTGTACTCTTCGGAGAAGTTGATACTCTTGCAGCAAAGAACGCACTGCTCGACGCACTGCATAAGAATTTGAAAGAAAAGGTGATTGACAGCATTTATGTGCTTCCCGATCTAACACTGGGAAACTACAGAAATGGTATCGTCATTATCAACGTAGGAGATATTCGACACGAACCCCGCAAGCAGGGAGAACTCATAACGCAAGTATTAATGGGCACAACAGTAAAGTTGTTGAAGAAGGCCGATGGATATTGCTTCATTCAAATGCCCGACCGATATCTTGGGTGGATCGATGGAGCATCACTCTACATGACAGATCAAACTGACGTGAAGACGTGGAACACTGCACACAAAGTGATTATCACAGAATTGAAATGTATCGTTCGTAAGACACCTGACTCATCCTCAATGCCACTTTGTAATGTTGTTGCCGGATGTATTTTGAAAAACAGCGGTAAGAATAACGGGTGGACTATAGTGGAACTTGCCGATGGGCGAAAAGGTTTTGTGCGGGACTCCTTTGTTCAGAATCTCGATGGTTGGAATAAAAGCCGCGTGCTCACGGGAGACAATCTTGAAAAGACTGCAAAAGCGTTTTTGGGTATTCCATATCTTTGGGGCGGAACATCGGTGAAAGGAATGGATTGTTCAGGATTTGTCAAAATGGTATATCGATTGAATGGAATGGAGCTACACCGTGATGCTGATCAGCAAGCGGACCAAGGAATGCCAATCGATCCGGGGAAAAATTTTGAGAATCTCCAAAAAGGTGATCTTCTTTTCTTTTGCCAGAGGACAAAAGGAAGACAACCGAAACATATTACCCATGTTGCTCTCTCACTCGGGAATAAATTATTTATTCATAGTGCAGTACCAGGGGGAGTACGATTAGGCAGTTTTGATCCTTCATCGAATTATTTCGAAGAATCGCTCCTGAACCGATTCGTTCTAGCGCACAGAATCATCCAGAAATAACTTATGTACTGTTATTCAATTTATAAAAGGAGAACATATGGTACTGACTGAAAGTATCCGTTCACTGGCAAAGCAGGTAATGTATGTCATCTCAGCTCATACAGCCCTGCTGGTTATCAACAGTTATGCTCACGAAAAGATTGATCTCATCTATTCTCTGACTCCGTACATGCCGCTTCTCTTATTTCTTTGCTTGGCACCACTGCTGGTAGTCTTCTTTTTGTCAACGCAGTTTGCTCGGCAGGGAGCGGTTGTTTTGCTTGGTATCTTGCCTTCAGATTTGATCTATAATATTGTTACTCGATTCACGGCATTACCTCCGATTACACAGCAAGAACCTTCATCGATCTGGAAAATTCTTTATGAAGGATCGTTCGGACTTGTGCTGGTTTTAGAAGTAATCGCTTTCTGGCTCACTTTCAAATTGCTACGAGAGATTCATACGCAAATGAACATACCAACCGGGAATGTTCCCAAGGAGCAATAAACTATGGTAAGAGATTTTACTCAAGAGTGTTATACTTGATTTTTGCACCTTTGACATTCACACGATAAGCTGTTCGAAAACCTAAACTCTTGTGCCAATCGAAGGATAGGGTAGTAACATGGTTGAGCAATCAGTTGGTATTCATTTTTTTGTTTTTATTTATTATAATCCGCTATAGCATTATAAGTCCATGATGCTCTTTCATGAAATTTTGAATGTTGGAAAAGAACAAATCGCGTGCAACATTCATGTTTTTTTGTGTCATTTTTTAAGTTCTATCTGCAGTAATAACAATAAAAATTTGCATAAATAAATGGAGTACATATGAAGTATGTACTATTTCTTCTCTTCGTAATACTAACTCTTCCTGCTTTTTCGCAAGAACAAACACTCATAGGTGATGGAGATATTGAAAGCGGAGGTTTTGGCGGACCTGCTGTGAAAGTTACCAGTATCAACGGGGAAACCGCTGTGTTAATTGGTGGATGCGGTGGTTGGATCATTAATCATACGTTTGTCCTTGGCGGAGCCGGCTACGGGTTGGTAACGAATGTGAATGCAAAAAATACTGATTCTGTTCATTAATTCATACAAATGGGATACGGCGGTTTGGATCTTGAGTATATTGCATCATCCAACGATCTTGTTCATCTTTCCTTAGGATTATTAATCGGCGGTGGCAGCATAGGATTCAAAGACAATGTTAACGATATGTTTGATAATCATCGTACCATGGAATCATTTTTCGTACTGGAACCCAGTGCCCACGCAAATCTGAATGTGACTCATTTCTTTCGTATTGCAGGCGGTGTAAGTTACCGATACGTTAACGGATTGAAGAGCACGCTATCAACGAATGCCGACTTGAGTGGACTGGCGGTTGTTCTAACATTGGAGTTCGGAAAGTTTTAGATTTATTCTGTCAGAAATGCAATACAAAAGGCAGGTAACACCTGCCTTTTGTATTGTACAAGGATCATTCGGATATTGATTCTTACTAAAAAACGTGCTAACCTTCATCAATCCGGTTGGTGAAGCGTGGGTTGATTTCTGAGTATTATATACCATAAGAGATAGAGTTGTATGGAAGGGACGACCATGAGGAAAACAACAGGAATAATTCTATTCATCGTTATCTGGACACTGACATCTTTTGCACAGCAACAGGGAGCTGAACGGTTTGCAAGGGTCATTAGCCGTTTGATTGAAGCGATGAATAAACAAGATTACGCCGGAATTGAACGTGAGTACGATACCGGAATGACGGCTGCATTTCCACTCAACAACACAACACTCTTATTCAAAAATTACGAATCCCAATATGGGAATGTAACCAGGGTTGATTCGCCTCAGGTTAAGGCTATAGATCAGGCAATTTGCGTGATATATTTTGAGCACGGTGCTCAGGACCTAACACTCTATATCAACGATCAAGAGAAAATCAAAGGGTTTATTTTTACAACCCATGCCATTCCTGAACCTCAAACAATACAAGAACCAAAGCCTTCACCAACACCTACTACTACTCAAACAACAAATCCAAGTCAGACCATTGAACCAAAACCAGCGCCGGCACAAACATCTGCGAAAACAACAACTCCGATTCCGAACGTTGAACCGAAATCGATACCAACACAAACCACACCCGCACCATCACTCCCAGCATCAACTCTAACAACGAGCCCAACAGTTAAACAACCTGTTGTTCCTGTTGTGCCGGATAAACAACAAACAGAATTGTATCCCCCATTCAAGGGCACTTGGACTGTTATCGCTGGTGGAGAATTGCATGAAGGTGCCGTACAAAACAACTTATTGCAGCAACAGTATGCATATGAATTTTCAGCAAAGGATACGGTCGGATCACGTTATAAGAATGACGGGAAGGCAAATGAAGATTACTTCGGGTATGGAAAGGAAGTGCTCGCTCCAGCAAACGGAACTGTCGTCGAAGCGATTGACGGCATCCGCGAAAATTCTCCCGGTTTGCGTAATCCCTACGCATCTATCGGCAACGCGATTATCATTCAGCATTCCAATCGTGAGTATTCGGTTCTCGCTTTTTTAAAACAGGGAAGCATTCGGGTAAGAGTAGGTGATAAGGTGACACGGGGGCAAGTGATAGCACTATGTGGAAGTTCCGGCAGCGCAACTGAACCTGTGATTCATTATCACCTGCAGGATTCGCCCTACTTGCAAACAGCAAAAGGCATCAAATTTTATTTCGAACATGCGATGGTTACCAAGGATGGAAAAAAGGAACTCAAGCTTATTCATCTCCCCAGAATTGGCGAGACGATCAATTTGGAATAGAACACAACCAGACTAGTATTCTAAAATAAACTTATGCGAAGCGTGCATTTTTGATAATGGTGCACGTTGTTTCACACTATGAAGAATACTCCATACACACCGTAAACTATAAAAATCAATATGTGCGTATGTTCTTGAGAATTCTTCCAAAGTATTTATAGTAATTTACTTTGTTGATGTTGTGAGCTGCCGCCCTGATTTGAGTTTGCCTTCTACGATTGCCACCATAAAATCGATATGCAAAGGTTTGGGAAGGAAGTAATCCACACCCATGCGTAATCCTGCTCTCACGATGCGGGCGTCACCAGGATAGGTCATCATCAAAAACGGAATATGATTCCATTGCTTATTTGAACGCACTTTCTGATAAAATTCAAATCCGTCGGTGTCTAATTGCGGGAAAACAACTTCGCTAAGGATGAGATCAGGTGTATTCGTTTTCATGAAGAGAATGGCCTCATCCGGGTGCCGTGCTACTCTTACGTCATATCCTTGACCAATGAGAGCGCGCGCAATAGAAATTAAGTCATCTTGATCCGGGTCAACAATCAGGATTGTTTCCTTTATTTCAGTAGTCGTGCGTAATAAAGAGAATCTCTTTTCTGCCGCAGCTTGATCTTCCGGTGTTATTCCGAATTTCTTGCGCATAATATCCAATACTTCCTGTTCATTATCGGTCACCACACCGTCTTGCCAAACAATGTGCAGCGCATCGACATACGCGTCGATCTTGATGTCCACTTCGAGTCGACAATGGTCTTCAAACGTAATCGATGACTGAGTGCGCACGCGATGCAACATAGCAGATTCTTCAGGAGTAATAACACCATCCGCCCAGCATTCCCTGAGAAGCTCCCGGTACAATGCAAAACGGCCAGCTTCTTCCTGCGGCTCACTTTTTGATAGTGGTTGTTGTTGTGTTTGGTCTTTTTTGCTCGGCTTGGGAGTGTCACCTTGCATGAGTGCAGGACGATTGGGGGCGGTGTCCTGTTTAAGTACGGTCGGCTTGGGAATGTCTTCCTGGACAAGTGCAGGTGGCTCAGTTGCAGGGGGAGCGTACACTTCGGGTTCACTACGGCGAGGGGGTTTGAGATCGACGTTTCCTTTGCCAGCCGCTTCAGCAAGCATTAATTCTTCAATACGATCAGAATATAACTGCGCATAGTGATTCTTCGGGTCGATTTGATAAACCTTCGCAACAACTCCTAATGCACGATGGTACAATTTGACTTTGATAAATTCTTCTGCGGATGCAAGCAGACGTGAAATGGTTTGCATCCGGCGTTCGAGGGGCATATCCATTTCATCGAATACTTTCGCCCGTCTTTCGTTTTCCTTCTGGATTAAATAGCGCGTGCGTTCAAGGAAGGAACGGATGTACATGTTTTTAGGGTCGATTTCGAAAGCGGATTCAATTTCCAACAAGGCGTTGTCATATTTTTTTTGCCGTACCAATTCATCGGCCGTACGAAGATGCTTACTGACGCGGTCTTTAAAAGGATCGACTGGGGATATTTTCTTTTTAAACATGAAAAGGATTATTTATCCAAAGGTGAAACGTGAAGTTTTCCTTCAATCATTGATAATAGCATTTTCATATCGATTGGTTTTATAAGAATATGATCGACGCCTAATCGATAACATGCATGGATCACCTTTTTATCGGTAATGGAACTAATAAAAAAGAACGGTGTTCGCTTGAGAGCCGAATGCTCGCTTAACTTTCTGCGAAATCCTATTCCATCCATTTGATCCTTGGGAAAAAGAATCTCGGAAATGATAATATTTGGTGTATGAGTGTTGAGAATCTGCAGCGCATCTTCTGCTTTCTGAGCCAAAAGGACAGTTAGTCCGTGATGCTGCAGCCCTTTACTCAATGATACTAGAGTCTGTCGATCTGCATCAACAACAAGGATAGTGCCTCGTGACTTCGACGATTTCTTGATCTCTGCATATCGTGATTCTGCTTCTGCTTGCTCTTCTTTAGAGATACCATATTTATCGAGCATCATCTGTAGCGCCTTCTGTTCCAAACCGCTGAGGTTATTATCGCGCCATGCAATGCGCAACGCTTCCAGATACGCTTCAATTCTTGTTTCCCGTTCGAGTCTTATATGCTCTTCATGCGTGATGCCAAAAAGCTCGCGCAACGTACTAAGTTCATGAGCCTCCTGTTCGGTTATTTTTCCATCGAACCATACTTCTTTGAGAAGTTCACAATACATCAGTGTACTGCCTCTTGTGGGAGATTGTAGAGGCGGAACATCCGGTATTGCGGGTTGGACAAAGGTTGCTACAGGTTTATCATTTTCAATACTCTTATCTTGCATAAGAATATCAATTCGTTCGGAGTAGGTTTGTGCGTAGTAATGCTTTGGGTCTATTTTGTAAACACGTGCAACTTCCTCCAATGCATGTGCATAATCTTTCTTGTTAATATACTCTTCTGCCTTAGAAAGATGTTGAGAAATAAGAGCTGTTCGTTCTTCCTCTGATTTTTCTTCCGATACCGCTTGGTCAAGTTCTTTCGGTTGAGAACGTTTATGCATCAACTTGACTCGCTCGAGGAAGGAACGTGCATAGTTATTCTTTGGATCTATTTCAAGCGCCCGCTCAATTTCCATGAGAGCTTCTTCATACCGCTGCTGGTGCGTAAATTCATCCGCAGTTCGCAAATGCTTACCGATGCGCTCTTTTAAAGCCTGGGGATCAAGTTTTTTTTCTTCAGACATTGTTCCTGATTTATTGTTGTTCCAGAATACAGTTTCCGAAGTTGTTTTTTATTGTTTACAGGAATTCGGAAGCGATGATGTCGTCTGTCTTACCTCTTGTTTTCCCATAAGACAAATACTTAACAATATACCCATATATTATAATAGTTCTTAAGACGATATCCAAGGACGATATATTGAAGGTCCAAATAGCACTTAGTCCAAATTTCTGATTCGCAAGCTACTTCATGGCTCTTGTTGGCTATTTCTGCCGAAATAATCCCAATTGTGCAATAATAAGCCTGCCAAGTTCTGTTTCCACTATGCGCGATGCAAGCAGTTGAGACGATGCGTTTGCCGAATACCAAACACTTGGTGTTGTGCCTCTGGCAGATTCGAATTGTAGAACCTCGTTAAATGAATTTAAAGTGTGTACCGCTTCCGAAGAAGGTAAATTTCCAGTGATGACAGTTGTTTGACTGCTTCCATCAGAATTCGATGCAGCAATAAGCCGTATGCATTGTGCTTCTTCTTCCGCTGTTGCTTTGGGTGGCATTTGCACGCTGACAACAACTAGCGAATGCACACCTGCATCTATTGTTGCTTGCAAAGCAGCCTCAAAACTTGCTGTCTTCAGATGATCGAATGTTTGATTGTGTTGCGAAAGAATTGGATAGGAACTGAAAACAGCATTGCCGGTTTGACGACCAGAAATGTTCATCATCTCGCCAAATGCATTCCGCCAATCTGTTTTTGCAGAAAGCTCATCGACAAAATCGACGCGCGATGCGACACCGAGGTACCGCGAGATCCCCTGGACTGCGAGCACTTCCACCTGTTCACGTTTCAGTACTTTCGCAAGTTCAACAATATATTTTTGCTCTATGCGTTTATTGAAATTGCCGAGATTCAGGCTGGCAATGTGAAGAATGATTTCCGGTTTTTGGGTGATTTCTTTTTCACCTTTTAGTGGAATCGATGGACATCCCCAGAAAACGAGAACTGATACTAGAATTCCAAATATTTTGATACAATAACATCTCATGATGTGCCTGAAATAATTGTCTGATCAATAATGTCTCCTTGCATAGAAGATACACTTTCACCGGCTCGTTTACAAATTGAAGGTCTCATCGTAATAAACTTGCAGTTCAAGTTTATGAGAGAACACCGAATGTTTCAGAATCAACTTCGTTCCTATTCTTGTCTGTTTAAAAGATAAGAAACAATGGATGTTTGATCCTCTTTTACCCATTCTAAGAGTTCTCCAATGAGCAAAGCTGTTTATCCTGCTCATACGCCAACACGAATCCCTTCTCCAGCGGTTAAACAGTTCAACTTGTCCTCGTTGATTACTCCACATGGTAATTGGGCGGGAATCCGCGGGAGCAGCAAAGATTATTTCAGAAGAACATGGGAACGAAACAGAGATGATGAATGATTTAGTCATCAAATATCTCTCACTCATTGAGAGATGTGATGAGGAAGAGGTTCATTTTTTTCTCAAGAGGCGTTGCCCCATTTTCCTGCGACTTCTGTTCCGCATTTGAAACACGTTCCGTCTGATAGTTTGTTTCTCAACACTCGAAATCCTTGCCGTTCGATAAGAAGTTCGTTACATGAGTAACAAAAAGTGTTCTCATAATTCCGCGTCTGCCCCGGCCGATTGCCGGTATAAACAAAATGTAATCCTTCTTTATAACCAATTTCTGCAGCACGAAGCAGAGTAGAGATAGGAGTGACTTCTTCTTCCGCCGCTATTTTGTAATCCCGATGATAGGCAGTCACATGCCACGGAATATCCGGCGAGACAGAGAAAAGAAATTTGGCGATATCAGTCAACTCTTCATCTGCATCATTCATTCCTGGAACAACAAGTGTGACCACCTCAATCCACTTTCCGCGTTCGTGCAATGACTTAATAGTATCAAGCACATTCTGAAGTACACCGCCCATTTGTTGGTAAGCTTTCTGGCGAAAACCTTTCAGGTCAACTTTGTAGAGATCAATCCATGGTTGTATATAGTCGAGTACCTCTGGTGTTGCATTCCCGTTGGAGACATACGAAGTGATGAGTCCGGCGTTCTTTGCGTGCTTGAATATCTCCACTGCCCATTCAGAGGTTATCAGAGGCTCGTTGTATGTGCTCGTGATGATCGGTGCTTTCCGGCGAAGAGCAATTTTGATAATCTCTTCAGCATCAATTTCTTCAAGAGAAGAAATAGCATGTGGGTCTCGGAGTGCTTGAGATGTTACCCAATTCTGACAGAATGAGCAGTGGTAATCGCAGCCGAGCATGCCGAAGCTCAGTGCTGTCGATCCGGGATACACATGGAAAAACGGTTTCTTTTCTATCGGGTCAAGTGCGATACCGGAGACATACCCGAATGGAACGTAAAGTTTTCCATCCTTGTTAAATCGAATTTTACAGATGCCATCTTTTGCCGGTGGAATCTTGCATCTATGCCCACAAGCGAAACACCGTACCCAATCGTTTGGCATTTCGGCATAGAGTTTCCCTTCTTTCGTATGATTCGTAAGAATTTCTTTGAGTGAAACTTCTGGCATTATCCACCTCACGGGTAAGATACGATGTAGGAGGAAAGGAATCAAGGTTGAGTTTAATAAGAGAATTTAACAGTCTTTCCATGGAACTGCTCGACATTTATCCATATTCTGCTATTAATTAAAATTTCCATTATCATGAAATTGCTATGCAAAAAGAAAAGCTCATCGTTATCTCGGCGGTTCTTGTAGATGTAATCGGGTTTGGCATTGTTATCCCAATTTTACCATTCTATGTAACGGAATTCGGTGCTTCGCCAACTACCATCACACTCTTATTTGCAACATTTTCTTTTTTCTCTTTTTTGAGTGCACCTCTGTTAGGTATGTGGTCCGACCGCATCGGACGCCGACCGATCCTTATTCTGAGCATTACGAGTACGGCGATTGGTTGGTTGGTATTTGCCAGCGCGCACTCTCTCTGGATGTTGTTCCTTGGACGCATCATTGATGGACTAGCTGCAGGTAATTTTACAACAGCACAAAGCTATATGGTGGATCTTGCCAAAGATGAAAAGGAACGGACGGCAAATATCGGACTCATCGGAGCAGCATTTGGGATCGGATTTATTCTCGGTCCGCTTATCGGCGGTGTGTTGAGTAAAGTGTCACATGCATTTCCGTTTTGGATGGCTGGAGCACTAGCGGCAACAAATGCGATCTCCGCATTTTTCTTCCTCCCAGAAACACATCACCAGCGTGATCATCAGAAACCAATAAGTTTCAATCCGTTCATACCGTTACTACGAGCTGCACAAGATCGAAAGTTACGGCCTCTTTACTTTACCTGGTCGTTCTTTGCATTCGCCATCGTGACAAGTCAGGCTGTTTTTGGCTTATTTGTCAAGGACGTATTTGGTTTCACTGCATTCCAAACGGGAATGATGTTCACGATGATCGGTGTAATTGTGGTTTTTAACCAGGGATTTCTATTGAAAAAATTTTGGCTTGCGAAATTCTCGGAATCAACATTGGAAATTTTCATGCTTGTCGTGCTGGCTTTTTCCTCGCTCCTAGTTTCGACAGAAATCTTGCCATTGTTTTATCTTAGTTTTCTTGGTTTGGGAACCGGTCAAGCTATTCTTCGAGTGGTGATTACGAGTCAAGTTGTAGCAGCAGCTGATCCTTCGAAGAAAGGCGAGACGATGGGAATTCTTTCAGCACTGATGTCTGCATATATGGTGATCGCACCGCTTCTTGCTGGTTATCTCTATGAAATTTATTATACAGGTCCATACATCGTGTCAGCACTATTATTATTCCTTGGTGTTTATTTCGCATTATTGTTTAGGCGCAGGGAAACAAGGAAGATTTCACCAGCGTAAAGGCAAACAATTCATAAACTTCCTTATATCAAGCATCGCGATATCTATTCTGTTACGCCAGCGACTTGTCCGCCAGCATTTTGAGGGAACACCGCATCCTGTTTCTGGATTCAGGCTTTCGCTGGAATGATATTGCATTTAGTGGTGTAAAAACCAAAAAGGGAAAATTGAAAAAAAACGAAAACTCCGTTCAGATGCTAGGGAAGACACTAGGTCCATCCTAACGACGGATAACAGCCACTTTACCGACTACAGTTTGAGAACCATTTTCTGTAAACGCGACGATAAAATATATCCCGGATGAAACGAATGCACCATTCTTATCCCGTCCATCCCAAAACGCCCTGCCTCCTCCTTGTGCTTCAAATTGTGTCACAAGAAAACCGCTTACCGTCATTACTTTAATAGTACTGCCAGCCACAAGGTTACGAATCGTCAACGGTTGATCGCTTGGCAGGATGAATGGATTTGGCCCGACTTCCAGCCGGGAATATGATTGGTTGGTCTGCACGGGTTCAATAGTAAGACTTGATAATCCTTGTTCTGTTCCAAAGTAAACGATACCGCGTTTCTGGTCAATAGCAATCGATCTCACGTCATCAGCCAAAAGCTGACCATTGGTTGATGCGACAGTGTACGTCGGCGGGACTATCTGTGTGCCGTCTGAGTTGACAACAAAAACACCATTGTTCGTACCGATCCATTTGTTATTTAATGCATCAACAGCCATGGTTTGGACAAATGGAGGAGCGAAATTCAATAAGGCAAAGCATTGATTGAATTGTTTTGGGGATTGAGGGTCAGGTACAATTGTAACACCTAAGCTTGTACCAATCCATACAGCGCCATCAAGATCAACTACAAAAGCAAGAACTATATCGCTTTTCAATCCGTCTGTAGAGTCCATATGTCCCCAGCCACCTATGGTGTCTATTCCAAAAAGCATGGGATTTTCATTAAAGACATACACACCGTTTAATCCGTTTGTGGTTTTTTTGGGCATCCAAGGAAGATCTCCCGCCAACCATTTTGTTCCATTACGATCTATAACCATTGAAGAGAACCAACCATCCGAGGTGCCCCCCGGATACTGGTTGTCAAAATAGGTCGCAGTTCCGTCATCGTTTAATCTAAGAAGACTTCTGCCATTCACCGTATTCAGGTTAATTATCCACAGTTTACCGTCATTGTCCACTGAGACTCCGCTGGTAACGACATAATCGGAATCTTTAGATACAGCTGATGGAAGTCTCACAGGGGAATAATAATTCAACTTGCGTCGGATGGTATCGCCGACAATTTCTTCAACGCCATCTCCCCATGAACTGACCCAGACTGAACCTTTTGCTCCAAGTGAAACCTTGTAGGATCCATCACCAAAAAAAGAAAAATTCTTCCACTGGGCATTCTCTGGTAGAGATGGATTGTATCGATAAAATCCAGCATGAGTATTCGAGCCGGATGCCGCCCACAACACACCATTATCATCAACTGCGAGGCTGCTGAATAAATTTGATTCCGGGCCATTGGGAGAGTAATAATCCCACCCTAATACTGTTTGTCGCGTTAATCCGCTCGAATCGGTACCTATCCACAGAGAAGAAGCTGGAACAAAACTTGACCCTTGAACAGCAGAATTTGCTGTAACAAATTGAGCTGAATCGGTAAAAGACGAGAGCGACTCAACGAGAAAACCCGACCCTTCATTCCTGAGTATGAACAGTTTTCCGCCATCAACAGAAAGATCGCTAATCGGTTTCCCACCAAGCGATCCAACGACACCAAATGATCCGTTCGCATAATATCCTACCCCCTTATCCGTAGCAATCACTAACGTGTCTCTCAATACTGTCATCGACGTAATTGAATTTGAAGAGAGTCCGGGAAATGTCGAGTAGATCGTCCATGAATCTGGTGCAGAGAGATTGAGAGCTGCGAGTGGTGCAACCGCGAGTCCTCTATCAGTACCGACAAATATGTGGCTTTCATCAGTAAGAACACAGTTCACAACAGGAGCGGATAGAAAACCAAAGCTGGCATATGTATCCCCAAATTCCCATTTGTCAATTTTAAAAGGTATTACACCAAACACTGTGGCAACAAACATTGTATCATCCTTAAGAAAGAAATCTTGTACTCCTATTTGGGAATCACCGTTTGACCTATTCGCATCGATAGCTGTCCAAACCCCTGTTTGTAGATTATATGTGTCGATAAATCCATTTGCTCCGCCAACCCAAATACGATTTCCGGGTTCGACAGCAATGCAACGTATATCGTTAGAAGAGAGACCGTTGGAGTGGTTGTACTTCTTGTATTGCCCCGATACCGTATCAAATACAAATACGCCGCCGCTCGTTGCCGCCCAAATACTGCTGCCCACACGCACTGCACCGCGTACAGATTTCATGTCGGTAAATGATTTCCATTGTCCGATTTGTTGCTGGCTCTGCGCATCAAGACTCAAGATGAGGAGGAAGAAGATGATTGTTGTTCTACGACTCATATGGCACTTACCGTCATGTGCGTTTTAATGTTCGGAAGAGTGCAGCCATTTCGATAGCCGTCAGTGCCGCATCCCATCCCTTGTGCCCTTGTGAACCACCGATGCGATCTAACGCTTGCTGTTCATTGTCCGTCGTCAGCACACCGAATATCACCGGTAGAGAATGATGAAGCGCTACATCCTGAATGCCGCGTGCTGTCTCTGCAGAAACGTACTCGAAGTGCGGAGTTTCCCCGCGAATGATTGCGCCAAGACAAATAATCGCGTCCCACTTCTTCTGTGCAGCTAACCTATTTGCCACTTGTGGTAACTCAAATGATCCCGGACAATATACTACCTTCCGGTTCTTCTCTGGAACGTGATGCTCACGTAGACATTGTTCAGCGCCCACTAAAAGTCTTTCGGTAATAGGATGATTGAACTTGCTAACAACAATGGCAAATCGAAATTTCGCCGCCGATTCTTGAAATGTGCGGGGAGTATGATTTTTTGGATTCACAACAACTCAAGAAAAAAGACGATTGCGCATATCTTCGACAATATCCAGCGATACAGTATAGACACCAAAAATACCCTCGTCATTCTTCTTGCCGCCATGGTAGTCGGAGCCACCACACTCCAGAAGGAAATACTGATGAACAACGCCACGATAAAATTCCTGACGTGTTTCGTTATGTGACGGATGCACCACTTCGATCCCGTCCAAACCGGCTTGAATAAGCGTTGACAATTCCACATCTGTTGTATACTTACCGGGGTGTGCGAGGAATGAAAGTCCGCCAGCCTGTGTAATAAGTTGTGTTGCTTCAAGCGGTGAGAGTTGGTATTTTTTTTCGTACGCTGGGGCGCCAGCGCCTATGTACCTTAAAAATGCTTCGTGATATGTATCCGTCAATCCTTCTTCCATCAAGGCGCTAGCAATATGGGGACGCCCCACTGAACCGATTCCTGCTTGATCAAGCACTGCATCCAATTTTAAAGGGATATTAATGTCGTTGAGTTTTTGGACTATACGTTCAGCGCGCTTCAATCGTTCGTAGCGGAAAAAAGAAAGATAATCTAACAGTTTCTGATTTGTGTGATCAAAGAAGTATGCAAGCAAGTGAATATCTTTTTCATTCAACGCAACACTCAACTCCACACCTGGTACAATTTCTATACCGAGGCTTTTTCCTGTTTCGATTGCTTCATCGAGAGCGCCGACATTGTCGTGGTCAGTAATGGAAATAACAGAAAGTCCTGCCGCATGAGCCCGTTGAACAATTTCTTTAGGGCTTCGTGCACCGTCGGAGTATGTTGTATGAAGATGGAGATCCGCTCGAGAATTGTCGGGACGATCTGAATGTTCTGTTAGCCCATTCCTTTTTTCAACCATAAAAATCCGCACAAACTTTTATTCGTATACTCATCCATATCCTCAAATTCTATCCATGGCAAAGCGAAAAGGATTTCTCACAAATATTTTTTCCGGAACGCCTCGTAATCGTTAATGATGAGCTTGTTCCCTTTCATCTGCACTTCTCCGCCTTCGATAAATAAATGAATCATGCGGGAAACCGTTTCGCGGGACGTACCAGCCATATTAGCAATATCCTGCTGAAGCGGTAAATCATCAATTTCCACTTTCCCTTTGCGGAAGATACCGACATCATCGGCAAGTATCAACATAACATTGGCAACCCTTCCTTCGGCATCTTTCAGCGACAAACTCTTGATCTGCATATCGGCTTTCCGCAACCGCATAGCAAGTTCTGCCAGTAGTGAAATCGTCACCGTTGGGAATTCATTCAATAACTCTAAAAAATCCCGCCGATGAATCATAAACAATTCGGATTTCACCGTTGCCACAACACTCGCCGATCGTGCCAACCCATCCAGCAACGACATCTCGCCAAAAAATTCGCCGGGTCCAAACATCGAGAGGATGACCTCCCGTCCATCCTCATCCATTCGTACTACTTTCACTTTACCTGTGATGATAACGAAGAGAGCAGCACCGCTTTCCTGTTCAAGGACAACGATGTTGCCCTTCTTATATTTTTGACTTGTGCCGAGTTTGACAACCCTCAGTAAATCCTTTTCTTCGAGTTCAGCGAAGATAGGCACATTACGGAGAAAATTGATTTCTTCTTGAGGCATTGTGGTCCGTGTATGATGTGTAAATTAAGATGCCTGTTTAATTAGAAATTAAAATTTCGCACAGCATGAACGTTGGTAATATATCTTCCGGTGTTGTTAAATGCAAGGTTTTAATAGTCTGAAGCTAAGGTTCCGTTATCAATACTTTCGTTTAATAGATATCTAAAAAACTGATTGTTTTACTTCACTTTTCCTAATTCGCCCTTGAGAAAGTCAATAACAGCGACCGGCTCCGGATCTTCATTGTTCAAGACAGCAAGATAGAGAGTTACCCAATCACCGAAATGGACAAGTGAGAACATTCGCGCAAGCAGCGATTTTCCTTCACTTGTAATTTCCGTCACTATACCAGCATATTGTGCTACGATGTGCTTTGTAATTTCCTCGCGAATCGCAACACGTTTATGGGTACCTGCATCCTTAAGAAAGATGACATGCATCTGCTTCATCAAGTCGGTTAACACTTTCCAACCGACAAGTTCATTGTGATTCATCTCCGGTAATACGTGGCCCGAGGATAGCTGCTTAGCATTTTCCGCAATTTGACCGCGCCATCGAATGTTAATGGTATCGAGGTGCTCGGTTGGAGAATAGATAACCGGAAACTTACCTTTGATTCGCTCTGCCAATTTTAATGGCGCATTTTCTAGCGATTCTGGATTGCTATAGAGTGCTGCTTTGGTTTTGAGAAGCCGAATTGTCTCTTTTATATCTTTGTCTTTTAATTTGATCAAACCTAGCCTGCCAAACACAACGAGCAATGGGAAGAATGAGTATCCTAGAGCTGCACGTGGAGAAAGTCCCGGTGGAATTTGAATCCAGGGCTGCTTGAATTTTTTCGCCATTTTTGCCGTCTCTCCTCCTGTACTAATACAAAGAACTCTTGCCTTTCTCTTTATTGCATCTTTATGTGCAGAGATGGTTTCCTCTGTGTTACCCGAATAACTGGAGACAATAACAAGCGTATTTTTTCCAACGAACTCCGGCAGAATATAATTCCGATTGACCATAAATGGTACTTTGAGTTCTTCAGCAAGATATGAACGAAGTAAATCCCCGCCGATAGCTGAACCGCCCAATCCGGTCAGTACCGATGTTTTGTATACCTTTTACATTGAGCTTTATTCTTGCTTCTTTCCCAATGCGAACAGATTGTTCAATCTGTTTGGGGAAATCAGCAATCCAGATTGACATCCCCTTGGGATCTCTTCGTGTAATATCGTCGAGCGTCATCATTGTTCTCCTTTTAATGTTTCTTGATAGTATAAAACTCTGAACGGTTCATCGAAAACAATCAGCTTCCTCTACCTGCCTCATCTTTTCTTTATTCTCAAATCATAAACCTGCATTCTCCTGTTTATTCGATGGGAATATCTGGGAACTTGCGCTTCATCAAATTCTTAAGGTACGTTTTGATCTCGTCTTCGGACTGCATCATCAGCACGCGTTCAGCAACGCGTATTGCTTCGGTATAATGGATCGAGCGAATTATCTTTTTGATTTCTGGCACTGCATTCGGCACCACGCTGAACTCATCCAGACCGAGCCCAACGAGCAAAATAGTCGCCAGAGGATCACCCGCCATTTGTCCACACATGCCCACCCAAGAATTTTTCTGTTTCCCACGTTCGATAATGCGGCGTAAAAAACGGATGACAGCAGGATGAAATTCCTGAAAGAGTTCCGAAACAATATCGTTGCCGCGATCTACCGCAAGCAAATATTGAATGAGATCGTTTGTACCGATGCTGAGAAAATTCACTTCTCGTCCAAGGTGATCTGCAATAATTGCTGCTGCTGGTACTTCAATCATAACACCGAGTTTTATTTTATCATCAAAGGCAATTCTCCGTGTGCGTAAGTCATCTTTTGCCTGTGCAATCAATTGCTTTGTGAGTTGTACTTCTTTCAAGTTAGTCACCATAGGAAGCATGATGGCGATATTCTTTTTCTTGCTGGCACGCAGAATAGCGCGCAACTGATCAAGGAAGATCTGTGGCTTATCCAGCATGACACGAACACCGCGCCAGCCAAGGAACGGATTATTCTCTTTCACTGTCTGTGCCATGAACTTGTCACCGCCGATATCGAATGTGCGTATAATGGCATCTTTTGGATATACTGATTCCGCGATACGGTGGTACACTTCATACTGCTCTTCTTCAGTCGGGAATACTTCTTCACCGAGGAGCAAACTTTCCGTACGATAGAGTCCAATCCCGTCGGCACCCTGCAGTTTGATGAACTCAAGTTCTTCTTCCAATTCAACGTTGGCGGCAAGTTTAATACAATGCCCATCGAGTGTTTCGGCAGGAAGTTCGCGAAGAGGGGCAAGCGTTTCTTCAAATGTATGGTACTGTTCTTTCTTCTTCTCGTAGCGTTTTAACATCTCCGGACTTGGATGGAGAACAATTGTCCCATCGTATCCATCCACGATGATTGGATCATCGGCATGTGCGAGTAATGAAATTTGGTGAACACCGACAACAGCGGGAATCTTTAATGCACGCGCAAGCAATGCCATGTGTGAAGTTGCGCCGCCAATTTCTGTTACATATGCCATAACTTCGTTACGACTGAAAATAAGTGCGTCCGCTGCAGCAAGGTTGTGCGTCACAACGATATGAGAGCCGTCGATTTTCGAAACAAGTTTTTGTTCCTCAAGATTTCGAAGAATACGATTTTCCACATCGAGCAGGTCATCAGCGCGTTCACGCGCATACTGATCATTTGACGCCGTCATCAAGCGATGATATTTTTCCATCTCGTCTTGAATCAGAAATTCGACATTCTTTAGTTCTTCCTTGAGCCTCTTATAGACAACTTCAAACAGAACTGTATCTTCAAGAAGGAGAAGCTGTGCTTCGAATATCTTAGATTGATCTGCACCTAACTTCTGTTCGGCAAAATCAAAAACCTTAGTGAGTTCTTTTTTAGATCGTGCAATAGCGTTTTGAAGACGGCTATTTTCTTTCCCAACCTCATTAACGTCAATGGTACGAATCTGGATGGTCGGTTCATGTTTCCGAAAAAGATATACAGGTCCAATAGCAATACCAGGAGACGCCGGAATTCCCTTCAGCTTTACCTCTTGTTTGGCTGTCTTATTCATTTTGTACCTATTCGGAATTTATAAAAATCCATTTCTTCGTAATTATATAGGTTCACCGAAGCCGCTATCAAACAGCTCAGCCATGGCTCGGTACGCTTCTTCTTCATCAGGTCCATTAAAGCGCACTAAGAGCTTAGAACCCTGTTCTGCGGCCAGCGTCATCACGCCGATGATACTTTTACCATTGATTTGAAAGCTGTCTTTTTCGATAAAAAACTCGGATTGGAATTTCGCCGCCAGTTTGACAATCGATGCAGCGGGTCGAGTATGCAGACCCGCCCGATTCCGAATCGTTACTTCTCGTTCAATCATTCACGACACATACCATTAGTAGGTTCTATTCATTAATTTTTCCGCCAGCCAACGAAGAGTTTCGCGCGCCGTGGAAGTCGGCAAGGCGACGAGTTGATTCTTCGCTTCTGTAATGTCGGTTTCAATTCTTTTCCTCGCAGAATCAATGGCGCCTGTTTCTTCATAGATTCTTCGAAATAATGGTACCTGTTTACGCGGCACACCACCGTCAGTGAACACATGGTGGAGCATCTTTTTTTCCTTCCCCTTTGCACGGCGCATGGCCTCGAGTAGTAGAAATGTTTTCTTGCCTTCAACTAAGTCGCCACCGATGGCCTTGCCAAACTCCTTCTCATTAGCAACAATATCGAGCAGGTCATCTTGAAGTTGAAATGCACGTCCGACATACTCACCGTACAGCCGTAGTGCTTCCAATTCTGTCGGAGTGGCCTTCCCGATAAGTGCACCAATCTGCGTCGCAGCAGAGACGAGTTTTCCGGTTTTCTTTTCGATCATTAACAGATATTCATTCACATGAACGCGATGGCGTGTCTCGAATTCCTTATCTAACGATTGCCCCTCACACACTGTGATAACGCTTTCAGTGAACAATTTACTGATCTCTTGAATACATGATGATTTTGTTCTAAGCAAAGCACGATGGGCTAGTCCAAGAAGCACATCGCCTGAGAGAATCGCAATGTTTTCATCCCACTTCTTATGGACGGTAAGACGGCCACGTCGTGTTTGTGCATGGTCCATTATGTCATCGTGAACCAGTGTAAAATTATGTAGGATTTCAATTCCCGCTCCAGCATGCAGCGCATCGCTTGCAACACCACCAACAGCTTCGCAAGCAAGCAATGTCAATACCGGACGTATTCGTTTGCCACCGGCTGCGAGAACATATTTCGCCGGAGCGTACAGCGTCTTTGGTTTATGTTCGCTGATGAAACCGCGAAGATACCTCTCGACGACTATTTTATGCCGCTCATACCTTTGTTCTGGATTCATAATTTTTCTCACACTCTCGGAATCATCTGCTGCTTCTGCAGCACTGCTATAGATCGCGAACCAGTCAAAAACATTGCACCTTTTAATTCACATTCCCACTTATCGATAAGTCGGAGAACTGATTTTACTCCGCCGTTTGCGAGTGCCTTTAGAATGGGCCGTGCAACAGCAGCGTAATCAGCGCCGAACGCTAAAGACTTCGCAATGTCGATACCATTGGAAATGCCGCCGGATGATATCACTTTCACCCCGGATGATTTACTCTTTACTATACACACACTCCTCAGCGCATCTATTGTGGGAATTCCCCAATCCCAAAACTCTTGCAAGTTCAATCTCATTTCTTCATTCTTCCTTTTTCCATCTTTTTTCTTCCCTCTTAAGATCTCAACGCCAGCCCAACTGGTTCCTCCTGCTCCAGCAACATCAATGATCATTACTCCACTATCGATGAGTCGCTGTGCAACGTCTGCGGAGATACCTGCACCGATTTCTTTCACAATCAGTGGAACAGGAATTGCTTTCATCAGCATTTCAATTCCGGCAAGCACTCCCTGGAAGTTTGTATCACCCTCTGGCTGAAGTAATTCCTGAACAGGATTGAGATGAATGGCAAACCCATCTGCATGAATCAACTCAACCAAACGAAGTATCGGTGATGCATCTCGTAACTTTGCCACTTCTGCCGCGCCAATATTCCCGAACACCGGGATATTGTCTGCTACTTCGCGCACTACAGAAAATGAGCGATGATATTGATCATCTTCCAGCGCCTGACGCTGACTGCCCACGCCCATGGCAATCTTTTTGATTGCACACACTTCCGCAAGCTGCCGGTTGATTTTTATAGCGTCTGTGTAACCACCGGTCATGCTGGAAATGATAAATGGAAACGCCATTTTTTTTCCCAGGAACGATGTTGACGGATCAACATCGGACAGATTCAATTCTGGCAGGGCATTGTGTAAGAAATCCCAGTGTTCAAAACCGGCTGTCTTAGTGCAAAAAGAGACATCTTTGGTTAAGCTAATATCTATATGCTGTTGTTTGCGTGACGATGTCCGCGTGGTTCTCATACATTATTTTCTCGATTGAATAATAAAGAAATCAGTTTCGAGAAGCAAGGTAGGACGTGAAAAGCGTTTCTTGATTTTCCTTCAATTTTTCTGTATCTAATTCAACAGATTGGCTCCATGAAATGAAAACAACGAAACCCTGGATACAGCAAAAAACAGCGACACGACATAAAACATATTTCTTCTCCGACGCTCATCTCGGCCTTGGCTCTCCTGAAGAGGATCAACAAAGAGAATTGCGCCTAATCCGTTTTTTAGATTTTATCCAACATGACGCCGCACAGATATTCATCGTTGGTGATTTGTTCGATTACTGGTTTGAATATAAAACGGTTGTTCCTAAAAAATATTTTCGTCTTTTTGCAAAACTTGCCGAGACAACCGAACGAGATATTCGCGTGTTTTTCACTGCAGGCAATCACGATTTTTGGGTGAAAGACTACTTCCGTACTGAACTTGGTCTGGAAGTGTACCTCGATCCCATTGAAACGGAAATTGGCGGGAAACGTTTCCTCATCCATCATGGTGATGGATTACTGAAAGGCGATATCGGTTATAAGATCCTCAAGAAAATTCTTCGCAACAGATTGAACATATTCCTCTTTTCCCTCATTCATCCGGATGTGACCGGATGGATTGCGCGGTGGTCATCGCGGACGAGCCGGCGCTACACGAGCAACAGAACGTACGAAAGCAGCGGTATGGTGGAATTTGCAGCACAAAAGCTTCGGAATGGATTTGATTTTGTCGTAATGGGACACAACCATATCTCATCGCATCAAAAAATCGGAAACGGAGTATATGTTAACCTTGGTGATTGGATTATTGAGAACACATACGCAGTGTACGATGGAAAAAAAATGGAACTCAAAAAGTTTACAAATTAATTGAGTCGCGTGAATCGAGCGATACATAATGGCTGATCGAAAATTTAGTTCGGAAGAGATGGAACGGTATTTCAATGATCCGGAATACCGGCATACCCATATGAAACTTAATAAAAAATACTTCGACCGAAAGCATTTGATTCTCTACGGTATCATTTTCATTTTTATCATGCTGACAACATGGTACTCTGTGTACATTATTCAAGGGCTGCCAACCCTAGATCAATTGGAAAATCCAAGACCGGAGCTCGCAACAAAAATCTATTCTATCGATGGTGAAGTACTGGATCAGTTCGCATATAAGAACCGAACACGCATTTCACTCGATGAACTTCCTCCCGGATTGATCAAAGGATTGATTGCAACAGAAGACAAGGACTTTTATAACCATTGGGGTGTTAATTTATCACGGTTCATCCGGCAAATGATTCTCAATGTCGTCACCTTCCGCCAAGCAGGAGCAAGCACTATCACTCAACAGCTCGCGCGTAATTTGTACAAGCTGCAAAGTAAACGTGAATCAATTTTTGACAAGATCACAAGAAAGATTCGTGAATTTCTCACGTCTATACAAATTGAGCGCAATTTTACAAAAAATGAAATTCTTGAGCTGTATTTAAATGTCGCCTACTTTGGGAAAAACGCCTATGGTATCGAATCCGCTGCACAGACATACTTTGGTAAACCTGCTACCGAGTTGACACCACCTGAGTACACCCTATTCATCGGCATGCTCAAAGGACCAAATTATTACGATCCCATTCAACACAGCGATCGTGCCCTAGCGCGCCGCGATGTGGTGATCGATCAAATGGTGAAAGAAGGATTCTTCACCGAGGAAATGGCAAAGCAAATTCGAACTGATTCGCTCGATCTCAAAACTATCGAATCAGAGTTTCGCTCCGGCATTGCGCCGCACTTTGTGGAATGGATCCGCCGCCAGCTTCTGAAAAAAGCTGAAACACATGGCTATGACATATACCGGGATGGTCTGCGTATTTATACTTCGCTCGATAGCCGAATGCAGCGGCATGCGATTTCAGCCATCGAAGATCATCTGAAGGATTTCCAAACAGCATTCGATTCGACATGGGATTGGAAAGAACATCCCGATATCTTGAATGACGTCATCAATAAAGCAATTCGAGATGATGAATTATACCGTAAATCTCATAATGTGGCGATCCATGATAGTATTCGTACACTATTGCTTGGTAGCCGTGCATTTATCGATTCAATAAAAAGGGCAGCACAGACGCTTGAAGTAGGGTTTGTTGTCATCGATCCGCATACGGGACAGATCAAAGCAATGGTTGGCGGTCGGAATTATCGCACATTTAAATATGGATTGAATCATGTGACACAAATTCATCGACAGCCCGGTTCGGCTTTTAAACCATTCGTCTATACTGTAGCACTCGATAACGGATATCCGGTGTGCTACGAGGTGTTGAACCAACCCGTCACTATTCCAATGCCTGATGGTACCCGCTGGGCACCGGAAAATTATGATAAAGATATCGGCGGCAAATTCACATTACGTGAGGGAATAAAGCATTCAAAAAATCTTATTGCTGTGCGTGTTATTCTTGAAATCGCTCCTGCTAAACAGGTCTCTGAATATGCACACCGGATGGGCATCACGTCCCGTGTACCGGCATATGAGTCCCTTGCGCTCGGTACAGTTGAAGTATCACCATTGGAACTGACATCGGCATATGGCGTGTATCCAAATGAAGGCGTGCTTGTCTCACCTATCGCCATCCTTCGTATCGAAGATAAAGATGGGAACGTAATTGAAGATAATGCACCAAATAAGAAAGAAGTATTGAGTAAAGAAACCGCTTACCTCATGACCGATTTGCTGAAAGGCGGAGTGAATGGCGGAACGGGAAGTAGTGTACGCAGGTACTTCACCGGAACCTGTGCAGGCAAGACTGGAACAACAAACGATTATGCCGATGCTTGGTTCGTCGGATTTACTCCTCAACTGGTGGCTGGGGCATGGGTTGGATTTGATGAACCCCGCATTCGCCTAGGAAGTCACAATGGTCAGGGTGGTGTTGCAGCCGCACCGATCTTCGGCCGGTTTATGCAGAAGGTATATGAAGATTCTTCCATCAGTTTATTGCCGGAGTATTTCGTTCAACCGGAGGGTATTATCACGGATACGATTTGTGTCGATACGAAAAAGAAAGCGCGCGAATGGTGTCCGAATAAGACAACAGAAATCTTCAATGTAAAATTTCCCATTGGCCTGTGTGACAAACATACCTCTGCTGATTGGAATCGGGATAAGGAAGGTGAGAACATAAGAAAAAATAGCAAGGTGACATGGTAGAAATTCTCATGAGTACCGTCCTCCTCCATCGAAGGTACGAAAAGTTATCGCTTCGCTTTGAGTATTTCTTTCACCGCTGATCGAATCAGATTCGGATCCACATCATCCACGACCTTCACTTCGCCAATCTTCGTCGGTAGAACGAAGCGAAGTTTCTTTGCAACACGCTTCTTGTCGCGGCCCATAGCATTTACAATGTCTGCCATCTTCAATGAGGAAAGCTTCGCCTTCATCGGCGCGTGGCGGATGAGGGAGACGAGCCGCTCATAAGAATTCGCATCTAACAATTTCATTTCTTTGGCGATAGAAGCTTCACTAATCATTCCCAGGAGCACTGCTTCGCCATGCTTCAGGAGTTTGTAACGACCGGCAGATTCCAATCCATGACCAATCGTGTGTCCATAATTGAGAATGATGCGGATTCCAGATTCTCTTTCATCCTGCGAGACAATTTCTGCTTTAATAGCCGCACATGCCGCTTGCACATGCATCACTGCTTCAACATCAAGCTGTACTACTTCTTCAAGATGCGATTCAAGGTAGGCAAACAACTCCGTATCGCGTATGACGCCATATTTGATAACTTCTCCTAAACCGCAAATCATTTCGCGCGTTGGCAGTGTTTTTAGATAATCGGTATCCATCCACACAAATATAGGCTGGTGGAACGCACCAATCATATTCTTTCCTAAGGGATGATTCACACCGACTTTTCCCCCGATAGAGCTATCCACTTGGGCAAGCAATGTTGTCGGAACTTGGACCAGCTTCATGCCGCGTTGATAGGTTGCCGCCACAAATCCCGCAAGATCACCAATCACACCGCCGCCTAAAGCGATGATAGCCGCATTGCGTGGAATTCTTTTTTTCAACATTTCTGTAAAGAGTTTATTCGCACTTGTGAGAGTTTTTTGTGTCTCTCCCGCCGGAATTGTAATTATTAGAGGTCGGAATTTATGGTGAAGAAGATTTCGCAGCAACGGCTGGAGATGAAAACGCGCAACATTCCGATCTGTTATAATCACGACGGTATCCGAAATCCCATGCTGGCGGCATACAGGAGCGAATGATGAAAGCATATCGGTACCCGTAACAAGAGGGTACGAACGGTCGCCCAGTGCAACATCGATTTGCCGGTGAACCATAGGATTACTCCTTCTCAATTATGCTGCGAATATTTTTCATAATCTCATCCACTGTTACTCCAATGCGCATGTTATCAGCACAAATAATCACATCGGCGCGCGAATAGAACGGTTCTCGAGATGAGAGAAGTTCCAAAATACGTTTTTCCAATTCTTGCGCTTGCAAAGGCTTGCCATTGGCATCCTTCAACATTGGACGATCACTTCGATACTGCACACGCTGAAGTATTTCTTCTGGCGAAAGTTTGATATAGATAAGAATTCCATTCTGAGATACAATCCGACAGTTCTCTTCGTTGGCAATCGTGCCACCTCCGAGAGAGATGACAGAGTGATCGAGTTTTGTAAGTTCATGCAATATATTCCGCTCTAATTGACGAAACGCTTTCTCACCTTCAGTACGAAATATTTCTACAATCTCTTTCTTTGTCTTCTGTTCAATGAACCGATCAACATCGACGTACTCATACCCAAGTGTATTGGCAAGAATAGGACCGATCGTACTCTTCCCGCTTCCCATAAATCCGGTAAGGAAAATAAGCGATTTCTTATTTCCGTGAAGTGTTTCTTTCATTGTCCGCGCTAAAAAAAAAGCGCCCCGATGAATCGAGACGCCTTGTCGAAAAATTAAAAATTTCAGCGAAAGAATTTATCCCGATGATCAACAATATCCGCTTTCTCGCGCAGCGTGGTATGCCAGTCCGATAATGCACGGTTGCGCTTCTCTTGTAAAAGCTGTGTACTCAGCGATTCACGCTCCGAGCTGTACTTCACTGAATCAAAAGGTGTCTTCGATAAAAGTTGGATAATATAGTAACCACGATTGCCTTCGAATGGTTTGGACAGTTCGCCCTGTTTCAAAGAGAGAGCAATGCCGATGAATTTCTGATCTCGCCCGATACTTGAAGGACCATCCGTAGGTTTGAATGCACCGGTATTCTGAGCAATCAAATTTGGATTGGATTGTACCGTTGAAATGATGTCAGTGGAAGGTGTTAACGTTTTATAGAAAATATCTACTAGGGTGTGGATCTTTTCCATTTTTTTCTGCTTTATCGCCATCGATTTCAAGATGCCTTTGACTTCCTCAAGTGGACGGACGCCTTCTTCCCGGATGTTCGACACTTTTATCACGCTGACCCCGTCTCGCACGTAGATTGGTTCGCTGATCACTCCAAGTTTATTCGTAAACGCAAAGTTTGTTACCGCATCATTTTGACCTATACCTGGAATTGATCCTGTTTTTTGGAACTCGGGAGTTTCAAGGACCTGATATTTACTATTCTCTGCAGCTTTCTCGAATCCTTCATCCTTCGCTAAATATCCAAAATCCTGCGCCTTTTGAAACGCAGTTTCAACTGTCTGTGCGCTTGCCCTTACTTTCAATGCAAGATCAATAATCTTTATTTCGCGTTTATCTCTTCCGGTTACTTTAATAATGTGCCAACCGAATTGCGTTCGCACAGGCCCAACAATACCTCCAACACTCGTTCTGAATGCAGCATCCGCAAATGGTTTTACATAACGATCTTTCGATGCCCAGCCAAGTTCACCGCCTTGCACTGCAGTTCCATAATCTTGGCTGTTTTCGCGAGCAAGTTTTGCAAAGTCTGCGCTGGAGCGTGCTTGTGCAAGAAGTGCATATGCCTTCTGGATTACTTTTACACTATCGGGTCCTGATACGAGATTCAGGAGAATGTGACTAGACTTAACGAATTCTAATTTTCCCTGTCGCTGATCGAGAATTTTAATAATATGGATTCCGTCGTTGTCCTTCACGGGACCAACGATATCACCTTTCTTTGCAGAAAAAATCGCATCTTCTTTTTGTCTGCTTAATTCGCCATGTTTAAAGAATACGTCAGTAACTGGAATTTCGGAATATGTCTTGGCAAGTTCTGCGAAGTCCATAACGCCGGACTTTGCTTGCTCCAAATAACTTTTTGCATCCTGCTCAACCGCTGCTGAATCTTCTGAAGAAGCGTTTTGACTAAAGTATACATATTTTATTTTTCTTGCCGCTTTTGCTTGGAAATCAGCGGGATGAGACTCGTATTGATTCTGCAGGTCGTTATCGCTCACAGTCATAGCTGAATCCGGCACCAACCGATTGATGTCAAATAAAACGTAATTCGCATTCAAAGTCACGTCATGGTCAATGAAGCGCTGCTTCACTTCGCTTTCGCTGACAATAGTAGTCGCCAGCAGAAGACTTTGCAGCTTTCGGCGTTTCTGCTCCTGACGAATCCCTTCTTCTACTTGAATCCATGCCTGCTTGTTCTGTGGGTCGCGCATAGCATTGACATACGCATCCCTTCGAAAAGTTCCTGTAGAATCTTTAAACTGTTGAACCAGAAATTCCGGCGGATTCGGGCCGTTCACGATATTCGAGTATCTCCTGATCGGAGACAGTAATGCCGAGCCGATCTATTTCCTGCTCAAACAGTAGTTCATCTACCATTTGGGTCCATACCTGCGAACGAATTTGTCGTTCGGTTTCAGCATCCACTTCACTGTTCTGTTGTTTCTTTTGATTTTCAACGGTACGCCGCACCAGTTCGCTGAACTGTTTATAGCTTACTTCCTTGCCGTTCACTGAACCAAACTTCTCAGGGGCAGCACCTCCACGTCCTCTTCGGTTTGTTATATCAAGCCCCCAATCGAAAACAATTAAGAAGATGAAAATAACTGCCGCACCGGCAATGATAAATTTTGGAGATTTTTCACGGATATCGCTTAATACAGCCATGATAGAACATGCTCCTATTTCCTGATTGAAACAAAAAACCTGCGGTTTTAGTGTTGATAAATATAGCCGACAATCATCTGATATGCAATGAATTTTTTGTTGACTTTGTTGGCATATCCGGTTATATTTTTTAATTGAAAAAATAACAACGAATGTAATATTCTTTCGGAAGCGCGATGGTTGTGATATCGCGCTTTGCTTTCTTCATCGATTACCAACGTTCTAAGTTTGGAGACAATTTGTGAGAAACCAGCTTACTAGAATCATTCTTACTGTCTGTTTCGTCATTCTTGCGGTCTATTTTCTATGGCCGACGATTCAGGATTACAATTATCGTAAAAAACTTAGCCAGTTCACTGGGCAGGACAGCATTGCATATATGGACACGCATCGTGATGATATTCTGAATGCGAAACTCAAGCGCCTGAAGCTAGGTCTTGATTTGCAGGGCGGTATGCGCGTTGTCCTCGAAGTAGACCTTATCCAATTGCTCGATGATATGGCTAAAAACAAGGATGATAAATTTCATTCTATCATAAAGGAAGTGAGAAGTGAAACAACAACAAATGATCTATCGATCATTCCAGCATTTGTAAATAAATTTAAAATGGATACTATCCGATTGGCGCGCTATTACGGAAGCATCCGCGACGACGATGCAAAAATCGAAAAGATGTTATCTGACGAATTCGATAAATCAATTGACCGTGCGATCGAGATTGTACGAAACCGAGTAGATCAGTACCGTGTCTCGGAACCAAATATTCAGAAACAAGGCGGGCGCCGTATCATCGTGGAATTGCCTGGCGTGAAGGACGAAAATGAAGTGCGCCAATTACTGCAGGGAACGGCAATGCTTGAGTTTAGGATGCTGAAGGATCCACAAATTTCTTATAAGGTGATGGTATCCATCGATAAATTCCTTACCGGCAAACTAGAAACAGACACGGCGGAAACTGCTACATTAACTGAAAAGGGAAAGAAACCTGAAAAACGGAAAGATGCTCTTTCTGAACTTACAGGCAACGCTGCAGTTCCTGAATCCGATACATCAAAGGAAGCGCAATTCGCACGCGAGCATCCTTTCTTTATGTATGTCAAACCGGACCAACGCGGATCCGGCGAAGGATATGTCGCTGAAAAGGATAAAGATCGTGTTGTTCGTTTGCTTGAACGCCCGGAAGTACAACGGCTTATTCCTACCGATCTTGAATTCTTGTGGTCTGCAAAAGTTCAAACATTCAAAGATGAACAGAAATACTATCTTCTGTATCCTGTGAAAAAGACCCCGGAACTAACCGGCAATGTCGTTACAAATGCGCAGGCAAGTGTAGATCCGGAAGATAACCGCTCTATCGTTAATATGGAAATGAGCAGCGAAGGCGCACGCGATTGGGCTCGCATCACCGGCGCTAATATCGGCAAACGCGTTGCGATCGTCCTCGATAAAGGTGTTTTCTCTGCACCGGTTGTGCAAGCAAAAATTACGGGCGGACGCTCACGAATTACAGGAATGGACTCGCCTGCAGAAGCTCGTTTATTAGAAATTGTTTTAAAAGCAGGCGCATTACCAGCGCCGGTATCAATTATTGAACAGCGTTCAGTGGGACCATCGCTCGGAGAAGATTCCATCCGTTCCGGCATCACTGCAGGATTAGTCGCGCTGATGTTCACTGTTTTTTTTATGATGATCTATTATCACTCTGCAGGCAGCATTGCCGATGTTGCGTTGCTCTTTAACGTATTGTTCCTGCTTGGCGTGCTGGCGGGCTTCAATGCCACACTCACACTGCCCGGCATCTCAGGTATAATTCTTACTATTGGAATGGCTGTAGATGCGAACGTGCTGATCGATGAACGTATACGCGAAGAACTTGCTGGAGGAAAAACGCTGCGTGCGGCAATCGATGCGGGATATTCAAAAGCGCTCAGCGCCATCATCGATTCCAATTTTATCACCTTCATTACGGCCCTTATTCTATTCAACTACGGCACCGGGCCTGTACAGGGCTTTGCACTGACACTGATGATTGGTTTAGGGACGAGTCTCTTCAGCGCCATCATCATCACGCGGGTCATCTTCGATGTGATGACCGAGCGCGGTCTGAATCCAAATTTTGGTTGATCAGACCGTATTAATTATTTGTGAGTATATGTTGTCATTGAATTGAAAAAGGAGTTTATCGTTCCATGCGGATATTCAAAAAAACAAATATTGACTTTCTTGCAATCCGGCGTAAAATGTACCTGGTTTCGGCAACCATCATAATCGCCGGCATCTGTTCGCTCATCTTTAAGGGTGTAAATTATGGTATCGATTTCCGCGGCGGCACGGAACTCGTGCTAGGTTTTGACCAAAAACCGGATATTTCGCTGGTACGAGGTGCCCTTGATAAAGTAGGCCTCGGAAAGAGCGAAATCAAATTCCTAGGCAATGAGAAAAACCTTCTTATCCGAACGGCCGAACAAGCTGAAGGTAATATCATTGCTATAAAAATTAAAGATGCCATGCGTCAGACATTTCCAAACGAACGGCTTGAATTACTCAAAGAGGACAAGATTGGACCGAAGATCGGGCGGGAATTGCGGCGTGATGCATTTTACGCCGTCCTTGTATCCCTCATTGCCATTTTACTTTATATTGCCCTGCGGTTCAAATTTGTGTTCGGTGTCGGTGCAATACTTGCATTAATGCATGACACACTGCTAACCATTGGAATAGTGTCCTTGCTTGATGGCGTGATTCCGGGATTGAATCTGGAAATAACCCAAGAGGTAATTGCAGCATTCCTTACACTGCTCGGTGTTTCAAACAATGACACTATTGTTGTCTTTGACCGTATTCGTGAAAATTTAAAGTTATTCAAGAGTATGTCACTACACGATATTATGAATAAGAGTTTGAATGAAACTTTGAGCCGCACAATCATAACATCCGGTACTATCTTCGTCGTTTTGCTAGTACTGCTCTTTGTCGGCGGTGAAGTGACCAGAGGGTTCGCATTCGTAATGACGATCGGCATCATCACAGGCACATATTCTTCTATCTATATTGCCAGCGCAGTGGTACTGGAATGGACCGAACGCCAGAAACAATTGATTAAGAAATAGGTCTATCCGCTTGAGAAAGATCATCAGGAAGGTATACGATGAAATTGAAAACGAAAGAGATCAAAGGCATTACGGTCATCGAACTGGACGGCAATGTCATAGGCGGTCCTGATGTGTCTGCCTTAAACGACTACTTGCACAAGCTTATCACCGAAGATAAAAAGAACGTCGTCGTTGATCTCAAAACGGTTAGCTTCATCAATAGCTCCGGACTTGGCATGCTCATCGGCGGATTAACAACACTGCGCCACTCCGGCGGCGATTTGAAACTCGCACGTGCGTCAAAGAAAGTCGAACACCTCCTAGAGGTGACAAAATTGCTGAAGGTATTCGATCTTCACAAGAATGTGAATGACGCGATAGCATCATTTTAGTAATGTATCAAGTGTGGATGAAGTCAGCATCCGCACTTGATTGCTTCTGACATTCACTCCATCATATAAAACCACCATGCCCTCCCATCCCCTCTTCGTCGCTGTTGCAGGTAATATTGGCGCCGGGAAATCGTCGCTGTCACGATTACTTGGCGAGCATTTCCAATGGAAACCGCACATTGAGTCGGTGGATGATAATCCTTATATTTCTGATTTCTATGCCGATATGTCGCGCTGGTCGTTTCACCTGCAAATTTATTTCCTTGCCAATCGTTTCAAGCGTCACAAAGAGATCGTCGAATCGAGCGAATCAGTGATTCAAGATCGTTCTATTTATGAAGACGCCGAGATCTTTGCGCGCAACCTCTATGATATTGGAAAAATGACGGAGCGTGACTACACCAGCTATGTCTCACTCTTCCACGTGATGACGGAATACCTCAAACCCCCCGGCTTAATGATCTACTTACGGGCAAATGTAGATACGCTTATGAAACAAATCTCCAAACGCGGACGAGATTTTGAACAAGGAATCCAGCGTTCCTATCTCGAGCAGCTCAATAAGCTCTATGAAGATTGGATTGCCCGATATAAGCTTGGTCCACTTCTCATCATCGAAAGTGACGACCTCGATTTCGTCAATAATCCAGTCGACCTCAACTATATCCTGGCGCGTGTGAAATACCGTTTACCACAGATGCTGTTGTTTGAATGAGCATGCAGATGTGCATTTGAAGTGAAACAAGGTCAGGTGCGAAGTGCCACGCAAAAGGGCGGTCATGGTAAGTAATTACCAGGGAAAGTCCTGCGTATCTCAGAGAAGATTCTCGAAGTTTACCTGTTGTCTCTTGTGAGAAACTTCGAGAATCTAAACCTTGAGAAATTTCAGGAATCTAAAAGTCTCTTACCATTGAGATTCCCATCCCTTTTGCATAACTTCTTAACAGATGTCCTACCGGCACAGTTGTTTCGGCGGGTAGGTGATCGGGGATTGAGCGACTCACCGATGGCAATTATTCAAAAGATTTTTCAAAACTGGAAATGTTCATTGTAAACTAGAAGAGGGATTGGTGATTTAATTGAAAATACTTCCGTTTGTCTCAGGAGAAAATACGATGAAGCAATATGAAGCAGTGATAGAAGTGATGAAAGCTAATGGTGGATTCTCAACTTTAGGCAACTTGTATATAGAAGTTTTCAAAATAGAAAATGTAAAATGGGGCACACAAACTCCCTTTGCCACTATTAGACGTATTGTTCAAGACGAGAGGTTCTTCTTTAAAATCAGACCGGGATTATGGGCGTTAAAATCAGAGAGAGAACAAATTCTCAAAGTGTTTGAAATAGCAGAAAGGAAAGGCAAAAATGATGAAGCTTTCAATCATTCATATTATCAAGGACTTCTTCTTGAACTTGGGAATATAAAGAAGATGACAACATACGTTCCATCGCAAGATAAGAACAGAAAATATCTATCTCATTTGCTGGGTGAAATAGCAACGATTGATCAATTCTATAATTTTAGTTATGATCATATAGTAGATAGAGCAGCTACGATAGATGTCTCTTGGTTCAATGAAAGAAAGCTTCCACACTCTTTTTTTGAAATAGAACATTCAACAGATTTTAAAAACTCTTTATTAAAATTCGTTGAGCTTCAGGATTTTAATGTTGAATTCAGGGTTGTGGCAGACAACAAAAGGGAAAGACAGTATCAGTCTATTATCAGTATGAATGCTTTTAGAAATATAGCTCATAGAGTGAAGTTTATTTCCTATGACATCGTGGCTGAACTGCATACAAAACAAGTTGAATTGAGTATTGTTGAAGGAAAATTTTAATATTTATGATAAAAAGCGTCCCAGCCAAAGCTATAGAAAAAGCGAATGATAAATCGAGATTGACCTCTGGTCTTTTTACAAGTAGAACGGAAGAATGGGAAACCCCGCAACATGTTTTTAGCATTCTCAATAAGGAATTCAATTTTCAGGTAGACGTGTGCGCAACTTCAGAAAATGCTAAATGCAAAGTATATTTCGATAAGCAGGTGAATGGCCTTAATCAAGAATGGAGCCCTTTTCGTTGCTGGATGAATCCACCTTATGGCAAAAACATTTCCCATTGGATGAAGAAAGCTTATCAGGAAAGCCAACGGGGTGCATTGGTGGTATGTCTTGTTCCTTCTCGTACCGATACAAGATGGTGGCATGATTGGGCAATGAAAGCGGGCGAAGTGCGTCTTATTGCTGGAAGATTATCTTTTGGGAATAGTGAGCAATCCGCACCATTTCCTTCAAGTATTGTAATATTCTACCCAGAACTCGAGAATCCATACAAACTAAATGTTCCAGTTATCTCTTCCGTTCGATTTAATAATAGTAAAGAAAATATGAAGATTATTATCTCTAGCGAAGGGAAAGTATAGTGTAAATTTTTAATCTTAATTGCCAAGTTGCTGATGATACAAGAAAAGACAAATTATCACGATGCGTATATGTTTAAGAAATTATTAGAGGCTCTAAAAAAGGGTGAAGATATTTACCAAATAGTCTCAATTGCAACTCATAGTTAATACCACAATGGCAGACTCAGCGATAGCAATATGAGATGTTGAAAATTGGATAAGAAGCGAATTCCTTCCCAAGAAATATCATCAAGCATTCTCAAAACAGAAATTAGGAGTGCAGTCCGGCGGAGTGTTATGAACCCCCCAATCCCCCCTTTCTGAAAGGGGGGAGAAAAGGGGGTTATCAAAATTATGACTGAAACGTTTAATAAAGAGGAATTAAAAGCACGAAGAAGATCACTTCGCAAGAACATGCCGATAGCGGAAGTTATACTCTGGTCTAAACTAAAAAATAAACAGATACTCGGAGAGCGATTTCTTCGACAATATAGTGTCAATCAATATGTGCTCGATTTCTATTGTCCACGGTTGAAGCTTGCCATTGAAGTCGATGGCGATTCACACTTTATGCAAGGCGCACAGGAGCAAGACAAAACACGTCAGGAACACATTGAGGCATTTGGAATACGGTTTCTCCGTTTTACCAACGAGGATGTTTGTAAGAATGTCGATGGAGTATGTCAGAATGTGTATAATGCTGTTGACGAGTTAAGGAAGAGGTAGCATAATATTATGGCAGACTCAACCATAGCCACAAAAGATGTTGAATATTGGATAAGAAGCGAATTCCTTCCTAAGAAATATCACCAAGGTTTTGCAAAACGCAAATTAGGCGTACAGTCCGGCGGAGAATTTGAATGCGACGCTGTTTCTGAAGATGGTAAAACTGTCTGCTTTATCTCAACAAGCTCAAGTAAGACAGACACGGGTGTGATTGCGAAAATCCGGGATAATGCTTTTTGGGCAGGTTCCCTCAGTGAAAAACCGCAGGAAATTGTGTTTGCATTTACAGATAAATCAATGGTCGAGCTTATCAAGCAAGAAAAAGAAAATGGACGCTTCCCAAAGTACATTAAGACGCTTCTTGTCAAATTGCCGGCAGACCTCGAAAAGAAACTTGCAGAGATGAAGAAGAATGCGGCGGAGGAAATATCAAAACAAAGGAAATAAACATTGATCTCAAATGAAATCTATAAACGGCTGGCAAAAAGGTTAGACGAACTGCCAAACCGATTCCCGCCTGCAAAAAGCGGAATCGAATTTGCAATGCTGGCAAAGGTGTTTACGCCTGAAGAAGCGTTACTTGCTTGTGCGATGCATCTGAAAGCTGAACCGGCGTCTGCGATCGCGGAACACGCAGGTGTCGATCCGAAAGAAACGCGCGATACACTCAAGCGGATGGTCGCGAAAGGATTGGTCGATCTGAAAAAAGGCGAGGGAGAATTTGCATATGCACTGCGTCCTTTTGTTGTCGGATTCTATGAAGGTCAGCTTGCCCGCATGGATGTGGAAATGGCGGAATTGTTTGAGCACTATTATCGGGAAACGCAGGGCGGTGTGCTGCGTCCAACGCCTGCTTTGCATCGGGTTATACCTGTCGATAGGGCGATTCCAATTAAAGTGAACATCGAACCATACGAACGCGCCTCAGAACTGCTGGAGAAAGCACAATCGTGGGGTGTGCGGGACTGTATTTGCCGCAAGCAGCAGCAACTGCTCGGAAAACAATGTCACCATAAGCTGGAGACATGTCTGGTCTTTGCACCGGTCAAGAATGCCTTCAACCGCAGCACAGTGGACCGGGCTCTCACGAAAGAAGAAGCGTTCAGCATTTTGCGGGAAACCGAAGAAGCGGGGCTTGTGCACTCCTCAGGAAATTATAAAGACGGGATCGAGTACATCTGTAATTGCTGTACTTGCTGCTGCGGAATCATGCGGGGTATTGCAGAGTATGGAATCATGAGCGCTATTGCGCATTCTGATTATCAAATCGCAGTCGTAGAAGAAAACTGCTCGGTGTGCGGTGTATGCATCGACCGATGTCAGTTCAAAGCGCTGTCGATACCGGATATTGTTCTCAAGGCCGACCTGAAACGGTGTGTTGGGTGCGGATTATGTGTGCTGGTATGTCCGGAGGACGCGATTCATCTCGAGCGGCGTGGATCGGGAGAGATTCTAGTACCGCCTGCGGATATTCAAGAGTGGCGCAATCAACGCGAAAAGATTTTATAGCCGCGACCGGCCTGCCCGCCAATCTTAATGGCGGGTGATCGCGGTTTTAAGGAAACTGAAGAATTTGCCGAGGTCAACGACCTCGGCTACAGATGGACGCTAAGGAATATTCAATGGCAGACTCAACGATAGTTACAAGAGATGTTGAAAATTGGATACGGCACGAATTCCTTTCCAAGAAGTATCATCAAGCTTTTGCAAAACGCAAATTAGGAGTACAGTCCGGTGGAGAATTTGAATGCGATGCCGTTTCTGAAGACGGCACAATAGTCTGTTTTATCTCAACAAGCTCAAGTAAAACGACAAGCGAAAAACCTGGAGTAGATGAGCTTGCCAAAGTCCGCTCGAATGCTTTTTGGGCAGGTTCCCTCAGCGAAAAACCGCAGGAAATTGTGTTTGCATTTACAGATAAATCAATGGTTGAGCTTATCAAGCAAGAAAAGGAAAATGGACGATTTCCAAAGCACATTAAAACGCTTCTTGTGAAAGTGCCCACAGATCTCGAAAAGAAGGCCGCGGAGGAAATGAAGAAATAAAGAGAGATTGCTTCACGATAAAACTGTTCGCAATGACGAAAAGAGATAAAGATTGTGGAGGGTAAGAAAGACTAACCTGCCACGATCATTCCCGAATGCTTCTGTTTGCAGAACTACTTTATAGGATCGTTCGACTTGTTTCTCCGGCAGCAGCTTTTGGGCGGCATATAACAACAGCAAAAATGTAAAATGAATTGTTGAGTAAATGAGCCCGAGAGCAGATGAGCAGTTGAGAAGTCTGAGCCGTAAGCACAGAGTCGACGAGTAACTAAGTATAGAGTAGATAATTACAATTCATCTCTTTTCCTCCTTCCCCCTCTTCTTGTTTCTCCAGCAACATTTCTCTACCTTTTTCATGAATACTCTGTAAAGGGAACCTTCGTGAGCGGTTATTTAAATTACATTTTGCCTGTTTTATACTTTTTTTTAGTGTGGACTTACGGAAAGGCATTTTTCGCGGATAAACTCTGGGCAAAGCAAACGAAAACACCGCTCCTCATCGGCACCTTGGCATTCCATGTATTGTATCTCGCAGTCAGAACGATCACATTTCAACATCCGCCTGTCACGACGGTCTTTGAAATTTTCGGCATGTTGGCATTTTCGGTTACCGCTACGTACTGGATCATTGAACTCCGCTCGCATCGGAAAGAAACCGGATATTTTATTCTCAACATTGCGTTCTTCTTTCAGCTCGCATCGACTTTCTTTATTAAAGATACACCTGTCGTGCCGGAAATTCTCCGCAGCCCGCTTTTTGGCGTGCACGTCTCTTGTGCATTGATTGGCTATGCCGCGAGTACCATAGCAGGCGCATACAGCTTCATGTATTTAATGTTATACCATGAAATGAAAGCTTCACGCTTTGGCGTCATCTATAAAAAACTTCCTACGCTCGAATCATTAGAACGCATGACCATGACAGCGATAAAACTTGTCGTTGCCCTTCTTGGCGTAGCCATTTGTTTTGGCATCGTCTGGCTCCACCACGTATATCAGAATGCACATTTTGACGACCCAAAACTCATTGGTACTGTCATGGTTTGGATTATGTACAGGATCTCTGGTAATCGCAAATAAATATTTTGGCGTTCAAGGACGGAAAGTCATGATACTCTCCATTGCGGGGTTTCTCATTTCCATTTTCTCGATGACCATTATTAACATCTTCTTCAGCGGATTCCACAAGTTTTATTAACATGAATCTTCTCTGCGTCGGTATATCACATCACACAGCCCCGCTGGATGTTCGTGAGCGATTATGGTTTTCTTCGGATGAGATTCGCCACACCTTGCCGTTGTTGAAGCCGCTGAGTGCCAGCGAGAGTGTTTTATTCTCCACATGCAACCGCACGGAATTATATGTACTGATGGAAAACGGAACAATCGAGCCGGATGTGCTAAAGAAGCTTTTAATTGCACAGAAGTCCGCAGCAGGAAAAGTACAACCCTCCGATATGTTTCTTATGACCGCTGGCGATGCAGCACGGCACCTCTTTCGTGTTGCAGCAAGTCTTGATTCGATGGTGTTAGGAGATGCACAGATTCTCGCACAGGTGAAGGAAGGATTCAACCTTGCTATAGAACTCAGGACCGCCGGCATTTTTATGAATCGCCTCTTCCAGCTTGCTTTCCGTGTCGGAAAACGCACACGAACGGAGACCGAAATCGGTGAAGGAGCTGTTTCTATTAGCTATGCAGCTGTAGAATTGGCAGAAAAAATATTTGATGACTTGCAGAAGAAAACCGCTTTCGTTATAGGTGCGGGCGAGACAGCGGAATTAACTGCCACTCATCTGCGCGGAAAAAATATCGGGAAACTCCTTATTACCAACCGCACACAGGAGCGCGCCGAACAATTAGCACAGAAAGTTCATGGCACTGCAATTCCGTTCGACTCTTGGTGTGATGCCTTAGCGGAATCTGATATTGTTATCTCATCCGTTGAAGTCAACCGTTACATTATTCAACCGAGCGATATTCAAAGTTTAATTCGAAAGAATAGAAATGGACCGTTGTTTGTCATCGATCTTGGTGTACCGCGCAACATCGATCCGCAGATTAAGGAATTGGAAAATATTTTTCTCTACGATCTTGACACCCTAAATACTATGATCGATGAAAACCTGCAGCATCGGAAAGCGGAAATTCCTAAAGTCGATGCGATCATTGTCGATGTATTGGCAGAATTGACGCAATGGTACGCGTCCTTGGAAGTGAATCCCACGATTACAGCGCTCACACAATTCATGGAATCCATCCGACAGGAAGAAGTAGCAAAGAATATTAATCGCTTCAATCCCAAGGATCGTGAATTAGTAGAGCTGATCACGAAACGCATCATCAACAAGATCATACACGCACCCATCGTTAATCTGCGCAATGGACAAGAGACATCGCTCACTGAGCGATTGCAGAAAATGAACGCCATTCAGAAATTATTCGGACTTGCCAAGTCATCCAAGGAAGATTTTCATGCCGATTAATGTTCGCATTGGCACGCGCAGCAGTGAGCTGGCACTTTGGCAAACACGTCACGTGAAAGCACTCTTAGAAGGACGCTTTCCCGGCATCGTCATCGATGTGCAGATAATCAAAACCACAGGCGATAAGATTATCGACACGCCGCTTGCAAAGATCGGAGATAAAGGGCTTTTCACAAAAGAACTTGAAGTGGCATTGTTAGACGAACGCATAGATCTCGCTGTTCACAGTTTCAAGGATGTTCCGATTGCTATTCCTAAAGGTCTTGCGAT
This sequence comes from Ignavibacteriota bacterium, assembly GCA_963701295.1. Lineage (GTDB taxonomy): Bacteria > Bacteroidota > Ignavibacteria > UBA10030 > UBA10030 > Fen-1298. The sequence continues at coordinate 1,364,722 of OY969585.1, read as the reverse complement.
TGCCGCTGTTTTGGAACGTGAAGACGTACACGATATCTTTATTGGTCATCCGAAGAGCCCGAACCAATTATTCACGACTCTTCCACGTCATGCTGTTATCGCGACCGGAAGTCTGCGACGTAAATGTCAGGTACTCAACGCGCGGCAAGACATACAGATTGTCGACATTCGCGGAAATCTCAACACGCGAATAAAAAAACTTGATGAATCAAATTGGGATGGAATGATTCTCGCCAAAGCTGGTGTGACGCGGTTGGGCTGGGCACAGCGAATCACTGAAATCCTGCCTTATGAAATCATGCTCCCTGCTGTCGGTCAAGGAGCTCTGGCTGTTGAAATAAGGAATGGTGATAAGCGCATTGAAGAGCTCCTTCGCACTTTTCATCACGTTCCGACTGCTCTCACTGTGGCTGCCGAGCGATCTCTTCTTCGTCATCTCGAAGGCGGTTGTCAAATTCCTATTGGTGCATACGGACAGGTACAAGGGAACGAATTTCGGCTCGATGCAGTGATCGGAAGCCTGGATGGGAAACGCATTGTGAAAGGAAGCCTGAGTGGAAGTCACGCGGATGCGGAACGAATAGGAATTGAGCTTGCAGAAAAATTACTAAAACAAGGCAGCAAAGAAATTTTAAACGAAATCAGACATACAACTTCTTCTTGACCATTTTGATACTTTCAGGTAAAACCATACTCGTAACACGATCAAAGGATTCAAGCGCTGAGCTTCGCTCACTACTAGAATCCCAGAAAGTATCTGTGATCTGTTTCCCGACCATTGAAATTAAAAATCCTGAGTCTTGGGATGTATGCGATAAAGCTATCTGGAAGTTAGCAGAATATTCGAGTGTTTGTTTTACTAGTAAGAATGCGGTGACAAAATTTATAGATCGTATTCGTTCCATACGTCCACAAGCTGTCGATACACTTGCAACACGTAACATCTTTGCTGTCGGAGAAAAGACGAAAACGTCTCTTGAATCTTGCGGTTTTTCGGTTCTTGCAACACCGAAACATGCATCGGCAGAAGAACTCACGGCAATGCTACAGGCACACCAGATCAAGGGTGCAAAGATTCTGTTTCCGAAAAGCAGTATCGCGAGAGAAGAATTGCCAAAGCATCTCCGTTCCATGGGTGCGGAAGTGGATGAAATTATTGTGTATCAAACTATTATTCCGGACCCAGATAACCTTGAACGAATTCGCCAAATGTTCCTGGAAAACAAAATTGATGTTGCAACCTTTTTTAGTCCCTCAAGTATTCTCAACTTTACAGAAATGATTGGCTCAGAAGTTCTGGCACATGCAGCAATAGCTGCAATCGGTCCGACAACGGCAGAAACCGCACAACAGCTCGGATTGACCGTAGCCATTCTCGCTCAGCAAGCTACAGCCGAAGGGTTGGTTGAAGCACTAGAAAACTATGTTCAATAAATTAAAAATAGAATTGGTAAGTTAAAATTTAGGATTAAGGATTAAGATTACTTCAGCCTCCAATTTGTAATTTTAAAACCGAAAGAGGATCTACAAAGATGATCAATGACTTGTTCCTACGTGCCTGCAAAAGAGAACCTACCGAACGCACACCCGTATGGATGATGCGTCAAGCTGGACGTTATTTGCCGGAATACCGCGCTATCCGTGCAAAAGTGGATTTTCTTACACTCTGCAAGACACCGGAACTTGCGTCAGAAGTATCCATCCAGCCTATCGATATCATCGATGTAGATGCATGCATCATTTTCTCCGATATTCTCGTTCTACCGGAAGCAATGGGTATGAAATTATTTGTAGAAGAAGGTACTGGCGGACCGCGCTTTGACAATCCAATACGTTCACGTGCCGACATTGATAAACTTATTGTGCCGGATCCGAATCACAAACTCAAGTATGTAATGGACGCGCTTCGCTTAACGCGTAAAAGTCTAAACAACCGTGTTCCGCTTATTGGTTTTGCCGGCTCACCGTGGACGCTCGCAACATATATGGTAGAAGGAAAAGGATCGAAGAATTTCCGTGCGATGAAAGAACTTATTTATTCTCATCCTAAAGACGCACATGTGCTGCTCGATAAACTTGCACGTTCAGTTGCTGCTTATCTGAGTGCAAAGATTGAAGCCGGAGCTCAAGCCGTGCAAATCTTCGATACGTGGGGCGGCATACTACCTCCAGATGAGTTCCGTGAGTTCTCACTTCGTTATATTGATCAGGTGCTAAAACTGCTCAAGCGCAATGGTGCTCCTACAATTGTCTTTTGCAAGGATTGTGCTCATTCTCTTGAAGCGATCGCCGATATTGGATGCGATGTCGTCGGCTTAGATTGGTCCATCGACATCGGCAAAGCAAGAATGATGGTTGGCAGTTATGCGGCACTGCAAGGCAATCTCGATCCGACCATACTTTATGCACCTCCGGAACGTATACGCGAAGGCGTGAAGAAAATATTAGAAAAATTTGGCAAAGGCTCAGGTCATATTTTCAACCTGGGGCATGGTATTTTACCGGATATTCCTGTTGAACATGCGAAAGCATTTGTGCAAGCAGTGAAGGAAGAAAGTGTAAAATATCATACATAATTGGAGATGTGAGATTGCAGAGATGATAGACTGAAACCGAAATCGAAGAACTCATGACTGGTAACTTGAAATTTACTTTTCAAAAAAAAACGGCTGTTGTCCTCTTTCAGCTTGGCGGACCGGATTCACTTGAAGCGATTGAACCATTTCTCTTCAATCTCTTTATAGATCCTGACATCATCGATTTCCCCTGTGCATTTCTTACACGGAGACCTCTGGCAAAATTTATTTCAAGTCGTCGATCAGTGAAGGTTGTAGAGAATTACAAGCAAATAGGAGGTAAGTCTCCAATTCTCGATCTCACACAACGTCAAGCTTCTGCTTTAGAGTCCAGGTTGCGATCTCGAAATATTAATGCACGCGTCTTCATTGCAATGCGCTATTGGCATCCGCTGATTGATGAAGTAGTAAAAAAAATTAAAGCAGATGAATTTGAGCAAGTAATCCTATTGCCGCTCTATCCTCAATTCTCGCAATCAACAACGCTTTCAAGCATGAACGAATGGAAACGTCAAACGAAGAAACAAGGATGCGTCATCCCGACAAAACTTGTCTGTTGTTATCCCAGTCAACCATTGTTTGTCGAAGCTGTAGTAGAAAATATAAACTCAGCACTCATACGGTTTCATAACATCGCATCGACAGACATCGATCTTATTTTTAGCGCGCATGGTGTCCCGCTAAGCTACATCAAACGCGGCGATCCGTACCAAATGCAGGTGGAAGAGACAGTGCGATGTATCGTAGAGCGTGGAAAGTGGAACTCTCCACATTCACTTTGTTATCAAAGTAAGGTCGGATCAATGAAATGGCTGAAACCATCACTCATTGAAACAATCGAACACATTGCCAGTAAAGACCGTAAACATCTATTGGTTATCCCGGTTTCATTCGTCACCGATCATATTGAGACGCTGCACGAAATCAATATCGACGTGCGCGGGCACGCGATGGCATATGGCATTGAACAATTCGAAGTGATGCCTGCATTGAATGATCATCTAAAATATATCCAATGTCTAGCTGAACTCGTTCAAGCACAACTTGCATCAGACGTACAGCCCAGAACGTGCGAGGTACTCTGGAAGAATTGTACAGATCGATCAATGCCTGTTCTCTGTCCTTGGAGCAAATTTCAAATCGCAAAGAATAAATCTTAAATTCTAAGAACAAAATCTCAAATACATGTTTGTTATACTTTTTACTTATCACCTTTTACTCTATACTTAGACACCTATGGGACCAACGAAAACAGATGTCATCGTTATCGGCGAAGGTATCACGGGACTTTGCGTTGCGTATTGGTTGAAAAAACGCGGCATCAAGGTAACCGTCCTGGCGAAAGAACGCGAAGTCGGTGGAACGATGAAATCCGTACAGGATCATGGCTTCTTGTACGAGACAGGCGCAAACACCGGTTTGGAAACGACTCCGTTCATTAAGGAACTTGTCTCCGACTTGAAATTAGAATCGGAATTTGTATATGCAAACCCTGAAGGCAAGAATCGGTACATTCTCCGGGATAGTATTTTACATTCCATGCCACTTGGACCTAGTTCGTTCCTTTCGACAAAACTCTTTTCTCCCGCTGCAAAATTCCGAGTGATGAAAGACCCGTTCATCGGAAAAGCAACAAAAGAAGAAAGCATTGCTGAATTCGTGGAGCGACGATTGGGCAGGGATTTCCTTGACTATGCTATCGATCCATTTGTTGCCGGAGTTTTTGCTGGAAAGCCGGAACAACTCAGTGTGCGTTCCGCTTTTCCCAAACTCTACGCCTTGGAAGAAAAGTACGGCGGACTTGTCAAAGGAATGATTAAAGGTGCACGGGAAAGAAAACAGAGAGCCGAGAAAGCAAAAGACCGCGCAGAGACCTTTTCATTTGTTAGCGGAATGCAAATGCTTCCGTGTGCCATTGCCACTTCACTTGGCAATTCGGTTATTCTTAATGCAAAAGTCACCAACATCAGAAATTTAACCACCGCGCGCAACGAGCCATCGAACGAACCCGATGCACGCCGCTATCTTGTTGAATATCTTCATAATGATCAAGAAACAGAAATGGAAGCGGATAGTGTCGTGTTCGCCATCCCCGCATACGACGCTTCCCCACTCATTAAATCGCTGTCTGTGAATACAGCACACGTGTTATCTTCCATTTACTATTCACCCATCGTTTCTATTTTTTTAGGGGTGAAGCGCGAACAGATAGAACATCGGTTAGATGGTTTTGGATTCCTGATTCCATCGAAGGAGAAAAGGAAGATTCTCGGCTGTTTATGGAATTCCTGCCTTTTTGCTCATCGTGCACCGGCAGGAATGGCTGCGTTGAATGCCTTTATCGGCGGCGCACGGCAGCCTGAATTGACAACCCTGAACGATGAACGCATCATTCAAATAACGCTGGATGAACTTAAATCTATCATGCAACTTTCCGGAAATCCTGTATATTTACATTTGACACGCTGGCAGAAATCGATTCCACAGTATGAAATCGGTTACCAGCACAAAATAGATGCACTAACACAATTTGAAGAATCCCATCCGGGCATTGTGCTTGCCGGAAATTATCGCGGTGGCATATCGGTAGGGGACTGTGTACAAAATGCGCATGGGATTGCAAAAACACTCTCTGCGAATATTATATCGATACGATAGATCATGTTCAATGTACTTTTTGAAAGGATGTAGTATGAAGAAGAATATCACCGTCATATTTTCTCTTTTGGTTTTACTCACAGCCACTGTGCAGCTGGCAGAAGCACAACAACCGGCATTTCAAGACGATGATCTTACACCTGAGTTGTTTTCTCTGATTCTGAAAGATGAGTGGACTTATTTAAGAGAGACAACTGACCAGCTTATCAAGGAGACTGGAACTCGTGATGAGTTCGAGACAACAGCGGAATTCCATACGCGCGCGGCGAAAGCACGGCAGACATTTATGGATAAACTGAACGGACATATCAAGGATGCCAAGCTGGAACGAAGAGTATTTGGTGTGTGGTTCAAGGCAACACTCATCCAGTACGATGCTGATGCAGGAGTGTATTCTGTGAAATCCCCAACACGAGTTGAAGCGCCATACGAAATTCCAACAACTGGTTGCGTCATTCCGAAAAATCCTTATGTTGGTCTATCGGATAGTATTCAGGGTGGTTATCGACAATCTCGTATTTATTTGAAATTCGATCCCGATTTCAAATGGACTGTCGTTCGAAACGAGGCAATGAAGGCAAAGAGTACTGAATCAGGTTTGTACTTTAAAGTACACTTTATTTTGAATTTGATGTTAGATAATTTTCAGAATCGTGGACTGCTAAAAATTGTTCCGAAAGATATGCTCGTGATGAACCAAGCAAATAAATTCATCTATCTCAAAGAGAATATTCTTCAATCAGAAGAATAAAGTGTGATAGTATTTATTCAACAGCCATAGTTACGTGTGAAGTTGAACGGGCGGCATTTGTGCCGCCCGTTGTGTTTGGTGGGAGGGAAACAATCTGGTATGCTGTACGTGGGAAAAACCCTTTAGGATTACTTCAGATGTTATTCGGCTTCAATCGTCTCACCATCGCTACTGTCAAACCGCTTATAATCAACACAGCAGCAATCCATACAAAATTCATAAACGGTTTCACACTCACTTCAGCGATGAGTGTTTCAGGCTTCTGATTCATTCCATGATTTTCCCCCGCTCCCACGACATTGATGCGCACATGGGATCTTTCTCCTTTGCCTGTCCCTATATTCATCGATACTAGTTGGAATCCAATATGACTATTCTGTAAATAGGCAGTTTTCATTTCCATTGCGCCTTTCGAAGTATACGTTGTTACTGGTACAACGGTCTGAATGTCTTTTTCTGTTTTCACTTCAAGCACAACACCGATAGTCATAGCACCATCGCTGCCTCCCGACATTTTGCCTTTGTCATGTGATGAAAGATCAAATTTATGGAATGTGATCGTCATGGGACCGTAAGGAATAGTTTCTCCTTTTAGTAAATCGATAATGTTTTGTTGTTCTGTGTTATTCTGTTCAAGAGAAACCGGTTCGATGTAAAAATCCTTTGTCCAGTAACTGCTATAGTCTGGATTACGCATGAGGCTATTATTGTAAATACTCTCAAACATAACCGGTTCAAACGTTTTACGCTTTCCCTCTTGATCCACATGGACAATAAATTTTGTTTTACCATCTTCTGTCGGTTGAGTGCCGTTATAGGTCAACTTGTACCCGAAAACCCATTGAGACTGATTGAGTGGAAGCGCAACGGATTGTTTCTGTCCATAACGCCCAGAAGCTATAATGCCAATGAACAATACGGCTAATCCTGTATGAGCAAGCGCCCCGCCGATAAAAAGCAGTCGTTCCTTTGCCAAACGAAATCCTTGATCGACACTAACAAAAAAAGCGAAGAGTGATGTCAAAACAAGCAGGTACTGCAAACACATCATGCAGGCCTAAAAAGACAAGAACAGCAAGAACAAGAACAGAGAAAGTACCTGGAATTATAAGGCGCTTGAAAAGTAGTTGTCGATCCTCCTGATTCCATTTAACCCGCAGGCTGAATCCCAGTAACAATGTCATCAACGTCGCAAGAGGAAGAGTCGTGCGGTCATAGAAAGCAGGTTCAACGACCGAATCGGAAAACAAAGGTTTGCTTGTTCCAAACAGAATAATCGCCGCGCAAACACCCAGCACAATCGTGGCAATGGACAGGAGGGACTCACGTGTCATCAAAGCGCTGGCTGGTTTTTTACTCATCAGATCCTTTCGCCGCAGAATAATCATTCCAAAGCCACCAATGGCAATGAGCGCCAGCCATACAACCAGGAATGTATAAACAAGCGAACCAGGGTCTACAAACGAATGCACAGAAGCATTCGCGAGAACTCCACTGCGTGTCAGAAACGTGCTGTAGATAATCAACAGATACGCTAACACTGTAAGAATAAAATTTGTTCGTACAAGTTTGCCGGTTAACATCTGAATAAGCATCGTATGAACAAGGATAACGGCAACGATCCATGGAATGAGCGATGAGTTTTCTACCGGATCCCAGCCCCACCATCCGCCCCAGCCAAGCACACCATATGCCCAATAGCCTCCAAATATAAGTCCAGAACCAAGTGACAATCCGCTAAAAAGCACCCACGGAAGTGCTGAACGAATCCATTCATTGTACTTTTTCTGCCAAAGAGCTGCCATAGCGAGGACAAACGGAACTGCCAATGATGCAAATCCAATGAAGAGTACCGGCGGATGAATTATCATCCAAAAATTCTGTAAAAGCGGATTGAGACCACGTCCATCTTGAGGAATGAACCCTGGTTGAACTTCGCTCGGATGATCTTCCCAAAGATATTGAAATGGAGATTTTATAGAGATCAACAGAATAAGGAAAGCAATCACCAGAGAGTATGCGGACATCACTTCCGCTTCCATTCCTTTGTGTCGGCTGTATCGCTGAAGAATAATACCGATGATTACAGCAAATAATGCCCACAATAAAAAACTCCCTTCCTGCCCTGCCCAGAAGGTTGTGATCAGCAACGCAGTTGGTAAATCGCGAGAACTATAATTTGTGACATAGCTATATTCAAACCGGTGCTGGAGTATATAAATCATAAGAAGCGCAGAACCTAAAATGACACTGATAACCGTCAGGATAAAACCGCTGCGGGCTTTGAGAAGATTTTTTGGTTTTTTTATAGACGATGCATACAGCACAGCCGAAGTAAAACCAGCAAGACAAGCAATCCAGATGACAACAGTACCGATCATGGCATATTCCTTTTATTCGATGATTAAGATAATAAACAATCACTCTGCGAAATACAACACAGAACTGAATATGAAGGTTTCACTTAGAAGGGATTTAATTGAAAACAAGTGTGCGGGAGATTTACTCCCGCACATGTTGAAACAATACATGATAATGCTTAGGTATTGCAGCACCTGGTCTTACTTATTAAGCTCTGCAATCGAATTATCCAACAGAGCCTTAACATATTTATAATTGTGAATACCATGGCTCTTTTCATATTGAACCTGTTGCAAATTCCAAATCGCACCGGCTTTATAAGCTGGAGCAATAATCAGCGGCTTACTCCCCGTTGCATTGACTCCATAAGTGGAATCACCTGCAATCGTGCCAGCAGTTACTGTCACCCAAGGAATTTTACTTTTCTGTGACCACTTATTTGTAATTGATGTATCCATCAACATTTTAGCAAGTTGTGCAGTCTCTCCAATAATTGTTGCACGCTCTCCCCAGTGTGCATCGGACGCTGAAGCTGTAAGGCCTGTATGACACCCGGATACATTACAGCCATTTACATTATAGGATGGGCTTGTCGAGCCTGATGCAAGATAACGCACCCAGAATGTATGCCCGCCGTTTTGATTACCGCCATTCACAGTTGCCATGTGACAATCTTCGCAACCCAGCGCTTTGTTGTTTATTAAAGTAGTATGATATGAGCTTTGATAATTCGAATAATCCGTGAATTCAAATCCACCGGTACCAAGTAAAGTTTGCGCCGGCTCACCTGAGACGTGGTTATTCCAACGCGATGTGTAGATTTTTGCCGTATCTGTTATATTTATTTTTGATGGATCCGGCTGCCAAGACGCTGGTGTTATGCCACTGGAAGAGGTAGTTGCCCACATAAATGTCGAAGTCATTCGCGGTTGATGGCACTTTACGCACAAATTGGATGCTGCACTGCTGTTCCATATCTGTGTTGTCTGTCCAGCAACAAGCGTAAAGATATTTACTGCACCGGAATCACGTACTGTGAAATTGGCACGTTGATGAGGTGCATGGCAGGTAAAGCAGCCGGGAGGTGTTGCATTAGGATAACCCTGGGTACAAATTTCTACTGAAGGAGCATTGATGTTAAATGTTTCATTTGTAAAACCCCTATTATAACGGTCGTAGAAACCTTCATTCGTATGGCAACCAGCGCAATCATACGTATTGCGTGCAAAATCACCACCCACAGCATGCTCTGATGTAGCATATTGAACATCCCTTGCAACAACTCGATATGTTGTATCAGAATCTGCACTATGACATGTAGCGCATTGAATGCCAGGGGCATAGCCTTCGAGAGCGCCGACAAAAGCATCTTTACCTGCAGGACCTGTGGGACCTTCTTTACAACCTGACATGACCACAATCACAAAGAGGCTAACCAAACAGGTAGCGAAACTCCCGAATATTTTGTTCATCATATAACACCTTTTTCGTTAAAGGTTAAAATTTAATTATTTATCTTTATCATCCTATAAATGAGCATATTCTTTAGAATATGCGTACCTATAAAGAATTATTTAATTTTATTATCGGAAGTTTCTTACCACTCCGCCTGCAAGATTAATCTTTCCGTTCATATGCATGAGTTTTCCGGAAGCGGTTGTAACATCTTCATGACAGAGTGAACAACCTTGAGAATTAGATGGGCCGTAAGAATTATGGCCGGATGGAGGAATTCCATGACAAGAGCCGCAACTGTCTTGGGAAGATCCGCCATTCCATATCGGCGAATAATTTGCTCCACTCATTACAGTACCGGAAAACACAGAATCGGTTGCCAATCCGGATTTCGGTAACATCCAACTACCATGACAAAATGTATTTGTGCATTTTAAAGTCGACTGGCTAAACGAAGCTGATGGAACAACACCATTCGTTTGCAGAGCGCCTAAATTACTTATCTGTACTTGCGCAATTCTCGTTGCGGTGATATGTGTTGAGTCAGAAACTCCGTTGGGCAAATGATGGCAATCTTCGCAATGCATCGCTGTGGAGGAAATTGTTCCTGTTCCTGTATAATGTATATAATGCGCCCCAACTCCAGGGGCGGTAGAGGAAGTATTTCCATAACGATCCGGCGCAGGAGGCATGCCATGACATGTAGCACAATTTTCCGGCCCGCCGGGTCCTGAGTGACATTGCCAGCATGAACTGTTTGATGTACCGCCTTCATAATTACTTCCATGACACTGCTTGCAAATTGCAAGATTGTAATTAATGTTTTGAATATACTTGCCATGGAAATTTACAGAGCCGGTATCGATCCATCCTTGTCCATGAATCTGTACTTCAGCACTTGTTGCTGTCGGTAGATCTTTCTTTAAATCACTGCATGAAGTGAGAAGTGCTGATATTATCAATAACATCAAAATGAGAATGATATAGAGTTTCTTCATAGTCAATCCATCCCATTATCGGTGGCAATAACCGCAGAATTTCTGTCCTTTCACTCCGCCCGGATGTGCGTTGACATCTGTATGGCACATGTAACAATTGGCGCCGGGATCACTATGCCAGGGCCCATGTGTATTGGACATGAAGCCAGGGTCATGCGTTTTCGGATCATTACCCTTTATTCCGTCAGGATCGACATGGCAGGTGATACACACTGGATCGGCACCCTCTGCACTATGGCAGGCTGCGCACGATTCAATATCTCGTTTTGCCAGACGTGCATGTTCACCGCCACCGCTTCCAACGCCCAGCGTTGTAAATCCAGCAGCCATATGTGATGATGGTTTAAATGCACCTTGATTGACATTGCCCCCTGCTTGATGGCATGTGGAGCAAAATTGTTCCTGACTATGACAGGTCTGGCATTCCATCGTTTTGCCCTTTGCGGCAATGCCATGCGTGAATCGGAAATTCAGATCATGCACTTTTGTTAACACCATTCCTTGACCGCGGTCTATTGAAGTAAGTCGCGGCGAATATTGTGACATCAAATCACGGCCCGGAACGTCAACCTTCACTAATGCCGAACCATTATGGCAATCAAGACAACTTTCTTGTGTATGGCACGTACCACACTTGGCATCGCCCATACGCGCCAATTGCTTGTGCTCATGTAAAAAATCTGATCGGTTATGTTCCGCGGGCCTCAGTGCAGCCAAATTCGTATGACATTTCTCGCATGCACCGGTTGCTTTCACATCATTATGGCAAGTTACACAGATCGTCATTGCAGGTACAAGCTCTCCAATTGCAGCTCCAGCTTTATCAAGCATTGTATGACAACTCTCACAATCGATTTTTTGATCTTCTACATGCTGTTGATGTGAAAAACGAAATTCGCGCACCGGGTTTTGAGAAGCTGTATATGTTGCGGAATCGGCGCTAGTGTGGCAGTAAGTACAATTGCTTTTAACCTGATCTTCATGGCAGCTTTTGCATGATTCCATTTTCGCGAGAAGATTGTCCGATGCATTCACGCTTTTCGATGCGTTTGCATGACAATCTATACACGCAATACCGGATTCTTTTACATGGAATTGGTGCGAGAATTTTACGCACTTCCGTTGTTTGTTATCACCGGTTGTTTCTCGGGATTTCAATACAGCAGTGAAACTAAGCAATAGGATGAGTACCAGACCGAAACACAGGTATCCATTCTTTATAATAAACAAAGTGTTCGTTCGAGTTGTTGGCATGTTGATCTCAGAAAATGTTCAATCGTTCGCCGAAATAATAGCTGCCTCGAACAAAGAGGCGTACATCGTTGCTATAAATTTTATTTTTAATCCACTGTGCTTGTGTATCCAGCGAAAACACTGGAACAGGCCGATATACAACTCCTAGCGCGCCGCTCAACGCATCTAATGTCGGGGCATCGCTGCTTAATTTATAATGCGCATATCCCACCATCACGGTTGGGGTTAGTTTATTGTTCATCAATGGATAACCGGCATTTACAGAAAATGCTGCTAATTCTCCGCCATAACCTGTATTCCAGCTAAAACTTACAGAGGTGTATTTCGTGCTGCCACCCAAAGTAATGCGGTTGGAATTGTCGTCGCCATATGAAACAGATCCGAATTTCCCAAAGACTTGGCAGTCTTTGCAGATTGCATATTCAGCACCGAGTTCATATTCGCTGATCGTGTTATATGCAAACACCCAGAAGATGGAATTATAAGATAAGCGAGGCTCACGGTGAATATATTCGCCGGTTAATGAAAGTGGTTCCGTAACTTTGACACGAGTAAAAAGCTGGATTCTTGAGAGCCTATCCAAAATCATATCATAATCGCTGCGTGCATACGCAGAGACGATGTTGTATTCTATATTGACATCTCCGCTTACATATTCTTCTGCAGTTGCGAGTGGAGTAATCTCGACATCGTGCACATTATATGTGGAATCGTATGCACGTTTTGCCCAATATGTTTCCGGTTTCAAATTCTCATGCATATAACTCAGTGACACACGCGCATATTCGGTCGGCGTACCAATAACTTGAGCACCAAGCATGCTATTATTCTTTTGATCTCCGATCATTTCCAACTTTTGCTCTGGACTGGGAAGTGAACCGTAATATCCAAGCACCTTTAATCTAGAATCAAGTAATCTGATTGAAGCAACACCGCCATCGATGGTGCCATTGCCAACACCAGCAAAGATTGTTTGACGTCCAAGACTGAGATCAATCTTATCGAGTAAGTCGGAGTATTTTAAATAAAAATCATAAAACCGGACAGTACCTTCGTTTTTCAACGGACCGGTAAAATCATTGAACCCCTGCATGTACGTATGGAATGAAAGATGTTCACCGGCGAACGAAAGTTGAGCTGTCTGATATCCGAAAAGATGGTTTGAGGATTGCCCCACAGTATCCTGCCGCTGCCATGCATAGGCTGATGATACAAGACGCAATTGAAAAAATTGACCTGACGCTTCAGAGCTTATAATACAGAAAAGCACTCCAAGCACAATTGTAAACGTAAAAGTGCATTGCGATATCAGACGTTTCATTGTTCATCGCCCATGAATGGTTTAGTTAAAGCGATTAAATGATAATTCAATTAATTTTAAAGACTAAACACCTTTTGTGTCCCACTTTACAGTAAAATCAAAGTTTTCAATCGAGATAAAATGTCATCCTTTTGGAATTGGATGTTTAATTTTCGCCCACATTTCTTCAAATTTGAATGTCTTATAGAACGGACTCTTTTCATTATGACATGCCTTGCACTTCTTTTCGATTGCCGCTTTATCTTTGTAGATGACCAAACCAGCTGCTACAGCCTTCACTGAATCTTTCATAATCGCCATGTTCTTATAAGAAGAACCTGCACCGTGGCACATTTCGCATTGAACACCATCAGCCATCAATTTTGGATCAGCTGTAATTGCATGACATTCAAGACACTCCGGAGATTCCGCAGCAGTCTTCTTCAATCCTTTCGCTTTTGCAATTGCATTCGCTGTATCTGAAGACAAGGTTTTAAATGCTTCCGCATGCTTGCTCTTTTGCCAGACATCAAATTGTTTTCCTTGCTTCTCTGATTGATGACAAATTTTGCACATCTTGACACCAACATACTTGTTTTGAGCGTTTAATATGAAAGGAACAATAAGGAGGATGGCAAAAAGAAGTATTATTGTTCGCATAGAGTTTTCCTTTCAAAAATGTTTTAATTATCAACTATAATTAAATAAAATTGTATATTAATTATACAATATTAAGGTAATAGAGTAATAATATAAAAGCAAGTGATTGGAACAAATCTTTAAACTTTAGAGTTCCACAATTATGTTCTTTTTTGCTTCTAAATGGAGAAAAAACAAATAGGGTATTGGAGTAAAAGGAATGTAAGAAGAGTCCAGAAGTTGCTAAATATTCCTCAATTTTTCTTATTTTTACCTTGTTTATTCTCAAGCTGCTTGATATATAAGAATAATGATATTGCCAGGATTGTGATAATACTTGTCAAGACAGCCAATCCAATTCTTCGAAAATAATATTCACGGATTGCACTTTCGGATTCCACTACAATTGAAGCAGCTGTTTTTAAGCCATTACTAATAACTTCGGCGAATTTCTCTTCGCTAAAAGCATGAACCGCTGTTCGAGATTGAAGCCGAGCTTGTCGAACATCCCGGAGCCTGAACTTCGCCTCGCTGATTTCCATTCCTTTCTGTTCAGCTTCATAGACCAATTCTTGATCCCTTCTCTCAGCTGCTTCTAAACTATCTATCAATCCACGCATTTTTTTTGCCACTTGATACCCTTTGACGTTTTGAGTTTCATTGTGACACTTGCTGCAAATAGCCTCTGGTGTAACACCTAATAATTTATCGGTCGCAGCTATAATTTCATGATTGCTGTGGCATGTTTCGCACTCAGGGAGCTTGCGCTGATCAAACGCTTTCTTATGAGGACTTGATGAAAAAAGATCAGCATTGAGTGCATGACATGTGCCGCACACTTTTGAGACCGATTCTACACCCGGAGGTACTGCACCATGATTTCCATGACAATTGTTGCATGCTGGAGCTCCTGCGTCATGCTTTTGAAGTAATGCAACACCATGAATGCTCCTTGCATATTTTTCGTATTGATTTGTAGGAATTTTATACGCCTTCATATATTCAGCGTTGCTATGACAGGTTGCACATGTTCCCGGAAGGTTTGAAGCATATACTTTTGATTTCACATCCTTTGCAGATCGGATGTCATGACTTCCATGGCAACTTGCACATTCAGCAGTCTTAGGATCCCCCTTTGCATTGAGTATACCATGAACACTCGTTCGATATTTTTCCAATTGATCAACTGGAAGAGATGTATTATAGGATTTTATCATTGTTATATTTGCATGGCACTTCACACACGTTTTGACAACATTCAGAGGATACACAGGCGAAGATGGATCTTTGACGGAGACAATTCCATGTGAATTGTGGCAAGTAACACACTGCGTAATGTGTTCTTTTCCTTTTAGTGAAAGCTTTGCGTGGACACTCGTCTGCAATATCTCCCACTGATTTGTTGGAAGAGACGAACCAACCGATTTCATCTTTTCAGGAGAAGAATGGCATGCAGCACATATCTTGGAGATATCGTCTCCTTTCGGCGCTCCGATGAAACCGACCTTTTTGTCCATTGCTCGTTCCATCTCTTCAGTGTTGGGATTGCCTCCATGGCACCCGGCACATGTAATTCCCTTGGTATAATGAATATCATTTAAAAATAATGCTGAAGGTTTGTCCTCTGTATTTCGATGGCACTCAAGACACTTGTCGTTTGCAAGAACACATTCTCTTGAAACAAGGACAGCTATTAGAGTTGTGGCAAAAAGAATAATTCTCTGTTTCATGCGAGCCATCCAATGATCGTGAAAATGATAATGTATACGATAGCGAAGAGTCCAATATAATTCACAAAACGATTCTGTTCTCCCCGCGAACTCTTGCGATCCCAAAACGGCACCACCGTCCACAAAAGTCCTGCAATTCCAAAGAGAAGGATACCCAGGATTTCGCCATCCAAAAACAATAATTTGCCTGGGATATATTTCAATGTCTGAAACATATAGAGGAAGTACCATTCTGGTTTTATTCCGGCAGGTGCAGGTGCAAATGCATCAGCTTTCTTGCCCAATTCCCATGGAAAAAATACTGCAAGAATAGCGAGAAGATTGAGAACAAGGAGCCAGAGAGTGAGATCACGTAAAATGAAATTCGGAAAGAAAGGCATCGTCTTTTGTTCAGTTTCTTTTTTGATATCCAATGGTTCACTCATTCCTTGTCGTTGAACCAGAAGAAGATGAACACCGAGAAACACTGTGAAGAGTCCCGGAAGCACAGCGACGTGGAAACCAAAGAACCGTGAAAGTGTTGCCCCGGTCACCTCTTCTCCGCCTCGAAGGAAGATCATCAACGGCTTGCCAATAATTGGAACAACACCTGCGATGTCTGTTCCGACCTTTGTAGCAAAAAATGCGAGTTCATTCCATGGAAGAAGATACCCGCTGAATCCGAATCCAAGCGCAAGGAAGAACATAAACATACCTGTTACCCATGTAATTTCGCGTGGCTTTCGGTAGGCTTTTTCAAAAAACACACTGAACATATGAATCATCGCCGAGAGAATAAATAAGTTTGCAGTCCAGCTATGGATCGACCGAATGAGCCAGCCGAATTGCACCTTTGACATGATAAAGTTAATGCTTTCGAATGCAAGTTCTTCTCCGCTTTTGTAATAGAGAAGCAAAAGGATGCCTGTGACAACCTGTATAATAAAGAGGAAGAGTGATACTCCTCCAAAATAGTACCAAATTGAATGGCGATGTACAGGAACATATTTTTTTCCCATATATTCCACGAGTCCCTGAATCTCAACTCGCTCGTCAATCCATGAGTAAATTCGTTGTAGGAATGTTTTCATGTTTTTTTCGAAATAAGGATTTCATCACCTTGAACCACGACTCTGAACTCATCAAGAGGTCGCGGCGGCGGGCCAGAGATATTTCTTCCGTTAAGATCATACTTTCCATTATGACAGGCGCACCAAATTGTACCAAAATCTTTCCGGAATTGAATGGTGCAATCGAGATGCGTACAGGTTGCGGAAAATGCACGTACTTCACCGTTTGCAGTCCTGATTATAATCACTGGTTTTGTGCCGAACTTGATAATTTTTCCGCTCTCCTTTTCCATTTCACTGAGCTTTCCCGCTTTAACGCTCGAGACTTCAACCTCTGGTTGTTTCGGTGGATTGAGGTACGCAAAAATTGGGTACAATACAGCTGCTAAAAAAGCTGTGACACCACCAGCCAGAATCCATTGAAGGAAATCTCTTTTACTTTGGTTCTCTGGAATCTCAGGTATTTGATTCATAGAAGAATTACTTTCTATTGGGCATTATGACAATCGCTACAGTTCATTTCTTTCCATGCATTTCCAATATCAACTGGATGTTGATACTCAACTCCGCTTAATGACATTCGCAAGCCTTTTTTCTCGAATTGCTGCGAGAGAATTGTATGACAGACATTGCATTCCCGTGACAACACTTTTCCATTGTCAGAAACATGCTTTCCATCATGACATCGGAAACAACCTGGATAATACATGTGCCCAACGTTATCATTAAATCGCTTCCACGATACATTCATTTCTGGAAAATAATTCCGCGAATATATCTTTTGGACCTCCTCAATGGCACGGTCAATATTTTTTTGCTTATCCCGTGCAATATCCGGATGGTTGAGCGAATAAAATTCTTTGATCTTTTGTTTAATGCCTTCGCCAGCCTGCGCCTCTGATGTGTAGGATTGTTCAAGAACTTTGACGGCAAGACTTTTAATACTCGGAAGTTCGGGGTCGATCCAGCCAAGAGATATAACATGATTCACAGATCGTGCTGGAGGATGATAAATATGCGTTGGGCGATTGTGACAATCGATGCAATCCATCCGCCGCATTTCTTTTTGCGCTGCCGCTGAATCACTCATCGGTTGATCAATCGATCGATAAACGGTAACTTTACCGTTGAGGTCCTTCGCGCGAACCCAGGGAATCACTTGTCGTTGGGAATCGGTCGGGACATACATGACTTCATTGCCAATGTTCATGTGCCAATGGATTCCCGATGTGGGGCCCGCCTCGATATTTCCTCCGCCAATACGGACAAGGAGATCTAGTGTCCATTTGCTATTCTTATCATCTGAAAGATAGTATGTGTTGTGTAGAAATTTCTCGCTAAAGAAGTGCTGGGGCCAATGGCACTGCTCGCAGGTTTGCTGGGCTGGACGTAAATTCTCTATCGGTGTAGGAATAGGTCGTGAATATTTGTTGAAGAGAACAGAATACACTTGATAGGCACCAGAGAATTTTGAGCGCACATACCATCCTGCCCCGGGACCAATATGACATTGTACACAACCGACTCTCGCATGAGGTGAATATTGATATGCCGTATATTCCGGATGCATAACCTTGTGACACATAGTTCCACAGAATTGATCAGAATCGGTGTACTCATAGGCTTTGAAACTCCCAAAAGCGCTGAATCCCAAAAGAAGAAGACTCACGAGAGAAACCGTTACGAAAGCTGTTCGTTGTTTGGAATCATTTAAGTCGATGCGCGGCAGGCGATGTTCGGTGACAAGTCCGTGTTTTTTTCGCCGATGTTCTCTCATCACGCCGAATACAATCAGTATAAGTGCCCCGATAAGAAATATAGGCAAGACAATAAAAGTAATAATGCCCATATACGGCTTTTGTTCCTTAGCCAATGCATCAAGTACAGCAAGAAACACAATCAAGCCGAAACTGATAGAAGCAATAGCGCCCCCAAGGAGTGTAATGGGATTGTAAAATGAATCAGGAAATATTTTTTTCATGCAAGATTTCTTCGGCCTTAATCGTAATCATACCTGTGTTATATGGACTTCTCCTCTGATGTGTTCGCTGCATCTTCTTCATCAACAATTACGGATATCATTTTCCTCTCCTCTTCCAGCGCTGCGCGCTTTAATGTAGCAAGCTCCTTCGCGTGTTCTTCTGCCATTTCCGATTCTGTTAACGAACCTTTGAGCCAAGCAAGATTCATTGGATAAATATCCGGATTAAAAATGACAAAATATATATGCCAGATAATGATAGCAAGGAAGGCTAACCATGCTTCATAGAAATGTACCGCACGAGCGACATCCCAACCAAGCTTTGTAAATAATCCCATAAATGTGTTATCGAACCATAGAATGACACCAGTTACACTCATCACAACGGTTCCCCATACCAGCGCCCAATATTCACTCTTCTCGATGTAATTGAACCTGTCAAATTTTGGTTTGATCGGTGAAAAGCCAAGATTGTACTTCAGTACAGAAATCGCATCAATAATATCATTCCTAACCGGCAACAAGTCACGAATCAATTGTTTCCCGCGCGGCACAAAAATAATATAATAAAGATGATACAAGCTTGCCGTTACCATCACTGCTGCAGAAATCCGATGTATGATGCCGCGCATATCGAAAACGTTTGTGTTCAGATTTCTGATTGCGACAACCCAAAATGCCTCTGGATACCGGAGCATAAAACCCGTAAAAACAAGCGTAAAGAAACTGAGCATGAGTAAAATATGCTGAATGCGTTCATTCAAAGTCATACGTACATATAATGTGTGTCCATAGTGTTCCTCGGCTACTAATCCACGCCTGATCATCAACCTTCGTTTTGATTTTCGATAGAAGTCGAGAAGGTTGTGCAATGTCATCACGCCGATGATCGATGCAATAAGAAGAACATAGAGCAATGACACCCAATAGAGTACAGGTTCTTCATTTTTGTCTGTATTTGAGGAATGAATGGAACCTACAGTAAATCGTTCATTCGCTCCAGGGTGACATTTACCACAGGTTGTTGCAAGCTTGGATTTATGAACCAAAGAAGTGGAATCGCTGGATGGTTTGATGTTATGCACTCCGTGACAACTTGCACAATTTGCAACTTCTGTACTCCCAGAACTCGTTGCTAGACCATGGAAACTGGATGAAAATGTTTTAAATCGATCCCCGGCAAGTCCAAATTTTTCCATTAATGTGACTGAACTGTGACATGGCGCACAGACCTGAGCAGAAACATTGCGTGCTGAAACAGGAGAATTCGGATTTGATGGCGAAAGAATATTATGTTCACCATGGCAATCCGTACACACAGGTGCTTCTTTATTGCCCTTGATCGATGCGGTTCCATGAATACTTTCCCGATACTCGTGCCCTATGGAAGCATGACAAGTACCGCATGTCTCCGGAATGTGATTGCGATTTACAAGTGACGTTGACTCTTTTCCCTTCTCAATTTCATGGCTGCTATGACAATTGATACAATTCGCGGCGGAAGCATTTCCTTTCAATAGCTCAGAGCCATGGACACTTTTTTCATAGGCAGCAATAAAACCTGCCGTCGGCGAAACCTGCCTACGTACATTGGGATCATCCAGATGACATGAGAGACAAAGCTTTTCCTGCATAAGTTTCACTTTCGCAGAATCGGAACTATCTTTTAATCTTGTGATCTGACTTCGATGGCACGACATACAAACAGGTGCACCTATAACTCCAGAGTTCGACGCTTTGCCATGTGCCGAAAGGCGATAATGCCGCGCTTGTTGTTCATGGCAGGTCGCACAGATATCAACCGATTCTGCCGATATCATTCCGGTAGTCCTTATTTTTGTGCGTTGAACGTTATGCGTGCCATGACATTGTTTGCATGAAACGATAAGTTCTGAATCGCTTGTTTTTGATTCCAATATCGGGCTGTGAATAAGATGTTTGGTGATCGCATCTTTGTGACAGTTTAAACAATTGACCGGATCGATCTTCTCTTTGTGGGGAACATTGCCGGCATCGAAACTAACATGGCAGGCAATGCAGATAAGTTTTGCATGGGATGATTTTTTTAATATCGATTGATCCGCAAACAGGGAAATTGTTTTTCCCTTCTTCTCTATCGTCAACGTATTGTCTGAATGACATGCAAGACAATCATCCACGGTCTGCCCAGAAACGAGACAAGGAAGTAACACACTTGCTAATATGATGATTATGAAATGATTTATTCTTAAATGCTTAGGTTTCTGCATCGATTTTTTTCGCTGGTAACAACCTGAATTCTTTTTCTACAAACATTATGACGGATGAAGGCACGCATAAGGTGACAAATCATATTTTGATTATCAAGCATTCAGAAATTCGTTATTCAAACACATTCACCGATTCTTTTTGATAACCTAAAACATTGAACAATTGGCAATGATTGTACCAAGAAATCAAGCAAAGTGTTTGTTATTTAAGCGTATTATCAATGATTGTGTTGTATAACTCACCGTTTTATCTTGAGAATTGGAATTTTTTGCTAAAAACAGGAATAAAAGTGTTGAAGGATAAACGAAAAATCCAAGTGTATATAATTTGAAATGGTTTTTTTCCGTTCACAGCGAATAAAGGAACCGAAATTCAAGCACATGCATTCAAATCGCTTTTCCTGATTGTCCGCAAGTACTCTTCAAGCTGTGGACGGAATGAAGGATGCGCTATTGCAATGAGAGCTTCTGCGCGTTGACGCAGATTTTTTCCATGAAGGAAAGCTACGCCATATTCTGTCACAACATATTGAACGTCCGCTCTGGAAGTTACTACTCCCGCTCCAGGTTTTAATTGGGGTACAATTCGAGAGACTGTATCATTCTTCGTTGTAGAAGGCAATGCGATGAATGCCTTGCCCCCCTTGGAATATGCACATCCCCGGACGAAGTCTACTT
Source organism: Ignavibacteriota bacterium (assembly GCA_963701295.1). Taxonomy (GTDB): domain Bacteria; phylum Bacteroidota; class Ignavibacteria; order UBA10030; family UBA10030; genus Fen-1298. The sequence goes on along the minus strand of OY969585.1, from coordinate 1,343,043 downwards.
GTCCGCCAAATCCGCTATAGATTTTCGTGCCGATGGAATCCGAACAAACCTGTCCTGTGATATCTACTTCAATGCAAGAATTGATCGAGATCATTTTTTCATTCTGTGCGATAATAAACGGATTGTTCGTGTAGTCGCACGGATGCAGTTCAAAGAGCGGATTGTTGTGGACATAATCATAGAGTTGTTGAGAACCTAATACGAATGTCCCTACAACCTTCCCTGGATGAAGTGTTTTCTTTTGGCTGGTAATGATTCCTTTTTCAATTGCACTCACAACTCCATCAGAAATCATTTCTGTGTGAATACCCAAATGCTGTTTTCCTTCGATGCGCGCCAGCACAGCGTCCGGAATGCCGCCGATTCCTAATTGCAGAGTGGCACCATTTTCGATCATCGGAGCAATGAAATCGGCAATTTTTTCCTCGATATCCGATGCAACGACCTGTTTCCCTTCAATAATTGGTACAGAGCATTCTACAATTCTATGCACTCGAGAGACATGAATAAAAACATCGCCCAATGTACGCGGCATGCGTTCATTAACTTGCGCAACGACAATCTTTGCATTCTCTGCTGCCGCTTTCGATGCGCCACATTCAGCACCAAAACTCATGAACCCATGCGGATCCGGCGGAGAGAGATGCACCAAAGCAACATCAAGAGGAATATATTCTGAACGGAAGAGCGCCGGTATTTGAGAGAGATGAACAGGTACAAAGTCCGAATTCCCCTCTGCAATGGACTCTCGATCCCCAGGACCGACAAAGAACGAGTTGTGTCGAAAGTGCCGTGCCATTCCCAGCGTGGAAAGCGGATCGCTCCCCAACAATAAGATATGATTGACCTCAACGTTAAAGAGTTCAGGTGCACGTTGGGCCAGTGTGTTCGTAAGAAGAAGAGGTGTTGCTGCATTGCCACTTAAAAAAATTCGATCGTTTGATTTGACGACACGTACCGCTTCTTCGACGGAAACAACTTTTGATTTATATTGATCAAGCCAGTTCATACTCGTTCCTAACGGTTGGTAGTCGACGTTGACTTGAGCATTTGTTGAATGTCTATTACTTTGAGGTCGAACGCTTTCGCTGCCGCGTAATTGGTGCACTGTCCACGGAATGTACAAACACCTTTTGAAAGGCCGATATCAGCACGGAGAACTTTTTCCATCCCTAACTCAGTTGCCTCGCGCAGGAATGGAAGAAGCACGTTCGTCCATCCGACAGTTGCCGTGCGTGGTACGGATGCCGGTGTATTCGGAACACAATAATGTACGATACCATGCATAACAAATGTCGGATCCAATAATGTTGTTGGCCGGCTCGTTTCGACGCATCCGCCCTGATCAATGGAGATGTCGACGATAACAGAACCGGGTTTCATTTGTTTTACTAAGCTTTCAGATACTAAATGAGGCGTTTTTTCGCCTTTCAGAAGGACGGCTCCGATGAGCACATCGGCTTCACGCACGGCACATTCGATATTGTATTGATCAGAAACAGCGGTAGAGACTCTCCATTGAAAGAGATTTTCCACCTCGCGCAACTGGTTGATATTCTTATCGATGATCATCACTTTTGCCCCAAGGCCAAGTGCCACACGTGCCGCAGTTCTGCCAACAGTTCCTGCGCCAAGAATCAGTACATCGGCAGCAGGAACACCAGGAATGCTTCCCAATAGTACACCGCGGCCGCCTTCACGCGTCTGCAAATAATGCGCTGCAACCTGAATTGAAATCTGTCCGGCAATTTCCGCCATGGTCTGGACAATCGGCAGATCACCCCGTTCATTCTCAATCAGTTCATGGGCGATAGCAGTAATGTTTTTTTTGAGAAGCGTTTCGATTGTTTTGCGTTTAGAAATTGCCAAATGAAGCGCAGAAAAAAGAGTTTGCTCTTCATGAAGAAAATTCAGTTCACTCTCTGTGGGCGGAGCAACTTTGAGAACAATATCAGAACGGTTGATGACCTCTTCCGGACTATAAACAATAGTTCCGCCGGCAGTACGATACTCATCATCCGAAAAATAACTTAATGCTCCTGCATTTCGTTCGATATAGACTGTGGCACCCAAACCGACGAGTGTCTGTACGCCGCCGGGTGTCAGTGCGATCCTTCGTTCCGATGGAAATACTTCTTTTAAGATGCCTATATTCATGAGAATATTCCTTTTAGCTCTGATTCAACGTGCTCAACATTAGGAAATGATTATTTGAAGTGCAAGAAAGTATTGAATAGAAATTCAAAGTTGAGGTATAATAAAGCCGCAAATATCGACTGGTTGGGGCAAGCTCACTATTGTATATAAAACCCTGCTTAGACATGCCTCTGAGGATGGAAAATGAAGAACTTTCTTATATAGTTTGTTCCACTTCACAAACCTGCCGGACGCATAAGTTTTTGCGACTCCCGGTCGCATGAAGCGCAATGTGTCGTTGTCGGATTTTGTTCAAGATATTTTGCGGAAATATTTCTTCCGCATGAAATACACAAACCGAATGTTCCCGTCCGAATGCGTTCAAGCGATTCGCGCATACGCACAATCGGCGCTGCGGTCATTGTTTTCAGCACGCCGCTTTGAAGAAACACGGAAAAGACTTCGTCTGGAGAAGAATCGGGCTTAATGCTGGCGTAACGAATTTGGAGATCGTTCACTACATCTTTGAGGCGCTGGTGGCAACATTTCTGGAGTGTAATATCTAACTCCGATAAAAGGGCGGCTTTGACACGCTGAAGTTCTTTTCCTTTCATCGCACACCTTCTCTTTCTTAGACGTGAGCAAGAGTACGATCGGGCTGCTTTGGCGTAGAATTCTTTCTCGTCTCAGTACTACGTCCATTCTATGATACGAACTCTGATCGAGAAAGTCCATCAAAAACCTCTATCAAGCTGTTAAAAAAATAGCGTCAGGAGTTGCCTCCTGACGCTAACGCGCATAATTTTTCAGAAACTGACGGTTCAGTGTTAGAACGAAAGTCCCGATACTATTTTTCCTAGATAACACAGGATTTCTTCCGCATCCTGCTATATTACATCTGGCTTAAAGCTGGAAATAATCCCTTCACTCACTTGCCCTCGGGCGCGGATTTCGTTCAATTTCTGATTAATGTGTAGGACAATACGGCTTTTTTCTTCAAGCAGTTCCCGGACAAAAGCATTCACATCTGGATAGTCGCATTCAACCATCAAATTTTCATAGAAATGAATCATTTCCGCCTCTTTCCGCATTGCCTCTGTCAACATTTTGCACGTAATACGGCAGTCGTGATTGCAGTCTATTCCGCTTGGTTCCATTGTCTGCTCTTTCCACGTCTGAATTGCAGACCGTTCTTTACCCATCTGATTCATCGTTCCACCATTTCTGAAGCTGTTTCCCGTGCTAATTCTTTTCCCCGTATCAATGCTTTCTCGTTCATCGGAATTAAATGTTGTCGATGCACCGGCAGAACGTTACATAGGACATTGATAACATGTTCTGGTTGTACGATCGGACGCCGGTCCAGGAATGCACCAAGCAGCACCATATTCGCTACCTGCTTACTTGTCAATTTTTGTGCCTCTTCCAATCCATGAATACCTAAAATTTCTATATCTGTTCTTGTCGGCGGACGAATGATGCTGGATTTTTCATAGATCAACAGTCCACCCGGTTTCACTGAAGACTCAAATTTTTCTAAGGATGGTTGATTCAGGAGAATCGCAGTATCAAATTTTGTGATGATGGGTGAACTGATGCGCGAATCTGACACGATGACGATGCAGTTTGCCGTGCCGCCGCGCATCTCCGGCCCATAGGACGGCATCCAGCTTACTTCTTTGCCTTCTTTCATCGCAGCATAGGCAATAATTTGTCCCATCGAGAGAACACCTTGACCGCCAAATCCTGCTATGATAATTTCGTGCGCACTCTTCATTCTTCACTCCTGCAATTTTCTTAGACACGACTCCATTCTGTCTTACTACGATTTCGGTACTTTGATATCACCAAGGGGATAGAACGGAAACATGTTCTTCTCTAACCATTCGTTGGATTCCACCGGTGTCATTTTCCATCCGGATGGACAATTGGAAACTACCTCAATAAAACATGTTCCTTTATTTAATTTTTGATACTTGAACGACGCTTCGATTGCTTTCTTGAGTTTGCGTACAGCTGCTGTATTGTGTACCGCATGCCGTGTGACGAAGTACGAGCCGGGAAGCTGCGCAAGTAATTCCGTAATCTTCAGCGGATTGCCCATCTTTGATGCTTCGCGTCCGAATGGCGTTGTAGTAGTCTTCATGCCAATCAACGAAGTCGGAGCCATCTGCCCGCCTGTCATGCCGTAGATTCCGTTGTTGATAAAAAGCATCAGAATATTCTCGCCGCGATTTACCGTGTGTATAGTTTCACCCGTACCGATTGCCGCAAGATCACCATCACCTTGGTACGAGAAAACATATTTATCGGGAAGTACACGCTTGATACCGGTCGCCACAGCGCTTGCGCGTCCGTGCGCAGCTTCTTGCATATCGATGTTCATATATTCATATGCAAACACCGAACATCCTACCGGTGCCACACCGATCGTTTCTTCTTGAATTCCCATCTCATCGATAACTTCCATGAGAATTTTGTGCACAACACCATGACCGCAGCCGGGGCAATAGTGCATTGGTATTTCGGTAAGCGTATGCGGTTTTTTGTAAACGAGTTCCATGCCATCAATGTTTGCTACAGGTTCCATGTCTTCATTCCTTTAATAATGCCGGAACCGCTTGAAGTTTCTCAGCAATCGATTCCACGCGCACCAACACTTCTTCAGGCGATGGGATCATACCACCCATCCGGCCATAGAAATCTACCGGCCGTTTTCCATCAACAGCAAGCCGTACATCTTCTACCATCTGCCCGGCATTCATTTCGACTGTAAGGAATGCTTTTGCACTTTTTGCTAACTTCGCAATGGCGCTTGCCGGAAATGGATAAAGAGTGATCGGCCGCAGGAGTCCGACATTCAATCCTTTTTCGCGGGCAAGATCCACTGCCTTTTCACAAATACGGGAGGAAAGTCCAAACGCAACGAGGACGATGGCTGCATCTTCTGTTTGAATTTCTTCCCAGCGTACTTCTTTCTGCATTTGACTGTATTTTGCTTGCAATAGTAAATTGTGTTTTTCCATCCGCTCAGCCTCAATATAGAGCGATGTAATAATATCACGCTCGCGGGTGTGACTCTTCCCTGTTGTTGCCCATGGCGCGTCCATCTTCGGCAGCGATCCCGCCGCTGGGAGAGTTACTTTTTCCATCATCTGACCGATCGCACCGTCAGCAAGAATCATTGCCGGATTACGGTACTTCTCGCTCAAACGAAATGCATCAAAGACAAAATCCACCATTTCTTGCACAGATGCAGGCGCAAGAACAATGAGATGATAATCACCGTGACCGCCGCCTTTTACTGCCTGGAAGTAATCTCCTTGCGACGGTTGGATCGTACCAAGTCCTGGACCGCCACGCTGTACATTAACTATTAATGCGGGAAGTTGAGCGCATGTCATATACGAAAGGCATTCCTGCATCAGACTTATACCGGGACTAGAAGATGAAATCATAGCACGCGCACCTGCACCCGCTGCACCATGAACCATATTGATTGCCGCTAATTCACTTTCTGCCTGGAGAATAACGACATCCGGATGATTCGGCGCCTGCGCCGCAAGATATTCCAATACTTCCGATTGCGGTGTAATAGGATACCCAAAATACGCCTGCATCCCTGCTCTGAATGCTGCTTCAGCAAGAGCTTCATTGCCCTTCATTAATCGAGTTTCAGAAGTTTCTTTTTCGTTTTCCATAACTACTCACATTCGTTGGGTTCAGAATTCGTTTCAAGACGATATTGCTGAGCTTTTTGGCGATGAGGATTTTGCTTGTCTATACACAGTGATCGCACTATCCGGACAGACGATAGCGCAATTCACACATCCAGTGCATGTATCATTCTTCAGCTGAACATAGTGATAACTTTTAACATTGAGATTGGGCGACATCTCCAAACAATCCTGCGGACATGCCGTAATACACAGTTCACATGCTTTGCAAATATCCGTGGCAACGATAATCGCTCCTCGAATCATATATATTCTCCTCGTAAAAAGATCTTGTGCGACGACCAAGGAGGGAATCGCATAATAATATACTTGTCAATGCTCAAGTATTGTGCCACATCAGTAATTTACGACATAAAGACTTAATTGCAAGATTTCAGAAGAAAAAAGGGGTTACTTAGCACTTTTGAGAAGATATTTTGATGGAATTCCTGAAAGCAGAAAAATATTTTTCCAACAAATTACTGCGTTCCTACGAAGTTACTTTCTCACTCTGCTCCGAAGAACTTCATACTGAGCACCGTGAGAAAGTAATCTGCATGACACCGCGTTTCTCCAACCGTTACAATTATTATGTTAACAATATATTAAAAACTCGGCATCATGAAATACACAAGCCGTCGAATACCTAACAGCATCAGTCCTATTACCATTGGGCTGCCAAGCCCTATCGACAATTTCCATGAATGCAGATATCCGACATAGGCAAACGTAAGACATGTACATCCTCTTTGACTTCTCTAGCTGTAGAAAAATACAACATAATGCTTATACAAATCTCTAAAGACATATCAGAATCGCTTGAATATAGAAGGAAAATAAATTACAATGATTTCAAAATTATTAAGTCTTCTCATTACATATACTGGAGAATGCAATGCAGAACTTCGATTTGACTCTCAAAGATTTGAACAATTTTTTCCCTGAAAATTTCAATGAAGAGCAGAAAGCAAAAGCGAAAACTATTTTCTTGAAAGAACTTTCGCTTTCGTGCCATAAATTCTACGGAGGCAAAATGGCTACAGTACCTAAGGCAGGTATTTATGGTTTCAATTGGTTTAATGTTTGGTACACCCCCGGCGTTTCTAAAATCTCAACCACTATTCGCGACAATAATGACGCTTCGTTTGAGCTCACCAACCGAGGGAACCTTGTTGCTGTCGTTTCGGATTCCACGCGCGTGCTCGGCGACGGCGACTGCACGCCTTCCGGCGGTTTAGGTGTGATGGAAGGAAAGGCGTTCCTTATGAAATATCTCGGCGGTGTCGACGGTGTTGCTCTCTGTATCAACTCGAAAAGCATAAAAGGAGAACATGACCCAGATAAGATTATCGAGTTTGTAAAAATGCTGGAACCGAGTTTCGGAGCTGTGAACCTCGAGGATATTTCCCAGCCCAATTGCTTCAAAGTGCTTGATACGTTGCGCGAGGAGTGCAACATTCCTGTGTGGCATGACGATGCTCAGGGGACGGGCAGCGTGACTCTCGCCGGTTTGATCAATGCTCTGCGGGTTGCTGGAAAGGAAATGAAGAATGTGAAGATTGTCTTCTACGGTGCGGGTGCATCAAACACCACTATCGCCAGATTGATTCTCAAGGACGGGGCCGATCCTGGTAAAGTGGTTATGTTCGATACCAAAGGTTCACTCAATAAAAAACGCAAAGATATCGAAGCAGATAAAGCATTCTACCGCAAATGGGAAATTTGCCGAGAGACCAATCCATCAAGCATTGAAGACATTGAAACTGCACTGACTGGAGCCGATGTGCTGATTGCATTGAGCAGACCCGGGCCAGACGTCATTAAGGCGTCTTGGATACAGAAGATGGCAAAGAAGTCGATCATCTTCGCATGTGCAAACCCGGTACCGGAAATTTACCCATACGCTGCAAAAGAAGCCGGTGCGTATATCATTGCTACTGGGCGCGGCGATTTTCCCAATCAAGTTAATAATTCGATGGGTTTCCCCGGCATTCTCAAAGGTGCTTTGATGGTGCGTGCACGCAAGATTACAGACGAGATGGCAATTACCGCCGCCTATTCCATGGCAAATTTCGCGATGAAGAAAGGACTCAATCCTGATTACATTATGCCGACGATGGAAGAAACCGAAGTGTTTGCACAAGAAGCCGCTGACGTTGCCACACAGGCTGTGAAGCAAGGTGTTGCACGAATTCAATTGAGCCATCAACAGGTGTATGATACAACACTTCGTGAAATCAAGGAGTCACGCGATATTTTGAATTTGTTGATGAAGAAAAATTTTGTCAAGAAACCGGACATGGCATTGATCGAAACCGCCGTAAAGAAAGCGGTCGATGCGGTGAAGTAAGGAGAGGTATCGTAGAAACCTTGACAAGGTTTTTCTAAGTCATAGTTAAGAGACCCTTGTCAAGGTTTTCTTAACTACACAGTGCGCGAGAAAATCGGTTTTCCCTTCGCCATCTTGGGTAGGTAGGCATCGAAACACATCGCAATATTGCGGAGAACAAAGCGTCCCGCTTCTAGGATGACAATGCGATCCGTTTCCAGCGCAAGCAAATTCAGCGGTAGAAATTCTTCAAGTTTCACGAGCGCATCCGCAAAATATTCATCAAATAATATTCCGAATCGCCGCTCAATGTTTCGTTTATCCAATTCCAGATCGCACATCAATCGCATAATCACAAATTTGCGAAGTTCATCGTCTCGCGTCATTTTGTAACCAAGAATAGTGGAAAATCGTCCGTTATTGATCGCTTCATAGTACGCGGGTAGGTCTTTTGCATTCTGTGCGTACACCACTCCGAAATGCGATATCGCAGACATGCCGAAGCCGAATAAATCCGCGCCGGCTTTGATGGAATAACCTTGAAAGTTACGATTAAGATTTTTGTTCTTCTGCTCACGCGCTAATTCATCAGCCGGCTTGGCAAAGTGATCCATTCCTACATACACATATCCAGCACTTATCAACGTATTGATAGTAAGCTGAAGGATGTATAATTTGTTTTCAGCTGCCGGTAATTGATCCTGATGAATGAGCTTTTGATGCTGCTTCATCCATGGTACATATGCAAAGTTGAAAACGGCAATGCGTTCCGGCGAAAGCTCAATCACTTTGTCAAGTGTTGCTTTGAACGACTTCACTGTCTGCAGCGGTAATCCATAGATCAAATCAATGTTGATGCTCTTGATTCCAAGTTCACGCGACCATTGAAATACTTGATGCGTGAGCAATTCCGGCTGGATGCGGTTTACTGCAACCTGAACTTCGTCGTCAAAATCTTGCACACCGAGACTGAACCGATTCGCTCCGCCATCCACAAAAGCTTTTAAATGATTAAACGTCAATTCGCGGGGATCAATCTCAACGCTGATCTCGACATCGGAAGCGAATGTGAATCTCCCTCGAATATAGTTTGCAAGATCACGGATTTCTTCCGTCGAGAGATACGATGGTGTCCCGCCCCCCCACGCCATCTGAACAACGTTTCGTTTCTTTGAAATGAATGATGCTGTACGGTCAATTTCTTTTTTGAGTGCAATGAGATATTCGGATATTTTTTCATGATTACGAGTAATGATTGTGTTGCAACCGCAGAAATAACATAATGTATCGCAAAATGGAATATGCAAATATAGCGACACAGGAGCAGAGCTGTTACGGTTGTTTTCGATGAGATCATTTTCAAATCGCTGTGCCGTGTATTCAGCAGAGAACACCGGCGCAGTGGGATAACTGGTGTAGCGCGGGCCTGGCTGGTCGAATTGTTTCAGAATAGAAAGGAGATGATCGTCAATAAGGGACATATTAAATTTGTCGTTACGTGGCCACAAATACAAAGATAACGATCAAGCGTTTGTCGTTTTTTTCTTCCCTGTTTTGTGTCCTTTGCGGACACAGTGAGTACACAATTCAGCCGTTGGATGCTTCTTCAAATGCGCTGTCGAAATTTCTTTGCCACAAGAAAGACATACGCCATACTTGTTTTCGTCGTAGTCTTTCAACGCTTCCTCAATTTGTTTTCCTTCCGATCCAGCACGAAGCATTTTTTCGCACATTGCAGCGGGATTCGATTTGCATGGTTTTACCGGCTGGTCACAATAGGGACAGATAAAATCTTTACCATCTTTAAGTGAACGCACCCATGGAGATTTAGACATTTTCTCCAGATTCTTGCTGAGCGCTTTCACCAAGATCTTTTTTTTCATTTGGTTCTCTGCAAATCTTTTCATTCCAATCCTCTCATCCTGCTAACACAGAGAAAGAGGATTCGGTTCCTACGCAAGAAGCTTGTAACGGTTAAGCGCCTTCATATAATTTGCACGCTCGTACGCAGAAGGTTCGGCAATGGATTTATGGCTCAGACTCCCTTTCATCTGCTCGATGGATTCGTACTCATGTTCTTGCATCCAGCGTTCAAGATCTTTTAATACTTTGCCGATATATTCCGGGCCGTGCATGAGTAATGCCGAGCACATCATCGTCACATCTGCACCCACCATCGTCAACTTCAGCACATCTTCAGCTGTATGAACACCGCTTGTTGCTGCAAGGCTTGCTTTTGTTTTCCCAAATAAAATCCCAATCCAGCGCAGGGGCAGACGATTTGCATAGGAATTGCTTAGTTCGACGCCCGGCTTCACATCCAATTCTTCCAGATCGATATCAGGCTGATAGAACCTGTTGAAAAGCACCAAGCCATCAGCGCCTTCACTCACAAGACGCTGCACAATATTCGGTATCGAACTGAAAAACGGACTCAGTTTCACTGCAATCGGAATCTTCACCGCACCGCGCACTTGGTTCAAAACATCCGAATAACGATTCTCAACGTCCACGCCAGCCATGGTTCCTTCAGTAGGTAAATAGTAGACATTCAACTCCAACGCCGAGGCTCCCGCTTCAGCCATTTTTTTTGCATAGCTTGTCCAGCCGCCAGGAGTAAAACCATTCATACTTGCAATAACAGGGATATCTAATTTGTTGGCTGCTTTCGCAACGAGTTCTAAATATTCTTCCGGTGCAAAATGATAATCGCCAGTATCGGGAAAATATGTCAGCGCTTCGGCGTAACTCTCCGTTCCATATGACTTATAGTGATCAAGCGATTCAGCCTCATGCGTGATTTGTTCTTCAAAGAGGGAATGCATCACAATGGCCGACGCGCCTGCATCTTCTAGCTGGCGCATCGAATCCATGGAACGCGACAATGGACTCGCTGATGCAACGATGGGATTTTTTAATTTCAGTCCAAGATAAGTTGTTGATAGTTCCATATCTTCCACTCCTCACAGTTTTGGGATGACCACACTCATTCACCATAAACTTCAGATACCGCCCAGAAGATTCCGGAGCGGTTTGAGCACCATCGATTTCATTGTGTTAAGTACTCCGAATCAATTCGAAGCAGGTTTTTGCACATCACTGCCTTCATGTGCAAACTGCTCGTATATTGCCCAACGTACTTTGATATCTCCTTCTGCTAATTTCAGCAATTCTTTTGCACGACCTGGATTGCTCTTGGTCAGCACATTGAATCGTGTTTCCAACGACGTGAATTCTGAGAGCGCTCCTTTTGGTGCTTTCGAATCAAGCTTGAACGGATTTTTTCCTTCTTTTATTAATTCCGGATTGTACCGGAAAAGCGGAAAATATCCAGTCTCGACCGCCACTTTTTGATTTGTCATGCCGCGTGCCATATCGATTCCATGCGCAATGCAGTGTGAATACGCGATGATGATCGACGGACCATTATATGCTTCTGCTTCAATAAAGGCACGTACTGTTTGTGCATCATTGGCACCCATCGCCACTCGGGCAACATACACGTTATTGTACATCATTGCCATTAAACTAAGATCTTTCTTGGCAGTCGGTTTGCCGGCTGCAGCAAATTTTGCAACCGCAGCACGGTTTGTTGATTTCGACATCTGACCGCCGGTATTGGAATATACTTCTGTATCTAGTACGAGAACATTCACATTTTTGCCGGAGGCAAGCACATGATCTAATCCGCCATAGCCGATATCGTATGCCCAGCCATCCCCGCCCATAATCCACACGCTGCGTTTCACGAGATTGTCTGCGATACTCAATAAACGCCTCGCTTCGGGTTTCTTGATGGCTGTCAACTTATCTTTTAAAATTTTCACGCGTTCACGCTGCTCATAAATAGTCGCTTCGTCTCTTTGGACAGCATCGATGAGTGCAGTTGCGAGATCAATACCGATATCGGTCGAAAGCTGTGTCACATACTCTTTCGCCATTTCGTTTAGCTTGTCAACCGTCAGGCGCATACCGAGTCCGAACTCTGCATTGTCCTCAAACAATGAGTTTGACCATGCTGGACCTCGCTGGTCGCTGTTTTTTGTCCACGGCGTTGTCGGGAGATTGCCGCCATAGATAGAAGTGCAGCCGGTTGCATTTGCAATAAGCATTCGGTCGCCAAATAACTGGCTTGCAAGTTTTATGTACGGGGTTTCACCGCATCCTGAGCATGCGCCGCTGTACTCAAACAACGGCAGAAAGAACTGCGATCCTTTTACAGAATCGGCCTTCACATTGCGGCGATCGACTTCGGGCAAAGCGAGGAAGAATTCGTAATTTGCTTTCTCCTGTTCGCGAATAATCGGCTGTGGCTTCATGTTAATCGCCTTCACTTTGGCTTCCTTCTTACTCTTCGCCGGGCAAACTTCCACGCACAAAGTACAGCCGGTGCAATCTTCCGGTGCAATCTGTACAGTATACTTCATACCTTTATACTCAGCACCTTTGTAATCCATCGATTTGTAAGTGGCTGGAACTGATACAAATTTTGCAGGATCGTATACCTTGGTACGAATTGCCGCATGCGGACAAACCATTGCACATTTATTGCACTGAATACAGATATCTGTTTCCCACACAGGGATTTCGAGAGCGATGTTTCGCTTCTCCCATTGTGCAGTCCCTGTCGGGAATGTGCCATCTACCGGCATTGCAGAAACAGGAAGTTGTTCACCATTACCGGCAATAATCATTGCAGTGACTTTTTTGACAAAATCCGGCGCCTTGTCGGAAACAACCGGCGGCATTTCGATCTTGCTCGTTACACTGGACGGAATTTTAACTTCAAATAAATTCGCCAGCGTCTGATCGACTGCCTCATAGTTTTTCTGAACAACCGCTTCGCCTTTTCTCCCGTACGTTTTTTCAATTGAGTACTTGATGGCTTTAATCGCTTCGTCCTTCGGCAGAACGCCGGAGATGGCAAAAAAGCAAGTTTGCATAATTGTATTTACGCGGCTGCCCATGCCGGTTTTCTTTGCCACATCATATGCATCGATGACATACAATTTCATTTTTTTATCGATAAGCTGTTTTTGAATGTGGCGCGGCAAGTGATCCCAAACTTCATCCTTCCCATAGAGACTGTTCAATAGAAATGTACTTCCTGGAATTGCCGATTGCAGTACGTCAAATTTTTCAAGGAAGAACCACTGATGACACGCAACGAAGCTGGCACGGTCGATGAGATAGATGGAATGGATCGGACGCGGCCCGAAACGTAAATGCGATGTCGTGGTGGAACCGGATTTCTTCGAGTCGTACACAAAATACCCTTGTGCGTAGTTGTCTGTATCTTCGCCGATAATTTTGATAGAGTTCTTATTGGCACCGACCGTTCCGTCTGCACCCAAACCGTAGAAGACAGCGCGAACCACATCGTCTCGCTCAACACTGAAGTTTGGATCGTAAGTTAAGCTTGTGTGTGAAACATCATCATTGATTCCGACCGTAAAGTGATTCTTCGGCTGAGGTTTTTTTATTTCATCGAAGACTGCCTTCACCATCGTCGGTGTGAACTCTTTAGACGATAATCCATACCGTCCACCGATGACACGCGGCATCTCTTTGAACGGAGCTTTACCGGCGGCAAAAGTCTCACTCAATGCCGTTACGACATCTAAGTACATCGGCTCGCCGGTGGAACCGGATTCCTTCGTGCGATCCAGTACAGCAATGTGCTTTATAGTGGCTGGAAGCGCTTTTACAAAATGTTCAATAGAGAATGGGCGATACAGCCGGATTTTCAGTAAGCCAACGTTCTCACCTTTCTCCGTAAGATATTCCACTGTCTCGTGAGCTGTCTCGGCACCAGAGCCCATCATTACAATAACACGTTCTGCATCTGGTGCACCGACGTAATCGAAGAGTTTGTATTCACGACCAACGACCTGTTTAAACTTGTCCATAGTTTTCTGTACAATGCCGGGAACAGCATCATAATAGAGGTTTGCCGCTTCACGCGCCTGAAAAAAAACATCGGGATTCTGTGCAGAACCTCGAAGCACCGGATGTTCCGGTGTAAGTGCGCGTTCGCGTAGCTTCTGGATCAACTCGTCGTTGATCATTGCTTTCAAATCGGAATCGCTCAATTGCTCAATCTTCATTACTTCGTGCGATGTGCGGAAGCCATCAAAGAAATGGATAAACGGCACGCGTGATTCGAACGTTGATGAATATGCGATGAGTGCAAGATCCATCGTTTCCTGTACCGAGTTTGCCGCGAGCATTGCCCAACCGGTCGCACGCGTTGCCATTACATCACTATGATCACCGAAAATCGATAACGCATGCGTTGCAACGGTGCGCGCAGCAATATGAAAGACTGTCGAGGTGAGTTCACCGGCGATCTTGAACATATTGGGGATCATCAGGAGCAGACCTTGCGAAGCTGTAAACGTGCAGGAAAGACCTCCGGCTTGTAATGCACCATGCACTGCACCTGCAGCGCCGCCTTCACTCTGCATTTCGACTATCTGAGGAATTGTGCCCCACAGGTTCTTGCGTCCTAATGCCGACCATTCATCTGCCCATTCGCCCATATTTGATGAAGGGGTGATGGGGTAAATTGCTATGACCTCGTTGAGTTTATGGGCAACATAGGCGGCTGCCTCGTTGCCGTCAATTGTAACTTTTATTCGTCCATTCTTCGCGTCTGACATTGTATTTTTCTCTTTTATTCGTTGATGAAAATGTTCACAGTCAATCTTCTCAGGCAAGAATTGTTCCGTCTTCCAGAGTCAATTTTCATTCAATTTCGCAAAAAATGTCCGCAACTACAAACGGAATTCGCAGTTTTAAGATAGAAATCAACAGAGATTGCAGATTTTAGTAGGCAGCTATCTCTCAGTAACTTCATTGCACACCATCAGTGTATGCTTGGAGGGATAATAAATGAATTATTTTGAAGGCAAATCGGGAAAGGCAAATTTAACCAACACTCGTGGAAAAAATATGGCGGATGAACAAGCATAGCAAGAAGGAGGTTGCCGCTTGTTGGATTTGACCGCTTGATGCCAAGAGCACCCAGCCTCCGCCATAATTTTGCTTCTAAATCACAAGTTTTAAACTCATTTTGTTTTCCGGTGTTTGACGACATAGGAGCGGCAGGAGTTCCGATTAGCGCAAAAATATCTCAAGCTGCGAGAACAAGAGACGTTTAATTAATACGTACAATTACCTGTAATATGATTCGAATTGGGTTCACATTGCGATTGAACGGAAAACTCATTACACTTTTGAAGCATCTGCATTTTTATCCAACGGTTTTTTTCACCTATAGGATATGATCTGAGGTCACAAAATGCAATGCCACAAATTTAACTACAATACTTCTTTTTCTTCAACGAGCAATTTGATTTTTGTGTGTCATTTGAATTTATTTTGACTTTCAGTGTTCATATTCCGGATCTATAAACCATGAAAATTACACAATCGATTTTATCTCAATTTGAAAAAACTGCTGAAGTCTGGCTGGCTTCCCTGAGCCAATACTCCGAAGAAGAGTTTGCCAAAAAACCCAATGCAGATTCTTGGTCGATCGGGCAGGTGTACAACCATTTGATTGCCGGTGCCCGCCTTTATCATTTACAACAAATCGCGCAATGTCTTGAAGGTAAACAAACTGAGAGAAATGTGGGAAAGAAGCTTCCGGGGAAGCTTATATTTTTTCTTGAAAACTTCCCTCCAATGCGGATCAAAGTTCCGCCTTCGAAAACATATACCCCCAAGCAACCGCCGAATATTGAGGCAATGAAAACAGGTTTGGAAAAACTCATAAAAATAATTCGGGAAACAGAACAGAAATTATCCGGCGCTTCTGAAATTCAAAAGACTGGTCATCCTGCTTTTGGTTTTTTGAATGCGCGGGAATGGTTTCAGCTAATCGAGATGCACTTTCGCCATCACCTGCGTCAGAAAAAACGCCTGGATCGTTTTTTAGCTCAATGATAATGTTGAATGGGGCAAGGTGCATTCACATTTCTAACTAAAGGATGTATATGAACTATTGCAATGACACTCATATTATGGAGACAAGATGATTAGCCGTCATTCCGATAAGAACTTTCAAGTAGTGGCACAGGGAATTCTAATTAAGACACTCGTACTCGGTGAAGCAACACTCATGACAGAATTTAAATTATCGAAGAGTACCCTCGTACCACGTCATAGCCATCCTTATGAACAAACGGGATATTTGGTCTCCGGTACTATCGTTCTTCATATAGAAGAGAAGAAATATGAAATGAAAAAAGGCGATAGTTGGTGTATTCATAAAAATATTTCACATCAAGCGGATGTACAAGAAGACTCAATAGTATTGGAAATTTTTTCGCCACCACGTGAGGACTATAAGAAGTACTTGGACACCGATTCCATCACTTTATGATCGTATCAATCAATGTTCATGTCAGGCATAAGTCCTGACATCACAATATTTATTATCAAACCACATGCAATGGAACGACCATGAAACACAATATCTATTTTGACGGTAAAGTGCAAAGTTTTGGACTCACTACGGAAGGAGGCAATGCAACAGTCGGGGTTATTTCACCCGGTAAGTTTACTTTTTCGACTTCGACAGAAGAACGTATGGCTATTACTTCAGGAACACTGAAAGTGAAACTCCCAGGGAAAGATTGGGTAGCAATGAAAAAAAACTGAGTTCATTGTGCCGGCAAAGGCATTCTTCGATGTCGAAGCCGATGCCGATGTTTCTTACATCTGCTACTACAAGTGACAAGTTCTATCCTTTATTCTAAAGGAATTCTGACTTGGTTGGTATCGAAAAAAAAATCTCTTCTATATCTTAAGGAAGAAAAAATATCCTCCCCACCGGACAGCTCGAGCGGCACACCCACGCATCTGCAGGCGTTTCTATTCTTCTCTGCGGAATCGCAATACAATTTCTTGGCTTGTAATTTTTTCTCGAATGAGCCGGTGAGATTATGACACTGCTTGAAAGTATTCTTCCCCGTTGAAGATGTATGTCTTAATAAATTTTCCTTTCAGCAATTGATCGAGCGAGCTTACGATCTCTTCCTTTTTCATTTCCAACGAAATGGTCATCTGATCGACAGTCATTGCACGGCGTTTGAGGAGCGCAAGAATCGCTTGCCCGTCTGTAGTATGTGCTTGCGTTTTATGCGTTTCTTTGAAGATGCAGACAATTTCGCTTCGCTCACCCAATATTTTTTGGATTTCCCTTAGGCGTTCTTGACTCGTAGGTTGGGCAAATGAATACGCCGGCGGACGAATAACCGTGTTGAGGTGAACTTTCTCCGGTTGAATCTCATCGATCACGTGCTTCATTTTGTAAACTTCATTGTTTTGATCATTGATTCCACTGACAAAGAGAATTTCCATCCACATTCTGCCGCGGTATTCCTGCCGGAATTTTTTAATGCCATCGATGATATTATCTATACGAAGTTTCGGATTAGGCCGGTCGACTTTTCCGAACACTTCCGGCGTCACTGCATCCAGCGAAGGTGAAACGATATCGGCATCCATCAAATCACGACGAACTATTGGATCATCCAGCAATGTCCCGTTTGTCAGCACGGCAACAGGCACTGCCGTCATTTGTTTAATACCGCGAATGATATCGCCGATTTTGGAGTTCAGCGTCGGTTCTCCGGAACCGGAAATGGTGATGTGATCGAGATTCGGATATTCCGCAATGACTTCCTTCACTTCAGCAAGGATATCTTTCGCAAGAAAATATTCTTTCCTCGCGAGTCCGCGTTTATCGGTCACTCCGACTTCGCAGTACACACAATCGAGAGTGCATAGTTTTTTCGGAATAACATCAACTCCGAGCGATAATCCTAATCGCCGCGAAGGGACGGGACCAAATGTATATTTACGTTGCACCGACATTGCACCTTTCAAAACACTTACCTCTTCTTCACAGTTCCATGAGGCGTTACGAAGAAATCAAGACAGTCAGCTCAAAACCAATTGCGACAACCTCTTAACAAACTCACATTTGACTGTGCTCAAGTTGATAGTGCTTCCCTTAAAGGTACTTCCAAGATAAGTATTAAGAATGTAGTAAGAATTTAGGAAAAGAACTGAGAGGATAGATTATTTGCTCTGCTATGCAACATGCTTACCGAGCAAATGCATATTCGTACAAAATTCTCTACACCACTGTCGATAAAAGAAGTCGCTATACTTCCATGCCTACACAAATTCTCTTAAAATCAATTACTTATTGTGGCATATATATAGTATCTTGTTAATACCATTACGATTAAAAAATGAATGGAGAATAACCCACATGAAATCGAAATTAGTTTTTACTCTTCTTATTACTAGTTTCTTATTTTCCGGATGCTATTCAGTTCTTCTTGTGGGAGATGCCACGGAAAATGGTTATGTTGAACCCGCTCCGGCTCCTCAGCCAACTGATGAATATATTCAAGTATATTATCCAACCTCAGTTCCGGAACATATGCCGGGACAACCACAATATTTACCACCAGCCACGTATGTCTCCGATAGATCATCCTCACCACCGCCGAGTTCGAATGATCACCGACCGATACAAACAGGACGAGGTTCAGTCAATCCGAATCCACCGCCGGTAAAGAATGATAATAATAACAATGGAACTCGAGATTCGGGAGTGCAAAGAGGCAAACGTTGATAACCAAAGGATACTGAAGATGCGTGCAGTAATTTTTCTTTGAAAGGTACAGCAGTGACTTCAGTGCTTTGAATTCCCAGAGAGCAACAAAGATTCCATCAGTATTACACTTTCCTCTACTGCTCTCTTCGTCGATTCCGACAATTCTTCACTGAATTCAAATTGTGAGGCAGGAATACCGATGACGTACGCTTTCAACGGCATACGCTGATAGAGCTGTTGACTCAGACGAAACAAGGATTCCGGGGAGATAAAATGTGTGCGCGGCTGATCGTCCTCAACACTGGGCACAACCAAACGCACATTCGGTTCTGCAACATTCACATCTGCATCAATAAAAATTACGATATCGCTTACTGCAATCTGTTCAGCCAGTTCCGGCATCAGCTGGTGCATGCAGACACATTCGATTTCAGGGCGGCGCTTCGCAATCAACTCGGCGGCACGAATCCCCGCAGCATCGTCACCGCGGAGTGTGTTGCCATAGCCGATAACGAGCACCTTCTTCATCGGCGAACTTCGTCGAGCACCTCACCGCCCGCACTGAGCAATTCCACATGCAGAGGCATTTGTCCGAGTGCATGTGTCGAACAGGAGAGGCACGGATCGTAACAACGGATACCGGCTTCCACACGGTTCAAAATACCTTCGGTAATCTTTCCTTTCTTGCCATCGATGAAGTGCGAAGCAATCTGGCGTACCGTGCGGTTCATGGCAAGATTATTCTGTGCTGTGGCAATGAGCAGATTCGCTTTCTGGATAACGCCGTCTTTATTGACATGGTAATGATGGAACAGCACACCGCGCGGCGCTTCGGTGCACCCAATGCCTTCCAGCCGATTGATGGATGCTTGTGCGCGAATGGTTTCTCCGAGAATTGCCGGATCCTTCAAGAGCATCTCGATCTTTTCCACAGTAAAGAGCATTTCAATGCAGCGTGCATAGTGATAATAGAACGAATTGTTCACGACATTGACATTCCCGCTGAGTGATTTAAAAATTTTACGCTCGGCTTCTGCCAGCGGCGTTTCGATATAATCACAGATGTTGACACGCGCCAGCGGACCGACACGGTACATTCCCTTTGGATAATCGAACGGTTTGTAATACGGGAATTTTAAGTATGACCATGGTTCTACAGCTTCGCCAAAATGTTCGAAATATTTTTTCGGTTCAATCGCATTGGCAATCGTATTGTCGTTGCCGTCTTTGATGCGGAGGAATCCGTCATAATATTCCAATCCGCCGTCTTTGGATACAAGCCCGACCAGCAATGTGCGGAAATTGCCGAACTCGGGAATTTCTTTTGCGTACTTCTTATGGATTTTTTTCAATGCATCTAATGCAAGCCCGACGGTTTCCCTTGCTTCGGGAATCCATGTGAGCATGTGATTCTTTTTCGCCAGTTCGAGCGGTTCGCGCACACCGCCGGGAACCGTCCACGGAGTGTGTATGCGTCGGCCGCCAAGAATTTCGATGATCTCCTGTCCAAATTTTCGCAAACGAATTCCGCGTTTCGTAAATTCTTTATCAGCAGCGATAAGGCCAAATACGTTCCGTATTGCAGGATCGGAGTCGAAACCCAGCAGAAAATCCGGTGCGGAGAGATGGAAAAAGCTGAGCGCATGGGATTGCAACCATTGTGCAAGCGTCAGGAGGCGGCGAAGTTTTTCTGCGGTTTCGGGAATTTCCACCGCAAGAATATCATCACCTGCTTTTGCCGACGTTACAAGATGGCTGGCCGGACAGATACCGCAAATGCGCGATGTGATACCGGGCATTTCCCACAGCAGGCGTCCTTCTGTGAACTTTTCAAAGCCGCGAAATTCGTTCACATGAAATCGGGCATCGATCACATCATTCTTGTCATCCAGTTGTATTGTGATTTTTGCATGACCTTCAATACGAGTCACCGGCGATATTGTAATCATTTTAGACATAATCTTCTCATTTCTTTTTTATCAGAAACCCTCAACCATATTCAGGGTCATGTTTCATTTATCCATATCTCAAATACGCAGGCGGTAGTACCGGGATTCTGCCTTGCAGCAATTCATTTACAGCAAACCAAATTTGGTCGGCAGTCGGTGGACATCCGTGCAGCCATACATCCACCTTGATCACTTCATGCAGCGGTTTGGCCGTTTTTAACAGTTGTGCAATGGTGATATACTCATCAGGGATGTGCTGGTTCTTATCGGCAAGTTCAATATAGGCACGCCGCTGGATATCTTCGACCTTGAACGGATTGCGCATTGCGGTGACGTTCCCCGTCGTTGCACAATCTCCAAATGCAATGACGATGCGCGAGTTCTTGCGAATAATGTGCGCCATTTCTTCGTTTTCAGAATTAGTCACTGCACCCTCTACAAGAGTGACATCCACATTCACCGGAAATTTTTTTATATCGATGATGGGCGAATACACAAGTTCGATATTGTCTGCCAATTCGATCAGCCGTTCATCCATGTCGAGGAATGACATATGACAGCCTGAACATCCACCGAGCCATGCTGTTGCTATTCTTGGTCTCATAGTTTTGTATTTCTAGTTTTAAATTATCAGTTTTCGTTGTTGGTTTTCATGCGCATTTTTTCGATCATTTTTTATTAATCCTATTCTTCTTCATGTGCTGTTCGTACCCATTCGTGTTTATTACGCGCGTTCACAATAAACTTGATAAAGCCGCGTTCTTTTTGCATTTCGCCGACAGCAGCACCTTTCTCAAATAAAGCACCCGTCGGACATACACGGACACACTTGCCGCATGACGTGCAGCTTGGAGAAGTACCCCATGGCTGATTGAGATCGGCGATGATCTCGCAATCGATCCCGCGGCCTGCAATATCCCAAACATGTGCTGCTTCCACTTCATGGCAAACGCGTACACAGCGAGTGCATAGAACGCAGCGGTTTCGATCCATCACAAAATCTTTATGTGTTGCATCGAGGGATTTTTTGGGAAAGAGATATGGAAACCGCACGTGATCGAGTTCGACTTCGTACGCCAGATCTTGCAATTCACAATGCCCGTTGACGACACATACGGCACATTGGTGGTTTCCTTCAGATGCCAACAATTCGACGATCATTCTTCGGTATTTTTTCAGCTTATCGGTGCTCGTACGGACAACCATATTTTCAGTCGGTTTTGATGTGCATGCCGGAAATAACTTTGGTGATCCTTCGATTTCAACAACGCATAAACGGCAAGCGCCAAACGTGGATAAACCTTCGAGATAGCACAGTGTGGGAATAGGAATTTTATTATCACGCGCCACTTGAAGGATCGTATCGTCTTCTTTCGCGCTATATTGTTCTCCATCGATGGTAAATGTAATAACGGACATAGTCTAAGCCTCCTTCACAACAGGTACTGATGAGAATTCATTGGGATGTATATTGCCCTCGGCCGATTTTTTCAACTTCGAAAGATACTCGTCCTTGAAAAATCGAACAGTGGAAAGCACGCCATTGGGGGCTGATTGACCAAGACCACAGAGACTTGTCTCTTTTACCATGACACAAAGTTCTTTCAGTAATTCAAAATCGTTCTCTGTCGCCTCACCCTTAACGATCTTATCAAGCATCATGTAAATGTGCTTTGTTCCGACACGGCAAGGAATACACTTACCGCATGATTCATCCATACAGAATTCGGAAAAATATTTTGCTACCTCCACCATATTGGACGTGTTATCAATAACAATCATACCGCCGCTGCCCATCATGGCACCGACTGTTTGGAGCGATTCATAATCAACGGGTATATCGAGATGTTCTGTCGGAATGCATCCGCCGGAGGGCCCGCCGGCTTGGGCTGCTTTGAACTTCGTTCCTTCCGGTGTTCCGCCGCCGATGTCGAAAATAATTTTCCTCAGTGCAATACCCATCGGCACTTCTATAAGACCGGGCCGTTTCACATTTCCGGCAATCGCAAATACTTTCGTGCCGGGACTCTTTTGCGTTCCAATTGCTGCAAACCATGCGTTGCCGTTCCTCAAGATTGGAGCAACATTCGCATACGTTTCCACGTTATTAATAACCGTTGGTTTGTCCCATAATCCTTTCTCAGAAGGATAGGGTGGACGTACTTTCGGCCGGCCGCGGCGGCCCATCACGGAACGCAGCAGGGCTGTCTCTTCACCGCAGACAAATGCACCGGCGCCAATACGGATATCGATGCGAAAATTAAAATGTGATTCGAAAATTCCGTTTCCCAGCAGACCAAGTCTTTCGGCTTGTTTAATCGCCGTTTTTAATCGATCGATGGCTAACGGATATTCCGCACGAACATAGATGAATCCCTGGTTCGCACCGACAGCATACCCTGCGATAGCCATTCCTTCCAGTACTCGATGCGGATCACCTTCCAGTACGCTACGATCCATAAATGCACCGGGATCTCCTTCATCAGCATTACACACAATGTACTTCTGATCAGCGACTCCTTTGCGGACAATATCCCACTTCAATCCTGTTGGATAGCCTGCGCCGCCGCGCCCGCGCAATCCGGCTTTGCGAATTTCGCTAATGACTTCTTCCGGCACCATTTCGGTCAGTGCTTTCGCGAGCGCTTCGTAGCCATCTGCTGCAATGTACTCTTCGATGCTCTCGGCATTGATCTTACCCATATTTTCAAGTACGATTTTCTTTTGCGATGCGAAGAAGGGATCATTCAAGTCGATCTCGTTCTCTTTCACCTTCTTGCCCTGCCCAATATGCTCTTCTACGATTCTGCGCGCTACTGCTACATCGACGTGCTGATAGAGTGTCGGGTCTGAATGCATAAAAACAAGCGGACCTTCACCGCAGAGGCCAAGGCAGCCGGTGCCGGTCATTTCACACTTTTTTGATAAACCAAGTTCATCGATTGCTTTCTTCAATTCATTTTTAACTGCGTTGCATCCACTTGAAACACACCCTGCAGAAGAGCAGTATAAAATGCGATGCTCATATTCCGCTTGCCGTGCTTGCTCCTTTTCCGCTAATTCACGGAGATCTTCTACGGTCATGCTGCAACCTCCTTTTTCTCTTCCTGCCACTGTTGAATGCGTCTCACAGCTTCACTCGTTGTGAGCTTGCCTGCGACTGCATCATCAAGCACTGCGACAGGTGCTAAACCGCATGAGCCGACACACCGCGCTGAAATGAGAGATACTTTATTGTCTCTTGTTGTTTCACCGAATTTGCAGCCGCAATGATGCTCGACGCTTTTTTGGATTTCGTTCGCACCTTTCACGTAACAAGCGGTACCCGTACAGAGTACGAAAGTGTGTTCGCCTTGCGGTTTGAGGCGGAAGAAATGATAAAATGTTGCGACGCCGTACACACGGCTGAGGGGAAGTTTGAGTGCATTGGCAATATATACCATCAGGTCGTTTTCGAGAAATCCAAAAATCCCCTGCGCCACATGCAGAATCTCGATTAAAGCATCGCCGCTTGCGTGATGTTTTGTGATGGCACGGTCGAGCAACTTGAATCGGTTGTCGCCACTTGGATGGTTCTTAGGTTCTGGTTGTACCATAGTTGTTGTTTGAAGTCCGTTCTTCGTTGTTAGTTGATGATACCTTTGTGTTTATAAATCGATCTCTCTTGATACCTTCTGCTTTAAAAGCTTCTTACTTTCATTTTTTACTTCTTTCTTGTTACTTGCCCCTTCAACCACATACACCACTCTACAATTCCTTGCTTTGTTGTACATGATGTTTCAAACACGTTTAATGTCGGATTGATGCGGAGAGCATTGCTTTTCAATTCTTCAAGATGACAGTTGACATACGGGAGGAGATCTATTTTATTGATAATGAGGGCTGATGCATTCCGAAACATTCCAGGGTACTTCAGCGGTTTGTCGTCACCTTCCGTGGTGCTCGCAACGACAATTTTCATGTTTTCTCCCAAATCATAATTAGCGGGACAGACAAGATTGCCGACATTCTCAATAATCAAGAGTTGAACTCCATTGAGGTTGATAGTACCGAGTGCATCTTGTATCAAATTTGCTTCGAGATGACATCCGCCGTTCGTAATAATTTGCACCACGGGTACACTAAACTTTGCTACACGCTGCGCATCCAAGTCCGTCTGCACGTCTCCTTCAATCACTGTCACCCGAAAACTGTCTTTCAAGTATTCAAGCGTTCGTTCTAGGATACTTGTTTTACCGGAGCCGGGCGAGCTGACCATGTTTACCACGAACACACCATGGGAACGAAAAACTTCACGGTTTCGGGCCGCAAGCTCATCGTTTTTCTCAAGTACTTTTCGTTCTACCGTAATAATACTCATAGTACCTGTACAGTCTCGTCCAATTCAATCTCTACAACATGCAACTCAGTACCAGAGAGTACTTGAATATCAGGTACTCTCGCATTCACCGCACATGGCAAATCCATCTTCATTCTCTGTAGTTGTGTGACAGGTACGACAATGAACACGGAACGGAATATGTTCAGTAATCAACCGTGCATTGCAGAGTGCCGATTCTGTTGTGATTGCTTGAAAAGAAAATTTTAATGAATCCGGTACGATGCCCGCTACTGCCCCAATTCTTACACGCACTGCGGTTACTTGTTTCCATTCCGTCTCGGGAATACGTTGCTGGATTATCTCAATAATATTCTGCGCAATTGAAAGTTCATGCATAACTGTCTATGTCTCAAAGAATTACTATTTTACAGGGCAAGAAACGTACCGATTCGCATTCGTCTACTTTCGGACAAAACAAGCTTATCGCTTTTCAGTTATGCAAAAAAGAGGAAACCGCTTTCCCGAAAATGAATAAATTAAGGGGTTACATAAGTCCTGGATTGGCAGTCTATTAATACGTATAAAGCTCTTCGTCACGAATGAATCCATTACCCCATCATTTATAAACCCGAATTTTAAAGAACGAATGCGTCCACCGCGTTTTAAGAAAGACAATGATTTCCAGCTTGCTTCTATGATATAATTACTCCACACATTAATTTTTCTTTATTTACAAAAAGGTCTCATGGTTCTTTAGTTAGACTACTTGATTTTTTTTAAATCACACGTTCAAGTTGCAGATATTGATGAAGTATTTGTATTTCCGTAAAACCTCGTATATTTGATGTTGTCTAAACCTGGAGCAGCAATGAATCATTGCTAAACCTCTTTTATATTTATTATTCAAACAACTTTTCGGTTTTTCGCTCGTCTTTATTCATGTAAGCAGTGTACGATTTCCATATATGTTGATTAGGAGTGAACAATGAAAAGAACAATCTATATCTCTGGTGCAGCGGTCGTTGTGATTATTATAGTCGCGTATCTTCTCTTTGCACGAAACCATAGTCAGATCTACAACTTCAAATTCGATAAAGTCTCGCAAGGCGATCTTACTGTCTTCGTTACTGCAACGGGAACAATCAATGCGGTGACATCAGTCGATGTCGGAACTCAGGTTTCCGGAATCATTGCAAAGTTGTACGCTGACTTCAACTCAGTTGTGAAAAAAGGGCAAATCATTGCTCAAATAGATTCTACCTTCCTTGTCCAATCGGTAAAAGATGCTGAAGCAAGTCTCGACAAGGCAAAGGCACAGTTCGCGGACAGCAAAAGAAACCTTGACCGGGAGAAATCCCTCCTCGATCACGGGCTTGATTCTCAGCTCAATTACGATGCGGCATTGACAACGTACGAATCAAATGAAGCCAATCTAAAATCTGCGGAAGCCACTCTTGATAGAGCAAAAATTAACCTGGCATACGCGACAATCTATGCCCCCATAGACGGCGTCGTAATCAACCGTGCGGTTAATATTGGACAGACAGTAGCAGCAAGCTTTTCTTCTCCCACACTCTATACTATCGCAAACGATCTGAAGAAGATGCAGGTGGAGACGACAGTTGATGAAACAGATATTGGCAGGGTTAGCATCGGTCAGCAGGCAACTTTTACCGTTGATGCATACCCGGACGATAAATTCGCAGGCACGGTATCGCAGATCAGGCTTGCTCCCCAGTCCATTCAAAACGTCGTCAACTACATCGTCATCATCGATGTGAACAATGACCAACTGAAACTCATGCCGGGATTGACTGCAAACGTCAAAATTCTCGTTGGAAGTGCAAATGATGTTATGAAAGTTTCGAATATGGCTCTCAGGTTCCAGCCACCCAATGATATTATTGACACAACCGGTTCTAGTTTGATGCGAAGTGATTTCACGAGTAGACGAACAGATACTGGAGATTCTTCTAAGATTCAATCCGATGGCCAGAGTGTACAGAATGAAGGACAATTTTCGCAAGGTGATAGAGAGCGCTTCCGAGCTCTCAGAGATTCAATTCAAGCGGCACATGGAGGGAAGTTGAGTCAAGAGGAGTTACGAGGCGAAATGCAGAAGTTATTCGTGGGCAGAATGAAACGGAGTAATCTAATTGCGCAGCAAAACAAACCTAAAATGAAAACACAGAAAGAATCAAATGATTTCAGCGTTATATCGAATTATCCCGAATACCAAAAGAACGCTTACGTCCCCTCTCATCAATCAGGAAGAGGTAGAGTTTGGATTTTGAAATCGAATGGATTGCTTGAGTCAGTCTTCGTCCGGACTGGATTGAACGATGGGCGATTCACCGAAATCACTACTTCGAAATTGAAGCCTGGAGATCAGATTGTACTTGGTGCAACATCGAACAACGATTCCGGAAGCGGATCAGTACAGAATCCTCTCGCGGGATCAGGACAGCAGCAACGTCCTGGCGGAGGAGGTGGCTTCCGATGATCCAGAATCTCACTCAATCATCGTCCGGTACGAATGGAACTCTTATTCACATAGAGCACCTAACCAAGGTCTATCAACTTGGCGAGGTTGATGTGCATGCGCTCCGCGGGGTATCGGTCAATGTATCAAAAGGAGAGTTCGTTGCAATCATGGGAGCATCTGGATCAGGTAAATCCACATTTATGAATATTTTGGGATGTCTCGACAAACCGACAAAGGGATCGTACATCCTTGAAGGGATTGATGTGGGGAAATTATCCAGAGATGAGCTTGCTGCGATACGAAACAAAAAAATTGGTTTCGTATTCCAAGGATTCAATCTGCTTTCGCGCACTTCGGCACTTGAGAACGTGGAACTTCCGCTGTTCTATGGTCCAACATCAAACAAAGTTCGAAAGGTGAAGGCGATGGAGTCGCTCGAAAGAGTCGGTCTCGGAGACAGAGTCCATCATTATCCGAACCAGCTCTCTGGTGGACAACAACAACGCGTTGCAATCGCACGATCGTTAGTGAATGATCCAAGCATTATTCTCGCCGACGAGCCAACCGGCAATCTTGATAGCCGAACGAGCGTTGAGGTTATGGGGATTTTTCAGGATTTAAATGAGAACGGTATCACCGTCGTTCTTGTGACACACGAGCCGGATATTGCCGACTTTGCGAAACGTCACATTGTCTTTCGGGACGGCAGGATCCGAGCAGACAAAATCAACACCAAACCCAAAATTGCATCTGAAGTGATCAAAGGACTTCCTATGATCGACGATGAGGAGGAAGCAGCATGAAGATATTAAATATTCTTCTTTCCGCATTTAGAGCATTGCAGCGCAATAAAATGCGATCCTTCCTGACCATGCTTGGGATCATCATCGGAGTCGCAGCCGTTATTGCGATGCTTGCCATCGGACAGGGGGCAGAATATTCGGTGAAGGAACAAATTGCGGCATTAGGAACCAACGTACTCATGGTCTTTCCAGGTGCACAACAGCAGGCAGGTGTACGAAGCGGAGCGGGGTCGGCAACAACCCTCACAGAAGATGATGCTCTCGCAATTGCAAAAGAATGCTCCGCCGTTCAATATATTTCTCCTGGATCAATGGCTGGCGGCCAGGTCATCGCAGGCAATTTGAATTGGTCAACAAGCATTCAAGGAGTAGGTACCGATTATCTTGAAATACGACAGTGGCTTATTGAATACGGAGATTTCTTTACGGATCAAGACGTTAAAGCTGCTGCAAAGGTCTGTATACTTGGAAGAACTGTTGCCGATAATCTTTTTCCTGATGCAAGTCCTGTCGATCAGACAATTCGTATTCGCAGTGTTCCTTTTAAAGTGGCCGGTGTGCTAACAAAAAAAGGACAAAACGCGATGGGCCAGGATCAGGATGATGTCATCCTTGCACCGTATACAACCGTTATTCGCAGACTCTCACACTGGCCCAACTTACGATATGTCCTTGTCTCTGCAACAAGTTTGAAGGATATTGCTGCAGCGCAAACACAAATTTCTGAGCTCTTACGAATGAGGCACAAGATACAACCTTATGATGCAGACGATTTCACAATTCGAAACCAGACAGACCTAGCCGCTACAGCGACGGCGACTACGCAGGTACTCACTATCCTTCTGGCAAGTATTGCATCGGTCTCGTTGCTTGTTGGAGGCATTGGCATTATGAATATTATGCTTGTCTCTGTCACCGAAAGAACGCGTGAAATAGGTATACGCATGTCCATTGGTGCTCGCGCTAGAGATATTCTTACACAATTTTTGATTGAAGCGCTTGTTTTGAGCTTGCTCGGCGGGATTACAGGAATCATCCTTGGAGTAATCGGCTCAAATGTGATTTCCAGTATCGCAAAATGGCCTACAATTATCACGGCATTTTCGATTATTCTTTCATTCGGGTTTTCGATTGCCATCGGCATCTTTTTCGGTTTCTATCCGGCAAGGAAAGCGGCCATGCTGAATCCCATTGATGCTCTGAGATACGAATAACTTCCCCATGAACAAAGTTTATCTTCTTTGATAAAGTTCTGAAGAAGATATTGCTTCAAAAAATTCTGGCAGTTCTTCATAATGCTCTTGATGAAGTATCTTGAGCATTTTTTTTCTTGCCTGTTGCTTCCGTTTGCGAAATTTTATAGGTTTGGGGGATATGAAAAGTCCTGAGGTATGTTTATATCATACACGTTCCCTGGTATGTCTTTCAAGATTTATGCTTGAGCATACGGGAATGAACCAATATAATCTGCAGCATCTATGATAGGTCCTTATGTATGCTGAATTGTTTTTCATCAAGAACAGTCTTGATTTCCTATGGTTCCCCATAAGAACATTATTTCACAACCGTAGTATTCAATAAGAACGGCACGACGTATGAGCGTTCATAAGAAAAACCGCCAAATACCATGGACACTCATTCTTATTTTTCTCTTCCTGATAGCAAGTATTTTTATTACAGCATCTTTTTATTATCGATTCCAGCAAAAACGAATTGTCGACGAGAAGCAGAATGAACTTGCGGCTATTGCGGATTTAAAAATATGGCAAATCACTCAATGGAGAAATGGACGGCTCAGTGATGCTGAAATGGTTTCTAAAAATACGCTTGTGGCTCATCAAATACAATTCTATTTTCAGTCACCAAATGAACTGAATCGAAAAAATGAAGTCTCGTCATGGTTGCATTCCTTCCAAAAGTATAATGAATATTCAGCCGCCTATTTACTTGATACATTAGGAATCATTCGCCTTTCAAGTTCCGCTTTCACGGATACCATTCAGGCGCAGGTTCAAGAATTAAGCAAGGAAGCGATCATTCAAAAGAAGGTAATTCTTACTGATTTCCAACGGACAGATGACTCATCAAGAATCCACCTCTCTCTCATAGTCCCGCTCTTGTTGTCCAGACAGAATAATAGTACTGTTATCGGTGTATTATTGTTACGCATCGATCCAAACAAATTATTGTTCCCTCTCATTAAATTGTGGCCCACACCGAGCCCTTCATCCGAGACACTGCTGATAGAACGCGACAGTGATGATGTTGTCTTCTTGAATGAACTTCGTCATCAGAAGAACATTCCATCCACATTGAGACTGCCGATTTCAAACGAAAAACTTCCTGCAGCGATGGCGGTACGCGGCATTGAAGGGATTGTGGAAGGAATAGATTATCGCGGAGTTCCCGTGCTTGCGGTAATGAGACAAATTTCTGATTCCCCCTGGTTTATGGTTTCAAAAGTAGATCAAGAAGAAGTTTTTGCACCACTTCGGTTAGAAGCCTGGCTGATTGGTGGCATGATAATCATTCTCATTCTTGCATCCGGTACGTTTCTCGGTTTCTGGTGGCAAAACAAACAGTATCAAGCAAAGGTTGAACGCTTAGCGCTGTTCAAACACTTCGAATACTTAATCAAATATGCGAACGATATTTATATCCTGGCAAATGAAGATTTGGAAATTGTAGAAATCAATGACCGGGCATTGGAAGCATATGGATATACACGCGATGAAATTCTTACATTGAAAGTAAGTGATCTGCTTATTGTAAATTCCAGCAACTTGCTCAGGCAATTAAAAGTTGATATTGAGCAAAATGGTACCACATTTGAATCAATTCACCAGCGAAAAGATGGAAGCACTTTTCCAATTGAATTAAGTATACGCCTCATTGAAATCGAAGAAAAAAAGTTCTACCAAGCCATTATCAGAGATATTACTGAACGAAAAGAAGCTGAGGAAATTTTAAGAGAATCCGAAGAAAAATTTCGAACGTTTGCCGAACAATCACCGAATATGATTTTTATCAATTATAATGGGAATGTTGTCTATGCAAATGCAAAATGTGAAGAACAAATGGGTTATACAAAAGAAGAGTTCTATTCTCCTGATTTCAACTTTCTGAAAATAACTGCTCCAGAATCTGTGGAACTTCTCAAGGAGATGTTTAGTAAGCATACAAGAGGTGACGAAGTTCCAGCATATGAATATACCTTACTGACAAAACAAAGAAGTCAAATTAACGCTATTATTACCACGAAACTTATACCGTACGAAAACGGAAAAGCTATTCTGGGTATCATTACGGATATTGCTGAACGTAAACGGGCTGAGCAGGAGCTTCAAGAAAGCGAAGACCATTTTCGTACGGTGATTGAGAATGCATCCGTAGGAACATGCCTTGTTGGCGTTGATGGAAAATTTCTCACCGTGAATGATGCCATGCAGGAACTTCTTGGGTACTCAGAAGACGAGCTGCGGCAATTCACATTCAACGATGTTACGCATATCGAGGATAGAGAAATTGGATCTTCCTTTATCCAACGAACATTGTCAGGAGAGGTAAAGAAGTTCACGCTCGAGAAGCGGTATATTCATAAAGACGGACATCTCGTTTGGGGACTTGTATCGAGTTCATTAATTCGAGACAGTAAAGGCAAACCGAAATACTATGTCACGCATGTGCAAGACATCACTGAACGAAAACGAACGGAGCAGGAATTACAGCAATCGTTTTCGCTCCTTCAGGCAACATTGGAATCTACCGCTGATGGGATTTTAGTTGTGGATAACATCGGAGTCATCACGAATTACAATGCTCAATTTGTTAAGATGTGGAATATCCCTGAAAACATCATGGCGGAAGGCAAGGACAGAGAAGTCATTAACTTCGTTTTAGCGCAATTGAAGTCTCCGAAAGATTTTGTTAAAAAAGTGAATATACTCTATTCTCATCCAGAAGACGAAAGTTTTGACGTTCTGGAATTCAAGGATGGCAGAATATTTGAACGCTATTCACGTCCTCAACGAATAGGTGGACGGCCTGTTGGACGGGTCTGGAGTTTCCGCGATATCACTCAGCGGAAGATTGCGGAAGAACAGCTGCAAGAAAGTGAAGAGCGTTATCGCCGCCTCGTGGAATATTCACCCAATGCTATTGCGGTACACAGAGAAGGAAAATTTGTATACGTCAACCCAGCGGCAATCAAACTTATTGGTGCAACTGACGAGTCCCAATTAATCGGATTGCCGATTATGAATATTATCCATCCTGACGATATTGAGATTGTTCGTCAACGTGTAGTGCTTGGAATGACAGAACGAAAAGCATTGCCACCCCTTGAAGAAAAATTTATCCGGCTGGATGGTTTGATTATTGAAGTAGAAGTGACTTCGTTGCCGATTATTTTTCAGGGAAAACCTGCAACACAAGTTGTTGTACGAGATATTACAGATCAAAAGAAATTACAGAATCAGCTTTTTCAATCACAAAAAATTCAAAGCCTTGGCACGCTTGCCGGTGGTATAGCACATGACTTTAATAATATTCTTGCCATTATCCTCGGATATTCATCCACGTTAGAAAAGAACATGAATGATGCTCGGAAACATACCGAGGGTATTGCTGCCATTAGTCAAGCAATAGATCGAGGTGCAGCCCTTGTCCGTCAAATTTTAACATTTGCACGGAAAACTGATATTGCTTTCGAACCATTAAATATTCCTGATCTTGTCCATGAACTTCTTTCGATGCTGAAAGAGACTTTTTCGAAGACGATCACTTTCACACAAACATATGCACCGGACCTTCCGGACATTCTTGCTGATCGTACACAGATTCATCAAACACTTTTAAATCTATGTGTCAATGCACGCGATGCCATGCCCGATGGCGGAGCGATTACCATTAAGGCAGAGCTGAGAACAAAAAAAGAAGTATCGAAGCGTTTTCCTGCAGCCGATCAAGAATTGTACGTCTGTATCAGCGTAGCCGATACCGGTGTGGGAATGGACGAAGCAATATACGCCCAGGTATTCGATCCTTTTTTCACAACCAAAGAAAAAGGCAAAGGAACAGGCCTTGGTCTTTCGGTAGTGTACGGGGTGATGCAGTCACATCATGGATTTGTAGATGTGGAAAGCTACGTGGGAGAGGGAACAACGTTTTACTTGTACTTCCCTGTCTCACATATTCCAGATAAACTGATTGAGGAAGTACTCCCGGGAAACGAAAAACCAGTTGGTGGATCAGAGACCATCCTTCTTATAGAGGATGAATATCTCATATTGAAATTGATTCGGCGGCTGCTGAAATCCTATGGATACAGTGTCTATGTTGCCGCAGATGGTGAAGAAGCTCTTGAAGTATTCACACGGCATCGGGATGAGATCGCTCTCGTACTCTCTGATGTTGGTTTACCTAAAATGAGCGGGATTGAAGTATTCAAGAAACTCAAAGAAATTGATCCACATGTGAAAGTTGTTCTTGCAAGTGGTTTTTTTGAACCAGATCTCAAATTCTCTCTCCATCAATTAGGGGCAAAAGGATTCATTCAGAAGCCATACTCGAATGAAGGGGTCTTACGAAAGCTCCGAGAGGTTTTAGATAAGAAAAGTACATCATAGAGAACAGAAACATTTTTGTGTTGTACACGTTTATTAATATAATGAGACAAGATTCACTCTACATGAAACGTTCTTCCCCAAGCAGTTTGGTGCGGAAAAACGAACGTTGGCCAATAATCATTCAAGAAAGGACAACTTTATGTTCATAAATATCAAGCGAATGACCGCAGTAATCGTTTTTCTTCTCGGAGTGCTGATGCTCTTATCATCTGTGTCACAAGCTCAACGACAACGGATGTCTGTTGAGGAGCGCATTAAGATTCTCAAAGACACACTGAAATTAAGTGACGAACAAACCAAAAAGATCACGACGATACTCGAAGATCAACGTGAAGAGATGACTACAGCGATGAATGAGAATCGCGACGACCGCCAGGCAATACACGATGTAGCACAGGAGATAATGAAAAAGACAGATAACAAAATCAAGGAAGTTCTTACTGAAGAGCAGGCCAAGGCTTATGACAAAATGGTAAAGGATCGCCGAGCACAGATGAGCAGACGAATGAATACCGGCAAATAATAGACAACCGTTGCATCGCAAAGAGCCAGGTTTCCTCGACTGGCTCTTTGTGTTTTTCCTATCCATAGAATTTTTCAGTTTCTTTTCTATACTCGTTCTTGCTTCTCTCTCCATTTCTCGGTACTATTTTTCTGAAACTAATCTACGGAGAGAAATGCAAACTTACATACGTTCTGCTTTTATAGTCATCGGTTTGGTACTACTCCAAACCACCTTCATCCCGTTCATCTCACTCAGTGGATATCTCCCCGATTTATTTATTTTGTATCTGGTATATATCGCTTTACGCCGCGGACAAATCGAAGCAACCATCTCGGGGTTTATCGTCGGTTTGCTTCAAGATATAATTGCTATAAAGTTTTTCGGTCTTGCTGCGCTCTCGAAGACTGTTGCCGGATTCGTGGCAGGCTATTTCTTCAATGAAAATACAACTGAGCAGACACTTGGATCATACCGATATCTGTTGCTCATCGGGATGTGCTCCATAGTTCATAATTTCGTGTACTTTGCCATTTTCTTTCAAGGAAACGAAAATTCAATTATCATCTCTACGCTGGAGTCTACATTGGGAATGACACTATACACATGCATCATCGGCATTTTGCCGATGTTTTTCTTCTCCCGCAAATTTAATGTCTCGTGGGCACAATGATCACTGTAGGCGAAATTGACGTATCTTCGCGGAGACGCGTCTTAGAGATCATCATTATACTAGCATTTGTTGTCCTTTTTCTTCGGCTCTACCAGCTTCAATTATTGTCGTATACTGAGTTTGGAAAAAAATCCGAGGAAAACAGTGTGCGCGTGGTTGTCAAAGAACCGGTGCGAGGATATATGTTTGATCGTACCGGTCGTCTTGTCGTGGATGTGGGACCAGCGTACTCGATTACTGTGACACCTGCAATTTTCGATACAAACAATCTCGGTTTCTTGAGTTCGCTATTGCAGTTAGATCCTGCGCTTATTCAAGGACGCATCAATCGCGGACGTGCATATTCACGGTTTTCTCCCGTGCGTGTTCTCCGTGATGTTGATTTCAAAACTCTCTCCCACGTGGAAGAAAATCTCTACTTACTTCCTGGAGTCAGCTATGAAGTGGAATCCAAGCGATTGTATCCATTCAACATACGTGCGCCGCATTTACTCGGCTATTGCAAAGAAATTACTGACGCTCAACTTGCAAGATCCAGTACTGTATATCGACAAGGTGACCTTGTCGGTTCATCCGGATTAGAGGCAAGTTACGAAACATTCCTTCGCGGCGAAAAGGGATACGAGTTCATCTCTGTCAATTCCAAAGGACAACTTCTCGGACCGCTGGAAGAAGGACGACGTGATGTCGCTTCGAAAGAAGGATTCGATCTTATGCTCAGCATTGATTTCGGACTTCAAGCATTCGCAGAATCGCTCATGACAAATTATCGTGGTGCGTTGGTTGCCATCGATCCAAACGACGGTGGTGTGCTTGCGATAGTGAGCAAGCCGGATTTCGATCCGTCAGTGTTCAGCGGTGTCACTTCGTCTGAAGTCTGGACAAAACTAAATACCGATCCCGACAAGCCTCTTTTCAATCGTGCCACGATGACACGCTACCCGCCCGGTTCTACCTTCAAGATGCTTATTGCAGCCGCTGCGCTGGAAGAAGGCATCATTGACGAACATTATCGCATTATATGCGGAGGTTCATTCCGGTTCGGGAAAAAGGTGTTCAAGGATACTCACGTACATGGATCCGTTAATGTAGTGGAAGCTATTCAACAATCGTGCGATGTTTTTTTCTATCAACTCATATTGAAAATTGGATTAGATAAGCTTTATGAATATGCTGAGCGGTTTGGATTCGGTAAGCCAACCGGAATTGATATTGGTGATGAAACATCAGGGCTTATTCCATCCACAGAGTACTACGATCGAGTATACGGAAAGGAAAAATGGACTCAGGGAAATCTTGTCAGTCTCGGCATCGGTCAAGGTGAGATCGGTGTCTCGCCGTTGCAGATGGCGCAGTATGTCGCAGCCTTAGCAAACAACGGTACACTCCTTCAGCCACACGCAGTCAATTCGATCCGCAATAAACGTACAAACAGGGTCGACATTATAGATCATAGTGAAATTCCGGTGTGGCTTAATAGCGATGTGATGAGAATGATCCGAGAAGGTATGCGGCGGGTTGTTGAAGAACCAGGAGGCACTGGCGGCTTGGCACGTATCTCCGGTGTCGTCTCAGCCGGGAAAACAGGAACCGCACAAAATCCGCACGGAGCAGATCATGCATGGTACGTCGGTTTTGCTCCTTTTGATCATCCAAGAATTGCGATCGCCGTAATGCTGGAGAATGCCGGATTCGGAGGGACGAAAGCAGCTCCTATTGCCGGCATGGTCATGGAGAAATATCTTTTCGGTGAATTACGCCGGAAAGTAAGCACGCCCGTTTCTGCAACAACACCGCATGACACAATAATGCACACAACTGAAAGAGGAAAACATTAATATGTTCTCGTACTTCAAAGAATATTTCGACTTCCGCGCGTTTCTTATCTGCGTTGTGTTGGTGGTCATTGGGTTAGTATCCATTTTCAGTGCGACATTCGTTATCAACAACGCAGCGAACTTCCACCGTCAAGTTCTCTGGGCAGGTATTGGTTTTATCATCATGATAGTTACATCCTTTATTCCCCTCCGAACTTTGCAGCGGCTTTCGATTTCATTTTATTTTATTGTACTTGCTATCCTTGTGATCGTCTTAGTTATTGGAAGTACCGTCAAAGGTTCAAAGAGATGGTCTGGAATCGGTGGACTCGGTGGACAACCGTCTGAGTTTGCTAAGATTGCAACTGTGATAGCATTCGCCTCTTACCTTTCGAGAACCGATGTCTCCATCTCGCAGGTTAAACATCTTTCTATCTCCCTCTGTATATTCGCTGCACCGATGTTTCTCATCCTTGCGCAGCCTGACCTCGGAACCGCCATTGTCTTTTTTGCAGCTTTACTGCCATTACTCTATTGGGCAGGCGCATCAAACTTTATCCTTATTGCTATTCTTGTTCCTATTCTGGCAGCATTTGGTGCCCTCTTAGGTACAACACAATTTCTCATTGCAATTGCTATCGGTACAATACTGCTGTACATCTTTCGTGAGAATAGATTTACGGTAGCAGTGGCATTTGGCATTACATTAGCAATCGGACTTTCCGTGCAGGTTGTGTACGAACGCATGCACGTGTATCAACAAAAAAGAATTTCTGTGTTCTTGAATCCTGAAGCCGACCCTTTGGGTTCGGGCTACAATGTTGTTCAATCAAAAATTGCAATCGGCTCAGGCGGATTCTTCGGTAAAGGATTTCTCAAAGGACCGCAGACACAATTGAATTATATTCCCGAACAATGGACAGATTTTATTTTTTGCGTAACCGGAGAAGAGTTTGGATTTTTAGGGGCATCGATCATGTTAGGATTGTATGCAGCGCTTTTGTTGCATGCACTTCGAGTTGCAAGTATTTCAAAAAATAGATTTGGTAGTCTGGCAGCGATTGGTATTATGGGAATTTTCGGCGCCCACATCATTATAAATACCGGTATGTCGATGGGATTGTTGCCGGCGGTTGGTATTCCACTTCCTTTTATCAGCTATGGTGGTTCTGCACTCGTTGCCAATATGATGATGATCGGATTGCTGATGAATTTCTATGCGAACCGGAAAGAGTATTAACCACTCTCTTCAGCTAAAGATTGATTTCGCATGAGTACAAGACTCTTGATAAAATAGAACTCAAACGCCTTCTTTATTTCCTAAAATCCCAAAAAAGCTTCCATCGAGATTCTTCCCATTCCTCATATCTTTCCCACTAAATCCAAACCTGGCTTCAGCGTTTTTGCTCCCGGCTTCCAGTTCATCGGACATACTTCACCACCATGTTCGGCAACAAATTTTGCCGCTTGAAGTTTGCGAATAATTTCATCAACACTGCGGCCAATGCTGTTATTGTTGATTTCGTAGGCCTTCAAGATACCCTGAGGATCGATCAGAAATGTTCCGCGAAGCGACAATCCTTCCTCCTCAATGAGTGTGCCATATTCTGTGCATACCCGGCGTGCTGGATCTGCCAACATAGGATATTTGATTTTCTTAATCGTTTCGGAAGCGTCATGCCATGCTTTGTGCACAAATCCGGTATCAACGCTGACCGAAATAACTTCCGCACCTTCTGCTTTGATCTCGGCATAATGATCTGCTAATTCTCCAAGTTCCGTCGGACATACAAATGTGAAGTCTGCCGGATAGAAGAACAGAACCACCCATTTGCCTCGATATTCTTTCAGAGAAATTTTCTTGATTTGGTTGTTCAAATACGCATCTTCAGTGAAATCGGGAGCTGGTGTGTTGATTTTTATCATATAAAAATCCTCTTTCCATTAATGTTGAATTTGTGACAATTTGCTGTCAAAATAAATAACAAAAAAAACAATGAGCTAGGTTCCCGTTGATTCTTTATATTTTTATCTTTCAAGACTTCTTGCGATCTTACAGGAAAATGAGAAGAATGGAGATTGGTGAATGAAACAAATCAGCACTGTATTGTTTGATCTTGGAAATGTCATTGCATATATCGATTTCAATGCATTCTGGCGCGACCTTGGATTTCTCCGCGCTGAAGAAATGATTCCTTATACAGAAGGATACACATCATTAACACAGCAATACGAAACCGGACAGATTTCTACGGATTTATACCTCAACGGGCTTCGCACTGTCTTTAATCAACAATTTACTCCACAACGAATCGAGCAAGCATTCGCATGTATTATTCAAAAACCTGTGGAAGGAATGGAAGATATCGTACAGCAGGTTTCACGAACGCATCAAACGGCGTTGGTCAGTAACACCAATGAAATTCATTACAGGCTCAGTTTAACAAAATTCGAAGTACTTAAAATTCTTCAGAAGCATTATCTCTCGTACCAATTACGAGTAATGAAACCAGCACGCGGTTTCTATGATGCCATCATCAAAGACCAGGGAATACTTCCTTCCAAAATGCTGTTCATTGATGATATTGCTGAGAATGTGAAAGCAGCAAAAAGTGCAGGAATGCAGGCAATACGGTTTGAAAGTACTGGGCAGTTGGAAACAGATTTACAAAATTTAGGTATCCTCTAATACCTTCCTAGTATACAATTATTTTGACTGTACATCATCAATGAGATTACACTTTCACAACGCCAATTCCCGGCTGGTCCATGAGTGTCACTTTTCCATCGATGATTTTCGTGCCGTCAAAGACATCGTTCTTGATGAGCAACGCACCATCAAGATCTGCCCAATCAACCATCGGTGAGAGATGGGATGCTGCGGATATCGCACACGATGTTTCCGTCATGCAGCCAACCATGACTTTCATTCCCAGCGAGCGGGCAAGTGTAAGCATCTTCTGCGCCTCGCGCATTCCTGTGCATTTCATTAATTTAATATTAATACCATGATAGACACCGACAGCTTTTTTTATATCGGTAAGACGCTGCACTCCTTCATCACCGATAATCGGAAGCGGTGAACGCTCTGTTAACCATGCCAAATCGTCTATCTGTTCTTTCGGCAACGGCTGTTCGATCATCACCATGTTTCGCTCGTTCAACCAGTGAAGCATTTCCAATGCTTTCTCTTTGTCCTTCCATCCTTGATTCACGTCACCGGTTAATGGTTTATCGGTGACCGAACGAATCGTTTCGATCATCTCCTTATCAGTATCGCGACCAAGTTTCACTTTCAACACTTTAAACTCTTCTGCTTCCTTCGTTTTCTGCCTTACAACCTCCGGCGTGTCTATACCAAT
Organism: Ignavibacteriota bacterium; assembly: GCA_963701295.1. Classification (GTDB taxonomy): domain Bacteria; phylum Bacteroidota; class Ignavibacteria; order UBA10030; family UBA10030; genus Fen-1298. Next base: position 1,302,684 of record OY969585.1, on the reverse strand, counting down.
AGTGAAGGACGTGTTCGGTGTTTTGTTTTTATCATATCCCCAAATATTGAACCATGGCTGTCCCATCAACTTGCCGATAAGATCGTGAAGCGCAATATCCACAGATGCCTTTGCGGCTGTATTACCCGGTTTAAGTGTATCGACGTTATTCAGAATGGTTTCAAGATCAAATGGATTTTCGTACTTGCTCAAATCAATTTTGGAGAGAAACACCTGTACAGTTTCATGTGACTCACCAAGATACGGCGGCATAGAAGCTTCACCATATCCGATCACTCCATTCAATTCAATCTCTGTGAGCACAACAGGAGTTGTCATTCGAGAATTCGTTGCAATGGTGAATACGTGTTTCAGTTCCAATGTGTACGGACGATATGTCAGTTTCATCGTACCGATCTTAAAATGAGCTGGAATATTTCCGGCAATAGATTGATACGGATCGTTGATCATCATTGCGGCACCGCTTAGAAGTGCGGTGGATTTAAGAAACTCTCTTCTGTTTTGTGACATTGCTTTATGTTCCGTTTTCTCTGCGACAATGCCAAGCTATTGAATTGATCGGATAAATTCAAATCCCCTTTTGTGCTTTATTTCATACTGCATGCCCAACTTAATGAACGGACTGAACAAACGACCACAACAAAACAGTTCATGATTTTTTTTCACAGACAATAACCTCCGGTTTTGCAGAGGAGGATTATTCATCTGAGGTAAAGATTCTTGAAATACAAGCCGAAGTCCGATAATGCCCCACATGGAAAATTTTTCAAGCGTTCCTTCTTTTAATATAAAATATCCTAATTTTCGCTTGACTTTCTGGTGTATTTCCGTAAATTTCATCTTCAGTGTGGGGAAAAGTGGGGAATTCGGGAAGAAGATTCCCGATGATTTTAAACAAAACTTAAGAGGGTGTTTGTGTCGTCATTTAAAGGCAGATATTCTTATTCGGTTGATGAGAAAGGGCGTGTGGCTCTTCCTGCAAAGCTGCGAATAAATCTTGCAACGAGCGTAAAAGGAAATTTTGTCGTTACACGCGGATTCGAGCGCTGCCTCTATGTGTATCCACAGGATGAATGGAATAAGCTGGAACAATTCGTCCGGGGTCTTTCATTCCTCGATGCACAGCATCGTTTCTATGCGCGAACGTTATTTGAACGCGCAAATGATTCAAAGATCGACCAACAATCTCGAATTACACTTCCCCCGGAGTTAATGAAGTTTGCGAATATTGATAATGAAGTATTGATTCTCGGTGTGCTGGATCGGATTGAGATCTGGAATCCTTCTGTGTATGAAGAGTATCAGAAAAATCATCCGGATACTTATGAAACCGTTGCAGAACAAGTTTTTAAACCCCAGCACTAGCGTCGTGACACGGAGTGGAGACATACACATATCATACTCCCGTTCTTATACAGGAGGTTCTTACATATCTTCTCACTGCGAAAAATGCGTTATATGTTGATGGAACACTTGGCGGCGGGGGGCACGCGAAAGCAGTACTTGAACAACTCGACCACTTGGGGAAAGTGATTGGAATTGATCTTGATGACGATGCATTGGCAGCATCAAGTGAACGCCTGGCACAATTTTGTGATCGCGCAATTATTGTAAAAGAAAATTTCAGAAATATTAAGTTTGTTCTTTCTCAACAAGGAGTGAATACGGTTCAAGGTGTGCTGCTCGATCTCGGCGTTTCATCGTTTCAAATTGATGAGACCAATAAAGGATTCAGTTTTCGAACCGATGCGCAGCTCGATATGCGGATGGATCATCATCAACAAGTCGATGCCAAGTATGTTGTCAACCACTACGACGAACAATCGCTTGCGGATATTCTTTGGAACTATGGCGAAGAGAAACACGCACGACGGATTGCAAGAGCGATGGTACACTATCGTATCCAACATCCAATTGAATCCACTGGCCAGCTTGCCGCTATAATAGAGCGAACCGTTAGCGGTCAGTTCCTAAATAAAACTCTGGCGAGAGTTTTTCAGGCGGTGCGGATTGAAGTGAACAATGAGATGGAAAATCTCCGGCATGCAATTCGCGATTGCGTTGATGTCTTGAACCCCGGTGGGAGAATCGTCGTTCTCTCCTACCACTCACTGGAGGATCGCTTGATAAAAGAGGCATTTCGCACAGCATCGGCGCACTCGATTTCTTCTGGTAATAAAATTGTCCCAGATACACCTGTGCAGCCTGTTCTGAATGTGTTGACGCGAAAGCCTGTGACAGCATCGGAAGAGGAAATTGCGGCAAATCCTCGTTCACGGAGTGCAAAACTCCGTGCCGCCGAAAAAGTATAGGAAGAAAAATAATCGTGCAATCTGAAACACAAAAACTTGATGAAGTGTATACTGCTCGTGCAATGGCAGAATCCGAACCATCGTTTTCTACGATTTCCATTCCAAAAATTCGTGAAGCGCGGGATATGGTGTACAATGGAACAGACACTACACCGAGTAGAGAGACAACAACTTCTGATCACACTCCGTTGGCCTTTAACAAAAGGCAGAGTCAGCGGAAGGTATCTCCGTTTACCATTATCTTAATTCTTCTTGGCGGTGCAATAGCAAGTGTTCTCTATATTGGTAATATCTTAGCGGTTGACCGGCTCTTGGCACAGAACAATCAGCTTCAAATGAAGCACCAGCAAATCCTTAATGGACAGGAACTGCTGAAGGTGCAGATCAACCGGTTGTCTAGTCTAGAACGAATCCAACAGGTTGCCCGCGATCAGTTAGGATTGCAGAATTCGAAACAACTTCCGGTGTGGATCGAGATCAATCCTGAACGCGTGAACCAAGTGGAAGAGATGCTGCAACAACAGATGGAACACAGGCGATGACCTATCGGGACAGAGAACGAGCTGTTCAGGGAAAAGAGACCAATTCTCTCTCCCGTTCCCGTTTTTTGGTACTAAAACTCATCTTTGCCATTTTCTTCACTGTTATTTTTTCCCGGTTAGTGAAGATCCAGATTATCGATGCCGGTACGTACAAAGACTTAGCACGAAAGCAGTATGAACGATCATTCATCTTGCCGGCAACGCGCGGAAACATCTTCGATCGGAACGGTAATGTCGTTGTTTCGAACACGATATTACTTTCATTTGCTGCTGACCCAAAGATTATTGGTGACCATCAAGACCATGTGGCAGAAATATTTGCGCGCGTTTTTGGAAAGCCCTCTTCATTCTATCTTGAAAAAATTCGCGAGACAAATGAAGACCAAAACATGCGACGATTTGTCTGGCTTGAACGCAGAGTGACCCCTGAAATCGCTCACCGAATCGAAGCGGCAAAACTCGAAGGCATCGTGGTCATCAACGAACCGAAACGGTTATATCATTACGATGAACTTGCCGGAGCGCTGCTTGGGTTTACCAATATCGACAACAAAGGAATCTCAGGTATCGAACTTCAATATGATAACGAATTGAAGGGTTTCAACGGTTCTGTTGTCATGCAACGAGACGGATTGGGACGTGTACGTCCTTCCGCAGATTATCCTCGTCGCGAACCAATAAACGGGAAAGACATTTTTCTTACCATCGACGTCAAATATCAAGCGATTGTGGACGAAGAATTGAAGCACGGTGTTGAAGTGAACAAAGCTGATGGTGGGTGTGCGGTGATGGTAAATCCAAAGACAGGCGAAGTTCTTGCAATGTCCGTCTATCCGTGCATCAATCCAAACGATGTTAATTCGCTCAACATAGCTGATGCACGCAACCGTATCGTCAGCGATGTGTTTGAACCGGGTTCTGTGTTTAAAGTGGTTACAGCAGCTGCTGCATTTGAGAACAATCTCGTTACACCAGGAAGCCGTTTCAATGCTGAACATGGAAAGATGAAAGTGTCGCTTGGCGGTAATAAGTTTCGTTTCATCAACGATTCCCACGAGTTTGACTATCTTACGTTTCAGGAAGCGATCGAGGTATCCTCCAATATCGTGCTTGCAAAAGTGGGAAAATTACTTGGCGGGGAAAAATTATTTCGCAAAGCACGAGACTTTGGATTTGGGATGATTACAGGAATTGATCTTCCCGGTGAAGTCCGCGGTGTGCTGAAGAAACCGATCGATCAAGACTGGTCAAGCACTACGACTCAAACTATGTCGTATGGATATGAAATCGGTGCAACACCCCTTCAAATTGTCTGTACGTATGCGGCTATCGCCAACAAAGGTATGCTCATGAAACCCTTTGTCGTTGCTCACATTGAAGACGGTAACGGCGCAACGATCGCTGAGCAAAAGCCGCAAGCAATCAGACGCGTTGTATCACAGAAAACACTTGATCAACTTTTACCTGCATTTGAAGGAGTTGTTGAACGCGGAACAGGAAAAGAAGTGCAAATCAATGATGTGCGTATCGCTGGTAAAACCGGAACATCGCGCAAGTATTTTGGCGGAAAATACGTGGAGAATAACTATACGGCATCATTCGTAGGCTTTTATCCAGTAGAAGATCCGCAAGTCGTTTGTTTAGTGATGATGGACAATCCGCGCTCACAAGGGTACTACGGTGGGAGCACCACTGGACCGGTGTTTCGTGCCATTGCAGAACGCGTGATTATGACATCGTATAAATTTTCTCGAACTGCAATTGCAAAGGATCCTGCTACCCACGACGGTATTGTTGTTCCCGACGTACGTATGCTGCAATCGTCGTTAGCAAAAAAACTGCTCACAAACTACGGACTCAATTGTCAGATATTTGGAAAGGGCAATTTAGTCATTAGGCAAACTCCTGAACCGGGGAAAAAAGTCGAAAAAGACGAGACGATCTCTCTCATCCTCAATGGAGAATCCGTTGCTTCGTCTGATGGAATGATTTTAGTGCCGGATGTACGGGGAATGAGCATTCGTCGCGCAATGAATCGGCTTGTTTCAGATGAATTTGAAGTAAAAGTACAGGGATCCGGTGTTGTGACACAACAATTCCCAAACGCGGGTGAACGAACGCGGCTTGGCTCATCTATCACACTTACCTGCATGCCGCGCAGCATGGCACAGGCATCATTATATTGAATTGATCTGCTTATGAAACTCTCTCAACTACTCGAAGGTGTTACGGTTTCCAAATTGTTCCAAACGATGTACGGGCAGATGGTCGTTACACATGAAGTGGAAATCAACAAACTCCAGTACGACTCACGGAAAGTTCAGCGCGATGATTGCTTTGTCGCACTCAAGGGAACGACAAGTGACGGACATGCCTATCTTCAGGGTGCTATCAATCAAGGCGTGAAAGTTGTTGTCCTACAAGATGATAATGCACTTCCAGATTCGTTCTGTATGCATGTTGGTGTTATCAAAGTTGTAGTACCCGATACGCGAAAAACACTTGCTATGATGTCGTCGAATTTTTATGGTCATCCATCAAAGAAATTAAAATTTATCGGTGTAACTGGTACAAACGGAAAAACTACTACCTCTCACCTGGTGAAGTCGATTCTGGAAGCTGCCGGAGAGAAGGTTGGCTTGGTCGGGACAATTGAATATAAAATCGGCGACCGTGTCATTCCAGCTACGCATACAACACCAGAATCGCTTGAGCTCAACGAACTATTTGCTTCGATGGTAGAGGAAAAATGCACATCGGTATCGATGGAGATCTCTTCGCATGCACTGGATCAGTCCCGTGTCTACGGACTCGACTTCAATGTTGCAATTTTCACAAATCTGACACAAGATCATCTCGATTATCATGGAACAATGGAAAAGTATTTCGAAGCAAAGAAAACTCTTTTTATGGATTTGAAGCCATCTGGTTGTGCCGTCATCAACCATGATGATCGGAGAGGAGTTCAAATACGAGACGCTATCACCACAAAAGCAATTTCTTACGGTATTACCTCTGCCGCCGATGTTCAAGTAAAAAATATGAAGTTTAGCATCACGGGAACAGCGCTTACGCTGAGCAATGGACACGGAGAATTCACATTCACCATGCCGCTTATTGGAAAGTTTAACGTTTATAATGTCCTCGCAGCATATTCTGCCGGTATTGCACTTGGAATTCCACGCGAACAAATTATAACTGGTATCAACAATCTAAAAAATGTTCGCGGGAGATTTGAACGTATTGTTTCTCCTAAAGGATGGACCGGAATCATCGATTACGCACACACACCGGACGCGCTTGAGAATTGCCTGAAAACCATTCACGAAATTCTGCCGACACAAAATCGAGGCCGTATTATAACTGTGTTTGGTGCGGGAGGTGATCGTGATAAAGCTAAACGCCCATTGATGGGTCGTATTGCAGGCGAATATAGCGATATTGTCATCGTAACGACTGATAATCCGAGGACTGAAAATCCAGAAAAAATTATTGATGACATTATGCACGGTGTTATTCGTCACGCAAGTGTGTTACGTGAAATAGACAGGAGAACAGCAATTGAACGTGCTGTCAATTGTGCACAGCGCGGTGACGTCATTCTCGTTGCAGGAAAAGGGCACGAGGATTATCAGGTAGTTGGTCAAGAGAAAATCCATTTCAGTGATCGCGAAGTTCTGGAAAATCTTTTATGATTGCACTGATAACTCTGATTTTCGACAGATCCAGAATTTCACAGATGTGTCGTCTGTGGATTCAATGGTCTGCGTTTCATAAAAATATTCTGAGCGCACAATAATGAAATTGACCAAGCCCGACATCCTCGCACTTCCGCATCAGAAAGCGATTGGGTTTGATGGACTGAAGAATTTTAGAATCCCCGGTATTTCGATTAATTCACGGACTATTAAGACAGGTGAACTCTTCATCGCCATTCGAGGTAATCAATTCGACGGACATAATTTTATTTCCAAAGCAATCGAAATGGGTGCAGGCGGTATTATTGTTGAGCGCCGATGGGCAGAAGCGAATGCAACAATGATGGTGAGCATCCATATCCCCAGACTCATCGTCGAAAACACTATCCATGCTCTTGGATATCTTGCTAGGGTGTATCGACGAAAGTACGCCATTCCGTTTATTGCAGTGGGCGGATCTAACGGGAAGACAACAACAAAAGAAATGCTGAAGGATATCCTCAGTCAAAAATATAACGTGTTGTGCACAGAAGGAAATCTCAACAATCATATAGGTGTGCCGCAGACACTCTTTCGCTTAAAGAAAAGAAATGAGATCGCAGTTATCGAAATCGGCACTAATCATCCGGGCGAAATTAAATATCTCTGCACCGTTTTAGAACCAACACACGGATTAATCACCAACATTGGTCGTGAGCATCTGGAATTCTTCAGCTCGATAGAAGGCGTCGCTAATGCTGAGGGTGAACTCTTTGATTGGCTGGCAAAGCACAACGGTACTTCTTTCGTCAATACGGATGACAAGAATCTTGCATATTTAACAAAGAGGTTAAAGAAAAGAGTGCGTTACGGATTCTCATCTCGCGGCGTATCCATCAAGGGAACAGTAGAATCATATAACGCGAATGCTCAAGCCCTCTTGCGAGTGAAACCACGAGCCAAGAAGGCATTCGACATCACTGTGGGTGCTCCCGGAGAACATAATGCACAGAATGCTCTTGCTGCAACAGCAGTGGGTCTTGCTTTGAAAGTACCGCGTGTAAATATTCAAAAAGCTCTTAGTTCATTCCAATCAGTCAGCAAAAGGATGCAAATTCATCAGATTGCAAAAATAACCATCTTGAATGATACATACAATGCAAATCCCGATTCCACTTGTGCAGCATTAGCAACGCTGCATACCATAGTATCAAAGGGGAAGAAGATTGTAGTGCTGTCTGATATGCTGGAACTCGGACATCAATCAGAAGAGTTACATCAACAAATTGGAAAAGCCCTTGCTCAGTACAATGTTGATATTCTTTTTACCGTTGGCGCACTCTCAAAGCATACATATGATGCTGCGTCCGTGGAGACCAAAGGACATTTTGAAAATAAAACCCTGCTTATCGAACATTTGCTTCATACACTCGATGATGGTGATATTGTTCTCATCAAAGGGTCGCGCGGAATGAAAATGGAAGAAGTAGTTTTCGCTCTCGATGAGCATTTTTCACAAAAGGGAGAATCATAACTGATGCTGTTCTATTTTTTTACATATTTGCATAGAACATTTGCCTTTCCAGGTTTTGGTGTTTTCCGATACATCACCTTTCGCGCCGGCGCCGCCGCAGTGACAGCGTTAATTATTTCATTCTGGCTGGGACCGAAAATCATTCGTAAGCTACGTGAACTCCAGATCGGCGAGGCAGCAAAACTTGAAGCACCCAAAACACATCTCATAAAAGCCGGCACTCCGACCATGGGCGGACTGATTGTTCTTCTCTCGGTTGTGATTCCTGCGCTACTCTGGACAGATCTTAAGAATGTGTATATTTTGCTCATTCTCTTTGTTACGGTAACACTCGGCACTGTTGGATTTTTAGACGACTATTTAAAAGTAGTCAGAAAAAAACCAAAAGGACTCATCGGCAAGTACAAGATTGTCGGTCAAGTTCTTGTGGGATTGATTGTCGGCAGTGTGATCTATTTTTTCCCGCAATGGATCGATCCGGAGTTAGTTCGGTTAAAATCAACCACGACAGTTCCATTCTTTAAATATCTTGAATTCGATTTTGGGATATTTTATATACCGATGGTAGTTTTCGTCATTACCGCAACATCGAATGCTGTAAATTTAACAGATGGACTCGATGGACTAGCTATCGGCAATGTTGGTATTGTTTGCTTTACACTCGCCATCATAACATATGTATCAGGGCATGCAATTTGGAGCCAATATCTCACTATTCCCTATCTTCGCGGAAACGGTGAGCTGACAATTTATTGTGCAGCAATCACAGGCGCAGCTTTAGGATTTCTCTGGTTCAATTCACATCCGGCGGAAATATTTATGGGCGATACCGGGTCGCTCGCACTTGGCGGTGTTATTGGTGCTATGTGCGTCCTTATTAAAAAGGAATTATTGCTGCCGACACTCGGCGGTGTATTTTTGATGGAAACAGTGTCGGTTATTATTCAGCGATTCTATTTTAAATATACTAAGAGACGCTACGGTGAAGGCAGGCGCGTCTTCAAAATGGCGCCTATTCATCACCATTTTGAACTGCTCGGCTGGGCAGAGCCAAAGATTGTAACAAGGTTTTATATCATTGCCATTTTGCTGATGATATTAAGTTTGGCAACGTTTAAAGTGCGATAATTTTCAGAATGAACATTACACGTCTTCATAGAAAAAAAATATCTGTCATTGGCGGAGCGCGTAGCGGCGTAGCAGTTGCAAAACTGCTGCATTCGCAAGGAGCTGATGTGTTTATAAGCGACTCTTCATCGGCAGAGAAATTGAAATCCTCAATTTCCGACCTTCATTTTGAAAAAATTGAATTTGAGGTCGGCAAGCATTCCAATCATGTCTATGATTGCGAGTTAATGGTGATTAGCCCTGGTGTTCCAAGCAACGCGCTTGTTGTTCTTGAAGCACGGAAACGCAGTATTCAAGTTGTCAGTGAACTTGAAGTTAGTAGTTGGTTTTGCCGGTCACCCATTGTGGCAATTACCGGTAGCAACGGAAAAACGACAACCACAACTTTAATTGGAAGGATACTCGACCATGCAAAGAAAAAACATGTTGTTGCTGGTAACATTGGAACGGCATTCTCATCTATCGTTTTGGAGCTGGCTGAAACAGATATTGTCGTTCTGGAAGTGAGCAGCTTTCAATTGGATCATATCGATGCTTTCCGGCCAAAGATTTCAATTCTGCTCAATATAACACCGGATCACATGGATCGGTACGACCACTCGATGGAGAAGTATGCGGCTTCCAAAGCACGAATCTTTAAGAATCAGCAGTCTGATGATGTGCTCATCTACAACGTAGATGATGAATGGACAAACCGAGTTGTTTCTCAAGCACAAAGCCGTAAGGTTGCTTTCAGCATACAGCAAAAATTGAACGAAGGTGCATTCGTTGAAAACGAAAAGCTTGTCATTTCTCTTGGAGGAGTCAAGACGGAAATTATCGACATCAATCAGATTTTCATCAAAGGCAGACACAATCTTTATAATTCGATGGCAGCAGCGCTTGCAGGACAACTGCTTGGAGTTGAGGCAGATTCGCTTCAATTGACATTGAAGACATTCGAAGGAGTTGAACATCGTCTGGAGTTTGTTCGAGAACTTAACAGCGTTCGCTATTATAACGATTCGAAGGCTACTAATGTGGATTCGGTATGGTACGCGCTGCAAGCATTCAAGGAACCGATTGTGCTGCTCCTTGGAGGTCGTGATAAAGGAAATGACTATTCCCGATTAGCCAAACTTGTGAAGAACCAAGTGAAGGCGATTGTTGCCATCGGCGAATCGGCAGATAAAGTAGAACAAGCATTTCGTGGAACGTCCACCATTACAAAGACAGCATCGATGGATGAAGCAGTCGCGACAGCTCGGTCCCTCGCACAATCTGGAGATGTGGTTCTCCTTTCGCCGGCATGCGCGTCGTTCGACTGGTTTAAGAATTATGAACACCGCGGTCAAGTGTTCAAAGAACTTGTAAAGAATTTATGATTTCAAAGATATCATTAACTGTACAAAGATTGTTAAATTCGCGGAATATAAATCTGTATAATCTGTTATCTGCGAAACAACCACGTCATCAGAATAATCAATGCTGAAGATTCAACGAAATCATATTGACATTTGGTTGCTCATTGTCGTGCTCGGACTGATGGTTGTTAGTCTCGGCGTCGTTTATAGCGCATCTGCAGAATGGTCATTGAAGCGCTTCGAGACTCAAAGTCATTATCTCGACCTGCATGCAATCAAAGTATTGCTCAGCATTAGTGCATTGTTTGTAGGTTTGAGCATTCCATATGGTTTCTATAGGAAATTTACAAAGCTTGCGCTTATGATCTCCGTGTTATTTTTAATTATCACTTTCGTGCTCGGAGGTGAAGCGAAAGGTGCCGTTCGTTGGCTTCGCTTCGGCGGATTAGGATTTCAGCCGTCAGAATTTGCAAAATTTGCGTTGCTGTTCCATATAAGTCTTTTGCTTGCAACAAAAGGTGAAACTATCAGAGATTTTAAAAAAGGATTTCTCCCTGTCATCATCTGGATTGGGACTGTTACCGGGTTAGTGCTTGCACAACCCAATCTCAGCACGAGTTTGATGCTGTTTGTGCTGACGGTTGTGCTCCTGTATGTCGGCCGTGTCCGACTTCCACATCTTCTCGGAATGATTCTCGTTGCCATCTGTCTGTTTACTCTCTATGTGCTGTTTATGGCATATGTATTGAAACGTCCCTATCAGTTGCAGCGCATCATGCATTTCGTACAAGGAGATCCGAACAGCAAACATAATTATCAACTCTGGCAAGGTATTATCGGCTTCGGTAATGGCGGATTATTCGGCGTCGGTCCTGGCGAGAGCCGACAACGTGATTTGTTTTTGCCCGAATCATACAATGACTTTATTTATTCCATTGTCGGAGAAGAATATGGATTGCTCGGTACATTCGTCGTGCTGTGTGCATTTTTATTTGTGATGCTGCGCGGTTTTCGGATTGCGAAATACGCAAAAGATGACTTCGCCCGATTTCTTGCTATTGCTATTACAAGCACAATTACGTTGTATGCATTAGTGAATGCGAGTGTGGCATTGGGAATTTTTCCTACCACAGGTTTACCGATGCCATTTATCAGTTATGGAGGTTCGTCTTTGATGCTGTCGGCGTTTTCCATCGGCGTGCTACTGAATATTTCAGCGCACACGGATTTGCATCCACGGATGGTTAAATCCATAGAAAGCGACGTGTCGACACTTACACCGGAGACGGATCTCGGAAAAGTGTATTAAAGAGTGCTGAAAGAGAAACTGAGAATTCTCATCGCGGCAGGCGGAACCGGCGGTCATGTATTTCCGGCAATCGCCATCGCAGATGAAATAAGAAAAGTGAATCCAAATGCAGAATTCTTGTTTATCGGCACCAAAGGAAAAATTGAAGCGCGCATTGTTCCTCAGCGAGGATATGCGTTTGCAAATATCTGGATCAGTGGATTCCATCGTAGCTTTCGAATGGATACTTTGCTGTTTCTGATAAAAGGAGTCGTTTCACTTGTTCAATCGTTCTTTCTCATAAGAAAGTTTCAGCCGAATGTGGTGATCGGAACCGGCGGCTATGTATGCGGACCGGTATTATATATTGCATCGATGCTTGGAATTCCGACCATAATTCACGAGTCGAACAGTTACCCGGGAGTGACAACACGGTTACTTTCAACGAGGGCAACAAGAATATTTACAGCATTCAATGCAACAAAGCAATGGCTGAAGCAAAAAGACAATGTCGAACTTATTGGTACACCAACACGAAACGTACTTGGTACAATATCACACGAACACGGAATTCGATTTTTCAATCTCGATCCATCGAAAAAAACAGTGCTCATATTTGGCGGAAGTCTCGGTGCAACATCCATCAATCTGGCTGTGAGAGAAATGATACATGAATTGACAGATGCTGGAATACAGTTTATATGGCAAACAGGAAAATCAGACACGATACTCGTGGATGAAATGAAAACAAAAAAGAATACGTGGGTTGGCGTATTCATCGATAAAATGGAATACGCGTTTGCCGCCGCTGACATTGTTGTTTGCCGTGCCGGAGCAACAACACTGGCAGAATTGACACGTCTAGGCAAAGTAGCGATCCTTGTGCCCTATCCGTACGCGACGGCGGATCATCAAACATTTAATGCACGATCATTGGTCGATGCCGGAGCGGCAATTATGATAACAGATCGGAATGTGAAGACAATGTTAAAAGATGAAGTGATTTCTTTATTGAGCGATGACAAGAAACGGCAGCGGATGAACGAAGCTTGCCGAAAGCTTGGGAAACCTAATGCAGGCACTGAGATTGCATATCGAATTCTTGATATAGTGAAGTAATCATGAACGGGAAAACATTCAAATATAAGCTCGATTTTTATTACCAGCAAACACTAATATATCTTCTAACAATGGTATTGTACGCTGGCATCCGTGGGAGTTTTGTGGAAAACGAGTTTAGTTTCGTATTTAAGGATCCCATTGTATACATCATCGTGCTCTTTTTTAGTATTTCCTCAATTGTATTGGTTCTCAATATCTGGCGCGATCGAAAATTCATCATGACCTCAGAACAAATGGTATTTCATTCGCGGCATCGGGAACGAATTTTTGAAATCAAAGAAATCGAATGGATGCACATTGGCAAGGAACGATTAGTACAAACGGCCGGGCGTTTTCAACAAATTTCCATCAAGATGAAAAGCCGAGCGATTCCAATTCGAATTCGAGTTGGACGATATGAACATAATCGTGAGCTTGTTGTTGAGATGGAAAAAATCGCAAAAATAGTGCCCGGTAAAAAGCAACGTCGTTTTGACATCAGACGGTACAGACAGCATTCAACTTTCTTTCAACGGGAATCATAACAGATGTTTCGTTCTATCAAGAAATTACATTTCATTGGTATCGGCGGTATAGGGATGAGTGGCATAGCTGAAATTCTGCTCGATCAGGGATTTAAGGTTAGCGGCTCCGATCGCGCGCTTTCTGAAGTGACGGAACGTCTCCAAAAACTTGGCGCCAGTATATTCGAAGGGCATCGTGCAGAAAATATAGCGCAAGATGTAGACACCGTTGTGTACTCTTCTGCGGTACAACCGGATAACCCAGAAATTCTCGACGCCCAGAAGCGAACCATTCCCATCGTGCGTCGGGCCGAAATGCTTGCTGAAGTTATGCGGCTAAAATATGGCATCGGCATCGCTGGCACTCACGGAAAGACAACGACGACTTCGATGACAAGTCTTGTACTGATGGAAGGCGGACTTGATCCAACAGTTATTGTCGGCGGTAAATTAAGCGGATTAGGCGGTACGAATGCGCGTCTTGGGCAAGGTGAATTCATTGTTGTAGAGGCGGATGAATACGATCGGTCATTCCTGTCCATCACACCGACCATTGCCGTGTTGACCACACTCGAAACCGACCATCTTGATTGTTATCGTGATTTGGAAGATATCAAAAGTGCATTTATCCAGTTTGCATCAAAAGTACCATTCTACGGATTCATTGTTCTCTGCCTCGATGAACCAGCATTGTTGGATATTATGCCACACTTGAGCAAAAAGAAAATTGTCACCTATGGTCTTAACCCGCAAGGGGACGTTCAAGCGGTGGACATCCGACACAAGGATAACTCAACCACGTACACGCTTGTTCGTAATAATCATGAACTAGGCACAATCATGCTTCAGGTGCCGGGCATCCATAACGTACAGAATTCGCTGGGTGCAATCACTGTCGCATTGGAACTTGGCATACCATTTAAAAAGATCAAAGCTGGCATCGAGAAATTTGCTGGCGTCTATCGGCGTTGGGAAAAGAAAGGCGAAGTGAACGATATTGCTTTGTACGACGATTACGCACATCATCCAACGGAATGCAGGGCTACGCTTTCCGGCGTGAAGTCAGGTTGGCGGCGACGGGTGGTATGTGTTTTCCAACCGCATCTGTACAGCCGTACGCGCGATTTCTATGAAGACTTCGGCAAGTCGTTCCTGTTATCAGATGTGCTGGTTGTTACGGATGTATACCCTGCGCGCGAGGAACCGATACAGGGAGTGAACGGCGAGTTAATTGTAAATGCAGCAAAACAATTTGGTCACAAGGATGTTCACTATGTTCCGGATAAAAAAGAGGTTGCTACTTTTCTGAAGTCTATCGTAAAACCGGGTGATATCGTAATAACCATGGGTGCAGGTGATATCTGGAAATACGGTGAAGAGTTTTTAAATCAAATAAAGAACAAACAGTAAAAAGGAATAAATCCGAGCAGGTTAAAAATATTCCCTTGCATGAAACAATGATCTCTTTAAATGACATACAGAAGATACTCCGCGGCAACATTGCTGTTGATGAACCAATGAGAAAATATACATGGATGAAGGTCGGTGGGCCGGCAGATTTCTACATCGAACCGATGGATAAAGATGATCTCAAGGCAATCATCGCCTATTTTCACACCCATCATTATTCGTGGATGGTTCTCGGTCGGGGAAGCAACCTCCTTGTCAGTGACGAAGGAATTCGAGGTGCTGTTATAAATGTTGAACAGGCACTTTCAAAAATTTATATCGATGGCAATTTTGTCATTGCTGAAGCTGGGGTATGGTTGACAAAATTTGTTGACTTCTGTATTCAGAATGAACTTGCTGGTGTGGAAATGCTTGCTGGAATTCCCGGTACTATCGGCGGCGCAGTAGCAATGAATGCCGGTGCTCACGACGGCGAAATTGCCGATCATCTTATTGAAGTTGAAGTCATCCGCAATGGACATACACAGCAAGTGAAGAATGAAAATGCGCAGTTCTCATATCGGCATTCGGGATTTGATCAAGATGTTGTGCTGAGTGCAGCATTTAAGCTTCAACGAGGGGACAAAGAACCGCTCAGTGCAAAGCGTCGGGAATTGATCCTTCGCCGCAATGAGACTCAGCCGCTGGAATTTCCAAACCTTGGTAGTATGTTCAAGAATCCACCAAATACATTTGCGGCAAAATTGATTGAACAAGCCGGATTAAAAGGCAAACGAGTGGGCGACGCACAGATATCAGAGAAGCATGCAAATTTCATTATCAATCTTGGCAATGCGAAAGCAGAGGACATAGTAAAACTCATCGATTTGGTGAAGCGTACGGTATATCAAAATTCAGGAGTGATGTTGGAGTTGGAAGTTAGGATGGTCGGATTCTCCAGTTCTGCGAAGGAAGCAGCATGAACGAATCAAAACCGAAGACTTTTCATGTGCTGATGCTGATAGCTTTGGTGGTTTGTCTTGCATTCGGTGCTAATGCATGGAAATCAAGTTTGAAAATCAATCAAATTAAAATAGACGGCAACCGGATCGTCAACACGAATGAAATTATTCAACTTACTCAAGTACAAATAGGTGCACTTCTGTATAAAGTTGACTTAACCGCAATTCAACAAAATGTCATGAGCCATTATTATATCAAAGATGCTGTGGTTGAGCGAAACTTACCCAATTCAATACATATTCAAATTATTGAGCGCGTTCCTGTCGCCATGGTGAATCTCTCCGAACCAGTGTATTTAGATGAAGATGGAGTCGTACTTCCCAAAACTGTTTCGTACAAGATTTTTGATCTGCCCATGATCAGCGGAATTTCGGCAAGTGAGCCCTTTGTTTTAGGTTCAACCATTACTCAGCCAGACGAAATCGAAGCTCTGCAATTGCTTGCAGTGTTAAGAACCGTGAATCGTCCATTGTATCATAATATTTCAGAAATACAAGTGCGAAATGGTGGAGATATTGTGCTCTACTCGGCGGAAGGCGGTGTGCCTATTATTTTTGGACGCGGTGAACTTCCTGGAAAACTTATTCGATTGGAAATATTTTGGAATGATATTGTACGAACGCGTGGAGTGCAATACTTGCAATATGTGGATTTAAGGTATCAAGATCAGATCGTTGCACGCTGGAGTCAAGAACCATTAGCAACAAAGAGTCTATAACGAAAGATTATTTAATGAAAATATTTATGACGAGAAGGATGTGATATGGAGCAGGATATAGCAGTTGGATTAGATATTGGTACCACAAAAGTATGTGCAATTGTTGCATCACCAGATGACAATTATCCCGGGAAACTGAAAATACTTGGCATTGGCAAGAGCACATCTGAAGGATTGACCCGTGGTGTGGTGACAAACATTGAAAAAACTGTTCGTTCCATTCAATCGGCTGTCCAGGATGCTGAACAGCAATCCGGTGTAAAAATTAGTTCTGTGACAGTCGGTATCGCTGGCGACCACATTCAGAGTTTTCAAAGCCGCGGAGTCATCAGTATCAGCAGGCCGGAAAATGAAATTACGCAGGAAGATGTTGATCGGCTTATTGAGGATACAAAACGTGTCGCACTTCCGCTTGACCGAAGAATTATTCATGTCATTCCCCAGCAATTCATTGTCGATGGACAGGATAGCATTTACGATCCTGTCGGAATGTCCGGTGTCCGCATGGAAGCGATTGTTCATATCATCACCGGACTAGTTACGGCAGCGCAAAACATTTACAAATGCGTCCAACGCGCCGGTTTGCATGTCAACGATATGGTGCTCGAACCACTTGCATCGAGTTATGCAGTTTTGGATGATGAAGAAAAAGAAGTGGGCGTGGCGCTTCTCGATATCGGCGGTGGCACAACGGATCTCGCCGTGTTCGAGGAACGAACTATTCGTCATACAGCTGTCATTGGTATTGCCGGCAGAAAAGTAACGGACGATATTCGTAAAGGATTTGGCATCCTCACAGATCAAGCCGAGAAAATCAAAGTGGATTATGGCTTCACGTACGAGCCTGCAATCGTGGATAACCAGCCGATTCAAATTCCCGGTATTGGCGGACGCGCACCGCTCGAAATCGACAAACATTTACTCTGCAAAGTTATTCAGCCACGGATGGAAGAAATTTTAGAATTTGCTGCGATGGAGATCAAACGTTCCGGGTATTCTAAGCATCTTTCAGCAGGTGTTGTGCTCACCGGTGGCGGCTCACTTATTAAAGGAACTGCTGATCTTGCAAAGGAGGTACTCGGAATGCCAGTAAAGATTGGAATTCCAGGCGGATTCAGCTCTGGCCTCGTTCGAGAAATCGAGAATCCAATTTACGCCACAGGCGTCGGATTAGTGATGCATGAATTAAAGCATCGTGATCGTTCCGGTGTAAAAGCAGTCATTCAAGACGGAAAAGGTAGAACGATCTTCCAGAAAATGAAATCGTGGTTTGACGAACTGTAATACGAGTAAGAACTTTATTAACAATAATTTCACAACAAATAAAAGGAGAACCCACCGTGCCTATCGAACTTGACACCGTAACTGGTCGAGGAGCAAAAATTCGTGTTGTTGGTGTTGGCGGAGGCGGAGGCAATGCCGTCAATAGTATGATCGATAAAGGTCTTGCTGGTGTTGATTTCGTTATCATCAACACAGATCTGCAAGCACTGGAACGCAATAAAGCTCCGCATAAACTTCAAATTGGCAAAAACCTCACGCGCGGACTCGGCGCCGGCGCTGACCCCAGTATTGGTTTCCGTGCTGTAGAAGAGGATCGGGAAGAAATCGCGCAGGCCCTGTCCGGTTGTGATATGGTATTCATCACTGCAGGAATGGGCGGTGGTACCGGTACCGGCGGTGCACCATTAGTAGCCAGCATCGCAAAAAGTGTCGGTGCACTTGTAGTAGGTATCGTGACGAAGCCCTTTAACAGCGAAGGCAAACGAAGAAATGGACAAGCCGAGCAAGGAATTGAAGAGATGAAGAAGAATGTCGATACGCTCATCGTCATTCCCAACCAAAGGCTTCTTGATCTTATTGATCGACGCACTCCTATTCTTGAAGCATTTGAAATAGCCAATCAGGTTTTATATAATGCCACGCGCGGCATCTCGGAAGTCATCACTGTCCCAGGCTACATCAACGTAGACTTTGCCGATGTGCGTACTATCATGAAAGAAATGGGCGACGCGCTCATGGGCACCGGTATTGCTTCAGGCGAAAACCGTGCAACCGAAGCAGCACAAATGGCAATTTCCAGCCCGTTACTTGAAGGTGTATCCATCGCCGGAGCACAGGGCATTCTCATCAATATCACGGGCGGTAAAGAACTCAGCCTTATGGAAGTGGATGAAGCAACAAAAATCATTCACGAAGCAGCAGGCGAGGAAGCAAACGTTATTCTCGGCACTGTCATTGATGAAAACATGACAGAAGAGATTATGGTAACCGTCATCGCAACCGGTTTCAACAAACGAGCAGCGGCAGTTCAACGGCCTGCAAAACCAACAGCGAAACTGATCGACCATGTGCCAGTCGGTCCAACAGAGTTGCAGCGTTTTGAGGTGCCGACATTCGTACGTCGCGGTGTAGAAATTCCAAATGCTCCGCTTCGAGAAGTCGGTATGCAAAGAGAAAGGATTGACAAGTCCGATACCGAACGTCCAGCGTTCCTTCGTAAGATCATGGACTAATCGGGCGGCTATTTCATATTGATAGAAGTGATGTACTTTCTCTTCTCTCCTTGCACGGTGGGAATGAGGGATGACTCACGCATTTGCGGCTTTCCAGTTTTAGGTTTTTTCTTCGGAAAGCCAGAAGTTTTTTTACAGAACGACCCATTTTCCCGCGTATAAAGGCATCATCTCATTTTTTTCTTGTTTTTGTGAAACTTCTATCGTATTATTACGATATAAGAATTATGGGAACATCAAAGAAAGAAGTTTTTAGCAACAGTCAGAATCGCCTCGCGGATCTCGGGAAAGCTTTTGCACATCCGGCACGAATTGCAATTCTAGAATTCCTAGCTAAACAAAATGCTTGTGTTTGCGGCGACATTGTGGAAGAACTCCCCCTGTCTCAGGCGACTGTATCACAACATCTTGCTGAATTGAAACGTATCGGTCTAATCAAAGGCGAGATTGAAGGACCGAAGGTGTGTTACTGCATTAATAAAAAAGCATGGCAGGAAGCAAAACAGATTCTTGCTCAGTTTCTGAATAACGTGAAATCGTGTTGTTGAAAATTTTTTATACTCATCTATCGTAATATTGCGATAGTTATTTATAGGAGAATGACATATGAATACCGAACGAGAGATCAAAGAAATGGTGAAAGAGAAATACGGAGCCATTGCACAGCAAACCAAAGAGCAGAACCAATCCTCTTGCTGCGGCAGCGGCTGCGGATGTTCGAATGTGGATTTTTCGATCATGGCTGAAGATTATACAAAACTTCCCGGCTATGTCCCCGATGCTGATCTTGCATTAGGATGCGGCTTGCCGACAGAGTTTGCTCAAATCAAATCAGGCGACACAGTTATCGATCTTGGTTCGGGCGCAGGGAATGATTGCTTTATTGCGCGTTCCATCGTCAGCGAAACCGGACGTGTTATCGGAATTGATATGACAGAAGCGATGATTGTAAAGGCACGAACGAATGCAGAAAAACTCGGATTCAAGAATGTGGAATTCCGTTTGGGTGATATAGACAATATGCCCATTGAAACAGGTACCGCTGATGTTGTCGTGAGCAATTGTGTTATGAATCTAGTGCCTAATAAGAAAAAAGCATTTGCAGAGGCATTCCGAATTATCAAGTCAGGTGGACATTTCAGTATTTCGGATATCGTTCTGCAAGGCGAACTTTCAGATGAACTTCGAAATGAAGCGACATTGTACGCTGGATGTATTTCCGGTGCTGTTCAGAAAGAAGAATATCTGCGGATCATTAAAGAAGCCGGTTTCATAAATATCACCATTCAAAGGGATAGGAAGATCGATATCCCAAACGATATTCTTTCTAGATTTCTTACTGTAGATCAATTGCAGGATTACAAGAGAAGTCACATCGGTATATTTAGTATAACAGTCTATGCGGAGAAGTCATGAACATTTCGTATCGTCAAGCGGCAGAAAAAGACACCGTAGACATTCGCTCGCTGCTGGAAAGCCAGAAACTCCCAACAGAAACAGTCGGCACAACAATGACTGAATTCTATCTCGCTGTTGAGAATAATGCTATCGTTGGAGTTGCCGGATTTGAATATTACGACGAAGATGCGCTGCTCCGTTCCGTGGCTGTTCCAACCTCTTTACAGAAGAAACAAATCGGTACACAATTGGTAGACTGGATGATATCACTGGCAAAACAGAGGAATATTAAGAGGATAGTGCTTTTAACAGAAACCGCATCGAAGTTCTTTGCCAAGAAAGGATTTATTGCTGTAGATCGTTCTTCTATCAAAAATGACACTATGAAGAAATCATCACAATTTGGGAGCTGCTGCTGCAGTTCGGCTATATGCATGAAACTAGATTTATAATTCAGCTGGTATGCTTCAGGAAAGAAGAATGAATCAACCCATTCAAGAAATCATAAGACAGCGATATTCCTGCCGTTCTTATATTGATGAACCGGTACAGGAAACGCAACAACAGGAACTGAGAGGGTTTTTAGAAACATTGAAAGTTGGTCCTCTGGGAACGAAAGCTCGATTTGAACTGGTTGCTGCTATCCAGGACGATAGAAAAGCGTTGAAAGGACTCGGCACATACGGTTTCATCAAGAACCCGACAGGATTTATTATTGGTGCAGTTGAGCAAGGATCAAAAAACCTTGAAGACTATGGGTATCTCCTGGAACAGGCAATTCTTTCAGCAACCAATATTGGTGTAGGAACATGCTGGCTTGGTGGTTCATTTACCCAGAGCAGTTTTGCAAAGAAAATATCGTTATGTGAGAAAGAATCAATTCCTGCTGTTGTTTCTATCGGATATGATGAGGAGCAAAGAGGTAGAAACGGACAGATCAGGAAATACCTGAGTGCTGCTCGCCGTTTGCCATCAGATCAATTGTTCTTTTCAGAGATATTCGGTAACTCATTATCTGTAGATACTACTGGTGAATATGCTAAGCCATTGGAAATGGTTCGCTGGGCTCCATCGGCTTCGAATAAACAACCATGGCGTATTGTTCGAATCGGTGATGCATGGCATTTTTATCTTCAGCGGACGAAAGGATACGGCAAAGGAACAATGATATTTAACATTCTCAGACTTGCCGATTTACAACGCGTTGATATGGGTATTGCGATGTGCCATTTTGAATTCACTGCACGTGCGTTGGCTTTGAATGGACAATGGGTAATCAAAGACCCCCGGGTAGAAATTCCAGAAAACACTGAATATACAGTTTCATGGATTAATGAATAATTCATAACAAAGAAATCATTATGACGCAGCGTATTCTTATCCTCTGCACCGGTAATTCCTGCAGAAGCCAGATAGCGGAAGGATTTTTGAAATCGTTCGATCCGGACCTGGAAGTCTATTCTGCTGGAACACATCCGGCATCGCGCGTCTCTTCCCGTGCAATTCAGGTCATGGAAGAGGTGGGAATCAACATTAGTATCGGGTATCCAAAGTCGGTTGATGAATTTCTTAGCGAGTCATTCGATTATGTCATTACAGTCTGCGATCATGCCAAAGAAACATGTCCGGTATTTAACGGAATAGTGAAACACAGTCTCCATTTCAGATTCGATGATCCGTCAGAGGCAACAGGAACAGAAGAAGAAGTGCTTGCAGTTTTTCGGCGTGTACGGGATGAAATCAAAGAGAAGTTTTTTGAGCTTTATCAATCGAAGTTGAAAGATAGTCGAAGATAGAATATGGGATATTCAAATCAGCCATGCGGTTGCGAGAATTCCGAGGAATTGGTATCTCTCCAGTTGAAAATTCCGGCTGATAATTGTGGCTGCCAAATCGCAGAGAGTAAAACCATCTTCAATTTAAAAAAAAAGGGCGTTATATCTTGGATGAAATTCAAACACCGGCAGGAATGATTCCACGCATTTCATCACAATTGGACATAAGAGATTACCTTGGTGCTTTCAGAGTCCGCTGGGGAATTCGCCGAGATCGTTACCGAGTCGCCCCCGGATTATATGCCGTTGGCACACCAAATGATTTTTCAGATGTTCTCGTCACTGCAAATTATAAGCTCACCTTTGATACATTGCGTAAGAATCTCAATGGATTGGATATCTGGCTATTGATCTTGGATACCAAAGGAGTCAATGTTTGGTGTTCAGCTGGAAAAGGAACATTTGGAACAAGAGAGCTTGTGTATAGAATAGAAGCGACTTCGCTCGGTACAATTGTTAAACACAAACGGCTTCTCCTTCCGCAGCTTGGCGCAACAGGTGTTGCAGCCCATCTCTTAAAAGAATCTTCCGGTTTTACGGTCATCTATGGTCCGGTGAGAGCTTCGGATATTCAGTCATTCATCCATGCCGGCTACAAAGCAACGAAAGAAATGCGACGCGTGAATTTCGATTGGTATGATCGTCTCAAACTGATTCCCAATGATATTATTTATAACCTTCGTTATCTCCTCTCTCTATTAGTAGTGATCTCTGTTCTCTCAGGGATCAATACAAATGGGTATTCAATCCAACAGGCATTGAGGAATATTATTCCGATTGCAAAAATTATTGCCGCGGGATATCTTGCAGGATTAGTTCTTACTCCATTACTTCTCCCATATATTCCTACGCAAAATTTTTCATTTAAGGGACTCATCATAGGGGTAATTGTCTCGGTACTATTATTCCTGAACCATTCTCTGGATGGGAGTTTAATAGCAAACCTCGCTGAAATATTCTTTATATCAAATTTTTCATCGTTCCTCGCTATGAATTTTACAGGTGCATCAACTTATACTTCACTTGCTGGTGTTAAGAAAGAAATGAAGATTGCAGTACCTGTTCAGATTATATTCGCTGCACTCGCTGTCATTCTGTTTGTTCTTGAAATCACAATCTAAAGAAGATAGTCATATGGAAAGACTGAGATATTTTTCGGAAGTTCTAACACTCGAACTGCTTCAAGAAAAATGTGACAATTGCGGGATGTGCGTTAAGGTATGCCCGCATGAGGTGTTCGAGATCATTGAAAAGAAAGTGCGAATTACTGGTAGAGATTATTGTATGGAATGCGGCGCGTGTAAAAGAAACTGCCCGCAGGGAGCAATTGTACTGGACGTTGGTGACGGATGCGGTTGTGCAACGGGAATTATTCAAGGCGCTTTCAATGGAACAGCTCCTACCTGCGGCGGCCCCAATGAAGGTACGTGTTGTAATTAACATAATGAGAGATAGGCAAGGAAAAAGAACACACAATGACTTTTTTGACAAAACAATTATCGTTTTTTGATAGATTTATAACGCTCTGGATTTTCCTGGCGATGTTTACAGGCATCCTTTCCGGGTATTTTTTCCCGGGAATCATGCATTTCTGGAATTCTTTTCAGTCCGGAACAACTAACATTCCTATTGCCATCGGTTTGATTCTAATGATGTATCCACCGCTGGCAAAAGTGAAGTATGAAGAACTTGGTGATGTATTCAAAAATATGAAAGTGCTTTCCCTTTCACTTATCCAAAATTGGCTTGTAGGACCGGTGATGATGTTTGTTCTTGCGATTATTTTTCTTCGTGGATATCCTGAATATATGGTGGGACTGATCATCATTGGACTCGCTCGATGCATTGCCATGGTTATTGTTTGGAACGAGTTGGCAAAAGGAGATACGGAATATGCTGCGGGACTTGTTGCCTTTAATTCAATCTTCCAAGTGCTGTTCTTTTCTGTCTATGCCTATGTGTTTTTGACAGTTATTCCTTTCTGGTTAGGCTTACATACATTTGCGGTGGATATAACAATCGGGCAAATAGCTAAAAGGGTCTTTATCTATCTCGGCATTCCTTTCTTTGCTGGAATAATTACTCGATTCACAATGTTGCGATTGAAAAGCAAGCAATGGTACGAGCAGAAGTTTATTCCTAAAATCTCACCGATGACATTGATAGCACTCTTATTCACAATCGTGGTTATGTTTTCGCTGAAAGGTGAATACATTGTAAAGATTCCTCTGGATGTCCTACGCATTGCTATCCCCCTTATTGTCTACTTTGTCTTGATGTTTTTTATATCATTTTATCTTGCAAAGAAGGCAGGAGCCGATTATGCAAAGTCCGCAACACTTTCCTTTACGGCTGCGAGCAATAACTTTGAATTGGCGATAGCAGTCTCAATCGCAGTTTTCGGCATTAATTCGGGCGTTGCATTTGCAGCTGTCATTGGACCGTTGGTAGAAGTGCCCGTTCTTATCAGTTTGGTAAATGTTTCACTTTGGATTGAAAAGACATACTTCGTAAAACAGTGTTAAGCAAACCTACTCTAAACTTAACTGCGTTGCAATTCTTTCCCAACGGAGAATGCATCACCAAGTTTATCGCCGATATTATAATATGCCATACTGCCGAATGAACCCCATAGCATTGGTCGCACCTTCTCAATGTCTGGAAAATTATTTGGATCTAGAACCTCGCTATCGGCAACCATTCCGACAATTTCTCCGATGAACATTGTATGCAAGCCAAGATCAACTTGCTTGACCAGATTGCATTCAAGAGCGTAGGGAAATTCTTTTACGATTGGGGCATTTACCAGCTTGCTCTTTTCAGGTGTGAGGTGGGTTTCCTTGAATTTGTCGCAATTTCTTCCAGACACCATGCCGACAAAGTCAGCCTCCTTGAGAAATTTTTCAGAAGGAATATTCACTGTGAATGCTTCGGTCTGTTTGATGTTGTGATAACTAAGCGTTGCCTCCCTGAGAGATACACTGATACATGGCGGTTTGCTTGATGCGATTCCTCCCCAGGCGGCATTCATGATATTAGGTCTGTTATTCAAGCCATATGTTCCGATGATAAGTACCGGAGAAGGAAGTAGAATCGGTTGTGCTGGAAGAAAGACTTTCATATTTTTTTTCTCCCTACGACAACCTCAGCAGGAAAAATGTTTTTAACGTACTCACGTTGCACATCCTGAAAACCGGCTTGCCTTGTATGCTCAGCCATCAAAACTGGACGGCATCCGCCATAAAGGTACGGAACCAAACGAATCGGAGTTGCCTGGTAGACTTTCTCATAAAATGTCATTCCATCCTTATCCTTACTCATATTTACTAAAACCAGGCGCCCGCCATTTTTAAGCACTCGCCAGAACTCTTTTAAGATGATAGGCATATCATCCAATGGGATCAGGTCCAGCATGAAATTATTGAAAACAACATCAAAGGAATTATCCTCAAAAGGAAGTGAACGGGCATCACTTTGATGCAAATCGATGTTTGTAAAGCCTGCTTTTGCCGCTGCGTGTCTGGCCTTTTTCAGCATCCTGTGTGATAAATCCACACCGGTGACAACATTAGTTTTATCCACTCGCTTCAATATCTCCAGAAAAGCTGCTCCCGTTCCTACCGCTACCTCGAGCACTTTTTCTTTCGGCTGGATGGCCGCCAGTTCCAATCCTCGCAACCGCGGTTTTCTCTCTGCCGGAGCAGCGGTAAACCCATAAAGCCGGCTCCACATATCGAACGCATTCTGAATAACCTTTGTGTCATTGACCGGAACCTCGATCATACATTTATTCTCATCTTTACCCATTTTATATTCTCCTTATTATAGGTTTACACACATCGACATATACAGTAAAAAAATATCAGCAACAATTTCGAAGGCTTTTAAGAATAGACTCCAACATATTTATGACAGAATCTTTATTAAATGAATAGTATATCTCCTTTCCTTCTTTCCGTGAATTCAAAATTCTTGTTCTTCGCATTAGATTTAAATGATGCGAAATTGTAGGCCGGCTAAGTTTAAAATTATTGGCAATTTCTGTTACACCGATCTCTTTTTTTGCCGAAAAGAGCATAATAATATCTTGCCGCGTTTTATCCGATAGGATCTGAAATAAATCTGAACACTCTTCAGGGTGTTGGCAATAATCGGTCAATGATTTTATATGTTTAATCATATCAACATGATAGCAAAATGAGAATTTAATGTCAAGTCTTCTGTAAGTAGCTGCTGATATCACTGCAAAACCGAGCAGAATTATTCCCTTGACAAGTCAATGTTTATTTATTATCATATAAACAACCATTTATATAAGCAGATATTGATATGGATGATGGAATAAAATTACAGAATCTTTTTCAAACGCTTGGAGACGCAAATAGGCTGAGAATTATCCGTATTATCGGTGACCAAAGCCGATCCGTTTCTGAAGTTGTCGAAAAGTCCGGATTATCACAGCCGCTGGTATCACACCACCTTCGTGTGCTCAGAGAACAAAATATCTTAAAAACGAAAAGGGAAGGCCCCTTCATCTACTATGAATTATCAGATGTAAGGTTGCTTGATGCACTAGGCATAATCTCGGAACTTCATATCAACATCAGTAGTAAAACACGGTCAAAAGAAAATATGTTTTCGTGCGGTGAACAATGGATGAAATTCTTTAACAAAAAATAACATAGGAGGAATCGAAATGAATATTAAAAATATGATGGCGGACTTCATGATGGGAAAAATGACATCAGAAGAAAAAAGTGCAATGATGGATCAGATGATGAACAAGTTCTTCGCAGATATGAAGCCAGAAGATAAGCAAAAGATGATGGGGGACATGATGGAGAAATTCATGGGCACAATGTCTGCTGAAGAGAAACAATCGATGATGCAAACCATGATGCCTAAAATGATGGGTTCAATGATGGGAGGTGGCTCGGGTTCACCGATGATGAACATGATGAGCATGATGATGGGTGGTAAAAGTCCAATGAATATGATGGGAGATCAAACATCCACAGAGGGTCAGAACGAAATGCCCTGGGATATGTGCAAAAAAATGATGTCATCCATGAGCAAGACGAGCGAATTAGCGACATTTGCAACACCGGAAGTTCGTCAACTATTCGAAGAATGGTCGGCTCAAATTGAAGAAGAGATTATGAATTATATCCGGGAATTCAAAATCAGTGAAACTGAAAAGATTGCCGAACATTTCAAATTATCACAGAATAGTGTTACATATTTTTTGACAAGACTTGCAAGTAAAGGAAAAATAAATCTAAAGGCTCAAAAAGCAGAGTAAAAGGATGGATACTTTTATATAATCGATTATCATAGAAAAAAAATTATTTCAAAAAAGGAGATAATATGAAAATGAAAAAAACAACTTTCGCACCGTACCGTATGCTCATGCTCACGTTTATCGGAATAACCATCACGTTTTATGATTTGTGCATCCTGAGTTGTTTGGCTAGATTACCGGGAATTTTACTCCGTCCATTTTAAGATTTCCGATGGAAATACTTGGGAATGATATTTCCTTCTTAAGCTACCGGATAAAACAATACCAAAGTGCTCCGGCCTGCATTCCCTTTGCTACACCTTCAATCAATTTCTGCGCATCTATAAGCGAAGCAACCTGCTTACCGTCGGCATCAAAAATAAAACCACCGCGAACCGTCATCATCTTCCTATTTTCTGAATCAAAGAGATACTTCCCATGCATGGTAGCAACTCTCCGATTGTCTCCATCGTAAATTTCGTCGCCTCTTGTAAAGGCGATTCTCCTGTTATGTGCATTAAATAATCCGGTATCACGCATGGTATATTTCATAAACTTCATCTTTCACGAGTGTCTGTTGTTGGGCGGGAGAATCATGCCGCGCATCATTGCGCTTTTTATCGGGATCGCCGTGAACAGGTTTCGAGCATATTGAACTGTATTTGATATGTATTGAGTATAGATTCTTTCTGCATCAATAGCGAGATGTATTTTTTTTATGTTGGCCCACATGAAGAATATCGTTTCTGGAGTGTTTCAGAGCTTTTTACACGCTCTGTAGAGACTGTTGTAGCCGACATCGCTGACGTTTCGAATTTCTACCGCGACCAACGATCGCGTCTAGAAATTACCTCCCAATTACCTCATCTATCGCATTGCGCACGGCATTCACATCTGCCGGTAAAAGAATAGGCGGATTAGCATAGTGCGAATCAACTTCCTGAAGTGTTTTCTTGTGGTAATCCACTTTAAACTGCGAAAATTTTAATCCATGCGCTGTGGAAATTACAACCACACGGTCTTTCTTTTTAATGACCTTCCGTTCAATCATCTTCTGAAGCGCAGCGAGAGCAACACCTGTTTGTGGGCAGGAAAATAATCCGGCTTTGTCTGCTCGAGCTGCAGCATTTGCTAATTCATTCTCTGTTGCCTGCTCAACAATGCCGTCGAATTCTCTTAACACTTTCACTGCACGTTCGTAACTCACAGGAGCACCAATTTGAATTGCCGATGCAAGTGTCTTTTGTGCAGCAACCGGTTTGTATTCCTTGTAACCGTTTTTGAAACTCAAATATAAAGGATTTGCATGCGCTGCCTGCGCACAGACAATCCGCGGGAGTTTCTTGATAAGGCCGAGGTCACGCATCATCAACAAACCTTTGCCCAACGCGCTGACATTGCCGAGGTTTCCTGCAGGAATAATTATCCAATCCGGAACTTCCCAATCGAATTGCTGAACGATTTCAATACCGACCGTCTTCTGCCCTTCCATTCGCAATGAGTTCATGGAGTTGGCAAGGTAAATCGAATTATCAGCGGTAATTTCCTGCACGATACGCATACATCCGTCAAAATCTGTATCGAGCGAAAGCACCGTTGCACCGTTGGCAATCGGCTGTACAAGCTGTGCCGTGGAAACTTTTCCTTTCGGCAGAAACACAATGGTTGGAATTCCAGCCGCAGCACCGTACGCAGACAATGCTGCCGATGTATCTCCAGTGGAAGCACACGCCACTGCACGAATCGGTTTCCCATCTGCCATCATTTGTTTAACAACAGACACAAGAACTGTCATCCCAAGGTCTTTAAATGACCCGGTATGACTATTGCCACAGAGTTTTACCCACAAATCAGGGACTCCGATATCCTTGCCTAACCGTTCTGCCCAGAAACAGTTGGTATGCCCTTCATACATCGAGACAATGTTTTCGTTATTAAGATCCGGACAGACCCATTCTTTTTTTCCCCACACACCGCTCGCATATGGCCACTTGTTTGTCCTCGTTCGGTCATCGAATAACTTTTTCCATGATGCTGCAGTCCGGCGTTTGAGCGCTTTGATATTGTGCTCAACATCCAGCAAGCCGCCGCAATTCTCGCAGTTGTATATCACATCATAGATAGAATATTTTTTTCCGCATTCGCGGACACATTCTAACCAACTGTGCTGCATGTTTTTCTCCTCTACGACACCCAGCTATTCACGGATGTCATTTTATCCAAATTGTTACAATACTGACGATCATTAATGAGAACATCGTATATCCCAACATTTGACTTGCCTTCTCCGACTTACTAGTCTCAGCAATCACATCGCCCATCTTCAGCCATATAATCATACAAGGAATTCCGACCAATCCGAAACTTATCGCATAGACGAAGACATTCAGATGAATGTTATTGGATTGCGGTAAAAACGCACTTGCTCCGCTGATTGCCATGATCCATGCTTTCAGATTAATAAATTGCATGGAAAATGCCTGACCAAATCCAATAGCCGCTTTTTTGCCCGGTTCTATCTCCACATTGAGTTTCCTCAATATCAATGCAAGATAGATCATCCACAACGACCCGACAATCTTCAGTACTAATCCCGCCGTTGGACTTCCCATAATGATATTCGCAATGCCATATCCGGCTAGACAGAGCATGAGAAAGAACCCGAGAAAAATCCCGAGCATAACGTTTCTCGAATCATTGAAGCCATATGCTTTTCCGTATGAAAAGAGCATCAGGTTATTCGGACCGGAGTAATCGACATCAAAGATGCATAGATGAGATAGCCTATGATATTAAAACTCATGATTTCATTTCGATCTGTATGTGCGGGCGACGGAAGTTTCTAACTTCTTAGGAAAAACTCCATCAGCTCGTAACCGTTGTTGAACAGTATTCCGGTTTTGGCGGCGTTCGTCTCACCGAAAGGAAGATGGATATTGTGGCTGATTCCCTCACCTGCTAGAGCAAATGGTATCGGATCATTTGTATGTCCTCGGGTCGATACAGGCGTCGGATGGTCCGGCAAGACTAAGATTCGCCAGTTATTGTACTTCTTTAATTCTGCCAGCACCGGCCCAACGATATGCTTATCGATTTCTTCCAAAGCTTTTTTCTTTATGCTTGCATCTCCGGCATGCCCAGCTTCGTCCGTCGCTTCCACATGAACAAGAACTATATCATATTTCTTAAGCGCTTCGATTGCCGCAAGTCCTTTCGCGTGATAATTCGTATCGAAATATCCTGTTGCTCCTTCAACTTTGATAAAGTCGAACCCAATGAGATATGCCAATCCTTTGACAAGATCGACTGCGGTGATCGCTGCACCTTTGAGGTTATACTTTTTTTTGAATGGCTCCATCCTTGCTTTTTTTCCATGCCCCCAGAGCCAGATAGAACTTGCTTCGCTCTTTTTGAGGTTTCTACGAGCAAGATTGATCGGGTGATCATTAAAAAGTTTTTCGCTCATTTTTATCAACTCAATAAGAACTTCCGCATTTTTCCCGCGCGGGAGTAAGTCGATGATTTTCTTTCCAATATGGTCATGCGGCGGTTGAAGCTGAAGATCTGAGAAGTCATAACCATTGACAATCATAAGGTGTCTATAACTTACGCCCGGATAAAACCGGATGCGATCACTGCTGAATTCTTTATTTAACTCATCTATGAATTTCTTGCCTTCTTCACTCGAAATATGTCCGGAACTGTGATCATCCATGTTTCCATCGATCGTCTTCACAAGGTTGCATCGGAATACCCAATCGTTTTCTGTAACATTGATACCTTGTGCAACCGCCTCAATCGGCGCTCTGCCTGTATAGTATTTTATCGGATCATAACCTAGCACTGCCATCATCGCCACATCGCTGCCCGGTTGAAGAGCGAGAGGCACCGTTCGGCACAACCCTTGTTTGCCGGTCATCGAGATGGAATCGATGTTCGGTTTTTCTGCAGTTTCGAATATTGTTTTCCCACTGAACACCGGTAACGGTTTATCAGCTGCTCCATCGGGCACAACGATGACGTACTTCCTGCTCAATTACAATACTCCTTTATACAAATTCTGTTAATGCGGCAAATAGTGAAGCAATTTCAGGAGATCAGAAAAGACTCCCATCGCCGTCACATCAGCACCCGCACCGGGACCTTGCACTACTAATGGTGTTTTTGAGTACCGCTGAGTAGTGAATGCAATGATATTATCGCTTCCCTTGGTCGATGCAAGCATATGATTTTTGGGGACTTCTAAAATACCGGCAGAAGCTTTGCTACCCTCTAGAACGGCAACATATCGCAGAACTGAACCCCGTACTTGGGCCGCTTCTAACCGTCGTTTCATTGCTTCGTCATATTTTGCATAACGTTTGAAAAATTCTTTCGAGAAAGCACCGCTACGCAATGGCTGAGGAACAAGACTTTCTACTTTAATATTGTGCATATCCATTTTCAAACCGATTTGTCTGGCAAGAATTAAAAGCTTTCGAGCAACGTCATTGCCTGACAAATCTTCGCGTGGATCCGGTTCTGTATATCCAAGCTTCAGTGCATCATCAACAAGCGTGCTAAACGGTATCGAGCCATCAAAATGATTAAAGAGATGGCTTAATGTTCCGGAAAACATTCCTTCGATTTTACTAATTTGATCCCCGCTCGCAATTAAATCTTGAAGTGTCGAGATAATCGGCAGCCCTGCGCCAACATTCGCTTCGTAGAAAAACATTTTTTGCCGACTCTTCATCAACTCCGTCAGCTGTTTATATCGTGACCAAGGAAGAACGTTCGCTTTTTTATTCGGTGTGACGATGTGCATGTTCAGTTTGACAAAATCTTCGTAGAGATCGACAATATCCGAACTTGCTGTACAATCGACAACAACGCCGTTGGTGAGCTGGAGCAATGCAATTTGCCGCAGGAACTCTGAATATCCTATCTTCTTGGGGGAACTCTCAATAAGTTCTTTCCATCGCTTCAGATCGATCCCTTTTGAAGAAAAGACAGCTTTGCCAATATCGTATATACCGCATACACGGACATCATACCCTTCCGAATGAAGATACGATTGCTGTTGATAAATTTGTTTGAGAAGTGTACCACCTATATTGCCGGGACCGATTAGTACCACGCCAAGTTTTTTTCTTGGCTCGAAGAATGCTTCGTGAATGACATTCAAAGCAAGAATTTTTTGCACTTCATCGATCACAAAAGAGATATTTCGCTCCGATGCGCCTTGTGCAATCGCGGAAATATTCACATTATTCCGCCCCAATGCCTGGAAAACTTTTCCCGACACACCGGGTGTGCCTTTCATTCCATCGCCGACAATGGCAATAATGGATTGATTCAGTTTCTCGTCCAACGATGTTAGCTTGGACTGCAATTCAAAGTGAAATTCATGATGAACTGCTTTTTTAGCTGCCGCAACGTCAGAAGTACTGATCGCAAAACAAATGGTATGCTCGGACGATGCCTGTGAAATTAAAATGACATTGACACTGTGAGAAGCGAGCGCTCGAAACAATCGCTCTGCAATTCCCGGGACACCTACCATACTCATGCCGCGCAGTGTGAGCAGTGTGCAATGGTCAACAGAAGTAATTCCTTTTGCCACGCCTTCCCATCGGTCTATATGATGCGAAATGCGTGTACCTGCCGCTGTGCGATTCAATGCATTCTTTATTACAATCGGAATATGTTTTGCCACAGCAGGTGCAATGGTGGATGCATGAAGCACTTTCGCGCCAAAGTAAGAAAGTTCCATTGCTTCTTCGTATGACATATGCGGCACAACAAACGCCGCAGGAACAGAACGCGGGTCAGCACTCAGAATGCCGTCCACATCAGTCCAGATTTCAATGACAGAAGTATCAAGCGCTGCGCCAAAAATTGCCGCCGAATAATCTGAGCCATTTCTGCCAATCGTAGTTGTTAAATCGCCATCCGTTGATCCGATAAATCCGGTCACAACAGGAATGAGCCGTTCACTAGAACCTTTAAAGAGCTTTTTGAAATATGATTTGATCGCTCGATTGGTTTTATCAAATTGAACAATAGCGCGAGTAAATTGGTCGTCTGTCTTCACCATTTTGCGCGAATCAACAAAGCAAGAAGGTTGAGTTCTCTGAAGAAACGATGCAATGATTACTGCCGAGAGGCGCTCGCCGAAGCTTGCAGTTAAATCAAGCGCACGCGGAGAACTGTGACGCAGTAAATAAATTCCTTGCAGTGCATCATGAAGTTCGGATAGCAGCACTTGTACATGAGCAGTTACATTCTTTGGCGGGCGTCCCTTATGCAGAGCTTTCAACGTTGTGGTATGGCGCTCGACAAGCTTTTTGTAAATAGATTGAAATTCTTTATTGCCTCTTTCTGCTAACTGTGCGCATTCTAATAATTGATTAGTCACTCCTTGAAAAGCGGAGACAACAACTATCACACGTTCTTTCTCAGCGGCTTCAAGAACAATAGAAGCGACATCGCGAATACGTTCCGGATTGGCGACAGATGACCCGCCAAATTTGATGACCTTTTTTGTAGACATAGGATTTCCCTGTTTTTAAGAATTCGTCAACAACACTCTATGCTGCAAAATATTTGCAAGTTGCAGCATATCTTCCATCACGCCGGCGGCTTTGATTTCCGGACCGGCACCCGGCCCGGAAATAACCAATGGCATTTCTTGGTAGCGGTGAGTAAAGATCTCGACAGAATTTGCCGGACCACTCTTTGATCCAATATGACCGTCTTTGGCAACCGACGTCAATCCGACTCGTCCGCCCTTGGAAGTAAGATGTGCAACATAGCGAAGGCTTCTTCCTTCACTTTGTGCCAGCCGTACCTGTGCAGCGTACATCTCATCAAGTGACGGCAGCGCAGTCATAAATTCTTCGACCGTTCGCGATACCCACGTTGGTGGATACATCGGCTCCGAAGTCAGGTTATGCATTTCAAGCGGCCAACCAGCTGTGCGTGCAAGAATTAAAGCTTTCCGCACAATATCATATCCGCTCAAGTCATCGCGAGGATCAGGTTCTGTATATCCCATGTTCTTCGCATTTGCCACAGCTACAGAATACGGAACGCCTAACTCCAGCGCAGTACATAAAAAACCTAATGTACCACTGACAGACGCTTCAATGCTTGTGATTTCATCTCCAGTATCAAGCAGATACCGTAACGTGGAAATAATAGGCAGCCCTGCTCCGACCGTTGCTTCATAGCGAATGAGCGGATGATCGTAATACATTTTTGCCTTACTCCATTCATCTGCGAGCGTAATTTTATTTGCTACAACAATGCCGCATCCTGCTTCAAGCGCATCCTTTACTATGGGCGTCGTGTCTAACGAATGGGTCGCGTCAACGAGGATAGTTCCCGGCTGCAGTATATCGTTCAGCTTTGTATGCGGATGCAGATTAGCAACACCATCAAGTCTTCGATGCTCATCGGTGTCGCGTAGAATCTTCTGCAGCATTTCTTCGGGAATGCCTTCGTTCTCCCACATCAAACCCGATGAATCAGAAATGCCCGCAAAGACAAATTGAATTCCCGTTCGCAGGGCAACTGTTTTATGAGTGTCAAGAATCTGACGAACCAACGTACGGCCAACAGGGCCTAAACCAAGCAAGACAAATGGTACATGAATATCCATCGTTCTTTTCTTTTATATTCCCGCAGTAACCATGTCGCCGATTTCTTCGGTTGTATATCCCATTTTCCCTGCTGCGAGATTTTTGATTTTTTTCTGAACAAGATTAATGACTGAATTCTCGACTGCTTTTCCTGCTTTTTCTTCACCTATTGTTTCTAAGAGCATGCCGAGCGCGCAAATTCCTGCTAGCGGGTTAATTACATGTTTTCCGGTATACTTCGGTGCAGAGCCACCGATAGGTTCAAACATGGAGACACCTTCCGGATTAATATTGCCGCCCGCTGCAATACCCATACCGCCCTGCACCATAGCACCAAGATCCGTGATAATATCGCCGAACATATTATCAGTCACGATCACATCGAACCACTCCGGATTCTTCACAAACCACATGGTGGTCGCATCAACGTGAGCATAGTCGGTTTCAATATCCGGATATTCTTTTTTCACTTCATCAAATGTCCGTTGCCAAAGATCCCACGCAAATGTCAGCACATTCGTCTTACCGCAGAGCGTAAGTTTTCGCTTCTTGCTATTACGTTTTTTGCAATATTCAAACGCATAACGAATACAGCGCTCGACACCTTTACGTGTATTGTGAGATATTTGGATAGCAACCTCGTTCTTCGTGCCTTTATTTTCAAAGCTTCCTAGGCCTTTATAGAGGCCTTCAGAGTTCTCGCGCACCACAACAAAATCAATATCTTCAGGTTTCTTACCCTTGAGTGGACAAAACGCTTCATTGTACAACTTAACCGGCCGTAAATTAATATATTGATCGAGGGCAAATCGCGTCTTTAGGAGAATTCCCTGTTCGAGAATTCCGGGTTTCACATCCGGATGTCCGATTGCGCCAAGAAAGACAGCATCAAATTTTTTTAAACCTTCAAGCTCTTCATCAGTAATCGTCTTGCCGGTCTTTAGGTATCGTTCGCCGCCGTAATCAAACATGGTTGTATCATAGAAAAAGCTGAATTTCTTTGATGCAGCTTTCAGGACTTTTAAACCTTCAGCGACTACTTCCGGACCTGTGCCGTCACCGCCGATGACCGCAATATTATATTTCTTTGCCATTGTTTTTCTATCTCTCCTTGGTATTATTTCTTTTATTCTTTTAGAAGTTATTCAATAATTTGCTTAATTCCTTTGATCTTTCCGTCGCTGTCACAACAGCGTTAATCAACATTGCCCTCAATCCATGCGATTCAAGTTCATGGATGGCATTGATTGTCGTTCCTCCGGGAGTCGTAACTTGATCGCGTAAAATCGCTGGATGCAGTTTGGAAGTTTTTGCTAACTTCGCTGACCCAAGTACCGTTTGAATCGCCAGCTTTGTTGCAATATCGCGAGCAAGTCCCATTTTAACACCGCCATCAATCAGTGCCTCAATGACCATATAGATGTATGCGGGACCGCTGCCGCTCAATCCGGTAACAGCATCAAGCTGGTCTTCAGCAACAATAACAACTTCGCCGACAGCTTCAAAAATAGACCTCGCTATCTTTTGCTGCTCAGCAGTGACATGCTCTCCAAACGCGATCGCTGCAGCGCCTTCATCAACCGTTGCTGCAATATTAGGCATTGCCCGTACAATGCCGAGTTTTATTCCGAGAATTTGCTGGATAAACTTAATCCGGACACCTGCAACAATAGAAACGACAAGATGGTTAGGCCTAATGACCGGTTTGATCGTTTGCAAAACACTTTCAAGAGTCTGCGGTTTTACGCATAAGAGAATGATCTCCGATATTTCAACTGCTGCGCTCAGATCCGCTGCGATACGAATTTTCCATTCAGACGAAAGTGCTTGAAGCCTCGGGAGATTTATATCGCACGCCAGAATTTTTTTCGATGGTGTCAGCTTTGCATTGATAATACCTTTCATCAACGCTGCTCCCATGTTGCCTGCTCCCAGAATTGCAATATGTTTATCGATATGATGGTGCTCTTCATGATTCTGCGTCATATCTTTTCCTTTCGGATGTACTGCCCATTCTCTATGAAATTGTGTGCGCTGCTTCGTATTGCTCAACTTCTTTTGTAAATCGCCGCAAATATTCCAATTCATCGATTCCATTTAAAAGGCAAAATTTTGAAAACGGATCAATAGGAAATTTTGCTTTTGTACCTGATGGAAATGCAACTTCCTGTCTCTCAAGATTGATTGTTACTTCAGCATTCGGTGACTCCTGTATTTCGTCTTTCAATTGTTTATGCTCTAAGGCTGTAAGAATCACCGGAAGCAATCCATTCTTCATGGAATTACTGCGAAAAATATCTGCGATTGTTGTACTGATCACCGCACGGAAACCGAATGCAGTTAGCGCCCACGGTGCATGTTCACGCGAAGAACCACATCCAAAATTGTCTCCCGCCAGCAATATCTGCGATCCGCGATGTTGCGGCTGGTTCAAAACAAAATCCGCTTTGGGAGTTCCATCAGAGTCGTAACGCCAATCGTAGAAAAGCTGTTCTCTAAGCCCTTTCTTATCGGTGACTTTGAGAAACCGCGCTGGAATGATTTGATCAGTATCGACATTATCCACAAGCAGTGGAACGATACGCGATGTTAGTGATGTAAATGTTGCCATAGGTTTTTTAGTTATTAATGGTAAATGGTTAATTAAAATTTTGAGGCCTCGACTTCAAGCCGTATCATTTTTACATGAACCACACCGTTTTCGTCAGCAGGATGTTGCCGAAGATAGTCATCAGCCAGCTGTGAAATAAATATTTCTCTCTTTTTTTCAGGCACTTGCTGTGTGTATGGAAGCCAAGTTGTTCGGATCCAAGATTCGAAACCAGAGCGCCCTTGATGCGCAGCATCCTTAGGAATCAGCTCCACGCGTTTCGCATTTAATCCTGCTTCATGAATCCAAATGCGATATTCGTCAGATCCGTAGAAACCATACGAGAAGTTGAATCCATTAAAGCACCTCCGCCATTCTTCTCTCATCATTATTCTTTTAAGTGCAACCATAACCTCGTCGGCATTTCCACGTCCCCCCATTTGTAAAAGAACTTTACCGCCGCGTTTCAGGCTTGTAAAGATTCCACGCAATACAGGCCGGTGATCGAGAATCCAATGCAAAGTTGCATTCGAAAAGATAACATCGAATTCATTCTCAAAAAGCAGGCTATTTGCATCCGCTCGTCGAAATCGCAAATTTGTAAAAGCATCTCGAGAGTACATTCGTTGTGCAAGCATGATCATCTCTTCCGAACTGTCAATACCTATAACGGATCCGTTGGGAACAAAAGAAGCAATTTCCGCCGTCACTTTACCGTCGCCGGATCCGATATCGAGCAATGTTTCATTGCCCTTCAAATTTAGTTTGCGGATAAGCTCACGTGCCCATTGCTGTTGAATACTCGAACTTTTAGCATAATCAACCGCATTCCACTGATACATTTGCATTTTTCTTTATGAGATTAATAATGTCCGAACATCCGTAATTTTACCTGTTACCGCAGCAGCTGCAGCTGTTAACGGTGAGGCGAGCAATGTTCTTCCGCCTTTGCCTTGCCGTCCTTCAAAATTCCGATTGCTTGTGGAAACAGCATATTGACCGGCTTTAATTTCGTCACCGTTCATTGCGATGCACATAGAACAACCGGACTCGCGCCACTCTGCACCGGCATCTGTAAATACTTTGTGCAATCCTTCTGCTTCCGCCTGGCGTTTTATTTCCTGTGATCCAGGAACAACCATGGCACGTACATTTGGAGCAACTTTACGTCCTCGGAATACACGTGCAGCATCGCGCAAATCAGATATTCGGCCATTGGTACAGCTGCCAATAAACACGACATTGATTTTCTTTCCTGCAAGAGTTTCATTCGGTTGAAAACCCATGTATTGTAGCGATTTTTCCAATGTCTGTTTGTCTGTTGCATTACTCAAACTCGATGGATTAGGAATACGTCCAGTAACTGATAATCCCATTCCCGGATTAGTACCAAACGTCAGCATCGGTTCAAGTTTTGAAATATCCAGCATGACCGTTGTGTCATACGTTGCACCTGTATCCGTTGGCAATGATCGCCAACGCTTCAATGCTTTTTCCCATCCTTCGCCTTTGGGAGCAAATTCGCGGTTTGCTAGGAACTCAAATGTCTTATCGTCCGGTGCTATCATACCAGCACGCGCACCGCCTTCGATTGACATATTGCAGACAGTCATTCGTTCTTCCATGGTGAGTGAACAAACTGTAGTTCCGGTGTATTCAATAACATGTCCTGTTCCGCCGCCGACACCAATCTTTGCCAGAAGTGCAAGGATAATATCCTTCGCTGTCACACCGGCACTGAGTTTCCCTTCAATGCACACTTCCATTGTTTTTGGCAGATGCTGGAGCAGACATTGAGTTGCTAAAACATGTTCAACCTCGCTTGTGCCGATTCCAAATGCAAGCGCGCCGAATGCACCATGTGTTGCCGTGTGACTATCGCCACATACTATTGTCATTCCCGGTTGGGTAAAACCAAGTTCCGGCCCGATAATGTGGACAATTCCGCGCTGTGAATGATCTTTGCCGTAGAGACGAAAACCAAATTCCTTTGCATTAATTTCCATCTGGCGCATTTGCTTTGCGGCAAGTGCATCTGAAATCGGAACTGATAGAGGAAGCGTCGGAATACTATGATCCATTGTTCCTACCGTACGATCCGGACAGCGAACCTTGAGTCCACGTCGGCGTAATCCATCGAATGCTTGCGGCGATGTTACTTCGTGAACGAGT
This sequence comes from Ignavibacteriota bacterium, assembly GCA_963701295.1. Classification (GTDB taxonomy): domain Bacteria; phylum Bacteroidota; class Ignavibacteria; order UBA10030; family UBA10030; genus Fen-1298. The sequence continues at coordinate 1,262,688 of OY969585.1, read as the reverse complement.
TGTAAATCGATGTACAAAACAGCCGGCGAATCCGGTTCCTGCACAACAATATGATTATCCCATACTTTTTGAAAAAGCGTACGTGGTTGAGCCATAGTATAATCCATTTAAATTGTTCGATTCGTTTTCTTTCATCAAAATTTTAAACATCAAATACACCTAAAATCTATTCTCTTTGATAACGTTTTCTTTACTGGACAACTCTGTACTATCTGCATAAGCTTCTCTTTTTCCAATCCCGTTAACCTTCCATAAACTTTTACCTTGTATTCGAATACAGCAGATTCAGGCTCGTTTCTATTAAGCGATACTTCTGTTTTTACCTCAGAAACATTCATGTTATGGTTCTTAGCAAACATTCTTATGTGCATATTCATACAGCTTGCTACTGCAGCCTCCAGAAGTTCATGCGGCCTAAAACCAGAATTACTTCCCCCTTTGTCCATTGTCGTATCTGAAAAGGCTGAATGTTCGCCATTAGAAAACTTCGTCTTATAATTTATTTCTTCATTTTCTGTTCGTATCATTTTATAATCCCAAACATTCTAGTTGAAGTGTGACCGGCTGAAACAGAGGATTGTCCGTTTCAATGATTCTATTCGTTTTCTTTTAGTAATTTTTCAAATATCAAATCACAAGTGATAAACAAGCACCAATTAGTTCTGCATTGCATATTCAAGAATACTGTTTACATGTATTTCAATCGTGTTGAATAATTTAAAATTGATAAAATCCTCTTCTTTCAAGAGGAAGGGTAATTCTGTTCCACCTAAGATCAAACCCTCAATATTGTTTTGCTTTATCATCTGATGAACAATGTCAATACATGCTTTCTTTGTACCTTCAAGAAATATTCCCCTCACAAATTCATTCATGTATTTATCATGAATATAATTTTGCGATTCAAAGAGCGGCGTTATGATTTCAATGCCTTCTTTGGAAAATCCAGCTTGATAAAATCCACCCTGCATTGTTGATTTGGTACCAAACAAACCAAGCTTTTTACAACCAAGTGTTTTTGCATATTTCACAGTCACTTCCACAATACTAACCAATGGAATACTTGACCTTTTCTTGAGTTGTTCAAAAACAATATGCGGTGTATTTGATGCTAAAACAGCAAAATCAACACCACCACTTTTTAGTTTCTGAATCTCACCGATCAAATATTCGACTAATGTGTCAAAATCTTTTTGGGAGACCAGATCTAACATTCTTGTCATATCAATACTGTTAATGAATATTGACGGATAGCAATGAGTACTCTCTTTCTCTTGAAATCCCGCAATGATTCTTTGATAATAATCTATTGTCGATGGAGGCGCTATACCTCCGATAATTCCAATGACTTTTCTTTGCATTTCTTTTCGTCAGACAATAACACTATCTTTTGGAAATATTTTCTTTTGTTGTTCTTCTTTTCGTTTTTTTGAAGCCAGAGCGCGGTTCAATGCTTCAATGTAAGCGCTCACACTCCCGGTAATGATATCCGTGCTTGCTGCGCGTCCATTAAACAATAAACCATTGAAATCAATTCGAACAAAGACTTCTCCAAGAGCATCATGTCCAGTATGCACAGATTTAATGGAATACTCTGTCAGTTTACCTACAACACCTGTAATTCTCTCAACAGCTTTATAGGCAGCATCAACCGGGCCATCGCCCGTTGCGGAATCTACTATCAACTGATCCCCTTGTTTCAATTCAATCGTTGCCGTTGGGCGCAGATTGGTGCCGCTCGTGATTTGGAGATTCACCAGATGATAGACTTCTTCTGTTGAACTGACGCCTGACTCAAGAATAGTTTCTAAGTCTTCATCAAATACTTCCTTCTTCTGATCGGCTATCGAGCAAAAGAGTTGATACGCATGCTGAAGTTCTTCATCTGTCAATTGATATCCGAGTTCAGCATACCGCTGTTTCAATGCGTGGCGGCCCGAATGTTTTCCAAGGACCAGCATGCTATGCTTGATCCCAACAGACTGCGGAGTCATAATCTCGTACGTTAGCGGACTTTTCAACATTCCATCCTGATGAATACCAGCTTCATGCGCAAATGCATTCGCACCCACGATTGCTTTATTCCGCTGTACCATCATTCCGGTAAGACTGCTCAACAACTTACTCGATTTATAGATTTCTTCGGCATCGACATTTGTTTTCAAACCAAGCTTTTCGTGCCGGGTTTTTATCGCCATGACGATCTCTTCCAGCGATGCATTACCTGCACGTTCACCGATACCGTTGATGGTGCATTCTATTTGACGTGCACCATTTTGAATGGCAGCAATGGAATTGGCAACGGCCAATCCGAGGTCATTGTGACAATGCGAACTCAAAACAGCTGACCCAATATTGGGAACGCGTTCGCTAATCATGCGGAACATGGCACCGTACTCATCAGGAATTGCATAACCCACCGTGTCCGGCAGATTGATGATCGTTGCACCTGCCTTAATCGTGGCTTCCACGATTTCGCAAAGATAATTGATATCGCTCCGAGAGGCGTCTTCGCATGAGAATTCAATATCATCACACAATGACTTCGCAAATTGCACCGCCCATACGGCATCCTTTAATACTTGCTCTCGAGATTTCTTCAGTTTGTATTTGAGATGCAAATCCGAAGTTGCGATAAATATATGTATGCGTGGTTTTGCTGCTTCACGAATTGCTTCCCACGCACGATCGATGTCCGGTTTCACTGCACGAGCAAGTGCGGCAACTGTGCAGGTCTTGATCTTTTCTGCAATCAATCTTACCGACTCGAAGTCACCAACAGATGAAATAGGGAATCCTGCTTCAATCACATCCACGCAGAGGAGTTGGATCTGACGGGCCATGCGAATCTTCTCTTCAAAGTTCATGCTGCACCCAGGTGATTGTTCACCATCACGTAGAGTGGTGTCGAATATAAATACGCGGTCTTCCATGGTCAACTCTCCTATATCTTTTTATTTTCAATTTGTGCTAGTTTACGAATCCAATCCATCAGCGCTGAAAATTGATCCGGTGCAAGTGATTGTGCCCCATCGGAAAACGCTTCTTCCGGATTCGGATGCACTTCGATAATCAATCCATCAGCACCCGCAGCAACAGCAGCCTTTGCCATCGGCGTTACGAGACTTCGTACACCGGTCCCATGACTTGGATCGGCGATAACGGGCAAATGACTGAGTTCTTTCAACGCAGGCACCGCGGAAAGATCGAACGTGTTACGGGTATAATCTTCAAATGTCCGGATACCGCGTTCGCAGAGTATCACTTGTTCGTTGCCTTGAGACATAATATACTCAGCCGACATTAAGAGTTCTTTTAAAGTGCTGGACTGTCCGCGTTTGAGCAAGACCGGTTTTTTTTGCTTGCCGACTTCTTTCAGTAAAACAAAATTCTGCATATTACGTGCACCAAGCTGAAGAATGTCCGAATATTCGGCAACGAGGGCTACATCCGTTGGAGTGATTACTTCTGTAACAATAAGCAATCCAGTTTTTTCGCGTGCTTCGGCAAGAAGTTTCAATCCTTCTTCTTCTAATCCTTGAAAACTGTACGGTGATGTCCGCGGCTTAAATGCTCCGCCACGCAGTACTTTTGCACCGGCTTTTTTTACTAGTTCTGCCGATTGTAAAATCTGTTCTCGACTTTCTACGGAGCACGGTCCCGCCATCACGACAAATTGGTCGCTTCCGATTACAACCGGCGGCATAGAGCTTCCACTTGGTGGAGGAATTGTTATCGTTGTCCGTGAACCATGCCACTCACGGCTAGCAAGTTTAAATGGTTTAAGAATTGGAACGACATTTTCTACTCCATCAAGTGAGTCGAGTGCCTGCAGTCGAAATTTACCGCGCTCATCACCCACACATGCAATGACCGTGCGCAGTTCCCCATAGATTGGGTGAACTTTGAATCCAAGTTCTTTGACTTTGTCAAAAACATGTTCAATTTGCTGCTGACTCGCACCGGCCTTCATCACAATAATCATTGAACAATTTCCTCTATAAATGACTTACTACATTAGACTATATCGGGTGTACGATGCTTTAACAAATGATAACTGATCGAATCGACCAGCGCTTTCCAGCTCGCTTCCACCACGTCCGGAGACACGCCAACCGTATTCCATGACGATTCACCGTTCTCAGTTTCGATCAATACGCGCACCTTTGCTGCTGTGGCATTTTGTGTGTCGAGCACACGTACCTTGTAATCGGTCAAATGGATCTGACTCAATTCAGGATAAAATTTTTCAAGAGCCTTACGCAATGCTTTATCGAGTGCGTTTATCGGACCGTCTCCTTCGGCAGCGGTGATTTCTGTTTCGTTGCCTACGCGTATCTTAATCAACGCTTCAGAACGTGCATCTTTTTCAAGACTATCTTTTTGGATACTAACCTTGAATCGCTCTAAATCGAAGAAATGTTTCATTTCTCCCGTATGACGCTTTACCATCAACTCAAACGATCCTTCGGCATCTTCATAGCTGTAGCCGTAGTGTTCCATCTCTTTGATCTCGTCAACAATTTTCTGCACGGCCGGAGACTTCTCATCAAGCTGTACGCCTAACTCTTTTGCTTTGAAAATAATATTGCTTCGGCCAGAAAGATCAGAAATCAGTACTCGACGAACACTCCCAACTGCATCCGGTACAATATGCTCATAGGTGAGCGCAGTTTTCATCACCGCACTGACATGAACGCCGCCTTTATGAGCAAACGCACTTTCCCCCACAAAAGGAAGATTTTTCTGATGTTTCATATTTGCCAGTTCACTCACGTAGCGCGAGACAGCGGTGAGATGTAGCAGCTGTTCATCCGAAACGCATCGATATCCCATCTTCAATTGGAGATCGGGTATAATAGAGCATAGATTGGCATTCCCGCAACGTTCGCCATAACCGTTGATTGTCCCCTGCACTTGGATACATCCTTCGCGTACTGCCAGTAATGAACTTGCGACTGCTGTTTCGGAATCGTTGTGCGTGTGAATACCGAGAGGGGTCGAGATGTTTTTCTTGACTTTGCGTACTATTTCCGCTACTTCCCACGGCAATGTTCCGCCGTTAGTGTCACAGAGAACAAGAATTTCGGCACCAGCTTTTCCGGCAGCTTGCAGCGTCTGTGCAGCATAGGCTTTATCCTGTTTATACCCATCGAAGAAATGTTCTGCATCGTAGATCACTTCTTTCCCATGCTTCTTGAGATAGGCAACGGAATCGGCAATGATTATCAAATTCTCTTCAGGAGAAATTTGCAGCGCTTGTTTCACATGGAGAAGCCATGATTTTCCGAAGATGGTCACAACTGGTGTCTGCGCATCTAATAATGCACGAATATTCGCATCCTTTTCAACAGGATTTTTCGCCCGGCGTGTGGATCCGAACGCCGCAATCTTTGCATGCGTGAATTTGGTGTCACGAGCGCGCTCGAAGAATTCCATATCCTTGGGATTCGAACCGGGCCATCCGCCTTCGATGTACGCTATACCAAAAGAATCGAGCCGTTTTGCGATCTTTATTTTATCTTCGGCAGAAAAGGAAACATCTTCTCCTTGTGTGCCGTCGCGCAGCGTCGTGTCATACAATGAAATTTGTTGCATAAATAGCCTTTGCATGATCTATGAGTGAAAATATTTTATTAATGTGCAGAGGCGTTTGAGAGAACGCCCCGACACTTTGTAATACATCAAATCGAATTAATTCTGTCCTCGGCCGCTGACTCCTTTAATCTTCTTGGAAATAGCTTTCGCTTTTTCTTTGGGGCGAAGCGCACGGACGGCGGCACCGGCTTCCCACATTTCAGAATTATGAATTTCTCCAAGTTTTTTCGCTAAATACTCTTGATAATCCTTGCCGCCGCAATCTTGAATCACTTCGCGAGTTTCCTGACCGCTCCTCACGGATTCATACAACTTTTCGAACACTGGCAGGTTTGCCTGATGGAAAATCGGTCTCCACTTCAGCGCACCGTGTTGTGCAGTGACGGAACAGTTTGAATACATCCAGTCCATTCCGTTTTCATCAACAAGCCGGATAAGACTCTGTGTTAATTCCTCAACTGTTTCATTGAACGCTTCCGACGGTGAATGGCCGTTCTTGCGGAGGACGTCATACTGTGCCTGCATAAGACCTGCAAGCGCGCCCATCAACACACCACGTTCGCCCGTAAGGTCACTATAGACCTCTTTCAAAAATGTTGTCGGGAACAAATACCCGGAACCAATGGCAATACCGATAGCCAAGCAACGTTCTTCTGCTCGGCCAGTAGCATCCTGAAACACTCCATAGCTTGAATTGATACCGGCACCGGACAGAAAGTTACGGCGAACATTCAAACCGGAACCTTTTGGAGCAACCAAGATCACATCGACGTCTTTCGGCGGGATTACACCTGTCTCTTCTTTATAGGTAATAGAGAATCCATGCGAAAAGTACAACGCATCACCGGATTTGAGATTTTGTTTGACCACAGGCCAAATAATTCGCTGAGCTGCATCAGATACAAGCATTTGAATAATTGTTCCACGCCGAACAGCTTCTTCAATCGGAAAAAGAGTTTTGCCGGGAACCCAACCATCTTTCACTGCGCGATCCCAGTCCTTTTTATATTCTTTCGACTGGCCGATGATCACATGAATGCCGTTATCTTTCATGTTCAGAGCTTGGGCAGGTCCTTGTACGCCATAGCCAATGACAGCTACAACTTCTTTCTTTAGAACTTTGCGCGCTTTTGCAAGTGTAAATTCTTTACGGGTAACAACTTCTTCTTTCTCACCGCCAAAATCGATAATTGCCATGTTTTTTTTCTCCTTATTTAAAATGATTATTTTCCTATTTTCACAATTCTTAAACCGATCTTAATCAACAAGGACACAGCGTCACTCAACATTTCTTTGTGATCTTCGCAAACAAAATCCTATGGTAAATTCGAAAATCCCATTAAATGAAGATCCATTGCACGGGCAGCTTTCCTTCCTTCTGCAATTGCCCAAACGACCAATGACTGGCCGCGCCGCATATCTCCCGCTGCATATACTCCGGGAATGGAAGTCAAATAATTTTCGTCCGTAGATACATTCCCACGGGAATCGAGCGCAACGCCTAATTCATCAAGCAATCCGCTTTTTGTCGGACCAGTGAATCCCATGGCAATTAATACCATATCGGTGTCGATGGAAAATTCTGATCCAGGAACCGGTTTGAAATCCGGTGCTGGATCGACACGTACGGCATGTAATTTCTTTACATTGCCTTCTGTATCGCCTTCAAAACGGGTTGTCGCGATAGACCAATTTCGTATTCCGCCTTCTTCATGAGCACTCTCTGTGCGCAACTGCAGCGGCCACAACGGCCACGGTGTGCTGGGAGATCTGTCAATTGGAGGCTTCGGCATAATCTCAAACTGCTGGACTGATGCTGCCTTCTGCCTATGGCAGGTGCCAAGACAGTCAGCGCCAGTATCGCCGCCGCCAAGAATAATAACCCGCTTACCTGCTGCGAGAATTGATTTTGTTGGATCAACAATAATCCCGCCAACTCGCTTATTTTGCTGTGTCAGAAAATCCATCGCAAAGTGAATTCCTTTCAAATCACGGCCAGGAACTTTCAGATCGCGGGGAGATTCAGATCCGCCGGTTAGAAGTAACGCACTGTACGACCTTTGCAATTCATCGGAAGCAATATTCACTCCAACATGGGCTTTTGTTGCGAAAACGATCCCTTCTGCCTGCATTATTTCGATGCGCCGGTCAATCTGAAATTTTTCCAATTTGAAATCGGGAATTCCATAACGTAACAATCCACCGATGCGGTCGCTCTTCTCGTATACCGTAACATGATGTCCGGCACGATTCAATTGTTGTGCCGCTGCAAGTCCAGCCGGTCCCGATCCAATCACTGCAATCGTTTTTCCTGTTCGTACAGCTGGACGTTCGGGTTTGATCCATCCTTCGCGGAATGCAACATCGATGATTGAGCACTCGATCGCTTTGATCGCAACGGCCGGTTCATTGATGTCTAACACGCATGCCGTTTCGCACGGCGCCGGACAAATACGTCCTGTGAATTCCGGAAAATTATTGGTTGAATGTAAAATTCGGATCGCTTCTTTCCATCGATTCCGGTACACAAGATCGTTCCAATGCGGAATAACATTGTTCAACGGACATCCAAGATGACAGAATGGAATTCCGCAATCCATACAGCGCGCTCCCTGTGTCCGAACCTTTTGATCAGTAAACTCCTGATAAACATCTTGCCAATCATTAATACGTTCGGCTACCGACCGGTGTGCAGGTGTTTCGCGCTTATATTCCAAAAATCCGGTCGGCTTACCCATGGGACACCTCTTCGATAACTACTGCCGATGTCGTTTTCTTCAAAGGCGCATTTGCTGCTGCGCCTAATATTCTCTTATAGTCATGCGGAAATACTTTGACAAATTTCTTTACCAGCTGCTGCCATCGGTCGAGAATAAATCGCGCACGAGGACTTGCAGTGTATTCGAAATGTTTTTCCACTAGTTTTAACACTGTTTCTTCGTCTTTCGCATCAAGCGGATCGACATCAACCATGGATCGGTTACAAAGTGTTGCAGAAAATGCGCCGGTTTCATCCAGCACGTATGCAAAACCACCCGACATACCTGCTGCAAAATTTTTCCCTGTCGGTCCGAGAACCACTACTGTGCCATTCGTCATATATTCGCACCCGTGAGCACCAACCGCTTCCACAACAGCCGTCGCACCAGAGTTGCGGATGGCAAAACGTTCGCCTGCTTTTCCATTGAAGTACGCTTCGCCGGTCGTCGCTCCATACAAAATGACATTGCCGACTACTGTATTTTCCTCGGGTATACATTTCGATCTTCGCGAAGGATAAATAATAAGTCTGCCACCTGATAATCCTTTTCCTGTGTAGTCATTAGCGTCTCCTTCAAGCATGAGCGTAATTCCCCGCGCCAGAAATGCACCAAAGCTTTGACCCGCGGAACCAGAAAAATGTATTTTGATTGTATTCTCCGGCAATCCAGCGGAACCGTATTTTCTAGCAATTTCTCCGCTAAGCATCGCACCGACAGTCCGATGGACGTTCCGAATCGGAAGATCAAATTCAATCGGGGCTGCCTTTTCAATTGCATCTTTTGCATATTCGATTAACTGATGATCAAGCACATTATTCAATCCGTGCTCTTGCAAAATTTGACTACGGCGTCCAAAACGCGATGGTGCCGGAGGATTATGCAGGAGAAACGAAAGGTCGATATGTTTTGCCTTCCAGTGTTCGACCCCCTTACGTGCTTCCAGCATATCGACGCGCCCAATCATTTCGTCAACTTTTCTGAATCCAAGCTGTGCCATGATCTCGCGCAATTCTTCAGCAACGAAAAAAAAGAAATTAATAATATGATCCGGTGTTCCTTCGAACTTCGCACGCAAACCTGGATCTTGTGTTGCAATACCGACCGGGCATGTATTCAGATGACATTTTCGCATCATGATACATCCCATCGAAATCAACGGCATGGTCGAAAAACCATACTCTTCGGCACCCAATAATGCCGCAATAGCCACATCGCGGCCGGTTTGCAGTTTTCCATCCGTTTGCAACCGGACACGGCTGCGCAGGTCGTTTAATACTAGCACCTGTTGTGCTTCTGCAAGTCCGATCTCCCATGGGATACCGGCATGCTTGATGGATGACAACGGCGATGCTCCTGTTCCGCCTGAGTCACCGCTGATGAGAATCGAATCTGCATGCGCTTTCGCAACACCTGCAGCCACAGTGCCGACACCATTTTCTGCAACAAGTTTCACCGAAATGCGTGCGCGCGGATTAACATTTTTCATATCGAAAATCAATTGCGCCAGATCTTCGATAGAATAAATATCGTGATGCGGCGGCGGTGAAATAAGCTGGACGCCCTGAATAGAATGCCGTGTTCTCGCAATGATGGCATCCACTTTATGACCGGGGAGCTGCCCGCCCTCGCCGGGTTTTGCACCTTGTGCAATCTTAATTTGAATTTCATCTGCATTGACTAAATAATTTGCCGAGACACCAAAACGAGCCGAGGCAATTTGTTTAATGGCGCTCCGGCGAAGATTTCCGTCGGCATCCGGTTTGAATCGTTCTTCATCCTCGCCGCCTTCACCGGTATTCGACCTGCCACCCATGCGGTTCATTGCAACAGCGAGTGTTTCATGCGCTTCTTTACTAATGGAGCCGTACGACATTGCTCCCGTAACAAATCGCTTAACGATTTCCTTCGCCGTTTCCACTTCTTCGATCGGAATAGTACGCGTTCCTTTTTTAAATTCCATCAGTCCGCGTAAGTTATACAATCCGCCGTTTTGATTGTTCAGATGCTGAGCGTATTCTTTATAACTTTTCTCATCCGATAACCGAACCGCCTGTTGAAGTTTCGTGATGGTTGTAGGATTCACTGTATGCCGTTCACCGTTGATGCGGAAATAATAATTCCCGCCGAGATCAAGCTCTGTATCGGCGCTGGTGAGTTTCCGGAATGCAAAGTCATGTTTCATTTTTGCTTCCATCGCTATTTCATTCAGTCCAATGCCGCCTATACGTGACGCGATACCTGTAAAATATTTTGCGATAAGTCCTTTTCCTAATCCGAGCGCTTCAAACACTTGAGCGCCCTGATAACTTTGCAATGTGGAAATACCCATTTTGGACATTGTTTTGAGTATTCCTTTGTTTATTGCTTTCTTATAATTGTAAACCGCTTTATCAAATGTGATCTCCTCTGGAAAATACCCCCGATTTGCAAGTTCTTCCAATGTTTCGATAGCGAGATATGGATTGACCGCACTTGCACCGAATCCAACGAGCAGGCAATAATGCATGACTTCACGCGGCTCGCCAGATTCAACTACCAGTGCTACTTGTGTACGAGTTTTTTCGCGGATGAGATGATTGTGCACTGCTGTAAGAGCAAGCAAACTCGGGATCGCTGCATATTCTTCATCGACACCACGGTCGGAAAGAATGATAATTGTGTACCCGGATTTTATCGACAACGACGCACGGCGGCAGAGGCCATCTAAAGCCCGTTCGAGTTCTTTTTCGCCGCCATCAACCCGGAAAAGCATTGGCAGCATTGTGGCAAGAAAATCACCTTGCGAGACGCGCCTCATTTTTTCCAGATCACGGTTTGTGAGAATCGGTTCTGGCAATTTCAATGTATGGCAATGCTTCGGTGTCTCGTCCAGCAGGTTGCTTTCCGTGCCGATGTAACTTGTCAGCGACATCACCAATTCTTCACGGATCGAATCGATCGGCGGATTGGTAACCTGTGCAAAATTTTGTTTAAAGTAATTGAATAATGACTGCGGTTTATCCGAAAGACATGCCAGCGGTGTATCCGCACCCATCGAACCCACAGGTTCCTGTGCATCAGTTGCCATCGGAATTATGAGCATCCGGATATCTTCGTCTGTATATCCAAACGCGCGCTGGCGTTTGAGCAAATCCTCCGGACTGAAACCAATTTCGCGAGGCGGTTCTGGAAGCTGATCTAGTCGAATTTGATTGTCTTGAATCCATTGAGCATAGGGCTGCCGGTTCGCAAGCCGTGTTTTAATTTCCTCATCCGGAATGATTCGCTTTTCCGTAAGATCGGCAAGCAGCATATTGCCCGGTTCAAGACAACCTTTGTGCTTCACGTTCTCCGGTTCAACATCCAGCACTCCTGTTTCAGATGCCATGATCAGAAAGTTATCATTCGTCACCAAATAACGTGCAGGACGGAGTCCATTGCGATCAATTGTAGCACCGATCACACGGCCGTCGGTAAATGCGACAGCGGCTGGGCCATCCCATGGTTCCATCAACGATGCGTGGAATTCATAGTACGCCCGTTTCTCAGGAGACATATCGGTATCAGTTCCCCATGCTTCAGGAATAAGAATCGTCATCGCATGAGGCAAGCTGCGTCCACTCATTGTGATGAGTTCGACTGCATTATCCAACGCCGCAGAGTCGCTCACTCCCGGCTGGATGATTGGGAACAATTTGTTGATGTTGCTGCCAAATACATCTGATGTAAGGACTGATTGACGTGCGTGCATCCAGTTGACGTTGCCGCGCAGCGTGTTGATCTCTCCGTTATGACAAATATATCGGAACGGATGCGCAAGCTGCCAACTTGGAAATGTGTTCGTAGAAAACCGCTGATGCACGAGACACAGCGCGCTCATCGTATCGGGATCCGACAGCTCTTTATAGAAGCGTGCAATTTGCGTCGCAATCAGTAATCCTTTATAAATAATTGTCCGCGCAGACAGCGACGGGACATAAAAGAAATTTTTATTCAGAATAGTCGATTCAGCAATTTCCGATTCGGCTCGTTTCCGAACAACATACAGTTTACGCTCAAGCTCATCAGTTGTCATACCGAGAGCACATCGAATGAAAACTTGTTCGATGTACGGCTGCGACACTCGTGCAACACGACCAATGGCATCAGCATCCACCGGAGTATCGCGCCATCCAAGCATGCTCAATCCCTCTTCTTGAACGATTCTCTCGATGATGGCTTCACATTCAAACCGCGGTTGTGGTTCGACCGGCAGAAACAACATTCCAACACCGTACTCGCCTTCGGGCGGCAGTGTAAAACCAAGCTTATTACACTCTCTCGCAAAAAAAATATGCGGTATTTGGATGGTAATACCGGCACCATCTCCTGTTTTCGGATCGGAGCCGCTCGCACCTCGATGTGCGAGATTCACCAGGATTTGGATTCCCTTCAAAATAACATCGTGCGAACGCTCAGCATTGACATTAACGATAAAACCGATTCCACATGCATCATGCTCGTTACGCGGGTCGTACAGCGGAAAATCTTTAAATACATCTGAAGTCATCACTCTTGCCTTAATCCTGTCTTTCTCACTTTATCCATTTATGCTTCGCCTTGAAACTCTCGTTTGATTGCAACGCGGCCTGTGCGTGCCAGTTCTTTAATCCCGAATGGTTTCAGCATATTTATAATTGCATCTACTTTGAGCTGCGAACCGGTCGCTTCTATTGTAAGCGTTTTTGGACTGACATCCACTACTTTCGTACGGAAAATTTCCGAGATCTGCATGATCTCCATTCGCGTTGTTGGGGTAGATTGTACTTTCACCAAAGCCAGTTCTCTGTCGACAAACGTGTCGTCTGTTAAATCTACCACTTTAATGGTATCGATCAGCTTATGAAGTTGCTTCATAATTTGTTCGACGATCTGATCGTCACCACGTGTTACAATGGTCATACGCGAGACAGCTTCATCTTCAGTCGGACCGACAGTGAGACTATCGATGTTGTATCCTTTGGCTGCAAACAATCCGGCTATTCTATTTAATGTACCGAAATGGTTCTCCACCGTCATCGAAATTGTATGCTGTTTCATTTGTTCATGAGTTGTTGATGATGCCATGGTCTCTTCTCCTGTTTTCAGTAACATTATCCTTTTGCATGAATCATCGTTTTATGTGTCGCATGTGTTTGTTCCAGCGGCTCCGGACTATCCATAATTTCGTTTACCGTTTGTCCAGCAGGGATCATTGGATACACATTTTCTTCCGGCGCAACGACAAACTCTATCAAAATGGGGCCTTCTGTATAATTCAATGCTGTTTTAATACTGCTTTCCACTTCTGTAGGCGACGTTACTCGCATACCGCGGATACCGTATGCCTCAGCCACCTTTACAAAATCCGGACTGGTAATGTGTGTGTGCGAATACCGTTTCTTCCAGAAGAATTCCTGCCATTGACGTACCATACCGAGAAACCCGTTATTCATAACAAATATTTTCATGGGCAGGTTATTTTGTTTAATGGTTGCCAATTCTTGAATGTTCATTTGAAAACCGCCGTCACCACTGATACAAATAACCGGCAGGTCGTTCCTGCCAAAAGCCGCGCCCATGGCTGCCGGGAGCGAAAAACCCATTGTTCCCAACCCGCCCGACGTTATGCACGTGCGTGGGTGTTTCCATTTGAAGAACTGCGCCGTCCACATTTGCGACTGGCCGACATCGGACACAACGATGGCATTACCATCTGTGATTTCGCCAAGCTTATGAATAACATGTTGAGCACGAAGCGATTCGTCATGCTTATACCGCAGCGGATGTTCGACTTTCCATCCATCAATAGTCTTCAACCACTCTTTCGTGTCCAGCGGTTTCACAAGTTCGTTTAAATGTTTGAGAACGCACTTCACATCTCCGACAATGGGAACATCCACTGGTACATTTTTACTAATGGCAGACGGATCAATATCGATATGGATTTTTTTTGCGTTCTTCGCAAATTTTTCTACGCTTCCGGTCACACGGTCATCAAACCGCGCACCGATAGCAACAAGTACATCGCATTGATCAACCGCCATATTGGAATACCATGTGCCATGCATGCCAAGCATGCCAAGAGCCAGCTTACTCTGCTCAGGATACACACCCAATCCATGTAATGTTGTAGTGATCGGAGCACGCAGCTTATCTGCAAGCGCACGAACTTCAGCAGACGCATTGGAACTTATAACACCGCCGCCAACATATAAGAGCGGCCGCTTCGCTTCATTGAGAAGTTCCGCCGCTTTTTTGATTTGTTTGACGTTTCCTTCCATAGTCGGATTATAGGTGCGAAGCTCAATAGTCTTGGGATAATCAAACACAGCTTTCGCAGCAAGAACATCTTTCGGCAAATCGACGAGCACGGGACCTGGCCTGCCGGTGGTAGCAATGTAAAATGCCGCTTTGATAGTATTCGCCAATTCGTTAACATCTTTGACGAGATAATTATGTTTTGTAATCGGGCGCGTGATGCCAACGATGTCCACTTCTTGGAACGCATCATTTCCGATAAGTTTCGTGATGACCTGCCCAGTGAACACAACCAGCGGTATCGAATCCATATACGCATCAGCAATGCCGGTAACAGCATTTGTTGCACCGGGACCAGATGTTACCAGTACAACCCCGGGTTTGCCGGTCGCTTTTGAATATCCTTCCGCCGCATGTGTTGCTCCTTGTTCGTGCCGCGTGAGAATGTGTTTGATGTGTGTAAGATCGTGCAGCACATCATAGATCCCGATGACGACACCACCCGGATATCCAAAAAGCGTATCTACGCCTTCCTCGACGAGGCTCCGAACGAATATTTCCGCCCCTGTCATCGTTTTGCCTTGATGATTTTCGTATACTTTAGTCGGAGTCATTGCATTATTCCTTCTATTGTTTGATGTCGTTCCATCTTCTTCTGTTTCCGTACCTTTTGCCTTTGCAGTCTTAAGATCGTAGAGTACATCATAAATACCGATGGTCGATGCGCCCGGATATCCAAAGAGTACATCAACTCCTTCTGCCGTAAGACACCGTACGAAAATTTCGTATCCGGTTATTTCCAGTTGTTGTCGCTGTTGCTTGTACGATTTTCTCAACACCTTTCTTATTCCGGTGGTTTCTTTCCAGAAACGCATCCGTCATGCTTTTATTTATTAAGATCGTAACACCGCACCGGTGCTCGCACTCGTAACAAATTTTGAATAACGCCGGAGCCATTTGCTTGTTGTACGATATTCGAATTTCGGCAGCGCTACAATACGCGAACGAATTTCTTCATCACTCAGGCGAACATTCAATGTGCGTGCATCCAGATCGATGTCGATGATGTCGCCGGCATGCAATGCTGCAATAGGGCCTCCGCCTGCCGCCTCAGGCGAAATGTGTCCGATGCATGCGCCGCGTGTGCCGCCGGAAAAACGTCCATCAGTAATGAGCGCAACTTTATCACCGAGTCCCATTCCCACAATCGCTGAAGTCGGAGAAAGCATCTCCTGCATACCGGGTCCGCCCCGAGGCCCTTCATAACGAATCACGACCACATCGCCCGCTTGGACTTGTCCCGCTAGAATTCCTATTTGCGCTTCTTCCTGATCTTCAAAAATTCGTGCCGGTCCGCTGTGCTTGCGCATAGCTGAAGAGACACCGGCTGCTTTGATAACGGCACCTTCGGGTGCAAGATTGCCGAAGAGAATTGCCAATCCACCTTTTGCTGAATGCGGATTTTCCACGGGTCGAATAATTTCTGAATTTTTTACTCTTGCTTTTGCAAGAATATTCCGTATGGTCTTTCCACTTACCGTAGGCCGATCAAGATGGAGAACATCATCTCCTTTTTTTGCCACTTCTTTCAAGAGAGCGGGAATACCTCCTGCCTTATGCAGATCTTCAATATGCCATGGGCCGGATGGGCTGATCTTGGCAAGATGCGGAATTTTATCTGCTACCTGATTAATACGCGAAAGCGGATATTCTAATCCGATTTCATTGCAGAAAGCCAATGTATGAAGAACCGTGTTCGTGCTGCCACCCATCGCCATATCAAGCGCAAATGCATCATCAATAGCATCTTGCGTAACCAGATCGCGCGGACAAACATTTTTTGCAACAAGTTTCAAAATAAGTTTTCCTGCTTCCGCGGCGAGTTCATTTCGTTCCTTGCTCTTGGCAAGTGCAGTACCATTGTAAGGCAATGCCAGCCCAAGTACTTCTAATAAACAGTTCATCGAATTGGCAGTGAACAAACCCGAGCACGAACCGCACGATGGGCATGCATAACGCTCAAGTACCTTCAACCATTTTTCATTTACTGTACCGGCTTTATATGCACCTACGCCTTCAAATACAGAAGTCAAATCCACTACTTTTCCGTCCGGCGTTTTTCCGGCTTTCATTGGACCGCCGGAAACAAATATCGTAGGAATATTCACCCGAAGAGCAGCCATCACCATTCCCGGAATAATTTTATCGCAGTTTGGTATGCATACCATGCCGTCGAAAGGGTGTGCCTCGATCATCGTTTCCACACAGTCGGCGATGAGTTCACGGGAAGGCAGGCTGTATTTCATTCCGGCATGCCCCATGGCAATGCCGTCATCGACCGCAATAGTATTAAACTCGAACGGTACGCCGCCGGCTGCCCGGATGGCATTCTTCACTAACTTTCCGAATGCCTGCAGATGCACATGGCCGGGTACGATATCCACATAAGAATTGGCAACAGCGATGAACGGCTTGCCGAAGTCCGCTTCTTTTACGCCTGCAGCGCGGAGCAAAGCACGGTGAGGTGCTCGTTCAAACCCTTTTTTGATGATGTCGGATCGCATAGTTCATTCCTTTCAGACAGATTAAAAAAACACTTTTTTCCTCTGCCAGAGGTGAACGCTGCAAAACCTGAATTTGTGGGGTACCGATTTCGGTGTGCTTCGTCGCCTCTGGCCTTCCTCAGCCTACAATAATAAGGCTAAGTACAAGCAGGAGGCTAAGAATAAGAGTCAGCGGTAAATTGCCCAGTGTGGACAGAAGAACCGTTGGCCGGATGTTTTTTCCGACTGTGTTAGTTGATGTAAAAGAGGTTCTATGGTTGTTCTGTTTCACTGTATTTCAGTAAATAAATTCTATTACACCATACGAAAATCTTTTGAGTTTGTCAAGAGTTAAGCAGAAAAATTTTAATCCAAACCTGAGATTGAGGAGTGTTTCTGCGGGGAAATGATGTTTTTGCCGTCGGAAGTTGCCGCTATGTTGTTATTAAATAACTGTCTTTTGTTTTGACTTTGGTGTCGGTGCATAAATCCTGACAGAAGATTTAGTAACAACTTATCCCTTCTTCCACAAGAGAGCTTTGAAGAACTATGGTGGTACTAGGAGTTTTCTCCCAACATACCAGTACAATAATAATCTTTTAATTTTTGGTTGTTGAGAATCTTTCCCTTTTTTTAGTTAGCGATTAGCTCCCGGATTCAGTACACACTCGACAACAATAATCTCACCGATGGCTGCATTTTTCCGAAGTTCTTTTGCTTGCCGGTATTCATGAGAATTGTAAAACTCCTTTGCTTTTTCTGCTGTCGGGAATTCAATGACCACAATGAGCAATGATGTCTCAAGATTACTTGTGCGGTATTTTATGAGCCCAACAGGACCAAGCACATGTGGTAAAGCGGCGAGACGCACAACCCACTCTTCGAACAATCAATATTCAATACTCTTATCCTTAAATAATGTATGTCCTTTTATCAACCAAGAAACACCGAACGCTAGTAATGCAATAGTTTCTAATATTATCACCGGGTATATTTTTGAAATAACCGTTTTTCTTAGAAATAATGTATAAATAATTGCACATGTTATTGTAACGGTCATGATGATCCCGCAAAAACGATATATCATATTTCTTCGCTTTTTTTCCTTACCCAAAACGCCAGGGCCGCGCCTTGTAAAGAGGAACATCGAATTGAATGACAATGAAAGAAAAAATAATGCGCTAAAAATTAAATGGATATATCCGGAAATAGTATCATCGATAAGAAACATTCCTACCTGAACAACTTTCCCGGAGTACAGTGAAGTCGGGAAGATAACTATTCCTAAAGCAAATATTCCGCTCAAGTTTCCAACTAGATCATCAATTTTCTGATATCCTTTATATGATATGAGAAACAGGGAAGCTCCGCAAAGTAATCCAACAAAAAAATCTCGCATGTTTGTATAATAATAACCGCTTATTGACCCTTGGATAGCAAACCCATTTTGTATAAATCCTCCTACGACAACTACAATAGGCAGGGTTATTCCTAGAATACCTATTATTCTTCGCATTGTTAAATATGAAATTATCAGATTTTTGTCTCGACTCATCGACATAGGAGCATCCTCGGATAAATAAATATACGTAGTTTCTTGACATAATTACGAAACGCTATTTGTAGAATTGACTGCACTATTTCTATTTCTATGGGTGCTACAACTAACTTTTTCGCATAGCCGCGTCATAATGTTTATCACGCGAAGCGTGATAATTAAAGTTACGCAGACATTCTCGTGTAAACAACTAGCATAAGCCCGTGGTTTTTTATTGTTAAATTACAATTTATTTTTATATGTGTTAGGTGAAGGCGTGCGCCTCGGCGAGATGGGGGTGCGTAGACAGGAAAGAACAATAAATAAAAAGCTCACATCAATATTGCGAGCTTTTTTATTCTTTAATACACCACTGTATTAAAAAATCATTTCAACAACAACATCTTCTTCGTTTGAGTAACATTCCCGTCTTGTACTCTATAGAAATAGATTCCGCTCGGTAGACTTGCTACATTAAATTGTATTTCATGGGAGCCTACCGATTCTTTTCCATTGGCAAGGGTTGCCAGTTCTTCACCGAGGATATTGAATACTTTCACAGTCACAAGACCGCTTTGCGAGAGAGTATATCGTATTGTCGTTGTGGGATTGAACGGATTTGGATAATTTTGTTCCACGAGAAATCGATCGGGTTGGACAGCATTATCATTGATGCCAGTTGAAGAAATTACTCGTATAATGCCCGACATTCCTACACCGCCGGGAGCGCCGTGTATGGCACAATAGTATCGAAAATTTCCGACGGATGTAAATACTCTCACATATGTCCAAGCGAAGGTTGAAGCCGGTCCATTTGTAAAACTCCCATCATCCGCCACAACATTGTGGAATCCACCACCTTGATTTTCCCATCGTACTGTATCTCCCACATTGATCGTCAGGTCGGCAGGAGTAAACGTCATACCCACCGAGGCAATGACAACATGCAGAGTCTGTGAAATACCCGGGACTGGTGCGGTAACAAATAATAGTGCTACGACAATCACTACGGTTGCAATTTTCATCTTTCACCTCCTTATGAAAAGTTTTCAATAGTAAGGAGAATTCTCTGTTCTCTGTATATATAACATCACGGGGTGTAAATAGGTTCCTGAGATACCTTTGACATATGTATTTTTATTATTTATAATGAGATTTTTGCGTACGCTTGCCCGTCGCTTCGTTTTGGCAGGCGGGAGTGACAATACTTTACTTTTTTGGACGGCTACTGTCCATCTTTGCAGGAGCAATGGTTGTTCCCTTCTGCCTTTTTAAAACATTCACGTCCTTCTTTAAACGACAGGTAGGCAAGCCCAAGAGTTCCGAGAATATCTACAAACGCAAATCGTGTCAGTTCATAGACGCCGCTCGAAAGAAGTAATATGAGAGACATGTAGATGCAAACCTTTGTGCATTCAACATCTGCGAGTATGGCGGCAGAATTCAACTGCATGCCGACTTTTCTTTTTCTTATCACAAGAACCCACATCACCGCAATAGAGATCAGTGCAATAATCACTCCCCATAGAGTTGTTTCGGGTTTACGCCCTATCCAAAGGTTGTACATACTTGTTGCAGTAAGTCCGAGAACCAACATATAAAATGCATATCCGGTCACCATCAATGCGGTCCGCTCGAAATCATCACGATTGCTCTGCGGTTTTCTCTGAATACGCAGCACCATATGCGCAATGCCGAATCCTGAAAGAACTTCGATGAAACTATCGGCACCAAAACCAAACAATACGAGACTTTCATTCTGATAACCGAAATACATAGACACGAGCCCTTCGGCTATATTATAGAGGATAGTAAAAACTGCAAGCCCCAAAGCAATTCTATAAAATTTGCTTCGGTTTATTAGCAGTGCCGGTGTACTTATTTTCATATAAGTGTAACAAAGAGTGATTGAAATCAGTTCTTCAGAAAAGACTCTCAAGGGATTGACGCATCTCTTTTTTGCATCTTCACTTTGTTCCCTTCTTCCATTATGTAACTATAGAGAAGTTTATAGCTGTCATAATCGAAGCGGTGTGGAGTAGATGGACTGCTACTTTGTCCGTTACTGCTATTTTTTTTATCAGCTCCGATCAGGCACCAATTATCGATCACAAATACTTCGCGAAGTTTTTTATTCTTCGAGATTTCCTCAATAGTGACAGGACCGTCAAACGGCCAGGCGATAATACGGCGTGCCTCAAATGCCGCATCCACACGCGCATTGTATGCTGCCGGGTCTTCCTCACCAATACATGCTCCATCGCATAGTCCAAGATGATACGGAAAACAGCACCCACGCGATGTTTCCAGCCGCAGCAGCTTTGAGCACAGCCGGTGAGTTTTGGAAATTGTGTCGAGAAATTCCTTCGCCTGTGTTTTATGTTTAAAGATACCAAGGATAGGTGCTTCCGGTTTGAGATCAAGATAATCGACCGCTTCCAATTTTACCGTCGCGTATCCTTGTTCGTTGTCTACGCGTCGCGCAACAATAATGCGCCGCGGTTGCCGCGAACGGACATTATACATCGGGCGAAGTTCTTTAATGAGCCTGGATTCCAGAAGAAGCGCGCCAAGTTCACCGGCGGTTTCGCGAGTTTCGATGCGTCGGATACGTTTCGACAACCAGCGTTCATCTTTGGCAGCGAAATGTGAGCGCACACGCGCACGGATGGTTTTACTTTTTCCAACATACATCAAGACATCTTCTTCACCATAGAAAAGATAGACTCCCGGTGTCGCAGGAAGAGTGCTGATGGTAAATTTATTAAATTTTTGATTTTTTGATTGTGTGAGTAGCACAGGCATCCGGCAGTTTACTGTTCAAGCCTTTGTAAGAAAGAATATATTTCCGCAAGCCGGTTTTTGGGTTCATCGCAGAATTTGATTCGCGCTATAAGCTTCAACTGCTTACCGTCCTGCTTGAGATGCGGTTGGAACTGTTTCATCTTGTGAATACGCCCCGTGATTTTCTGAAATGGCGCTTCATCGCCTTCATAAAATCCTTTTTCTTCCGGCGGAGGGAAATGAAGCGAGAGGAGTTCACCGCTTAATTCAACCTTCACAAAACCAATTCTTGCCGCTGTTATTTTCAACTCAACCAGCCGGAATAAATGTTCTACTTCCTCCGGATACTCGCCGAACCTATCCTGTAATTCCCCCCGCATAGAATGGACTTCTTCATGCGAAACGCACCGGTACAACCGGCGGTAGATGTCCAGCCGTTCAGAATCGTGCTCAATGTAAATATCCGGAATAAGCGCTTCGATATCGGTTTCAATGACTGTCTCCGTTTTCTTTCGTTTCCCTTCTTCCTTTTCCCCTTCGGCCAATTCTCCAAATTCCTCTTCCTTCAACTCAACAACCGCTTCTTCTACCACGCGCTGGTACATCTCAAAACCCATTTCCAAAATAAATCCGGACTGCTCGCCGCCGAGAAGATTGCCCGCGCCGCGAATTTCAAGATCGCGCATAGCAAGATTGAATCCAGAACCAAGCTCGGTAAACTCCTGAATTGCCTGCAAACGCCGCAGTGTTATCCGCGGCAGTACGGAGAGCGGTGGAGTAAGAAGATATGCATATGCCTGAATATTGGATCTGCCCACACGACCGCGTAATTGATACAACTCTGCTAATCCAAACCGGTCTGCTCGATTGATGATGATCGTGTTCACGCTGGGAATATCGATGCCGGATTCGATAATTTTTGTACAAAGAAGAACATCATACTTTCTTTCCAGAAAATCCATCATCGCCTTTTCCAATTCATGTCCCTTCATCTGTCCATGTGCAATATGGAAGCGAGCTTTTGGAACATGTTCTTCTAACATCGACTGGATGATTCCGATATTTTGAACACGATCATGCACGAAGTACACTTGTCCGCCGCGATACAGTTCTTTCATGATAGCTTCACGGATAAGTTGGGGATCAAATTGCGCTATTTCCGTTTGAATGGGAATTCTATTTCTGGGAGGTGTATTGATGAGCGACAGATCACGTGCGCCCATCAGCGAAAACTGCAATGTCCGTGGAATTGGAGTTGCTGTCAAAGTAAGAGTGTCTACACTTGCCCGAAGCTGGCGCAATTTTTCTTTTGCCGCTACACCGAATCGCTGTTCTTCATCGATGATGAGCAAGCCAAGATCTTTGAACACAACATCTTTTGATAATAAACGATGCGTGCCAATCAAAATATCCACTTTACCCTCTTGGAGTCCTTGCAAAACCTCTGTTTGTTCTTTCTTTGCGCGGAAACGCGTAAGAGATTCTACTCGTACCGAATACCGCCCAATGCGATCGAGAAACGTGTTGAAGTGCTGGTGTGCAAGAATTGTTGTCGGCACAAGCACAGCAACTTGCTTGCCGTTCATTACTGCTTTGAATGCCGCCCGTACAGCAACTTCCGTTTTGCCGAATCCGACATCTCCGCAAATCAACCGGTCCATTGGCGATCCTTGCTCCATATCTTGTTTCACATTGAGCGTTGATTTTGCTTGATCAGGTGTATCTTCATAGAGGAACGATGCTTCCATTTCCTTTTGCCAGTGCGTGTCGGGAGCAAATGAAAATCCCTGCTCGTGCTTGCGCCGTGCGTACAGTTTGATGAGATCGCGGGCGATATCTTTGATTTTCTTCCGCGCTTTGGACTTCAGTCTGTCCCAATCTGCGCCGCCAAGTTTGTTGAGCTTCGGTGTATGACCTTCCTGCGAGGAATATTTTTCCACACGATAAATAAAATTGAGATGAACATAGAGAGTATCGTTTTCTTCGTACACAAGCTTCATCACTTCCGTTTCGACACCGCGCACTTTAATCTTCTGCAATCCAGCAAATTGCCCGATACCATAATCTTGATGCACAACAAAGTCGCCCCGCTTGAGCTGCTGGAGTTCCTTTTGTGTGAATCCCTTGAACTTTTTCCGTTTTGTTGTTCCCCGCCGTTTCAATCTGCCAAAGATTTCATGCTCGGTGAAAATTGTAATCTTTGCAGGGGGATAAATAAATCCCGAGTGGATGGCCTCAAGAAGGAAAGTATATTGTATTGGAGTGAGAAAGTTTGAGATTTGATGAATATCGTCTTCATCCCGACTTTCGTATTTCCCGGAATCCCAATCCATTTCATCAATATTTTCTCGTTCCTGATTTCCAGAATCCACGCCTAAATGGCGATCGGGTGATTTTTGATCTCCGCGTTCTTCAGCGTCCCGCGCCGTTTGCGGGATGATTCCCGATTCATCCGGTGCTGTCAGTTCTTCATCGATCAATTCGCTGAGACGTTCACTCTCTTCCCTTGTATCGCACGCGAGATAGACATCGCAGTCTTGACCAGAGGATTTCCGAATATGCTCAACAAGTCTCTTAACGCTGCCGCCTAATGCCGGCTGAGGATGGCTTTGAAAATCAATAGACAACGCACTCTGAAAATTTCGAATATGAGAATGATGTAAACGTATGAAGGAGTGTGCTTGTATTTCCAGTGTTTTCCAATCAAGAAGATCCGAATACCCTTCTTGAAAAAGCTCATCGATTTCTTTTTCAATCATCAACGGCTCGTCAAGAAAGATGAGCGCGTCATGGGAAAGATAATCGAAGAATGAAACTCGAGATTCCTTTTCATCAGCAACATCAGAAGTGAGGTGTGCTACCACACTTGCCGTTTGCAGCTCGCGGATGGAGCGCTGGGAAAGCACATCAAACTCGCGGATGGATTCAATCGAATCGCCCCAGAATTCGAAGCGGATCGGATTATCCCCGACAAAAGGAAAAATGTCCAGAATACCGCCGCGCACTGCGAAGTCGCCGTATTCCTCGACGAAATCCTTTTTCTCGAAGCCAAACCCTATAAGTTTCTGAATTAAGTGCTCGAATGGATATTCCTTTTTGATTTCCAATTCAATGGAGCGTTCGGTAAATCGTTTCGGTGCTGGGAGCTGGATTGTCAATGCTTCAGCTGAAGCAATAATAAGCACACGTTCGGAACGTGATAAAGCACGGAGTGCTTCCATCTGCGCAATAGGTGCGCTCATATCAAGCAGCTTGGCTGCATGGGCGGGACCCGAAGCAAAGATATGCACAGGCGACTCTCCAAGAAGAAGTGCACAATCATCGCGGAGTTGTTCAGCGCGATCTTTATGAGGAACGACAAGAAGCATTTGAGTCTGACAAGATTCGAAGAGATGCACCGTTACAAACGCCATCAATGAACCGCTGATGCCATGCACCTGAATCGGAGTACCAGGATGTAGCGATTCTATCGCTGTCGTCAGTTTTCTGAACGGTTCGCTTTCTACGATTTTCCTTTGGATGGTTTCAATCACACGACACGGACTCGATTGTTCAGGTTAACATCCATCAAGGAGCTGCCTGTTGACAACTCTTCCAGAAAATACTTTACCCCAACTATCACGGAATTTCCGGACAATCAGGGTCAATGACAAACTACAGAAAAGTATGGCGATATTCAAACCGTACAATACAAAAGCTGTCTTGATCAAATCGAGACGGCTTTTTTTTTGTTACCAATATTACCGACCGTTACTTCTTTTCTTCGATATTCACTTCTTTCTTTTCAGCTTTCTTCATTTCATGCTTCGTGACGCATTCGATGCTGTCCTTTTCGCACTTCCTTTTGTACTCTTTCTTGCATTCTGCACACTTAGCACAGCACTTTCCATCACATTTTTCTCCAGTACACTTATTGCAGCATTTCATTTTGCATTCTTTTTCGCATTTCTTTTTACACGATTTCTTTCCCTTGCCTTCCTCGTGTTTACATTTCACCTTTTTTGCACCTTTTATTTCTTTCTCACTAGTTTTCTCGCCCTTTTTCTCCACTGGCTTTTCCTGGGGAATCATTGTTTGCGAAGTGACGACCGCGATGGCAAATACAAGAACAAACATCAATTTCTTCATACAATACTCCTTTAGATAATATTTATTGGGGACTACTCACTCTGACCGGCATCAGTTGCCAAAATAGGAAGAGCCATCCCCCTTTCACATATAAGTAAGATAGAAGAAAAACACAAATTCTCCAAAAGAAGTATATTTTATCTTCAACCTTTCCTCTATAAGTATTACTGTAATAGCTTTTCGTTGCTGTATTAGTGCACATCGTTACACATCTATTGGAGGAGCATAATGTGTTATTGAAGAGCAGTTCAAGAATTTGTACTGTTGTTGCATAGGGATTTTAGGGGATTAGTGATGAGATGATACTCAAAGTTTATTAAGGTCTCTCCATAAGCATTGCTTTTGGGATATCTTCTCTTATCTTACTATTTATAGATAATTAAAAAATAGATCTTTAACATAAGAGAACCTCTTTTACAAATATCATTTATACTTTGACATCATAAGGAACTTTTTTGTGAAATCTATTGTACGATATCTTTTGGCAGTTGTATGCGTTATTACTACAATCAGCAGCTTTGTTGTTGCTCAAGATTTGTCTGCGGAATTAAGCAGGGTGGGCGCTTTGAATGTAAAAAATTATGTGAATCCGATTTTCAATGGATTTGCTGCCGACTTAAATTCGGGATTTTATCACTCCGCAGATTTGCATGGTGTTCTCGGCTTTGATGTGGGCGTTAAAGTTGGTTTTTCTTTCATCACGGCTAGTGACAAAAAATATGATTTTATAACACCGGATTTTATCAATATCAACAATGGGGCTGTGCAGCTTCATGCCGGACAAGATTATGATAGTGTTGTTACCGGTGTACCGACAGCCGTTGGTGATAAGAACACGAAATATTATGTGAGAATGAAATCTTCAAGTATTTACTATAATACATATAAAGCAGCAAACGGAGGCAGCGATGTCATTTTTCAAATTCCAAACGGATTTGATCTTCCTGCAGTCCCGTTACCTATGCCTCAAGCGGCAATTGGCCTGCCATTCGGTTTGGAAGTACTTATGAGATTTATTCCGACAGTTTCAGCCGGCGATGCCGGTAATTTCAACTATATGGGTTTTGGTCTCCGTTATAATCTTGATCAGTTTCTTCGAAAGTTGCCAGCGCATATTGCCATTCACTTCATGACTCAGAAAATGAATTTTAAATCGAAAAACGATAATGATATCTTCAATGCGACTGGCACAGCCTTCGGTATTGAAGTAAGTAAGCGGTTCTTATTCCTCACATTGTATGGTGGTGTGCAGGTGGAAAAAGCCTCATTCATGCTGAACACGATAACAAGTAGTCTGAGTATCATGGGTGGGACACCGATAGATTTTTCAATCCCAGGGCAAAGTTTCACCGGAGAAGACAAATCCAGAGCAACCTTTGGACTTCGATTATTGTTGGCTATCGTAAACTTACATGCTGATTACAGCTTTGCGAAGACACCAGTTGCAGCGATCGGTGTTGGCATTTCATTTCGATAAAAACTCATCGATTTGTTTCTAAGAGCTTGGTCATGCATAAGGACCACTTTTTTAATAGATTCACCTGTTCTATCATAGAGAAATCTTGAGAGTCTTTCTCAATTTCCATTTCTCATGAAAATTCCGTATCTTACTTATGCCTCAGGAAGCAATTCGAGACTGAGGCATTTTTATTTTCTCTGAGGAAGAATGCAAGAAATCAAAAATATACGCAACATCGCCATTATCGCGCATGTTGACCATGGCAAGACGACACTCGTGGATTTTATGCTGAGACAGACAGGAACGTTCCGTGCCAATCAGGATATGGGCACGCGCGTGATGGATTCCAATGATTTAGAAAAAGAACGCGGCATTACGATTCTCGCCAAGAACACCGCAGTGATGTACAAAAATCCGAAGACAAGTGAAATTTATAAAATCAATATTGTGGACACTCCAGGCCATTCTGATTTTTCCGGTGAGGTGGAACGCACACTCAAGATGGTCGATGGTGTTCTTCTATTGGTTGATGCTGCTGAAGGACCGTTACCGGGTACTAAGTTCGTGCTAAAAAAATCCCTCGATCTCGATCTCCGTCCCATTGTCGTCATCAACAAGATTGATAGAAAAGATGCACGTGCGCATCAGGTACTGGATGAGGTATTTGAACTATTCCTCTCGCTCGGGGCGCACGATCAGCAGTTGGATTTTCCCACGATTTATTGCATTGCAAAACAAGGAATTGCTAAAAACGAAATGGATCAAGAAAGCACAAATCTTGAACCGCTCTTTGAAGCAATTATCAATCGTGTTCCCTCGCCTGCCGGAGATCCTACTGGTCCGTTTCAGATGCTTGTGACCACAATCGATTACAACGACTATCTTGGTCGTCTTGGCATTGGTCGAGTATCGCGCGGCAAGATTCGTCTCGGCGGACCGATGAAAATTGTTCATCGAGATGGATTAGTGGAAGATGCACGCGTGACAAAGATATATACATTTCAAGGACTGAAGCGCATCGAGGTAGAAGAAGCCGGTACGGGCGATATCATCGCCGTTGCTGGAATGGAAGACGTTGATATCGGCGAAACCATTGCCGATGCATCGGACCCAACCCCGCTGCCATTTGTTGCTATCGAAGAGCCGACACTTTCGATGAACTTTATCGTGAACAACTCGCCATTTGCTGGACTCGATGGAAAATATATAACCACGCGTCACCTAGGTGAACGATTGGCAAAAGAATTACGTTCTAATGTCAGCTTACGGGTGGAATTAACAGACTCTCCTGATGTATTCAAAGTAAGCGGCAGAGGTGAATTACATCTTGGTATTCTCATCGAAACGATGCGGCGTGAAGGGTACGAGTTTCAGGTCTCGCGCCCCGAAGTCATTCTCAAGCGCATCGCCGATGTCGTCTGCGAGCCGATTGAACACGTCATTATTGATGTACCGGATGAACACGTCGGTGTTGTTATAGAGAATCTCGGTAAGCGTAAGGGCGAAATGCGGCACATGCTTCAAAGTCAAGGCAACACGCGTCTTGAATTTCTTGTTCCTGCACGCGGGTTGATCGGATTTCGTTCAGAGTTCATGACACAGACAAAAGGCACCGGCATTCTGCACCACATTTTTCGAGGATATGAACCGTTCAAAGGCGAACTTGCGCACAGAACACGCGGTTCATTGATAGTGTTAGAGAACGGCGATTCCGTTGCATATGGAATGTGGAAATTGCAGGAACGTTCTACCTTTTTTATTGAGCCTGGTATTAAAGTCTATGCCGGTATGATCGTCGGAGAAAATTCGCGCGAATACGATATGGTTGTCAATGTTTGTAAAACAAAGCAATTAACAAATATGCGTGCTTCCGGTTCTGATGAGGCAGTACGGCTTGAACCACCGCGGAGGCTTTCGCTCGAACAAGCAATCGAATGGATTGGAGAAGATGAGTACGTGGAAGTGACTCCTAAGTCCATACGTCTTCGTAAAAAATATCTTGACCACAATGAGCGTAACCGTATATCCAAGAAAAAAGCAGAAATCATAGAAGAATAAAATTTAAAATTGAATGATTTGGTAATTCGAAGATCTGGTAATTGTTTCAACAGCTCATATGCGATCGATTTTATTTAATCTTTGATTGTTAATTTATTCTATTTCCTATATTCTAACCCCTATTTATTTCTGGTTTTAAGAAATGTTCTCGTCGCGCACAGATTGGAATACTACTCCCAACCGGCTCTCTGGCTTAGCAACAGAGAAACACCTTCGAGGAGAATCGATTATCGATCTTACCGAGTCGAACCCCACAAAATGCGAATTCTCTTATCCAAGAAAAGAAATTCTTAGTGCGTTTACCGAACCTTCCGTATTAGCGTACCAACCTGAACCGCGCGGACTTCTCAGCGCTCGAAAAGCTATAGCGGAATATTACGCCGTGCATCGTATTGTTATAACACCTGAACAAATTATACTTACATCAAGCACGAGTGAAGCATATTCATTTCTCTTCAAACTCCTCTGCAATGTCGGCGATGAGGTCGTGGTCCCTCAACCAAGCTATCCGTTATTTGAATATCTGAGTCAATTGAACGATATCACACTCCGATATTATCGACTCGCGTACGATGGTGAATGGCACATTGACTTTGCATCTCTTCAAGCACAATTCTCAGATAGGACAAGAGCTATAGTTCTTGTTCATCCAAACAATCCCACAGGTTCGTACCTCAAACAGAATGAATTTGACCAGATATGTTCGCTTGCTTCTGAGTATCGCTCCTCTCTCATTGCCGATGAAGTCTTCGGATCGTATGATATTTCTCCAGAGGCGCACTTCACAAACATTGTGACCTATCAATCTTTTGTACCGTTGTTCTCATTGAACGGCATTTCAAAACTTTTAGGTCTTCCTCAACTCAAACTCTCATGGATTGTTGTGAATGGCAATCTTAAACAAAGAGAGGAAGTGCTCAATCGACTTGATATTATTGCCGACACATTTCTCTCGGTTAATACACCTGTACAAGTTGCACTTCCAAAACTTCTTCGTTCTTCTTCAGACGTCAGAAATCAAATTCACTTGCGAATTCAGACGAATTACCAACTATTGCAAAGAATATTTACAGACTCAAGTACGTCGGTGCTTCGAGTCGAAGGCGGGTGGTCTGCCATTCTTCAGCTTCCTCAAAAGTACAGTGACGACAATTGGGCAGAAGAAATTCTTACTCACCAAAACATTCTCGTACAACCAGGACATTTTTTTGACATGGAACAAAAATCATGCATTGTGATTAGCCTTCTGCCGATTTCGCGCCTTTTCGAGGATTCCATCCAGCAACTGCGTCGATTTATCGAGGAGTAATAGTCATCGTAGATCAAAAGAAGTCTAATCTTGTCAAGAGTGGATAACTATTATGAATTTGAACATAGAAGTGGAATATCCCGGTCTTGTAAGTTTGTTCATAGATCTTTTACACGCAAAAGTTGACTCTTTTACTAAATTCGTCTACTTTCGTATGGATAATTTCATACAGGAGAATTATATATGTCTATACCTGCATTAAAACCTGAAGAACGAACGGCACGTGTATCTGCTTTATTGCGTCAAGTGGACGAAGACGTGAGAGCAAAGAAGCTTGATGATGCATTGGATCATATCCGCAAAGTTTATGAGTTTGACATTAAAAACGTCTACGCGCGCGCATATGAAGAACGCATTCTCATCATGATGATGGAGAAAGAACGTGAGGTTGCCGTGCGTGAAGCAAAACAACAGGCCGCTGAACAGGTGGATCAGGAAGTCAAGCGCCGCCTCAAAGAATTCTATAAACAACAAGAACTTGAGAATCAAAAACGAAAGCAGGAAGACAAAACAGAACAGGTATTGGAAGATCGTGCCCGTAAAGCATCCGTGAATGAAGTGCAAGAGGGGGCGCATAAGGATTTGAACGCGATTGAAAAAGATACGGCACGGCGCATTGAGGAACTTGAAAAAAGGCTGATTGTGCAAATTCAACAAGCAGCATCAGGAACATCTTTTGTTGGCACTGCTACTGGAACAGAAATAATCCAAGCTGAGGCTGAACGGAAAAAAATTCAGGATGAGGCATTTCTCAAGATGAAAGAGGAACAAAAACGTGCGCAGGAAGAACTGATGCAGCAGATGGAAGAAGAGCGCAATACTCTTTTAGAACGCGAGCGAGAGAAAGCAAAACAACAAGAAATTGATGCCTACCGGACACTCATGAAGCTGATGATACAACTTGCTGTTCCAGCAGAAATGCAGTCCTCGCTTCTTCAATCCCTAAAAATTTCCTTCTCCATCAGCGATACAGAACATATGGAAGTAGAGCGCTCGGTACAGGTGAGTGCTTATATTGATGCGGTACGAACACTTTGGCAAACCGGTAAACCCTCGGATGAAGACTCCATACATCTCAAGAACCTCCAGCAGTTCTTTAAGATTTCGGATGATGAACACGCTTCTATTACCAAGCGAATTAAGAAAGAATTAGGACTGCCGGATGAGACCGCTGTCATCGTTGTCATTGATGACGACCCCTCTATCCGCAAATATGTCGAGCACATTCTTAGGAAAACATACCTCAATGTTATCACAGCAGTTAATGCAGAAAGTGCGTTGACGGAAATGGGAAAGGTTTCGCCTTCTCTCATTATCAGCGACGTAAATCTTGGCGCCGGTGTTATGAGCGGTTTCACATTCTACGAAAAGATCGCGGCGGGCGCGTATGGAGAAAAACTAAGATCCGTTGCGTTTGTGTTAATGAGTTCGATGGAAGGAGAGTTCTTCGTCAGAAGCGCTAAACAACTCGGTGTGAAAGCATATCTCCCGAAACCGTTTACGAAGGAATCCTTGGAAGCGACGATAAAACATGCGCTTGGATAGAATTTTCCTCCTTCACTCAAATATGCCGTGAAAGTATTAGAAGTGGTTTTTTTGATAAGAGGTGTTAAGAGTTTTCTCTTAACACTTTTTATTTTATTGCCGAAATAAAATTTCTGACGACACTGTTCGACAGATTTTTTTATATTCGTTCGCACTGATCCGCAGGAATCCAACCAACTTTTCCATCGACCAGTATGATCTTCACCCAATCACCAACTACATCAGTGAGTTTCACCTTCACACCTTCATGAATAACAAATGCATCAACGCTTTTATCGTCTGGGGATGACTTTGCAGTGACAATCTGTACAGTGATAATTGCCTTATCCTGTGTTGTCTCCTGAAATGACTGAATGCCCAACATTGTTGCCCAGAGAACGGCCGATACGAAGGACACGAAGAATATAATCCGAGCAACACGAAGGATATCTGACCGCAAAATGAAGTACATCGTTGCAAGCGATCCAAAGAGCAGTACCCAACTCAGAATAAAGAGAAATCGCACTGTTTCTGGCGATATCAGAGAACCAACGACGCGCATCCATTGAATAAAGAACATTTCCGGCACCGGTTCGATGCGATCGATGGTTTTAAGATACACGAGCTTAAGATTGTGCATGATGTCGGGATCGTTCGGATGTAATTGAGCGGCGCGTTCATAAGAGAGAATTGCTCGTGCAAGCTGTTCATCCCGATAATACGCGTTGCCAAGATTATAATAGAGTTCAGCGCTTGAGTATCCTTGTTTGATGATATGTTCATATTCTTTTGCCGCATCTTGATACTTCCCTGCGCGATACAATTCATTTCCGCGATTGAATACATCTCCCGGAGTTTGCGCCCATCCCGGGCTCACGAGCAAGACATTGAATCCGGCAATGAGAATCCATTGAGCTCGTTTCATGACGCACCTCGCTTATTAAAAGTCTGTTCAATACCATTGATGGCGCCAGCAGCAACATCGAGCAATTCCTTTCGCGTTTCGGTCGTATCGGAACCCGGTGCAAAACGAACAAATTCTGCACGTTCCATACATGTTTTTAAGGATTGAATCACTTCTTCCTTCACACCGCGCTTCTGCAATTGTATAACTGCCGTATCCATGACAAAGTCGGCTTTCGCAGTTCTGAGTTTATGCTCAAGGTATTCTGTCAACGCTATGAGAATCTCTGCATGGTAACTTTCGGTGTTTCCCTGTTCAAGGAGCGCACGTGCTTTCTTGAGGCGGTGCGATGCTTCACGTCCTGCTGTCTCAAACAGAAGCCTCGGCATATCACCATAGATTTTTTCCATCCGCTTGCGGAAGAACCATGCTGCGGTAAATATCAATGGTGGCAACACCATAGCAAACACGGACCATTCTGAAGAGCCTGTTTCATTTTTCTGCTGGAGAGTTCCGATAGAAAGTTTGAGAAAACGAATATCTTCACCGAGCATCCGAACATCTTCTTTCGATATACTACTGACGCTACTGCCGGAATACTCTTTACCCTGTTCAATGGAAAACTCGAACTGCGGAGAATGAAGTGTAATATATTCTTTCCTGTCAAGATCGAAATAAACAAACAGCATCGGCTCGAGAACACGCTGACCAGCATTGCGTGGGATGAGCAGATACTCAGCCGTTTTCTTTCCACGAATGATACCGCCATCGCGCGAAATATCTTCTGAAATTTTCGGTTCGTATGATTCGATATCGGCAGGTAATTGTGGTTTGGGGAGTGTCACTAATTTGATGTTGCCGGAACCCAATACAGCTACCTTCAACGTGATGGGATCACCTGCCTTCACACTGTGTTTATCCACGCTTGCATTGAATGTAAACCGTCCGATAGCACCCGAAAACCCAGACGGCGCATTGATCGGGAGAGGATCAACTGTAATTGTAAGAGGATTGGATTTCACATCCAGATTTGCAGTCTGAACTTGTTGAAAAAACGGATCATTGAAGAATTGATCGAACGGGTCATTGCCGCGCCGTTTTGTTTGCACTTGTACTGCACAGCGAACTTCGAGTGGTGCAATCTTCAAATTTCCTGCTTGTGTCGCAAACAACGCAGTCTTTTTTATCACCACAGAACGATACTGTTTCCCATTGAGAGTTTCATTCGTTTGGTTGGGTTGCTTCGGCATATCAAAATCTTCACCCCAGAAACCGTCAAACGCCGGTGCTTTGGCAAGATCATATCCGGAAACCGATACGCGTGTATACAGCTTGAACGTTACAATCAATTGTTCACCCAGCCGGACACGCTGTTTGTCGGAAAAGACTTTCACAATTAAATTATCACCAATATCAGCGCTTGGTTGATCGGGTTGTTTTTGCTGCTGCTTTTGTTTGCCCTGTGCGACCTCAATTTGAATCACATTCGATTTAAGTTCTTTCCCTTTGTACTCAATTGTTGCTGAACCGATAGTAAATTTTCCTGCTTGACGTGCATAGAGAATATATGTATACGCAATCGAAGCTGACATTTGACCATTGATCCATTGCATATTTGTGGATTGATTCGGTCCCGAAATGACAACGAATTGATTGAAGTCCGGAGCTTTTAGATTACGAACACTATTGACATCGCCTCCGTTAAATGTAAATGTTAATTGAAATTGTTCGCTTGCTGCAACTCTCATTGGATCCGCTGCTGCAGTAAATGTGCCGTCCTGTGCTTGAAGAGAGACAACGGAGAAGAGAACAATGAGAAAGCCTATAATATGTCGATAATATTTTCTTTCTTGATCTATCATTTTTCTTTTTGTCTTTAAGCCGCTGGCTCGTAACGTCCAGATTATTGTTTTTTGTCAGCTGCTCAACGCTACCAATCCTTCTCCACTTTCACTTTCACTGCTTCACGTTTACGGAGGTTCTTTTGAATATCCTTTTCGTTGTTACGGAGTGCCTCTAAGATGCGGTCAGCTTCTTGCTTCGGCATCTGATTCTTTTTCTGGGCTTGCTGCTGTGTCTGATCTTGTTTCGCTTGCTCTTGTTTTTGTTGTTGTTGATTCTGGTCTTGTTTGTGTTGCTGATTTTGTTGTTGCTGATCTTTTTTCGGATCTTGCTGCTGGTCTTGTTTTTGATCTTTCTTCTGCTGTTTTTGTTGTTCCTGCTGTTTCAATTTTGCACGTGCCATTTGCAGGTTGTACCGCGTATCGTCATCGTATGGATTTATTTTTAATGAGTGTTTGTATGCCTCAACTGCTTCTTGGAATTTATTCGAACGATACAACGAGTTTCCCAAATTGTAATATGTTTCAGCCCGTTCTTCCGAAGATTTCATTGCCACACCAGAGTTACCGTATTCCTGAAGAGCTTCGTCAAAACGCTGCTGTTTATAATACGAATTTCCGAGATTAAATTGCGCTTCTTTCGATTTCGGATTCTTTTCCAACGCTTTCTTATATTCCACTTCTGCATCGGTGTAGCGACCCTTTTCATACACGCGATTTCCTTCACTGACATGCGAACGAACTGTCTGAGCTGTTGAGGTTCTTGAGAGTATTACAACGAAAACCATTGCCGCAGCAGCCGGCAGAAATTTTTTAAGACGAGCAACCAGTTTACCGCGCCGTGCTGAAAGCATGAGCTCGAGAATGAGAAAAAGAATTGCAAAAGCTAATGGATATTGATATCGCGTCTCATATCCTGTAATCTGTTTTGTTCCAAATTCTACTTTTTCTAGAGAGGAAAGCTCTTTAAAAATGTCGTCAATTTCGTTACCGCCGCTCGTTGCCCGGTGGTAGGTTCCTCCGGTCGTCGACGCAATTTGTTGTAGCATTGTTTCATCCAGTTTAGTGAGAACAATACTCCCCGATTGATCGCGTTTATAGTCGACGCGTTCTCCATTTTGATTATAAATCGGAATTGGACCTCCATCGGTTGTTCCCATCCCTACGGAATAAATTCGCACACCGACCTTCTTGGCATCTTCTACTGCGCCCATCACATCACCTTCAGTATTCTCACCGTCGGAGACGACAACGATTGCTTTTTGTGTCGGCGCGTCTTTGGAAAACGATTTAAGAGCGACTTCAATAGCGCTGCCGATCATCGTCCCCGGGATAGGCACTGCATCCACATCGATGGCAGAAAGAAATAGATCCGCTGCGGCATAGTCAGTAGTAAGCGGAAATTGTACAAACGCGTCGCCGGCAAAAACAATCATGCCGACACGATCACCAGAAAGTTTCCGCAGCAGTTCCGATACATCGCGCTTCGCTTTTTCCAGCCGGCTCGGACGAATATCTTCCGATTTCATACTCAGCGAAACATCGAGCGCAACAAAGAGATCGATACCTTCGCGCTTTACTTCTTCTAATCGCGTTCCCACCTGCGGATTCGCAATGGTAAGAATCAGACAGGCGAGAGCCGAAAGAACGAGCAGTTGTTTGATGATACGCATTGCCAAACTCGCTTCCGGGGCAAGCTGTGCAATGAGAATATTTCCAACAAACCTTCGAACCTGTTCCTTCTGCCATATATTCAGGAAAAAGAATCCTGCACCAATTGCTGGAATCAGAAGAAGGAACCAGAGATATTCGGGATGTTCGAATCGCAACATGACTATGGATTCTTCCTCAGTAACGTACTTGTCAATCCTATTTCTAATAGAAGCGTAAGGAGACCCGCGATTAACCATCCACTATATAATTCCGAGTACCGCTTATAGGCCATCACTTCAATTTTTGTCCGTTCAAGTTGGTCAATCTCTTTGTAGATTGCTTTCAATTTTCGATTATCTGTGGCACGATAATATTTACCGCCAGTCATGTCTGCCACTTGTGTAAGGACTTTCTCATCGAGATCAACCGGAATCATCTGGCGGCGAATACCAAACGGTGTTTGCACGGGATATGGTGCTTCACCTTGCGCTCCCACGCCAACCGTGTAGATGCGGATACCATACGTTGCAGCGATCCTCGCTCCAGTGAGAGGATCAATCTCACCTCGATTATTTACACCATCCGTAAGGAGTATCATCACCTTACTTTTTGCCTTGCTGTCCTTTAAACGATTTACTCCATTAGCGATTGCAAGACCGATAGCGGTACCATCGGCAATCATCCCATTGTTTACTTCGCGCAAAAGATTTTTTAACACAGGATAATCGGTGGTAAGCGGGCATTGTGTAAAGCTTTCTGAGGAAAATACTACCAGTCCGATACGGTCATTCGTGCGGCCGTCAATAAATTCCGAAGCAACTTGCTTTGCCGCTTCGATACGATTGGGGCTAAAATCTTCTGCAAGCATGCTGCCGGAGAGATCTAGCTCAAGCACAATATCGATTCCTTCGGTCGATATATTCTGTTTATCCAAAACCGATTGCGGACGTGCCAATGCAATAATGAAGAGTGCGATTGTCATTATGCGCAGTCCCATGGGAATGTGGCGCATTCGTTCACGCACTGTCTTTGGAATCTTACCGAAGACCTGCAAAGACGAGAATTGCAAAACCACCGTCATTTTTCTGCGACGCCACCAAAGATAGTATCCGATTGCCGGTAAAAAAAATAACAGCCATAAGAATACAGGATTTGCAAACTTATCACCGAACATCGACAGTGACCTCCTGTGATTGCGGTTCTGTCTCGATAGAAGTTTTCGGCACCATCGAACGCACAATCTCATATGCTGAATGTATTTCTTGTTCGTGTTCATCGGGTGCCGGTTGATATTTTGCAAACTTCACCAAATCCGCAGTAAGAAAAAACGATCCCATTTCTTTCCAGACTATCAATGCTTCAGGAATATGTTTTATTTGTACCAGGATTTCATCTGTTGTCATTTCCAGCGCAATGATATTCCATCGCCGCTCAAAGAATCGCCGGATGATCTCTGTGACTTCCGAATAATATTCTTTCACCAATCCCTGCTGCCACAATTTCTTTTCTTCAAGCACCCGCAATGCTGTCAATGCTTCGCGGTGCGGCGGAATAACCACTTTGACATCAGCTAAAATATCTTTTTTCTGTTTCATTTTTCGCCGGTAATAGTAATACCCGCTTGCAAGGGCGGCAAGAATGATCAATGCGATCAGGTACGGCAAAAAATCTTCAAACAACCATGGCGCGCTCATCGGCGGTTTAATATCTTTGATTTCACCCTGAGGATCGATAATCATGCCGGTGATAGTCAAGAGGAGCGAATTGGAAAACGCTTTATGTGTGTTTGTATCGCCTCTCACTTTATAACCAAACTCAACTGGTGGCAGAAAGACTTTTCCGGAATCAATAGTCGTTAAACGAATCAACCATTGAAATTCAGTACCTTTACGCTCTACTGTTACAATTTCAAACGAACCAATGCTGTCTTTCACTATTGGTGCAATCGAGCCAATCGCAATATCAGATTTTCCTTCTACATGCACATCAATCCAACTACCAAGAGGAAAGGTGTTTGTATTTGTTTCTGCGGTTAATCGAACATCCTGGGACAATCCGATACCAGACCAGAGAACGAAGCAGATAAGAAATTTCCTTATCATTACCATCTCTTCTCCCTCAATCGGAAAAAATCAATCAGTGGTTTAAGGTACGGCTGGTCGAGGTGCACTTCTATATCATCGAGCCTTGACTTAATAAAGAGCGACTTACGCACTTCCTGCATTTGATGGTTAAAGTGGCGATAGAAGGATCGCACATGTGCATCAGATGTATCGATTAATCTGGTTGCACCTGATTCGGCGTCACGCAAATTCATCAGTCCGACGTTGGGCAGGTCGTTCTCGCGCGGATCTTGCAACACAATACCGATCAAGTCGTGTCGTTTGCCTGCAATGCGGAGTGCAGCTTCATAGCCGCTATCCATAAAATCAGAAATGACGAAAATGATGCCGCGTTTTTTTTGAACATGGTTAAGATATTCCAATGCTGTCCTGATACTGGTTGCCGGACGTACCGGTTCGAACGAAAGCAACTCGCGGACAATGCGAAGTGCATGACCACGTCCTTTTCGCGGAGGAACAAATTTCTCTATGCGGTCGGTAAAGAGAATCAATCCGACCTTATCGTTGTTTTTCATCGCCGAGAAAGCAAGGATAGCGCTTAATTCCAGTGCGATATCCCGCTTCAATGCAGATTGCGAACCGAAGAACTGCGAGCCGCTCATATCGACAACCAGCATGACCGTCAATTCTCGTTCTTCTTCAAAGATTTTTATAAATGGATGATTGAAACGCGCAGTGACATTCCAATCGATCATCCGCATGTCGTCGCCATACTGGTACTCACGCACTTCAGAGAATTCCATGCCACGTCCCTTGAAGACGGAATGGTATTCACCTGTGAATACTTGATTCACCAACCCCCGTGTGCGTATTTCCAACTGCCTGACTTTTTTTAAAAGTTCCTTGGTTTCCATTTAGTTAACAGTGGTCAATTGTCATTCCATTGATAGAATATCAGAATGTTTATAATCATCATATCATTCAATCGAAAATTATAAAATGGTCTAAGGCACTTCCACATGATTTAAAATTTCCGTTACGATCTGCTCTGGCGTAATCTCTTCCGCTTCTGCTTCGTATGTTACGGCAACGCGATGGCGCATGACATCGGGACAAATTGCGCGCACGTCTTCCGGAATGACATAACCGCGCCTCTTTATAAAGGCATGTGCTTTTGCGGCCAACGCTAGATTAATAGAAGCGCGCGGCGACGCGCCGTAACTGATAAGCGGTGCAAGCTTTTCCAATTTAAAATTCTTTGGTTCACGCGTCGCAAATACGATATCAAGAATGTACCGTTCGATTTTTTCATCCATATACACCTGCCTCATAACTTCACGGGCAGACAGGATTTCTTTTGTCGACACGACGGCTTTTACACTCTTCTCATTTCCCAGAACATTCTGACGCATAATAAGTAGTTCTTCTTCACGCGACGGATAACCGATTTTTACTTTCAGCATAAAGCGGTCAACCTGTGCTTCGGGAAGCGGGTATGTTCCTTCTTGTTCAATCGGATTTTGCGTCGCCAGCACAAGAAATGGTTCTTCAAGCTTGAACGTCTCTTCACCAATAGTAACCTGGCGCTCCTGCATCGCCTCAAGCAGCGCGCTTTGCACTTTTGCCGGCGCTCGGTTAATTTCATCTGCAAGAATAAAATTGGAAAAGAGGGGACCTTTCCGTGTGAAAAACTTTCCGTCTTTTTGATTGTAAATCATCGTTCCGACGAGATCCGCAGGCAGCAAGTCAGGTGTAAATTGGATACGCTGGAATTTAGCGTTGACAGCCGCTGCCAGCGTTTTAATGGCAAGTGTTTTTGCCAGTCCGGGCACCCCTTCTAAAAGTATGTGTCCGTTGCACAACATACCGATAAGCAAGCGGTCTACCATATTTTTCTGGCCGACGATAACCTTACCGACTTCCGATGTCAGCGACTCCACAAATGCGCTTTCACGCTGAATCATTTCATTGATAGTCTTGATATCCACAGTATACTCCTCTTATATAAATATGACATTCTTCAACTCTATTCTGACGAGGAACAGAGTGCATCTGTTCCCGCATTTCTGACGAAAACGAAGCGAGCCACGCGACAAATTCAACAATGAACCTGCTGGCAGCTCGGTGGTCTTTCAACACTCAAAAGAATCTCTACAACTGCATGAAATGTAATAAGAAATCACTATCGAAGCAATGAAATGGAACTTGGGGATATCATCGGTGAGGAACCTCCATCTGCTCGATCTTGTTTGTAATACAAAGAGAGATCCATGAATGTTTTTCATTATATTATCGGAGATTATGAACACATTTCCAGAAATAGGATCTTCGCATAAAGTAGGCTTGGTTGGAACGGGATTGGTTGGTTCATCGTTTGCGTATGCGTTGATGCAGCGAGGGATTGCATCCGAACTTGTACTCGTAGATGCAAATGCAGAAAAAGCCGTGGGTGAAATGATGGATTTAAACCACGGGCTTTCTTTTACAAAGCCGATGAAAATTTCAGCAGGTACTTTTTCCGATCTGTCCGGTGCAAAGGTTGTCGTTATTACAGCAGGGGCTTCTCAAAAACCCGGTGAAACTCGTTTGGATCTTCTTGCAAGAAACGCAGCTATTTTTCGATCCATTATTCCTCAGGTTGTAAAACACAATCCTCATGGTATTATTCTCATTACAACAAATCCAGTCGATATCCTTACCTATATTTCATTGAAGGAATCCAACCTTTCGCCGACAAAGGTGATCGGGTCCGGAACGATCTTAGACACCTCTCGCTTTCGATTCCTGCTCGGACAATTTTACGAAGTTGATACGCGCAGTGTGCATGCGTACATCGTCGGTGAGCACGGTGACAGCGAAATTCCGTTGTGGAGCATGGCAAACATTGGCGGCGTACGGCTGCAGGAATTTGCCCCGCTTAAGAACAAACACTACGATCAAGAAGAAATGAACAAGCTCTTTGTAAGTGTGCGAGACGCCGCGTACGAAATTATTAAACGCAAAGGATCGACATATTACGCTATCGGACTCGGATTACTTTCGATCG
Organism: Ignavibacteriota bacterium; assembly: GCA_963701295.1. Taxonomy (GTDB): domain Bacteria; phylum Bacteroidota; class Ignavibacteria; order UBA10030; family UBA10030; genus Fen-1298. Next base: position 1,221,221 of record OY969585.1, on the reverse strand, counting down.
TGGAAGCCATCCTTGGTAATTACCGATCTGTGCTCTCCATTTCGACTTTGATGACAGGACAATACGGAGTTCAAGATATTTGTCTCAGCCTGCCATGTGTTGTCGGTGTACATGGTGTGGAAGAAATTCTAACACTGACTATGAGCGCTGAAGAAGAACAAGGTTTTCGGTCTTCCGCTGCAAAACTCAAAACAACTCTGGAATCACTCCAACAGATATAATGCGCTTGTAACAAACACGTGCATACCTGAAAGACTTTTTGCATATTGAAGATTATTTCGCTTAAAGCGAACAAACGTATGCAGGAAGTCGAACGATCATATCCAATCGAAAGCGTCTTACAGGAACTACTGGAGATGTTTCAACATACCAAGAATATAGTTCTTTCCGCGCCTCCCGGAGCTGGAAAAACGACTCAAGTTCCTATCGCTCTTCTTGCATTAGAATGGATGGCTCAAAAGAAGATCATTATGCTCGAGCCGCGCCGTCTCGCAGCCCGCCGAGCCGCAGAATACATGGCCGCTTATCTGAGCGAAAAAATCGGTGAAACGGTCGGCTATCGCATCCGCGGTGAAACATTTGTAAGCAAACAGACGAGAATAGAAGTAGTCACCGAAGGAATTTTGACCAGACTCCTTCAGCACGAACCGGAACTTCCGAACGTTGCAATTGTTATCTTCGATGAGTTTCATGAACGCAGTATCCATGCCGATCTCGGTCTTGCGATGACACTTGATGTGCAAGAACACTTGCGCCCAGATATACGAATTCTCGTTATGTCAGCCACACTCGATGGCTTGGCGATTGCAAAGTTACTCGGTGATGCACCTATTATTGAGAGCAAAGGGCAAAGCTTTCCGGTCACCACGCACTATGCTCGATTCACCTCGGAAAAATCTATCGAAGCCCGAATTGTTGATACTATTTTGCGAGCATTGGATGAACAGGAAGGCGATCTCCTTGTTTTTCTTCCGGGACAGCGCGAGATGAGGCGTGTGGAAAATCTTCTTTGGGAAAAACGCTTATCGGAAGATGTGCTTGTTCATTTGCTCTATGGAGACGCACCGTACCAACAGCAATCGGCGGCATTATCTCCTGCATCATCCGGTAAACGGAAAGTGATTCTCTCCACTAGCGTTGCTGAAACAAGTTTAACGATTGACGGTGTATGCGTGGTTATTGATTCTGGATTGGCTCGCATTTCTCAGTTTGACGTACGGCGAGGAATGTCCGGATTGGTAACGGTACCTGTTTCCAAAGCAGTCGCCGATCAACGACGCGGACGTGCAGGACGCCAACAGCCCGGTGTCTGTTATCGTCTGTGGATGGAAACTGAGCACGAGATGCTTTCCAAGTATCCTCAGCCGGAAATCAAAACCGCTGATCTTGCGCCTTTGACGCTCGATCTTACTCGATGGGGAACACCAGATGGTGCAAACTTACGATTTCTCGATCCACCGCCGCTTGCACATCTTGCACAAGCACGCGCATTGCTAAAAAATCTCGGCGCTGCTGATCAAACAGGAAAACTGACATCGCATGGCAAAGCAATGTCGGAGCTGCCCATACATCCGAGACTTGCTCACATGATTCTGCGCGGGAAAGAATTAGGTTTTAGTTCGCTTGCATGTGATATCGCAGCACTTCTCGATGAACGCGATATTCTCGCAGGAAAAAAAGACACCGATATTGATCTTGCATCGCGTTTACATATTTTGCATCAGCATCGCGCAGGCGATGAAGGTGTTCGTGACCGCATTTTATCTCAATCGAAACGATTAAAACAGTTAGCCGGTATCAGCAAGGAATCAAAAGAAAAAGAAGAGTCCGCACCGGGAATTCTCTTGGCTTTTGCATACCCCGATCGAATCGCGCGGCGTCGCGAGAACCAAAGCTCTCGTTATCAAATGGCAAGCGGAACAACGGTTGTTTTACCAAACGGAAGTCTTCTTGCACGCGATGAATTTCTTGCTATCGGAGAAGTCGACGGACTTGGCACCGATGTACGTGCATTTCTTGCCGCACCATTACAACAGCAACAATTGGAAAAAGTGTTTGCTGAAAACTTAGTACATAATGAAGAAATTTATTGGAGTGAAAACGAGAAAAAAGTTGTCGCACGAAAAGTCACAAAATTAGGCGCAGTTATTCTTGCAGAACAAAATTTGGAAGCGGACAATGGACATATCCTTAAGGCAATGCTCGACGGCATTCGACAGATGGGTATTCAATGCCTTCCGTGGGATAAAGAGACTCGCGCATTGCAACAAAGAGTTCAGTGGCTAAGAAGATATTCCAGTTCGTTTGAAAATGTTCCCGATAGTTCCGATGCAGCTCTGTTTGCGTCTTTGGAAGAATGGCTTGCGCCATTTCTTAATGGTATTCGTCGTACTGATCAATTACAGAAATTACCGCTCAAAGAAATTCTCCAATCGCGATTTACTCAAGCACAAAGAAAAGAACTCGACCGGCTTGCACCTTCGCATCTTAAATTACCGAGTGGTTCAATTGCTGCACTGGATTACTCAAGTGATCAGCCGGTCCTTGCCGTGCGGTTACAGGAATTATTCGGGCAGATTGAAACGCCGAAGATTTGCAATGGGAAGGTAAACGTGTTGATTCATTTATTATCACCCGCAAGGCGTCTAGTGGCGGTGACACAAGATTTGCATAGCTTCTGGACGAATGTGTATCCTGAAATCCGAACTCAAATGCGCGTGCGTTACCCCAAGCATATTTGGCCGGAAGATCCGCTTAGAGCAAAACCGACGAATAAAACAATCAAACGAAAAAAAACCCACTAGAGAGCTTTCCTGCAAATTTTTATTTGCATTGCACCCTTCATGGGTTTTTCGGAAACAAAGATTAAATACCCTCCACCCCCTGCCCCCGAGAGTTTCCAACCGTATGCTGAATTCTTGTATTTATGTATGATTTTGGGGATATCATCAAAGATCATATTGGGAAACATTTTAGTTTGTGCTTCAAATGATTCTCTGAAGTGTTGTCCAAACATTTTTATATCTCTTCGTAAGATGGAGTCCCAGCATTTTTCAGACGCAAGCCGTAATGCTTCCGCATTCATCTTATTGATGTTTGTACTAGCAAGGACGTCAAAATCATATTCACGCGGACCAAGAGTAATCAAATACAAATGATCTTCCAACCATGACAAAACAGTTTCATCATGTACTGAAGAAATACGTTTCGGCCAATACTCTCCATCATAATCAAGTTTGTTCAGGCCCGGCATCACAATACCGATTGAATCTTGTGAACCAGCAATAATCTTTGTTCCCGGAGGATTTTCATAACTAAAGAGAATTTTTGATAGCTTTTCCCTATTGCCAGAAGGAATGTTGGTATACCAAAGTTCAACTGCTTTTCTTCTGGTACTTGAAGCCATTCCACTTCGTTCATTGAATTCAATCGTAGGCTCAATGGAGATTGTCAGGACAGGTCCGGCTGCATACTTGCCAACATACGGTTGATCTAACCAACCACCGGCTAAATCTATTCGATATGGGATAGTGCACTCATCCCGCAGAGACGTCGTTGAGCGAACCGGTAAATGCGCATGCGGTGTTCTCTTTAAGACAATATATTCAATACCCAGCTCCTTACTAAGCTCTTCTTTTGCCGGAGTATTCCCATCTTCATTGACAATAAAGATATCCGGTTTGATGGTTTTTATCTCATGAATAAAGTCCATAATACCCGATCCTGAATTGACAATGCATTCTTTAACACATGCTAAAGCGTCTATCATGAATTTTCGTTCGTCATGATTGTTCACCGGATATTGTCCCTTCAGATTATACACGGTTTCATCAGAACCAAGGCCGACATACACATCGCCATATTTCGCGGCTTCTGTGAAGAATTCAACGTGACCGCTGTGAAGCATATCAAAACAACCGGTCACAAATACTTTTTTTCTTTTTCGCATATATACTAATCTGACAAGTTCATCTAATGAGAATTATATTTTCTTGTGAAGAATTTTTCTGTTAATCCTTCTTTGTTAAAAATAACATGAGAGCAAACTTATTTTCCCTATGAGGAAGAAATTTATCGTGTGCAAATCCTATAATTCTTTATTGAGATGAACCTCTCCTGCCGAAATCATTGCCAAGAGAAGTTCTGATACCAAATTTTTCCCTTAGCGCTGCTAATTTTTGTACTTGCTCCTCATTCAGTGTGTTCACATTGCCCAATTGCTTTGCAATGAAAATAATTCGAGCAACGTGCTCCAGCGTTTCCATTTTGTCATAGGCATTGAAAATGTCTGTACCGACTGTGAGTGCTCCGTGATTAGCGAGAAGAAAGGCATCACAGTTTTGTAGGAGCGGGAGGAGCGGTTTATAAAGTTCTTCCGATCCTGTAGTTCCGTACGGAACCAAGGGAATTGTTCCAAGTGTGATAACAACCTCCTGTAGAACATATTGATCGAGCGGAATACCAGCGACCGCAAATCCAGTCGCATACGGAGGATGCAGGTGACATATACTGTTGACATCAGTCCTTTCTTTATAAATCTGGAGATGCATCTGAATTTCTGATGTTGGTTTTCTTTTGCCGCTGATTATTTTGCCGTGCATATCCACAACGACCAGTTCGCTTGCTTTCATGAAACCCTTACTGACACCGGTTGGAGTTATGAGAATTCTTTTCGCATCAACACGCACGCTCATATTTCCATCATTCGCCGCAACATAACCACGCGCGTAAGCTCTCTTGCCGGCTTTAATGATGTTATTCTTCACGGAAATGAGACTCTGTTTCAATGTATTGATTCCTTATAATGATTTCATTGTCATACTTTCTTGACTGATAACATAGGAAGAGATATGGTTTTATTCAACTGATTCATGACTGTAATTCTTCCAGTTTATGCCAACGCGCGTAAAGCCGGTCAACAGTTACTTTTGCGACAGAAAGCTCTTCCGTTAATAACACGATTTGATTACCATGCTTTTCATAGAAATCAGGTGACACAAATATTTTCTCAATGCGTTCAACTTCGGCTTCTGCATTGAGAATATCCTGTTCAATCGTTTCAAGTTCCTTCGCTTCTTTCCATTTTAATTTGTTTTTCTGTACGTTCGCCTGCGATTTTTGTTTTTTCGAAGCAACGGCTGTGTTTACTTTTGACGCTACTTCCGTTTCTCTCGCATTGCGTTTCTCTATATAATAGTCATAATCCCCTTCGCTGAAATGCACCTTGCCATCTCCTTCGAATGCAAGTATCCCGTTGCAAACTCTGTTCAGAAAATATCGATCGTGGCTCACTGCAATCACGCATCCTTTAAAAGCGGCGAGCGCTTCTTCCAGCAAGCGCAGTGTTGAAAGATCCAAATCATTCGTCGGTTCGTCGAGGATGAGGAAATTCCCGCCATTCTTCAGCACTTTAGCGAGCAGAAGCCGGCTGCGTTCTCCACCGGAGAGTTTTCCGACTTTGGTATTCATCCGGTCGTCAGTAAAAAGGAAGCGCCTAAGATATGTCCATACTTTCATCCGTTCTTCACCAAACAGAATCCATTCCCGCCCGTTGCCGAGTTCTTGGATGACTGTGTTTTCATCATTCAGAGCCACGCGCGATTGATCGATATAATTGAACGCTGTCCTCTCGCCAACGACAACCTCGCCTATGGCCGCATGAAGCTTTCCTAAAATAATTTTCAATAATGTTGTTTTGCCAAGACCATTGCGTCCGATAATGCCTAATTTACGTTTCCTGTCAAACTTGAAATTTAACCCATCAAATAATTTTTTTCCACCAAGTTCCATTCCCAGATTCTTCAAATTAAGAACCGTCGTTCCAAGGCCTGACGCTGGGGGTATGATCAGATCCACTTCCTCTGCAGGTTCAGGGTCTTTTTGCTGAACAGCATCAAAATATACTTTGAGCCGGCTTTTCGCCTTCGTTCTTCGTGCACGGGCTCCACGGCGCACCCAAGCAAGTTCACGGCGTAGAAAATTGTTGCGCTTCTGCTCTTCGGTTTCTAATTGCGCTTCCCGTTCTATTTTATCCAGCAAAAAATCATTGTAATTACCGTCGTGTGAATAACATTCACCATTTGAAAGCTCGACAACTCTATTTGCAATTAAATCCAAAAAGTATCTGTCGTGCGTGACGAACAAACATGCGCCGGAATAATTTACCAGAAATTCTTCCACCCACTCGATCGACTGAGTGTCGAGATGATTTGTCGGCTCATCAAGAATAAGAAAATCAGGACGCGAGATAATCGCTTGACAGAGCGCCACTCGGCGTTTTTCTCCCCCAGAAAGTGTATCGATGGCTCGGTCCTTTTCGGGAACATTGAGCGAATGCATCGCCGTTTCGATCCTGTTCTCGAGATTCCATCCATCACGGTGATGAATTTGTTCCTCCAGAATACGACGGCTCTCCGAAGTTGGGGGAAGCGACTCGTACTCTCTTATGATATCGATGACATCGTGTGCGCCATCCACAATGTTTTCATAGACCGATTTAGTGGAATCGAGTTGAAAATCCTGTGCAAGGTATCCGGTAATAATGTCCCTGCGCCGCGAGATCGACCCGGAATCCAGTTGCAGAAGGCCTGCAATTATTTTGAGCAAGGTCGATTTACCGGAACCATTGCTGCCGATGAGTCCTATTCTGTCGGTTTGATGGATATTTAGTGTAGCACTTTTAAGAACGGCTTGAGGTCCGTACCGAACAGCAATATCCTGCGCAGAGAGTATACTGGGGCTGATAGTTTTTGACATAGTATAATTCTAGTGTACTGCAAGAAATAATGGGATGCAATCGTCTATAAATGCCAATAAAAATGCCCGGAGGAGAACCGGGCAAAAGTCAGGCGTTCATCAATATCAATATTTCAGTCGACTTATGTTTATTTCTTCTTCCCAAATACCAGTGCCACTCCAATGCCGGCAATGATGTATTCAAACATCGCAAAGATAAACCATTGCAATGCGATTTGATAAGTGATGCGAAATGAGGCATACGAACCGAATGCGTACCCCATGCTCAACATCAAACCGATATAGAATCCATACCGCGCACCTTCCATGAGTCCTTTTCCCTCGTATCCCTTAGAAAAGATAAATGTAAACATGAATGCCACAACGATCTTGACAATATGCATAATCCACATTTTCTGCATCATATCGGGACGCCAAACATTTTGCATTGTCGCGTACACAGATCCAAGAATGAAACCGTGGAAAATAATATCCAGCACTTCTAAAATCACAAATACAACAACAGCGCCAATAAGAACTTTTTTCATGACTTCTCCTTTTGGTTTGTTGGTGAATGTTTGGATTTAGGGAACATTTACTTAAATCACTTCTGACACATGCGTGCAACCATGCCTGATGAGCGGGCGACCGGGGTCGAACCGGCGACGTCCAGCTTGGGAAGCTGGCATTCTACCACTGAATTACGCCCGCAATAAATTATGCACCAATATAATTTTTTATATGAAGACAATCAAACAGCATACATTGTTAGATAATATGAACTTCAGACTGTCAACAGGATTCGAATGGATTAGTTTGCATGAATTCCGTATTTTCTTTTAATGAAGTATCGGCATTTCACTCTTGTATCGCTCGTCTTCGTGCTGAGCGGCTGTAGTTCATATATCCAGCGCACAATATGGCAGTCGCTCACAAGAATCGGCGAGCCGATCCCGCCTGCCCCGCATATGATCACAACACCGGTACTTCAAAATGTGAAGCTGGCTGTGTCGTGGGTCGGGCATGCAACTGCGCTCATCCAGATTTACGACAAGATTTTTATTACCGATCCACTTTTTACAAACACAATCGGTATGGTTGTCAAGCGTGCTGTCAAACCCGGACTCGATCCGACTCTCCTTACAAAAGTAGATTTCACACTTATTTCGCATATGCATCTCGATCATCTCAGTTATGGCAGTCTCGATATGCTTCCGAAGAACGGAATGCTGGTTTTCCCTGATGGGCTTGCAGAGTATGTTCCGGATTTTGGTTTTCAGGAAGTTGAAGAGATGAAACCATGGGATGTAATCGAGAGCGACAGCGTCTGCATCACGGCGATTCCGGTACAGCATTTCAACGGCCGGTACAGTATTGACCGCGGATGGATGGGAGAACGCGGGTACACCGGGTATGTTATCGAATACAGAGGAATTGCTGTTTTCTTTGCGGGAGATACCGGTTACAATTCCGAACTCTTTAAAGAAATTGGCTGTCGTTTCAATATTGACTTGGCAATTATTCCTATTGCCCCGAGTTCAGGAAGCGGCTTTGGGTCGCAGGTGCATGCAAACCCGCTGGGTGCGCTGGAAATTTTCAAGGATGTGGGAGCGACATACATGATGCCGATCCATTTCGGCACAATGCTCTTTGGATCTACCGCAAACCCACAGGGTCCGCTTGATCAGCTTCGAGCGGCTGCAGCGGACAAAGGGATTTCCGGCCGAATTGTAGGGCTAGAGGTCGGTGAACAACGGATCCTTTACTGATGTGTGAACGGTCTCTTCTGGAATAATGCAATTGTAATTGCAGTGTAATAGTGGTAGATTTTGTTTGTCTATAATGGTTCAAGATTTTCATTTTCTTGTACTCATCGTCTAAAAAACTTATTAAAAAGGAAGGTGTTATGAAGAAATCTCTACTTAAAAATTTCAGCACGGTATGGCTACTGGCAATATTCATCATAAGTATTTCAGGCGTGTCTCTGTTTGCTGCAGATTCACCGAATGATAAATTGTTGTCTGTTGCCGATGTGGCAAAGATAACAGGTATCCAGGGCCTTAAGACCGCTCCTAAGGATCCAAGTAAACACATGATCGGTGATCTGAATTTTGTAAAGCCGGATGGAAAAAGACTCTTAAGTGTCGTATTTGAAATTGTCGATCTGAAAGCGTTCGCTCAAACCAAACAATCGAGCTCATTCAAGAGTGTCTATAATAGTCCGGTGAAAGGAGTCGGCGATGAAGCATACGATGGTCCACCCTAGATGGTGCCGTATTATCTTTCGGTGCGGAAGGGAACGCACTGGGTGACGATCTCAACATCCCTCGACTTTAAAACAATGAAACCGATTCTCACGCAGGAACAGCTAAAAAAGATCGCAGAGATTATTATTAAAAACGGGAAATGGTAGCTTACACTATTCAATCTTCTTGTTTATTCTTCGGCAGCGCTTGTTCAGGCTGCCGAATACAAGAGTAAAAAAATATCTGAAAATGATGGCCTCACTACCAACCCATCCTCTTGCGATGCTCGCTTATTTGAGCAGAATGATGTTGGGCATGCCATGTATACTGTTGAAGCAAGGCATCGATTGTCAAAAGACCGTACCGGTTGTGTCGCCATTGTCTAGTAAAATCTTCGGGGTTTAGCGAATCGAATGCATCTGCCCATCGATGACGGATGGCCTCGAAAAGAGTCAGAGATAAACTAATATTCGGAGATTTTGCATCAGACAGCTCAGCCCACAACCCTTGCTGAGCTACCATCACGTCAGGTACATCCTGAGTTAGGGCGTACTTTAATCGAGGGTAGGCATTTACGTCCGACTCAGCTAGATGATGCACAACCTGAGCAAGAGTCCATCCGCCAGGACGGTACGTGCTAAGAAGTTGATTCTCTTTGAGATCCTTAACAGCATCATACAAAATACCGGGTGCGGATCTGAACTGATGAATATATTTAGCTCGGAGATCAGGTGTTGGCTGTATGAACTGAAATCTCCCGGTGGGATATTTTAATTCTTCATCTGTGGGCATAAACAAAATCCTTTCAGCATTTCAAAACATACTCTAACTATAAGATTACCCGCCAGTTTCGTGGCGGGCCGCTCCGCCAAACAACCGGCGGACAAGTAATCCCGACTCGACAAAATTGATACTTCCCAATTTATTATCACCCTCAGCATGATGCATTCTTCCGGACAAGCCGAGTGAGCACCACAGGCGCCTCTTGAGCGGCTTGTTAGGGCACGCATTTGTTTCTTAATTATTACGCGGCTCCGTTCCATCTCTATGAATCACGAGCCGCGTATTGTAATTTTACTAGGGCTTGTTAATTTATTTGTACGTCTCCATAAGAGCTAAGTACATCTGATTGGCGAAATACGAAGATGTATACTCGATAAATTGCCGGTTGTAAATCTGATCCGTTCACATTGATAGCATATGATCCAGTCGCTAATCGGTGCTTGAGTATTTCTTTAACGACCTTGGTCGGTGTGCTATTAAGAGTGATAACAACGGAATCCTGTTCATTAAGAGAAAAAGATATTGTAAAACTTTTACTAGCTGGATTAGGATAGACAGGATAGATCTTTGTACAAGTCGGTAACAGGTCTATTACAGTATCATTCTTGACGGACTCTATATTTGAAGAGACATGCAATATTCTTGGATTTGAAGAACAATCCATTAATGATTTCCAATCATCAGGATCAACTTTACCAATTGGCATCGGACCCGTCGAGTCAGTCTCAGTGATTCCTGTGAATGGTGTTGTAATCCCAGCAGGAGGATCGGCAACATTGCCTTTCTTGCACGATACAATAAGAAAGGCAAGAGAACATAACAGCATTGCACAGATCAAAATATGATCTGCTATATGATTCGTACGCATGGCATAGCTCCTTATTGTTAGTAAAACAATTGATTTTTACCTGACCGTATTTCGATCAGCGGTAACAAGGAGTATGCTTAGTTTTTTAATCTCCGATAATTCAATTAGTTACGAATAATATTCTTATAGCCACTATTAAATTGCGTGCCCTAAACTATGATTAGCTTGCATATTGCAATCAATCCTGGCATTTATTGAATGGGTTCTGGCGTTATAGTTGTTAAACTTTCCGATGACTCTCAATAATTCCCCACTTTCTTCGGATACTTTGACGTTGCATCGTTCTTAGATACGCGGGTAATCTATCAATTGCATTTCTAAAACGCAAGTGGAAATCTCAACTGAGATTCCGGTGTTTGCAGGTATGACTCACTTTTTGATCTTTACTTTTGCCAGCGAAATCGATAGCAGTGAACAGGGTTAAGGCAAGGTGATGACTGTTATATCCGAGTTATATATCCTAATCGTATTGTTGGTTAAATCCTGAATCTGAGTTCTTCCTCGGGAGTACACATTTCGATTTCGCATGTGTTTCTTTCTGTCGCTTTCTTTGCACACTCAAAGAAAGCGACGATGAGTTTCATTGTAGATTTCTCCTTAGAATGCGCCTCGTTTTGAAAAGGCTCTTTCGGGGCAATGACTTTTCTTTGCATTGATTGAGATTATCGAGTTCTTGATTCTCGCTTGCCAGAGAATGACTTACCACTATTTTATTGTCGCCCACGAAATCGACAGAAATAAGAAAGGCGACGGTTTCGATCGCCTTTCTTTGGATAAGCTTTCTTCTCTATGGTTCCGGATCCAACATCCTTTCATAGAACGCGCGGAAGTTATTTCTTACCGGATCCTTTTCCGGCAGCATCATCAGCTTAATGGCTTCATCGGGATGCCGGTTCATAATGCCCGTTACCATATAGGGAACGGAGTATCCCCAATTAATTTCTTTCTGTAGAGGAATAATGTGAGACGCGATGACATCCAAGAGCGGGCGCATATTGAATTTAGGATTTTTGAGGAAACCGAGTAAAAGCTCAAGACAGCAGTTGCCTGCGCCGCGGCCAAATCCATACAGCGTGCCGTCAAGAAAGTTTGCCCCGCGGATGATGCCTTCAATCGTGTTGGCAAATGCAAGCTGCTGATTGTTGTGCATATGGACACCAACCTCGATACCGGGCAGCATCTTTTGATACTTGGAAACAAAATAATCAATGTCCTCGGAATACAAATTGCCGAAACTATCCACAATGTAGCACGCTTTGATCTTGGTCTCTTCCTTGATCTGCTGCAATGCTTCATTCAGTTCCCGCTCCGGTGCTGTAGAGATTGACATAATATTGATGGTAGTCTCATATCCTTTTGCAACGGCGTCATTGACGATCATGATACATTTGTCGATGTCTTTTACATAGGTGGCACAGCGAACCACATCCACAAGACTTTTTTCTTGGGGAAGCAGGTCGTCGATGGAGCTCTTATGCGCGTCCATCATAACAGCGATCTTAGTGTCTGGGTATTTTTTATCCCCTACGACTTTTTTGATCATCTCGTCATCGCAGAAACGCCAAGCGCCATATTTTTCCGGATCGAACATCTTCCGGCTGTTTCGGTACCCCAGCTCCACTATATGAACACCTGATTCGCAAATTGCCTTGTACACTGCCTGCACACAATCCAACGTAAACTGAGATTTATTCATCAATCCACCGTCGCGGATGGTGCAATCCACAACCGTGATCTGCGGCCTATACATTATTTGTTCCTTTCAATAATACAATGAACAAAGTATAAGGAAAATTCAGTATTAAATAAAGATAGGAAAAAAGGAAAGAAGTATCGTAGGTTGATGTGTGGTTGGTAATTGCAAGCTTCAGCTTGCGGTTTTTCTATGAATTCGTGGACACAAAGTCCGCGGCTATCTCCAAATCACCAAATCACATCATCCTATATTTTCATTACTGTCTATAATGACAGCCGACGCTCATTTTATTTTCCCACGCCGCAATAGTGATGATGATAGCAGCACGTACTGCATTACGCAATCCGATGATGCTGTCTGTCAACTTGACGGCTTGATAGAAGCGGTCGATTTCGGATTCAAGATGTCGCAGTTCGCGTAAGGCACGTTGTAAACGTTCGGTTGTGCGAATGAGTCCGGTGTAATTCCACATAATATGTTTGATGACGCTCATATCCTGACTGATGAGTGCGGAATCTGGTATCTCCGTACCTGTTTCAATCCACGGCGGAATTTCATCAATGCGCGGCTTTGGATGTTCTTCCATAGTATGGAGAATATGTTCTGCGGCGCGATTACCCCAAACGACACCTTCCAGCAATGATGTGCTTGCAAGCCGATTGGCGCCATGAAGTCCTGTACAAGCAACCTCGCCGACGGCATAGAGATGATTGAGCGTTGTTCGTCCCCAGAGATCGACCCACACGCCTCCGCAAAAATAATGTGCTGCCGGAACAATCGGGATAGGTTCGTGCGTAATATCGATACCATACTCAAGACATTTTTCGTAGATAAAAGGGAAGCGATCTCGTATATCGTTTTCCGGAAGATGCGATGCAATATCAAGAAAAACGTGCGTGGTTCCGCTCGTCAGCATTTCCTGATGAATGCTTCGGGCAACAACATCACGCGGTGCGAGATCTTTCCATTCGGGATCGTATTTTTGCATAAACAGATTGCCGTCGGAATCCAATAGTTTGGCACCTGCTCCGCGCATTGCTTCGGTAATGAGGAAACACGGCGCGCCTTGTTGATAAAATGCCGTCGGATGGAACTGCATAAATTCGCAATTGAGAACTCTGGCACCGGCGCGATACGCCATCGCCAATCCATCGCCTCGCGCTCCTGCCGGATTCGTTGTTCGGAGAAAAACTTGCCCTAATCCGCCGGATGCCAGAATAGTCGTGCGTGCAAATATCCGCTGTACGTGCCCTGTTGCTTGATTAAGGAGGAACGCACCGTTGCAGGAGAGTGGATCATACACCGTCAGCCGGTTCACTGAATGGTGAGCAGGAGTAAGCAAGTCTACTGCTGTTGTATCGGTTAATAATGTAATATTCGCTTTTGCTTTCAGTGCCTGAATTAGGTACCGTTCGATAAGGCTGCCGGTGGAATCTGCCGCATGAAGAATGCGAGCGATACTATGTCCGCCTTCGAGTACGAGGGAGAGTTTATCTTCGGCTGTTCGGTCGAAGGGGATAGAAAGTTTTTCCAGAAGAAGCGAGCGAACGAGTTTGGGTGCTTCCTGTGCAAGAAGCTCCACTGCTTGCGGATTGCAATACCCAGCACCGGCATGCAAAATGTCTTTGGCGAGAAGTTCCGGTGAATCGCTTTCCCCTTCGTATATTATTCCGCCTTGCGCATAGTAGGTATTGGATTCTTCGGGATTCGATGAGCGTGTCGCTACAACGACATGAACACCGGCATCTGCAAGCTGTAATGCGGCAATACTGCCTGCAATCCCGCATCCGATAATAAGCACATCACATTTGATATATTCTTGCATAACCTATCCTATAAAAAAAATCATCAATCCCACTCACAACATGTGGGAATGACGAACCAATAAAATTAATCTGCGGCCGATGGAATAATTTCTAACATCCGCTCGACCGCACGCAGTGCTCGCACACGGATCTCTTCCGGCACTTCGACAACATACCGCGTTTGCCGCAGCGCTTCTAATGTATCTTCTAATGTAATCTCATTCATATGCGGACATCGGACACTGCACAAGCGAAGCATATTCTTTTCCGGATTGGCAACCATGATGTTATCGCCCATCGAACACTCCGTAAGCAAAAGATAGCGTGCAGCATTCGTGCGCTGGACATGGCGAATCATCTGTGTGGTACTGCCGGAGAAATCCGATGCCGCAACAACTTCCGGACTGCATTCAGGATGAGAGAGAATGATAACATCAGAAAATTGCTTGCGTATATTTTGGATATCTTCGACAGTGAATTTTTCATGCACCTCGCACCGCGCCTTCCAGCCGATGATTGGTTTATCGAGAAGCGTGTCGCTGTCCGGTTTGCCTCCGCTCAACGTCGGAAAAATAACATGTCTTCCCGTTGTCTGTGCGACATTGCGGGCAAGATATTCATCCGGAAGAAAAATAACTGTTTCGTTCTTGAGCGACTGAACCACCGCCATGGCATTGCTCAATGTACAGCAAATATCCGATTCTGCTTTCACTTCCGCATTCGTATTAATATATGTAACAACCGGAACGCCCGGATACTTTGCTTTCAACTGACGAACATCATCGGCTGTAATTCCATCTGCGAGCGAGCATCCGGCCTTTTTCGCCGGAATAAGAACTGTTTTTTGCGGTGATAAGATTTTTGCTGTCTCTGCCATAAAACGTACACCGCAGAAAACGATAATATCTTTATTGGTTTTAGAGGCAATCCGGCTTAACTCAAGAGAGTCCCCGGAATAATCGGGGATGGAATGGAAGAGTGCCGGTTCCATGTAATTATGCCCAAGGATAACTGCGTTGCGTTCGACTTTGAGCTTATTGATTTGGAATGCGAGTTCGGATTTTAATCGCAGCTCAACGTCCGGCACGACATCATGCAATTTTGTTTTCAGATCTTGATAAATATCTTCCGCAAACATTCTATTTATTTCTTTGGTGACTGAATCAAAAAACTAATATCCAGCGCTCGTACCGAATGTGTCAGCACACCGATAGAAATCATATCGACGCCAGTTGCAGCGACTGCGGCAACATTCTTGAGTGTAATATTACCGGATGCTTCCAGAGGAATGCGTCCGGCAGTAAAACGGACTGCTTCACAGAGCGTTTTGATATCCATATTGTCGAGTAATATGCGATCGACTTTCAGCGAAATCGCTTCCCGCAATTCATTAAGATTCTTCACTTCAACTTCGATAAATCGTTTCATCGTATCCGCTGCCCATACTTGCGTCACCGCTTGAGTGATTCCTCCAGCGGCGGCAATATGATTGTCCTTTATCAGTACCATATCAAACAATCCAAATCGATGATTAGCTCCCCCACCAAGGAGAACCGCTTGTTTATCGAGGAATCTATTGCCTGGAGATGTTTTACGTGTGTCGAGAATGATTGTACTAGTATTTTTGACGGCATCGACGTATGCGCGGGTGAGTGTAGCAATACCGGACATTCGCTGAAGAAAATTCAATGCTGTTCGCTCGGCTGTTAGTAAAGCGCGTCCTTTTCCGCGCACTATTGCAAGAACAGTTCCTTTGGAAACATGTTTGCCGTCAGTAACTTTTTGAGAAAACGAAACCTGCTTGTCGAGATATTGTAACGTTTCGCGCACTACTTCTAATCCGGCGACCACTCCGGATTCTTTTGCGATGAACGTTCCATTCAGAACAGACTTTGCTGGAATTGTGCTGAGTGTTGTGATATCACCGCTGCCGATATCTTCTTCAAGTGCTCTATGAATGATAGTGCGAAGATTTTCAAGCTCTTTTTTGTTCATAGACTAATATACAAAAGGATTGGAAGAATTGAGAATCGACAGAAGGTTTCGAGGATGAATCACAAAATCATCGGAAAATTATGTTAATTTGCATTTCCTGACAGCAGAAAAGTTCTATAAATGACCTAATTTCTCATTATCGCCGGTCAATTATTGACCGAGTGCCTTAAGTAATTCCTTAGCAACAAGACGGTTCCCTTCATCATTGAGGTGTGCTTTATCGGCTGTCAAGATTCCTTGTTCAGCATTATCAGGATTATGCATCTTGAGGTAATTCACAAAAGCGTTACGTAAATCGCAGAGTTCGATCTTAGTTTTTTGCGCAACGCGGCGGCTGATTCCAGAGTATTCATCCAATTGTGCATCCAGTTGATTTGTTCCATCCCTTTTTTCACCAACTACGGATGGAGTACAGAGAATAACACGCGCACCCGTTTGTTGTATCTTACCGATAATTTTTTCTAATCCTGCTTCATACACATCTTTCGGTGTACCGACTTGGCCGGGTGTAATAAAATGCCATACATCGTTGATGCCGATATAGATAACGACGATTGTCGGGTTCTTAGCGATGACATCGGTATCGATTCTTGCTAAAAGATCGGGCACTTTGTTTCCGCCAATACCTGCACCGATAATTTCGATGGAAGGAAACTTCTTTGAGAGTGAATCTTTGATGAGCGTAATGTATCCGTGAGGTTTTACTCCCAGCAGTGTAATAGAGTCTCCAAAAAAAACGATGCGGTCCTTATTCCGAAGCGACAAATATCCGGTGGAACATGAAACGAGAGAAGATAATGTGAACATAAAAATAGTACGCCAGATCATTTTGTCTCCTTCCTGAAAAGCACAATCCGGTTGGAATTTGTACCTTTTTCGTTGTTATCGACGCCCCAGATATTCGATGTTTTGGTGAAGTACTGTTCGTTAATGACTATCCCAATGCACGAAAATCCTGCCTTTACTCCGAGTGGCACCACATGTTCATCTAAACGTATTTTATTATTTCGCACTTCACCGACTTCAAATGCTACGAATCCACGCGGTTTTGTTATGCGATACAGCTCACGAAAGACTCCAAACATTACTGCAGACCAATCCTCCAGTGTTCGTGCCATAGTAATTGTTTTCGCAGCTTCTGCCGCATCGAGATCATTGAACCAACAGCGCAACCAGTTGTCCTGTACGTAATCTACCACATCGAGGAAGGGCGGAGAAGTTACGGTAAGCTGAATAGAGTTGGCAGAAATCGTTTTCGTTTCTCGTGCATCAGATGTGAAGAAACATGCATCTGCACCGGTTTTTTGAAGAAGAATGCGTTCCTCTGTTGTTATATCACTCAGTAGTGTCTTGGATTTTTTAAATATGATGACACGAGTATCCCGATGCTCGGGAGTTTGTTGCATCTTCACATTGATTTTTCGCTGGCTGTCAGCACTTACGGCTTGATTTGGTGGCAGTGTATACACGGAAAAAAATCCCTTGGAATGTCCCGTCAATCGATTGGTCGCGACCATCCGGATCCACCGATCGATGTTGTCTTCCGTTCCGCTCTCGCGGCGTTCGGTGAGATAGTTTTTCATGGAAACAATTTCTGCTTCGGTCTTTGGATGAAAGAACATCGAAAGATTGATGTCTGCATCTTCGTTTTCATCGATAGGAATACTATCCAATCGTTTCATCAATTCTTCAAGCAATGGTGGAAAAAACCTGGGTTTGCTCAGAAGAGTACTCAAGGGATTGATATCGTTCGCGATGACTTTTCTGCCCATTAAACCCGCTTCTAATGCGGTTGTGCCGCGTCCGCTGAAGGGATCGTACACGATATCGCCTTCTTTTGTCAGATATTCTATAAAGAAGTTTGGAAGCTGAGGTTTGAAGCATGCCCGGTACGAGACTTCATGCAGTGAGTGCGCCTGCCGTTGTTTCGATGTCCAGAACTCTCCGGTATAGCGCGGTATGGATTGACTCGCTACATCGATGTCTTCTACTCCGGATATCCGATAACGAATTTCGTCCAAGAGGCGGTCGAGGTATGGACGTTCTTCTTTTGGTATTTTTGATTTGACTGGCGACATCTAGAGCAATCCCGAAGGCAATCGCGGTGATGAAATGAGTTTCGTGAATTCTTCCCAGCGTTTTTCCGGTTTGTCTTCTGTGCCACCGCGCCGTTCAATGTACCGACGTACCAAATCCATGCCGAAATTATAATTGATGACGTAACTGCGATACTGGTCGAAGAAACGCGTGCGTTGTTGTGCGCGTTCCGGCGACATCAGCGCATAGTTGACAAGCCACTGAACTGCGTCTTTGCGTGACATTTCGGCGTTCAGATAACGGCGTGCGGCTTCATTGCCGGCATAACTGAGTTTTTCGGCGAGTGCTTGTACCTTGGAATAATTTTCTGCTTGATCTTTATCGAGTCCGGCGAGCGGGAAGAGCATGGAGCGTTCGAATTCCATTCGTTCCTTCCCGGGGAATGCGACCTCTATACCGAAGTTCGCTGTTCCTTCCGCAATAAGCGACTGTGAACTGAAGAGTGGATAAACTGTAAATTCCACCCAGCCACATTTGCGCACAAACGCAGTCTCTAATAAACAATTATAAACGTGGTGTCCCGGATACCCTTCGTGCGCCGCAAGGTCAATGGCACGTTCCAAAAAGATCGGCAGGTCGATGTTGATTTGAATCAGGCTTTCGTTGTTTCCTTTATACCAATTGTACCCGCTCCATGATTTGTTGTGAACGTATTCCAATCGGAATGTTTCATTATCAGGAAGGTCGATATATTTCTTTGTTCTCTGGCGGCATTCATAAATTGCTGCACTGAATACCTTGTCGATCCTGTCGGGAGTAATTGTAAATTGCCGGCGAAAGGTTTCGACACGTTCGGGAATCGCTCCCTTGCCTGGTACTAATGAGTTTAACTCACTTACAAGTTTCTGGAAATGCTCCTCGGGGAAAAAAGGCGGTTCGACATCATAATACGCTTTTGCCTCTTCGTCGAAGGAAAGCTTCTTGCCGTTGAGTGCTTCGACCCGAGAGATCAGCGATGCAATTTGTTTCTGTAAATACTGATGGCGGAGATAAAGGATATCTTCGTTCCGAGCAATGTCAATTTCATCGAGCCTTGTTTTAAGCAGGAGTGCTGCTTCCTTGATGGTGCTGAGCGGTTTCTTCTCGGTTTTTGCTTCCTCAGACCATTCTTTAGGCCCATAGTACGCATCAACATAATCTGCATCGTGTTGACCCACAGCGAGTACAAGCTTAGTGTACGGTTCCGCAATGCTGTTCAGTTCTTTATTGAGATGCTGGGGCATGTTCTTTCTTCTTCTTACCGCACAGAGCAAAAAGGAAGCTTATTGCCAGAATGAAGAATTGATGTGATGTTATGATTTTCTCCCGACGCAGTGAGAATTTTTATTGTTGTATTTCTTAAACTTCTTGCAGTACACTGCGAGATCACGTCTGCAAGCCCCGATAGCATCCGGTTGTGCAAATCCTGCGTACGAACATGAAAAATCGCAAAAAAGCGGAAGGGTATCCATAGAGGATATCGCTGGTTTTTCCTTTTTATTCTTTTTCATCCTTCCCTGGTATTTTTTCTTGTTTCTTTATGAACTTCATGGATAGCTTTGTGGAAATTTCCATCATCGGCTTTAATTCCTTTAACCATATATCTCCTTTATAATAGACGCGCTCAAGGAACAATCCCGATGGCGGAGCCGTAAGCTTTGCCGGTTCATCCGATTGAGTATGAAGAAATTTCTTTACATCGTTAAGCGGCATTTTTCCGCGCCCAACTTCTACCAGTACACCAACGATTTGACGAATCATCTTCCATATAAAATGCGATCCGACAATGCGTACAAGAATTAAATCGCCTGCCTGTTGAATATCTATCGAGTTAATATACACTTTCGTAGATTTTTCTTCCGGATCGTCTACGGTGAAGGATTGGAAATCCTTGAGCCCTTGGAACAACTCAGCTGTTTGCCGCATCTTTGTCACATCGAGCGGGTCTTTGACCCACCATACGAACTTTTTGCCGAACGCCGTCCGCCTTCGTGAGATTTGGTAGAGATAACTTCGCGCCAAGGCATCGTGTCGAGCATGGAAATCGGCAAAAGCTTTTTCGATTTCAATAATGTTGATGTCGGCGGGAAGTTCGTCATTCAGCTTCACCCGGATGATTTCCGGTGCCAGCATCGTTTTAATCTCAAGGTGCGCTGCTTGTTGTAATGCATGAACACCGGCATCTGTGCGGCCTGAACCATAAAATTCAAAATTATGTGTGCCAAAAACTTTGCCTATGGCGGCGTTGATTTCTCCTTGAACAGTGCGGGCATTCTTTTGTACCTGCCAGCCGCTGAAGCGTGTTCCTTCATATTCAATAATAAACTTAAATCGTCCCATACATTCGTAAGATACGCTTTTGTTGGAAGGAAGCCAAAAAGGTTGTGTGCTTCGTAGGGATGGTCGATTGAATATCCCTACGCTACTCTCCGCCTACGTGAATGACGTTATCCCCAAATTTCTTTCGTATGGAATCCACGGCGCAGAGGATATTTTGTTTCTTCTGATCCGATGGGAAAAGGGAGAGTTTGAGTTGTTCTTCTTCATCGAAGTTAGAAAGCCGCACTCCAATAAGTCGAACCGGCAGTTTTCCTGTGTAGGAGGATTGAAGAAGTTCTCGTGCCACACGTGAGACAATGGTATCATCATTCGTTGGGTCGATGCTCTTTGCGCGACTGATCGTTTTGAAGTCGGAAGAGCGGAGCTTGAGTGTTACGGTATGCGTCTTCCATCCATGGGCGCGGAGCTGCCGGCATACATCCTCGGTCAATTCGAAGACGACCTTTTCAAGTTCTTTCCGGTCAGCGATATCTTTTGCAAAGGTTTCTTCACGTGAAATGCTCTTTGCATTCCATTCTTCTCCGATAATATCCGAACCATGTCCATTGGCGGCATGAAAAATCCAAGATCCATGTTTACCGAGAAGAGACAACAATTCGTTCTCAGACTTAGACTGGATGTCAGCAACAGTATGGAATCCTTTGCCTCTTAAATATTCTTCTGTCTTTTTTCCGATGCCGGGAATAACACTAATATCGAACGGCGCTAAGTATTCGACTTCTTTCCCATGCGGCACAAAAATAACACCGGCGGGCTTTACACGATTTGCTGCAATCTTTGCAATAGTGGTGTTGGAAGCGAGTCCGATGGTGCAGGGGAGTTGAAATTCGTTCAGCACGAGCTTTTGTATGGTTTTCATAAATCCCGGAAGATCGTTGTTGTACAGGTTTTCACAGCCGGTGAAATCCATGTTCATCTCATCGATGGAGGCACGTTCAACGATGGGAGCTAGCTCACACATTCGTTCAAAGAGTCTTTGAGAGATAGAGCTGTATTCGCCGTGACTTCCCCGTACAACGATGAGGTTGGGACACAGTTTCTGTGCTCGTGCAGTGGGCATGGCAGAATGGATACCGAACTTCCGTGCTTCATACGATGCGGAAGCGACAACGCCTCGTCCGGTTGCGCTGCCGCCAACAACAACCAGTTTACCGATGAGATCGGGATTTTTAATGCGCTCAACAGAAACGAAAAAACAATCGAGATCGAGATGGGCTATGTATTTCTTTTCTTTCCCCATATAAAAAAACCTTGCAAAAGATTTAGCTTTTGCAAGGTCATATAACTGAATTATCTGCGTGCCTTCTTCTTTGTTACCCGCCTCACCTTCAGCGCCTTTCTACTCTTTTTTTGTTTACGCATTGATCTCTTTTTCTTTGATTTTTCCGGTACGCTCTGAGGTCCTTTAATTAAACCCATAATATTCCCTTCTACATCTGCAAACATTGCATAGGTAACCATATTGGGAATTTCAGTGATTGGGAGAATAACTTTTCCACCAAGGCCAACGGCTTTATCCAAATATGTTTGTATTTCTTCAACTTGGGTATAGACGACGACACCATGTGGCTGCTGCTCGGTTCCCGGATAAATCCCTCCATTGATCCCCATTTTCAAACCAGTATCTACCATCCCATATTGTTGTGGATTATCGGCATTAATATTCCAGCCGAAAAGGTTAGAATAAAAGTCCTGCAAGAGTTTTGAATTTATTGCAGAAATTTCCCAATGAACAACGGATGCTGCCATAACATCCTCCGATGATTTGTGATGTGATTTATGAATTAGAAATAACGAGTAACTTAAATGTTCTACTTCCTTTTATTGTTGTAACTATGCATGTTACTTTGGCAACGCTAAATATCGCTTAATTTTTTGTGTTGTGGTTTTCTCAAACTCCTGTTCACGGACGGTGAATTTTCTAATTTGTTTAAAGCTTGAGAGCTCTGCGTTTGCTTTCTTTACTTCTTCGCTGAGTATTTCGTTAATAAGCTCAGGAGTGATCTGCACACCGCGCGATTCGGATAACTCGATGAATGCCTCTGCATCTACTACGATCTGTGCAGAAATGATTTCATCTAATTTTGGATCGTCTTCACCATACACGAGACATTCCTGCACAAAGGGGCTGCGCTGAAGGATATCTTCGATTTCTTCGGGATATACATTTTTACCGCTGCGGGAGATGATTACGTTTTTCTTCCGTCCGCAAATATGGAGAAAGCCGTCGCTGTCGATGAAACCGAGATCGCCAGTTTTGAACCAGCCATTTTCAAATGCCTCTTTTGTAGCCCGCTCGTTTTTATAAAAGCCCATCATCACATTCGCTCCTTTTGCCAACACTTCGCCAACATTGTCTTCACTCTTTGAGTCGATACGGAGTTCTACGCCGGGTAAAGGTAAGCCCGCTGCTTCATCTTTGAAATTGTCGAGTTGATTGAGTGCAAGAATCGGAGATGTTTCTGTCAAACCATAGCCTTGCACGAATGTGAATCCCAAATCCCGGAGACCCTTTGCCACCATCGGATCGGGCGCAGCACCACCGGCGATGAATGCACGAATATGCCCGCCGAATTTTTCGTGGATTTCTGAGAAGACAATTTTCTTTGCACTCTTCCATCCGAAACGGGCAACAACATCGGTCAGCTTAATCAACGGCGGAACAATGATAGACGTAATACGCTTTTCTTTAATAGCATGATAAATGCGTTTGAACATTTTGTCAAACAACAAAGGCACGCCAAGCAGCATCGTGGCCTTCACCTGTTGCAAATCATCGACGACTGTCTTGAGTGAGCGAGCATAATGTGCAGAAGCACCTGCATAGAGCGGGCAAAGAAATCCACATGTACATTCGTACGTATGGTGAATCGGCAGTACGGAAAGAAACCTGTCCTGCGGATAAATCATCATCATACTCACCATCGCAATAAGGTTTGCAGCAAGATTATGCTGACTCAGCATGACACCTTTTGCTCTGCCCAGTGTACCCGATGTAAAAATAATGACAGCCATAGCTTTTGGATCGAGTCTCGGCAGTGCATCGACCGTACAGCCACGGCTGTTGTTGATAAGTTCCGGCATCGATAGAAATCCGTCTCTCTTCGCTAGCAAATCCATGTTGATATAATATCGTAGATGTTTCAGCGCACGTTTTTCTTCCCGAAGCATTGTATCGAATGATTCGGAGAAAACGATAGCGCTTGCATCGGATTCATAAATGATGTTGAGGATTTCATTAGTGTTCAATTTGGCATCAATAGGAACAATGACATAATTGAAGCACAGGGCTGTCAGATATGTTATACTCCACTGCACGCGGTTCTCGCCGATGACAGCAATATGACTTCGCTCGGGGAGTCCGAGTTCACGGAGCGCTGTACCGAACTTCAGCACATACTTCAACAGCGAGTTATAGCTCGCCTTGGGAATAGGTGTGTCCCTCAAATCTTCCAATGCAAGCTTATCACCATGCTTACCCGCAGACTTGATGAGCATGTCTTGGATAGAATCAATGTGATGAACTTTATTAAGCTTGGGAGTACGTTTCATTGGAGCCTCAATGTGTTAATTCGATTGACAGATTGATGTATTGGCCGTTCAGTGTGATATGCAATTCAATGAGTGAATTACTGAATACTCAACGGTTCGTATTCACATTTTTTGGGAACTGAAGTTTTTCAGAGACGATTAAATGTCAGCCAATTTCATATAAATTGCAAGCGCCTGCAACTCTTGGAAACTTTTTTTAGATTCATGATGGTTCTATCTATAAATAGGAGAAGATTCAATGGCACTTTTAGAATCAGTAGATGTTCCACTTGGCATGATTATGCCGAAATTCATCTTAAAAGATCCCAATGGTGTTATCCATATAAGTGATTATGCAGTCGGAAAGAAAGGATTATTGGTCGTTTTCACCTGCAATCATTGTCCCTATGCAAAAGCGGTGTGGCCGCGGATGATCCGCTTAGGCCGATATGCAATGGAACGAGAGATCAATGTTCTGGCAATCAACCCGAATATCAATCCCAAATATCCCGATGATGCACCAGATGAGATGGACAAGAAAATCAAAGAATGGGGAATTCCATTCCCATATCTTATTGACGATACCCAAAAGGTTGCTCGGGCATTCGATGCACGGTGCACACCGGATATTTATCTCTTTGATACTGAACAAAAACTTGTGTATCACGGACGCGTTGATGACAACTGGCAAGAAGAATCGAAGGTAACGAAGGAAGAATTGAAGGATGCTATCGCTAATCTTGCCGAAGGAAAATCCATTGCGCTAAAACAAATTCCCTCGATGGGCTGTTCGATAAAGTGGAGAGAGTAACCCAGATACCCTTCGCAAAGTTCTCAAAGGATTATCATAAGAAACCTTACGAAGGTTTTTCTGACGCTATTGCACTATTTCTAGATATTTATGCACCCACCCAATTTTTTGCTGATCGGCGCTGGCAATATAGTACCAATCCTCGCTCCTCCCATAGGAAAACTTACCGAGTCGAAACACTTCCTCATCTTTATATACTGCGCCGATTTTTTTTGATTTTTCAGAGGGACTTTGCCGAATCGGGAGGAAAGGTTCGTACGTGCAGCGTGCCTTCACGAAGAGCGTCGGTTCCAGTTTGATGTACTGTGCAAGTGTCCGGGAGAGAACCTCGTAGTAATTCAAAAGTAAAATTTCTTTCTCGCTCAGATTGTCTTCATCGCCTCCTTTTTCTCTTGATGCTTGCAGTTCACCCTGAGTTTTATGCATATTGTCGAGTGTTTCGATGAGGAAGCGACGGCTCTCAATATCCTTTGCTACATGTGCCTGTGAAGCTGTCATATAGAGCGAGTAGACCGACATAGAAACTGCTGCCACAGATACAATGATGGTGATAACATTCGCAAGATTGAATCGTACACTCACAAATTGATGACAGTGATGACAGACCCGTGCGCCGTCCGGAATATCAAGCTTGCAGTGCGGACAAATATTACGGTGTGCAACCGGGATCGGCCGATTGGCTCCGGTCTGGTTCTTAATTTTCTCTGATGGGTTGAGCGAGAAACTCGATTTGAATCCACGAGAGAGGAGTTGGAAAAGTTTGATAATATTGCGAAGAATTTCCGACGGAAACATAGAACCCCGCAAAAAAAATCATTTAAAAAATATTTTTATCTTTTTAGCATAAGACAAAGTACTGGATGAAAAAGGTTAAGTCAATAATATTTTGGCCTGATTAAATATGGTATCGGATCTTCCATCCCTGCGATTTGGAAGGCACGCAGACGTAATGCGCAGCTATCGCAAATACCGCACGCAATGTCTTCATTTTTATAACACGACCACGTTAATTCAAATGGCGCTTTTAATTCTTTTCCTCGTTTCACAATGTCCGATTTTTTTAAGTCAATTACCGGTGTAACGATGGCAATTTTTGTTTCCGGTTTTGTTCCGAGATCGATCATGGTATTGAAAGCATCATAGAATTCTTTCCGGCAGTCGGGATATCCTGAACTGTCTTCCTCTACTGCACCGATAAATATTTTTTGAGCGCCGATAACTTCCGCCCAACTTACTGCAACGGAGAGAATATTCGCATTGCGAAACGGGACATAGGATGTTGGAATCTCGTTTTTTGCCGCTTGAAAAAGTTTTTCCGGATCAGCTTTTGTAATTCTGATATTTTTATCTGTAAGGCTCGATCCGCCAATCTTGTTCAAATGTGTAAGCTCGGCAATCAAACGTTTTCCAATACCAAAATGATCGGCAAGCGCGTGGAAGGCTTTCAATTCCCGCCGCTCGGTTCTCTGTCCATAGTTAATATGGAGAAACGCTGGATTGTATTCAAGATTGGCAATGGCAGCGGTAACACAGCTATCCATCCCTCCGCTTACAAGAACAACCGCACGAGGCTTGCTCATCGACCCTAGTGTTTTCCTTTTTTTGAATGCACAGTTTTCACCGTGGTAGTAATACCGCCACGTGCCGTGAACGCACCCGTGACTTCCATCCATTTCGGATGGAGCACGGAAACAAGGTCGTCTAAGATTCTATTTGTGACTGTCTCATAGAAAATTCCCATCGAACGATATTCCATAAAATAATATTTGAGCGATTTCAATTCAATGCATTTCTTTGCCGGAATATAATGTATGGTGATTGTGCCGAAGTCGGGCAGGCCTGTTTTGGGGCAGACGGAAGTGAATTCCGGATTCACGATCGTAATAGTATAATCACGGTTTGGATACTTGTTGTCGAAAGTTTCAAGTTTATCGATTGGATTCACGTTATACTCCTCTTGCTGTCGGATCCCAAATATATTTATGCATTTGCAGCTGAAATTGGACACGAAGACGATCATGCAGGATCCACTCTGCTAATGTACGATTTTCTAATGTACCAAACACAGGTGACATAAGAATCGGACAGCGTTTATCCAATTGATATTGCAGGAGTACATGTTTTGCCCATTTATAATCGGCATAATCAGCAATGACAAATTTTACTTCATCATGAGCATTGAGCATTTCAACGTTTTCCCATCGATTTCGCTTTTCCATCTTACTGCCGGGACACTTAATGTCCATAACTCGTTTTACACGGGGATCAATCCTGCTGATATCATGGTGGCCGCCGGTCTCAATCATTACCTCAAACGCTTCATCGCAGAGACGCCGCATCAACGGATGAACATTCTCCTGCAGCAGCGGTTCTCCGCCGGTGATTTCAACAAGATTACATCCGTATTCTTTGACCTTTTGAAGAATAGCATTTATGTTCAGTTCGGTGCCTTCCTCGAAAGCATATGCCGTGTCGCACCAACTGCATCGAAGATCACATGACGTCAACCGGACAAAGACACATGGCCGTCCAATGCGTGTCGATTCACCTTGGATGCTGAAAAAGATTTCATTGATGATGAGTGTGTCTTGTGATGGTGTTGTCATTGATATCTCAATGGATTAATGATCCTCTGAAAACTTTGCTGTATACTGTCTGGTCTCTCCAATGGCTACGAATGAGAGTTTTACCTGCGGAGGCAATAGTTTTTTCAGTTCATCATAAATGTACCGAGCAATATTTTCCGATGTTGGATTGAGTTCTTTATCAAACGGCGGAATGCTGTTCATATCGCGGTGATCAAATTTTGCTACTATCTCTTCGGTCTTCTTCTGCAGCACATAGAAATCGACGCTCATGCCGATAGTATCAAGCACATCGGTCTTGGTTTCGACAGTTACCTTCCAATTATGTCCATGAAGCCGGGAACATGGACCATTATATCCACGGATGATGTGCGCAGCGGAGAATTCTGTTTCGATAGTGACTGTATACATAGTTCAAGTAATAACTACTAAGTGAAAAGTAATAAGTATCAGAGCATTATTTTAGCTGCTCTAGACTTGCTTTCAGCTTCTCCATATTCATCGTAATATTCTTCTGCTTCTCGTGTTCCTTTTCCACAACATCCTTTGGTGCTTTCTCGACAAAACTTGCATTCGCTAATTTTCTTTCGATACCGTCTACCAATCCATGCAGGCGTGCGATTTCTTTTTCTAATCGCTTCCGTTCGGTATCGAGATCGATAATGCCTTCCAGCGGCACAAAGATTTCCGTTCCATCCACTACTGCGCTTGCGGAAGCTTTGGGGCGTTCGAACTTCTTTGATTTACCATCCCATGTTGTCACTGTTTTCGCACGGCACAGGCGGTCGATATAACTGAGAAGTCCTTGTATATTACTGGCACTTTCCGGGAATTCTTCATCCATTTCTCCGAATAAGTGCATATGCACTTCTATCTGCTTCGAAGGTGCAACATTCAGCTCGCCGCGTATATTCCGAACTGCTTCGACAACTTTAATGACAAAATTTAATTCATCTTCGATCGTCTGGTTGATGTAACGCTTGTACACGACGGGGAATTCAGCGCGCACAAGCGATTGTCCTTTTCGATCTGTGAGGTGCTGCCAGAGTTCTTCCGAAATAAACGGCATCACAGGATGCAGCAGGCGCAATGCTTGATCATAAATCCAGAGCGCGCGCGTGACAACAGCAGTTTTTGCTTCCTTCGGTTCTTCACCATAGAAGCGGGTCTTGACCAATTCCACATACCAATCGCAGAAATCATGCCAGATGAAGTCGTAGATGAGCTTGGTGGCTTCGTTGACATGAAATTCGTTGAGTGAAGTGTTGAACGCTTTGATTGCTTGATTGAGCCGCGAGAGTATCCAACGGTCGGCAAGATCGAGATGGTCTGTCGGCAGTGTATCGAGAGAGATTTTCATATCACCAAGAATTTCGTTTTTATTCATTAGCAAGAAGCGGCCAGCGTTCCAGATTTTGTTGGCAAAATTTCTGCCTATCTCGCATTTTTCTGCGGAGAACAATACATCCTGACCAAGCGGCGCAAGGTACGCAATGGTGAAACGCAATGCATCGGCGCCGTACTGTTCAATGACATCAAGCGGATCAGGAGAGTTGCCGAGCGACTTGCTCATCTTACGTCCCTCCATATCACGAATGATGCTCGTGAAGTACACATCACTGAATGGAATCAGGTCATCATCTTTTTTGCGCGGCTTACCGTCGCGTCCCGGAGTACCTTTCATGAATTCCATGTTCGCCATAATCATGCGTGCGACCCAGAAGAAAATAATATCGGGTGCCGTGACCAATGTGCTGGTCGGATTGAAGTAATGCAAATCTGCATTGTCTTCCGGCCAGCCAAGCGTGGAGAATGGCCAGAGCCACGACGAGAACCACGTATCAAGTACATCTTCGTCTTGTCGAATAGTGGTTTCTGAACCGACACCAAGTTTCTTGCGCGCTTCTTCTTCACTGCGTGCTGCGGTGTAGTTGCCATCGGGTGTATAATAGACGGGAATCCGATGCCCCCACCAGATTTGCCGCGAGATGCACCAATCCCGGATGTTCGTCATCCAGTGTTCATATACTTTCGTCCAGCGATCCGGATGAAAACGGACTTTGCCTTCGTACACAACGCGCAGTGCCGGAGCGGCGAGCGGTTTCATTTTCACAAACCACTGATCGGACAGCCACGGCTCGATGATAGTGTGACAGCGATAGCACTTGCCGATATTGTGCACATACGGTTCAACTTTCACCAAGAAACCTTGTGCTTCCAAATCTTTCACAAGCTGCTTGCGGCATTCGAACCTGTCCATACCTTCGTATTGCTTTGGTACAGCCGCATTTAAGTGTCCGGTTTCATCAAGGACGTTTAACTGTTCAAGTTCATGCCGCTGGCCAAGAAGGAAATCGTTTGTATCATGTGCCGGAGTTACTTTCATGACGCCGGTTCCGAAGCTCAGGTCGATATAATCATCGGCGATGATGGGAAGTTTGCGTCCGACGATGGGAAGAATCGCAGTCTTCCCGATTAAATGCTTGTACCGCTCGTCTTTTGGATGCACACACAGTGCTGTATCGCCGAGCATGGTTTCCGGCCGCGTGGTAGCGACAACGGCGAATTCGCTTGAACTGACAATTGGGTACTTAATATGATAGAGATTCCCGTTCGTCTCTGAGTGATCGACCTCGTCATCGCTCAGTGCGGTCTGGTGCTGTGGGCACCAGTTGACGATGTATTTGCCGCGGTACACGAGTCCTTTTTCGAATAGTCGGATGAAGACTTCTTTTACTGCATTCGACAATCCTTTGTCCATGGTGAAACGTTCACGTTCCCAATCGCAGGAGACGCCTAATTTTCTCAGCTGCTTTATTATAGTGCTGCCGTATTTATCTCGCCACTGCCACACGAGTGCGATAAATTTTTCGCGTCCGAGATCGCGGCGATGCTTGCCTTCTATTGCAAGAGATTTTTCAACAGCATTCTGAGTAGCGATACCAGCATGGTCGGTGCCGGGGATCCAACATGCTTCAAATCCCTGCATTCGCTTCCACCGGACAAATACATCCTGCAAGGTGTTGTTCAGCACGTGACCCATGGTGAGGATGCCGGTAATATTCGGCGGGGGAATGACGACCGTATATGGTGTTTTATCTTGATTGACGGTTGCATGAAACAGCCGGTTGGATTCCCAGAAAGAGTACCACTTATCTTCGACTTCTTTTGGATTATATGCTTTCGAAAGTTCCTGTGTGTTCATACGAATTATGTTCTTAATCTAAAAAAGGACAGCTTATCGCTGCCCGCGGAGATAACATTCATTTCAATTAACGAAAAAAGGGGGATGAAATCAACGACAAGGGAAGATAAGGAAGGGGCGATATATATTCTCTCCCAAACTCTGCTCGGGAAGTGTTCATTGTGCAAAATTCCACTTTTATCGTGCCAGATGCAGAGTTTCATGTCATTCCATTCCCAAGCTGAGTTTGTGAATGATGTACTACGGCAGGCAGGTCGGTTTGTGGTTTGTGCGCATAAACGCGGACATAAAGTCTGCGACTATATATTTTCTATTTCAAGCCGTACTTCTTCAAATGTAGGTAGGTAAGATACGCGACCCCGCTGGCTTCAATCGATCCCAGGATTGTATAGAGTGTTTTATATTCTTCTTGCTTTGCCAGCTCAATTTTCCAGATAGGTGCAAAATTAAGATTCTGCCGTAATTTCCATGAGCTATACTGCAAAGAAACAATCGGCGGTTGGGTGAGGTAATATGGAATATTTTCAGGGATGATTCTCAGTGATAGGGGAAGCGAAAATGAACGTGTTCCGAATAAATATACCGAATCATAATTTCTCTGCTTATTCACGGAAGTGTCTCGCACCGATAGGGTGTGTTGTTCCTGTCCGCTTGCAGACAGTGTGATCGAAAAAAAAAGAATCAAAATACCGGCTATTCTCATTTTTTCAATCTCTCTATTGGTTTGCCATTGAAATTCAAGCGATTTGAATCTGCGAAGGAAGAACGATAGGTGGTTGTGCCGTTTGATGCCGTTCGACTAATTCACGCGCGAGGTCCAAATACGCCAGTGTTCCTTTTGAAGAGGCATTGAAGAGCACTGCTGGTTTACCATAGAAGGATGCTTCTGTGAGATGCGTATTTTTCGGAATAATGGTTTTGAGAAGATACTTACGGAAGCGCAATTGCAACTCACGATCTGTGATTTCTGTGACTTTTGTGTGCGGCTCGTACATCGTTTGAAGGATGCCTTCAATGTGTAGATTTTTGTTTGCCACTTCTTGAATCCAATCGAAGTACTTAAAGATCTTTTCAATACCTTCGAGTGAAAAATGTCCCGACTTAATCGGTATGAGCACAGAATCGGAACATGTAAGGGCGTTTGTCGTAAGGCCGCGCAGGAAGGGCGGCGTGTCAATGATGATATAATCGTAGTGCGGCGTAATGGTGCGAAGGATGTTCTTCAGTAACGTTCGATTTTCCGATAAGCGCATGATGCGCTCTTCTGCTTGCTGTGATGTAATGTTACTCGGAATGAAATCCAAGAATGCAAGGTCTGTCCGGTGAATGACCTGTGCCATGGAATGGATAAAGTTGAAGACTTCGTACAATCCGCCTTTTGTCTTTTCCGGCGTGATTCCAAGTGACATACTGCAGGCGCCAAACGGATCTGTATCGATGAGCAACACGCGTTTTTCTAAGACAGCGAAACTTGCAGCAAGATTCACTGCCGTCGTTGTTTTTCCGACGCCGCCTTTTGGGATCGCTATGGTGATGATTTTAGCCATGTAAATTGTCAAGTATTAGTTGTCAGTTCTTTTTTTGTAATCTATCATCGGCGTTTTACAAATTTTAAACGAAATCTCCAATGTATCGTTACTGAACACTCACCGATAACGATGTTAAAACATGTCCATCTGCATGCTGCAGGATGGCTTCTAATGTATCGCCATGATCAACACGAGAGACTCCTTCTGGCGTGCCGGTATAAATGATATCTCCTCGTTCGAGTGTCATGAACTGAGAGATGTATGCTATGATTGTATCGACAGGAAAAATCAATTTGCTTGTACTGGAAGATTGTCTCACGGTGCCATTGATTTTCAATTGGATACTAAGAGACATTGGGTTACCAACCAGTGCAACCGGAATAAATTCTGAAAGCGGTGCAGAAGTATCAAATCCTTTTGCGAGCGACCACGGGAGGCCTTTTTTCTTGGCTTCCAACTGGACATCACGCATGGTCATATCGAGTCCGACACTATATCCTGCCACGTACTGTAATGCCGACTTGCGCGTGATGTTTTTTCCCCTTTTGCCGATGAGTACCGTTAATTCTATTTCGTGTTGAACATCGTTAGAAATTGTGGGAATAATAATTTGTTCGCCCTGATGGATGATGGCGCTCGGAGGCTTGAGAAAAAAAACGGGTGAAACCGGCACCTCAAACTTCATTTCTTTCGCGTGTTCGGCATAGTTCTGTCCAAGGCAGATGATTTTTTGAACAAGAATCGGCTCGACGGAGCCGCGCAATGTTACAGAGTTCATTTCGATTTTCTACCATTGACTGGGTTCAATATAACGAAGCCATAGAAGAATGGCAACTCACGCTGAAATACGAAAGCCCTAACGCATTTTTGCGATAGGGCTTTCTTTGATAAATCTTGTAAATTTATTTAATGAGCACGAGTTTCCTCGTTTCTGCATATGTGCCGGCAGTGATACGATAGAGATAGACACCGCTTGGCAGGTTTGAGGCATCAAACTTCACATCGTGTATTCCAGTTTCCTGGAATCCGTTCACCAGTGTGGCTACTTCCCGTCCGATCATATCATAGATCTTTAATGTTACAAATCCTTTCGATGATATTTGGAACTTAATGGTGGTAGTAGGATTGAAGGGATTGGGATAATTTTGTTCCAGAACGAAAGAGGCGGGAGTCAATTCGACATTTTGTTTTTCTCCCGATGTATCAATACTCACATATGCCCGGATAAGATAAGTATAGACAGAGTCTCCAGTGTCATTCGAAGTGGGGTAATACCAGTTTGGTGAAGATGAAGCATGAGAATATGTAAGACTGGTAATCTCACCTGGCAATGGGGATTCCGTAACCATAACACGCGGTTGTGTCGCATAATCACCTTGATCAATAAAAGCAACGGCAAACGCTTTACTCGCATCGATATTCTTCGTTCTTAAATCGATTGTACCCCAGTTTGGCCACGGTACAGGATATGGATAACTTGGAGTTTGAGTGACTGTTACGGTTACCGGTACAGCAAGCGGTGCGCCTAACGGCGAGGGTTGTACTACTCCAGTGTAAGTCCAAACGCCGCCAGTCATCATACCAGCCCTTCGAAGTGCCACTCGCACCGAATCAAGTTTTCCATCAGGAACACCATTGAACCATACACATACCGTATCACCTATCGCACCAGACAGATAACCGGTCGGTTCAGTTAAATCATATTTCAATTCTACAGCATTACCGCCGGTACCTGACGCGGCATATGTATATGTGTATTGTGTAGTAGGACTTGTGTTCATTATGATGAAATGAACTTCGCTATAGGTAGTTCCAAATTCAGGTTCGTAAAATTCTACTCCATTTGTTACATCTAAAACTCTTTTAGATGAAGGACCGATCTCAACTGCCTTTACCACTAAAGCAGAATTGCTGCATGTGATAGTTGTCCTCAATTGAGAACCATTCTTGAAGGCAAGATATTCCACTGCATAATTCTGTACAGTGTCGGTTGTGAGAACAACAGTAGGATTATAAAAAGTATGTTCTACTGATTTTGGAAGGTTAGGATAGAGATATCCATACTTTGTATCAAACGTTCTATCATCTAAGATATTGGCGACAAACCAATTCTTTAGGATGTCAGCAAACCGAAAACTAGATGCGATTACCTGGAAACCTGCATCAATTTGTGGTACGCCATAGAGCGGACTTGCGACGATATTTTTAAAGAGACTCATGCCAACTTGATCCCGCATATACACAAAAAACCGAGCAGCTCTTGAATAATCGTTAAGCACATGGGTCATGTCACCGCTGCGCCAGTCAAAGAGATAATGGTTGGGTTCGTTTGCGTAGAGTATTGGATTATAGATAGGGAAACCACAGTTCACTTCAGCGAGTACCGAACAACCTTCATCAATGAATGTCAAATCTCCGTTAGATTTTCCATTGATAAGTGATGCGTAGTTAAAATGAATCATATGTTGAAATTCATGTGCGAGTGTTGAAATTCCGGATGCTAATCCTTCTGATGTCATAAGGTCAAGCGGATTCGTATCAATATAAAACATTTCTGCGAAATTGCTTGTGCTATATCCTGGTGTCAAAGGATTGACTTCATTGAATGAATAGAAGTACCCTTCGGCAAAACCGCCGCTGCCGCTGTAGCCATCTTTAATATTGAGGAGCAGAATTATAATCTTCGGGTCATGATCGACATCGGGTGGATTACCGAAGGCAGACGTATCAGTAGTAAAAATTCCCTTGGAAGGATTCGCAGGTGTTTTGGAGTCAAAATAGATACGTATGGAATCAACGGCTGCTTGATTCACATGAGTGTTCCAGCTCGAGTCTTCCACAAAAATATAGCAGTTGATGCCTACAGCACGGCAGGTCGAAGATATTTGGTATCTGTCGCTGTTGTTACGGGTAATCAAGTTATCTGCGTACCATGATTTGGCAGAACCCACTCCGAACGTCCATGCGGTTTTGTGCAATGCGCTCGATTGAAGAGCTTCCGGATGTTGTGCCACAAATTCTCGTACTTCAAGCTCCTGTTTCCAGAGTAGATCTGATCCATGAATCGGATAGCTGTTCGGAAGCATGCCTTTCTCTGTCGCTATTTGTTTCAAGGGTTGTGCATGAAGTGTTGTGCAAACCAAGAAACTTAATATAAAACCTATAAACTGCCGAACGAAATAATGCTGCATATGATATCTTCCACTCTAATGTGAGATGATTATCATTTAACTGTACGTTGTTGTAGATATTCAATCTTTACAACCTTCAGAGCTTGCCCCTCTGGAATTTGGTCCATACTATCATAGTGAACGTTTACAATCTTTCCTTGCATAGCACGTAAGTCTGATTCGATCTCTTTTGTGCATTTTAAGATATACATTGTCCCGTATGAAGTCTGCAATCCAACTTTTGTGAACGGCTCGTTCCCTGTAACGTACAGTACACCGGTTACAGTATCATTCACAATTGGGGCAAAGTGCAGTGATGCCGTTGAAGGTACGCTGTCTTGGACCGCCGTTTTCTCTTGTGTCGTTGGCAATAGAGGTGTACTTGCAGTATTGGTTTGTTCGCTGCGGGTTTCTTGCTTGCTTGAAGAACAAGAAATATTGAGAATACAAAAAAACACCATTATGAAGAAAACACAAAATATTTTCAGAGAACAGATATCCTGCCAAAATTTTAGTATGAGCACTTTCCAGCCTGTTGTGATTTTTCCGTAAAAAACACCGTTCCTTTGATTGGAGTTATATTCTGATTCAATAATCGTCACATAATATTCCATAAGAATATACCAAATTATTACTTCTATGAATTGTGATTTACAATACCACTCGATTATTCGTTGTTCAAATAGACTTACTTTGTATAAACTGATCATTGTCCATATCTTCGCTTTATATGAACGAAGACACTATTATAGTGGTTCCCGTCTCCATCATTCTTAAGTAAGTGTGCACATGTTGATGTATATCAAAGGCAAGAAGAACACACGAGGCATAGTAAAAGCAAGTCAATCGGTGATCATGATCTCCCTTGTACGTGTTATAAAAGTTTTTCAGCCAATTGACTCTGTCAACAATAATAGAAGGTAATAATTGGACAATATTATGTCGGGACGGAAATTCCAACATCACGGCAAATTGACTTTTGATTTTTTACCTTTAGAGTTATATTTCTTTGGGAAACTCACAAGTCAACTTGTGATGATGAAACACGAAAGCCCTAAGGCATTTCTGCATGAGGGCTTTCTTTGAATGAACACTACCGCTTGTTATTTTATCAGAATCATTTTCTTTGTGGAGTTAAAGTTCCCGGCCTTAATTTGATAGAAATAGGTTCCGGAAGCCAAGCGGGAAGCATCAAATTCCTTCACATAAGTATTTGCTTCCTGTTGTTCATCAACTAAAGTCGCAACGAGTTGTCCGAGCAGGTTAAATATCTTCAATGTAACTTTGCTCGCGGTTGGAATTATATATGTGATCTTTGTTGTAGGATTAAATGGATTTGGATAGTTCTGCTTCAACACAAACGATGTCGGCAATTCAGGAGTACTATATTCGACTGCTGTTGCTAGCACTGCAATATCTGCTGTGATAAGAAGATTATTGTCATCCGGTTGTTTACCGGATCCATAATTAGGATCGGCCCTATTGTACCAGCCAAGTCCTTTCAAACCATTCCGATACGACGAACTACGATCAATGTTCAATGATCCATCATCTAGAAGAAGTTGGAGAGTATCTCCGACATTCGTTGTTTCCAAAACAATCTGAAAATCTGTTCCCGAAGTTACAGACACTCCAGCAGATGAAAAATCGATCACATTTGCAACTCCGACACTTAATGAGCTAAATGGAATGAGAATACTGTCTCCTATTTGAGGACCTGGGATACCATCAACACTTCCTGCAACACTTTGAGCAGCAGTAACCTTCAGGTTGCCGGTCCCTTTCACTCCATTCGTTCCTCCATTTATCGTAACGGTAATGCTGGAAAGATTGCCGGTGATAGTAGGCGTGAAACGCATAGATAGTTTCTGGTTACCACCCGGGCTTGGTAAGGGAAGGGAGCCATTTGTTGTTCCACTATAATAAGAAAGCAATGTACGGTTAGCGCCCGATGCACCGACTGCACTCGCCATTGCTTTATAGATGTCCATCTTGCCGAATCCCCATGATGAATTCCAAACATTGGAAGTAAAGGCATCAGTGCGGGCAGTACTCATTAAGTAATTCTTGATTTGATCA
Source organism: Ignavibacteriota bacterium (assembly GCA_963701295.1). Lineage (GTDB taxonomy): Bacteria > Bacteroidota > Ignavibacteria > UBA10030 > UBA10030 > Fen-1298. The sequence goes on along the minus strand of OY969585.1, from coordinate 1,183,767 downwards.
GCGGTCAACGAAGGTTTTGCACTGAGCAGCAATGCTGCACCTCCTGTCACATGAGGAGTTGCCATGCTGGTGCCCTGCATAAGGAGATATTTATTATTAATAATTATGTCTGATGTCGATTCAGTTGTATCATTGCTAGAGAATGCAGCAACAATACCTTGGCCTGGAGCAGCGATGTCTGGTTTCTGTCTGTTATCAGCTGTCGGTCCGATACTGCTGAATGTTGAAATATTGCCGGTTCGGTCTGTCGAGCCGTACCACCAACTGTTTCCATCTGAACTCGTCCAACTCCACTTTGTTACATATGAAGCGATTGTGATTGCACCGTTTGCAGTGCCGGGTATAGCAACTGTCTTATTCGTATTGCCGTTTGGAAGAGCTGCCGATGGCCCGTTAAGATCGCTATCTATCCATGCATCATAGGCAACTGAGGTATCGGTTGTATTTAAAGCAATAGTCCATGTACCAGTTTTAGGTACAGAAGAAGTTGCATCGTAAATATAAATTTGTAAATGACGATGTGAATTTTGAGGATCAATTTTGTCATAAATATCAATTGTTCCGTCTGATTGATTTGGTCCGTATACTTCTTTATTCAATTGGCTGGAAAAAATAATATTTGTTGGCGATGTCACTGTTGCACTTAATGCTTTATTGTTTTGCAGCCATATGTCCAAAACGAAATAATTGTTATCTTTCCCAGAAGGGTATGGAGTATAAGAAGGAACGCTGATAGAGATTGTTGTTGACGATCCATTGCTTACGCTGTCATTCATATGGATTGGATTTGCACCATCATTACCGGCTGCAATACACACCACGCGCCCGGCGTTCTGAACAAAATTGTTCACTGCAACTTCATCTGGATCTGTTCCGTCGTGTGAGCCGACTTGACCTCCGAGACTCATATTAACAACAATGGGTTTCCCCAATGCCGCTGCCTTATTTTTTGCATACGTCAGGCCATCGATCTCCCAGGTTGAGGAGAATGTCCCATCTCCGCCTTTTACGACGATGATATCTGCTTCCGATGCCATCCCAACATATTTATTGTTGAAAGAGAATCCGTTTCCGGCGGCTGTGCTTGCTACGTGTGTTCCATGCCCATGAGTATCCTTTTCACGCACAAAACCTGGTGCATTGCCTTTGAATTCGTTTTCGATTTGAGCTTTTGTGTATTCTACACCATATGGAGATGGAACATCAGATGGAGATGGAGATAATTCACTACCAATCGGTGTTAAAGTTTGATCCCAAATAAAAAGTATCCGTGACTTTGTAGTATCGGTTGGATTGCGAAAATCTAAATGCTTCCAGTCAATTCCAGTATCATAGATCAAGACAATCGCACCGCCTCCTTTATAGGGAGTATTGTTGATAAAACCAGAATGCAAAAGTGTTGCTCCAGTTTCGGGGACGCTGACATCGAGCAGTGGATGATGTACTTTGCCTGGATCAAGGAACTTCACGCTTTCAAGATCAGCAACTCTCACCATATCCGATGGTGTGAGTTGTGCAGTGACAAACTCTGGAAGTACAGAATTAACATGTATTCCCATTGAGCGAAGCATTTCAACGTTGTGAGTATACACAATGGCACCATAACGAACAGTGCCATCGCTGGAAACCGTTGATGTGATGCGGTGCGACCTGCTTGATGTTTTTAACAATGGCTGTGACGAATTTGTTATTAAAGATCGAAACAACGGATGCAATTTTGACCTTTGCTTTTCCGTGAGATCTGTACCGAAAGCTGCACAAATAACAATCAACAGGAGGATGACTATTCTGGTATGTCGCGTCAAAGTGGGCATAGGATCCTTTTTAATGCTGTTGGATAGTTCTTCTTGATCCGGTTCGTACAGCCCGGACTGAAGGTAATGATACGATATTTTTTAACTCCTCAAGAGAGGCATGTACCACAATGATATCTCCAAAAACACTGCTTATGGTGATCCCTAGTGTACGAATATCTTCTGGATGTACTGATTGAACAATGACAGCATACTCCTTGGTTCCATCGGATCGTGTTAAGATATCAAGTCGGTTTTCTTCTACATGTTTATCGGTAAGCAAATGCAGCAATGGTAGGTCTAATTTGGCTTTTTCTGCCTCCGAAAGAGATTTCGTTGATGAACAATACAGGGCGAGAACTGAAAATAATAATATTCCTAAGGGAAACCGACTTATGACCATTGTCCCTCTCTATGAGCATGATAATAATCTTTCTACAATATAGGGAAGCTGTAAAAAAAGAACAAGTAAATCTAAGCGGGATTTTCGAAGAATCGTTCTTTCCTTGTTCAACGTTAAAAAATCACCTATCTTATCCCAAACTTAATTTCAGATGACGAAACACACATGACTACATACAAAGACTCCGGTGTTGATATTGAGGCAGGAGAAGACCTCGTCCGCCGTATTAAGAAACCTATTCGCTCCACATTCAATAAAAATGTTCTCGCTGATATCGGCATGTTTGGTGCATTCTATCGTGCGAATTTTAAAGGCTATAAAAAGCCGATTCTCGTTTCAAGCGTTGACGGCGTTGGCACTAAACTCAAAATCGCTATTGCAATGAATCGCCACGATACTGTTGGACAGGACCTGGTGAACCATTGCGTGAACGATATTCTTGTGTGCGGAGCGAAACCATTGTTTTTCCTCGATTACTATGCGACAGGAAAACTCTCGCCAGTTGTCGCAGAAAGGGTCATCCTTGGGTTTGTGAAAGCCTGCAAAGAAAATGGATGCGCGCTCATCGGCGGCGAGACAGCGGAAATGCCTGGAATGTACGAAACAAACGATTATGACATTGCCGGTACCATTGTCGGTGTTGTGGATGAATCAAAAGTTCTGAACGGCAAGAAAGTAGTGAAAGGCGATGTCCTTATTGGTTTGCCATCGACCGGGCTGCACACCAACGGATACTCGCTTGCCCGGCATGCTTTACTGAATAAGTTTTCGTTGACCACCTATATCGATGAATTGAATAAAACAATCGGCGATGCGCTGCTTGCTGTCCATCGGTCCTACCAACCGTCTCTTCATCCACTGCTCGAGCAAGCCATTGCACACAGTATTCATGGGCTTTCCCATATTACCGGCGGCGGTATCGAAAGCAACACGATGCGTGTCGTTCCGAAAAAATTCAGACTCAGTGTGGATTGGGATTCATGGGATCGTCCGGCTATTTTTAATCTTATCCAGCATGTCGGCAATGTCCCGGAAGAAGACATGCGCCGCACATTCAATCTTGGAGTCGGTTTAATTCTGATCGTCGATTGTAAAAACACCGATACAATCATAACCGCATTGAAGAAGAAGAATGAGAAACCGTTTATTATGGGTGAAGTTGTACGTAATAATCATTAAGAATTCGAGGATCATAAATTTATGAATCCCAATCTTTCAGAGAGTCTCTCCGTTATCCAAGTTATTCAGTTGATTCTTGCGCCCGGTGTCATGATTAATGCATGCGGCCTGCTGCTGCTTGGTATCAGCAATAAGTTTACAAGCGTTCTCAATCGTATCCGTGCATTAACGGAAGAGAAACGCAAATTCATGCTTAACGCATCACAACGAGAATTTCACCCTATAGAAAATCAACGGGTCGTAAGTATTGCACGACAGGTTTCGGATCTTCTTGCTCGTGCCCGATTGATTCGGAACGCAGTGTTTTGTTACCTCCTTGCCGTAGGCCTTTTCGTCGCAACATCACTGTGTATCGGAATAGATTATTTCGCATCGATTCTGCAGCTTCGGTACATTATTCTTGGCGCATTTCTTTTAGGAATGATTGTCGTGTTTATTGGTGTCATTTTTGGAGTGCTCGATACAATGAAAGGCTACAATATCGTCAAGTTTGAGGTGCAAGTAGACGAATAACGTGTTCCTCTTATGAGAATTTCCATCCTCAATGCCGGTCAACAAACTGATTACTTGTACGGACTGGTCTCTGGCCTTGCCGAAATACCAACGCTGGAGATAGAAGTTATAGATTCTGATAGTTCGGTGGGAGTGTTTAAAGCTTTCCATCATGTAACACTCTTCAATCTTCGTGGTGACAATATCTCGCCGCAATCAATTTCCACAAAAATGTGGCGGATCAGTAAGTACGATATTCGTCTTCTTTACTACACAGCTTCCACCCGCTCTGATATTTTTCATATACAATGGGAAAATAGCATTGCTTTATTCGATCGCACGTTGATGAATCTCTATTATAAGCTTCTCGGGAAAAAAATTGTCTTTACCGCACATAATGTCTATCGAGAAGCGCGCGATAACACAGCAACTCCTCTACGGTGGTTTTCACTCACAGTGATGTATCATCTCGTCGATCGAATCATCGTTCATACACCGAAAATGAAAGAAGAACTCTGCTCGCTCTTTCGCGTTTCTTCGGAGAAAGTCATTGTTATTCCGCACGGCATTAATAACCGGGTGCAAAAGAAGGGTATAACACCGGAAGATGCACGCCGGGAACTTGGTATTGTTCCTACAGCTCACGTTGTTCTCTTTTTCGGTCAGATCGATGAATACAAGGGTATCGAGACATTAATTGATGCAGCGGCATTACTTGTCCAACAGGATCCATCGATCATACTGGTTGTCGCAGGTAAGCCGAAACGCCAATCTGACTACATCTTGAAATTGAAAACACAAGTTGGGAAAAGTCTTCCAGAGAAGAATGTACTGCTCCGGCTGCATTTCATTCCGGATAATGAAGTGGAAACATATTTCTCTGCTGCCGATTGTGCCGTGCTTCCTTATAAACGAATCTTTCAGAGTGGAGTTCTATTTCTTGCATACCGGTTTGGTGTTCCTCTTATTGCGACAGATGTTGGAAGTTTTTCAGAGGATGTCATTGACGGAGTAACGGGATTCATTTGCAAACCCGATGATGCTAAAGACATGGCAGCACAATTGCGGAAATATTTTGACAGCACGCTCTTCCATCAGCGTGAAGAAACACGCGCATTTATCGTTGAGCTTGCCGAAAAAAAATATTCATGGACGGATATCGGCAGGCAAACATACGAAGTCTACACGGATGTAACAAAACGCCGGTGAAACGACTTTCTCAAAATCTTCTCTCACTCTTTACTGCAGATATAGTACGTCGTCTGCTAGGTTTTATTTCTGTGGCGTATCTTGCACGAGTACTGGGAAAGGAAGATTTCGGTGCCGTCAATCTTGGCTTTGCAGTACTGGCATATGGTATGGTTTTAAGTGCGGCTGGTTTTCCAACGATTGGGACAAAGAAAATTGCTCAAGGAGCATCGCTTGAAGTAGTAGGACAAGTGATTGGTAGCAGATTGATCTCTACTATTCTCGTGCTCGCAGTAATTGTTCTTACAGTGATAGCCGGAGTTCAGAATAGAATAATTTCATGGCTGATTATTCTCTTTCTATTTTCACTTCTTCCTCAAATCTTTTTTGTCGATTGGTTCTTCCAGGGAAAGGAGACGATGGGAGTTGTCAGTGCAGCGAGAATACTGCAATCGGTTGTCTATCTTGCCGTCGTTCTCATCTTTGTGCGAACAGTCGACAATGTCTTGTGGGTTGCGGTTGGAAGTATATGCGGAGAATGTGCTGCATCGACGCTTCTGTTTACTCAATTTCGCAAAAAATATCACAATATTCACATTCGTTTTACGCCGTCGCTGAGCTTATTCAAGCAATCTGCTCCGCTCGCAATTGGAATAATTCTTACAACGCTTATAACAAACTATCCGGTTCTCGCACTTGGAATCTTGAAGACATCCTCTGATATTGGTGTCTATAGTGCGGCGGGCAAATTAGTGTACTTCCTGATGATGGGTGACCGTATCCTCGTGCTGCTGCTTCTCCCAGCCTCCGCGCGTAAATTTCATGACTCACCCGAGATGTTCCAAGGACTGTTGCGTGATGCAGTGCGATGGATCCTTCTTATCAGTCTGCCTCTTGCAGTTGGTGGAATGTTGATCGCAGATGACTTGATTCGGATTGTCTTTGGGGCAGAATACGGTGCATCTGCACACGTGTTGCAAGTGTTCATCTGGTATTTTTTCTTAACAATGCTGCACACGGTATTCACTTCCGGATTAATTGGCGCAGGAGGTGAAAAGTCTTACGGGAAAATCATGATTATTACAGCGCTTGCATACTTCTTCGCTGTAAGTGCCGGTGCTTTTTGGTTTGGTCCTCTCGGCGCAGCATTCGGTGTGGTCGTAGCCGAAGGATTGAGTGTTGTACTGATTAGTCGTGCATTGCGCCTCTTAGTGCCGCTGGCTCCGCCAGAAAAAATATTGCGTGTGGTTCTTTCAGTTGTATTGATGGCTATCGCTATTGCCTCTGTTGTGCAGTATGGGTTCCTATGGGCGGTTCTTATGGGAGTAGGGAGTTATTGTTTTTTCATAATTCTTCTTCGAGCGATTGCGTGGAACGATGTAAAAACATTTATGGCGAGGTTCTAATGCATTTGAAAATCGGAATACTAGGTGAACAAGATGGATGGAAATTGCTGCTTCAGCAAATCGGCATTCCTCATGTCGGCATCACGAACACATTGCTTCCGGATGAATTCAGTGTTGCAGTGGTGAGTGATGATATCAACGACCGCGAATCGGAAATGCTGCGTCAATACCTTACACTGGGTGGAGCTGTGCTCTGCTCGGCCAAAGTGTACGCTCGAATTCGACAAACGACTGTTCAATCGATGAATGTCAACTATCTCTATCCGGCGAATGATTCGCCCTTTCGATCAGTTGGTGTCATCGACGTTTATGCAGAATGTCAACTTGCATGGAATGCCAACGATTTAAGGACGAACAGGGGCAGTTTAGGGGCTCATGTCGGGACACGTTCGAAAGACCTTGTTATTGCGCTTCCGTTTGATCCGGCTTCGTTAGTGTTTGATCGCCGCACAGCGATTAAATCATTTTATTCACCGGAGCGCCGGCTACCGTTTGAAACAGTCTCGCTTGTTTCAAAAGGGGAAATCCGGGAGCTTGTTTCATGCTGTCTTGAATTCCTCCATCATCGCCGCGGGCTGCCCTATGTGCATATATGGCACTTTCCCAATGGTGCACGATCCATCTTCTGTTTTCGTATTGATACAGACTATGGAACAGATGAACAAATGGAAGAGCTGTCTTCTACGATCCATCGGAACGGTATTTCCGCAACATGGTTTGTTGACGTAAAGAGTCAAGAAAAGTCGATTAAATTCTACAAAGAAATGCATAAACAAGAAATAGGTGTGCATTGTTACGAGCATCAAACATTTCCGGATTATGAGCGAAATATTCAGAACATACGAAAAGCGCAGGCAATATTGCATCATGCTAAACTTGAGGCGAAAGGATTTGCGGCGCCGTTCGGCATATGGAACGAAGAACTTGGCCGTGCAATTCTTGAGTGCGGCTTTGAATATTCATCAGAGTTTTCGTATGATTATGATGATGTGCCGGTTATGCCCAGGCTCGAACACGGTCAGGGCGCACTTCAAGTTCCGATTCACCCAATTTGCATCGGCAGTTTGAAACGGCATGGCTATAACGACTCACGCATGATACACTATTTTGAAAGTGTGATGCAACGAAGACTTGCAACCCGAGAGCCGATGATATTTTATCATCATCCCAGAGATGGGCATCATACAGTGCTGGATTGGTTGTTTCAGGAGATGCGCCAAAATCACGTGCCGATCAAGACGATGCATGAGTATGCGCAATGGTGGAAGATGCGTGCAGCATCTATTCCTGAATTTCGATATACAAAAGGAAATGTACATTTACGCGGAGTTCAACGAGATCGGTCGTTGTATGTGCGTATCACACGGCCGAATGGAACAGAAGCTATCATTCCGACATCGAAGCAAATAGTGCTGGAAGCAATTCGCTGGGGCTCGAAACCTGCACCATGGATGATGCCCAATGAGTATTTGCGTGAACGGCGATTGAATTATCGCGTCCAGCTTGTACGCGGTCTTGATGCAGTAACGAATTTCATTCGGCGAAAGAAAACATAAAGGAATCGTATGCGCGTGTTATTTGCGACTCATCAAGCTGTTGGGCTGCACCAAGGTGGAGTGCGGACGCAAATGCGACAGACAAAAGCAGCGCTCGAAGAGCTTGGTGTGACAGTGACGCTCTATGAAATGTGGAGGGATTTCGATCCAGCGGACTATGACCTTGTCCATATCTTTTCAGCGAACATGGCAACGTATCATTTTGCTAGGGCGTTACGACTTCGGAATATGCCGTTTGTAGTATCACCTGTGTTCTTCACCCGTCGATCAGATAGTGTTGTTCGTTCTGTTATCCGTATTGATACATTCCTCAATCAATTGATACGTGGATTTTGGACAGACTATGGCCTCATTTCTGAAATGTGCGGATGGGCAAATGCCGTTCTACCGAACACGCAAGCCGAAGCGCATCTTATGCAGTATGCCATGAATATCCCATCGAAAAATCTTTTTATCACTGCTAATGGAGTAGAAGAACGATTTGCCAAAGCTTCTTCTGACTTGTTTGTGCGTCAGTATGAAATGAAGGATTTTATTCTCTATGTTGGGCAGATTGGTCCGCATCGGAAAAATGTGTACCAATTGCTGAAGGCACTGGAACAGGTCAATCACACCGCGGTCATCATTGGATCTTTTGATGACTCTCCATCAGGCCGCAGTTGTCTTGAACTGGCGAAACACAATCCACGGCTGCTCGTTATCAACGAACTTTCGCATGATTCCATGCTGCTTGCTTCTGCATACAGCGCGTGTGATGTGTTCGTCTTGCCGTCACAGTATGAAACACCGGGCATTTCCGCGTTGGAAGCAGCGCTGGCAGGCGCTAAGATTGTCATTACCCCTTTTGGAGGAACACGAGATTATTTTGGGAATAATGCCACCTACGTTGATCCAACCTCTGTGAAAGACATCGTAAAAGGAATTCAAACGGCGTTAAGGAAAGGAAAAGATACAGAGTTGCAGGAGCGTATCAGAAAAGAATTTATCTGGAACAAGGTGGGAGAGAAGACGAAGCAGGTGTATGAACATGTATTAGGATTGGCTTGATCACCTTTTCATCTACCGACATTTTTTGTATATTGCACTGCAGATCGGACGAGCAGTGCACACATGAGAGGTTTTGATGGCGAAATCTTTGAACATCTTCTTTGTCGGTGATATTAACGGCAAACCGGGATTTACGCTCATCTCTTCATTGCTTAAACAGTATATCAAAAAGTACGAAATCGATTTTTGTATCGTCAATGGCGAGAATGTCACTGAAGGAAAAGGGATTGATGAGGCAGATGCGAAGACGTTGTTTGGATTAGGAGTTCATGTTATAACCACCGGCAATCATTTGTGGGATCGATGGCAAGCCAAAGCACTGCTTTCAAAAGAGCGCAACATTCTGCGCCCGTTGAATTATCCAAAAGAAAATCCTGGTAGCGGTTTCGTCATATACGATTTAAAAGAAAAGGGGCGTGTTGGCGTCATAAATTTACAGGGGCGGACATTCATGCAAACGATTGACGATCCGTTTAAGGCGGCAGATTGGGCATTGAGCAGGATAGCAAATGATACGAAGGTAGCACTGATCGATATGCACGCCGAAGCGACCGCGGAAAAAATGGCGCTTGCGTGGCACCTTGACGGACGTGTAAGCGCAATCGTCGGCACACACACACACATTCCGACATCAGATGCACGGATTCTTCCAAACGGCACTGCATACATTACCGATGTAGGAATGAGCGGGCCGTACGACTCGGTCATCGGAATGAAGAAGGAAATTGCGATTCGTCGATTCATGTTCCAGACACCGTTCAAGTTTGAAATAGCCGAACATGATGTGCGAATGTGCGCGGTCTATATTCAGGTGGATGTTGAAACGGGGAAAGCGACAAAGATTGAACAAGTGATTTTCCCAAGTTTTCAGTAGTTTGTGTTCACGTGGAAGCAAAACACGATCTATGAAACTGGTACAATGACACAGTATTTGCGAGCTCAATACAATCTTAACGATCCTGCTTGTATATCCATCATTGATGATTTGCCTTTCTGGTCTGCTCCATTTGGTATAAAATTATTGGACAAAGTCCGCTATAAGAAAAATATACGCGCTCTCGATATTGGTTTCGGATTTGGATTTCCCCTCATAGAACTTGCGATGCGCCTCGGTTCTACATCGAAAATCTATGGCATAGATCCCGGGAAAGCAGGAATGGAGCGGACTCGACTCAAGCTCAAATATACTGACGTACAGAACATTGAATTGATCGAAGGTGCTGCCGAAACAATGCCGTTTGAAAACAATTTTTTTGATCTGATTGTCTCAAATAATGGTTTAAATAATGTGCAGGATTTAACCAAAGTACTGGCAGAATGCAATCGTGTTTCCAAAATGACCGCACAGTTTGTTTTTACATTCAATACGAATCGCACATTTATAGAATTGTACGATGCGTTCCGTGAAGTACTGAGGGAACACGGATTGCGGGAATGTGAAGAAAAAATTGATGCTCATATCTATTCCAAACGCAAGCCGCTCTCCGAGTTCAAAAATGTGCTGGGTGAAGCAGGTTTTCTGGTTCGAGCAATTTATAAAGATGAATTTACCTATCGTTTTTCGGATGGCACATCGATGTTCAATCATTTTTTTATGAAGGTAGCCTTCATGGAAGCGTGGAAGGGAATTGTGCCGTCAAGTCTTCAGGATGAGATTTTTCAACGGATCGAAGACAAGCTAAATCGTAGAGCAAAAAGAAACCAAGGATTCGCTATGAGAGTACCGTTTGTTACGATGGATTGTGAAAAGGCGAAACAGATTAACATTCGTAGAAAAAACAGATAGAGAATAGTCTCAAATCATTATCTGCGAATTCATAATCTGTGATCAATCAGCAGGGTTGGAGAAATCATAATGGCAGAAATTATTGACGGGAAGAAAATAGCAGAAGATATCAAGCGTGAAGTGAAACAAGAAGTCGTCCGTATGCGCACGACGAAAGGGATTGTTCCGGGATTAGCGTTTATCCTTGTGGGCGAAAATCCCTCTTCACAATCGTATGTCCGATCAAAGGGAAAAGCGTGCGAAGAAGCAGGCATCTATTCGGTTACCGAACGAATGCCGATGGACACGCCGGAATATGTATTACTGACAAAGATTGCTGAATTCAATGCCGATCCCAACATCCACGGACTTCTCGTCCAACTGCCGCTGCCGAAACATATCAGCGAGGAAGAAGTAATCCGAGCAATCGACCCGCGAAAGGATGTCGATGGGTTTCATCCGATGAATATTGGAAAGTTAGTCATCGGTCAGGATACCTTCAAATCATGTACACCGGCGGGAATACAGGAATTACTCATTCGCAGCGGAAATGATCCTGCTGGAAAACATGTTGTTGTTGTTGGACGGAGTAATATTGTGGGCAAGCCGATAGCGAACATCCTTCTCCAGAAACAATCCGGTGCAAATGCGGTTGTCACCGTTGCACACACAGGTGCTTCTGATCTTACCTCCTACCTCAAGTCCGCGGATATTTTGATAGCCGCAATTGGTAGACCTGAATTCATTACCGGTGCGATGTTGAAAGAAGGTGTTGTCGTCATCGATGTCGGCATCAACCGCGTGGAGGATCTTTCATTGCCGAAAGGATATCGAATTGTCGGCGATGTGCATTTTGAATCTGCAGCGAAAATTGCAAAAGCCATCACTCCTGTTCCCGGCGGTGTTGGTCTCATGACCATTGCAATGCTTCTGAGGAATACGCTGAAAGCAGCGAAGCAACTGTCGTAACACAAGGCATCATGCAAGAAAAGAAGCAAGAGGAAGCGAAAAGGATTCGAGAGAATGACAGAACGTATTAAAAAAGAAAGTAATTTACGAAGTTATATTCTTCAAATAACTTTAGTGACTCTTTCAATTTTGCTGCTCGTTTTGTATGTCTCTATATTTTCTCGCATTCATCCGTATATGGGTGAAACCGGAGGTATCATCGTCTTAATTCCGGTGGTTCTCTCAGCTTGGGCGTTGGGAGCAAGAAGTGGAATGTTGGCAGGATTGATTGTAGGTTTCGTAAACTTCTTTCTGCACGGATATACTCTCCAGTATGGTTCCATGGAATTCGTCTTTGTCGTTTTCAGCGGTATTATTGGTATCATCATTGGATGGGTAACGGGAAGATTCAGTGAGTTGAGAATAAGCTCACTTCTCTTCGGTGTCAACCTCTCTGCCAATGCGAGCGGGCATAAAATTGCCGACCTGGTACGAAAAAGAACGAAGGAAATGATCGCTCGCGAACGGAACCTTCTCCGTACGCTGATTGATACCTTACCGGATAAAGTGCATGTCACAGATGCGAAGGGTCATTATGTCATCAATAATACGGCTCATTTACATTCAATAGGCTTGTCCAAGCAAGAAGATGCATTGAGTAAGACTTCGTTTGATTTTTTTCCGGCGCAATTTGCAAGACAATACACTGCAGATGAACAGAAAATTGTTGAAACAGGTGAACCGCTTGTTAACCACGAAGAAGAAGTTTTAGATGTAGAGACGGGAAAGATGAACTGGCATGTCACGACGAAAGTTCCCATCAGAGATGACCACGGAAAGATTATCGGCATTGTCGGGGTAAGCAGGGATATCACTGAACGCAAGCTTGCGGAGATAATACTCAAGCAAGAGGAAGAAGCATTGCGTCAGAGCGAAGAGCGTTTCCGCGCCGTTGTGGAACAATCTGCCGATGCAATTTATATTACTGATCCCGAGTCTTTGCACATCATAAATTCAAACCACGCTTTTCAAAAAATGCTGGGATATTCGCCGGAAGAATCACATCTGCTCCCGGTAGAAAAAATAGTACTTGCACCTTTTGAAGAAATCAGAAAAAGCGTAATAACCATTATAACAACTCGTCAATCGCTCTCAGATGAGTGGCGATTTCGAAGAAAAGATGGTTCTATCATTGATGTCGTTATTTCAGCAAATACAGTGACATTCGGCGGAAAGCAGTTGGTCTGCACGTTCGCACGCGATATCACTGAATGGAAATTGTTGCAGCAAGAACGCGAAAAATTATTAGCCAATCTCAGCGATAGCGAACATAAATTCCGTACTTTGTTCGAGAATTTGACAGAAGGTGTTGCACTACATGAAATGGTCTACGATGAGAACGGCAAGGCGGTTGATTATCGCATCCTCGATATTAATCCGTCTTATGAAAAGCATACAGGCCTTCTCCATAAGAAAGCAAAAGGATTATTGGCGAGTGTTCTCTACGGCACAGAGACACCGCCATACTTTGAAGAATTCGAACGCGTAGCGCGCACCGGAGAACCATATACTTTCGAAACATATTTTTTACCGCTGGAAAGGCACTTTCGTATTGGTGTTATTTCGCCGAAGCAAGGCACTTTCGCAACGGTGTTTGAAGACATTACTGAACGCAGGCAAAAGCAAAAGGAATTGCAGGATAAGAACGCAGAGTTAGAACGCTTTACTTACACGGTATCGCACGACTTGAAAAGTCCGCTGATTACCATTAAAGGATTTGCAGGTGCATTGCTGCATGATGTCATCGCTGGGCGATATCAACGATTGGAAAGCGATCTGCGGAGGATTGCTGACGCTGCCGATAAAATGGGAGGGCTCCTTGGAAATCTTCTGGAGCTTTCCCGCATTGGGCGCACCATGAACCCGCCATCGGATGTGAATCTGGCTGAACTAGTGCAAGAAGTTGTGGGGCTGCTCGCCGGAGCGATTACAGAACGTAAAGTTGAAGTAGTTATTCAACCAGGTTTACCGATGGTCTATGGCGATCAACGGCGTTTGGCACAAGTGCTGCAAAATTTGATAGAAAATGCCGTCAAGTTTATGGGGAACCAGCCGAATCCATGTATTGAAATCGGTACGCGGAAAGACCATGAAGAACAGGTGATCTATGTCCAAGACAATGGCATCGGTGTGGATCCGCACTATCACGAAACAGTGTTTGGATTATTTAACAAGCTCGATACCAGCACCCATGGCACCGGTATTGGATTGGCTCTCGTACACCGCATTGTAGAAATTCACGGCGGAAGAGTCTGGGTTGAATCACAAGGCAAAGGTTTTGGTGCAACGTTCTGCTTTACACTCTCCTCAAACCACATAACACGAAAGGAACTTGAACAATGATTGGCAGGCCAATGACAATATTACTAGTAGAAGATAACCCCGATCATGCGGAACTTGTCAAACGCAATCTGGAAGAATTTCAGGTTGCTAACCATATTAATCATGTTGAAGACGGTGAAGCTGCACTCGACTATGTGTATAGACGAGGCACATATTCCGATCATAAGAAATTTCCGCGTCCGGATCTCATATTATTGGACTTGCGTTTACCGCGGATTGATGGTTTGGAAGTACTTAAACAAATAAAGCGTGATTTAACACTGCAAGCGATTCCGATTGTCGTCCTTACGACATCCGACGCTGAAAAAGATTTGGCCCAAGCGTATGAATACCATGCAAACAGCTATGTGACCAAGCCGGTCAATTTTGATAACTTCTCACGCCTTTTGCGCGATTTAGGTTATTACTGGCTGGCATGGAACAAACGCCCTTGGTGAAGAAAGAAAGGATGGGGTGAATGTCCAAGAATAATTCTGATCGACGGATTTTACTTGTGGAAGACGAATCCGGTCACGCCGAGCTGATCTGCCGTGCCTTTGCAGATTCGGCAGAAGAATATTCTGTGATCGTCGCTCGAACTCTGCGTGAAGCCAAAACAGAAATCGAAAGCCATCCACCTCATTTAGCATTGATCGATAATGGTTTACCGGATGGACAAGGTGTAGCTTTAGTGCCGATGTGCAAAGATCGTTTCCCTGTCGTCATACTCACATCACATGGCGGCGAAGAATTAGCTGTCCAAGCGCTCAAATCGGGAGCGATGGATTACGTTGTGAAATCCCCTGAAGCATTTGACTCGATGCCTCATACCGTGGAGCGCACGTTGCGTGAATGGCGTCTTATTCAAGAACGCAGACAGGCAGAGAAAGAACGGGAAAAACTGATTCGTGAACTCCAAGAAGCGCTCGCGAACGTAAAAAAACTCAGCGGGCTTATTCCAATCTGTTCATCCTGTAAAAAAATTCGAGACGATAAGGGATATTGGAATCAATTGGAAAAATATTTATTGGAGCACTCCGATGCAACACTCAGTCATGGCCTCTGCCCGGATTGTGCGAAGGATTTTGTATCCGGAGAGTCTTGACAAGAAAAATAGCGATGATTGAGAAGAACACTCACGATAAGTGAAATGCACCTGCATCCTTTTTCAGGTCTAGAGTATCCTGATCGACAGGTGTCGACCCGAAGCCGATAGCTGAACACATGCACGCAGGGCTATGTATAAAAAAATGTTTTATTGCATCAAGCAGCATTCATTGACGAACACCGTTCTCTTGCCTATTTTTTACAGCCTTGTTATTTCTTCTTTTCAAAAAGCCTGGCAAACCCCGGGTATGCTGTCAAAGGGATAATGTCAAATGTGATCAGGCCTTCTTTGACTAACGGCAGCGATGCAAGCACCGATCGAGCTTCTTCAGCGTTCTTACATTCGAGTATGAGTACCGCTTCCTGACGATCATAGCGGAAATATAATTCGCGGATTATTCCTTCCTGTTGCAGTTCCCACGCCCGCGCAGATTCCTTGCGAAGAATCTCAGGAGTAAACCGGTTATCGGTTATACCGGGGATTTCTTTTTCAAGTGCCAGAATTTTCATAAAAGAAAATATCCGGAAATTATTTTGCTGTTTTCTTGGCCGAAGTGTTGGGAACCGGATTAAAGAGCCGAATCGTCTCGTCGTTCAAAAGGACCCAAATGCTATACACTCCAAGAATAGTGCCAAGCGGAATGCTGAGCAAGCTGAAGAATGATACAATAAGCAAGGTAATACGTCCCCATTCCTTTTTCCTGATTACGCCGATAGCGCCGATGATTCCGACGACAGCAAAAATTAAAACGAGAATACCAATAACTGTAAGAACAATCTGTACGATGCCAAATACTTCCGCCGGGATCTCTTGTATCTCATTGTGGCTGCAATGCGAAATGAACCTCATAAGAAAGCTGAATCCATACGCAATGCAGAAGAGAACAATCGCTCCGATGATTGCCAGCGAGCGGTACACGATATTCAGAATTGCCACGAGTGAAATATGCTTTTCCATTTGTATTGCTCCTTATGTGGTTATGGAGAGAATTGATTTATAGGAACGATTTCTTATACGAGATGATACCATGCAATGTTTCATGATACTCCGATGGCGCTCACCTAACGATGCCGAGCCTGCCTCGTAACTTCAATGAACGATGAGATTCTTTCACAAAGCAGTCCATATTCATATTTTCCATAGACAAACCGAGTGAGCGCCTGGATAGACCGCAAGCCTGCAATGACTCGAGAGGGTCGAACGGTCATCCTCGCATAAAAACAAATGCATGATTCTCGAATGCAGGCAAGTTAATAAACATTCCGTAGTTCATGTAAAAAACTTCCCTGAAACCTAATCGTGCCATGGTCTGCCGCAGTCCTCGGTCAGTGATACCCCATTGCGTGATATTGTGAATATCCTTCCACGGTTTTCTATACTTCGGATGAATCTCCTCCCTGTGTTCGTAAATGTAATGGGTCAGATCCTTCCCATGATCCGAAACTAATTCGATGTATTTTTCGAACGGCAAGTTTGTAAGGCGGACGGTCTCCTCGCCTCGAACAAACTGTTGATTATAAATTATGAAACAGGAGCAGCTGCTTGCATAGCGCTCAATGATCTGGTCCCAATCTGGATTTGCCTGATGCAAAAGAACATCGAAGAAGAAGATAACGTCAACCTGGCCGATCCTGTCCACAACCGATCGATCTGCAAAATCACCTTGCAGAACTTGAAGATTCGTGTATCGTTGCAGTTTCGCGGCAAGCGTTGGTGGAAAGTCCGTGTCGACCAAGATTCCCTTTTCGATTTGAAAGTTCTTGATGGTGTAGAGGCAGTAAGCCGCATTCACCTTCCAGACACCTCCGAGATCTGCAAACGACCTTGCTTTGGGATTGAGCTTGCTAAACGTCAATTTGATCAGGTCAAGCTTGTCGCGATTTACGTAGATATTGTAGCCACTCCAAAGATTAGGGAGGTTTCGAAAAGCCCTGCGAAGCTTTCTTGATATCGAAGAATCCATAGTATTACTCAGCTTGAGTTGCTTGCGCCGCTGACAAATTACAAATAATGTACTAACAGAAACAAGTTCATTCACATCATTTTTTGAGGCAAAAGGCTCATAAGCTTCTGGCTCACAATTATGTAGTGCACGTTTGTAAGCCATGGTTAACACACCGACGCTTGTTCGGACTGCCGATTTTTATTTAAATACACTCAAACTTAGTGATTGTATATCTCCAACCGAGAGACCTATCAATTGATAGTCATTTAATTATTATTAAATAAATTAGATATAAACTTATCCCAAGCCAAGGAATACAGTAGAATATTATTTGCTCGATATTTGGATTACAAGCAGAGAAGAATTTTCTCCGCCATCTATGATTACTAGCATTCTCCTGCTGTTTAAGAAGAGATTTAAAATTTAGAATATACCATTTATTATTTTTCGGCTTCAAGTTAATTAACCGTTCAACTGCTTTGCGCATGATAAAGTAACCTATCTCACTCCTATTTATTAAGTCATTAAAGTGTACTTCTAATAAATACATTATTAGAATTAAAAACAAAATAAACAATGCGATCAAGGGATTATTACTGCTAAATAGATATGACACAAGCCCCGTTAGGATTGCCGCATAGAAAAGGCGAATTTGAATTATACTATTTTTTTGTTGCGATAATTGGTTAGCATCTATTGCCAAATACTTCAGAAGAATAGATATTAAGGTTGAATTATGAACTTCTGAATTACTGTTTGATGTATTTGACGAGCCAAGAATCTTAGTGTCTTTATCAATTGGGGGATTCGTTTTCAAAACGATTTTAAAAATACCATTTGCGATGACAAGGAGATCAAAAAAGCTGAGAAGAGCTAAACAAATGATCAATTGTGAATACAGAAATATCTTCATGTAATTCATAACGTACTCCCTCTTTTTGTGCGATATATATTATCACACCACACTTAGAAGATGTCGAGCTCATCTGGCTTGTTAAACAATTCTGTTAACTCAAATTGCATTCCACGTCGGCTTGCCGAGAAATATGGAAATGAAGATTATATAGTCTTAAAAGGCAGAGTGAGCACCAGCTTTCTTTTTTAACGTTTAAGTTTCTGCATCGTACTGCACAATCAGATTCCTACTGCGTTTTGCCGTTGCCGCAGGAAATGGGCATGATTTTCTTTTTTTCATGTTGAAATGCACGGCTGTCAACTCCATCACAGCGGCGATTTCTCCGGTTGCATCATTGCGCATTTCGTGGACGAACCGGACGGTTTTCTCTTTGAGTTCAAGAATGCCCGAACGAATGGTGACTGTGCTTCCGGGATGGATTTCTGCCTTGTATGTAATGTTTTGCTGAAGTGCGGCGACACCGCAGTGCGTGCGGTTAAAATAGCTGACATCCAGCCCCATCATCGCAAAAAGCTGCCACGCTGCGTCGTCAAACTTACTTACATACCACACGACATTCATATGCCCCATCAGATCGCACTGCCATGGATGGACAACACCGCGATAGGTAATCGGTAATTCAGTCATTGCCATTTCCCAAAATGAATTTCAAAACCATAATCATTTCCATCCCATACGCTGCCGCAGGCTTGTGATATGAGCGACATGATGCTTCCCATGCCACGCATAGAGCGCCAGTTGTTCGTTCAGGGACATAAGGCCCATTGCAGGATGTCGAAATTTCTTTTCAAATGCATCACTATCAAGGCCCCGCAGGCAGGCAATCAATCGCGCATGGAGCGCATCAAGAAGAGCCAATGAGATTTCAATCGGAACCGTCTTCACATCGGGAAGCTCAGCCCATAATGCTTCTTTGTACGTCTTAATATCCGGCTCATGTTCCGTCAGTGCGAGTTTCAGCCGTACGTATGCATTTATATGGCTGTCGGGAAGATGATGGACGACTTGCCGGACTGTCCAGCCGCCTTCGCGATACGGTGTGTTGAGCTGTAACTCATTCAATCCTTCAACCGCTTTGCGGAGTTCCTTCGGCACTGCGGCAATTTCCTGAATGAAACGTTCTCTCTGTCCCGCGTCGATGTGTTCCGGCTTCTTGTATTTGCCAATCGGATATTGAAGATTTTCACTCACAGTCATTTATCTCCTTTCATTTTAGAAAAAATTGGAATGATTCTACCATTTGACTTATTATCGGTCAATCTAAAATTAAAGCACTTCAGAAGTTATGGTACTTAATTTACTTTTTACTCGTTCAAATTTCAAGATAAATACTTTTATTCAGGTTCCATAACAGCAATCTGTGTTCGATAAGCAAAGAAACTTTCCGCTCCAAAAAGAATCAATGCGAGCCAGACAATGGCGTATCCGATAAACTGAATGAACGTGAACGACTCATGATAAATCAACACACCGATAAGAAACTGCAGCGTCGGGGAGATATATTGTAGAATACCTATCAGCGAAAGCGGAATACGCCGGGCTGCCGATGCAAACATCAGCAGCGGGATGGTTGTGACGATTCCCGCGCCAGCTAAGAGGATATCAGCCATTGTGCCTGTGTGGAGAAACGCTCCCCTACCGTTCATATCAGAAATAAACAGAAAGAACAATGCAGGAAGTAGTAGAATCCCAGTTTCCAGTGTCAAGCCGTACAGCGAACCGAGCGGCGCTGTTTTTTTTACGAGGCCGTAGAACGCAAATGAAAAAGCAAGCGTGAGAGCGATCCACGGGATAGAACCATGAACTATCGCAAGGAAGAGAACCCCTGCCGCGGCTAATGCGATAGAGATCCATTGCCTCGGGCGCAGATGCTCATGAAGGAAGAACACTCCTATAGATACACTGAGCAAAGGATTGATGAAATATCCGAGACTGGATTCAACAATATGACCTGCATTGACCGCCCACACATACGTCAGCCAGTTGACACCGATCAGCACCGCTGCTAAACAGTACACGCGAAGAACATTCCAAGAAAACACTTTTGAACGGAAACCCGCCCACTGACGGATACAAAGAATAATTACGATGAGAGCAAGAAAAGACCATATAATGCGATGGCTGATTAATTGCAATGCAGGAACATGATGGAGCAATTTCCAATATATTGGTAATAATCCCCAGCTTCCATAAGCTCCGATAGCGTACCAAACTCCTTTGTTCATAGTTTCACCTGAGAACCATTTTCTTTTTTCACTTTCATTTGATCTTCTCCTGAAGAATAATCATGATCAACGAACGACAATCGGTGAGATAGACTATTACATCTCCCGCATTCCATCAATTCACTCTTATAATAAATAAGAAAAAAGAGGCGAGTCAATGCTCATTCGGACAGCTTGCCTGCCCCGAATTCTTTTTTCGGGGAGCGCCTGGTTAGGTCGCATTATTTGCGTGTTGTGAATATTTCAATTCGAGATATTTTTTCTGACATTCTTTCCAATCCATCAATCCAGTCCATCCAAAAATTACGACTGTCGGCAATACAATAAAAAGAATGGCGTACAATAATTTTATTTGAGACTCCCATGACCAAGTTAATACCAATGATAGAGGTAAGCCGCAAAGTAAACTAAAACTTAATATATAGAGGAATCGATGATCTTTGATTCTATCGAACCTACGAATTCTTTTCTCCATACTTTTTTCTAAATAAACGAACAAACCAACTAAAAGAAGAATAACTACAAATAATCCTATAGAACCCGATGTCAATTGAGGAGGATGATTAATTGAGCGTATTAGTGCTGGAATAATGAATATGAGTGGAATATATTTTTTTCTACTTTTTATTTAATTCTCCTTTATTTTGAATGCGCCCTAACAGATGGCGCATAAGCTGCGCCACTGATACCTTTCAATATGTACTATACGAAACAAGTTCATGCTGAAAAGTTTATTATTAAACATCTGAACCTCTACGCGCCATGCTTAACGTGCCCATTTACCCGCCATGTTTATCTTTGGGCGGGCGCTCATCCGGTCAGCTTGAGCGCCTGGTTATACCGCTTGCGACATTTTTTTGCATAACTCATATTGATTGACTTCTTATTTAAGGACGTCTAAGAGGTTTCAACACAAATCTACCGTAAGCAATAAACGAACATATGGCAGCCACGACGAGCCAATATATCATTTGGTTGTAATTCGTGTCACCGGAGTAAATATGCAATCCGGAAAAGAGCAGCATTTCAGCTGCAATACAAACCGCCGCGACCGGCACCAGGACGCCTAGTCGCTTATTTAGTGCAGGGAGGATCAAACCCAAACTACAAAGCAGCTCAATGACGCTCAACGTCAGCCAAAATCCATGAGGAATTGTACTCAAGGAAGGTACGGTTTGTTCCGAATTGGAAAACTTCCAAACTGCACCCATGATGGTATGCAAGGCAAGAAGAATTTGAAGAACCCATAAGAAAATATTCATGGTTTATCTCCTTATTTCATTTTATTAATAGTGTTGCTAAATTCGGCCAACTTACCTTAAAACGCAAGCGGTATAACGGATCGGCGCTAAGCTGCGGCGCTGATAAATTTCAAGTTGCTGAAAACGAAACGAGTTTATGCTGAAAACTTTCAAATTTGTACTCAACCTTTGCTCGCCATGAATTTTGCATCCAATAAATTTGTATTGCACTTCGTGCAATGACATTCTCAGGCCTCCGGCTGTGATGCATTCTTCTGGACAAGCCGAGCTTGAGCACTTGGTTAGGGCTTATGTTGTAATTTGTCCTTATCCATTTTAATTGTCGTAGAGACTTGAATATGTGTAATTAAGTGTATTAAGAACCAAATACCAATTGCTACGTAAAAGCCAAGTATCATAGCAGTAATCAAAAGATGAAAATTTTGAATTGAAAATCTTGTTTCAAGAAAAACAGAACCAACATAGTAAATGAAGAATAGGATATAAAAACAAGCATCAAGATATATATCAACAATTCTTGTTTGATATTCCTCCTCAGGATTTTCAAGCCAGGTTTCCCAACCAGGGATATCTTTGAATAAACTTTCAATATGGATTCTTATAAATCTACCACATCTCATCTTAGCATTATTCTCTGATAAATATAGAAATGCAAGAACAATGACAAGTAATGGTAACGATAGAATAACAACATCAATGTGATAGGATTCTCCTAGAAAATTAGCAGCAGGAACAGCAATAATACCGAAACCTAAGGTTTTAAAAATACGTGCCTTAGTTTCCTTAATTTCCTCTCGTAATGAAATATATTGCTGTTTTAAGAATTCATGTTTATCCATTTTGAACTCCTTTAATATTATAGCCCTAACGGACAGGCACTAAGCTGCGGCGTTTATAAGTTTCGTAATGCAACCAACGAAACAAGTTCATACTGGTTCTCTCAATCTTGTACTAACCTATGCTCGCCATGAATTTCGCACCCAGCTCATTCCGTCAGCTTGAGCGCCTGGTTAGGCAGCAATAATCATTTTATGCAGCTTTGATAATATTGAGTTTAACTGTTTCATTCGGATTACTCTCCTCGAAAGCAAAATATAACTAACGATCAATATCATCCCTCCAACGAAATTTGGTAGACCTACAAAATATGCTACATTATCCGTAAAGTGTTTGAGTAAATAAAACGCCGTGCCAACTATAAAACAACCACCAAATACCAGAAAAAGATTTGCAGTAATATTGATAGAACGAATATCTCGCGGCTGGTTTTTTAGCATCTCAAGAAGTTGCTTTTCTTCCTGTGGGGTAAGATTGTTTGTCATTATTTTCTCCTAGTTATATTAGTAAGATACTTTGTGTTGCTGCCTAACGATTGGCAACTAAGCTGCGGCGCTGATAATTTTCAAAATACACTAAACGAAACAAGTTCATGCTGATAACTTTCAAATTTGTACTCAACCTTTGCTCGCCATGAATTTTGCATCCAATAAATTTGTATTGCACTTCGTGCAATGACATTCTCAGGCCTCCGGCTGTGATTCATTCTTCTGGACAAGCAGAGCTTGAGCGCCTGGTTAGGCGGGCAAATTTACAAATATATATTTAGCCCGAATGCAACGCTAGAACTGCTTAAAGACCATCCTTTGCTTGTTCCAGAATTATTAGTTTGAGAAGGTATAAAATTTGGACTGGTCGAAGAAGACCATTCTTGATTCGATGAATTCGAACCCCATCGATATTGGATGCTTTCATTGTAATCTGCATGCAAGGATAACCATTGGCAAGCAAACCATTCGACGCCAATAACACACGATACACCAAATCCCCATTGGGTAGAGTTTGAAGTACTTATATTTCGATTTCAATACCCGCGATAACTTCCGCTATCATATACAGTAGATGAATAAGGATTATTTGTGGAATACTTGGAATAGCTGTATGAAACTAATGGACCAAGTCCAGTGTAGAAATGTACGGGGCCGTTTGGATTCATATACCATAAGTATTGGAGAACAAAAGAGGCAGTTGCGGATTCCGTTGAGCTGCTTCCCGGAGCAGTACCATAGCTGGTATCATCGATTGATCCAGAATTTGAAGTGGTTCCATCATTAGTGCTACCGTTAATTGTTATTCCTCCACGAAGAGCGCTCTTGTCGGATAATTGATATTTGAACGCTATATTACTTCCTTGAAATGATGTGAGCGTAAAGTTACTGGAAATCCCAAACTGCAATGCCCAAGCACCTGCTTTCAAAGAATTTCGTTCTGATGATGTATCTTGCGATTGTAAGTTAATCGTGACTGACATCAAGATTAAATAAAGGAATAGCATTCTTTTTCTTTGCATATACATTTTCATTCTCCTGTATTTGTAATTGTTTTTTGCCCGCCTAACGGATGGCAACTAAGTTGCCACGTTGATAACTTTCAAAATATACAAAACGAAACAAGTTCATGCTGATAAGTTTATTATTAAGAACCAAAACCTATGCAAGCCATGCTTATCGGTACTAACGCTCATACGGTCAGCTTGAACGATTTGTTAGGTGGTTACTTGCTTATTCACATAGTTTGTCTTTCCATCAATTCGCTAGGCAAGTATTGAACCAACATACTGATTGGTGTACAATATCTGTTTCGCCACTACTGGTTGCCTGAGTCGATGTACGAGATAAATAAGATCTTCTTGATAAACAGGATCCAATAGTTCGATCGTATTGCCATCAATCTTCATATCCATTCTGGGAAGAATCTCTCTAATAATCTCATAGAATTTGGTCTTGTCAAATTCTTGCTGTGTGCGTTTTAAGAAGTTCTGGCATATCGATTCTTGGTCTGAAATACATAATGAGGCTCCTGTAGCAGACAATGAACACACATCGTTTCTGAGCATAGTTCCATTATAGTCAGGCTGACTTGTTATCTTGCTTACGGCACAGGATGCGTGAAGATAGATAGGATATACCTTGCCTTTCTGATTCAGAATATTTTTGACCTTCTTCATGAATCCTTCTGGTAAATAATCTCCATGAACCTTTAATTCACTCTTACTTATAAGCCCCTCATTTACATAGTAGTCATTGAGAGCATCGCTAGCCTTTAAGCCAACAATCACAGAACAATTTGCGTACTCATCGACTTTGTCCAAAATACTTTCAATATGCTGATCACTGGAATTTAATTTGGTAACAGGCCTCCAATAGTGAATGAGTGGTATCTTAAGTTCTTTCAACATTTTCATAGTGGCAACAATCTCTGCTGATTTAATACTCGGCTCATATCCTTCTGGCATGCCCGAAAGGGAAATGAGAAAGATCAACTTGTTATGATGATACGAGTCTATTATTTTGTGAGCGAATTTCACATCAAATGGGTGTTTTGTGGGAATGCATACCCAATTTCGAAATTGCTTTTCCTTAAGGGTCTCAAGACAACTTATCAAACGCTCTTTGTTTTCGGTTAGTAGAGCATCAGTGTAATTGAATAGGCAAAGGACTTCGTCTTCATGATAGAATTTGCTTTCTCGAAGGTGATCACCAATGGTCTCCGGACTTGCGTAGACTTTCGGTTTAATATCATTCCGAAATGTTGTTTGAAGAACACAGTATTTACAACCCGCGTTGCATCCAACTACTGGATCAATAGAAATCCAAGAATCGTGCTGTTTGATCAACCTATAGCCCGTATAGGAGAAACCAAAGAAGCTTTCTTGTAAAGCGGGTTTATAGTAACCAAATTCATCTGGTGTGATTCCATATTTCCAATGGTATTCAAAATGGCTTTTGGCGACTTGATAATACGCAGAATCTGAGGAGAATTCGGTGATTGGCAAAGTAGTTCGTTGCTTTGTGAACTTAGTCGTTTCATCTAACCTTCCCAAGGAAAGTATATCAATATAAACAAAGTCACTGGTGTACATCATTGATATTGCAGGCTCGAAGTTGGTAAGTCTGCATTCTATGTTGGCCCCTTTAGTTCTTAGCTCTTTGACTTTATCCATAGTGTTCACAATGTCACCATAGAGCGCCGATCTCTCAAATCTCATTTCGTTCCTCTCTCTTTCACAAATAACATCCACATCAATACCTTCTTCTCGCGCATATCTAAACTTCGAAGCTTGGCTGTAGGGATTGAGTAATAATAGTCGCAAATTAATTTCTTTGTTAATTAACTTGCTGATGAATAATTGGGAGAAACGTGTTGCATCATCTTTCTTGGGAAGGTAGCTTGTTGCTGCAATGGCGAATATGCAAACTTCGCCTTTCATGCTGGGCAAACGCTCAACTGTTAAATTTGTTCTTCTCTCCTTCTCACTTTCTTTGTCAGGTAGGAAGTAATTAATCAATCTGCTTTCGCTTATAGCTCTTCCGATAGGATTATTTAGTGCGGCTATAGCTTTGTCGTACAAGTAATTAGATGTGATCCCCAAGATGACACCTAAAAGGACTACAACAAAGAAGAATTGTAGGAAATTTAGTGCCATATTCGTTAAGATAGAGGCGAGTGAATTCGAAAGAAGGAAAACCACCACTATCAGCACTAGGTTAATCAACAATAGAAAAAGGATGATTACTGTGTGAATATGTTTCACCCCAAAGGCGGTTTGCAAATACAATATGAATTTCTCAAAATATCTTAGCAAGAATTTCATTATCTGATCCCCTTTTCATTAATTGACTGCCATAGTTTATGGAAGCCGCCTAACGGATGGCGGCTAAGCTGCCGCGTGACCAAGTTTAATTAACCACAAAACGAAACGAGTTCATGCTGATAACCATATTTATTTGTCTCAACCAACGAGGTACAAAAAAGTTAATTATAATAACTTAAACCCACCACCAGCCATGCTAATTGCAATGAGCTCATTCCGTCAGCTTGCTTGCCCGCCGTCTTGTTGGGCGGGAGCGCCTGGTTAAGCGGCATTGTTATACAATTATATTTCAATTCCTCGGTATTCTTGGCCAGAGAAAAGAAGTATTAGTTTTGTAATCCAAGTATGATGCACCGAAACGGATTTCAAGCTCGCGCTCTTCATACACTTTCAAAAAGTAAATCCACGCCGGTGTTACAAGTAAAACAACCCACAAAACAAAATAAAGAGACTGTAAATAAATGCCAGCCGATAGAAGCATGGCGAGACAGCATAAAACCATCGGATTTCTCGTCCAACGATACATCCAGCGATTTGCAAGACGCTTGCTCAATGCAATAGCAAATGGTGCTCCGAGTCCGCTTAATGCGAGATTTACCACGGTCAATGACAAACACGCACCGGTAAGATAAAGGAGTACCGTTCCAATTTCGACAGGTAATGGTATTGTGATGCCACGCGAGATTTGAAACAGTCTGATGGCTTCGATGATCGATACACCAAAGAAAACCATTAAGACGATATGAACAAAGCTCGTAATCCAGGCAACACGCTCAAAAGTCGGTTTGAGGTTGACCGCCTTCCGTCCGATCCAGACAACTGGAAAAACAAACAAAATTGGTCCGATGGTCAGAGTGTACTCTGCGAGTTGAGAAAACTCTGCGAATTGCACCACCCGCCAAATATATATTGTCATGATGAAACTAACGATACGAGTAATACTTAGTAGTTTAGAATTCATTATGTATTGTATCCTTTGATTGAATCCAGCACCGCTGCCCGTCACAATGCCACCTAACGGATGGCGGCTAAGCTGCGGCAATGAAAACTTTCAAATTGTACTAAACGAAACAAGTTCACGCTGATAACTTTCAATTTTGCACTAAACCTATGCTCGCCATGATTTACGTACCCAACTGGCAACCGTTAGCTTGCTTGCCCGCCGTCTTGTTGGGCGGGAGCGCCTGGTTAGGGTGCAATTGCTCTATTTGAGCAAAACGAGTTTCTTTGTTTCGACAAACGAACCCGCTTGCATCTGACAAAAATAAATTCCACTTGATATATTTGCTGCATTCCATTGCCGCGAGTGGTTGCCTGCCGACATTTCTTCCGATACAATAGTTGCTACCTCTTTCCCTATAATATCAAATACCTTCAACGAAACAAAAGATTTTGATGGAAGACTAAAGGAAATAATCGTTGCCGGATTAAATGGATTCGGATAATTCTGGTCAAGACTAAAATGCATCGGCAAAACGGCCGAGAGCCTTTCTACTTCTGTGATCATTTCCGACAACGGTCGTCTCCAGACACCGTTATTAGTCCCAGCAAAAAGATACGTGCCGGAGACGGAAAAAACCATCACACAAGTTGTGTTTGTGAAACCAGTATTAACTGATGTCCATTTATCGCCGTTGTTGGTAGAAAGAAAGACGCCGCTATCAGTCCCGGCAAATAGATTGTTGCCGCCTGTCCCATTAGGGCTGACGGCAAGAGCACGTACGATTGTGTCTGGTATTCCTGTGTTTACGGTGTCCCAGCTTAAGCCTCCGTTGGTCGAACGAAAAATTCCATTCGTCGTTCCGGCAAAGATACTTGAATCACCCGATCCATTATGAACGGCGGCAATAGCGCGAACATTCACATTTACCAACCCGAGCGAATCCCACGAAATACCATCATCGGTCGAAAGGAACACGCCTGGTGTGAGATAACCATTGTTCAGTCCGCCGTCTGTCCCAGCAAAAATATCGGTATCTCCTGCAGAGTTAGAATAAGCTGCAATAGTATAGACACTAAGATATCCTAAACCCACTGCGGTCCAGTGTGCACCATCGTCAGTTGAACGAAAGATACCCCACCCGCCCATCATCATCATTGAACCATAAACCATTGCAAATAGAGTTGTACCGCTGATAGCAATTTTGAAAACGACGCTATATGAAGGCAATCCATTGTTTACGGCATTCCAGGAAATACCACCGTCAGTTGAAAGACTGACCCCATTTCTCACAACGAATAATTTTTCTCCTTCGGCAACGATTGCATTTGCCCCAAGATTTGCTTGACTTGTGGCACTCCAACTTGTTCCATCGTCAGTCGAAAGAAAGATCCCAAAATCCGTGCATACAAAAATATTTTTGCCGTTGACTGCAATGCCATTAACTGCTCCGCCAAGAGGAACATTGGTCTGCACCCATTGAGCAAATGAGAGGTTCGTACTGGTAATAATGGAAGCTATCAGGACTAAATTCCTAAGTTTAATTTTCATAAAATATTTATCTTTGTTGAATTGTCACCAGTAATCGCAGCCCAACAAATTTCATTTGCCCTGCAAAATATCTTTTCTCTTTAAAATTTCTCTTCGAATTGGAATCCCCACGGCGCCTCATCGTATCACTAATTGCCCCACGAGTGAAACAACTGCAATCAAAGTACGTGAGAGATCAATCAAACGCAAGGCAGGTTAGTTAGATTCCCGAAGTTTCTCACGAGAACCGATAGGAAAACTTCGGGAATCTTCTCACTCTTTTAAAAGAATATTTACTTTGTTTCTATTTACCGTTCCTCGATAGGAAATTATATTATTTGCATAAATTGTTAAATCAGTCCCCTTTGTTAAATCAAGCAAATTAGTTAGCACGTTAAATTCCAATATATTTTTACAGTCAACGTGGATATTTTGACTTGAAGAATCATATGTTGCTGTGATTTCTGCCTTTTCAAGAGGTTTTATTTTGCAAATTTCAATCCAGTATAAAGAACTGGATCCCACATCGCAGGTACAATATTTAATAGTATCGATTCTTTTTGCCTGATGATGGGTCTTTAAACTATCTAAAAAAAGGAAGGAATTTCTTCTTTCGTCCCTCGAAAGCTTTAAATGTCCTGTTTCTGTTTCTACAACTTTCATAAATTTACCAACTTTTTGTGCATCGGATGCAAACTTTCTTGACCACTCAATAGGAACTTCATTATCGTATATACCATGGAATATGCAAGTAGGTATGTTGTATAGATTCTGCACAAAATATATTGGTTTTTCTATTTCGTCTCCACCCATTGTTACAGGTTCTTTGACTGCTATACCAGAAAAAAGGTCCGGACATTTCTCTGCCAATAACAAAGCTCTCTTGCCTCCTACACATTCTCCGATCAAATATATTTTTGTTGTATCTAAATTATAATCCCTTTTAATTCTTTTAATTACATTTTTAGCCTCTTCAACTGCATTAATTGGAGTATATTTGGTTCCTCTCATAAATAACCAAGCTACCGCAAAACCGTAGTCGTCAGCCATCTTACTGTCCATCTCAATTTGATCTAAAGTGCCTATATACCAACTCCTCGGCATAGTTTCATCGACAAGTGAATATGGGACAAAAAGTATTAATGGCAGGGATGGCGTATTTATTAAACATTTACTAACGTGTAACATAAAATGATAAACAGCATTATCTTTCTCAGAAAAATAAGTTTTTAGAGAAGTACCACAATATAATCTATCATGCTTATTCTTTCTAACATAACCTATTAAATTATGCAAATTTATTGAATAGTATATCAAGTTGCTATGATAATATCTAACTTCTGATTCGGAACTTTCATCAAGTTTATTTATCAAAAAATCTAGCCTCTCAATTGCAGCGTTAACATCATTCATTGTACAATTATCGCATTTTAATTGTTGAGACTTTAATTTCAATTCTTGTATAAATTTGAATATATTACCTCTATATATAAATTCTTCAAGAGAATCATCCTCAAGAAATAATTTACTGCTGTAAAGTCCGTCATGAATTCCGCCGCATTTAATAAAAAAGATTTTTTGATATTTATTGAAACAACTATCATTTAACTTAACATTATTATCACTATCTACGATCTTTATCCGGGCATTGGAATACGGGCCTAAATAGAGGCTTATTGAATCTGAAATGAGGGGATCACTTATAAAGTCTGATAGATAATTTTCTTTATATATTTTTTGTGCAGCCTTTAACGATGCACCGACCATTAATATCCCCCACGCTAATTGATTGCTACCTCTATTGACTTTAGCGAAAACAAAGTTATTACCTTTTTGCAGTTTAACTTTTATAAAACGGTCTCCAATTTTATGAGTATTTTTTTTGTTAAGAACTTCCAAAACCTGTCTTTGATTTATCCACACTTTATAGTTACAACTGCCATCGAAAATGAAAACAACTTCTTCCTCACCTTCACTGTAGACAGAAGTATATAGATAAAAATTACTTTTATTATTTATCTGATTTTTGTCAACATGATCAAATAGGTTTACAGGGGAGTTATAGGTCTGGATACTAAAAGTTTTGATTTTATAATCATTCAATATTTCAAAATCACTTTCTGAAAAGTGTTCCTCACTGATGCCATATCTTTCTAAGTCTTTGTTGTAATATGTGTTATGCGGATTCTGTTTAAGGGTATCAAATTCAAATGGACCAACGACTTTCCACTCTTTTATCGGTAATATCCCTTGAAAATCATTTGGAATAACTAAGCTTGGCGTTCTATTACAACTTAATAGAGAAACAGATAGTGTAATAATCCTTAATATTAATACAATGCTTTTCATCTGTTTTCTTCTAAAAAAATCATCCTTTTAGTCAATAAAATATCAATTCTTTACTAAGTCTCGTATATTCTTCCGCTTTTTTGTTGTTTCCTTGCCTGGTATAGAGACCTGAAAGACGATCATAAACAGATGAAATATCAAATAATGGAGCACAATAGGTTAATAATCCTTTGGGCACAAGGTAATCTTTTATAACCAATCTTTCATCCTTGCAAGTTAAACAATACATGGCTGCAATTTTACTTGAATGAAAAGCATATTGAAGATTCGAAGCTCTTATCGACCGTTTGAAATATTGTATTGCATCATTGATTCGATTTTTCTGTTCATAGAATTGACCTAATCGTAGCAAGGGATAAACATCTGATTTATCAAGAAAAGCTGCTTTTTGATAACATCGGAACATTTCATCCTCGTTAGAAGATTGATATAGATCGCCAAGATAGAGCCATGGGCGAGAAAGACTCGGCAATTTCTTTGTGGTCCACTCAAACAATTGTATCGCTTTTTGTTTTTCACCTTGAAAAAGGTAAAATTTAGCAAGTTTTGCTGCAATTGTGGGATCATGGCTTGTTTGAAATTCCTTTTCCAAATCTTGTATATTGTGAATAACCAATTCTTTTGATTCTAATGGCATTCGTTTCTTCAAATCTAGAAAAAATTGTGAATCCAAAATGCTCGGAAGCCTACAAATAGCAGTACTATATTCTGTTAGAGCACTGTCCTTCTCGCCATTTCTTTCTTTTAAGATCCCTAAACTGATATGAGGAATTGCCGCATTATTGTCTATTTGAATTGATTGATGTAAACAATATTCAGCCTGCTTCTCATCTTGATTGATAATATATAACCATCCAAGATTATGATAGAATTCATCATCAGTCGGATTTAACTCTAACGCTTTATTATAAGACGTAATCCCTATCTTAATCTGCTCTTTGTCTGCCTTGGTCAACAACGATTTATTTTCAAGATACTCTTCGACATTGAACTTGTTATTTATCATTCTATCCGATAACAATCCTCGGCAGGCTCTATAATAGGCATTCTCTGGACATAACTGAATTGCAGATTCGATGTTCTGTTGAGCATCAACAGATTTTTTATGATTTAATTGTTCGATAAATGAAAGAAGTTGACTTTCTGCTTTCCCTTTTTGAATAGAATTCAACGCAATTGGCAAGAATATAATTGAGCCAATAAGAACTGGAAAGAGTAAGATTGCTTTTTTGCGACAACTAGAATCTGAAGAAATTTTATTATTGGGCACTTGAGCATTGTCAGCAAACATAAACCAAATGAGCAGATCTGCCCCTCTATTATAAAATATAGAAGAATAACTTAAATCTCTTATAATGATTGCTGTAAACGCGCTCATAAATAAAACGACAGTAGCCTTTTGGTCCCAATTATCGGTTAATAATTTAATCTTTCGGTGAGAAACAAAGAAGAATGCAATTATTAAAATGTCAAACGCAAACAAACCGATCAATCCTTTTTCGATCGTAATCTGCAAAAATGTGTTAAAAACTCTGCCTGCATAAGGTGTGTTATCTTTTTGATCTTTATACGAGAAATACTTTATTGGAAAATTGTTAGAGCCAATTCCTGTGAGTGGATGATCCTTTATCATCTCGATACCTGTTTTCCAAAGACTTTTCCTGCCTTCAAAACTACGGACTTGTGACATAGTTTGAAACATAGAAATAGTTGTCAATACAGGTTTGAAGAAAGGTGATATGACAACAACCAATCCTATCGAAAAGAAAAATAACGAATTAAACAGAAGAACTTTCCTAAAGGAAGATAGTTTATACAATAGGAATAAAGCGCTTCCAAAGAGTGCAAAAGATGCAATAGCAAAATACATTCCCCTGAAACACGAAATCACAGGGATTGTTAAAATAAAGATTGCCGGAATCAATAAAAGCAATGATTCCCGTTTATCCTTTTTGAATTTTGTAAAAAATAGTATTAATGAAAACGGCAGGCATGCGAGATAAATTGTACTCCATTCTGCAGTTGGTGTGCCAACTGGTGAGCCAAAAGAAAGGAGGTGCCTGAACTCATTAAAGTCGTTTAAACCAGCCGACTTCATTTGAGAGTAACCCGAAAGAAATGTCAACATGCCGTCTAAAAATAAATATACTCCTAGAACCGTTATAAATAAAAATATTGCTCTTCGCTGATAATCGTACTTTAGATTAAATCTTACCCAATAATAGAAAAGAATAAAAAAAGAAATATCGGCAACACTGTAAAAGCTGTTCTCATGATAAGTTGAGGCGATATAGCTTACTCCCTCTGCAACAGCAACCAATAGAATCGCTAAATCAAACCACGTATAACGGAATATATCAGAGTTAAAATCATCGAGGAAAATATTTTTAACCAAATAGATCACGAACACAATAAAAAATAAAATGCTGAGGTTGAACAATCCATAAATTGTCGCAAATATTAAGGCGTAAGTGATCCCTATAAATGAATAATCGAAGAAGGATGCTATTTTATTTTTCATAGTGTATTCACTATCACAACACGCTATATATATTCCCAAACCCAAATTAAAGATTATAATTAACGCTAAAGCCCAATTGCTTAGAACTAGGAAATTAACGGAATATCGTAGTGTTATACTTAATTCATCTGAATTTGTTAAAATTGTAGATAATAATATTTTGGATTGGCTTTATGAATAGCTCGTTGTATTGTGTCAATAAACATAAACAGGTAGTTCACAAACTCGGAAGAAAATTTCAATTACCCACGTTCAACTCCCCATCATATGCTGCATATTTTCGGACAAGGAAACAAAAGCAACTTGGACACCTACACCCAGCAACAACACTGATGAGACTAATATTGCAGATTTCCATTTTTCTATTTGGCAAATAACCGATATGCCGATTATGAGGATGACAAGATACCAAATCGAAAAGACATTGAAGTTATTAAGGAAAGTGTACAAAGGTATATTGTGTATTTTATCTCCAAGAAAGTATTCTAATCCAATAATTGCGTTAAGATCTGTTATATTATTTACTGACTCTACTCCTTTAACATGCAAAATAAGGACATTCAACATAAGCATGAGCAATAAAATAAGTTCTGAATGAACTACGGCTGAATAAATATTTCTAAAATTCGTTTTTTCTGCATTCAATAGAATTGCACCCAAATATAGGAATAACGAAATAAACAGCCATTTTGCAAATAATGGAACAGCAGAGAACAAAAGCAAAAGAAAATGAAATCTTGAAGCCACATCCAAAGTTTGCCGAACTTGCTCATCGCTCATTTTAGCGGAAAGAGTGTGTTCCATAACTTTTTGTGTGAATGGTTCCATAAAATATCCACAGGTTGCGCTTACAATAAACATAAATAAAAATGCTATAAGCCATTTCGGGCTTGTTTTAATGTTTTGAAAAACATCATTCGGGATTGCAAATATATTTACAATATTGGATAGTGCTATAGCCATGATAATCTTCCTTTCGGCTTTTCTCCATTCTTATTATTAACGACATCGATGAATATTTCTTCCAATGATTGATAGGTTTCATGAGTAAATTCGTTTTTAATTCTAGCTCGAATCTCTTCAGTTTTTGATCGAAAGATGATTTCTCCTTTATTTATTATTGCAATTTCATCGCAAATTTTTTCTATTGTATCAAGAACATGAGAAGTTATTAATATCGCTGCACCGTTTTGTACCATTAGTTTCAGAATATCTTTAATTCGCTTTACTGAGATTGGATCTATTCCCTCCAGCGGCTCGTCAAGAATTAACAATTGGGGATTGTGGATGATCGCAGCGGCAAGCGAAACTTTTTTCTTCATTCCGGCTGAATAAGTTTCAATCCATTGCCTCCTATTACTTTGAAGTTCAAGTAACTCAAGTAACTCATTTGTCCGCTTTTTTATTTCGTGAACATCAAGACCATACATCGCACCGACAAATTCTAAGTACTCTTCTACGGAGAGCTTTTCAAAATAGTGTGGTCGCTCGAGCACAAATCCAGTGTAACTCTTGTATTCATACTCATCATCATTAATCTCTTTGTCATAAATGAGAATACGTCCATCAGTTTTCTGTAAAATACCTGCGAGTATGTTGATGGTTGTAGATTTTCCAGCACCGTTTAGACCAAGCAATCCTAAAATACAAGATTTTGGAACATTAAGATTCAATGAATTTAATGCAATTACCTTATTCTTATAGGTTTTTTGTAGGTCTTGTATTTCAATCGCATTCATTGGTTTTGAATAGCTCCGATTATACTCTGACGAAAATAGTTGACAATACTTGTAACTCCATAAAAGTACCAAAAACAAAATATGAACAGACAGACAATTATATAAAGGATATTAGATGTGCTCCATAAGTGCAATATTGCGTACGGAGTAGATGCAAGAAGAATATTGATTACTTGAAGAAACATTTGTACAAACGTAGAAATATATCGTGTTGGTTTTTTTATAGATGTAGAAAATATGTCTAATAGATAAACATAACCAGGCGTTGTTATAACTACATACTGCAAGGCATCATATATTTCATGCCATGTTGATGAGAAATAAATAAGTTCGATGATAAATATTGGTATTGGCAAAATCCAAATAATAATCATTAAAGCGACATTATTCGTTAATACTATATTTCTTATTTTTGATGAAAAGATTGCGTAGAATATCTTTTCATTAACACCTGCTATGAAATATTCACTGAAAAGAAAACCGATGAATAAAATATTAATAATCATCGTTACGAATGGAAGATGAATAGGTTTACCAAAAGCATGTTTTAGAAAAGCAAAAGCAAATGTATAAAGAAAAAGTAGAATAAATAGCACCGGAATCCTTAAATAGCGATTCAATAATTTGAATTGAGTTATTAACAAAAGAATAAACCGATAATAAGTCATCGTCTCTTAGGGTTTAAGAAGATAAGAAGTGACACGCCTATAGAAAACGAGGATAATAGTAGCAAGAGATTCCATGAAGCAACAGAAAAGTTTCCGACAGAAAGCGCATAGAGCCCGTTTCCCACAAAGCTAGTGATTGGAATAGAGGAATAAAAGTCTTCACGACCGATAATTCTTATAGCATTCACCAAGATTAACAGAAGAAAAAAAAAGCTTATTGCGTGTTGTCGATATTTCATTAAGACGTCACTATACAATTCAAATAAAATGAGATATCCAGTTATTACTGTTAGAAAGAAAAACAACCATAACAATGAACTCAAAAGAGCACCAATAAACATAGACAGAGCAAGGAAATATATTTGAAATGATAATAAACAAACGATATAAGTAGCATTTTTAATATCAGAGAGCCAGAGAAAATAATGAAACCAAAGTGTGTGCAATCTTTTTATAGGGAAAATACTTAAATGACGTTTCTCGATAAGTGTTTTATACTGATAGCGCAATATCGTTGGGATGAGATCAATTAGGAGAACTAAAATTGGGATAAAATTTAATGCATTTTTGAAGTCCATTTCGTCCCGAAATTTCACCAATTTTGTAAATAACGGAACTCCAATTATCACTCCAAGGAAGAGGCAGGCAAAACCAATTAAAGTGATATAAAACCACTCAAACTTTTTTACACGCTTCGAAAGAGTTGTGTTTAACTCATAAATAATTTTCAATATTTTAAAATTATACATTTCATTTCCTCTAGAAATGATGTTTGAACTGTTGAGCGGGAATTCATCCCGCCCAACAGAACTATTGAGATTAACCACCGCAACCAGAAATAAGACCTCCTGTTGAGGTCAACAAACTAGCGCCCCAAACGATTGCTGACAAGCCACCTGTAATAGCACAGGCACCCATCATAGCAACACCCATTCCTGCTACAGCCCACCAACATCCTGCACTCATATGTACCTCCTTTATGTTATTTGTTTATTGTTAGTTTATTATTTTCTGCTCACTGTGGCCCGTTTCTTCACAGCGAATTCCAATTCAGCTCTAAGGGGGCCAACCAAGTGCTTCTTCTTCATTCGCAATGAACAAACCAGTGAGCAAGGAGTTATACTTAATTTCCGACTTACGATTGCCAATTTACGATTTTAGATCTCCTATTTCTATTTACTATTTACTATTCACTATTTACTTTTTCTCAAACACCAACGTTTCGCCCCCCCCCAAATTTTATTGAGCTTTTCCTTAGATATCCGAAGTTTGCCAATAGCAGGATCGCAAACATATACATTACCATCCACAGATACGCTATCCGCAACGATGTAGTGATCCTTATTCACATAGAGAATCGATGGAAATGAGGAACGCAGAAAATCTTCCAACGTGAAGCGCCATCCTTCTGCTTTTAATCCTCTCAGTTCTGCCATTTCCTTCAATGCAAGCATTGACGAACCTTTTTGGGTAAGATTGACACTCTGCTCAATCTCTTTCAGCGAGGAAGAAATATTGTAGTGATCAAATATCATTTTCAGAGCGCTGGGCCCGCAGCTATTGTGCTTTGTTTGCATGACAATACCGTCGTCGCCAATGTATTCCGCATTTATCATCCAAGCTGAGAGTATTCTATCTGCATGCGGCTTTTGTAAAAACCAGCAGATTGCACTGAGCCCGGCAACACTTGCGATTAAAACTATTGCGGCAATTATTTTTTTCTGCTTCATAATTGTTTAAGTGTTGAATCCGGAGTTATATTAGCAAACCAAAGCAACATTGCACCCAATTGCTTTTTACTTTGCTCTCCAAATTTATACTTTACTAATCGCTGTCTTGAATCTACAAAAAATATCGATGGAGTTACATTTGCATGAAAACTATTTTTGGCTTCCCAGTTCACATCACGGAATACGGGAAATTTAATTCCCGATGTTATAATGAAGTCAACAGTTTGTTCTTTACCACTAAATGAAATACCAACGATATTCATTGAATCTTTCAAAACAGGATACAACGAAAGTATATCGGTTATTTCATTCTTACAATGAGAACAATCTGTCCAAAAGAACATTACGATACTTTTTTTTACAAGGAATGAATAAATAGATACATTTTTACCATCAAGTGTTTGTACTATCGCTGGCGACATTTTTTCTCCTATGATAGGAGGAGGAAAATCGAATTGGCTTTGAAGGTATAAATAGCCTATAACGAATATTGTAATAATTAAAAATACTATTATTAAAGCGATCCGTTTTCGCGAGAATATTGCTTTGGGAAACGATTCTTTCATAAAAACAATACTTATGGTCTGCTTTTATACAAAGGGAACAAAAAATCACAAATATGAAATCCAAGAAGTTATAAGGCGCTGTATTTGTTATACCACTTTACCCATCTAAATCTCTCAGGATTTTCTATTCTCTTCCAATAATAAATAGAGTAAATTGAATTGAAATAAAATGAAATATTTGGCGTCAGCAAATAGTACTATCTCGTCATAGTATAACCATTGCTGGAACAACATGGTACTTTTTTATTTATTTGTCAATAGGCATGAAAAATATTTTTCAAGCGACTTTCTTTTGTAAGATTCTTCCTAAAAAACGCGAGGGACTGACAGTTGTTCTTTTCATCTTTACGTAACCCCAGTAAACAAGAAAAACGAGATGAGTCAATACCCTGTACAATCGTATGCTTAAGTATTGAAGCGCAGATTGCTACGATCGTGATATTCTAAATTTCACCGGTACGGTAATCTCCATTTTTATTGGCATGCCTTTTTTCTTAAACGGAGAAAATTTCCATTGTTCCACTGCATTGAGGGCGGGAACTTCGAAGATTTTTTCAGTCGATTTCAGAAATGAAACGCTGACCACATTGCCGTATTCATCGATTAACGCTTTGACAAAAACA
Organism: Ignavibacteriota bacterium; assembly: GCA_963701295.1. Classification (GTDB taxonomy): domain Bacteria; phylum Bacteroidota; class Ignavibacteria; order UBA10030; family UBA10030; genus Fen-1298. The sequence continues at coordinate 1,144,835 of OY969585.1, read as the reverse complement.
TCTCCTTCCATGCCGCTGCGTAATGCCGAATCCGGATACACAGGCGCCTTCTTATAGACAGCAACCGGCCACTCGTCATACGGAAGAAAACCGTTTTCCTTCTTGAGAACTGCAGGAAAAGAAGGATACTTCGATTTCCATGAGTCAAGCTCTTCCGACCTCAATGTTGAAAAATATATTGTGTTCATATCTTTCGGCCGCTGCGAGTTCTTCAGGAGGGCTTCCGTGTAGATACGCTCCCCTTGTTCCTTTTGATCCATCCGATGATAGCATTCAGCCATAAATGCATAGCTTTCATAATTCATGAGTGCGGTATTGAGTTCATTGTGCCGTTTAAATAATTCAATGGCACGAATATATTCTTTTTGTTCAAATGCGCGGTACGCCGCCTTAAAAACAGTGTCAAGCCGGGCATGATCTTCTTCCGATTGTCCTGCAGACAACAGCGGTGAAGAATTTGCCTGATCTTTCCCCGTTCTCTGAAAAAGACATGACGATACGATACAGCATACAAAAATCAAAACCACACGGTGCGGCATATAGAATTTATTGGAATACATAAGGAAATCCCTATCGCTTATTTTTTCTTTTCTGTGCCCCCTTTTTTGCCGCTTGACGCCGCAGATATCGTTTTCTTTTCAAGCGTGCAATTCCTAACTGCGCCGCCTTTCGCCGCCGCAGGCGTTGTTCGCTTTCTTTCCGCTTATTTCGCTTCAATCCTTTTTTGATTTTTCTGCCGATTTCTTTTTTCTTTTTTTTCTTCTTGTAGTGCCTGTATTCAAAGGTTCGATCAGATTCAATAACGCCGGACGCCTTATGAACGACAACCTGCGACAGCGGATGACTTTTTGCCACATCGCTCGCAGCGCGCAGAGCTTCCTCTTTTGTCGAATGAGCACTGCTTGCTTTTTTTGCCCTTCCTTTTTTTACAAGCCAGCCGCTCGGATCCGGTACAACATGATATGTAATTCTCGCAGGCATACGATCCTCATTTTTATTATCGTTTATACGCGCCGCCATTTCCTCGTGATTACTATGTGAGACAGGACGAGAAGAAAGACGGGTAAATGTTTTTTGTAGAACAACTTTGCTGTACCACACGATACTGAACGCAGCCACATACACGCAGAGCATCAAGAATGAACGAAGAAGCCAAAAGGTGTAGGGATTTTCCGGCGCATAACTCATGAAATACCCCGGAGACCCGAGAGACATACAGAGAGAATCATGGATCTGATGGCTCAATGCGACAATGAACGCGATAAGACATACCTGTTTCCACGATGTGAGCATCCATCCAAAGAATATGACGACGAGCACCATCGGGGAAAAAACAAGTAAAAAACTATAAAAGGGAACCTGTTGGAGCGATGAAAGCTGAGGAACAAGCCAAAATCTATAGAGAACTTGATCGCTCAGAGTAAGTGCCAAGGCAGAAAACAGAAAAGACCAGAAGATGAGCCGTAGTATCTTCATAGATACTCCCTCCTCTTTATCAGTGTGACAGCTTTAAAAACAAGGGCAGACAACCTGCTGCAAATATTTTCTCTTCTCTATATTCTTTGTAAAACCAGAACATTCCCTTTATTGTTGAATGCGTAAGTCCATGAACCAAGATCAATCTACTTATTGTTCATTCAAATTTCAACTTGAAGAAGATGCCTGACTTTCTATAAAACCTTATCTAAGAAGTATCATCTTTTTCTGCAGGTACACATTTCCGGCAATGAGGCGATAAAAATATATTCCGCTCGCACAGGTGAGAGGCGTCCATTGGTACTCGTACACTCCTGGAGTTTGTCGAGCGTTCACAAGCGTTGTGATCTCGCGTCCGAGAACATCGTAGATTTTCAGAGTAACCTCTCCCTGCCGCTGAAGCCAGTAAACAATATTCGTTGTCGAATTGAAAGGGTTGGGATAGTTTTGTTCCAATATATATTCCGATGGCAGCAGATCGTTGTCAGAATTTACAAACTTCAGAATCCATTTATCGGGATCAAGAAGCACTGCAGAAGGTTTGTCAGTACTCTTGATAACAAATCTCTGTTGCTGTAAATCGTTCAACACGGTGAGCGTCGTATCCCGTCCGGCTGTCGTGATCCGAATATCGATAGGCATAGTGAAGAATACGGGATTACTTCGGCCGCTTATTTGTCCGATATCCAAAATGATCACAGAGGAATCACCCAAAGATTTCCAAGTCCAGGAATAGTTATACACCGGATACTCTTCACCATAAATCCATTCCTGAAAGAAGTAATTGAGATTTTTTCCTGAAACGTTTTCACAGATTGATTGAAAATCTCTCGTGGTCGCTGTACTATATTGTAACGCCGGACTGTTTGCATACGCACGGAGAGAATGGAAAAAAATACTATCTCCCAAAACATGGCGAAGCATATGCAATACAGAAGCCCCTTTCGAATAGACAAGGGCTGAATTAAAAAGATTGAGAACATTGGTTGTGTCGGGATTTCCAAGCACACTGTGCGTGGTCTGAGCTTGATCAAATTGCGGATTCATATATGCCCAATATGAATCGATGCCGTAGCGCCGTTCAAGATAGAGCGCTGTGGAGTATTGTGCAAAACCTTCATTTAACCAGAGTTCCGACCATGACCGGCATGTAATCATATCTCCAAACCACTGATGAGCAAGTTCATGTGCAATGGTATTCTCTTCAAATGTTGTTGTAGAAGTCATGGTTTGATGCTCCATCGCCCCGCCTCTTCCAAATTCTGCATGGCCGTATTTTTCTTTGATGAAAGGATACAGGCCGAAAAGGTTCGAATAAATTGCCAGCATGTCGATCACTCGCGGAAGAGATTGGATTGCATCATTATAATGTTCGGGAAGAACGTAGTTCAGCACTTCCATGGAATCCGTCTTTGAATACCGAAACCAGTTGGAAAACTGAGTGTAATTCGTGATTGCAATTGAGATCAGATAGGAAGCGATGGGATATCGCTCTTTCCAATGGTATGTCGAGGTTCCGTTGCCATTATCGATTACCGAGACAAGAATGCCTTCCGAACCAACTTTCAAATTTGAATCGCATGTGACAATGATATCGGCAGAGTCCGCTTTATCACTTGGATCATCTTTACAAGGCCACCAATCTTTTGCTCCATACGGTTCGCTCAGCGAATACACCCATGGTACGCCTGCATGAGAGTCAAAAAAGAAACTTCCGAGTCCTGTCGCAATCGGTACACCTTCGTAAAAAACATCGATCGAAAGAGTTTCCGCGAACATATAAGAATGAGCGAGCGTTATATCAAAGGAACTTTTGTTTTGAGCGAAAAGGCTGATTCGGCCATCCACGAGCACCGAATCCACATGCATTTGATCCACAAGATCGAGCGTGAGAGAACGTGTGCTGTCTGTACGACATATTCCCGTTATGGTGACCTTCCCTTGAAGATAACTTGACGACGTCCTGATATTTAAATCGAGGCGATAATACGTAACATCAAACCATACACTTGCCGCTGTTTCTGCAAACAACTGTTGTCGTTGTACGACGGCCTTTTCATTCGCAAGCTTTTGTAAAAACTGTTTTTGCTTATATTCGGAATCAGAAGACGTTTGTGCAGACGCCCCTGAATACATAATCCATATCATGGAAAGAATTATTCGGAAATTTATCATCTCGAGATAATAGGATCTCAATTTGCTATCCATTGCAAGGATGGGTGATATTCTCTATCGCAATACTAATATCTCGCCAAAGAATACATATCGGAAGTGTACGAACGAGAATAATCTACCTTTTGCTCAATCAAATATCAAGCTTCTCGTTATAGTAAAGAGGGCGTGGTAAGAAATTCAGTGCAGCGGTTTCAAAAGAATTCTACAGCTATTCCCTTTTCTATTGTTTCGACGATCTTTGCCGCAATCGCTTCCACTGAATCAAGCTTATGTATATGAGTCTGGCGCTTCGTGTGTGTTACCTTGTGCCGTTTCGAAGGCTTATGAATACCTGCTTCCGGCTCCCGAGGATAGACAAGAGATACACTGATACCTTGATCAGTATATTCAGTTCGTGTATTCAGCGAATTCATATTCAATACTGACTTTGAAGATGCAGTTTGTTGCGAGGTCGATCGTGCTGTTTGCAACACTCCTGAACTGATATTTACGATCGCTCCACCGCCCTGTTGTTTCATTAACGGAATGGTTGTCTGCATAGCAACGAGTGGCCCGTAAACATCCGAAGTCATAAGCCGGGCGAAATCATCCACGTCAATAGGTTCAAGTGACGTATTCAATTCTTGACCTGCAGTATTAATGAGAACATCGATTCGGCCGTAATATGCTTGGGTCTGCTGCACCATTTGTTGTATTTCCTGTGGTTTCGTCATATCCACAGCCACGGCAAGAGAGTCCGGCATTTTTGCTGCAAGTTCTTTCACTTCTTCAAGAGATCGTGCCGCTAGCACAACTTTCGCACCTTTCCTGATAAACAACTCGGCAGTAGCTTTTCCGATACCGCTGGAAGCGCCGGTCATGAGTACAACTTTATCCTTGATATTCATCTATGCCTTCCCTTACGATAGGCCGCCTCTTCACCCCAACAGATTTCAGAAATGCAATACTTTCAATCTACATTTTGCTAGTTCAAATATCAACCATATTTTCGTGCCAGGTGATTTTTATCACTCTCTTCTAAATCCCTTGGAAAGTGCTCCCAGAACGATCATCATAAGAAAGAATCAGAGAATGCGGTGACTCATCAGCTGCAGTGCCGGGACTTGATGAAGCCACTTCTAATAAATCGGCAAACCCCCTACCGACGTATGCACCAATGCCATACTGCATTTCTTTTTTTCATCAACAATTCTCGTTTCTCACAACGTATGCTGAAATAAAAAGCTCTAGGAACGGCAGAGAAATAAACCCTCTCAAAACAATATTCAAGATAGTCCAATCTATTTTTTAGATTCCCGCGGGGATATAGAATAATGGGCTTGCTTCGCTTGTATTATTCTCATGCCTCCGGCTTCGGGAACGACTGTGACATTTTTATTATTTTTTCTTCTTCGTAACTCTCTTTTTTACGAAAACTTCTTTTGTCTTCGGTACAACGCGTTTTCTTGTTGTACGTGCCGTCGGTGTTCTTCTCTTTTTCATCGCTGGTGCGTTGGATAGTGATTTTTTTTCCTTCGAAGGAATTATCGTTTCCGGCTCTAGAGAAGACAGTTCTGTCGCTAAAGATGGTTTGACAAGAAGAGGCACTGGCTGCGGTTCAAAAACCATGACTGGTTTTAACGATGCATAGAATGCAACTTGACTGCCCACCGAAACGACCTTCACCCATAATCTTGCCATGACAACAACTTGCTGTAAAAGGAAGACGCCCAATACTGCCCATATAGTAGACGTATTGAGTCCAATTGAGATCAATATCCAGCTTAGCAGTAAGACAAGCGCAGGAATCATCAGAATAAGATAGAGTCCATACGTTTTGATAAGATGTGTGAATGTAAAGCGGACTCCTAGCCAGAAGGCTTTGAACATCGACCGCTGATCCACGGCAACAGTAATGACTCTTGCGTAATCCGCCGAAAGCGCGAGCATCGACATTGGAAGAATGAACACCGTAATAGCCGATGCCGCGGCACGAAGTATTTCGATCTCTGTTTCTCCTTCCCCCGCAACAAGAGAATAGACAGCACCACTCACCATCATCGCCACCATTCCAACAGCAACGATCGCGAGAATGAGGACAAGGAACAAGCGAATGAATCTTCCGGCGAATCTCCCGCATAACGAGAAGAATGAGGGGAACGTGAAACGTTCGCTGGTTTCTCCAAGTGTGCCAATGATACCGCCGTCAAGAAACGTGCTCAGGAGGTTATTCACGATTACAAACCAGGTGATCAATGCGAATGCGCCGCTCAGCGATCCAGAATTTTTATACATCAAATCCATATACACAGTGAAGTCGAATCTGCTTATGAGTTGTTCCGGTGCAAGCGAACTGCCGAAGCCTGCAATAATCCCCGACCGAAATAACAGGGCAGGAATCAGCGCCAGTAAGAAATTCACTCCAAACAGAATCCACACAACTGCGAGGGAACGGTTCGTTTGACGAATCCCTTCCACCAATGCTTTTCTTAAAGATCCTGTCACTTTTAGATCCTTTCGTATCGAGTCTTAGAAAAGAGCTGTCCATTGAAGAATCGACTGGACGAACGTCATAAACTTCGCGGTATATTTCCAGAATGGGAGTGAATTCACTTCCAACGTCCTACTATTATTGTTCTGGTTAATATCAAGAGCAAGAACCCCATCCGGATCAGCTTTTGCCCAAACCACTTTCGCCTTCCCGGTATAGTTGAATTCCTTCCAACGTGCCTGTCCATCCCATGACTCGCGAACCTCTGTGCCATCTTCAAAATGAATCAACACATCCAAGGGCAGTTTAATTTCTCCTAACCGGCTAACTATGATTCGTGAATCAAACATAGTACTATGTTTGCTTCTCAATGTGGAATCTGGCTTTTCCTGAATATTTGCAGAATCAAAAATTCCTGCCGAACGCGCCACCGGATGAACATCAATCCTGCTCAGTTCATAATCGCAGATATCGGTTCCAGAAAGAACCTGATCGAAAAACCAGTTCATATTATCGCCGAATTTGTTTCCATGATTCTTGAGAACTACTTCGTTCACTACAGCAATGAAATCCCGTGTACATGGATGTTTGAACTTCCATCGATCAAAATAAACATGGATCACCTCATCCATCACCGGCTGCCCGATCATCCGTTCCAGTGTGGTGAGGATCATCGTGCTCTTAAAATATGTGAACTCATCATATCCTCCGGCAGTGTACTGCCACGCATTTTGCAATGTCGGCGCAAGTTTAGGATTGATCATGTCGGTATATTCCCAACGGGTAAATTCAAGGTCATCGAAACCAAACCCAAGAAGATCGATCATGGATTTTTTTTCCCCATAGAGCGCGTTCATGATTCGCGTTTCAAAATATTGCGTGAATCCCTCATCGAGCCATGCTTCTTCAAATTCGTTGCTGCCAAGCATTCCATAAAAATACTGGTGTCCAAATTCATGAATTGTTACCGCTTCATTCAAATGTATCTTGGAGGGCAATCCCCAAATCGAGAGCGTTGTTATGAGGGAAGGATATTCCATGCCGCCGGCGTGGTCTGCATTCCTCGGTGGATCGACAATGGTGAGGTTGGGATACGGATATTCGCCAACCAGCTCGTTGAATTTTTGAAGCGCTCCTTTCACCGATTCAATGTGCTTATTGGATACCGATGGTACTTTATATGCTTGCGTCAGCAGGCGAATTTTAACATTCTTCCATTGATCTTCAACGGCCACGAAATCGGGAGAAGCTGTCCAAGAGAAATCATGCACATCTTCTGCGTGGTACATTACCGTCTTGGTGCTATCTGGATTCTCTTTTTCCGATTGCAACAAACCTACTGCACCGGTCACGTAGTTTTTGGGGAGCGTGATGGAAACATCGTACACACCATAGTCAGCGAAGAACTCTGTTTCCGAATGAAACTGGTGACAATTCCATTGTCCGGTTGTCGCGTATCGATCACCCTTTTTTTCGTACACACCAATTTTAGGAAACCATTGCGCTGCCATCACAAAATTTTTGTAATATCCGGTACGTGCAACAATAGTTGGAAGTTGAGCTTCGAACTCAACATCCACAATTGCTGTCCGGCCCGGCAGAATAGGTTTCGACAACGGCACACGAATGACTGTCCGATCCTCCGCGTTTTCATCGTCGGGATGAATAAATTCCATCTTCTGTGTCAGATTTTCCCCTTGATGCAGAGTCATTTTCTTGACATCAATCCATCCCCATTTCATGTTTCCAGTACCTGCTGCCTCGGCGGCCTCTCAATTCTTTCATGAAAGTCGATGCAGAATTTTTGAACGCATTAAGATATAGGTGAAACCGGAGTTCTTTGATCCGGTTGCTCGAGGTATTTCTCCATACCAGTGTCTCCGTTCCGCTCAGTTTTTTCTTCTGGGCATTCAAAGTTACGGATATCTTGTAACTCGCAATGCGTGGACTTAATGGCGATTGAAAAATAACCTGTTGTGCATTTGTAGAACAAATGAACATAGTAAGTATGACTGTGAGAACGACAAGTGTTTGTTTCATGTCTCCATACGCCTCTTTAGTATTGGGCTCTTCCATGAGAAAGTAATTTCTATTTTTCTCATCACTAGCGATTTATTCATCTATAGTGTTCCTTTGCTTTCCGTGTTATCTTTAGAATAAATTCTGTTTTCGCTTGAGTATAAGCCACTCTGTCTTTTGAAAAGTTTTTTGCTAAGTGAACTTTTATTGTTTCATATTCCTTCGCGATATCCGGATGCTCAATTAAATAATCTCGAAACAGCAGCCTATCCCAATGTTCAAAATCATGTTCCACCATATGGATGTGATGTGTACGATGTTTATGTGAATCTCGTTTGATGAACCATGCATAGTACGGAGGAACATCGTCGCCCCAAGAGGGCCTCCAGAAATATTCGTACCCCTGAGCTGTCAAAATCGGAACAATGACCTTCTTTGTTTCTTCAAGAGACGTCACCTCCGCCAGAATATCAATGATGGGTTTTGCCGACAACAGCGGTATTGCCGTGCTGCCGAAGTGCTCGATTCTCTTCAGGACAGTTTTCTGCAGGCAGGAGAGAAGATGGTTCTTTTCGAGCACAAACATCCGGGGCCAATCCGGATTGTACGGAACAACTTCAACTTCTTCCTGTATAACTCTTCTCATACGTTCTTCGACAGTTTCCATGGCTGCTAAGGTTATTTGGCATAATTGCAATTAGAAATATTTTGCCCCCGACCATAATTCATAAATTCCAAAGCACACCAAGCCGACCGCCGACAGGCCTATGAACACCCGGTTCACCTGTGGACCGAGTTTCCCTGCACGAGCAAATATCAGAACGATTCCAATTTGACTGAGAACCATCGTCGTATAAAATCCCAAGAGCAATACAATTCCATTCAAGTAGGTTTCCCTCCAACCTTTGAGAAGTAGCGGGCCCATCACCAGGCTCCAGCCGAGGTAGGGCCCGGGGTTCAAGAAATTCACGAGCACAGCTTGCAGTATAGTTTTGCGGCTCGATGCAGAATGTATCATGTTCTCAGAATCAAAGTTCTTCCATGCTTTCCATGCATCTATGGCAAGGTAGAGAAGAAACATTCCTCCGGCAAACTGCAGAATGTTGATCATTCCTGCAGGCACACGGCTCAACAGAAATATGACCACCACAATGATCGGTCCATCGCTAATAAGCGGAGCACATGCGGCAGGTAAGGTACGCTGCCAGCCTTTTCTCAACGTTTGAGAGATGAGATAGCTTTGCAGCGGACCTGGTTGTACGGCTGCCGCAAAGGCATATGTCATTCCGAGGACGAGATACGATACCACGCAATCATGACCTTCAATATATTCTGTTTTCTGAAGACGCTCTTCAAGAGCGAATTATAGTGAAAAAGTCGTTATGTGCCATTGTTAATTTTTCCCCCAACAATGTATGTTGAAAGAAATATCAAGAGAAATGGAATCCATGTCCCTAAAACGCTGTTGAACATCGCGAGACTCTTCTGAATTATCATTGCTACAAGAAAGAAATCTAAAAACAATGCAAATCCCGAACAGATGAACGCCATCTGCATCGGCGACACATGATGGAATTTTTTAAAGTAAAACCTTGATATAACGCCAAAGATGAGCGGGGCACCCAGAGCGTGAACGATCAGCGTAGTTTGTTCAGTAGTAATATGAAACCCGATACCAATGATTGCCGCACAAAGCGCCCAGCCAATGAACGCGTGGATGAGAATCATGAATATCTTTATCATAAAATTTCCAGTTTACTATTTTTCGCGTATTGCCTGTAGTGCAAGCACACCTTGGATCAGCGAAACAATCAACGTTGCGATGAGTATAACAATAGAAACGAGTAGCGTGAATTCCTGATGTCCCGTTAAGATAAAGTACATATGGAGACAAAAAGCAAATATGTCTGAACTTGCTAAGAGAACGGCAAAATAATATCCGCTCATTTTTCCAGAAATCATATTCCTAAATCCAACGAGTGCAACCAGCATAAGAAGAAAATTCACTACGAGAAATTCTTGAACGCCGTCTGGCAGTCCAAACAAATTCCATTCTTTCCAGAATGCTGAATCAATTTCGTGCGTGATCAACAATGCAAGTTTGAGCACATAGAGGTTCGAATTCCAAGACTTATTGTTTGTGCATTTCATTCCCGTAATCATTTCTCTTTCGGCGATGTTGACAGTGTGACAATCGAACTTTCCGTCCCGATTTTGTCGGACGAGATCTCGTCTCGAATTCCATTCGAGACAGACAATAACATTGAAATGAATCTACCGCTTGTTCAAACAAATTTCAATAGTTGAAATTGAACACATATCTTCTTTCCTTTCACCAAAGGAATATGTCTATTCAAACTGAAGAAAATCTTGCTAGAATGATTCGTCTCGCCGATGAAGTTTTCGGCATGAAGCAAGATCCGACACAAATCTCCGTCAACACAAAAGTTATAACCCGTCTCCGGAAAATCCATCCGAGCACCATAACAGAGAAAAGCACTAAAAATGGACCAATTGCATGGATTCTTGTTTTCCCAACGACGAAGGACTTAATGAGTCAATTTATTACAAAGAAGATTCATGAGAAGGAATTATTGAAGAGAACTTCTCTTCGAGCTAAGTATGATGCTGTCTATTTATGTTCAGCGCTTGTACTTCCTGAGTATAGAAGAAAAGGACTTGCAAAGCGTTTGATGTGCAAGGCAATCAAATCTATCCAGAAGCAGCATCCAATCAAATTCCTTTTCTATTGGGGATTCAGTGTGGAAGGAAAGAAGTTGGCTGATTCCGTTGCTAAGAATCTTTCTCTACCTCTCTATAAGAGAATCAACTGAGTTATCCCCCTTTTTCTCTTCGTTGCCTAAATTCTTATTGAGGTGACTTCTTTTGATAATCGCTCGGTTTTCCCTATATTTTACCTGACACTCAATATTGAATTTGGAAAGAATTATAACAATGAACGAAAAAAATGATTTTATCCGTGAAATTATTGACGAGGATCTCAAAACCAATAAATTTCAAGGACGCGTCCATACACGTTTCCCTCCTGAACCTAATGGATATCTCCATATCGGGCATGCAAAATCTATTCGCCTCAATTACGGAATAGCTAAAGACTATAACGGTAAATTCAATCTCCGTTTCGATGACACAAATCCTGAAAAAGAAGAACAGGAATACGTTGATTCGATTATTGAAGATGTGAAATGGCTGGGGGGTGATTTTGAAGACCGCTTATTCTATGCATCGGATTATTTTGAGCAGATGTATCAGTGGGCTGTTGATCTGATCAAAAAGGGGAAAGCTTACGTCTGCGATCTCGATGGAGATGAGATTCGAGCTACTCGTGGCACACTCACAGAGCCTGGTAAGGATAGCCCCTTTAGAAACCGAAGTATCGAAGAAAATCTCAATTTGTTTGAACGCATGCGCAAGGGGGAATTCCCGGACGGATCAAAGACACTGCGTGCCAAGATCGATATGGCATCGCCGAATATCAACCTGCGCGATCCGATTATGTATAGAGTTGTTCATGAGGGACACCACCGACAAGGCGATACATGGTGCATCTATCCAACATATGATTGGGCACATGGACTTGAAGATTCCATTGAGAACATCACGCATTCTATCTGCACACTTGAATTCGAGAACCATCGTCCGTTATATGATTGGTTTCTTGAGAACATAGGAATTTACCATCCGCAGCAAATCGAATTTGCTCGGCTCAACATTACGTACACAGGTCCTGAGCAAACGCAGACTGCTGCAGCTCGTTCAAGAAAAGCATGTTTCCGGCTGGGATGATCCTCGTATGCCGACTCTTGCCGGATTTCGGCGCCGGGGATATACGGCAGATTCGATTAAAGTGTTTTGCGACAAGATCGGCGTTTCGAAGAAAGACAGCATGATCGATGTGGCAATGCTGGAATGGAGTATCCGAGAGGATCTTAACAAGAACTCGCAGCGGGCAATGGCTGTGTTGAACCCAATGAAAGTGGTGCTCACGAATTATCCCGAAGGCAAAGCGGAAGAATTAAGTGCTGTAAATAACCCTGAAGATGAGTCAGCGGGCTCACGCATGATTCCGTTCAGCCGTGAATTGTACATCGATCAAGAGGATTTCCGCGAAGTACCGCCGCCAAAATATTATCGGTTATCACCGGGAACAGAAGTGCGTCTTCGGTATGCATACATTATCAAATGCGAAAAAGTTATAAAAGATGCAAAAGGGAATATCACAGAACTTCATTGCACATACGATCCAGCGACCAAAAGCGGTACTGCAACAGCCAATCGCAAAGTGAAATCAACGATTCATTGGGTTTCCGCACATGATGCAGTGAATGCAGAAGTTCGACTCTATGATCGTCTCTTTGTGAAAGAAGATCCCAACGACGTGGAAGAAGGAAAAGACTTTCTCTCCAACATTAATCCCAATTCCCTGCAGGTGCTTACACATAGTAAATTGGAACCGATGCTCGGTTTAGCCGCACCGGGAGAACGATTCCAATTCGAAAGAACAGGATACTTTTGTGCAGACATGAAAGATTCAAAACCGAGTGCACCGGTATTCAACCGCATTGTGACTTTGAAAGATACATGGGCAAAGATTGAGCAGAAGGAAAAGAAATAGTCAATAATTCTATTGATTGTTATCTACCCACAATAGCCCGCTGCCCTATTGTAAAGCATTGTGGGATGCCACTGCACATCGTTCCCTAATACCATTCTCGGAGCTGTGCGATGCTCCTGAAACCCTTCTGACAATAAATACTCTCGAGCAATTGTGTTCGACGACGGAACGACTGCTGTTGTCTTCCCACGATTGAATCTCAATTTCATAAGTGCTAACCCTGCCGTGGAATCTTTTGCAATCATTAACCCACTGCCAAAATCCGGAAGATAGGCACCACTGATACAAGCTGATCTCTCTGGAACATAGACCCATCCGGTAGAAAGAAACCTTTCAAGAAAAGTAAATCGTTCTTCTCCGATAATCTCTTTGTCAAGTTCCTTAATATATTTTACATCTTTGTGTCTGACTTCTCTCATATTTGAAATGCGTTGAATTGAAACATTTGATTCCCTTTTATAAGATATATATTCTGCACTGGTTTTAAAGCCAAGCTGTCTATAGACAGATTCACCCATTGCACTGGCTGTGAGCAGCTGAGTGATACATCCCCTGTCTTTGCAGTATTGTACAAGATGGGATGTTATTTCTTTTCCAATTCCCCTTCTTCGAAATTCTGGAAGAACTATAATCGTTCCAAGCCAGCTGATATTTCCATGCACTATGGCAATTCCGCATCCGATAATTTTTTTATCGACTTCAGCTACTACCGGATAGAAATAGGGATACCCGAAATGAAAAGTGAATAATCTGGGGAGATCCAAATTCCAGTCTTCAGGAGGAAAATTTTGCAGCTGGGGAATTTCAGATTGTTCTATCTGTCTTATTTTGAGCAAGATTCAATCCTTACGGCTGCGGTAAAGCTGGTTCGACGAACAATGTCTTCTCTCGTTCCAAAGCAACTGTGCCCGCCGGAACTCCTTTTGGTTTTCTTACGTACTTCCCCTCGCACATCGCTACCGGCACCAATTTTGAATTCTTCATCTTACTATAGTACGCCGCAATTGCAGCCGCCTGTTCGATCGCTTGCCTGCTTACCTCGCCCTTACCCGTTCCGACTTTGAGTACCACATGCGAACCGCCCACACCACGGGCATGGAACCAGAGATCATTCTTTGCCGTGTGGCGCGTTGAGAGCAAATCATTGTTCTCACCGCTTTTTCCCGCCCACACTTGAAATCCGCCCACAACTGTAAACACACGAAACGGTGATGGTTCTTCTTTCTTTACCCGTCCTGATTTTTTTGTTTCCAATCCAAATTTTGAAAGCTCTATCCGATTTTCTTCTGCAAAGCGATGTAGATCATCTGCTGTAATAACGTCTTCCATACGCGTGAGAAGCTGAGAAACCGATTTTTGCCGCTCTGTTAATTCAGCCACACGGTGACGTTGTTCTTCTACAGCGTGCCGGGATTTTTTAGCTTTTTCAAAGTATCGTTCAGCGTTTTTTGCCGGTGTGAGATGCGGGTCAATCATAATTTCAAGAATGTCATGAGAACCGCTTACAAAATCTTCAGCTATTGCTATGTGATCGCCTTTTTTGATGAGATGGAGGTTCGCTATTAATAGCTTCCCAAATTTCTCGTAGTGTTCTGCCCGATTTGGCACTTCTGCTTCAACTGCAATTTTTTGCAGTGTCCGCTCTATATGGTCTCGTTCGCGCTCCAGTACTTTCATGATTCCTTCCTTCTCGTGGAGAATGGTTTTCTCATGATATACATGCGCACGAAACATGTAGATTGCTTCCGACACAAATTCGTATTTTTGAAACTCAAATTCATTGAGATGCTGCAATGGAATGATAGAGAAGCGTATAGGCAATGTGCCGTTCGAGTACACACGCGGTGACGGTGGAGAAAGAAGTTCTTCTTTTAATCGTTGTGCACCATTGAACAATCGGTCAATTTCATTTTCCAGTAAATCGACAACCAGTTGTTCGCCGTTCAAACCAGCACGAGTGAGCAATTCCCGGATAAGCACAGAACCGAATAATGGGAACATACGTTTCAGCGCGGTTGCGAGTGGTTGGTCTCCGTACGTTGCCACAATGTTGTTGTGGAGCGGTTCTGGAATATCCGAGCGTTGAATCTGAGAGAACAATTCAAGTTTCGTATTCTTCAGATCTGATTTCTTCAAGAACAGATCGGTCACTCTATCGCTTGTATCAACGAAAAGAATATTAGCTTTTGATCCGAATAATTGGACAATCAGTTCACATCCATCCTTCAATCGAATAAATATTTGCCGATCTGTCGGATGTATGGAAATCCTCTCAATCATCATCCCATGAACTTCGGAAAAAAGATTTGTGGAGTTTCGACGCGCCCGAGCAAACGTTTTTCGCGCATAGATATAATTATTCGCTGGTTCACAACCAGCGAGAATAACAGCAGGAGTTTCCCGAAACGACAGAATCAACTCACCGCGGTATTGAGTAAAGATTTCGTCTACTCTTCGTCCGGAAAATTCTTGATTCAATTCAACCGCCAGGTGAAATAAAGTATAGTAGTTGGTAATCATTAATGGTTGTCAGTTATCCACAATTCACATCCAAAATCAGTAAAATTGCAAGGAATTGCAATCCCGATGTGGATAACTCGTGAATATCAACGTGCAGATGATGTGCAAAAGTAAACCTTGCCCTCCCATCGAATTTTCCGTACCTTTTGATGCAAAATTCTATTTCGAGGAGCCTTTGTGGTAGCAAGCATGACCGGCTTTGGCCGTGCAGAAGTCAGTAGGAACGGTATCAATATCAGTGCAGAGGTGCGGAGTGTGAACAGCCGTTATCTCGATGTCACGTTGCGTCTGCCGCGAAGTATTTCCCAGCGTGAAAAGGAATTGAAGGATATTGTTCGCACATTCCTGAATCGGGGCAGTTTGAACATCACCGTCAAGATTGCTTATGACTCAAACGGTGCTATTCCTTTGAAAGTGAATACAGCAGCAGCAAAGTCGTACTTTAAGCTTCTCAATGAGATCCGTAAGTCCGTGAAGATTCGCGAGCAGGTTAAGCTTGAACATCTTTTAACCTTCTCCGAAGTACTCGAACCAGTTGAAGAAGAAGAAACCGACGAACGTGAATGGGAACAAGTGCAGGAAACAGTTCGCCAAGCATTAGAGAATCTCAATGCGATGCGCTCGCAAGAAGGAAGCGAATTGGCGAAGGACCTCGAAAAACGCATCCACTCGATGGAGGAGACTCTGAATGAAGTGGAGAAACTTTCGAAGGAACGGATCCCAGAAGAACGTAAAAACTTGTATGAACGAATCGCGCAGTTGGTAGAAGACAAGTTCGTTCTTGACCAAAATAGGCTAGAGCTGGAAATAGCATTGATGGTCGATAAACTTGACATTACGGAAGAATGCGTCCGCTATAGGAGTCATAACAAGTTTTTCCTCGAAGCGCTCAATAAGAATGAAGCAGCTGGTCGCAAATTGAACTTCCTCGTGCAAGAAATGAACCGCGAAGCAAACACGATCGGTTCCAAATCCAATGATGCGGCTATTGCACATATGATTATTGGGTTGAAAGAAGAACTAGAAAAAATCCGGGAACAGTTGCAGAATATTGAATAGCAATGAGTGAATTCGTGAATAGTTAATTGGTAGATAGTACATCAGGTTCATCTACGACTCAATCACCAATATATAGCACCAATGACCAAAGGAAAGCTCATTGTCATATCGGCACCCAGTGGATGCGGGAAGACCACAATCGCGAAAGCGATTCTGGCAAAATATCCGACGATGCTCTTTTCTGTTTCTGCAACAACACGGCACATACGGGTCGGTGAAGTAAACGGAAGAGATTATTTCTTTCTGACGAAACAAGAATTTAAAGATCGTATTCGAATTGGGGATTTGGTAGAGTGGGAAAAGATTTATGGAAATTATTATGGGACGATGAAAAGCGAAATTCACAGAGCACTCGATCATGGTTATTCAATGATATTTGATGTGGATGTGAACGGTGCATTATCGATTCGGCAACATTTTCCTAAAGACTCTGTTTTAATTTTTATCAAGCCACCGAGTATGGAAGTGCTAAAGAAACGCTTAGAAAATCGGAAAACGGAGAATCTCGAAACTCTCAAACAACGATTGGATCGAGTACCAATGGAACTGGAACAGGGTTCTCAATTTGATTTTCAGGTGGTGAACGATGATCTCAATAAAGCAGTTGTTGAGGTGGATGAGATCGTTCAAAAAAAAATATAAATACTGTATAAATATACTCATAGCGTAATGGAGGAAAACCAGTGGCAGTCAAACCAGTTGCAATGCATGAATTCTTAGAACAAACCGGCAATATTTACGAAGCAATCATCGTTGCTGCGAAACGGTCGCGGCAAATTCATGATGACCTCAAAATTGAATTATCACAGCGACTCGAAACGCTCAAAGCGTTAAATGCGACACCGGAACCGGAAGATGACAGCGAAGTGACAGTTGCTAATCCGGATCAACTCAAAATTAGTCTGGAATTTGAGAAACGCAGGAAGCCAACAGAAGTTGCGATCGATGAGGTACGGGAAAAGAAAATTCCCTATCGCTACAAAGAACATATTGATTTTTTTGCAAAGACTTCTTCTAAAGAAACAACAACCGAAGAATAACGGAATTTGCGATGCGCGGCAAGCACGTGTTAGTCGGAGTCACAGGTGGGATTGCAGCTTACAAAGCAGGATATCTCGTTCGTGACCTTGTAAAGTCCGGAGCCGAGGTAAAAGTGATGATGACGGAAGCGGGAACACGTTTCGTTACGCCGCTTACGTTCTCCGCGCTTTCAAAAAATCCGGTTTTCACTGATCTCTGGACGAACAACCAATCTTCGGATTCCGACATCAGCACTCAGCACATCGACCTTGCCAACTGGGCAGATGTACTAGTGATTGCACCGGCATCGGCCAATACAATAGCAAAACTTGCCTACGGCATTTCCGATAACCTGCTTGCTGTTGTTGCTCTTGCAACCACGCGGCCGATTATTCTTGCACCGACAATGGATGCAGAAATGTATCTGAACCCCGTTACGCAGAACAATCTCACGTCGCTGAAAGAACGCGGCTATATTGTCATCCCTCCGGTTGAAGGAGAACTTGCCAGCGGATTAAGCGGACCAGGACGCTTGCCAGAAATTAAAATTATTGTTGAAACAATTGGAAAAATCCTTGATCAATCACATCAGGATTTTAAGAAGAAGCGAATTCTTGTGACGGCAGGGCCAACATATGAAGCAATCGATCCTGTGCGGTTTATAGGAAATCGGTCGTCTGGGAAAATGGGATTTGCAATCGCAAACGCTGCTGCACAGCGCGGCGCTGAGGTAACCCTTGTTGCAGGACCAACGCATCTTGAAACACCACGCAATGTAACACGCATTGATGTTGAATCGGCAAAGGAAATGCTGACCACCGTTCTTTCCCATACAAAAAAAACAGATGCTGTTATAATGGCGGCGGCTGTTGCCGATTACAGGCCTGCAAATCCAGCGAAGCATAAGATGAAGAAACATTTCAGCAGTAAGGGACTGGAATTGCAACTCGAAGAAACAACCGACATTCTCACTATGCTCGGTAAGAAAAAGCGATCGATGATATTGGTAGGTTTTGCGCTGGAAACAAAGGACGAACTTGCAGGTGCAAAGGAAAAACTTCAAAAAAAAAATCTCGACCTTATTGTGCTCAATTCCTATGGCAAACAGAACCGCGTATTCGGTTCTAATCTTAATACGGTCGCGATGATCGACAAACGCGGTAAAGTGGAACAACTTCCCATATTGCCAAAGTTCGATGTTGCAAACAAGATTTTGAATAAAATAAAAACTCTCTTATAGTTTTATAGGCGCATTAATCCCGATTCATAGATCACGTCTTTCTCTCCTGTTGAGAAGGGGAGATTTTTTTCGTTGTGATCGAAATAGTAAATTATAATATCTGACCTATGTCTCTTGACGACGATTTCAATACTTTGCTGTCGGATACTCAACGGTTCCTCAAACAACAAGCAGAACTCTACGGCGACTCGCTGCTGATTCAAAAAACTCCTGTTCAACCAGCTATGGATCAGCCGATATATCAAGAAGAGCGAACTATATCTTCCACGAGCGGGACATCTATGCCTCGAAAATCTGAAACAGACCTTTTTGGAAATCCTGACGCTTCTCAAACAACCACGGCTCTTCATGCTTATCCGGCAGAACCTTGGACATCTGCCGAAAGTATTCCAACGCTCAATCAGGCAATCAACACTTGTTTGAAATGCGAACTCGGAAAAACGCGGACGAAATTTGTTTTCGGTGTCGGCAACCCCAAGGCGGAAGTAGTTGTTGTTGGTGAAGCACCGGGAGCCGATGAAGATGCACAAGGCGAACCGTTTGTCGGGCGCGGAGGGCAATTATTGAATAAAATTCTCGAATCAATCCAATTTCAACGTGAAGAAGTTTTTATTTGTAATATTCTTAAATGCAGGCCGCCGAATAACCGCGATCCGCAGCCGGAAGAGATCGAACTCTGTGAACCATATTTATGGAAACAGCTTGAATTGATCAGACCGAAAATGATTCTGTGTGTAGGACGTATCGCCGGGCAATCGCTCTTAAAGACCAATGCCTCATTGACGCTTTTACGCGGCAAAGTGCATGATTATCGCGGCATTCCGCTAATGGTTACGTACCATCCTGCTGCGTTGCTGCGCAATCCAAATTGGAAAAGGCCTTGCTGGGAAGATGTTCAGAAGTTTCGAAAGCTGTATGAAGAAATAAAAGCCGGAAAATATGACACAAGTCACTAAACACGAGCTTCAAACAAATTCCAATAGTAAATGTCCAACGGTAAGAATTTGAAAATTCCTTTTTGAAATTTGTTTGTGATTTGATTATTGAATATTGAGATTCTGAATATGGATCGAAAGAAAGAATTCAACAAGAATTTAAAAAAAGCTTGGCGTGATGAAATGCTGAGTGCACGCAACTATCGCGCATTAGCGGAACATGAGCAGCATCCGGAAAAAAAAGGAATCCTTATTCGCATGGCTGAGGCAGAAGACCGGCATGCTGATCGATGGAAAGTGCGTTTACGCGAGTTGGGTGTCGAGGTTGGCACATTTCACGATACACCGATAGAGAAATTGCATCGGACAGTATTACTGAAAAGCTCAAGCGAAGAAGCCGCACAAATTTTGGAAGCGGGTGAAAGCCAGGCAGATGCATTATACGAGAAAATGATTATTACGGCAGAATCAGAAACGGATAAACAAGCACTCCTGGAAGCTCAACGTGAAGAAAATGCCCACGGCAAAATGCTGGAAGAAATGAGCCATCCGCGCGTTGCACAGCATCCGCAGAGCAGACTCGATCGAATGTTAGGCAGAGAACGCTGGCATGTCACCGGAGGCGGTTGGATCGGACAGGCAATTTATGGTGTCAATGATGGACTCGGCGCAGCGTTCGGCGTCGTCAGCGGTGTGGCAGGTGCAACTGCAGCAAACGGCAATTATATTTTATTGAGCGGACTCGCAGTAGCAGTTGCATCAGCATTGTCAATGGGAAGCGGCGCGTACCTCGCAACAAAGTCCGAACGGGAAGTGTACGAAGCTGAAATGGAAAAGGAAAGACGTGAGATTGAGGAACATCCAGAAGAAGAACAAGAAGAAATGGAGCTCTTCTATCAACTTAAGGGGTTCTCGCCTGAAGAAGCAAAAAAAATGACAGTAAAACTTGCAGAACAACCGGGACAATTTCTTAAAACGTTGGCGCACGAAGAACTTGGGCTTTCTGAAAAATCGTTTCCTAACCAGTGGAGATCGGCAGTCAGCGCAACAATCAGCACGGCAATTGGTGCAATTATTCCTGTGCTTCCATTTATCTTCTGGTCGGGAATGGAAGCGCTCGTTATTTCGTTTATCATTAGCACTGCAGCGCATTTCGCTGTCGGAGCATCGAAAGTACTCGTCACCGGCCGCTCGTGGCTTAAAAGCGGCACCGAGATGACTCTTATCGGATTAGGAGAAGCGATCACAACGTATCTCATTGGCTTGCTCATCGCGCCGATGATTGGATGATATAACCACGGATTTTAATCCGTGGAAAGGAGAATGTTGCATGGCAGACCCACGAAAAATAATCGACTTCAACTCACCGCAATCAGTTTCGACCGAAGGGCGTGTGCCTCCGCAAGCGATGGATATAGAAGCCGCCGTTATCGGGGCGATGCTCTTGGAAAAAGATGCTATCGCTAAAGCGATTGAAGTTCTAGATGACACTGCTTTCTACAAACCAGCGCATCAAAGCATCTACCGTGCAATGATGTCGTTGTTCGAACGAAGCGAACCGGTCGATCTTATTACATTGACAGAAGAACTTCGCCGCCGCGGCGATTTAGAAAAAATCGGCGGTGAATACTATCTTACTGAACTCACGACAAAAGTTTCCAGCGCCGCGAACGTTGAATACCATGCACATATGGTACTGGAGCGGGCGCTTATGCGTCAGCTTATTCATTCATCATCAGAAGTCATCAACCGCGCATACAGCGAAACCGAAGACGCACTTGGCTTGCTCGATGAGGCAGAACAAAAAATCTTCGATATCTCCGAACAGCGGATGAAGAAGAGCTTCGTCTCGATGAACACTGCAGTGCACAAAACGATGGACTTGCTTCAGAGCATCCACGGCAAACACAGCGGCGTTACTGGCGTGCCTTCCGGCTTTGCCGATCTTGATTCGCTCACAGGCGGATTCCAATCATCCGACCTCATTATTATTGCCGGACGGCCGTCGCAAGGGAAAACGGCATTTGCACTCTCGATTGCGCGCAATGCATCGGTGCTACACGATTTTCCTATCGGTATGTTTAGCCTCGAAATGTCCACACAGCAATTGGTCATGCGATTAATGTGCGCCGAAGCTCGCGTGGATGCGCACAAAGTCCGCACAGGGCGTTTGCCGGAAGATGAATGGAAGAAACTCAGTACCAGTGTTGGACGTCTCTATAAAGCGAAAATGTTTATCGACGATACACCGGGGCTTGCTGTGCTGGAATTGCGGGCGAAAGCCCGCCGTTTAAAGGTAGAACATAATATCGGACTTATCATTGTCGATTATCTTCAACTTATGCAGGGACCAAGAAACGCACAAAGCCGCGAACAAGAAATTTCCGCTATTTCACGTTCACTGAAAGCGCTCGCTAAAGAATTGAATATCCCTGTCATTGCATTATCGCAATTGAACCGTTCAGTTGAATCACGAAATGACAAGAGGCCCGCACTTTCGGACTTACGCGAATCCGGTGCAATCGAACAAGATGCTGACGTTGTGATGTTCGTTCATCGTCCCGAAATGTTCGGTATTCAAGAACAAGACGGCGAAGCGACAGAAGGGTTAGCAGAAATTATCATTGGCAAGCAGCGTAACGGTCCTACAGACACAGTGAAACTACAGTTCATTAAACAATATGCACGGTTCGAAAGCCGAACTGCATTCAGACCTGAGACATTTTTACCAGCTGAATCTGGAGAAGAGGTTACACCGTTTTAGATTGGAGCTTAGATAGAATAAGTAAAGAAAGCAATCATGGACCGTCGAACATTTCTGCAATCGATTCCCGTTGCTGCCTTATTGCCTTCTCTTTTCCTGCAAGAAAAGGGCGCAGCAATCGATCCTCTTTCCAATCCAAATGAATTGATCTGTAAGAAGAAATTTGGTTTTGCCATCTCTCTCAAGCTCACCGAAAAACCAATCAACGAAGTAGTCATAGAAATAGCAAAATCGTTTCTCGGAGTTGATTATGCCCTCAATGCTATCGAAGCGCCGGGTGAAGAGCATCTCATTGTTAATCTTCAAACACTCGACTGTGTGACCTTCTATGAGAACTCGCTCGTCCTCGCGCGATGCATCAAGAAAAACACGATGACATTTGAAGACTACAAGAAGGAATTGCAATTTATTCGCTATCGTGGCGGCATCATCGACAAGTATCCAAGCCGATTACATTATACATCGGATTATTTCTTTGATAACGAAAAAAAGTCTGTGCTAAAAAATGTTACAAAAGAAATCAGTGGTGTGCCATACAAAAAGAAGATCAACTTTATGTCCACGCACACTGATTCTTACTTGCAGCTGAGAGAGAATCCGGAATTTGTAAAAATGATTGCAGCACAGGAAGCAGAGATGAACAAACGTACGATGTATCACATTCCTAAATTAAAAGTAAAGAATGCCGCTTCTCAGATCAACGATGGTGACATCCTGGGCATCACGACAACCATCGAAGGATTAGACTGCACACATACTGGTATTGCCATCTGGAAGAACAAAAAATTGCATATGATTCATGCACCAATTCCTGGTTCAAAAGTGCAAATCACCGAAATACCACTTTGGGAATATCTCATGAAGATTAAAAAGGATACAGGAATAATGGTAGCAAGAGCGTTGGAACCAAAAGTGTAGGACAGATGAAAGGTTTCATACAGTAGGTCGGAACTATGAAAGGGAAATGTGTATGAAGATAGGAAAAAACACACACTCCCATGTCTCTATTGTTCAAGGTGATATCACCACACAAATAGTCGATGCTATTGTCAATGCTGCCAATAACTCGCTTTTAGGCGGAGGAGGCGTTGATGGCGCGATTCATCAAGCGGCCGGGCCGATGCTGTTAGAAGAATGCCGAACTCTAAAAGGTTGCGAAACCGGCAATGCGAAAATGACAAGAGGCTATAATCTTCCAGCAAATTATGTTATACACACTGTCGGTCCCATTTGGCAAGAGGGAACACGCGATGAAGAGACCCTTCTGGCAAATTGCTACCGGAACTGTTTTGCGCTTGCACGTAAACATGGTATCAGAACTATCGCGTTTCCATCTATCAGTACAGGTGTGTATCGATTTCCGGTGAAACGGGCTTCTCGCATTGCACTGAAGGAAATTTTCCGCGAACTTGAAACCAATATAGAACTTGAACGTGTACTTATTGTATGTTTTGACCGAATAACATACGAAACATATCTATCCGTAGAGAAAGAATTATCTGACATAAAATAATGTTTGAGAATGAAGGACTTATGAAATTAAGGAACGTACTTTGGCTCTTCTTGATCACCGCTGGTTTTTTTGTCGAAACCTACGCACAGAAACCAATTGTCAGCCCGCGTGATTCGGTTAAGACGACATTCAATGGAAGGAAGATCGCGATTAGTTATGGTAAACCGTCAGTTCTCGGACGGAAAATATTCGGCGCCTTTGTACCCTATTACAAAGTCTGGCGTACCGGTGCCGGTGCGGCTACTACCTTGATAACCGACCTCGACCTTGAAGTAGACGGTGCGCTTGTTCCGCGCGGCGCGTATTCGCTCTACACGCTTCCTGCTGAAGAACGCTGGAAGCTCATCATCAACAAACAGACAGGACAATGGGGGATAGACTATGATCCGCAACTTGATCTTGCACGCGTCGATTTGAATATCAAGAAGCTGAAATCCCCGGTAGAAGACCTCACATTCAAGTTAGATAAGAACGGCAATGATAGCGGTATACTGAGAATCGAGTGGGCAAATAGATCTCTTTCGGTTCCCTTTCATGTCAGTAAAAATCCATTAGTACCAAGTCCGCGCGACTCGACGGAACTCATACTAAACGGGAAACACCTATCGGTGGATTATGGCAGCCCATCAATGCGCGGCAGAAAAATCATGGGAAGTGTTGTCCCGTATGGCAAAGTTTGGCGAACTGGGGCTAATGCCGCAACAAGATTTACGACGCAAGCAGATCTGATTTTAGGGAACGTAAAATTACCACACGGATCTTATACTCTCTACTCTCTCCCATCATCCAAACAATGGAAGCTTATTATCAATAAACAAACCGGACAATGGGGAACGGTGTATGATGAAAAGCTTGATATAGCACGAATTCCGCTGAAGAAGACGACGCTTGCGCATGTGGCAGAAAAGTTCACCATGACATTGGAACGGACGAGTGATAAATCCGGTGTGATGAAACTCTTCTGGGAAAAAACACAGTTGTCTATTGACTTTCAGATCCAATAGGAGTCTTCTATGGCAGCAATAATTACAGTGAAGAATAATGGAAGCATTCGTGTGGAAGGTGATTTCGAATTACTCGATTTGAGCGGGAAGAAATTTGATCTCAATGACCGAACGAGTGTTTCACTTTGCCGCTGCGGCCATAGCAAAGATAAGCCTTTCTGCGATGGTTCACATCGGGAATGTGGATTCCAATCAGAAATTACTGCACGCGAGTTGCCGCCAGTAACATCAAAATCCTGATTATATTCATAAATATGCAGTGCGGCGTGTCTATGCTTTATTTCTTTGTCGCATCACTTCATATAAAAACACCGCGCTGGCACTTGCCACATTGAGTGAATCAACTCCCAGCTGCATGGGGATCGCCGTTGTGATATCACAAGCAGAAAGAACACGCGGAGAAATTCCATTCCCTTCACTTCCGAAGACAACACAACAGTGCTCTGTGAAATTCATGCGCTGAATGTTATGCTCTTCGGCATGAGGATGCGCGGCAATAATTTTAAATTTGTGAGAATGTCGAAGCATTGTGAGAGTTTCGACAAGATTCTTGCAGTGCACAATGGGTATCTTAAACACCGTTCCCATAGAATTTCTCACAGCCCGCCGCAAATATGGACTGCTTGATGTTTCTCCTACAAGAATAGTTTGCACTCCGAAGGCGGCACAATTCCGTACAAGCACTCCGAGATTTTCAGAATTCGCTAATCCATCCACAGCGACAAATAAACGCGGCGGCAATGACTGTGTGAGAACTGAGTCAAGCGTTGCCTGTGCAGGAATTTTCCCAAGTGCCATAATACTTTGATGCAGATTGTATCCAACAATCGTGTTGAGCAATTCCTTCTGCCCTAGAAACACAGTTATTTTCTCTGGCCTCATGACGAGAAGTTCACGATATTCTTCTAACCATTCCGATGTCATGAGAACAGAAAAAATTTCATGAGTGCTCTCTAAAAGCCTCCTGACGACTATTTTTCCCTCTCCTATAAACTTGCCTTGGCGAAATTGTTCGACCGATTGGCGCAGGGTGCGATACGGCGCCAATTCAGGATACTCTAGAGATGTTATAGGTATCAACGTAATCAAGTTGTTCAGTGTAGAAATGGTTTGTAATATCGGCCTATTTCTGCATAATAATACAAAGAAGTCCGCACCAAAACCAATTGCAATCAGCCTTGTGGATTTAACCGGCAAATATATGGGCGTTGACATTCCGTCAAAAAGGACGTATCATTTTACAGAAGAATGTATTACTAAGCAGTCCAGATGTATTGCACAAAGGAAGGTCTATGACAATAAAAGAAAAAATGCATGGCGCGGTTGCAGTTCTGAGCTTGAAAGGCAACCTGATGGGAGAACCGGACACAGAAAATCTACGTGATAAAATTTACAGTCTGTTGCAGGAAGGATTTACCAAGATTGTTGTAGATATGAAAGGCGTGCGATGGATTAGCAGTACCGGTTTAGGCACGCTGATCGCTGCACTGACATCCGTACGAAATAAATCCGGTGATTTGCGTTTAGCAAATATCACCGAGAAGGTAGAAAGTCTGTTTGCCATTACACAATTGGTAAAAGTGTTCAAGACCTACGAAACCGTGGACCGGGCTATTGCAAGCTATAAGTAATTTTTTTTTACAGATATGCTGAGCACAGATTTTATCGCAGTGCATTCTCTTAGGTATCTGCCGTGATACGCCTTCATGTACTTTTGCAACGGAATATTCCTCTGGGTAAATTGGAATGCTCTGTAGGCTTGCCACAGTTCTCAAACTGAAGCTTCGTCACCTCGCAATCATGTCATGTATGTAATTTTCCCCATAGCACTTGTTGGTTTTCTTCTTACTTGGCCACTGCTGCGCCGGTTCACACGAATATGGATACAAAGGCCCATTAGTGCTTCTGAATCCATGCTTGGGGGAACTATCGCATGGCTATTTCTCCTTTCGCTACTGGCATGGTTTGGCGGGATCGGTTTAACGTTCGTAAACTATATTTATGATCATAAAATTATAGATATTGGCATACTTCTTTTTTCCATACTGCTCACCGGTTTTGTAATGAATTATCTCAATAAATCAAGATATGAACTGCACATTGATGATACACAGGATTTTTTCAAGGAAGCACTTCAATTTCGCCGCTCTGAACAGCGAAGACTTGATTTACTTTCATTAATACGCCGAGAGCGAAAACACAATAAAAAACGTGTTGTGAATAATTCGGAATCACGCCAACGCGAACGGCTGCAAGCGAACTTGGACAAAGAAAAAGAACAGGATACACAACTCACGCTCCTGCGGAAAGGGGTTACTATTGATATGAGCGAGCTGTGGCGTATCCACACGCAGACACATTCTCCCCATCCATTGTACGAAAAAATACAAGAAGTCAGAATTGATCCGAACAAAAAACGACTTTCCCTTTCTGCCGACTTCCCAGAACTGAGCGAAGAACAATTAAAAGACGAAACAACAGTATTGCGATTCAATCGGCAGGTGTATGACTTTTTTCAATCTATGAATGCAGAGCCTTGGCTCAAGCCTTATGCTCCGTTCTTTAAAAGTTACTACCTGATGTGCCGAGCAACGAAGATCATTCCGGAGGGTGCCGAGGTGATGTATCCATTTATAAAAGTGGGAGTATTGGTTTCTGAATTGCGCAAGCTTGAAGGTTTGTACTTCAATCCGCGGAAACTCTCTGAGATTACCACTCTTGCTTTTAATAGCGGTGCTCAAGTGTAAGTGAACATGCGATGACGAAATCAAATCAAAACCAACAGTTGTTCTTTTTCACGTGGTACCATCGCGAAGAATTCCAAGTGTTGCTGATTCTTGTCGGATTGATTGTGTTCTTTGCCCGATCGTATTGGGTACTGATGACCCTTGCAGCTTTTGTCATCGTTGTATTGACGTCATTGTACTTCATGCGAATTCTTGAAGGATACTTCACAAAAAGGGCCCTCTTTCCTTCGATTGTTCAACGATATCAGGACTTAAAAACAGCGCTTCATGGTCATTCTGCAGAACGGTCGCGCATAGCGATGGCTCTTCTCTCGGCATGGATCTTGGGTGTGTTGTGCCTGCATCGAATCCGATTAGCACAAATAAGTCCAACCGATAGAACGCCGACTGACATCTATTGGATTATTTTCCTGGGATTGTATTGCATCATATGCACTATCATCGCACTTTACTTGATGTGGTTATGGAATACATGGAGTCAAAAAGAATTGAAACATATACCTTTCTTCGACGGCCTTGTAGCAAGTCTCTTTTTCTATCATGGACTGTCACAGAAAAACCGTGTTGTTACGTACATAGCAACATTTATACTTGGAGGATTGCCGTCGTATATTGCCATCCGACTCACGCCCGAAACGCCCCATGGGTATGAAATTGCATGCGGATTGATAGTGCCACTTATAGGATTGATTCTTGGTGGTGCATACTATGCGATGCTGCATTTGCACAATTCTTCAATCCACAGGTGAAGAGTATCGATCCGTCCATCTCGCTTATCATTTAATTCCAGCGTGATATTCCTGTAGTGTGACTTTATCGAATATGTTCCATTCCACCTTGCTTTGATTTCTATTATAGCAGCGAGAGCAGTATCTTTTGTTGCAATATATTGGATTCTATATTTTATCGCAATTTTTCTGATGTACGAATCATCAAACTCGTTCATTTTATCGGCTAGAGTGTTGATAACCAATTGAACCTCTCCGTTTTTAATAGCGTCAACAATATTTGATCTGCCTTCGAATACTTTTTTGATGAGCCGTGATTCGATACCGTGATCGTTATGGAAACCGCATGTACCTTCTGTAGCAAAACGTAAATCCAATTTGATGCTTTCATCTTTCTAAATTCCCGTTTCCTCCTTGAAGTTCGACTCCCTTTTGTCTACATTTTGAGCAAAAATCATTGGTAACATAATAGAACTCCGACATACTTTAGATGTACATTGGAGACAGCGAATGCTATAACGGCAGAATTTAATCTCTTTCCTATGTCTACGAAACGAAAAAAACAACTAGCCGTCAATGAACAAAAACTGAAAAGAAAATCAATCTTCCGCTTGAAAATAATTACGCTCAGCGGTATCGCTCTGCTTACTATTCTTGCTGCAGTTTACATTCTTACCAAAGGTGGCTTATTCGGGACAAAGGACACACCCGTCGTTCAAAAAGCGATAATGCAGGATTCACCTGCACCTGATCTTTTTCAACGTATAGTGCAGCGCACATACGCGATTGATAAACTTTTCCATCAAGTTTATAATGCAGCATGGGAAGGTGCGAATGGCGCTATTGGAGATGCGTATCTTTATGCTGCAACCGGTGATGAGAACCTGCTTTCTTTATATACCAATACATATAGACTTCTCGATATGCAGAATGGAGCTTGGGTGGACAATCGTGCGTGGATCTGTTTATCAGAAATGTATTGGTGGGATATGTCCGGAAGAAAGAATATGCAATGGGTGGATGATGCAAAGAACAGATATCTGGAAGCAAAGCGTGAGGGACGACTCTCTCATCACGAAGGATTTTGGAGTTGGTATAACTATGCACCGAATACACAGGGGAACTTCAGAATATTCACGAACAGCAATATGAACCAGATGGCGACTGTTGCATGCTGGCTGTACGAAGCCACACATGAACAACAATTTTACATAGATGCCATGCTGCTGTGGAACGGCGATACAAAGTATCCGGGAGTGGTGAAACAGTCCTACCGAGGCAATGGAAAATGGCAAGGCAACGAAGGACAGGCGGCTTTCGGCAAACAGTTTCCATGGGACGGAGCAGGGATGTGTGCGATCGGGGCGGCGATGTTCCGAATGACCAGAGAGGCGAAGTACAAAAAGATTGTTGTTGAAACAGCACGCCGCATTATGGATCCGGCTAACGGTTGGATCGATTCGAACGATTATTACCAACTGCGGATGGATGGAAATGGGGCTTTCGTTCATTTTATTCTGGATGCGTACCAGATCGCACCTAACCAGCTGCCTGACATTCCAAGTAAAATTGAGAAAATGCTGGAACACGTGTGGACGAACCATCACGGCGATGCAGCGATAACACTTCATCGCCTCATAGACGATGGCATCCGAAACGGATGGAATCCAAACGGCGGCGAGGATGGGTACAAAGTTGATGAAGTAGGAACAGTGCATCCGCAATCGCAGGCAATACGTGCATTCGGTGTATTCGCGTATATACTGCACACACAAAAAAGTACCCAACAAAAGTAATAACGATATGATTATTATGGTCATCTACGAAAATACACTATCATTGATCCTGCCGATTTATTCTTTATCCAAACCTGTTTTCGTTTTCTCTTGTCGTTTTTCTCAATGGTAAAGGCTGTTCAATATATTCTCATTTTCTTTTCAGGAGAGAATAAAAGCTGGCATCTCTTGACACCTCATCGATATTCCCGTACTATGATGACAGGTTATTTAATTTTATATGGTTAACTTGAAATGATTTCCATTATTTTCTGCTTCTTGCTGTCGTTGTTCTCCGCATGTTTTACGAACGATACAACTTCATCAACAATCTCCGGCAATATTTCGGCTAACGATCACGCATCTGGCGACATCGTCTTCAGGATAGATTCCCTCTTTCAAGTCCTTTCGACAAAGAGAGGCTTTAACGGTAACGTACTGATTGCGCTGAGAGGGAAAGTTATCTATAAAAACGCTTTCGGTTATGCCGACCTGAAAAAGAAAACGGCGCTCAATATTGAATCCTCCTTCCAACTCGCCTCAATAACGAAACAGTTTACAGCAATGGCGATTATGATGCTGCACGATGAAGGTAAGCTCAACTTTACCGATACGCTGCAGCGATTCTTTCCTGGATTTCCTTATCATGATATAACCATTCGCCAATTGCTTACGCATCGCTCTGGATTGCCAGAATATATGAGTTTCGCCAAACGGTACTGGAAGAATAAGAGACTTCTCATGAGCAACGATGACGTTATGGATATGTTGAACACGTATCATCCAGGATTGGTTTTTGTACCGGATCGAAAATACATATACAACAATACAGGGTATGTGATCCTAGCGCTTATCGTTGAACAGGTATCGGGATTACAGTTCCATACATTTCTGGAAAAACGGATTTTCAAGCCGCTCGGCATGAAGAGGACGTTTATCTATAACACGAAGAATATGTCAGACGTCGAATACCATACATCAGGATACAAGAAAAATAGACGCAGAGCGGAGGAAGATTATTTAAGCGGTGTGATCGGAGATAAAGGGATCTACTCCACCGTGGAAGATATGTTTAAGTGGGACCAGGCGCTGTACACCGAACGATTAGTCAAACAAACAACTCTTCAAGAAGCGTATACACCTTTCAGCTATGACTGGCGAAACGACAATAGTTACGGCTATGGATGGCGCATCACGACGGCTGACGACAGCAGTAAGATTGTGTACCATGCAGGTTTGTGGCGTGGGTATAGTAGTATCTTTGTGAGAAGACTTCACGATAAAACAACGATTATCGTGTTGTGCAATAAAGTAAATTGGAGTTTTGAGAATATTGATCGTTTTATGGGTATCCTTGATTCACCTAAGCATGCCGTTTCTTCCGCCGGCGGCGATTAATTGGACGAACGATGACTCGTTTCTGTTAGAATTCTCACCTAATCGCCGTACTGCGATTTCCTCATTTTTTCCATTTCGCATTTCTCATTTTCTGTTTTCATCTTTCCATCTGCTCTTGCATTCTCTCAAGAAAACAGATACATTTTTTTATTTAATTTATGATGTTCTATGATAGTTAGTGGGATGCACTCCAGAGAATGCAATAACTCTCCCCTCTCAAGGCGAGATAAAGAAGGGGTTCACAAAGAACTCGGAAAGAGATTTTTGTATGAATAAAGAAATTAACACTCAACGCGGAACGAACTTACTCGTTGTCGCGGCATCACTTGTCATTATTGTCTGGGGCATTGTTCAGGCACAATCTGTTCTGGTGCTCATGCTCGTCGCTCTGTTCCTTGCAGTCATCGGAGCGCCGCTGGTACTGTGGCTCAAAGAGAAGCGAATTCCCTCTGTTCTTGCCGTGCTGGCAGTTCTAGCGTGTATGGTCGCTATCCTGCTTATGATCGGCGGACTCGTCGGCACATCGCTCGCTCACTTTTCTGATAGCATGCCGTTTTATCAGCAGCGCATACAGGAGGAAGTCCAAGCACTGAGAGGATTCTTGGCAAACAAAGGATTCACGATCAAGGATAATGCTGTGCTCGAATATGCCAATCTGGGAGCGGTGATGGGTTTAACTGCCAGCTTGCTTTCAGGATTAACTTCAACACTTTCCAGCATGTTTCTCATCCTGCTCACGGTCACATTTATCTTGCTCGAGGTCTCAAGTTTTCCCGTTAAGCTTCGTGCTATTCTCGATGATCCAAAAGCAGAATTTTCACAGTTCCGAAAATTTATCGATGATATTAATCATTATATGCTTATCAAGACCGGTGTCAGCGTAACGACAGGTATCCTTATTGGAATTTGGATGTCCATTCTCGGCGTAGATTTTCCGGTGCTCTGGGGGTTTTTGGCTTTCCTGCTTAATTATGTGCCAAGTCTCGGGGTTGTGATTGCTGCTGTACCCGCAGTACTTCTCACTCTTATCCAATACGGACCGGGTCAGGCAGCGCTTGCGGCCGGTGGGTATATAGCAGTAAATTTTATTATTGGCACAGCTGTTGAACCAAAACTCGTAGGACGCGGTGTTGGTTTGTCGACACTCGTTGTTTTTCTTTCATTAATTTTCTGGGGTAACTTGCTCGGCCTGATCGGTATGGTTTTGTGCATCCCGTTCACCATGACATTAAAATTTGCATTAGAGAACAATGAACAAACACGGTGGCTTGCAGTATTACTCGGACCGGAAACGCCCGTTGAGAATATTCCTCTTGTATCGAAGAAAAGAAAAACAAGTTAATGAAGGAATAAGATAGCGAAGATGAAAGAGGAAAAACCGCTTTTAATACGATGTCCGAACTGCAAGCAGGTTCATGAACCCGACTTCAATGAAACCATGCGGCGTTACGTGTGTCCTCTCTGCGCTGCTCCTGTGGATGCTCAGGTTGTTATAGAGAAAAAGAAACGCGGATTGAAATAGTTTGGGAAGTCAAGAGAGAATATCGCACATGGAATATCGAAAGAAATATCGCTCTCTCTTCGATTTAGAGCAACTCAACGAACCGCAACCGGTTCGTACTGCCCCTCCAAGAGATCAACACGACGGAAAAGGCAGCATTGTTCATGTTTTGCTGGATATGCATGGAAGAAAAGGAAAGAGTGTTACAATCGTGAGTGGCTTGCGGCATAATCCGACAACAATGGAAGAAATCAGCCGGATATTAAAACAATATTGCGGAGCCGGGGGAACAGTCAAAGAAGGAAAAATCGAAATACAGGGAGATCAACGCACACGTGTCACTGAAAAATTGACACAGATGCACTATATCGTGAAGTAGTTGTCTGTGGCGAAAATGCTACCCCATGCATTTGATAAATCCATCTTGATAGGAATATCATTAAGTACTAATCGGCAGCGGCGAAGTACAATTCATGCAACAGACATTTTCATGGTTGCCACATTCAATATATTGTAGAAATTAAGTTAAAAAATAATCGACAATCCGACAGAGCCACTCAGACCAGAATACGAAAATTTAATATTTGCAGGTTGGGTAGAAGTGTCTTCTTCATATTCATCAAAGGCAAGTCCGCGGTACCCAAGTTCAAGTGTGATACCGATTTTGTCTGAAAATCGGACCGTTGTTTGTCCGGCAATCCTAAAACCGTACGCCGGGCTGAAGAATGATTTTGAATAGGATGTCCCTTTACCTGTTGAAGATGTGTAGGATGTTTCTTCGTTGATATATCCCAGTCCATAAATAAATTCTATTTGAATTTGTGAATCGAATGTGAACGACGCAAGTCCGACACCAATGGAAAGAGGATATGCCGTATAGATTTCCTTAATAGTGCCTGTGGTATACCCTGTTGCCACCGGACTGTTTTGTGTTTCCGGAATAGAAACTTGAAAGGAGCGCTGGATCGACATGTATCCGCCGCGAAAAAGAAGAATTTGATTGTCTTGCAGTGGACGCACAGAAAATGTTGCTGCAATTTCAGAAATTGATTTTATGGTTGCTGTCGTACTTCCAAACACATCGTTTGATGTTGATATATGGTCATTTATATCACTCGGATTGATAGCATTGATTCCGTAACTGAGTGAAAGTTTATATTTTAAAAGAGTGGAAGAAGAGATGGTATCTTGTGCTTGCAATGACTGTAGAAGCAATACCAAAGAGAGAAAAAAGAGAATTGTTCTCATTGCAGATTCCCTATTGTTTCAGTGCGACCTGACGGCCTTGAACATACACATCACCTTCAGTTAATTGTTGAAGTTCGATGTAATATAACCCGGCAGGAACTTTTTGATAATTTGCTCCACGGCCGTTCCACACCACAGTATCCACCCCCGCCGGATGATTGTAGGTATCAATAAGTGTGGCTTCTGTATAATTAAATCGATCTTTTATAATGAGGCGTACGTGCGGTCCTGTAGCATTTGCTCCAACAGAAGGAACGCCGTAGATAATCCTTGTTGTATCGGTAAATGGATTAGGATAATTCTGTTTCAAAACATATGTAGGCGGCGGAGTGTTAACGATTTCTTGACACGAAATAAAAGACAATGCGAGAATAAAGAGAAGTACGTATTTCATGCACACTCCATGGATAAGTAAATAGATGAATGATTCATTATATTACAAGGAATATTCAATTGCAAGTATTTCATGCATTAGAAAAAAATAAAATACAAAATGGCCAAACATGATACAAACGTGATGGTTAATCTAGTAAAACATGAGTAAAAGATAGAGCGGGCAAGTGAAGGAGAGTTCGTGCAGCAAAAGTTGTACGGTTTTTTTAGTACGAATTATTTGCTCTCATAGAAGAGATGTTTTTCCAAATGAGCAGAATTCAAAATTCTTCGTTGTCTCTTGCCTCTTTTTTTTTTACCTTGCTCACAAGCTGAACATCTATTTTCATTGGGTGATGATTACATCGCTTCTGAGGTGGATTGCTATCCGCCCTTACTAATATTATGAATCCGACAACTATTTTTGTAACCGGCGCTTCAGGATTTATCGGCACAAAGCTTGTGAACGAACTTATCCGACAAGGACACACTGTACACGCACTGACACGCGCAAAAAGCAACCGCGAAGGACTCGATCATGAGCATATTAAGCTGGTGCAGGGTGACATCATGAATCGTGATTCGCTTGTCGCAGGAATGAAAGATTGTACACACGTCTTTCATCTTGCAGCATATGCGAAAAACTGGGCACCTGATCAGAAGATTTTTTATGACCATAATGTCATTGGTATGCGGAATGTCTTTGAGGCTTCCAAACAAACCGGAGTTCAACGTGTCATATGGACATCTACGATTGTTACATTTGGACCAACTTCACCTGGGGTTATCGGCGATGAAACAATGCCGCGGATTACCAAAAAATATTATACAGAATATGAAGAAACGAAAGCTCTCGCAGAGCAAGAAGCAATCAAGTTTGCCGCGGAAGGATTTCCTGTTGTTATCGTGAACCCCACGCGTGTATATGGTCCTGGGAAACTGACTGAAGGTAACTCTGTGAGCTTGATGATAGATCAATACGATCGAGGTCAAGTACCGATTCTCCTAAACCGCGGCGTCAACATCGGAAATTATGCACTGGTCGACGATCTGGTGCGCGGACACATTCTTGCTATGGAAAAAGGACACGTCGGCGAGCGGTATATTATTGGCGGCGAGAATGCCTCATTGAAACGGTTTTTCGAATTGGTAGATGAAGTCAGCGGCAAGAAGCATTTTCAAGTGAATCTTCCACCGAGAGTTGGGCTTGCGTACGGCGGTATCCAAAAATTTGCAGCCAATACGTTCGGTGTTTACCCACAGATAACTACCGGCTGGGTAGAAACCTTTTTGCAGGATTGGGCATACTCGTGCGCAAAAGCCCAGCAAGAACTTGGCTATGTATTCACGCCGCTCAAAGAAGGAATTCGTTTAACGTACGAATGGATTCTCCAACAACGTCAACTCAAAAAGAAATAATCATGAACAGATTCGAAGACTTCTTTTCTCTTCCCGGCCTTTTTTCCAAAGAGAATAAAAAACCAATATTCATTCTCCTCATCGCTCCGATTGTCCTGACTACTTGGAAGTACTACGGTACCAAATCGTTTTACCTTGCTCATCTTAGCAGCACGTTCGTTTTATTCAACAGTGCTGCGATGACAGCAGAGTGGTACAACTATTTTTCTGCCTTCGTTTTACTAGGTGTATCTTCCATCGCTATCATCAAATTAGTGTTTAAGGAATCACTTACTGATTATGGATTGCAAGTTGGCGATTGGAAATTTTGGGTTCCGGCAGCGCTCATCGTAGGGGCAGTAATGATTGGGCTTTCCTATCCATCATCCAAAGACCCACAATATATTGCAGAATATCCGCTGTACAAAGGTGCCGGTGATTCTATGCAGCTATTTGTGATACATGCTTTTGCCTATCTTATATTTTACATCAGCTGGGAAATATTTTTCCGTGGTTTTATGCAGACCGGATTGACACCGCGGTTTGGCATATGGGGCGCTATTTTTGTACAAGTTGCCCTTTCATGTATCGTCCACATTGGAAAACCGGATAGCGAAATTTACAGCTCCATTCTCGGCGCTTTAGTGTGGGGAATATTAGTGTTTCGCTCCAAATCAATCTGGCCCGCGATCACAACACATTGGCTGCTTGGTATATCACTCGATTATTTCATTTGCTTTGGCTAGTGTGAAACCTTGTCAAGGTTTCTAAAGCAACGTACAGTGAACCTTGACAAGGTCTTTTAGGAATATTATGACAAATAAAAAAATCGCAATTGGTAAATTACATCTTGGTGCGACAGACGGACTCATTCTCGCAACACTTGCATTTTTCAGTTTACTCGCAATTATCTTTTTCAACCGGATCGAAGGATGGTGGATGTTGATCCTGAAAAACATTATCGTTGCGATTACATACATCCTCTTCAACCGGTTAAGCGAAAATACTTCGAAGAAATTCTGGCGATTCTTTCTGCGTGTCGCAGCAGTCACGCTCACGTATGCATATCTTTTCGGTGCCGTTGATAAATTCCAATTGCTGATTCATGGTCAATGGATGGATTATTATGTTACCGATTTCGAACAATGGGTTTTTGGTGTACAACCAACTTTATGGCTTGAAGACTTCATCTCAAAACCTCTCACGGAATGGTTGATGTTCTCTTACGTGATCTATATTCCTATGTATCCCGTCCTTTGCGGAATCATTTATTATTTGCGCGGCGAGCTGGCAATGGAGGATTACTTCTTCACGCTCGGCTTCACCAACATTCTTTGCGATATTGGCTTCATTCTTTTCCCGGTTGCGAGTCCAATGTATTACATCAAACAATTATACACTGTGCCATTAGATGGTTGGGTCTGGACATTTCTTGGTGAGTGTATGCGGAAGTATCTGCATTTTGCCGGCGGATCGATTCCCAGTCCGCATACAGCCGCCGCGACAATTATGTGGGTGATGGCATATCGGTATCATCGCCCATCATTCTGGGTTTTATCACCAATCGTGCTCTCGCTGTACATTTCCACATTCTATTGCCGTTATCATTATGTGACTGATGCAGTGGTAGGTATTGCAGTCGCATTCCTTGCACTTGCTATTGCTCCATTATTAATAAAGTTGTGGGATAGAATGGCAAAACGGAAATTTGTACCTTCAAAATAAAAAACATAGAAAGATTCATTTACCTTTTTGAATTCCATCATATTAATTCATGGTGTTCTTTAACCATGAACAAAAGGAGTTCGCTATGAAAAATCTCTTTTGCTCGTTGTTCGCTGTTGTTTGTGTGTTAATGGGCGGCTGGTGTAGAACATCTGCACAGCCTATCACACCAGCAAGCAATCGCCAAGCGGTCGACCTCACGATCTATAATATTAATCTTGCACTGGTTCGCGAGGAACGCACAATCGACTTGGCGAAAGGATTGAACCGTGTCATTATTCCCGATATTCCTGCCACCATCGACGGCACGTCACTGCACTTTTCAAGTCTCACCGATCCAGAAGCCGTGAAAGTGTTAGAACAAAACTACCAGTACGACCTTGTGCACCAAGCTAAGTTAATGGAAAAATACATCGGCAAAGAAGTGGAATTTATCCGAACGGACAACGAATCAAAGAAAGATTACACCGTTAAAGGAAAGCTTCTTGCTACCGGTTGGCAGCCTCAACCCGGGTATAATCCTTACAGTGGCGGTGAACCTTACTATTCGACCGGACAAATGATCGCAGAAATCAACGGGAAGATCGAAATTGGTCCCGCAGGTCGACTTATTCTTCCAAATTTGCCGGAGGGATTGATCCTGAAACCACAACTTGAATGGCTTGTCAATACAACAAAGGCAGGTCTGCACAAAACGGAAATCAGTTACCTTGCCAATCAATTGACATGGGGTTGCAATTATGTTGCGTTACTCAATTCAAAAGATACGGAGATCGACCTGACAGGCTGGGTGACGATTACGAACAATTCCGGCACAACGTTTAAAAACACAGGATTGAAATTGGTAGCAGGCGATGTGAATCTTGTAAAAGAAGAACAAGCCAGCTATAGCGGCATGATGAAATCCAGGATAGCGATGGACGGAGTGGCAGCCGCGCCGCAATTTCAACAGAAAGAACTTTTTGAGTACAAGCTCTATTCGCTCCAGCGAAAAACAGATCTTGGGAATAACGAAACAAAACAGATTGAACTGACATCTGCTAAGAATGTTCTTTCAAAAAAAGTTTTTATCTATGATGGGCTTTCTGATCAATGGCGGTATTGGTACAATAGCTACTCGTATCGTGCACAGGGAAGTTTCGGCCAGGAATCGAACAAAAAGGTCGGTGTATTTGTGACTTTTAAGAACGAAGAAAAAGCTGGACTCGGCATTGCATTGCCGAAAGGCAAAGTACGCGTCTATAAACAAGATGATGATGGTAAAGAACAATTCATCGGTGAGGACGAAATCGATCATACGCCAAAGGATGAAGAAATTAAACTTTATCTCGGAAACGCATTTGACATTGTCGGCGAAAGAGCGCAGAAAGATTTCCGCGTCGTTATTTCCGGTCATGTCGTCGATGAGACATTTGAGGTCAAAGTCCGCAATCATAAATCAGAACAAGTTGAAGTTCTTGTCTATGAACACCCATGGCGCTGGAATGAATGGGATATAACTAAAAGCAACACTTCTTGGGAAAAAGTAAATCAGACTACAATCAAGTTTCCTGTGAAGCTGAAAAAGGACGAAGAGGAAACAATTACCTATACCATACGATATAACTGGTAGGTAAGCAGTAAATACAGAGCGATTGCACAGTATGTATTTACATACACAAAAGCCGTCTTGATGGATCAAGACGGCTTTTTCATAATCTGTGCATTGACAGCCCTAGACCCTTCGTTTACTCAACACATGTGTCCAATGCACAATCTGTTTCTTCACTTCCTGCGGACTTGTGCTGCCTGCTGATTGCTTACGCTCAACGCTTGTTTGCGGCAAAATAAAATCAAAGATATCCGGCTCGAATTTGGGTGAGAATTCCCTCAGCGTGCCAAGATCCAGATTGCCAAAATACATCTTATGCGTCACGCAGTATTGAACAACTTCGCCTGTGATCACATGTGCCTCGCGGAAGGGAATGCCTTTCGTGACAAGATAGTCAGCCATATCCGTTGCAGTGAGAAAATCTGTGCGGAGTTCTTCTTCCAGATGATATTTATCGAACGTTGTATGAACTAAGACATGTGCAAGGATAAAGAGGGACTCGCGCGCTGTTTTCACGACATCGAACATCGGTTGTTTGTCTTCCTGCATATCGCGGTTATATGCGAGCGGCAGTCCTTTCATCGTCGTAAGAAGATTCATCAATGCACCATACACTCGTCCTGTTTTACCGCGGACAAGTTCCACCATATCCGGATTCTTTTTCTGCGGCATAATACTGCTGCCGGTCGTGTAGGAGTCGCTGATTTGAGCGAAGGAAAATTCTTTTGTTGTCCAAAGGACGAGCTCTTCAGCGCAACGGCTCAGGTGCATCATCATCATACTGCATGCAGAGATGAATTCAAGAATAAAATCCCTATCGCTCACGGCATCGATACTATTTTCCACGATACCATCAAAGCCTAATTTCCTTGCCACCAGTGCACGGTTGATTGGGAACGGTGTTCCGGCAAATGCCGCAGCACCAAGTGGAGACTTGTTCAGACGCTTGCTGGAATCTTGCAAACGTTCGAAGTCGCGTTCCAACATGCTGATATACGCCAGCAGGTGGTGCGACAACATAATGGCTTGCGCCCGCTGTGTGTGGGTATAACCCGGCATCAAAACACCAAAATTCTTTTCCGCTTTATAGAGCAGCACGCGCTGAAGATTAATGACGAGTTTACTGATTTCACGGATAGCCGAACGAAGGAAAATACGTTCATCAAGTGCAATCTGATCGTTGCGGCTGCGGGCTGTGTGAAGTTTTCCGCCAAGCGCACCAATTTTCTGTGTCAGCCGTTGTTCAATTGCCGAGTGCACATCTTCATACTCGGACGTCAACTTGAATTTGCCAGTTTCAATTTCTTTCTGAATTGCCTTCAGGGCTGTGCGAATGCGCCGTCCTTCTGATGCAGTAAGAATCTTACACGCAGCAAGCATTTCGACGTGGGCGATGCTTCCTGCAATGTCTTCTTCGTATAAAAGTCTATCGAATTCAATGGAAGAAGAAAACTTCAGTGCAATTTCAGCGAGGGGTTCTTTAAAGCGTCCACTCCAGAGTGTTTGTGCTGCCATAATGGTTGTCCAATGTGATCATGGTCGACGTACGACTTATTCTTATATCAATTTAATCATATTTAGGGGAGGGAACAACGGGGCATGAATAATAGCGTGCATGGAAAGCTTACTGAATAATTAGATGACTTTCCTTTACTCCTTCTCAGTTAATTTCTTTCACTCCTAAATTATTTCTAACAAACTCCTCTAATCCTATTGTAATTTGTTCCGCCACTTTCTTCCTGAACCCATCATCTAATAAGAGCATTTCATCTTCGGGATTGGAGAGAAAAGCCGTTTCCACGAGGACATTAGGCATTTGAGTGAGTGAGTTAAGCATAAAATTAAAGCTGCCTACGACACCAAATTGTTGAAGTCCAAGAGCAAGCATCTTAGTATATATAATGTCCGCAAGCGGTTTAAAACCAATAGGCCGGTAGTACGTACTGACACCAGCTATGGTAAGCGGATCTGAAGCTTCGCCCGCAGAATTGCAGTGAATGCTCACGAGAAGTTGAGCCCCTAAACGCGCTATTTTATCGATCCGATCTGCCATGGACGGCCCTTCGTTCTCTCTTCGCGTCAGTATTATCTTGGCACCTTTCGATTTGAGAATGGATTCAAGGTGACGCACTATCGAAATAGTTACATCTTTCTCAAGTACACCGGTAGCGCCAACCGCTCCTTTCACATCGCCGCCATGTCCTGCATCGAGAGCAATAGTGAGTCCTGCTAATACAGAATCGCGAGAGAGTATTGCTGGCGGCCGCCGTATTTTTACACGCAGTAAATTTCCCGCATAGTCGATATCGTATCCCCAATGCGGATGTTGAAGAGTGATGGTCATACGGTACTGTTCTGCTGCAATCTGTTTCCATGTGATATTTTCAATGCCGCTTGCAGAAAGATTTTGTGAAATCCAGTTAGTGTTGGATGTTGCTCCATAGACATCAACGGCGATTGCGTTGGGGGCTATCAACTGCTCGCTGGTGTAAGGCAGCTTTTCAGAGAGCACAAGCGTGACAATATCTTCCGAGCCATTTCCTGTTGCAGAAATAGCACCCGCCAACGAGCGTGGCAGTGGTGTATCAGGCGGTAAGAGTTTCGCAAATTCTTCCGGCAGCCATGCATTCATTATTTCTGATAATCGTACGCGATACTGCGAACCGATTTTTCCTGTTATCCCCAATCGCACACCTGCTTGAAGAAAGCCAAGTTTTGACCCGCCGAGGCGATCACTCCCGAGACCGGCGTTGAGATACG
The DNA here is from genome assembly GCA_963701295.1 of Ignavibacteriota bacterium. Classification (GTDB taxonomy): domain Bacteria; phylum Bacteroidota; class Ignavibacteria; order UBA10030; family UBA10030; genus Fen-1298. The sequence goes on along the minus strand of OY969585.1, from coordinate 1,102,761 downwards.
GACGACTCCCAACAATTTCTGCAACACGCAATAGTTCACCGGGAATAAAAGATATTTTTGCTTTGGAAAGAACTTTTTCTTTACTCCAAAAACTTTTTTTCAATCTGAAGATAATTTGCACTTCATGTACTTCATCGGCAGGTTTGACTGTGTAATAAGCAATATAAACTCCTGAAAAACCATCTGCTTCCTTCGAAGACTGCTCTCGCATATTAATATCTGATTTAATTCCCGGAATATCACATGAAGCTTCCCATCCGGGACTTCCCTTAAATCTCATTTCCAACACATCGCCTGACGTCAACCACATATCTTGCGATGGTTCCATCAGTGCATCTTCGATAACGAGTGTATCATGCGATGAATTCTTCATCGGTTCTGGACGAAGAACGGCGAACTCCTTCCAGAGCGAATCGCCTTTTGCTGAAAGTACCGTAAATCGAAGATTGGTAATACCGACATTCACGCTCACAAGTCCAACAAACGCGCCACTTGGATAGACTGTCGTTTGCTTGCCATTGATGAATGCCGTTGCTTCCGGCCGAGTACAAGCAGCAATCCGTAAGTGCGATGAAAATGTCCGGATTGTATCTTTATCTGGAATTTGTACTTGCAAGAAAAGTGAATCCGGCATATGCGGACGAATTGGATCGATATTGACCTGCGCTTCTGCACTTGATGCAAAGAAGAGAAGGATTAAGATTGAACGTAGCATATAAATTTCCAGCATTATAGAATACTGCTGGTATTAATCAATCAAGAAATGAGATGAAATTCAAGCACAAACCCAAAATAGAAAAACCATCCTATAATATAGAATGGCTTTTTGATAGTAAAAACTTACTTCTTTGACTATTTTTTTCTCTTCTTTAACAATTGTTTGTTCACTGAATAAAACGTTTTCACCGGTAAGCCATAGATTTTAATAAAGCCGACGCTTGCTTTGTGATCGAACGAATCCTCTTCTGTATATGTTGCTAATTTTGTGTCATACAGTGAAGATGGTGATGTGCGTCCGGCTATATCGAGATTGCCTTTGTAGAGTTTTACTTTCACCAAACCGGAAACGACTTTCTGCGTTTCATTCACAAATGCATCCATAGCGACACGCAAAGGTGTGAACCACAGGCCATTATAAATCATATCGGCATAATCAGCGGAGAGCTTCGCTTTGAAGTGCGACGTATCTTTGTCGAGTACAAGGCGTTCAAGCTCACGGTGCGCAAAATGGAGGATGGCTGCAGCTGGAGCTTCGTACACCTCGCGCGATTTGATTCCGACCAATCGGTTCTCGACAAGATCAAGTCTGCCGATGCCGTTTGCGCCGCCAATGTCATTGAGACGATCGATCAACTGAACACCGGACATTTTTTTACCATTTAATCCAATCGGAACACCATTTTTAAACTCAATCATCACGCTTGTCGGTTCGTCCGGTGCGAGATTGGGTGGTACGGTACGTTGGTATGCGTCGGCAGGCGGCTCGACCATCGGATCTTCCAACACACCGCACTCGATGGCAGTGCCCCAGAGATTTTCATCAATGGAATATGGATTCTTCTTCGTTGCAGAAACCGGAATGCCATGCTTTTCACAATAGGCAATCTCTTCTTCGCGCGATTTGAATTCCCACTCGCGTACAGGAGCCAGCACTTTCAACTCCGGAGCAAGCGCCGCCACAGCGACTTCAAAACGGACTTGATCGTTTCCTTTTCCAGTACAACCGTGTGCAACTGCCGTGCATCCTTCTTTCAATGCAACTTCTACTAAAGATTTCGCAAGCAAGGGACGCCCTATCGCTGTTGCCATCGGATAGTTGTATTCGTACAATGCACCTGCCTTGAGTGCAGGATAGATGTACTCTTCCACAAATTCCTTGCGAAGATCCTGGACGTATGCTTTCTTTGCACCGGTCTTCAGTGCTTTTTCTTTCACCCCAATAAGTTCCTTTTTCTGTCCTAAGTTTCCTGTGACAGTAATAATTTCTGCGTCGTATTTTTCCTGCAGCCATTTCACAATGACTGAGGTATCGAGGCCACCGGAATATGCGACGGCAATACGTTCCTTCTTCACGTTTATTCTCCTAAGATTTATTTTTTACTATTCCGAGTGTTACTATTATTTTAAGGATTTTCAATTCAACTGCTCATCAACTCTGTACCATAGACACATCCACCGTCCGCCAAAAAGACAGCGAATAAGTTGGCGGGAACTTCTCAAATACTCATTTTATCCAAATCAATGTAATACCGGAATTGCTCATGCCGAGATCGGGATCGAACATCTGTCCGCACGCCTTCCGTATTTCGATCGTCTTCGCATCAAACATTTGATACTCTTCTCCGGGAATAACTGCTAACAGCTTCGCTCGGTTTCGATACGTCCAATTGCGAACAACTCCCTTTAACACACCGGGACGTTCTTGACTACCGTAGCCATGGATCACTTTCAACACACGTCCTTCTTTTGATAAGCGGGCGCTTCGTAATTCATTTTCCAATATTTGTTCAGCATCATCAGACTTCAGCGGCGGATGCGCAATGTCAATAGTACGAACATACATAAAAATATATTCCTCTGAAACCGTGTGTGGCAAAGATAGCCATCATTGTTTTGTCTTTGCGAGCACATCGTGCAGTGCTAGAATCGTTGCTTTTATCTTCTTGATTGAACGCGGTAAAATGAACACTGTGTTATCGCCGGCAAGTGTGCCAAGCACAGACGGCAATCGAAGATGATCAATAATTTCTGCAACCCCTTGTGCACGACCGGGAAGCGTCTTGACAACGATCACGGTCTCATTCGCTTCAATATTTTCTACTTCCATTCCGATGAGCGTTGTCAGCCGTTCTTCTTCCTGTTCCGGATTGAGCATGTACTTTGCACCGCTCGGTGTATACACCCATGCGATACCAAGCTCCTTCATATCACGCGAGAGCGTCGCTTGAGTTGTTTTAAATCCTTCTTTTCGCATGGCCGACGCCAATTCACTTTGTGTGTTGATGGTACGGTTGGCAATGATTTGTTTGATTGCCAAATGTCGTCGTTGTTTTTCCATATGTGTGTTCCCTATGATTCGTGTGTCATTTGGGTTCCAATTCCTTCGTCTGTGAAAATTTCAAGCAACAGTGAATGCTTGATGCGCCCGTCGATGATGTGAACCTTGCGAACACCGCGGTTGAGTGTTGCGAACGCCGAGCGTACTTTTGGAATCATTCCGCCATGAATAGCACCACGTTCGACAAGCGATTCCGCTTCCGAATGCGTGAGGGATGAAATAAGCTTTTGATTCACGAGTACACCTTCAATGTCGCTCAGGTACACCAGTTTTTCCGCTTTCAATTCCGCTGCAATGGCACCTGCTGCAAGATCTGCATTAATGTTAAGAATTTTACTCTCCTCTCCTACGGCAAGCGGGGCAATCACCGGCATCATTCCGTTATTAAGGAGTAAATTGAGAAAAGATACATTCACAAAACTTACTTCCCCCACTAAACCAAGATCTTTTTCTGAATTCTGCTTTGCCTTGAGCAATCCGTTGTCCACACCGCACAATCCAACCGCATTCCCGCCATTCGAATTAATAAGATTCACTATTTCTTTATTCAGCTTTCCTGCAAGCACCATCAGCACCACATCCACCATGTGTTCATCGGTATAGCGTTGACCGTCAACAAATCGCGATTCAATATTCAGGGCAGATGCAAGATCAGTAATATCTTTTCCGCCGCCATGCACAATGATGATATTGATACCTATTTTTCGCAGAATCGTTACATCCTGAGCGAATGTCACCTTCAGACGTTCATCCCTCATTGCCGCACCGCCGTACTTGATGACGAATGTTTTGCCTTCGTATGTTTGAATGTACGGCAACGCTTTAATGAGGACTTCTTCTTTTGTTTGAGTGTCAATCATACGATTTTTCTATAATCAGTTTTGAGTTAAGGTTTATGAGCTATGAGCACTAACAGTTAACATTTATATTTTACATTCCATTTTATAAATTCTACGTCCTTATGATCTATAATTCGCATTAATATTCACATATTCTTTTGTCAAGTCGCATGTCCAGAAGTGCGCTTTAGCGGAACCTTGATTCAGATCGATCAACACGGTGATGTTTTCCTGTGACAGTGCCGCTTTTGCTTTCACTTCATCGAGGACAATTTCGTAATTCGGCTTAAAGACCGGCAAGTCGTTAAAACTGATCGAGACGTTCGCCGGATCAAATTCAATACCAGAGTACCCGACAGCTGCAAGAATACGTCCCCAATTTGCATCTGCACCGTGAAGTGCAGTTTTTACCAAATTAGAATTTGCCACTGAGCGCGCCGCTTGTACTGCTTCTGCCTCGCTTCGTGCACCTTGAACGACAATCTCCACAAACTTTGTCGCACCTTCGCCGTCGCGTGCAATCATCTTGGCAAGTTTGACGAGAACATACTCCAAAGCAGCAAGGAATTGCCGGAAGGCAGGAGTGTTTTGCCGAATCTCTTCGTTCTTTGCCAAACCATTGGCAAGCACGAGCACCATATCGTTCGTGCTCATATCCCCATCGACAGAAATACAGTTAAAAGAATGATTATTTGCAGCATTCAGAGCCGTTTGCAAAGCTGAAGGTGCAACGGCAGCATCCGTCGTAACAAACGCCAGCATCGTAGCCATGTTCGGCGCAATCATTCCGGACCCTTTTGCCATCCCGCCCACCGTGACAACAGATGAACCGCTTGTGAAACGAACGGCACATTCTTTCGAAAAAAGATCTGTTGTCATGATCGCTTCAGCGGCATCTCTGTTCCCATCTGCTGAAAGTTTGGTGGAAAGCTCACGAATTCCTTCTGTGATTTTTTCTATTGGAAGATATTGTCCGATCACTCCGGTGGAAGAGACAAGCACTTGTTCTCGCGGCAGATGAAGAGCGTTTGCCGCCATATCGACCATTGTCCATGCATCCTTCATTCCTTGCTCGCCTGTGCATGCATTAGCGTTGCCGCTGTTGACAACAATGGCAGAACACAGGCTTGAATTCTGAAGCTGCAGCTTATCCACCAGCAACGGTGCTGCCACAACTTTATTCAGCGTGAACACACCGGCAACAAGTGCAGGTTTTATCGATTGAACAAGTGCAATATCTTTTTTTGCTTTTCGTATACCACAGTACAATCCGCCAGCAATGAATCCTTGAGCAGCAGTCACGCCGCCGTCACATTCCTGATTTGTTTTAAATTCCATTACTTCAATCCTTCTGTTTCCTCAAATCCAAACATGATATTCATATTTTGTATTGCCTGTCCCGCCGCACCTTTGATCAGGTTATCGATAGCGGAAAGGACAACGATCTGTCTGTCTTCCTGATTAACACGGAATCCGATATCGATAAAATTTGTATAATTAACATTCTTCACTTCTGGAATTGCTGACGCCGCGCAACGAACAAACGGCGCTTTCCTATAATATTTTTCATAGATGGCAAGTATCGCTTGGTCGTCGAGTTGTTTCAACAATGTCGCAAAGATGGTCGTGTAGATGCCGCGCGTTATCGGAAGAAGGTGTGGCACAAACGAGAACGAAGGCGGTACGCCCGATAGGATCTTTAAAACTGACCGAATTTCCGGAAAATGCTGATGTACACCAACTTTATATGCTCGAACCGATTCGTTCACTTCCGCGAACGACATGTCGACAGACGCGCTTTTTCCAGCACCGGAGACACCGGAAAGCGAACTCACAGCAATTCCTTTGTGTTCAATAATACTTTCCTTCAATAACGGAGCAAGCGGAAGAATGGCGCTTGTTGGGTAACAACCTGGATTCGCAACGAGAGCAGCTGATTTGATTAGGTTAAAATTCCATTCAGGTAAACCGTACACCGCTTGTTTCAACGTCGTGCTTGCTGAGTGCGTACGTTTGTAATACTGCTCATAGAGTGAAGTATCTTGCAAGCGAAAGTCGCCGCCGAGATCGATCACTCGTTTTCCTGCCGACAGCATGCCCGGAACAAGATTCATTGCCTCACCCGACGGCAGAGCAATAAAAATCAGATCGCTCTTGGCGATAGATTCAACGGAGTACGATTCAAGAATGATATTTAGCGTTTTGCCGAATGAAGGAAGGATATCGGCAAGCTTCTTCCCTGCAGAAGTATGCGCGAAGAGTTTATCGATCTGCACACCGGGATGCTTCATGAGAAGTCTTATAAGTTCAGCGCCGGAATATCCTGACGCGCCAACCACAGAAACGGAAATCATTGTTTGAGTGTTTTTCCCTTCAGTTTCTTGATCTTGCTACTTGTATGAATATACAATAATATGGATAATTATGCAAGTAAAAAATTCACATAACTATTGAATGGTTCGCTCCATTCCGCTTCTTGCAGAAGGTTGTAGGATGGTTATCTTTTTAGAATGGCCTGCTAAACCTGAGAAGAAACTGTACCGGGGCTGGCCGGTCTGTTCGCCATGCAAATCCAATCCTGTAGGTGCCGGCCCGGTTTCCTAATGCCACGCCAAAGTCGTGCTGAAATTCATTCAACTTCATTCCGCCGAATGCCTGGGCCGCGCCATCACACGGAGGAACAGAACGTGTGAATCCGGCATCCGAGGTAAGGATGATATTCACATATTGAAAAAGCCATGTCGGCCAAAAATTCAAATCGTCCAGAACATTGCCGTTCAAAATGAATTCCATATTCACAAGCATCATCCGGTTGCCAATGTCCGACTTGAAAGGAAATGCATTCATCGTTCCCAATCCGCCTAACTCGTACTCTTTCTGCAGCGGGAGCGCACCGGTTGCAGTACCTACGCGTACACGCACGTTAAAATTCTCATATCGTCCCAACGGTTGGAAACGTCGTAAATCGAACATATATTGATAGAATTCAAATTCGCTTCCCCAGTTTTTTTTAGCAAACTCGGCGGAACCAAACAAACACCATCCTTCTTGTGCTCGGCTTGTCTTGGTCACAGGTACCTGATGCCACCACTCAGCATCACACTGCGCATCTTGCCCGGGTCAATGGCAGGATTTGCACGAAACTTTTTACTACCGCCAAATAACGCCCAATCGACTTTGTTTGTTAGAGAATCGTAAGAATCCGCCAGATATGCCAGTGTCAATTCACCCTTCCAATAGTCATGTTTCAAATAGTACGCTGTATGGATTGTGAGACCCTTGCGCTCAAAGTAATTACGAAAATCTTCATGAATCAGTAAGGCTGATGCTGTGTTTTCGTTTTGCGAAATAATCCATTGGTCTTTCGTATCGGTGAGAGTATATCCTTCTGCTCCAAGTTCAATAATTCCAGATCCTTCATCGGAAACAAGGGCAAACTGCCGCACTAATCCCAAATTGCTACGCCACGTATGCGATTTAAATCCCCAACCGATGGAACCGTATGCATTCCAAACTTTTTCACCATCCCAATAATATTTTTTTTCCGTCCCGAGGCCGAGAAAAATACTTTCCACGCGGTTATATCGGAAAATATAATTATCCCAGTTCGTCTGCTCAGTTCGCCATAAGACATCAAATGTTCGGCTTGATTGTGAAAACTTTTTGCGCGTTTCACGATAACTTGTTTTCTCTTCAGATCCTTCGATAACCGAGCCTTCGTCTTTCAGAATGCTTCCATCAACAACACGTGGATTACCGGTGATCTTGCCGGTGCGTTTTAAACGCAAATCACCGCCGACCACCAGCACGTCGCCATTGACTACGCCATAGACTGTCAGATTTCCGCCTTTGACAATGATATTGCCGTTAATCGTATCTGACTCTTGAACGATTTTATCGCCGGAAAATGTTTGTGCATTTCCGTCAGTTTCACTGTCGATAATATCGGGTGATCTTCGGGATTGTGGCGGAAGAGTGTCCTTTTTCACATCCTGCTCGAAGTCATTTTGGATGCTCCACCGTTGTGTTATTTTGTCAACAAGTTGTTCAATTTCGTTTCCAAGACGTTCACCTACATTATCATTGTTGAGGTTCTCTCGGTTCGATTGAGCGTCTGTGAAAAGAAACGGTACGAACAGCATTATTGCGAAAAGAAATATCATTGCGTTCTTCATGGATTCACCTTGTGTTCTTGAAATAGCATTATGCAACATGACGGCATGTGAAGTGTTAAAGTTGCATAATTTGTTGTTCTGGAAGATAATCTGAGATCACCTGAAATTCAAATCTTGTTTTGTATAATCATCTCAGAGAAATAGATTGTCTTCTCGAAATTAGATCTGGATTTGGAACAATGGAAGTTCCTGACTTTTTTGGGGTACCTGCAGACGCTTTTGTTTTGGCATACCGATTCTAAAATGCGTTTTCAACTGTTGTACATCGTAGCCAAAGGGAAGGAGAAGCGTTTCCACAGCCCGTAAAGCAAGCTCGGTATACTGCTCAATATCGTAGCCGTCCTCGAAAGCATAGAGAGCAAGAGGTTTAGCTCTTTCGGGCTTTTTCTTGCCAGATTGATCGAGAATAATGAACTCGATCGACTCGCCTGCCGAGAGGTGTACTCCCATTTCTTCTACCATCTTGGAAACAACCGCATTGATGCTGTTATTAAGATATTCATCGGCCTCGCGCGTGATGTGGCGCTTGAGAACAAGCTCCATCGGGTTTGCACGTCCACTTTGGAGGAGTACCATGAAGCCCCGTGCGATCTCCAATACTTCCGGCACGAGTGTCGATACTTCCTCGACATTCTTTGCGGCGGACATTTTATCCAGCATTGCTTTCTGCATGTTTTTAATAAATTTCGGCGTATCGCGCCGCCGCGCCTCGATACCGCGCATTTTGATGTCACCATGCCGGTACCATCCCACATAGTGATTTGCGGTAGTAATCTGCGGATCTGTTTTGGATGAGGGAAAAAGAATCCAGTTGTACATGCCTTCCAGCGAAATATCGATACCGACACGTGTGGAAATTTCATGTGCAAGTTCTTCGTAATCGTCCTGTGTCGCGCCGGGCTTTTTCAGCCACACACAATCGATAATAGCATGGAGAAGCTTGTAGCCGCGGCTCTCGGCAATTTCTTTTGCAGTGAGAATGGCATCCCGCGAAAAGGCATTGACCGATTCGTGTGCCTCGATGCGTCCGAAGCGGGCGTTCTTGTAGCCAAGATAGCCGAAGCAGCTTACCAGCATCCACTTGAGCGCACTTTGCCGGCAATCGTACCGCTTAAAAAGCACTTCATCTTTTCCCTTGAATTTTTTTTTCATCCGTTTGTAATACGCACGTTTGGCGACAACAGCGCGAAGTGTTTCCGGAACCACACCTTTACGCTTCTCGCAGATCGTATATCCAAGTTCTGGCACTGTTTCATTATGGCAGCATCGGCAGTTCACCGTCTCCGGCGAGACATTGTTGTTCACCATAATGCTTGGGTACATCGAGACGAAATCGAGTTCCGCAACATCTTCGTGGTACCCAAGCGGAGGATTAAAAATAAGTCCGCCGCGGTCGGCAAGCAGCAGTGTTGCGGCTGACTTGAACTCCTCCGGTTCACGTTTCTTCGACGGAATAAGCACATTATTGCGGTACGCCCACGAAAGCTGCATCGATGACATTGACGTGCCGATGCTCGCGCGTCCTTGCCGCTGTCCGCACATTTGTGTCAGACGCGTCATCTCAAATAATCCGTCGAGATCAGCTTCGCTCACGGTAAAAGAATTGTTCGCATCGACATGCCAGCGCCCCGCGAGCGTGAATGCACCATCTTTGTGGACAATTTTTCCGTACTGAAAGAAACTTGATTCCTTCGTCGTGCGGTGCTGTGCCTCGGCGTCTCGATTGAGAAGCAAAGGAATGTTGAACTGTTTGGAAAGCTGTAGGATCTTCGGAAGAAGAACCGCATCGCCGTAATCGGTAACAAGCAAGTCGGGATCATAATGATGAAGATGCCAGTTGAACGCTTCGAGCAGTTCGCGCGGTGAATCCTGTTCTAAAGCATACGTACGGTTTTCGTAACTGATCTCTAACTGCAGAAACTTCTGGTACTTCGGCGGCACGAAATCATTGCTGTTGCGAAGCTGCATAATGGAAAACGGCGGCAGTTCATATTCCGGCGCTTCACGGTTGTCATTGAGATGCCAGGAGAGAAGTTCACCTTCCTTACCGACCTCATACTCGCCAAGTGCCAGCGGAAACAACTGCGTTTCATACAGAAATTGCTGTTCTACGGAAACATCAGAATTGAAAAATGCAAAATGTGGAAAAAATTTCTCGAAGTACCATACAACTTCCTTGAACCGCATCGGATCATGAACAAAGACTTGCAGCACATTGATGGAATCGCCGGAGTAAATTTCCGTGCGCATCGTAGGAGAAAGCGAAATCGGAACAGGGCACCGGTCGGCAAGAACCGCCGCACGTTTGGCGTCGGAATTATTCAAATGAAGAAAGAATGACGGCGTAAAAGTGCGGAAACAGCGCAGCCGTACACCGTTCCGGCCGATAAACCAGAGTGTGACGCCGCGTTCAGACGGATACACATCGAACAGCCAGGCAGAGATTGGAGATTTTAGATTGGAGATTTCAGATTGAAAACTGATTTTTTTCATGCTCAACTACTTATAGGCTCAACGGCTCATTGGCTAAATTGCTCATAGACTCATCTACTCAACTTCTTATTTTCTTTCCTTCTTCTTCCAATCTTCGAATCGCTTTCTGCTGTTCCACGACAATCGACATCATCATGCTTTCGAACGGAACAGCCCGCATCGCATAAAAATTTTCTGCCAGGTGCAGTTTTGCGGCGCGGAAAATTTCGTCGAAAACTTCCTGATCGTCTTTACGCAGTCCGCGGCGGAATTTTGACCAGCTTGCCAGTTCCGCATCGATCAGGTTGGTGAAGGTGGGTACGGTTCGTCCCATAATTCAATGCTCCTTTTATTTGTTCGTGCACAGGCTGTTGAGATTCTAAATAGAGCTGAAGTGTACCGCGTTCATTGATATCGAGTTTGTACACACGGTCGACGCCATTCTTTAATGTCGTAAACAACTGATTGCGTTCCTGCGGCGCGACGGTCCTTTCTAAACACACCAGCAAGAGCGAGACTCCTTTCGATTTCATTTCTTGAAACGAGCCGAGCAGTCTCTGAAGAATCTGCTGCACCTCACGCAGAGATGCTTGTTCGTCGTAGAAGGTATCAAGCAGTCCAAAAACCAGTGCAGTGTTCGAATGGATGGTTGCAAGAAACGCCGGCAGTTTGTGCGCAATTGCCTGTTCCATTTGATAACACGTGAAGCCGCGCGAGATAAAAATATGATTGAGAAATTTGTTCGGATCGATTTTCCGCACGCGGGCAAATCGTGAAAGCGCGTGCACATCGAAACGGTTGCAGCCGTCTACAACGGCAATAGGATTTCCCTGAACCATCGTATGCGCGGCCATCTGAAGCGACAACTGAAAAATAGCCCGCTCGCCGTACAACAGAAATACCTTGCCCGGTTTGTTTGCAAAGGCATGAATCATCCGTTCAGAGCGAATGGGAATCGCACTATCATGCAGGTCCACGGTTGGCGGCGGAGCGGGGTACCGGCGTTGGCGCGCAGCGGGTATTATGTTGATTATCTTGCTCATGTATTTATAAGACAATACGACATTTTTGTCGTCTTGTCAAGAAGTGATTCCAGCACAGCCCGCTGTTGTTTTCTGCTCTATTATAAAGCTATTGACAATATGGGATAAAAAGCATTATTTTGGTTATGACATTTATGTCGTTTGGAGAATGCTTATGAAACCTACAATTGCACAACGTATCCGCGAAGCGCGGTTGTTAAAACAATTTGACCAGGCTGATCTTGCCGCAAAGATCGATATTGCTACACGCACTGTTCAGCGATGGGAAAAAGGCGATCAGGTGCCCGACAGTAATTATCTCATGCGCATTGCCAAAGCGACCGGAGTCGCGGCTCATTGGCTGCTGAGCGGTGAAGGAGAGATGGTTCCTGCTGAACAGCACAAATCCAAGGTCATACCATTGCCAACAAACCGTTATAAAAAAGTAGAACTCGTTTCGCTTCCCTTGCTTGCATCGGTGCCGGCCGGTGCATTGAGCCAGCGGTTTCATTCCGATCAGGCAGAGCGATACATCACGGTGGACAATGTGCGCGACCCAAATGCGTTCGCACTCGAAGTAAAGGGAAACAGCATGGCGCCCCGCATCGAGAACGGCGACATCATTGTGGTAACGCCAAAATTAGAAGTGCGAAGCGGCGACATCTGCGTGGTGCGCGTGGATGAAGAGGATACTGTAAAACGGATAAAAATTGACGAACAATTTGTACACTTGATTCCACTCAATCCCGAATACGAACCAATGGCGGTACACAAGAAAGATGTGACTTTCATGTGGCGCGTTATAAAAGTGATTAAGAGTGTGTGAAAAAGGAGAAAATGGAATCCTTGAATAAGTTTTCTCTTATAGCTCCTTGCGGAATGAACTGCGGCATTTGCATGGCTTATCTGAGAGAGAAAAATAAATGTCCCGGCTGCAGAGGAGCGAACGCGAATAAACCGGTTACCCGTGTTCGATGTAAAATCAAGAACTGCACAAATTTTCGAACCGGAAGAGCAAAATTTTGTTTTGAATGCAGTAATTTCCCCTGCGACAATTTGAAGCATCTGGATACAAGATACCGAACCAAATACGATATGAGCATGATTGAAAATCTTGAAAATATTAAAAATCTCGGTATTAGAAAATTTTTAAAGAATGAAGATGTAAAATGGACTTGCTCTCAATGTGGAGGTACAATTTGTGTTCATAAAGGATATTGTATTGATTGCGGGAAGAAGAAACGACCAGGATGATGGACATTATAGAAGCTTCATGTGGCGTGTGATAATGATGGTTAAAAATGTATGTGAGAACATAGAAAGATCGGATATGAATAGAGAATGAATTAAATTAGTTGTAATATTTATTACGCCAATATGATTACATCAGACTCTTTTTTTGAACGGCCGCGTTCTTGGTCTCTCATAAAGTACAAGATTCTTAAAAACTACCTCTTAGAATATTTTCCAAAAGTTAATCAAAAATATAGATCTCCAGCAATAGTTGCTGACTTATTTGCCGGCAAGGGGAAGTTCGACGATGGTTCCGATGGTTCTCCAATGATCATCGCCAATCTTGCACGTATTTATCGACAGAAGCTAGGCTTTAATAATCGTGTTGTTTTAGCGGAGATTAATGATGAAGATCGAGAACAATTGAAGAACAATCTTCATGAATTTATTGATCAAGGAATAGTCAATGTTATACCGGGTGAAGCTGCAGATGTTGGACTGTTTCTATTAAAAAATTTGCCTCAGCAAATACCTCTATTTATGTTCTTAGATCCTTTTGGAATAAAAGGATTATCGATGAGGCTGCTATTACAAGTGTTTCAACGGGCAAAGAAAGGAAGTACAGAACTTCTGATCAATTTTAACCACCGAGCTATACCAAGACTTACAGGAATTTGTAAAAACTTACATTCTAAAAATGACACATTACGTAAACAGGCTGAAACAATTACATCTATTGTAACAGATTCATTAGGTGGAAATTGGTGGTTAGATATTATGAATTCAGAATCAATTCCAGACGATGATAAACCACAAATTATTCAATCAAAATATCTGGAATCTTTTCGAGAAATCTTTCAATGGTTAGGTGTTCTTCCTGTGACTACTGGGTTAAAGGGGGAAGAAGTAAAATATTTTCTGATTTTTGCTTCTCAAAGTCAAATTGCAATAGAAATAATGAACGATGTCATGATTAAAGCAAAGAGAGAATTAATGCTTGAAGAAATCAGATGCAAGAATGTAGACACATTGTTTGAGAACAATGAACCATCTGAATTTCTTTATAGTGGCATGCAACCTGATATTGAGGCTTTACCTCAACTTATGTTGCAAGAGGCATTTCGAATAGCAAATGAGCGATGCAAGTCTGAAGATAATCCTTATAGTATTCAGATGAAGAGGCCAGAACTTCGAAAGCGATTTATTGAGTCTCAATTTGCTCGGTTTACAAAAAGTGAGTACAATGAAGCTATTAAAAAGTTGCTTGAAACAGGTGATCTTATTACTGAAAATGGTTCTGTTCGAATTTCCGATGAAAAATTTGTTAAACTCGTAAAACGATAAAAGATATGTCGCAAAATTCTAGTATCGAATGGACAGAATCCACCTGGAACCCGGTAACTGGCTGCAGCAAAATCAGTCCGGGCTGCAAGAACTGCTATGCCGAGCGTATGGCTATGCGACTTCAAGCAATGGGATCACAGCGCTATCGAAATGGATTTAAGGTAACTCTTCAGGAAGACATCGTCGAATTGCCGCTCGAATGGAAACAACCGCGCGTCATTTTTGTCAATTCCATGAGCGATTTATTGCATAAAGATGTTCCTTGCGATTTTATCGTAAAAGTCTTTGATACCATGAGGCGCGCATATTGGCACACATTCCAGATACTTACAAAAAGATCGGATCGGTTAGTGCACATAGCACCTTTTCTTCCATGGCCTGAAAATGTCTGGATGGGCGTGAGTGTCGAATCTCAAAAATATACAGACCGGATCCATGAACTGGTCAAAGTACCTGCTGCTGTTCGATTTCTTTCCTTAGAGCCATTGCTTGGTCCTATCTCAAAACTTCCGCTGAGAGGAATCGATTGGGTTATCGTCGGCGGCGAATCAGGCCCGGGTGCGCGTCCGATGGAGCGTGATTGGATAACACAGATTAAACGCCGCTGCCGTGAAATGAATATCCCATTCTTTTTCAAGCAGTGGGGCGGTGTCCGCAAAAAAGCAGCCGGCCGTGAACTCTCCGGAAGAACCTTCGATGAAATGCCGATAGCACAGCTTAGACAGAAAAATGTGCCCCTTCTCCTCGAACTCGGTTCAATCTGTGAATAGAAATTCACGCGAAAACTTGTTGTCATTCCTCGAGATTCAAAGTACATTGTTGCATTAGCGTATGCAAAAAGTTCTCTTCATTACATATTTTTGGCCTCCGTCTGGCAAAGCGACTGTACACTGGCCGCTGAAAATGATCCAACATTTGCCAGAATTTGGATGGCAGCCGCTTGTTCTCACTGCTGACGAAGATATATTTTCTTCTCAAGATGAATCCTTGCTCAAGGAAGTTGATCCTGATCTGAAAGTTTTTAAAGCACGGGCACTTGAACCGTTCGGCCTCTACCGCCGCTTATTAGGAAAAGAAAAGAACACACCGTTAACAGCGTCGGAAACAATATCAACGACCAATCGCGGATTACGTCATCGGCTTGCAATCTGGATACGGATGAATCTCTTTATCCCGGATGCACGCATTGGCTGGTACTGGAATGCCGTTCACAAAGGAAAACAAATTCTTCGTTCCGAAAACATTCAAGCAATTGTTTCCATTGGCCCGCCGCATACGACATTGTTGGTTGGGAAAAAGTTAAGCAAGAAATTTGGCATTCCGCATATTCCCGTTTTCATCGATCCGTGGGTTGATATCGCGTATTATCGTGACTTCAAGCGAAGCGTACTTACACTTGCGCTTGATCGTCACCTAGAACGGTCTGTCCTAGAAGAAGCTTCACACAGAGTGTTTGTTACGGAAAGCATGAGAGAAGATTATGCACGGCGATATCCTGCTATCCGAAATACATCACATGTTCTGTATTGGGGATATAACGAAGAGTCGTTTCATGATTATATTCCAAAGAGCGTGTCAGCAACAGAAATTCTTTTGCATGCAGGAAATATTTTTGATTATCAAAATCCAAAAGCACTCTGGGCAACTCTTCAAAAGGAAATACACAATGGAAGGAATATCAAGATTGTTTTTATCGGAACGGTCAGTTCTGGTATTCGGCATTCGCTCACGGAAGCAGGACTCAGTGACCGGGCCGAATTTAAGGGATTTCTCCCGTATCATAAAATGATTGAAGAATTAGGCGCTTCATCGTACGTTATGGTATGCGCAACGGAGAAACGCCACGTACCCGGAAAACTCTTCGAATATCTTCGTTCCGGCAAACCTATCCTTGCGTTCGGAGATGACAATGAAGAAATCCGACAAATTCTTGATGAAACAAATGCAGGAATGATTTTTCCATATACCTCAAATGCCCGGGAATTCTTCGACCGTGCGCACAATTTTCAAACCACTATGAGTGTTGTACGCCGTTTCAACAGAAAAGAAATTGCTGAAACGTTAGCTGAAATTCTTAGCGAAGCCGTCCCGCTATAAAATTTCTCTTTTAACCTATCTAAATTACTTTTTTAAAAACATTTAAATATATAAATAGTTGTATGTCAACGCGCGGTAAAGAAATGGGATCAGTGCCTTCCAAGTTCCCTGATAGGCAAGCATTCGATGTAGATTGACTTCACTTCAGATATGGATTTGCAGGTAGTTGGATAGTAATAAATCCTTTGTCTTTCATTTTTTTTACAATTTCTTCACCTGGTTGTCCTTTAAATACAACGCAACACAAAGAGCCATGAGGAATTATTCCCAATGAGCTTATCATATTCCTTATTGCCAGGTTCAGCTTTATTTTTTTGTAAAGCTTTTGATTAAGCGGAACGTCCATCATGCCGTCATATTTCTTATGACCATTGAAGTTGGTATATTTTTTAAATGCGATAAATGGAAGTCCTATGCCCATTGCCATTTTTTCTATCTCTCTCTCAGAAATTTTGAATACATAGTTGCCGACAGTTTCCCAAGAAAAACGATTTTTCCAGAGTTTATTGATCAATAATGGATGTATCCTATCACAGATATTTTTGATCAGAACGAGCAGTGACATTTTAGAAAGTATATCAATTGGTTCAGTAACAAGAATTGTCGCAATTCTGCTCACACGTATCATTTCATAAAGTCCCCAATAAGCTCGTGGGAAGTGGTGAAAAGCTTCTTTGCACATAACATAATCAAATGAGTTATCACCATATGTTAGTTTTTCAACGTTCTGTTTGCTGTACCCCGTAATAAGGCCTTCGGCTTTAACTTCTTTGAGCAGAGCATCTGAAATATCCGACGCTATGACATTTTGTCCCTGTTGCAATAAATAATTTGCTTCGAGGCCATTATAATCTGCTACTGTTAACCATGTTTTCTTTGCATCGAAAAAAGGTTCTAGATTCTTCAACGGCTCTGCCGTTAACTTATAGGCAGCGCAGTTCTGGTTCCTAATGTGAAACAAATTTTGTTCTTTTTCTTTTGCTATGTTTTCGATATTGACTTCTTGAGCTTTATAATTTATATCGATGAGATTCTTTTTAGAAGTTGCCATAAAGCAATGTACTTTCTCTGTGTGAGTCGTCTTTGGATATCATATTCGTTCAATTGATAATGCGGAGTCGAACTTTCAGTTAAGCCGTATTTCGACGATGATAGTACCGTTGCATGAGATTAACGAATTACTTTCTTATACGTCTCAAGAGTTTTTTGAGCAGTATCATCCCAAGAAAATAATTTTACCCTTTCCAATCCCTTTTCTCTCATGTGATCGGCTGCATTGTTATTGTTCAATACTTCAGAGAGTACCGTCACAAGACTTGCTGGATTTTCCGGATCGAAATACTGTGCAGCGTCTCCTCCTACCTCGGGCAGCGAACTTCTCTCGCTTAGTATGGCCGGACAACCGCAGGCAAATGCCTCAAGGACAGGAATGCCGAACCCTTCGTAGAGCGAAGGATAGACAAATGCCCGTGCTTTGGAATAAAGATATGCCAAGAGAGCATCGTCTGCATGTAATTGGATGATGCGCTCGGACAAGTGCAGCCTTTCAATTTCACGGATTTCTTGTTTTGTGAATGTGCCTCCACCCGCGCATACTAAGAAACATTTTGTATATGTTTTAAAGAACACCTTGAGTGCATGCAAAAGGAAGAAAAAATTCTTATACGTATTACGCTTGCCGACATACATAATGAAATGATTCGGCAGAGGAATAGACGGCTCTTTTGCATCAGTGCATGATAACGTGGTAGCGAGCGGAATGACATCAATCCTCGAAGCAGGTATCTTTAGTAAAGTGACGATGTCATTTTTAGTATGCTCAGAAATGGCAATAAGACGATCTGCTTTAAGCGCCACATTCTTTTTATGCTCAGAGGTATAATCAAATCTACTGAACATATGAGGATAATGTTCATGCGCCATATCATAAACTGTGAGAACAAACGGTATATCGCCGATAAGGTTCATGAAATATGGATGGTAGTACGTTGGATGAAACACGCATGGACCAGAGCGTTGGGGAAAGCTGTTTCTGACATATATACGGTTCAATAATTTTATAATTTCATTTCTCCCCTTAAACCTATGCGCAGGAAAAAATTGTTTAACATGAACATCGTCAAAATTGATTATGTACCTATTGTTCGAATACCTAATAAGGAGTTCAGGTATGATACCTTCCATACCTAAAAATGCTTTAAAGAGTTGGTAGTAATACCTTGATATTCCGCCATGTTCCTGAAACGAGAATACTTGAGGGTCAAAGAGAACGTTCATTTTTCCCTCTGATCTGCTGGTCGTTTTCTATGTTCAGTTGCATGTGAATCGATTCTTGTTTTACTTCCCATACGCATCGCTATCATTGATGGAATACCAAGTAATGATGATTTGAGTAATACATTGAACAGTGTACTGCTCGTTACTTTTTGTGTTAATAAATGAAAACTCTTTCCATTCGTATAAAGATGCAAGTTGAATATTTCGGCGATTTTCTTGAGAGTTGCGATGGAATAGAAGGCGATATGTTGTCCATGAGAAAAGTAATAGTATTGCCACTGCTCCGGATTGGGTGTTCCGGAAGTAAATGTCTCGGTTGAAAATAATATCGAACGAGATATCGAAAGCATCTTCTCTATTTCCTGTAGGGGATTCACGAAATGTTCAAAACATTCAAATGTGGTTAAGAGTTCGACAGGCACATCGCTTCCACTGTCGAAACTGAATCCTCGTGCAAAAAGATTCTCCGTGAGAGGATCTGTCCAATAAAAATCGAAGCCGTAATCACGCATCAATCGTACAAAAAGTCCATAGCCACCTCCATAATCCAGAAAGCGTCCCTCTTTGTTAAAAAGAAAATAGAGTATAGTACTTGTTCGTTTTGCAGATAAAACATTTCTCTTTATTATTCCAGTGTCTTCAATCGTAATAGGTCCATGATAAGCTTCATTCAGCCAAAACGGTTCTTCTGTCTGTATAAATCCACATGATGAGCATTGGAAGTAATCTATATTATAGCGGTTGAGTATATTTCTGCGGAATATTTTAGAAATTGCGCTATTGCATATCTTGCAAATCAATCGCGTTACCTTTCAGATGAAATACGTTTAATTCAACCAACGTTGAATCAATTGCCACGTTTTCTTAAATTTGTTGGGGTTCATATATTTTCTAAAAGTATAACGATCGGCATGGAGATCGGGCACAACGAATGCCGGGTGATTGATCAAAGCAATGTTTGAAGTCGGGCGATCGGCCAGTGAGTGAAAGAGATCAACTGTGTGCGTTGCGTTATAGTTGAATCCGATATTCGATATTAAATTCTTATTGGGAATAATGGTCAGTCCCTGATAGAAGGATGTAGCATATTGCCACTGAAAATCCCATGTATCCTTTCTTTGCTCATAGACGAGATCGAAGTTCTTTTTCCAATACCTACGGGAGGCTGGATCAGGGAAAAGTTGCAATAGTTTTTCTTCACGTAAGCATTGGGGATAGGATTTCATATCTACATCATATTTTCCCCATGCACGCTTCCACGTAGCCCAACCCCAAACATGATTTAATGAGGAAAAATAGTAACTGCCTGATCCACGATTTATCCCATCTTGAAAATTTGATCCCCCGATATGCATAATTCTGGTATCGTCTCGGTAATGGGCAAGCAATGATCGGCAGAAATGGAAAAATGACAAGTCCGGCAGGCAATCATCTTCAAGAATAATTCCTTCGTCTACGTGACGGAAGAACCAGTCGATGCCGGAGCTGACACCTATTCGACATCCTAAGTTTTTTTTCGAAAAGTTTGTCTGGAGTTCGCATTTCCAATCTACTTTTTCAACAATCTTTCGCGTCTCGGCACAGAGCCGGTCTTCACCATTTTTGTGTTGACGCGGTCCATCTGCTGATATGAAGAGCTGACGCGGCCGAATATCCCGAATTCTTTGAAATACTTTTTCGGTTGTGTCCGGACGATTGAAGATGAGGAAAAGAATGGGAGTAGTAAATGGTTGATCTGTCATATTTAACAAAGATACATACTGACTGATAAATTATATTGGGAAATGTCTTCCGGATTGCTTGACATAACATCCCAGAGAACAAACCTTACGACTTTTTGAACATCATCAAAAATCGTTTCAAATAAGATCGATAGCGTGTTCTAATGACACCGTCGTTGATTCCCCAAAAAACGACCATCGCTTTTGCTGCATCATAGATATTGGAAATACCAAGGATAGACAAATCGGGAATACCAGAATATGCCGCACGCAATGGAAACAGTTTAGAGAGCTCATAGAGATATCTTTGAATTCTTGGCACGATCCTTTTTCCTTGACGATAAATATGGTTCACATTCAATTTGTTCTGAGTGGCCATTTCCATAACGGCTTGGTCAATCACTGTACGAGTGTACTCATTGCGTTCGCTTAATGCTGCAGATAAGAGTGCGTTCAAATCAAATTTATAGGAACTTGTTTTCTCGGGAAATGCATCTCTCAGCTGCAGGAACGATTCAGACGCTATCACACGATAAGAGGGACAGACCCTAAGCATGGGGTGAAACGGAATAGTGTTTTCTTGAAAGAATTTATTTGATTCTGATTTGTCCTGCTTATGAAAATAGGAAGCACCATTACTGCGTCCTGAGGCGCCATGAATTGCAAATGGCCGATGTGAAAAAGCATACGCGTCGAGTGCAACGGCACAAGCAAACGCCGAATAGGCGTCGGGTGTCTGTGATCGGAAAAACACACCATTTTTTTTCATGGAGTTGATCACGTCGATATGAACAAAACCGCAATATAGTCCTGGAAGATCAAATGTATAGAGCGGTCTAAAACTCAGAACGGTCCTCATCCATTCGGAGGAATGCCGAATTTCAACATCATCCCGAATGGACCATGACATTTTATTTCGCAAATGTTCATCGGGATGGTTTGGCCAAACATATTGTGCAATGCCGGAAGTCACTGCGCGCATGCCGGTTTTCTCAACTATGGTGTTTACACGACGAATTGCTCCTGGAAGCAGTCCGTCATCATCACCGAGAAATAAGACAAATCCTTTACTGACATGATTCAGGCCAAATTCGAAATTCTCGGACATACTCGTACGTTTGCCGGTGTTGAGATAATGAATCCGAGGATCTGAAAAAGATGAAACAACATCTTGTGTGTTGTCCTGGCTGAAATTATCGCTTACAATGATAGTAAGGTTGGCATAATCCTGCTCCACGACCGTGCGGAGGGTATAACGCAATGTCTCTGCTCTTTCTCGCGTTGGAATAATAACAGTATATTTATTATTCTCGCTCATCGTTTAGTAAGTATATAGAATGATTTCCACTGTAATAATTTATGATGAATCAAAAAATCCTTCGAATCTTCAATGTATCACGCAACGATGTTGTTCCCATCACTGCACCCAAGGTTGCTGTTCCAAACACTATTATTAATATCACGAATTTTAGAATATCTTCCAAACCATCCCTCATAATCAATCGCCCTACACCAGTGATAACCAGAGTAACCACTAGTAGCTTACCTACATCATTGCGATACCATGACCATTTTTCATGTTTCAATAACCGGATATGCATGAGTTGAATAACAATGAGGAGATATCCTACATTCAGAACAATCCACATACTAGCAGCTCCCACAGTCCCCCAAGCCATCGTTGAAAAATAGATAGCAGGAGCTAAGAAAATTACGGCAACCAAATTTGAAGAAAAAGAAAGCTTTGTCCATCCATGCGCGAGTTGTAAGGCATAGGGCAGATGCATAAAGCCATGGAGAGCATTCCCGATCACCAACAAACTCACCAATAAACTTGCATGAGCAATAACTCCGGGATCTCTTACCCACAAGCTAAGTACTTCTCTAGAAAAAAAGCGAGAGTAAGTGCTGAAGGAAGAATAGCAACTGCCATGAATTGGCAACCCTGATGATACGTTTTCACGAGATCATTCTGATCGTTTTTGGAAACCAACTCAGTCAAACGGGGATAGTATGCTGTGAACACCGGTGTGATGAGTCTGTACAGGTACTGCTGCCACCATTGCAGCAAAGGTGTAGTACCCGAAGTCAGAGAGAGTAAGCAGCTTGCTGAGTAATATTTTATCTGTTTGCATCAGAATTGTTGAGGCCAGGGAGATACCGGTCATACCCGCTGCGAATTTCCAGATTTCCTTCAGCACATCTCCGTGAAATTTTCCTTTCCGTTCAGAAGAAAGGTTTCGCCATAATACAATCCGCAATACGATCACTTGGGCCATCGCCATTAGTGCCTGCCAAAAAAAGAACGCCTGAATTGTTGGTTGTATCAGCCATAACACTGCTACCGCGCCTGCTCCTTGCAGAGTTGCAAAAATTGCAAGGATCGAATTCACGAGGACTTGACGCTGCAAGCCGTTGAGGCCTCCCGTATATAACGACACAGGCCAGCGCAAGCCCACGACCAGCGCCATAATCCAGAGGACTTCCAGTAGGAATTCCCTGGATAATTTTTCCGGATTCAACCAATGATAAGCGATAAAATGTGACGCCAACGTAATGACGGCAACAACGACGAGAGCGATTCCCCAATAAATAATTTCCAATGTGCGTGCCGTATCTGCCATGCGGAGTGCATTTTTCTGATCAACAGAAAGGCGTGCCATTTCCCTAGCCAGAGCTTGAGATAGGCCCAGATCGAGTACCGCAAACATCGCTTGAAGAGAGGCAAAAATTCCGATAACTCCATACGACTCTACACCCATCAATCGAATGTATAGAGGAACAAAGATCACACCCATCAGACCGGTCCATGCACTCCCGGCAAAATTTGCAACGACATTTTTTTTTATTGAAGACATGAAGCGTTATTTCTTCCTCAACCAGGCGCCCGGCCAATGTGTAATATTGAGTGAGAGTTCGCTTTCATTAAAAGGCCACTGTGGTTGTTCAATAATAAACTCAGGATGGTTCTGTTGGAATTCGGCTGCAGCAGTAGTAGGGTTATTCCATTTCCAATCTGATTTTCCTCGCGGTACATCAAATAAATCGCGCATACTGCCATCTGTTGCAACAATATATGAATTGGGTGTCACAAGAGTATAATACGCTTCAAGTTCGTCGGTGACATGCTGCTTCGTATGGTTGGAGTCGAGAATTACCAGAACGGTTTCTCCGAACTTGACCATACTCTTCACTCTTGCAACAATCTTTGGATCGGTTGAACTTCCTTCGACAAGTGTAAGAAATCCAAATAATTCATGTGCTTTAATTGCTTGAGCGTTGTGTGGACGAATTTCGATATCGATGCCAATAACTCTTCCTTTTCCCATCGTTTTACAGAGGCTGGCATAATATATCAGCGAGCCGCCGTGCGCAATTCCAGTTTCAATGATCACATCCGGCTTGATGCGGTAAATCACTTCCTGGATGCGAATCATATCCTCGGGTAATTGAATGATAGGTCGTCCCATCCAACTAAAGGTATATGGATATTTTTGATTCCATCCTACCTTGAGCCATTGATTCGATATCAATTCAAACGCTTCTTTTGAGTACAAATCAATGTTTTGCGTGTGGCCATCTATTTCGCAAGTTAATAATTTCGAATTCGTATCTATGGTAAGTTTCATTTTTGTAATCTTTTAGCAGTATTAAGATTTGTTTTCCACCAAGCAATTGTTTGTTCTAAGCCAGTTTTCAAATCGTACTTCGGCTGCCAACCGATGCTTTTGAGGCGGTGTGTATCGGCAATCAAGGCAGGGGGATCATTGGGCGATGTAGTCAACGCTCCAAGTTGAATCAAATGTTTACCATGTAATTGGTCGCTGATGATCTCAACGACCTCACGAATTGCTGTCGGTGTTCCTTGTCCAATATTCACAGCACCCTCCATATCGGAATTGAGGAGCATAACAAATGCATGACCGACATCTTCCACATGAAGGAAATCTCGTAACTGATTGCCATGAGAACAACGTGCCGGTTCTCCTTGTAAGAGTGAACGAATTACAGAAGAGACGAGTCGATCCGGATGCTCGTGCGGGCCATAGAGAAAGAAAATTCGTCCCCACGCATAGCTCAACCCGGTTTGCCTGCAAAAAGCATCCACCATGACTTGGAGAGCGTGTTTGCAGGATCCATAAAGTGTCGCGGGTACAAGAGGCGTAGTTTGCTCGGAGTACAATTCATATTTCCAATCGTACTCGGCACAGGTTCCTGCCATCACGACCCGCTTACCACCATTTGCCGCAAATACCAGAAGTAATTCCAAACTTGCCTGAACCCAGCGGACGTTCTCCAGCGACGTCCAGTACTTTCCCACAACTGTATACCAAGATAAGTGAAGCAGGTGTGTCGGTTTTACTTGTGTGATGAGTTTGTTCACTTCTCCCGGATTCAGCAAATCAACAACATGCCAATGAATATGAGGTACAGGATCCTCTTGTATGATAGACACAGCGTGAACTTCATAACCGCTCGCTACGAGCATTGGTAGACAGTGACGGCCGATAAATCCGCTTCCTCCGGTTACAAGAACCTTCATCATAAGATGAAATCCGTATACTGTTGATCCTTCATTGAAATAATATGTGGAGTCTCAGGCCATTGGATCCCAAAGGCCGCGTCGTTCCATCGAACGCCTGCGGCAGATTCAGGGACATATCGATCAGACATCTGATAAAACACTTCAGTGTTATCTTCAAGCGTCAGGAATCCATGAGCAAGACCCTGTGGGATATACAACATCGATCGATTCTCAGCATTTAATTCAAACGACAGCCATTGTTTAAATGTCGGCGAGTCAGGCCTCAGATCAATAATAACATCGAACAATGCACCCATTGTGCAACGCACTATTTTCGTTTCTTCGTACGGCGGTTTCTGGAAATGCATACCGCGCAAAGTACCCTTCTGCTTATTAAAAGAGATACTGCACTGTACAAGATCAGAAACAAGTCCGTGTTCTGTAAATTCAGAGCGGCAAAATGTACGAGCGAAAAAACCCCTTTCATCTTCATTACGATTGAGAGAAATAAGAAAAGCATCAGGGATGGCTGTTTTAGAAAAAATCATATTAATCACACAATTCTTAGATGAGGAATTGGGATGATAAACTTCCCGCCGCGCCGGCGATATTCAGTTTGCTGAAGTAGTATCTCGTCTGCAAAATTCCACGAGAGCAGGAGTACATAATCCGGCTGGGTTTCCAGCAACTGTTCCGGCGGATAGATGCGAAGATGTGTCCCTGGCGTATATCGCCCCTGCTTCGCGGGTCCCCTGTCGACCACATAACTGAGAATATCTGATCCGATCCCATAGTAGTTCAGCAGAGTGGTGCTCTTTGCAGACGCCCCATAGACGGCAATTTTCTTGCCTTCCGTTTTTAACTTTCGTAAAACTGAAACTAATTCCCGTTTTGTCTGTTCCACTTTTTCGCCAAAATCTTTATACCAATCAAATTGATCAACACCCCACGCAGCTTCTTCTTCAAGCAATCCTTTTACTCGAGTGGCACCCTCGTGTGCCATGCTACATGGACCATCCGCACGTTGAAAGAAGACTCGTATGGAACCTCCCTGGATCGGCAGCCTCTCGGCGTCTACCAGAACGAGATTGTGCCGGCGGAACAACCTTTGAAACGAGGTCACTGAATAATAGCACAAATGTTCGTGGTAAATGGCATCGAACTCCACATGATCGATAAGATCCTTTACATAATGATTTTCAATAACTGCGACACCATCGGGTTTCAAAAGCACATTGATTCCTGCCACAACACCATGAAGGTTGGCAACATGTGCGACAACATTATTCGCATGGACTACGTCTGCTTGTTCACCCTGTGTCCGTAATCGCTGAGCTAATGATTCATCGAAAAATTCACAGAGAGTACGAATGCCACTTTTTTCTGCTACGCGTGCGATATTTGCTGCTGGTTCTATTCCTAAGACGGGAATATTCTTGTCCAGATAGTTCTTTAAAAGATAGCCGTCATTGCTAGCAATCTCAGCGATCAAACTTGACGATGTTAAATTTCTGCGTATGATTAAACGGCGTGCGATGTTCTTAGCATTTTCCAACACTGTATCAGAGACAGAAGAAAAATATAAGTATTCTCGAAATAACTGTTCCGGAGAAATTGTCTCGGTGATCTGTACTAAGCTGCAGTGCGGACAAAATACAAGATCGAGCGGATAGGTCGATTCCGGCTGATTGAGTTGAGCTTGTGTCAGCAAGGCGTTCGCTAATGGCATGTGACCTAACGTTAAAATTGGTGCAAGCCGGGTAAAACTACATGAACGGCAGAAGGTCTCTGTATGATTCATATTCATTTTTACATAACAGGTTTTTGTTCAAAAAGACATCAATCAGATACAAAACATGTGAATATCAGAGCTTCATTTCTGGTGTTCAGACGCCCAAACCTGATCTCTCTTTTGTGCTAATTCTGTATACTGGCGTATCTGGTGGACAGTGTAATGATACAGGTTTTGATCCGGGTTCTCATGATACTTTTTATACCAGTCTACGGTAAGTTTCATGTTTTCATCGAACGTGAGCACCGCAGACCAGGGCAGCATGACATGGGCCTTGTCACAGGACAATCGTAACCAGCCAGCTTCATGGAGTTTTCGTCCCTCTTGCTGCATAACTTTAAATCCGCCGCTTTTCCATTTGCTAATGATCGCCTCCACAAGATCACGTACACACTTGGCAGAATTATCGCTTGGGCCAAAGTTCCATGCTCCAGAAAATCCGGTTGGATCATCGCTTGCACGTGCAGCCAGCCATAAATAACCGCCAAGTGGTTCTAACACATGCTGCCATGGACGCATGGCCATAGGATTTCGTATTTGAATTAACTCACCTTGGGTTAGGGATCTAATGGCATCCGGAACAATTCTATCTTTTGCCCAATCCCCTCCTCCAATGACATTTCCTGCGCGCACACTCACGGCACCGAGGTTTTCTTTATGTCGAAAGAAAGATTTGAGATACGAACGAAAAACAATTTCTGCAGCAGCCTTTGAGGCGCTGTATGGGTCTTCTCCGCCGAGAGGATCACTCTCTTTATATCCCCAGACCTGTTCATGATTTTCGTAGCATTTATCGCTCGTGACAATGACGAGCGATTTGACCGAATCAGATTCTTTGACAGCTTCGAGAATGTTTAAAGTCCCGAGGACATTGGTTCTCATGGTCAGCTGAGGTACATCATAGGAATATCGTACCAATGCTTGAGCAGCTAAGTGAAATACGATATCAGGTTTCACTTCTAAAAAATATTTTTTTAACGTATCATAATTCTGAACATCTGCATGTACTTCTTCAATGCGGCTTTGTAGACCGCACGATTCATAGATATTCGGTCTCGATGGAGGATCCAATGAATATCCAAATACTTTTGCACCAAGTTCGTTAAGCCAGATGCTGAGCCAAGCTCCCTTAAAACCCGTATGCCCTGTTACTAAAACACGTTTATTCTGATAAAAATTTTTAAATGAATGTTCCATAAAGTTATTAAGCCCAGGTTTTCCAAAGAGCAGTACCACTTGCCCACATTTCATTTAAGGATTCATATTCTCGCGGAGTATCCATACCAAGCCAAAAACCCTCATGTTGGAATGCCCCTAGCTGATTGTCTTTCACCAGGGCAGGGAGCGTGTCTCGTTCTAACACTAGATCATCATCTGTCCACAAATAATCCCATAGTCTTTTATTGTCGAACACCATAAATCCGCCATTAATCCATCCTTCTACAATATTCGCTTTTTCATTGAAATTAGTAACGGTGGAATCTTTAAATGTAATTTCACCAAATCGCGAAGATGGATGTACAGCAGCTAATGTACCGATTTTTCCGGATTTCCTGTGGAATTCTATACTGTCTCGGATGTTTATATCAGAAAGACCGTCACCATACGTTAGACAAAATAACTCTTCACCCTCTAAATATTTTTTCACTCGCGACAGACGTCCGCCTGTCATTGTGGTTTCTCCGGTATCAACAAGCGTCACCTTCCAGTCCGAATCTTCCGAACTATCGTGAATGTCCATATGACCGTTCTTAAGATTTATTGTGAAATTATGGCAAATGGCCTTATAGTTCACAAAGAATTCTTTAATCTCCCATGATTTATAACCCAAACACAGAATAAATTCCTTGATCCCGTGATGAGAATAGTTCTTCATGATGTGCCATAAAATAGGCTTGCCGCCGATGGGCACCATTGGTTTAGGAAGTAATTCGGATATGCCTTTAATCCGTGTTCCTTTGCCACCGCATAAAATCACCGCCTTCATTTAGAACCCTTTCTCTTTGCTTTCGTACAGATTCAACATCATTTTAGACTTGTAATTCTTTCTTTTTTCGAATAAAAAATTGTATCGCGAACACTAAAAGACCGCTGAGAACCAAAAGATTGGTTCCTAAGCTGATATTCTTACCGATTGTAAATGATTCCGACTCAAACTTCATCGTGAGTGTATGAGTTCCCGAAGGAATAATAACACCACGGAAGAGATAATCAAGCCGAAGAATTTCCACCTCTTTCCCATCGATAAACGCTTTCCATCCCTTAGGATAGTACGCTTCACTGAGAAATAAAAGATTATTCCCTGTCGCCGTTGCGCGTATTTCAAGATCTTGAATTCCATAATGAACAATAGCTGCTTCTGTGCCTTGTAATGGAGAATCGATATTTGCAGTAATTGTTTTTGAGATATAGGCAATATCGCGCGGATCGAATGACACTGCGGCTATTTTATTAAGCGTACTCAAACCATCGCTTACCTCACATCGGTTAACAAAGAATACTCTGGGTAGCCATGATCGGAAGGCGTAAACGTTTGTTCCCGGACTATTATATACTTGCATTAATCCAGGGTTTGATTCGTCCCGATTGGTAATTAGATATTTTACATTCATGAGTTGCCACACGAGCGGATTTCCCAGCCCGGCTACATCGACCATGTCTTGATAAATGCGCATCTTTGCTCCTTGATATCCATAGGCATTCGAGATACGCCAGTATGCAAGCGAGTTATCATAAATAGGTTGACCATCTTGAATTTTCAATACACGGAATATTGTAGTATCTTGTTGCAATGCTTTTACAAACTCTGGCGTTGGGATATATTGGAGGCTTTCCTTCTGATCTTTTGGGTCTGAGGGTTTCCATGCGACACGCCAGAGATCAAAGAGAACGGCAACAACGAGTATGCCATACAACGTTGCGGATTTTAGTTTTCCTTTGTTATAAAAAAAGAAAGCACTAAACACAACCATAAGGAGAACAAACCCAACAAGAACATCCGTTATGACAGAAGAGACAATAAAATCATACAGCATTTCGAGAGCCGCCGGATTAAGTTGGCCATAGAATCGCGCTAGAATATTACCAACTTCTTGAACTGGGAAAAATGACCTATAAATCCCTTTGATTACTCCCTCGCCTATGACGGCAAAAAGAATACCGAGACCAATGCCTCCAAGCGCATATTTCCATCGTTTCTCCTGAAAAGAGGTTAAGTTCTTCCTTTGTTCTGGAATAAATGATACAATCCCATACCCGGCAAGAATGGGTGTAAAGAATTGGACGAGTATGAGAATTGTCAGCGGAACTCGAAACTTGTTGAACATAGGAAGGTACCGATACAACAGATCGTAAATAAGCGAAAACTCCTTTCCAAATGCGACAAGCAATGAAAATAGAATTATAATTCCCATATATTGAACAAATGGTTCTTTTCGATACTTGACGAATCCGATGATTGCAAGGATAATAACGACAACACCCATATATTGAGGAGAATCAACATCTGGTTGCGGGCCTACGTATGTGTTTAGTCTAATTTCCCGGTCTTGCGTTAATGGACCCTGGTAAGGATGATTTCCAAATCCGTACCATGAAGGGACAAAGAAAGTCATCATCTCACCGGGACTGAACGACCAATTCGTTGCATAATCGTAGTCCAATCCACCCTCAACAGTTTTTGTTTGTGATGTTGATGATGTATGTATAATAGGATTTGTTCCACGGATCGAATATGGATTGTATTCGAGTATCGACAAATATTGGTCTCCTCCCATAAGAACTGCAAAAATGGTGGCGGTCAATAATGTTGTTCCACTTACAAGAACTCCCTTCCAGTTCTCTTTTTTTAGCAGTGCTTGAACAAAGAAAAAGATCAGATAAAATCCCAGAGACAAATAAATGTAATAAATGAATTGTACATGGGTTGGTTCTAATAACAGCCGCAGCATAATAATGAGTAAAAGGGCTAAAAGTAAATTAAACTTCTCACGTAGTTTATCCACAATAAGAAATACATAGGGAAACCATGCAAGCACGGCAATTTTGGTGACGTGACCAATCATAATCAAAATTGCAACACGCGTCGCATACATTGCCATTAACGACACGATCAATGCAACCGGTTTATTTTTAAGCCGCTGATAGGCAAAAAAGTAGACACCAATTCCATAGACAAAATAGAACAGTATCCATGTGCCTGATTGATGGCCTCTATCTAAGAAAAGGTATGTGAGCACAGTGCGGACTATCTTTTCCCATACAAAGGCTGTTAGGTCAAACGTTCTTTCTACTGCGAATGTGACACTTGCATATCCCGGCATTCCACAAAAAATATATGGATTCCATAGTGGAACAATTCCCTCTGCTTTAGCATCCTTATATAATGTATCCCAACTATGTGAGGCAATTGAATCTGCACCTTGGTACGATTTGCCGTCGAATATAATGGAATGGAAAAATAATAGTAAACTGAGATAAATAATAGCAATAGCAACAGGATGCTGATACTTCGGGGGAACGATGGGATGTTCAACCGTGGTTTTGGGATTACGAATCTGTTCTCTTACTTTCTTTGTCATAAATATTTTTAATCCCTCATGAATATTGTGAGAAATTTTTGACAATGAGGAGCTTGATTTGATTTTCTTCTAAAAATATAATACAGAGAAAAGGGGTTACTTTCAAGAAACTCATTGGCACACACAATATCACACTTTCTTTGCCACGACATTCAATCCTGTACCAGTTTTATTGTCTGTAATATAATCCAACCACATCATCGGAAAAACAAACGGTAATACGATGAGGTAGTAGAGTGGCAGCAAGATAAGAAATCCTTTTGAGGCATTCAAAAGCATCAATGGGAATTTGATACCCAATCGCCACGCAACGGTACCCCAATGTCCATACGTGTAACGTATCATCTCGACGTGAAGACCGGCGGCAGCCAATTTGTTCCGTATCTCCTCCATACCATAGCCGTTACGTGCATGTTCTTCGACAAAGCTGTGGTCGCTTTCCGAATGTACATCGGACCCCCCTAAGTTAGATGGTGTATTGATGAAAAGTTGCCCATTTTTTTTAAGTGCACGATAAAAATTTTGAAAAACTCCAACATCATCCGGAATATGTTCCATGACATCAACAGAAAGAATGAAATCAAATTCCTCGGAATGCCGTATCTTTGTCAAATCCTCTACGGCAAAAGAACATTGCGTTGAACCAACAGCATGGAAGAATTGATTGCAGTCGGCAACCTGCTCCGCTTTCAAGTCGATTCCATAGATAGACGCGAGTGAAAATTGTTTTGCTATATAGTATGAATATTGTCCGAAACCGCTGCCGGCATCATAAACAGTGAAGGGCTCATTCCGTGCACTCAATTGGCGCCTGAGTTCACGCTTTACATGCCACTCGCGGAGAAACATCAATCCGAGAATTTTATAGAACAGAATCCTCAATCGAGGATTCTTGCGAATGATATTTCCAAAAAAAAATTTAATAGGATCGTAATACATTCAAATATCACTCTTGAAGAAAACAAGCAACTGAACATGCATTGAAAACAATTTGATTACTCATCATAGATGAGTATTGATCAGTGAAAATATCTGTTCCGGTGTTATGGAGTTCATACAATTGGGATTGAAATCGCAACGCGGTTTGTAGCAGACAAGACAATCGAGATCTGCTTGAACCTTAATGATCTGCTGGTTGTATGAATCAATTTCCGCCATAGATGTTGGCCCGACGATTATGATAATTTTCTTCTGCAGGGCTGTAGCGGCGTGGAGTGCGAGTGTATCTCCAGTGACGAATACGTCGCTTAACGTCAGCAGTGCGAAGAATTGACGGAGTGAATTTTCAGCTCCGGTGTCCACAACGCGAGTTGAATGAAGTGTAGAGAGATGCGCATTCCGTTCTTTTTCCGACGGTCCGCCATAAAGCAGAATTGTTGCTGTTGTTCTTTCAAGCAGCAATTGGATGAGTGCCTCGTACCCTTCTAATGTCCATTGCTTCAACTGCCATCTTTCGCTGGCACCTGTATTCATGCCAATGATTGAAGCTTGTGTTGAGATTTGGTGCCGTTGTGCGAACGAATGTGCGAATGCCAACTCCTCTTCAGACAATTCAAGAATAATATCTTTCTTCTTGGTCTTAAGCTGACACATTTCCAACATTAAATCTTGAAACGAATGTATGTTCTTCTTTTTTACATCGTCAAAGGCACCCATTTCAAACCATGTGACAGCTTCCGGATTGAATGGAAACACATCTCCATGTATATCAAGACCATAGCCAATTTTCTTTTGACCCTTTGCCATCGAAGCAAGTGCCGCGCTCTCAGGAGAAGAATTGAGATTGATGATAACGTCATACTCTTCGATTGCCGTGTGCACAAATGCTTCGGTTGATTCGAAGACAAGCACGCGGTCAACAAGTTTATTATTCTCGAAGAGAGGTACCGCATTCTTACGAGTGATCCAAATAATCTCACTTTTTGGATATTCCTCTTTGAGTCCGTGAAGAATGCATGTCGATCTTAGCACATCACCAATAGCATCAAGTTTCACGATCAGGATACGCGTGTCTACGGTTTCATAGTATGGGCAGTTGTCGCACTTCATGCCTTCGCGTTTATTGAAGACACACGGCCGGTCGCCGGGAAAGTGTTTGCAGTCGAGTTTAAGGATCATGTTTTCTGAAGATCTGTTTGAATTGTATCAAATATATTCCGGATGTTGTGAAAGCTGTTTTCTTGCTTCTTCGCTTCGATATTATGCGAAAAAAACTGTTCGTGATTATCCTTGAGATATCGGATAATAACATCGGCAAGTTTGGTGATGTCATGCGGAGGCACAATATACCCCGTTCCTCCATCATTCACTAATTCTGCCAACCCACCGACGTTTGTGACAACAACCGGTTTGGCAAAGCCGTATGCAATACTCAAAATACCGCTCTGTGTCGCTTCGTTATACGGAAGAACGGCAAGATTCGCTGCTGTAAAATAGAGATGCACTGTCTCATTTGCAACATATTCATTTATGATTGTGATATTCTTGTCGAGACCAAGCCGTCGTATGGCATTCAAATATGGTTGCGGATCATCATAAAACTCCCCAACAATGAGCAAATGTGCATTCCCAACTTTCTCCAGAATCAACGGCAGTGCTTCTATAAGATTCATTAATCCCTTATACTTTCGAACATAACCAAAAAACAGCAGAACGTTCTTTCCATCTAATCCTAACCGTTGCTGTGCCTGTTGTTGGGTGAGTTGTTCTGTGGTCTGGTAACAATCATAAATCGGTAACGAGGATTGGAAAACTTTAGTAGTAGGGAATAATTGTCTGATATTCTCTTCAACAACACCGGAGAGGACAAGGAAGCGATTCGCAGTCCGCAACGCGATCTTTGTGAGGAACAGATCAATCCATCGTCCTTCATGTGATATGACATTCTCTGCTATGATGACGACCGGTTTTTTTGTTCGTCGTTTAAATTCTGAAGCGATGGTTCTCACGATGAAACCGAAGAAAGGATTCCACCAAGTAAAGACAAGCATATCGGGATTCAATGATGCAGCAACACGTGCAGCTTTCCACCACGTAAGTGGATTTAGACAATCGATGGTGTGTGTGGCAGGATGTTTTTTAATGGCAACACCGCTTACATCTGTTTGTCGTACACCAGGGAAGAGAAATTCCGGATACAAACGCGAGAAGGAAATCACCTGAACATCATTCGTTGCCGCCAGTGCTTCATAGAGATATGCGATGAATAGTGCATTCCCTCCGCGGATCGGATACGCCGGGCCAATGAGCACGATCTTCATAGGCTACAATCTTGCGGCACTTTTGGGAAATAGAGAACGTGAGTCATCTGGAGCAACTTCCACTTTGCAATAATTGAATCTGGATTTGTTCGGCATGCAATTCTATTCCAAGGTGCTCCACACACCGGGTAGCCTTGCTGCTAAGATTTTTTCTCACTCGGTAACTCATCTTTATGTTGAGTGTTTATTGTTTTGCGAACTATAAACATCGGCCTATGCTTGCTCTCTTCATAGATTCGCCCGACATACTCACCCAAGATTCCTATCGTCAGCAACTGAACGCCGCCAATAAACAGGAGAACAATAATGAGTGTAGTAAATCCCGGTACCCTTGGTGTTGTGAGAAATAAATATAGATAGAAAATGATTCCTAGAAAACTAAAGAATGATATGACAAATCCAATCGCCGTGGCGATTTTCAAGGGCAACGTCGAAAAGGAAAGCAGGCCATCAATCGCAAGCTTCATGAGTTTCATCAGTGAGTATTTTGAATCACCTGCATAGCGAGCATCACGGCTGTACGGCAATCCGATCTGACGGAAGCCCACCCAACTGCGAAGACCTCGAACGAATCGGTTCCTCTCCGGCATCGCATTGATTGTATCAACGACACATCGGTCCATCAAGCCAAAATCTCCCGAATCCAGCGGAATATCAATATCCGCAAAGCGATGAAGCGTTCGGTAGAAAGCCTTATAGGCGCTTCTCTTCAGCATATTTTCCTTGCGTTCTGCCCTGACTGCATAGACAACCTGATAGCCTTCTCGCCACATCCGAACAAAGTCTGGAATCAATTCAGGCGGATCCTGCAAGTCGCCGTCCATCACGATAATCGCATCACCAACAGCGTATGCCAATCCAGCCGCTACTGCCGTCTGATGTCCAAAGTTGCGGGAGAGATCAATAATATGGATGTTTGGATTCTTGGCGGCTGCATGCGAAATGATCACGTATGTTCTATCTGCGCTTCCGTCATTCACGAAAACGATTTGATACCGTTTCGTGATCGAGGCAAGCACCGCTACCAATCGCTCGATCAGGAAACCGACCGTCTCCTCCTCGTTGTAGACAGGTACTACAACAGATAGTTCCGTCGTTTTGAATAATTTTTTTTTCTTTAGCCTGGCAGTTTTCATGGTTTTTTCCGAAATGCTCCAAGAACCGACGTTCCGATTGGCGGCTGTCGAAGAATTGCCGTCTCTAATTTCATAATCATCACCAATATCGTATTTACAAATTTCGCCGGTGGCTGGAAACCGATTTTATACACATCCCCTCTTTTCTTCATCATCGAAAGTACCGCCTTGCGTGCAAGAAGCAACGGCAATTGCATCATTCCCCAATACGATACCGATTCCACCGTAAATGATAATCCGATAAACTCACCCTTGAGAATCTCAGGAGTATATCTCCGCAGATGTCCTTGAACTGCATCATACGGGCTGCGCAGCGCTTCCAAGGCGGGCACGTTGACAAAAAGCCATCCTCCTGGCTTCAAATGAAAATCGAGTGCACGAAGAAAACGTGGAGGATCTTCAATATGCTCAAGCACATCAAAGAGAATGATGGCATCATACGAATGTCTGAATTCTTCCCGCTCTTCAAAAACGTTGTAACGGAATGTTTTCCCTTTTACTCCGACATTCTTCTCAAGCGCCTCCATGGGAAAGTCAGTGCCGTCCGTTGTCCACGCTGTTCGCGCTTCCAGCTGCCGGCGAACGACACCATTGCCACAACCAACATCAAGAACCCTCCATGACATCTCAGTATCAATGTGCAAATCCTGTAGCATCCGGAGAAAAATCCGAAATCGCCATTGGCACCAGAAATGATTCTCGTCAGCAATTTTAAAATAGATGGACGGGAATTTTTCGCCCGATTCTACTTCTGAAAGAACAATGACGCTGCTCATGAAGCTATCTTCTGGAAACAAAGCATTGCAAACCGTCTGTCTGCTGAAATAAACTCCTTCATCAACTTGAATTGAGCGGGCTTGTTGAGGAAGAAATTATAATGAACGGCTTCAGGATTCCACTCCGGGCGGTATGAATAATGAGAATCCCACAAAATATAGGACCCGACCGGCGCTTGCGCGACCGTGTGAGAATCTATGGAGACAGATCCATTGGAAAATCCGCCTGCACTTTTTCCATAGAAATAGAAGAACACGCTGTGGTTCACAAGCACGTGCTGAGATTCAATCTGGTTTTGTTGCGCCCAGCGCGCTACTTCCTTAATCTGCGCGTCTTCAGTCGAAAGTCGGATAGGGTGGACAACGATCAATGCAAAACCTATGCTGCAGATGGACAGAAAGCTGAAAACGGCACGCGGACTGCGGAACAACATAATTCCGCCCACAGCCACCAATCCGAGCACTAACGGGGCCATATCCCGTTCATCACTCTGCAATACAACATTGTTGTGGGCATATGTCGTCCATATGCTGATCGCCGCCAGATACGGAACAAAAAAGAATAGAGCCTTGGAGCGATCCTGCATTTTCATGAAGCGCTCGATTGCGAGGTTACCAAGGACAGCGACAATGGGTGCAATGACAATCATATATCGCAAGTTTCCGCCTGTCGAAGCTCCCATCGTCAAACTCTGCGTGTTGAACAAACAATGGAGGAGAAAATACGTGACCGCAGGGACAATTAGAAAATAGGCAGGCTTCTCTTTCTTAAAGACAGTCAAGGCGATATAGAGAACCAACAAGCTCAACGCAAGAAGCCCAAAAATTGTCGGCGCCATCAGAAAATAATGCTCAAATCCTTGTTTAGGATAATTGCTCTCGTAAGTCGCTCCGGTTTTTAGAGTGGAAGTGTACAGATACAGTGGATCGCCTGTCGCAAGAAAACCTGCGAGATCCGTAAGAATGGGAAATATCGCCAGCGAAGCGGCTGCTACAATCCTTTTTTGCATGAGCAGATAGAGCCCGTACAACGCAGCAATAATGATGAATTCCTGACGAATCATCGTTCCATACGAGAGAAGCAAAGACGATACAAAATACTTTTCGCTATGATGAAAATAGACCGCTGTAATGAACAGCAGTGCAGAGATGAGTTCAGAATATGTCCGAAATGAAAGCTGCAACCACATGGGCTGAAGCGCAAGAAGCAGAAATGCAAAGAGCGGATATGCAGATCCGAGCTTTTGGGCAGTTTTGTATGCAATATAGCAAGCGAGCGCCGCTACGACACAATTCAATACTAATACTGCAGTATGCCCCCCGAGCGCCGGCACAATATACAATAACTTGAATCCGGGCTTTGCCCAATTGCCGAGAATGACTTTGGGATCGCCCCAAAAATCAAGCATGTTCAAATAGTGCGCAATTTCATCATGCTGATAGAATCCGTTGGAGAAAAAGGAGTAGATAAAGTACACTGCCGCAGTTCCAGCAGTCAGAAGCCACAATTGCCGTTCTGAAAGCTTGATACGGAAATGTTCAGTTTTTTCCTTTGCTTTTTCTCTACGTGCCAATTTCGCTCCGAAGGAATAGCGGTCTCTTGTATCCCTCTTTTTTGAGGTGTATTCTCCCATATGAGTGGGTAAATTATAGCACAAAAATGAATAGCAATCAATAATAGTACCAAGGTATTTGTGTGTCTTAGCTATAACAAATTATCTGTTGAAATTTATGAGCAAGCACAAACGCCTGACCGATGCATATCGGAGAACGCTACCGGAGCTCGACCATCAGCGATGCTGCCCGAGAGTTTCGCCCTGATTGGAAGACAGTCAAGAAACTAAATAAGCGGTATCAGCAGAAGCAACTTCATGGTGCTCCTAAACCACAAACCAAGATGATTGGTATTGGCAAGATATTTGTAGAAGAATTCATATCCATACATCATTTGAGAATGCTACGAATGGAATATGTTTCCTCATCCTGTCCTTGGCGCGAAATCATTTCTCCTAATAAGCCAAGAGAAATAAATTGAATGCCTACAATAATAAATAGAATTCCAACAATGAAAAGCGGGCGGTTGCTTAAAACTGTAAGTCCTAAAAACCATTCAGCAGAAAGATATGTATCTATTGCACCACCAATAAGTAATGAGATAAGCCCCCAAATGCCAAAAAGATGAAGTGGACGGCGAATGTACTTTGCAGTGAAAAGAATTGTCAGCAAATCAAGAAAGCCACGATAAAATTTCCCAACGGTATATTTTGAGTGTCCGTACTTTCGTGGATGATGTTGAACAACTTTCTCTCCCACACGAAAACCGGCTTGATGCACCAAAATAGGAATATAGCGATAGAGATCGCCATAAATTTTCAATTCCTTTACAACCTCGTTTCGATATATTTTTAAGCCACAATTCAGATCATGAATACACAATCCAGTTAACTTACTTGTAATAGCGTTAGCGATACGTGATGGCAACGTGAAGATGGCAGAATCGTGTCTCTTTTTCTTCCATCCCGATACAAGATCGTACGAATCACCCAATGCTTCGATGAGCAATGGGATTTCTTTGGGATCATCCTGCAAATCGGCGTCCATCGTAATAACAAAGTCGCCTTTTGCTTCTTTGAAGCCTGCCGAAAGCGCTGCCGACTTACCAAAATTTCGCCGAAAGCGAATCACTTTTACATTATCCGGATGCTCAGCGTGTAATATGGCTAACACTTTAAATGAATTATCTATACTTCCGTCATCAACAAAGATGACTTCATAGCGCTTGTTTATCCGTCGCATCGTCTCTCTGATATGCGAAAATAACTCGCGCAATGATTCTTCTTCATTCAGAAGGGGAATGACAATGGAGACATACGGAACTTGCGATTTGCTGGGCTTTTCTGTTTTGAGCTTTGCCATCAATGCATTCACTAGTATTTGCGAATTATTTTGTAAATAAAGTAACGGAAAAACGAGCAAGATGCAAGAAATAGGCGATCAAGTCCGTCGTTTGATTATTGAACTCAAATAAAAACCTTACTAAGGTTGTCCAGTCATCTACTGGTATGCGGAATGGAACGCTGCTCGAGTTCTACTCGCTCCGCGTCTGGTGCGGAAATTATCACAAACACCTCTTCCAGCTTAACAAAGTCCACACTAGGTGTCATAGTAACGGATTTGAAAAGCGAGCTTTCTTGATCGTGTACATCGCTAACAATTCCGATGCGAATGTTCGATGGGAAAGTATTACCATATTCGGAAGTAGTTATTAAATCTCCAATTTTGACATCTCGCATCTTTGGTATGTTCTTGAGAGCAAAGGTTTTCCCATCCCAAGCAATAATTCCATCCACCCGGCTGCGTTGGACTTTGGCGCTTACACGGAAATCCGTGTTGATGAGAATATTCACAGTGGAAAAATGCTTCGTGACCGATGTGACAACACCGACCAATCCACCACTGCTCACTACCGGCATGCGCTCCTGAATGCCGTCTGTGAGACCAACATCAAGTGTAATCGTGTTGCGGAGAAGAGAAAGATTTTTATTGACGACACGGCCCGCTATCAATGTATATGGTAATTGATTTTTCAATTCCAACAGCTGGTGAAGCCGAAGATTTTCGAGCTTTGCTTCACGAAGCCGTTGTGCTTCATCTGCGAGTTCGATATTGATATGGCGAAGAAGTTCGTTCTCAGATTTAAGTCCGAAGTATGTAGGGATGAAACTCAGTTTTTCCTGCATTACTCCGAACACCACTGTTGAAATTGTGCGAATCTGTTTTATCTGAGGATTGTCGTTCAATGACATCAGGAAAACAGAAAGCACAACTAAGCCGGTGAGAATGGCATACTCTCGGAATTCATAAAGAATATTGTAGAAACGTTGAAACATTTTCTAATGGCGGATTTCGGATTGCCAATTGCGAAATAAAATTTTTATCACCTTTTTTTAGATGTTTTACCGGAAGCAGAAAAAATAGCAGTTAACTCTTTTGCTTCTTTAAGGAGCAATTCAATGGATGTTGGTTTGTGATTTCCCAATTCATGGAATAACTCGAGCCAATACTGACACTCGTCCGCTTCTTCTTCAACAACCATTATCTTTGAAATAAAATCGGCTTTTGATCGCGCTCGACAAGCAGCTCGATAATTTGCATCAACCGATGATGCAGCCCGCATTAGTTGTTTTCCGATGATATCAATAGAATGGCTGGATGGTAATGATTCAATCAATCGAAAAATGTTAATTGCAAATTGCTTTGTTCGTTGTTTTAAATCATCTGAATGCATCGTTATATTGCATTAATTCGCAATTGTCAATTCGATTTTCGAAATTTCTGGTACCGCTTTCCCTTGAGCAGAACTTTGGAGTACTTTTCCATATTCTCCATTACCTTGCCGGTGCCGCGCACAACAGCCAGCAATGGTTCTTCGGCAACGTGGACGGGAAGATTGGTCTCAAGACGAAGTCGTTCGTCAAGACCTTTTAGTAAGGCACCACCGCCGGTAAGCATAATACCACGGTCGAGAATATCGGCGGAGAGTTCTGGCGGAGTGCGTTCCAGTGTGATCTTCACACCCTCTACAATTTGTGCAATCGGTTCGTTGAGTGCTTCACGTATTTCAACGGAACTTACTTCTGTTGTTTTCGGTATGCCATTGACAAGATCGCGGCCCTTTACTTGAATGGTGATTTCTTCTTTGAGAGGCATTGCTGATCCGACTTCGCACTTAATAGCCTCGGCGGTTCGCTCACCAATCAAAATGTTGTGGTTCCGTTTGAAGAATTGGATGATCGACTCGTTCATCTCATCGCCAGCAACGCGCCGCGATTCTTCATTGACAATACCGGACAATGCGATGACAGCAATTTCCGTCGTGCCGCCGCCAATATCGACGACCATATTACCAACCGGTGCATCGACATCTAAACCGACACCGATGGCGGCTGCCATGGGTTCGGCAAGTAAATGTACTTCTTTCGCTCCGGCATGCTCGGCAGAATCGCGCACAGCGCGCTTTTCCACTTCCGTAATGCCAGATGGTACTGACACGATGATGCGCCTGCTCGGCACCCAGCCCGCGCTGATTTTCTTGATAAACTCACGTAACATACCTTCAGCGATTTCAAAATCCGCTATCACACCGTCTTTCATTGGACGGATTGTGCGGATATCTTTATGCGTACGGCCGAGCATCTCACGCGCCTCATTGCCAATAGCAATAATACGCTTCGTGTTTCGATCGAACGCGACGATGGAAGGTTCATTCAGGATGATGCCTTTGCCCTTCATCCAAATGACAGTGTTTGCAGTGCCAAGATCAATGGCAAGGTCAGCAGAAAATAATGAAAAGAGTCCCATGAGTATCCAATGACTAATTAGAAAGTGAACAAAAGTATCATTTAATGTCTAAAATGTCGAATGCCGGTGAAAACCATCGCCACACCATATTCGTCTGCTGCTTTGATAACTTCTTCATCGCGCACAGAACCCCCAGGCTGAATAACTGCAGTTGCGCCTACTTTTACCGCTTCCAACAATCCATCTGCAAACGGGAAGAATGCATCGGATGAGACTGCACAGCCGTGTAAATCAAATCCAGCGTCTGTAGCTTTCATCGCGGCGATCTTGGATGAATCGACACGCGACATTTGTCCTGCACCGATACCGAGTGTTCGATCACCTAATGTGTATACGATAGCGTTCGATTTCACGTGCTTTGCAACGCGCCACGCAAACAACAGCGCCCGCATTTCTTCGTCCGTCGGTTGACGTTTAGTAACAACCTTCAAATCGGTTGGATGAATACGGTGCTGATCCGGTTCTTGAACCAACGCACCGCCAACGACCGTACGGATATCCAACTCCCGCATTTTGCGAAGATTGGATGTTTGCTTCATCAACCGGCGATCTTTCTTTTTCGTCAGAAGTTCCAAAACTCCTCGTTCATAGTCCGGAGCAATAACAACTTCGGTGAAAATTTCATTGATAGCCTCTGCGGTTGTACGATCGAGCGGACGATTTACACAGACAATACCGCCAAATGCCGACTTGGTATCGGTCGCCAATGCTTTCTTGTAAGCTTCAACGAGAACTGCATCGGAGGCAACACCGCAAGGGTTATTATGTTTTACAATGACAACAGTTGGTTCATCAAACTCTGCGCACAGGAGTGCTGCCGCGTTGATATCTAAGATATTATTATAGGAAAGTTCTTTACCGTGCAGTTTCTGAAAATGCTCGCCAAATTTTCCATAGAGCGCAGCCGATTGGTGGGGATTTTCACCATATCGCATTGGCTGTTCCTTCATCAACGACAAGGTAATGGAATTGGGCAGTATGTTCTGCGGCGTCAGCCCAGCAAGATACGATGCAATGACTGCATCGTAATGAGCGGTGTGCTGGAACGCACGGCATGCAAGCTGGAAACGTGTTTGCACAGTGAGCGCACCGTCGTTCTCACGCATTTCTTCCAATACGACGCCGTACAAATTGGGATTGACAACTACGGCAGTGTGCTTGAAATTCTTTGAGGACGAACGCACCATCGCCGGTCCGCCGATATCGATTTGTTCAATGGCTTCGTCGAGCTTCACATTCTCAGCAGCGATGGTTTGTTCGAACGGATACAAGTTCACGACCACGAGATCGATCGGTTCAATGTTATGTTTCTGCAGTTGCTCACGATGCGATGGATTGTCGAGCACCGCAAGAATGCCGCCATGAATGATCGGGTGCAGAGTCTTCACGCGGCCATCAAGAATCTCCGGGAAACCTGTCACATCTGACACCGATTTCACATCGATGCCGGCGTTTTTCAATACAGTAAATGTTCCACCGGTGGAAATTATTTCGACGCCGAATTCTTTCAATGCTTTTGCAAATTCGACGATTCCCTTTTTATCCGATACACTTATCAGCGCACGCCGAATTTTCAACAATGGGCCGAAATCTGATGAAGTTGGCTTTGAAAAAGGATCCAAAATTATAACGTTATCCAAGCTTTTCTTCCTTCAATTTTTATTTTC
Organism: Ignavibacteriota bacterium; assembly: GCA_963701295.1. Classification (GTDB taxonomy): domain Bacteria; phylum Bacteroidota; class Ignavibacteria; order UBA10030; family UBA10030; genus Fen-1298. Next base: position 1,059,426 of record OY969585.1, on the reverse strand, counting down.
CCTTCAGCAAACGCTTTTATTGCTAAAGGATAAATTTCATGTTCAATTTTTAACACTTTTGCAGTGAGCAAATCTGGAGTGTCCTCTTGAATGATTTCGACAGTTTTTTGCATCACAATCGGACCGCGATCATATTCTTCGTCTACAAGATGAACCGTAGCGCCGGAAACTTTCATACCACTCGCAATGACTGCTTCGTGTACAAAGTGACCGTACATTCCCGATCCGCCAAACAACGGCAGCAACGCAGGATGAATATTCACAATGCGGTTACGGTATCGTCGTACCACCTGCAATGGAATTTTCTTCAAATATCCTGCGAGCACAAGAAGTTCTGCTCTCTGCTGGGATAACACATTAAGCATCGCCTCGGTAAGCGCTTCCTCCGACGGAAACATTTTCTGCGAGAGGTGACTTGTTTGAATTTTACGAGCGCGTGCAATATCTAATGCGCCTGCATCGGACTTGTTGCTGATAAGTACGGTGATGCGCGCCGACAGAAGACCGGCATCGATTGCGCTGAGAATTGCTTGAAAGTTAGAGCCGCGCCCGGAGGCGAAGATCGCGATGTTCATTCCACTTTTGCCAGAGTAAGCACCTCACGATGACGTTGAAATGTAATGAGAAGTTGAAGGAGAATCAACGAAAAGCTTGAGAAAACAGAGAGGAATTTAACCGATGAATATTTGGATGGGAGGAACAAGCGGACAAACTTCTTTTCCTTCCTGAGCAATGGTGCTTTTCCTCAAAGTAAGTTGTACCTTGAAAGTGATATGTTTCGAAAATCGTTACAGTCCATATTATAAAAACAATAGCTGCAATTGCCGATTTTCAATTTTTACAAAGGAACGAGATGAATAACTTCAGGAGGTTGGTTTTCGCATGGCTTATAATAACCAGTTGTGTTTCTGGAATAATTCATGCTCAATCCGTTGATAGTATCTTCAACAAGTTCACCAAGGAGTATCACACTTTTCAGAGCACGACGCTTCCCTTTTACATATTCGTGCCGGTGTCCTACGATCCTAAAATTCAATACCCCCTTGTGCTCTGTTTGCATGGAGCCGGTGAAAGGGGCGATGATCCTTCTGCCGTGAAGAAAAATAGTATGGCTATCGTATGGGCAAGAGATTCTAACCAAACACGCTGGCCTTGTTTCATTGTTGTTCCACAATGCCCGGCTGATGGGTGGTGGACCACTTCGAATATCATACTCACCGTCAACGATATATTGGATTCTCTCTTGATTGAATTTTCCGTTGATACAAACCGCATGTATATCACAGGCCTTTCGATGGGTGGATACGCAACATGGGATTTGATTGTTCGTTTTCCGAACAAGTTCGCGGCTGCTATTCCAATGAGTGGAGGAGGAGATACCTCTCAGGCGAGATTGATCAAACATGTTCCAATATGGGATTTCCATGGTGCTAAGGATGGTACTGTCCCCGTGCAATACTCAAGAGACATGATGACCGCACTTGAAAACGCAGGTGCCACAGTTGTCTATACAAATTGCCGCAATGGGGATTGTACAGGGCTCCCCGATAGCGTGATTGCCGATACACTCAAAAATGGTGCAAGACTTATTTATACAGAATACGAGTATGGCAGTCACGCAATCTGGGATACAGCATATAATAGTATTTTCCTTTTACCATGGGTGTTTTCGCAATCCAAGACAAATACGAGCAGCATAGAGAGAGATAATTTCAATTCATTTCCAAAGGAAATAATTTTATCGCAGAATTATCCTAACCCGTTCAATCCATCGACGACGATCAAATATCAACTGCCAACAAAATCCAATGTGCGACTTGAAGTATTTAATATTCTGGGTCAATATGTGACTACTCTGGTCAATGCAGAACAGCAAGCAGGAAATTATCAAGTGCCCTTTGACGCAAAGACACTTTCATCGGGCATATATTTCTATCGCATCGCCATAGGAACAAATGTGAAATCCTGTAAAATGATTTTAATACGGTAACGGTGATGTCATTGGCGGTCTGGTGATTGTCTCGTCTACAAAAACGAGGATCATATTATTTTGCAGTCCTAATTTATTTATGAAGAGAGCGCAGCATTACTGCTTTTTCAGTTTTGAACAAACAAATCTACGGCACAAAAATTCGCTGCTCACCGATCCTAAATATCATCACGCGGTTTTCGATATGTCTTTCAGAAACAAGTAGTTTCAATTGATCCTGTGCGAGCGTCAATGAAGAATCCAGCCCTTGCATAAACGTGCGATGGTGGATAGGAATCATGAACTTGGCTCCAACGTCTTCAAAAATCTGCAATGCTTCCTTTGGATCTGTATGCACTCGCATCATGAAATCGTGCGGCTCAATTGGCGCGATGGGAATGAGCGCTATATCGATGGCGAACTTCCTCCCTATTTCTTTAAACATCTCCGGATCATAGCCGGTGTCGCCGGCAAAGAATACAGTTTTTCCTTGGTACTCAATCACATAACCCGTGTACGTATGATGATCCAGCCAAGCGACATCAAATCCGTATCGTCCATCAAAATGTTTCACAGGAACGGCGGTAATTCGTACACCATCCGCTTCAAATGTCGTCCATGGATTCATTTCCCGGTATTCTGAAAAACCGAACTCTGGAGTATATTCTACGCCACCCGGTGGAAGAAGCATTATTGCAGTTTTGGGCAGCAACGACAGACTACTATAGCTCAAATGATCGAAATGTATATGCGAGATGAGGATGTAATCTAATCGATCAATCGATGATGGCAGAATGCCCGGTTCTATCCGGCGTTTGGAAATCATACCCGCTGTGTTGGTAAATATCGGGTCTGTGAGGAACACTTTGTCGCCAATTTGAATCAAGCATGTTGCATGACCAACCCATAGAACTGAAAGTCCAACTTGCGGAAAAACAGGATGTTCAATCTTTGCTTCTACGGTGTCAGGTGAAACAGGTAATTGTTCGAACGATTTTGCAATGAAACGAGTCAGGAAGGAATTACAGCCTGTGGCGATGAGTGAACAGTGAAGAGTAAAAAGTGAAAAACAAGCAAATCGCAGGAGACGTTTTTTGCAATTCATACCGAAGGCTAGAAAAATCGAAGTTCGATTGAATTCATCCAGATTTTGTCAGACGGACTAAATTTGATATTGTAATGAAGAAAACCAAAAAAAGTTGAAAACCCTCCGATAATATAGTTTGATGACATCCCTGCAATGGTATAGCGGGCAACGCCGAAGTTCAGACCGAGATATTCGCCATACTCAATGAGCGGCAGATGTGCTAAGATTTGTCCGGAGAAACCCCAATGGCTTGTTCCAACCTTGCTCGTATACAGTTGTGTAGATGCAATCATTTCAATTGAGCCGGCAAATCTCTCCGGTTGTGTCACTTGGAAAAAATGCCAGGGTGGATCCTGCTTATTCATCCCAAATGAATACAAAACCGGCGCAGCTTCCCATTCAAAAGCAAAATTTGTCTGTCGTAGAAAATTTGTCCAGGAATAACTCGGAAGCGCCTGCAGTATAAGCCATGTACTGGAAATTCCATCCTGATGCTTTTGTTCCTGAGATACCGCTGACTGCCAGAAGGCAAGAAATAAAATCGCGACAAGAAACAATAGACGATTATATGAGAGTATTCGATTAGAAATCATTTTATAGAAATGTAGGAAAAATCATGAACTGAACAAAATGTTTAATCCAATAGGCAATAGCGCATTAACTTAAAAAAATCAGAAGGCAGTCCGAACATGAACCGTTGCTTCACTACCACGAACTTTGACCGCTTTTTCATTGTGAGAAGAAATAAATTGAGAAATCATTGGAAAATTATGGGGCCAGAAGAGAGCAAGGAGAATGGAAATGTACCTGTCTATTTTAAGAGTTTGTTTTTATACGCATATTTGATAACATCGGCATTGGACTTTGCATGAAGTTTCGTCATAACCCTCTTGCGGTAAGAATTCACTGTATTCACCGTAATTTTAAATTCTCCAGCGATTTCTTTTGAACTTTTTCCATCTGCTATCCTTTGCAGGATTTCAAACTCACGGTCTGATAACTTATCGTGTTTTGGCCGATTGATCGATTCATCAACGAGGTCGGGAATTTCTTGCTGTACTTCAGGACTGAAATATCTCAGACCTTGCGAAACCGCACGGACAGCTTTCAAAAATTCCTCAGCCGGTTCGGACTTCGTCATATATCCTGTCGCTCCTGCCTGCAACACCCGGCGTGCATATTGCGAAACAGGAACCATACTCAGAACGAGGATCGGAAGACTCGGTTGAGAAGCCCTGACCGAGGTGAGCACTTCTAACCCGCTTTTCCCTGGAAGGTTAACATTGAGGATCAAGAGATCAAATTTTCCGTTTTCTATTTGCTCCATAGCAGCTTCATATGTTCCAGCCCGGACAATTTTTGTAATGGAAAAATTGTCCGTGAGTATCCGGATAACTCCTTCACGCGTGAATTCGTGATCATCGACCACAAGTACTCTCATGACAAACCATCCTTCATCAGTGACGGATGATTATTCTGGAACGGTGTCTCCAAGACGACTTTCGTTCCCTTCCCCGGACTTCCGTTAATCACTACATTTCCTCCTATCATTCTGGTGCGTTCTCGAATGCTTAAAAGACCTAAAGACTCCGGATGATCCAGCAATGCATTATCAAAGCCTTTTCCATTATCAATGATTTCGACATGCAACAGGCCATTACGAAGCTGCACATTTACTTCGACAGATGTGGCTTGTGCATGGCGTACAATATTCGTCAACGATTCCTGGACGATCCGATAGACTCCCGTCGTTACAGCTTCGTCAATAGGAGGAAGTTCTGATAGCTTTTGAAATCGTGCATCAATACCGGTTCGTTTTTTAAATTCATTGGTTTGCCATTCAACAGCTACTGCTAAACCAAAACTGTCTAAAATTTTTGGGCGAAGTTCGGCAGAGATGCGTTGCACGACCTTCGTCGTCGAGTCCATCAAATCCCGCATCGCTTGGAAACGCTGCGCTACTTCACCCTTTGCAGAAGTATGCTGCTCCAGCCAAAGAAGATCATATTTTATGCTTGTAAGAGTTCCACCAAGTTCGTCATGCAATTCACGGGCAATCCGTTTTTGTTCTTCTTCCCGTGCCGATTGGAGTTTTTCTGAAAAGAGCTGCATTTGGCGAATTCGTTCACGCTGTGCTGCTTCAACCTTGCGATGATTACGAATCATCATGAGAACAAAAAAAGAGAACAATCCCAGCACTACAATTGTAACGCTGAAGACAGCCGTCAGTATTACGGTTGAGTCTGAGGACATAGAAAGCCTACTGTAAACAGGATATTAAAAAGAATTTTAAGACTCCAATTGATGGATCCAGCAAGGAATAAATCCTCTGTAGAATAATGAACAAGAATTCCTTGTAATGCGACAAGTGCTAAAGTTCCTGTATAATACACCACTACTGAGAGAAGCACCCAAAACTGTTGACGGCTGAATAACGATTGCACTCGATTCCCGATGACAATAAATAACGTGTATCCTGCACTGAGGGCAAGCAGAACATATGAAACACTTGCGGTGAGAGAATACAATCCATTGAACGGTTCGAAGGTAAACTTTGCGCAGAACCAGAACAGGACATAGCATAACAACAGTATTTGAAACAGACTCTTTATCTTCGGCGACTCTTGCCAGGAAACAATAATAGAAATTATAAATATGTATTCGACGAGATAATAGAAATGCATAAGCCCCAGATTGATCCGAGGATTCGCAATGAACCACATGGTCACAATATCTATTGTAAGTCCGATCGTGAGATATAAAACCAGGATTTTCAATTCGCGACTTACCAGCTTCCACTTGTAAACTCCAATCAAGAGCGGTAATACAGAACTGAAGAGTGTAACATATGCAAGTGTTGGATAGTGCACCATCTATGGAAATTGTTCCTGCTTTTACTGGTTCAAGTAGACACAATCATCTAAGAGTAACAGGTACTCCTGAGTTTATAAAACTACCTTTTGAAGTAACCTCGGATTTCAACTGTGGTGGAACTGCGTGCCGTGTAGCTCCACCGCATAATAAAATCATTTTAAGGTAGGAAATGAATTGCCCTCTTGCAATATGCCTTAATTTGAACCACCACAATAGGGAGGACAAATAATTACAGGCATAGCTAAAACACCTGTAACCATGTCCTTTCCGTATTTGTCCACTCCAATGAGTAGTACACCAGATTTCCCGCTTGCATGCTTGCCGTAATACATTCGCACTCCGAGACATCCGGGCTGTGCAAGAATTTTATCAACAATATCTTTTCCAAAGTATTGTGCAATGACTACGTCGGATGCAGCAATATGTTCATAGGTTTTGATTAATCTTAATGCTTCCTGGAATGAAACGCTTTGGTTTTTATAACCGGCAAAATTTACTTGCTCTGCTCGGACAGATTGATTCATTGAAGGATAGATAAAGAGTGCAATCGCGAATATTGAAAGGATCGAAATGGTGACAACAATTTTCTTTATAGACATTTGATTCTCCTTTGGAAGTAAAAATCTTAAATTGGTCATTGAACACATGAAGAAGTGCCTGTAACGACTTTTCAAATCATGTGGGCGGAGAGCGACTTTTTCGCGATTCAATCATTTTCAGCATCTAAGCTCCTTCAAAGAAATTATAGACCTGACATTCAAGAATTTCGTGTCAGTTGAAGTACACGTTTACACAATCGGCCTTTTCAAGACCGCTCCCTTTTGAAAAAAACGATCAGATGTGTCGTTATTTTCTCACATAAGCTACATTATTCAGAATTATTTTTCTGTCGTATTTTAACCAATTGGCTGTAACGATTTCGTTACAAACATTGTCGTATTTTACTCGGGAAATGAGATAAATGAGGTCAAAGGAGGTGAATGGAAAGCCATTACATGCACTCAACATACGGACACCTTTCATATAGTGACGACTAGCGTATCAGGCATCAAGAGTCATATTGATACACATTTCCTGTGTCTTATGCAAGTGGCGTAATCTAGGTATCTTCCTATTGTGAATCAGGGAAGATTGGTAAAGAAAACATACGGAGAGTAGAAAGAGAAGAAATATCCACGAAATTAGCCAAAAACCATGGTCAAGAAACAGAAAAATGACTTTTCGAAACCATATAAGTATTTCTTTTGATTCATTGACATTCACTTCCTTGCTTTGTATTTTTCCCATGCGAAGAAATTATTTATGAAACTTCATCTATTCATGGATCAATATGCCAGCATTTGCTAATTCTCTTGTTTTCATTACTGGCGCCAGTAGCGGCATTGGACGCTCCTGTGCGCATAAATTTGCCGAAGCAGGCGCCAAACTCATTCTTGTTGCCCGCCGTAAAGAACGACTGGAAAAAATTGCAGCAGAATTCAAAAGGCAATTTAAGACAGATTCATATGTTGATGCACTTGATGTACGAGACCGGCATGCCGTAACAAAATTTGTTCAGAAACTCCCCGTAGAATGGCAGGATATTGATATTCTTATCAACAATGCCGGATTGAGCCGCGGTCTTCAAAAACTGCATGAAGGACAATTTGAAGACTGGGAGGAAATGATCGACACGAATGTAAAGGGATTACTATACGTCAGCCGCACTGTTCTGCCGGGTATGGTAAAACGAAGAAAGGGTACCATAATTAACATCGGTTCCATTGCCGGACACGACGTTTATCCGAGTGGAAACGTCTATTGTGCCACCAAACATGCTGTCGATGCGCTCACCAAAGGAATGCGTATGGATCTGGTCGATACGCCAATCCGCGTTTGTACGATCGATCCCGGTTTAGTCGAGACAGAATTTAGCGAGGTACGTTTCCATGGCGACAGGGAACGCGCAAAAAAAACATATCAGAATATGACTCCGCTAACACCCGAAGACATTGCCGACGCTGTGTTCTACGCCGCCACAAGACCGGCACATGTGCAAATTGCAGAATTGATCATAATGCCAACCGCACAAGCATCGACAACACTCGTGCATCGTACTCTTCCATCATAACTGATCATATCGACCATTTGGCTTTCCTCTTTCGATCCTGAGGAACCTTCTCTACACATGATAGTACAATCCTTCTGAAAAACCTTTTTTTAGAAAGCTTCTTACATGATTTTTCCCGCTTTTTATTACAAAAACCGTGTAACGAAAAATTGGCAACGTATTTGTATTAATACGACATGTAAATTCTTTGTCTTTACATGAATATCTCTTATATATTTTGTGATTGAAAAAGTTCGTTCTTTAATATAATGCGATGAGGCTCAATACTGCCGTGTGTTGGTATATAGAATGTAGGTCAGAATATAGCAAACGTCCTCGATCCCGCGCGCCAACACAGGTAATGAGACTCAGGGAGGGATAGTCTCACCAAGGATTTGGGTTCCCATCGAGGACGTTCTATTCATATTATACTAAAACGATTCTGTAGGTGCAAGCGATTTTAAGATGATTCCAATAATTTGTGATTATACACATAATGGGCGTGAAAAAGCAAGGAAACGTATATTATACAACACTTGTGCAGATCCTTTGTTGTGCAGTCCAGAGGAACGGCAGAAAAGGGTTCAGTGCCAATACAAGAAAAGAAATATGGTTTTAACCAATTATATACGAAGCAATACACAGCTTTTTACGTGTGTACTATCAAACCAGAGCATTGATATACAGGATCAATATAAACGATAACTCAATTGATCAAGAAAGGAGATTCCAGTATGGCCGTTGATAACATTCTCCACGAAGCTTCTGCAGTCTTACATGCTGCATTGAGATATTCCTCACAATTTTCAGAGACCGATAAGATCGACCATCATATTTATCGAATGCGCGTACTTATTACACGGGTCGCCGCACATAGTTATACATCATTGGGAAATAATACAAACGTCTCAGCGGAATTGCGAGAACTCCAGGATATAAAAGATATTGTACTGAAAACAGCAGAACAACGGTTTGGTAGTACAAGCACGATGCTTAGTGAATTCCGCCATACGCGAATGCAAACACCGTCTTCGTAAGAAGACCGGTGCTTAACAATTCACGAACATCCATACGTTCCCATGTTCTATGAAGTATTCTTCATAGCAACAGATATAAAAGTTTTAAGGGGCATTCCCTTGGTTGTACGTTCCTGACACTTCCACGTATCAGGAAAAAGTAAACTGTACGCGCCCATTCATACAATTGAAATTCAAAAATCTGTCGTTCATCAGGTGCTCAATAACCGTATGCACGAGTATCATGCTTTGATGATCAATTTCGACACAAGGTCGGATTCGCCCGTTTTTATAATTCGACGATTGCGCGTCCATAAAAAAAGGAGGAAGCCGAAAATCCTATCAAGAGTAGGCAAAAGAGAAGGAGAATATCATGAGTACAACTGTGACAAAGGCGTATAAACTAAAAAGGGATGGCACACTCTTGAACCTTACAGTCATTATAGGCGACGGACAAAAAGGGGTGACATCTGTGACCTTGGGAACAAAATCGATGGTGTCTAATCAGGTTGGTAACATTAACTGCGATGTTGGAATAGACAATGACATTGTCGGTCAAACTCTGTATTGCTCAACAACGGTCACCGATATTCGGCCCGAAACAAAACAAACTGATGTAACATACAAGCTAACTGGAGGAGTATCTGACTTCCAGCAAACACTTAATGAGTCAGTGACAAATCTAGGTGACGTTGTATTTTATGCGGCAACATTTTTCTTGATTTGACTATAAATAATGGGAGGAGAATGAACAATGACAACCCTTAGACAAATTTCAGGTGCAGTTCTTTCTTTGCTTTTTTTAAGTTGCTTGAATTCGCATTGTTTAGCACAACAAGACACGACTTCTCTAAATATGCTACTTTCGCCGAATGCACCTGGGTTCGTTTTGCTCGGCGTTGAGCCATTGTCAGTTGAAAGACCTAGTAACGTGACAGATTTTGCAGTAAATATCCTCAATAACACTAGTGGCTTGAGTGCCCTGCCGCAAAATTATGCTGTTGAAGTTGCCCCTTTTTGGCTCTTCGGACATCCTACTCTTACGTACAAAGATTACTCGGGGGATAATGGAGTCATCTCGACGATGGAGCAGACTTTCTCAATTTCTTTAGCGATCAGTTCTAAGTTTGAAGGTGCGCCCGATACTCTATCAACTGGTATGGGAATCGGCGTTCGATTCTCATTACTGCAAGGACAAATCGATACGAGATTCGATAACTACAAAACTAAGCTTGATTCTGTTGTTAATAGTATTGGCGCTTTGAATAATGAGATCGATTCAGTCTATCGGAAGAAATTATCCATGGATACAACATTGTCCAAACTAATCAAGGCTAACGAAGTTGCTTCGGGCAGAAACGACACCGCATTAGTTGCCTTAATAAATACCCAGATAGATGCGAGGGGCGCAGAACTCCACGTCGCAGTGGAAAATGAGATTCGATCTAATAACCAGACCCAACTGCAACAGCTTAAGAATCTGGTGACATCGATTCAACTTCGTCGATTGGGTTGGAAATTGAATGTTGCAGGAGGAATGGTTCTTGATTTTCCCAAACAAGTGTTTAATAACTCCTCAATAATTAAATACGGCGTGTGGGTTACTGGTGGCTACGAATTTCAAGACTACAGTCTATTGGGCGTCGTGAGATATCTTGTTGACGCGAAAAACTCCGTTGAGAACAATCTCGACCTGGGGGGAAGACTCATATTAACTTGCTCTCCGAAATTATCTTTTTCCGGCGAAGCACTTTATCGCACTTTGATAAATCAAGCGAAGAGTACAAATTGGAAAATCGATTTTGAGGTCGATTATTCCATGGCTAAAAACAGCCTTGTATCATTTACTTTTGGCAGGGACAGCCAAGGATTGCAAACGGGAAACCTTGTAAGCGCGCTGAACTTCATGTTTGGTTTTGGATCCCAAAGACCACAGTAGGAACTGATAATTTGTGGATTGTACTGAATGGCTATATAGTTCGTTTCACCATTTACCATACCACAAACCGCCGCCATCTTGACGACGACGGGATACGATTCGTGCTTTAGTAACGATGGACAATACGGAAAATAGATTTTGCTTCATTCAGAAAATAAAGGAGAATTGATATGAACGATTTATATCTCTATGGTGTCATACTTGCGATCGCGCTTTTAATTGCCCCAAGTCTTTCGTTTCTTGTTTGGGGTTGGAAGGAGCGTTATAACGAAATATTATGTGGCATTAACAGTGATCAACAAAAGGCCATTATCTCATATTTCAAACAATTTCATCCAAAATTTGGAAATGACAAAGAGGAACAGGAGCTTCGATTTGAAAAATATTACGATACTCAGTTTGGAAGAAAGCATTTCATGCTCCCCATTGTCCTGTTTTTCTTAGTTGCTGCTTTTCTTTTATTCGAGTGTTACCTGTGGCTGCTCTCGAATAGTGGCGCAATTCTGAATCCGCCATCGAAGGCGATAGGAGTGTTTGCGGTGTTTGGAGCCTATATGTGGGTATCGTATGACCAGATTACCAGATGGTGGTACGCTGATCTCTCGCCGGGTGATTTATACTTAGCCTCTTTCAGGTTCGCTGTAGCGATTCCCTTAGGCTATGCCGTATCGCAATTTGCGACTGAAAAACGTTGGTCCAGCGATCGCGGTTTTTCTAGGAGCATTTCCTACCAATAGTCTCTTTTCTTTAATGAGAAAGCTCGCCAGACAAAAGTTGAATTTGGGTGAGGGCTCCGACAATGCCGACGAGAGCCAGCTTCAGGTTTTGCATGGGATTGATGCACGTAAAGCTGAACGGTTTGCAGAGGAAGGAATCACAACTGTTTCACAATTGGCATATTTCGATCCGATAAGACTTACTATCCGTACGAACCTCGGGTACAGTTACATAGTCGATTGTGTCGGCCAGGCATTGCTGTGGATATATACGGAACAGGATCAAGATAAATGGAGAAAGGTCGGTCTCCGCAGTGCGTTTGAGATCATTAATCTCTGGAATTCTTTCACTGGTGCTGATCTGGCAGAAAGGGACAAGGCCGTAGCGGTTATCAAATGGCTTGCATCACAATTAACTACTGATGAGATGGCTGTGCGCAACGTTATCGAGGAAGTTGCCGGCGATCCATACAGTGAGTTCATCTACAACACATGGGTAGCTAACCCATGAAGTGCATGAATGCAAAAAGAAAAAGAGCAAGATGATGAATGATGATGCCATAGTCGTGCCGTTTCCCCCGACTGCTTGCATTAGCCTTCTTAATCCCTGGAGCTTAAGAGCGCGCCGGGGATTTTCTTTATTAGAATTGTTCGTTGCAAACGAGGTGTATATCTCACAAGGCAAAGCGCTATGCGGATTCCAATTCGAAGAAAACCTTTTTTAATCTTGCTCTCCCATCGAGAAACATGTATATTAATAGCAGCAAAAATATCAAATCGCTGATTATCCCCGTTGGGAATCGCCAATGACAGTTCTTGAGAAATTAAAATTTATTGCTTTTGTAGGGACGAATAATTAAACGTCCCTACGGACAATATACACGCCTATGATTAATTTTAATATCAAACTTAATAAGGAAATCGTAACTACCCATTGAGCGCAAGGATTGGCAATTGGCGGATGCAATATTAAACACAAAGTCTCTCTATTATCCTATTACAGACAAAATACAGACTAAGTCTATCTAATCACATGTTAGGCGGCTACAAATATTTTCGTAATTAAAAAAGGAATGTTCAATGAGCAAACAATTTCAATGCAGTAAATGTGGTAGTTCAATGATTGAAGGATTCGCCATGGAACTTCCTACCGGACGATTAGCTGTTAATTGTTGGGTAGAAGGAATAGTTGAACGATCATGGTGGACAGGAATCAAATTTACTAATAAACGCCGTCATCCTATTACAACGTATTGTTGTGACAAATGTGGTTATTTGGAATCGTTCGCCGATCTTAGCATCCAAGGATGGAAGTAATAATAATCATCCCGTAGTCGCCTAACGAATGAGCCCGCCAAAAAGACGGCGGGCAAGCTCAGTGCAAAATTCACGGCGAGCAGAGGTTTGTAAATAACTTGAAAATAATCATTGTGAACTTGTTTCGGTGATTGCAAATTGAAGGTATTCATTGCCGCAGCTTAGTGCCCATCCATTATACCGCTTGCGCTTTTACAGAAGTTAACAGCAAGCCTTTCAGCAACAGAATAACTATTTTACGACATTGCAAAGATGACAGAACAGAACAATTTTAAAAACAAAGAATGGCGAATTGAACCAAAACTCAAAAGAAAAACTATATCATTACTTGACATTAGTTTCTATTGGGACAATGTCATACATAATCGCAGATATTGCCTATGAAGCAATAGGACATGGAGGAGCATGTTTAGTTACAGGTGGAAAAATTACTTTGTTGACTTCTGTTTATTTTAGAAGTGAGACACATAGTTTTATTACGGACGATTTTGGACCGCTTACTAACCTTGCAATCGGATTGCTACTTTGGACACTGCTGCGAAGAGCAAATCACTTTAAAGCCTATTCTCAATTGCTACTATTGCATACCATGACATTCAACTTGTTTTGGTTTTTCATGGCTATGTTTTTACGCAGGCATAACGAATAAAGGCGATTTTTGCATTTGATATTAGAGGAGCTATTGAACTTCTGACATGGAGAATATTATTAATAGTTATTGGTTTTTTCTCTTATCGTATCTTTTTTTATTTAATTGTTAGTGCAGCCCTAAAAATATTCAACACCTTTAGAAATAGTTCTTTAACACGTCGATTATGGCAATTATTTCTATATCCGTATTTGTCACCAGGAGTTTCAACATTAATTGCAGTTTCGTTTTCTAGCCCACATTCAATTGACACTTTTATAGAAGCAATTACCTTCCCAATGTTCTTTCCACTGCTATTAACACCAAGATATTTACGAAAATCTAATAAAAATGTTCATCGGGAAACAAACGGTTTAGACGAACTTTTTTTAACTAAACAACAATTGAATATTATTTTCTATGGCGTAATTATATTCACAGTTTTTTGTTGGACAATGGGACGAGGAATATATCTTTGATTTAATTTATTTTAACAAACTGCCTAACGAGGCGCTCCCTGCCAAAATACAACTGGGCAGCAAGCTGACAGAATGAGCGCCCGCCTGCATAAAAAACATTCCGGCTGGCAATGAGGAAATGATAAGTATTGTAGAAGGGCAGCAAGTTTGGCAGAAAAAATAGACACAAGCTTCTCTTATATTTACAGAAGAATATCTGCGTATATATTGCTTTGTTTGTTGGGCGTTGGCCGCAACCGTGGGGACAACATTACAGGCATTCATCTGACAAAATGAATACTATGGAACAAATAAATTCAACCAATTGCAATTTCAACACGATTAGCCCATCAGCTAAATCACTGTTATTCATGAAAGCGCATACGAATATACCTTTTGCCCGACAGACGGCTGAATTGATAGAATATCCTGAAAAATATAATCCGGATTTTAGCAACAAGGATATGACTTTTTGGGCAAGAGTAGTTCATTTTGAAAATAGGTACTGGAGTATTGACCAATTATTAACAGATTTGCCGATTAAAAATATTTTAGAATTATCATCAGGATTCTCCTTTCGAGGCTTAGAAACTACAAAACAAAAAGGATTTTATTACATTGATACAGACTTACCAGATGTAATAGCGACGAAAAATAAATTTATAACTGCTCTAAAAAATGAAAGCTTTAACACGGAAGGAACATTAGAACTACTGCCGTTAAATGCTCTTGACGATACAAAATTTCATGAAATAGTAAACCATTTTCCAGATGGAGAGATTGTTATTGTAAACGAAGGGTTATTAATGTATTTAGATAGGCATGAAAAGGAAAAACTTTGCAGCATTATTCACAAGATATTAAAGGAGCGGGGCGGTTATTGGATAACAGCAGATATTTATCTCAAAAATCAACAAGAAAAACTCAGTCTTAAATTTGACAATAAAACGAAGGAGTTTTTTGAACAGCATTGTATAGAAGATAATAAATTTGAGAGCTTTGAAGAAGCGGAAGTATTTTTCAAGCAAATGGGTTTTACTATTGACAAAGAAGCAAATATAAAACGTTCCAAATTGAGCTCGTTAAAATATTTTATGAAAAGTGCAACAATAAAACAATTATTTAGAATACACAAAGCAGGCAAAATACAAGCAACATGGCGTTTGCGGATTGCTGTTGATGAACAAAAGAAAACGGCAGCTAACACGCATAAAAATGTTAAGCAGGACTATTTGTAATAAAACAATACAAACATAAGCTAACGCTTGTGTTTGTTAAGGGCCTCTGGCTGGGATATCATTTTCATGTTATTTACAAGGTGATTATAAATGAAAGAAATATTTAAAATAATACCTGTTGTGCTCTATCTATTCGTAGGCGTGATCTCTTTGGTTATGGCATTCAAAAGTTTGTTTTCTACTAAATTCTTACCTTTCCATGAAAAAGCTGCCGGTACACTATGGGATGAAATTGAAAATCCTCTTAAACTTGTAATCTTATCGCTGCTAAGACTGGCCGGCATGGGCTTTCTCATTCTATCCGTCTTATTACTCGTATGCCCACTTGTTAATCATTTTAATCCAAATACATCCTACAAATATTTAATTCCTGTTATAGCTCTGATTTTTTGCATGGGACTTTTTGCTAACAATTACTATTTACATAAGAAGACAAAATCAGATACACCTTGGAAAGGGTCTCTGTATGCAATGTTTGTTATCATAGCAGGAATTATTATTTCAATTTTTAATTAGATAATCTTTGGATTATAGACAACCTTGCCGATTATACTGTTCGTATGACCTATGATATCTCGATTCGCAAAATATTTACAGGATGATCTCTGCATCGCTCTAGATTTCCTGCTTTGTGGGATATCAATGATACGCGGCTATGCGGAACGTTAGGCGGCATTGTTTGGAGGAAATATGAAAATTGAAACTCTTCTTATGAAGGGTTTAGGAGTTGATATTCCAGCAATTAAAATAACATTATCCGACGACTTCCCAAATGTACTTGTTATTCATGGTTTTGGTGGAAATAAAGAAGAACAATTAGGACTAAGCTGGAGAATTTCAAATCTTGGCTATAATACTTTCACTATTGACTTGCGTGGACATGGTGAAAATACTCTTCCATTTTCACCAAAGATTGAGGAAGACATTGACTCTTTAGTAAATACGCTTCATAAACCGTTAATTGTTATTGGCCACTCTTTAGGTGGACGATTAGCATTACTAACAAAAGCAAATTTCAGAATTGGTCTTTCGCCAGCGTTAAGTCAATCTTTCTCTGAACAAACAAAAACACTTATTCATAATATGAGACATTATAGAGTTTTCGAAGACAGCCCAAAAGTTTTGTTTGATATATTAAAAAATCTTCCATTGATTGATTCTGGTTTTACTCATCATGATTTAATCATATACGGTTCAAGAGATATTCCCGAAATAAAACAATATTGTGAAAAGCTATCAGAAAGTTATGACACTATAGTAAGTATTGAAAATGCATTGCATAGTGATATTTTTCTTTTGGAAAAGACATTTTCTATTATTGAAAATTATTTAAAGAAGATTAAACAAAACAACATTGCATAACACGCTGTGACGCCATTTGCCTCAGTGTGCATGCATGAGCATAGGCTGCAAGATATAGAACGACTTCATACCTATTCGGTTCACTTTTGCCTGAAAGCTAACACATGAACAACCAATTGCTGATTACATTCGAGATCTTGCTGGTGGTTGTCACGCCTCTCCTTTTTTTGTACCTCAAGGGAAACTGGCCGTTATATACTACCATCTCTTGTCTCATGAGTATACCTCTTCTGTGGTATCTGACCTACTCGCCGTTACACGAGTTGAGTCATATTGCTGGAACGCATTTGGTGGGGGGCAAAGTTATCTACTATAAGCTCATTCCAAGATTCTGGCTCGGCGAATTCGGACGCGCATGGATTACGCCGGCCGAAATTACACAAAGTTGGCAACAACTAGTCCTGACAAGCTCTCCATACATACTGGATGTAGCATGTATTGTCGCAGGCATATT
This sequence comes from Ignavibacteriota bacterium, assembly GCA_963701295.1. Lineage (GTDB taxonomy): Bacteria > Bacteroidota > Ignavibacteria > UBA10030 > UBA10030 > Fen-1298. The sequence continues at coordinate 1,042,279 of OY969585.1, read as the reverse complement.
TGTTTTACGTCGAGAGTTTTCCAAGAATCCTTTTGTAGTTGGTTTCGTTTTCATGCTTCTCTGTCTCAGGCCCGCTTTTGACTTCGTGTGCGAAACTATCGCATTTCTCTCCGGCGATAGAGGCGACCTTTACCACATAGAGAAAATTATCGGTAGCTTCATGACATGGTCGTTCGTATTGATTTCCATTGGACTATCTTTGCTTTCTATCGTACGTGTCTTGGGGCGCTTTGTTGGGTTCCCGGAAATTGTATCAAGTGCGACGAGTACATGATCAAGAAGAAATAATACCGAAAGCAAACAGCGCCTCACGTGTCACATCATGATGTTCGTTTTTGGAGTGAAGATTTGATAAATTATGATCACTTAACGTTTTCGCTCGTACGTTAGGTAACTTCAGAAAACAAAATAGGAACGAGAGTTATGTACACAATATTCATAATAGATTTCATTTCCGTCATTCTTTTGACGGGCGCATTTTACTTGATTTGGAGAGAAAGATTACATTTCTATTCTCTGAGACCATTTCTTCCGGTAATTATTTTTCTTATTATTAGCCACATATTCGATATGCTGGTTGAGCACCCAAGCATTCGACTGTCTGAATATTTTCACATGCCTCTTGGTTCATTAGAACTCATCCTTGCAACTTTGGGCAACATCTTTGACACCATAAGTTTCACTTTGTTAATCTATGGTTTCATGAAGGTCATAAAGTACAAGAAGGTTCAAGAGAAACAGATTCAAGAATTGGAAAAGATGCTTCCACTGTGCGCAAATTGCAAAAAATACCGAACGGAAAACGGTCAATGGCTGCCCATTGAGAAATATCTCGTAGACTCTGGCGCCCCTACATTAACACATGGGATTTGTCCTGAGTGTGCTGAAAAACTTTACGGTTATATACCAGATAAAAATAAATCGTAGTAGTGGAAAATTAAAAAGTTTAAAGTTACTGCTTGAATAAAGAGAGAGTGATGGCTACAGGGAAGAACATATTACAATGCAGATTCTGTTTGAAAAATTATAGCAAAATATATAGCTATTTCTCAAAGGTTTTTTGAATAGATCAGAAGGTTGGATCGCTTTATCCAGCCGGTCTTATCATAAAATTGTATGGCGTTTTCGTTATCGTTGTAAAGAAATAGATGGCATTTCGCAATACGTTTGTGGCTGAGTTTTTCAAGGGAACGCACCATAAGTTCCTTGCCGACTCCCTGTTTCCTGAACGCATCATCAACTGCCAAATGATATATATATCCCCGACGGCCGTCGTGACCACAAAGAACTGTACCAATAATCCGTTTATCAATCTCACATACAAAACTCAATCCTGGATTTCGTTCGAGAAACTGGTTGATATTTCTTTTTGAATCCGCATCACTCAATCCGACCCCCGGAGTATTTTTCCAAAGAGCGATCATCTGTTCATAATCACCGATCGTCATTTCCCTGACAAGGGTTTTCTCTATTGCCATCGTCTGCAAATTAATAACTTTCTTCTGTAATTTCCACTTTTCCGCGAAATACATAATGGATAAAAATGGAATACACGATCACAATCGGAATGCCGATGAGTGCAATCACAAGCATCGTTTGTAATGTTAACTGACTCGAAGAAGCATTGTAGATTGTGAGACTGTAGTGAAGATCGATAGAGGATGGAACAAGCCGGGGGTACAGACTCAGAGCCATTTGACCGAGCATCATTGCTATTGCCAGTGATGACGCAAAGAATGCGCGGTTGAATTTCCCGGCTTTCAAGAGAACCGGCAGGTAGACGATAGCGCCTAAAAGGACAATAATAAAAATATAGAAGAATGTACTGCTCATTGATTTCTCAAACAAGAATGGCGATGCAAGCCAAGTCCACACCGTTATGATGACATAGAGTATCACATAATCCATCCAAAGATACGACGCCCATTGTTGGCAGCGATCGCGCAACTTACCGTCTGATTTTGTTGCAAGATAGATTGAACCATGCGTCGTAAAAAGGACAAGGCTCAGCAGACCAACGCCGATGGAATAAGGATTCAGCAGACCGAGAAATGTACCAAGATAATTGCCGCTTGCATCTATTGGAACACCCCGGAGAATATTCCCCACTGCGATACCGAAGAGAACTGCCGGCAGAAGACTTCCGAAGCCAAATGCGAAATCCCAAGCCCGCCGCCATACAAGTGATTCCACTTTATTGCGGAATTCAAACGATACAGCTCTAAAGATAAGTGATATGAGCAGCAACATCAGAGCAAGATAAAATCCGCTAAACACCGTGGCATACACAATCGGAAATGCTGCAAATAATGCTCCGCCGCCGGTGATCAGCCAGACTTCATTTCCATCCCATACCGGACCAATGGCATTGAAATGAATACGTCGCTCCTTCTCATCGCGTCCGAAAAGCGATAGAATACCGACACCAAAATCAAAACCATCAAGAATTGCATAACCGACAATTAATACAGCTATAAGCCAAAACCAAATCGAATTCAGATCCATATTTCTTATCTCCTATGCCTTTGCTGATTGCGGCCCATGGCTCACCTCCCGCACTAAGATATAAATGTACAAAGTACCGAGCAACAAATAGACAAGACCGAAGAGAATGATCGAGAACAGGATTTCTTCAGCTGTGACAGACACAGAATGCGCCTCAGATGTCCTGAGCAAACCGTAGACAATCCACGGTTGACGACCAACTTCAGCGGCGATCCATCCAAGCTGGCAAGCAGCAAGCGGCAGCGGAATGGACCAGATAAAGAGTCTCAGGAGCCATGTAGTTTCGAACAATTTTTTTCTGCGCAGCTGGATGTATGCGTACAGAGTCACACCGATGAAGTATAATCCCAACACCACCATATTATGGAAAGAAACAAATGTGAGCCAGAGTGGCGGAATGTTCTCTGTCGGAAATTCATTGATGCCTTTGATCTGCGCATTGACATCGCCGAAGGTCATCCAGCTGAGAAGTCCCGATAATTCTATTTTTGCTTTTAACTCTGGCGGTTTGACAACCGGGATAGCAAAGAAAACAAGCGGCGCTCCGGATTGTGTTGTATAAAGTCCTTCGATGGCAGCAAATTTTTCCGGTTGCGTGCGGGCAACTTGTCTTGCGTGCTCATGACCAAACGGCATCAACTCAAGCAACGATGTGATGAGCCCGAAAATGACTGCAATTTTCATTGCCTGTTTTGCAAGTTCGACTTCTTTCTTTTTGAGAATGAGATAAGCGGCAATCCCAGCTACGAAGAACGCCCCTGCAATCAACGCTGCATCCACTGTGTGAAGATAACGGATCACCGTCGATGGATTAAAGACAGCATTATAAAAGTCGGTGAGTTCCGCCCTGCCATTTCTAAGAATATATCCGGCGGGAGTTTGTTGCCACGAATTTGCAACAATAATCCAAAACGCTGAGATTGTTGCACCGACTGCAACCATCAATATGGAAAACCAATGAACGGCTTTGGAGACTTTGTTCCTGCCAAATAGGTACAGTCCGAGAAAACCGGATTCGAGGAAGAATGCAAAGATGCCTTCAGCGGCGAGTGGTGCACCGAAAATATCACCGACAAATTTTGAGTATGCTGCCCAGTTCGTTCCGAATTGAAACTCCATCACAATGCCAGTCGCCACGCCGAATGCAAATGTTAATGCGAGAAACTTTCCAAAAAACTTACCCATGCGAACATACACTTCATCACCCTTTCTCCAACCAATCCCTTCTATAATGACTAACAACCAGGCAAGCCCTATGGAAATCGGAGGAAAAAGAAAATGAAATCCAATGGTGAGTGCAAACTGCAAGCGTGCGAGGAAAAGAGCATCCATAAAAAAGATCTCCAAATTCATTGAAGATGTTCATGAAATCGATTAAAAAGTTACTTGATCGACAACATCCGGCGTTCTGCCAAGAATTACAGCTGCGAACTATAGAGCTGATGCCACCTGCATAAATTTTGATCCCTTTGCACCGCAAATGGGGCACTCTTCGGGTGCTTTACCAAATTCGATATATCCGCAGACCGGACAGAGATAAAATTCAGTAACGGATAAATCTTTCCCTTGCTGCGCTGCTTCCAGCGCCAGTTTGTACAGCTTGGCATGTACTTGTTCTGCATCCACGGCATATTTGAACATTCGTTTTGCTTTGTGATTATCTGCTTCTGCCTGTTTGAGCATCGGTGGATACATTTCGGTAAATTCGTACGTCTCACCACCGACTGCAGCTTTCAGATTCTCTGCCGTGGAGCCGACACCGTCGAGAGCCTGCAGATGCCCGCTTGCATGAATGCGTTCTGCTTGCGCTGTTGTCCTGAACAGACGAGCAATGTTCTTTAATCCTTCTCGTTCTGCTTTTTCCGCAAATGCAGTGTATTTTTGGAATGCCTGACTTTCACCGGCAAACGCTTCCTTCAGATTGTCTTTTGTTGTTGGCATTGAGTTTCCCTTTCAGATCAAATATATTGGTTCATACAACACTTTTTTTGTCTGAGCTAAAATAAGAGATAGTTGTTCCACTCGCAACACAGCGAGGAATATCAAATGCCGGAAGTCCGGCATCCCGGAACGAAAGAAGAATGCCGGACAATGGATCTTTTTCTTTTATTTTACAAGTTCCGTTACAATTAATCCACCGCCAGCTTGCGCTGGAAGTTTTGACTCGCTCTTTACAATTCGCCGGCTGTTTTGATCAATCCACAATGTTGAACCGCCAGTTTCGCCATCTTTCGGTGTAAGTACGACTTTGAATGTATTGAATGTCCCGGCTGGAGCCGTAACGCTTTCTGGCCCTGTCACGGCTAAAAGGAATGCTTTTTCCTTTTGCATCATCAGATCAAACTGATAGACTGTCGCTTTAAATCCTTCTCCAAGTGGTAATGTTGTTATGGAAATTTCAGTGCCTGTTCCATCTGGGAGATCAATGTTTTTGGTTTGTGTTTTGATCGGCATTTCCTGGGGACCCATGCTTATTTTACCCTCAATAGAATTGCCTGAGTATACGACAGAGATTTTTCCCGGACCTTGTACCGCCACACGGCGTATCGGTAACAATGTTGATCCATCTACATCGAGCGTGTCAATACCTGAACCCATTGCACCGGATGTCTCTTCTACAAACCGCCAGACAGAGGTACCTGCGAATAGCGCTCTGACGATTGTCCGTGTTGCATTCACTGTCATCTGCTGGCCGCGGATGTCCAATTTTATAACATACCGCAGCGTATCAGGTTTTAACAGTGAACCGCTAAAGGCGGGCATCGTTTCATTGGTGGTTTCTGTGTCATGTTTTTTCACCGTTACTGTCTTTATATCAACAGTAATCATTTCTATCTTTTTCTCAATGGCATCACGCACATCTTTTTGTACGCGTCCTCCGAGATATTTAGAGAAGAATTGCTCCATAGCTGTGTACATTGCAATGCGGTTTTCTTTTCCGGCAAAACCGTGCCCTTCGTCCGGTGCTACGATATATTCTACATGCCTGCCAAGATCGCGGAGGGCAATAACTATTTGATCAGCCTCCGCTTTTTTCACGCGCGGATCATTAGCGCCTTGCACAACAAATAATGGGGATTTAATGTTTTTCGCTGAATTTAATGGAGATTGTTTTTCCAGCATTTCTTTTTCTTCCGGTTTTTCCATGTCACCAACACGAACAGCAAATATTTTCTTCATCGGCGCCCAGTACGGGGGAATGGAGTTTAATAAGGTGATAATATTAGAGGGTCCGACAATATCAAATCCCGCTGCGTACAAATCGGGTGTAAAAGTAAGTCCCGCGAGCGTTGCGTAACCTCCGTATGATCCACCAGCAATACCGACGCGTTTAGGATCTGCAATTTTCTGTTTTATAAGATATTGCACGCCATCGGTAAGGTCGTGCTGCATCGAACCGAGACCCCATTGCTTGTTGCCTGCATTGAGGAATTCTTTTCCGTACCCTGTTGAGCCTCGGAAATTTGGCAACGGTCCTGCATACCCGCGATTGGCAAGAAATTGTGCAGTGCCGTTATATCCCCAATTATCACGGGCCCATGGTCCACCATGGGGAAAAATAATTGTCGGTAAATTCTTAGACGGTATGCCCTTTGGTAACACGAGGTATGCAGGAATCGATTTGCCGTCACGTGCCGTATATCGAATTGCTTTCATCGGCGCAAGATTTTCAGTAGGCAAATTAGGCCGTGATTTGTATAACATCTGCACGGTTCCTGTCTGTCGATCAAACACGTATACCGAACCGGGGTCAACATCGTTGCTCACACTCACAAGCCAAACTTGTTCATCACTCGTAGTGCTCATGAGACCTATGTTTCCCTCCGGTATTTGTTTCCTGAGTTGTTCGAAATCGCGTTTGAATTTCTCCTCTTTAGGATAAATCCGCATCTTATCGCCAATGTAAATCGTCGTAAGAATTTCGTTGGTGATATCGGAAAAAATCGCTGTTCCGAAATCAACTTCATTTATCGGATCTCTTTCTATGAGCTTCGTTGTTCCTGTCTTCAAATTGAACAACTCAAGTTGCGTTTTATCCAACTTGTCTCCCTTGTTGGTTTCCAAATAGAAGCTGTTGCCATCTGCCGTAAAGCGGACAGGATCAGCAGACTCCTCTGCCGTTACGGTATAGATGGAGGTGAGCGAAACGCTATCGATCTTCAATATTTCAGTGCCGCCGTCATTTGTTTGACGGACAGCAAGACGAAGCTCGCCATTCAAATCTGTGAGCCATCCGGCGATATTCTCTTCATTCTTACGAACAAGCGTCCGTTCGCCAGTTGTAAGATTGATACGATAGACATCGTGTAATTGTGGATTTCGATCGTTCAATCCAACCACAATTTCGTTTGGTGTGGTTTTTGGTACATCAATAATCATCGCGCGCACTTTTTCTTGCGGTGTTAAATTGCGTGCCGGGGGAACTGGCGTACCCGGCACAGTTGGATCAATCGCGTACACACGATAATTCTCGTCGCCGCCCTTGTCTTGTACATAGAGTACATACTTTGAATCCCTCGACCAAAAATATCCTGGAATCGGACGAGCGGTATCTGCTGTTAATGGCCGGGCTTTCTCAAATGACTCGGATCGCTCTTTAATCCAAATGTTGCGTACATCCTGGAAAGGCTTGATAAAGGTGATGAATTTCCCATCAGGTGAAATTTGTGCACCCGAGATCTCCGGATCACCAAAAAAGATCTCGCGGTCGATCAACGGAGGAAGCTGTGCAACGAGAGAGATTGTTGAGAGAAGGAAAATAATCCCGAATGCAGTGAGATATTTCATAGTAGATCTCCTTGTATGAGTAAATACAGAATGCTTTTGATACATGAGGAAAAAATAATTATATGTATTTCAAATATGGAGAGAAGTCATAACAGTGTCAAGCAAGGGGGAAAAGTATAGAACAACGGGTTAACAAGAGTGAAGAAACAGAAGAAAAGAGATCATTTGATCGAAGAAATGATTTTAAATGCAGCAGCAGCAGCTCCGACTCCATTGTCAATATTTACAACGGTAACACCGGGAGCGCAGCTCGTGAGCATGGCAAAGAGAGCCGTGAATCCAGAAAGGGCTGTGCCATATCCTATGCTGGTCGGTATAGCAATCAATGGCTGGGGATACAATCCGGCAACAACGCTGGGAAGTGCGCCTTCCATTCCTGCGGCAACAATTAAAACACTGCAACGCTTGAGTCGATCATCTTTTGCGAACAGACGATGGATGCCTGCCACCCCAACATCATAGACACGTTCTACAGAAACTCCAAGACTTTCCAGCATCAAAGCGGCTTCTTCACAAACAGCAATATCTGTTGTTCCTGCTGAGACAATGCCTACTTTTGCCGTGCTCATTCCTTTCAAAGGTTTGCCAATACGGAAACAATGTGATTCTTGTACAATGTGAATACCGGGGAATGCTTTCTTCAACTTTGAAAAGAATTCCACCGGACATCGTGTGCCAAGGACGAGCTTTTGCTTTGCATAGAGCTTTTTTGCAATGAGAATGATTTGTTCAACCGACTTATTCTCGCAGAAGATCAGTTCTGGAATTAATGTGCGTTGTCGCCGCTCATGATCTTCATTAAAATAATTATGCTCACCGTGCATGTTGGATTTCATTCTTTCGCTATTCCTTTATTCAACTTTCCCGTTTGGAATCCCTCTTCATCGATAATAACTTCTGCGTACCCCAACTGCTTCAAATAGGATTCGACTTCACCATTCATCCGTTTCAATTTATTTATCGCCCAAGCGTCTACTTCAATCTTGGCTGTAGTCTGATAATGACGGACACGCACATTGGTAAATCCTTTTCCACGAATAAATTTCTCTGCGAGAGCAATTTGCTCTAAAGACTTTCGGTCTATGTGTGTTCCATATGGAATTCGAGAAGAAAGACATGGCGCAGCAGGTTTGTCGGCATTTGGCAAACTGTAGAATTTTGCCGCTTCACGAACGTCCTGTTTCGTCAAAGATGCTTCAATGAGTGGAGATCGAATATTGGATTCTTTTGCTGCTGTCCGTCCCGGTCTATAATCTCCAAGATCATCAACATTTGCGCCATCTAAAATGAATGGAATATTCTCTTTTTTTGCGATTACCTTCAATTTGGCATATAATTCTTGCTTGCAGAAGTAACACCGGTTTACCGGATTAGCAGCATACTGTTCGATTTCAAGTTCGTTATATGCAATTTCTCGATAGTTGAACGAATGGTCATGAGCGATGCGTCGTGCCAATTCCACGTCTTCCCTTGTAATAGTTTCTGTTTTTGCGAGAACAATCAACGCATTTATTCCGAGCCCTCGATGTGCAACAAATGCCACGAGAGTGGAATCAACACCGCCGGAATACCCGACGATGACACGTCCATATTCGCGGATAATATTTTCTAATTTTCGTAACTTTTCTGTCATGCTTTCCAACTCTCTTTATACATTCCATTGCCAACAACCGACCTTCATTATAACATAAAGAAGAAAGAGTTGGTTTCAAAATCAAGCCGAATGAAATGTATTCACAATCTTCAGATTTGTTACGTTTGTTGCTCACAGATGTAAGAATATCGCTCAGATAATTGTGCCATCGGTTGATTATTTCGGATATATACCAGAATAGCATTTGATTTACATTATGAACTTATATATGTTAAAATGAAAAGGAGACATACAATGGAAACATCGGTAGTAACAGGTAAAGGACAAATTGTTGTTCCTGCAAAAATCCGGCGAAAGTTTGGAATCACAAAGGGGACAAAAATCGCATTTGTCGAGCAAAACGGCAAACTTATGATTCGACCGCTTGATAAAAATTATTTTAAGAGTTTAGCAGGAATTCTTGGCACTGACGGCGATATGCTCAAAGGATTGATGGAAGACAAGAAAAAGGAGCGACAAGTTTGAAAAAAACGATTCTTGTCAGTAAGGAAGTAATAAAGATTAAAAGGCTAAATCAATCGCTCAAAATCTGAGTATATATAAACCAATATATTCATGTATCCATTTGTGATAATTCAGTACATTAGCCTCATATTGAAATACAAAGAAGAGGATAAAAGGTTCAATGACAAAGCGTAGACAATTAACACTTGTAAGATTTAGAAAAAAATTTGCGCAAGTAAAAGCAAAAGGATGGATCAAGTCGAAGAGAAAAGGACCAACCGGTATTGAGCAGACATTAGAACAACTTCTTGGTATAGAAGAAAACAATATTGCCCTGCCAGATTTAGGTACTGTAGAACTTAAAGCTCATCGAATTGGATCATCTTCTATGATTACATTGTTTACCTTTAACAGAAAAGCATGGAAAATGGATCCTCTTGCGGCTATCAAAAAATACGGAACACTTGATGATAATGGTAGATTAGGAATGTACTTCACCATGGCAAGAACACCGAACAGTATTGGACTCTTTCTTCATGTTGATGAGACAACTATATCAGTGAGACATATCTCTGGAGAAATCGTGGCCGAATGGCAATTAAAAGCATTAGCCAAAAGATTTATGCAAAAAACTCCCGGTCTAGTGCTTGTTAGTGCTTTCAGTGAAATGCGTGGAGATACGGAATGGTTTAAATATGACCGCGCGCAGTTGCTAACAGAAACTTCAACAGATATTATTAAAAATCAATTTTTATCCGGAAATGTTCTCTTTGACATAAGGATGGACCGTCGGCCAACAAAAAATGAATTGCGGTATCTACAAAAAAGTGATTGGTTACAATGGTCTTTTAAAGACTGGATAGAATTATGATAAAACAAAAGGATGCGAGGACAACCTTTTATCCAATGGCAGGAGGGGTAGAAGCGCAGTTTGGTAACCTTCTTAAAACACTTGAATGGATACAAAATAATCATCCAACATCTGACGATGTAAGAACTTGGTTGATTAGTAAATTTGTCTTGACCGAGTCCTATGCAAGAGATGTCTATACAGTCCTTTTAATAAGCACGGGATTAGTCAAAGTAATAAATGGGCGTTGTCAACTAACCGCTAATGGAGTGTCTGTTCTAAATACTAGTTCACCAACAATTTTGCTTGAAATTTTTGAAAAATCATTTGTTGGTGTAGCGGCATTTCTTGAAGTGCTTCGATCTAAATCAATGATAAGAAATGATAAACTTATTGAATTATGGTTTGATATTATAAAGAGCCGTTTCCCAAAGGTACAAAATTGGGGTAAACGAACACTACAGAACCAATGCAGACACAGAATTGATTGGTTGCGGACCATGGGGTTTATTCGCTTTGATAAAGGACTTTATACTCTTTCAGAAAGTGGTTGGAATTTTGTACAGAAGAATCCACCAGAGGCCCTTGCTATTCAGAAACAGGAGATAAAGATAGAAGAGCATGAATTGAAAGATATGCTTTTAGGATCATTTGAACCGTTTTCAAAACTTGAGGAAAAGACAGTCACACTTCGAAAATCCTATGTTCGTGATAGAGCTTTTCGAATAATCGTGACAGCACAGTATGAGCACTATTGTGCTATTTGTGGTTTCGGCATTCAAACACCACAAGGTTATTATGAAGCAGAAGCTGCACATATTGTTCCAAAACAAAAATTAGGGACAGATGATCCACGAAATGGGTTGTGTTTATGTAGTACTTGTCATTGGCTTTTTGATGAAGGAATTTATTCGATTCTCTCCGACAGTTATTCAGTCATAGTCGCTTCATATTTAACTGGCAAAGGAATCGATTTTTCTGTTGATCGTATTCTAGCGTATAAGAATAAACTAATTAGGACTGTTAGAGATTCAAAATTTTCTCCCGCTGTAGAAGCCTTTCAATGGCACAATGAACATGTCTTTCTCGGGTAAATCAATCCACTTACGAGAATGGAAGAATGTTTGCCCCTGAATAAATTTTAAACCCTTCGCTCGACTTTCTGCATCCACGATTTATAAACATCCAATTGATCATTAACATTATGCTGCACGTAATGCATCCACAATCTTCAGCCGTGCTGCACGTGCGGCGGGCAGGAAACCGCCGGCAAATCCCATGAAGAGTGAAAAGGACAACGACAATACAATGATCGCAGGTGAAAGCGCAAAGGAGAATTCAAGCTCTGCGAACGAGCCGTAATTCAATGTTGAAAGAGAGAAAAACTGAAGGAATGATGCAAGGAACAATCCTATCATTCCACCGATAAGGGCAATGGTTAATGATTCGGTTAAAAATGCTGTGAGTACACTCCGCCTTCGAAAACCAAGCGCACGCATGGTACCGACCTCGACTGTTCGGTTTGCAACTGCCGCGTACATGGTAATCATCGCACCAATCGTTGCACCGAAGGAAAATACCACCGTGATGAAAATGCCAAGAATACGGATAAACAATGCCATGATCTCCGATTGTTCCGCAAAAAACTTTTGCTCAGGCTTCGGTTCAAATTGCTGTAAACGAGGTTCATTGTTAAATGCTGCTGAAAATGCGTTGAAAGCATCCGGTTGGTCCAACTTAAAAGTCACAGTCGAATATCCTCCCTGTCTTTTAAACGCACTCTGCAATTGATCATTATCCCCCCACATCTCAGAATCGAAGCCGCTTTTTCCGGCTTCAAACCGACCAACGATTGTCCATGAATCTCCGCCAAATATAACTGTATTGCCCACTGCAGCACCGAAGAAATTTTTGGCAATGGAGGATCCCACAATTACTTCACGCGCACCCGGCTGAAAATTGCGTCCTTCGATTATATGTACCTGAGGACGAAGAATAAATGCTTCTTGCCCAATACCGCGAACAGTTACATTACTCAATCCTCCCGATTTTTTATTCAGGTTTATGATCACCACCGTTTCTCCTGAAGCCAACGGCTTTCCATCCTTCAACTTGGCTATATGTGGAAGAGTTAAAACCGTGTTGAAATCGTCTCGCAATACAATGCTGGAAATCTCTCCATTTGCGGATTTGCGTGCAATGATAACATTGTCCGGCGAACCGGTAGCAACCAATGTTTTTTGTATGCCATACGCCATCATCAATACAGCGGCAAAAACAAATACAACCATGGCAATACCCGCCACCGTGATCGCTGTTGTTAACCGGCGTGATTTAAAATTTCTGAGAATATATTTAAATGGAATTTTCATGGTGCAATCCTTTGTCATAGATAAGATTACAGAAGTCAGGAAACAGAAGACAGGATGTTTTTTGAATAAGCATAGATTAGCCTGCTGACTTCATTGAGCAGAGTTCGTAAGTCTGAACAATCTCCGTATTTTAAATCTGTTGCTAAGATGAGATAATAACGACATTCCTCAATCGAACCTTGTGCAATGTTTAGAAAGCGCGCTTTATCGAGCTTTCCTTTCTTTTTAAATCCTTCTGCAATGTTAGCAGGAATTGAAACAGCAGCACGCCTTAATTGAGAAACGAGTCCATATATCTCTTGCTTTGGAAAGTTTTTTGTAAATTCATACACATCGAGAACAAACTGGTGCGCCTTCTTCCACATAATTAAATCTTCAAATGATTTTGCGGGAATATTTTCCATTCTGTATTCAGTATTCTTCATTCTGATTTTTCTCACCCAATAAACCTCAAACCATCAACGATTCGTGTGCGCAGCGCCCGTTGAATAGGAAAGATCGAAGCAGCTAAACCTACAATAAGTGCAGCCGTTGCAGCAAGAATCAGAGTGAAAGGAGTAATAAAAAAGTAAGGGAAAAATCCTTTGGGCATAAGCGCTTCAATTCCGGAAACAATAGGATATGTCACAAGTAACCCGGCTCCTGCCCCAAGAGCCGAGATAAATAGTGACTCGCCAAGAATCAATCCGAAGAGATGCCCTCCCGAAAAACCGAGAGTTTTAAATACCGCATATTCGCGGGTTCTTTCACGGGCAGACATAATCATGGTATTCCCCAGGACAAGCATAATAATGCCGATGATGATATAAGCCACAAAGTTCATTGCTGTCAAAAGCGAGTTAAATCCCGAAATAAAATTTTGTGTGAATGCACGTTCGGTCTCTGTCTTTGTAGCGTTTGAAGAATTTTTGAACAGAGCATCGATTTGTTCCGAGATTGTTGCTGCTTGTAACGGATCTTTAATTTTAACAATGTACCACCCTACCTGTCCGGCACGTCCAGGCATATCTTGTTTCATTCGCTCGTCTATATAGCTCCAATGGAAGAACATTTGAGTCGCATCGGTTACTTTATCGCGAGGTTTATAAATGCCCCTCACAACAAATTCCCATTTCCCCGGATAAATATCGCCGTCCATAGGAATAATATCGCCGATTTTGAAACCGTATTGTTTGGCAATTTCAGATCCAACTATACATGAATTCCGTTCACGCTTGAACTGTTCATACTCCTTTGGATCAACAAGGCATTCAGGGTAAACATCAAAAATTGTTTCTTCATCGACGCCCATCCGAGCAAAGAAATTCTTTTTTTCTTTATATGTGCCCCCAAACCAATTTGCAAATGAGACCGTTTGAACGCCTGGAATTCTTGCGATCTGATCACGATATGAGTATGGAAGGGGAAAAATAAAAGATACCGCTTGTCGTACAATTAAGCGGTTTGCTGCAGTGGCATCCAAACCGGCATAATACATATCCACAACAGTTCTCAGCACACAGAATGCCATCACGGCAATTGCCATACCGAGGATGGTAAGAAGTGTGCGCAGTTTATGACGCAGTGCGTTCTTAAAAATAAGTTTAAAGATTCTCATGGCACTCTCCTATGACAATTCGCCTTTATCGAGATGGTGAACAACCTTCGCCTTCTCTACGGCTCGCGGATCGTGCGTCACCATTACAATGGTTTTCTTGAATTCTTTATTCAAGCGTTCCAAAAGATTCATGATTTCTTCAGCGGACCGTTTGTCCAAATCACCTGTCGGTTCGTCTGCAACAAGAATGGTCGGGTCCGTTACGATTGCCCGTGCGATTGCAACTCGCTGCTCTTGTCCGCCGGAAAGCTGTTTAGGATAGTGATGAATACGATCACTAAGATCGACGACTCCAAGTGCAAGTTCGACGTGTTTCTTCCTCTCTGCCTTAGAAAGCGATGTGAGTAATAATGGAAGCTCGACGTTTTCGAATGCAGTGAGAACAGGTAGAAGGTTATAGAACTGAAAAACAAAGCCGATGTTATGCGAACGCCACTTCGCTAACGCGGATTCATTCAGTTTGGAAATATCCGTTCCACCCACCAGAACATTCCCTTTGCTGGGCCGGTCGATACCGGCAATAAGATTGAGTAATGTTGTCTTACCGGAACCGGAAGGGCCCATGAGGCCGAGAAACTCTCCCTCGTGAACATCGATGGAGATGTCGTTGAGAACGGGAACTTCAAAACTATCCCGCCAATAGGATTTGGAAACATTTTGAACTTGGATAATTGTGTTGGGCATAGTGTAATCCTTAGTATAGTCGTTGGTTTCTTAGTCAAAGAAGTTAGAATTTAGGAGTTAGGAGACGCTGGGAATAGACATTGAGCATTTTGCCAATTTCATCAACAGCCATAAATAGTTGTGGAACATCTGCATAGCCAAGATCTTTTGCTAATAAGAGATAATAAGTGCATTCTTGTAACGAGCCATTAGCAATATTTAAAAATCTCGCTTTGTCTGCTTTTCCTCGTTTTCGAAATCCTTCAGCAATATTTGCGGCAATTGATATTGCGGCCCGTCGAAATTGTGAAGTTAACCCATAAATTTCTTTCTGCGGAAAAGTTTCTGTCATTCGATAAACCTTTAAAACAAAATGATGCGCTTTTTGCCACACAACCAATTCTTGGAAATTGTGTGCTGGTTTTCGTTCCATTTTTTATCCCTTCATATTCTATCTTCTAAATTCTTCTTTTTTTTACAACACCTTCACTTTTACTCCATCATTGATCGAGGCATCCACTTTATCAATCACTTTTTCTCCGGAAGTGAGACCGTCTGTGATTTCAACAAGCGTGCCCATAGCACGGCCGACAGAAATCGTAACAGAAGATGCTTTATTATCTATCACACGAAATGCAATTTTTTTGCCGCTGCGTTCAACGATAGCAGATGCCGGAAGAGTAAGACGTGGTTTTTCGGTGGATGCGGCTGCATCGGATGCTTTTGTTAAATACAACACTTTTGCTCCCATTTCTGGTAGCACACGATTATCGTACGATTTGAAGGCAACTTTTACCATCACCGTTGCTTTTGCACGGTCAGCTGTCGGAACAATTTTTGCGACATATCCCTGATAACGAACTTCTGGATATGCATCAAGTGTAATCTCGCAAGGTTGGTCGGGTTTAACATTTTGGATATTGGATTCAGACACATCAGCTTCTACTTGAAGTGATGTCATATCGGCAATTGTGACAACAGCAGATTTCGAACCGACACTTGCTGCCATGGGAACGACCATTTCGCCGATGTCGGCGTTCTTAGTCAAAACGGTTCCATCAAAGGGTGCACGAATGAAAGTGTATTCCAAAGCAACCTCTGCACCATCAACCATGGCTTTTGCCATTTCAATATTAGCAACGACACGCAACTGGCGAGCTTCAGCGGCATCGTAGTCTGCTTGAGTTGCCAATCCTTTTTCTAATAAGTCCTTCTGGCGCTTGAGCGATTGCTGTGCATCTTTCAGATCAGCTTCGTTTATCCGGAGATTTGCCTTCGCCTGTTCCAATGAGGCACGTACGTCGGTATCTTCGAGTCGTGCAATAATTTGATTGTTCTTCACTCGGTCTCCTTCTACCACTCCAAGATACACAAGCCGTCCAGTTCCCTTTGAAGCAACTGCTGCTTTTCGTTGTGCAACGACGTATCCACTTGCAGTGAGAACAGCATTTGATTGCGATGGGGATGTCCAAGAGACTGTCGTTAATGTTACTTCGATTGCAGGCGTAAACAATGACTGATAAAGAAAGAATCCAGCGATCCCGAGAACAAGAATACTGACAGCGATGCCGATATATGTACCTGTTTTTTTGGGGGGACCATCCTGATGTTCCTGATTTCTACTAATTCGTAATGCCGAAAGGTCAATGTGTTTGTTTTCCATAAGTTTCAAATGTAATATTAGTATTTATAAATCAGGTGTTCTTTAAAACGAAAACCAGAATTAAAAAGTTGCAAAATGAGACATAGAATTTGAGCAGCAACCTATATGAACATACAACAGAATATTGAAAAAGATACGGATAATTCGGCAAATAAAGGGAGTGTATCGGCAAATGGAGGTGAACTCTGAGAGGAATGTGATAAGAATCTTCCTGTGTTGCATTTTCTTCAATCTTGAATTATTATAATAAAGCTCTTCAAGAAAGGCGAAGAAATGCTGTTTTAAGAGAAAAAGTTTGTTCTGTTGAAACAGAATCCTTTCAGCGGTTATCAAATGCATCAAGCGGCTGTTTTATTGTGCGACTAAAAATAATCCGAAAAATGGCTTGATTACATTAATAATTTATGTTATTATACAATAAGACGTAATTAAATAATGTCTATTCATTTATTTTAGCGAAGGAGAATAAAAACAATGGCAACGCCAAAAGATTTCTTTGATTTTGTAAAGAAGAATAATTCAGAAATGATCGATCTCAAATTCGTTGATTTATTAGGAAGTTGGCAGCATTGCAGTTTCCCGATTGATGTAATAGACGAGAACACATTTGTAGAAGGGCTTGGATTTGACGGTTCGTCCATTCGAGGTTGGCAGGGAATTCATATGTCGGATATGTTGGCTCTTCCCGATCCTAATACATTTTGTATGGATCCTTTTTTTGCTAAACCAACTGTAAGCATCATCGCAGACATTGTCGATCCGATATCAAAACAGAAATACACTCGGGACCCGCGTTATATAGCACAAAAAGCAGAAGAATATTTAAGACGAACTAAAATTGCCGATACTTGCTATATTGGACCAGAACCCGAATTCTTTATTTTTGATGAAGTCCGTTACGAACAGAATCAACACCGTGGGGTGTACGAAATTGATTCTCAGGAAGGCGCCTGGAATACTGCCCGATTTGAAGAACCAAATTTAGGTTACAAACCTAGTTTCAAGGGCGGCTATTTTCCAGTCAGCCCAACTGATACCTTCCATGATCTTCGTGGCGAAATGGTTTATGAAATGCGAAAGATCGGCATCATCGTAGAGGCACATCATCATGAAGTTGCCACCGCCGGCCAAAGTGAAATTGATATGAAGTTTACCAATTTGTTGAAAATGGCCGATCAACTTATGTGGTATAAATATATATGTAAAAATGTAGCAAAGAAAAATAATAAGACTGTGACTTTTATGCCCAAACCGATCTTTCAGGATAATGGAAGTGGAATGCACACTCACTTCTCCCTGTGGAAGGAAGGCAAACCTTTATTTGCGGGAGACGGTTATGCCGGCCTTAGTCCAATGGCCCTTAATGCTATCGGGGGTATTTTAAAGCATGCGCCGGCCATTCTTGCTTTTGCTGCCCCGACGACAAATTCTTATCGTAGGCTTGTTCCTGGTTTTGAAGCGCCAGTCAATCTGGCCTATTCAGCCAGAAACCGTTCAGCTTCATGCAGGATCCCAATGTATTCTCCAAGTCCAAAAGCAAAACGTGTAGAATTCCGTTGCCCGGATCCAAGTTGCAACGGATATCTAACTTTTTCGGCCATAATGATGGCTGCAGTGGATGGAATTCAAAACAAGATTGATCCTGGTAAACCGTTGGATAGAGATATCTATGAAATGACCCGGGAAGAACTAAAGTCTACTCCAAAGACACCAGGCTCGCTGGAAGAAGCTATTGTTGCATTGGAAAAAGACAATGCTTTTTTAACTAAAGGTGATGTCTTTACTCAGGATCTTATAGAAGCTTGGATTACTTGGAAAAGAGAGAAAGAATTAGATGAAATGCATCTACGGCCGCATCCGTATGAATTTCATCTATATTATGACAATTAGTATTCTTAATTGACCTCCTAGATTTCTGAAGAAGTCGATGGCCATAGTTATTCATCTTATGGCCATTGGCTTTTTTTGCACTCTTCTAACAAGAATCATCAGATATAATTGATATTAAAGCGTGGAACCATTTTATTTCCACCGTCAATATGTTAATATTCGAGTCATTCTAGATTGACTTTAGGAAATATGCGAGTAAATTTATATTATCTTATACATGATTAAATAATGTTCATTTAAAGGAGAATCATATTCATGGAAACAGAAACATTAGTGTTACAAGAATCGTTGGAAAATACATTTGCTTCTAGTGTCTTTAGCGATGCAACAACAAGAACCCGGCTGCCGAAGAATATCTATAAAATGTTGAGAAAGACCATCGATGAGGGGCTGCCGCTTGACCCGGCGGTAGCTGATATCGTTGCCAATGCGATGAAAGACTGGGCAATTGAAAAAGGTGCAACCCACTTTACACACTGGTTTCAGCCGATGACCGGAATTACTGCTGAAAAGCATGATTCTTTTATTTCTCCGACTGCCGATGGACGCATTATTATGGAGTTTTCCGGCAAGGAATTGATCAAAGGCGAACCGGATGCTTCTTCATTCCCGTCTGGCGGGTTGCGTTCAACATTTGAAGCACGCGGATACACTGCATGGGATTGCACATCTCCAGCTTTTCTCAAAGACAATACTCTGTGTATTCCCACAGCGTTTTGTTCGTACACCGGCGAGGCGCTCGACAAGAAAACACCTCTTCTCCGATCGATGCAGGCTCTTTCAAAAGAAGCGGTTCGTATTCTCCGGTTACTAGGAAATACAAAAGTGACCCGTGTTACAACGACGGTTGGACCGGAGCAGGAATATTTTGTCATTGATAAAAAATTATATGAAAAACGATTGGACCTTATACTTACCGGACGCACACTCTTTGGCGCAAAACCGCCGAAAGGACAGGAGTTAGAAGACCATTATTTTGGAAACTTAAAAGAACGTATCGCAAAATTCATGGCAGAGGTTGATCAAGAACTTTGGAAACTTGGTGTATTGGCAAAAACTAAGCATAACGAAGTTGCACCGGCTCAGCATGAACTTGCTCCTATTTATACAACGACCAACATTGCGACCGACCATAATCAGTTGGTAATGGAAACAATGAAGAGAATTGCAGGTCATTACGGTTTGGTCTGCCTGTTACATGAGAAACCGTTCGCCGGTGTGAACGGTTCGGGGAAGCACAACAACTGGTCGATGAGCACGAACGATGGACAGAATTTACTAGAGCCGGGAAATACACCTCACGACAACGAACAATTTCTCCTGTTCCTTGCCGCTGTGATTCAGGCAGTAGATGAATATGCCGATGTGCTCCGCGTTTCCACTGCCAACCCGGGAAACGATCATCGATTGGGCGCGAATGAAGCACCTCCAGCTATTATTTCAATCTTCCTTGGTGAGCAGTTGACTGATATTTTAGAGCAGATCGAAAACGGCGGAGCTACATCATCCAAAGTCGGCGGTGAACTGAAGCTCGGAGTAACCACACTGCCAGCATTACCGAAAGATTCCACGGATCGGAATCGAACATCGCCGTTCGCATTCACCGGCAATAAATTCGAATTTCGCATGGTAGGATCCTCGGCATCCATTGCAGAACCGAATACCGCTTTGAATACGATTGTTGCAGAAATCTTATCCCGTATTGCAAGCCGCTTAGAGAAAGCAAAAGATGTTGACACAGAAGCGCAAAGCATTGTGACGGAGATCGTGAAGAAACATAAGCGGATTATCTACAACGGTAACAACTACACCGAGGACTGGGTAAAAGAAGCTGAAAAGCGCGGATTGCCCAATATCAAGTCCACCGTTGCAGCCATTCCCTCGTTGATTAGTGAGAAGGCCGTTAAGGTGTATGAGAAGCATGGCGTCTTAAGTAAAGCTGAAATGCATTCTCGATATGAAATTTTCCTTGAAGGATATATCAAAACAATCAACATCGAAGTGTTGACTATGTTAGACATTGCAAAACGTCAAATCTTACCGGCTTCTCTTGAATATGCCGGAAAAGTCGCGGCTACTTTATCCTCGCTGAAAACCGTTGCTTCTAAATCAAGCACTGCGGAAACATTACTAGCGGAATTGATATCAACGATCGATTCCTTCGGTAAAAATATCGAAGCACTTGAAGCTGCATCGACCGGTGATGGTCACAGCAACGACGTTCTCAAGCATGCAGAGTACTATCGCGATGTAGTCTTTACGACTATGGGAAAACTGCGAGTCGATGGTGACAAATTGGAAACGATGGTCGATGCCAATATCTGGCCTTTGCCGACATATGCCGATTTGTTGTTCAGAGTCTAAGAAGTTCTCATTCTCCCTTCGATGAACACAAAAAACCCCGCATTCAGAATTCGAGTGCGGGGTTTTGTTTCATCATCTGCAAGCAATCAAACAAATAGTTTCTGCCCAAGCTCGCACTCAGCACACCGCCCTTCCAAACAATAATACTTGTAGAGTTGAATCACCGCCTGCTGATGACTCACATGATCTTGAGGATGTCGCCCTTTCAGCAATTGTTTCTCCATTAGCCGAGTGATTGAATTATCTTCTGAGGCTGGAAGAGATAGGTATACGCGGAGAGCGTATTCACGAACGCTAATATCTTTGAAGATACGTGCGTATAAAAGCGTTACCGGGAGGACGGCATTAATAATGATCTCGCGGATACGCATGGTTCCAAGCGCTGTAACATTCTTTGGCGCCGCTTCATCGAAATTATAATGATGTTTCCAGAAATCGTTTGTCTCTATACTGAACAGTCGGATGAGGTCGTGTTCCTTTTCTCTCTCCGAGCTACTGGTCTTTATTGTTTGGATGATGCGTCGGAAAAGATCGTCAAAGAAGAACTTGTTGATAAGTGCACAAGCAGCAGCTATTCGGAGAGTTGGAAAGTTCGATGGCCGGGTCGGGAAGAACTGCCAGTCTGCACGGTAAAGTATTTCAGAGTGAAATGAGGGTCGCAGCACTTTCCACTCACGCGCAAGTCGTCGTATATAATCGCGTGATTCCTTCTCTTTGAGAGAATTGAGTTTGGGAATCAATCCCGCCACTCCAAAGAGCAAAGCCTGAAGTCTATCCTCTCCACTCCCCACTCCCAAATCTCCAATTATTTTCAACGTGACGCTTTGAGCAAGATGGACAAATAGTTTACGATTCTTACTGTACCCAAGCCCTTCCATAACTCCTTCGTAGAGCACTTGTTCCCATAGTTCTTTTTGTGAGAAATCTTTCTGTGTTAACTCAGGGAACGGAGGCGGAATTTCATCGTGTTCACCTTCCAACGGCGGCTCACCATACGGCCGCTGTCGTTCTCGCACGATCATTCGCTTTTCATGAGCAAGCTGCTTCAATCGCTCCTCAAATCGACGGAGCTTTAGTTCAAGCCGCTCCACTGCAAGCTTTGTGAGCCAGCAATCAATCAGTTCGCTTGAGAGCGCACTATTGTTGCTAAAACAACGAAGAGTTCCCGATTTTTTTACCCGTTCATCAAGAATAGCTTTTTGCCAAATGGTGTGAATGGATTCGGAAAGAAAATTCCCTAGGACGAGGACCGGGATTTCCCGTCCGCTTTTTACAAGTGTAGGTGGGATTTTATAGCCAGCTTCGAGAACAACATGGAGAACAACTTTGTTATAACGCGGATCTTCTTGATGCTGATGCTCGAACCAATCGAATGTCGTACGGTGAATTTCGATGTTACCCGTATAGGTGATGTTTTCCACTCTCACTTTTGCATTGAGAAAATCCGGGCCACTATCGGAATTGAGCTCCCCGACATTAATCACTCTCAAAGCTTTTCCGTCTGCCGTCTGTAAAGTGGTTTTTAAATACTGCTTGCTCCAAATATGCCGAAGAAACCGCTCATGAATATTCCATGCACGGCGTTTCATATTTCCTCCCGTTTGTAGTTAATGATTGGCGCGTCTCTAAATACTCTTTCTATAGGTTCTCATTTCTTCCACCATCTTCATCGCTTCCGCTCGTGCCGCTTCAGCAAAATCTTTTCCCGACGATGCATAGATAATACTTCTGCTTGCATTGATGATAGCAAGCTGTCCATTTTTATTGCAGCCGTCACGAACTGCCGATTTCAAATCGCCCCCTTGTTTTCCTATACCGGGAATGAGCAGCGGCATCTCCGGAACAATTTTGCGGATCATTTTAAGTTCGCGTGGGTGCGTAGCGCCGACAACTAGACCGATGTTCTGATTCGTGTTCCATTTTTTTGCTGTCCGCACTATTTTTTCATACAATGGTTTACCATTTATCTTGAGCCGTTGAAAATCTTTTGATCCGGGATTGGAAGTCAGGGCAAGCAGGAAGATTCCTTTCTCTGGTTTTTTCAGAAATGGTTCAACGGAATCAAATCCCATATAGGGATTGACTGTAACCGAATCAAAACCGAAATCATCAAATAACGATTTTGCGTACCGCTCAGCCGTGTTGCCGATATCGCCTCGCTTGCCATCTCCAATGGTGAGAACAGATTTGGGAATGAGCTTCAATGTTTCCCGTAACGTGCTCAAACCGCGTTCGCCCATTGCTTCGTAAAATGCAAGGTTCGGCTTGTAAGCACAGGCAAGATCATATGTTGCTTCAATGATTTGCCGATTAAATTCTAGAACTGGATTCGATGATGATTGCAGATGTGGTGGAATTTTATCTGTATCAACATCAAGACCAATGCAGAGAAGTGAGTTTTGTTTGGTTTGAATTTCTTTAAGATGGTTAGTAAACACCATTTTTATTATCCTTTAATAATAATATTATCTCTTCAACAATGCAAAAGAGAATGTTTTTGTCATTTACTACCCAGCTTTATTTTGCTGAGAACGCTCCATGATGTAATATCCTTTTCCCTGAACTACAATATTGTAATTATTTTTAAGGAAATAGAACAGTTCTTTAAAATCTTGTGTGGTATTGGGTCCGGAAACCCACGGTTTATTTTCAATGATTGCTATGATATATCTCGGCCAGGAAGAATGTAAGGAAGAAATAAACCTTTCGCGAAGCTTATGTATATACGGATTAGAAATATGATGATAAAAATGAAAATCGTAAATGAAAGGAGTCGCTATTTTTGCTTTCGCAATAAGCATGGCATGAATAGCCCCACCCGTCCAATCTAATGGTTGAACCGTATCTTCAGGTCCCATGTTATTTATCAAGAACCCGGCAATCTCATCTACTTTTCCTCCTTTTGGAGGTTCCAACGGGACTCCCTTTATTTGATTTCTAAATTCCCCCGAAAAGAGGGGAGAAAAATATAGCGCACAGCCAAAAATTACAATTGGTAGGAACTGTTTTAAAGAACGCTCTTTTTGACTACGGTTAATGAAACAAAGAGCTCCCAATAGAGAGATTGCATATAAAAAAGGAAACCAATGGTACGGCCAGAATTGACCTGTGCTTGTTGGGTAAAAAAGGAAAACTAAAGTCACGCACGAAAGTAAAATAACTTTCTGTTTTTGTTTGTTATTAATATGTGAAAACAACAGCGAAATAACCATTCCATAAAATGCAGGAAGGATCCAAAATGTGCGACCACCCATAAGTGCAGTTCTGAGAAAAAGATATTCGAGACGACTCTGTCCACTGAGAATAATTTGATGTTGATAATTCAATGACGAGTAAAGCGGCCAATAATTTTCTATAATTTCAATGAAATTATTAAGACCGTCGCGATAATAGAGATACCATACAGTTAGAAAGAGTGGAAGAAACACACCGATCAAAGATGGAATTACAATTGTCTGGAATCTTCCACGGCGTTCATTTTCGGTGTTAGTGTACACGAATAAATAGATGATAAATAATGGAAATACGAAAAAAGATTGCGGCTTTACCAGCAAAGAAAATCCTCCAATAAGGCCAATAAAAACAGATCTTACTGAAACTCTCATATTGGGAAATGTGAACAATACGAACAATGCTGCGCTTAAAAAAAACACCACAAAATAATCTCGCTGCAGGCTTCCATTACTTCCAGCACTTAAATATAAAGAGCCAAAGAGCACACAGCTTGCCCATGCAACCTTGTGTCCAAATTCTTTCATGGTAAGCCAAGTCATAAGAAAAATAAATAAGAGAATAGTAATATCCGCAATTCTAAATCCAAAGTCTCCGTATCCAAAAACCCTTTCGATGATGATGTAAATAAAATAAGTGCCCGGCATATTCATATCAAAAACGTCTCGATAAGGAACAAAACCGAAATGATCGATTAAATAAGCTAAGTAGAACATAATCGGAGAATCATGAACCATGCGCCATTGAAATGACAATACAATTACGAATCCTAGAACAATTGTAAGAATTGCGAGAAAAACAGAAGAGGAGTTAATGTATTGTCGGGGAAAAAAAGAAATTCCACGGATCCTTTTTAAAGATTCATGCATCTTTCTTCTTTTATCCTTTAATGAACAAGGAGTACACAATTTCCCCTGCCAACATGAAGAGTACAATAGAAGAGACGAATACAAAACGCCAATCTCTTTCAACCGCAAAACCGAAAACGGCTGTGAGAACACGAAGTACTGGCGTGAACATCAGAAAGACAAGTCCTGCAAACATCAGCGTTACAGGATCGAATGAACCGGAAAGCATCCGCATCACCAAGTTGCCGAGCGTTGGATTGCTGAAAAATGCAACGATTGTTGAAGGATAAATTGTTCCGATAAGCAATCCTGCTACCATTAAACTTGCACTGACCCATACACCAATTCGAAGCACGCGGCTTGTCCAACGTTCGGCATCGTGCCCAACATCGTTTGATAGGGAAATGAAGTCTGTCATGTACTTATCGTAGATATAATTGAATCGAAATTCCTAATAAAGCTAAAGCAAAAATCCACGTCAACACGTTGCCATGAATTCTGCGGCTGATGCGAACGCCCGTCATTGAGCCAGCAAGTACGCCAAGTGCGGCGGCCGAAGCAATAAATGGATTCAAATGTCCGTGTGCAAAATAAATGAATGCACTTGCCGCCGCAGTCACGCCGATCATAAAATTGCTCGTTGCCGTTGCCGCCTTCATCGGAACGCCGGAAAGGACGTGCATTGCCGGTACCTTAAAAATTCCGCCGCCCACACCAAGCAAGCCGGAGACATTGCCGGCAACAATTGAGATCAACATTGCAACTGGTACTTGCTTCACAGTATAATGTACGACTTTTCTATTGGCATCGTCATAAAATGAGCCGGGAAGAGTGCCGTCGATATAAATCGGTTCCTGACCCGTATGCTGCTGCGCCCGCCAAATCATCACAAGTGCAACCAAAAACAACAGTCCAGAGAAGAGTTTTGCCAAAACACTCGCGCTTAAATAGTTAGCTGTAATTCCGCCAAAAATAGCGCCTGTTACTGTAGCAATTTCCAGCAACATTCCAAGCCTTATATGGACAGTACGGCGCTCAAGGTTCATTGCAGCACCAGCGCTCGATGTGGCAATCACCGCTATGATGCTTGTCGCAATCGCTTGATGCATCGGGACACCAAGGACCATTACAAGGAACGGAATTAACAGTACACCGCCACCCAGTCCGAGCAAGGCACCAAAGGTACCCGCTACAAAACCACCAAGCAGGAGTGAAATAAATGAAATGATCGGCACATGAAATCCCGTGTGGCAAATGTGTTTGTCTGCGCTTCGATAGTACGAAAAAGAGGCGTGAGTTTCAAATGATGTAGTGTCGATCCTGATGTCGAGCGAGAGATTGAATCAATGAAAAAAAAGTATTTTTTTCGTTTTATGGAGTTCATTTCTAAAAAAGAATTCTTATTTTAATCGAAGACTAATTGTGTTTTTTGAAGATTCTTAGTATATGGAAGGATGCAACGTTGGCAACCCGGTTTGAAATTATCCATGGACGTTTTGTTCCATCGGAACAGGAACAAAATCCTATTCTTGTGTTCATAAATCCGGGTGATTTAGAAATGGAAAAAGCTGCAATATGAAGCAGTGCTACGAAACATTTTGAGTCAAACAGCAAGATTATTTAAATCATAATAATGACATGGCTCTTGAAGTAGTTAAATTTTCATATCTTAGCGAGTTCATTCATTTACCGGTCGTCCGTATCAGCGACAACAAACGGATCGGCAAACTGGTAGATCTGGCAGCAACTACATCCCAAGTGTATCCGCGTGTAACAGGATTGATGGTACGGACATATCGCCATAAACCTCCAATGTATATTCCATGGAGCAATGTCAAGCGGATAGTGTTCAAAGAACATATCGCGATCGATGATTCCGTAATGGATCATGAGCAGCAAAGAAAAGCGGCAGAAAACGAGATCCTCATTTGTAAAACATTTCTCGATAAGCAAATCATCTCGACATCCGGATATAAAATCGTCCGAGTGAATGATCTTCAATTACTTATAGAAGACAAAGCAAAAGAAAGTACCAACCTGTGGGTAGTACATATCGACATTGGTTCCAAAGGAATTCTGAGGCGGCTCGGATTCCTGCGTCTGGTGAATGCCGCATTTCGCTGGGTCACCGACCGCGATCTTAAAGATGAGTTTGTTTCATGGAAGTATGTTCAACCAACGACCACAACATCAGTGTATACATCTGTACAGTTGAAGACTGATGCATCGAAGTTATCAGAAATTCATCCCGCCGATCTCGCTGATATTCTTGAAGACCTGGGCACTGACGAACGCATCGCCCTCATTGAGTCGCTCGATCATTTTACTGCAGCTCAGACACTTCAAGAGATGCAATTCAAGAATCGTCTGCAAATCATTGAATCGATGGAACCATTCAAACTGGCGCCGATTATCAACGAAATGCAAATGGATGAAGCGGTTGACCTGCTTGATGCTTGTGATGCACAAAAACGGCAGTCAGTCTATGCTATGATGCCTGCTGAGAAGGTGACTGAACTAAAAGAGCTCTCTCAACTTTCCGCATACAGTGTCGGCAGTATCATGAATACAGACTTCATAACTGCCAAGGCGACCGAGAGGGTAAGCACGGTGCTGGAACGCATTCGCGTAGAATGTGAAAAGTCTGAGGTGTATCGATATGCCTATATTCTTAATGATGATGGACGGCTTAAAGGAGTGATCAGTTTACGTAATTTGCTGATGAGTGATGAAAATATTTTAATTGCCGATGTTATGACCGAACAGCCGGTCTCGGTGCAAATTGACACACGTATCCGGCGAGTAGCAAAACTTTTTTTCAAATATAATTTCGAAGCAATTCCTGTTGTAGACGACAATGATACACTCCAGGGATTAGTCTCCTATCGTGATGCAGTAGCATCTCTCTACCCGGAAATCAAAGAAGAGGATACCGTATAAATGAGCTTCTTCCGACGACTTAAAGATAATCCTGCTTTTCGTCAACTCGCAATCTTTTTAAGCATTTTGGGTCCTGGAATTATTACCGGCAGTGTTGATAACGACGCCGGTGGGATTACAACATATTCCGTAGCAGGTGCGCTCTATGGCTACAAGCTGCTCTGGACATTAATTCCGTCATTCATCGCACTCTTGGCTGTTCAGGAAATGAATGCCCGCATGGGCGTTGTCACAGGCAAGGGCTTAGCGGATCTGATCCGCGAAAGTTTTGGTGTTCGCATAACCTTTTACATGTTCATCTTCCTTTTGATTGCCGATGTGGGCAACACAGCAACTGAGTTTGCAGGCGTGGCAGGCAGTATGAATATTTTTGGTGTGAGCAAATATATTTCCGTGCCCCTTGCCGCTTTGGCGGTCTGGGTGCTGGTATTGAAAGGAAATTACAAGTTTGCCGAGAGGGTTTTTTTGCTCTTCAGCGTATTCCTGCTTTCCTATGTTGTATCTGCTGTTCTTGCCGGTCCGGATTGGAAAGTCATCGGTTCAGCAATTATTACTCCAACCGTTCATTTCGATACCGAGTACATGACAACCGTTCTCGGTATCATCGGTACCACCGTAGCACCGTGGATGCAATTCTATATGCAGTCGGCAGTTATTGAAAAAAAATTGAAGGTGAGTGACTACAAGTACACGCTGTGGGATGTAATTCTTGGATGCATTGCGACTATCGTTGTTGCATTTTTTATTATTGTTGCATGTGCCGCAACACTGAATGTGAACGGTATTAAGATCAATGAAGCTGCCGATGCTGCGATGGCATTGCAGCCGTTAGCCGGTGCGCTGGCGGGTCAACTGTTTGCGTTCGGATTATTTGTAGCATCTATTTTTTCTGCGGCAATTCTTCCGTTAGCGACGGCATACTATGTCTGTGAAGCATTTGGATTTGAAGCAGGCATCAATAAAAAATTCAGCGAAGCGCCGCAATTCTATTTCCTCTTCACTATAATTATTCTGATCGGTGCAGGTATCATTCTCATTCCCGGTGCACCGCTGATTGCTATAACTATCTGGACACAAGTAGTCAATGCAATTTTGCTACCCATCGTCCTCATTTGCATGATGATTATTATTAATAACAAAGAGATTATGGAGGATTATACCAATAACCGTTTGCAGAATGTAATTGGCTGGGCAACAACCGCCATCTTGATTGTGCTCAGTGCATTCCTCCTCTTTACTGGAGTAGGGTTGGGATAAAAGTATAAAACATAAGATATTTTCATTAAGAGAATTACTATGAAAAACATTGCTCTTCTTCTTTTTCTGTTTACCAGCGTCACAATGGCGCAGATATACGAGAACAATTTTACTGGCGCGACAATGCGGGTCGATTATTATCACATCGGCACAAAAGGTCAGGAACAAATGAACCTTGACAAAGTATATGAAGAAGGACCTTGGCCCGGCAGCAAGGTCAATTTGCTGGACACGCTCAATCTTGGCGATAGCTTTGTAAAGGTGAGCGATCTGCAAACAAACACACTCTTGTATTCGCGTGGATATTCAACATTATTTAGCGAATGGCAAACCACGGATGAAGCGATGAATGGCGTATGGAAAACGTGTCAAGAGACTGTGCGTTTTCCGTTCCCGAAGAGAAAGGTTGTTGTGAATTTCTATCGCCGTGATAAGTTCGTTGCCGCGGGTGAAATGATGGCGTTCCGAGAAGTATTCTCAACGGTAATCGATCCGAATAATCCTACGGCTGTAAATCATAAGAAACATCTGAACACCTTTCCTGTATTTGATGTGATGATCAACGGTTCGCCGGATAAGAAAGTGGATATTCTTATTCTGGGCGATGGCTATGCAAAGGGTGATATAGACAAATTCCGGAAGGATGCAAAGCATTTTTCCGAAACACTCTTTTCCTACCAGCCCTTCAAAAGGCACAAAAACGATTTCAATGTACGTGCGATGGAAGTGATTTCGGAAGAATCTGGAATTGATATGCCGGACAAAAACGTATGGAAGAATACGGCACTTGGTACTATGTATAATACATTTGGTTTGGCACGCTATGTTTTAACGGAAGACAACCGAGTACTGCACGATATCGCAGGCACTGCACCCTATGATTTCATCACCATTCTTGTAAACGACAACCGCTACGGCGGCGGTGGAATTTTCAACCTGTACACAACAGCATTCACACAACCGGTGAAAGCTGGACAGGAATGGGAAATGGATTATGTGTATGTACATGAGTTTGGACATTGCTTTGGCGGTTTAGGAGATGAATATTACAGTTCTCAAATTTCGTACGTGGATTTTTATCCAAAAGGCGTTGAGCCGTGGGAGCCGAATGTGACACGAACGAACACAAAAGAGACGCTAAAATGGCGTACCTTTGTTTCCAGCGATACACCGATTCCAACGCCATGGCGTAAAACAGAGTACGACAGCATTGAAACACTCCGCGGCAATTTAGATAGACTTGCAGCTGATTACTCTGACAAACGCGAGAATCTGCTAAAAAGTTCAAAAGAAATACTGAAAGATCCAAAGTGGATCGGCAAGGTCGGAGCATTTGAAGGTTCCGGATACACAACAAAGGAGATGTATCGTCCTGCTATCGATTGCAAGATGTTCGCGTTGAATCCGGTCGATTTTGATCCCGTGTGTGCAGCAGCAATTGAAAAGATGATTGCAATGTATGCAAGATAAAAATTTTAGATACAAATTTTAAAACAGGAACTGAGAAGAAATGAACACAAATCCCATTGCACTTATTACAGGCGCCTCAAGCGGCATTGGATTAGAACTTGCAAAGCTTTTTGCACGGGAAAGTCACGATCTTGCCCTTGTAGCGCGCAGCCATGACACACTCAAACATATCGCTGAAAATTTACAGCAAACATACGGTGTGCAGGTGAAATGCTATACTAAAGATTTGTCTGTTTCTTCCACACCGGAAGAAATTTTTGAAGCACTTCAAAGTGAAGGAGGGAACATCGATGTCCTTGTTAACAATGCCGGATTTGGGTGGCGCGGTGAATTCGCGAAAATGAATGCTGCCGATGCATTGGAAATGATTCAGGTTAACATTACATCCCTTACGCATCTCACTCGGCTTTTTCTGCCGGGAATGATCGATCGAAAACGCGGAAAAATATTGAACATTGCATCCACTGCAGCATTTCAACCCGGCCCGTTGATGGCAACCTACTACGCTTCCAAAGCGTATGTGCTGAATTTTTCTTTGGCGCTCTCTGAAGAACTTCACGGAACTGGTGTTACTGTTACGGCGTTTTGTCCCGGGCCCACTATAACAGGATTTGGAAAAAGAGCCGGTTTTACTAACGAAATAATCTTCAACGGAGCATTTTCAATGGATGCTTCCGATGTCGCGCTGGATGGTTACAAAGGATTGATGAAAGAAAAGCAGCTTGTTATTTCCGGATGGAAAAATTGGCTGGGCACACAACTTGTCCGATTTTTACCACGAATACTTCCTGGAAAGTTGATGAAATCTGTTCAACAAAAGAGAGGAAGTTAAAACGTGCGGATGCGATCTTCTTTTTTCTTGTGATATTCCCTACAGAGCAGGTACGATATGAATATCATAAAACCACCTCGCCTTCGGAAAGGCGATTTGATAGGACTCATTGCACCTGCAAGCACTCCTTCCACTGAGGAGAAGATTCTCAAAGGTGCACTCTATCTCGAGCAGCTGGGATATCGTGTCAAGTGCGGCAAACATATACGCACTGTTTATGGATATCTCGCCGGGAGCGACGATGAGAGGTCCGCAGACTTTAATGAGATGGTGCGCGATAAAAACGTGAAAGCGATTTTTGCAATTCGCGGCGGATATGGCACTCCACGTTTGCTACAGATGATCGATTATCGTTCATTGAAAGCACATCCTAAAATCATCGTTGGGTACAGCGATTTGACGGCATTGCAGCTTGCCATCTTCCGCAAGATTGGATTAGTAACCTTCTCTGGTCCTATGACGGGTTCGGATATGTGGAGAGATTTCGATCTTTACACCGAAGAATATTTCTGGCGTATTCTTACATCAAATAAAAAAATCGGGCTGTTAAAAAATCCAGCTGATGAACCATTAACAATTCTCCGGCACGGCAAAGCAAGCGGGCGATTAGTGGGTGGAAATCTTTCACTCCTCGCCTGCCTGATGGGCACCCCATTTCAGCCGCCAATGGAAGATGCGATACTCGTTTTGGAGGATGTTGAGGAATCGCCGTATCGAGTCGATCGAATATTGGCACAGCTTCTCAATGCAGGAATTTTATACAAGCTTGAAGCATTACTTTTTGGGAAATTTACCGACTGTGTCCCCAGTAGTCCGGACGATCCGCATTTAACAATTGATCAAGTTCAAGAAGAATTCGCGCAGAAGATTAAATGTCCTGTTGTAATGAATTTTCAATATGGCCACATTCCCCGCAAACTTACAGTGCCTTTGGGATTGAAAGCAAGAATTGACACTAAACGCGGAAAGATTGAAATCGTAGAGAGTGGCGTGAGTTAGCCATTAAAGGCACACACAACCCCTTCAACGAACGATCTTGAAATTGAAGTTAGGACTTTGGAATTTCCCGTAGAGTCGCATCCAAATCGGCAGCAGCATTTCTGTCGCGCGTGCGTTTGTAATATCACCCAAATCAACGATAGATTTCCAGCCAAACCAATCTCGTAATATCTTTACCACATTCGCCTTTGCTTCCACATCGTTTCCGCATATAAAGATATCATGATCACCGTTGGCGACAAGATCGGGATTTACCATGAGATTACAATTCATCGTATTCAGTGTTTTAATGACTTTCGTGTCGGGAAAAGCACGCTGTATTTGTTCTCCGAGTGAATCTGTGTTGCACACAACAAGTGAAGGCGGCATCCCTTTCGAAGAATCCAATGCGTTTGCAATATCAATCAGAATTTTGTTTTTCAGATTATGTGCACCTGCAAGGTTTAGTGCTTCTTGAGAAGCTCTGCCATGTGTGCAGTTGAATACAATTTCACCGAATGAAGCGGCATCGGCAAACGTCCCTTGAGAAGCGCGGGCTCCATTCTTCTTTACCCAAGCAGCGGCTTTTACATTCGTTGATGTACGTGATCCCATCTTAACTTCATGTCCACATTGAATAAGTTTCGTCCCTATCACATCGCCAACCATACCAGTCCCAAGAACTGCAATTTTCATATTTCGCTCCTTCATCGGTATTTTTTCAAATCATTCCTTTTCTCGTCTAACACTGCTTCCAATACATAAGGTTCCGCTTATATCGACTTTAGCGAAAAGAAAGGAATATCGAGGATTGGAGGAATTGTAAATAATTTGAAACTATCTGATTTACTAATAAGCGCATTTTGTTTTTATTTCAATTCAAGATCCATTTCCATCATTGCATAATGCGAACGCTTCATTCCAAGCGCTTTATATGTTTTTTGGGCACGATCGTTTTCGTTTTCAACGCAGAGACGCACACCGCACACATCCCCGTGTATTCTGACAATCGTCTCTATATATCGAAAGAGGGCACGGAAAACACCATGCCTGCGATATTCTGGATGAACGTACACACTTTGAATCCACCAAAATGTAGCGTTACGCCAATCGCTCCACTCATACGTGATCATCAACTGGCCAGCAGCTCTTCCATTGATTTCAGCAATATAGTATTGGCCTCTTGTCGGATCAGCGAACAATGCTTCTACTCCTCTACGGAGTCGTTCGCGATTCAGTTCAATTCCTTCTGTCTCTTTCGCCATTGCTGTGTTAAACTCTGCAATGATGGAAACATCTGAAGGTGCAGCAAGACGGACGATTAGATTCATAGTAAATCCTGAGTAGAAGTATTTTTTAAATTAGACGTAAAGTAAAATGATTTTGTAAAACAGTGTCCGCGCTTTTTTTGTTCAGCTTGGTTTCCATCGATAAATGTATTGAATCAGACGTTAGGCATAGCGCAGAGGTTTTTTATCGGCATGTAATTTATATTCAGGGTGATGATCATTGCAGGGAATAAAATTCTGTTGGTGAAGTATTATTATTCGGTTTGGGGATTTTTGTTTTTATTCCGTCGTTCAAAATAGTGGCGTACAAATTCCACTAATGCTGGGATACCTGGAATAAGAACAAGTGCGATGATAACAATTGAAAAGTTTTGTTTGACGAGCTGCATATTGCCAAAAAAATAGCCGATCAGAATAAACGAATTGACCCATAATAATGCACCGAAGACGCTGAATAATAAAAATGTCCGATACGTCATGCGTCCGATACCTGCAACGAAGGGCGCAAACGTACGTATGATGGGGAGGAATCGCGCCAGAATCACAGTGATCCGTCCATGTTTATCATAAAACCGGTTTGTGCGATCAAGATATTCTTTATTAAAGAACCGAGATTTTTCTTTGCTGAAAACTTTCGGTCCAATTTTCCTCCCAATCCAATAGTTCGTATTATCGCCAGCGAGAACTGCGGAAATCAGCAATGGAATGGCGTATGCAATATGCATTGCACCTATGGCTGCCAATGACCCGATGGCAAATAAAAGTGAGTCGCCCGGTAAAAAAGGTGTTACCACTAAACCGGTTTCGCAGAAGACGATGAGAAACAGAATCGCATAAATCCACATTCCATACATTCCACAAAGATCAATCAAGTGCCTGTCGATGTGAAGAATGAAATCTATGAGTTGTTGTAGGAATTCCATTATTGAGATACTCACCTGCGACGCACTTTAAAAGTACGTCGCAGAGAGGTAGTCGTTATTTTATGGATATCAACTCGATGTCGAAAATTAATGTGGCGTTCGGGCCGATCATTTGTCCGGCACCATTCGGGCCATAGGCAAGATCGGATGGAATAACGAGCTGCCATTTCGAACCCACAGGCATAAGCTGCAGAGCTTCAGTCCATCCTTTGATCACTTGTCCCACAGGAAATTCTGTCGGTTCACCTCGTTTATATGAGCTGTCAAATTCGGTTCCATCAATGAGCGTCCCACGATAATTACACTTCACTGTTTGATCTTTTGTCGGTTTGGGTCCATCGCCTGATTTTAAAATTTTGTATTGCAGTCCACTGGGTAATGTTATAACGCCTTCTTTCTTTTTGTTTGCGGCAAGGAATGCCTCACCTTCTTTTATATTCTTTTCGCGGTCAACTTTTTGCTTCGCCTGCATCTTGCCCATCATTTCCTGTTGAAAAGCAGTCATTGTTGCTTCCATATCTTTATCACTCATTGCTGTTTTTGAGCTATTGAGTCCATCCTTGATTCCTTGCGTGAGTAGTCCCTGATCGAGGTCCAACCCCTGCGTTTTCATATTTTTTCCAATATTCACACCGATACTATAACTGATTTTTTCTTTTTTCGTCTTGGGTGTTACTTTTTTCTGCGCTATAACCGTGTCGCCAAACAACAAGAGCACAAGAGCAACCACAATAAGCTTTTTCATGAATTATCCTTTAATTAAATGATAAACAAAACGCGGATGAACCCGCGTTGAACTTACAAGAAGGTACAACTTTTTCTTCTTATTTAAAACCGGATAATTCGTAAATGAATAATTATCATCATGGATGTTCGCCGGTGTGCTGACTTCATCTTCTACCAAGCCCAAACGCCATCTTTACCTGTATCCTGCCTTCTCCAAATCTTGCACTGATTTGAACTGATGCGGTGGATAAAGATATCTTGCAAGGAATGTATAAATTTTCATCCGGGTTTCTTTTGCCAGCTTTGTGTCAATGCGATCGAAACTGTGTCCACCGGGAGCATCTTTGAAAATCTCGTACTCAAATTTCTTTCCTGCCACTTTCAGTTCCTGAATAAGATGTTCGACCTCTTCCACATGCACATCATCGTCGATGGTGTTAGTATGAATAAGCAAGGGTGTTTTCAATTTTTCCACTCCTGAAATCGGAGAACGTCTGCGATATTCTGCCGAGTCTTCACTCACCGTTTTGCCGATGTGGTATTGGGCAGAAAAATCTTTGCGGTAATCATCGTCATAATATCCTAAGCGCATCACAAGATCGCTCACCGGCACACCGGCAAACGCTACTTGGTAATCGTTCGGATGCTCGAAGATATCCATCAGTGTAATAAGTCCGCCATGACTCCAACCAATTGCACCGATGCGATCTTTATCAACAATCCTATAATTCTCAATCATCCAATCGCGCGCTGCGTGATTGTCTTCCACTTCGCGTCCGCCATAATCGATGCGTTCGTAGAACTGCTTGCCATAACCAGTACTGCCGCGGTATTCCGGCGCCACAACGATATAACCTTGCGCCATCAGCTCACGGATGATGTGCGTATGATATGTTGTGAAATCTGCATGTACGCCTCCATGCGGCAGAACAAGAAGCGGATATTTTTTACTTCGATTGAGTTTCTGCGGAATGAAGATATACGCCCAAAATTTTACCGGATTCAATGCGCCTCTTGCCGTAGAATCCTTGACTTTCCAAGGCGGTGGCCCGACAATAAAAACCTTTTCGATGTTAGCCACATCGCCCACTTTATTGTACCAGATGACATCATCTACTGCCTTTGCTAATTGATCGAGACGGTGATCAAGCGCTTCGAACTTCTCGTCGATTTGCTTAGAGATTCCATCTTCATTCATTTTCTTCTCTTGTGCATTAAGGAGAGCCATGGTAAACGCGATACACAATGAAAGAAAAGGGATCAATGATTTAAGATTATTGGTATTCATTAACTTCCATCCTCCTTATTAAAAGGTCGGTGAACATCTATAGCAAAGTGTAGAAAAAAATGATGCAAAAACCAACTTGCGTTTCGTGCACACTCCTGCTACCTTATATAAAGAGTTTGAAAGGACTTCCATGCCGCTTTATTTACATGAAGACAATGATTTTTTGACAAACACGTTTAATAGTATCCCTTTCCCAATATTAGTGGTGGACGATGATATGCATATCCTTTTCTGGAATTCTTCTGCACTTCGCCTGCTTGGGAGCGATGAAGTGTTCCAACAGCGGGGCGGAGAAGCGCTTCATTGTATTCATTCCGGGGATACACAGGAAGGGTGCGGACACGGTCCTCATTGCAATACCTGTGTGGTACGAAATTCAGTAATCGAGGCGAGCCGCGGCGAAAAAGTCTATCGCAAAAAGACCATTATGCAGCGTAAAATCGTTGAGAAAGTTACCGACGTACCTCTTCTTGTAACAACCTCGCCCTTCACATTCGATAATAGGTCGCTGACATTACTCATCTTAGAAGATATCCATGAACTAATGGAGCTCGGAGGTTTACTGCCTATTTGTACAAATTGTAAAAAAATTAGGTCCAGTACGAACCAGTGGCAGCAAATTGAAGGTTATATCAAAGACCACATTGTAGATGTGGATTTCACGCACGGACTATGCCCCGATTGCATGACAGAATTATATCCCGATATTGCAAAACTCTCAAAAGAGTAAATTTTTAAACAGATACCCAACCAATACAACAGAATAAGGCAACAAAACTCCTTTACAAAGGTTTAGATACATGAAATATCGTGTTACAGGAAAACAACAGAATAGTAAAATGTGCTTTCTCTGCGGTCTAAAAAATTCGTTTGGACTCAAGGGAGAATTTTTTGAATTAGAGAGCAACGAACTTGTATGCATATTCAAACCATCGAACGAACACCAAAGCTATCCCGGCAGACTGCATGGCGGCGTTACTACTGCAGTGCTTGATGAAACAATCGGCCGGGCAATTATGATAAAAAACAAAAATGAAGAAGTATGGGGTGTTACGGTTGAATTCACAACGCGGTTTAAAAAACAGATACCATTAAACGAAGAACTCAGAGTCGTAGGTCGTATTACCAGCGAAACCAGCCGTACATTTGAAGGAACAGGAGAACTGCTTTTGCCAAACGGTGATATTGCTGCAGCAGGTTTTGGCAAATATCTGCGTATGCCGTTAGTTAAAATTTCAGATTTTGATCCTCTGGAACAGGAGTGGAAAATCACAAAGTCTGACAAAGATCCGGAGATTATCGAATTCTAATAAAAGATAATGAACCGTTTCCTTGCATTCCGCATCAAATCAATCAAGTTTGACAACAAAGGAACTCAGCGGGCAGCTTGTCCGTTTAATTAATAGTATCTTATAAACGTGAGAAAGACAATTTCCATATTCTTTATAGCATTCTATTTTACTCTTATAGTAGGAATGACTATTTCAACACATTTCTGCGGCGGAAAAATCACTTCTGTCCAGATGCTGCCGTTTGTTCCAAAAGAAAATCCATGCGACTGCGATGGTACAGCAGCTCCCGATAATTGCTGCAAGACAGAAATCAAAAGCATTCAACTGAACGATGAACAACTTGCCGTGCATGTGAACCAACCACCTTCTCCGCAAACCGCAGTATCTCTGTGGGCTGAGACATCAACCGAAATAGTATTATCTTCTCATGTGGTGCATGAAGTTGTTCCGGCAAGCTCTCCGCCTGATTCCCCTCCACTCTATATTCTTCATAGCGTGTTCCTTATTTAAGAATTGTGTGGTACAGTAATAAACGCAGAGTGGTTTCAGCCATCCTGCAGTTTTACTTTATCCATACACATTCTATAGTTGAGGAAAACCATGAAAATCATAGTCGTTTTATTTGCGCTTATCATTTCTCTCTCATCGTTTCTTTCTGCTCAACAAGACACAGTGAAAGAAGCAGAGTTCAAAGTCTTTGGCAATTGCGCTTCTTGTAAAAGCCGCATTGAAAAATCCTTGAAGATTAAAGAAGTGAAATCTGCACGGTGGAACAAACAAACCAAGATGATATCAATCGCATATCTCTCCCCGGCGATTACTCTTGATTCTCTTCAGCAGCGCATTGCCGCTGTCGGCCATGATACCGAGAAATATAAAGCAGCCGATTCGGTCTATGCGGAGCTTCCTTCCTGTTGTTTGTATCGCGACACAGGTAAGTCTCACTAATCTTATCATATTAAACATACAAAAAAGATAAGAGGTGAGAAATGAAAGCATTTATAGCAATCATTCTTCTCGTTCTGACGGTCTCTGCTGGTTCTGCACAAGATAAGTTGAAGGGATATGTCGGAGAGAAGGATGAACAAGGGAATGAACATCCACTGGTTGGTGTCTCTGCGTACTGGCTAGGCACTTCCCGCGGTGAAACAACCGATTCAAACGGTTTCTTCAGCATTCCGTTTGTAAAAGAATCGAAAACGTTGGTAGTCCGCTGTCTCGGGTATCATCCTGATACGGTGACCATCACCGATCGGCATTCCATTCGCATTTTCATGAAATCCGAAGCACAGACTGTTGGCGACGTAAATGTGATTGGCAAGCGGCAAGCTTCATACTTGGACTACGCGAATCCTTTTAAGAAAACAGTGATGACAGAAAAGGAACTCTTTAAAGCTGCGTGCTGCAATCTCTCGGAAAGTTTTCAGACCAATCCTTCGATTGATGTTTCGTTCACCGATGCGATTACAGGAACAAAGCAAATTGAGATGCTGGGACTTTCCGGTATCTATACGCAAATGACAATGGAGAATATGCCGTATATACGCGGACTCACATCCAATGTCGGGTTGACATTTATTCCGGGAACATGGATCGAAGCTATCAATGTCTCGAAAGGAATTGGTTCCGTTGCCAACGGGTATGAATCCATCACCGGACAGATTGATGTAGATCTGCGCAAACCAGAGAAGGAAGACGAGAAACAATTCTTCCTGAATCTCTACGGCAATCAAGATCAACGGATGGAGGCGAACCTGAATATGCGGGAACGCCTGAGCGATTATTTATCGTCGATGACGCTTCTTCATGTTAGTTCACAACGGCATCCGGTGGATGAGAATGGCGATGGTTTTCTCGATATGCCGTTGTTCACAACCATTAATGCACTGCAGCGTTGGAAATTCATCATGTCCAACGGTTGGATGAATCAGTTGGGTCTCCAGTATGTGAGCGATAGTAAAGATGGCGGAACATACGATCGAGAGCCTCTATTTGCTTATGAGTATGGAATGAAAAGTACTCTGCTTCGCCTAAATGGCAAAACCGGATATGTTTTTCAAGGTGAACACGGACGGAGTTTTGGTGTGCAATGGTCACTCAGCAGGTGCAGCAATACGGAACACTTTGGTACGCAGGTGTATGATGGAAATGAAGAGACGGGATATCTCAACATTCTTTATCAAGCAGAGCTGGACGGCGAAGCGCAGACGTTCCAAACGGGTATAAGTTTCTTGTTCGATCAATATGATGAACGCTATGATAATCTTCCTTACAACCGTATTGAAAGGGTGCCCGGTGCGTTCTTTGAATACACATTTACACCCAACGAACGGCTCTCACTTGTTGCCGGGATCCGCACCGATGAACATAATGAATATGGTACGATGATCACACCACGCCTCCACATTCGGTATACGCCGCAGGAAGATTGGGTACTGCGGCTAGCCGCGGGACGAGGATATAGAACTGCAAACATTTTTGCAGAGAACTCATCGGTGTTTGTCAGTTCACGCGCGGTTTCAATTGTTCCGACGAACTCTTTTGGGTACGGACTGAAACAAGAAATTGCATGGAATTACGGCTTCAATATGACACATTATTTCACCTTCGATAATCGCGAAGCAACACTGTTGATTGATCTTTACAGAACCAATTTCGAGCAGCTTGTCCTTGCTGATCTTGACTCCAATCCGCATCAAGTGCGCTTTTATTCGGTTCCGAATGGCTCGTATTCTAATAGTGTGCAAACGGAGCTGAACATTCAGCCATCGGAACGGTTGGATGTACGCATTGCCTATAGATATTTAGATGTGATGCAAAACCTTGGCGGCGTATGGCTCGAACGTCCGCTGACGGCACAACATCGGGCACTAGCAACAGTATCTTACGCAACGGAACGCAATCAACCGGATGACCCGCAGACATTATTCGATGTGACGATGCAATGGTTCGGAAAGAAAAGAATTCCTGAAACTTTATTAAATCCGGATAGTTTGCGTGCGCTCGCGTTCTCACCGAGCTTTTTTACCATGAACATTCAAGTGATGCGGACATTTATAAACGGCCTTGATATATATGTCGGTATTGAGAATTTATTTGATTTCAGACAAGCCAATCCAATTCTCGATGGTGCAAATCCTCAAGGGCATTTTTTTGATGCATCATTAATATGGGGACCCGTAACCGGCAGAATGGTGTATGCTGGCTTGAGGTTACATGTGTAGAGAAGAATATTGGATGTTCTCTTATTATCACGTTTTGATTCAGCGATGAGCGGGATAATATTTTGTACCGATGAATCAAAATTTTATCAAAGCGAATCTGCAATTTCTTGAATCTGCCTTGATTCAAAAATATTCACGCCCTTCAGATTCTTCTGAGCAACTTGCACCATCGCTTTTGCAACGTCACGTGCTTGAATTGCGCGGTATTTTCTTAACGGCCCTGTTAATACATATTTCAATCCAGACATAATAAATGCACCTGCTTTTTCTCCTGTTCTATGCTCTGTACGTTCTCCCAGAAGAAGCGAAGGGCGAAATATATTAATCGTTGTGAAAGAAATTTTCCGGATTGCTTCTTCCACTTCTCCTTTTACACGATTGTAGAAAAGGCGCGAATGCGGATCAGCCCCCAGTGAGGTAACAATTAAAAACTGATTTACGCCGCAGTGCTGGACAAGTGCGGCAATCCTGACTGTATCATCGAAGTCTACCTTTCGGAATGCTTCCTGTGTTCCTGCATTCTTGATTGTTGTTCCCAAACAGCAATATACATCATCAGCACTGAGGCATTCACCCAGAGTCTCCAATTCGCTGAAGTTAACAACATGCTGGACCAATTTATGATGCGTTATCGATAAAGGCCTACGCACGAGTACAACAACACGCATGTAAGAAGATTCCTCCAGAAGAAATCGCAGGCAATGTCCACCAACAAGACCGCTTGCTCCAAGTAGTAGCGTCGATTTAGTTT
Source organism: Ignavibacteriota bacterium (assembly GCA_963701295.1). Lineage (GTDB taxonomy): Bacteria > Bacteroidota > Ignavibacteria > UBA10030 > UBA10030 > Fen-1298. Next base: position 1,000,440 of record OY969585.1, on the reverse strand, counting down.
CGGTCATGGTTCTATTATTGATTCCGGTTGCGAAATTTATCGTTTATTTGCTTTACACTCTTTTTCTCCCGGTCTTTTTTTTGCTGCTGTAAATTTTTATCATACTTTGTTGATTGCAAGTAACTTTCGCGCCGCAGCTTTTGGAAACTTTCATAACGACCCGGATCCAGTGAGCCGTCTTCGAGGGCATGTTTCACTGCACAGTTTGGTTCAGCTTCATGGTTGCAATCACGGAAACGGCAATGTACTGCTAATTCTTCAATGTCATCGAAACTATCTTGCACATCTTCTTCGCCGCTCCAAAGTTGAATTTCACGTAAACCCGGTGTGTCGATGATAATGCCGCCATTGGGAAGAACCAACAATTCACGATAAGGTGTCGTATGGCGTCCATGGCTGTCGATCTCACGAACACTTTGCACTTGTGAATGATTCTTGCCGAGTAATTGATTTGTGATGGTAGACTTACCGACACCTGATGAGCCAAGCAATACACCTGTTATTCCCGGTGCGAGAAGCGAGTGAATGGGAGCAACATCTTCAGCCCGCAGTGCACTCATCACAACAACATTGACATCGTGTGCAATGGAAAAAACTTCCTGCGTGCAATCTTCAAGAAATGGACAAAGATCTGATTTATTGAGAACAATTACGGATCGCGCTTCGCTTTCATCCACAACCGTTAAGTATCGCTCCAACCGTCGCAGATTATAATCGCCATCCAAACCCATAACTAGAAATACGATATCAATATTGGCAGCAAGAACTTGTTCGTCGGGACGATCGCCGGCAACTTTACGGGAAAATTTGCTCCTGCGTTCCAGCACATGATGAATTACAGCAGATTGGTCGCCTGAATCTATTTCATAGACAACCCAATCACCGACGGCAGGAAAATTATGAAGACCTTTTACTTCGAATCGAAACTTACCGCTTACTTTTCCATTGACCTCTCCTTGTTCTGTGAATAATACATAGCGGTCTTTGTGTTGGATAGATACACGGCCAGGCAGTAGCCCTTTCCCCGAGTACGGAGTGAATCGTGCTTCAAAGAAATTATTCCAACCGAGTAAGTCTAAATTCATATATGAAAAATCATTTTTTCTATCTGATATTCTTCTTATACTCTGTTTTATTATTATCAATGTACGACAGTTTCGCAGAAAGACAAAGATGGGATGACTAGGGCGTGTTACAGTGGTTACATATCTATTGTATTCACTTGCTGTTTCCCCTTACTATCTAACCAGTCCGATACATCTTAGGTAAAGCGACCTATCAAATGATCCATTATATCAAGAAATATTAAACACACTCTTGCAAACAGAGAGGATGTGCATTATCTTTGGAAAGCAATCGTTGCGATTACATAAACACAAAGATGAAATGATATTAAGCAAAACGAAAATTATAAATACCTTGTCGAAATTGCTTGATCAGCGAAATCTCAATCAAATCCGAGATGCAGTCAAGGATTTCAAGACAAATGCTGCAAACCTACCGAGCGATAAAAAGGGATTTATTGGCATCGGTTCCAATGGAAACACAATAAAGGTCGGCTCAAAGTATCTCATCGGTGAACTTGATCAAATACTTGACACCAAAACAATCGAACGAACAAAATATTATATTCAGCGATTGGTTCGCGCGCTCTCCGAGTCAAAGACAAGCAAGATCAATGACCTGAATTTACATCGATGGAAAGAATACGACGATATTCTTACCGACAGTCTTTGGGTTTTGGATAAACGTGATACCTCCGGGGCACACAGGAGCGGTTATTGGGGTAACTTTATTCCCCAGATTCCTCATCAATTGTTAAGGCGTTATACGAAAAAGGATGAGTGGGTCCTCGATGCATTTCTCGGCAGTGGAACAACATTGATAGAAAGCAAACGCTTGGGAAGAAATGGTGTTGGAGTAGAACTTTTGCGGAAAGTTGCGCACTCTGCTGCACAGGCAATAGAACAGGAAGATGATTTGTTCTCCGCTCGAACGGAAATAATAGTCGGCGATAGTTCAAGCTTAGATTTTAAATCGGAATTAAAGCAGCGGAACATTAAAAGTGTCCAATTTCTGATCATGCACCCGCCGTACTGGGATATTATCAAATTTAGCGAAGACAAAAAAGATTTATCAAACACAAAAACATTGGATGAATTCTTAAATCTTTTTGGAAAAGTTGTCGACGCAACATATCCGGTTTTGGACAAAGGCCGTTACTTCGCAGTAGTTATTGGCGACAAATATTCCGATGAAAATTGGATACCTCTTGGCTTCTATACGATGCAAGAAGTTCTCAAGCGCGGATATTCTCTCAAGTCCATTATCATTAAGAATTTCGATGAGACAAAAGGAAAAAGAAATCAGAAAGAACTCTGGCGATATCGTGCATTAGTTGGCGGCTTCTATATTTTTAAGCACGAATATATATTCCTGTTTAAGAAAGAGTAGTAATGGCTGCCGACCTCGTTTTTCATTATTGATACCATTATATTTTAATATAATTTTGAGTATCTTTTCTTCAGGCGCCGACCCCAAAGACAATAAAGCGGTTATCAGAAAAATTCTATTTTGCGTAATATCAGCTAAATAATTCTGCGCCTTTCACACAACATTTTAACAAGGAGGATCCTATGGCAAAGCGTAAAACTGTTTCTCGCATTAGAACCGGTTCTTCACAAAAGCTCCGCTACGGCTGGATACCGGATTTACCTGATCACCGTGATCTTCTCTACGGTGCAGTACGCCCTGTAACGCTGGAAATTCCACAGCATGTGGATTTGCGTTCCATGTGCTCACCTGTGGAGAACCAGGGAAATCTCGGAAGCTGTACCGGCAATGCTCTTGCCGGAGCATTGGAATTTCTTGAGCAAAAGGATCGCGTCCCCTTTGTGGATGTGAGCCGGCTGTTCATTTATTACAATGAACGCACTCTCGAAGGTTCCGTCAAATCGGATTCAGGGGCAATGATTCGCGACGGAATCAAAACGTTGAGGCATCAAGGAGTCTGCTCAGAAAAAAAATGGCCCTATATCATTTCAAAGTTTGCCGTGAAACCGGGTCCCATTTGTTACAAAGAAGCGCTAAACCACCAAATTACTTCGTACCATCGCATTCTTACCCTTGACGAGATGCGGAGATGTCTTGCTGAAGGATTTCCGTTTGTCTTCGGTTTTACGGTGTACGAAAGTTTCGAGTCACAGGAAGTCGCGAAGACCGGCCTTGTGCAGATGCCGCAGCCGAACGAACGCTCTATCGGCGGACATGCAGTACTCGCCGTAGGCTATGACGAAGTACAACGGCGATTCATCGTCCGCAACTCATGGGGAATCGGTTGGGGGCAAAAAGGATATTTCACAATTCCGTACGATTATGTAGCCAACCGGAACCTTTCGGATGATTTCTGGACGATACGAAGAGGAGAGAATATTTAAAAGAGCCATACGCGGCACGACATCACAACGATAAAAATTGAATAATAGAATTTCAAAAAAATTATCTAGACTCTTGACTTCTTTCCACGGATCATGTATATTATTAATATTAAGTATGTCACAATCCGTTCAACATATCGTCTCTTTGAACAACCGTTGGTGGTGGCGCAGTAGTATATCCAAACACACAGGAAAGAGAACGGATAGTTAACCTCTAAGCATACAAAGTTTTTTTCATTTAACCCTTCCCGGATCACACCCTGGAAGGGTTTTTTATTTTAAGGACGTCCACCAATGATAACACAACAAGAATTTGAGCAGCTCGCAGGCACACATACGGTCATCCCGCTTGTGGAAACGATGCTTGCCGATCTACACACTCCCGTGTCGATCTACCTGAGCCTCCGCTCCAACCTCTCTCCTTCGTTTCTTTTAGAGAGTGTGGAACCTGATGAAAAAATCGGGCGCTATTCATTTGTCGGCACCGACCCGCTGTTGCTGATCAAAGCAAAAGGCGATGTAATTGAGATCGAATCCGGAAAAAAGAAAGAACAGCGGTGCGGAAAAGTCATCGATGTGCTGGAGGAATACTCGCGCCAGTACCGGAACGTGGCAATCCGGAAGCAGCAGGGATTTGCAGGAGGATTTCTTGGATACTACGGCTACGACCGGGTGCAGGAAATAGAAAAAGTCCCCCTTCATCCGCTGGCTAAAGAGGATGCGCCGGACGCAATATTCGGATTATTTCATATCGTGGTGAAATTCGATCACTTGCACCAATTGATAACTATCACCTACAATTGCATTCTTGATAAGCAGCAATCCCTCAGTGAGCAATATCATGAGGGGAAACGAAAACTCGAGTCCGTTTTCATTCAGCTTGGAAAATCGCCCTCAACAGAGAACACATTCCATTGCGATTCTTCTTCTGTGGAGCATGGCTCGGACCGCGAGGCATTTTGTTCATCGGTCCGGCGGGCAAAAGAATATATCCGCGAAGGTGATATTTTTCAAGTCGTTCTTTCCCGCCGCGTACAGCTGCCGTTTTCAGGTGATCCCTTCCCTGTGTATCGCGCCCTTCGCATTATCAATCCATCTCCTTATCTCTTTTATCTCGATTTCAAATCGGTAAAACTCATTGGCTCTTCACCGGAAGTACTAGTTCGTGTGCAAAACGACATTGCATCAGTGATGCCGATTGCAGGCACGCGCAGACGCGGCAAAACTCCGGAAGACGATACGCGATTGGGAGAAGAACTTCTATCCGATCAAAAGGAATTGGCAGAACATGTAATGCTGGTTGATTTAGGTCGCAATGATATCGGACGCGTGAGCGAATTCGGGAGTGTCCAGGTTTCGGTGTTCAAACGCTTGAAGCGGTTTTCGCATGTGATGCATATAATCTCTGAAGTTCAGGGAAAACTCAGAGAGAATGCATCCAGTTTAGACGCACTGAGGGCATGTTTTCCTGCCGGAACTGTTTCCGGCGCTCCGAAAGTGCGTGCAATGGAAATTATCCACGAATTGGAACCTGTGCGTCGCGGAATTTACGCAGGCGCTGTCGGGTATCTCGGTTTCGATGGCGCATTAGATACATGCATCGCCATCCGCACCATTGTTGCAGCAAACGGAATGCTCACCATTCAGGCAGGTGCAGGGATCGTTGCGGATTCAGTTCCGGAACTGGAGTACAAAGAAACGGTGAACAAAGCTCAAGCTCTACTCGATGCTCTGAACGCTGCGTCGAACGGATTGATGAAAGTTCATAACGGGAACGGACATGGGGGAGATCAAAAATGATACTTGTCATCGACAACTACGATTCATTTACATACAACCTTGTGCAGATGGTCGGTAAGATGTCGCCAGATATCCGCGTGATCAGAAACCAGGATATGTCGGTCGATGAAATCGGCGCTCTCTCGCCGCATGGAATTATTCTTTCACCGGGTCCCGGCATGCCGGAAGATGCCGGCGTAACGGTGGAAGTTATTCAGAAACTTGGCGCAACGATTCCCATCCTCGGTGTTTGTCTCGGTCATCAATCGATTGGTTACGCGTTTGGTGCGAAGATTATTCATGCGCCAACGTTGATGCATGGACGCACGTCGGAAGTAACGCACTTCGGTGAAACTATTCTGCGTTCGGTACCGAGTCCATTGACCGCAGGGCGATACCATTCACTCGTCGTTTCGCAGGAACATTTTCCCGATGAACTCAAAATTTCTTCCTACACAAGCGACGGTATTATCATGGGCGTGACGCATCGGAAGTATCCGATCGAGGGAATTCAATTTCATCCCGAATCTATCCTTACACCGGAGGGTCAACACATTCTTCACAACTGGCTGGAGGTTTATAACATCCAATGAAAACTCACATAGAAAAATGTTTGGCGGGAGAACATCTTACCATCGAAGAAGCATCGACCGCTCTCAGCACGATCATGACTGGTCAAGCAACCGATGCGCAAATTGCCGGAATATTGATTGCTCTGCGTGCAAAAGGGGAAACGGTAGATGAGCTTGTCGGGTTCGCCCGCACGATGCGCGAGCATGGAATAAAGCTTCACATCGAAGATCCGAATGCGATTGATATGTGCGGTACAGGCGGCGACTGTTCAGGTACGTTTAACATTTCTACGGTCGCATCGTTTGTTGTGGCAGGAGCTGGCGTGACGGTTGCAAAGCATGGCAATCGTTCCGTTTCCAGTCAAAGCGGAAGTGCCGATGTACTCACAGCACTTGGTGTCAATATTCAATGCTCATCAGAGATCGTGCAAATCTGCATCAATCGTATCGGCATAGGATTTTTATTCGCACCATTATTTCATCCTGCGATGAAGCATGCGGCAAAGCCGCGCATGGAATTAGGCGTGCGCAGTATTTTTAATATGGTTGGTCCTCTGACAAATCCGGCAGGCGTAAAACGTCAGCTCGTGGGAGTTTATAACGCTCAAGTCGCTCCGCTTCTCGCCGGCGCTCTGCAAAAACTTGGAGCTGAAAAGGCATGTGTTGTTCACAGCGATGACGGTTTGGATGAAGTAACGCTCTCAGGCGGAACGATCGTTCACGAGGTGAATGGGAACGAACCGTTGAAAGAGTATCGTTTGCAACCGAAAGATTTTGGATTTCCATTACACTCGCTCGAAAGTCTCCATGGCGGTGACAAAAACAATAATGCAGTGATTACACTGGAAGTTCTTCAAGGAAAAAAATGTCCGGCTCGAGATGTTGTGATAGCAAATGCAGCACTAGGTATCTATATTGGAGGTAAAACCAAGACCATTATAGAGGGAAAACAGAAAGCCGAAGAATCGATTAATTCCGGAAAAGCACTAGAGAAACTGCAGCAACTGATTCAAAACACAAATTGAGTATGAGCATATTAAAAAATATTCTTGAGAACACACGGCAAGAAGTTGCCGTCTCAAAGAAAACAACGCCTCTTGAACAGCTCAGAGAGATGCCCGGTTTTCAGCGACGTTGTTTTTCTTTGATGAAAGCATTGCATCGTGAAGAAGTGAGTATCATTGCAGAGATAAAAAAAGCATCGCCCTCAAAAGGTGTTATCCGAAAGGATTTTGATCCTTATGCTCTTGCCCAAGAGTATTCGGAAAACTGTGCCAGTGCAATTTCCATGTTGACGGATAAGAAATATTTTCAAGGCAACATTCGATTTATCTCTGATGTCCGTGCATCTGTTTCTCTTCCGATTCTGCGAAAGGATTTTATCATAGATTCTTATCAGCTTACGGAAGCAAAATCGTTTGGTGCTGATGCTATATTACTTATCGTTGCTGCATTAGAACCGAAACAGTTACACAATTTGCATGACGAAGCGAACGAGCTTGGACTCGATTGTCTTGTCGAAGTACATAATGAGCGAGAGTTGGCAACACTCGATCTGAAACAAGTAAAGATCGTTGGAATTAATAACCGGGATTTGTCTGACTTTACGATTGATGTTACAACAACTCTTCGAGTAGCTGCAAAAATTCCAGAAGGTATCATCATTGTCAGTGAAAGCGGAATTTCAAATCGAACCGATATTGATCACTTAGCGGCGCATGGAATTCACGCAGTGCTTGTTGGTGAAAGTTTGATGCGAGCGGTTAATCCGGGCAAAGCGTTAAAATCATTATTAACTCCAATGAAAAAAGACGAACAATGAAAGTAAAAATTTGCGGCATCACAAACATGGAAGATGCACTCCTTGCAGCAGAACTTGGCACTGACGCTCTGGGATTTATTTTTGTCAAAACCAGTCCAAGACATATTCGTCCCAGTGCAGCACGGAAGATTATTCAGGAATTACCTCCGTTTGTTATTCCTGTCGGTGTTGTTGCTGATGCAGAGCACGATGAAATTCTTGAATTGATCGACGAGACAGGAATATGCTGCATGCAGCTTCACGGTAATGAATCACCGAAGCAGCTGGCAAAATTTCCGATCCCGGTCTACAAATCATTCCGCGTAGATAAAGAGTTCAATCTGGAAACACTTCAGCGATATAAAGGATCGGCGTATTTATTGGATACATATGTCGAGGGCATTCTTGGCGGCACAGGGAAAACGTTTGACTGGGATATTGCAATCAAGGCGAAAGAATATGGCCGCATCATACTTGCCGGTGGATTAACACCTGAGAATATTGCCGAAGCTGTTAAAAGAGTGCAGCCGTACGCGGTAGATGTGAACAGCGGCGTTGAGTCTGCGCCGGGAAAGAAAGATAAAAACAAACTTGAGCAGCTCTTTAAAACAATCCGGTCGCTGCAGAATGAAATAAGGAGATGAAACAGTGAGTTCAGTAAAAAAGCAATTTCAACATTATAATTACCCCGATAAGCGCGGTTACTACGGAGACTATGGCGGACGATTTGTTCCCGAAACATTGATGCATGCATTGTTCGAGCTTGATGAATTGTACCGCGAAGCAAAACGAGATGCGACATTCAAAAAAGAATTTGCAGCAATGTTGCGCACATATGCTGGGCGTCCGACACCGTTGACCTTTAGCAATAGATTAACCGAGCACTATGGGTGCGGCAAAATCTATATGAAACGCGAAGATCTTTGTCATACCGGCGCGCATAAGATTAATAATACCATCGGACAGATTCTGCTTGCAAAACGCGCAGGCAAGAAGCGTATTATCGCAGAAACAGGAGCCGGACAACATGGAGTTGCCACGGCGACCGTTGCAGCAAAAATGAGATTGCAGTGCGTTGTATATATGGGAGAAGAAGATATCCACCGCCAAGAATTGAATGTGCATCGGATGAAGATGCTGGGTGCGGAAGTCGTTCCAGTAACGACGGGAAGTCGCACGCTCAAAGATGCAACAAGCGAAGCTATCCGTGATTGGGTAACCAATGTCGACAACACATTTTACATTATCGGCTCGGTGGTTGGCCCGCATCCATATCCAATGATAGTACGTGATTTCCAATCGGTGATCGGCAAAGAAACACGGAAACAAATACTCGCAAGTGAAAGCAAGCTTCCCTCCATACTCGTTGCGTGTGTTGGCGGCGGCAGTAATGCATTGGGAATGTTCTATCCATTCATCCGCGAAGATATTCGAATGATCGGCGTAGAAGCAGCTGGCTGCGGACTAAATACTCAAAAGCATGCTGCAACACTTTCGAAAGGTTTACCCGGTGTTCTGCATGGCTCGTTCAGCTACTTGCTGCAGGATAAAAACGGACAAGTAGAGTTGGCGCATTCTATTTCTGCAGGGCTTGATTATCCCGGTGTCGGACCTGAACATAGTGCATTGAAAGATCTCGGGAGGGTGAAGTATGTATCTATCACCGATAAACAGGCACTTGAAGCAGCGAGTTTGCTGGCCAGATTAGAAGGAATTATTCCGGCACTAGAATCAGCACATGCATTTGCACATCTGGAAAAACTCATGCCGACAACATCGAAGAAAGATATTGTTGTTGTGAATCTTTCCGGTAGAGGAGATAAAGATATGATGACGTATGCTTTGCAGAATTCAGAAGGGAAAATTGTAAAGTGAAGAATAATAAATTTGAAACAAACCGTCTTACAACAAAACTGACACAGCTCAAAGAGCGAAACGAAAAAGCCCTTGTACTTTTTCTCACAGCCGGTTATCCGCAGCTTGACTCTACTGCACCGCTGTCGCTGGAACTTGCTCAAGCTGGAGCTGACATTATTGAACTCGGCATGCCCTTCTCCGATCCGCTCGCCGATGGACCTATTATTCAGGCAAGTTCACAACAGGCAATCAAAAACGGAATTACACTCGAGCACATTTTAGAACAAGTTAAAGAAATTCGGAAACACACAAATATTCCGCTGGTGTTGATGGGTTACTTAAATCCCATTCTTCATTACGGTGAAGAGAACTTCTTTGCCGACGCAAGAAAAGCCGGTGTGGACGGCATCATTCTCCCGGAAGTTCCGCTGGAAGAATCGGATCGTTTCTTATCGCTCAACCGAAAGTATCATCTTGCCGATATTCTTTTTGTCAGTCCGGCTACGTCCGACGAACGAATTCAGAACATCGATGAAGTTACATCAGGATTTCTCTATTGTGTATCGACCACTGGAGTCACAGGCCGCTCGAACATCGGCAATATTGAATCGTACCTGAGCCGCGTGAAGAGTAATGCAAAAAAAAATCCAGTCTTGGTGGGATTTGGTATTAAAACTCCAACTGATGCCCAGCGTATAGCTCAATATGCAGATGGTGCTATTGTAGGGAGTGCACTTATTCAAAAAATTACACAGGGAGATACAACTACGGAAATTAGTGGTTGGGTGCGACAACTCAAAAACGCAATATAGTATTCCGTTTCGGTTTTTTGAGATAACTCTGCATATTTCTTTTTAGTCGCTTTTGGACAGCCGCACTTTTCAGTTCCCGTAACGCGTCCGCAGCAACCCACTTTGCAGCGGGGGAATCCAATTTCTGAATTTTCTTTGCCATCTTGATTGCAGCAGTATTGAGCTTCAGATTCCGCTTTCCGATCTGCCTGAGCGCCCAGTTGACCGCTTTCTTTACATAATTGCGTTCGTCTGTTGCATACTTATATACTATGGGAAGATATTTTAGAAAAACAATATCATCTGACTTTTTATCGTTCACACAAAGTGTTGCGATCATGGTAAATCCAGCTCGCCGGACAAATTCCTGTTTCTGTTTCACCCATTTCAAAACAAGTTCATGTCCATAAGGAGCATCACGGAAGCAATGCATACACACGCCATCACAGATTGCCCAGTTGTCAAAGTCGCGTACCCAGCGGTTGATAATGGTTTTGTTCATTTGTTTTGGGTCAGCGAGATAGGCAGCAATGAGCCGTGCTTCATAGATGCCTGTCTCCCAAAGTTCGAGCGCTAATTTCTGGTTTGTTCCTATACTCTTTGCAAGTGAAAAGAGATACTTTGAGGATATTCCGAGTACATTACCTGTACTTTTAATTCCATATCGTGTCATTTCTTCAACATTCTTCGGATTGGCTTTAGAATAAAGTGCAGTGAGGATGGCGTTAGTTTGGGAGTTCATTCTATGCTTATTAGTCTAAAATTTTTGTAACCATTGATCAAAGCCAAAGTACATACTTGTCCTCTAAATCGCAATTTTCAAGTGATACTTCAAAGAGTAACTACCAAACGGCAAATCCTATCCATTGTAAGCTGGACCAAAGAAAAAATAGCAAATAGATTTGTTAAGTTTCCCGTCCGTTTATAAGTAACTACAAAACTACTTACTTCCATGTGCCGAGAATTAATCTCATTACTGTGAGGGAAACAATCCAATAAAATCCGTTCATAAGAATGTACCTCCAGTTCCTTTGCCCGAATATGGCAATTACTCCAACCTTTTCTTTATTCTAAGGCTTGAAAGAAACCATCCGAAAGATTATCTTATTTATATACAATGCAATGAATTCATAAAGGACTTCATTTATGTTCTGGCTAAAACTTGTAACCAACTTCATTAAAATCCTACGTGAGGGGCAGACACCCGCACAGGTAGCCGGCGGTTTTGCTCTCGGTTTTATTCTTGGATTATCTCCGATGTTTACACTTCAAGGAGTATTGGTCTGGTTGATTATTCTCATGCTTGATGTGAACTTATCGGCAGCGACTTTTTCACTCGGCCTTTTTGCATTGATCGCTTATATTTTCGACCCGCTTTTCCACAGACTTGGTTATTTTTTACTCGTAGATATCAACGGTCTGAAGGGGTTGTGGACAGCACTCTACAATGCACCAATTGCTCCCTTGACGCGGTTTAATAACACTGTTGTCATGGGCAGTTTTATCACTGCTTTACTATTCTTTATTCCAGTCTATATTGGCATGAAAAAATTCGTTATCGCTTACAGAGCAACTCTCGGTGTCAAAGTCGCGCAATGGAAAATATACCATATCATCGACCGCAGCTCGCTCGTGCAGTGGTACAAACGGGTCCGGAGCCTAGGAGGTGTGCGATGAGAAAGAAATTTGTTCTGTTTATTCTTGTTCCTGCAATTATTGTTTGCATAGTCGTCTATCTGTTTATCGACAGTTGGATAGAATCAGGGTTGGAGTATGCCGGCGAAAAAGCTGTTGGCGCAAAAGTTGAAATCGACCATTTACACATCACCATGAATCCTATCGGCATTGAGTTTGCACGTTTACAGGTTACCAATCCGAATGACGGCTGGAAGAATTTATTTGAAACCGGCAAAGTGCAATTTGCATTGAATTTCGGTCAGCTTCTTCGCGGCAAGTTCATTATTGAGACAATGGAGATGAACGATCTTATTCTCGGCACCAAGCGTACTACAGATGGATCCATTCCGAAACTGAAAGAGAAGAAACAGGCGGCACTATCTCAACAGCTTGCGGTTGACTCAACCGGAAAGCAAATTGCTCCGCTGACAGAACTAGCAAAACCAGCTCTTGCACCGCAGGATTCAAAATCATCGACATCATTTGACCTCGACAAAATTAAACGTGAGCTGAAGATTGACAGCTTACTGAATCCAAATAATCTTGCTACATTCCACCGCGTTGATACTTTGAAAAAGCAAATTAACGATGCAAGTGTACAATGGAAAACGACATTGGACGAAATGGATAAGTCGAAAGCGAAACTTGCCGACATTGAATCACGCACCAAGTTGATCAATCTTAGCAACATCAAGACTCTTCAGGCTGCCAACGATGCTTTGAACAATGCAAAGAGTATTTTGAATACAGCCAATGAAGTAAAGACTACATTCAACAATCAGAAAACGACTCTGATCGATAGTGTAAATAAGTTCGGCGAGCCAATCAAAAATTTAGATGACCTTGCAACTCAGGATTTTCGAAATGTCATGAGCATGGCACATCTTCCGGATGTCTCGATGAAGGGAATTGGTGAGATGGTACTCGGCAAAGATCTTCTGCAGAAAGCGTACGAGTATTTGGGGTATGTGGATATGGCAAAGAGCAAGATTCAAAACTCCTCTGACAAACCGCCTATAGAAACTCCGGTGCGCTTCAAGGGGCAAAATATTTATTTCCCTGTAGAACGTTCATATCCGAAATTCTGGATCAAAAAAATTCTTATTTCAGGCGGCACAGATAAAGCTCAGGATCCTCAATATTTTTATGCAAAGGGTGAGGTTCTCAATATCACGAATGACCAGCGAATCACAGGATATCCTATGACTATGGACTTATCTGCTACAAAAGGCGGAACAACAACGCTGGTGCTTGGCGCTTCATTCGATAGACGCAAGGAGTTGGCAGTGGATAATTACAAGGCGCTGCTGACTGGATTGCCAATTAAAGAAATGTCTCTCGGCCGTTCGGATTTCCTGCCGTCAAAAGTTACCAATGCTGGCGCAGATGCTTCCATCATTATTGCCGTACCCGGCAATCACTTTGATTCGAACACAAAGATCATCTTCAACAACTTAACGATTGTTTTCCAGCGCGAACCGAGTGGCATAGTAGAACGGATTGTACGGGATGTGCTTGCTTCTATCAAGTGTTTCCACGTCAACTTGCATATGTGGCACAACGAGAATAAGTTTGATGTCGCATTTACCACAGATCTTGACGACCAGCTTGCGTCCCGGACTAAGAAGGTCATTGGCGATGAAGTCACAAAGATTCAGAACGATCTTCGTAATAAATTAAATGCAAAGATAGCCGAAAAACACGCCGAGGTTGAAAATCTTTACAATGAAAAACGCGAAATGGTAATGGGCAGACTGAAAGAACATGAAACCTTGGTGAATGAAAAGCTCGCACTGGTAGAAGCAAAAAAGAAAGAGATCGAAAATCGTATCGATCAAGAGAAGAAGAAACAAACAGGCGATATTACGAAAAAAGCGAAAGACACATTAAAGAAGATTTTTAAATAATCATATTATGAGGTAAAGCATAAGTTTAGTGAAAAGTCTCTTAATAAAGAATTTAAGGTGTTTTTTATCTTTGAAACGAGTTTATTTTCGTTTGCCTTTTTTTCCCTTCTTGTTTTTTCTCGATGGAACTAATTTCTTCAGTTTCTCGATCTTCTTCGGCGGAAATTGTTTTCTCTTTTCTGTTTTTCCGGATTTTGGAGCAAACAGATTCTCCTGTTTTAGATTCCCTTTCCCTCCGTTGTCGACTTTAACTGGTATCGTAGATTTTCCATTAGTGAGGAATTTTTCCTTCTCGGCAAGTTGTTTATCTTCTTCTTCCTCAGCAACAACCGCAGCAACTGCAGCGACGGTGTCTCCCTCATTCAATCTGATAAGATGTACTCCTTGCGTATTCCGTCCAGCAACACGAATATTTGCCGCATGTTGACGAATGACCATGCCATCGCTGGTAACAATGACAACGTCGTCTGTATCGACAACTTCTTTGATTGCTACCATTTTACCGGTCTTATCAGATGTCTTTACCGTGAAGATTCCTTTGCCGCCCCTATGGCTCGTGCGGTATTCGTTCTCCTCGCTGCGCTTGCCGAATCCTTTTTGCGTAGCGACAAGAATCGATGTTCCTTTTCGCTGCAAATTTACTGCGCCGACAACTTTGTCGTTCTTCCCAAGTCGAATGCCGCGCACACCTGCTGCAGTTCGTCCCATCGGACGAATTTCATTTTCATGGAAGCGAATAGCGAGACCGTTATAAGTGCCAATGACAATATCCTGCGCACCATCTGTCAGTTTAACATCTGTTAATTGATCTCCTTTTTTCAAATTTGCCGCTACGATGCCGCTTCGCCGCGGATTGCTGAACTCTGAAAGCACCACTTTTTTCACTAGCCCTTGCTCTGAAAACATGAAGACAAAATGATTTTCATCGAATTCTTTTACAGCAATGAATGATGCAATTTCTTCATTTGGATCTTTTGAAATTAAATTGTTGATCGACTTGCCTTTGGTGGTTCTGCCGCCTTCTGGAATCTCAAATACTTTTAACCAGTGACATCTTCCTTTATTTGTGAAAATAAGCACATAGTTGTGTGTGCTGGCGATAAACATATGTGCCACAAAATCGTCTTCGCGTGTTGCGGCTCCAGTAACACCTTTTCCGCCGCGTGATTGCCGCCGATACCCTGATACCGGGAACCTTTTTATGAAACCGCCATGGCTGATCGTTACCACAACTTCCTCTTCTGCAATCATATCTTCAATACGGAATTCTTCGGCTTTGTAAATAATTTCGGTACGTCGATCGTCACCATATTTTTCTTTTATCTCGTTCAGTTCTTCTTCGATGATTTTCATCTGAAGTTGTTTGCTCTTGAGAATGGTTTTCAACTTCTCGATGAGCTTGATCATCTCTCGGTATTCATCTTCCACTTTCTTGCGCTCAAGACCAGTCAACCGCTGGAGACGCATATCGAGAATCGCTTTCGCCTGAATCTCGGAAAGCTTGAATTTCTTCATCAAGCCAAGCTTTGCGCTTTCCACGTCTTTCGATTTCTTGATGAGTGCAATCACTTCATCAATATTATCGAGCGCAATGATATACCCTTCGAGGATGTGTGCACGTTTCTCCGCTTCATCTAAATCGAACTTTGTTCGGCGAACAACAACTTCATTGCGATGCTCAATGAAATGCTGAATAAATTCGCGTAATTTCAATACCTGAGGACGGCCATCTACCAATGCCAAGAGATTGACGCCGAATGTTGTCTGCATCTGTGTGTGCTTATAGAGATTGTTGAGCACTACCTCAGCATTTGCCTCACGCTTGAGTTCGATCACAACCCGTAATCCATCACGATCAGATTCATCCCGTATATCTGAAATATCTTCTAACTTCTTATCGGTAACAAGCTCTGCAATCTTTTCAATCAGCGAAGCTTTATTTACTTGATAAGGCAACTCTGTAACGATAATTCGCTGACGTTCTCCTTTGCCTGTCTCGATGTTCGCTCTTGCACGCACGATAATTTTGCCGCGTCCTGTCGTGTATGCATCTTTCACACCTCCATACCCGTAAATGATGCCGCCGGTCGGAAAGTCTGGCGCGAGGATGTTCTTCATCAGCTTTTCATTGCTGATGATTGGATCTTTGATATAGGCAAGGCAGCCGTCGATGACCTCACGGAGATTGTGGGGTGGGATGTTTGTTGCCATGCCGACTGCAATACCACTGGCGCCATTACAAAGCAGATTGGGAACGAGCGACGGCATAACCGTCGGTTCTTGCAATGTATCATCAAAGTTTGATGTAAAATTGACGGTATTCTTTTCAAGATCCTTCAACATCTCTTCTGCAATGCGGGTCAGGCGTGCTTCTGTATAACGCATTGCCGCAGGTGAATCGCCGTCCACTGATCCGAAGTTCCCCTGCCCATCCACAAGCATATAGCGCATGGAAAAGTCTTGAGCCATACGCACCATAGTATCATACACCGCTGTATCGCCGTGTGGGTGATACTTACCAAGCACTTCACCAACGATCCGTGCGCTTTTCTTATACGCCCGGTTACTTGCCAAACCGAGTCCTTGCATACCGAATAATACGCGCCGATGTACAGGCTTGAGACCATCGCGTACATCGGGAAGTGCACGCGACACGATAACCGACATCGAGTAGTCGATGTACGATCCTTTCATTTCATCTTCAATATCTACCGGTATTGTTTTTTCGTTTACTGTTGCCATGGATTATCTTTTTTTGTACCTCCTTAAGTGAAATCAAAATCCCAGTTTATTTATAACAAAATCAATTTTCCCCCTCCATCCCAACCCATAACCGAAGCGAGAGGCTGTTCCGCGCCACCGATGATCAATAAAATTTTCTATGGGAAACGATTTTAAAGTGTATCCCATTTGATGTGCAGCAATGAAATTCTTTAATACAGGTTGTCCATGATGTTCGAATGGTGGAAAATTTTGATACAGTCGTCGGCGCAGCATCATATATGCCGGCGCAAGTAATGTAACTCCTGTTTCAGCAGTAAATCCTCTTTTATTAACTGTTATCTGCCTTCCAATTCCATAGGCATTTACTGTTGTTTCAAGTTCTGCCATCATTGGTTCGAGAAAACCACCTTGTTTGATTTCTGTATCTGAATCAAGAAAAAAAACATATTCCTCTTTCACCGCCTTCATTGCTTGATTCATCGCCGGACCATGATAAATATTTGAATCAAGCAGTAGGGTTGCTGTATATTTTGGCATAACTCGGCACATTCTCTCAATGACTTCCCTCGAATTATCCTTTGATCCATTATCTATAATCATCATTTGTGAGGTTGGGTAAAATTTTCGAAATGATTCTATTGCTGTTTTCAATAGATCTGGTGTTTGGAAATTAATAACGACTGTGCAGATTTTTTCAAACATCAAGATTTCTCACATACTTTGCATTCTTTTCAATGAAGTTACGCCGCGGTTCTACTTCGTCGCCCATGAGAATAGAAAACGTACGGTCAGCATCTGCGGCATTTTCAATTGTCACTTGTAAAATCGTTCGTGTCTCTGGATTCATTGTTGTTGACCACAATTGTTCAGGGTTCATCTCGCCAAGGCCTTTGAATCGCGAGATCACCACTCCGCCTTCTTTCACTATCGTGTCTTCTTCCGTGACAGCAGGCGGTTCTTCCTGTTCTTCTTTTTCAGTTTTACCTTTCTTTTCGCTCTTCAGTCGTTTGATGATTTCTTCACGCTCTTCTTCGTCATAGGCATAAAATTCCTGCTTGCCTTTCTTCACTTTGTAAAGCGGCGGTTGGGCAATATAGAGGTGCCCCAATTCTATAATTTCCTTCATATATCGGAAAAAGAGTGTCAATAGTAATGTGCGGATATGCGAACCATCGACGTCGGCGTCGCACATAATGATGATCTTCCCGTAACGGATCTTGCTGGCGTCAAACGTTTCACCCATTCCAGCACCAATGACTGTAAAAATGGCGCGAATTTCATCATTTTCCAAAATTTTATGTAATCGTGCTTTCTCTACGTTAAGAATTTTTCCCTTAAGTGGAAGAATTGCTTGAAAACGTCGGTCACGTCCTTGCTTCGCGCTGCCTCCGGCAGAATCACCCTCAACAACGTAAATTTCACAATGTTCTGGATCGTTGATAGAACAATCGGCTAGTTTGCCGGGCAATCCCCCGCCGTCAAATGCATTTTTTCGTCGTGTGATGTCTCGTGCTTTACGCGCAGCTTCTCGCGCTTCTGCCGCATGCAGACATTTATCGATAATGCGTTTTGCATCAGGAGAATTTTCTTCCAACCAATCGTACAACTGTGGACCAAAAATCGATTCCACAATACTCTTTACTTCACTGTTTCCAAGTTTCGTCTTTGTTTGACCTTCAAATTGTGGTTCGGGCACCTTTACGCTGATCACTGCGGTCAAACCTTCACGAAAGTCATCACCTGTCAACTGCACTCCCCCTTCTTTCACTAGACCGTTCTTCGATGCATAGTTATTTAAGGTACGAGTCAGCGCAGGACCAAATCCGACAAGGTGCGTTCCGCCTTCGTGTGTGTTAATATTGTTGACATAAGTGAAAATGTTTTCATTGTATTGATCGTTATACTGGAGCGCTATTTCGACTTCGACAGTACGATTATTTTCATCTTTTGCTTCTCCCTTTGCATACATTACTTTCTTCATAATAGATGGACGCGTTGAATCGATGTACTTCACAAATTCTATGATTCCGCCTTTGAAGTGGAAGGATTCAACTTGCTTCGAGGTCTTACGTTCATCTTTTATATTTAGCGTAACCTCAGAATTCAAAAATGCGAGTTCTCGTAAACGTTCAGCAATTGTTTCAAATTTAAAAATCCTATTTTTAAAGATTGTTCCATCGGGCATGAATGTTGTTTTAGTTCCTGTCTTGTCACGTTCGGCCTTCCCGATGATTTTTACAGAGGCAACAGGGTCGCCCTTTTTGTATTTCTGATAGAATACTTTACCGTCACGACTTACTTCTACTTCCAGCAGTTCACTCAATGCATTCACCACTGACACTCCAACACCGTGAAGACCACCAGAGACTTTGTACGAATTTTTGTCAAACTTACCACCAGCATGTAGTACGGTCATTACAACTTCAAGCGCTGACCGTTTTTCTTCCGTATGGATATCGGTTGGAATACCACGCCCATCGTCTTCAATGGTGACAGATCCATCGTTGTTGATGCATACATTGATATTTTTACAGAACCCAGCCAGTGCCTCGTCAATAGAATTGTCCACTACTTCATATACAAGATGATGAAGGCCACGCGCACTAACATCGCCAATATACATAGCTGGGCGGCGACGTACGGCTTCCAATCCTTTGAGAACGGTAATGTCATCGGCTGTGTAATCGCTAGTACTAATACTTTTTATTTTCACTTGCTTCGTTTTATTTTCTCTCACTTTACTTCCATTGTAAGTTCTTTGATTTAGTGAAACTTGATATCTTTTACCGCATCAAGTCCAACAACGATATTGAGTTTATCTATAATCTCTTTCTTTCTCAACGTTAATTCGTTCCTCCACGTGCTTGTCTTTACATGCACAAATAACACTCCCTGTGTGATACGCGTTGCTGTTGCCATTTTGGCTATTTGCTTTCCAACCACCGAATCCCAATAGATAATTGCATCATATTCTTTTAATTTCTTTTTAATCCCTAAACCATTTATCAACTCATCAAGTGCGATGCTGATAGGTTTAATTGATCTGTGCTGCATCTTCGACACGTTCAATTCTTCCTTGTTTTACAAAGAACTTCCGTGGATTCGCTGAAACAACCGATAACCCATCGAGAGCATGCTCATTTGTAGAAGTAATGAAGACTTGCCCTATGTTGGATGCTACTTCTAGCAATCTGCGGCATCTATATTCGTCTAACTCGCTGAGAACATCATCAAGCAACAAGATGGGTGTTTCACTGCATCTATTTTTCAGATAGAAGAATTCGGCTAATTTCAGAGCAACTAAAAAGGTTTTATGCTGGCCCTGCGAAGCGAAGTTTTTCGTATGAAGCCCGTTTATTTGGAATATAAACTCATCTCGATGCGGTCCAACAAGTGTATATCCAATGCGTCGTTCATCTGAAAATTGATTTTGAAGAGCTTTTCTAAATAATGTCTCAATTACATCTTCATTGTTCTCTGCATATTCAAACGATGGTGAATAATCGATCTTAGGCTGTTCATTCATTCCGGAAAGCCGAGCATAAGCATTAACCATTATTCCACGGAAATCTTCAATAAACTCTTCGCGTTTCTTCATAATAGACGAACCAACTCTGATAAGACTGTCATTCCATGGTTCAATTGCGTCTCCGTTTTCACTGCGCGTTATTTGTATCTCCGATAAGATCTTATTTCGCTGCTTTAAGATTCGTCGGTAATCCATCAGGCTCTCTAAGTATATCCTGCTCGATTGCGACACAACAAAATCTATAAACCGTCGTCTATCCGATGGAGATCCAAACGTTATCGTGCTTTGCTCTGGCGAGAGAATAACCACAGGAAACCACCCGATCAGCGAGGATGCTTTGTCTATTCTCGCTTTGTTCACTGTAATGGTTTTTTGGTTAAGCTCTCGCTCAAACTCTACCTGAATCTCATACTCAACTCCGCTATCGGAAAGAATTTTACCGGTTGCAGTAAAGCCAGATCCGCCTATTTTCATGACTACAGAATCACTTGCCGCATAAAAACTTTTTGCAAGACAAAAATATGAAATCCCTTCAAGAATGTTTGTCTTCCCCTCCCCGTTGTTGCCCAAAAAAAGATTTACGCCGGGAGAGCACTCAATTAGTGTAGAGCTGTGATTTCTAAAATTATCAAGTACGATGCGTTGCAGATTCAAGTCTAGACCACCTTATTTACAACGCGATAGCCCCAAATCCTCTTCAGGATGGGGCTATTCACTCTTTTACAACAACACATGGTTCTTAATTATACATTAAGACGCATGGGCATGACTAACATCAAAACATCTTCATTCTCTTTCATGGTCGTCGGTTTAATGATTGCCGCTTTTACTGAACTGCTAAAACTAAAAACTACTTCAGCAGAATCAATGTGCGAAAGAATATCTATAAGATATGTTGCGTTAAAACCAATCTCCATATTATCTGCGGAATAATTGCACACAACCCGCTCCTTCGCTTCACCTCCAAAGTCAACATCTTCACCCATGATTTTCAATTCGTTCTTTTTCGTCGAAAATCGTATTTGATGTGTGGTGTTACTTGAGTAAAGAGAAACTCTTTTCACAGCTGCCAATAATTCATTTCTATCTACTAAGAGTTTTTTGTCGTTTTCAAGAGGTATTACACTCTCATAGTTTGGATAGTTTTCCTCAATAAGACGCGAAGTAAGCGTAAAGTTCTTAAATGAGAATTTAATATGTGTTGTATTAAAAGAGATGGTCTTTGTTCCGTCTTCAATTGCTTTTGATACTAATATAAGTGCTTTTGCCGGAATAATAATATCCTTATGTATTTTTGCTTGCGCTATTTTTGAGTAGACAACACGGACCAATCGATGTCCGTCTGTTGCAACAGCACATATCTCACCATCTTTTAATTGAAGAAGTAATCCCGTCATTGCAGGGCGTAATTCATCTGTGCTAACAGAGAAAATAGTTTTTGAGATCATTGATCCTATGAGTGAACCCTCAAATACAATTTCGCTTTCACCCTTAAATTCTGGAATAGCTGGATAATCCTGGCTCGTTTCACCTATAAGATTATATTCACCGTTTTCCGTTATCATCCGAATTTTGTTTGTTGAAATATCTGCATGAAATACAAGCTGAGCTTCTGGCA
Source organism: Ignavibacteriota bacterium (assembly GCA_963701295.1). GTDB lineage: Bacteria > Bacteroidota > Ignavibacteria > UBA10030 > UBA10030 > Fen-1298. The sequence goes on along the minus strand of OY969585.1, from coordinate 978,748 downwards.
ATGCCCTCAAAGTATCCATAACTCTCTTTGCTGGTACGGCTATAGAACCATTTTCACTTCCTCTTACTTCTAATGTTGCTGACATTGAGATTTCCAGATCTGTAGCAACAAGCAAGAGAGAATTATTTGAGAGTGAAAAGAGTATGTTCTCGAGTATAGGAAGGGTTGATTTAGATGGAACTACCCCGCTTATTTTCATCAGGGCCTTTTGGAGTTCATTACTTTCTACGGTAAACTTCATTCCGATAACTCCTCTATCACAATGTCTTTTATTTTATTGAAATTACCAAATATTTAGCAGATTCACAATAAATTGTAACTATTAATATAATATGTTTTTAAAGAAATAAGATTAATTATAATAAATATATTGATACTGTGGATAACATTTAAACTCAGTAAAAAAACAAGAAAAAACAGGTATAAGACCAAAAGGATTAATGTGAAAACAGAGTGATAAAGACCGATGTTTTAAACATATTCATCAGTTTAAACTGATGAACTCTGTATAATATGCTTTTATTAACACTGAAAGAATCTTCTCACACCTATTATCTACAAGTTATAATAAAAAAGAGTCAAAGAAATTACTCGTTGAGTTCAATCTTTCGACGTATCTGATCTAGGTGTTGTTTGTAAACGCTATCTGTTTTTAAAAACTCCTCAATAGCTTGACATGCGTGAATCACCGTGCTGTGATCTCTTCCGCCAAAATGGAGACCAATGGTTTTGAGAGAGGAGTTTGTGAGTTCTTTCGCAAGGAACATAGCAGTCTGTCTAGCGATTACAATTTCCTGACGCCGAGTCTTAGCACGAAGAAGGTCAACAGGAATATCAAAAAATTCACAAACAATTTTTTGAATTTGTTCTATGCTTAACGGTGTTCGTAGATCGTTTACAATAACACGTAAAACATCTTTTGCAAGATCAATACCAATTTCGCGATTTTCTAAAGATGCCCTAGCAAAAAGGCTGATAAGACAACCCTCTAATTCGCGGATGTTCTTTTTGACATTAGCAGCGATAAAATCAACAACATTTGAAGGTAACTCTAAAGAGTTTTCTTCGCTTTTCTTTTGAAGAATGGCAATGCGCGTTTCCAGATCAGGAGGTTGAATGTCTGCTGTAAGCCCACATTGAAAACGGGAGATCAAACGCTCATCCAAACCGCGCAATTCCTTTGGAGGAACATCTGAGGAAAGGACAATTTGTTTACCCAGTTGGTACAATGTATTGAAGGTATGGAAAAAATTATCCTGTGTTTTCTCTTTTCCAGCAAAAAATTGTATGTCATCAACAACTAATAAATCCATGCTTCTATAAAAAGAAGAAAACTCTTGTACTTTATCGCCTTGAATTGCTTCTACAAAATCGACTGTAAATTTTTCACTAGATACATACGCAATACGCTTTGCTTTACCATTGGTTGCAGCATGATTTCCCAGTGCATGCATCAAATGTGTTTTTCCAAGACCCGTGCCACCATACAGAACTAGCGGATTAAAAGATGTACCGCCAGGATTGTTCGCAACAGCCAAAGCTGCCGCTCTAGCAAGCTGGTTACAATCCCCCTTGATAAAATTATCAAATGTATAACGAGGATTGAAATTACTTCTGATAGATTGCAAATTTTCTGTTCTAAGCGGAACATGTGGTGCAAATGGTTGTGTGCGTACGGAATCGATGGTTGAAGGAATAACGTCAAAACCAAGATTTGCTTGAGGAGCAGATGCATGTTCCTCAGATGTAACAATATAAAAAAGACTACCAGTTTCACCCATTACCGATGTGATTGTATTATGAAGTATTGTATTATAATGCTCCTCAAGCCAATCGTAAAAAAATTGACTTGGCACTTGCACAGTTAAATCTTTTCCATTTAAGCTAACAGGCACAATTGGTTGAAACCATGTCTTAAAACTCAATGTAGAAACTTGATCTTTAATTATTGTTAAACATTGTTCCCAAGTTTTAATTGCGACGACTTGATTATCAACAAATTGGACATCATGAGCAGGCAGCGTCATAACATACTCCAACGAATCACGAAGGAAATCATAGTAAACACAACTTATCCACAATTATGTGCACAGAGTACAGTCGGTTCAAAAGTCATCAATAATTAAATAATAAACAGGGCAGACAGATGAACCAAAAAAACCATAATGAACACTATGTCACTTTCCACAAGTTATCAACAGTGCTGATCAATATAACAAGTGGGCTTAATAATAGCATCAATGATGGAAGCATGCAAGTGGAATTTTTACAATTATTTTTTTTACTTCTTAGGAAATCACGGAAAAAATTCTTTGTACAAGTTCTCTTGTTTGTACATCATTATTTTAGTAAATTCATTCTAAATAATAATAGAAGACTACAAACAAGAGAGAGCATATTCAGATGAAACGAACGTATCAACCTCATAAGCGGAAAAGAAAAAACACACATGGGTTTCGTGCACGAATGGCAACAAAAAGCGGGCGAAAAGTAATTAACAGGCGGCGCGCAACAGGTAGAAAAAAGCTCACGGTTAGCGATGAGCGATAAGAAAAAAAAACGTATGAAAACTGGCGCCACATGCCTCCTTCACAACCATCTATTGAAATCCTAAGCGGATTGGGAACATTCACGAGAATCATTACTCGAGGTAAGAGGTATGAAAAGCAGCCTATAAAAGCTTTTGTGTTATCATCGATCTCAAAAAAAACATCTCTACATGTTGGTTACGCAGTTTCAAAGAAAATCAGAACAGCCGCTCACCGCAACAGATTAAAGCGATTAATGAGAGAAGCGTTTCTTGTCAAGAAGACAGATTTCATTAGACAACTGAGTTTGGGAACACAGGTCGAAATCGTTTTTATGTATAATGGGAACACAGAAATCATGCCAACCATGGTGCGCTTCTCATCTATCATTCAAGCATTATCTGCCCTTTGTTCAATGATTTTTGAGGATTGATCCAGTGGTGAGAGAATGAAGCTCATAATTATTTTTCTAATTCGACTGTATCAACATACAATTTCATTGATGCTCCCGTTTAATCATTGCCGGTTTTACCCATCATGCTCAGAATATTCTCTTGAAGCCGTTAAGTCCCATGGAATTTTCTGTGGATTTCGGCTTACGATAAGAAGAATTTCTAAATGTCATCCCTTTAGTATGTCGGGCGGGTATGATCCCGTTCCTTAATTTTTCACAAGTAGAATCAAGGTAAATTCATTATGGATCGACAATCAATAATTGGTTTCATTTTAATCTTTGTCGTACTTGTTGCCTGGATGTGGCTCAATTCACCAAAACAAAAAATAAAGCAACCGGATCAAATAGTAAAACAAGGACAAGAAAAAGATACAGTTAAAGTAGTTCAGCCAAAAGCACCAGAACCGAAAGAAATACAGCAAGTTAATCCATACGGAAAATTCTTCTCTGAAAGGGCAAGGGGAAAAGAAAAGATAATTTCTATTGAAACAGATAATTATTCGGCAGAAATATCTTCGAGGGGGGGAGTGCTTCGTAAGTGGGAGCTCAAGAAGTTCAAAACATGGGATGGCCAACCAGTTCAATTGATTGATTATATGTACAAAGGAGATTTTACTGTTCTTCTCACAACATCCGACGGACGGGTGATCAATACGAAAGACCTTTATTTTGATGTTATCACACCCAGTAGCTATGTGCAACTCGAAGGGAATTTTGAATTTGAAGTAACATTCATACTTCCTGCTACAAATGGTGGACAACTTGTGAAAAAGATGAAGTTCCGTAACGGGGAATATGGATTTGAGACAGAAATACAATTATTGAATCTCGGTTCAGTTATATCAAATTTCCAATATGAAGTAGCCTGGGAACATGGCATTCGTTATGCCGAACGCAACAGCGTAGATGAATCCAGTTTTGCGGCTGCATACGCATTCACTGCAAATGAACTCACCGATATTGATGCGTCAAAAGTTGATCAAAAGGTTCAAAAAGAAATCTCAGGCGGCATAGATTGGGTTGCAACGCGCAATAAATATTTTGCAGTTGCTCTTATTCCGGTTGGCACGGTAAGTGAAGGAGCGTATTTAGAAGGAACACGCACCGCGATGCCAGATAATGGATCCTTAGAAACGTACAATATTTCCTTGAAGATGCCATACAGGGGAGAACAAAGTGAAAAAAGTATATTCAAAGTGTTTCTGGGTCCTCTACAGCACGGTGAATTAAAGTCGTATGGCACAAGTCTGGAAAAAATAATGAGTTTGGGATGGGCATGGTTAATACGCCCCATTTCTGAATACATCATGCTCCCAATTTTTACTGCAATTCATTACGTAATTCCAAATTGGGGTTTGGTTATCATCATCTTTTCAATTCTCATAAAGGTAGCGTTGCATCCATTGTCCAAAAGTCAGATGAAGTCAATGAAGAAGATGCAAAAACTCCAGCCCTTAATGGATGAATTGCGTGAGAAGTATAAGGATGATCCACAGAAGATGAATCAGTCGATTATGAATCTCTATAAAGAATATGGTGTAAATCCGGCCGGCGGTTGTTTACCACTCTTATTGCAAATGCCGATTATGTACGCACTCTATTCTGTGTTTCGCGGTGCAATTGAATTAAGGCAAGCAAATTTTGTGGGTTGGATAACAGACTTATCAGTTCCTGACGTAATTTATCGCTTACCCTTCAAACTGCCATTAATCGGTATACAAGACGTAAGTGGCATCGCAGTGCTTATGGGTGTCACAATGTTTTTCCAAACAAAGATGACAACAAAAGATCCACGACAAAAAGCTATGGTGTGGATGATGCCCCTTATGATGACGTTTTTGTTCAATGGTTTTCCTGCTGGATTGAATTTGTATTACACAGTATTCAACATACTTTCGATTGGTCAACAATTGTTGATCAACAAACAGCATGATGATGAACCCCTCCGAAAAATTGAACCCCAAAAGAAAACACATGGCGGAATATTTAAATTTGCAAAAGATATGCCTCGATTAAAAAAATAATTTTAAGAGAAGCAGTATGTTTCCGTGGAACGCCTTGTTAACAACAAGGCGTTCTTATTTATGGCATTGTGGAAGGACTTGGTATTTCGTACATTTTGTTCTGGAAATAGGCAAAAAAGGAAATGATAGGACACTTAGGAGATACAATAGCCGCAATCGCAACTCCGATAGGCGAAGGCGCAATTTCAGTTATTCGTGTCAGCGGCGAATCTGCAATAAAAAACGTAGCGAGTCGATTCAGGGGAAAGCAAAATCTTACGACTGCGAAAAGCCATACTGCACACTTTGGTCGCATTGCCGATATAGGTGGTAATATTATTGACGATGTAGTTTGCACGATCTTTCTTGCCCCAACTTCGTTCACAGGTGAAGAGACTGTTGAAATTAGTTGTCATGGTGGAATACATGTAACGCGACGAGTTTTAGAATGTCTATTAGAAACAGGCATTCGTACAGCAGAACCCGGAGAATTTACTCGGCGAGCATTTCTCAATGGCAAGCTAGACCTATCGCAAGCAGAAGCAGTAGCTGATCTCATACAGGCCCAGTCTGATAAAGCATATAAGACATCTTTGAATCAATTGGAAGGAATGCTCTCAAAAGAAATTCGATTAATCCGAGATCAGTTAGTAAAATTAGCGGGATTATTAGAGTTGGAATTAGATTTTGTAGAAGAAAATATAGAATTGATCGACAAGAAAGAATTTGAAGAATCGATAGGATCCGGAATATCAGCGATTGAAAAACTATTATGCACTTATAAGTATGGAAAAGTGTGGCGTGAAGGAGTCCGTGTGGCACTTGTTGGTGTACCGAATGCGGGCAAGTCGAGCTTGTTGAATGCGCTGCTCCATGAGGATCGCGCCATTGTAACGGATATACCAGGTACAACCCGCGATTTTATAGAAGAAAAAATAACGATTTCAGGAGTGCTCTTCAAAATAATAGATACAGCGGGACTTCGACAGACAAAGGACTCAATAGAGCAGGAAGGAGTAAGGAGGACTTGGAAGGTTGCACAGACTTCCGATATTATTGTGCTGGTCCACGATAGCACAAAGCTTATAACAAACGATGAGTTGGAATTTCTTGAATATGTTCGAAAGAATCATCCTCAAAGTAGCTTGATCATCGCAAACAATAAAATAGATCTTCAAGCGAAAAAAGCGGAAATCAACATTGAAATAAAAGAGAGTCTCATTGTTGAGACCTCAGCGATTAGTCGTGAGGGAATTAAGCTATTAGTAAGCGAATTGGAAAAGCATGTTCTTGATAAATCACAGGCAGAAAGCAGGGAATCTGTAACAATTACGAATGAAAGACACTATTCCGCATTACTAAGAGCAAAAGAAGGGTTGTCTTCTTCGCTCGAATCCTCAACGTCGAGAGAAAGTGGGGAATTTATTGCCCTTGACTTACGAAGGGCAATAGACGCTATCGGTGAAATCATTGGACTTGTGACCACAGAAGACATACTTAACAACATTTTCTCAAAATTTTGTATCGGTAAGTAAACTATAGTTTCACGTGAAACAAGAATGGAGCTTCAATCTTGACTGAAACGGTAAAAAGAAAATTTGATGTCGTTGTTGCCGGAGGTGGACATGCAGGTATTGAAGCAAGTTTAGCTGTCGCAAGAATGGGTCACCAGGTAATGTTGGTTACAATGGATAAAAAGGCAATTGGAAGAATGTCCTGTAATCCGGCGATTGGTGGGACAGCTAAAGGCCATCTTGTTAGAGAGATTGATGCTCTTGGCGGAGAGATGGGAAAGATTGCCGATGCAACAGGGATTCAATTTCGGATGCTTAATTTGTCTAAAGGACCAGCTGTCTGGTCACCACGTTGCCAAAGCGATCGTGAATGGTACTCTCGAGAGGCAAAACAGCGAGTAGAAAATCAATTAGGTGTGGAAATAAAAAAAGGCATCGTTAAAGATGTCCTTATTGCCGAGGAATCCAATATAAAATACAATTTTAAAACAAAAGGTGTGGTTCTTCAGGATGGAACCAGAATTAATTGTAAAGCATTCATCCTGTGTTCTGGTACATTCTTATGCGGATTAATGCATACAGGAACCCAATCAACGGTTGGTGGAAGATATGGAGAACAGTCGTCCGATGGCTTGACGGACAGCTTGAAGAAAATGGGATTTATTAGCGGAAGACTTAAAACTGGGACACCACCAAGGATCGACAAGAATACGATTGATTTTTCTAAGACAGAGGAACAGCCCAGTGACCAAAACCCAAGGCCATTTTCATTCCAAAATTCTAGAATATCGAATAAGCTTATTTCTATGTACTTGACTTATACGAACAATGATACTCATAAAGTGCTAAGAAAAGGTTTTGATAGGTCGCCTTTGTTCACAGGAAGAATTAAAGGAATAGGTCCTCGATATTGTCCATCTATCGAAGATAAAATCAATCGCTTTGCTGATAAAGAAGGACACCACCTTTTTCTTGAACCTGAAGGATATAATACGAATGTTGTATATGTGAACGGATATTCGACTAGCCTGCCTGAAGATGTTCAATTAGAAGGATTGCATACCGTACCAGGATTGGAAAATGTTACCATGTTGCGGCCCGGATATGCAGTCGAATATGATTACTTTCCCCCACATCAATTGAAACCGTCGCTAGAAACGAAACTTATTAATGGTCTTTTCTTTGCAGGTCAAGTGAATGGTACATCTGGGTATGAAGAAGCGGCTGCACAGGGGATTTTGGCAGGTATTAATGCTGTTCAGTATATTAGAGAAGAAGAACCACTTATTCCACAACGATCTGAAGCATATCTTGGCGTATTGGTTGATGATTTGGTTAATAGAGAAATCGAAGAACCGTATCGGATGTTTACGTCGCGAGCAGAGCATCGTTTGATTCTTCGGCAAGACAATGCAGACAGACGATTGATGGAAACTGGATATCGACTAGGATTGATTTCTCAAGAAGTAATAAAGCGACTGCGGAGGAAAGAAGAATTAATTCAAGAGGGGCTCATTTTTTTAAATCAGCTTTCAATTGCTCCGAAAGACATCAATCTGTTCTTTGGAAAGATCGGGGAAGAGTTCATTTTAGAAAATGAAAAGATGGCAAAACTGCTCAAGCGACCGAATGTCAGACTTTCGCAATTTGTCCAAATTGAAGTTCTGTCATCCGCCGCGTACTTTTTGAACCTTCGATCTTCCTGTGACGAACAATTGTTTAGTGAGGTGATTGAACAAATAGAAATTGAATTGAAATATGAAGGCTATATTAAGAGGCAGAAAGAAGAAGTAGAAAGGTTTGAACGATTCGAAATGCTTCACATACCAAACGATATTGAATACGGGAACGTAAAGTCGTTATCGATAGAAGGGCGCGAAAAGCTTACGAAAATCCAGCCGGTGTCCATTGGGCAAGCATCAAGAATTAACGGTGTTACTCCTGCTGACATCTCTGTGCTGATGGTATACCTCAGAAAGTAGGAGTTTTCTGTTTCACGTGGAACGGAACATTTTTGATTGGAGAATGGGATAATGCACCCCGAGAAAAAGATTTGGTTTCGCGAGCTTTGCGCAAAAAATGGATTCACGCTAACCAGCGACCAACTTGAACAATTAGATTATTATGTAGTACTATTATTAGAGTGGAATAAGAAAATCAACATCATTTCGAGAAAAGACGAAGAAAATGTTTGGACATATCACATTTTGCATAGCATCTCCCCACTTTTTAAAATAGAAATTAAACAGTATAGCGCCATTGTCGATATCGGAACAGGTGGTGGATTGCCTGGAATTCCAATTAAGATCTTACGGCCGGATCTTTCTATGCTTTGCATTGATTCAACAGGAAAGAAAATCAATGCGGTATCACAGATGATAGGCGATATAAAACTTATCAATATACGTGCTTTGTGGGGAAGAGCAGAGGAAGTCGGCTCGCTACCAGAGCATGCAAGGAAATTTGATTTTGCCATTGCCAGAGCAGTTGCTCCATTGAAGGATCTCCTTTATTGGTCTAAAGTCTTTCTTAAAAGTATTGACCAAAATAGATTTGTGATGAAAGCTCATATAAACGTCCGAATAGATCCGAATCCCCCAGCCTTAATAGCGTTTAAGGGCGGCGATTTATCAGAAGAAATAGAAACCGCAAAACGAAAATATCCGCAAATTAATATACAATCAATAGACCTTACCTTTAACGGTTCAGAACAACTCATTGCTTCAGATAAAAAGATATTGGTCGTACATTTCTAAATATCATCGTTAAACAAAATAGAAAGAAACGAACTTGTCCAAAACAAAAGCATTATTTGATCAGTTGCAGTACTTAATGACTGAACAAAGAAATTCTATTAGTATGGATATAGATGCGCAATCGGTTGATGAGATTCTTCGACTCATCAATGGTGAAGACAAAAAGATCGCACAAGCGGTCGAAGAACAAATAGGGCATATTGCTAGAGCTGTTGATCTTGTTATTTTTGCGTTTCGAAATAATGGAAGGCTCATCTATGTTGGAGCAGGTACTAGTGGCAGACTTGGCGTCCTCGACGCAGTGGAATGTCCACCGACATATGGCACAAATCCCAAAATGGTGCAGGGTATTATTGCCGGTGGTGAAAAGGCGATGTTTTGCTCTCTGGAAGGTGCTGAAGATAAAGAAGAAAATGGCGCACGCGATATTGATAAGAAAAAAGTAGGAATGAATGATGTAGTGTGTGGAATTGCCGCGAGCCTTCGAACGCCATATGTTGTTGGAGCTGTAAAAAGAGCAAAGCAGCGCGGTGCGCGCACAATATACGTGACAACAAATCCACGCACGAAATTTGATCTTCCGGAATTTGTAGACCTTATTTCTGCAATCGATGTTGCCATTTGTCCGGAAGTCGGACCAGAGATCATCATGGGTTCAACACGAATGAAATCGGGAACAGCACAAAAGCTTGTCCTCAACATGATTACTACCACGGCAATGATTCGACTCGGAAAAGTTTATGAAAATATGATGATCGATCTTCAAATGACAAATTTAAAACTGCGTGAACGGGCAAAGAGAATAGTTATGACGATTACAGGCATCTCGTATGATGAGGCTGTTGACTACTTAACGAAATCAGATTTTCATGTGAAATCGGCGCTTATTATGATCAAAGCAAATGTTTCATTGAGTGAAGCGAAAGCGAGATTGACACGAGCAAATGGTTTTGTTCGCGCTGCTATCGATGGGAAAGAATTTCACATCTCGTAGGAGAACAGGATTATGTCTCAAATACCAGTGATGGATTTTGATCTCTATCCACCTTTTGAAGGATTCCCTAAGGAAGGAATAAATTTTTTTAAACTACTCAAGCACAACAATAATAGAGAGTGGTTTGAAAAACATAAAGAAGAATTCAAGAGCTATATAAAAGCTCCAATGCAATCGTATATTATGGCATTGCAAACGCACTTTGCTCGTTTTGCACCAGAATTCGATCTTAATCCTAAGCGAGCCATTTTCAGAATTTACCGTGATATTCGATTTAGCTTCGATAAAACTCCGTACAAAACTCACATCGCTGCACACTTCGTTCTGCGCGGAAAGCCTAAGGGATTTGTTGGATCCGGATATTATATAGAAATAGGGCCGGGAGAACTGTATGTTGGTGGCGGTATTTATATTCCAGACAGCGATCAACTAAAGAAAATCCGAAAAGCAATTTCATTACGAGGGGAACAATTTCTTTCAATTGTTGAGATTCGTCGTTTTAAGAAACTCTTTGCCCCATTTGGGTGGGAGAAGCTAAAACGCATTCCTAAGGGCTACGAAGAGAATCATCCAATGGCAGAGTGGTTGAAGTACAAACAATTCTTTGTAGGAGTCTCTTGGCCGGAGTCGAAGTGTTATAGAGCATCATTCGTAAAAGAAACTTCAGATATTTGCGAAGAACTTACACCGCTTGTAAGATTTTTGAATAGCGCATTATGACTATACTTTGAATTTGAAATGTATCAGGCTGTTCAATGCAATGTTCAAAAGGAAGCAGATATCATGGTCTTTAAGGAACAATAAAAAATGAACGATGATAACCTGTCTGCGAAAGCAACAAGTCGAGTTTTAGTGCTTTCTCAAATGGTTGGAGCGATGGAAGAAGATGAAAAAGGAATTGACTTCTTTTTTACGCTGACGAATTAAATGATGTACTTGATCTCATGAACAACCTAAGGGGGCTTCAAAACGATGTTCAAAATACTCTACTGATAACGACACAAGACAAGTGGCATTTCATTGATCATACACAGAAGCTTCAAATGAAAAGAAATATCACAATTGCGTGGCAAGAAACAATTACCCATTGTTACAGTTCAAATTTTGGCGGTTGGGGAACGATTGCCAGTGATTAGACGAATATGAATTAGAACTATACATGTCCGTGAGAAATCTACGTTTTTTCAGTGAAGACCTTTTCTTGCTTCTCCTTCATTTCCTCGGTATATTAAAACAATGAAAATCATGGGTGTGTCCGCTCAGGCAGACGTGCCCTCTTTTGTTTTTATAGTGAACGGTATACCAAGACTATGAGTGAAACTGCCAAATCCAATCAACACATTGAAACATTAGATCAGATTCCAAACATTCTTCCTGTTTTACCTCTCCGCGATGTTGTTGTATTTCCTTATATGATTTTTCCTGTACTTGTGGGAAGAGAAACATCACTTCGTGCTGCCAGCGAATCCCTCGAGCGCGGCAAAAATATCCTACTGGTAGCACAAAAAAATCCATCAGTTGATGAGCCTTCCGAAGAAGATATTTATCGTGAAGGTACTGTGGCTAAAATCCTTCAAATGCTGAAACTTCCTAATGGATTGATGAAGATTTTAGTAGACGGCATTGCACAAGCAAACATCAAGAAGTTTGTCCACAACCCCAATTTTCTTGAGGCGGAGATTGTCATCAATCGTATTGATCCTCCGGCTGGTCGTGAAATCGAAGCGCTTGTTCGACATGTTTCTACACTCTTTACAGAATACATTCGTCTCAACCGGAACCTTCCACCTGAAGTCCTTATGGCGTATGACGGCATTAAAGAGCCGCAACGGAAAATGTACTATATTGCCTCAAATATTGTTCAAAGCGTCGACGTGAAACAGCGTGTTCTGCAAACTCAGACTTTGCGCGATCAACTCTATGAGCTATCAAAAATCCTCAATACGGAAGTGGACATACTGAAAATCGAGCGCGACATTGACACCAAAGTGCAGGATAATATTCAAAAGTCGCAGCGCAAGTTCTTCATTCAGGAGCAAATACGGATTCTCCAGGACGAGCTTGGTGATGATGAAGCCTCTCCTGAGCTTATGAAGCTTAAAGGGCAAATAACAGCCGCAAAGATGCCAAAAGAAGTCGCAATGAAAGCAATGGAAGAGTTCAGTAAACTGAAAAAAACTTCTCCTATGTCTCCTGAGTTTACGGTTACTCGCAATTATCTGGATTGGCTCATATCGATACCGTGGCAATTGCGAACAAAGGACAATTTGACTATTGCTCATGTTAAAGAGATTCTTGACGCCGACCATTATGGATTAGATAAACCGAAGGACAGAATTCTAGAGCATATTGCAGTGCTGAATCTTGTGAAGGAGATACGTGGACAGATTCTTTGTTTTGTCGGTCCACCGGGTGTGGGTAAAACATCGCTGGCGAAATCTATCGCTCGGGCGCTTGGCAGAAAATTCGTTCGTATCTCATTGGGTGGAATGCGGGATGAAGCCGAAATTCGTGGACATAGACGCACATATATCGGTTCGATGCCCGGTAAAATCATCCAATCGATGAAACGTGCCGGAGCCATCAATCCTGTGATGTTGATGGATGAAGTTGATAAGATGAGTATGGATTTTCGCGGCGATCCTTCGGCAGCACTCTTAGAGGTATTGGATCCGGAACAGAATATTGCGTTTAATGACCATTATATTGAAGTAGACTACGATCTCTCTAAAGTGATGTTTATAACTACGGCCAATGTCCGGTTTGCTATTCCACTGCCATTGCAAGACAGAATGGAGATTATTGAACTACCGGGATACCTTGAGCATGAGAAAAAAGAGATAGCGAAGCGGCATATTATCTCTAAACAACTTCAGGCACATGGATTAAAAGCAGACGAAGTGCAGTTCGAAGATGCGACTATATTTAAACTTATTCAGGAATATACACGTGAATCAGGTGTTCGTAATCTCGAACGTGAAATTGCTTCCATTTGCCGCAAAGTTGCGAAGGAAATGGTATTAGTGCAACAGAAGAACGGTAAGCCGGAAAAGAAAAAATCAAAAAAGAATATTCTTGTTACTCCGGAAAGTGTTGAAAAATATCTTGGTGTCCCAAAGTATCGAACAAAGGCTGCCGAACGGCAACCGCGCATTGGTTCAGTCACCGGTTTGGCATGGACGAGCGTTGGCGGGGACATTCTCAATGTTGATGTGACGATTATGCGTGGCACAGAACGTCTGACACTTACAGGGCAACTTGGCGATGTGATGAAGGAATCGGCACAGGCAGCATTAAGTTATATTCGTTCCAATGCAAAGAAATTTGGTATTGATCCGGAGTTTAATAAAAACCGCGAGATTCATATCCACTTACCGGAAGGCGCAATTCCAAAGGATGGACCGTCTGCAGGCATAACAATGGCAATGGCCATCATATCTGCGGCAAGCAATCGCCCGGCACGAAACGACGTAGCAATGACAGGTGAAATCACTCTCCGCGGGAACGTCCTTCCCATTGGTGGATTGACGGAGAAGCTTCTTGCAGCCCAGCGAAGCGGTATCAAAACGGTATTGATTCCAAAAGAAAACATGAAGGATCTCACAGAAATTTCCGACAAAGTGAAAGAAGGATTAAAAATTAGTACAGTCGAAACGCTTGAAGAAGCAATGAAATATGTGTTTGATGAGAATAAAAAAGATGGTAAAAAGCAGAACAGAGAAAAGAAAAAATAGTTCTGGATTCTAGGTTCTGAATTCTGTATCCTTCTCATGTTTGTGTCTCTTATTCTAGGTTTGAGTTGAAATGAGTTATCAGGTCACAGCGCGTAAATGGCGACCCATGATCTTCGACGATGTCGTTGGTCAAAGTCATGTGACAAATACGCTCCGAAATGCAATTGCATCCAGCCGGGTTGCTCATGCGTACATATTTAGTGGAACGCGTGGGTGTGGTAAGACTACGACTGCCCGCATTCTTGCACGTGCCCTTAACTGCCTTTCCCCCATCAATCAAAATCCTGACAACACATGTGAAATCTGCAAGGAAATTATCGAAGGTCGTGGTCTTGATGTTATTGAGATCGATGGTGCATCGAATCGAGGCGTAGAAGAAATTCGCAACCTACGGGATTCCGTGCGTTACACACCGACTCACGGTTCCTATAAGATCTATATCATCGACGAAGTACATATGCTGACAAAAGAAGCGTTTAACGCGCTTCTGAAAACGTTAGAAGAACCTCCAACGCATGTGGTATTTATTTTTGCTACAACAGAAGTACATAAAGTCCCGATGACTATTCTTTCTCGGTGCCAGCGGTTCGATTTCCGCCGTATCGCAATAGAAGAAATAGTCAGCACGCTCACCGCTATAGCAAATGCAGAGCAGATTACCATCGAAGAAGATGCGCTTGTGGCGATAGCAAAGCGTGCCGATGGATCCCTTCGGGATGCACAGAGCATCTTTGATCAAGTACGTTCGTTTTGCGGCACAGATATTAAAACCATCGAACTGCTGAAAGCATTCAACGTGGTCGATCAGGATATCTACTTCCGCGTATCCGACATTTTGAAAAATCATAACATACGTGAAGCCATTCAATTAGTAGACGAAGTCATTAAGAGTGGGTACGACTTACGTGAGTTTATCGGTGGGTTAGCAGAACATCTCCGCAATTTACTTGTTGTGCGTTCAACAGAATCTACGCAGCTTATTGAGGTATCCGAACATTATAAAAAGCGGTATGAAGCAGTGGCGTATCAATTTCCCGAGCAGGATATTCTTCGCTATATTAAACAAACGAATGAACTCGATCAGGCGCTTCGGTGGGCGGTACAGCCGCGATACCGCCTTGAAGCAGGATTGATTCAGATGGTGAAAATGGAAAGCTCCATACAGATTGGTGAATTACTTCAACAAATTGAATTATTGAAAAAAAAAATAAGTAAAAATAGCAACAACAGTTTATCGAAGAGCGCCGCCGATTCATCCCAGCGTGAAAATTCTCCCTCCACCGAACTCAAAGTGATGGGCGAGGTTGGTGCGGGTTATCTGAGTAGTAAATCAGCTGTCAGCTATTCATCAATCATGGGAACTGATTTAATGAAGCTGGCAGGCGTATCGAAACTCGACAAATCAGAATACTCCTTTCCACAAGTTGCTGCATCATCCACCCCCATTCAATCCGTTTCATCAGAAGAAGTGATTGCACGATGGTCTGATTTCGTGAGCGATGTATCAAAAACGCACATTGCAGTAGGCACCTTGTTAATGGAAACAAAAGTGATAGATGTCCATAGCGGGATTGTACGCATTTCCTGCCCTGACGCTTATCATTTTTCAACACTCAAACGTCATAGGAATTTCTTGGTAAGCGCCCTTCATCAAGTTGTCGGCAAACAGATAGCCATCGAACCGGTTCTGCTTTCGAGTAATGACCTTCCAGTCAAACCGGTCTACGTAACAACATCGGGGCTAAATAATGGCAAAAGAAACGAGGAAAAGGGAACTTCTCTGGATGTACAAACAATAAAGGAACATCCAATCCTTACTATGCTCAAGCGTGAATTGGGAGCAGAGCGTGTCGAGTAGGCTTGATTCTCTCAAAGGAATCTTCTACCTTATATTCAAAGAAAGGATTACCGCGCAGAGACAATTGTGAGAGAGTTGTGAAATGCTGGTTTTGTGCATCGTCACTCATTCTCGAACGTTGTTATCCACCGAACCACGCAGCGACTGAGCGAGTTCGGTATTTTTATTTTTGGTGATATATGAAGATTCTAAAAAGAATTTTAATCGTGCTTATTGTGGTTCAAGGCGTATCAGCCCAACAAATTGCTAAGTACGCAGGTGAGTTTCTTTCCATCGGTGTCGGCGGACGAGCGCTTGGACTTGGCGGTGCGTATGCAGCCCTCGCCAATGATGCCTCGGCTGCATACTGGAATCCAGCTGCACTTGCACGCCTCAACTATCCTGAGTTCATGCTTATGCATGATGAACGATTTGGTGGAATGGAAAACTATGATTTTGGTGCAGTGGCAATTCCATACGGTACTAACACGACGTTAGCGATAAGCTTGATGCGGCTTGGTGTGGACGGCATTCCCGATTCACGAGACGCTGGAGTGGATGCAAACGGAAATTATGTGCCGCGGGGTCAATATCAAAATGCTGTACGGATAGATGAGAGTAAAATTACATATTTCAATTCGGCCGATTGGGCTTTATATTTTACTTACTCTAAGCGAGTGTCAGATGACTTAACATATGGTATCAATCTTAAAATAGTACGCCGCGGATTAGAAGAAGCTTCAGCAACAGGGATAGGATTTGATATTGGGGTACTTTATTCACCAAGGGAGAATTGGTTTGTGGCTGCTAATGTGCAGGATGTGACAACCACCCTTATAGCATGGTCAACTGGCACGAACGAATTAATTTCACCAACGCTTAAACTTGGCACAGCATATTTCATTGACCTTTTTCAGGGACGTTTTGCACCAACGATTGATGTGGATGTACGCTTTGAGAATCGTCAGTTTGCTTCCATCGCTCATCTTGGTCCAATAAGCTTTGATCCTCATATGGGACTTGAATTCGATTATAAAAACACTGTCGCATTACGCATTGGTTACAACGATGTGAAGCAATTAACATTGGGTGCAGGGCTTCACTTACGCAAGCTTGATATTGACTATTCGTTTGCTCGGTTTGATGAGGAGAACGATCTTGGGGATACCCACAGGATTTCATTACGAATGATATTGCATGAAGCGCGTTTTGCACGTACAACAGAGTAACAGCATTAAAAAATGAAAGAAAGAGCTGAGCAACACTAAACAATTTATAGTTCGGGGTTTTTAGTTTGGTACGGGTTGAAGAAAAATGACCATACTAAACAGAACCCCATCTACCAGAAAAAGCCGATCATCGAGTCTAAATATTGCTTTTTAAGATAACGCTATCCGAATGATGTCGATATCATCACCAGCATCAGACACACAAAAACGAAAATCGATTCAGCAATAGTAAACCTGCTTTCACACCACACACGGAGATTAAACTCTACGCATGACGAGTTCGCCACACACCAGGAGAAGAGGTTGTTAAACAGCTCCCGCGACAGAATTGATTGCTACGACGCTTACAATATCATTCACACTACAACCTCGCGAGAGATCATAACAAGGTTTTTTCAATCCCTGAATGATCGGACCGACTGCTTCTGCCCCTGCAAGTCGTTGAGTCAATTTATATCCAATGTTACCGGCATTAAGGTCTGGAAATACCAGCACATTTGCTTTTCCTGCAACTGGACTGCCAGGTGCTTTCTTTGAACCGACGGAAGGGACAATGGCAGCATCAAGTTGCAGCTCCCCATCTACTACCAAGGTTGCATTTCTTTGCTTTGTGAGAAGAGTTGCTTTTTGTACTTTTTCGACAAGCGCATGCGATGCACTTCCCTTTGTTGAAAATGAGAGCAAGGCTACACGCGGTTCTTCGCCTGTCAATTTTTTGTGATTCTCTGCTGTTGAAATTGCAATATCAGCAAGTTGTTCTGAGGTTGGATCCGGTACTACAGCACAATCGGCAAATGAGTAAATTGTTTTCGGAAAAATCATTAAGAAAAAGCTTGATACGACGGTAATTCCTTCTGGAAGTCCGACGATTTGAATTCCAGCGCGAAGGACATCACCGGTTGTTGAAAGCGAACCTGCGACACTTCCATCTGCTATTCCCTCACGAACCATCATTGCGCCAAAGAACAACGATTGTCTCATCGTGGCTTGCGCTTGTTCTTGTTGCATTCCTTTCGCTTTGCGGAGATTGAAATAGGTCTGAACAAATTCGGTCAATTTTTCAGATTTCTCCGGATCTATAATACAGACGTTTTCTAAACCGATACCAAGTTGTTGCGCTTTAGAACGAATAGCTTCTTCACTGCCTATAAGAGAGATGTTGGCAATTTTCTCATCAACAATAATCCTTGCTGCCTGTATTGCTCGCTCATCCATCGCGTCAGGCAGAACTATGTGTTTCTTCAATTGCCGTGCTTTTGCTTTGATATCATCAATTAAGTTTGTCATGGTATTCTTTCTAATTTATTCAATTGATTTAAAAGTGTTGGAAATCCGTTGATATGAGCAATTATAGAGTCTCTTCCCTCAATTTGTACACTAATATACAACAGCATTCGCGTTCAATCAATCCCAAATCATATAATTAGGTTAAATTCAATGTCTGCCGATTTGGCAATCCACAAATAAGTTACCCGTTAGACCCTCAACAAACTCTTTAAGATTAAATAACATTAATCATGATAGTCATTTATTGTGTGTCTGCCATTGTTTCATTATAATGATACTGGAAAAGAGGGAAATGCAAACTGGACGTAAAATGTATATTGAAACGTACGGCTGTCAAATGAATATGGCCGATACAGAGATTGTGCAGAGCATTATGCATGATGCAGGCTTTGTTCGTACGGATTTTCTCTCAAGTGCGGATGTTGCTTTGATAAATACTTGTGCTGTACGTGAAAATGCAGAGCAACGAATCATAGGTCGATTAGGGGACTTTAACCATTATAAAAAATTAAATCCGGATGTCGTTATCGGAGTGCTAGGGTGTATGGCAGAGCGTGTACGTAGAAATTTGATAGTGTCTGAAGATTTTATTGATCTTATTGTTGGACCGGATGAATATCGCAAGTTGCCCGCGTTGGTCGAAGCTGCCATGGAGGGGAAAAAGGAATCGCCATCAAACTTTCACGTGTAGAAAAATACGACGACATTATTCCTTTTCGTACCGAGGGTTTAAGCGCTTGGATTTCCATTATGCGCGGGTGTGATAAATTCTGCACGTTCTGTGTTGTGCCATTTACACGTGGTCGAGAGCGAAGCCGTTCGCAAGCAAATGTTCTTAAGGAAGTTGAAGAAGTTGCACAAAGAGGCTTTAAGGAAGTAACATTACTTGGACAAAATGTCAATTCGTATTGGGACGGCACATATGATTTTCCTGATTTACTTGCAGCAGTTGCCGATGTTGATCAAAGTTTGCGCATACGATTCATGACATCACATCCTCAAGATATGTCGGACACACTGATTACTATAATCGCTTCACGGTCCAATATTTGCCATTATATTCATTTGCCCGTACAATCTGGGTCAGATAGAATTCTAGAATTAATGAATCGGACATATACAGCCGATCAATATCTCAATCTTGTACGCAGAATCAAGGAGACAATTCCTGAAATCAGTCTTTCGACCGACATCATAATCGGGTTTCCAACTGAAACGGAAGATGATCACAAACGAACAATCGAATTACTTCAAACAGTGGAATACGATGGAGCATACACTTTCAAGTATTCTCCGCGTGAGAATACAAAAGCATGGTCGATGAATGATGATGTGCCGGAGGAAGTGAAAAATCGTCGCCTCAGCGAAGTCATTGACATTCAACGCAATATTTCTTTACACCGAAATAGGACAATGATTGGTCAAACTGTAGAAGTGCTTGTGGAAGGTCCAAGCAAAAAATCTGCAGCTGATTTCTGCGGCAGAACCGATACAAATAAAATGGTTGTATTCCCTAAAAACGGCGATGCTGTTGGCGATTACATCGGTGTTCGTATCGAGCGGGCAAATTCGGCTACATTGTTTGGCACACAGGAACATGTATTTCGTCAACCCCCTGCATTCATAATACGAGAGAGTTGAAAAACCATGAGAGCACATAGAACAATTGCTGTTGCCTTGATACTCGAATTCATTATTCTTGCACCATTACTGCGTTCTCAGACAAGCAACCGGGAACCGGATATTAATCACCGTCTCGAAATGATTGAAAAAGGGCAAGGAGAAGCAGTACGCGCCGAACTTCCAGCACTGATGACAAATTATCAAAATAATCCTGGTCTGATGTATTTACAAGCAGTATTAACAACGGATGGCACAGAAGCAGCAAAGTTATATCAAAATATTGTCGATAATTTTCCTAAGAGCGAATGGGCAGATGATGCACTCTATAAACTCTATCAATATTATTATTCGATCGGTCTTTATAAGACAGCCGATCAGAAACTGACACAGTTGAAGGAAGAATATCCGTTTTCTGCATATGCGACAGAAAAAAATCTGGTGGCAGAAGAGAAGCCAACAGTAAAAGAAAAACCGGCAGTTATAAAACCGAAGGGAACCTGTACAAAAATATGCAACGAACTTCACTATACAAGTTGGCGCTTTCTCAACGCTGCAAAATGCTGGTGAATTAAAAGCAAAATTTGAGAAAGAAGGATATTCCTCGAACATTTTTACGATCGTCAGCCATGGTAAAAAGTTGCACAAAGTCTGGGTTGGTGAATTTCAGACGTATAATGAGGCAAAACAATTTGCCGTGGAAGTGAAAAAGAAATTTAACCTTACAGTCATGGTTGTTTCACGTTGATGGATCGGGCAGCATTCCAACGACTATACGGCATCATCGGACAATCGCCGGAGATGCAAGAAATTGTGGATGTCATCCGACAGGTGGCGCCGACGGATATTACTGTGCTGATCTCTGGTGAAAGCGGTACAGGCAAAGAGATCGTTGCCAAAGCCATTCACGGGGCAAGCAAACGAGCAGAGCAAATTATGGTATCGGTTAACTGCGGCGCGATTCCGGAGGGATTAATTGAAAGCGAATTGTTCGGTCATGAAAAAGGTGCATTCACCAGTGCTTCGGATATGCGTCGTGGTTATTTTGAAATTGCTGATGGCGGAACCATCCTTCTCGACGAAATTGGAGAGATGCCGTTAGCAACGCAAGTGAAATTGCTGCGTGTGCTTGAAAGCGGTGAGTTCATGCGTGTTGGCTCATCCGAGGCACGCAGAACAGATGTACGTGTGATTGCGGCAACGAATAAATTATTGGAATACGAAGTCCAACAAAAAAACTTTCGCCCCGATTTGTATTTCCGATTGCGTTCGGTGAACATTCATTTGCCACCGCTGCGGAACCGAAAAGAAGATATTCCGGCACTCGTTGAACAGTTTGTGAAGGAAACGACAGAAAAAAACAAGATTCAATTTGGTGGATTCAATAACAACGCGACCGAATTGCTTATGAGCTATCACTGGCCTGGCAATATTCGCGAGTTGCGAAATGCCATCGAAAGCATGCTTGTGTTGGAAAGCGGGAAACGTCTTAATGAGTACGATGTGCGGAAGTATCTGCGCGATCAAACACACGCAACGACAGACAGAAATCTTCCTGTTGTATCAAATAGAACTGTAGAACAGGCCGAGAGAGAGTTGATTTATCGTGCACTTGTGGAACTCAAATCGAACATCATTGAAATGAAAGAATTACTGGAAGGTCGGCTGTCTGGAACCAATATGCAAAACAGCAACCACACTCAATCGCAGAACGGAAATGGTGTTCTGACAATGGACGAGATGGAGCGGCGCATGGTTGCAACTGCGCTCGATCGGCACAAAGGAAATAGGCGTAATGCCGCGAGAGAATTGAATATCAGTGAGCGGACACTCTATAGAAAAATCAAGGATTATGGGTTGCAATGAAAAACGACAATGCACAATATACAATACGTATTTTTTTCAGTATAGCTTGTTTTTCGGCTTTCATAGTGCTCTCTAGTTGTACCTATTCGTTCAAGGGCGGTTCGGTTCCTCCGCATTTGAAAACCGTTGCGATTCCTATCGTGGAAGATCAGAGTGGATATGGCGATCCGACGCTGCGGGATTTATTCACACAGAAATTGGTAGAACGCTTCACAAATGATAATACACTTCAATTAACAGACCGCAATTCTGCAGACTCCATGCTCGAAGGTGTGGTAACCGATGTAAAAGACGCCCCGGAAGTACTTCAAGGCGGCGAGCAAGTTACGTTGAGAAAAATTACCGTAACAGTAAGAATGGCGTTTCAGGATTTGAAGCTTCGCAAAAAAATGTGGGAAAAAAGTTATAGCGAGTGGGGAAATTATCCTTCAGGCGGCGGATTGACGCAGCGTAATGAGGGCGTACAAACAGCAGTCGAAAAATTAACAGAAGATATTCTTAACGATACAGTAGCAGGATGGTAATATGACACTTATAATACTTTTCTTCCAGCCGAAATTCATCGAAAACGTAGTATTTACAGATATCGTCATGTATCTCTATTTTTTCTCGTTGCTCATCCTCTTTGCGTTTGGCGCCCATGGATTTGTGATGGTATACCATTATATGAAACAACGAGGTCTTGAACACATTCAACCGATTTTAATGCAAACACCTGTTGTAACAGTACAACTTCCATTATTTAATGAGCTCTATGTTGCGAATCGACTGATTGACGCAGTATGCGCACTTGAATATCCAAAAGACAAATTAGAAGTGCAGGTGTTGGACGATTCAACCGATGAAACTGTAGATCTGGTTGAAAAAACTACAGCGCACTACCGAGCGCTCGGTTACGATATCAAAAATATTCATCGTAGAGATCGTTCAGGATACAAAGCAGGCGCGCTGAAGCATGGACTTGAAACTGCACGCGGCGAATTCATTGCGGTTTTCGATGCCGACTTTGTACCCAATAAAGACTTTCTGATAAAAACTATTCCGTATTTTTTCACCGATCCAAAAATCGGTGTTGTGCAAACGCGATGGGAACACTTGAATCGTGAGTATTCGATGCTCACACGCACACAAGCGTTTGCACTCGACGGACATTTCGTCGTTGAGCAAGATGTGCGCAACAAGGCAGGATTCTTTATTCAGTTTAATGGAACAGGCGGTGTGTGGCGGAAGACCACGATCATTGATGCAGGAAACTGGCAATCCGATACGCTCACAGAGGATTTGGATCTCAGCTACCGGGCGCAACTCCGCGGATGGAAGTTCAAATATCTTGCACATGTCACTTCGCCGGCAGAATTACCTGCGGAGGTCAATGCATTGAAGTCGCAGCAATTTCGCTGGACGAAGGGTGCTATTGAAACGGCGCGCAAAATAATTCCGGAAGTGTGGAAATCAGATATTCCGCTGCGTATAAAAATTCACTCAACTTTTCATTTGACGAACAACATTGTCTTCCCGTTTATCATTCTGGCGGGTATACTGAACGTACCGCTCATCTTTATTAAACAGCAAGGCGGGCATGAGGTGTACTTTGCTATAATGTCGATATTTGTCATTGCATTCATCGGATCATTCCTGTTCTATCTTATTTCACAGAAATCCGTTTATCCCGATTGGCGCCGACGGATTATGCTCTTCCCGCTCTTTATGGCAGGCAGTATGGGATTTGCGGTAAACAATTCCCGCGCAGTATTCGAAGGACTTTTCAAGCGCAAAAGCGAGTTTGTTCGTACACCGAAATTTGCTCTTCATGGTAAAGAAGACACGTGGAAAAAGAATGTGTACATCAGCAAGAAGAAAAAATTCGAATGGGTTGTAATGATAGAAATTCTTCTTGCTGTCTATTGCTTCTTCGGTGTGATTTCATCATTATACTATCTGGAGATAGCCGCGGTGCCATTCCAGCTATTATACTTTATGGGATTCGCATGCGTTTCGTGGCTTTCCGTGAGACATGCACTTGAGGCGCGGAAACTTCATTAGTAAGCACAATGACCGAAATAGCTCAACAACAAATTACTGCACTTGAAAAAAAAATTGGACCGGATGCCAAGTCACCATTATTTGCGCAGTTGGCAAATTTCTATCTTGAACAACATCGCGCAGAAGATGCACTGCGCATGTGTGATGCCGGTCTGGCACACTATCCGTTTTATACCACAGGGCATCTCGTTAAGGGAAAAGCATTAGTCGTATTACACATGCGAGCGGAAGCACGCCGCGAATTTGAATTTGTGCTTGAGTTTCTGCCACGAAATGAAATGGTAACAGCTCTGCTCGAACAAATACCGCCGAGCGAAGATGAAACCATCACTACAACACAGCAAGAAGCACAATCGGAAGTTATTGGACCAGAATATATACCACCCTCCTTGAATGAATATAGAATTCCATCGACGCCCCAAATACATCCGGAGCCGGGCTATAGTTTTAGCGGATTCGATCAGCCTGCACAAGAACAACAGCCTGAGTTGCCGTCGGCGCCCACTTCCTTAAGCGGGCCGTCTTTTTTTGATGCGATCACAGAGACACCGGCTGCATCTACCACAGATGATCTTCTTGGATTTGCCGCACCTGCAGTTGAGACACCTGATATGCCGGAGCCCTCATCATTTAGTGGATTC
Source organism: Ignavibacteriota bacterium (assembly GCA_963701295.1). GTDB lineage: Bacteria > Bacteroidota > Ignavibacteria > UBA10030 > UBA10030 > Fen-1298. The sequence continues at coordinate 954,242 of OY969585.1, read as the reverse complement.
GATGTCCCGGAGTCGGAGTCACCATCGTTCTCTGAAACACAAGCATCAGCATTTGCTGACATACCAAGATCGGCAACGGAACCATCAGGCGGATTTGAATTTACTCTATCAGCTCCCGACCAAGAAAACTTGGCACCATCACCGTCGGAAGAAGAATCCTTTGCACTCTATGCATCACGACGAAGAGCAGAGCTTACAGGTGAGGACACTATTTCATTGGAGGATTATCTTAGTAACGCTGCGATTGTTCTGCCGGAAGAGTTGCCGCTTGAACTTCCCATACCTACGGATATGCAAAATAAGGTTAACGATACTATTAGGAAGGAGGATTACACCACCGACACGACAATTATTCTGCCACAAATCCCACCGCCCGAACTTCCCATGTCTACCAGCATACAGAACAATATTGAAGAAATTGCAAATAAACTAAAAGGTGCTGGAAAGATCACACCCGTGATCGACTTGGCACAGAAAGAGACACCCCCTTCATCCGAGCAAGATCTGCCGGTGAGTATGGGGTTTGTGACACCTACACTTGCAGAGATCTATGCTAAGCAAGGCTGGTTTGATGACGCCATTAAGGCATATAAAGCACTTGCACGCAATAAACCTAGTGAAAAAGAGCGATTTGAAAAACGGATTGAAGAACTTGAAAAATTAAAAAGTCAAAGTAGTAAATAGAGATTTTTTTCCACTTCTGCGACTGAAAAGCAAAAACCCCAAGCCTGTTCGGTTTGGGGTTTTTGCTTGCTAAACGGATTATGATTTTTATGTTATCTTGTTGACAAACTTTGTCAATCGCGATTTTTGGTTGGAAACATTATTTTTATGAATAATACCTTTTGTGCCAAGCTGGTCGAGGTACTTCAAGGCACTTTTCAATGCTGCAGTCCCTTCTTCCTTGTTCTTGGAGGAGCGTACTTTCTTTATCAATGTTTTCACTTTTGAAAAGTGTGCTTTATTGCGTTCAGCTCGATGTGCACTTTGACGAGTTCGTTTTACTGCTGATTTATGTTGCGGCATTCGTTCATTCTCCTTTGTCCCGAAATGAGGACCTGTTGCGTGTTATTTAAGTACTGTCTGAAATAAAGATAATCAAGAATTGCCAGATTTACAAAGTCTTTTTGTTATCGAGCCACACCATCAAATCGTGCAAGAACGAACGCAGCATCGCCGCTGTTGCTCCCCATATCTCATACTGTCCATAACGATAGAAATATACGTTCATCATTTTTCCGGAACGTTCATGCCTCTCTACACGCTCATTGCGTGCATCAAGGAAAAATGATAACGGGACATCGAAGATTTGAGAGACTTCTGCTGTGTTGATGGAAAATGAAGGAACAGAAAGGAGAAACGCAACGACCGGTGTAATACGAAAACCGCTTGGTGTCTGGAAATCGTTCAGTATGCCAAGCACGATTACCGCATCACTTGGCAATCCGATCTCCTCTTCTGTCTCTCGAAGTGCTGTTTCAATAATAGTTGAATCTTGCTTGTTCTTGACCCCGCCAGGGAAAGAAATCTGTCCTTTATGGTGCTCCACTTCATCCGTTCGCTGAGTGAGCACAACGTGTAGCTCGCCGTTCCTCTCGAAGAGTGGAACCAAAACACCGGCGGGACAAAGATCCTTGCTGTTGCATTCTTGACGCTGAAACGTTTCAAAAAATTGCCGAATATGTTCAGGAGAAATCAACATGAAAATATGGATATGCCTCTTACGAAAAGTGAGCACCATTCACTACTGGACAGCTGCCGTATCGCGCAGAAGACTTGTTCCGATAGAATAAAGTGTTGGGAAAGAAAGAAGCTCTCCAGTAGTTGGCGCTATATCACATTGTGTGCGCCTTTTAATTACGACTGTGTTTACGGGAAAGCCTCGTCCAATCGCAAAAAGCATAATGTGTCGACATCCTTCACAATCATCTCCATGATTTTTAAAGCCTCCATGGAGGTTGTCATGTCTCCCATGATCGTTCGTTACAAATAATGTTGTGTTGTTGCGATAGAATGAGTCTGCCTGAAGTGTTTGCCAAATATCGTAAATCAATGAATCCGCAACGTGAATCGCAGAAAGGTACTGAATCCGATTGCCGGAGTGGCCGGCCACATCCGTGCTCGGAAGATTTACGAGCGTGAGTTTCGGATGATTCTGTCGGAGCATCGTTTTCAAGTTTCTGACAACCGATGTATCGTCCATACCGATGGATGTAGAAGCTTTATATTTTGTTCCATAGCCGTGATGTGTACTATAAGCAAGAATATCCAATTTGAGTTTTCCTACGACAACGGCTGTTGCGGATTCCGGCGCACCGGATGCTTTGCGGAAATATTCGAATATCGTTGGCTGTGTTGGCCTGAGGATCCCTTTGTTGTCGATGGATTGCCATGTGCCTGTCGCGATGGAGGCATGCCCCGGATCGGTTTCAGTGATTCCGTCATTGCGAAAGTTTGTCCAGATCGTTCCAAGAGGACGCAACTGTGTCCATATACGTGGAATATAAAGAGAGTCTGCACCGAATGTCTCCGTGTATCTCGCACCATCGATTACAACGATCACAACATTCTGAGCCAATGCGAAACATTGCAGCAAGAGAATGCCAACAACAACAAACACGGTAATTCGGTTCTTCATATTTTTTTAGATGATTCGTAGTATAGATAAAAAGCACAATACTCCATTCGCAAGCTCAAATCGCAGCTAATGCTTTTTCAAAATCCGCAATCAAATCTTCAATTCCTTCCACACCGACAGAGATGCGAATCATTCCAGCTGTAACGCCCTGACGCTGCAACTCTTCATCCGACATAAATACGTGGGACGAATAGACCGGAATGCTGACAAGTGTCTCCACGCTGCCCAGTGACATTGCATTGACGGCAATGGTTAGAGTGTCGCATACTTTTGCTGCTGCCTCAACAGGTGAGTATCGTTTCGATGGCTTCACTTCGATGGTTACCATGCCGCCAAATCCGGTCATTTGTCTTTTAGCAATCTTGTGGTGTGGATGCGAAGGAAGTCCGGGATAGAGAACACGATTCACTTTCTTATGTTTTTCTAATACGCGTGCCAGTACGAGAGCATTTTCGGTTTGTTTCCCTATACGCAGTTCAAAAGTTTTCAAACTCCTGCCAAGTAAAAATGCTGCAAAAGGATCAGCACAGCTGCCATGGTACTTTCTCAGTGTGCGCACATGGCTGATGTACTCCTCCTTACCGATAACAACACCGGAGAGAATATCACTGTGCCCACCGAGATATTTGGTGGCGCTTTCGGTAATAACATCCACACCGAAATGAAACGGATCCTGATTAAGGAGGGTAGCGAACGTATTATCAATCATCGTAAGAATACGGCGGCCGAGTCTCTTTTCTGCTTTCTTCGTGCAGCGGACTGCTTCAGAAATATCAACAATACTGAGCGTGGGATTGGTTGGAGTTTCGATGTAGACGATGGTTGTTCGTTCGTTGGTAATTCGTTCAATATCCTTCAAGTGCTGTGCGTCAACGAAATGTACGGTAATGTTTTGTTTCGGTAGCTCGTCGCGCATCCAGCGGTACGTGCCGCCGTACAGCGCAGAGGTGCTAATGATATTGTCTCCGGATTTTGTTACAGCAAGAATCGCTGTCGTAATTGCAGCCATGCCTGAAGAAAAGAGCGCAGCTGTTTCGCCATGTTCCATAAGCGCAATCTTCTCTTCTACATCGTGAACCGTGGGATTATGGTACCGCGAATATACGTAAACCGACGGGTCTCCTTTTGCATATCGAATGGCATCTTCGGATGTTTCAAATCGAAACGTAGAAGTCTGATAAATCGGTGTCGTAACGGGGGCTTTATAGGCATAGAGTTTACTGCCATGGATCGCCCGTGTGGCGACGGAAAGTTGTTTCGAATTCTTTTTCATGTGCTTCACCATCCATTTCATCGACATTGATGAAAGATAAAGTAAGCAAAAACTTGGAGTGTTTCAATCTGTCTCATCTCTGACATAAGGAACACACAAGAGATGTTTGTACGCTTGCCATTCAGATTATTCTCTGTTAGATTAAGATAGAGGAAATAATGATCGACGCAGTGATTTTTGATATGGACGGTGTGTTGCTGAACTCAGAACCTTTTTGGCAGGAAGCTGAAATAGAAATTTTCGCGACGGTGGGCATTCACCTGACACGTGCGCAATGTATTGAAACCACCGGCTTGCCAGTGAGAGATGTCGTCATGTACCGTTATAACCAGAATCCCTGGAAACAAAAATCAATGGAACGAGTTTCCGACGAAATCTTAACCGCCGTGGAACTACGGGTTCGTGAACGAGCAGTTTTGCTGGATGGCGTGATAGATGTGTTGGATTTTTTTAAAAACCGCCGGATCCAAACTGCACTTGCCTCATCCTCAGCCATGCGGCTCATCAAAACCGTACTGAATAAATTTTCTTTGGAGAATACATTTCGTGTCGTTCATTCTGCCGAACGGGAAGAATACGGCAAACCGCATCCCGCAGTATTTCTCACAACAGCGAAGCACTTGCACATTCCTCCGGTACAATGTTTAGTCATTGAGGATTCGTTCAACGGGCTCATTGCGGCGAAGGCAGCGCGGATGAAAACAGTCGTCATTCCGATGGCAGAACAGTGGAACGAGGCGCGATTCGATATTGCAGATAGTAAGTTAAAATCGTTGAGAGAATTTTCCGAACAGCAATGGAATCATCTCAATTCACTTCTGTAGTGCGCGATTGTGTGCTGCTGTCTATAGGTTCACTCTAATATTCGTGCAACAATTCTCGCTGGCGAACTATCGGCATGAATTCGCAATGGAAATGCTATGATTTCGAACTTCTTGACTGTCAGAAGTTTTTCCATGCCGGTCAAATTTTCAGCGATAAGAACGTTATTCTTCAGAAGATACGTATGGATATCGTAAGGATGCTTGTCGGGTGACGGCGTATCGAGACAGATCATTTTGGTCCTCTGCTCGACAAGAAATTGCGCCAATTCCATGCTGATGACAGGATGATCATTGTAATATTCTTTGCTGCCAAATTGTTTCCCGAATCCAGTATAGATGAGGACAATGCATTCCGGGACAATTACAGATGTAAACTCCGAAGTACATGGAATAACCTTCATCCTGACGGCATTCAAGAAGCACCCTGCTCCTATAAACCCATCCAAAGGAAGTTCATCGATGAATCGGTCAGATTCCGTCATGTGCATCGGCCCGTCGATGTGTGTGCTTGTATGCATGCCGCTTGTAAAGCAGAAATTGTTGAATCCATCCCGCGCAAAGTCGTTGATCTTTTCAAGTCGCGCCGATTCATCGCCTGGATACACTGGCATGCGGTCAATGATAGGATGCGAGAGATCGATGAATGTGTGTATTGGTTGTTCTTTCATTGTGTTAACATTTTTTTACTACTTGCTTCTAAAATCGGTGTTCAGGAACTGTCTTTAACTATTCAATCATGACACATGTCGTTTTTACGCAGGTTTAATTGGGATAGATGCCATATGGGGTTATTTGTTTTTTGGATTAAGGATCGTCTCAAATTATGCAGAAAGCGAGTTATTCAAACAATGCTAAATCATAATTTTTATCTTTTTTGGTCTTTACCCATGCAATAAAATTAGTAGCGAGTCCGAATGCAGCTGCGTACTGTTGTAAGAGATCTTCCTCACTCTTCGCAAGGTCTTGATCCGCGTGCGCAAGATCGTATAAAACGCGATACGCTATCTGTTTTTGTTCTTCGTTCAACCGTGCTGCCACGACTTTCATACAGACTTCAAGAGGGCGTTCGTTATAAAAACTAAAGGCTCTGAGAAAAGCAGTTTCATCGGAATGAATAAGAGTCCGGAGTTTCTCCAACTCCTCTTTTGTAAACTCTCCATCAATCCCTACAAGCGTCATTGCCGCAAGACATAACGCCATCTTCGTAGATAATCCGGTTTCATCGTTCTGTGTTTGGTTCATGTGTATTTCCTTTTCTTATCTTAATACAAGTATGCTATTCATTCGGGCAAGCACTCTCTGCAAGGCGCATGTAAAGTAAGAAAGGCAGAGTACAAAGGCAACTCCATCGATTAAGGGCTGCGACAGACATGACAGGTTGTGCAACTCTCACAACGTAAATTGTTAAGTTGAAGAAAAAATCAAAATTTGCAATAGGGGACAAGATTGCGTAAATTTTAAAACAAATCATCGGACGCTTAGCTCAGCTGGTTCAGAGCGCCGCCCTTACAAGGCGGAGGTCGTAGGTTCGATCCCTACAGCGTCCACCAATAAAAAAAGCCCGAATAACTCGGGCTATTTCACTTCATTTTAATTACCTTAGCGAAGTTCTTCAAACTCACCGGTCTTCTTGTTCTTCTTCACATTATCCCACATAAAACAGCGACCATTCATTGCGACATAGACGCCGTGTGGAAGTGTCTCGGCAAATGCGAGCGCACTGCCAAGATTAAATAGTCCATCCGAACTGCCAAATTTATACGGGACCATTGCACCAGTGAGAATAACGGTTTTATCCGTGATACTCTTACCAAGAACCCTTGCTGTCTCTTCCATCGTGTCGGTACCATGTGTAATGACAATTCGATCTTCTTTACATTTTCGGCATTGTTCCACAATGATCTGACGATCCGTATCGGTCATTTCAAGACTATCTACCAGCATCAGCGTTCGAATCTCCACTGGAACTTTGCATCTGCCAAGTTTCAGCATTTCCGGTAAGTGCGTATCTTTAAAGAATAGCTTACCATCCAGCTCATTATATTCTTTGTCAAATGTTCCGCCTGTAATAAAAATTCTTAACGGCATTGTTGTCCTTACATATTCATTCTGATTCTTATGAAAGGTTTGTGACATTTGAAGATATCAACTCTTATTTGGTTCTGTACTGTTTTTTTCATTTAAAACTTTCTGCACCATAAAAAGAAGCTGTTCGGCTGTATAAGGTTTTGTAAGATACCCTTGAGTATCGAGACCCCCCAATCCTGCGGAATTCACATTGGTTAAAAGGCCGCTGGACACAACAATCTTGAGATCCGGATCAAGCCTTCTCAGCGCTCTGATAGTCGATGAACCGTCCATGAGCGGCATGTTCATATCGGTTATAACAAGCTGAATAGAGCCTTTTTCTGCGCTGGCATAAAGAGCGGTCGCTTCCGCTCCATCCATTGCTGTGACTACACTATACCCTTGAACCTCCAATACTTCTTTCGATATCTGTAATACGAAGAGTTCATCGTCAATAACAAGAATACGTTCTCCGTGGCCCCTCAAGAGTTCTTTATCTGAGGCAGACTCGAGCTTTCGTTCTTTCTGTTGGGTCGCAGGCAGAAAGATCTTAAGTTCCGTCCCTTTGCCATACTCGCTGTACAATTTAATAAGTCCATTGTGTGATTTCACAATAGTATAGACGGAAGACAAACCAAGTCCCGTACCTTTCCCTCTCTCCTTTGTCGTAAAGAATGGCTCAAAAACCTTTTCCTGTACATCTAAGGGAATTCCCGTTCCAGTATCCGCAACAGTGAGCATAACATATTGACCCGGGTGGGCATCAAGTATCAAATGGGCATAACTTTCGTCCATGTACATATCTTCAGCAGTCACAGTTAAACGACCGCCTTCAGGCATGGCATCGCGCGCATTAATGCAGAGATTCATCAGTACTTGATTCAATTGGGTTGCATCACCTAACACCAGTGAAAGATCTTTTGAAACTCCGGTGCGGAGTTGGATATTCTTAGGGAATGTTTGTCTAATAATGGCTTCGATTTCCGATATAATATATCGTAATTGTTGAGGTGCAAAATCTTTTTCAGTACCTCGCGCAAAGGTTAGCACTTGTTTAATAATATCGCTGCCACGCTTCGTGCTGGTTTCAAGTGCTGCAATGAGTTTTTTTAGATTTGGGTCAGTAATTTTCGTATTCAATATTTGGACGGACATAAGAATCGGTGCCAGCACATTATTGAGATCATGCGCAATGCCGCCTGCCAGCGTTCCCAAGCTTTCCATGCGCTGTGCACGGCGAAGTTGAGCTTCAAGATTCCGCTGTTCTGTAATATCGCGCGTAATAATGAGCCGGCCATAAGGATTTCCATCTCTGTTTCGTGCAACAGACCATCGGGAATGTGTTATAATTGTCCGACCGTTTTTTGCTTTTTGGCGCAGCTCGATCGCACATTCCCCTTTCTCTGCAAATTCTTTTCTTCCCCGCTCATATTTTGAGTGATCCTCCATCGCAATCAGTTGATGAATTTGCAATGACTTTGCCTCTTCGAACGTCCAACCATACAAATGCTCTGCTGCTTTATTCCAGAAAACGAGATTATCGTTTAGATCTCGCACGATAATGGGATCGAGTGCAGAATCCAACAAGATCGCCTGTTCATATATGATATCTGCCTGTGTACGTTCTGGACGGGCATTGTCTGTTGGCGTCGTCATTGTAGTATCTCCGATAATTGCTTGATGGCTCTCTGATTTATACCGAATGGAAAATATGAAAAATGTTTGTTTTGTTTTTTGGGATTTATTGTTTGCACTTTAGCATTCAATCTCCAAAACTGACTCCTAAATCACGCGCAGTCATAATAATATCACAATTGATCGGAACAGTTTTCATTCGGTTAGTGGCTTCGGCCAATGGTACATAGCGAACCGTTGGCGGATCGAGTGCGACCATGACACCGTTTTGTCCTTCCGCCAGAGCGCGCACTGCAGCAGCTCCAAAGCGAAGTGAAATAAGACGATCGAACGTTGTTGGAGTTCCACCGCGGAGCAAATGACCCAGCACCACACAACGTGTCTCTTTGCCTGTAATCTCATAAATCTCTTTTGCGACGCGCTCACCGGCACCGCCAAGCTTTTCAGCCCGCCCGATTTCTTTCGAGACCACAGAAAATGATCCACCTTTTGGTTTAGCTCCTTCTGCAACTACAACAATAGAAAATTTTGCACCGGACTTTTCACGCTCTTCAATTTTCTCTGCAATCTTGTGAATATCGTATGGAATTTCCGGAATGAGAATAACATCCGCCGTACTGGAGACACCGCTTTCCAATGCGATCCAACCGGCATATCGACCCATTACTTCCACTACCATGACACGTTGATGCGATTCTGCTGTTGTGTGCAGGCGGTCGATGCACGTTGTGGCAAAAGATACTGCTGTATCAAATCCAAATGTTATGACGGTTTTATCAAGATCATTGTCAATAGTCTTAGGTACGCCGACCACGCGCAATCCTTTTTGTGCCAGAATATTTGCGATTCCAAGAGAACCATCACCACCGACGGCAACAAGCGCATCGATCTTGTTTTTTTTGAATGCTTTCAGCAGTTCGTCGGTGCGATCGGTTTCATGAAGCTTGCCGTCTTTTCCTTTCATTGGCCATTGCAACGGATTGCCTTTGTTGGTGGTGCCAAGAATTGTTCCGCCAAGGTGGGTAATGCCTCGTACTTTCGATTTGGGCAAAGGAATTAGCCCACCTTCGGGATATTTTTTTGGTTCCAGTAGTCCATTGTAACCATCGCGAATACCGAAACATTCCCACCCGCGATTGACTGTAGAAACCACCACTGCACGGATTACTGCATTGAGTCCCGGAGCGTCGCCGCCGCCTGTAGTAATAGCAATTCGTTTAATCGTTAGGCGCTTCATCGCAAAGTTCCTTTATTCTCTTCAAGAAAAACACTTGAAGATTGTCTTTTTGGGATAAAATCTTCCGATGACACTCTGCGAAGAAATTAACCATTGGCTACAGCAATAGCAACCCCTCATATCCTTTTCTTTTATCCATTTTGGATCCAATACCCCGCCGATTGGTTTAAGGCGTTTTATCGGTTACAGAGAAAAGGAGTTCTTTCGGATATTTATGATAGAATAGAAAGGAAAGAGATGGAGCCCGCGCCTAACGAGGTAAAGGCGGACTCCATCATTGTGAGGCGAGGGTACTACTTGTTCAGTTCTAAATTGAGTGTTATCGTAACATCTTGCCCAACCATAAGACCGCCAGTTTCGATGGTTTTATTCCATTTTAGATTATAGTCAAACCTGTTTATCGTCGTTGTTGCTTTCCACGCCGAGAGCAAACCTTTATCTGTTTTGAGTGTTCCGTTTAAGACCGCATCGAAGGTTACTTCCTTTGTCACATCGCGCATCGTGAGATCACCGGTGATTTTATATTTGTTATCGCTGAGTTTTTCAAATTTTGTGCTCTTGAATTTGATCTCCGGAAATTTTTCGGCATTGAAAAAATCATCCGACTTCAAGTGCTTATCCCGATAATCGTTGTCTGTGCTGATGCTTGCAACTTGAATTGTACCTTCTACCGTCGCGTCTGAGAAGTCATCTTTCTCGGATTTCAGGACAACCGAAAAATCCTTAAAGTTACCCGATACATTGGAAATGACCATATGCTTCACGCTAAACGTGACACTGGAATGGACTTTGTCAAACTTCCACTCAGATTGTGCTGTTACAAGTGCAGTCACAACTAAGATGGCAATAAAAACAACTACTACTCTTTTCATGGCAGAACCTCTATAATAAATGATTGATTGGGTTGAAATACTTTTAAAGTTTTGTGAATAGTTAGTTCATAGAAAAATGCATCGGTGTATAGACTGGATTATTATGGAACATCAATTCGACAATTTCGTACTGCATAAATTTGTATAATGGCATCATCTTGAGCGTTGTCTCAACAGCCTCCGACGATGTTGCAAGGAGTGTTATCCATAATGTCTCACGATCCGATGACAAACTATAACTTGTCAGAATCCCTTTTTCCATCAACCGGCTCACCTCGGTCCGCTGACTCGGAATGAGAGATGCAAATTCTTCGTTAACCGCTACGATAAATTTAACGATGATCATGTATTCATTCATAGATAATAACCTTTTTTACGATTGCACTTGTCATGTTGCGCCTTAAATTTTTTTATGCAAGTGTATATGCAAGGAGAATTAATACTGCACCGACCAAAGCGAAATTTTTTATGAAGTTTATTGTTTCGCTCGTTTTTGCTTGCGGATCCTCAACTTTCCATGGTGCATGCATAATTAATGTAACCGGAACAAGAAAAAGGATGAGTGAAAGAAATCCAATAGTTGAAAATATATTAAAAAGCACGCTTGCACCGCCTATCAATAAGAGCAATCCTGAAAAAGCGACGGATAACCTTGGAGATGGAGCACCTTTGGATTTTGCATAGCCAGACATCATCTCAAGCTTTGTAAAATGATTAACGGCCCCAAAAATGAAATAACCTCCGAATATTATCCTTCCGATGTATAAAAGTGCCGTTTCCATAAAGAATTTCCTTTTCTATTTGTTGAGAACATTTATTTTGTTTTCTTTTTTACGCAGGGCCAGTTTAAGAGTTTCCCGAATCAATAAGTGCAACTGATTCATAAGCTTCGAATCAACCAGCGAACCATCCGGCAAAAAGACTTCCTGCGCTGAGCGAATAAATATTTGCGGCTGAGGCACGACTTCAACATTCAATGCCGCTAAGACTTGTCGAAGATGGATCTGTGCGCGAAGTGTGCCATTCAAACCATTTGATGCACCGAATACAGCCGCTGTTTTTCCTGAAAAAGGATTTGTTTTATCAGAAGCCCAATCAATGGCATTTTTTAATGGACCAGCTATTGAGTGATTATATTCAGGAGTTGCGATTAGAAGAACGTCTGCCGCTTCAATTGCCTGTTTAAGTGTTACAACAGATTCAGGAAATCCGTGTGCTCGCAGGTCTTCATCGAATACCGGCAAGGCAAGTATTTTTAAATCCATCTCTTGGACATCCGCGCCCTGTTCAGATGCCATCCTTTTAGAAATCTGAAGTGCTTTCCGGTTGAACGATTCGGTTCGCAAGCTGCCGGAGATCGCGAGAATATGTAACGGTCGAATTGTCATGCTGCTGTCTTCTGTATACTATGTAAAACACTGATTGAAGTTTAAAAGTTTCAAACTTCAACTACTGATATTAAAAATTTAGCTAACAACTCCTAATTCTGTGCCGAGCTTTTTCAGGAGAGATCCAAGTTCGGTTTGTTCAGTTTCTGTGAGTACGGATGCCAATTTTGCCACGTATTCCGCATGCTGGATAAAAATCTGGTTAAACAAGCGTTTGCCTTTTAGCGTTAATTGGACATAAAATGCGCGCCTATCTTTTTTGCTGATGGATCGCCGTACGATTCCCTCTTTTTCCAGATTATCCACGACAACAGTCATATTGCCGCCACTGACAAGATGCTTTTTGGTCAGATCGCCAATGAGCATCGGTCCAAGATGGCCGAGGCATTCGACAACACCAAATTGCGCCGGTGTGAGATTAAATGTATGAATGTTCGCAGCAGTCAGATGGCTGAATGTAGCGTGCGCCCGTACCAATTTTACCCATAGAGAAAGGGCAAGATCGATTTTCTTTCCGTATTGTTTCGTTGTTTTCATTGCTTCTCCTTTAAATTCAAAGTATTTAACAGCAAGATACTACGGATAGTTCCCGATGGCAAGGAATGAATGATTAATTACTAGTGGGATTATAAACAAAAAGGAGCAAGGGAAACCCCGCTCCTTTCTTTTATCAAAGGAATGAAATTTTTATGCTTTGTTTGTGGCAAAGACACGAACCGGCAAAACCATACAATTTAATGCCGCAAATTGTAAGCGCCGCTGGATCGCATATGCCGTTTCGTTGTGAAGAATCCGCTGGTACCAATGTTCACGCTCAAACACCAGCTTGCCAGCGAAGAAAATGGAATGTGGAAATTCTTTTGCAACCTGCGCCGATAATTTTTCTATTTCTTCTATAACGTCGGTTCCTTCAGCAATTCGGTAATCAGAGTTAAACCCTAATTGATTTGCAAACTTGACGTATTTTTCAAGATGTTTTTTCTGCTCTTCTCTCATCTCGTCCAATTCATTCTTTCCTTTTAAAGTGCTTGCATCTAGGCTCACAACAGAAATAAAAATCATATTTTTGAAGTGGTTCGGGAAAAGACGCTGAATGGAAAGAAATGAATGAATTCCCAATCCGCCGTATTCCTTCACCATGAGGACGGCTGTATTTGCGTTTGGGATCGTTTTTGTCTGAACCCACCCTTCCATTGTAGGAATATCCGTAAGAACATCATCAAGTCGTTTAAGGTGATCCCCGACTTTGTTATAGTGGCGCTTGACTCTGAGACAGAGCAGAATAAGGAGGGTTGTAATGACTAATGTTACCCACCCGCCGACTGCGAACTTTTCAAATATGCTCACGGTCAAAATTGAAAGACACAATACAAGACCGATTAAGTGAATTATTATATGTTTCGACCAATCGGGATATTTTTCGCGGTTCTTGATCCAATATCTCACCATTCCCATTTCCGAAAGTGAAAAAGTCAAAAACACATTAATCGAATACATCAGCACAAGTGTAGATGTATTGCCTTTGGTAACTACCAAAGTAAGAATAGCCGCAACTGAAATGAGAGCCACTCCATTTTGCATTGTTAATCGCTCAGAAAGCGAAGCAAACCTGCGCGGTAGCCATGAGTCTGTTGCCATATTCCCCATGACGCGCGGGCCGTCGATAAATCCGGTTTGGGCGGCAACAAATAGTAAAGCCGCTTCAGACGCAAGCGTAATAACAACGAACCACCATCCAACAGGAATATTTCCAATGACCCAGCCGCCGGCGAAGCGATTTAATAGAACTGCATTCATTGTTTTACCGGGTTCCGGTTGAACATGGAAAAGAAGATAACATAACAGAATTCCACCTGCCGTTACGGCAAGGGATATTGCCATATATGCCATTGTACGCTTGGCGGTGTCGATCTTTGGCTCTCGCATGATCTGGATGCCGTTGGATACGGCTTCTATACCGGTATATGTTCCTGCACCCATCGAATACGCGCGTGCAAATAAACTTGCCATGCCAAGAAGTCCAAGTGTTTTCAATCCGTTCGAAAAATCTGTGTGCATTGTGCCGGCGACTTGTGTTGCTTCGGTGAGATGCAATCCGATACCGCCAAATATGAGAATGACATGCGTAACAAGGAATACTAAGAAGATAGGCATCAAAATAGTTACTGACTCTTTAATTCCGCGCAGATTTAGAATCATCAAAAGGCCGATCACTAGTGCCACTGCTATAAGTTTATACTGCAGCCAGTATGGTGGAAGAATGCTGAATATTTGATCCAAGCCGCTTGCAACAGATACTGAAATAGTCAGAACATAATCAACTAACAATGCAGATCCGGAAACAACGCCAAAATGTTTTCCAAGTAGTCTGCTTGCAACGACGTAACCGCCGCCGCCGTATGGAAAGTGTTCGATAATGCGGGAATAAGCATAAGAAATGATAAACACTGTAAAGGCAGTTGCTAACGCCAATGCAATACAAAGATACGCATGGCCTTCTAGGGCTCGGAATGATTCATCCGGTCCGTAAGACGAAGAAGAAAGTCCGTCTGCACCTAAGCCAACCCATGCAAGAAATGCGATGAGGGAAATTTGATGAAAAACTCCCGGGTCCTTAATACTGCGCGGTGCGCCGAGAATGGCACGTTTTACTTTAGTAAAAAATCTTTTTTCTGAATCATCGCTAATAGATGAGGGATCAACATCTGAAGAACTATCGGTGCTGCTTTGTTCCATGTTCCTTCCAAGTTGTTCGAAATGACAGTTAAATTTACTATAAGGTACTGAGGAATCATTTGAAGTAATAGATTTTTTTATAAAACCAGTAAAATGAAATTGCGATTTTTGCAAATAAACGGGGATTTTGAAAATATTTTTATTAAATCTTTATACATATTAGCCTTCTTTTTATATGGTTTCAATGACAGGTCTTCATGTCTTTCTTATGTCCCTTATGCCGCATTTTATTTCCTCTTCATTGCTTTCCTTCGGGGATTTAGCAATTTGGAACGAACATTTTTATCCAAGTCCGGGTTTATCCGTCTTCAATCTCCTTGCTCTAAGAAATCCTATGCTCGCCTCTTGCTCTTCTTGCATACAATCTCAATACAAATCATCAAGCAAAATTTACCGTTTTTAATAATATTTTTATACTTCTTACCTCTCTTTTTAGACCCTGTTGATTGCTTTTGTATCCCATCTCTTGCCATATTAGAACCGCAACAATGAAAAAGGAATACAATGATACAGGAACTTATCATCACACCGCTTCTGTTGAAAGAGGCGGTTTCAAAAACTCAAAAATTCAATTGGAGGAATTCACAATGATGTTGCTTAAACATCTTCGTACCTCAATCATCGCTATCATCGTGTTCACCGCCCTCACGGGAATATTATACCCGCTGGTGGTAACCGGTCTTGCACAGCTGATTTTCCCTAAGAAGGCAAACGGAAGCCTGATAGTAAAGGATGGAAAAACTTTCGGTTCCGAGCTCATCGGGCAACCGTTCAGCGATCCGAAATACTTCTGGAGCCGGTTATCGGCTACAGGTCCGTTTGCTTATAACGCCGCAGCGTCATCCGGATCGAATTATGGGCCGATCAATCAGTCATATCTCGATGGAGTGAAGAAAAGAATCCAAGACTTGAAAGCTATCGACTCGTCGAATACGCAGCCTGTTCCGGTGGATCTTGTGACGGCTTCAGGAAGCGGACTTGATCCTCATATCAGTGTTGCAGCCGCTCTCTATCAGCTTCCTCGTGTAGCCCGAATCCGAAATCTGAACCAGGATAATCTTCGGTCTCTGGTGACTCAATACACCGAAGGAAGGCAATTGGGATTTCTTGGAGAACCTCGTGTGAATGTTCTCAAATTGAATCTTGCACTCGATGAAACTCAATCCTTATCTGGAGGAAAATAATCATGGAAGACATTATCTATATCGGGGTCGCCGTTGTATTTTTTGTTCTCACGTTAGGACTTCTGAAGATGTGTGAAGTCCTTCAGCCCGGGGCTGATAAAAATGTTGAAGAAAAATCAGGAGGCACCGTATGAGCTTACTCTATATCATTTCGGGAATTATAGCAATTGGTCTCTTGGCGTATTTACTTGTCGCACTATTGAAACCGGAGATATTCGAATGACACTCAATGGGATTTTACAAATCGCGTTTTACCTCGCAGCGCTGACATTGCTTGCAAAGCCGCTCGGCGCGTTTATGGCTCGTGTGTACCAACGGGAAAAAACATTTCTCGATCCTGTTCTTGGCCCGCTCGAACGTCTCATCTATCGTCTGATAAAAATCAGTCCTGACGAAGAGATGGATTGGAAAGCAAATGTAATTGCACTGATCATCTTCAATTTTATAGGGCTGTTAGCCGTCTATCTTATACAACGAGTTCAACAATTTCTGCTGTTGAATCCTCAGGGTTTCGGGGCTGTCTCACCGGATTCATCGTTCAATACTGCTGTCAGTTTTGCCACAAACACCAATTGGCAGGGCTACGGCGGAGAAACAACGATGAGCTACTTGACACAGATGCTCGCCCTGACAGTACAGAATTTCGTCTCCGCAGCATCTGGGATGGCTGTACTCACGCTTTTTATCCGCGGAATCGCCCGTCATTCAGCAAAAACACTTGGAAATTTCTGGGTCGATATGACACGCAGTACACTGTATATACTCCTTCCTCTTGCTATTGTCTTATCGCTTGTGCTTGTTTCTCAAGGAGTCATACAGAATAATTCTGCATACGTTTCCGTACCTTTTCTCCAAGCGACAGCCGACACCGGCGGTGTGAAAGTGACGGATCAAGTTCTAGCTATGGGACCTGCGGCATCGCAGATTGCCATCAAGCAGTTAGGAACCAACGGCGGAGGTTTCTTCAACGTTAATTCAGCGCATCCGTATGAGAATTCAACGCCTCTTGCTAATTTTTTAGAAATGCTTGCAATTTTGCTTATTCCTGCAGCACTGTGTCACACATTTGGGAAAATGGTGAAAGACACGCGCCAGGGGTGGGCGATCTTTGCTGCTATGATGCTGATACTCGTCGCAGCAGTATTTTGGATGTATAGTCTTGAAGGTTCAGGCAATCCTAAACTAACTGCACTCGGTGTGGATCAACAATCGACTTCCATCAATCCCGGCGGTAATATGGAAGGAAAGGAAGTCCGCTTTGGCATCCCCAATTCTGCTGTTTGGGCGACTGCCACAACAGCCGCCTCGAACGGTTCTGTGAATTCCATGCACGATTCTTACACTCCACTCGGTGGAATGATAACGCTTATCATGCTTCATCTTGGGGAAGTTGTTTTCGGCGGGGTTGGATCGGGCCTTTACGGAATGCTAATCTTTGTGGTTGTAGCTGTATTTGTGGCGGGATTGCTCGTTGGACGAACGCCGGAATATTTAGGCCATAAAATAGAAGCGTACGAAATGAAAATGGCATCTCTCCTGATTCTCATTATGCCAATCACGGTTCTCGTTCTTACAGCAATTGCCGTGATCACGGCTGCTGGGAAAGCAGGAATCATGAATCCTGGTCCGCATGGATTTAGCGAGATATTGTACGTCTTCACATCGCAAGCGAACAATAATGGAAGCGCTTTTGCCGGTGTAAATGTCAACACGTCGTTTTACAATCTTGCCGGCGGATTGGCAATGTTAATCGGGCGGTATTGGCTTGCTGTTCCGACACTAGCGCTTGCGGGCTCTCTTGTTAAAAAGAAATTGGTTCCGGTAAGTGAAGGAACATTGCCGACGCATACGCCGCTGTTTATTTTCTGGCTTATTGCGGTCGTTCTTATTGTGGGTGCACTGAACTTTTTGCCTGCGCTCGCATTGGGACCGATTGTCGAACATTTCATGATGATGCAATAACGTACTCACGAGAAAAAAGGAAGATAGTAAAATGGTAACGACATCTGCGCAGCAACTAAAGAAACCTTTAGGACTTAACGGCGAAATGTTTCGCCGTGCTTTATTTGATTCATTTGTGAAATTGAATCCATGGTTGATGGCACGAAATCCGGTTATGTTTGTCGTGGAAGTGGGAAGCGTACTCACTTTCGCGTTATGGATTCAAGCATTGCTCGGCACCGGAGAAGCGCCTGCGTGGTATATCGGTTTCGTATCACTCTGGTTGTGGTTCACGGTTCTCTTTGCAAATTTTTCTGAAGCATTGGCTGAAGGGCGCGGAAAAGCGCAGGCAGAAGCGCTACGCCGCTCGCGCCGGGATACAACGGCAAAACGATTGCGTGAACCTAAAAAGAGTTCACAGTTTAATATCGTCACGTCCAGTGAATTGCAAAAAAGGGACGTTTTCCTAGCCGAAGCAGGTGATATAATTTCCGCAGATGGTGAGGTTATTGAAGGCATCGCTTCTGTAGATGAAAGTGCTATTACAGGCGAAAGTGCTCCCGTGATTCGTGAATCCGGCGGTGATCGAAGCGCTGTTACCGGCGGCACGCGCGTGCTCTCCGATTGGCTGGTCATTCAAGTGACGGCAGAGCCCGGCGGTGGATTTCTGGATAGGATGATTCATTTGATTGAAGGTGCCAAGCGGCAAAAAACTCCGAACGAAATTGCACTCAATATATTACTTGCAGCATTCACCATTATTTTTCTTATCGTGTGCATGACACTTCTTCCGTTCTCATTGTTTAGCGTTGAGGTCGCCGGACACGGGGCACCCGTCACCGTAACGGTGCTCGTTGCCCTTCTTGTCTGTTTGATTCCCACGACGATCGGGGGACTTCTTTCTGCAATCGGTATTGCCGGCATGGACCGAATGATCCGGCATAACGTAATAGCAACATCTGGTCGTGCCATCGAAGCGGCAGGTGATGTCGATGTACTCCTCCTTGATAAAACCGGTACGATCACACTGGGAAACCGTATGGCGACAGAATTTACTCCCGCACCGGGAATCTCAAAAGAACGATTGGCGGATGCAGCGCAGCTCGCTTCACTTGCTGATGAAACTCCGGAAGGAAGATCCATCGTCATTCTTGCCAAAGAGAAGTACGGGTTGCGCGGTCGTGATATTCATGAGATTGCAGCACATTTTGTTCCCTTCAGTGCACAGACGCGTATGAGCGGAGCCGACATTCAACCCGAAGGGAAAAATGGAAAAAGAATCATCCGCAAAGGCGCATCGGACGCAATGAAAGCATACATTGAACAACAGGGCGGCATGTTTCCTGCGGCCGTACAGCAAGCGGTACAAGAAATCAGCCGGGTCGGTGCCACTCCTCTCGTCGTCGCAGAAAACAAAGAAGTTCTCGGCGTCATCCATTTGAAAGATATTGTCAAAGGCGGAATTAAGGAGCGGTTCGCACACCTGCGGAAGATGGGAATAAAAACTGTGATGATTACGGGTGATAACACCTTGACAGCTACTGCTATTGCTGCTGAAGCTGGTGTTGACGATTTTCTCGCTGAGGCAAAACCAGAAGACAAGTTGAAATTGATCCGCGATTATCAAAAAGGCGGACGCCTTGTTGCTATGACCGGTGACGGCACGAATGATGCTCCAGCTCTTGCCCAGGCAGATGTTGCTGTAGCAATGAATACCGGTACGCAATCTGCCCGAGAGGCAGCAAATATGATCGACCTCGACAGCAATCCGACAAAGCTGATGGAGATCGTCGAAATCGGGAAACAGCTTCTGATGACGCGCGGGACACTGACGACGTTCAGCATTGCCAATGACGTCGCGAAGTACTTCGCCATCATTCCCGCCGCATTTGCAACAACATATCCTGTGCTGAATATGTTGAATATTATGAAGCTTGCTACTCCGGAAAGTGCTATCCTCTCTGCAGTAATCTTCAATGCACTAATTATTGTCGCATTAATACCATTAGCACTCAAAGGAGTAAAGTATCGGCCAATAAGCGCCGTGCAATTGTTGCGAAGACATTTGCTTATTTATGGAGTCGGCGGTGTCATTGCTCCATTTATTGGCATCAAGCTAATCGATATGCTGATGGTCGCAATGAAAGTAATATGAAGTTGATGATTCACCTTAATGAAATGTATATAAAGAGTTTAGAAATGAAAGCAAGAATTTCAAAAAATGTCGCACTGGTCCTTTTGTTAGTTTGCAGTACTCTTTCTGCTGTTGCAACCCCGTCCACTATCATTTGGATACCGTCGATTGATTTCCAAGGATATAAATCGTTTCATCTTGGCATCGATAATTATGCATACGATTTTAGAAGTGGAAAATCATTCAGCGGTACAGCATTCCCGACGGATCTCAATTTAACAGTCGGAGTGTTGCCCGATTCCATTGTGCAAGCGGAAATCGGCGTCGATTATTTTACACCGCAATTATCGCCATTCCTTGTGAATGCGAAGGTTGGTGTTCCGGAGGGAGTACTCGTCGACTGGTCCCCCGCGATCGCCGTCGGAGGATTTGATTTCGGGTTTCTAAAAAATGTAACGGACTTTAATATTGCCTATGGAATAATCGGGAGAACATTTCCGGTCATAGGACGACTTGAAGTAGGGTACTTTTCTGGGAACAAGAAACTGTTGGTCGATCTTTCAACCGGTAAAGCTGATAACTCCGGGGTCTTGCTTTCATGGGACAGAATGATCCCCGAAATTAGCGAGAATCTCTGGCTTGCAGTCGATTACCAAGGCAGCAAAAGCAGCTTTGGTGCATTGAGCTACGGCTTTGCATGGTCGTTCTCAAAAAACGTGAGCGTTATCTTTGCACGGGACGTTTTCAATGCTGATATCCCGAGCACCTTTACGATGCAATTGGATATTAATATTTAGCTAAATGTATTTTTTTACTGAATTTTTTATGAGTCCGGGAATTTAATATTTCTCTAAAATCAGGAAAAACGTGAAAGCACAATCGCAACAATAATTCAAGATTCTGGCAAAGAACATTTTTCATTCTGTTCATTCTTCCCCTCCGGTAATGCCCTTGTAGAGATTCAACAACCGAGTTTTTCTTGAAATAATAAAAGAAAAGTCGCACTAGAGCATTGTTGTTTCGAAGCGCTTTTTTCATATGTCTTTCGTATATTTCACTATGTCCTTAGAAGATCAAAATCGTCCCGATCCTGATACGCTTCTTCATCTTCTCAAGAAAGAAGAAGAAAAGGAGCGAAAGGGGAAGTTGAAAATCTTTTTCGGCATGTGCGCCGGAGTCGGAAAAACATACGACATGCTCAAAGATGCGCAAGTGGCAAATACAAATGGGCTTGATGTCGTCGTTGGATATGTGGAAACGCATAAACGATCAGAAACTGAAGCTCTCCTTACTGGCTTGCCTGTCATCCCAAGAAAAACCATTGAATACAAAGGAACAATGCTCGAAGAGATGGACCTCGATGCGATCATTTCTCGAAAACCCCAGCTTGTCCTTGTCGATGAACTCGCCCATACGAATGTACCTGGAAGCAGACATACGAAACGATATCAAGATGTACTTGAGTTGCTCGATAATGGCATTGATGTCTTTACCTCGCTGAATGTGCAGCATCTGGAAAGTCGCGCAGAAACGGTCGCTCAAATTACAGGCAGCATTGTTCGTGAAACCGTACCGGATTCAATATTTGAAACTGCGGATGAAGTTGAAGTTATAGATATTTCTCCAGACGAACTTCTGAAGAGGCTTATAGAAGGAAAGGTATACACACCTGAACGCTCAAAGCGTGCTGTCGAAAGTTTTTTCCGAAAGGGAAATCTTACCGCGCTTCGGGAAATGTCTCTCCGCCTGACTGCCGAGCGTGTTGATCAACAATTACGGGAATATAAACAGACGAAGCGGATTTCAGAAACGTGGAAATCTGGAACACGTCTAGTCGTCGGCATCAGCGCGAGTCCACAATCCATCTCGCTCATCCGCTGGGCGCGCAGAGTTTCGTACACGATGGATGCATCGTGGGTTGCGGTTTATGTAGAAACATCGAAAAAAACAACGGTGACGGAAACAGGGCAACTGTCGAAGAACTTCAAACTCGCAAGAGAACTTGGCGCAGAAATCATTACGACTTCCGATGAAGATATAGCCGGTGCGCTGCTCCGGGTTGCACGCGAGCAGAATGCGACGCAAATTCTGATCGGGAAGTCGAAACGGCGGGTACTCTTTGGATCGACACGGCTCATCAATGGTCTTTTACAAAAGAGTGAGGATATCGACATTTATATTGTTGGTCATGAAGAAGAGGAGAATCAACGACGGTCATTTTTTTATCATATTCCCAAGATCCAATCCGGTTTTTTACAATACATTTTAGCAGCGATGATAATTCTTGGTGTCTCGGTTGCATGCATTCCTCTCGCTCGACTTATTGAATATAAGACGATTTCGTACATTATTCTTTTCGCAGTATCATTACTGCCTTTAAGAATGGGGCGCGGCCCGGTTTTATTGGGAGCAGCTTGTGGTGCATTAGCGTGGGATTTTTTATTTATTACGCCCATATATACATTTTCCATCGGACACATTGAAGATGTGTTAATGCTTTTAGTATTTTTTATTGTAGCAACTGTGTCCGGAACTTTATCCGCCCGTGTTCGTGAAAGAGAACGAGCCGTCCGCCAGCGCGAAATGCGATCTTCCGCTTTGTTTGCATTGACGAAGGATCTTTCCTCCGCACATTCCCAGGATGAAGTCATTCAGGCAACAATCGCAAATATTAAGAAGTTTTTTGATGCAGACGTTGCCGTTTTTCTTGGCGATGCAGATGGTGATATGAGTCATCAAGCACATACAGCGAGTTCATGGAAACCGGATGAAAAGGAATTCAGTGTTGCAGCATGGACATACTGGAATGAAAAAAAAGCTGGAAAATTTACTGATACACTCCCCTTTGCACAAGCTACGTATTATTCGATGTCTGGACCCCGTTATCCTGTCGGCGTTATCGGTGTTCGAGTCCGTCAAAATGAAAAACTGGGTATTGATCAGGAAATACTGCTGGAAAATTTTATCGCTCAAATTGCTTCCGCCGTTGAACGGGAATTATTAAATGAAGTGACTAAAAAATCTATAATCGTTGCGGAATCGGAAAAACTCTATAAAACACTTTTCAATTCCATTTCACACGAGTTGAGAACGCCCCTTGCTACCATAATGGGCGCTTCAGAAAACCTACTAGCGGCGAACCAGACACAAGTCTCAACAACTATGACTGAACTTTATAATGAAATTCATATCGCTGCTGAAAGATTAAACCGGCTTGTCGCAAATTTGCTGGATATGACACGGCTGGAGTCCGGAATGATACAGCCAAAATTAGACTGGTGCGACGTACGGGACATTATTAATGTAACGCTCAAAGGACTTGAACGGGAAATTGGCCAACATAAGGTAACAATAACAACTCAAGAAGACCTGCCGCTGGTTAAATTAGATTTCGGATTAATGGAACAAGCTTTGACAAACCTTGTGTATAATGCCTCTGTGCACACACCCCCGGGCACACAAATCGAAATCCAGGCTCTTGTCGAAAATGATCATTGTATTATCAACGTTGCCGATAACGGACCGGGCATTCCAAAATCAGATATTAATAAAGTCTTCGAGAAATTCTACCGTGCAGAAGGGACATCTACCGGTGGAACAGGATTAGGTCTGCCGATAGCAAAGGGTTTTATTGAAGCTCACCGTGGAACCATTTCTGTTCGAAATAGAATGCCGAGGGGGACAGAATTCAAGATTGAAATTCCCATGGAAATTGAACAAGCACAACAATGACAACGGCGCCGAAAATACTTGCCATCGATGACGAAATTCAGATTCGCCGGCTGCTTCAACTTACTTTAGAGCCGAATGGATATCAGTTAAAGTTTGCAGAAACAGGCAGCAACGGCATTATTATGGCCAGTTCGGAGCGGCCGGATCTCGTTATTCTCGATCTTGGTCTGCCGGATACGGATGGAATCACCGTATTAAAAAGGATTCGTGAATGGGCAACCATACCAATCATCATTTTATCGGTCCGTAATACGGAAAGTGATATCATTGGTTGTCTAGATGCCGGTGCGGACGATTATTTAGTAAAACCATTTCGGACAGGCGAATTGCTGGCACGCGTTCGCACAGCTCTTCGGCATCGTCCCAGAAACCAAGAGAAAGAACTTTTTACAACACACAATCTTTCTGTAGACTTGTCTGCGCGCATTGTAAAAAAGAAAAGCGAAGTTGTAAAGCTTACCGCGACAGAATATTCACTGCTTGCACTTTTCGTGCGTAACTCTGGAAGAGTTCTTACGCATAATTTTATTCTCGAGCAAGTATGGGGGCCGACATTTTCAGAGGAAGCCCAGTATACGCGAGTGTATGTCGGTCAATTGCGTAAAAAGATTGAAGACGATCCTGCCAATCCCAAAATTCTTCTTACAGAATCCGGAATTGGTTATCGGCTGAACCTAGAAGAATAGTGCTGAGCAATTCACCGGAAAGAGAAACGATAAGAGCGACTACCTTGGTTATTCAGAAGTATATGTTCAATTCTATTCTCTTTTCACATTCCTTGCATTTCCATTAAACTTTCTCTACCATAATTCCGAATTTCAAATAATCCATCTATGATAAAGTAGTATGAAAAAATTGTGGTTTATCGTTTATAATTGGTTATTTATCCCCTTATTCTGGATACTTTTACAATTTACTGCACTTTTCAACTTCAAAATCAGACGAGGAATTCAAGGGCGAAAGGGATTGTTTGAGAAAATTGAGTATGATCTAAAAAGACTGAAATCAAAAAGACGCATATGGTTCCATTCATCCTCTATGGGTGAATTTGAGCAAGCAAAGCCGATCATTGCCGCTCTACGAAAGAAATACCACGACGTTGATATCATCGTCACATTCTTCTCTCCATCAGGGTACGATCATTCAAAGAATTATAAACTTGCCGATATAATTACATATATTCCATTCGATACAAAAGCAAATGCTCGTCGCTTCCTCGATCTGCTTCAACCAACAGCTGCAGTTTTTGTTCGGTACGATGTATGGCCGAATCATTTATGGGAACTGAGTGCAAGAAATATATCAACCTTTATCGCCAACGCTACAATGCGCGCATCATCAGCGAGATTCTATCCATTCATAAAAAGTTTCCATCGATTACTATTTAACGATTTCGTATCCATCCTTACCGTCTCTGCAAAAGATGTTGAAGCATTTTCTCTGTTTGGACTGACCCATCCCTTTATTCAAGAGATTGGCGAGACTCGGTACGATCAGGTTTGGCAACGTAGTGCCGATGCTAAGAAGAAACATCTCATTCCGCTCTCTATTTTGAAGGATAAAAAAATTTTCATTGCCGGCAGTACGTGGCCTGAAGATGAAGAAGTGCTCTTGCCGACAATCAAGAAACTTTTAGAATACGATCCAAAAGTTCTTGCGATTCTTGTCCCGCATGAGCCAACGGAAGAAGCGCTGGAAGCAATTGAGAAGCAGCTTCCTTTCAAGACAAAATCTATTCGATTTTCTCTACTGAACGATTATTCACGCGAACGGATTATTATCGTCGACAGCGTTGGAATATTGATGGCATTGTACCAGTATGCGGATATCGCATATGTTGGAGGCAGTTTCCGGCAGGGTGTTCACAATGTACCTAGAACCGGCAGTCTACGGAATTCCCGTTATCTTTGGACCGCGACATACAAATTCTCAGGAAGCACTGGAACTTCTCCGTCGCGGCGGTGGATTTCTTATCAACGATCAACTGGAATGCTATAGAGCACTCCGTGCATTGCTTGGTGATACAAAAGCAAGGACAACCGCAGGAAACGCGGCATTGAAATTAGTAAAAGAAAATATTGGTGCGACAGAACGATTCATGGAGCATCTTGCGAAAGTTCTATAATACAAAAAATTAATTTTGTAATAATTCTTTCATGAAAATAGCATACTTCGACACAATCTCTGGCATCAGTGGTGATATGACACTTAGCGCGTTCGTTAGTGCAGGTGTTTCCATTGACGAGTTGATTTCTGAACTTCAGAAACTCAAACTGAGCGGATTCGAGCTTTCGGCACAACATATCACGCGAAACGGTATTGTTGCTGTTAAAGTAGATGTCGTCATTTCCGAACAACCGCATTACCATCGGCATTTAAAAGATATCGAAATACTTATTGATAAGAGTGCTCTTTCCCTGAATGTAAAAGAACGCGCAAAGAAAATATTTCATGAAGTCGCAAGTGCGGAAGCAAAAGTTCATAACAGCAGTATCGAAAAGGTGCACTTTCATGAAGTCGGAGCAATCGATTCATTGGTAGATATTGTAGGAGCATCGATCTGTTTAGAAAAGTTTGGCATTCAAGCTGTTTATTCATCGCCGGTGAAAGTCGGCAACGGCGGGATGGTGAAAACCCAGCACGGCATGCTGCCCGTTCCCACACCTGCAACGATGGAAATTCTCAAAGACTATCCTATTGTATTGACTGATGTTCCGTTTGAACTGACGACACCAACCGGAGCCGCAATTATCAAAGCGCTTTCGCAGGGTGTGTTGAGTACAGAAAAAATCCAAGTATCCACGATTGGTTATGGCGCAGGGGGACGCGAGATTGAACAACTTCCGAACCTCCTGCGTGTTCTCATAGGTGAACTAGAACCAGAGTACGTTGCCGATCAAATTGTAAGCATTGAAACCAACATCGATAATATGAATCCAGAGATTTATCCGTACGTCATCGAGAAGCTTATAACTGCCGGTGCGCACGACGCCTATCTTATTCCGATTGTGATGAAAAAAGGACGACCAGGCATTCTCCTTTCGGTGCTTGTGGAGCGCGCAAAGATCGAGCGAATCCTTGGTATTGTTTTCCGCGAGACAACGACCCTTGGTGTGCGCATTCAACCGGTCGAACGGAAGAAGCTGCTCCGTGCTCACAAACAGATGAATACATCGTTCGGCATTGTTTCTGTCAAAGTGATCGTCGTGGAAGGGAAAGAGCAACTGCGTGTAGAGTTCGAAGAATGTAAACGTATCGCTTCGGAGAAGAACGTTCCTCTTGCAGAAGTTTATCGAATTTTTGAACGCGAGTTGAACAGTTGAGATCGATTTATCCTTCCTTCATCGAGAATCGTTTATTTATCACTCTTCAGTAATTTGTGCAACAGTTTCTCGTCGATATCGCCCTCCCAGTTCCCATCGACCGCATGTTCACATATCTCGTTTCACCTGAACTTCAGCCGTCAGTTCTTCCCGGCAAGCGCGTACTTGTTCCCTTCGGAAAAAAACATCTCACCGGCGTCATCGTTGGACTGCCGGCAACGACGGATGTCCGGGGACTCAAACCAATAACCGATATTCTCGATACGAAACCGACATTTTCGCCGGAAATGCTTTTACTTACTAAGTGGATCAGTGAATACTATTTTACACCCTGGGGCGAAGTACTAAGAGCTGCAACGCCGCAGGGATTGTCACAGGTAAGCAAGCAGATTATCCGCCTGGTTACTCAAGACATTGAAGTTCTTCTTCAGGCAACGAAGAAATCTGCACCACAGCAGCACGCTATACTGCAGGCATTAGCCCATGGTGCACCAGTGAACCTTGCACAAGTCCAACGGAAATCGCACACGAAAAGTATTCATGCGATTTTAAGCGAGATGCACCAACGTGGATGGATTTCTATAACAGAAGAAATCGAAAAGCCGAAAGCGAAACTGAAGTTGGAACGTTTTGTTGCCATAGCATCCAGCGGATTGAAAATTTTTACGGATAAAACAAGCACAGCATCGCTTTCTGCCAAGCAGCTTTTTATTATTGATGCACTCCGGAAGGAAATATCTTCCGAAGCCGATTCGATCGAAATCAATTCCTTTTTGCAACGCCATCACGGCTCGCTCTCTTCTCTAAAGACACTAGTAAAAAACGGTCTGCTGCGTATGGGCGAGCGCGAAGTATTCCGGCGCTCAGAGTTTGAGCCAATCGAACCGCCATCCAATATCACGTTGAATACAAACCAGCAGCACGCACTTAACGAAATTGTTGCTGCGACGTTGGCATGTTCATTCCGTGCATTTCTTTTGCACGGCATCACTGGCAGCGGAAAAACGCAAGTGTATATCGAAGCAATTCGCAATATAATGACACTTGGTAAAACAGCGATTGTTTTGGTTCCGGAAATTTCACTCACACCACAAACAGTTCGACGATTCAAAGCGCATTTTGGCGATGACGTTACGGTGATGCATAGTCAAATGTCCATTGGTGAGCGGTATGATGCATGGCGTATGGCGCATCAAGGGAAAGCAAGGATCGTCATCGGGCCACGCTCGGCAATCTTTGCACCTTTGGAAAACATCGGGCTGATTGTAGTTGATGAAGAGCACGACGGCTCTTACAAGCAATACGATGCCGCGCCGCGTTACAACGCTCGCGATGTTGCGCTTGTCCGTGCATCGCATATCAAGGCAGTGGTTGTGCTCGGTTCAGCGACTCCATCGGCAGAGAGTTATGCCAATGCCATCCACGAAAAGTACACACTTCTTGAACTTCCCAATCGTGTTGACACCGCCCAGCTTCCAACTATCAATATTGTCGATATGGCAAAAGAACGGCGGCGTGTGTACGAAGATTTAAAGAAAGAAATCAAGATAAGTGCGAAACCATTTCCTAAACGTTTGCCAGATTCTTCCATTTCGCAACTTCTTCAATCACAAATTGTCAAACGACTTGAGCGTAAAGAAGGAACGATTCTTCTTCAAAACAGGCGCGGTTTCTCGCATGTTATGGAATGCTACGAATGCGGCTACGTAGAAAAGTGCGACAACTGTGAAGTCTCGCTGACGTTCCATACCACGAAAAAACATCTTCGCTGTCACTACTGTGGCTTTGTGAAGAAGCCGCCGACAATCTGCCCGAAGTGCAGTAGTATAGAACTGCGCATGCATGCATTCGGCACACAGCAAGTACAGGAAGAATTACAGGAACTCTTTCCAAAGGCAATCATATTGCGGATGGATCGTGATACCACAAGCGGCAAAGGAGCACACAATCAAATTCTGAAGCAGTTTGAATCCGGTAAAGCGGACATTCTCCTCGGCACACAAATGGTTGCAAAGGGATTGGATTTTCCGCGCGTGACTCTGGTGGGTGTGATTTCTGCCGATACGCAAATGCTTCTTCCAGATTTTCGTGCTTCCGAAGGCACTTTTCAATTGCTCACACAAGTCTCAGGCCGGGCAGGAAGAAGTAATCTTGCCGGTGAAGTTGTTATCCAGACATTGCAACCAGATCACTACAGCTTGAAGCATGTCATCTTGCATGATTTCCATGGATTCTATAAAGAAGAATTAGAATATCGGCGTGAATTGGACTATCCGCCATTTTCTCGGATTGTGCTTCTGGAATTTTCAGGTGAACGGGAAAATGAAGTTCAGCATCACGCAAAAAAGTTTGCCGAGTTTCTCGCGATGCATAACCAACAAAAGCGATTCATTGTTCTTGGTCCTGCCGATGCCGCCATCCCGAAGATCAAAAATGTGTATCGTAAGCATGTCGTAGTGAAAGATCTAAAAAGCAGTGATCCTTCCGGCTCGTTTCTTCGTTCTGCACTCCTCAAAGCAAAAGCACAGTATGAAACATCCTCCATTGCCTCGAACAGGAAGATCAAAATGATTATCGATGTTGACCCGCAGGGAATGATGTAAGCGTGGAAGAAAGAATGTGGCAAATAGAAAAAGATGATGCATGCTTAACGGAGAGAATACAGACGGGCCGCTAGTAATGGATTTATATAAAGGAGAGAATATGAACGATCTATTTTTCGTGAGTGGTTTTAAATTCGCAAATCAATTCCGCTGCTTTCCTTCCACTTAACACCGCACCTTCAATAGTTGCAGGAAGACCAGTATTGGTCCAATCACCGGCAAGAAACAAATTAGAAAATGTGGTTTCCGGGAAAGGGCGCATCGCTTCGAGTCCGGGTGCAGGAGAAAATGTTGCGCGTTTCTCTTTTATCACAATGGAGTGAACAATATTCGCATTATTTGCTTTCGGCAGTACCCGCCGTAAATCTTTCATTGCGATTGTCAGCAACTCTTCTTTGCTCAACTCCACAAATTCCTGCGCTCCACTGATCACCAAAGAGAGATGCTGCCCCTTCTCCTTCTGCTGTTTTGATGCTTCACGACCCAGATGCCTACGGAATTTCAAACTTTTATCAAATACCCATTGCACTCGTGTGTCGATTAAAGCGGCAAATTCTTCTTCCATGATTATCCGATCAAACCACAATTGGATTGAAATGATGGGTGATGGTTTGAACCGATCCCAATCACAGATCTCTCTGGATGGTGTCTTAATCACCAACTCAGGACTTATACCGCTGTTGGAAAGAAGCCGATCAAGCCCAAACCACGGAATAGCGCTTAAGAACACTTGCGCGCGAAATTTTTTTCCATCTAGTGTTGATACCGAGATAATTTCTTCATCTACAAAGCGAAATTGCGAAACTTCGGTACTCAATAAAACTTCACCGCCGCTTCGCCGAATAAAATCTACCGCCGGATTCACCAGCACATCACTTAAGCCGGCACGGGGAAGAAGAATGCTCGAATGCTCGTGTTTTCCTAAAAACGCAGCGCGCAATACTCGAAACAACATCAATGCCGAGACGTTTTTGGGATGGTTGTTTAATGCTCCGATGGTAATAACATCCCACAAGAATTTTCTACTTAAATTTGATTGCCCTAGCTTTACCAGCCACTCTTCCACATTGAGCTTATCAAGTTCCTGCTCTTTGGAAAGCGATGTGTAGAATAATTGCTTTGCTACAATAAGCATTTCCATGCGGTTTTTAAGGGGAATGCCTTTGAATCTCATTAATCCTCCCAACAAGTGCAAAGGAGCTCGCAGTGGAGGACATGTGAGATGTATAGAACTTTTGGATGGATGAAGAAACCTGATGCGAAGACTTGGTTGAAGCAAAGTAAGGTATTCTGTTCCTATGATGCGCATATATCGCCGCGTTGCGTGGTAACATCCCATCATCAAATGTTGACCATTGTCTATCGAATCGCTCGTTGCGGCATTAATGAAGGAATAGGTTCGTCCACCTGGGTACTGATGTTGTTCGAGCACTAAAGTTCTGTGTCCACGGGCACAGAGTTCAACTGCTGCGCTTAATCCGCTTAATCCACCGCCGATGATGATAACGTTAAGTTTGTCCATAATTTTTCTTCATTTTGAGGATAAGAAAATATCATGTAAAAATCTTGATAGTGTTTGTACACACCTAAGTAGATACCCATAGGTGTGTAGATTTCTTGACTTTACACGCAAAAGTCATAGGTTTCATGTAATTCCGCTTATAAAGGGATTGAAGCGTACCTACCCGTAGAGAGGCAAACGAAAGAACGTGAAACAGTTATTGATGCAACTTACAAATTCACTGAATAAAGAACTTACACAACTAAAAACTGTTCGCCGAGAGATACGATTGTTCAGCGGAGAGCGTCTTGGTGTTTTTGCGGGAAATACATATTATCGATTTGAGATTCCCGAAGATATTCTTTTTCACACCGCGGAACTTGCAACATTTACATTCGGCCAGCAGCAGCTCATCAAAGTAATTGGAAATGTCATTGCGATAGAAAATCAATACCTCACGGTCGCTTTGCCTCAGGATTTTGGCGAATCACTGCCAGAGACTCTCTGTTCATGGGACCATCGAGCATGAACTAAAGCCGACCATCAATTTGTTGCAGAAACTCGATGGAAAATCGTTAATCCCATTCCTGCTTTTCAATCCTGCTGATAGTCAGAATAGTCATATCGTAAATTATGAAGTGCAAAAACAAGATAAAACGCCGCCCGAACAAATCGAGGCAGTGAAAAAGATTTGGCAAAACAGGGTTACAATGTTGTGGGGGCCCAGTCTTTCCAGCACAACTCAAGTGCTTATCCTCGCCGCGATTAGCTATATGAAAGCCGGTCGAAAGGTATTGTTCGTTTCACCATCCAATAATGATGTAGATGCCGTGCTGTTGAAAACCGTCACTATCGGTGAACAACTTGGCGTAAAAATGACAAAGTTTGTAGCACGTGTAGATCTCCCGTCGCCGGAATCATTCGGAGCAATAGCTCAATATTCGTTCGAACATCAGGTAGAAACGGCTAAGGAGGAAAAGCGCAAGGTATTTCAAGAACGAGTATCTCTCCTGAACGCTCACTGGCGAATTAAGATAAAACAGATACTCAATGAGGATTTCTATAAGAAGGTGCAGGAAAAACGTGATCGCCTGGCAGATCTTCGTAAGCAAATCGAAAAAATTTCTAAAGAAAAAACTCAACTAAATCAGAGCATTGCCGATTTGGAAAATGCATCATTCATCGAGCGAATGAAGAAAGGATTTTCCAAGAACGATCTTAACGCCGCAAACGATCAATTAACTCGCCAACAACAAATGTACAACCGTTTGTTGTCCATCCAACAAGCAATATCGAACGAGATTACGGAAATAGAACTTAACGCACCGGTAACACCAAAAGAACAAATGGAGTTCAAAGAAATCGGGAAGAGAATTGACGAACTGGGTGGTTTGGAAAAAGTCACGAAGGCAGTAGAAGATTTCGTTGCAGTGGATGAGCAGGCACTTCTTCAATCGAAGCTCTTCATTGCTACCGGTATTAATGCAGCTCTGATCGATCCTGCAATTCGGGGTCAGCAATTCGATCTCGTCATTGTTCATGAAGCACAGCGCGTTAACCTGCCAACACTTGCGGCATTGTCAACTCTAGCACGTGAAAAGTTAGTCATCGCAGGTGATCCATTTGAAGTAGAACCGGTATCTGCCTCCAGGGACGAGGAATCCGATCCATTGCTCCAACGCGATATATTCCAGCATGTTGCACAGACGACGGAACTTCATCAGCTATTTGAGTGGTCAGCGAAAAATCCGCGCTGGTCGATCTTTATGAAATCGCAATATTCTACAACACCGAAGCTGTCGTTATTTATATCTTCAGTGCTGTTTGATGATAAAATTGATATTTTTGCTTCACTCCAGGCGAGAGGTAAAATTTATTTTATTGACACGAGCAAGGTTCGATCTCGTTGTAAGCAATATTCCGGCAAGAATAAAAATCTTCTCTACAACGAACTCCACACTAAACAAGCTCTAGAATGTGTTAAACATGCGCTGATGAAACCTGAAAGAAGTACACAAGACATTGGCGTCGTTCTCCCTTTCATCGGGCCGACGTTGCATACTAAACTCCAATTGCGGATTCAGGGAATCAAGAATGTAGAGGTAGGCACACCACAAAGCTTCTGTAACCGGCGGAAGCAAGCGATCATCTTTGATACCACGATGGCAGGTGTAGACTATACGATGCACTCAATTGATGATAAGATGGTCGGCGAACATAAAATTGCGCTTCTTTTCAATACGATTGCTTCGTGCGTTGGAGAAGACTTGTACGTTCTTGCGGACATGTCACACTTCAAATTTCTTTACCAGGATCGACTGTTTACGCGATTGCTGCAGTTACTACAAGCAGAAGCAGACGAACAGCAACCTTCATTTGCTGATGCAGTAAAGAAATTTGATGAATTGAGTCAAAAGGAACGAGAGGAAATAGTCTCGCTGGTTCATAAGAAACTGAAAGCAACTGCCCCTGCAACGCCAATGGAAGCATCGAAAGCAAAGGTCGACCATGACCTTGAAGTACAAATGAAAAAGATGGCACGAGCATGGGAATCAAAACTTGCCGCTAATGCCGGACGAAATATTGAACGAGAAGTGTACATTGGTGTACAGCGTGTACTTGGCTGGCGCACGGACGTCAATCTTGTATCACAGTTTGTGGGTGGAGATTTGCTCTTCCGCAATTCTTTTGCCACAGAAAAGGCATCGCGGAAACTGCCTTTGGATACATGTGAAAATGAAATACAATTTCGTGATGTGATGGAACAATGGAATCTGATCATTTATGAAATGTCCGGTGGAAATAAAACTGATATGTCTTTCTTCGCAAGTAAAGGTCCGGAAGGGCGCATTCGACAGGACATTCGCAACCTTCATGCGTATTATTCTTCAGATGTCGAAGCCGCTATTGAAGAAGGTAAAAAGAAGATTGCTGTGGAGGTAGCGCGCGTATTTCAGGAATTGCTTGGTAAAAATAAACCCGACAATCCTGACGATTGGTCTACTTCCTACCTCAAATTCCTCACACGACTTGAAGCGTATCTCAGTTGGATATCGGAGCAAGTTCGCCGATAACTCTTCAGAGCACCTGCATAAGAGCAAGAGAATACACGGGCTTTCCCGTTTTCGATGATCTCCTTGAAGGACTGGTCTTAATCGGTTATATTGGTGCGACCACTAGAAAGATTATGCATGAGTTTTTGGCAGTATTTTTTTGATATTTTCACAATTTTCCTGTTCGTTTTTCTAAACGGTTTTTTTGTTGCTGCAGAGTTCGCAATCGTTAAGGCACGTCTCACGCAGATCGAACCATTGGCTGCAAAAGGGAACTGGCGCGCAAAGATTGCACGTGAGATTCTTTCCCATACCATCACATATCTATCGGCTGCTCAACTCGGCATTACGATGACATCGCTCATTCTTGGATGGATTGGTGAACCACTTGCCGCAGAGATGTTGCTTCCCATATTTCAATGGATTGGTTTGACACAGCAGAACGTTATCCACGGTGTCTCATTCGCAGTTGCCTTCGCGTTCATTACTGCGCTCCACATCATTGTCGGGGAACAAGCGCCGAAAGTGCTCGCTATTCAAAAAGCACGAGAAACCATTCTTGTGGTTTCCTCACCCATGCGGTTTTTTTTCTTTCTGTTCAAGCCGCTTATCATGGTACTCAATACTTCTTCCAATGGTCTGCTTCGGTTCTTGGGGCTCCAGTCCTCCACGGATTCTGAATTAGCACACTCAGAAGAAGAACTTCGCTTGATTCTTGCACACGATACTCATGTTTCCACTACGACAAGGAGCATTGCGCTCAACGCTATGGATTTTCATCAAAAGCAAGCACGGCATGCTATGGTACCGCGAAAAGAAATTGTGGCACTTTCCATGCAGGTACCCGTAAAGGAAAATCTTGCTACGATGAGGAAGAATAAGTTTTCCCGCTTTCCTGTTTTCAAGGACACCATTGATAACATCGTCGGCATCGTTTATACAAAAGATATTTTTAAGTACGATCGACACTTGCAGCCGGACTTCACACTGAATTCAGTACTTCGTGACGCTTCGTTTCTGCCTGAAACTGCAACGCTTGAAAAGGCGCTGACAACGATTCTGCAAAAGAAGACTCATATGATAATTCTTGCTGATGAATATGGCGGCACAGCAGGACTCGTTACGCTGGAGAATGTGCTGGAAGAACTTGTCGGCAGCATTCAGGATGAATACGATCGTGAGACCCCAGATGTTGTTAAAATCAGCGAGGATGAATATATCGTTGATGGCAGCATTACGACGAATGATGTTGAACGACTCATTGCGATCGAGCTCTCACCGATGGATATCCGATCTATCAGTGGATTCCTTATCGAACAGCTTGGACATATTCCTATGGTAGGTGAGCAGATAAGAACAAACGGAGTAGAGTTTACAATAGGAAAAGTTATGGATAATGTCATCGAATCTATCCGCATTAAGAAACTTACGTTGTCAAGCGACGATGGCGAAAAATTGTAACTCTGAAAAGTGATTTGTCCGACTCATAATTCATACATCTTTTCTTATAGAGGTACAACCAATAAAGTTTGCTAGCGATGATGGCTGACGGTAGTAGTAAAGATACGAATGAAGTTCTGATCGGTATGGGCGGATGGGAGTTGCCGCCATTTAATCGCGTATTCTATCCGGCAAAATCAGAGAAAGGATTCCGCAAGCTGGAATACTTCAGCCGTTTCTTTGACCTCGTTGAAGTTAATTCAACCTTCTATAACACATCGCTCTCTGCGGCACAAGCACAGCGCTGGCTTATGGATGTCAGCGAGAACCGGAGATTCGTGTTCACAGTCAAACTATATCGCGGATTCACACATACATTTGATGCAACACAGAAGGATGCACGTGCAGTTCATCGGCTTCTCGATCCTTTACGTGAGGCAAATAAATTTTGTGGACTGGTAATTCAATTTCCTTCGTCCTTCAATAAAACGAGTGAGCGACAGGCACATCTCATTAAATTGCGCACTTTCTTTCCAGAAGACCGGCTGTTTCTTGATCTTCGGCATATATCGTGGAACGAAAAATCGTTTTATCAATTCTGCCGTGAAAATGGTTTTAATCTCAGCAATGTCGACTTGCCGCATTTGCCTGGCCATATGCCTTTGAACTCATTAGCGTGGGATGGTGTTGCATACTTCAGAATGATGGGACGAAATGCAGAAGCTCGGAATCATACTCAGAGCAGTGATCGTTACTTGTACTGTTACAGCGAGGAAGAACTGCGCGATCTTGTTCAGAGAATCAAGCAGGCAAATGCCCATAAGACATACATCGTTTTCCACAATGATCGTCAGGCGTACTCTCTCGTGAACGGCCGTCAAGTCGAACATGTGCTGCATCCGGCAAAACGACTGAATGCGCCTACAAATCTCCTCGCTTCTTTTCCCCATTTGAAATCTTTTTGCGATTCAAGTATTTCAAAACGCGATCTCTTCTCACATCCCTAATCACAAATCACTAACTAATATGGATTGGTATCTTCATCTTCAACCGCTTTTCAAAAAATATGGCAAGCGCCGGCATCCGCTGGAATATAAAAACACGTACCAGCTTGTCGTTATGGTAGTTCTTTCTGCGCAAACAACCGATGTTATGGTGAACAAACTTGCACCGGAGTTTTTCAAAAAATATCCTTCCTTGAAACAGCTTGCTTTGGCAAAACCGGAGGATTTGTTTCCGTTCGTTAAATCTGTTCGGGGATTCAGGAAAAAAGCAGATTGGCTTGTACGAATTGCGCAAGCTCTGGCTGATCATAAAGACCTATCGCTCACTATCGAAGAATTGATAGAATTGCCTGGTATCGGTCGAAAATCTGCTAATGTCATTATTCGTGAAGCCGGTGAAACGCCACAAGGTATTTTTGTAGATTTGCATGTTTTGAGGGTTGTGCCTCGACTCGGGATTACAAAGGAAGAAAAGCCGGAAAAAATTGAGAAGGTACTTATGAAGATCATTCCAGAGAAGCATTGGCATGCAGCAGGAATGTCCTTCTCGTATCTTGGCCGAGAGCTATGCCGTCCAACGGATCCAATATGCACTAAGTGTATGTTGAAGAAAATTTGTCAGTACCATAACCATCATATATGATGCGGTTTCTCCACTATTGTATTGCCATACAATTCTCTTTCAGTTATCTTCCATTATGAGGAATAGTGGACAGGCATTCCAATTCATCAGAAAATATATTCGTTAAGTTTGATCGGGATCTAAACCAAAACAATGAAAAAGAACCTGATTCAGTAATTTCCTATTCACTTCGTATGAAAATCATTCTTCTTTTCCGTATACTTGAAGAAATATATCACTTGCCATTATAAATGTATGTGAACTATGAAAAAGAAAACTATCGATTCGACAAATCATTTTAAGCCTGCGCGTGCTTATAAACCGTTACACATTCAAAAACTACGTTGGCAGTGCGACCCCAAATCATTGGGCATCAGATCCACCGATGACATTCTACCGACACGAGAGATTATTGGGCAGAAACGTGCTTTGCGTGCATTGCATGTCGGATTGGAGATGAACCATTTCGGTTATAACATTTTTGTGACCGGTCTATCCGGAACCGGACGCACCACAACCATCAAACGGCTATTGCAGGATTTCGAGAAGAAACAAGGTGTGATGAAGGACCATTGTTACGTCTACAACTTCAAGCATCCCGACATGCCTATTGCTATCTCACTGCCTTCAGGCCGAGGGCGGGGTCTGCAGCAGGACATGGATAATTTATTAAAAGAATTACTAAGAGATATTCCCGCCGTGTATGAAAGTCAGCGATACCAACAAGCTCGGAAAAAATTGGTTCAACATTTTCAAGAAAGGCAGAAAAGTGTACTGCAAGATTTCGAGCGTCGTGTAAAGGAACATGGCTTTGATTTAGTACAGGTACAAGTAGGAAGTGCGATGCGGCCCGACATTGTCCCGGTTGTGAATGGCAGTCCGACAAGTTTGGATCAAGTAGAAGCACTTGTGCAAAAAGGTGAATTTGGAAAAGAACAATTCGCAACGATGCGTGATGCGCTGACAGATTTAGAAAAACAGATGGCAACTGTCTTCCGAGAATTGCGCAACATCGAGAAAAAAGTTCAACAATCGTTGAGCGAGTTGGAAGAACAACTTGTGATGCCGGCAGTGGACGATGCTATAAATGTTTTGAAGGTTACCTATGAGCAGCCTAAGCTTCGGGCGTACTTCGAAGAAATTCGGGCCAATGTCCGCGAAAACCTTGATCGCTTTCGTAAACAGCAAGTCGTTTCTCCAACACCGGAATCACAAGATGAAGAAGAGGAAAAGGATGAATACATAGAATTTCAAGTTAATGTATTGGTAGATAATTCTGAAACACAGCATGTTCCAATTGTCATTGAAACAAATCCAAAATATAAAAATATCTTCGGTACAGTAGAACGGGAAATGGAAAAAGGCAGTGTATGGCGTACTGACTTTACCAAGGTTAAAGCTGGTTCGCTTCTACGAGCAGATGGAGGGTACCTCGTTCTGAATGCACTCGATGCGTTGATTGAACCAGGTGTTTGGCAAGATTTAAAACGCACACTACGTACCGGTCTCATAGATATTCAGACGTACGATCCATTGTTTGGTTTTTCGGCTGCAAGTTTAAAACCGGAACCAATTCAAATTAATGTAAAAGTAATCATGATCGGTGATACCGATTTATACCACATGCTTTACTTTCGCGATGATGATTTTAAAAAGATTTTCAAAATACGGGCCGATTTCGATTTCGAAATGTCAAAGACCAAAGGAACAGTCGCTCAATATTTACGCTTTGTCAAGATGCTCTGCGACGACGAGAAGCTTCTGCCATTTGACGCCACGGCGTTGGCACAGCTTATTGAATTCGGAGTTCGACTCGCAGGGCGTCAGCAAAAAATTTCTACTCGTTTCAATATTATCGCTGATGTAGCGCGTGAAGCCAGCTACTGGGCACGAAGAGAAAAAGCCATTGTTGTTGCATGCGATCACATTGAAAAGACTATTGAGGAACGCATCTACCGTGTGAAGCTTGTGGAAGAAAAGATTCAGGAAATGATCGACGATGGTAGAATTATGATTGATACGGAAGGTGCAGAGATTGGTCAGGTCAACGGTCTTTCCATTTATGATATCGGTGAACATGCCTTCGGGAAGCCATCTCGTATCACTGCTCGTACGTCACTCGGGCGCAATGGTGTTATCAATGTTGAACG
This sequence comes from Ignavibacteriota bacterium, assembly GCA_963701295.1. GTDB lineage: Bacteria > Bacteroidota > Ignavibacteria > UBA10030 > UBA10030 > Fen-1298. Next base: position 914,885 of record OY969585.1, on the reverse strand, counting down.
TGATGCAGAATTAAGTGGTCCAACACATAATAAGGGTGTCGCCATCCTGAGCGGGTATTTTCGTAGCCGGTTTGCACAAGACAGGCCGCTGGTGATGGATGCAAGTATCACGTTTGAGCAATCGTATGGCGGCATTGATGGTGACAGCGCATCATCCACAGAAATTTATGCGATCCTTTCCAGTCTCTCGGGAGTTCCAATTCGTCAAGACATTGCCGTTACTGGTTCAGTGAATCAAAAAGGCGAGATTCAGCCGATTGGCGGAGTCAATCTCAAAATTGAAGGTTTCTACGATGTCTGCAAAGTACGCGGATTAACAGGAAAACAAGGCGTTATCATTCCGATTCAAAACGTAGATGACCTCATGCTGCGTGAAGAGGTGTACGAAGCGGCACAAAAAAAACAATTTCAGATTTATGCTATCAAAACAATTGATGAAGGTATAGAAATTCTCACGGGTGTGAAAGCGGGAAAACAAAAGCTGGATCACACATTCGAGCTCGGCACCATCAATGCGCTTGTGGACCGAAAACTTCAACGTTATGCCGATGATTGGAAGAAGTATGAAGGAAAAAGCTAAAATAGCATGAGTGCCGCACGCAATGCACTTCAGATTGTCTATCTGCTTCTGTTTATTCTTGTCATAGGAACGCTTGGCTACCACTTCATTGAAGGGTGGTCTCTGTTTGATTCACTCTATATGTCAGTGATTACACTTGCCACTGTCGGTTATGGAGAGACGCATCCCCTAACAACCTACGGACGTATCTTTACGATGTTCCTTATTCTGGGCGGCATGGGCATCATCCTCTACGGCATCTCAGAGTTAACACAATTCATCGTACAAGGGGGCATTGGTGGAATTCTCAGGAGACGGAAAATGGAACGAATCGTTAAAAAGATTTCACATCATTACATTCTCTGTGGTGCAGGCAAGAACGGGCATTATGTGTTGGAAGAACTTGTCCGGACAAAACGAAAAGTCGTTGTCGTTGAAAAGGATCCCCAAAAAGTTCAGAAACTTCTTAATCGCGGTATCCCTGCTGTTGAGGGTGACGCTTCAAATGATGCTGTTCTTCGTGCGGCAGGAATAGATCATGCGGTCGGACTTGTTACTACGTTGCCGGAGGATAAAGATAATTTGTTCGTCGTCATCACTGCGCGTGGAATGAATCAAAAGTTGCGCATAGTGGCGAAAGTGGATGACATTGAAGTACGCGAGAAGTTCTTCCGCAGCGGTGCCGATTCTGCAGTTTCTGCTCCGTACATTGGTGGATTACGAATGGCATCGGAAATGATACGACCGGATGCTACGTCGTTTCTCAATACAATGCTGCGCGATAATTCTGCACTTCGTGTAGAAGAAGTAAAAGTAGGAGCAACGACACACTACCGTGGCAAACCATTAAAAAAATGTGATGCGCTTCTTGATTCAGGTGTTGTACTCGTATCAATGCGAAAAAGCGCGGAGAAACAATTTGTCTTTAATCCTCCACTATCTACCGTACTTGAGAAAGATACCACGCTTGTTGTCATTGGTACTCCGGAACAACTTGCTGGGTTAAGAGCAAAATTATCAAGATAATTTCTTTTTCATACACGATGAGTGAATAGATTTCATTTTAAAGGAATATCTTCATATGTCATCGTTTATTTCATCGCCATCTATTGTTCAAGCTGCCGGAAACAAACTAAAGATGATCGAAGAATTTATCGGTCGAGTAAATAGTGGCACAAGCGATGTCAGTATTGCACGGATGAAAAGTCCTTGTGGATGGACTGAACCCGGCCAGACACCAGAGTTTGATGAATATACCGTGGTCTTGCAAGGCTTGCTGCGTATTACAACAAAATCTGGAACAATCGATATCGTATCCGGACAAGCATTTATTGCTAACAGAGGAGAATGGATTCAATATAGCACTCCAGAAACAGGCGGCGCTGAATATATATCTGTCTGTATTCCAGCTTTTTCACCTGAGAATGTGCATCGGGATGCTGATTCTAAGTAGTCTTGCTGGGCTGTAGTTCGTTGAAAACTTCTGATTCCTGTTTGCTCCCTTGAAAGTGGTCAGAATAATTGTTACTATCCTCTTTAAATTGAGCGACATACCTGAGATTGAAGCGAAGCATTGGACCTTCCAGTATGAATCTTGAACAATTTGGTGAAGAGCTTGCACAGGCTCGATTGGCGAAGGGAATATCGTTGATAGATATCTCTGCTGAGACACGCATTAACCTGAAGTTCCTTGAAGCAATTGAACGCGGACAGTTTCAAATTCTTCCACAGACATATGTTCGTGCATTCCTCAGGGAATATACTCTTAGCCTTAGTCTCGATCCCAATGACGTCTTGCAGCGATACGACTCCATTCAGCAGGAAAGTCATTCTCGAAAATCAGACGAAGTTGTAACACAACACACTTCTACTCAAGCGAAGATATCCACAGGAGATATCAAAAACCAACTATTAAAGCTTTCGCCCCTTCAACGGAACCTTGCCTTCGGAATATTTCTCGTTGTCATCGTTGTACTGGTGATTGTTTTAGCAAATATGAAAAAGGAATCGGATTCTGTCAAACCTGTAGTGGAAATTCCGTTCGACCGCGTTATCCGCGAAAGTGAAGCTGCATCTATTCCTCCACCATCTGCAGCCGTTGATTCCGTTCCTGTCTTCAAAGCACAACAAAAAGACAGCTTACGGTTAGAAATCACTACACTCGACTCAGTCTGGATTAGTCTTCTTATCGACGACACAAAAGGGGCAGAATACCTCTTCGCCCCAAATAGAAAGCGTATGTGGGTTGCAAAAGAACGCTTTGCTATCACGATGGGAAATGCCGGAGGTGCAACCTTCCAATTAAATGGCAAGGATATTGGATCGCTCGGAAAGCCTGGCGCGGTCGTACGAAACGCTATCCTTACCAAAGCCAACCTAAATAATTAATCACCAGCATGCACAGGCTGGTATGAATCCTTCCATTCAAAAAGAGATAGAAACACTTCGCCGCGAAATTCTTGATCACGACTATCGATACTATGTACTTGCTCTGCCTTCAATACCAGACGAGATGTACGACAAGTTGATGGTTCGGCTGATCGAGCTTGAGCATCGGCATCCGGAGTTTATCACATCGGACTCTCCCACACAGCGTGTAGGTGGACAGCTGATGAAGGAGTTTCCTTCCGTCGTGCATACAGTGCCCATGCTGAGCCTTTCTAATACATACAGTGAAGATGAAGTAAGAGACTTTGACCGACGAATTCAAAAGTCCTTAGAAAATGAACAGTGTCGCTATGTGTGCGAATTGAAATTTGACGGTATTGCGATCAGTCTGCGATACGAGAACAGCGTGTTTGTGCAGGGCGCTACTCGCGGTGATGGCACGCAGGGTGACGATATTACAAACAATCTGAAAACAATTCGTTCCATTCCACTCCGGCTAAGACATATGAATAATGCACCGCATACTCTTGAAGTGCGTGGCGAAGTGTACATGAATAGGAATGATTTTCAAAGGATGAATGAGGAACGCCAACTCTCCGATGAAAAGACGTTTGTCAATCCACGCAATTCAGCAGCAGGTACATTAAAACTTCAGGACCCAAAAATGGTTGCGCAACGGCCGCTGAATTTTATCTCTTACTTTTTCTACACAAAAGATATTTCACTGATGAGCCATCACGAGAATTTGCACCTTCTCCGAGAACTCGGCTTCCCTACAAGCCAGCACTCAAAACTTTGTAATTCTATCGACGAAGTGATCGAATATTGGAAAGAATGGGAGCGGCGCCGCGACGAACTTCCTTATGATATTGACGGTATCGTCGTAAAACTGGATTCACTTCGCCAGCAGGAACGACTTGGCGCAGTTGCAAAAAGTCCTCGATGGGCGGTTGCTTTCAAATTTGCATCCCGCCAAGCTGAAACACGACTCATTGATATTCGCCTTCAAGTCGGACGGCTTGGGACAATAACACCAGTAGCCGATTTAGAGCGTGTGTTCCTCGGCGGAAGTACAGTTTCTCATGCTACGCTCCATAACGAAGACTATATACGCGAGCTGGATATACGTTCCGGTGATATTGTTGTCGTGGAAAAAGGAGGCGATGTCATTCCAAAGGTGAGTGCTGTTGTGAAGAAAAAACGTTCTCATGGGACGAAGCCATTCAAATTTCCCGATAAATGCCCCGAATGTCGTTCAAGGCTTTTCCGACCCGAAGGTGAGGCTAATTATTACTGTGAGAATAGCGATTGTCCGGCGCAGGTCAAAGGGCGAATTGAACATTTCGCCAGTCGTGGTGCGATGGATATTGAAGGACTTGGCGAGGCAATAGTCGATCAATTTGTCCATCTCGGATTACTTAAGAATTGTGCTGATCTCTACGATCTTCACATACAACGATCAGTGCTTCTTTCACTTGAAGGGTGGGGAGAAAAAAGTGTTAAGAATTTGCTGGATGCCATCTATGAAAGTAAGAAACGGCCTTTTTGGAGGGTTCTCTATGCACTTGGCGTGCGTCACATTGGAACAAGTATTGCACAACTTCTTGTTGATAATTTCCCAACAATTGAGCAACTTATAGCGGCATCGGAGGATGATCTGCAATCTGAGCCAGGTGTTGGTCCACGGATTGCGAAGAGTGTTATTCGGTTCTTCGCAGACAAACATAACCAGCATATGGTTCATCGGTTGAAAAACGCGGGCGTACAGATGAAAAGCGCGAGTAAGTACGTTCGCAGTTCTCAACAATTCTCCGGTAAGAATTTTGTGCTTACAGGCACGCTCACATCAATGACGCGTGAAGAAGCAAAACAGAAAATAGAATCGCGTGGGGGAAAAGTAGTCTCCAGCGTCAGCAAAAATACGAATTTCGTGATTGTTGGAGCTGAAGCCGGTTCCAAGAGAGAAAAAGCACAAACACTTGGCATCCTCTTGCTTGATGAACAGAAGTTTCTTACTATGTTACAGAGCGAATAATAATCCACCATCACCCACTTACTAGAGAGGGTACAATGTCGAAACCTTCGTTCAGTTTTTACATATCACTACTTCTCATATTCATGCTTGTTGCTCCGGTTGTTGGGCAAACACGAGTCGGAAAACTCGGTATCGGAGTTGACGGCTCCATGCAATATGTCCTTGGTGCCGGAGCCGTGAATGCCTCGCCGGGATTTGGCGGCGGAGTCAATATGAGTATATCTCTTATGGAAGGACTCAGTCTCCGTTCCAAATTTACTATGAATCAACTCTCTTGGAATAATGCGGCCAACAAATCCATCACAACAGATCTTATGTCCCTCAATGGATATTTGAGCGGCGACTTGATGCCGAATAGCAGCTTTAACATATTTCCCTTCGTCGGCGGTGGACTTGTTTTCTATGATCCAAAGGATCCAACAACTGGACTACGTCCCTCGAATGTCAGTGTGTCCAGTTTTGACATCCAGTATGGCGGTGGATTAGGCTTTGATTATTTCCCAAACGAATTTTGGTCCATAACACTATTGCCTGAATATGTTATGACAAATTCACAATATTACAATGGCCCGGTGAATACTAGTAACGATAGTTTTTTCCGGGTAAGCTTGCAAATCCGGTACTATTTCTTTGATGAGTCGTTTATCACAAAATTACTGGAAACTTATCGCGATCGATTGAAACATAAGTAGATAGCAAGAGAAAGTGGGTAAGAATGTTGAAGGGTTTTCGGCGCCGAGTAGGATTATCTTACTCGCAACTACATTTTCGGAACAATCGCGATCGAATGATGAACTTCACAGATGCATTGACTCGATCGCGCCGAGCACTGATAATCTTTCCTGAATCGTCTCTTGATGGTGAATCAGTCTTGATGCTTTTCCGTTACCTCCTCCGAAAATTTTCTTTGGAGGGAATGATGGTGCTTATTCGAGATGACCAACTTTTTTCTATGGCATCTACCCCTTCGTTGAAAACCCTTACCTATTCAGCAAACGACATCAATACGTGGTTTGTGCCAAGACGGAAACTGCTCCAAAGAATAACGACCAACACATTCGATGTTGCATTGGACCTCAATATTGGACTTTCCCTGCCAAGTGCGTTTCTCTGTAAGGCATCCAAGGCTCCTCTACGTGTCAGCTTTGCCAAACATGGTGGTGATCAATTTTATAACTTTCAGTTTCAATCGAAAGGCACCACCGGCAATACACACACGTACCGAAGTTTTCTAAAATGTCTCGATATGTTTTAATACTTTTGTTGGAGTCTGCATATGCGTTTTGAAACTAAGAAGAATGGGGTAGCAACGATCCTCAAAATTTATGAGCATAAGCTTGATGCCGCTATCTCACCAGAATTGAAAGGAGAATTCCTCGTTCTCTGTAAGCGGCAACAGAAAGAATTAGTGATTGATCTTTCCGATGTGGAATTCTGCGACAGCAGCGGATTAAGTGCCTTACTCATTGCGGAACGAAAGATGCGGGAAAATGGAGGTATTGTAAAACTGGTGGGTGTCCAAAAGAAGGTTCTTTCTCTCATCAAAATCTCTCATCTCGATCGCGCATTTCAGATTTATAACACTATGGCGAAAGCTGTCAAGAGTTGACCGCAATTTTAGTGTTCTACACATAAGAACATTCTCAATTTTCAAAGTACGAACTGCTTCAGTTTGTTGTCCACCACATCATTATCATTGTCAACACGCCTTGCACCTTCAGTAGAATCCATGTACTTTGTTTTTTAATTTTGACAACAGTGGGGAATTTATTTTGTATGAAAAAAATATCACACATAATAAAGCAAGCTGTTGAACATAAATCTGCCACAACAGGGCTTGATCGTCAGATTCGCAACTATCTTGAATTTCTCCGGCTAGAAAAAAATCTTTCACCTCAGACACTGGTTTCTTACAAGTTTGACTTCGCTAAATATCGCAGTTACCTTATCCACTCGGGAGTTCATGAAGCATCTGGTGTAACGGAGGAACACATTGGTAAGTTTCTGGCGACGCTGCATCGACGGAACCTTACAGCACGAAGCGTTGCCAGGATTCTTTCGACGATACGCGGATTCCATCGCTACCTTCTTGGCGAAGAAGAAGTAAAAGACGATCCAACACAGATCATCGATTCACCGAGGCAAGAAAAAAATCTGCCGGAGGTTTTAAGCATCGCCGAAGTAGATGAAATCCTGAAGCAGCCGAACACTTCCAGCCGGCTTGGTATTCGCGACCGTGCAATGCTCGAAACACTTTATGCCACTGGCATTCGTGTGTCAGAACTTGTTTTCCTGAAACAATCAAATTATATGGTCGATGATGGACTGATTCTTGTCTACGGAAAAGGATCCAAGGAGAGATTAGTGCCCATTGGTCGTTCGGCACGGCAGTGGATAGAGGAATATCAGAAACAATCGCGTGTTCATCTTGCCAAAGCAGGTAAATCACAGGATTATCTCTTTCTCAATATTCGTGGGACAAAACTAACACGAGATATGATCCGAAAGTTAGTGGAAAAATATTCTCTCACATCAGGGATTGGGAAGAAAGTGCATCCGCACACATTCCGTCATTCATTCGCTACACATATGCTGGAAGGAGGTGCTGACCTCCGCGTTGTTCAGGAAATGCTTGGCCATGCCGATATCTCGACAACACAAATCTATACTCACATTGACCGAGAGTATCTCAAAGAAGTTCACCGTACGTTCCATCCACGCGGGTAAAAAGAAACTTTCTGAAAATTTCTTGAGATAGTACCTGAAAGTGCTTTCGGAAGATGGCCACTCTACCCAATAGTAGAGTGCTGTTCTTACTGCGTTATCTTCCCTGCACGTAATTCTTTTGTGATTCTCTCCGCTTTATAAATTTGTTCCAGCCCTTCCAAAATTCCGGATGTATGAACGGAAACAGAACGGTTCTTCATATCGTCATAGATGACGTTTCCTGGTAGACTTTCTATATTTCCGTCGAAAATTAATCCAACCACCTGTAAGTCTTTATTAATCACCGGGCTGCCGGAATTTCCACCAATAATATCGTTGGTTGAAATAAAGTTTATCGGTGTGTTCATCTTAAACAATGTGGGAGGATGTGCCCATCGCTCGGGCAACATCCATGGATCTTTCATCCCGAATGAATAGTACCGGTCATATAATCCATAAAATGTTGTCACCGCTGGTGCGATGGTGCCGTTGTATTCGTATTTTTTCACAGTGCCGTCTGCAATGCGCAGGCTGAAGGTTGCATCCGGCGGAATTTGAGTTCCATAAATTTCATACATCGCTCTCCCGAGTACTTGTTCGCGCGCCTCTATCTTTTCATTGATCTCTCGGTATTTCTTCTGAAGCTCGGCAACACGCTCTTGTGTTGCGACGATGAATGCTATCAGCGGATCGGACGACTGGAGTATAGCTTTCGGTGATCCGGACAGCATGGCATTGGTTTTCTCTTTCGATGCAATAATTGAGTGTGCAGATAGGTACTCTGCGGCTTGCGCGGGTGTGCGTCCGGAGAGTAAGCGGTCAAATGCTTTATACTTCCCGTCGAATGCTCTTTTCATTATGTCTAAGCGGAAGGTAAGCAGCTGGGTTTCAATGTCAGGCACCAGATTCGAAGGGTAAAATTTCTCTCTGATGGATAAAGTGATTGAATCATTCGACTCATTTGCAATTCTGACGAGACTGTCTGCGAGCGATAAATATTTCACAAAGTTACGGCCGCGAAATCTCAGTGCATTGAATTCAGGATAAAGAGCGGAAAGCTCTTTCTGGTAAGATGCAATATCTTTCCATGGGTCGCCGATACGCGAATGGAGTTCCGGCGTGTTGAATACAGTGTTCCGAAACCTTTTCTCAAAATCTTTTTTCCTTGCCATCAGGAGAGGATCGCGCAATCCACTCAGATAACCGGTGACAGCCTTGCGTGAATTTTCTAATCCGAAAATAGTATTCAGGTACTTCAACTTGGCCTCCGGGTGAATCATGACATACGACGAATAGATTGTTCCCACCTTCTCATTCGCTTCAACATTTGCTGGATAAATGATGTCGCGCAAGTATTCCAACTGGACTACGGTTTTCAATCGGCTTGTACTGCCTGGATTTCCAATAACGAACACCGCATCACCTTCGTGTGCGCCGTCCTGGCTCATGCGGAAAAAATTTTCAGTTTTGAGGGGCTTCCCATTCTCGTAGACACGGAAGAAAGCGCAATCAAAGTCGTACCTCGGATAGGTAAAATTATCAGGATCACCGCCAAAGAATGCCATGGCATCTTCCGGCGCATAGACCAAACGAACATCTGTGTAGCGCTTATATCCATAGAGCGAAAATCGTCCCCCGTTATAGAAGGACTGCACATTAAATATCATAGAATCTTGTGGTGCGATGCTTTTGTATTTTGCCGAGAAACGGTCACTGATCTGCCGCATTTTGTCAATCCGGTTCGTAATTTGCTCATGATCTGTACTGCCGCTATTGAATGCCTGTTGAACTTCATTCGTCACATCTTCTATGACAAGAAGTTGGTCAACATAGATGCTCGGTGCTTTCCGCTCTGAGTCTAATGCGGCGGCGTAGAAACCGGCTTCCGCCAATCGTTCGCCTTCCCTGCTCACACTATCCAATGCGGAACGGGCACAGTGATGGTTCGTCATGACTAAACCGTCTTCTGAGACAAAGGAGGCCGTGCAATTCGGAAGGCGCAAGGCAGATAAGCGCACCTTCTCAAACCATTCCTTCGTTGGAGTAAAGCCATAGGTCTTAGTAAAGTATTCTATCGGTGGAAAATCAAATGTCCACATCTTACCGGTATCATATTGTCCTGCGTGAACTGTATCGAAATCAATATAATTATATTCGTTGCCCTTTATTGCTTGTTGAGTGGAACACCCATGAAAGAACAACGCAAAAACAACAGATGCAGTACATAATTTCCAGAGAGTAAGTCTCATAAAAACCTCATTCATATGTTTATTTATTTTGAAAAGGGATTTAAAAAAGTATGCAAGAACTGGCTGATGCATGTTTCTCCCCAAGAAGAGAAGATTTGAATTTCTATAATCTTAGGAATATCATCTAATATTATTGTAAGTTAGTAAATTATTCTGAGAACACAACCAATTCCTCGTCATCTATTGAAACTAATGCGTTGTCTTTTCGTCAAACTGTGAGCATGGTGACCACAGTAAAATAGCATGAAGCGAACGACAATACAGGAGGAATAAGAGTGGACAAAACTAATTCTATTGATCGTAGAAGACAAATGAGAGTTGTTCTTCTTTGTGGATTTCTTATCGGAGCCGCAGCTTTTTCTGGCTGTAGCAGTTCGCTTAAACTCTCAAGTACTTGGCGGCAAGAGGATATTGTTATTGATGGCAGTGGCACTGAATGGCAACGGGGACTGTATTACGACAAAGAATCCGACATTGTGTACAGCATCCGCAACGATGATGATTATGTGTACCTCTTTCTGAAAACACAAAACCGCACAACTCAAATGCAAATGATGAGAGCAGGCTTCACTGTATGGTTTGATGCTGATGGCGGCAATGACCATTCCTTCGGTATTCGGTATCCGCTGGCCAGACAAGACGCACGCCCAGAATTTCATCCCGAGTCTGACGAGGAACAGATACATTCAGCTCCTGAGCAGGCGTTATTGGAATTAGAAATTGTCGGTGCTCAAAAGGAAAATGTTCAACGCTTTTCTACACTGGATGTACCTGGCATTCGTGTAAAGATTGGCCGCTCACAAGAATCATTGGTGTATGAACTTCAAGTCCCCTTGAGAAAGACACCGCATACTCCTTTCGCTATCGGAGTCACTTCTGCAAATCGTATTGGCATTGGACTCGAGACAGAAGAATTCAATCGTGACAAAATGAAAATGGGGACACGTCCGAAAGAAGGATCGAGTGGGAACGAGGTGGGAGATTCACAGATGGAAGGTGGGGAACATGAAGGTCACGGCTATAATGATGGCGGTCGTCGAGGTAGTGCATGGGAGAATAAAGAAAAGCCGAGACAATTAGAATTATGGCTTTCTGTGCAGTTAGCCCGCTCACCAGAGGCAGAACAAAAGAAAAAGAACTAGAACAACTCACTTGAACATTATCGTACGCATGAGTTTTCGGAAATCTTAGACACCTCTAGAACGATTTCCTAATCGATGCCTCTTCGTAGGTTATTCTTGAAATGGTTTGTACCTGGACGTATAGTTTGAAATTGCCTTCATTCACTATAAGAAGAATGTGTATGATAACCAATTCTACCTTTTCTCAGGATTAAATTATGCATCAATGGAAGACTCTGAAAAAAGAAATAATTCTCGACCACAGCAAATATCTCAAGGTTGAAAAGCATACGATCGAATTACCGGACGGTACAATCATTGATAACTGGCCATGGATTGCGTCGCCGGATTATGTGCTTGTCCTTCCTTTGACAGATCGAAAAACACTCTTCTTGTTTTGTCAAACCAAGTATGCCGTTCAGGGAACTTCTCTTGCTCCTATAGGCGGATATCTTGAACGGGGAGAGGATGCTCTCGCAGCTGCAAAACGGGAGTTGAGAGAGGAAATGGGATGTGAAGCATCGGAATGGATTCCTCTCGGCAGTTATCCCAATAACGGCAATCATGGCGGCGGAAATGGAAATCTCTTTCTTGCACTCCATACTCACAAGATCGGCGAACCCATAATTGATGATTTAGAAGAAATAGAACTCGTTGAATTATCAATTGAAGAAGTGGAACAAAAACTCTTGCAGCGTGAAGTAAAAGTGATGGGTTGGGTGGCAATGATTGCTATGGGTTTAGTGTATCTTAAAGAACATCTTAAGTAATAATATTCGATCGTTTAAATCTGTACTTCGGATAATTTTTATTTCTCTTCTCCCATCAGCGTCAAAATTAATTCTCTTGGTCCACCATAATTACGATGCTCGCAGAAATAAATTCCCTGCCATGTGCCGAGATTTAATCTTCCATCCGTTACCGGGATCGATACACTGCTGCCGAGAATCGATGCTTTGAGATGTGCCGGCATATCATCAGAACCTTCTGTGTTATGCTCAAAATAGGAAGCATTTTCGGGAACCGCCTTGTTGAAATGACTTTCAAAATCCTTTCGGACAGTCGGATCGGCATTTTCATTGAGCGTGAGTGATGCTGATGAATGCTTGATAAAAACATGGAGAAGCCCACTTTGGATATTCTGTAACTCCGGAATCTGAGAAACAATTTCAGAAGTAACGAGATAAAATCCGCGGTTTTGTGCACGAAGCGTTATTTCTTTTTGGATGATCATACATATGCTATTTGTGCTATATCTTCCGTCAGATACAGCCAAGTACAAGCGCACCGCAAGCCTGCTATCTCAGATTCGCTCTCTTCATGACTCGTTTTCTTGTATATGCGATCAATCCGCCGGCTTCGATGATGGCTTGGCGTGCTTTTGGCATTGGTTCGATCTGGAATGACTTACCGCTTGTTTTGTTTACCAATTCCCTTGCTGCGATCTCAAGCTCGTCTCCTTCATTTGCTTCTACATCTGGACAAGTAATAGTTTGTAATCCAAGATTAATGCTGTTCTGAAAAAAGATGCGAGCAAAGTTGCGCGCGATGATAATAATCTCGTGCCCCTTGAGCGCCGAGACCGCTTGCTCACGTGAGGAGCCGCATCCAAAGTTCTTTCCACCGACAATAATACTTCCGGGAGAGATCTGTTTCGTGTTTAATTTTTCATTCAATTCTTTGATGTCGGCAAAGGCGAATTGAGGTGTCTCTGTCGGAAGTACTGTAGCCATATAACGGCCCGGATAAATAATGTCGGTTGAAATATTATCGCCAAGTTTATAGATAACCTGTGACATAAAATTCTCCTTTAGCCTGAGTAAGAAATCTCAAATTCCAAATCACAAATCCAAAACGAATTCAAATATTCAAATTACAAAAGTCAAACTCATGACGAATGAATAATTGTGATTTGTGTTTTCACAGTTTTATTTTTGTGGGATCAGTGATGACTCCTTTAATTGCCGATGCAGCAGCTACTGCCGGCGAGCAAAGGTACACTTCTGATTTCGGGTTGCCCATGCGTCCTTTAAAATTTCTATTGGTTGTTGAGAGTGCAACTTCTCCGTCCCCGAGTGCACCTTCGTGGATACCAAGACAAGGACCGCAGCCAGAATTCATCACTACGGCACCTGCTTTCATGAATTCTCCAATATATCCTTTTGCGAGCGCCTGATTATAAATTCGAGCTGAGGCAGGAAAGATAAGCATGCGTACTCTTTGTGCCACCTTTTTACCTTTTATGATCTTCGCAGCAATCTCAAGATCATCCAACCGGCCATTGGTGCATGAACCGATGACGATCTGATGAACCTTTGTGCCCTTCACTTCTTTGATTGGTTTCACATTGTCAACAGTATGCGGACAAGCGATCTGCGGTTCAAGCTTCGATACATCGATGTCGACGATACGTTCAAAGGCTGCATCGTTATCTGGAACGACAAGATGAATCTTTCCTTTCATACCAGCTTCTTCGCGAAGGTAACGGACGGTTTCATCATCGGCAGGAACAATACCGCTCGTTGCTCCTGCTTCCACCGACATATTGCAAATGGCAAGACGGCCGGAGGTAGACATTTTCTTGATGGTTGGCCCGTGGAATTCGATCACCTTAAAATTTGCACCTTCCGCTGATAAGTTGCCAATAAGGTGAAGAATAAGATCTTTTGGCCCGACAAATTTTTTAAACTTACCGGTAACATTCACTTTGATAGTTGCCGGCACTTCGACATTCAACACACAACCAAGTGCCCACACACTTGCCATCTCGGTTGCGCCGATACCAAATGCAAAAGCACCGAGCGCACCGTGACTCGTCGTATGTGAATCTGTGCCGACCACTACAAATCCGGGTCTTATATATCCATTTTCCGGCAACACTTGATGACAAATTCCGCCTACATCGCCTCGTACGTCATGAAATTTTGCAATCTTGTTCACAGTAACAAACTCACGGATCTTTTTCTGATTCGACGCCGTTTTCGGTGATTCTGCCGGCACACGGTGATCGAAAATGATGCTAACTTTCGATGAGTTCCAGATTTTTGGCATGAGGCCTGTGTTTTGATAGATCTCAAGGAATTGGTTGATTACGAGTGCGGCATTTTCATGCGACATGGCGAGATCAACTTTTGGCTCAACGATATCTCCGGCTTTTACGGATGATACACCTGAAGCTCGAGCAAGGATTTTTTCAACAACGGTCATTCCCATATAGAACTCCTTTTTTACAAAAACTTCCGAATTCTCTTCCGGTTAAAACGCTGAAAGAATTCGGAAGTCTATCAGGTCGCAATCAGTGTCAGATTTCCGATTTCTTTCTTAGTTCGGGCGCCGATAGAATTCGGAAACCTGTCATCATTGTTGTACCAGCCACTCCTTCGCTTCTTCCATTGTGTTTGCAAGGAAAAAATCCCTGCCAGTTACAGTTTTAATTGCTATCAGGATTATTTTTGCCCATCCCGATATTCCGACGATTGCACTAGCCTTGACGTAGGGAGTGTTATGCTGTGCATACTCATTAATTATTCCAGATATCTCTGTATCAAATCCGGTGTTTGTGACATTCGTAATGACGAGCGCTGATTTTGGAGGATGTTTTCGGATATTCTGTTTTGCTTGTGCAACAAGTTTATGGAACTCCGGCTTATCTTGTGATTGTAAACCTGCAATATCCAAACATACAATAGTTTTGCCTTTATGATCCAGTTCGTATACACCCGCCATTACGTTGTCTCCTGCATTTGTGCAAGTTCTTATTGAATGAAAGCGAAATAATGATAACAACAACGACCGTATATTCGCTTTCTGAACTCAAAATATTTTTATTCGACAATCTTCTTAACGCCCTGATATTTGCCATCGAGCCGGTCTTGAGGCAAGAATTTATTTTCCATGCTGCGGTATTCTTTTAGATCGACGAAATCTGTATATTCTTCGAATGATGATGCCCACTGAATTTGTCCGGCCAAAATGCCCGTCGGCGATGCTTTAAGTGTGGTGAAGAAAGTCATCAGCGCTTTGTGTGTCACCATAATCGATGCAACTGGTATCGATACACGCCCGACTTTCATCGTAGCTAATTCAGGAATCGAAATCAGCTCGGTCTTCATACCGGAGATCGCATCCATGAGATTTACAGAAAGCGGACCTTTGATTTCTTTGACGGCACGTTGAATATCAGCTTTTGTCTTAATACCATCGATAAAAGCCAAGTCGGCGCCGGCTTTAATATATAAGTTGCAGCGGCGGATGGCTTCATCCAATCCTGCGAGAGCGAACACATCGGTGCGTGCGTTGATAATAAAGTCTTTGTCTAACTTGTTACGAATCTCTGCACAAGCCCGGATTTTTCCCGCCATCTCTTCTGCGGAAATCACTTCTTTGCCGGACATATGGCCGCAGCGTTTTGGAAAAACCTGATCCTCGATGTTCATTCCCGCAACTCCCATAAGAATAAGTCTCTTGGTAATCCATGCGGCGTTTATCGCATTACCGCCGCCGGTATCGATATCCGCCATCACTGGAATGTCGACAGCTTGCACGATATTCCAAGTCATATCGAGCACGTCTTTCATCTGCACCAGACCGACATCCGGTTTCGCAAGAATGGATCCGGCTAATCCATAGCCGGAGACCTGAATTGCTTCAAACCCGCATTGTTCGATGACTCTTGCACTGAGCGCGTCATGCGCACCGGGCACAACAACAGCGCGGCGTTTCATAATTGCTTTACGCAAAACTGTAGTGGTTTTCATGAAAAATTCCTTCTCTAGAATAATGAATTTCTCGGGTTATGTTCTTCCATCGTCCGATGTGAAAATAACTCTAAATAATATATGTGGAATAAGGTATTAAGATGTTTTCTATTTTGCCACTGGTGGAGAATAAAGAAAGAGGAAAGCGGAGAGACATTCTATGAAATGGAGAATACAATCAGGTACAAAAAAAGCCGATTCAAGATGTTTGAATCGGCTTTAAAGTGAAAGGGATGTTTATTGGGCCATGGCGTAAAGAAAATACCGAACGATCCTGACTAAACGAGGATCAGCTAAAATATCTTGATTATGGTATGCCGTCCACAGATATTTGCCAGTCCCTAACCTATTTTCAACAATAATTGGAATCCCTTGAGGAGATGAGGCAGATCCAGGTGAACTGGTCATGACAGCATAGACTGTTGTAGTGCTGGATCCAGGCAAATCGGACCAGAGCTCATAGCTCGACAAGCCATCGAATTGAATGACAGTATATCCTAAAGCGGTACTCAGGGTCGTATTAATAATTTTCAGCGAATCCCCGTAACCGTATACCTCCGTCTGATAATAGGGGGGGAAAATATTCTGCAAATTCATGTAATTGTAGTGTCCGCCATAGATTCTTCCACCTTGCTTTACGTATTGTCCGTACACTCTCGCAAGCAACGGGTAATTATACTCATCGCCGCAGTTGCAATCGGAAAACACGATCGCATATTGTTTGAGATAGTTCAAAACAGCAACTGAATCGGCGGCGACTCGTATCCGCATGGAATCAACAGTTGTGTGATCAAACTTTGTGTAAGCAATACTCGTGTCTGCTAATACGTTCTCTATCTCCTCGCAGCCGGCATAGATCACTAAGGTCTTTCCAAGCGTTGTATTTTGCTGGAGTTTAATTGTTCCAACAGTTTGTGGGATATTCGTAGTATTAACATTAACCGTTATGTTAATTGTTGCTTGAAATATTCCTAATGTTGCGATTAACTGTTGTGACCCGGCAGGGGCATCGATGGTTCCATTTCCGGCGCTATCTGTCAAAGTTGAGAATGTACCTGTTTGATTGGGAGGATTCACCAATGCGAGTGTCGCACCTCCTAGTGGTGCACCAGAAGGTCCGAGTACCGTCGCGGTTACCTTATATGTTGTGACGCCAGACCCTGCTGGGCATACAGGGCATTGAGTATTTGTTTTATCACAACCGGCGATCATCAGCAAACAGATGATGATCGCAAGCATGGAAAAAGATGTTAAAAGTTTTTTCATAAACATTGCTCCTTTAAGTAATGAATGAGTGTATCGACAATTATTTCATGATACAAAAATATTGCCACATGCTGTATACAGATTATAGCATTTTCTAAATTATTGAAGTGATCTGTGATACAATAGGAAAATTTTTTATGGAATACAATTAAATACTTCCAAGGTAAATGTCTACGTACTCTATTCTCATTTAAGTATCGGATTATTCCGATGAGAAATCGGAAAAATGTAAAAACGAGAAGGTTTTTCTATATTCTTTCAGCAATTGCATTTGCCATATTGAGCGTACTCGCAGTGCCGCCTATATCGTATGTGCGTATTATTCCTTCTTGAATGACGGCAGCGACGGCGTTTTCGAGCCGTGCACTTTTCTCTGTCTCACGCAACCAATCTAGCATCATCTTCACGGCAAGAATGGTAGCAATGGGATTCACTTTGTATTGTCCGGCATACTTCGGAGCGGAGCCGTGTGTCGGCTCGAACACTGCTAACTTGGTGCCAATGTTTCCGGAACAGCCGAACCCGAGTCCGCCTACCATCTGCGCACAGAGGTCGGAGATGATGTCGCCGTATAAATTCGGTGCGACAAGCACATCATAATGAAAAGGATTCTTCAGCAGCCACATCGTCATCGCGTCGATATTGGCATCGTCCGTTTGAATTTCGGGATACTGTTTGGCGACATCCTGTGCAACTTCGAGAAATAAACCATCGCTCGCGCGCACAACGTTCGCTTTGTGAACAATGGTAACTTTCTTTCGCTTGAATGTGCGCGCAAAGTCGAATGCCGCTTTCACAATCCGTTCGCTTCCTGTTCTCGTGTTGATTTTGCATGAGATTGCATATTGATCAAGGGGAAGTTTGGCAAATGGCGCAAATGGTTTTGAAGTCTTGCTGAGGACATCGACCAATTCTTGTGGGGGCGGAGCGAACTCGACACCCGCATAGAGATCTTCTGTGTTTTCGCGGAAGACTACAAGATCGATGCCTTCTTTGAAGTTGAGCGGATTGTCGGGATAAGCTTTGCAAGGGCGCAGGCAATTATAGAGATCAAACATTTGCCGCATGCGAACGATGGGTGAGCGGTACGTTAATCCTTTGGTTTGAAGTTGAGGAATCAATTCAGCTTGCGCTGCTTTCACCGGTTTAGAAGTGATTGCGCCGAACACAGCAGCATCGACATTTTTCAGCAAGTCGATGGTGCGTTGAGGAAATGCATCTCCTTCCCTGCACCAAAATTCCCATCCAATGTCGCCATGAATGTACTCTGCGTCAAGCTGAATTTTATCGAGGACGATTTTTGCGGCATCGAGTACATCAACACCGATACCGTCCCCGGGGAGCCACGCAATTTTATATTTTGTCATACGGTCTCCGATGAAATAACGAGAGGTTCTTGAAGAAATAATATTTTGTGGATAGAAGGTACTGAATTTTGGATATAATTCATCCTTAAATAAGATTCCCGATATCTTTGCCGGGCTAGCAAGACTTCCGATTTCTTACGATGAATTTGCTGGGGAAGAAATCGGAAGCCTTTACAATCGTAAAAAATCCGGCGGAAAGGATAACTTTTTACCACATTTTCCGTAAATTACTCCATTACCACTAACATTCCGGAGGAAAAGATGAAACGATGTATTGCTGTATTAATTTTTATTTTCAGTGTTTATTGCTCTGCTGTTGCCCAATCAACTTTTTCGCCATACTATGACCGAAACGATTTTCTTCTTGCATCACCCGGTGCGTTAAAGTTTGGTTTATACGGGTATGATAATCCGGCTATGCTTTCCTATGTTCGTCAACCGGATATTCTTTTCACATGGAATGATGCGAATGCTCCAACAGAGCGTTGGGGAATGTTTGTTGGATTGCCCAGCGCAGGATTTGGCATGGTGCACGAGAAAGTGGGAGGAGCAACAGTAGCTGATTATCGTCTATCTCTGGCTATGGGTGATAAAACCCTTAGCACTGGAATATCATATGGATGGACGATTACCAATAATCCATCGTTCGACAAATCGAGTCTCCTCACCCTAGGCGCGCTGTATCGTCCCCTGCCATTCGTTTCTACCGGAGTTACATATGCAGGCGCGCTCAACACGAAAGGATATGAACTCGTGGGAGATCTTGCAGGACGTCCGTTTTCGAACGAATTGGTGACAGTTTTCGCAGAATATGTTCGTTCCCGGACACCGCTGTTGGAAGAAAATATGTGGAGCGCAGGTGTTGCAGTGGAAGCAATGCCCGGCGTTCGAATTACCGGCCGCTATTTCAACACGGATGCGTTCACCATCGGATTCCAATTCAGTCTTGGGAATATAGGATTGGAAACGCAGGCACACTACGACGCCAATCAGAAATATGCGTATAACTCATACGGGATTCGTCTTGGTGCGTACGACCGGAATATTTTCAATACATATTTTGGGAAACAAAGCAAGTATGTTGAGATGAATTTGAACGGAGAAGTTGATTACCAACGCTTCCAGTGGTTCGATAAAACGCAAACACTTACCAGCTTGCTCGATGCTATCGATGCAGCAAAGAACGATCCCTCGGTGGCCGGTATTGTCATCAACACCTCTGGTATGGAAGTGAATCGGGAAAAGCTGTGGGAGCTGCGCGAGAAGTTGAAGGACTTCAAAACAACCGGAAAGAAAGTTTTTATCTTTATTGACCACGGCGGAATCGATCTGTATCATTTTGCGTCGGTAGCAGATAAAATTGTAATGGATCCCTTTGGTATGTTAACGCTTGAAGGATACTTATTTGGCAAGACCTACATCAAAGGTACATTGGAAAAAATTGGGATTGGATTTGATGAATGGCGATTCTTCAAATATAAATCGGCAGCCGAAAGTCTTTCACGGGATAAGATGTCCGATGCAGACCGCGAGCAATTGCAGAAGCTTATTGATGATTGGTACAAAATTGCCGTAACCGATATTTGTGAATCGCGTCATTTGACATCGCAACAGTTCGATACGCTTGTAAATACAAAAGTGTTGTTCTTGGCACAACAGGCGAGAGAAAGCGGACTAATCGATTCAATCGGCAGATGGGAGGTCGTGAAAGACCTTGTGAAAAAAGAAACGGGAAACGATGCTTCATTCATTTCTTCCGGCTCACTGGTGAAATTCAATTTACCATACGATAATCATTGGAGTGAGCCGCCACATATTGCTATCATTTATGCGCTTGGTGCCTGTGATATGGATGAAGGCATAACGGCTCGCAGGTTAGTGAGAGATGTTGAAGCGGCGGTAGACGATTCGCGCATAAAAGCGATAGTACTCCGTGTCGATTCACCCGGCGGCGATGCAATGGCATCGGATTATATTGCAGAAGCAATGAAGAAAGCAAAGGGTAAAAAGCCGATCATTGTCTCGCAGGGATTTGTAGCGGCATCTGGCGGCTACTGGCTCTCTATGTATGCCGATACCATTGTTGCTGCTCCTGGTACTATTACCGGCTCGATTGGAGTTATTGGCGGATGGATGTACAATAAGGGATTGAAAGAGTCGCTCGGTATGTCCACGGATTTTGTGAAGGTTGGCACTCACGCTGATTTTTGGTTCGGATTCAGGTTGCCATTCATAGGTTTGGGAATTCCTGATCGGAACTTAAACGCAGAAGAGCGGGCCATTGCAGAGGCTGGCATAAAAGCGATGTATAAAGAATTCGTAGAAAAAGTGTCGCTTGGACGAAAAAAGAAGTTCGATGAAATAGAACCAATAGCACAAGGAAGAGTCTGGAGCGGATTGGATGGAAAGCAGAATGGCCTTGTGGATGTGCTTGGTGGACTGGAAACCGCTATAAACATTGCGAAGGAACGTGCAGGCATTCAAAAAGATCAGAGTGTTACCATCGTTGAAATGCCAAAGAAGGGATTGATAGATTTCAGCATGTTCGCACCGAAATTGTTTGGCACCGAAACGAAGACATTAGCCGATCCAACGACGGAACTTCTAAAGTTTCGATTAAAGCATAATGGTGAATCATTGCCCATGCTGCCTACAGAAGATTTGGATATGATGGGGCAATCGAAATAAGTATAATAAAAAGATGAAGTAAGAAAATTAGCTTTTGTAGGGACGTTCAGCAAGACGTCCCTTTTTATTTTACCGTCAGGAGAGGTTATGGTTCTTGATCAAATAGAATTTTCTCGGCAATTTATACCTGTATGGAACTTGAATCAGAAATAAAAATCCTTCGCTCTAAACCTCAGGTTGAAAAACTTATCAGATGGATCGGAACAGATTCAAAACGGTTTGCACACTTGATGAAATTGTTCTTGAATGGTGATCAAGATACTTCAAGGCGTTCCGCATGGGTAGTGGGACATTGTTGTGAGCGCCACCTGGAGTTGGCTAGACCGTGGTTGAAACCGATGATAAAAAAAATGCAGGAACCAAGTATCCATAGTGCTATCCAACGCAATGTGTTACGTATATTACAATATGTAGAAATACCGGCATCGCTCAAGGGAACAGTCGCGAATATATGTTTCAACTTTATTTCCGATACAAAAGCCGCTGTTGCTCCACAAGCATTTGCAATGACTGTCTTGGCGAACATAGCTAAGAAAGAACCTGATTTGTTGAAAGAACTGCATGTCCTTGTGCATCAAATGCTTCCATATGGTACGCCTGCTTTTCGTGCAAGGGCAAGAAAAATATTTAAGGATCTTAATGTCCGAGAGGAAGATAGTGCAATGAACAAAAAGGAAGAGGATAGACTATTGCGCGAGTGGCTTATGAAAAAGGATTGAATGCTTCCTGCATATCTTTAAAGTAAACTCAGATTAAGAATTATTCCCTGTCAAAGCATAACTAAATCCCGCACAAGGCGGGATTTCTGTTTACACTTGATAATATGGTTACGCTCTATTATTACTGCCAAGCACATTCACGATCTTATGCTTATAGAGCGCCTTAAGTTGATCACGTGCTGGGCCAAGATATTTGCGTGGGTCAAATTCAGCCGGACTATCAACAAAGACTTTACGAATTGCCGCTGTCATTGCTAATCGGCCATCCGAATCAATGTTCACTTTGCAGACTGCCGATGCCGCTGCTTTGCGCAACTGGTCTTCAGGAATTCCAACTGCATCTTTCAGCTTACCGCCATTCGCGTTGATGATCTTCACCAGCTCAGCCGGCACTGAAGAAGCACCGTGCAAAACGATAGGGAATCCAGGGATCCGTTTTTCCACTTCTTCCAAAATATCAAAACGAAGCGGTGGCGGCAAGAGCACACCATCTGCCGAGCGTGTACATTGTTCCGGCTTGAACTTATTAGCGCCATGCGATGTGCCGATGGAAATTGCCAGCGAATCCACACCGGTCTTCTTCACAAAATCTTCTACTTCTTCCGGTTTCGTATAATGTGTTACAGCGCTGGAGACTTCGTCTTCGATGCCAGCCAACACGCCCAGCTCGCCTTCCACTGTTACATTGTACTTATGTGCATATTCAACCACCTGCTTAGTGACTTCTGCGTTTTTGTCATAAGGGTAATGCGAGCCGTCGATCATAACCGAGGAGAAGCCGGACTCGATGCAGGACTTGCAGAGTTCAAAAGTATCGCCGTGATCCAGGTGTAGCACGATAGGAATAGCATAGCCCAATTCCTTCGCATAATCCACTGCGCCTTTTGCGAGGTGCTTCAACAAGGTTTGGTTGGCATATTTACGCGCACCGCTAGATACTTGAAGAATCACAGGCGATTTGGTTTCAACACATGCACTGATAATTGCCTGTAATTGTTCCAGGTTGTTAAAATTAAAGGCTGGAATTGCATATCCACCTTCAATTGCTTTTTGGAATAATTCTTTCGAATTCACCAATCCTAATTCTTTGTATGTTGTCATAAAGTAATCTTCTGTTATTCCGAGTGAAGCCACATTATTAATAACACCATGGAAAAAGAATAGGTTCTCTCAGAATCAGAAAAAAATGAGAGACCGCTTATGGTATTGAGCGATACGGAGTGGCTTTGCCGTACCGACTCTTCTTTAAAATACTCGAAAGTGTGAAGGAATGCAAATATACATTTTCAATGGGTACTCACCCAAAAGTGAATTTAAACGGCAATAATAATCCGTTCTGAAGCACAAAAAAATCAATCCTAGTGTAAAATTATAAGAAAACAAATTAAAAATCGAAACACTTCTTTGAAAACTTGCTATTAAATCGTATATTTTAAATAAATACTTTCATTGATACATAAGTGAAAAAAATGTCCCGCTCTAGTGAAAAACATGGATTCACATACGTAAGTACTTGGGTTCAAGAGTGCCTTGTTTTTGTGGCGTGCTTCTTTTACCTGTTGCTTCGAATTCGTCCTGTTCTTATTCTCGAAGCGCACCCACCTGTCTTCTTAAAAGGGATCGGTTTTCTGGGTGACTTTTTAAAAATCCCAGGAGGGTTGGTCGATTGGCTCTCGGCATTTTTAATGCAATTCTGGTTTTCCAATTTTTTAAGTGCCTTAGTCTTAACAATTTGCTTTTGGATAGTTGGGTTTTTAACCAGAAAATGGATAGAAACCATGACCGAAAATCGTCCAATTCATACATTCCATTTGATTCCGGCTGGTTTATTACTCGTTCTTTATAGCAATTACGATTTTAATCTGAGCGCCTCATTGGCAATAATCATTAATTTATTCTTTTTGGTTTTATTCATTCGTTGGTCACCGAAACAGCCGGTGATTCGTATCGGATTAGGTTTGGTCATCACCGTTTTATTATATTGGACCACTGGTGGCGCTTTTCTGATGTTTGCCGTTCTCTGCGGATTGGAGGATCTTCTTTTCAGGAGAAAGATTGTAAGCGGCCTTTTACTTCTGTTGATTTCTGCCCTTCTGCCCTTCGTGGCATATATGTCTGTTTTTCTCATCACTCTGAGACAATCTTATCTGCATAACCTAACTTTTGAAAATCCGATCGAATCCTGGATCATTGCATATAGTCTCCCCGCTTTTTTTCTGCTAACACTTATAATCGCTTCGATCGCGAAGTTACCTGGAATTCGGAAACCATTTAAAAAATTTGTCAAACCTGCCTATGTCTGGAGATGGACAGTAGGAACACTCTTCTTGTTAAGTGGAACTATTCTGTTAGCGAAGGAATCTACCAGCGATATAAAAAAGCTTGTCCTCCAAGTCAACCGAGCTGTGCGTGAGGAACATTGGACAGACGTGTTCGAGTTGACTCAGCACTGTTCGAACGAGAATCCTCTACTTTCATGTCAAACTAACCTTGCCCTCTTTCAAACAGATATGCTTCTAGATAGTATGTTTGCCTATCCTCAATCTAGAGGAACTGCGGGCCTTCTAATGAATCAAACATGGTGTCTCGCATGGCCGGAAGAAGCGAGCAATTTAAGCTGGAAACTGGGGCTGGTCAACGAATCTCAACACTGGGCACACGAAGCTCTCGAGCATAGGGGGCCCACTCCCGATCTTTTAAAACGGCTCGGGATGGTATATATGATGAAGGGTGATCATAAGGCAGCCAACCGGTTTTTCCTGAATCTGAAGAAAGTTCCTTTCAAGGAAAAAACCGCAGAGAATCTCATACGGCTCAATGAAAATCCATCGGAACTCGCTTTCACCAGCGAGTACAAATACATTTATTCGTGCATGCCGGTTGAGGATTTAATCTCGCTCGGAGGAACGTCCTTACGTGAACTGGGGTTGTTGTTGAAGCAGAATCCTAGAAATAAAATGGCGCTCGAATATCTAATCGCATATTATTTATTAAATGGCAATGTAAAGGAAATTTGGAATCATATTTCGTTTATAGGTACTATGACATCTTTCAAAATTCCTCGCCACGTTCAGGAAGCGCTGATGGTCAACGCGGCATTGACTCCAAAATTCGATCTGGGTCAGTTGAAACAATTGGTTCATCCGCTCAACTACAATCGATTTATTGAATACGAACAAATTTTTCGCAAACATAAGGGGGACAAATACAGCGCGCAGCAAGATCTGAAAATACGGTTTGGCGACACCTATTGGTATTATTTAATGTTCGTCAAACCCTCTTCAAGGCAATCGGATAGTCAAAATGAATATCAATAGTAATATCAAAACAGCTGTTTACTGGATTTCATTTGTTGGGATTCTCTTTCTGTGTGCAGGATGTTCAACGACACCGGAGGGAAGAACGGACGTCCAATCCATTGGCCGACTTGCGAGCATTGAGCCCGATTATTTCGGCATAGAAATTCCTCCCAACATCGCACCTCTTAATTTTTCCATTAAAGAATCTGGTCAAGAGTATTTCGTCCGGATTCGATCCAAACGAGGGGATCCGATTCGAATTCAAAACAGTTCCGGCAACATCCAGATTCCTATGGAATCTTGGAAACAGCTGCTCGCGGAGAACCTTGGACAACAACTAATCTTGGACATCTTTATAAAGAATCAAGCTAATCAATGGATTCGCTTCGATTCCGTGGTGAACCGGATCGCACAGGAATCCATGGATGGCTATCTTGTGTATCGAAAACTCGGTCCCCTGTTTAACCATTTTAGAAAAATGGGTATTTTTCAGCGTAGCCTCGAGACCTTTGACGAAAAGCCAATTCTTCTCAACGAGTTGACGTCGAACAATTGTATGAACTGTCACAATTTCTGGAAGAACGGAACCGATCGATGGCTTCTCCATTTACGGGGGGCGCCTAGTACTTCAATGCTGTTAATCGTGGACGGCAAAGTTCGAAGAATCGATACGAAAACTAAGTTCAACGGAGCAACTGCTTATCCAGCTTGGCATCCGTCCGGTGAATTAATTGCGTTTGCAGTCAGCAAATTACAGCTGTTCTTCCACCAGACGGGTGAATGTCGCGATGTACTTGACCGGTATTCGGACATTGTTTTATACGATATTCCGACGAACACCATCACGACTACACCGGAGATTTCCAGCCCTGAGCGCATGGAAAATTGGCCTGCTTGGTCACCTGATGGTAAATTCCTATATTTCTGTAGCGCTCCTAAAATGGAATCGTTTGAAAATCTTAACAAACGCAGTGATTTAGCTTACGATAAAATTAAATACGATTTGATGAGGATTGCCTATGATCCAGTAAGTCGTACCTGGGGGAAGCTCGAAACTGTAATTTCTTCCGCTGAGATTGGATTAAGTATTACCGAACCAAGGGTTTCACCCGATGGCCGCTTTGTTCTCTTCACAGCAGCTCAATACAGCCAGTTCCCGATCTATCTTCCTAGCGCCGATTTATATTTATTGGACTTAACAAGTGGCAAATGGAAGAAGTTAGATATAAACAGCGATCGAGCCGATTCGTTTCATTCATGGTCAAGTAACAGTCAATGGATTGTATTTTCGAGCAAACGATACGATAATTTATTTACCATGCCATATTTTAGTCACATTGATTCGTTGGGAAATGCATCCAAACCGTTTGTCCTCCCACAAGAGAATCCTTTATTTTACGAAACCTGTTTAGAACTCTATAACGTTCCGGAATTCACTAAAGAGCCAATTCATATTAGTCCACAAACTCTTGCGAAGGCCGCCTTTTCGGAAAAGGATGCTCTGACAGCAAAATTAGATTCGAATGTAATCCAAAACAAAAACAACGGTAAGGCAAAGTCTGATGTACAGGTGAAAACTCCATAGAAATGGAGTATGATGAACCGCTAAATGAAGGAAGTAAATGGTTAAACGTTCAGTTGAATTATATCCAAACTTTAAATTTTTTGTAACATCCGTCCATAACCAGTTATTTATGAGTGCCTCTGTTACAAAATTGGATGCAGATCCGGAACAATCAGCGGAGGAAATCTATAAAAGGATAGCCGAACTATTATCTGCTTTCGAGAGCAAAATTATTCATGAACGATGCTTCGGCAGTATTGAACTTCAGAAGCAAATCCTCGAAGCTCGCGACCGCGCAGTTCTTAAATATAAAATGGAGACAAATACGCCTGTCACTTTCATTGAGGGAGAATCGTGTCTGGAAAACAAATTTGCCGGTGTCCAGATCAGAGCTCTGAAACTCGACTCGGAAACCCGTATTTGGACAATTCTGGACCAGGGAATTCCTAAGGGACGTGCTTGGAATCTCAACGGCTCCACTTTTTTCGTCCTCCAGAGTATTGATGGCGGAAATACGAAAGATACAAAACGCGCAGACCGAAAATCCCAGTCCGAAGCCATGTTCAATCAGGCGGAGAAACTTCTCCGTGCCGAAGGCGCGTCGTATCAAGATGTTGTGCGTACGTGGATTTACATATCTGATATTTTAGATTGGTACGTCGATTTTAATACGGTTAGAAACCACTGTTATTCAGATTACGGTTTTCTTGGAAATACCGATTCCAAAATGCAGGCAGAACAAATTTACCTTCCTGCTAGCACTGGCATCGAAGGTAAAAATTTCTCCAGTCTCCCCGCGATAATGGATGTATTTGCCATTCATCGATCGCCGGGAAGTTCCATTCAAATCCGACCTCTTTACGGCGTCAAACAGCGTTCCCCTTTTCGATATGGTTCCGCATTTTCACGCGCTATGGTGGTCAAAGAACCTGGCAGCAAGCTGATTCTAGTTTCGGGCACGGCTTCCATTGACGAACATGGTAAAAGTATGTTTATGGGCGATCCGGCAGCTCAAATCCGGCAAACTCTGAGCGTGGTTTCTGAGTTAGTAGCATCAGAGGGCGCGACACTTCAGGATCTATGCGAAGCCACAGTGTTCATCAAACGCAAAGAAGATTTTTTGATTTATCAGGAGATCATCGAACAAATGGGTATTTCTAATTCGCCTTCCGTATGTGTCGTGGCGGATGTATGCAGGGATGAATTATTGTTTGAACTTGATGCAGCCTTTATTCTTGAAAAAGACAGCTAAATGTCAATCGGAAATAGCTGATATGAGAATTCGTTAGAATCGTTGCGGAAACTCGTTTCAAGGATTCTATGAGGGATAAGAAGCATTCATTCTTCCGGTCGATACTGCCTGAAAAATTTTTCTTCAGATTCTACTGTTCCAATAAAAATCATTTTTCCATCGGAAGGAAGTATTGTCTCGGAATGTGGATTGATCATGAGCAACCCGTTAGCGTTTATTCCGATGATACTGCAGCCGCATTCTTCACGAATAGAGGCATATTTGATTGTCTTGCCGGCCAATGCTTTAGGAGTTTTCACACGGAATACATCGACCCCCTCAGCAATCATGAGAATGCTGCCGCGCTTTGAGAGGTTGAAGATATTATTTGCGCCAAGAGATGCATGTGAGACAACAAAGTCGCAGCCGGCAGAATGCAGCGTCTGAATATTTCGATCCAATGTTGCGCGGCTGATAATTTGGATGTCTTTCCGTAGATAGCGAAGATATGTTGTGATGTAGATATTGATCGGGTCACTGTGCGTTGTAACCGCGACGGCAGGAGCTTGGAAAAATCCCGACCGTTCCAAGATATGTTTGTCTATTGCATCGCCATGGATATATCTCTTGTCATCTAAAATCAGTACTCTCGATTTTTCGATAATCCTGGAATCGATATCATGATCCTTCAATACCTGAGCGAGTGCGCATCCAACACTGCCGCCTCCGATAATCAAAATTGGAGCACTGCTGATATTATAAATACAAAAGAGCTCGTTGTACCGATCAATATGATTCTGCAATCCTGCGATGACAAGAATGTTTTTCGCGGTGATCACTGTATTGCTCGTGGGGAGAGAAAACTTTCCATCCTCCCAAAGACCAACAATGGATGCATCAACGAGATGCGATGCGAGAGTCTGTGCAACCGTTTTGCCGACCAATGGCGTTCCGGCTGCGGCCGCTTCGGCAATCACCATGTCATCGATCTGGCCAATAATATGTGCCATTGCATCGCCGGCAATAATTCTGCGCGCGAGTGATTGCCCCATCATTTCATCTAACGCTAACACATGTGTGCAACCTGCTCGTTCCAAAATGCGCACTGCCGGTCCTCCACTTGCTGCGGCAATGATAGGAATATTTTCTGAAACGCTGCGGACGGTGTATGCTAGTGAAGTATTGATTATGTCGGAGCCTGTGGCGACGAGAAATGCAGCATGCTCAATTCGAATTTCTTTGAATGTATTAGGATCGTCGAGTTTTCCTGCAACGGTTTTAATTCCCTGCTCCCGAAGTTGTATTGCTTCTTCAAGATCAGAAACCAATACGGCGTACGGCTGATTGTACCGCTGCAATCTCTCAACAAGTGCACTTGTCAATGGATTATATTCCGTTAACACAACGTGACCGTGTGTCCCTTCGGGCAACTCTCGTGGAATTCTTGCTGATGATTGAAAAAGTTGAATAATTGTAAAGGGTAACAACACGAGCAGAAACAATATTCCTGTGCATACCACGATGATGGTAAAGAATCTTCCCTCATCGCTGGCAAACGTGATGTCACCCAGTCCCAATGTTGTCATGGTCGAAAGTGTCCAATATAATCCCGTGACAATACTGTGTTCTTGTCCTTCGGCGTGCATGAGATAATGAAATACAAAGGAATACAGGACAAGAATGACAATAAGCGAAATAAACAATCGTACAAGCAGCATGGCATTCCGCCGGCTGGTGATACGTTGCAGCAGGTGCAATGGCTGACGTGAAAAGAATCTTTGGCGCTTCATCTGGAATTTCTTAAAATCTTTCAGATCACGATGATACAAAAACTTTGTTCGAATGCTTCACGATGTATACTCTGGTCACGCCTAATCTACAAGTTATCCGAGAGAGATTCAACGTATGTCAGTATAAAAAGGTCTATCCCTCGGAAAAGGAATGGATGTGTAAGATTCAACGAAACCAGTAGAACATACGACTATGATTGTGCGGACGGTTTTTTACGAAAACGCATTGCAAGTCCCAAGATAATGGTGAGGATGAGTATAATAATTACGGCATACACGATGGGCGAAGATGGAGTAACAGCGGAGTGCCAGGAATCTACAGACTCTTCAATTTTATTTTTCTGGTCCACAGTTAATTTACCTGATTCCACTAAAACCGGCAGCCATGTCGGTTTTAGATTGTTTTTCCAAACAGAATCGTTGAAGGTATTAAATTGCTTTGCGCGAATATCTTCAGGTTCTTGATTTGTGTTTTTAACCAGGCTATCAATATGTTTAGTAAAATACGATGTGAATTCATCACCATTGCTAAATGGCTTAAGAACTATTCCTTTCCGGCTCAATAATGTGTTGAGTGATGCCCAATTGCTACGATCAACTTCCTTTGACCATACTGTCAGTAATGAATCTATTTGTGCCACTTCGTCCTTTTTCTTTTTGCCAGACAAATAAATGTCTGACAATTTTGGGCTGACACCTTTCCATCGGCTCATGAATTGATTGTTCTGACGGGCAATTTCGACATAATCATTCGGCGTGAGATTGGTTGATTGAAGAAACTTCAGATTGTCCTCTATTGATTTTTTAATACCGGTAAATACATTGTGTCGTTCGAGTTTTCTAGACATAGATTGTTTTTCTATATCCGTCATATCTGAAATGTTCTTGTCGTATTGCAGAAAGAGGCTATCCACAAGAGAAAAGATCAATTGATCTCTCTCCTTCAAATTTTGCTGGAGTTTGCTGATAACCGTCTGCAATGAATCAACATGAGATTTGTTGGCAGCAGCAATGATGGACAGCCTTTCCATATCTTTCATAAGCTTTTCATTTTCCTGGCTGAGACTATCAACTTTATTCGAAAGTCCATGGACCTGCATCTCCAGCTCAGTGATGCGGACATATTGTGTTTCGATGATGCCAAGATCGTTCCGGCGTATCATTAATTTAGCTCTGAGCTTTTCGAAAGTTTTACTATAATCATCCGGATAGAGAGCACGATCAAGAAGGTCTTTCTTTCCTGCATATTTCACTTCAATTTCGTCCACCATCGTGCTAATCTCAACGCAATCCTGCATAGTCTTCGCGGAATCGGCGAAGAGATGCAATTCTTTCACTGATTCTTCAAATTTGTTGACGATCAATCGGTCAGATAGTTGCCTCGCGTTTAAGAAGCAGGTACTAAGAAGAAAAAGAACAAAGATATGGAGTACCGTTTTCATTTCTTTTCTCCTTCTTGAATTCCATCGATGGATAAAAGAAGAGACGGTTCGTTCTCTTTCTGTTCATTAACCAATTGAATGAACAATCCTTTCTGGTTGAATGCTGGAGCTTCGAGGCCTTTTTCGGACACCGGAATTTTCTTTTCGAGCTTTAGCGCTCCTTTTTCTTGAATAAAGACATACACACTCTTAAAGTCTTTGGCTGTAATAAAGTAGTACCCATTCTGATCGCGTACGACATGCAACGAATATGTAGTAATATGAATGGAATCTTGCAACTCTTCAAAAAGAAGTGGCTTACTATTGAAGGAAACTTTATACCGTATTATCTGGATGGTTCCACTGCTGTCTGGCGTCGCCACTATTTCAATCGGCCATGAAAAATCTGCCGGTCGGAGTGTCAACGGTGTGCATCCTTCTATAATGAAGGCTAGTATACAGAAAAGGAAATAAACCGTGGTCCTCATATGTTCTCCTGATAATTCATTCGACGTATTGTTGGCAAAGAAAAACAACTGCGTCAATGTAAGCAACCATCATAAAGGATTCAAGGGTTTCCTCGAGACTGATTCTTAGAATGAATTTATTGGGCTATCAATTATACACCGTTTGCTCATTGCTTTTCATCTCAAGCCCCACTTTGCATGAAAGAAAAATCTTGTTTATTATTACAGTGAATTGATTAAAGAAAGAAATTTTAGATGAAAAAAAAGGTGCGTTAGGGTATTCTTGGGTTTGGTTTGTTTGCGGAGCACACAATCGCACCAGCAATTCAAGCATCAGCCAATTCGGAATTAGTGGCAATTCAAAAACGTTCGTTCGTCGCGGCAGAGGAAAAAGCACGAACAGCCAACATCCCGCACGCGTTCGATTCAGTAGAAGCATTAGTAAAACATCCAGATGTGGATGCAGTGTTCATTGTTTCTGCAAATTCACAACATGCTCCAGAGGTGCTTGTCGCCGCTCGGGCGGGCAAGCATGTTTTGGTAGAAAAACCGATGGCGATCAATGTGACAGAAGCGGAAATGATGATTAAAGTATGCAAGAAAAACAATGTAAAGCTCATGGTAGCACATATGGTGCGTCTCTCGCCGCTCGTCATTCGGATGAAGGAATTGATTCAGTTGGGGTTCATAGGTAAGCTCACGTTCATCAAGTCGGAGTTTATTTACGATGGACAACTATCACATTGACCTTGGCTGGTTGATCGGAACATCGCAGGCGGTGGACCGATCTTTGACATCTGTGTACACT
Organism: Ignavibacteriota bacterium; assembly: GCA_963701295.1. Lineage (GTDB taxonomy): Bacteria > Bacteroidota > Ignavibacteria > UBA10030 > UBA10030 > Fen-1298. The sequence continues at coordinate 882,450 of OY969585.1, read as the reverse complement.
ATCTTGATACCACTTGATTTTTACTTGACGACGAAGTGATATCGATAAAGAGCCAGCTCGATCCGAAACCATCCGCGGTAACAACTGAATCCACAGCACAGCTTGCACTGAAGTTCTCACGGGGAACAACGGCAGGTATATTCTGCTCTTATGCTGCGCCTATACGACGTACATATATTGAGGTTATCGGTGGAAAAAGGCCTTCTCTCCGCAGAAAATTTTTCGTGGAGCGGCAATACGCTTTCACTAAAAGTTATGCTTGGCGAAAACGATAAGACTATCGAGTCGCGTGACGAAACAATCGTTGTTCCGAATTTATATGAAAAGGAAGTATCTCTTTTTTCAGAGTCCATTCTCAATAACACTGCATCACCTATTCCCGGCGAAGAAGGATTAAAAAACCAACGTGTGTTAGATGCAGCGATGAAAATATAGAAAATAAAAGAGTAGAGAATTAATGTTTTGAGTGGGAGGAATCCTGAAAATCCCTATCATCATCAAGAAAAAGAAACGGGGAATGAAATAAAGTATATCCGGTGATCATCTCGGGTTGAAGAAAAATCGGTACGATTTTTTGATCTCCATAGCATAAACACCTGCTGTATAAATTGATTTTATTCATATATTCAAGTAAGTTCATTAAGTATAATTCCGTTTAGGTTTTTCTTCGAGGACACCACTATGACAGAACAAATACAGCTTATTGCTGGCAGGATCAAAGAGTTGAGAGAAATATCCGGTACATCGGCCGAGACTCTTGCAAAGGATCTTGGAATTAGCAACGAACTGTTCCTGAACTACGAAAGCGGCACAGTCGATATCCCTATCGGGTTTCTGTATAAGGTCGCGCACAAATTCGGTATTGAGCTTTCTGCGCTGTTCAGCGGAGAGAATCCGCGGCTTCACGTATATTGTGTCGTGCGAAAGGACAAAGGATTAATCGTTGAACGAAGAAAGCAATACAGGTACGAACACTTGGCATATAATTTTATAAATAAAGAAGCCGAGCCGTTTATAGTCAGAATCGAACCGAATGAAGAAAATGCACCGATGGAATTTAATTCGCACCCAGGCCAAGAGTTTAATTACGTCATTGAAGGAACGATGAAAATAATCATCGATAGCCATGAGATTATTTTAAACGAAGGAGATTCAATCTATTATGATTCGGTCTATACACATGCCATGAAAGCCCTCAACAACAAAACCGTCAAAATGCTTGCAGTTGTTTTATAACAATCAAGTCAGAGATGAATTATGCTTGAAAACTATCTTACGAAGACAGCTTTCGATTCCTATCAGGATTTTATCGAAAACTTTAAAATTCTCATACCTGAACATTTCAATTTTGCCTTTGACGTAGTGGATGAGTATGCCCGTACCGAACCGGATAAGATTGCCATGGTGTGGTGCGATGACAAAGAAGGCGAAGCGAAATTTACGTTCGGACAAATGAAATATTACAGCGATAAGGCGGCGAACTTCTTTACCTCCACCGGTATCCGTAAGGGCGATCCGGTGATGCTTATTCTGAAACGGCGATATGAATATTGGTTCTGTGTGCTGGCTTTAAACAAAATCGGTGCAATCACAATTCCCGCAACACATCTTCTCAGCACGAAAGATATTGTGTATCGAAATAGCACCGCGGATGTGAGAATGATCGTCTGTGTGCCGGACCCGGAAGTGGTTCAGCATGTTGAAGAGGCGGAAGCGAAATCGCCGACCTTGAAACATAAAGCATTGATCGGCGTAACGCGCGCCGGGTGGTTGAATTTTACAGAAGAAATTGAAAAGGCATCGGATATATTTACAAAACCTCAAGGCAACAATGCGGTGCGTAATGACGATATCATGCTTCTGTATTTCACTTCAGGAACGACCGGCATGCCCAAAATGGTGAATCACAACTTTGCGTATCCACTCGGACATATTCTTACGGCGAAGTACTGGCAGAACGTGAAGGATAACGGCCTACATTTTACGATTGCTGATACCGGCTGGGCAAAATCGGCGTGGGGAAAAATTTACGGTCAGTGGTTGTCTGGGTGCGCGGTAATGACGTACGATTATGATAAATTCCATCCCAAGAACCTTCTGCATGTGATTGAAAAGTATTCGATAACTTCGTTTTGTGCGCCGCCGACCATTTATAGGTTTTTAATCAAAGAAGATTTGACGAAATACAATTTCCGGCATCTGAAGTATTGTGTCGTAGCTGGTGAACCCCTCAATCCCGAAGTGTATAAGCAATTTTTCGACGCAATGGGAATCAAACTGATGGAAGGTTTTGGCCAGACGGAATGTACTGTCGCTGTCGCAACGTTTCCGTGGATGGAACCGAAACCGGGTTCTATGGGAAAACCATCTCCGGGATATGATATTGATCTTCTTGGTCCGGATGGGAAAGTGTGCGAAGTGGGTGAGATCGGTCAGATTGTTATCCGTACAGATAAAAGAAAACCTGTGGGAATGTTCAATGGATATTATCGTGACGATGAGCTTACAAAAAAAGTCTGGCAAAACGGAATTTATTATACGGGTGATACGGCGTGGCGTGATGAAGACGGATATTACTGGTTTGTTGGCAGAGCAGATGATATCATTAAAAGTTCTGGGTATCGTATCGGTCCGTTTGAAGTTGAGAGTGCTCTTCTGGAACATCCGGCAGTTCTGGAATGTGCCATCACGGCTGTTCCGGATCCAGAGCGGGGGCAAATCGTGAAAGCGACGATTGTTCCTTCAAAGAATTATCATCCAAGCGATGAATTAGCAAGAGAGTTGCAGGAGCATGTAAAGAAAGTAACAGCTCCTTATAAATATCCCCGGATTGTGGAGTTTGTTGCTGAGCTGCCGAAAACCATTAGTGGAAAAATACGCCGCGTACAAATACGGGATCAGGATCAAATTGAATAAGTTCTGTGGAGTGGATAGTGAAAACGAAGAATAAATACCCTCAGAACAGGAAGTCTCAAAAAAAGATGATACCAAGAACACTCAATAAATTCGAAGAAATAACAGTATTTACATCGATTTCCCTCTAGCATCGAGTATCAATAATACGTTCGATTGTTCATGGTTGTCTTACTCAAAAAAAATCAAATATCTGGAGAGATAAAGGAACCTTTCGATAAGCCACTCCGTCTATTTGGATTCATTCGAACTGATTATGTACCACATAACTGAAAAATAAAAATCTGAAAAAGGTTCTTGAATATGTGCATCATTTTTCATAAACTTGTTGCACTCCAAAGTACCAATATTAGTACCGATATTTTCTGAACCAATAGATATAAGACACCTATGGCAATAGCAGTACGAAACCTGACGAAATATTATGACACCGAGAAAGCAGTGAACGACATCTCGTTTGATGTCAAGACCGGTGAAATTCTCGGTTTTCTCGGCCCAAATGGCGCCGGGAAGACCACCACAATGAAGATTATCACTTGCTACATGCTGCCGACTTCAGGCTCGGTGGAAGTAGAAGGATTCGATATCGCTGAGCATTCATTTGAAGTACGGAAAAAAATCGGCTATCTGCCGGAAATGAATCCGCTCTATTTTGATATGAACGTTCTAGAATACCTTGAGTACTCTGCACGTTTGCATGGACTGAAAGACGGATTGTTAAAAAGCCGTTTGAAAGAGATGATCGATGTCTGCGGTATTGCCGGAGTTCGACACAAAGACATCGGCGAATTGTCGAAAGGATTTCGCCAACGTGTGGGACTTGCGCAGGCGATGATCCATGATCCCGAAGTTCTTATACTTGATGAACCGACCAGCGGTCTTGATCCAAATCAAATTGTGGAAATCCGGAATCTCATCCGCCAGCTTGGCCGTGCAAAAACCGTTGTGCTTTCCACGCATATTCTCACGGAAGTACAGGCAACATGTGACCGCGTCATCATCATTAATGACGGAGGGATTGTTGCCGATGGGACACTTGAGCAATTACAGCAAAATTTCCGCGGATCGGAAAAGATTTCACTGGAAATAAAATTACCGGCAGGCAAGATTGTCAACGCAATGACGGATATATATCCGAAGTTCAAAGAAATTTCACAGGTTGAGTCGGTCGAGTACGTCGGACAGGAGGGCGATCTGCATAAGTTCTTCATTCATACCGTCAAGGGAAGCGATATTCGTGAAGAAATTTTCCGACGGGCGGTATCCGAAGAATGGATCTTATTGGAAATGTCGCGTAAAGCGACAAGTTTGGAAGATGTGTTCCGTAAGTTGACAACTTCTGAGTAGTTGATTCACAATAATCGTAGGTAATCAAATATGAATATAGAGAATTACATTAAAGCATTATCAAGCTTAAGCAATACAAACACAATTTTTCGGAAAGAGCTGCGTTCATATTTCAATTCGGCGATTGCATACGTAGTTATAGTAGTCTTTTTTGTTCTGATGGGCTGGTTCTACGCTAGCAACATTTTCCTTGTCAATATTGCGACGCTCCGGAATATGTTTGAATATGCTAGCATTATTTTTCTCTTTGTGATTCCTGCGATGACTATGCGCCTTCTGGCGGAAGAACGAAAATCCGGTACAATAGAACTCCTATCCACAAAGCCACTCCACGACGCAGAAATCGTGCTTGGAAAATTTCTTGCATCATGGGCATTCGTTGGTATTACTGTGCTTCCCACACTTGTCTATTATCTCATCATTGTGTTTCTTGGTGATATCGACCATGGTCCTGTAGTTGGAGGATATCTCGGGTTGATGCTCATGACTGGTGTCTATGTAGCGGTAGGACTATTGGCATCAAGTCTAACGGAAAACCAGATCGTTGCGTTTATGCTTGGCTTATTTTTCTGTATCGTCCTCTTTTTTATTGATAAGATGTTGATCGTCATGCCCGACTTTGCGACAGGTATTCTGCAATTTTTGAGCGTCGATTTCCATTTCTCTAACATCGCACGAGGTGTGATCGATACGCGGGATGTTGTGTATTTTCTTTCTGTTCTTGGATTTTCATTGTATCTCTCAGTTGTCTCACTGGAACGACGTAAGTGGTAATGCCGATTTCCGATGTGAGAATGTCCAATGTACTATTGAAAACTGATTTTTAACTTCTATGAATACTAAAAAAACTCAAACAATTCTCCGAGTACTGTTAGTTCTCGGGATTCTGATTTTGGTGAACTTCATTTCTGTGCGCATCTTCGGCCGTCTCGACTTGACGAAAGCAGGAGTGTACACGCTTTCCGATGCAAGTAAAAATCTGGTACGCAATCTCGATGACCGTATTACGATAAAGGCATATTTCACGGAAGAGCTCCCGGAACCATATAATAACAATCGTCGCGCTGTGCTGGATATTCTCAATGACTATAAGGCATACTCGAAAGGTAATCTGTATTACGAGTTCATCAACCCGGAAGGCGAGAAGAATGAACGCGAGGCGCAGCAGGCAGGAATTCCTCCGGTAGAAGTACAAATAGTGAAGGAAGATAAATATGAAGTGAAACGTGCATTCCTCGGCTTAGTGATGATGTACGAAGACAAAAAAGAAGTTTTGCCCGTCATACGAAATCTTAGTTCGCTAGAATATGATATCAGCTCAGCAATCAAACGATTAACTTCCCGCGAAAAGAAAAGAATCGGTTATACAACCGGTCATCAGGAAACGGCGCTGAACAGCATGCAGCGAGCGAGTCAAGAGATCAATGCACAATATGAATCAGTACCGGTCGATCTGAGTTCAAATATTGCTGAGATTCCACAAGATCTGGCGACGTTACTTATCATAGCGCCTCAAACGAAATTCTCCGACACAGCGAAATATCAGATCGATCAATATCTCATGCACGGCGGAAAAGTAGCATTTATGCTTAACAAAATGAATGTCGATCTTAGTGCTCAGTATAAGGTTGCACAGTCGGTGGATATTGGATTGGAAGATATACTTGAGAATTATGGTATCCGCATCAACGACGATTTGGTACGAGATGAACAATGTGCCAACATAACCGTGATGCAGAACCAGGGTCAATTTCAGATGCGAAGCCAGATACCATTTCCATATCTTCCCAATGCTGTCAATTTTGATCGGTCAAATCCAATTGTAAAAGATTTACAGGGACTAATTTTCTACTTCGTAAGCTCGCTTGATACGACTCCCGCAGCAAAGAAAGGACTGAAAGCAGAAGTCTTAGTTCGTTCTTCTAAACACAGCGGGCGACAAAGTGGATTTGTTATGGTTGATCCGTTCCATCGCTATATACCAGAAGAGCTGGCAGAATCCAATATTCCGATGGCTGCGGTTGTGAGTGGTTCCTTTAAAAGCTTCTTTGAAGGAAAATCTTTGGTACCACACACGACCAAAAGTCCTGATACGCGCATTATTGTCGTGGGTGACGGTGATTTTATGAAAGACGACTTCGCCGGTAATCGAGGCAATATGACATTCTTTGTCAATATTGTAGATTTCCTTGCCGACGATGCCGGTTTAATTACGATTCGCTCTAAGGACATTGATCAACCTCCACTGGAACAGGTCTCTGATGGAACCAAGAAGATTCTAAAGTATGGCGCCCTCATCTTGCCGCCGTTCCTTGTTATTGGTTATGGTTTGCTGCGATGGAGACGGCGCCTCGCGTTGAAACGATCGTTAGAAAGCCAACTGTAGATAGGAGAATGTGGAAAGTAAAGAGCTATGAAGAAGAACACATACATTCTAATTGGATTGTTCGTTGTTTTGTTGATCGTTGCCTTTCTTGTTCTTCAAAAACCCGGAGAACAAAGTGCAAGTTCGGCAAGTACGGGTTTCTTAACTGTTATCGATTCTGTATCAGTGGACAAAATAGAAATCAAAACACCAACGCTTTTTCTTGTATTAGAAAAACGTGGAACTGAATGGTATATTGCTCAACCGATCAACTATAAAGCAAATCAAACAAATGTCGGTCAAATCATTCATCAGATAAAAAACCTTGAGGTTAAAAGCACTGTCTCCAGCAAACCAGAAAAGCATTCCGTCTTTCAAGTTGATCAAACAGGAACAGAAGTAAAGGTGTATGAAAAAGGGATTGAAAAGACATCATTGATTCTTGGTAAGATGGCGGCAAGTTACACTGAGTCGTACGCCCGCAGACTTAATTCCAATGATGTTCTCCTTGTCGAAGGGGCATACAGCTATATGTTTAACCGTCCGGTAAAAGATTGGCGTGACAAAACGATTTTCACCACACCGAAGGAAAGCATAAAAGAAGTGCAGTACCAATATGGTGATACAATATTTTCGATAGCATTTAAAGACAGTACATGGCTTATCGGAAAGGACAGGGTACAACGATCGGTAATAGACGGTGTTCTTTCCTCACTTTCCAATCTTCAAGCAGATGACTTTATTGACAGCACACTATCGCCGAAGATTATGGCGGCGGTAACGTATGCCGGTGTACAGATTCGTTTCTCGCTTAACAAAACGACGAATAAGTATGCTGTTCAATCTTCTCATTCATCTCAATGGTTTGTCCTAGAACCGTGGAGGGCGAACCAAATTTTGAAACGGAAGAAGGAGATTGTAGAGTTAAGCAAGAAGTAAGAATTCAGTCGTAGAAAGTGATACATAGTTACAGTGGTGAGACTTCAACAGATAGATAAGCCCTTCGCGAGGAGGGCTTTCTACTTCTTGCTTTGCCCGTACAATTTCTTGCTTGCTGAGCCATTTTTGATTACTTTTTTACTTACTAAGGTATTGCACCTATCATCTCAAAATCAAAAAATAGAGGTAAAAAGAACTATGACACGCATGTTTATTCTCGGAGTTTCTCTTTTTATAGTTATTCTTTTCATCGGTTGCGGGGCATCCAATCCCATTCTTGCTACTATTGGTGATGAAAAGATCACACTCCGCAGCTTTGAAGACAACTTTGTTAAAAACAATGGCGGCTGGGATACAAGCGCTGCCACGTCGTTTGAAGACCGGCAAAAATTTCTTGACCTGCTAGTAAAATTTAGGCTTAAGGTTAAAGAAGCACGTGCACAGGGACTGGAGAAGGATTCTGCTATTGTCAGCGAGATGGATTCCTATAATACCTCTGTTGCTCAGTCTTATATGATCGAGAAAGAGGTTGTAGAACCGGGCGTTCAAAAACTTTATGACAGGGAAAAAGAAGAAATACATGCAAGTCACATACTCTTCCGTCTTCAGAGAAATGCAACACCCGAAGATACGCTTATAGCATATATACGCGCAATGAATGTTATCGATCAAATCCCTTCTACTCCCTTTGATTCACTTGCATCTCGGTATTCGGAAGATCCAAAAGCGAAGTCGAACTATGGCGATCTCGGTTTCTTTATAAGCGATAAGATGGTGCCGGAGTTCGGTGATGCGTGTTTTTTACTGAAACCTGGAGAGTATACCAAAAGACCTATACGCACTCAATATGGGTATCACGTAATAAAAGTAACAGCTCGGCAGCCGAATCCAGGATCTGTCCGCATAAGCCATATTCTCCTTCGATTCAATGGATCATTAAGCGATACTGCTGCAGTTCGTGATACCGCTTGGATGTTATATAAGCGATTAAAAAGCGGTGCTGGTTTTAAAGAAGTGGTGCAAAAATACAGTCAAGATCTTAAAAGCGCCACAAACAATGGCGACATCGGATTCTTTGAACACGAACGGATTTCGCCAGCGATTGCAGATGTATTCTTCAAGTTGCAAATCGATTCTATATCAGAGCCGATGAGGTTCAATTATGGTTATCATATTTTCAAACTCACAGAAAAAAAAGGATTGCCACCGTTTGTAGAAATGCATGAGGATCTTAAGAATCAGTACCAAAAAGCGCGTTATCAGTATGAGTATAAAAATTACGTAGAGAAGTTGAAAGCTCAATACCATGTTCTCATCGATTCTACAGTTGTGAATATGTTGATTCCCAAGATCGACACCACGAAGACGGCCGGTAATGAAAATTGGAAAGATACACTCTCAATTGAAATTTTGCAAACAACGCTGATCCATTGCACAGGCCGCCCATTTAAAGTAAAAGATTTTGCCGATAAAGTAATAACAACAAATGAATATAAAAGCTATCGCTTAACTCCCGCAAATGTTTGGCTACTCGTGACAAAGGTTGTCGATGTCATAGCGCTCGAACAACATACACGTCATGCTGTAGAGAGACATCCTGAACTCGCTCAACTCCTGCAGGAATATGAAGAGGGAGCGCTCCTCTATCGTATCGAACAGGACGAAGTATGGAAAAAGGTTGTGATGAATGATTCCCTGTTGAGGGAATATTACAATGCGCACATGGAAAATTACCGCTGGCCGGAACGCATCAACTTTGCCGAAATCTATACAAAAACAGATAGTCTGGCGAAAATAGCATACCAAAAAGTGAAATCCGGTAAGGACTTTATGAATGTCGCACAAGAATATACCAATCGCTCCGGGTATCAAGAAAAGAAAGGTGTGTGGGGGTTCCAACCATTCACATTCAATGATTTGTCATTGAAGGCGTCAACAATGGCAGTCGACAGCATCACGACTCCATTTAAGTTTCAAATAGGTTGGTCTATCATTAAGGCGTTGGGTAAGGACAGCGCACACGTGAAGACATTCGAGGAAGCAATGCCAGAGGTCACGAGCGGATATCAAGAAATGGCATCGAAACAGCGTGAGCAAGAATGGATTGAAGCGCTCAAGAAAAAGTATCCAGTGACCGTCAATAAAGAAGCTCTGACAGAAGCATTCAAGAGGAAACGGGTTGAATCCCAATAAATTTCTACTCGCGACTCTTTTTGTTGTTATGGCGGCTGGTTGTTCCAAAACGGAATCAGGGAAGACGCCTATTGCCCGTCTTGATAATAAAACGTTGGCATTAGAAGAAATACGTGCACATATCGATACATCATACGAGCCATCGACAGCACAAATTCAGCAGTACATTCAACGGTGGCTGACGGAAGAATCGCTTTATCGCGAAGCAGTAGAACGTGGGTTGGATCGCTCAGATGAGATGAATCAGAAAGTGGAAGATGTGCGGCGCCAGCTTACGATCAATGCTCTGCTGGATAAAGAAGTCTATTCCCAGCAACTGTCAAACTTCTCTCTACAGGATATCCGACAGTACTACGATGCACATATCAAGGAATTCAATCTGATGCACGACATCGCATTGGTCAGCTATGCGCTCTTTAAGAATCGAGATGCCGCTACGGAATTTCGCAATCTTGTTTTGAAAGGAACACCGTGGAGTTCTGCTGTCATTCAACAAGAAACTTCTATTCTGATGCGTATAGATTCATCGTATCAAACGCAAGCGACGTTTATGCCGGCAGAACTATGGCGAGTTGCCACGAAAGTGGCAATCCGTGAACTCTCCTTTCCTATTAATACTGATAACGGTTATTACATTCTTGTTGTCTGGAAATTTGTCAAACAAGGACAGACTGCAGAAGTACCAATGGTGGAGCAGGAAATCCGCGGAAGATTGACTGTTGAGCGACGACGAAAATTATTTGATCAGCTCATTCAAAATCTTCGTGCAAAACATGCAATTGAAGTGTTCGTGAACTCGACGTCCGATTCCGGAAAGCCGAAAATCGAAGAATAGGAAGAAATATGAAGTACGCTCAAAAATTTTTATTGCTGGCAATCCTCCTGATTCCATTGACACTATCGGCTCAGACCTTGATTGATCGTATTGTGGCGGTTGTGGACAAGGAAATCATCACAGAATCAGAATTGAACGAGCGAGTGTCATTTCTTGCAATGCAAAACCGCATCGATCCGAATCAAAAAGGATTACGTACTCAAGTACTTGATGGATTGGTCTCAGAGAAGCTCGTTCTTGCTCAAGCATTGATTGACAGCGTCGAAGTGACGGATGACGAAATCACACACGCGCTCAACCAGCAAATAGCAAATTTTGTCCGGCAGGTTGGTTCCGAGCAGCGAGTAGAACAAATGTACGGTAAATCCATAAGCCGCATCAAACTTGAATACAGAACGGAAATCAAGAATCAACTTCTGGTGCAGAAAGTGCGCCAGCAGCGAGAAGCTTCGATCTCTGTCACACGGCGCGAGGTGGAGGACTTCTTTATATCTTTCAGAGATAGCTTGCCGCAGGTTCCGGAAGAGTTCGAGTTGAGCCATATTTATATTGTACCCAAACCCGATACAGCGGTGGAAGCAAAAACACGTCAATTGATGCAATCGATTCTTGACAGTATTCATGCCGGCGGTGATTTTGCTGATTTTGCAAAACGGTATTCAACAGATCCTGGATCTGCAGCCAGCGGCGGCGATTTGGGATGGGAAAAGCGCGGAGTATTTGTACGAGAATTCGAAGAGACTGTCTTCGGATTGAAAGAAGGCGACATCTCTGGAATTGTCAGGACACAATTTGGATTTCATATCATTCAATTAATGGGCAGGCGAGGGGAATCCGTACATGCACGGCATATTCTTATGAAGATCGACAAAGGACCTGCGAGCGATTCTGCAACCGTAGATACGTTGCGGGCTCTACGGGAACGAGTATTGAAAGGTGAATCATTTGCAGAACTTGCAAGCAAGTATTCAGAAGATGAAGATACAAAATCAGTCGGCGGCGATTTAGGTAATTTAACTGTGGATCAGTTACAGCCGGATTTTGCAGGACAAATTAAGGATATGAAAGCGGGGGAAATAAGCAAGGCACAGCGAACCGTGGTCGGAGCATCTTATGGATTCCACATTATTTGGATGCGTAAACGAACACTACCACATGCCATCAATATTCAAGATGATTATAAACGCATTGAGCAACTTGCACTTTACATGAAACGTAATAAGCTCAATGCGGAGTGGCTTGATGAACTGAAAAAGACAATTTACGTCGATATCCGCCTTTGATTGGCGGTGTACACAACACTTATCATAGGTACGCATGTGGCGAAAAGCACAAAACCATTAGGCGATGTCGAATTTGTAAACCAACTCGCACAAGCATATAAAGATCTGCGATCAGAAATCGCTCACGTGATCGTAGGACAGGATATTGTTATTGAACATCTCTGTATTACGCTGCTCTCGCGCGGACATTGTCTGCTTATTGGTGTGCCGGGATTAGCAAAGACGCTTTTGATTAAAACACTGGCGCAAGCATTGGATTTAAAATTCAGCCGTATCCAATTTACTCCAGATTTGATGCCGAGCGATATTACCGGAACAGAAATTATCGAAGAGAATGTATCTACCAGAGCAAAGGCATTCAAGTTCGTGCGCGGTCCGGTATTTGCCAACATGATTCTTGCCGATGAAATCAATCGAACGCCGCCGAAAACGCAAGCGGCATTGTTAGAAGCAATGCAGGAACATCACGTGACAGTTGCCGGCGAAACCTATTTGCTCGATGAACCATTCTTCGTTCTTGCCACGCAAAATCCTATTGAACAGGAAGGAACGTATCCATTACCCGAAGCACAGCTTGATCGTTTCATGCTGAATCTTTGGCTCGACTATCCGTCGTTTGCGGAAGAAGTTCAAATTGTCAAATCCACTACGAGCAAATATGATGCATCGGTCAAACACATTCTTTCTGCTCATGATATTGTTGAATTTCAAAATCTTGTGCGCGGTGTGCCTGTGGCAGATAATGTCATCGAATATTCTGTACGGCTGGCAGATTCGACACGTCCATCATCATCAGATGCACCAGTCTATATCAAGAATTGGATTCGGTGGGGAGCGGGTCCGCGGGCATCACAGTATCTCATTCTTGGCGCAAAAGCCCGCGCAATTCTCCGCGGGCGCTTTACTCCGGATATCGACGATGTGAAAGCAATAGCCGGACCAGTGTTGCGTCACCGTCTTGTGACAAGCTTCAATGCAGAGGCAGAAGGTGTTTCAGCTATTCAGATTGTTGAAAAATTAGTTCACGATGTGAAGTCATAACCAGCATTGTGATTGCGAAGCTCCAAGAAGACATAGATGAAAAAGCAAACGCAGACACTACTCTGTGTGATGATATTGCTGTCGGAGGTTGCGAGCGCGCAGTCTTCTTCTCTCCAGCACGTGTGGGTGTTTTTCCGCGATAAAGGTACAACAACATTTCAATCAACCAATCCTGCCTTGCTTGGTATCTCAGAACGTGCACTCAAACGCCGTACGAAAGTGCTTCCTCCAGATCGTCTCATTGACCAACTTGACCTTCCTATTTCGGATGCTGTTATTGCTCAAATTAAACAAACAGGAGTCAGGATACGGACTATATCACGATGGCTTAATGCTGTTTCGGTGGAAGGGACGCAACAACAAATTCAAGCAGTAAATAAATTGCTTCCAGTGGCTACCACGGAACAAGTGGCAGTGATGAAACGCCCAAGACCGGTACCATCTTCAAATATACAACCTCCATCGCCGTTTAAGAAAGCATCAGGTTCTCAAGGTCTAGACTATGGGCCATCGGCAACACAGTTGACGAATATAAAAGTGGTTGATCTTCATGCGGTTGGCGTGAATGGTACAGGTGTTCTTATCGGTATGATAGATGATGGATTTAATAATTATCGTATACATGATGCACTAAAAAATATCAAAGTGATCTCAACATATGACTTCATTCACAATATCAATGATGTAAATCACCAGCCATGGGAAGATCCTATTCAAGGCGAACATGGCGCAGGCACACTTTCTGCCGTCGGTGGATTTTATCCTGGTCAACTCATTGGTGCGGCGTATGGCGCTTCATTTCTTCTTGCCAAGACCGAAATGGATAGCAGCGGCGACAACATCGATTTCCATAGTGAAGAAGATACATATGTTGCCGGTCTTGAATGGGCAGAACGACTTGGCGCTGATATTACATCATCCTCGCTCGGTTATAAAGAATTTTGGTCGTCGCCGTACTATACAACCTCTGATATGAATGGAAGAACGACAAAGGTCGCGCAGGCCGCTTCAATTGCGGCTCGAAAAGGCGTCCTTCTTGTAACAGCAATGGGGAACGATGGATATGCCACGAAATCAGGTAATGAATTCCTGTATGCGGATACAACTATCAATTCTCCTGCCGATGCCGATAGTATTATTGCTGTCGGTGCAACATCATCAGATGAAGAACTTGTTACATTCAGCAGTACCGGTCCCACTTCTGACGGCCGTATTAAACCGGAAGTTGTAGCACAGGGAATGGCGGTATATTGGGCAGATGGTTCAGCAACATCAGGATACGAGTCTGCAAGTGGCACATCATGCTCAACTCCACTTGTTGCTGGTGCAGCAGCACTTGTTCTCTCCACGCATCCTGAATTAACACCAATGCAAGTTCGTGAGGCGCTGATCCAGACGGCTGTTCACATTACTACAGGGACAAGTCAGACTGCGACATATCCAAACAATTATTATGGGTACGGATTTGTCGATGCACTTGCTGCTGCGTTATTTTATGGACCTGTATTCAGTAATACTCCCAGCGCTATGCGGATAAATTCATTCTTTTCGATCACTACAAATATCGTTGCATCATCAGGGTTAGTCGTTGATAGTCTGTTGTTTTATTACCGTTATGGACAGTCGGGATCATTCTTTCGCAAACAGTTGAGTTCCACCAGTCATGCAAATGAGTATACTGTATCCATCCCAAGCGGAACAGAAAGCTTAGTCTACGGATATTTTTATGCTCGAGAACAGTCAGGATACGTCAGCCGTTTCCCCTTTAATGCACCGGAAAGTCTTTATTCAATTAGTGTCAATCAAGTACCGACATCGTATGTTCTATATAATAATTATCCAAACCCATTTAATAATAGTACAACAATCTTCTTTGATGCTCCCAAAACAGAACATGTAGAATTGTCGGTACTGAATATTCTTGGTCAGCATATTACAACTATTTTTTGTGGTGATACACAATTAGGTCGTAACTCGTTTTTATGGGATGGAACAAATGCCAAAGGTGTTCAGGTCGCATCAGGTGTCTATTTCTATCGACTAAAAACGAACGACACTGTGATTGCTAAAAAAATGGTATTTCTCAAGTAGACGTCACCGATGCCAGAGCTGCACTTCTCTCTTTCATTCCATGTTGTTCTCCTTGTACTCACTGGTATGTGTTCCAGTGCAATAGCAATTGCTGTCTATCATGTCACTTTGCCACCTGTTTCTTCGGCAAAACGGATCGTTCTCATTTCTCTCCGCAGTTTAGGATTATTTTTTCTGTTTTTACTTATTGGTGAACCGCTCCTCTCACTCATTACGCACTCAGTTGATCGGCCCATTGTTGCGGTGTTGGTGGATAATTCCCAGAGCATGTCAATTGAAGATAAGGCTGGACGAAGAGATGAGATGCTCAAATCGATCCTTCGTTCTGCGGTATGGCAGCAGATAGGTAAAGACGGAATAGTTGATTATTCGCTTTTCAACGGAAAAGTTCAAAACCTAAGCGTGATTGCTGAAGATTCATTAACACTGCACGGTGAGGTGACCGACATTGCCGAAGCGTTAAAGTCGATCAAACGAACTTCTGTTTCTTCCAATCTTCAAGCTGTCGTACTCATCACGGATGGCAACTCAACCGTCGGAATGAATCCGTTGTACGAAGCAGAGGAATTGGGTGTACCAGTGTTCACCATCGGTGTAGGCGATACGAGTGAGCAGAAGGACATTCTCATTCGTAAAGTGTTAACAAATGAGATTACCTATGTCGGCACTAAAGTGCCTGTAAATGTAATAGTGCACAGTACGGGATTCGGTGGAGAGCATGTACAAGTGTCTCTTCTTGAAAGTGCAAGAATACTAGACGAGAAATCGTTGGTGTTGGAATCCGGTACACGGGATTATCTTGTTCCACTCTCATTTACTCCAGAGAAAGAGGGAACGCAGAAATTTGAGGCAGAAATTTCTCAACTCCCCGGTGAACTTGCGCTACAAAATAATCGCATGAGTTTCTTCACAAAAGTCTTAAAAAGCAAATTGCATGTGACGCTCATTGCAGGTTCACCAAGCCAAGATGTGGCTTGTATCCAAAACATGTTGACAAATGATAAAAATATTGAATTGAAAACTTACATCGAACGGGAAAATGGACGGTTCTATGAAGGTGAACTGACGGCACAAGGATTTACTGAAACTGATTGTTTGGTCCTTATCGGTTTCCCAACCTCACGCAGCAATTCACAAAGTACGCAAGCGGTGTTGGACGCTGAGAAGCCTTTGCTGACTGTGCTGAGCAGGACAATGAATTTCGACAAGCTGCATATATTCGATCCGGTATTACCGTTCAGTGCGGGAAGTGTTAACGGTAATGAACTGCAAGTCTTCGCCAATGTTCCAGAAGCTCAGCGAAATAACCCGATCTTAAAAATTAGTAGTGCTGCCAATTCACTTGAGGTATGGTCCAAACTACCTCCTGTCTTTCAACCGAAGGGAATATTCCGAGCAAAAGTTGAGTCAGAGATTCTTGCTACAGTTCGATTCCAATCGGCGGCGCTGAAAGATCCTTTTATTGTTGCAAGAAATGTGAATAAGAAGAAATCCGTTTCTGTGCTTGGCTATGGATTGTGGCGCTGGAATATGCTTTCCAGCTCTGGAAGCGGAACGGAAAAAGTACTTGAGAGCTTTCTCGGTAATGCCATTCGGTGGTTGACAACACAAGAAGATGCACGGCGAATTGTTGTTCAGCCTTCTAAACATATTTTTGCATCACAAGATGCCGTGGAATTTACTGCCCAAGTATATGACGACAGTTTTCAGCCGTTGGATGATGCTCAGATCGAAGTGAGCGTACAACATAGAAACGATTTGAGTCCGCTGGTACTGAACCCACTCGGCAGCGGTCAATATCAAGGTGTGTATGATCGGTTGTCGGAGGGAGAATATAAATTTGCGGCAACGGTGAAAGTAAATGGCACACGCATCGGAGAGGATCAAGGTACATTCTCTGTAGGCGGTTTTAATGCGGAGTACCTTGAGACGCGAATGAATAAGCCGCTGTTACAACAGATCGCTGCGCAAACAGGAGGGCGATACTACGAAAGCAATGAATTTAGTTCACTTCTGCACGATGTTACAAGTTTACCTAATTTCAGACCACGGGAAGTCAGTAAATCGGCGGAAATCGAAATCTGGAATTCTCGCTGGATGCTTGCACTCGTCATCTTTGTATTTGCGCTGGAGTGGTTTCTTCGGAAACGGAATGGAATGCTGTAAGAAAGGAATTGTATGAAGCTGTCACGATGTCTGAAATGGATGGCAGGATTTCTCATTCTTGTCTCTCCTGTCTCGTACCTCAAGTCTCAAATCGAGAATCAAAATCATCCCTGGTGGGTAAATCTTGGAGCAGGCCCTTCGCTGGTCGGCAGTACATTTTCAATGAATGCCGGTATGGTGTACTGTTATCAGTTTGAGCACAGCTTGATAAGTGCGCGGATAATCGGTGTGACGAATAAAAATCCCACCGTTCAAGAGATTGATCAAACACAGGTGATCTACAAATTTTCCGATTACGGTGTTTTGTATGGACCTCTGTGGCAGACAGAACAAGCCTATATTTCCATCAGTGCTGGTATTGGATTGGTGCGTGCTGCGTATGAAACACCTGCGTCAATATCTACTCATACAAGCGTTGGTCTGCCGCTGGAAGCGCAATGGTTTTGGCGTCCGACACGGTTTGCAGGAATTGGTCTCTATACCTATGCAAACCTGAATTACGAAAAGTATCTCTTCGGTGCACTCATGTGTGCACAATTAGGGATGTGGTGATAGACCTTTTCTCAACGGTCCATCGTTCGATGCACTTCTCTCGATATTTATTTATCTTGTGTTCACGATGACACGGTTTCTTCTATCTTGCATCCTTGTTTCTACTTTCGTTATCGGCATCGGAAATGCGCAACCGGTGAAAGCGGATACCATGAAAGTACCGGTCTCTCAAAATGATACAACGAAGCGTACGAAAAACGCAAGCATCGATACGCTTGTAAATTATACTGCGAAGGATTCCATTATCTATTCCCTCCGCACGCGGTACATGAATCTCTATGGCAAAAGTGAAATGCAGTACCAAACCATCAGTCTGAAATCTGAGCGGGCGAATGTAAATTGGGATGATGCAACACTTGTTGCATACGGCGTAGCAGATACGGTAAAAGCGGATTCCGTCATTGGCAAACCTATAATGCGCGATGGCGGCGATGAATATCACGGCGATCAAGTGAGGTACAATTTTCGGACACGGAAAGGAAAGATTACGATCGGCACCACGCAGATGGACAATGGCTACTATGTCGGTACGCAGATCAAGAAAGTAGAACCCAGTGTCCTCTGCATTGCTGATGGCACGTATACTACGTGTGATGCCAAGGATCCGCATTTCTATTTCGAAAGTCCAAAAATGAAAGTATTTGTGCGCGACCAGGTAGTGGCAGAGCCAGTGCTTTTTTTCGTTGCCGGTGTACCGATTTTTGCGCTGCCGTTCGGTGTCTTTCCTGCCCATGCCGGACGTTCGTCCGGTATTATCACTCCTGCCTATGGTGAAGATGCCACGTATGGATGGTACCTGAGCCATATTGGATATTATTGGGCAGTAAGCGATTATTGGGATATAGCGACAATGTTCGATATCTATTCACGCGGACGATGGCAGGATCAAACAAACATTCGCTACGCACTGCGCTATAACTTTGGAGGCAGCATCACGGCTCGGATTACAAGCACTCCAATAGGAGATCCGAGTGATCCCAATTATAATAAATCACGGGAATACAATGTACACATTACCCATGGCCAACAAATCAGCCCATCTTCGCATCTGGATGTCGATTTTACATTTACAAGTGCCAATTACTTCAAAGACTTTAGTACCAACTTGACCGATATTCTCCAGCAAATTGTCTATTCAGATGCTACGTATTGGAAAAGCTGGGAGTCATCAAACTCGTCATTGACCATCAATGCCCATCGTGAACAACATCTTGATACCGGTGAAATAGACGAATTGCTGCCATCTATTTCATTTACGCAAACTACTCTTTATCCTTTTCGTAAAACGATTAAGACGAGAGGACTTACCTCAACCGCAGGATCGGATCAGAGCTTTACTGATATGCTGGGTTTTAGCTATAATGCGAATGCAAGCAATAGCCAGTCAAAAGTTCCTACGGTAGTAGATTCAGCTAAATCATCACCATCTGAGCAAAATCTTACAACCATCAATGATTTTCTCAACACCAAGACACAATCGCTCTCACAAGGACTTACTTTCTCGATTTCCCCCCCCAAGCTCGGATATTTCAATGTATCACCATCGCTTTCTTTCAATGATGCGCGGACATGGGCACAAAATGAAACGCCGATTCGCAATATCACAGATAGTCTGCTCGCTGACAGCACTTCCCGAACGAAAACTATAATAGGAACTGTGAACACTGGCGTAAATGTCAGCACTAAGTTTTTTGGAATGTTTCAACCTGACATGTTCGGTATAACAGCAATTCGTCATACTGTTACACCTCAATTCGGACTTTTTTACAATAAGCAGATTTATGGCGACAATATGCAGAAGTATTCGATGACGGGATCATTTAATGTTGGAAATAATTTTGAGATGAAAATACAAAAAAATGACAGCGCGAAAACAGAAAACAAAATCCAGTTAATCAATATCGGCGCAAGTACAAACTATAACTTTGTTGCCGACTCGTTGAACTTTAGTCCTGTGAATATTAACTTTCGTACAGACATCGGACAGTATCTTGGTATTTCAGGAAATGCGGTTTACAATCTTTATGCTTTTGATCCAAATGCTGTTACTGCCAATGGTACAAAAGGCGCGCGTGTCAACAAGTTCTTGCTGAAGGAAGTGGGCAAGTTTGGTGATTTGACATCGTTCTCGCTCAGTTTATCCACATCATTCAAAGGCGAGAAGAAACAGAAGCCGAGCAACGCAGGTATCCCTGATAGTACCATACAAGAGCAGGAAAGAGCTTCAGGGCAAACGGCGACTTCTTTAGGTCAGAAAAAAATTAATTATTCAATTTATGACCGTGAAGATGCAGACTTCAGTATTCCTTGGAACATCAGCGTGAGTTTTAACTTCTCCCAATCGCAGCCAACTCCACAAAGTTATTCTCGTCAATCTACTATGAATGCAAGCCTTTCTTTCAATCTTACGGAAAAGTGGCAGATCTCTACCAGTGGTCAATATGACTTTGTTAGTAAACAACACTTCATTCCGTCCGTCAGCGTTACGCGGGATCTCCACTGCTGGCAGATGAACTTTTCATGGTTCCCGATGGGACCTCTTGAAGGATATAGATTTGAATTGAAAGTAAAAGCACCACAATTACAAGATATTAAGATCACCAAACAAAGCAATAATAGAGGCGTTGCATATTAATAAATGGATTGTTCTTAGAATTGAACAAGTGCAGATAAGTTAATGAAAGGTCTCCAGGTCAATGGTACGAAATAAAAAAATCGTTGTCGTTCTCCCAGCATATAATGCAGAAAAGACTCTAGTAACAACTTATCGCGAAATACCATTCGACATTGTTGACGAGGTTCTTCTTGTTGATGATGCCAGTATCGACCGCACGGTAGCAGTCGCAAAGAGTCTTAATATCCGTACGCTCGTCCATGCGAAGAATCTTGGTTATGGAGGAAATCAAAAGTCCTGTTACCGGGCAGCTCTTCAAAGTGGCGCGGATATCGTCGTAATGCTTCACCCTGATTATCAGTACACTCCAAAACTGATTCCCGCAATGGCGTTCCTTCTTTTGTCGGGAGAATATGACGTTGTACTTGGCTCTCGTATCCTTGGAGGAAAAGCCATTCAGGGAGGGATGCCAATATATAAGTATATAAATAATCGTTTGTTAACACTCATCCAAAATGTTATGATGGGTGAAAAGCTATCGGAATACCACACGGGCTACCGTGCTTTTACTCGGAAAGTCCTGGAAGCGATTTCCTTGGATGATAATTCAAATGACTTTGTTTTCGATAATCAGATGCTTTCACAGATCCTGTATGCAGGGTTCCGTGTAGGTGAGATAACGTGTCCGGCAAAATATTTTCCAGAAGCATCTTCCATTAATTTTGTTCAGAGTATGAAATATGGTTTGGGTTGCCTGAACACGGCGTTGAAATTCAGGTTGAACAAATGGGGGATGGGTCACTTCAAGATATTTGAAATGAAATCAGTTGTGAATTCAAAAATAGAAGTCGTCTAAACATACTTCCTGCCGTCTACAACAACATGCATATCGTTGTTCTCCAAAGCAAACCGGAGTTTACGATGGATTATACTGCTAAAAAACAACGCCCGCAAGAGAGACTCCAACAGGCGTTGATATTATGTCTGACAGTAAATTGTTAAAACTGCTTTATGCCGACTTTCGTTCCTCGTAGAGGTAAATCGGATCTTTTGCTTTGAGGATAGTATCTTTCGTGATGATGCACTTCGAAACATTGCTTCGCGAGGGAAGATGATACATCACATCAAGCATTACTGCCTCAATAATAGAGCGAAGGGCACGGGCACCTGTGCCCCGTTCCATCGCTTTATCGACAACTGATTTGAGAGCACTCTCCTCAAGTTCCAATTCTACACCTTCCAGTGAAAAGAGTTTTTGATATTGCTTTACGATTGCGTTGCGCGGCTGTGTCAGGATGTTCAAGAGCGCAATTTCGTCAAGAGGATCAAGTGAAGCGGTAACGGGTAACCGGCCGATAAATTCTGGAATTAATCCGTACTTGAGCAAATCATCCGGCTCTACTTGCTGCAAAATTTTTCCACGGGACTTGCTCTTCTTTCCTTTAAGCTCAGCTCCAAACCCTACAGGATTTTGACTCACACGCCGCTCGATAATTTTTTCCAATCCATCGAATGCACCGCCGCAAATGAAGAGGATGTTCTTTGTATTGACGTTAATGAGACTTTGCTCCGGATGTTTGCGTCCGCCTTTCGGTGGGACACCGGCGATGGTGCCCTCAAGGATTTTCAGCAGTGCTTGCTGTACACCTTCGCCGGAAACATCACGTGTAATAGAAGCACTGTCGCCTTTACGGGCAATTTTGTCAATCTCATCAATATAAACGATACCTCGCTCAGCTTTCTCAACATTATAATCGGCATTCTGTAAAAGATAGACGAGGATCGTTTCAACATCGTCACCGACATAGCCAGCTTCTGTTAATGTTGTTGCGTCGGCAATGGCGAAAGGCACATCAAGAATTCGCGCGAGTGTTTGTGCAAGCAGTGTTTTACCGGTTCCAGTTGGTCCAACGAGGAGGATGTTGCTCTTCTCGATTTCTACTTCATCGAGATTTGCCATTTGATCACTTGCATCGATGCGCTTATAATGGTTGTATACTGCAACTGCGAGTGTACGCTTGGCATGATCTTGTCCAACGACAAATTCATCAAGTGACTTCTTAATGTCAACAGGTGTTAGTGAACGACGGAAGCCAAACCGCCGCGCATTAATTGCCGCCATATTGTTCTTGATGATGTCAACGGAACTTCCAACGCAGAGGTCGCAAATATAGACATCCGGTCCTGCGATGATACTGTTGACTTCTTCCGGCGTGCGTCCGCAGAAGGAGCACGCAATTTTTTCGCCTTGCCTAGGTTTCTGTGTCATATCCTATCCGGCTTTTATTCATTACCGGTAATTTGTGAACGATTATTTTTCTTTCTTTACTTCACCGACTCGCTTTACGAGAATATTATCAATCAATCCGTACTCTTTTGCTTCATCGGCAGCAAGGTAATAATCTCGATCCGTGTCTTTTTCAACTTGATCAAGTGAACGTCCGGTATGCATGGAAAGAATCTCATTAATCCGTTTCTTGGTTTTGAGAATCTCTTCTGCTTGAATACTGATATCAGACGCCGTACCTTGCACGCCGCCCCATGGCTGGTGAATCATCACTCGCGCATTAGGAAGTGCTGTACGCTTTCCTTTCATTCCACCTGCCAGCAGCACAGCTGCCATACTTGCCGCCATACCCATACAGATGGTGGAAACATCTGGACGAATATACTGCATCGTATCATAAATGGCAAGGCCTGCAGACACACTTCCACCCGGGCTGTTAATGTAGAGGTGAATGTCCTTGTCGGGGTCATCCGATTCGAGGAACAATAACTGGGCAATCGTAAGACTGGCGACGGTATCGTCGATAGGTGTGCCGAGGAATACAATCCGTTCTTTCAGCAGCCGCGAGAAAATGTCGAATGATCGCTCACCTCGGCCGGTTTGTTCTACGACAATGGGAACGAGTTGATCATAGATTTCAGTATATGCCATAATGATTTTTTCCTTTTTTCTTACGCTTTTTCAGGGACTTCCCTTATTTTTGCCGAGTCCACAAGAATTTTCAATAGCGTATCGCCGATAAGGCGATCTTTGATCTGTTCGGAAGATTTGTAATAGCTGATAAGACGATCTTTCGGAATTTTAATTTTGTCAGATTCTGTTTCTGCCAACTTTTCAAGGTCTTCATCGGAAACGGTGATATTCTCTGCTTTGATCAACTCTTCGCGTAATAATGCCCACTTTGCCTGATAGATGGCATATGCGCGGTTCTCTTCGTTAAATTTCTCGATGTCAAATTCATCCGGTAATCGTTTATTGGGATATTCATTCTTCACTTCTTCCAACAGTCCTTCAAGCACACTGCGTATAAGCGATTCCGGCACCTGAAATTCATGAAGTCGGATAATTTCAGATGTTATCGAATTGATCACCTGACGTTCGGTTTTTTCCTTCCAATAAGAAATGATATCTTCCCGAATTCCAGCCCGTAATGAATCGACAGTTACGAACTTATCTTTTGTGACCTTAGCGACAAACGCATCGTCCAGCGGCGAGAGTGTGACTTTTTGAATCTTCGTGACGATGATTTGTGTGTTGACGGTATGTGCATGCTCACCGTGCTTATGTTCAAATTGCACGCGATAATTACCGCCCTTTCGCGCTTCTCGTAATGTATCCTTAAATGGCTGTTCAAGCTGATCATCGGCGAGATAAAAACGAATATCATCACTTTTCTTCCCGATTACCGGAGTACCATTGTCATCTAGGTCCTGGAGAGTCGCGGTGACAATATGCTCTGGATCGGTGACAACCTCCACTTCTTCCATCATAGCATTGATCCGTTGCAGACGAATGATTTCTTTTTCAACCTCGTCATCGGTTATGGTATGCACACTTTTCTCTACTGCAATACCCTTGTATTGTTTCACCTCTATGGTCGGACGAATATCATATTGAATCTTACATCGAAAACTTTCGCCGCGTTTATAATCCATGTCAACGAGTACAGGTTCGCCGATGGGTTTCAATTCTTTTTCTTTTACGGCTTTGCGGTACATCTCGGTAGCGACTTCGTTCAGAGAATCGTTTTCAATTAAATCGCCATAAAGTTTTTTGACGATGTCTAAGGGCGCTTTCCCTTTCCGGAATCCACGAATTTCGATTTTTTTTCTATACTCTAAATATGCTTTATCAAAATGAGGCATAAGGTCTTCAGTTGTGGCGGTGATTTCCACTTCGCGTGAGACATCTGACAAAGATTGAATAATTACTTCCACGCTCAACTTCCTTTAATTTATAATACACGATTTGTGGGCACGGACGGACTCTGCGCTATAAGCGCATCAGCCTCCGGCTGGGAACCCACATGGGTTTCCCCATCCCGCAAACCTCTGTGGGTAGAGGGGGAGTTGAACCCCCATGGATTACTCCACTAGCTCCTAAGGCTAGCGCGTCTGCCAGTTTCGCCATCTACCCGAAATCGTTTTGCGGGACGCATCTGCCAGTTTCGCCATGTGCCCCTTTGTAAAAAATGCCCAATAAGCTGAGCGTTCTCTCATAAACGCCTGCAATTGGGCATTTCAATATAAGAACCGATTGAATGAAAAGCAAAAAAGGGTTCACCTTGGAATTCCTTCAGTAGCATTTCTTGAAACATAAGATTCATCTGCCGGTTCGCTGGAGTTCGTTCAACTTTGTCAGATAATCGACTGCTTCCTGCCGCGTAGGATCTAAGCCGATGGCATTGTTAAAATACTCGCGTGCTTTTTGGTAGTTCTTAACATTCTGATGCGCGAGTCCAATCTGGATATTTGTTTTGTAGCTTTTTGGATTGAGTACGAGTGCGCGTTCAAAACTTTGGATGGCGCGTGCTGGATCTGCCTCACCGGTAAAAGCTACGCCCAGAGTATAATTAATTTCCCAATAATTGTTCCCTTTAGAAAGTGCTATGGAATACATGTTAATAATTTCTTTGAAGTTGCTTTGCTTTAGAAAGATACTATAGCTCTCGCGATAGGCGCTTAAATAAAGCGAGTCAATTTGATATGCCCGTTGATATGAATAATTTGCCCGGATGGGATCACCTGTGCGACTGTAAAATTTTCCGAGCATAAAAAAACCATACGCAAAATTTGGTGCAATCAATGTAATTTGGCGGTATTTGTCTTGTGCATTCTGAAGATCTTTTACTTTTTCCAATTGTTCTGCTTCTTCGAACATCTTCATCACGTCCGGTGAAATACGTTGTTCGCGGTTCGCAATGACCACACGCATTATGTCAAATCGGCTATTGATATCTGGTTCGTAATTCGTGCGGAAGATATGGATGATCTCTTTCTTTGCGCTTGCAAAGTCGCCATAGTAATAATCATTTACTGCTTTGAGTATTGAATAATAGGGCAGTGGAAAAGAAATGCTGTCTTTCTTGAGGTTGGGAAGGAAATCGATCGGGAAAACAGGAAGATGTGTTTGATACCGTTCGTTACAAATGCGGATGAATGTCTCATAAGACGACATGATGTCATATTTTGTCAACCGTGTCTGATATTCATCTGATATCTTCACTTTCAATTCTAGTGCAAGTGTGTCGGCAAAATTGAGAGATGAAAAAGCCGATGCTAATGTTTCGATCATGTATACATAGAGGTAACCGTTTTTACCTGTTGCGGAGCCTTCGATAATCCATCGTACGTTCTGATCATCCAAAATATGCTGGAGCGAATCACGAAAACTGTTGAGATGGGCGAGTGAATTTCGGCATTGATTTAAAATAGGGGCGACAGCCGAATCAAGCGAACCGATGTTCCATTCGGCCTGCGGTAATGAATCGAGTATCATCTTCAAGTTCGGCTTAAACCCATCCATAAGAGCTATACGTGAATTCAAATCTATTTGTGCATTTGTAGCTGCTGCTTGGAACGATAAAGAAGTTTCGTTATGAAAACTATCGAAACATTGAGTACGCTTTTTCTTTGATTCTTCATATTGAGGGAAAATCTGCAAGTTTTTGTTCCCCAGAATCTGCCCGTAGAATCCAATAGCTGATTTGAATTGTTTCGCAGCTATCGCGGTTTCGGCTTGCTTCGTAAGATCGGTGATTGTCGTAAACCCTGGCCATAATTCCTGTGGTACAATATACTCTGCCTGATTCATTACGTCATCGACCGGATATTGGAACGAAAAGGGAAGGTTAAACTTGAATGTCTTTGAGAATCCAAGCAATAAGGCATTGTTTCCCCCCTTGATCAGATCACTCTTCCATGCAATGGAGATTTTATTTCCGTCTTGACTAATACTGATTTTAGAAATCTCTTCCTTTGCAAAATCCTCATCGAGCCTCCAATCTTCTAAGGGTGTCACAAGAAAGAAGAAGTACTCCCCGCTGTTAACGCTGTCGCTTGTTAATCGTTGTTGGCGATTTTGATTTGAGAGTTCGATCTTCAGTGTGCGAGGACCGCCCATACCTAAGAAACCGGATTTTTCTTTAATCTTCAACTGAATAGAAGGTGCCTGAGCATTGAGAATCGTAGCAACGCAAAGGATACCAGAGAGTAAGGACAAGAATCTAATGTTCATTGGAAACCTCGGACTGTCAAAGTATATAAGGATGTTACATGAAATATGGAATGAATATAGAAAAACAGTGCCGCAGATGCAATGATTCATGTACGGGAACTTCTTGAATTCCACCACATTTTTTGGTACCTATATATAGGTATTGAATGCAGATAGTATTTTTTGCCCGTCCCGCATCGCAGCGGGACGGATTGTTTTTGAAAGGACATTCTCTTGGATTCTCTTTATGTATTACCGATTCTGCTTTTTTCTATTGTCGTGCATGAAGTAGCGCATGGATGGGTGGCGCTGCGTCTGGGTGACTCGACTGCACGCGACGCCGGTCGGTTAACATTTAATCCGATTCCCCATATTGACCCAATCGGATCTATTGCCATTCCATTGTTGTCGTTTATCTCTGCTGGATCTGTGTTTATTGCATGGGCAAAACCGGTCCCAATCAATCCAGCTCATTTTCGTAATTATCACCGGGACGATATTCTTGTCTCCATCGCTGGTCCGTTTTCTAACTTATTGATAGCATGCTTTTGTTCGATTTTTTACATTCTTTTGGTGAATTTTTTCGGTTCGATAACATTGGTCGAAAGTGATCTTCAACGTGAAATGGCAACATTTGTGATTCGCATGTTTGCCGCCGGTATCACGCTAAATATTTTTCTTGCTGTCTTTAATCTGATTCCTGTTCCACCGTTAGATGGTTCACATGTATTATCATCGTTGCTTCCA
Organism: Ignavibacteriota bacterium; assembly: GCA_963701295.1. GTDB lineage: Bacteria > Bacteroidota > Ignavibacteria > UBA10030 > UBA10030 > Fen-1298. The sequence goes on along the minus strand of OY969585.1, from coordinate 854,862 downwards.
GAAAAAAAAGGCGAGCAGTTTCGGCAAATCGGATTTTTCGGAATCCTCATTGTTATTATGCTGATGCGAATAGCGCCATTTCAACATGCTGTTTTTTCTGTAGTACTCACACTGCGCATGCCGTTAGATATGCTTATTGGGCTGCTTACATAAATGAGGAATAGAAATAGATATATCACGATGCTTTCTTATCAATCGAAAACCTTAAATCGTACATGAATTATATAACATATAAAGAAAACGCTCTCATATGTGAAGACATTCCCTTAAAAGAATTAGCGGAAGAGTACGGTACGCCATTATACGTTTATAGCAAGAACCAAATCACGGAGAATTATCGATCACTTCATGGCGTGCTGGGAGAAACGAATCACCTCGTGTGTTATGCACTGAAGGCGAATGCGAATCATTCTATTTTGAGATTACTTGCTGCAGAAGGTGCTGGTGCGGATGTAGTCTCCACTGGGGAGTTGTATCTTGCGTTAAAAGCCGGGTTCCCTCAGGACAAGATTGTCTTTGCAGGTGTAGGGAAACGAGAAGATGAAATCGAATACGCATTGAAGCAGGACATTTTCTCCTTCAATGTTGAATCGGTAGCAGAACTGCATATGATCTCACGTGCAGCACTTCGAATGGGAAAGAAAGCCCGCATTGCACTTCGCATCAATCCAGATATCGATGCACAAAGCCATCCGTACATTACCACGGGTCTACAAACAACTAAATTTGGCATCGAAGCATCAAAAGCATTCGAAGTATTTCAGTACGCAGCCTCGTTATCATCGCTGGAACTGATTGGAATTCATACTCACATTGGATCACAAATTGCAAAAGTTGAACCGTTTATAGCAACGGCAAACTATGTGGTCGGATTGATCGAAAAATTGCGTTCAACCGGCATCAATTTGACGCATATTGATTTTGGCGGTGGTTTTGGTGTTCAGTATGCCAATGCCATTGTGCATGAAGCGCTTCCAAAAGAAGAAACGCCGGATACTAGTATACCAACACCCACAGATTTTCTTACAGCAGTGTTGCCCATTTTGCAGCCATCTGGTTGTTCTCTTTGGTTTGAACCGGGGCGTTCGATTGTTGCAGACGCCGGAGTATTAATAACCCGTGTCATTTCTGTTAAAGAGAACTCGTCGAAAAAATTTATCATCATCGATAGCGGCATGAACGACTTGCTGAGGCCTAGTCTCTACCAGGCATATCATCAAATCGTTCCAGTATCCATTGATACATACGAACACGAGAAGGTTGATATTGTTGGACCGATCTGTGAAAGCAGCGATTTTTTTGCACGGGAACGATTGTTGCCAAAAACCAACGCAGGGGATTATCTTGCAGTGCTCACGACCGGCGCATATGGTTTTGTGCTAAGTTCCAATTACAATGGCCGACTTCGTCCCGCTGAAATTCTTGTGAACGGTGATCGTGTACGTATCATCCGGCCACGCCAAACAATGGAAGAATTATAGACTGAGCGATCATTCTTCCGGACAAAAGGAGATTGCTATTTTATGAGTACAATTTTCTTTGACAAAGGCTGTTGATTCCCTCCGCGTACGATAACGCAATAGACACCTGATGCAACGGTCTGATTCTGTTCGTTTCTTCCATCCCATTGTACGGATCCACTTTGAGAAAGTTGGCGATACGTTTTTATCACTCGTCCCATTAAATCTACTATTGCTATAGTATATTCAGAATTATCAGGTAATGTGTACTCAATTTTACAAGAGGGATTAAATGGATTGGGGTATGTTCGTATTTCCATTTTCGTAGGCCGTGCAGTTGTCGGATTCTGATCTACAAATGTACCAGAGGTCTGTAGTACAAAATGGCACACGGAACCCGCCGGTAATGTATAAGAAAAAGAATTGCCTGCAATCGATGCTACGGTACCTGCATTTCTGATCTGAGTGCTGCTACTATCAAGAATCCAAACATTTCCTCCCGTGATAGAGGAAGTGTTCGATATTGTAAAGTTGCCCATCCTGCTGCTGCTCAGGTTTTTATTAATGACTACTAAATGTATCTCATTGCTTCCGGTTTTCACGGATCCATAAATGGAAGTGTTGACACTGTCGCTTGTACGGGCGGGTATGGAAGCATCGCCAAACGCGGATTTCGATCCGTCATAATTTCTGTAAATTCTATATGCAGCTTGAACGTAGAATGTATTATCACTGCCAGGCCAGAATGTTGCGAAGTACACACCATATTTACCAAAGATGCCTAGAACATCTGCGGTCGCAAGAGCGCCGGAAATGTCATGTTCTCCGCCATATGTAAATTCGGTGAAGGCGAGCTTTGTGCCAGGATAGTATTTATTGATTGAAGCCATGAGCCTGGGGATGAGCGGAAGATATTGTTGGTCCCATTGGCTGATCCAGCTGTTTTCGCCAATAGCTGGATTCGATGCTGAATAGCCGTACTTCGCATCCCACAATGTCCGAGGAGCTTGAAGTCTTGCTGCTTTATCGTTTGCAGAATTTGCACTTGTGTCCGTGATTCTGCTGTCCCCTATTGCTTCGGGATACCAGTGGATATCAAGTACGTCCAGCAGCCGTTTTCCGTAGGTTGTTTCCGCTTGTTTCATCTGATCAAGATAGTAATCGATGAACCATGAATAATTTTTTCCCTTGCTTACAGAATTCCAATCAGGAGCACCCTGGAAATTGTAATATGCGCTGAATCCATACAACACTGGTCCAAAAATCTTTGCAGTTGAATCGACAATTTTCACTGCATTTGAGAGAGTAACACCTTTCTGGACAATCTCTATGCATCTCGTTGTATCAGGATGTATTCTCGGATGTGTCGATGGCCAGAGAGCTGGCTCGTTATCCAGCTCATAACCCTTGACACCATTAGCGGTATTGGCCAAGCCGAATGTATTTACCAAGAAGTTTACACATTCATCCATATAGACAGAAGTATCTGTAAGACTGGGTTTTAGAGAGAAAGCACTTCCTTTTACAAACTGCACTTTATCCCATCGCGGAGATGGGGCAGTCTCAGATGCTAATACTTCACCGTTTTCGTCTTTTGCCACATACCCGGCCATTTGCAAAGTGATGAGCGGATAAGCGCCGACGCTGAGAGCATCGTCATGAAAAGAAGTAAGAACAGCTCCGGGTGCATTCGGATTGGGGAGTCCGGATGACAAGTAATCGTCACTCTCATTGTTCCAATCGGTTCCGGCATTTGAAGCATTGTTTTCCCAGTTATATCCGGTTAATCTGTTTCCGCCCAGTCTGCGTGCTCCTAAGTTCTCGTTTGCCGTAAACTGCGGATTGGCACCGTAGATGTAAGGGCTTATAAACGTAGGCGAATTGTTTATGGTAATAGTAAAATTAACTGTCTGTGGATATAATCGTGTCGATAATAAAATAATGCACACTGCAATTAACAATGGCCTTGTATTTTTCATAGATATAAAGAAATTATTGAAGAGTTAGTAATAACTATGAGAATAAGTATATTCTGTAAATGTAAGTAAACTGAATTTTTTATGCAAAGAAGAACAAAACTCTCTAGAAAACAAAAAATCCTTATGAGGACGATGTTCTTCGCCTGCAATGATTTTACGGTTTCCCTCTATTATACTGGCACACGCTTCTCATGTTCCGATAGAAGACGAAATCGTCTGATGAAAAAAAGTTTTTTTGAAAATATATATTTACTTCACCTTCAGATTATCATGTTCATCGGTCTGCCTTCTCCATAAGAAAAACACTGGAATTCCTAACACCACAATACCCAATCCCGGCCAGGTGTATTGAGGTTTAAAAATGAGCAAGTCAATCGAAATAGCAGCAGCGAGGAAAATATAAACTATCGGAATCATGGGATAGCCCAATGCTCTGTAAGGCCGTTTTGCATTCGGTTGTTTCTTTCTCAAAATAAAAATTCCAATTACCGTCAAAATATAAAACAACAGAACTGCGAAAACGACATAATTGAGCAGATCTCCATATGTTCCGGAAAGGCACAATAGACATGTCCAGATACATTGTACTACCAAGGCCGCACCTGGGACGGATTTGTCGTTCAATATGCCGGCACTTTTAAAGAACAATTTATCTTTTGCCATCGCATAATATACTCGTGCTCCGGCGAGTATCAATCCGTTATTGCATCCGAATGTAGAGATCATGATCATCACTGCCATAATAATTGTAGCACTCTCGCCGAAAATGACAGAAGCGGCTGCTGTTCCGACTCGGTCGTTGACGGCAAATTGAATTCCTCGTCCCACCGCATCAGTCGCTTCCGGAGAACCAGCCAAAGGGAGAACCAACAAGTAACCGATATTTGCAAGAATATAGATAAGTATCACCGTTCCTGTTCCAAGTGCCAGGCTTAACGGAATAGTGCGGTTTGGATTTGTGACTTCTCCTGCAGTGAATGTTATGTTATTCCATGCATCAGCAGAGAAAAGAGAACCGACCATTGCTACGCCGATGGCGGAGAGAAGCATCATACCCGAGAGTGGAGTGATGGAAAGAATCTTGCCGTCTGCTGCTTGTGTCCAGGTTGCATTCCAAAAGTTATTGAAGTTTGCAGCAATTGCAGATGTGTTTTGACCTATGAACAATGCGAGAAAAACAAATCCAAGAAGAGCGATGATTTTTGTAAATGTGAAAATGTTCTGGACAATTTTTCCTTCTTGCAACCCTCGCATGTTTACAGAGGTTAAAAGAATGACACTCACCATTGCAAGTATTTGTGCTGCAGTAATGTGAAACTTGCCGACGGAAAAAAGGAAGTTTTTTTCACTAAACCATGGAATCAGAACGCCCGTAAATTTTGCAAAGGCGACCGCTACCGCAGCGATTGTTCCTGTTTGAATAACTAGGAACAATGTCCATCCATAAAGAAATGCAATGAATGGATTGTATGCTTTACGGAGATAGGCATACTGTCCACCGACGTGAGGCATCATACCCGCGAGCTCACCATAACTGAGTGCGGCAATCATCGTCATCACACCGGTGATCAGCCAAACCAAAAGCAGGTATCCCGGCGCTCCGACAATACGTCCGATATCAGCACTCACGATAAAAATTCCGGAGCCGATCATCGAGCCGATGACGATCATAGTCGAGTCAAGCAGTCCGAGTCCGCGTTTGAATTGGTGTCCACTTTCTAAATTGGTCATAGAATTCTCATGTCAGAATCGTTTCACAAACCGATACCCGGTCGTCTCATATCCGAGCAATTTATAAAACGCGTGTGCTTTTTCTTCTCTTCCGAATCCGCTGACAAGCCATGTCCCGATGCAGTTTTGTTCACGGGCAAGGTGTTCGGCATACTCCATGAGTTCTTTGCCAATTCCCCTTTTGCGAAATTCTGGTCGGACGACAAGAACAGATATTTCCCCGAACCGACTGTTTGCCTCGATGTTTTCACGAATCCTGAAAGCAAGCAGGCAGGCAACGCTCTTCTGGTGTTCATAAACGAATAATGTATCAATAGAGCTTTGTTGAACGAACTGTATCCGGTTAAGAACTTCATCGCCCGAAATTGGAGATCCGGTGAGTTCCTGAAATAATATTTGTATTGCTTGAACGTCGCTGACGAGCGCTTTTCGGATCATTATACCGGATCTTCCATCTTTGGCACAGCCACTTCGCCACGACGGATGCGTGCTGTTACACAATGCCGCCGGCCATAGCTGAAGTAAATAATGAAACCGATTCCCAGCCAGATAAACAAACGCCACCAGTTTTCTACCGGTAGTGAAAACATGAGTATCGAACAACATACAATACCTGCAATGGGCACAAAAGGTACGAAAGGAGCACGAAATGGGCGTTCCGCTTTAGGATTTGTTTTGCGCATAATGAGCACTGCCGTACAAACGATTACGAATGCCAGCAAAGTTCCGATGTTTGTCAGCTCCGCAAGTATACGAAGTGGAAGGAGTGTTGCCATTGCAGCGACAAAGATTCCGGTAAGAATGGTCGATTTCCACGGTGTGCGGAATTTCGAATGCACTGCGCCAAAAAAACTCTCAGGTACCATACCATCACGTGCCATTGCTAAAAGTACCCGCGGCTGGCTTAACATCATCACGAGCAGTACAGATGTAATGCCTGTAATGGCTCCGACATCAATAAGGCGTTGCGCCCATGGCAATCCCTTTTGTGCAAAAGCATTTGCAACGGGAGCATTGATATCAATTTGATCATAACGAACCATGCCGGTAATGATTGCAGAGACTGCAATATACAATACCGTGCAAATAAGAAGGGAAGCAATAATACCAATTGGTACATCGCGCTGCGGATTTCGTGCTTCCTCTGCATGCGTGGAAACTGAATCGAAACCGATGTAAGCAAAGAAAATAATAGCCGCGCCTGCGAGCATCCCAAGCGGAACGCCATTGCTGGCAGTTTGTCCGAACAATGTATGCCCGAAGAAACTGATACCGGTAAGCCCGTAAGGAGCAAACGGATGCCAGTTATTCGGATCAATATAGAAGACTCCAACGACGATCACAAAAAGCACGATTACAAGCTTGATGATAACCATGGTCGTGTTGAATACGGCACTTTCTTTTATTCCTTTTACTAAGATAGTAGTGATCATCGCTGTGATAATGACAGCAGTGAGGTCAAAGTACGATCCGGTAGCAAAGAAACGGCTGGTTCCTGTATTGAAGTCAATTGGTGCAGTAGAAAGTGAAAAGGGAATGACAATACCGAAACTCTTAAGAAGATCTTGAAAATGGGCAGACCACCCGTGTGCAACTGCCGCTGAAGCGACAGCATATTCTAGAACTAAGTCCCATCCGATAATCCAAGCAAAAAGTTCGCCGAGTGTTGCGTATGCATAGGTGTAAGCCGAACCTGCAACAGGCACCATCGAAGCAAATTCTGCATAGCAGAGTGCGGCAAAAACACATGCGACTCCTGCTGTAGCGAAGGAAAGAATCAATGCTGGGCCTGCTTTATCATGTGCACCGACACCTGTTAATACAAAAATACCGGTTCCAATAATAGCCCCAACTCCAAGACTGGTAAGGGTTACGGGCCCGAGTACACGGCGTAAGCGATTCTCTCCCTTCATTTCTTCGAGGAGGAGGGATAGTGGTTTTTTTGCGAACAGTGGGCTGCTCATGAAAATCGATCTCCAGTAATAAATGATAAGCCTGATGAATGATCCAATTGAAAAAACCTACTGAGTTTTCCATCGAAACGCAATACGTCACTCCGGAATTCGTTGCACCTCTCCACTCTTTTCCCTATCATATTCACGAAGTACGTAGAAATATGGAATGTCCAAGTCAGAAAAATAGTCAATTGTCTATGACAAAAAGCCAAGAACCAGTTAATCACAGAATCCGCATCGGTATCATTTTTGGCGGGCGATCAGTCGAGCATGAAGTTTCGCTTGTCTCCGCCTCATCTGTCATCAATGCGCTGGATAAAGAGAAATATGAAGTTGTTCCTATCGGAATAGCCTCAACCGGACAATGGCTCAGCTCTGGAAAAACTCTTCGCCTGCTGAAAGAAAAAAAATCTATCGATAACGAACCGGAGCACATGCTTGTACCTGACCCACGCAAGCAATCGTTGGTTGTTCTCGGTGAGAGCGGCAGTGCCGGGAGGCCGCTCGATGTTATTTTCCCTTTAATTCATGGCACTTATGGTGAAGACGGCGCGCTTCAGGGATTATTGGAACTCGCAGATATTCCGTATGTTGGCGCTGGAGTGCTCAGCTCAGCAGTCGGAATGGATAAAATTGTTCAAAAAGAATTATTACTGAAGGCACATATTCCTGTATCACCTGCCGTCTGGTTTGTATATGAAATATACAAAGTACAGCAGCAAAAATATGTTACAAAGATCGAGCGAAAATTAAAATATCCGCTTTTTATTAAACCGGCGAACTCCGGCTCGAGTATTGGTATTAGTAAAGCAGGCTGCCGTAAGGAATTACTTGCATCGATAGAACAAGCGGCGCAGTTTGATAGAAAAATATTAGTGGAACGTGGAGTAAAAAACGCACGCGAGATTGAATGTAGTGTATTGGGCAATGACAATCCCACTGCATCGGTCTTAGGCGAGATTGTTCCATCGAATGAATTTTATGATTACGATGCGAAGTATGTTGATGGAAAGACAACGGAAATCATCCCTGCAAAACTACCGAAAAGTATTGCAAAGAAAATACAAATGTATGCGTTGAATGCATTTCGGATCTTGGATTGTGCAGGTATGGCTCGCATTGATTTTCTCGTGAATCGAAAAACAAATCATATTGTTCTCAACGAGATCAATACTCTTCCCGGTTTTACTTCCATCAGCATGTATCCGAAACTCTGGCAGGCTTCCGGACTGTCCTATTCCGCATTGTTAGATACATTAATTCAGCTTGCAATCGAACGGCATACCACAAAAAAGAAACTCAAAACAACATACCATCCGAAAAATAATTGGTATACATAAGTAGTAGTCTGATGGACAATCAATTCTATAGAAACATCCAGCCGGATCACTTCCTGAAACGAATTGCAAAGAAGGCGGCAAAAAACAAAAGACGCACGATACTTCTCATTATTCTCTTCTTTCTCTTTCTCTACCTTATATTTGATAATAAAGGGATTCTCAAACGACTCAGTCTTGAATCGCAGCACAATGAATGGATCGAAAAACTCAAAGCCGATAGTTTAGAAACTAAACGGCTCCAGGAACAGATCAAAGCGTTGGAGGGGGATAAGAAAACGATCGAAAAAATCGCCCGTGAAAAGTACGGAATGAAGCGGGAAGGCGAAACGGTCTATCAGGTGAAAAAAGAGAAATAAGGATTATTCTCTATGAAGAGCAGCGTGTTTGAGTACCGCAGCAAACCCCTGTTGCCGCGTTTGGAATTCATAAAGCGGATGATTCCCTTTGCGCTTCTTTCTGCCGGATTCGTGACTGTCTCATTGCTGACAGGAATGGTTGGATATCGAATCTTCGGGAATTTTTCGTGGGTCGATGCTTTTGTGAACGCTTCGATGTTGATGGGCGGGATGTGCCCTGTGAACGAGTTTCACAACGATGCCGGAAAAATCTTTGCGGGCATCTATTCCATGTATTGCGGACTTATGTTTATCATCGCTGTCGGCTTTTTGGTTGTACCGGTGTTTCATCGTTTTCTGCATAGGTTCCATCTGGAAATGGATGAAACAACATCTCGAAAAGAATCAGAGAAGGTAAAGATTGGAAGAAAGTGAAAATAAATACTGTGGAAGACAGAAGATAGAAAGTGGTAAATAGTGAACAGTGAATAGTAAATGGTGAATAGAAGAATGTTGCAGAATGAATGTTTCTGTAAATGACATCTCCAAATCATTAAATCACAAAGTTATTCAATCACCCAATTTCTCATATCAATGTCTGATTTGTTTTCTAAAGAAGAATCTCGTTCTGCTCGTCCCCCATTGGCGCCATTAGCGGAACGCGTTCGCCCGAAAATATTGAACGAATTTGTCGGGCAGGACCACCTGACTCAGCCCGATAAACCGCTCCGGTTAATGCTGGAAGGCGGAGAAATTGCATCCATGATTTTCTGGGGTCCGCCAGGAGTGGGCAAAACAACATTAGCACGTTTGGTGGCACATCATGTGGAAGCAGAGTTTCATCAGCTCAATGCGGTCGCCGCCGGTGTGAAAGACGTCCGAGAAATTATCGCTCGTGCCGAGAAAAATCTCAGGTCACTGAACAAACGTACTGTCCTTTTTATTGACGAGATTCACCGTTTCAACAAAGCACAGCAAGATGCGCTGCTACATTCGGTCGAAGAAGGGATAATCACATTAATAGGTGCGACGACGGAGAATCCATCGTTCGAAGTTATATCGCCGCTTCTTTCAAGATGTCAGGTGTATGTCATGGAATCGCTAAACAGAGATTCGCTGAATGCAATTCTTACTCATGCTCTGGAAAGCGATACGATTCTATCGAAACGTAAGATCAAAATTGTTGATCGTGAATTCCTGATGCTTTTATCTGGTGGTGATGCACGGAAACTTCTCAATGGATTAGAAAATGCAATCCGCCTGATAAAACCGGCCGCTGATGGTTCTGTGACGATCACCAAACAGAAAATTGAAGAAGCCTTCCAGCGAAAATTTACACTCTATGACAAAGAAGGCGAACAACATTATGATATTATTTCAGCATTTATCAAGAGTGTGCGAGGCAGCGATCCTGATGCCGCTGTCTATTGGATGGCACGTATGCTCGACGGTGGCGAGGATCCGAAATTCATCTCGCGCCGGATGATCGTGCTTGCTTCAGAAGATATTGGTAACGCCGATCCGTACGCTCTTACATTGGCGACATCGTGTTTCACCGCAATCGATTACATCGGCATGCCGGAAGCGCGTATCGTGCTTGCGCAAACGGCGGTATATCTCGCTTCATGTCCGAAGAGCAATGCTTCGTACCGTGCAATTGAAGAAGCGTGGGGTGATGTGCGAAATCTTCCGAATCTTCCCGTGCCTCTTCATGTCCGCAATGCTCCAACAAAATTGATGAACGAACTCGGCTATGGGAAAGAATACAAATATAGCCACGATTTTCCCGGTCACTTTGTTGAACAGCAATTTTTGCCGGATAATTTGAAAGAGAAGCTCTATTATAAACCCACAGATCTTGGAAGAGAAAAAGATATCCGCGAACGGCTCAATCGATGGTGGAAAAAGAAGCAACGGTAATTTATGGCTCTAAAACGTCATCTTGTTTCTCAGGTTTCCAGCCTTGGTAAAATTTTATTAAAGGGTGATGATTACGAAATTATTGGATGTGCTGATGAAATCCTCTTGTTTCTCAATCATCTGCAGGATTTCTTACGGCAGAATCCAAAGTCACAAATTCCACTCTCATCCTTCAGCGATATCATCTACGGGCTCGAATCAAATCCGGAAATTACGCTGCAAAATAAAAGTGTTCGCACCCGTCTCATCAATCTCTTTGTGAAGGCGGCACAACAGTTTTAAATGTCTCTGATTAAGATATTTTGATCTCAGGATGTATAAATGATATTTACTTGAAAATCCTCGATAATTTGCTCAATAAAATCAGCACATATAGGAATAATCCTAACTAAAACTCCGTCATTTTCGGATTCTTTTTGATACAAAATTATAGCTCCTTGTATCGCATCTCACTAATGAGAATGTACGATCGTTCTTTTCTTTTCGTACGAAACACCACGTAACATACTGCGTCAATCGCTATTATAAAAGCGCTAGTATGGAATAAGGAGTGTCCCTTGGGACGAAGAATTGTTTTCTCTATATGGATGACGATACTTACCGTCACTGCTGTTGCGTACTCGCAGCAAGCTCGCCTGAGTTCTTTGAACGTCGGCGAGCAGGAATTATACGTAGAACAGCTTCAATCTGTAGAAGCCTTCAAAGGGCCGGTTATGTGTGGTGTTGTTTCTTCAAAAGCAAATCTCTTGGCTGTTCTCTCACAGGAAAAGATATTGAGGCTTTATGATATTTTTTCACTCAAGGAGAAATTGTCCCCCATCAGCATGCCAACAGGTATAAATGCATTGTCTTTTTCCGCCTCCGGGAAAACATTAGCACTCGGTGCAATCGATGGACAAGTACTCTTATTCGATATGACAACTGGAGCTATAGCAAAATCGCTATCGATATATTCGCAGGCTGTCAATGCGGTGGTATTCCAAGATGAAGGATGGATTTTTTCTGCAGGCGCAAACAAAATGGTGACTATTACCGATGCTGTCAGCGGTACTGCTATAGGATCTGTGCCGGCATTTCAAGAAGAAATTACCGCGCTTGCTATTCAACCGGATGCAAAAAACGGTGCGGTTGGATTGTCGAAGGGTCAAGTCAATATCTTTTCCATTGGGACATTATCGACGATTTCTACATTCAACGATGCAAAAGATAGAATTATGACATTATGCTACAGCGCAGATGGAAAATATCTTGCTACCGGTACTGCCGATGGAAAGGTACTTCTGTGGGATGCACAATGCGGTATATTGAAAAATAGATATGCACAGAACGGCCCTATCTGGTCTGTAGCCTTTGATCCAAAAACGCGATGGGTTGTTTCAACGTCGGCGGATAGCACAATAAAAATCTTCGACCTAGCAGCATCGATGAATGTGAAGACCATGACCGAGCATGATGGTTATACAACCTATGCAGTTTTTCTCAATGATGAAACGCTCCTGACCGGGACAAGTACAGGCCTCTTGAAGAGCTGGAAGGTGGCTCTTACTCCACCTGATTCAATCAATCCGGGCATTGTCATGGAACAGCCTGTGGCTGGGTCGGTCTCTGCAAAAGTTTTTGCCCGTGAATATGAACTTCGGGGTTTGGTGTATGACGATACCAACGTAAAAGAAGTGACAATAAACGGTACACCTGTTAAGCTCATTGCAATTTCTGCAGAAGATGCGGCAAAAATTCCTGCTGGAATGAAATCTGCAAAACGCTTCAGCACTCTTGTGAAGCTTGATTCGATCGGGTTGATTCCATACGAGATCCGTGTTTCGGATAATGCTCATCATTCGGTGACTCTCAACGGAGAGATTCGGCGGCTGTCAAGTGATCAAGCAGTGGAAATCGAAAACCCGGTAAATAATTCTGAGACCGGTGCGGTTTCTCTTCCTCTTAAATTTCGGACATGGTTCGATATTTCTTCATATTCGATTTCATCCAACATGGTAGATATTGTGAACGGGCAGGAGCCTGGATTCAAGACAGCAGGCGATATCATTTCGGAAGATATTCCAATTGTTCTCGGTTATAATCAAATTCAATTATCGATCATAAGTAAGGCGGGTGACAAATTTTCAAAAACGATTAGTGTTAATCGTACTCTCTCGGCACTTTCTAGAATTTCATCTGTTTCTGGCGGGACAAAAAAGGAGCGGGGTGGTTCCGGTCCGCAGCGCTGGGCGGTTATTGTGGGAATATCCGAATATACGAATCCTGGAATTCCGAGTTTAAAGTACGCCGATAAGGACGCAGAAGCGCTGGCAAATTTTCTCCGGCGACCTGAAGGCGGCGGATATGATTCTGACCATATGAGAGTATTGCTGAATAAAGATGCGACACTTGCAAACGTGAGGGATGCGCTTATTAATTTCCTGAATCAGGCAATTGACATGGATCTCGTGCTCATTTATTTTGCAGGACATGGCGCACCAGAACCTGCACGTCCGCAAAATATTTACCTGCTGACGAGCGATAGCGATCCATCTGCGCTTGGTACTACGGCATTTCCCATGTGGGATATTCAGACCGTATTGGCGCGTTATATTAATGCAAAGCGCGTTATTGTGTTCTCCGATGCTTGTCATAGTGGTAATATCAGCGTAAATTTTGCAACACGCGGCGTCGGTGTTACTGAAGAAAACTTAGTGAATCAATATCTTTCGGATCTGTCAAAGTCAAAAGAAGGTGTCGTTGTGTTTACCGCTAGTGCATCCGGGGAAGTATCGCAGGAATTCCCCGAAATGGCTCACGGAGTCTTTACCTATTATTTGCTGGAAGGTATGGAAGGCAAGGCAGACTATAATAATGACTATACAGTCACGATCAATGAATTAATGCAATATGTAGAAGAACAGGTAAAACGTAAGACACATGGCGCGCAGAATCCAACACGCAGTCAGACAGAGTACGATAAAGAGATGACGATTTCAGTTCTTCCTCACTGAGGAAAGGATTTCAATTATGCGCTCAATTATTCTTCTTGCGGTCATTCTAAGTTTTTTAGTGGTCGGATTTCGATTCGGCGAACAACCAATTGCATCCACACCCATGGTTCAGCAAAATGATGCGAACATCGAATTTGAATGGGCTTTTGGCGTCTTGGGATACAATGGGAAAACACCAGTCCCCATCCCTATCACTCGTGATACAATTTTGAAAAGTGGAGATGAAATTAAAATGATGGTGAAAATAACGAAAGAGTGTTATGTCTATGCTGTCTACCTCGATTCACAAGGGGATCTCAGTTTACTGTTTCCTTATTCAATCCGTCAATTACAGACCGATTATGTCGTAGCGAAACCGTATTACATCCCCAAAGGTCGTAATTGGATGATGCTGGATAAAAACACAGGAAAAGAAGTCTTTTTCCTCATAGGCTCGACCGAACGACTTCTTGATCTTGAGGTAAAATTAGGAAATTACTATTCTGCTGACCTTTCGAATAGGAAACCGCTTGCTGATGAAGTCGTATCGGAAATCCGCGGACTTCGAAAACGGTATTCCACTTTTGCAACGATTGCAGAGAAACCGTTGACCATCGGAGGGAATATCCGAAGCACAGATACGATAAAAATAGTGCGCCGTCCAGATGTTGCTGATATTGCCACGCAAATTTCAGCAAACAATTTCTTCAGCAAGACTATTACCATTGACCATCAGTAAGAAACGAACGTTGAGGGACACGGTGATCATCATCGTGTTCTCTCTCTTGCTCGGACATTTTCTATTCTGGCTCCTGCCAAGCCTCTTCGAAACGTGGAATTCCCAGGCGTTCGATCGGCTCTTTGTACTTCGGTATACGTACTTTCCTTCCCTTATTCCATACGATGATACTATTGTCCATGTCTGTGAGACGGACAGTACTGTTCAGGAACTCACGAGTTCGTACACAACGCGCAAACCTTATGCACAGATTGTCCGCAATCTTGGTGAAATGAAGGCGGCAGCTCAGATTTGGGACTATATCTTTCGAGCGCCTTTATCCCCAGAAGAAGATTCAATCTTTTTTGTGAGCAATAGACAGGCAGGAAATGCGTATTTCGGCATCGCCTTTGATTTGAAAAATGAACAACCAAAACAAAAATCACCGCTTCCAGCGTCTCACTGGGAATATCTTTCAAAAACAAAATGGAAGGTGCAGATCGATGGAGACGTGAGCAGAATGTATTTTGGTGCAAATCCGATCATCACATTTCCGGAATTTGCAGCATCATCGCGCGGCGTGGGGTTTCTGAGTCTGCAATTCGACCGCGATGGTGTTTTCCGACGTGCCCCGCTCTTGGTTCGTTATGAAGATGGCTTTTATCCCAGCTTTCCGTTCCGTGCAATTTGTGACTATTTGCATGTCGTACCGGAACGAATTGTCGTTCATCCCGGGAAAAGCATTACACTCAAAGGAGCCTTTCGTCCAGGGCGGCAGCCGCACGATATTGTTATCCCCGTTGATGAACGCTGCAACCTGATTGTCAACTTTATCGGTCCATGGAAAAGTATGGTGCATTACACTATGCCTCGTATTTATAAATTGTCGGAAGATCGTGATGCGATGGAGTTTGATTGGAAACCGAAATTTGAAGGTAAACTTATTGTCTTGAATCAAGAGTCTACGGGAGCTTCAGATATACAACAAGTGCCTGTCGAAAGTTGGTATCCGTTGGGAGGTCTGCATGCTAATGTCATGAATACGATTTTAACTGAGAATTTTCTCATAGAAGCGAATCCGGTGGAGAAACTTGGCGTCGAAATTTTCCTATTAATTATTTTCGGTGTGTTTGCTGTCAAATTTTCTTCGCGCGGGCTCTGGGTCGGTGCTCTCGTCCTGTTAGTTAGCTACATCGTTTTCATTATTGCCGTCTTTCTCTATGGCAATCTCATCGTTAATTTGGTGCGGCCTATTCTTATCACGGTGACAGCAGTGTTTGGCGTGCTTGTCTATCGCTTTATCAACGAGGAACGGGAAAAAGAAGCCACACGCAGGTCCTTTGAATCGTACTTGCCTCCGTCGGTAGTCAAACGCCAGCTTGCGCACCCGGAATCGATCTTCGAGGTTCAGAAAAAAGAGCTGACAATCATGTTTACCGACATAAAAAGCTTTACCACGTATTCTTCGATAATGTCACCGGATCAAATTCAAAATTTTCTTGCTGAGTATTTTGATGCTATGGTTCAGATTGTTTTCAAGTATGAAGGAACGGTCGATAAATATATCGGCGATGGGCTGATGGTATTCTTCGGTGCTCCAGAACCGCAAGCCGACCATGCGGTACGTTGCATAAAAGCAGCTATTGAGATGCAGAAAAAATGCCGCGAACTGAAAGAGAAGTGGATACAAAAGGGTTTGTTCCCGCTCAAAATCCGTATTGGTATCAACACAGGCGAAGTGGTTGTAGGGAATATGGGAACGAGAAAAAAGCTTGCCTACACCGTGCTTGGTTCAGATGTCAACCTCGCTAACCGTCTTGAATCTAATGCACCGGTGGAAGGTATCATGATTTCCAAACGCACGTATGAACTTATCAAAGGTCAGATTCCTACAGAACCGCACGAGCCTGTTCTTGTCAAAGGGCTTGACACACCGATTGAAGTGTACACTGTGCCGGTAGATGAAACCATTCAGTAAATCGGCTTGCTTTTCCCGCTGCCGTTTCTCATATTAGTCCTATAGAAATGTATTCCTATCGTTCTCTTAAGTATGCACGATTCAAAACTTCATACCAAACGAAAACACTGGTCATCGGAAGAAGGGTTCCGATATTGTGAACAGATTGCACGAAGTCATTACGAAAATTTTCCAATAGCCTCTTGGTTTGTTCCAAAAGAAATTCGAAAGTACATTTGGGCGATTTATGCTTTTGCCCGTATCGCCGATGACTATGCCGATGAGCCGGGTTATACTCTCGCAGAACGGATGGATAACCTCTCCCAGTGGGGACAGTATCTTGATGAATGCTATAACGGTAATCCGACGCATCGTGTCTTTGCTGCCTTAGCTGAGACAGTGGAGCGTTTCCAAATTCCTGTCGAATTGTTTCAAAATCTTCTTACGGCTTTCCGTTCAGATGTCACGGTAAAAAGGTACGAAACGTATGAGGAATTGCTGGAATATTGCTGTAACTCCGCGAATCCTATCGGGAGATTGGTGCTGCTCCTGTTCAATTACCGAAGCGAAACGATGATGGAGCTGTCTGATTCTATTTGTACAGCGCTTCAATTGACCAATTTTTGGCAGGATATATCTGTGGATTTGCAAAAAGACCGCATTTATCTTCCATTGGAGGATTTGAAAGATTTTACCTATTCCGAACAGGATTTGTTAAACCGGAAGTTTGACAGCAGGTTCCGCAAATTGATGGCATTTCAAGTTCAAAGGACAGCGGAACTTTTTGTAGAGGGAAAACCGTTACTATCAAGGATTGGTAAAGACCTGTCGCGAGAGCTGAGACTCACGTGGAATGGCGGCACACGAATTTTGCAGAAAATACACAAACAGGATTATAATGTGCTGATACAACGGCCCGCACTGAGCACGTTAGACAAACTGGGACTTCTCTTTCGTTCATTTTTATCGTAACTTAGAATCGTGCAAACAGCAGTATCTGTCATACCGAATTTCTCGCAGAATCGAAAGAGCAGTTTTTATTACTCGTTCTTCATTTTGCCGCGCCCGAAACGCGACGCCATCGAAACCATCTATGCATTTTGCCGCTTCACCGATGATATTGTCGATGAAGCGGGAGACGAAAAAGAAAAGCATGCACTGCTGCTGCAGTGGACAGAGGAACTTAAGAGATCACTCTACGGCATTTCGCGTTACTCTCTGTTAAACAGACTCGCGGCCATTATTCATCGGTTCCATATTCCCATCGAACATTTTTATGAATTGATTAAGGGAATGGAGATGGATTTACGGAACACTCGGTATGGCACGTTCATTGAATTGGAGCAGTATTGTTATCGCGCCGCGTCTACGGTTGGGTTGATTTGTGCAGAAGTCTTCGGTTATACAAACGAGAAGACGAAACAGTACGCCATCAACCTTGGTATAGCATTACAGCTCACAAACATTCTGCGCGACATCAAAGCCGATGCCAAGAACGGACGCATTTATTTACCGTTAGAAGATTTAAGGAACTTTAAGTATACTGAAGAAGAGTTGTTGAACTTGACATATAACAATCGCTTTGTTGAATTGATGAAATTCGAGTGCGAACGCGCTCACGAATATTTTCGCCGCGCAAAAGCATGCCTCGCCGAAGAAGACAAACCGCTTTTTACCGCCGCACGTACGATGGGAAACATCTATTATCTGCTTCTTCTTCGTATCGAGCGTGCTCACTATGATGTTTTCACTAAACGCATCCGGCTGTCTTCACCGCTGAAGATTCTTGTCGCGATGGCCATGCAGTTGCGGAAGAATTTTCCTAAGAATTTCCACCGCTACGTTCACACAGAACTTCCTGCATAGGTTGGAATGAAAATTTTCCAAAAACTCTCTCAATATCATTACGACACATGCATTACAATGTTGCCCGAGTGCAATTCACCGCAACATTTACTACTTTTCCTTCGAAAAACTGACCTATGAATGAGGTGTCTATGAAACATTCCAGCATCAAGAAGCTCTATTATTCTATCAGCGAAGTCAGCAAGATCATCGGACTAGAGCAGTACGTGTTGCGTTACTGGGAGACAGAATTTCCTGAACTCAAACCAGCAAAGAACCGCGCCGGCAACCGTATCTATACCAACAAAGATATTAAACTTATTATGCACATCAAACAGCTGCTGCGTGATGAGAAGTATACTATCGAAGGTGCTAAGCAGGTGATGAAAGAATTTATCCCGGAACCGGATACCGGAGAGCAACTCGAATTGATCAACGTTCCGCAGAAGAAAAAAATTCAGGATGAAGAAATCAAAAAAGAAATGATCGAAGTAAAAGAATTCCTGGAAGATATTTTAGTGAAATTGGAGAAATAGAAAAGAGTTGGTTGTTGGGGGATGTGACATATCTTATTCTTTCGATAAGAATAGGTTTTTATTATTGTGGGAAGAGGAATATTATTAAATAAGGAATAGATATGAGCAAAGTTGCAAAACTCGAATTGAATAACAAAGTGTACGAATTTCCGATTGTTGTGGGTTCAGAAGGTGAACAATCACTTGATATCTCAACACTTCGAAGTAAGACAGGATATATCACCCTGGATGAAGGATATGGAAACACCGGTTCCTGCCTTAGTAACATTACCTTCATTGATGGTGAAAAAGGAATCCTCCGTTATCGCGGCATACCTATAGAAGAATTAGCAGAGAAATCGACGTTCGTTGAGACAGCTTACCTTATTATCTATGGCAAGCTGCCAAATTCTCAGGAAATGAAGGACTTTTCAAATCTCTTGACGAAAAATGAGATGCTTCATGAGGACATGAAATTTCATTTTGAGGGATTTCCTACACATGCACATCCAATGGCGATCCTTTCGTCTATGATCAATGCTGCAGGTTGTTTCCTTCCCGAAGTATTGAACCCTGATGAAGTTTTTCTGACGCAAGCTGCGCGACTTCTTTCTCAAGTACGAACGATCGCAGCGTTCTCCTATCGGAAATCGCTTGGACTTCCGATCATTTATCCTAAACCAATATACAAGTACACCGCAAACTTTCTCCATATGATGTTCTCTGAACCATATGAGGATTACGAATTGCAGCCCGAAGTTGTGAATGCGCTCGATCTGATTTTCTTGTTGCATGCAGATCACGAACAGAATTGTTCTACTTCAACTGTACGGATGGTAGCATCAAGTCAAGCCAATTTGTTTGCATGCGCAGCAGCAGGTGTGTGCGCGCTGTGGGACCGCTCCATGGCGGCGCGAATCAGGCTGTTCTTGAGATGCTTGAAGAAATCCATAAGTCAGGCGATAACGGATCAAGATTCATTGAAGCGGCAAAAGACAAAACGTCAGGAAAACGTCTAATGGGATTCGGCCATCGTGTCTACAAGAATTACGATCCGCGGGCGCGCATTATTAAGAAAAAATGCGACGAGTTATTAGCAGTGTTGAAAAGGAAAGATCCACTGCTTGATATTGCTAAACGTTTGGAAGATGCTGCATTGAGCGACCCTTATTTTATTGAACGGAAACTGTATCCCAATGTAGATTTTTACAGCGGTATTATTATGCGGGCTATCGGAATTCCGGTTAGTATGTACACTGTCATGTTTGCGATCGGGCGTATGCCGGGCTGGATAGCAAATTTTAAGGAGATTCATGACGCAAAGGACAGCCGTATTTATCGTCCGCGTCAGGTATATACCGGACTAACGTTGACTCATTATACACCGTTCCGTGAACGAATGTAATAATGTGAGGTTTCTTTCTGTCTCGGCAAAGAGAATAATCAGAAATTGGGAATCAAAAAGAGATGATCGAGGCAAAAATTCTTCTAGAAGCCATGCTGTTGAAGCTGGAGAAATAGCATATTAATTGTTTCCTCAACTCCGTTCTCCCATTTCAACACTTTCGACAGAGGAATTTCATTGTAGAGGAAGTCGTTATGGTGCGACATCATTATTTTACTTATCGATGCTCATGTTTTCTCTGTGTGTTTTTCTTTCTTCCTTTTGTAGTTTTATTTGCGCAGACTGATGATGAGCTTGCATCGCTTCAATGGCATCAGTGGGATGAAGGCGTTATTGCGGCACAGACTTCAGGAAAGTACATGCTGGTTGATGTTTATACAGACTGGTGCGGGTGGTGCAAGAAAATGGATCGAGCGGTGTATGCTCATCCGGAGGTTCAACAATTACTTGCAGCGAGTTTTGTTCCAATCAAACTCAATGCTGAATCAACGAATTTGATAACGAATGGCACGAACAAGTATACAGAACAAGAATGGGCAAAAATGTTAGGTGTGAATGGTTATCCGACAATAATGGTATATGATAAAAGATTTCAACTTATCTCACGATTTAGCGGTTATAGAGAACCAAAGAAATTTATTCGATATCTGAAATACATTCGCGAAAAATATTATACTCAGTACTCATTCCAAGAATATCTTAAAAGCGTTCATGACGATCAATAGCAGGCATCATCGGACGTATGCGTGTATTCACATTGTCCTCGGATGAGTCAAGATACTTAATTGGCTTAGCGCCGTCATTATTGCATCTTCTACAGAAGATGCAATCAGTAGAAAATCTATGCAATTTTAAAAATTAACTTCTTGTTAGCCTCTTGTACTTCATGCGATGCGGCTGGTCGGCACTAATACCAAGCTGTTTCTTCCGATACTCTTCGTATTCCGAATAATTTCCATCGAACCACACGACACTGCTGTCACCTTCAAATGCTAGAATATGTGTCGCCACACGATCGAGGAACCAGCGATCATGCGAGATGATTACGGCACATCCTGCAAAACCAGTTAGCGCTTCTTCTAACGCTCGAAGTGTGTTGACGTCAAGATCATTTGTTGGTTCATCAAGCAGTAGCACGTTGGCGCCATCCTTCAAAACTTTTGCAAGATGAACGCGGTTCCTTTCACCGCCGGAAAGTTTTCCGACTGGTTTTTGTTGATCGGTTCCGCTGAAATTGAATCGTGCCACATAACCGCGCGAGTTTACTTCGCGGTTGCCAAGCATAATAAGATCTTCTCCACCAGAGATTTCCTGCCAGATTGTTTTGTCTGGATCAAGAGGCCGCATTTGATCGACGTAAGCAAGTTTCACCGTATCGCCAATCTTGATTGTTCCCTCGTTGGGCTGCTCCTGTTCGGTAATGAGTTTAAAGAGAGTGGTTTTACCGGCGCCGTTGGGACCGATGACACCAATAATACCGCCGGGAGGGAGTGCGAAGTTCATATTCTCGAAAAGAATCCTGTCTCCATACGCTTTTGATATTCCAGCTGCTTCGATGACAACATCCCCCAACCGTGGACCTGGTGGGATATAGATTTCCATCTCTTCGTCGCGTTTATCTGTTTGTTCGGTAAGCAATTTTTCGTATGAAGCGATGCGTGCCTTACTTTTTGCATGACGTCCCTTTGGATTTAGACGCACCCACTCAAGTTCTCTCTGCAACATGCGCTGGTGTTTTGATTCATGTTTTTCTTCTACTTCTAATCGGCG
This sequence comes from Ignavibacteriota bacterium, assembly GCA_963701295.1. Lineage (GTDB taxonomy): Bacteria > Bacteroidota > Ignavibacteria > UBA10030 > UBA10030 > Fen-1298. The sequence continues at coordinate 832,960 of OY969585.1, read as the reverse complement.
TTTCTTCTGATCGAGCCATGAAGAGTAATTACCTTCAAAAGGTATTCCTTCGCCGCGGTCGAGTTCGAGAATCCACCCGGCAACATTGTCGAGAAAATATCTATCATGGGTGACAGCGATGACGGTACCCTGGTAAAGACCTAAATGATGTTCCAGCCAGGCAACGGATTCGGCGTCGAGATGGTTGGTCGGCTCATCGAGCAGCAACACATCAGGTTCTTGTAACAAGAGACGGCAGAGGGCCACACGACGGCGTTCACCGCCGGAGAGAACGTTTATGAATGTTTCCGGCGGCGGACAACGCAGCGCATCCATCGCTTGCTCAAGTTTACTGTCGAGATCCCATGCATTCAGATGATCGATCTTTTCCTGAAGGTTACTTTGTTTTTCCAGTAATGTATCGTAGTCAGCATCTGGTTCGGCAAGCTGAAGATTTACAGCTTCGTATTCCTTCACCAAATTTATAATTTCCTGCACACCTTCTTCCACGATATCTTTAACTGTTTTTGTCGGATCAAGCTCCGGCTCTTGCGGCAAGAACCCAAAGGTGATTCCTTTTTGCGCCGTGATTTGACCGAGATAGTCTTTGTCAAAACCGGCAATAATACGAAGAAGTGTGCTCTTCCCTGCGCCGTTCAACCCGAGAACGCCAATCTTCGCACCGTAGAAAAAAGAGAGATAAATATCCTTCAGAATTTGACGGTTCGGTTTCACAACTTTTCCAACACCGATCATAGAAAAAATAATTTTATTGTCACTCATAGGTTTTCTTTCGTTAAAGAAACGCTTTATTCTGTTTTTTCTTTTAGGCTGCAATGCCTCACTTCTAAGAAACCGGGAGTGTCCTGCGTGCGTCTAACTATCCTGGGCGCAGATGCGGAACAGGTTTACACTGGCAATTACGATGACAATATACGAAATTGTAGAATAGGTCACTATCATGGCGAAAGTCATCCAAAGACGAATCCATACCATTGCATACGGTGTATGCACATTCCTACTGGTTGCCCCTATCCTGTTGCTGGCACAGCAGCAGAAAAAACCGCAGGCATTCAAAAGTGCAGAGACGGCGTTTGCTCTTCCATATGTTCTTCCCTCAACGCTTGAGTATCAGCTTCTCGAGGAATTCGTCCTTATGCAAAAAGCGAATGCCGGAGAGGCTCCTGCACAGCATGAGCTAGGATTGAGGTATTTGCTGGGGAGAGGATTTCCTGTTGATACCCCGAAGGCTGTGTACTGGATTCAGCGGGCAGCCGATCAACAACTTCCACTGGCAGAATTCAATCTCGGACTGCTGTCGATCAACGGCGACGGCGTTGAATGGAATCCATTCAAGGCGTTCAAGTATTTTTGCGTAGCGGCAACACAGGAAGTTCCGGAGGCAGTGTACGTTCTCGGGCTGCAATACACGGAGAATTTTGTTGTTCCGCGCAATTGGCCAAAATCCTATCGCTATTTCAAGAAGGCGGCGGAACTTGGATTTGAAGATGCAAGACAAACGATGAAAGAAATGCTGCGGCGCGGATTCGATACGGTAGAAACAAACACTATGCCTGATGAAAAAAACACTGCCGCACGCCGTACTGCAGCAGACACAGGTGTCGCACTTCTGTTTATCGATTTTCACACGGACACGGCAACCAGTGTTGCGGACACAACATTGATTCGTGAAGCGTACAAAGCCGTTGGTGTGCCGTTGGTGAAACAACCAGTCACAGGCGAACAAGCATCGATATTAGATTCGAGTGCACACTCGTTTTTCCTTGCGTCGGCGGAAGCGGGTAATCCTGAAGCCCTCTGCTTGCTCGGTCGCTGCTATGAACATGGATTGAATGTCATGAAAGATCCTCTCCTTGCCGCGGTGTATTATCTCCGCGCGCTTCATCTGGATTCCTTTCGTGCGCCGGCATTGCTCTGGAAGCTGACGAATTCAGAAGAGTTTGGGCGGGAGCTTGAATTACAGTCATCGAAGAGGAATCCGGACGCGCTATATGTATGGTCAGGATTAACATCGTTGGGTTTTAGCAAAATGTTGAATGAGAAGCAAGCGTTTGAATTGCTTTTGCGCGCCGCTGTGATGGAACACGTTCCATCGATCGTGGAATTAGGTTCATGCTATTTCGTCGGACGATGGACGCAGCAGGATCGCATGAAGGCCGCAGAACTATGGACACGAGCCGCTGCTTTAGGAAGCCGAGAGGCGCAGGTTCGTCTTGCGGCTGCGAATGTAATAGGTCAATTACACACGCAGGATGCCGATACAGCACTGACATTCCTTCATACCATGGCAAAACAAGGGTCATTGCTTTCAAGTTTGACGCTTGCCTATTGTGCCGAGCATGGAATTTGTGTACCACTCAACATAGGAGAAGCCTACCGCAAGTTTCACAAGTGTATGGAACGGGGAAGCGAGACAGCATACCGCGCACTACGCAGAATGCACGATGATATCCGCCCGCCGGATAAAGAATTTCAAATGCCAGACTGATTTTTTTCCGCAAACATTAAGACACCACATAACCGATTACACATTTAAATATTCTCTCTTTAGCGTACTAAATATTATCGTTCAACCCTGTTTGCCCGATTTACCGAAGGAATAAAATCCCAACTCCGGTGACGGCGATACAGGCGCCAACAATAGCCCGCCACGACAGCTGCTCACGAAAGAGAATCCACACAGTTGGAAGCATAAGGATAGGAACAATCGACATAATTGTTGCTGCGATAGCAACTTTGGTCATCGATATGGCAATAAGGCTGAATGTAACACCGAGATATGGACCAAGAACCGCGCCGAGCAATGTAAAAGCCAATGCTTTCGGATTGTTTGAAAATACGGTTCTCGGTCGTGCAAATCGATTTGTAAAATAATTCAGTGGTATGAGTACCAAGGTAGCGGCAAATGCTCTAATGAACGTAGCGATAAATCCATTCATTGGCCCTATAACGAATGCGAACTTTGCCAGTATTAATCCGCCTGCTTGACCCAGCGCACCGAGAAAAGCGTAGAATACTCCTGCCATTGATACAGGTAAATGATGCGTTGACACTTCCTTACGTTCAAGTATAACCAACATAATACCTGTAAGCGTGACGGCCATGCCAACCATGCCCATGGGTGTGAGTGTCTCGCCGAGAAAGATAAATGCAAGCAACGCAGTCACTGCCGGTGCAACCGACATAATAAGCATGCCGATCCGCGCACTGTTATATTCAAATGATTTGAAAAGGAAGGTATCGCCGAAAACAAACCCAACCAAACCGCTCACGACTAAAAATACAGTCTGTAAAATTGAAATGTTGTCATGAATGTTCCAAACAATAATTGTAACAAAAAGAAGTATAACAGCAGCAAGAAGCCGAACTATATTCACATAGACCGAACCAACACGAGTAGTTGCAGCAGCGAATGCAAGCGCGCTTCCCGTCCACATTATTGAGGTCATAAGAGCGCTCAGCTCGCCGGCATAAGGCATAGATTTTTTTAGAATTTAATTCAAGAAACTATCGTTGTCTCATTACATAAATGTATGGAAATGTTGTAAGAAAGAAAAATTGTGTTGGAGCAAGAAAAAGGAACAATGAGATTTGACATCCTTCTACTTTCCTCTTACCTTTTTTATAAACGTAGAGAATTCTTATGAACTTTAAATCATATACCATCGTAAACACAATTGTAGCAATGATGCTATCCCTTAGTTTGACGACTGAGGTTTTACGCGCACAAACACATCCGAACTTTGAGTTCTCGCTGGGAGTCGACTACAGTGCCGCTGAGCAGACACTTGATTTTTTTGATCGCCAAAGCGGCAATGCAGATCGTGTTGCGAAACTTCGCGGTAATCAACTTGCGGCAGCTACAAGCGTGATGCTGGCACGCACGACGAAATCGGATGATGACTTCCGTGACCAGCTTGAACTGGCGCGGAATATTACGAGATTCGAAAGTGATGTTTATGGTTTTTTTCCCGCAAAAAATCACATACCTGAGCTTCGAAAACTTCTCAACACTATTAAACAACGACAGCTTGATCGTCGTATTGTTGCAACGATCGCCTCATTTTTTCCGGAACAAGCAAAAATTTCTACTCGATTTTCGGTGTATCTTGTTGTAATTGGAAATGAACGAGCCACTGCGTTTGTGCGCCGGGTTGTATGGAATTTTGACACTCCCACATTTGTCAACGAAGGGGAAGGAGAACCTGTTATTGTTGTCAATCTCGCTCGCCTGATTGAAGGGCCACCAAACGAACACGCTCAGTTCATTGAAGTGCTTAGCACAACAGCGCATGAACGTTTCCATGCCGCATTTTCCGTGCTGCAGAAATCCCTCCCTGACTCACTAAGGCCAAGAAACATTGCTGATCAACTGCTTGAGATAGTACAGAATGAAGGTGTTGCGTACTACCTTTCTCTGCAAACGCATCTTGGAGGAGAGACTCCTGCTCGAAAGTGGTTTGACGAGACATCAAAAGCAGTGGACATGCTGAACCGTGTCCTTGGGGAAATACTGTCGCCGAATCTAACACGTGCACGCGCACAGGAACTACTAATGGATGCGAATCTTTCCGGTTCGTTCGAAGGCAATTACGGAGCTACTTCTGGGCTACGGATGGCATATGAGATTGACACCCACCTTGGCAGGCCGGCGCTTACGGCAACACTAATGAATGGAGCCCGCTCTTTTGTTTTGACGTACCTGCAAGCATGTTTGCGGGATGGTAGTCTGCCCCAACTCGATAAACGGGTTCAACAATTCGTAGGACAAAGGACTCGATAGAAATTGAGAAAAAAGTTAGAAACCTCTCTGAGTAAATATTGCTGCAATCATTGCTGGTACGAGGACGAGCGTTAGGAACATGGTCATTTCTTGAATTCCCAGCACCGGCAGGAGCAGAGAACACGCTATCAACGCACCGACAGAAGAGCCGAATACATCATAAGCATAGATACTGCCAAGATCTGTTGCGCGATGAGAATAAAGCCGGTTGACAATCCCAAATAACATTCCGATGAGTCCGCCGCAGGACATAGTGATGATAAGTGTGAATGGCATGGAACGCATGCGAAGCAAAAAATGTAACAAATGCGGCAATAAAAGGACAAGACTCACAAGTGCAATGAGAACAACAAGCAAGATGAACTTCATCTTGTGATTCTGAGTGATTCGTACAATAAACATCGCTCCCAGTGCCAACCCAAGCATGAACACGGCCGACATTGCACCCAGCATTTCATAAATAGATCCGAACGTTTCTTGGAAATTCAATAAAAGGAGAAGATTGAGTGCCATGCCGATCATTCCTCCACAGGCTATGATGATAGCAAGTGCGTTCCGCTCCCGTTTTTCAATTTGCCTGCGACGTACAAGGATGATGAATAGAATTCCCACAGCAAGAGCGCCAACAACAAATATTCCCGTACGACTAATGGAAGAAAAAAATCTGTTGTCTCCATGCAGAAATCGATTCCAGAGCAATAAGTCGAAATAGTATGTCACAGGATCAGTATCGGTATTGATTCTATAGTCTTGTACAGATTCCAACGCGTTTGTGATATATTTGATTCTCTCAGGTGGCATCTTTTCTTCAAACATGTATTTTGAAAAGTACTCTGCTGAAATTTTTGTAATCGCATAGAGATGTGCAAGCGAATCAGGGTCTTGTATGAACGGTCTTTGACTCCGCGATCCTATCAAAATGGCGTGATCACCGGGTATGACTAATACAGTCTGGAATACCTGTTTGAATGTATGATAGATGGAAGCATTCAGGTTTTTCATTTCATCTGTAATATATTCGGCAGAGGAAGGGACAGAAAATGCAAGAATACCATCTGATGTCAATCGGGTTGAACATTGCTGATAAAATTCCAAGGTAAAGAAACGATTCAAACTTGCCGTCGACGGTTCTCCAATATTCAGGATGATAACATCAAAGGAACCCTGATTCCGAGATAGAAATTCGCGCCCATCTCCAGATATAATTTTAACTCGAGGATCTCGAAGTGCTTGCTGATTTTGTTTGTCCAATACCGGTTCGACAAAGGGAAGAAGTGCGGGATCGATCTCCACGTACTCTATCTCTTGAACAGGATATTTTAATATTTCTTTGAGTATGCCATTGAATCCACCGCCGAGAAGAAGCACACGCTTTGCATCAAAACGGTGAACCAGAATGGAATGTATGAAGACTTCGGCTTCGTAGGTGTTGGGGATGTTGTACGCCGGACGCCCGTCTGTGTAAATCGTACATTGATTTTCCAGACGGAGAAGCGAGAGATTCTGGTATTTTGTATCAATCGATCGTACGAATGTGAGTTTATCGTTGATGAGCGACCACTCGTATGCATTCATCTGGCGTTCAAGCGTACGGATTGGCTGGAAAAAAATATAATACAAGACGATGAGACAAAGAAGAGCGACTGTCTTGAACTGTTTCTTGATTTTCAAACCATGCCAAAACGCCATACTCCAAGTACTGAAAAGCAAAAAAAACGCAGTTTGCAGAGTTGAGAACAATGATGCAAGTACATACGTAAAAAGCAATCCACCGGCGACACTTCCGATAGATTCCAACACATATGCCTTATTCACACCTCGCCAGAGTTCTTCTTTTTCTGATGAGAACATCTTTGCACCAAGTGTAAATAGCATCCCCCACAAAAAACATCCAACACTGAGAACCGAAAATGAAAAACCAAAGAGTTCCATCATAGAGAGGAATTCACCGGTTGGAATGTGTAAAAACGCTCGGACAAACTTCACAGCGAGGATTTGCATGAACGTCACGAGCGGCGTTAAAACGATGAGAATAAAGAAAAGATGCGAGATACTCTGCAATCTCTTGATCAACTTGTTTCCAACGGTACTTCCGATACCGATCCAGATCAGCCAGCCAGAAAAGATTATGCCGATACTTAGTTCGTTGCCATAGAAACTAACGAGGAATTCACGAATAAGAAGAATTTGTGTGAGGATGGAACCGAAACCGATGTAAACGAGAGATACGTGCAGTGTAAGTGCTTGTGGTCGATCCATGAGATATTACCAAACGCCGGAGATTTTTTCTCCGCAGAATTTACACTTCCCCTTCACGATGTTATTGCTCAGGATTGTGAACACACGCCTTTCGACGATGATTTTCTTGCACTTTGGGCAGTATGTGTTTTCTGCCCAGTGTCCGGCTACGTTGCCAAGATAGACAAACTTGATTCCTGATTCTTTTGCGATTGCGTGCGCCTTTTCCAGCGTTTCAGTCGGTGTGGAAGGAAGCTGGCTAAGTTTATAAAGCGGCGTGAACCTGCTGAAGTGTAGTGGCGTATCCGATAGATTGTTGGAACATAACCATTCGCACATTCTTTTGATAGTATCGAAATTATCTGTCCAGGTCGGAATAACAAGATTGGTGATTTCTAACCAAACACCTTCTTCATGGAAAATTTTCAGTGTTCTGAGGACCGGAGCAAGTTTGCCAGCACTGAGCTTTGCATATATTGCATCGTCGAATATTTTCAGATCGATGTTTGCCGCATTCATCACTTTGCATAATTGACGAAGAGGTTTTTCGTTAATGTAGCCGGCGGATTTCCAAACGTTGTGAATCTTCTGCTCTCTTGCAAGCTTCGCTGTATCATATGCGTACTCGTAGAAGGTTGTCGGCTCGGAATACGTGTAAGCAATTGATTCACATTTGGTTGCTAGGCAAGCTTTGACTACTTCCTCCGGCATTAAATCGATGTTGTCGGATTCCTTCGGACTGATCTGCGAGATCTGCCAATTCTGACAATTGAGACAGCGGAAGTTGCACCCAGCAACAGCTATAGAGAACGCGTGTGTCGTCGGAAGAAAATGGAAAAATGGTTTCTTCTCGATCGGATCGATATGCACCGCGCATGGATTACCGTACGCGATGGAATAGATTTTTCCATTGCTTGCAACACGATTGCGGCAGAATCCAACATCGCCATCATTCAGTAACAAACAACCGTGTGGACACTTTTCACATTGCAATCCATCGGAGGTTTTTGTGTAGAAGAGTGCTTCCTTGCTAAACTTTCCTAAATCAATGTCCGATGAAATAGAAAATACATTTGGTCTGTACACTCCAAGCGCAAGTCCTCCAGCACAAAAAGCGCATTGACGAAGAAATTCGCGTTTAGAGATTTTTGGAAATTCTTTCTTCAGCATCGTAGAGTTACTTACCTTCTAATGCTTTTTCACTGAAAACTATTGCCTCATATACAAACAACTCGGCACCTTTCCATCCATTCCAACCGATGCCGACTTTATCCTGCGCACAGTGGCCGAGAAATTCTTCTTTTGTCCATCCGGTTTCCGTAGCCACCTGTGGCAGAAATGTTCCGGAGTTCTGTCCTTTTCTGATGTAAATGCCATGCGTTCCCAATTCGATTTCATCTACGGAAAAAATACGCCGCATTGGTGTAAGCACGGAGATCTCAATTTCTAATTCCGGAATTTCATCGGGCGCAACCGGTGTGAATCGATAATCCTGTGTTGACGACGCAATTGCCATGTCCTGTACTACTTTGTGCAACGGTTCGCTTGCATCGAAACGACCGATACAACCGCGTAAATCGCCATGTTTCTTCAGCGTGACAAAAGCGCCGCAATTTGTTTTCGTCATTGGTGATAGATCCTTCTCGTCTATCTCTAGCGTCTTGCGATTTTTCACATATTCAATGATCGTCTTGCGTGCAATCAGCAGCAGTTCCTTCTTATCTTTATCGTTGAGCTTGAATTCTGTATGAGCCTTTCTTTCCTTCAACGCAATTGCAATCGCGTTGTAACCGACGACTCTGTTCTTTTCGCCGTACTCTGTGTCTCCAGAATTTTTGTATTGAATGTGCGTAAAGGTGATGTCCGGATTATTTTCCGTCATATACATCAACGTCAGCACACTTGTCCATCCGCAGAGGCACGTGGCAAGATTGGAAATACCTTTCCGTTCATAGCTCGCTAGAGAACGGATGAGATTTTCCGGTGAGTTAGTGAGAATCGCATCTGCAGTGGATTTATCAACATTCTTGGCGTCGTCGTATGATGGATAGTGCGAAAAATCGGTGCTGATGACGAAAAGATTTTTTGAATTCAAATACGGTTTCAATGTTTCGGCAATGCGCTTGCAGGTTTCCGGCGACTGTGTACCAAGGATAATGGGAACAATCCTAAAATCCTTCTTCAACAGGTATTGAAGAAATGGAAGCTGTACTTCCAGACTGTGCTCGCGTGCATGAGCATCCGTGCGATTGGAGAAAATACTATTCTTGTTTATGAGTTGATTGGCAAGCTCAGTATTTACCTTTATTGTACCAAAGGGCGTAATAAAATTGCCTTGCGAATAGATCGACGCTCCATCAAACGCAACATAATGACTCGAACCGAGAACAAAAATATTTTCGTACTTTTTTTCCGTGTCAAGTTGATTAAAACTCGACGCTGCCACTTCTCCCGAAAACACATACCCAGCATGCGGTGAGATGATGGCAATGACGTCTTTGATATTTCTTGATGGCACTGCTTTTGAGAAAAGTTGTTTTAGTGTAGAATTCAGTTCTTCGCGACTTGCCGGATAAAATTGTCCCGCCACTGCAGGCTGGCGGTCAATGCGTTCCTTTTGTGCTTGGCAGTCGGTGAAGAAAACGAGAATACAAAAAACGAAGGGAAAGAAGATTTTGGTGGTGTTCATGAATGCACCAATAATTGTTTTATTATTGGTAACTTAGAAAGAAGAAGCCAGATTTGCAAGATATCATCGTTTGATTCTCGCATCACCATTTTCTACATTGATTGTAGTGAGTATATAGAATTGAGTGATTGTAAGATTGGGAAGTGTAATAATGAGAATAATCAGTTATTCATTACTCGTTGTTTTGTGTGGATTGCATAGGATAGACGCACAACCACGCATAGAATCTCAATTTCGCATTGCACGCCTGAAATACAGTGGCGGGAGTGACTGGTACAACGGTCCGACAGAAGAAGTCAATCTGCTAAAATTCGTCCAACAAAACACCAACATCGATTGCGACCCGCGGTATGAATTTGTCGATCTTTCCAGCGATAAACTCTTCTCGTATCCATTCCTCTTTATGACAGGACATGGCAATATCTCTTTTTCGGATTATGAAGTTCAGCGACTCCGCTTATATCTTCAGCAAGGCGGATTTTTGTATGCTGACGATGATTATGGACTGGATAAAGCATTTCGACGTGAGATAAAAAAAGTATTCCCCGACCAAGAGCTTGTTGAATTACCTTTCAGCTATGGGTTGTACCATTGTCATTTTGATTTCCCCAATGGTGTACCGAAAACACATGAGCACAATGGAAAACCACCGCAGGGATTCGGGTTGTTTTTTAAAGGGCGACTTGTCGCCTATTATACGTATGAATCGAATCCAAGCGATGGCTGGGATGACCCGGAAGAACACGGTGATCCTGAATCGGTACGACAGGAAGCATTGCGATTCGGAACCAATATTGTTGTTTGGGCGCTGACACATTAAACATGATTGAAGAATAAAAAGTTTATGATTTGCGGTTGAGTAATTTTGTGATTGTGTGAATAAATGATGCAAGGATCTTCTACTATATTAACAATGCTGTCGCATCGAATACGTCTGGTTCGTAACAGACAGAACCGCGTGGATCTCCTTTCGAATACTCTCGTTTTTTGTGCTGGTGTACTCGTTACAACGACAATGCTTGTTCTCGCAGAGACATTGTTCGATTTTTCCAAAATGGCGAGAACGATAATCGCCATTCTCTCTACTCTATCGCTTATGTGTGCCGGCAGTTGGATGATCGGTCGTCCTTTCCTGCGATTGATCGGTGCGCTGTCATCGATCACAGAAGATGAGATCGCGAGACACGTTGGCGCATTCTTTTCTTCTCTCAAGGATAGGTTGTTGAATGCTCTTCAGCTTGCGAAAGAAATCGATTTGGCTTCTAAGTTTTACTCAACGAAATTAATTGATGAAACATTAAAGGATTTTGCTAAAGAAATTCAACTGCTCGATTTCGCGCAATCTGTGAATACAACCCGTCTTCCCAAATATCGCCGCTGGCTGATGATGAGTCTCGGTAGTGCGATCTTGATATTTCTCATGTTTCCTGCATCGATTTCCGGTGCGGCATACCGATTGATTCATTGTACAAAAGAATTTACACCGCCACCGAAGTATCAAATTGAACTTTCACCAGGTAATAAAGAAATAGTCAAAGGCGAGAATATTGATGTGCGGGTGAAGGTGACTTCGCTTTTTCCGGAATTTACACTGCGTACAAAGGAACTTATTATTTTTCAACAGCAGGCGGGACAGGAAAATTTCGATGAATTAAAAGTCAAACCGGATTCAATTGGTGTGTTCAACACAACATTCGAGGCTGTTCACACAACGACAATGTATTATGTTCAATATGCCGATGCTGAAAGTGAACGCTATGAACTCACCGTGTTGGATCGTCCGTTGATACGATCATTTCGTGTGCGCCTCGATTATCCTTCCTATACAAAAATCCCGCCGAAAATGATGGATGAGTTTGTCGGTGATGTTACGGCATTGATAGGTACACGTGTTACCATAGCAGGGACAGCAAGCAAATCATTAAGAGAAGCAGTTATACAATTCGGAAACAATACGAAGCTGATGCTTACAATACACCGAGAAAAATTCTTTGCATCGTTTCCTCTGTCTTCAGATAATTCATACTGTATCTCTCTTCTTGATGAAGAAGGATTGTCAAATAGCGAACCCGTGCACTACCAACTGAAAGCAGTGAAAGACGAATTTCCCACTATCACGATCATCGATCCAGGCCGTAACATTGATATTGCTGGCGATCAATCGATTCCACTCTTTTTAAAAGCAAAAGATGATTTCGGATTTTCTAGCATGCGTCTCGGTTATAGGTTAGTGAAATCGCGTTACGAACAGGCGCAATCTGAGTATACCTTTTTTTCGATTCCTCTCCCTGAAGCACCTGAGGGACAGGTTGAATTGTCGTACACCTGGAACCTCACCAACCTCAATCTTGTACCGGAAGATGTTGTTGAATACTTCGCAGAAGTTTTTGATAACGATGCAATCACAGGCCCGAAAAGCGGACGCAGCAATCTTTATCTTCTCCGGCTTCCTTCACTAGATGAAGTATTTTCCGATGTTGATAAAGAACATGAACGTTCGATAGATGATCTGAAGCAGTCATTTGATGATGCAAAGAAATTGAAAGAGAATATTGAGTCTATCAACCGTGACTTGAAGAAGAACAAGGATCCCGATTGGCAGACACAAAAAAAGATGGAAGAGATGGCAAAGCAGTACCAAGAAGTACAAAGGAAACTGGAGAATGTGCAATCCCGTGTTGAGCAAATGGCACAGCAGATGCAACAGCAAAACGTGCTTTCGAAAGAAACTATGGAGAAATACATGGAGCTTCAGCAGCTCTTCCAGCAGTTTGATGCCACGGAATTACAGAAGACGCTCAAGCAATTGCAGCAGCAGATGCCGAACATCAGCAAAGAGCAGCTCCAGCAGGCAATGCAAAACATGACCTTCTCTGAAGAACGTTTTCGCCAGAGCATAGAGCGAACAATGAACCTGCTTAAACGCCTCCAGATCGAACAGAAAATGGATGAAGTGAAAAAACGTGCGCAGGAGTTGGAGAAGTTGGAGAAGGAATTGCAGGAAGAAAGTTCGAAGGCATCCAACGACTCTCAGAGACAGCAAGAATTAGCAAAAAAACAAGCTGATCTTGCCAAGAAAGAACAGGCGATGGAACGCGAAGCCGCTGATCTTCAACACCGAATGGAAGAGTTCTTTACTGAAATGCCCGCAGATAAGCTGCAGAAATCTCTGGAGCAATTGCAGCAGCAGCAATTGGGTCAAAAGATGCAGCAAGCGTCGCAGCAAATGCAAACGGGAAACATACAGGCGGCACAACAAACACAGAAGGAGACTGGAGAACAACTCAAGCAGTTCAGCAAGCAAATGGATGCAATGCAGCAGCAGATGCTTCAGCAGCAATCGCAATATGTGATGAACGAAATGCGCAAAGCGATCAATAATATCTTGGAACTTTCGAAAGATGAAGAAGCACTGAAGCAGCAATCACAACAAGCCCCGCAGAATTCTCCGCAGCTTCGGCAAAATGCGCAGGAGCAGCAGCGTGTTGCTCAAGACTTGAACAATATCATTAATGGATTGAGCGAGTTATCGCAAAAATCTTTTGCTGTAACACCAGAAATGGGCAAAGCAATTGGTGAGGCATTGGCACGAATGAATAATGCCATGCGCGCTTTGGATATGCGAAACGGTGCGATGGCGTCACAAGAACAGCAACAAGCTATGGCGGCACTTAATCGCGCAGCAATGCAAGTGGAGAATGCGCTACAAGCAATGATGCAAGGAGGAAGCGGAGGCGGTGCAGGAAGTCTCATGCAGCAATTACAAATGATGGCAGGTCAGCAAATGTCTCTCAATATGCAGACACAACAAATGGGCGGGATGTCTCCGCAGCAAGCGGCAGAAGCGGCTCGGCTGGCGAAAGAACAGGGAGCAATCCAGAAATCACTTGAGGAGTTGAATCGTGAAGCACAGCAAAGCGGCGATCAGAAGAAATTATTGGGTGATCTTCAAAAAATTGCGGAAGAAATGAATGAAGTTGTCAAGAATCTCGAACAGAATAATGTAAATCCCGAAACGATCAAGAGACAGGAACGCATTCTTTCCCGTCTTCTGGATGCTTCTAAATCTACGCATGAACGTGACTATGAGAAGAAACGTAAAGCAGAAACCGGTACACAAATTACGCGCCGCAGTCCAAAAGATCTGGATTGGAATTCGCTGGAAGGGAAAAATCAATTACAGGAAGAGCTCCTGAAAGCCCTGGAGCAAGGGTATTCCAAAGATTATCAGGAGTTGATACGAAAATATTTTGAGGAATTGGAAAAAACAGAGAAACCTATATATTAAGTCGGCAGATCGATACAGAATGAAAGTTCATACTACAAAGACAACACAAGGAGAAAGAAAATGAAAAAGTGGTTTGGAGAATTCTGGAGACTTGTTTTGATTACAGTTCTTGGTTTTTTAGGAGGTATGATTGCCGGACTGATGGTGTATGGCAGCGAGATCTTCGATCCGCAGTCAGCCGGATTTGCATACTTCATCATGTATGGTATGAGTACATCATTTATTTTTGCTTTTTATCATGTCCGTGGACTTTCTAACACGATCACCGCAGCTGTTTCAGTCGGTGCACTTCTTTTCGTCATAGCTACAGTATGGATGCCCGTATTGAATGCTGCCATCTGGTCTTTTGGTGTCAACCTGTCGGTGGTCGTCATTGCCTTCCTCTTCGAACGTAAGCTGGCGAATTTTAAACAATGGAAATTTCTCTTCGTAGGTGTTTTTTACGGAGCTGTCTTTGTGCTATTGACATTATCGGTTGCTCTTCTCACCAAAGTACGAGCATTGCCTCCGGCATTGTTTCAAAAGAATTATCTTGAGGGGCTCTGGCTAGGCCTTAGCCTCGGTATCGGTGTGGAAATAGCGGAATCGATTATTCACTCTATTGATTTAAAAAATCCCGAAAAGCATTAAGCGAAAGAAATTAGAACGGCTGTGTGGGCAACAAAGACCTTCACAGCCCGATGTTTTTCTTGCTTACTTCTGTCGTTGTTAATTCCCTTTCGAAGACAATACATAGAACTCGTTTTTCTCCTGCATCAGCGTTGCAACCCAGCGACTTATTGGCTACATTTTTGATAAAAAAAATGGTAGCTGACTAAATTGTGATCCCCATTCTTCTTAACGATATCGAACTTCATCTGCCCAATTTTACAGTCGTTTCTGCTTCAGCAGGATCGGGGAAGACCCATACGCTCACCTTAAAGTTGCTGCAACTGCTGCTCTCTCAGTGTATCCCAAACAATGGCCTGAACAATATCTTGACAATGACATTTACTAAAAACGCAGCCGCTGAGGTGCGCCAACGTGTTCTCGAATACTTGAAGAAAGCATATCATGGCGACCATGAAGTTCTTGGTTGGTTACTCGATGTCGTTTCAATGGACGAAGAACAGCTCCGTGCGAGATGCGGAGAATTGATCGATGCTATTTTGCGAGATTACTCTACATTTCAAGTGCAGACGATCGATAGTTTTTTGGTGCGTGTGTTCCGCGCATCGGCACTGGAGTTTGGATACTCTCCAACCATAGAAATTCTTCTCGATAGCCGCCCCTTACTCGATGCTGCATTTGAACAATTTGTGCGCAAGCTTTCCACGGAGCCGGCGAAGAAGCGCCTGCTGGAAGAACTCATCGCACGGCTTGTGGAGTCGCAATCACAGGCGCGCTATGTCTGGAATCCGTTCCAAAAACTTTCACAGCAAGTGCGCGAATTGTACGATACACTCAGTGCGCAGTCGAAGGATGTTCTTCTGCCGGATGATGATGGCGCCCGCATGCGAGATTTGCAGAAAGAACTGCTTGCGACGTTTCAGCAATTACTAAAACTCGTTCTCCAGTCTGGCTTGGAGACATCATCGATGTTTGAGAATATTGTAGCAGCCGCAGATGCCGGCGACATCGATAAACTGATTTCGCTTAAAAGCATCGAGAAACCGCTCAAGTCAGGTAAGACAAAAGCAGAGAAGGAAAAAGTTGAACATTGGAATGCGCAGTTTGAGCCGGTCCTAGAAAAGTTTCGTGCATTGAAGATTGCGTATATCCGTTTGTCTGCTGAGCAGTATTATCGTTCCTCCATTGAGGCGCACCAGATATTCCGTGAGAATATCGAGCTAAGTATGCGCCGCAGCAACCAAATCTATCTTGCGGATGTGAACCGCGCGCTGGTGTCGTATATCTCGCAAGAAATTGTGCCGCAGGTGTACTTCTATTTAGGCGATGCGATTGCGCATTACCTCATCGACGAATTTCAGGATACATCACGCGTTCAGTGGGAGGCATTAAAGCCGCTGCTGGAAGAAACGCTCTCGAAAGGCGGCAGTCTCTTTGTCGTGGGCGACACGAAGCAGTCCATTTATGCCTTCCGCCATGCCGATTGGCACATTATGAAGCAGGTCATGGAGACGACGGTGTTCCCTTCCGCACAACCACAGGTAAAGGATCTTGCTGTTAACTATCGAAGTTACGAACGGATCGTCGAGTTCAGCACAACAGTATTTCATGAGATCGTTCCGACGCACTACAATAGTGATGCACCGAATGCGAGTGGGCTTTCCACATTTAGACAGGAAGTACAAGAAAATAGCCGCAGCAAAGGGTACGTGGAAGTCATTTCGTTTGAACCGAATGACGAGCTTCTGCCGGAGCGAAAGAAGATTCTGGACATTATCGCCGATTGCCGTGCACGCGGGTATGAGTTTGGTGACATCACCATTCTCACACCGAAAAACAGCGACGTGGTGGAAGTGAGCGGCTGGCTTAACAGTGCACAGATTCCATTCGTCTCGCATAGCAGTCTTGATATCCGTAGCAGAAGAATTACTGGCGATCTTCTTGCGCTTATGCGTTTCCTCGATTCGCCCATCGACAATCTTGCATTCGTATCGTTCATTCTGAGTAAAACATTTATATGCATGCTGCGTGCACAATCGAATGCACTGGTCGTAAAAGATCTTCAAGCATTCGTTCTGGAATCGCGGCAAAAAAATCGACAAGCGCCGTTGTATATCATATTTCGCGAACAATATCCTTCGCTTTGGCAGCAATATTTTGAACAACTTTTTACGGTTGTCGGATATTTGCCTTTGTATGATCTGGCGACGGAAATCTTCAAGCGGTTCCAGCTCTTCTCGTTGGTGAGTGAAGAAGAAGGAACGCTGGCAAAGTTGTTAGAAGTAATCAAGAACTTTGAAGATCTTGGACAAAACAACCTGAAAGACTTCCTCACGTTTGCCGAAGAGGAAAGCGATGAAAGTTCATGGAATATCATCCTTCCGCGCGGAACCGCCGCTGTGGAAGTCATGACGATTCACAAAGCGAAAGGTCTTGACAATCGTGTGGTGCTTGTTCTCTTGTATGATACGAAGAAGAATCCATCATCACGCATCTTCAAGGAAGAAACGGACGGAATACGACTGCTTCACATAACGAAGAAAGAAGCGGAGTCGCTGGAGGAATTCCGGCAGTTGTACGATGAGCATCGGTTGACGCACGATGTGGACGACCTGAATAAGCTTTATGTAGCGTTTACGCGTGCGCGGGAAGAGATGTATGTTCTCAGCGTGAAGAGTGAGAAGTACGACGAGCCTTCTAAATTCCTGCCGCAGACGGGCTATGAACAGACGACAAAGCCCAATGTTGAAAAGAAAGATTTGATTCTCATGCCGCAAGCAGAAAAAAGGTTTGCCACGCGCTCCATCTCGGTGAATACAACGAGTGCAGAAAAATTGGCTGTGTATGAACGACAGCGCGGTGATCGTATTCATGCGATCTTATCGCAGATAGAATTTGTTGACGAGCATATTGAAAATTCACTCCACGTACTCATAGAACAACTTGCGCTGAATGCAACGGCAGAGATGGATATTCATCGTTTGCAGAATACGCTGTCAGGATTTTTATCTTCTCCTGAGATAATACCATGGTTTACCCCTCAGGCAGGAAGAAGAGTTCTCAACGAGCAGGAATTTGTCAGTGCTGAGGGCGGACTGTTCCGCATGGACCGTATTGTGGTGGATGCGCATACTGTTACGGTGATCGATTTTAAAACCGGCGATGACAAAGAAGGATATACTGAGCAGGTACAAAGGTATATGGATATCCTGAAGAACTACTATCCGGAACGAAGCATACAGGGTGTCCTTGCGTTTGTTGACAGAATGAATCTCCGAGTGGTCGTATGAACGGACGCATTGTCATCAGCCCGCAAGATTCTCTTGTCAAAACAGTCATCGACCAGTTACCGAAGGACATAAAAGACTATTCTCGTATCGCTGTTGTGTTTCCCGGAAAACGCCCCGCACATTTTATTCGCAAGGAACTTGCAGTACGTGTTGGCAGTAGCTTTATTCCGCCTAAAATATTCTCTATCGATGATTTTGTTCTTTCCCTTTATCAACAGCTTGCTGAGCCGCGTAAAGATCTGGAGCCGATGGATGCAATTGCTTTATTATATCACATTCACGCAGGGTTGAGTGAACGGTTGGGCGGTGAGCACTTTACTGCATTCGATGAATTCCTTCCGCTTGGAATGAAACTCCTCGGCGAGTTGGAAGAACTTTGTCTCGCTCATCTGCCGGATCGACGGATTGAAGAAGAATTAGGCATGCTAACACACAATCGGCTCTTCTCTTTGCAGGCATACTACAAACAGTTCTATGCACTCGTTGAGGAATCGGGGTATGCGACTCGCGCCATGCGATATGCGGGTGTTGCAGGCCGTATTCAGGAAATTGATCTGGAGAGATATTCAAAGATCGTCATTGCTGGACTCTTCAAGCAGACGCATTCCGAACAAATCATCTTTCAAGAGATCGAAAATCACCAGAATGTTTGGATGGTGTATCAGTCCGATAAGAGAGATGAGAATGAGCCAGAGATTCATTATACCAAAGCATCCGATACACACGGCCAAGTGTTTGCACTTTCGGCATGTATTGAGCGGCAGTTGAAGAAAGGAACGCCTCTGGATGAACATTCAGTCATCGTTCTCCCATCGCCTGATTCTCTCTTTCCGGTGTATCACCAAACGCTTACTTTGCTTGGCGAAGAAGAGTACAACATTGCTCTCGGATATCCTGTTGTCCGGACACCGATCTTCGGGTTCTTCAACAATTTGCTTGATCTTCTTACCACAAAACAAAACGATGTGTTCTCGGCATCATCATATATTAAATTCATTCTTCATCCGTACACGAAGAACATCCGCTGGAACCAACGCACCGACGTAACTCGTATTCTGTTTCACGCGATTGAAACAAAAATATCAAGCGATGCATCAAAAAAACTCATGTCATTGAACGATGTCGAACTGGCAGAGGATATCTTTACCAGCGTAGCCTTTGTATTAAATGAACAAGGAGTGGAAATAACACCGGAGCAACTTAAACGACACGTACGCACGATCCACAATCAGACCATACGAGCATTTGATCAGCTTGGCTCACTCACTGAGTTTTCACAAAAGTCTATTGCACTGCTTTCCTATATGTATGAAGAAAGTACTGCGCGATTACATCCATTATTTCGGCGCTATGCTGAAACGATGATCGAGGTTTTCGAGTATGTAGAACATTCTTTGATCGGAAACGTGTCGTTCCGGGATGTGCAGGGGTATCTCACATTTCTCCGGCAGTATGTTGGGATGCAAGAAGTACCATTTGCTGGAACACCGCTGCGTGGTTTACAGGTACTTGGAATGCTGGAAACCCGCGGCTTACAGTTCGATGATGTCTATATTCTCAATGTGAATGATGAAATTCTTCCCGGCAGTCCAACAAGCGATGTGCTGTTACCCCAGCAATTGCGCGACCGTCTTGGGTTGGAAACACGCCATGATCGGAATGCTTTGATAGAGTATTATTTCAATTTGCTGGTGCGGAGTGCCAAGCGTGTTCATCTTTTCTATACCGATACAGGAGATACGACGAAAAGCCGGTTTGTCGAAAAACTGTTGTGGGAAGAGGAAAAAAAGAAACGATCTTGTTCCTCCGAAGAGCAGATCGCGACAGTTCGTTATACATTGAAGCTTGCGAATGAATTACCGGCTCCTGTGGAAAAGTCTGAGCAGGTTATGTCGGTGCTGCGCGGATTCTCGTTCAGTGCGAGTGCTTTCGATACGTATCTGCGTTGTCCAATCAAGTTCTATTATAGATATCTCTTGAAGCTTGAAGAAAAAGACAAGGCGTCGGATGACCTCGAAGCGAAGGATGTCGGCAAGTTCGTGCATGCAGTGCTGAAAAAGTATTTTGAACCATTGATAAATATTTCAGTGAAGTCTTCTGACCTTGACGGTGCACGTATGGATGATCTTACAGAAGAACTCTTTGCAGAAACATTCGGAAAAGAACCAGGTGGTGCTGTGTATCTTTTGAAACAACAGATTCAGCGTCGGTTGAAGGAGTATTTGACGGAATATCAAGCACAGGTGCTTAAACACCGAAAAGTTGTTATTCGTATGCTTGAAAATAAATTCACAACTCTTATCAAGGGCGTCAAGTGCGAAGGGAAACCCGACCGTATAGAGGAACGGGGCAGTGCGCATGTCATTCTGGATTATAAAACCGGTGCTAATCCGAAAAAGAAGCCCATTCGATTTGATAAATTAGCTTTCGATGATCGTGCAACTTGGAGCGATGCAGTACATTCCCTGCAATTGCCGCTGTATCTGTTGCTCTACAGGGATGCATCGCGATTACCGGCGGAACAAATCATTCCAGCATATCTATATCTTGGTGAGAAGACGATAACGATGGCAAGTGAAGTTCCGCTGTACGAAGATACAATGCAGCAGATGAATGAACTTCACAAGATCGAAGAATTCCTTGCGAGGCTCTTCCAAGAAATACTCGATGCGAACGTTCCTTTCCAAGCCCCAAAAGATGTAAACGTATCATGCCCGGGTTGCCCGATGAAATCGATATGTGGCACTTCTCGGGTGCAAAGATGAAAAAGTGCAGGAAATAGAATAAAATTTGTTTGTTGAGAGTAATGAACGATTTTTTTACATTAAATAGTCTCATTCATTAACCATAAGGAGCAGCCATGAAAAATATTATTTTGAAGGGAACAATACTAATCGTGCTGATTGTCACGGCTATTGGTATGGTCCTTAGTCAGGGATTGTACTGGGAAAGCACCACAACGATATTGATTGCTAACGGAAAGCAAATTCATTCTACATCATCTTACATATCACACATGTTTAAGCAATCGGCTGAAAATAATGTAACGATTTTCCGTCTCGATAAGGAAATGATGTACCTTGTAGACACACAAAAGAAAGAATATTCTGAGATGACCTTCGCAGAAATGGAAGCGTACACAAAAAAAGCGAATAAAAAACTGGAAGAGATGAATGAAAAGTTAAAAAACCTACCTCCCGAACAAAGAAAAATGATGGAACAAATGATGGGGAAAGCAGCTTTGGGAGGACAACATGCTAAAATCGACGTGATAAAAACTGCCGAGAAAAAAAACATCAGCGGGTATATATGTAACAAGTATACAATGAAAGAGGATACCGCCGAAGTGGGAAGCGTGTGGACAACGGCCGACGTGCCCGATTTCAGCAGCATGCAAAAGGATTTTAAAGAATTTAGTCAACGGATGGCAGCTCAGATGCCGAAGGCGGGAGAAATGGTTGCAGCAATGACGAAGGTAGAGGGATTTCCTGTCCAAACAACCATCGCAGGTATGACAACGATCGTTACAAAGATTGAGAAAAAGACAGTTGCCGCGAGTGAGTTTGAAGTTCCTACAGGGTATAAAAAAGTACCTCCAAAAAACTTTAAGGATAATTAGCATACAAAAAATCAAAATGATCAATGCAAATAACACAACATTGTTTTGCTTTATTGGGGTTTGCATATACTCCTCCGTGGAGTGTTAATGCTGGATTCATTGTTGGCGATAAAAAAACGCTTATAGTAGATAGCGGTCCAAACGCACTTGCCGCGGCAACGATCAGGGGCTATGCCCAAGCAGTTCGGCCGTCCAATCAGTTGCTTTTGATCAATACAGAACGGCATCTTGATCATATAAGCGGCAATAGTCATTTTGCAGATTATGGTGTTGAGGTGTACGGTCATGTTGGCATTCAACGACAAGATTCTGAATTAAAAAACGATATTGATGAGTATATAGCATGTACTCCAAATGATGTCCGGCGGGCACGACAGGAAGCAGCAATTGGTTATACAGGTACCAGAATTGTCAATCCGATTCATAAAATAACATCAGAGATAAAGTTCAATCTGGGAAATCTCAACGCTGAAGTTTTACTTACCCCAGGCCATACTCCGACGAATCTCTGTGTGTTTGTGCCTGCGGAACGAGTTCTCTTTTGTGGTGATAGTGTAGTCAGTAGATATTTGCCGAATCTCGAGGGAGGTAGTGTCAGGGATTGGCAGCAATGGCTTTCGACATTGGATCGTGTTGTAGCACTTGAGGCAGAGGTGTTGGTGTGCGGCCATGGACCGGTATTGCAAGGCAACGACGTACTGAAGGAAGTCCAGCGAGTACACACAATCATTGAACGTGCTATACTGAAAAAAAAAACGCCAACATCATACGAATTAGAAAAATAAAAGCAGGCGAATTACTCGCGTTCATACTACGTTCGGAACTACTTGAATAAATTATAGACTAATTTTTGATTATGCGCTCAGTCAGGATGAGTACGCATGAGATGGGATTTAAGATGTTCCCCATTGTCCAATGCTTTGAACAATATCTGTATCGTGCTTAAACTCGGATGTCAGATGGAATTCGATGTCAGGAAACATCTCCTGTGCTGTATGGAATGACCACGTTCCTTCGGCAAGAAAGACCGGATGGTCATCTTTGTCATATGCAATATGGGGATTCTGAAAAGAGAGGAAGCGTTCAAATTGTTCTTTATTTATCGACGTGAACCAAAAAGCTTTATAGATATTGAGTGACTGTAAATCGCACTCCGCACCGTATTCGTGCAGCAATCTAAATTTAATAACTTCAAATTGCATCTCACCGACAGTACCGACGATCTTCACATTGCCTTGCTGGCGAAGGAAGAGTTGAGCGACACCTTCATCGGAAAGTTGCCGAATCCCCTTATCTAATTGCTTGGCCTTGAACGGATTTCTGTTGATAAGCTGTCGGAAGATTTCCGGTGAAAATCTCGGTATCCCTTTAAAAACAAAATGTTCACCTTCTGTAAGCGTATCGCCGATCTTAAAGTATCCTGTGTCATACAGTCCAATCACATCACCAGGCCATGCTTCATCGATAATACTTTTTTCATTTGCCATGAAGCTTGTGGGAGTGGCAAAGCGAAATTTTTTTTCTAAACGCGTATGATAATAATATTTGTTCCGCTCAAACTTGCCGGAACACACACGGCAAAATGCAATACGGTCCCGATGGTTAGGATCGAGGTTCGCATGAATTTTAAAAATGAACCCGCTGAAGGAACTTTCTACCGGATCGATCGTTCTAATACTTGTTTCCCTTGGTTGTGGAGAAGGAGCAATCTTCACAAAAGTATCCAAAAGTTCCTTTACCCCGAAATTATTGATAGCGCTGCCGAAAAAAACCGGAGCAAGATATGCATCACGGTAATGTTCTTCCTCAAACTGCTCATACACCCCTTCAACGATTCCAATATCCTCACGAAGTTTAGCGGCGGAATCAGTACCGATATGTTCATCAAGAAGCGGACTTGCAATGTCGTCAATGGCAACGATATCATCCGAGATATGTGTTTTATTGGGGGAGAAGAGCTCTAATTGTTTTTCAAATAAATTGTACACACCCTGAAATCGCACACCGATGCCTATGGGCCACGTGAGCGGACGCGTATGAATGCCGAGCTCACGTTCCAGTTCGTCTAAAAGTGCAAATGGATCACGTCCTTCTCTGTCCAGTTTGTTAATGAACGCGATCACCGGTATGCTTCGCATGCGGCAGACGCTCATGAGCTTTCGTGTTTGTTCTTCTACGCCCTTTACACAATCGATCACAAGGATAACACTATCTACAGCTGTAAGAGTTCTGTAGGTATCTTCGGCAAAATCCTTGTGGCCCGGTGTGTCCAAAATGTTGACCTTGTATCCTTTGTACTCGAAGCCCATCACAGAAGTTGCAACGGAGATGCCGCGTTGCTTTTCAATTTCCATGAAATCAGAGGTAGCGGTTTTTGTGATCTTGTTGCTCTTCACTGCGCCTGCCGTATGAATTGCACCGCCGAAGAGCAGCAGTTTTTCAGTGAGTGTTGTTTTTCCAGCATCAGGGTGACTGATAATGCCAAATGTTCGGCGCCTTGTAAGTTCGTTATGTTTCATTAATAATTAATCTGATTAGAAAGTCTGATTCTTTTTGAGTACAAGAAAAGCGAGGCATGCATAATGCCTCAAAGAATAGAGGAAAAGCTACGGTGGTGAAAGTTTTATGCAGCTTGAAAGCATGATCATTCTTCTATAAGATAAGAAAAGTTTATGAGAGAGCCAAACCGATTGATTCAAGGAAAAATATAAGAATGAAAGGGATAAGTAAAATCTTGTCTGGAAACCCTTACTGCAAGAAGGGTAAACAGCGAACACTTTAAAATAAAATCTGCCGGAAGAAACAAATATATCCTCTCCTACGGCAGATTCATTATATATTCATACTTACTATTATGCTTGGAGATTAGAAGATGTAGCCGTTTTCACCGTGCTGACTGAGATCCAATCCTTCCTCTTCTTCCTGAGCTTCAATGCGAAGACCCATCGTCTTCTGAAGAACTTTTAATATTAACCAAGTCATGACGAACGAGAAAACGATAGTTACTGCAACGCTGAACAGTTGAATACCAAGCAGAGAATAGCCGCCGTAAAAAAGTCCATTTCCCCCTGCTGTATTCACAGTTGTTGTTGCAAACAAACCGATTGCAATTGCTCCAAATGAACTGCCAACTCCATGAACACCGACGACATCAAGTGAGTCGTCAAAACCGAAGTGATTTTTTAACGATACTCCCCAATAACATAAAACACCAAGACATAGTCCAATGAATATTGCCGCTAGAGGCGTCACGAATCCCGCCGCAGGAGTGATACCGGCAAGTCCAGCGATTGCACCTGAAGCTGCTCCGAGAACAGTCGGTTTGGAGCGCTTATACCATTCCATAAATACCCATGATAATGTTGCCGCTGCAGCAGAACATTGTGTGTTGATAAAAGCTGTAAGGGCTAATGTGCCCGAGGTTAAAGCACTGCCTGCATTGAAGCCGAACCAACCAAACCATAACAATGCAGCACCGGTTAATGTCATTGTTAAATTATGTGGTGGCATATGTTCATGACCATGACTTTTGCGATTGCCTATGACGATTGCTGCGGCAAGTGCAGATAAACCTGAGCTAATATGCACTACAAACCCACCTGCAAAATCCAATGTTCCTAATGACCGAAGCCACCCGCCAACACCCCAGACCCAGTGTGTAATCGGCGCGTAAACAAATGTGGACCACAAGAGAAGGAATACTATATAAGTTTTGAATTTGAATCGTTCAGCAACCGCACCAGTGATGAGCGCGGGAGTTATTATTGCAAACATCATTTGGAATATCATAAATGCCTGGTGTGGAATTGTCGCAGCATAATCAGGGTTTGGAGTAAGTCCGACACCAGCAAGGCCGGCCCATGACAAATTTCCGATAACATGTCCGCAATCTGGCCCAAATGAGAGACTGTATCCCCACAATACCCATTGCAGCGTGATGACGCCAAGTGCGATGAAACTTTGCATGATTGTCCCGAGAACGTTTTTTCGCCGAACCATGCCGCCGTAGAATAAAGCTAATCCCGGTGTCATCAGCATAACAAGCGCTGTAGACACCATCATCCAAGTCAAGTCATTCGTATCTATTTTCATAATGCCTCTTCTCCAGTCTCTTCTGTTCGTACACGTATCGCTTCTTCTACCGGCAAGATGAAGATCTTCCCGTCACCGACCTTACCTGTTTTTGCACAGTGGATGATAATCGAAACTGCTTCCTCTACACGTCCATCTGGCACAACGACTTCTAATTTGATCTTGGGTAGAAAATCTACCTGATATTCGGCCCCGCGATAAACTTCAGTATGTCCTTTCTGCCTGCCAAAGCCTTTGACTTCTTGCAATGTCATTCCGCGGAATCCCGCCTCTTGTAACGCCTCCCGGATGTCATCTACTGAATGTGGACGAACGATAGCTTCAATTTTTTTCATATAGAGTCCTAATTGTATTTATTAATAAAGAAAAAATATAGAGTGTTAGAGCTATAATGCCTTATTTACTATAGTAATTTAATAATTGTTACTAGTTTATCAAGGTTGTTATCAAATTGTATCCTTTTTTTCGACGTTAGAATAAATATGTGTATTCGTAAAAAAAGTTGATGGAGATGAAAGAAATGTAAAAATGGAAGGAGAGAAAAGGATTATCGCTTATGCGGAAAATAATTGGATAAAAAAAGGGCGCTTCATACTCACAGCTTCTAAGCGCCCCCTTGTGCAGTTCGAATTAGAAAATATAGCCGCTTTCACCATGCTGGCTGAGATCCAGCCCTTGCACTTCTTCCTCCTGTTGAACTCGTAATCCCATGGTCCGATCAAGTACTTTGAGAATGATCCATGTAACACTGAATGCATATACAATTGCTACTGCAACGCTTAAGAGTTGGACAAGAAAGAGAGACGGATTGCCGAAGAATGCTCCATTGGCTCCGGCGGCATTGATTGCCTTCGATGCAAAGAGGCCTGTTGCAAGTGCCCCAAACGTGCCGCCGACGCCATGAACTCCGACCGCATCGAGTGAATCATCATAACCGAAGAAGTTCTTGATGTTCACACCAAAATAGCAGACCGCACCTGCACCAAAACCGATTGCAAGCGCGGCAAGAGGACCGACAAAACCGGATGCCGGCGTAATAGCTACGAGACCGGCAACCGCACCCGACGCTGCACCAAGAAGCGTTGGCTTGCCGCGGTGCTTCCATTCAACAATGAGCCACGAAAGTGTCGCTGTTGCAGCTGCAATATGAGTCGTTAAGAATGCAGACGTTGCAAGCGCACCAGAGGCAAGAGCACTTCCTCCATTAAATCCAAACCAACCGAACCATAACAATGTAGCACCAAGTAATGTCATGGTTAAATTATGAGGTGGCATATGTTCGTGCCCATGTCCTTTCCGTTTCCCTATGATAATTGCTGCTGCAAGAGCAGACATGCCGGAACTAATATGTACTACGAGTCCGCCTGCAAAATCCAATGCACCCAGCGATCGAAGCCATCCACCAACACCCCACACCCAGTGCGCGAGCGGCGCATACACAAGAGTTGACCAGAGAAGAACGAAAACCAAATATGTACTAAATTTAAAGCGTTCCGCAAACGCACCAGAGATCAAAGCGGGCGTGATGATTGCAAACATCATTTGAAACATCATGAATGCTTGATGGGGTATTGTTGTAGCATAATCTGGATTGGGCTCGAGCCCCACGCTCTGTAAACCAGCCCACTGTAAGCCGCCGATGATCCCTTTAATATCTGGACCGAATGAAAGTGAATAGCCAATCAGTACCCATTGCACCGTTACTAGCCCTAATGCCACAAAGCTTTGCATAATAGTACCCAGCACATTCTTTTGGCGCACCATGCCGCCATAGAATAATGCTAATCCCGGTGTCATCAGCATAACAAGCGCTGTGGACACCAACATCCATGTCGTATCACCAGTATCTATTCTCATAATGCCTCTTCTCCTGTCTCTTCTGTTCGGACGCGGATTGCGTCATTTGCTGGATAGATGAAGATTTTGCCGTCGCCGACCTTACCCGTTTTTGCGATGCGGATGATGATCGAGACTGCTTCTTCTACACGTCCATCTGGAACAACGATTTCTAATTTGATCTTCGGCAAAAAATCTACATGATATTCGGCTCCGCGATAAACTTCGGAATGTCCTTTTTGCCTGCCAAAGCCTTTGACTTCTTGCATTGTCATTCCGCGAAACCCGGCTTCTTGGAGTGCCTCACGAATGTCATCCACGGCATGAGGACGAACTATTGCTTCAATTTTTTTCATAAAATGTTCTCACTGTGTATATGAGTAATAATGTAGTAAGGTTTTGGAGTTAAAGTACCTTACTATATATAGTAATATAACGATATTTATTAAATAATCAAGGTAATTCTACCCGTTGATCACTTTATTTTTAAAGTGAATATAACGCACATATCCAATAGATGATAAACAGGCCAGGAGTTTTATTCGCGGATGAACAGAAAGGGTTTAAAAAGCAGAATATGGATACTACTACCGAAAGGGTGTAAAGTTATTATGTGTGCTGATATTTCTCTGGCGAGAGAAGGCGAAAAAAGTCGTGGGTAAGGAAATAAAAACCAATACCAATTCCAATGCAGCAAGTTAAAAGGCCGGCGATATTGACGATCATAGCGATGTCTTCAGCATATTCCATTGTTCCAGTATAACTCAAGAGCCATCGCCAATCATGGATCGCGGCATGGGAGATCAAATGCAATCGTTGATAGGGTGCATCACCGATATAGATAGAAACATTCACGATGCTTTGGCCAGTCCAGTACAAAGTAAACGGAATTGATCTCAAGGATGATTGAGCGAAGACAAGAACAGTTGCGCTGGGGATGATAATTTGAAATAAGGAACCCCCGAGAAAGTAAATAAATCGTCCAAATATGCCAAAGATCGAATGTCCTGTTTCATGGATGAAGAGGTCGATCGTATCAATAACCCAAATAACAAAAGACGATCGGCTGCGCGTTTCATTCTTTTGATAATTTGTCGCGAGAGAATAGGTAAAGGAACAGAGGCATACGATGAGAATGCAGTATAGAACGAGGCGAATGATGCGCATGTATAATATTTTTCTAACAAAAAGAATATAAAAGAACCGGAATCAATTCTGATGCAGGTTCTTCAATGGCCGACTACTCATCCTTTATTCTTTCTAACAATTCTGCTGCCTCTTTCCTAAAGACGTCATCATCTTCATCTTCTTTCGATAAAGAAGCGATCTTCGTCAAGTGTTCACGTGCTTTTCCATATTCATCCATCCCAACATAAGCACGAGCGCAATCAAGCCGGTACATAATAAAACTTGGACGAAGTTCAATAGCTTTCTCATAATTCTTCACTGCATCATCCATATTTGCCCAGCCAAGCCCGAGCGGCCAGCGGATGAATTTTGGTTTTTCGCATACTTTTGCATGCGCTCTTCCGAGCACATAATATGCTGTTGCTTCCATTGAATCTAATGCAATTGCTTTTTCACAATCGGCTTTTGTTTGTTTTACGAGGTCAAGAGATTCCCAAACGCCACGGAAGAGGGCAATGCGTCCATTCGCAATCGCTTTCCGTGTGTACCCCATCGCTCCTTTTGGATTGGCAGCGATAGCTTTCTTGGCGAAGTCTAACGACTTTTCATACCATTCCAATTGTTTTTGTTTCTCTGCATCAGTATTCTTGGGAAGATGTTCGCCTATATCGACATACGTGCGACTCAATCGCCAGAGGATTTCATAATTGTCGGGGGAAAGAGCAAGCGCCTCGCTGTATTTCTCGAGAGCTTTTTGGTTGTCGAATACTTTTTCTGAAAATTCATTTCCTTGTGCGATAAGTTGGCTGACATGGGTGGAATCGTCTGCGGTTAATGCTCTAGCTATATTTGTTGCCGAAATAAGAAATCCAAATGAAAGAATCAATAGGAGAGAAGTTGATTTTTGTTTCAAAGCGATATCCTCCATGGGGGGTGAATAAAGATGAACGGCTCTTGAAGATATGTAAGATTGAATATAATGCTTTTACGAATTACGCACTTGCAACTGCTTAATTTCATCGCGGATCTGTGCAGCTTTTTCATAGTTCTCTTTTGCAATGGCATCAACAAGTTGTTGCTCTAACTGTTCAAGCTTGGATAGCGAAGGCTTCGATGTCTCCGATTGTTCGGGTTTCGCCGTAGGTGGTATTCCTTTTTCTCCTTCTTCACCTTCAGAAAGGAAGGAGGCTTCTGCCATCACTTTCTCAGCGACAAATATAGGCGCACCGTAACGAACAGCTAATGCAATTGCATCACTCGGACGTGAATCGATTTCCTGTGTGTCAAGGGTAAGACGGGCGAAGAATGTGCCTTCACGCAACTCGCTAATATAGACATCGACCAACTCACCTCCCAGCAAATCGATGAGATTCTTCATCAAATCGTGCGTCAGCGGACGAGGAGGCTTGATGCCTTCCATCTCCAGTGCAATGGATTGTGCTTCGAATGCACCAATGATGATCGGCAGACGGCGCGCTCCGTTGACTTCTTTTAGTATCAATGCGTATGCACCGCCGCTGGATTGACTGCTGGACAATCCCAATATATCTACTTGAATTCTATCCTCAGCGGACATATTATTTTCCGAGAAGTTTTTTTATTTCCTGCGTAAGTGCGGGAACGATTTCAAATGCATCTGCGACAATGCCATAATCAGCTATCTGGAAGATAGGTGCGTCCTTGTCTTTGTTGATAGCAACAATATACTTCGAGGAGGACATACCTGCAAGATGTTGAATTGCTCCCGAAATAGCAACAGCAACATACAATGACGGCGAAACAGTCTTTCCCGTTTGTCCGACCTGTTCACTGTGCGGACGCCATCCGGCATCGACCACTGCGCGCGAAGCACCGACAGCTCCGCCGATAGCACCTGCCAGATCTTCGATCATTTTGAAATTCTCTGCAGCTTTCAAGCCGCGCCCGCCTGAGATAATGATTTCGGCTTCGGCAACATCTAATTTACCGGATGCCTGTGCTGTTTCGATTGCGAGTGATGCAAAATCAGAATCTGTTAGAGGAATATCCACAACTTCAACATTTGCTACAATCCCACTACTTGTTCCTGTGGCAAAAACATTCGGCCGAAGAGTAAATACTTTCACAGTAGAGTTAATCTTAATGTCCGTCCATGCTTTGCCGCCATAGACCGGTCTCGTTGCAATAATGTTTTCGCCTTCGACTTTCAGTGCGATGCAATCTGACCCAATGCCGGCATCAAGTTTTACAGCAACACGCGGTGCACAATCTTTGCCCATCGCTGTTGCGGGAAGGAGAACTATTGATGCCTGTTCCTTCTTTACCACTTCTGCAATGATTTTCGAATACGCCGTGGAGGAATATTTTTCCAGTTTTGGTTGTTGGACTGCAAGAACTCTCTGTGCTCCATATCCGCCCAGTTTACCAGCAACCGCCTGCACCTGACCGCCAATCACAAGCACAATGATCTCGTCGCCCGTCTGATCTGCAATTGTCCGAGCAGTACGTACAACTTCAAATGCGGACTTTTTAAATTTATTATCTCGTTGTTCTGCAACTGCCAGTATTTTCATATTCAATAAAAAGTTAAAAGGCGAAAAGAAAAAATGCCTTAAGAAGTTTTAGTTTTACCAATCATCAAATTACGAACCACTCAATTGGAAATTTCTAAATCACTTTCGCTTCTTCGTGAAGCAAACGTACCAACTCTGGTACCGCGCTTGCATCAGTTCCGACAATCTTACCGGAATTTTTTGAAGGAGGTTTACGCAATGTAACAACCTCAACCTTTGGTAGTGCGGCTGTCGGTACTTTCTCTTCTATTGGCTTGCTCTTGGCTGCCATGATTCCCTTGAGTGAAGGATAGCGCGGTTCGTTCAATCCTTTTTGTGCTGTGAATACCGCTGGAAGTGCAGTCTGAACTTTTTCTTTGCCGCCTTCGATCTCACGTTCGGCAATGGCAATGCCGTTCGTGATTTCCAACTTGACAGCAACGGAGACAGAGGGTAATCCCAGCATCTCGGCAACCATTGTGCCAACTGCAGCGCTATCCGAATCGACAGATTGTTTGCCGAAGAAAATAGCATCAGGCGAAATTTCTTTCAAATAATCGGCGAGAGCCCGTGCAACGGAGGAAGAGTCGCGGGGAGAGTCGTCTTTTAAAAGTACAGCCTTATCGACTCCCATTGCCAACGCTTTGCGCAGCGTTTCCTTATGTGCATCCCCGCCGAGCGAGATAGCGATAACTTCGCCGCCGCTTTTTTCTTTAAGACGGAGACATTCTTCAATCGCAATCTCATCGTATGGATTGAGAACGAACGTGATGCCCGTTGTGTCGATTTTTTTCCCGTCGGCAGCAATGTTGATCTTTGCCGCGGTGTCGGGTACGTGATTAATACAAACTGCAAGTTTCATGTTTATAATTCGTAATGAGTAACTGATGATTGGTTAATTTGTGATATGCATACTTTTTCTTATTCAAAATATGAAAGTTTTTAGAAACGAACAAGTCCATCTTCGCAAAACACGTTGTGTTCTTAAACAGCTATGCGAAGAACATTAGTTCCACAGATCCGATGTTAAACGGTCATCGAATTTATCCATTCTGCAGAATAACGGGAAGAAATTGTTCCAAATGATGTTGGGAGTTTCCTCTGGCACTTTAAAGGGATATTAAATTCAGCACTTAATGACAGCTTTCTAACTGTCAAGACGCCCTCCAGACATCGGCGGGTAAAAAAAGTCCTGACAGCATTTGGATGATGTATAAACTTATGAAAAAAAGGCTTGACACTAAGGTAAAGTTTTCGTAATCTTTATCAGAGTAAAGTATGAAGAAACCCAGCATTAAAGAAATTGACGATCTCTATACCGCCATCCTCCAGTTGGAATCGCTGGATGAGTGCCGCCGTTTTTTCGGCGACCTCTTGACGGAATATGAAGTCAAAGAATTTGTAAAACGATGGAAAGCTGCGCGCATGCTAGCAGAAAGCATCCCTTACACACAGATCGAAAAGGAAACAGGGCTCAGCACGCGTACCATCGCCCGCGTCGGCAGGTGGCTCAAGAAGGGCAAAGGCGGATATACGATGATGTTGAAACGAACAGCCAAATAATTTTTTTTGCCTCTTACACTTTATTAGGATAAAGTATGTTAGCAACCAATGGAAGAATGAAAATAGCTATCCAACGTAACGGACGCCTCACCGAGGATTCGGTAGCGCTGCTCCGCGCATGCGGATTGAGCTTCGAATTTCAAAAGCAAAGCCTCTATTCACCCTGTCGCAACTTTGATCTGGACGTGCTGGCGATTAGGGATGATGATATTCCTGAATATGTGCAGGATGGCGTTGCAGACCTTGGAATTATCGGCGAAAATATTCTCCAAGAACGGAATGCACGCGTGCACACACTTGCGTCGCTTGGATTCGGAGGGTGTAAACTGATGATCAGTGTGCCACAGCGGTCGTCTGTTCGTAAAGTGTCCGATCTGAAGGGTAAGCGCATTGGTACGACTTATCCCGTTATTCTCAAGTCCTTTCTTAAAGCAAATAAAGTGAAAGCTGAGATTATCGAACTCAGCGGTTCGGTAGAATTAGCGCCCAGTCTCAACGTTGCCGATGTCATCTGCGACATTGTCTCAACCGGAACGACAGCAAAGATGAATGGCTTGCGTACACTCTGCTCTGTGTTAGAATCGCAGGCGGTGTTGGTAGCGAATCGGGCAGCAATACGCGACAAAAAGAAGCGGACACTGGTTGACCGATTGATGATTCGTGTGCGTGGTTCTCAGGAAGCGCGTGGGAAACGTTATCTTATGATGAACGCACCTTCCGATTCGGTCCAGAAATTGAAACGTGTTATACCGAGTTTGAAAAGTCCGACAGTGGTACCTCTTGCTCAAGCAGGCATGGTTGCCATTCATACAGTGGTAGCAGAAGATGTATTTTGGGATGTCATGGAGAAACTCAAAAAAGCAGGTGCCAGCGATATCATTGTTGTACCGATTGAAACCATTATCCGATGAAGATTTTTCTCGAAAATAAATTGACAAAAGAAGACCGTCACGCTCTTTTACGGCGTGTAAGCCAATTTCAGCATGAGACAGATGCGACCGTTAAAAATCTCTGTCTTGATATCAAACGGCGTGGTGATATAGCCGTGCGTGAGTATAGCAAGAAGTTTGATAAGACAGAAGTGAAAGCATTTCGTGTGTCAGCGGAAGAATGTGAATCAGCAAAACGATCTCTTTCTCCCGAATTTAAGAGTGCACTAACGATTGCTGCAAAGAATATCCAAACGTTCCATAAATCTCAACGATGCAGCATACAGAAAACAGAAACCATGGAAGGAGTTGCGTGTTGGCGTGAAGCGCGTTCCATTGAGCGGGTTGGCTTATATGTCCCCGCAGGTTCAGCGCCGTTACCATCAACAGTATTAATGCTCGGTATTCCCGCAAAGCTTGCTGGTTGTAAACAAATTGTCTTATCTTCGCCGCCGAAAGTGAATGGCTCAGTCGATCCGTTCGTACTCGCGACTGCGGCAATGATCGGAATCGATGAAGTATATAAAGTTGGAGGCGTACAGGCAATCGCAGCAATGGCGTATGGAACCGGGACGATTCCTAAGGTGGACAAAATCTTCGGTCCTGGTAATCGTTATGTGGCAGCAGCAAAGCAATTTATTTCGATAGATCCTGATGGTGCTGCGATTGATTTACTGGCAGGGCCGTCCGAAGTCCTCATTATTGCCGATGATGCAGCAAATCCGGATGTTGTCGCGTATGATTTAATCTCACAAGCCGAACATGATGTAGATGCTCAAGCCGTGCTTGTCACGACCAGCGAAACTTTGGCAAAAGAAGTATTGCGTATCTTGCCGCAACGCGTATCCGAATTTCCCCGCAGTGCATTCATTACAGCATCACTGGAGAGAAGTTATATCCTTGTTGTTGAATCGCTAGGATCCGCAGTTCAATTTTCTAACGACTATGCGCCTGAACATCTCATCGTGAACGTTCGTAATGCAGAGACCATTGTTCCATCTATCGCTCATGCCGGTTCTGTGTTTGTTGGATCATTTGCGCCGGTCACTGCAGGTGATTATGCTTCCGGGACGAACCATACTTTGCCGACTGGTGGTACAGCACGCTGGGCAAGCGGTGTGTCGCTTGATAGTTTCCAGAAATATATTACGTTTCAATCTATTTCGAAATCAGGACTTGAAGGTATTGCATCTACGTTAACTGCCTTTGCCGACACAGAAGGTCTTCAAGCGCATGCACGTGCAGTGACTTCCCGACTTTCATCCAAGTGAGATGATTTCATGAACATTGAATCGCTCATACGCGAAAATATCCGTGCTTTGAAACCATATCACAGCGCGCGGCAGGATTATATTTCGGGCATTCTGCTTGATGCAAACGAAAATTCTTTCGGCAGCGTCATCACTGCCGATAATCTGTCTTTGAACCGTTATCCCGATCCGTATCAGCGTGAAGTTCGCACGGTACTCGCGGCGATGAATGACGTCGCTTTAGAGAATGTGTTTGTCGGCGTTGGATCTGATGAAGTGATTGATTTGATCGTTCGTGTGTTTTGCGAACCGAAATGGGATTCCGTTGTATTGTTAGAGCCGACCTATGGCATGTATCGTGTTGCCGCTTCTATCCAGGATGTTCAAGTTCGTTCGTGTTTGCTGACCGAGGATTTCCAAATTGATATTGAGACAGTAAAGAAAACAGTCGACGCCACTACAAAACTTATTTTCTGTTGTTCACCGAATAATCCGACTGCCAATCTTTTACATGCTGAAGATATTTTAACATTGTGCAGACTTGGAGCTATTGTTGTTGTTGATGAGGCGTACATCGATTTTGCACAAACAGAGTCTATGGCGAAACTTGTTCTCGACCATTCGAATCTTATCGTGCTTCGTACACTTTCAAAAGCCTGGGGATTAGCAGGAATTCGTCTTGGGTATTGCATCGCGGATGTGCTTATTATTTCATATCTGATGAAAGTGAAGCCGCCTTACAATATTAATGCACTGACAAGCCGCACGACTCTCCAAGCACTGAGTAAAGGAGTCGAGGTTCATCAAACGGTCGATGCGATCATTCAGGAACGCAAGTGGCTCTTTGAGGAGTTGGGCCAACTCTTATGTGTTCAAAAAGTTTATCCGACGGATGCGAACTTTATTCTTGTCCGATGCACAGATGCAATAGCGCTCTATCGTATTCTGGCTGGAAAGGATATTATTGTTCGTAATCGCAGCACGGAGCCACTCTTGGAAAACTGTCTGCGGATTACCGTCGGTACACACCGTGAAAACGAAATGCTTATTCAAGCAGTGAAGGAGTACTATGCATGAACGTTGTCTTTCTTGATCGAGACGGGACTATTATTGTCGAACCGCCTGATGAGCAAATAGATACACTGGAGAAATTAGAAATGATTCCTGGTGCCATTCATGGATTGCAGCTTCTTCAAAAATACGGTTATGTGCTGGTGATGGTATCGAATCAGGATAATCTTGGATCGGCGGCGTATCCGCAGAAATCCTATGATCTTGTTCAGAAGAAGTTGATGGGTCTGCTCAACGGAGAAGGTATTCAGTTTGCTGGAGTGTTCATATGTCCTCACAGTTCTAAGGATACTTGTGCTTGCCGAAAACCAAAAATCGGTTTAGTAAGCGAATTCATCCGAACCAATAATGTCAATCTTGCTTGTTCGTTTGTCTTTGGAGATCGTGAAACAGATATTCAGCTTGCTCAAAACATTGGATGCAAATCCGTACGTTTAACGACGGATGCATCGACGAAAGCTGATTTTAAAACGGAAAGATTTATAGAAGCATGTAATTTCATAGTACAGCAAGCTCGTTCAACGACCGTTCAACGCACAACTTCAGAAACAAATATTTCTATAGAAGTCAGTTTAGATGGCACAGGCAGTTACGATATTTCTTCCGGCATCGGATTCTTCGATCATATGCTCTCCTTGCTATCAAAACATTCCGGTATCGATATGAATATTCGTGTGAAGGGCGATCTTCAAGTGGATGAACACCACAGTGTCGAAGATACGGGACTTGCTCTGGGTGAAGCAATTTGGCAGGCACTCGGCGATAAACGCGGAATCGGGCGGTACGGATTTCTTCTGCCAATGGACGAATCCTTGGCAGAGGTGGCTTTGGATTTGGGCGGGCGTCCGTTTTGTTCGTTCACTGCGTCTTTTGAGCGTGAGAAAATTGGCGAGTTTCCGACCGAACTGGTAGAGGATTTCTTCCGTGCTTTTGCAGATGGATTGCGCGCAAATCTCCATATCACTGTTACTGGCAGAAACGATCACCATAAGATTGAAGCAATCTTCAAAGGGGTAGCACGCACATTGCGTCAGGCGGTTACAAAATACGAACAGAATGCGGATGTGCTGCCCTCGACAAAAGGAGTGCTATAGGAATGAAGATTGTCGATTTAGCGATTCACGATAAACAATAAACTCATAAATTAAATGTTCGATACTGAAAACTGATTACTAAAAGTTGAGAACTTATTGATTGGAATTATAGAATATGGTGCCGGGAATATTCGCTCTGTGAGCAATGCTCTCAATCGTCTCAGTGTGCAGCATTTCATTTCCAATGAACACCATGAGTTGAATAAAGCCGATAAACTCATTTTTCCTGGAGTTGGTGAAGCCCGGAGTGCGATGGATGCGCTGACTCGCGTTGGTCTTACGGATTGGCTGAAGGAAGTGAACGTACCATTTCTCGGAATCTGTCTCGGAATGCAATTGCTGTTTGATCGTACAACGGAGCGCAGTACCGATTGTCTCGGTTTACTTACAGGTACAAATGAACGGTTCAACAGTGAGCAATCAGTTCTGAAAGTGCCGCATATGGGGTGGAATCAAGTTCAACATAAAGAAAATTGTTCATTGTTTGCGGGCATTGCTACAGGCAAATATTTTTATTTTGTTCATTCCTATTATGCACCGATTGTGTCGGCGACCATCGGTACGACAGAGTATGGAGTGCAATTTACATCAGCATTGCAGCAAAAGAATTATTACGGTGTTCAGTTTCACCCGGAAAAATCAGGCAGGATCGGATTACAACTCTTAAAAAATTTTGTTGAGCTATGCTGATCATCCCCGCAATCGATATTTATGACGGCAAGTGTGTTCGCCTGCGTCAAGGCGATTACGAGCAGAAGACTGTCTATGCTGAATCTCCTGAAGAAGTGGCTCAGCAATTTGCAGGTGCTGGTTTCCAACTCTTACACGTTGTGGATTTGCAGGGCGCGAAAGAGAAGAAGGTCGTCAATTGGGATTCTATCACTTCTATTCTTGCAGTGCCTGGATTACAGGTGGAAATTGGCGGCGGAATCCGCACAACGGAGGACATTCGGCGGTTAATTGAAATTGGTGCATCGCGTGTTATCATCGGCAGCGTGGCGGCAAAATCACAGGAGTTGGTGGAATATTGGATCCAGCGATTTAGCGCCGATCGTATTGTTGTCGGTATGGATGTGAAAAACGGCTCGGTAGCAATCAGCGGCTGGCTGGAAGATAGTCATCTTGAGCCGATGGACTTTGTGTTCGATTTAATAAGACGCGGCGCAAAGATATTCATCTGCACAGACATTTCGCGTGACGGTATGCTTGGTGGAGTGAACATTGAATTTTTTCTAAACCTCAAATCGGCTTTTCCGCAAATCTCTATTATCGCGTCGGGAGGTATATCCACACTTGCAGATATTCAAGTATTAAAGCAATCTGAGCTTTCTGGGGTCATCGTCGGAAAAGCTATCTACGAAGGTAAGCTTTCGATAGAAGAACTGGCAAAGATGAATGGTGTTGAATGCTGACGAAACGAATTATCCCATGTCTTGATGTGAAGGATGGCCGAACAGTTAAGGGAACGAATTTTCTGCAATTGCGCGATGCAGGAGATCCGGTAAAACTTGCGGCGCGTTATTCAGACGAAGGTGCGGACGAATTGGTATTTCTCGATATTAGCGCAACGCTTGAGGGACGAAAGACATTTTTGCAAATGGTGGAACGCGTTGCGGCGGCCATTCAAATTCCATTCACCGTTGGCGGTGGAATCAGCACCGTGAACGATGTGAGCTGTGCACTGGAAGCCGGTGCAGACAAAGTCTCGCTCAACTCTGCAGCACTTGCGAGTCCTTCGCTCGTTGATGAAGCAAGCAGGCGTGTTGGTTCACAATCAGTTGTTGTGGCTATCGATGTAAAGCGCATGAAAGACTTCATGGACAGTATGGACGAAAGCCGGTACAGAACCTACCGGAAGAGATGCACTGTTGTGGGCAAATGAAGTGTTTCAGCGGGGTGCAGGAGAATTGCTGGTAACGTCTATGGATCGCGATGGTACAACAGCCGGATATGATGTTGAATTGTTGCGTGCTCTTTCAGACCGGGTTTCTATTCCGTTAATCGCTTCCGGAGGAGCTGGCACGCAAGAACATGTGCGAGACGCAATTCTTCTGGGTAAAGCCGATGCAGTATTGGCGGCGAGTATTTTTCATTATAACAAAATATCGATTTCAGAACTAAAATCATTTCTTCATAATAATAATATTCCGGTGCGACTGTGATTGATAAACTAAACTTTGAAAAGTTGAATGGGCTCGTTCCTGCAGTTATACAAGATGCGCGGACAAATCAAGTGTTGATGATGGGATTCATGAATCGGGAAGCACTTGAGAAAACAGTTTCCGATAAAAAAGTGACTTTCTGGAGCCGCACAAAAAAGCGGTTATGGCAGAAGGGGGAAATCTCCGGAAATTTTCTTGAATATGTTTCTATACAAAAGGATTGTGACGATGATTCGCTTCTCATTAAAGCAATTCCACATGGACCCGTCTGTCATACAAATCAATTTACGTGTTTCGGTGAAGATGAAAGTGTAGATATTGGAAGTCTCCTTCATCGGTTGGAAGAAATTATTCGTGATCGTCAACAAAAGATGCCGGAAGGATCGTACACATCGAAATTATTCAAGGAAGGAACTCCTCGTATTGCGCAGAAAGTTGGTGAAGAAGGTGTAGAAGTTGCGCTTGCTGCAGTGTTGGAGGATAAAAAACGCCTTATCGAAGAATCGGCTGACCTTTTATTTCACCTTCTTGTACTTCTTCGCCAACAGGATTTGACACTTGCTGATGTAACAAAAGAATTAAGAAACAGGATGAAGTAGGGACGTAGAATAATACGTCCCTTCTTCTTTGTTATTTCCGCTATTTGAGTAAAATAAGTTTTTTAGTTTCTGCGAATAGACCAGCCTGCAACCGACAAAAATAAACACCACTTGATAGATTCGATCCATTAAATGTGACCTTATATTTCCCAGGTTGTTGTATGTTATCTACAATAGTTTCTACTTGCCGCCCTAGAATATCATAAATGACAAGTGTAACATGTTCTTTTTGGGGAAGATCATAAGAAATAGTCGTTGCCGGATTAAACGGATTAGGATAAGATTGATACAAGTTAAAAGATCTTGGAATTGTTTGCACAATATTTCCTACGCTTATCAAATTCGTTGCCACAATAACCCCTCCGACTGGCTCAGAAGATGTATTATCACCTATAAAAATAATTGAATAGACACCGACAGTGTCAGTTGTTGGCGCGGTAACAACAAATTGGACGCTATCCTGTCCACTTGGGCTCAAACTTCCTACTGACACTGAATCTATTCCTGTACTAAATCCGCCTAAAAGTGAAATTTTTGCGTAGAGATTGCTTGCCAAAGTTCCTCCAAAATTCTGAAATCGCGTTTTAATTGTGAAGACAGAATTCACACTGACATTTGTAGGTGCGGAAGTTGAGACAGAAGCAACATACCCGGGTATAGGAGTGTTCTGCACAGATGCCAACAATTCATTTGAGAGACTATCGACTCTGTTGTTTGCCTTAATTGCAGCAGTAGCATATTTTTTAATCGAGTCAACGTAAGATACATTCAGCGAGTCTATTAAGTATGCCAGAAGATTAAGATATGTTGATTGCTTAGTGTTCGATGACGTAAAAAAGTTATCAATATGTTGAGAGTAAAGACTATCAAATTGAACCATAGTTGAGTCGCCTAGCGACGCTACGGCTTGCAGTGACAAATTAGTAATACGTAACTGGCGATTGAGGACCGAATCCAAGTTAAGCAATGTCTCTATATCTAATCGAACATTTTGACGATTGTCAGCTTTTACGTCAGTAATTAATATATTGAGCGCGTCATTATAGCTAGTTGAGCTCTTGTGAAGGTTATTAGCCAGACCTGAAAGACCAGACATTTTTCCCAATGCTACTGTCTTAGACAGGCGAGATGTTTTTTTCATACTTGATCCATATATGCTGCTAATAGTTTTTGATAGATCAATCGGAATATTTACCAACCTTACACCATCAACAACAACGGCCCCCGTAACAGTGACAAGTGAGGCGACTCCCATCACTGTTGATAAAGTCGATAATGCAGCGGCTAATGGAGCGCCTGGTGCGGTTATTAATGCCCCTATTGCAAGCATTTCGCTTCCAGTATCGAAAAAATCAGATGTAGCCCGCAATCCGATACCTGCGCTCTGAGCCGTGAGTGTGCTTACATGGCTGGAATTATATAATGATGATGACGTTGAATATGAAGACGAGTAAGATCCCGTGAAATTGTACGACTTTGATTGTTGAATTGCCCAATCAAAAGTGTGTTGAGTACCCGGAACATAAACGTAACTCAAGAACAGATTGGCGCCAATAGGAATGTAAAATGCCTCGAATGCCTCATCCGTCAAAAGATCTTTACCAGATTTGCCGGCTGCTTCCGTCGTTTGCATCAACTGATCACAAGCTGCTTGGTAGCGAACACCTTCAGGTGGAGGAATTCTTGAAAAAATCAAATTAAGGGCCACATTTATACCATCTAGGGCATAGTTAATTATGTCATCTCCTAAGATAAGTTCTAGTTTGTCTTTCGAATATTCCTCGATCTTTTCCCCAATACCAGCTAAGCCAAAAATACGTTGTGCAAATGGATATAGTGATTGAAGAGTCTCCATAGTCATAAGAGATGCATCTTGACAATAATTGCCTATCTGCCATTCTGCTATATTGAGGTGAATCAAAGATGAAGAAATTTGGTCGTAATTATCTGTAACAGATGTCCAACTCGATAATAAGTTTGAAACTCCAGAAACGTCATATCCTTGAAATAAGGATCTACTTAATGGCACCCAGCCAAGAAGTATGCTAGAATTGAGTGTTGGACTAGCAAGAAGTGTATCGGCCATTAAGTAACTCGACCCAAAAAGCGAAATTGGGATATTAAAATAAGTATTAGTTCCGGTGCTTATACTAGTTTTAGAAAGAGCTAATGAGAAGAAACGATTGGTAGGGACCAATGTCTCAGAAGCATCTATTGTAATACTATAGGTCTGTAAGCTGTCAAGTCCAGAAAATAAAAAAGTTCCATTTGATGACGGACTAACTGCCCCAACACTCTGTGTTCCTCGGAACAAATTGATTGATGATCCAGATGAAAGTGGAATTGCAGTCGAATCGCCAGTTGTTGAATCGAAAGTAATATCCTCCAAACTGCCTGCAATCGAACCGCTTGCTATTGGATCCCATCTACCTTCGTGGTATAAAGTGTTGATCTCACTTGCGCTCAACGCTCGATTAAAAATCCTAAAATCATTGAGATTACCACTGAAGTAGTCGGTTGAATTCTTCGACCCGCCACCAATACTTGTGACCATCGCTCCGGAGAAATTTGATAGGTACACTCCGTTGAGATCCACTTGCTGAGAGAACTCACCATTGATGTACAAACTCACTTTCCCGCCGGCGGAATCGATTACAACAGTACAAAATGTCCATTGGTTTAGAGGCAAAGACGAATTAGTTGCGGTTAATTCCCAAGGAACATCTCTATTGTAACGCATTTGAATAGCAAGGTTATTGACAGACATCGTTTGAAAAATTTGAAAGTAGTTATCTGCATCTTGGTAAATAGTAAAAGCTTCTTTTTCATATTGATCGACATTATTGGGGCAAATCCAACCACATATAGTCAACGAACTCAATCTAAATACATCTGGTAGTTGCACCTGATCATCTACCCCATTGAAAAACATAGCATAATTGTCACGGGCAAATCTGTCCTTTGTGGGAAGTGTTCCTATGACCGTGCCATTATTATTATAACCGCTCACATCTAATCCGTTTCCATTAAGCGGATAGTACCCGATTAAACCTTGAGTTGGCATTTGCGCGCTTAAATTAGAGGTGAATATTACAATGATCGTACTTGCAATTAGAAGAATTCTGATAGGTTTTTTTAACGATGATTGCATGACGACCTCCTTTGTATAAAGAAATTATATTTCTCTCACGAGGAAAGGTTTCTGTATTTTTTAGGTAGACAACGATGAAAAGAAACTACATCAATATAAACTGCATAAAAGATATTGTCAATTCAAAATAAAGTGCATGAGGGCATTTATTCTTCGTACACAAACTCGTGTCCTGCATGCTGAAGTGCTTGAGTTGCCTTCACAAGATGTTCTTCCAATAAAAAGATATAGTCAGAGTGAAAGGTAGATACTGCAAACACACTGATGCCGGCTTCTGAAAGTGGTTTAAGAAGAGCGGTAAGAATACCAGCTGCATCATGAGGAATTTCTGTGCTGGTACGAAAACAGCGATAACCGATCTCTTGTTGAACATTATTTGGCGCCATAAACTCCGGACTGATGACAGTGAGATCTTCGTCTGTTCGCATCACGAAACACAACTCGCCTTTAGCAAAGACAGAAGGAAGTTCAGCAAATTGCGGCAACTTGCTGATGACGAATTTATCGTCAAGTAGACGAAGCTTCAATTTTTGATCCATAAGCGTGCCTCCTGAATCGAGTTCCAGGATGAATCATACATTCCTTTGAAAGGAAGATACGATTTCTCCACTCGTGACGCAAGATTATTTCATCTGTGTACGCCTAAATTGGGATTTGAAATAGTGGGAAGAGAGTTGCCACCGCCCCATTGAAAGTTCAGTGTACTGCTCGAGGTCGTAATCGTCCTCGAAAGCATATATAGCTAAAGATTTAGTTTTTTTTAGGTTTTTCGTCGGATTTGTCAAGAATAATGAACTCAATCGACTCGCCTGCGGGAAAATGTGCCCTCATTTTCTCCACCATCTTCGAACTAACCGCGCTGATGCTGTTTTTAAGATATTCATCAACCTTCGCATGTGATATAACGCTTGTAAACAAGCTTTATCGAATTTGCACAACAGATTGGTAGAATTAAGAAGA
This sequence comes from Ignavibacteriota bacterium, assembly GCA_963701295.1. Classification (GTDB taxonomy): domain Bacteria; phylum Bacteroidota; class Ignavibacteria; order UBA10030; family UBA10030; genus Fen-1298. Next base: position 789,078 of record OY969585.1, on the reverse strand, counting down.
AGCTTCGTTCGATTTCCAACACTTCTCTCAATTCAATTCCTGCTTGAAAATGATTATATTTACGATGGAGATTGACAATAGAGGAAAAACAATCCATGAGACTGGCAATCAACATCGACCATATTGCAACACTACGCAATGCACGAGGCGGAAGTGATCCCGATCCGGTGAAAGCGGCGCTTGTCTGCGAAAAAGCAGGAGCGGTTGGCATCGTGTGCCATCTGCGTGAAGATCGGAGGCATATTAAAGATGATGACGTTCGCCGGCTGCGTTCTATCATAAAAAAGAAACTTGATCTTGAAATGGCAGCAACTGAAGAAATTATTGGTATTGCCATAAAGACCAAACCTGATCTTGTTACACTTGTGCCGGAACGACGCCAGGAACTTACAACCGAAGGCGGACTTGATATCGCAATGCAAAAGAAGTTTTTTGACGGCGTTGTAAAACAGTTTCATCAGAATCGCATTCTTACTAGTCTCTTTATCGATCCTGTTGAAGCACAAGTGCGAGCATCGGCGGATATCGGTACAGATATGATTGAAATTCATACTGGAGAGTATTCTGAAGCGAAGACTGTGGGGGAGGTAAAAGTGCAGCTCGAAAGAATTCAGGTGGCGGCAGCTCTTGGAAGATCTCTTGGGCTCGGCGTGAATGCAGGTCACGGATTAGACTATTCCAACATCAAACCGGTTGCAGCCATTAAAGAAATTGATGAAGTCAGCATCGGCCATGCTGTCATGGTACATGCACTTTCTGTGGGATTAGAAGTAGCGGTTCGGGAAATGATAGGGTTGATGGAAAAAAAATAAAGCATCACTCGAAGTAAACTTCACGGTACTATAACCGAAAAAGGATATATATTCAGGAAGTATTCCATAAGAAGGGTTGGTGTAGGGAACTAACCTATGGCGCACATTGAAAGTGTACCACAGATACTTCTCATATCTTATGCGTTAGCAATTCGATGTACCGCTGTTCTAATACTTTTTTCCCCCTATTATTTTTCCTATGATAGAATTGAAACTTTTCTCTTCTCTCTCAGAAGAACGGACTCGAATACAGCTGGAGTTGCAGACCGAGGTTTGGAGGTGAAACTAAGACAGTTATTTCGGTCAATTACCGTCTATTCGCTTTTATCTGCCGAATTCAGTTTCCAAAAATTTAAAAAATTCGTATTTTCATATATCTTTAGGTTAAATACCCCACAGCTCGAAGCATTAAATGGACGCCCACTAAAAACTCCATGGACATGAAAGGAAAGTCATTCCTGAATGTTTTAATTGGGAATCAGTAAAAACAAATAGAATACCTCGAAGCTTGCTCCGAGGTGGTTATTATTATTATGAGAGATTTCTATGAAATTCATCTACTTCAATATTCTTCTTTCATTTTGTTCACTGACAGTTCTTGCTCAGCAGTATAAAGGAGACATAACTGGATTTGTTATCGACGCGAAGACGTGGGAACCGCTACCGATCGTTAATATACAAGTTGTGGAACAGCCAACCTATGGCGCGGTCACGGACACTTCCGGAAACTTCAATATCAAAGGAATTGAGGTCGGCACGTACCGTCTGAAAGCAACTCTTGTTGGATATGAAGCCATCATTCTAACTAACATTGTTGTGACAACAGGACGTAGTACGAAAGTCTCCATCAAGCTAAACGAACAGGCGGTGCAGGTTGACAGTGTGATGGTAAACGCGACATACTTCAGCCGCAACAATGAATTAAGTCCGTTAAGTGTGAACAATTACGATCGCGCAGAAGTGAAACGTCAGCCCGGTTCTGTAATGGATGTTCAGCGTGTCGTGCAGAACCTACCCGGTATAGCAAGTTCCAATGATAATGTCAACGAGTTGATTGTCCGAGGCGGTGCACCGTACGAAAATCTAACGGTAATGGAAAGCATGGAAATTCCTTCGATCAATCATTATCCAAATGAATTTAATTCTGCCGGCCCTATTAACATGATAAACATCGATCTTGTCGAAGATGTCCAGTTTTCTGCAGGAGGATTTCCGGCGCAGTATGGCGATAAGATGTCATCGGTTATGGATATTTCAATTCGGGAAGGTGACCGGAACAAAGGTTTTGCTTCCAACACCGGTTTCAATATGGCGGGTATCGGTACGCTAATGGAGGGAAAATTAGCAGATGGAAAGGGTTCGTGGATTTTCTCCGCGCGCCAGAGTTTGCTGGAAGTTATAGACAAATTGTTTGGCTTGTCTGTTATCTCATTGACAGCGATTCCCAAATATTGGGATACACAGGCAAAAATCGTATACGATCTTTCTCCAACACAAAAACTCACGCTGAACGGTCTTTATGGAGACAGCCGTATCTATATTAAAGGCGATCCAAAACAGAACGACCCGCTTCGCGCTGATTCAACTGTTTTCTCGAGTCTGGAAAATGTGGATGAACACAATAAGCAGTATGTTCTAGGCATAAATCTAAAGAGTTTGTGGGGAAAAGAGGGATACTCAGTTCTTTCGCTCTATACAGTCGGTAATCAGTATAATGTAGATGTGCAGGATAATTTTATGCGTAGTGTCTATGATCATCAGGGAAACGTAGATACATCCCAGACACTAGGAAATCCTCGCAATGCCTTTAATGAGCACAATGACGAAGCCTTCTACGCGCTGAAGTATGATGTGTTTTATAAAATTCATCCTCAGCACGATCTCTTGGCAGGTGCACAGATTCAAACGACGAACCATTGGATGGGAACGACAACATTTTTAGGAAATCAGACACGCTATAAGATTAATACTCAAAGTCCAGCTGATACATCTTACATATATACAAGCTCACCTGATGGCAATATTCTTAATTCTCTCAAGTTTGGCGATGCAAGCAAACTGTTTGCATACCTCAGCGATAAATATCGTATAACACCGCGTTTGAATGTAACGCTCGGTATTCGCTATGATTACTTTACTTATTCCAAACAAGGGCAATTCAGCCCGCGTGGAAGTATTGCGTATGATCTCATTCCAGTGACAACTACACTTTCGCTTTCAGCAGGCGATTACTGGCAAACACAGCCATTGCCGGATTACGCTGATCGACAAAATGTTGGATATAATAAAGAGTTAGCGAATGCCAGATCACAGCATGTTGTCCTTGGACTGCAGCATATTTTGGATGATGGTGTGAAACTGAGTGTGGAAACGTATGATAAGAAGTTCTCCAATATTAGCGTGGAAGAAACGTACGTCCATTCGTTGATTGACACAAACTGGACTGATAGAAACCTTGCAATAGGCACGCGGCGTTCGTATGGATTGGAATTTCTTCTGCAGAAAAAGCAGGTAACCAATTACTATGGCACAATCAGTATCTCCCTTTCTAAGACAACTGATGACGACCCTCGCATCGGCAGGGAAGGGAACACGTACCCATCACAGTATGATTATCCAGTGATAATAAATTTGGTTGGTGGAAAAATTGTAAAAGGGGCTCGTTCATGGTTTGACAAACAGCCGTTCTTCATCAAATATCCATTCTATATCTTGCCGTTTTCTAATGAAATGGAAATCAGTATAAAGTACCGGTATCAGACTGGGGGAGTGTATACACGGCAAACGTTCACTCCATATATTCAAAATTGGGAAGGCGGAATGCAATGGTCAAAAGGGGCATGGGAATCAGATAAAAATGATATCAACGGCGAGCGATATCCCAACTACAGTCGCCTCGATATCCAGTGGATTAGCCGCTTCTACATGAAAAACTGGAATATCAATGTCTATATAGCATTAATGAATGTTCTGAACCACAAGAATGTATTTTATTACGAATACCGCAGCGATGGAACGATCGAGACTGTATATCAATTCGCATTCTTCCCGGTTGGAGGCATAGAAGTAGAATTTTAAAATCGTATTTGACCGGAAGAACATTTCCTGCCATATTGGATACACACATAGCGTGTTGTAGAGATATCCTCGACTGCTGCAACTATGTGATCATTAATTCAGGAAATCGTTTTGCCTGACAGAATATCCGTAATCGCAATTCTACTTGTGCTGTATCTCGCACCATCAACCTTTGCCCAATCCGTAACACAACTAAGGACGGATTCTTCTTGCTCTTCTCAAACCTGGGTCTATGTCGGCGTTGGTAGTGCAGTGCTCATGACTGCTGTGATGTTTCAGTACCGATCAGCAGATCTACGACGATCTTTACAGGTGGAAGATGAGCAATCCGTCAGTGAAAAAAATTAGCCCCATAATTACGAATCTTGGCGATGGATCTTTTTCCGTGGGATTGTTTGGCGGGTTTGTCGGGTATGGATTGATTTTCACGGATGCAAAAGCGTGTGAGGTCGGAAAGATTGGTTTTGAGTCATTCCTCTTAACTGGAATTTCTGTTCAACTCTTCAAGTATCTCTGCGGACGTGAACGGCCGAGCGATGCAACACGGCCAGGCGGTTTCTGGCATGGGCCATTTGCTTACTTCGATATGCACAAAAGAGGAAACCGAGGACTTGCTGCATTCGATTCATTTCCATCCGGGCATACAACGACAGCATTTGCGGCAGCCACAACCATTTCTGATTTTTATTCAGAGCCGTGGGTTTCCTATACGTGCTATTCTCTGGCTTCATGTGTTGCAATCAGCAGAGTGATGGAGCGGACTCACTGGTTAAGTGATTGCTTTGTTGGCGCTATCATCGGTCACTACGGGGCACGGTTAGTAGAAAAATTAAATTATGGTTCAAGCAGTATTTCTCTCTTACCACAAGCAGATGAACACCAATATGGTCTTCTTCTTAGTGTAAAATTTTGAGGACGAAAGTGAAACAATTCATTCTTCTTGGAATAATAGTAGTGATTATAATCTTCGCGTTTGATATCGTTAAAGCACAAGTCACACAAGAGCCGGTTGCATCAGATACGACTCAGCTGCGAAATGAAGTCAATCAAAATGATTTTCGTTGGTATACCATGTTTGAGAATATCCCGCGTGACTGGGGCAGATGGTACGATATTTCCTTTCGGAAAGAACGAGCGAACGAATGGATTGTCATCGGCGGATTGACACTTGCAACATTTTTTACCGATGACATTACGTACACTCCGGCAGCACGGTTTTACAATAGTTCTCCTGAGGCAAAAAAGTGGAGCGATTTCTGTGCAAACATCGGTGATGGTACCACACAATTTGCGCTTGCTGGAGCGATGGGTGCGTACGGTCTTATGTTCAAAGATCAAAAATCGTTGCAAACTGGAAGCCAAATCGTACAAGCTGTACTCGCCTCTGGTGCAGTTGTTCAACTACTCAAACATGTCACCGGTCGTGAAAGTCCATTTGTGCGCTCAACACCAACCGGTGTATGGAAGATACTTCCTAACCAAATCGATTATCATCGGCATGTTCCATGCTTCGATGCATATCCCTCCGGACATATTTGTACTTCCATAGCAACAGTAATCGTGATCGCTGAAAACTATCCCGATGTAAAATGGATTCGCCCTGCAGGGTACATATTTACAACACTTGTCGGACTTGGAATGCTAAGCAATGGTATTCACTGGGTGAGCGATTATCCACTTGGGTTGTCTATCGGGTATTACTTTGGTATGCTCGCTGCGCATCCAGAAGGAGTGCCGGTAATGGAATCGGGTGATGGTCGATTGAAAGTACATATTCTTCCCAACATCACACCGATAGGAACAGGTGCAACATTGTCGATGACGTTTTGATAATTAGTCCGCCAGCAAAGTATTTATTGTTTGAAAATATTTTTTAATAAGCCGTTCCACTTAACGGTGCAGGGGTTTCACTACTTATCTTCTCAAAATCTTATTAACCCCACAATTTAAAAGACGTCTCTCGGCAAATCTATGATGGAATGGACCGCCTACGAGGGTAGGAGTAAAATAATCCGTGCAAAGAACGAAAGAATGCACTATCTTATTGATAGAGAAACTTTAAAATAAACTATCTCTCGGAAAATAGTTCCCGAAATGACAACATTTTTTCAGTCAACAATACAAAGCCTTGCGTGCGAATTATTCGATTCGTACGACTTCTTTAAAGCAAGCAATATTGTGTCCAGCCGCTTCACACAGGTAGAAATGCTGCAATGGCTGCATCCATTTAAAAATCAGCATCTCTTTAGAAAATCTGTATTGGGCACATCTGCCGAAGGAAAAGAAATTGCCCTCTATAGCGTAGGAGATGGTTCTGCAAAAGTAATGCTTTGGTCTCAAATGCATGGCGATGAACCAACGGCAACGATGGCGCTCATAGACATCTTCAGTTTCTTTGCAAAGAATCCGGAACACATCGCAACAAAAACCATCCGCGAGAAACTCACACTATTGGTGATTCCGATGCTCAATCCGGATGGGGCCGACCGTTTTATCCGCCGCACTGCTCAGATGATAGACATGAATCGCGATGCATTGGCATTGGCAACACCGGAAGCAAAGATTCTAAAAAATACACGCGATAAATATCAACCGGAATATGGATTCAATCTTCATGATCAGGAACCAAGGTATACGGTTGGGACAACACGGAAAATTACTGCCATTGCATTGCTTGCTCCGGCTGCAGATGAATCGCGCGGAGACAATCCGGTACGGCTGCGGGCAAAGAGAGTCGCTTCGACCGTTGCTCAGGTATTGAATCTTTTTATTCCTGAATATCTTGCGAAGTGGGACGATACATTCTCTCCAACCGCGTTTGGTGACAACATTCAGAAGTGGGGAACAAGCACAGTGCTGATAGAATCTGGCGGATGGCGCGGGGATCCCAATAAATTTTATATTCGCAAGCTCAATTGTATCGGTTTGTTGGTAACCTTGTATGCGATTGCCACGGGAGAAATCAGTAAAGTAGATGTTGCTATGTACGAGCAAATTCCATTCAATTTGAAATTAGGGTACGACTATATCATTCGAAATGCGGTACTTAAAATATCAGATCAGATCGTTTCTACCAGAGTCGATATTGGAATTAACTTTGACATACGCATGAATACTACGACAGGTCAAACAATTAATTATGCGGCGATCGTGGAAATCGGCGATCTCAATGCATTCACGGCACTGGAGAAGGAAGTCAATGCCAACGGTGCTAAGTTAGATGCTGATCTCATTAAAATGGACTATCCACTCTCAATGGACAAAGTAGGGTTACTCTTGAAGCGAATGTGAATGGCATGGCTCGCAAACTTCCAAACCACTTGTCTGTACCGGCTGTCTCTAAAGCATTGCTCAAACGACAGAAAGAATTTGAAACGGAGGCATTTCCACACAAGGATATTTTATTTAATTTTGCATTACGTACTACGGGCGACAAGGATGATGCGCATGATTTGCTGCAAGAAACCTTCATGAAAGCGTTCCGCTTCTGGGATAAGTACGAGAAAGGAACCAACATCCGCGCATGGCTTTTCCGCATTATGAAAAATACTTACATCAACCGGTATCGGAAAGAAACGCGTGAGCCGGGAATGGTGGATTATGACGACGTTGAAAATTTTTATGATTTAATCCGCGATGACAGCACAGATTCCAATGACCTTCAAAAGAGAATGTACAGCAATATGCTGAGCGATGAAGTGACAGAAGCGCTACAATCGCTGCCGGAAGATTTTCGCACTGTAGTTATCTTATGTGATATTGAAGGATTGATGTATGACGAAATTTCTGAATTTCTCAATTGTCCTATCGGAACTGTTCGCTCACGGCTTCATCGAGGCAGAAAGATGTTGGAAGAGAAGCTCTACGATTACGCTAAGGAGCGCGGACTGGTGAAAGAAGAGTATCTGGATTAGACTATATACTAATCAAGACCAGTAACACCTAAGTGCCATACAATGTCCTTTTTGCTCTCTTTATTAAATTTTTATAAATGTCTCCTCATGAACATTTGATTATCTAAATTCATTTGATCATGACCAACTTTTTTGTTTCAACATTATTCCCCACCTCCAATCGGTAAAAATACATGCCGCTTGGGATACTACTCGCATTCCAGTATAATGAATGGTCTCCTGCTGACATTTTCTCTGAAATCAATGTTGCGACCTTTTTCCCTAATATATCAAATACTGTCAACGATACAAAAGAAGATGTAATAAGAGTGAATTCAAATTGTGTACCTGGATTAAATGGATTAGGATAATTCTGTTTGAGAATGTGCATGAGTGGAATTGCGGAAGTCCCTTTAACAGAGGTTGTGTTTGCGTTCAACGCAATAATCTCACCGGGGTGAACAACCAATTTATGAGGCGAAGTAAATCGTGACACCATAGCATCGCTATATGTATCTGGTAGAGGCATTGTGTGAATCGGAATATCGTGTTTTGCTTGGATCATTGTTGCAGCTTGTGTTGCTTCTGCTGGTGACATTGTATAGATGCTATCCATTGGCAAAAGAGCATAAGTAATATTCTGACTGGCAAGATCTGCCATCTCTGGAATGTTTCCAGTGTCGCCAGCGTGATAAAGTTTGATGCCATCGAACTCAAGAACATATCCAACACATTGACTTTTCAAATGATAAGAGAGATTACGTGGTTGATTATTGTACGCTGCGACAGCTGTAATCTTGATGGTTCCAATTGTAAAGCTTTGGTAGACACCGATTTTCATTGCATCCGCGCTGCGAATAACTTGGCAAGTTACCTTTTGTCTCACGAGAGTGAGCACATTGTGATCGCTATGTTCATGCGTGATGAGAACGATATCTGCTGAGTCGGCGTAGTCAGTACCTGCATATGGGTCAATATAGATTACTTTCCCTTCCGAGGTTTTAATTTTTATGCTTGCGTGTCCCAGATATTTAAGCGAATCAGAATTAGAACCTATTTCGCATCTTCCTATTCCTGTGAAAATAATGTAAAAGAAAAACATAAAAACCTGACACCGTAAATATTTCATATCAATCTCCATTTTAGTTGTTTTGATTGCTAATACATCATTTGAAATGTTTGATTCTCTTATGCATCTATTCCCGAAAATTTAATTCCTTTGCAATCGAAATTACTGATAATGGTTCCTCGCACCGCTAACGCAGTAAAATCATCTTCTTTGTTTCATGATAGTTTCGTGTTTCTACTTGATAAAAGTATATGCCACTGGAATATGCTGAAGCGTTCCAGACCACACTATGGGATCCCGCCTCTATTTCACTATTTACAAGTGTTTCAATTTCTTGACCTGTAATACTCATGATTCTCAATCGAACGAATTCTCTTTTTTGAAGTGCAAATTGAATTATTGTTGAAGGATTAAACGGATTAGGATAGTTTTGTTGAAGAGAAAAAGCAGTCGGAATATAATTCCTATGTGAACCAACTCCTGTTGGTAAACTAAAATCCGGAAACAATGCCGCTTCTGGTCCGCCATAGGCACCCATATCATTACGAACAGCACCTTTTGAAGGAGGAAGTGCTATTCCTTGGTTCGAGACGTTTTCCGGATCATTATAAAATACACTGCTATCTCCTGCGTCGATACAAGGCGAAGTATCATTCAGAATAAAACTAGTAGTATCGGCAAATAATGGATCTTGATTGATTACCACTTTACCTGCATATCCACCTTGAACATCACAATAACTTACATTGACAGTTCCACCAATCAAATGTATTTGTGGATCGGTTGAAGAAGTATTGCCCCAGAGAATTGTATTCCGCACTGTCATCGAGGTAGACCAAACGAGAAGTCCTCCACCATACGTTGATGACTGATTCCCAACAATGGTATTATTCTCAAGTATGATCGGAGAGGGACCATTCGAATAAGCCCATACACCTGAACCTCCGAAATCCGAACCGCCAGTATTTTTATAGATAATATTATTTCGAACAATACCTCCGCAGAAATTGAAAACAATCCCAGCACCGTAATGTCCTGTGTTATATGCGATGACATTATTGAGAATTCGCGGCGTCCCTCCATCAGCTCGAATTGCTCCACCTCCTGCACTACTGACACCACTCTTGTTCATAGCTTGATTGCTGATAATTCTATTATAGCGAATGGTTGGAGATGCTCCATCAATTAATATTCCTCCCCCTTCCCGATAATTGCCGCCAATATGTCGATCACGCCAGACCGTCCCTTGACCGCCTGTCAAGGTGAACCCTTGAAGTACCGCGGTAGAATCTTCGCCGTTAATGACAAGTACACAACTGGCGGTATCCACATTTACTGGTTGACTTCCGTTGATGATTGTTGATGGAATAAAATGAACATCGCCCGTTTCGTAAAAGCGACTGGTTAAAACGATCTTCTTTCCACGTAAAATCACGTTCTCATAATACGTCCCCGGATACACGGCAACAGTATCACCATTCGATGAAGCATTGATTGCGGATTGAATTTTCAGATAATCACCAGGAACATTCCGAATATTTGCAAATGTAAACGAAGAGAGGATTATTACTACCAACAAAAGGTAAACCACAGATGTCTTTTTCATTAAATTCTCCATGTTGTTTTTGATACATAGTTTAACACCTTTCATAAAATACAATATTCACCTTCTGATGAAATACTTCTGTGATGAACGGTGCCCTTTTAGTGATGAACGGCAGGTTCTAGTATGGATGAAATAATTAAAATGTTTAAGCGCAGGAAGTTACGACAACAAAGGGAAGAATAATCAGGAAAGATCACTAATCAGCGATAAAATTTGTTGGTGATATCTACGACTTACCGGAATACTCTTTCCGTCCTTCATGATCGCAAGGACTTCATCTTTACGGTATGGCTGCAATTCCAGTAATTGACCTATATTAACGAGTGTCGAACGGTGAATCCGAATAAATTGTTTCGGGTCAAGTTTGCTTTCAAGACGACTCATCGTACCACGTAACAAATGGGATTTACCGTGAACGTTGATTTTTAAGTAATTTCCTTGAGTTATCACATAGTCTATTTCCGAAACCAGAACAAAGAACACTCTTTTTCTAGTTTTAATTACAAGCCGTTCGAGAAATCGTTGCTCTGCTCGCAGATCGTCTAAAAGCGCAAGGAGATGTTTATTCATTTTCATTTCACTAGGATGAAGAATTTCCTTGCGTGCTCGTACAAGCGATTGTGCAAACCGAGAGCGGTCAATCGGTTTCAAAAGGTAATCAAGAGCATGTACCTCGAATGCTCTAAGGGCAAATTTATCGTACGCCGTCACAAAAATCACAGCAGGCATATTGTGGAGATCAAGTGCCTCCAGGACTCCGAATCCATCCAGCTCAGGCATTTGTATATCTAAAAACATTAAGTCAACTCGACGTCTTTCAAGTAGTGCAATTGCCTCTAAGCCGTTGCAACACTCAGCTACAACAGTAATACCGCGCTCATCATTCAACAATTGCCTAATTCTCTCTCGCGCAAGAGGTTCGTCATCGACGATCATCGCTCTGATTTTCATTGGGAGGAAGCTCCGGTTGAAAGTTCTTTTTCCGCATGTCTCAGTGGAATACTAATACTTGCAGTTGTTCCTCCATTCTCACTGTTTATCAATTCGAAGTTAAAAGATGAATTGTACAATTGACGCAATTGAGCTTTTGTATTTGAAATCCCAACTCCTTCGCGAACTCCTGATCCTGTTTTGGATCGAATTCCTGCTCCATTGTCTTTCACAAGTAATCGGAGAGCGCTATTTTCACGTCGTGCAATGATTTCAATCTTCCCCGGGGCAGAGGATGGCGCAAATCCGTGTTTGATGGCATTTTCCACTAACGGTTGGAGTAAAAAAATAGGCACTTGCAAGTCGACAGTATCAAGTGGAACATCGAAGACAATAGAGATCCTGTCGTGAAAACGAATTTGTTCAATTTCGAGATAGCTTTTAAGAAATTGGATTTCTTCCTGTAAAGGGACAAGCTGCGTTCCGGCTTTCTCCAATGTAAAACGCAACAAGTCACCCAAACGGACAATCATACGCTCTGCAGCCATCGGATCTTTGTGGAGCAAGGTTGTCACCGCGTTCAGCGTGTTGAAAAGAAAGTGAGGGTGGAGTTGCATTTTCAATGCCTGGAGTTGTGCCTGCATCAGTTGTGCTTCAAGTTTTGATGCGCGAACTTCATTCTCTTTTAGTTTGCGGGAATACGAAACTCCGTGATCCACAAAAAGAATTATGAAATATACCATCATCATTTTATCGATGTTGTAAAAGAGCGATTGGCGTAAAATAGATGTGTTCTCACTGAAAGCCGGGTGGAGAATTACTATTCTTATTAACCCATGCGCTAAACACTGAAAAAAGCTTAGCGTAAAGCTAACGATAAGATGCAAACTGACACGTCGGATCCATGTTTTGCGTTCAATGGGAAATCGTCTTGAAATTGCGATAACGATGGGTGTCGAAAACGCCCATATCAACGATAATGTTAGTTCCCAGCTAAGTTCATTGTAAAGATTAAACGATTGCCGTGGAAACGGATAAAAAAGATACATGTCCAGGGCTAAAAAAAGGCCGAAGATAATCCACGTACTAAAAATAATAAAGAAGAAGTTCAATCGCTGTTTGTTCATACTCATTCCATCCAAGCGTATGACATTTATCATTTTCCCGTCAACAATCGATAACCCAAAGCGGATGGTAAATCCGTGGCAAGAATCTTCTTCACCGTTAGTTCTACGTCATATGGACTTCGTATGTTTTCATATGTCCAAGTGTCCGTATCGAATATACCAAAGCTTAAATCCGTTATCCGGTCGCGCGGCTGACCAACACTTCCAACATTAATGAGATAGCGTTCGCCTTTCATCACGTTGCGAACTCGCCCAGCAGTGGAAAATATTGCAGGTGTATGCGTATGTCCGATAAAGCAGAGAGGTTCTGAAAAGCATTGAAGAGCGCTTGCCGCGGCTTTGTTTTCAAGAATATATTTCCATTGTTCCGGATGGCACGGTGAAGCATGCACAAAGAGAAGATCGTCTTTTTTTATAGAAAGGGAAAGTGTACGAAGGTAGGAAATATATTCTTCGTTGATCCGCTTGCGTGTCCACTCAATGGCTGAACGGGCATCTTCTGTGAAGTGCATGGTAATGCTGTCGTTGAGGAGTGCTTCATCGTGATTTCCTTTGATGACAGTGCTGCATCGCTGGCGAACGAGTGCTAGACACTCGTTCGGATTCGCAGCATAACCGACGATATCGCCAAGACAGATAATTTCATCCACAGATCGCTGGTCGATGATTTCCAGCGCTTTTGTCAGCGCTTCAAGGTTGGAATGAATATCGGAGATGATTGCGTATTTCATTATCCTGATAAGTGAATATAGAAAAACGTCAATTGGAGTGCAACCGGAGTTGCTTCCGTATACATTAAACGATGAATTCTCTCTTCATGGAGGCAACGATTGCATCGTGTCTGTTTATGGTTGAACTCTATGTAAACGCGCGGTATATTAACTCGCACGGATAATTATTCTTTACCAGAACTTTGCTGTCATGAAAGAAAAGAAATTCATTGCGTTAACCTCTGTTGCCGCTGCAGTTTTTCTGACGGGGTTCAAACTCTATATTGGATGGCGGACGGACAGTCTTGGCATTCTCTCTGAAGCAGCGCACTCAGGTCTTGATCTGATAGCCGCAATCATCACGTTGTTTGCCGTGACCTTTGCCGACCGTCCTGCTGATGAAGACCATCAATATGGCCACGGGAAACTGGAAAACATCTCTGCTTTTGTCGAAACACTTCTCCTCGTGATCACCTGTGCTTGGATCATCTGGGAAGGTGTCAGCCGTCTTCTTGTCCAAACGCACCATGTTGAAACAAACATTTGGAGTTTCATTGTGATGGGCACAGCGATCGTCATAGATGTCAGTCGGTCACGGGCACTCTACCGAGTTGCGAAAAAATATCACAGTCAGGCATTAGAGGCCGACGCTCTCCATTTTTCCAGCGATGTATGGACGTCGCTCACTGTTATCTGCGGTTTGTTCTTTGTGTGGATCGGATATCCGGTGTTCGACGCTCTCGCTGCCATTGCTGTTGCGTTGCTGGTTCTCTTTGTCAGTTATCGGTTAGGCCGTCGTACGATCGATGCGCTGATGGATCGTGTGCCAAAGGATTTGGTAAAAGAAATTGAGCAGGCAATAAATTCAGTGGACGGAGTAGAAGAACTGCGTAAACTTCGCATTCGCCCTTCCGGCGATCATATTTTTATAGATACGGTTGTTGCTATCCGTCGGACTATTCCCTTTCAAAGCGCTCATGCTATTATGGACAGCATTGAACGAAGCGTCCATGTAGTCCATGCGAATGCCGATGTGGTTGTTCACTCGGAGCCGTTTGAAACGAGGGATGAGACCATCATCGATAAAATTCGAATGGTTGTGATGGACAGAGGACTTCGCGCACCGCATAACATCGAAGTGCATCTGATTGGTGGAAAATATTACATAGATTTCGATGTTGAATATGCGAAAGGACTCTCGTTTGCTGAAGCACACGAAATATCTTCGGACATTGAGCGCCAGATTCAGAATCAACTTCCATCGGTCGGTAAGGTGACGATTCATATGGAGGAGTATGAAGCGAACGAGCACCCTCTCCATGATGTTACAAAGATAGAAAATGCGTTATCCTCAGAGATTCGTTCGATCACCGAGAAGCAGAAAGATGTGTTGTCATGCACGGAATTGATGCTGCTGCAGGAAGGAAATAAGTACAACGCAACACTAACATGTCAGATCGACAAAACGAAAACACTTGACGAAGTACACCAGATTATTTCTGAGATTGAGACTGTTCTCTTCCAACACTTCAAACAATTGCGGCGAATTACGATACATGCAGAACCGAGGTGAGCAATCATTGGAATGATATCGATAATTCCAGCGATTGCTTCGAACGAAATCCCGACTATAATTTTCTTCACAAGAGGTACTCCTTTGCTGGCATTTCAAGTATGAAATTTCATACAATTGAGACTAAAAAATAAAAGAGAAATGAAGGTTTTTTCGTCTTCGTGTTTTACTATCTTTTAATTTCTTCTACAGATACATCTCCATTATGTTTTCTGTTGTTTCTTTTTTGCCGCAGGGAAAAGGACATTGTTGAGGATCAACCTGTAACCAGGTGAGTTCTTGTGCAGATTCAAGTCGGTTGGCGGGTCGCCGACGGCATGTTGGTAGTCCTCGGGATCATGTCCGCCGTACCATGTGAATGTGCCTCGCCCGAAGTTGCCGTGGATGTATTTCACTTCTTCCGTTCCTTCACGTTCCGCCAGGATGGTAACATTTTTCTTGATCAAGCTTTTTTTGAACGCAGTTGTTTGCCCCATAAATCCTTTGATAATATTGACGTGATCTTGCGTGAGCATCGTCGGTACGGGGTCGTACTTGGCGGAGAATTCGAAGAGCGTAAAGTAATCAGTGTTTGGATCGCGAATCGGAGGCGGATCGCTTGGAGGAATGTCGATATCGGAATATTCATATCGGAATGGATTCATATCGATCGTAAAATTCTCGAATGCAAGCGTTTTGCTGAAATCAAGCTTCGATTGTGCGTTCCTGTCCGGCGGATCGCCATCGAACATTACATCACAGATGTCAACGTTTTCTGCCGCTAAGGCAATGTCGTAGCTGTCTGTTGCAGAGCACATCGCAAACATAAATCCGCCGTTACCTACAAATTCCTTAATTGAACGCGCAACTGCTTTTTTTTCTTCTGATACCTTTTTGTAACCGAGCCGCTTTGCTTCGCGCTCGTACAGCATTTGCTGTTCAATATACCATGGCGCATTACGGAAGTTGGAATAGAATTTTCCATACTGACCGGTGAAATCTTCGTGATGTAAATGAAGCCAATCATATTCGGAAAGTTTTCCGGAGAGGATTTCCTCATCCCACACTTTTGTATAAGGGATCTCTGCATATTCCAGGGCCATTGTCACTGCGTCATCCCACGGTTTGAAACCCGGCGGGGCGTAGACCGCAATCCTTGGTGCTTTTTCCAGCCGAACCACGTCTTGATTGTTGTCTTCACGTTGGACTTCGGCATAAATCGATGCGGCATCGCTGGCCGCGAGTGATTCGAAGAATACACCGCGAATGCGGCATTCCCGAGCCAACACATCGCTGTAATCCATCATGAATGAACCACCGCGGTAATTGAGCAGCCAATCGACTTCACCGTTTTTTTCCAGCAGCCAAAATGCAACACCATACGATTTAAGATGATCGGTTTGTTTAAGATCCATCGGGATAAGAAGCTTGGATTGGGCGATGAGAACTGAACAACAGGTGCTTAATAGAATAAACATGGAACATAGTATAAAGCTATATGTTAAAAATCTCTTTTGATACTTCGTCACTCTCATACTTAAGTTATTCATCTTTTTCATTCGATACATTTACTTGGTAGTATGTTCCGAAACTGCTATCGAATTATATGCCATTGCGTTTAACAACAGAATGCGATTCTTCATCGGAGGGTGTGTCGCAAAGAGATTTGCCCACCAGCCTTCTTTCTCGTTGATTTTTTTCCCTAGAGGATCGACAACGCACATATGGGCAATTCCTTTCTGAAAGGAAGTCGTCGGTTCTGCGACATTCTCGATTTTTATCAATGCAGTAGCGAGTGCCTTGGGATTCCGTGTGAGTTCGGCACCGCCTGCATCTGCCAGATATTCACGCTGACGCGACACTGCCATTGCAACAATGCGTGCGATTAAGGGAGCCAAGATCAATGTAAGAAGCCACCCAACTAGAAAGACAACACGTAAAGCCCCTCCTGCACCAGGTACGCGACTCCCTGCAAATCCGCCGAGAAGTGCGCTCTTCTTCATCCACTCAGAAAGCAAAAGCACGGCTCCAAAAAGAACTGTAATGGTTGTCATAAGTCGTGTGTCAGAATTACGGATATGACTCATTTCATGTGCGATGACGCCCTGTAGTTCCTCACGGTCAAGTATTGCAAGTAAGCCCGTTGTTACAACAATAGAACTTTTTGTTGGATCTGTTCCAACAGTAAAAGCGTTAGGATCGGAATCTTTGACAACATAGATCGAAGGAGTTGGGATACCGGCTGCAAGGCTCATTTCTTTGACAACATCGAATAACTCGGGTGTATCATTGGTTTCTTCGCTCAGACTTGTTGCCTGAACAGACCAGAGCACAGAGTTCATTCCCCAATGTAAGCTTGTAAGAATTGATCCTATACAGATTATAACAGCTAAAATTGTTCCTATTGGCAGGTAGCGTAATAGATGGTAGTTAAAAAAATCGGGAAACAACTTATGCGGAAAAAATTGTAACATAAGCAAGGTAATCAACATCATAGTCCCAAGAACAATGTACAAGGGTAACTTGAAAAATTCCGAATTATCGTCATCATCGGCAAATGCTTGTGGTTTTTTCCATAATCCTTCCGCGGCTCTTTGACGGAAATTCCAGATGCTGGATACAACCATCAGGAGAACGAACGGAAGCATGATGAATCTTGCTGGCGAATCAACTGTTAAGAAGACATCAAATCCCACACCGACAGCAGCAACCAGAAGTATGAATGTCACAATGAGCAGCCATGTCATTCTGCGGTTGTGTGCTTGCTGTTCGTAGATGTTGTGTGCATGGGTGAGAATAGATTCGGACATTTTTCTTTTCCTTATCGAGACCTATGAGGTTTCATTACCTTCATGATACTCATAAGAACGAAAATAAAAAAGGCGATTCAGCAGAAACTGAATCGCCTGAGAAAAATGAAACATACAACAGCTTAATTAAAGCTATAACTCATTGAAAGAACACCGAACATAGCATTTGCCCTGCCGCTGGCTATATAAATTCCATCAGCCAGCCATTCTTCACAGAGATATCCATCGATCGATAACCTGTCGAAGTGAAGACCAATTCCGAGAGACAAGAGCTGATCTGCGACAGCTAAACTGCATGCCGGCATGTATTGAAATTCAAATGTCTGTTTAGATTCTTGCTTCCTTGCTGGTGCAGGAGCTTCTGTTGTGTTTGTCTGGGTTGCAAACGCTTTAAAGAACCCGAGACGACCAGTGAGCCAGCTTGCAATGTCAAACTCGGCACCGAGATTCACTTTTGGCAGAGAAAGAACGCTGTTCGTGTATGTTATTGTTTGCGTCTGGGTTGCAACTGGGACAAAACCAGTTACCCCACCTACAAACGATGTAGCTACATATTTCAAGGAAATTGATTCAAGGCTCAATCCAGCGAACACACGTCCGCCATTCACCGTTATATTGGAGCCGAGGCCAAATTCAATATCTGTACGGCTGTATTTGTCTGGTTTCGAGTTGTATTTATCACCGGCAGGTACAGCTTGACCTATACTTTTCTCCTCTGGTTCATATCCAAATGTGTAAAAGCGAGCCATTGGAACCAGCGAGAATTTATCGCTGAGTTTCATGAAGAGTCGTGCATTCAAACCAAGTTCCGTTCCAGTCGCATCAACTTCTTCATTTGGTGAAGGGTTTGCTGGAGTTGTTGGCGGAGTGTTTTTTGCAGTCGCACTATTAATGCGTAATAATGCAGACACATCAAGCAACATAACATCCATATCTAAAAGAGCTCCAGCTTTAAGCCCAGTTTGACCTATGGAGACCTCATCTGTTGTATTGGTGGCATCACCTGCGGCGGCTGTATAATCATCCGTGGTAGAATAACCGACACGATAGAATGCAAGACCAAGGGTAAGGTTAGCAAGCTTCAACGCACCATACACTTGAAAGGGACGCAACGTATTCGTCGAGAGCGCTGAGTAACCATGTGCTGATAAAATTGTGTTAAAAGGAACCATGAAATTATCTGCATTTGCTGCGTTTCCACCAAATTGAGAACCATATGAATTTTGGCCAAATATTGGTCCTTCTTGTTTGCCTACGGATAAACCAATTGAAAGCCCCTTCCATACGGCATAGGTAAATCCAGCAGATTGTCCGCTTGCACTATATCCTGCAAAGCTGTAACCAAGTTCTGAGTAGATGAGGTCACCGTACTTCACTGCCCATGCTGGGTTTGTATACACATCGGTATAGTCCATCAAGTATGCATTGTTCGGGCTTCCGCCCAGCGCCATTTCGCGGGCTAAACCGCCAGGAACAGACTTTGTTTCCTGCGCTTGGGCAACACCAAGCAGAACGAAGGCCAACAAAAACAGGGAAATGGTTCTTTTCATGAGACTTCTCCTTTGATTGTGATAGTGTGAAAGTGCAACAATAATGTTGCTATAAAATCCTGTAAAATTTCTGGTCAAGTGTATAACTATTTACTTAAAAAAGCAAGAATGTCGATAAAAAAAACGATGGTTTCATATACCTGAAAGCTATTTAAGAAACTTGTTGATATGACATCGCCTTCAGGAGCATAATACGTTTTTGCATAGGTGGGTGCGTGGCAAAGAGTTCTGCCCAGAATCCTTCTTTTTCATTCACTTTTTTCCCAAGTGGGTCTACAACACAAAGATGTGCGATGCCTCGTTTGATGGCAACGGTTGGTGCCGAGGCATTCTCTAACTTTTGAAGTGCTTTTGCAAGTGCGATAGGATTTCTTGTAAGTTCAGCAGCTGATGCATCGGCAAGATATTCCCGTTTCCGTGAAATCATCATAGCCATCAATTGTGTGATAATTGGTGCAAGTACTGCCGTTAGCAGCCAAAGAATAAGGAGCAGGGCGCCCAAAGGATTTTTTCCTTTTGACCGACTGCCTTTTCCGGAAAATAATCCAAACCGCAATCCTCGAAGAGTTATATCTGCCAATAAAACAATAGCGCCGACTAATGCAGCCACAACCGTCATCAATCGGATGTCATAATATCGAATATGACTCATCTCGTGCGCAATCACACCCTGCAATTCATCACGATCAAGAATTGTAAGAAGTCCCTGTGTAACTGCAATATAACTATGCTGTGGATCCTTCCCTGTCGCAAATGCATTCGGATCATCATCGGGAATAATGTACACGCGAGGTGCCGGCAATCCGGAAGCGATAGATATTTCTTGAACAACATTGAAAAGCTGACGATGATTAGCGTTCTTTGGGTCGGCAGGAAACGCTTCTGCAGATGTAAGCACAGTAGATGCTCCATTTTGAAGAGTAAAAAAAGCAAACGCAACGCTCAAAATTATTGCGCCGAAAGTTATAACAGGAAAATTTGCACTATTTTTACTAAAAATCCCAAGATAGAAATAATCAAATCCCAATCCCAAGATTGCAAACAAAAGAACAACTGATACCATGACAAGCCATGTCATCCGTCGGTTGTGCGCCTGCTGTTCGTAGATGTTACGCGATTGTAAGAGAATGGGTTCAGACATGGATTGCCTTGATACTCTTCGCAAGGTCTCTTGGTTTGGAAAGAGAAAACCTTGCGAAGGATATACTGAAAGTTATTTTTTTAACGAGAGATCGACAGTTGGTACTTCACGCTCGGCGGCATCTTTTATCTGAAACAAAGGAAACAGCTTAAAGCCCAATGCTGATGCAAAAAGATTGGTGGGAAATATTTCGAGCTTGGTATTAAACGTCGTCGTGATGTCGTTGTAGAATTGGCGTGCAAATGAGATTTGATTCTCCGTGGTTGTCAATTCTTCCATGAGTGGTTGTACACTCTCGTTTGCTTTCAAAGTAGGATAGTTTTCCACGACGGCAAAAAGCTTTGAAAGCGCCGATGAGAGCAAGTCTTCTTTCGCAATGCTCTCGGTAATATTTTTTGCGCCGACAGCCGCTGCACGGGCTTGAATAACACCTTCGAGCGTACTCTTTTCAAATTCCATTTGTCCTTTTACTGCATTAACAAGATTGGGTATGAGATCGTGCCGGCGTTTGAGCTGCACATCAATTTGTTCCCATGCATTACGTACCTGATTGCGAATCTTGACGAGAGAATTGTAAATTCCGACGAAAAGAAGAATGAGAACGATAACGAAAGCGAGAAGAATAAAGAATGACATGGGTTCCTCCGATAGTGGTTTAACTCGTTTCAATAAAGTATAACAATATTTTCAATATAATGGAAATAATTCTTTAAAAGAGATTCGTAAAGAAAGGATTAATGTTCTCACCCTTGTCTCTGACTCTAGCAGGTGTCATATCAGGGTGGGTAATTCTTCGAGATTTTTGTTACTTAAAAAATATCTATACGCGTTTCGGATTAGAGCATTGATTTTCTTGATTCCACGTTTGATTTTACGGACAGATATTTAAGAGAAATGCCAAACACTGTCTGCGCGCCAATAATTAATCTAATTTAGAGTCAACATGAAATCTGTGCAGCATTTGATCTAAATCTTCAACACTTTTAGAACACTGGACAAGTTTGCCCTTGTGCTCTAACAAAATATTTGCCCTGCCTCTCAGACAATACGGAGAGGACATCACATCACTATAGGCGCCAGTGTCAAGAAGGCCTAAAACATCACCCTCTCTAATTTCGGGAATTTCCCGAGGCTGATTCTGTGTGAAGGTATCACCGGTTTCGCACACATTACCATCGACAGCATACACCATGAGAGGGCCATTTGGATTAGAGACATTAATGATCTCATGATATGCATGATAGAGTTTTGGCCGGATTAATGTTCCCATGCTTGCATCAGTAAAGGCATGGAGAATGCCATTTTTCTCTTCAACTGTATTCACCCTTGTTAAAAGGATTGTTGAATCACCAACCAAGCTCCTGCCAGGCTCGATGATTAATTTATTTATCTTCACATTGCTCATCAGCATCTCTTCGCTGATAATTTTGGCATACATATTGAAGGGGAAAGACTCTTGAGACTCTCGATGCCTGATGCCAGGACCTCCGCCAACATCAAGAGTCAGATTTGCAAAACCATGCCTCTTTAATTCATTCATGACATCAAGAGTATTTTGCAAAGCGATCTTGAAACTATCAACATCATTGCCAAGCCAGCCAGAACCAATATGTATATGCAAGGTGTCAGGATGAAAACCATACTCACGGGCGGCTAAGAAAGTAGCAACAATCTTATCCTGCTCGATGCCGAATTTTATAGGAACACCACCCTCATTTTTTAAACCGGCAGTGATGACATCAGGATTATGGCCGGCACCAACATTCGGATTCAACTTGATTGAAAGATTTAAGCCATGAATATTCCATTCATCTCTGTGCTCTCCAAGTTTTTTAAGTTGAGAATTGGAATCAATGTTAATTTTGTAACTGCCGAATTTTACAAGCTTTTCAAGATCATCTTTGGAAACAGATGTCCCAGTGAACATGATTTTTTGCCTCGCGATTCCACGCTGCTCCGCAAGAATAGCTTCGTTCGGAGAGACAACATCCGCACCCAAATCAAGCATTGCAATGAGATCGAGAATCTGAGGGCAATAGTTTGCTTTCACAGCATAATTGATATCAACAACACCAGGATAATTCTTTGCAAATGCATCCCTGATAAGTTTCGCCTTGTCTTCAATCCTTTTGCCATTAGTAAAATATAAAGGAGTAGAATTTGACTTGGCTAACTCATCTAAATGAAACTTATGAAAAGAACGGGACCAAACTTTGTTATTTCTAACATCAAAACCCTTGAAAAACCACCAATATTGTTTCTGAACCATAAATCACTTGTTCTTTCGTTGTCTTTGATATCTATCTAAATTACACAACGCTCATGTGTGGAAATAATATAGTTCATAATAAGCGTATAGCCAATGGGGGAATCATTCTTATGAATTTCTATGCAACGTTTCTCAGAATAATAAATCCGGATGCAACAATAAGCGCCCCGCCGATAAGTTTTTGCGGAAGCCGGTCATCGGAAAATAGTTTTCCGCCAAAGAATGATGCATAGAGTATCGAAGTACGTTTTACTGCCAAGACTAAGGCTACTGGTGCTAGTCGAGTCGCACCAAGTTGAGTGAAGCGATAGGCAATGGTCACCAGAGCAATAACAAGAATGAGTGGAAGTTGATTCTGCCCTTTGTGCATTAAGTCTCGGAAAGACATTCTGCGTATGAAAACTAACGAACCAAATATTAAGCAGTATATCAGATGCTGATAGAAAAGAATTATCAGTGGATCGGTTTTATAACCGCTGAGAAGCAATTTATCGGCGATAGATGAGACGGCAAATAGTCCGACTGCACTAAAAATATAATAATGATTGGTTGAGAAAAAAACATCTTTGAATGGTTGAAAGATCCTTTGCGCAGGCCGTTTTTCTAACATGTACGTTCCTGCAACCATCAATCCGATACCGAGCCACTCCCAGTGCTGTAGTGACTCGCCCAAAATAGGAAGTGCGAGAAGTGCGGTCACTGCAGGTGTCGTGCCGAGAAGTGGAAGCGCACTGCTGATTTGATTGTGCTCCAGTGACATCATCACCAAGAGAAATGCCAATCCGCCCAATATACTTTTTCCGATCAGGATGATCAATGTCGTAGAAGAAATGGACGTGACATCGACCGAGAAAGGGACGAATAACGAAAGGATTAAGATAACAAATGAAACCAAGAGTGAAAATTCAAGGGCGGTCAATCGAAACAAGATTTTCTTTTGTACGATCGCAGCTAATGCTGAAAGGAGTGCAGAGCAGGATGCCAGGAGAAACCAACTCATACGATCAAATTCCTAGAAAATTCAGAAAGCGATTGTTGCAGTGAAGAAATAATTTCTCCCCGGTTCATTGTTTAGATTACCGCGTAGTGTCGAAAGAAAATTCACGTATGCTCGGTCAAATATGTTCTGTATACCAGCAGACAATTTAAAGAGTGCACCAAATCCTTCAATCGATGTGGTCGTAAAACCGGCATTGAAGAGCGCATAACCGCTTGTTGATGTTTCACTTTTTGCGCGGTTTGTTTTGTCATCGACAATTTCACAATCAATACGCAGGGTTCCGACTTCTTTGACAAGATAATTCGCTGCAAGACTTCCCTTCATTGGTACGATTTGTCCAAGATTTGCATTGTTCTTTGTATCTTCACCGCGCGTGTATGAAAGCGAAGATTGGATTTTAAACGCATCGATCGGGGTTATTTCCAAGAATAGCTCGTATCCGTAAATACGCGCCTTACCAATATTAGCTTTTACATACGCCGGCGAGCCATCAAACGAACCGAGTGTATCTCCCACGAGATTCTGATATGTATTGTAATACATATCAGTACTCAATGAAACATTTTGGATATGAAAATGAACACCGCAGTCAAGTGATATGCTTTTCTCAGGCTGTAAATTCGGATTACCGACATGAGGAGGTGACGTATTCGTTAAATACGCGTACAACTCTTCTAATGATGGTGTCCGGAATGCAGTCGAGGATAAAAACGAGATATCCAAAAATTCTG
Source organism: Ignavibacteriota bacterium (assembly GCA_963701295.1). Lineage (GTDB taxonomy): Bacteria > Bacteroidota > Ignavibacteria > UBA10030 > UBA10030 > Fen-1298. The sequence goes on along the minus strand of OY969585.1, from coordinate 764,800 downwards.
AAATGTTTTGTTGAATACCTGCATTGACACTCCAGCTTCGTGTGTTTGAAGTATTTTCTCGCCACAATACCGTACGATTGGACGGTGTGACGATTTGACCTCCGTATTTCAGCCACAGAGTGTCGTACGTTACATCATTGTGCACTTGAATACCGTCATACCTGGCTCCAATAACCAGTGTCGTATATTGAGGAACGACCCTCCACTCATCTTGAACATATACTCCGGTGCTTGTAAACGTAGAATTTGGAAGCGGCACCTCTTCGAGAATAGTATCATTTCCGAGCTTGTAAGTTTCTCTACCGCTGGTTATTGAACTTTGCCACACTTCGGCACCGGCAGTGAGAGAGTGTCCCTCGAACGGTATAATTGTCGCTTCCGTTTGCACGGTTCCAGTGCTATGAACTGCATGCGGCGTCTTCGTAAGTTGTGGGCTCGCAATCAAGTCGACATCGCGTTCTATGTTTTGCTGCGAAGCCCGTATCACGAATGACGAGAACGATTCACTGACGGAAGGAATAGTATACTCTGCTTTGAACAATTCCCGCCGTGCAAGCGAATATTTTACAATGGCTGTCGGTGGAAATAATGATGAACCGCCCGGAATTCCTGCATCGTCCGTTTGCGAACGCTGATAGACAAAATCAAAAGAATGTTTGCCGAATAATTTCACACCGGCATCTGCCGAAAAATCCCAGTCGCCAAAATACGAATTGGGAACAGTGCCCGTGGGTGAGGAATAATTGTCCGCTTTGCGAAACATGCCGCTCGTGCGGAACCGATACACATCCGAACCACCCTCCAGAGCAAGGTACTCCGCGTGGGAATTATTCACGGATTCGTATCGTACCATCGATTCACCATTCATATAGGGCTCATCGCTGAACGAAGGGCTTTTTGTAATAATGCTGACAATGCCTCCGAATGCGCCAGTGCCAGCAAGAGCAGAGCTTGCTCCTTTCACAACTTCAATGCGATCAATATCAAACGGATTCAACAACGAGAGTGCTGCCGCATGATCGTTTGCTGTTTCTATACGCGTATTATCGATCATCAAGACGACATTATACCGTGTCATGCCGTGGATAGAAATAAGAGTTTCCCACATTCCATCACGCACGAGTGCGATGCCTGGCTCGCGGCTCAATGCATCGGAAACAGTGATATTGGAATTTTCAACCAAACGGTCGTTTGTGACGATAGTCAGAGAATAGGGAGTGTTTTTGAGATAATCCGCTGTGCGTGTGCTGCGAACGATAACCTCCTGCGAAGGAATAAGAGCCGACTGCAATTCGATAACCAGTGTATCATGGTCGGCAGAAGAGAGGGATATTCGATATTCGATGGCTGCGAAAGCTATGTGACGTATAGCGAGCGTATACTGGCCTGCCCCGATCTGATCGAAATGAAAGTGTCCATTCTCATCAGTACTTGTTTGTTGTCTTATTTCGAGAAGAACGACAATCGCCTGAGAGATCGGCTGATGTGTCGCGGCATCAACAACATATCCAGTGAGTGATACGGTTTGTGAATGCGACAATGATATCGAAGTAGCAAATAGAAACACAAAATTCTTTATCCGACGAAAATATTTTCGCTTAATCACTATGAAAAGACAACCTTGGAATTTTAACTGTGAATATGATTTTCCATAAAGAAAAATTTAGTTATATATCTCAACGATTGCAATGAAGAACCGTTTGAACTGTAGGCAATACATACGGAGGTTGAGGAAAAGTGTATTAAATGTTACTGTTGGATTAAATTACAACTGCCGTTCAATAGAATATGCTCATTGTCTTTTATTCAATAGTGCGCTACATTTTATTAATACAAGCATAAGGAAACTATGAATAAACTCATACGATTCGGTATTTCGATGGAGGATGCTCTCCTTCGTCAATTCGATCATCTCATCGCTCACAAGGGGTACACCAACCGTTCGGAAGCTGTCCGGGATATTGTGCGGGATAAGCTTGTGGAAGAGAGTATTGAGATGGAACATGGTAATGTCTTCGGTGCGTTGGTATTTATTTATGACCACCATAAACGGGAGTTGGAAAAATCACTGTCTAATCTTCAGCACGATTATTTCCAGAACATTATCTCTACCTCTCATGTTCATGTTGACCACGACCATTGTCTTGAAGTAGTGTTGCTCAAAGGCAACGCAAAGGTCTTGAAAAACATTGCAGAAAAGCTTCTCAGCCTCAAAGGTGTTAAGCATGGCCGGTTAACCTTGACAACTGCGCTACAGCAGCATGCACATCATCAACATTCCCCGGGATCAGCAAAACCTCATAAGTACCATCGTGAGAAATAATCCATAGGTGGTACTGTAATTTGATATATTTCTTTTATTGCAGCAGAATCTCCTTGCTTTTATGGTAACACAATAGTAATATTCGTAGCACGATACACAGTAACCTGTTTATCGTAGAAGGAACATCTGTGTGATGACGAATCAAAATTATCAATGCCATCGACTTCTATCTGTGGGGTGATGACGATTATCTGGAATTCGTACTATTAATAAGTTATACGAATGACGATAGTTAATCACATCTCACTCCACTTTATAGAAGAAAGAAAAACAATATCATGAAAAACATACAGCAACTATTTCTTTTAACTGTTGTTTCCATTACGTGTATGTATTCACAAAGGAATACTTCTCCGGATTCGACTCGAACCTATAACCTCAATCCGGTAACCGTAACGGCAACAAAAACAGAAACTCCCCGCAATTTGGTTTCGCCGTCTATCAGCGTTGTCTCATCAGAGGAAATAAAAGAGAACCCGGATAAATCCATTTTTTCCCTCATTAGCCAGAATATACCCGGCGTATTTGTAACGGAGCGAGATGTGCTGGGGTTCGGTGTCAATTCGGCAGCAGGTCAAATCAATATACGAGGCATTGGAGGTAGTCCGAACAATGAAGTGCTCACGTTAATCGATGGTCGTCCGCAATATATGGGATGGTATGGTCATCCAATAAACGACGGCTACCTCGCTACAAATATCGAGAGAGTGGAAGTCATCCGCGGCCCGGCATCGATGCTCTATGGTTCCAATGCAATGAGCGGTGTTATTAACATTATTACACATAGAACACAGCAAGATGGAATGTTAGGTGATGCGTCAATTTCTTATGGAAGTTTTGATGCACAACAGTACGGTATTCATCTTGGCTATCAAGAAAACAGTTGGAATATCTTGGGTTCATTTACGCACGAGCATACAGACGGTTCGCGACCTTGGTCGGAATATACCGCCAACAGCGGTTATCTTAAAACGTCATATCAATTGAATGAACAATATCGGTTCTCTTTAGATGGAAGCTGCACTCAATTTAATACATTTGATCCGGGACAAATCACACAACCTGAAACGAATGATTGGATGCACATTCAACGCGGATATATTGGTGCATCGATTGAAAATAATTTTGGAATATCAAAGGGTGGCATCAACATCGTGTATAATTTAGGTCACAATGAACTTGATCCGTATTATAACGCAGGTTGGATTTCCGATGACCATCAGATTATCGCAACGATTTATCAATCATTGAATTTGTTTACCGGCAATACTATCAGTGCTGGCATTGATGCACAACAAAACGGTGGAAACGGATCTGATGCATATAATGATTATGGAACCCATTCCATTGAAGATTATGCCGGTTATATCAGCCTGCAGCAGATATTCTTTGACAAGCTGCTGGCAAATGCCGGTATTCGGTACGCGCACAATACTTATTTCGGAGATATTGCCGTACCACAGGCAGGTATCACTTATAAACTTACAGAGGAAACGAATGTACGAGCATCGGTTGGACGAGGATACCGTGCGCCTCAGATTTTTGAAATCTATCAATTGACACCAAGGAATGGAACGTTACAACCGGAAGATCTATGGAATTATGAAATCGGGGTCTCTCACGTATTCGGCCATTGTGCATCAATCGATGTTGCCGGATATGTTATCAATGCGCAAAACACCATTGTCGATAATTGGTACCCGATGAAAGCATCATGGAACACTGGCGGTTTTCATCGTGACGGAGTGGAATGCTCAGCTCACTTATTTCCTTTTGATAACTTCACAGTCAATGCAAATTATTCCTTCACCGACAAACCGGATGTTGTACAGGCAGTGCCAAAGCACAAAGCATATCTCGGCGGAGAATATCGCTGGCATTTTTTGACTTTCTTGCTTTCGGCACAATATGTTAATACGATTTACGGAACCGACGCAACAGACTACTACACTTTGAAACAACTGCCCGATTATACAAACATGGAAATTCGAGTTACAGCACAAGTAACAGCAAAGATTTCTCTTTCCATCGGAAGCCGTAATGTGTTAAATGAGTCGTACCAAACTATTTATGGTTATCCAATGCCGGGAAGAACTGTGAATGCTGGTGTGCGGGCATCTCTCTAGTGAGAGGATTTCTTACGAATAACGTCAGTGCGATCCAATGAATGATGTCTTCTTTACCAATGGATCGGCATGCTTTAAAAAGCGAAACGTAAAATGCGTTGAGATCGAGTAATATTGTATTGTGAGGAATCTGCTTATATTGAATATAACTCGATGCCTGGTCTCAACATTCTTGATAGACTAGCATTTAAGGTATAATCCATGCTTAAACCACGTGATATCGCATATTGTGCGGTCTTCGGTGCGGCTGCAATGCTGCTGCCGGTGATATTTCATGTTTTCCATATTGGATCGGTGTTCATGCCGATGTATTTGCCCTTGGTGACCCTTTCCTTTTTCGTTGGGCCGTTACCTGCCACGCTAACAGCACTTCTGTTACCGCTGCTTTCCAGTGCAATCACAGGCATGCCGCCGTTTTACCCTCCGATAGCATTTATTATGAGCATTGAACTCGGGACAATGTGCGGGATTATCGCTTCGGTGCGGATGGTACTGCCGAAAATTAATGAACTGATCATTCTCATCCCGGTTCTTTTTTTAGGGCGTTGCATCGGAATCGGATTGATTTATCTGATGGCTTTATTCATGAAATTGCCCGCTATGTTTATTGTTGGAGTATCACTTTTCAGCGGATGGCCTGGGATCATTTTAATGATTGTAGCGATTCCGGCAATCATTCGAATTTCTCGTATGGTGGGTCATTCAAATATGCAAACAGGAGTATAAAGATGTGTGATTGTTGTCAACCATCAAGCGTTAAATATTTTAATTCTATCGCCCCGAAATGGGACTCATGGGAAGATATTGAATCTCTTAAAGTCCAATTCGATAATGAGCTCAAGAAGTTTGGCTTGAAACCTGATGAGCATGTACTCGATGTCGGATGCGGCACCGGGAATCTGACCGCCGCAATTCTTTGTCAATTATCGCAAGCAGGTAGAATCACTGCTGTCGATATCTCTAGCCGGATGATCGAGATTGCCCAAACGAAAGTAAAAGATCCACGTGTTCGATGGATATGTGATTCAGTCGAGCATATGGCTACTTTCGAGAGTGTATTTAACAGAGTGATCTGCTATTCGGTTTGGCCGCACCTGATGAATCATGGAATAGTGGCGCGATTGTTTCACAGTATACTCAAACCTAGTGGTAAGCTCCATGTCTGGCATACTAAATCACGCGAAGCGATAAACAAGACTCACGCAGAAGCGTCCGAAGCCATAAGCAATCATATGCTGACGCCGGCGTCTCAAACCGCAGCGTTGCTCGAACAATCCGGCTTTATCATCGAAGAAACGCTGGACGACGATTCGGGATATTTGGTATCTGCTCGGAAGTTTTGATCATGAAAGATGTTTTTACATTCTGGGGGTGCGGAAAGGGTCCCCTGAAATCTCTGCACGCGCATATTCGAATTCTTTCGGGAATTCTGGTTGGCAGTAGTTGTTTACTGATTCCGTTGCAATTGATTACCGGTATCTTTCTCATGGCCATTGTCACAATCTGCTGGTGCGTTCTAGCGGTAATGCCTGTAAAAATGCTTGTCCGATGCGCCATTGCGTCGCTCATTCTCTTCTTTCCGTTTTTTCTATTAACTCCATGGATGACAGCTGGTTCGTCTACGACGACACTGATGGCCGACCGCTTTGCACAAGCAGGGGCTATTGCACTTCGCAGCACCTGCTGTCTTTTTATTGCTGCATCGACGATTGCCACTCTTGCCATTCAGGACGTGCATCGCGGGCTCGCATGCCTTCCGATCCCCCGGACATTTGTTGTGCTGATCGTCCAGCTTATAAATCAAACTATGCTGCTGACGGAAGAAACGTTGCGCATTATTAGTGTGCTCAGATTGCGGAGCGCATCAGGAGTGCGAGGTGTTAAGGTTCTGTTTTCTTTTCCGATCGTGTGGATGGTGAGAATGCTATTTCGCGCAGAACGAACTGCAGCGGCAATGACGGTTCGAGGGTACGGAATCGATGCTGTAACGGTAGGTGAAAGTATCAAATTGACAATTGCTGATGTACTGACGATCATCTGCACATCTGTTGTTCTCATTGGGTCTGCTCTCATGCGGTTGAGGATTATAACATGAACCCCGTACTTGAATTTAAATCCGTCACTATTCGGTATCCCGGAAACTCTAGGAACACTATCAGTGATGTTTCCTTTCATGTTCATCCCGACGAGAAAGTGGCGCTTTTCGGTCTTAACGGATCGGGAAAAACGACGTTACTGCTCGCTGCAGTAGGGCTCGTGCCCTTCACCGGATCTATTTTCATCGATGGGATTCCTGTGGAGAAAAAGAACCTTCAGAAAGCACGTGACCGGACAGGGTTCCTATTCAATATTCCCGAAGATCAAATTCTGTTTCCGCGTGTGCTTGATGACGTTGCATATGGCCTGATTCGCAAAGGAACGCCGCCGAAAGCAGCGCATGAAAAAGCCATTTCTGTGCTTGCGGCGCTGGGCGTGTCGGACATCGCAGAGTGTTCACCGTTTCAACTGTCCCACGGCCAGCGCCAGCGAATCGCACTGGCTGGAGCGCTGGTCACGAACCCTGTGGTGCTGCTGCTTGATGAACCGACATCAGGGCTTGATCCGCTCGGAAGAATTTCCCTTGCGGAAGTGTTACATGTGGCAATATCCTCAATCCTTATTGCCACGCATGATGTCGAATTCGCGTCGCGGACGTGTAGCCGCTTTCTGGTCTTATACGAAAACGAGCTTCGCGAATTTCATGATTGCAGAAATGCAGAACAATGTCTGCTTGGTAATTTCTCTTTGAGATCACGCAGTGAGATTCCTCATTAGGGATAATGCTCGCGGTCTATCCTCACTTCGATGATCCGTTAAAAGCAATGCAGGAAATATTCCGAATGCTGAAACCATGCGGCATCGTTGCACTTATTCATTTGCAAGATACTACAACGGTGAAGCATATTTACACATCCATTGGCAGAGTTATTATCAACGATCGCCTGCCGGATGTAAACAATCTTGCATCAATCATACACCAAGCAGGATTCGGGATTTGTTTTTTGATTTTGGCAAACAGGTTGCTGTGATTTGTCGAAAACCATAACGCTTATTCTTTTTCGGGTTTAATACCCCGCAGCATGTTCCAAGATAGTTTATTTTTCATCATAAACGAGTTTTTCCTGTTTTTCATTTCTTTTTTTTCTATATTAGTATTATATGTTTGGGTATTTAAGAGTCAATAGTTTGCTGGTGATTTTTGTAAGAACTTTGATGAAGAAACCATTTCCGTTCTGAGCAATGATAAAGTGTTCTATTAAAACATAGTGATTGCAAGCGAAGTTGGAAGTATTCTAACCTTCATATCTTACCAATATTATACACTGCGTTTTACTTGTAGGGAAGTATTACGCTGCAGATTGCCGGCCGCTTAAGTTCCAAATACCAAGAACATAACGTGATTTTATATCATTCCTAGCAAAAATGAGGGCTTTTCGCTGTCTATTCTTATGGAATGAAAGTTGCAAAGGAAATATTTACTGTCGTAAATACGAACGAAATTTTTTTTTCAATGAGGAACGGTTATGGAAAGAACGCAGACATTGTCGCGGGAATTGCAGCAAATTGATTCGGTTGTCACGAAAAATAAAGGTCGACATGGCGAACTATTGACCATTCTTGAAGAGACGCAACTCCTCAATGAGCAAAAATATCTTTCAGAAGAAGCCTTAAACCACGTTGCACTCAGAATGGGTGTTCCTCTTTCCAGGATTTACAATGTCGTTACATTTTATTCATTCTTTAATCTCAAGCCGCAAGGCCAACACACGCTTACGGTGTGCCGTGGAACTGCCTGCCATACAAAAGGATCAAAGGCGCTTTTTGATGACATCGGACTGATGCTGGGATGCAGCAAATCGCTGGAAGAAGGTGAACCGTTCTTTACTACACCGGACAATCGGTTCACGATTTCCACTGTATCATGTTTTGGCCAATGTGCGCTTGCACCGGTTGTTGCAATCGATGGAGTTATTTACAGTAATGTGACCACGGCAAAACTGCAAAAGCTGATCGGTAAAATTTCTAAGGATAAGAAAAAATCATGAAGATTGTTGACGCTTCAACATTAGAAAAAATCCAACAGCAAGGGCTGAAGAAGCTTCTCCCTGACGTCCCTAAAATTTCTGTTGGTATGGGAACATGCGGGATGGGCAATGGTGCGAAAGATGTGTACGAAAGTCTGCAGAAAGCTATAAAAGCACAAAGGGCAAAGATCGAACTCTCTATAACAGGATGTTTTGGTTTTTGTGCCGAAGAAACTCTGGTCAATTGTTATATACCAGGGCAGCCGCTGGTCATCTTGCATAAAGTGAAACCAAAGGATGCCGAGAATATTGTCTATGGTTTATCCAGAGGAATGATACCGCAAAAAAAAGCACTGTGCAGGATAGAGCAATGGGATTTCTTTACTTCCAAGGTTGAATTCGGCACAGGATTAAGCACTGTGCCATTATGGAAGGCAATCCCTTTCTTCAAAGGACAAAAGAAAATTGTTCTCCGCGATTCTGGTCTTATCAATCCAGAAGATATTGAAGAATATATCGGTATTGGCGGTTATAGTGCACTCATGAAGGCGCTCACTCATCTTTCGAAAGACAATGTTCTCGAGGAGATCAAGAATTCAAAACTTCGCGGACGAGGAGGAGCTGGGTTCCCCACAGCGATCAAGTGGGAGATGATGAAAAAAGTTGATGCCGACCAAAAATACATCATCTGCAATGCAGATGAAGGCGACCCGGGGGCATATATGAACCGGAATGAGATCGAAAGCGATCCTCACGCACTCATCGAAGGAATGATGATCGGTGCATATGTGATGGGTGCATCTGAAGGCGTGATGTATGTGAGAGCCGAGTACCCGCTTGCCGTCGAGCGATTCAAGAAAGCTGTTGCCGCTGCTAGAGAATACGGCATTCTCGGGAAAAATATTTTCGGCTCATCGTTTAGTTTTGATCTTTGTTATGTTGAAGGAGCTGGCGCTTTCGTGTGCGGCGAAGAAACCGCACTTATTGCATCGATTGAAGGAAGAGCAGGCCGTCCCTTACCTCGTCCTCCGTATCCAGCACAAAAAGGATTGTGGGGAAAGCCCACAAATATCAATAACGTGGAAACATGGATCAATGTTCCTGTCATTGTTATGATCGGTGGTAATGAATTTGCTAAATTCGGAACGCCGACCAGTACCGGTACAAAAGTTTTTTCACTTGTTGGTAAAATTAAAAATACCGGACTAGTGGAATTACCGCTTGGCACACCGCTGGAAAATATTATCTATCAGATGGGTGAAGGCACAGGTAACAAGAAAAAGATCCGCGCTGTACAAACGGGAGGCCCCTCGGGAGGGTGCATACCCGTTGAACATTTTAATACCCCGGTCGATTATGAGTCCCTCACAAAACTTGGAACGATTATGGGTTCCGGTGGAATGGTTGTGATGGATCAGGATAATTGTATGGTGGATGTTGCACGGTACTTCGTTGAAGTGACATATGCTGAATCATGCGGCAAATGCACACCATGCCGTGAAGGACTTGCGCAGGCGCTCGCTATTCTCAATAAAATTACACACGGTGACGCAACCATGAAAGATCTCGATACGCTTGAACGATTAGCGTACGTGATTCGTGATTCTTCACTCTGTGGATTGGGACAAACGAGTTCGAATCCTGTACTATCCACGCTGCGGTATTTTCGTGATGAGTACGAGAAGCACATCATCCAAAAACGATGCAAGGCTGGTGTGTGCGAAAGTTTATTTATGGCTCTATGCGAAAACAGCTGCCCGCTCCATATGAACATCCCCGGCTATTTGCAGCTTCTCAAGGAAGGAAGAATTGAAGAAGCATTCGAGTTGACCTTGCGTGACAATCCACTTCCGGGAACCGTCGGAAGAATTTGTTACTTTCACTGTATGATGCGATGCCGCAGGGATACAATCGACGATCCCGTTTCGCAGGGAGAGATTCATCGTTATCTTGCCGACACGATGTACAAGATGGGCAAAGAAAAAGCGATCTATCAACGATTGATCAAAGAAAGACTTTCACCAACCGGAAAGAAAATTGCCATCGTGGGTGCGGGACCAGCTGGATTGACGGCGGCATATTTTCTCGTTCGTCTTGGTCACAATGTTACAGTCTATGACAGCCATGCGAAAGCAGGAGGAATTCTGCAATATGGCATTCCTGCATATCGGTTGCCAAAAGACAGTCTGAACAAAGAGCTCGATCTTTTCAAGAAACTGGGTGTCAAGTTTGTCTTCAATACGCGTGTTGGCAAAGAGTTGTCTTTCAAGAATCTGCAAAAACAAAGCGATGCAATCTTCCTTGCCGTCGGTGCTCAGAAAGATATTGAACTTGACATCCCAGGCAGACATCTTAACGGAGTCATTCAGGGTTACGAATTCCTTGAAGAATTTGCCAGCGGAAAAAAGCTCCATCTTGGCAAGAATGTCGTCGTGGTTGGTGCGGGCAATGTGGCGATCGATGCCGCACGTTCGTGTCTTCGATTGGGAGCCGATGTAACGGTCGTCTATCGTCGTGATAGAGATGAAATGCCGGCTAATGAACATGAGATTAAAGACGCCATCGATGAAACCATTCGATTTATGTTTATGTCGGCGCCGCACCGAATCATTGGTGACTTGAAAGGAAAAGTGACAGGGCTTGAAATTCATAAAATGAAGTTCGACGGTTTCGACAGCTCAGGAAGAAAGAGGCCTGTTGAGACAGGCGAAACGGCAATTATTGAATGCAGCGCGGTTATTCTTGCAGTTGGTGAAAAAGTGGACTTTGAATCGGCAAAAGAAATCGGTCTGGAACTTCGAAAGAATGGCGCAGTAAAAGTGCATCAACCGAGTTATCGAACCAACCTGCCGAAAATCTATGCTGGCGGTGATGCAGTGACAGGACCAGCAACAGTTTCCGAAGCGATGGGAATTGCCCGCCATGCCTCTGAAGCGATTGACTTCGATCTGATGAAGGAGAAACGGTTCCATCGATTGTTCAGGGACTTCAAATATAAAGATGAAGTAATGCCGGAACCAGAAGGCGGGAAAATGGTGAAACCGAAAATGCTTGCTGTAAAAGAAAGAGTTTCAAACTTTCAGGAAGTTCTTTCCGGGTACAGCGGAGAAGAAGCACTCCAAGAAGCTACTCGCTGCTTGCGATGTGATGTCAAATGCCAAGATCAGGATTAAGAGAGAAAAAATATTCTATGGAAAAGAAAATAGTCAATATTAAAATTAACGGAAACGAACATCAAGTTCCTCGAGGCATGACAATTCTGGATGCATGCAAACGTGCAGGGATGAGAATCCCGACGCTGTGCTATCTCGAAGATGTTGCTCGCAATGCTTCGTGCGGTGTTTGTGTGGTTGAAGTTAAAGGGGCACGATCATTGGTGCGGTCTTGTTCAACTTGTGTGAACGAAGGAATGGAAATTGCAACACACACACCGCGTGTTCGTGATGCGAGAAAAACAAACATCGAATTATTGCTTGCCAATCATCCGAAAGATTGCCTGTCGTGTTTACGCAATCAGAATTGCGAGCTCCAAACGATTTCTGCCGATCTGGGTGTGAAGGAAGAACAATTTGTCCGTACCAAGAAGGAAGAATCGTTGGATGAAACTTCACCCTCCATTATCCGCGATCCAAATAAGTGCATTCTCTGTGGAAGATGTATCGCTGTATGTGCCGAGGTGCAGACGGTGAGCGCTATTGGTCTTTCTAAACGAGGGATCAAGACTAAAATCTCAACATATATGGAAAAAGGACTCGGCAATGTTGCCTGTATCAATTGCGGACAATGCGCGTTAGTATGTCCTACCGGAGCAATCGTTGAACGTGATGATACCGACGCTGTTTTTGAAGAAATTATTAATCCGGATAAAGTAGTGATTGTGCAAACCGCTCCTGCAATTCGTGTCGGCATCGGTGAGGCGATGGGGATGGATTCCGGCGCTCTTGTGACAGGGCAGATGGTTGCCGGTCTGCGGAGACTCGGTTTTAGCAAGGTCTTTGATACACAGTTCACTGCCGATTTAACAATTATGGAAGAGGGGCATGAACTCATTAAACGAATTACCAATAAGGGTGTTTTGCCAATGATTACCTCATGTTCGCCTGGGTGGATCAAATTTGCAGAACATTTCTTTCCCAATTCACTCGCACATCTTTCCACCTGCAAATCGCCTCAGCAAATGTTCGGTGTGATCGCGAAAACGTACTATGCTGCAAAGATGGGAATTGACCCAAGAAAAATTATTGTCGTTTCGATCATGCCATGTACAGCGAAGAAATATGAAGCGAAACGCCCTGAGATGATGAGCGCCTTCGAATACTGGAAAGAAAAAAAAGCAATGGTGAACGACGATGCGTTCTATGATGTCGATTATGTGTTGACAACGAGAGAGCTTGCCCGGATGTTCAAAGAATCTGGAATTCGGTTCTCCGATCTTCCGGCGGAGGAATTTGATCATCCTTTGGGCGAATCGACAGGAGCTGCGGTCATCTTCGGTGCAACCGGCGGTGTTATGGAAGCAGCACTCCGAACGGCATATGAGGTAGTCACAGAAAAAAAACTCACAGACATCAACTTTACAACAGTCCGCGGCATGGATGGAATTAAGGAAGCAGAAGTAGATATGAACGGCACGAAAGTAAAAGTTGCGGTCGCACACACGTTAAAAAATGCAAGGCGAATATTAGAGCAAGTGGAAAAAGGAGAATCGCCGTATGCCTTTGTCGAAGTGATGACATGTCCGGGCGGATGTCTCGGCGGCGGCGGTCAGCCGATTCCCACAACGTGGGAGATCAGGAAAAAGAGAGCCGAATCGATTTACAACGAGGATGTCAATAAGCAAATTCGCAAGTCGCATGAGAATCCACAAATCGTTGCATTGTACAAAGATTTTTTGAAAGAGCCGTTAGGCGAATTGTCACATCACCTTCTCCATACAACATATACGAAGCGTGGAATATTTGTATGGAAAACGAACGGAGAAGCAAAGAAGAAGGAAAAGGCACTCGTTCACTCAATACCAATGTAAAGCCGTTCAATGGAACGTCTCTCTAAAAGGATATACTGTACCAAAAGGCTCGGATTACTTTAAGTCTTTTGTGTTTTTGTTCTGGGATTATGGGAAAAAGATGTCGATATAACTGAGCAGAAAGAGAAAGGTCATTCTTGTGAAAGCGGGGATCTTATAAAATATTTGAATGAATAGAAAAATCTTATACCATCAATGAATTCCGTCGCTTTTTCTGGTGACATTTCTTCAATAGCAATTCAACTCTCTATACACTATACACCATCTCCCCTCAGCAACCGTATTCTCTTCCTCGCTTGCTCTGCGTAGAGTGAATTTGGAAATTGTTCCAATAGTTTTTCATAGGTTGTTATTGCCTGGGCTTTATTGTGCAGAACGTTTTCGGTTATTTCTGCAATGCGGAATTGAGCTTTGTCTTTGAGAATACTTAACTGAATCGAGTCAACAATAAAACGAAATACCGCAATCGCTTCATTCGTCTGTTTCAATCCTAGATGAAGCTCACCAATTTTCATCATTGCGTCGTCTACGAGCAATGCAGTTGGGTACTGCTTAACGATATCCCGGAAGTGATTGAGAGATTCAGGATATTTCCTTTGGCGCATCTGTAAATCGGCTTTTGCAAATTCTATCAATGCCGGCAAAGAGGAAGTTTTATTTTCCTGAATAAAATATTGGAGTTGTAATGCATCGTTTGTAAAATCGGTATTGAGGTTTGTGTCGAATCGCTTCAACAGTGAAAGTGATGTGTCGAATTGTGCTTCAAAGTAATTTAGTTCAGCCAATTTGAATACAGCCTGATCTTGATAGATGACGAGCGGGATCTCTGTGGTTCTCTCGAATTCCTTACGCGCTGCGACAAGATCGTTGCGCGCAATCTGTACCTCGCCATTTTTGATCGCAGCATCGTACAGAATGTTCATTGTATTGGGATATTCTTTGATCTTGTTAAAAGCTCTCAATGCGCCGTCGAGATCAAAGAGTTTTTCGAATTTTATAACACCGATGCGAAATAATGACCGTACGGCAAGGTCGGAATGACCCCGGTCAGCGATAATGGATTCATATATTTGAATTGCATCCCTGTATGTTCGCTGCGATTCTGGCGCAAGAGTGTCGGCTTCATCGCTTAATTCTTCAAGAGCGTGGGCATACCCAAAGCGTGCATAGGGAAGTAACCTGCTTTTCTCGAAATGGCTGATAATTTCCTTGAATGCCTCTGCCGCGGCTAGCGAAGCATGTTCCTGACTCAGCTGTTGTGCAAAGTTGAATAATTCGCTGCCGTTGGCGTTGGCAAGTCGGTCGATAATTCGATAGTGTTCAAGAGCAGAATCATACTGCCGTTCTTCCATCAACAGCCAGACATACAAACGATGGAGCGCAATATTATCTGGCGAGATTTTCACTTCTGCCTTCATGATCTCTAACGCTGTCTGGAGAGCTTCCGGTTTGAGAACGATGGTACTGAGCCGTGATTGCACGAACAATATTTGGTCTGGATTTTTTTTCACGAGACGAAGATATTCTTGAGTTGCCGAAGTATATTGTTGCAGTGCAGCATAAAGAGTTCCAAGTTCGTCTGCAAAGAGGATATCACTTTTGCTCATCGTTCGCGCGTCAATATATGTACGAATACACTGTTCATATAACCGGTGCTGCATCATTTCATTAGCAACAATACGGTAGAATTGCATGTTGTTGGGATCAACGGACAGCACAACCTTCCAGACAGAATCCGCGGCTGTTTCATTCCCTGAATCATAATAAAGACCGCCAAGCGTTGTCATAAGGTTGATATCGCGCGGATGGGTGATGAACCACCGGCGAATTATGCCAATTGCTTTATCGTACTCTTTCAGTTGGGTGTAACTCCGCCGGAGGCCATCAAGGAAATTAAAATTCGTAGGTTCGGATTTGTACAATTCCTCGTATAGTGTGGCTGCGTGCTCCCATTCATCTGTTTCTTCAAAGTTTTGCGCAAGCCGAAGCTTCATCATTTTGTCAGCATCTTGGGAAAAGGCAGCGTTGAACAATCCAAAGGCAAACGTGAACAAGAAAACAATATATTCGATTTTTCCTTTCACGACTTCCCTTCTCCTTATTGTTTGTTCCTTATCTTTCCATCAATATACAAAAAGGAGAAACGATTTGCGAAACAGTCCTAATAAAAGGGATGGAAATGGCTTCCTTGACATGCCTACCGATTTTGATTACCTTAAATTTAAATGTGATGAGTCAAACTCCAAAGAATATAGCCATTCTTGGCTCGACCGGTTCGATAGGCCGCAACAGCCTATCGGTCATCCATAATCTTTCAGACCGATTTTGCGTTACCTATCTTTCCACCAACACTAATATCGAGCTGCTCCAAAGCCAGATAGCACAATTTAAGCCGCGCGGTGTCGTTGTGTTGGATGAAGCAAAAGCCGCAGCGCTGCGAACAATTGTGGATGATTCGGTTGAGGTCCTGACCGGACGCGAAGGTCTTCTGGAAATAGTTCGCCGGGATGATGTCGATATTGTCGTCAATTCCCTTGTCGGATTTGCTGGATTGAAGCCGACTATCGAAGCTATCAAACATTGCAAAAACATTGCGCTCGCCAACAAAGAAACCCTCGTCATAGCGGGACAATTAGTAACTTCCATGGCAAAGGAATATGGTGTTTCACTTCTCCCTATCGATAGCGAACACAGCGCTATTTTACAATGCCTTGCCGGCGAGCAATGGAGCCGCATTGCCAAAATTATTCTGACCGCATCAGGCGGGCCATTTTTGAATATGCCGAAGGAAGAGTTTGCATCGATTACAGTAGAGAAAGCTCTGAATCACCCCAATTGGAAAATGGGCAATAAGATTACCATCGACTGCGCAACGATGATGAACAAAGGGTTGGAGGTGATTGAAGCGCACTGGTTGTTCGACATGCCGACGGAACGCATCGATGTAGTGATCCATCCGCAATCCATCATTCATTCGATGGTTGAGTTCATTGATGGTTCGATCAAAGCACAGCTTGGCTTGCCGGATATGAAAATTCCGATTCAGTATGCCCTCACCTATCCCGATCGTGTTCAACTCGGTGGAGGCAGAGTAGACTTTCCTAAACTTCACTTGTTGACATTTTTGACTCCGGATCGGGGAAAATTTCGCTGCCTGCAATTGGCATATGATGCGATTGCTTTAGGTGGAACTGCTCCCACTATTATGAACGCGGCAAACGAAGTAGCAGTGCAGGCATTCTTAGAGAGAAAAATCTCATTTCATCGAATTCCTGAGCTTATCGAACAGGCGCTCACCAAACAGACCAACCATCTCTCACCTGATTTAGAGCATATTTTTCACAGCGACCATAAAACACGGGAATACGTACGAACTTTATTGTAACCTCCAGCGTTAAAAAGCATACATGAATAGAGCAAGAATGAATTAAACCTATGACCATACTAAGCACACTATTCTATTTTATTATTACCATCGGCATTCTGGTACTGGTACATGAGTTTGGACATTTTCTTGCGGCGATTGCATGCGGAATGCGTGCCGAAGTATTTGCGTTCGGAATGGGCAATCGCGTTTTTGGTTGGAACAAGATCAGTAAATTTACATTCGGTTCATTGAAAAATGATTTCGATCTGCAAGGGAATACCGACTACCGCGTTGCTCTGTTTCCTATTGGCGGCTATGTAAAAATTGCGGGTATGATCGACGAAAGCATGGACACGGAATTCTTAAATAAAGAACCACAGCCATGGGAATTCCGATCAAAACCAATATGGCAGCGCATGATCGTTATTTCCGCTGGTGTAATTATGAATCTTCTTCTCGCTGTCTTAATCTTCTGGGGAATTATTTATTACCAGGGCAAGACGATTCGTCCGGTAACGGAGATTGGCTACATAACACCAAATAGTGTCGCTGCGAAATCAGGTCTGCATGTTGGTGACGAGATTCTCTCAATTAATGATCATCCGATTCAACAATGGGATGAAATTGAGAGCTCCATCTATACAGAATCAGTGACGCATGACCTTACCTTCCACCTGAAGCGTTTAGGTGCAGCCATTACTGTTACGATTCACCGTACGGACATTTCTGATCTTACCGAAGAGCGATTCGGAATAAATCCGATTGGTGAAGTTCCACTTATCGTCGATGTTGATAAGGAAAAACCTGCAGGAAAGATAGACCTTCAGCCGGGAGATACGGTTATCGCGGTCAATGGAATTCCAGTCAGCGCCGGAATGCTTCCTGAACTCATTCACTTAAATAAAGGCAAGGAAATTCTCCTCACTTGGGCGCGCGGTGAACAGAAGATGACTGCAAAAGTGACTCCGAATTCGGAGGGCAGAATTGGTATTCAAATCGCAAGTGTTTATCAAGGGCCGTTCAAACGACGACAATATGGTTTTTTCGAAGCGCTTCCGGCTGGTGTCCAAGAACTTCAATTTACGAGTGTTCTCTTTCTTTCCAATATGTACCAATTAATTGTTGGGAAGGCTTCGCTTAAATCGATGGGTGGACCAGTAAAAATTGCCCAAATGGCAAAGAGATCAGCAGACATCGGATTGATAGAATTTTTTGGATTCATCGGTTTGTTAAGTATTAGCCTTGCCTTGATTAATATTCTTCCATTTCCCGCGCTTGATGGCGGGCATCTTATGTTTTTGGCGTATGAAGCTGTATTCCGACGTGAAGTGCCAAGTAAAGTGAAAATTGTTATTCAGCAAGCGGGATTTATATTATTGCTTGTGTTTATGGCGTTCGTTCTGTATAATGACGTCATAAATTTTTAAGACACCTCGCTGTGATAGTTGTCAACATGAATTATCGCTTCATCGATTAATATGAAGTTGGCAAATCAATAATCCAAAGGAGTTCTAGGCTATGAAAAGCATCCGTATGAAATTACTTGTGTTCATATTCACTGTGCTCGCCTTAGGACCGTGGTTCGCGCGAGCAGATGCTCAGAACACAATAACTACTACAATCAACATCAATGAGTATGATATTCTTTATCTTACCGATCTTATTAATGCGAAGACACAGAAGTTGAATTCTGCCGTCTCTGGATTTTCTGTGGATCTTGTTGGAGCGCAACAAATTCCGCACCTACAAATCCGCATCTATATGAAAGTGCTCGTTCAGCTGCGGGGTGATGCTCATCCAGGGCAATTGTTAGAAGGACTTTCAAACCCCTTCGACTTTACCGGAAGGCGTACGCTTACTGCACTTGACTTTGTAATACCTGGAAGTGCTGTACTCTATCCACTTTCCGGGAACTCAATCGAGAATTCGGATCTCAAGAAAAGGATAACAGATTTTGCACAAACCACTGGTACGGCACCTCCAGGAACCTATTACATCACAGTGAAAGTGATGGAGGGTGTTGCAAATCCGAATGCTGTCTATGGAGCAGATTCGAAAACTATTGTCATTCCATATTCATCTGTGGATGAAGTTTTTGTAGAAATCAATGACCCCATGAATGGAAGTTACTCCAATAATTTAGCGCCGACATTCAGTTGGACATCTACAGAACCCAATGTCACCGTTCGTGTCTATGAAGCAGGATTGAATCATCACTCGCCTCAAGATGTGCTCACTGGAGGTAATCCATGTCTAGAAGAAAATGTTATTGGAACAAATACACTTACATATCCAGCAAATGCTAAACGTCTGCTTCAACAAGACAAAGCATACGTTCTTCAAGTAGAAGCAAACGTCTCATCTTCTCATGGTCCATTGAAAAGCATAAGTCAACCGGTCGTTTTTCGGATCACAAATGATAATCTCGGAAACATCCTCGATTACTTTTTAAATTCTGTTTCAGGGAACACATCAGCAACCTATTCCACACTTCGAGCAGAACCAACGAAATGGATACCGTGGTCCCCCTATGGGAACATTACATTGAATGGTACTATGCTTTCAGAAAGCGACCTGCAAGTGTTGCTGAAAGAGCTCTCCACTCAGCAAGATGTGAAACTCGATCTGAGTGTTGAAAACCAATAAGCGCTAAAGGAGAAGGCCATGACAAAGAAGATTATCGTAATCGGTGTTTTTATATTCCTTGGAATGTTTTCACTGGGGCAAGTAGGAAAACAAGACAAAAAAGATATCTCTGCCTACGTAGTGAAAGTCATTCGGGATGTAAACATGAAATCTCCTACAAAGGGATGGCAGAAAGCAGTTCCATTGAGCACGTTAAAGTCCGGTTATGAAGTGAAAACGGATAAAGGATCCTTGGCGATGATTCTTTTTGCGGATCAATCGAAACTGATTCTCCGTGAAAAATCTATTGTCACGATTAAAGGTGAAGTGAAGGGAAAAGAAATTCTCAGCCGCAGTGTTCATATGGATCGCGGGGATATAATTTTCGATGTGAAGAAAGCAGAAACGGAACAATTCCGGTTCTCATCTCCCATTTCTGTTGCGTCCATTCGCGGAACGCTCGGCGGTTATGTTTCCGGCGGCAAAGCAGATTCTTTGACTATTGCCGAGGGTCTTGCCGAATTTACAAATTCCATATCTGGTAAGAAGGGACCCGTTGGTGCAGGACAAACTGGTGTTGCTGACAGTAGCGGCAAATTCAATGTCGGCAAAGCGAGTGCGTTGATTTTAAATAATATAAGACAGAGCCAAAACTTAGGAAATATCGACTCTGGCGGTATTGGTCCGGAGTTCAGTCAACTTAAATCAAAACAAACCGGTTCAGTGCGTGCCAACTTATCTTCGTTTCAAGGAAAAGCAATAGCTGCCAGCCTCTTTTATCGGAAACAGAATGAACAAACGTATACCGAACTTCCCTTGACCATTACAGGGCAGGTTGCAACGGGTCAATTGCCGGCGAACAAAGTAAAATATCCAAAACTTGAATATTATCTCTCTATCAAACTGAATGATGGCTCTATAACGCTAGTGCCACAGGATGGAACAACAAAACCAGCCGCTGTTCCGGTAGAGGCGGTTCAGTACGAACTTCGCATACCTGGTCAAACCGGCTCTTTACAAGAGAAAGTAATCGTGTTAAGATGGAATGAATAAAGATACTACTTTTTCAGGTCTTGCTTCATATAGATGCTTTTTATAAATTGAACGACGGGCATAACATAACCCGCCGTTTCTTTTTGTCTTCGATTCAAAAATTCGAGCAGTACACATCATTGAAGGTAATTGATATGAACAGGACACTCTCCAAAACCCTCGTCTTCTCGCTCTTCCTCATTACGATGTTTCTTCCGATTGTATATGGGCAGGTCAGCCAATATGTTATCGAAGTCAAAGTACCGACAGCCAATGAGAAGACACCACTTTCACTCAGCGTAGAACTGACACAGAATACTCAGATTCGCAGAGTAGTGCTTCACTATCGGGAATTTGGAAAGTCGGAATTTAAAGAAACGGACATGCTCCTCTCCGGGCGCACCGCAGTTGCGACAATACCGGCTAAGGCAATGACACCGCCATACATTGAGTATTATATCGGCATGCAACTTGCCGATAACAAACAAGCGACATTTCCCTCTGAAAACCCTGAAACGAATCCGCTAAAAATTCAGGTCAAAGAAGTAGACGTGAAAGATCTTGAAGTGCGTTTCCTAAGCCCCGAACCCGGTGAGACACTCGCGGCAGAAGATCTTGCCGTTGCTGTATCGTTGATGTATGCTTCAGACATCGTTGATAAAAAGCGTACTCGCATCTACCTTGATGGGGCAGATGTCACAAGGGAAGCGTTACTATCAGACGATGTGCTGCTGTACAGCCCAAAGAATTTTGATAAGCCGCTCAATTTTGGTGCACACTCAATTAGAATAGAACTGAAAGATACGCTGGGAAATATATATTATACGAAACAGGAGAATTTTAATCTTTCCACTGCCACGGCCATAGAAGAACAAAAATCTTCGCTTCAATATACCGGTAATGCGCAGGCTGAATTCCGGAACGAGAAGGTCGATTCTGCTACGACAACATATGTACGCGGGGACGCTCATGTAGGAGGTTCGTATAAAGATTTCCTCTTCAGCGGTGATATGCACTTGACGAATGAAGAAAAACCGTACTTACAGCCGCAGGATAGATTTCTTGCAACATTCCAAGAAGCTGATTATGCAAAAGTGCAAATTGGCGATGCGTATCCGCAGTTTCCTTCGCTCATTGTGAGCGGCAAACGTGTGCGTGGTATTACAGGTTCAGTCACACTCGGTTTTTTTAATCTTGATGTATCGTACGGGAAAACGGATCGCGCTATCGAGGGCACGAACATTCGAGATACAGTGTATGCCGATTCTTCTTCAGCAGCCGCACATCCGAACGAAGCAATACCGCTCGGCGGACTTCAGGTACCGACTCTTTAATTCTGGCGCATATGCGCGCAACTTTTTAGCCATACGTCCAAGCTTTGGCAGCGGAGAAAACTTCCAATTCGGTCTCACTTATATGAAAGCGAAAGATGATGAAGGTTCTATTACTTATGGAACGTATCCGAAGGAGAATGTTGTAGCAGGCGCTGATTTGCTGCTTGCATTTGATAATCAGAAGGTGAGGTGGGCAAGCCAGGCAGTATTTAGTCTTGAGAACAACGATATTTCACCAGGCAGCTATACTGATGAAGAGATTGATGAATTTGAAGGTGTCAATGATCCAACGAAAACACCCGAGCAAATTGAGGATGCCAAGAAAGAAGCCGATGATTTAAAAAAGGTTGCTAAGATCGTACGTTCCATTATTACTATTAATTCTGGTCTGTCGCCACTGAACCCGATAAAAGGAATGCCGTCGCTTGCGTTCGAATCGGAACTTTCCTTGAATTACTTGAACAATTATCTTCGCGCCATGGTGTTCCGGAGAGGTATTTCATATACATCGTTTGGCAATGATTTTGTTCAGAACGATATTGCCGGCATCAATATCTCCGATCGTGTTCGGATGTTCAACAATAAAATCATGGCGAGCGCTTCGTACGAAACCAAAAGCAATAACACGCAGAATGATGCACTTACACCGACAACAACGTACAATACATTGAATACATCTATAACAGCGTATCCAAGTGCAGAGCTTCCATCGTTCACCATTGGGTATGGTCTGAATACCCGAAAGAACCCTATCGATCTATCTATCGATACAACACAAATCGATTCACTCAGCATTGCTTCAGAAAAGACCGACCGATTTTTTATTGCCATGAATTACGATTTTCAGATGGTTGTACGGAATAGCCTAACGGCATCCGTCAGTATAGCAAACAAAAAAGACAATACATTTTACAAGCGTGATCAAGACAATATTAACTTTTCTACAATGATCTCTTCGTTCTTTTCTATTCCGCTGCAAACAACCATTGGAGTCATTGTGAGTCATACTGCCTCGTATTCTGCATGGGATTCAGTGCAACAAGTATATTTAAATACAACACAGAAACAGATGTTCAATTATCAAACTATTTCACTTGGTGCACGATATCGGATAATGCATGATCGGCTTAATCTGCTGGCAACGGTGGCCCCATCGTTCGGTGATTTTAAACGGCTTCTTCTGCAAGCTGGCGCCGAGTATCAGGTAAGGGAAAATCATTATCTCGTCAGCCAGTTCGATTTTATCAAGAATTCGGACAACGCAAGTGATGTAGTCTTTAGCATCTTATATCGATTTATGTTCTGACGGACCAAGTGAAATAACGAGGACTTCGTGTCTATTCTTTTGCGAAGAGACACGAAGCTTTTCCTCCCGTTCATCTCAAAAGGAATCAGAATTATGGCTTCCTATGAATTCAAGAAAAAAATTCTGCCCCTTCTTATAAAGGTTGCAATCGGATTGGGTATCGGTGTGTTCGTTGTCGTTCTCGGGCAAGGATGGTTTTTCGAATTGAACTTTTTGAAAAACATCGATCTGTTGACGATTGATTTTCGCTACCAGAGTAAGTACGAACGCGAAGAACAGAGGCGCGATCTCAGTAAGGATGGTAATGTCGTGATCATCGGGATCTCCGACGAGGATCTTGTAGCGTTACCGGAACCGTTTCCATTCCCCCGGTCGTATTATGCCCATATTATTGAGAACCTGAATAGGGCGGGAGCAAAAGTCATTGTGTTTGATTTGACCTTCGAATCTATTAAGGATGCCGCCGGAGACAGCAGCATGAGGGCTGCATTAAAAAAATATGATAATGTTGTGCTTGCCGCAAAAGTCCAGACCGGCGGTACGAGTGAAAAATACTATGTACGCGCTACCGAACGATCATATGGAAATATCTTCTATGATGTCGATAAAAGCATCGGAATTGTGAATATTTATAAAGACCACGATGATGTCTGTCGTTCCTATTTTCCAATGCTCGATGTGAAGGGATATTTAACTCCATCACTCGCGTTTGCAGCTCTCAATCGAGTTTACAAATTAAAGCCAGAGACATGCGTTGGCTTAACAGATCAATTCTTTGATTACCGAGACCGTTCTATTCCACGATATCAAAGCTCTACATTTTTGCTTAACTACTATGGTCCAGTAAAATCATTCCCCTATTACGATTTCTCAAAAGTCATAGACGATTCATCGTTTAAAACGAAGGACGAGATCCAATACGAAACGGATCTTAACCTGTTCGACGAAGAGATGATGAGTAAGTTCAGGAATAAAATTGTATTGATCGGCTCTGTGATGCCGGATGAGCGCGATTTCCATAATATTCCGTTGTACATAGAAGAAGGAGGAAAGAATAATTATGCGATGAATGGTGTCGAGATTCACGCTACCGCTATTCAAAACGTGATCGATAAAAATTTTATTTCAACAATGGATCCCATCATTGAAAGTATCATAATTATATTCCTCTCGGTCTTTGTCTTCATCGGTTTGTTGGCGTTAAAGCAGATTCATATACGACATGTCTGGCTGATGGAGATTGGTACGTTCTTGCTCACGGTCCTGCTCATCGGTGCGGTATTCGAAATTTCTATCATAACCTTTATCAATGGTAATGTGTTGATGAATGTAGTGAATCCAAGCTTTGCGATCGTGCTTGCGTACTTCGGCACGGCGGTATATCAGTACTTGACGGAGCGCCAGCAAAAAGCTGTCATCAAAAATATGTTCGGTCACTATATCAATCCGGCAGTCGTGAATGAATTAGTTGCGAATCCGGAGAAAGCAAAATTAGGAGGCGATCGCTGTGAACTGACGGTGTTCTTCTCTGATATTGCAAACTTTACAAACATTTCCGAACAGTATCATAGCAAGCCAGAAGGATTGGTAGCGTTGCTTAATGAATTTCTGGATGAGATGACCCGCCTGGTGCTGAAGTACGAAGGAACATTGGATAAGTATGAAGGCGACGCGATCATGGCGTTCTGGGGCGCTCCGCTTCCTCAGAAAGACCATGCCCTTCGCACATGCCTTGCAGCGTTGGATATGCAAAAACGGTTAGAAGTGCTTCGAATCAAATGGACCAAGGAGGGGAAACCAGCGCTCACGATGCGTATGGGGATCAACACCGGCGTTATGATCGTCGGAAATATGGGTGGCAAAGATCGATTCGACTACACCGTAATCGGCGACAGTGTGAACCTCGCCTCGCGTCTCGAAGGCGCCAATAAGCAATACAAGTCGAATATTATGATCAGTGATTTTACATATACACACGTTAAAGAAAAAGTAGTTGTACGAGAGCTTGATTTGATTCAGGTAAAAGGTAAAAATGAACCGGTGAAAGTGTATGAACTACTCGGAACTGCCAAGATGGAGATGACGAACAGCAAGCGGCAATCTTTAGAGTTGTATAACGAGGGGTTGAGACTCTACCGTGCACGTCAATGGGAAGAAGCGAATGCTTACATGCAGCAAGCGTATTCGCTCGACGAAACCTGTTATGCCGCACAGATTTATTCCGAACGTGCGAGCCTGTACAAATTGACTCCGCCACCGGATGATTGGAACGGTATCTTTGTCATGACTTCGAAATGATTTTGAGTACATGAGTACTATGAAAAGTTGAGAAAGCCTGGTTCTGCGAAAACGGAATCGGGCTTTGTGTTTCTTATATCTTTCCAGCCCAACCGCCTGGGATATGATATGCAATCTGTTGACCCTGGAAATACACGATAAGCGAATCTGCTGTTACTGCTTCGATCCCAGTTATAGCAGAATTTGATGCAGGAATTGAATAAATGGTTAGTTGCAAACCATCTGGGGTTCGCTCGAACAACGTTTGAAGATTCGATTCATCAGATGTTCTCATTGTTAAAGGAAGCTCGGCAGTCAGAGCACTCCGAATGGAAACAGTCCGTGTCACATTTCCTTGTTTAAGAATAAACAAAGAACTGTTTTTTAAAATTGTTCCTCGAAAAACTCTTTTTTGTTCTACAACTTTTCCGATTATCCATGTTGAACGCTGTGAAGAATTATCGCTCTTAAGAACAATTTCATGCAACCGTGTTTTGATTTGATTAAAATCAGTAAACCATCTGATGGTAAACACCGCACCGAGCATAAGTACAATTGCCGCAGCGAGGCTTGCTATTTGCGTCCAATCAAATCGTGTTCCTTGATCATGTTGTATCCATTGCTTCAGCCGAAGTTTCATTTCTTTGCGGCCGACATATCGTATCCCCGCAACAAGTTCTCGTTCTTCTTGTACAGCGCGACGGCATCCTTCGCATTGATTCAAGTGTGTGGTACAGGAGACTCTTTCCGATTCATTAATCCGATGAAGGACAAACGCTTCAACTTTTTCCGGGTCAGATGCCCAGTGCTGCGAATTCTTTTCCTTCATTGCTCGCTGTTACCTCCAAGCACTTTTTTCACGAGCCGTCCCAGCATTTTCTTGCATTGATATTTTTTTGATTTCACTGTATCAGCATTTGCAAAACCGAGTTTTAATGCAATTTCTTCCATCGATTGTTCCTCCCAATAATAAAGAAGAAGGATATTACGGCAGGGATTTCCGATCTGTTCCAGCGCATGTTGAACAGCGGTAATACGCTCGTTTTCCTCCAATTCTTCCTGAGGCGTTGTATCTTCCGCTGCCACTTCAAAGGCTTCATTGGTTGCAGGAACTTCCCGCCGTCGCCGTGCCAAGCGCCGAAACCATATGTTTTTTGCTGTAGCATAGATATACGTGCTCATTTTTGCCTGATATTCGAATGAACCGCTGCGGATTTTCTCCCAGAGTACCACCAATGCTTCTTGAAGAATATCTTCTGCGTCATCCTCCGTACCTTGATTTCTTAGAACAAGAGAGGTGATGGACCGACGATTCTTCTGAAAAAGCTCCACCAATACTTGATCATTGCCGTTTCGTAACGCATCCAGCAGTTTCGAGTCATTATTGAGAAAAAATAAAGGTGTTTGCATTTACCTTTCGTCTGTTTATGTCATTCATAAGAAGAAGGTGAATGGAGATTGCAGCGAAATGATACAAACAATCAAGTCCACATTCAAATAGGAAAGGAGAGACTGTTATGAAAACGCTCATTGCCCCGACCCCATACGGATATCTGGAACTTCGCCAAGTTCATCATCGCTATATGATGCTGGCAATGTTGATTGCCATTACGGTTCAGATAATGGTGATTGGTGCCTACCATCTTGCTGAATGGTTAAAGCCGATTGATCCTCCCAAAAGAACAATTCTTATTGATCCAACATGTTTCTTCCACCCCCAATTCATCCACCCACTGCATTTTCAGCCATTCTGCACATACCGGCAAAATTATCTTTTGGAGTACCGGTTCCAATACCTGATTGTGATGTGAAACCGGAAATACTATTTGCTGGTCAAGAAGACTTGGCTCGTCAAGCAGATCGTGGGTGGGAACAAGTAGGCGATGTCTCTGAAAATGTCGATCTCAAAATTAAAGATCAGGATCCGCTATCCACTGAGTACCATCCAACCGAGTGTGAGCCTATGATCATTTTCAGAGCAGTTCCAGAATATCCAGATATTGCTAAACGTGCCGGAATAGAAGGAACAGTCATTGTTCAGGTACTGCTTAATAAAGATGGAAAAGTTAAAAAGGCATTGCTCGGGAAAACAAGCGATGAAGTTTTTACTGAATCAGCTCTTGCGGCTGCTCAAAAATGGGTCTTTACTCCGGCACTTATGCAAGGAAAACCAGTGACTGTGTGGGTATCGATACCGTTCCAATTTAGGTTGACAGGGAAGTGAGTGTGCCATTTGCAAAGGTTCACTCCGTAATTATCAGTGGTCGACTCAGGCTTCCGGTTATAGTTGGATATCCACGAGTTTTAACTCATTACTCTCAAGAGACTTTTCTAACTACAATGGCTTATATAATCAACGTTAGAAACAATTCCAATCGAATATAGAAATTGTAACATTGTGGTGACTCCTTACTCGTAGTACTGATTCATCCGCATTGAATCCTCTCAATCATGTAATTACTTTGTACAGAAAAAAGGAACATGAACTTATTGCGTTCTGTGAGCAGGTTTTTCTTATTTGTTATCCAATATCAGACGGATTGCTTTGGAGAGTTCTTCAATCGGGTAGGGCTTTTGGAGGAATGCATCGACCATATCTCGCCATTGGGAGACATCCATGTCTCGATCACTATATCCGGTGGAGATGATCACTGGAATCTTCGGATCAATTTCCTTCAATTTCTCAAAGGTTTCTTTCCCGCTCATTTTTGGCATGTTGAGATCAAGGATGACAACGTCGAATCTCTTTTTCTTCTTGAAGAGATTAATTGCTTTTCGCCCGCTGTCAACAATTGTTATATGATACCCCAGGCTTTCAAGCATCCCGCCAATGACACCCGCAACATCCTTTTCATCATCGATAATAATGATTTGTTCAGTGCCTCGTTCGAGTTTTGAATGCCGGATGCTGCTCCGCAGATTTTCTGATGCAGGCAATATGGGAAAGTGCATGGTAAATTGAGTGCCATGCATGGGTTCGCTTTGAACCGAAATGAAACCATTATGAGAGTTTACAACACCATA
The DNA here is from genome assembly GCA_963701295.1 of Ignavibacteriota bacterium. GTDB lineage: Bacteria > Bacteroidota > Ignavibacteria > UBA10030 > UBA10030 > Fen-1298. The sequence continues at coordinate 736,296 of OY969585.1, read as the reverse complement.
TACAACAGAAAGTCCAAGTCCTGTTCCTTTCCCTCGATCTTTCGTTGTGAAAAATGGCTCAAAGATATGCTGTTGAATGTCCTTATCCATCCCAATACCGGTATCAATAACAGAGATAGCAATGTAATCACCTTTCAGAATTTCCACTGCACCAGTAGTGTCTTCCTCAAAGTGCTTTTTTTGACTCTGTACCGTAATAGTACCACCGTCTGGCATTGCATCGCGGGCATTGATGAGTAGGTTGAGAAGTGACTGCTGCAGTTGTCCATCATCTCCACTAATGATACATACTTGCGCTAATAAATCTTTCTCAATACTAATTTTTTTGTCGATGCTGCGCTCAAAAAGTCGAAGGGTCTCTTCGATAATGTCGTTGACGATGACCGGTCGAAATTGAACATGCCCCTTACGGGCGAATGTCAATAATTGCCGTGTCAGGGCGGCTCCTCGTCGGGCAGCAGTCTCAATGATGTCGGCAAATCGATACCAATGATCGTCGTGCTTCATCTTGCGTTTCATAATAGATGTGGAGCCAAGAATAGATGTGAGGATATTGTTGAAGTCATGGGCAACACCGCCTGCAAGATTACCAATGCTGTCAATACGTTGCGCATGGATAACCTTGGCTTCGAGATTTTTCTTTTCTGTGATGTCACGGGCAACGGTACGAACCAATGGTTGACCAGCTTCATCTCGAATGATAGAGGCGTTGACACTGACATCAATCAACTCGCCGTTTTTTGCCAGCATTTTTTCTTCAAGCCCTTTAATTTCAAGATTATTTTCAAAAATGTTGTGCAATAAACGTTGTGCTTCATTATGGTATTCCGGTGGATAGAACTTAAGAATGGATTGACCAATCATTTCGCTTTTGCTATATCCAAGCCGTGTCGCTTCTGTCTGGTTACAATTAGTAATGATACCAGATTTATTTACAATGCGGGACATGTCCGGGGAATGTTCAAAAAGATCAATGTAGCGTTCTTCTGATTTACGGACCCGTTCAAAGAGGGTTGCATTTTCCATGGCAACGCCAATTTGGTTGGCAAACGTCATAATAAAGTCGATCTGTTTGTTTCCGAAAGCCTCTGGATTTTTGCTTGCCAAGACGATCAATCCGGACATTTGGTCCTTCATCATTATTGGCACAGATGCCCATGATCCGATGCTTCCATATTCCCATTCGGAGTTCTTGTTTGCATTTGATTTGATTTTTCTTGGACGTTTAGTAATTCTTGGAGAGCGGATCCAAGATATTTTTTCCTGATTTAGATCGTCCACCGCTTCAATAATTGAAATGTCCAGTTCCTCGGTTCCCCGTGAAGCTTTAAGCAATAGCAAGTCACCCTCAACGCGGTAAATCCATCCATACTCCACATTGAGCAAGCGTCTCATTTCATACAATGCGTTTTGAAGAAGAAATTGAACATCTATTGCTCGATTGACGGATTCAGCAAAAGTATTTAATGCAAGCAACTCCTGTTTTTGTTCTTCAAGCAATCGTCCGTACTTTAGTGAAAAGTAGACGATAATAAAACCAAAGATACCGACAGTTAAAATACTTCCGAAAAGTAGCCATTCGATTGTACGGCCGCTTGTTATTCGTACGACCCAAATAGTAGCGAGGGTTACTACGACAGAGACAGTAACCACAATTTGTGCTTGATCGACAGGTCCTAAAGAGATACGAAATTTTCGAAGGCTATGGAAGCTTACCATTTTTTTTAAAGGAAGTATGGTCTTTGCGTGATTTTGCTTCCATGAAATCCAATTCAGGCTATAAAGGCTTGCTATGTGGGCAAATGCTTGGAAAGAACAGAACTAACGTCGTCTTTATTAAATGGCTTCACTAAATAATCAACAGCTCCAAGAGTACGCGCCACTTTTCGGGCATCATAATCATCGATCGCTGAGAAAAAAATAACAGGGGTGGAAGACGCTGTCGGAATATGTTTCAGGTTATCCACCAAATCAAAACCATTCATATCTGGCATACGCACATCACTGAGGATTAAGTCTGGCTTATAGTTAGTAAGTGCCTTCAGTGCTTCTTTTCCACTTCCCGCAGTATGAACATCATAACCACAATTTCGGAGAATATGCGAGCTAATCTTGAGCCACGTAGGCTCGTCATCGATGATAAGAATATGTTTTTTGTTTTTTATAGCCATACCATTTTCTTTCCTCTATCCAAGATACGAAGGAGGAGATTGGAAAGCAAACTGGACTTGGAAATGGGGAATATTTAATAAAAATGAAAGTGTGGTCATTCCGTCCTACGTAATCTTGACTGTGAGAGGTAATTTATTCCACATCTTCAAGAGCTTTATATAGTCTTTCACGTGGAAAAGAGGGATGGTTGATTGAAATCTGATGTTATAATCTTGGTACAGAACTTGGAGATATTGTATCGTTGAATGAAATGAATAATTCACATTAAACTTAACAATTTACTGGAGGTTTCATTATGGGACAACAACAATTGTTGCTTATCATCCTCGGCGTTATCATTGTCGGTATCGCAATTGCCGTCGGATTGAGCTTGTTTACCGCAAACAGTATTCAGGCAAACAAAGATGCTATCATTAACGATGTTAACAATATTGCCGCAAATGCATATCAGTATAGAATTCGTACATCCTCCATGGGTGGTGGTAATAATGCTTATACAGGCTATAACATTCCATCAAGACTGTCGTCGAATTCTAATGCTACATATACTGCAACTCCAGCTGCCACAACGATTACAATTACAGGTGCTTCTATAGCAAACTCAGGCTGCACAGTTGTAGGATCTGTAGATGCAACCGGCAAATTGACTTTGAGTTTCACAGGATCAGATTTCCAGTAAGCTCCATACCTGAAAAAGGCATAGAAGTTTTTTCTGTCGTCCCAACCATCTTCTGCACGAAGATGGTTGGGCTTTTTTATGTACTAAAAGCTGGGAAGGAAATATTATCCCTACTAATTCCAATATTCGGGCATAACAAAAGAGTATGTTCTTTTTGACTAAGCTTTCATAAAATCCTGTTTTTAACTATTTAAACTACTTAGTATATTGGCAGAGTGTAAACGACGGAATATTTGCAGGAATAGCACTAACGAAACGCATGTTTCTACAATGATGTCGGATGGAATAAATAATTCTTGGTCCGCTAAAAACTGAAGTTCCATCCGAAGGATAAATCTGTTTTTGAAGTGTGTTAAGGAAACAAAGAAGCACATGAGAATTGTTCCAAGAAGATGATAGAGAAACTGTCCGCAACGCTTTTTTTGAGAGAGACATTAAGGAGGCAATGTATAAGATTCAATTATTATCCAATCAAGTAATGCAGCAGTGGAATCATTCTCTATGAGATCGAAAATATTCAATACTCCTCTCCCCCTTATTCTCCTCTTTTTCATTATTCTTTTCACAATGATTATTCGGGTGCGATTATTAGATGTTCCACTTGAGCGTGATGAAGGTGAATATGCATATATGGGCCAGCTCATTCTTGGTGGAACTCCGCCTTACGCAGAAGCATACAATATGAAATTCCCTGGCATTTACTTTATCTATGCCGGAATATTATGGCTTTTCGGTGAGACACATACCGCAATCCATTTTTGTCTCCTTCTTGTCAATGTACTCTCTATTATTCTTCTTTTCATTTTTACGCGAACAGCGTATGATGATTGGGTTGCGACAGCTTCTGCTGGCGCGTTTGCACTTTTGAGTATGAGCTACCACGTTCAAGGGTTTTGGGCAAATGCCGAACATTTCATTTTACCCTTTGTCATCGGTGCTAATCTTCTCTTGCTTTCGGGATTGAGAAAAAACCGAAAAGATTTTATTCTGTTCAGCGCTGTCCTGTTTAGTTGCGCAGCCCTTGTGAAACAACAAGGTGGATTTTTCGGCCTTTTTGGATTTGTAGCCCTCCTTATTTCATTATGGCAAAACAAATCATTCGAAAAGAGAATTTATTGGAAATACATTTTGGCTTATTTTGGAGGGGCTGTTATTCCCTTACTTCTATGTCTTTCCTATCTTGCTTACGCTGGAGTTCTTGAAAAATTCTATCAATGGACATTTACCTATGCAAGGGAGTATAGTTCACTTGTGCCAAAGATGGATATTGGATACTATTTCTTTTCATCTTTTATCCCTCTCTGGCAACACACAAAGCTCATATGGATCATAGCTGGTGTTGGGTTTATTACTCTATTCTTTGCCGCAAATTGCAGACAATCTTGTATTCTCATTTTGGGATTAACTATCGCTAGCATCGTTGCTCTTTCAGTCGGTTTCTATTTCAGACCGCATTATTTCGTCTTAGTACTGCCTGCCGTTGCCATGCTCTTTGGAATTGGAATTCGATTTATTTTCCATATTTTCTCAACTGCTTCATTGCCAACAGTACACTATTTTCCACCTGTCTTTATTGTCACAATAGCAATTCTTAGTACTATCATTGCTCACTGGGACGTCCTCTACCAGTTTTCACCTATTGAGGTAACACAAACAGTATATCAACAATATCCATTCCCTTACTCTCCTTTAATAGCAGATATTATACGAGAAGAAACCTCAAAAGAAGATCGAATCGCAATCATCGGAAATGAGCCGCAATTCCTATTTTATTCTCAGCGAAAGTCTGCAACATCATTTATTTATACATACTCGATTGCTGAAGACCAACCCTTAGCTGAACAGTTTCGTCTTGAAATGATGCGTCAAGTGGAATCAGCTTTTCCCAAACTACTCATTTATACAAATATTGAACCCGAATGGTATAAAAAACGTAAAGGTTCGGAGGAGTTAGATAAATGGTTTTTTAGATTTGCAAAATCAAATTATCCTATAATTGCTCGTTTTGAATATAATAATATTAAAGACACATTACTGATTACAGATACACATAGTTTATTAAAGAAACCAACACATGTATTTTGGATCTCGATTTATAAAAAGAGAGATATCTGAACAATCAAATTAACAACGGTAATCCCAATCTTTCGATTGTGTTTTCTGAAGGCAATCACGAACTGCTGTTATTCCACCAATATCTCAGAAGTCTAGAAAAGAATAAATAATGTAATCTATGATTAAGTCCCAGATTGCAAAAGATACCTTTATAAAATCATGGCGTCCATACCTTTGGATTGCAATATCATCTTTTCTTCTCTACGGCCATGTTATTTTCTTTTCAGAATATACATACTACGATGATCATTTTTTAATAGTAGAGAACTACTCGAAGATTGATGAACTAAGCGATATCGGGCGTCAATTTCTTGAAGATGTTGGTCATCAAGGTCAAGGTGGAAATCTTTATCGGCCAATGTTGAATGTTTCATTCATTCTCGGCACGCAAATTAGCGGCACAGAGCTGTGGGGACATTTTCTAATTAATGTCCTTCTCCACACAGGTTCTTGTTTACTCCTTTTCATTATGCTATTAAATCTTGGGGTGTCAAGGGCAATTAGTTTCATCCTATCCTTCATCTTCACAGTCCATCCAGCGCTTACTCAATCCGTTGCATGGATATCAGGGAGGAATGACTCGCTTTTAGCATTTTTCATTTTATTGTGTTTTATTTCTTTTTTGAAATTTATGTCATCATCATCGTATAAGTGGTACTTCGCTCATTTGTTATTTTTTGCACTTGCGCTTTTTACGAAAGAAACAACGCTTGTCTTTCCATTCGTATTTCTCTTTTATATCTTTTTTGTCCATAAAGACAAAGCTACTACAACTCAAATAATCGGATTAATCGTCGTTTGGATGGTAGTGTTTGTGAACTGGTATATTCTCCGCATGGCTGCTCAAATAGCTCCGTTCACTTCTCCTCTGAGAGTTATGAAGAATTTGTTTTCAGATCTTTGGATTGTTTCCTTTTATTTGGGGAAAATATTCTGGCCTGTTGATTTAGCTTTTGGCCCGCTTTATCCAGATATCCATATAGTACCTGGAATTCTTTCTACTCTGTTTCTTCTGAGCATAATTATTTATTCTAAAAATCGTAATTGGAAAATAATACTCTTTGGGATCCTCTGGTTCGGTTTATTGCTCATCCCGACATTTATCTATCACTCCGACAGTGTGGAAATCCATATTCCCTATTATGAACATCGTATTTATGTACCAATGATAGGCATAGTTATTCTTTTATCATCTCTTACGTTCACAAAGAATATACATCTATTTAAAAGACTAATTCCGTATTTATTGGGGATCATTATTGTTTTTCTTTGCTGGAAAAGTTATCGCCAAACATTTCACTTCCAAAATTTCATAACGCTACGGCAGTATGCTGCAGAAACATCCCCGCATGATATGTGGTTGTACAGCTCAATGGAGAGAATGAGTTTGCCTTTATCGCTCAAACAACAAATTCAAAATTACCGAATTCCATTAAATACGCCGGTCGTTGATATTGAAGCAAGGGATTCGATAAAGAATTGCAAACGAACCAGAGATATCCTTGAAACTTTAGAAATTAAATTCATAAATGACTCGTCTAATAAAGAACTAATACATGCACTCGCTATCTCAAATTATGCGCGCGGCTTCTTTTTGAGAGCAGAAGAATTATTTCTCTTTGCAAAAAAACTCGATCCACAAAACGCCAACATCCCATATAATCTTGGAATTCTCTACTATGATGCCCATCGTTATAGACAAACAGAATTGGAATGGTTATTATCCTTGGAACTGAACCCTTCGTTTGACATCGTCTATTTCAATCTTACGTATTTGTATTATGAACAGGGCGAATTTGTAAAAGCATGGACCATATGTCAATTAGCGGTAAAGCAAGGAATAATCATCCCCGATGGTCTTCTTAAGGAAATTAAAAGTAAACTCCATGTGTAAGAAAAAACCAGTAACAAATTACTCCAAGGAATAAAACAGAAATATTTTGTGGCAGCTATCGATATGTTAGAATCACAAGGATCCGGATTTCTAGGGTTAAAGTCTGAGGAAGGCAAAATGTTTCTTGTACCGTCTCGCGAATATTTTTCACTTAAGATGAGCGGAACCTTTTTAGACTTCGCTGTATTGCTGCCTATCTCTTTATTATTTTCCGCATCCACTCTTCATTGGGAACAATTCTGTACAATGTGCCGTCTATAAAATTGAGCTGATAGAAAGATTCAATGTTATATAAGAACGTATCTTACCATTGAAAGGATAGACGGTCATGAGAACAATGTTACGGATGATGGGGTGTATATCGGTAGTGCTCCTTCTAACAACGGGTACTATGCTGAGTGCAAGTGGCAGGCTTTCAGGTGGGGCGCAAAAGAAAGAAAAGATGAAGATATCAGGTTGGATCGGAGTCACGGTCCAAGATGTAAATGAGAAGGTTGTTCGAAAGGCAAAGCTCGATTCTGAAGAGGGAGCATATGTAAATGAAGTTTTTGAAGACAGTCCAGCAGACTCCGCGGGAATTCAGGAGTGTGATGTTATAATTGAGTTTAATGAAAAAAAGATATTTGACTCAGATGATTTGGTCAAAGTAGTGCATCGAACTTTGCCTGAAACCAAGGTAAGCCTCGTTATCGTCCGCGAAGGCGAAAAGAAAACGCTTCATTTGACAGTCGGTAAGAAAAAAGAATCGCAGCATTGCATATTCGGCGGAATGCCTAATATACCTGATGTCCATGTCTTTGCAGGTAATCGCATTCTCGGGTTGCAGCTTCTTGCACTCAACGAACAGCTTGGGGAATACTTCGGCACACCGAATAACGAAGGAGTGTTGGTGGAGGAAGTGGAACATAAGAGGTACTGCTGAAAAAGCGGGATTCAAAGCAGGCGACATCGTTATCCGTGTTGGGGGAAAAACAGTAGATGCAGTGGAAAAAATCCAGAAAGAACTTCAAAAATCCAATGAGGGCGATACGGTGAAGTTTGAAGTCAAGCGAAAAAGCGCAAAGATAATACTGAATGTGGAAATGGAAGAACAACCATGTATCCAGAAAAATTTCTTTTTACGAAGACCCCATATTCGAATATTCCGAATGGACCCATTCGATGATGCAGAAATGCGTCTAGAGATGGACGAACTTCAACCTGAAATAGATCAGGTACAAAAAGAGCTTGAAAGGTCGACCAAGAATTTCAATGGCTGGGAGCATGAGATTCAAAAGCAGGTTCAACGGTTTACACTACCATTGCCCGAGCAGGTGACATTGTAGATTTTACTTTTCGATTCATCTTTTTGGAAAAAATGCCCGGCGTGCCAGAAGTGGTCGCCGGATTTTTTTTTGTTTGTAAAAGCTCAAAACCATTTTAACTGATGGTTTTATTATGTACCTTCAAGCACAATGCACATAACATCGTGGTAAGAAATGAGGAAGAAAAGATTATGGGAATAGAAAGCAAGCGACCAAAATCCATTTTTTTTATATTTTTCCTTTCTGGTATGAGCGCGCTCATATACGAGGTGGTTTGGCTTAGAATTCTTATCCGAGTGCTTGGCTGTACTGTCTATGCAACGTCAACCATTCTGGGATCGTTCATGGCAGGTCTGGCATTGGGAAGCTATACGCTGGGAAAATATATGGATCGTTCGCCACGTTTGCTGCGCTTATATGCATTTCTTGAACTCGGAATTGCCCTGTCTGCTTTCGCCATGCCTTTTATATTTGAATTGCTCGTACCAGTTTATCGATGGGTATATAGTCTCACCAATGAATCTACACTTTCGATCGTCCGTACATGCATCGTCTTTCTCTGTCTTATCGTTCCTACGACGTTAATGGGGGGAACGTTGCCGGTCTTAAGTGGTTTCCTCGCACGTGAAAAGTCACAATTTGGGAATCTGATAGGAACTCTGTATGGAATAAATACTCTGGGTGCACTTATCGGAGTCCTCGGAAGCGGATTTTTTTTTATCGGCCATCTGGGCGAATTCAATACAATCCTTATTGGTATAGGAGGAAATCTGTATGCAGCCTCCGTCGCATTCTACTTGAACCGAAAACAAGTATCTGTCCGATCCATACCAGCAAAGGTGAAACAAACCGTCCCTCAACAGATGGCAGGGGAGGCTGTGATATCTCCATATTCTAATCGTGTCAGATTAGTCGTTATGATAGCTTTTGCTGTCAGCGGATTCGTTGCTCTCGGGTACGAGGTGGTTTGGACACGTATACTTCCGCTCTTTCTCGAAACATCGATATATGCTTTTAGCGCAATGTTAAGTATCTATCTGATCGGTATCGCGCTGGGTAGTTTATGGGGAAGGAAATTTGTAGATCGTTTGGAAGACCCAGTGTATTTATTTGCTATCCTTGAAATAGTGATAGCGTTTTTCGCTGTACTCGGACTGCTACTGCTTGTCCCTATCGACAAGAAAAATCTCAGTGGAGTATTGGCGGCGAGCGTACTCATTTTTCCCGTTACAATTTGTCTTGGGATACTTTTCCCGACGGTTGCACGATGTTTTACAAAAAGCGAGGAAAGTATCGGCAAATCGATAGGCCAGATTTATTCAGTCAATACAGTAGGATGTATTCTTGGTTCCCTTGTGTGCGGGTTTATATTTATTCCAGTATTAGGTTCTGCACTAACGATATTGGTGTTATCTGGGATCAATCTCCTCGTGGGAATAACATTGCTTCTCACCAGCACACGAACATATCGCAATACACGCCGACTTTCCTTTGCCATTGCCGGGATTATCTGCACACTCCTAGCAGCACAAATTGTTCATGATCCGTTCTATCAAATTACCAAACAGCGAATTAAAAAAATGTTCGGTGATGATGGAATTATTTATCTGCACAGAGAAAGCGTAGCGGCAACCGTAACTGCGTTTGGGTCATTACAATATCCATTATGGAAGCAATTATGGATTAATGGGTATGGTATGACCATACTCGTAACTGATACAAAACTCATGGCACACATTCCGATTCTTCTGACCGAAAAGCCTAAAGATGTTCTCATTGTGTGTTTCGGAATGGGGACCACGCTTCGATCGGCTTTCGTCCATGAGAATCTTACTATAGATGTTGTAGAATTGGTCCCCGATACATATGATGCCTATGAGTTCTACCATCGGGATGGACCTGAGATTTTGAAAAACCCCCGGGTAAATCATGTTGTGGGTGACGGACGAAATTATTTACTCATGCGTGATAAGTCGTATAGCGTCATTACTATCGATCCGGCTCCTCCCATTTACAGCGCAGGAACGGTGAATCTCTATTCACGGGAGTTTATCGCGTTATGCAAGGACCATCTTGATTCGAACGGCACTCTTTGCCTGTGGGTCCCGGAAGCGCACTATACTGAAGTACGTATGATTATGAAAACGTTCCAAAGCGTGTTTCCTCATACGTCACTGTGGAAAGGGCCTGTGTGCAATGGCTTTTATTTAATTGGTACTCAAAAGCCGGTCCAGGTACCACTTGATCGCTTTCATCAGGCGTTCGAAAACAAGAAATTTCTGGAAGATATAAATGAATGGGACAAATCTGTTTACTCTGGCGATGCGTTAGCAGACCTTTTCATATTGAATGAGACCGAACTTGCTGAGTACCTTCAGGATGTACCGATTATCACCGATAATTATCCATATACAGAATTTCCCTTATGGCGCTCAATATTAGATCCTAACAGATATCAGTATTGCAATGTGTTAAATCTTCTCCACTGGAAAGAACAAAGGAAGGTTAAAAAAAACTGATGGGTTCAAAATCCGTAAGCTCATTAAGCAATTCACGGCAGAGTACCTGGAGACAAAACAAGCGGCAAAATATTTCGGAATAGGTAGCCTAGCACCAAGAGAATAGCGAGATATCATAAGCAGTTGATATTTGTACAGAATAGTATCAATTTCATTTCATCTTAAATTTATCCCTGAGAATAGATCTGAAAACAGATTTTTCTTATTGTTCACTAAGCGTCTTGCCAATCTCTGAACCTTGATGTACCTTATTAGTATCACTATGCCCGAGTTGTTGTTCCTATTTTCGCAATATGGGCACGTTGTTGATTTTTTGCCTGAGATGATACTTATCCTGGATGATGAGAACAGGATTCTTGACATCAATAAAACAGCAGCAGATGAACTTGTGTAAACGACAAAGAATGGAAAAGGAAACAGATGGAGATCAATCCTCTATTTCTTAATTCTGTGAGAATGATGGATAACGTCATTTCGGAAATCCGGAGTGCCAGCAAGTTGTATGATCTTGATATGCAACTTTTCGAATAATGACGACATCAGTATTCTGTATCGGAAAGTTTACTGAACGACCTGTGGTAATAAGGAACAGCGAGCCGGTACCTTTCTCATACAGAAATGAGTGTTTCTATCAATGGCTGGATGAATAGAGGGAGCAAAAAATAATTGAACTATTTATGGATATACTCTAAGATAGCGCACATTCTGCTACCTCTCACTTTAATCATAACATACAACAAAAGGTAATACGATTTATGAATAAAAAAATATTCGGACAAATTAAGACCCTTTCTGTATTGAACAAAATCACGCTCTCTTTCTTGCTCATTCTGGTGATTGTTTCTGCTTTTAGGCAAATTTATGGCCCGGATGTAGGATTCCACACAAAGACAGGTATATGGATTTTACAAAATTCTGAGTTTCCAGGAAAAGATATGTTTACCTATACTGTCGGAACTCATGATTACATCGACATGCAATGGCTATATCAAATAACAATCGCCGTCATCGGTACTTTGTTTGGTGAATTCGGATTGGTGGCAAGTAATGCATTGCTTATTGTTGTGAGTTTTATACTCGTGTTGTTCCGAATCATGCGAAAACAAAATTTGAACGAGATATCTCATTGGCAATGGCTATTATTTTTAACGATTTGTTCAGTTGCCGCACTTTTTGAAATAAGACCACATACTTTTTCCTGGATATATCTGAATCTTATTTTTATAGTTCTTGATGAATATGTTGAACGAGGGAAAAATTCTCTTGTATTCCTCCCATTAATCATGTTATTATGGACGAACACACATTCCATTTTTATTATCGGATGGATAGTAATTGGTAGCTATATATTAGGATCTATCTGGAGAGAGCGGAGACTGTGGACACCTATGACATATTATGGATTGCTCTCAATGGGAATTTCTTTGATCAACCCCTATTTTTTTAAGGGAGTTGCATATCCTTTCCGCCAATTTCAGTTGTTACAGGGTTCAAATATTTTTAAATACAGTATCAGTGAACTTCTCTCTCCGTTAAGTCTCGGAATGTATTTTAATAATGGTGCATTTGTTCTTTTTCAGCCTCTGTTTTTTTTCCAAATATTCCTTGTTGTGAGTATCATTATTTTTATTATGCGCCTGAAACGGATCAAATTACATGAGCTTCTCGTATTTTTGTTTTTTTTATATCTCGGATGTACATCAATAAAAAATATTGGATTCTATATTTTTGCAATTCTACCAGCCACAATTCAAGGTCTCCAACGAAGTGATTTAACCGATAAAACGCCAAAGAATACGCGATTTAACCGAACAAGAATTCAAATAATTCTTAGTTGTATTGTCATAATGCTTTCTATTGTATTGATTAAAGCCATTGTAACAGATTCTTATTACATCAATTACGGGTCAGGTTTTAGGTTTGGTTACAAGTATAGCAATACACTGCTTCCCTATAAAGCTTCACAATTTTTGCGAGATAATCATTTGAAAGGAAAGATACTTAACGATATCCAATCTGGTGGGTTCCTTATTTACATGCTTCCACAAAAAGTATCAATTGATGGCAGACTTGAGGTGATGGGTGAAGAATTTTTCAGCAAATATTCATTTCTTTGGAATAGCATAAAAAAAGATAAAATACTTGCTGAATATCAGCCAGAAATAGTATTATTTCCCCACGAGTATGAATTTATATGGATACATCATTTTAGGGAAGATACTACTTGGCGGCTACTGTATTTTGATGAGCTAGATGCCATCTATGTTAAGAAAGGATATGCAGATTCTATTCCGCCTTTTACTTATACAGCACAGTTGAGTCAATATAAAAACATTGATTCGACAGAGATTGATAGTATTTTAAGGCGAGATTATTCGCATGTTCCTCAAATATTCAGATTGACAAAAAGATATTTTCCTTCAAAGGAATTAGGACTATCCACGTTTTGTTATTATGATGACCATTTCGAAGAGGCAATTCAGTTTGGTCTTCATGGATTATTGAAGAGCACAGAATCATGTCCCGAAATGTACTATGATTTAGGGCTTTATTTTTATGAAAATAAAGAGTTCGAGAGATCTGCTTATTGTTTTCAACGATTTCTCGAAACAAACTCTGATGCGCTTGCAAGTGAGAGAGTAAAATTAATTCGGTCTGGAAAAATTCCAAAATAAAAGGTCAAATTCTATCAAGAAGCAAATTCATCGCTTGCGGATATGATGTAAGCTTTTTTAATGTTCCTGCATCTTGCCAATCTCCGAACCTTGACGTACCTTAAAGTGTCATTATGCCCGAGCTGTCGTTCCTATTTTCGCAATATGGGCGCGTTGTTGATCTGTTGCCGGAGATGGTACTAATCCTGGATGATGAAAACAGGATTCTTGACACCAATAAAACTGCAGCAGACGAACTTGGAGTCGTTGCCCAACCCTCTCGTCCGAAGTATATCTTCGACATCATCCCCGAAGATGAGCGGATTATCTTCAGAAGAGTACTTCCATTTTCTGACCAGTTGAATTTTGAAACAAAATTTTGCAAGCGGGATGGATCGACCATCGATGTGATGGGTCTGGTGCGTCTGTTGCGAATGGGTCAGGAAAAATATTGGATTCTTTTCATTCGTGATGTCACGGAAGAAAAGCGAAAGGAGCTTGACCTTCTTCGTTTCTCCAACGTCATTCATAACACCATCAACCCAATTCAAATTACTGACGCTGACGGAATGATGGTGTATGTCAATCCGGGATTTGAAAAAGTGAGCGGCTATTCCAGCGCGGAGTTAATTGGAAAGAATCCGAAAATTCTTCGCAGCGGAAAGCATAGTAAAGAGTTCTGGTCTGAAGTGTGGAGACACATCATCTCCGGAAAAGTTTGGGTAGGAAGAGTCGAAAATCGGCGAAAGGATGGCAACCCTTTCTTTACAGAATTAGTAATTTCCCCCATCGTTGATTCACATGGCGCAATTGCAGGTTACCTGGGGGCTCATCGGGATATCACAGAGCAAATCATTCTTGAGCAGCAGCTTGTTCGATCGCAGCGAATGGAAAGTATCGGCACACTTGCGGCTGGTATTGCCCATGAAGTTGGCAATCCATTGACCGCCATCTCGTCGCTTGTGCAGGTTATTCAACGAACAAGTAGTGATGGATTTGCCAAAGAGAAATTGGAACTCATCAATAGTCAGGTGAATCGTATCACCCGCATCATTCGAGAGCTTGTGGATTTCTCTCGTCCATCCACGCATGTGGTAAAACCGACCAATATCAACCGCATTGTCAAAGAAGCACTGAACATTGTTCAATATGGAAAGAAAGTGAAGGACATCACATTTACACTCGAGCTTGATGAACAGCTTCCGGAAATTGCTGCCGTGCCGGATCAAATCGTTCAAGTCTTCATCAACATCCTGATGAATGCAGTTGATTCATTGGATGGCCGCCATGGTACGATCACTGTGCATAGTCGAAAGAATGACCACGAAGTCGAAGTGATAGTACGGGACACCGGAAAAGGAATTGAACCTTTAGCGTTAGAAAAAATCTTTGAACCGTTTTATACCACAAAGACCACAGGTCAAGGCACAGGGCTGGGGTTGTGGGTAAGTTACGGCATTGTCAAGAGTTTTGGCGGTGATGTCTTTGTTGAAAGCATCCCAGAACAGGGAAGTGTATTCACTGTATCTTTTCCATTGAAAGGTGCATAATGGCGCAGCGTATTTTAGTTGTTGATGACGAACAAATAATCCGTGAATCCCTCTCCTTTATTTTGAAGAAGGAAGGGTATAGCGTTGAAGAAACAGGTAATGGTAAGGATGCATTAGCGAAACACGAATCGAACGCATTTGATATCATTATCACAGATATCGAAATGCCTGAGATGAAAGGTGTTGATTTGCTCAAGCAGATTCGCCAGCGGACACCGCAGGCATTGGTTGTCATTATCACGGCATTTGGGTCTGTTGAAACGGCAGTGCAAGCGTTGCGTGAAGGTGCTGCAGATTATATTCTGAAACCGATTAACTTTGATGATCTATTGTATCGTGTAAAAAAACTGTGTGACTATCATGCGCTGGTTATTGAGAATTCATTGCTGCGTCAAGAACTTCAGCGCACATATGACTTCGAACAAATTATCGGACAGAGTATGCCGATGAAAAAAGTGTTCGAGGTTATTAAGCGAGTTGCTCGCAGTGAAGGCACTGTATTGATCACAGGCAAGAGTGGTACTGGAAAAGAGCTTGTTGCGCGGGCTATTCACTATAATAGTCCGCGGCGCGAAAAACGCTTCGTACCAATCAACTGCGGTGCAATCGTTGATACGTTATTTGAAAGCGAACTCTTCGGACACAAAAGGGGATCCTTCACCGGCGCGACCATGGACAAAGAAGGTTTATTGAAAGTTGCCGATGGCGGGACCGTGTTTCTTGATGAAGTGAGTGAGATTCCAATTCAACTTCAGGTGAAGCTCCTGCGCGCCCTCGAGCAAAAGGAAATTACACCCGTCGGTATGACAGATCCGATCAACATTGATGTGCGCATCATTGCCGCAACGAATCGAGATTTACGCAAAGAAGTGGAAAACGGTAAGTTCCGCGACGACTTATATTATCGTTTGAATGTCGTCGAAATTGATTTACCATCGCTTAAAGAACGGCCAGAAGATATTCCTATTCTTGCGCAGCATTTTCTTGAAGCATTCAAAAAACAAATGAGCAAACCGATTCAAGGTTTTGCAAACGAAGCGATGCGTGCCTTACTCCAATATCAATGGAAAGGCGAGGTACGGGAGTTGGAAAACGTCATCGAACGCTCCGTCATCTTTTGCGATGAGGATTTTATCGGGATTGACCATCTTCCAGAATACATGAGGCCTGCGGAAGATATTTCTAACATTTCTTCCGGTCACGGGTCATTGAAAGACGCAGTAAAAAGCTTCGAACGACAATTCATTCAACAAACGCTTGCGGCATATGGACAAAACAAAGAAGTGGCAGCCAAAGTTTTGGGTGTCAGTCTTTCTTCGCTTTATCGCAAAATTGAAGAGCTACAGATACCTACCCATTAAACGATATTCTTAGATTGCATCCTTGAGTCTTTTAAGGTCAGAAGAGTTGGGTTCATCAGGCACGATCTCTTCTAATTTGTAGGAAACCTTCTGGAGGTAGTTTCCCAAAACCAGCAAACCACGCATGTTGGAAAGTACAAGTCACGCAGATTCATTCATAAATTGGAGGTGTACGCCACATTAGTATTGGCACATTCCTTGAGGAAAAACGGTCATTCATCTTTATGGAGAGACTCACATGAAGTTGCATTGGTGGATTGTAGGAACTATTGCCGTGATAGCAAGTGGCGTGCTTGTTATGAAACACTTTACGGAGAGCAAGGAAAAGTATCCCCGTCTTGTCGATAACAACAATGAAAAAAATTACGATGAGTTTCCTGCGGATATCTATGGATCGGAATTTGAAGGCACAGAATTTCTGATCTAATTCTGGTCGGTGTAAATCCCAAGTAAAAGAGTACTTATGTCTAACCATATCGAACCTGTTTTGAATGAGAGGCAGCAGCTGTCGAGGTGTGCCACGATGATCAAGAAGCGTGTGCTTGTTTTCAGTCCAGATGCAGACCTTGCACGGTTTCTCCTAATGAACCTTGAGGATAGATTCCAGATTATTCGTGAACACCGGTTGGAACAGTTTGAACAAGCGATCAAAGAAATTTCACCGGATCTTGTTCTGATAGATCTCTTTACATTTTCAATCGACATCGTTAAACAACTCGATATTGTACGCCGAACAGCAGTCACGGTTCCCATCATTGCACTGCGGGCTTATATGTCCCTTACACCGGAGATAAATAAGTCTATTGACGATCTCGCCGATATTGTCTTTTATAAACCGGTTGATGGTGAACTTATTACACAAGCGATTGAAGACTTATTGAAATAGCATCATTAGAAGACAGCATAGCAATTGAGTGCTTGCAGAATTGAACTTGTGGTAGATATAATAATTCATATTGTAGCATCACACAGCAATCTTGTAGGTATCCTGTGAAAATTTTCATATTTGAACGCGCCGAACTTGATACTCTCATTGAAACTCTCAAACGCCGAGGCTTCAAAGTCATCGGGCCTACTGTGCGCGATAGCGCAATTATTTATGACGAACTCACCGATGCCAATGACCTTCCTATTGGTTGGACAGATGAACAAACTAATAGTACATACCATTTAAAACGAAGAGACGATGCCGCCGTATTTGCTTGGACTGTTGGTCCACAATCATGGAAGAAATTTCTTTTCCCGCCTATCCAAAAAATATTTGCTACGCATAGAAGCACAAAAGGGCTTGATTTTCCGAATTCAAAGAAACAGGTGCTGCAAGAATCTCAGCCGATGAAGTATGCCTTCTTTGGAGTCCGTTCGTGCGAATTAAACGCGATTGCTATTCAGGACAAAGTGTTTCTTGGCGGCCACTTTATTGATCCTCTCTATCAACGAAAACGTACAGGTGTATTCATTGTCGCGATAAATTGCAGTCAAGCAGGTGGAACATGTTTTTGCGAATCGATGAATACCGGTCCAAAAGCAGCAACCGGATTCGATCTCGCACTGACAGAAATTTTGAACGAAAAACATCATTACTTTGTCGTGGAAGCTGGAACAGAATTAGGAGAAGATATCCTTAAAAATGTTAAATGCACAAAAGCTACAGAGCAAGACCTTGCGACAGCCAAGAACATCACCGAGAAAACTGTAAAGCAGATGAGTCGCTCACTTGATACCACGAATCTGAAAAATATTCTCTATCAAAATTCTGAACATCCACGCTGGGAACGAACTGCATCGCTTTGTCTCACATGCACCAATTGCACGATGGTCTGTCCAACGTGTTTCTGTGCCACAGTGGAAGATGTAACCGATCTTGCGGGTAAGCAAGCAGATCGTATACGTAAGTGGGATTCCTGTTTTACACTCGACTTCTCGTATATTCATGGTGGAAGTGTCCGAACATCTGCAAAAGCCCGCTACCGGCAATGGATGACACATAAACTTGCTTCGTGGGTGGATCAATTCGGTACGTTTGGTTGTGTTGGATGCGGACGATGCATAACGTGGTGCCCGGTTGGTATTGATATTACAGAAGAAGCGCGTGCAATTCGTGAAAATCAGCCATGAGAAGGTCAACGCCAATAAAGGAGAAAACCTATGGAAGACCTTAAAAATATCCTTGCAGAACATCCATTCTTTAAAGGACTCGATGAAGAACATTTTGCGCTTATAGTCGGATGTGCATCGAATGTACGCATCGATGCCGGCAAAATGATTCTTCGAGAAGGTGAAGAAGCGAACCACTTCTACCTCATTCGTTCTGGAAAAGTGACACTCCAATTGATGACACCCAATAAAGGGCCTGTTATTATTGAAACATTGGACGAAGGAGACATCCTTGGCTGGTCATGGCTTGTACCGCCTTATACTTGGCACTTTGATGCAAAGGCGTTGGAGCTTACTCGTATGATCGCCCTTGATGGGAAATGCTTGCGTAATAAGTGTGAGAACGATCACCATCTGGGGTACGAATTGCTGAAGCGTTTTGCCGACATTATGGTGAAACGATTGGAGTCCACACGTTTACAACTATTGGATATCTATGGCGACCGCTCCTGACTTACAATCTCTGAAAGTTGATTATAAACGGAATCCGATGCTTCCGTGGCCATTTCAAATTCGGCGTGTGAGGCACGAAACGGAAGACACCTTCACTGTTGAATTACAGCCGCTGGGCGATTTAGAAGAGTTCACTTTTTTGCCTGGACAATTTAATATGATCTATGTGTTTGGTGTCGGAGAAATTCCAATTTCTATCAGTGGTGATCCGGCAAATCCGCGTACACTCGTACATACAACACGTGCCGTCGGCTCCGTAACGAAAGCGATGGATAAAATGCGCCGCGGGGATATTCTCGGCATTCGTGGACCGTACGGAACACCATGGCCGATAGACCACGCGAACGGACAGGATGTTGTATTCGTGGCTGGCGGTATTGGGCTTGCCCCTCTTCGGCCGGCGCTTTATGAAGTTGTAGCGCAGCGTGAGCGGTATGGAAAAGTCGTGCTCTTATACGGGACACGAACTCCTTCAGATGTTCTCTTCCGACAGGAACTTGAAAATTGGCGTGCGCGATTCGATCTTGAAATTTATGTCACGGTTGATCGTGCTATGAGCGGCTGGCGCGGAAATGTGGGTGTCGTTACGAATCTCATTTCTCGAGCTCCTTTTGACCCGCGCAACACCATGGCATTTGTTTGTGGTCCAGAAATAATGATGCGGTTTACAACAATGGAACTGCACAAACGCGGTGTTGATAATGATCATATTTTTGTTTCGATGGAACGCAATATGAAATGTGCCATTGGCTTGTGTGGACATTGCCAATTTGGTTCGGTCTTCGTCTGTAAAGATGGCCCAGTGTTCCGATACAGTCAAATTAAAGATATGCTGGTAAAGTGGGAAATTTAGTCCACTGAGAGACAACAATAGTGCTGATAGTTACAACATAAGCGAAAGTTGGAGATATAACTTTCTCAGCAGAAGAAAGAATACTTAGATGTCAAAAAAGAACACAACAGCCGTGAAAGCGCCGACACAGAAAAAAGCTCGGAAACCAAAACTTGCCGTCTGGAAATTTTCATCCTGCGACGGCTGTCAATTGAGTTTGCTCGACTGTGAGGACGAACTGTTAGCTGTTGCTGAGCATGTTGACATTGCAAACTTTCCGGAAGCATCTCGTATGGTTACGAAAGGTCCATACGATATCTCGTTGGTTGAAGGTTCCATTACAACACCGCACGATGCTGAACGTATCCATCAGGTGCGGCGCCAATCGAAAGTTCTCATTACTATTGGTGCATGTGCAACCGCCGGCGGTATTCAGGCACTCCGTAATTTCAAAGATGTGAAGCAATTTATCGCAGCAGTCTATGCCAATCCTAAGTTCATTGAGACGCTGAATAAATCTACACCGATAGCAGATCACGTATTTGTCGATTTTGAATTACGTGGCTGTCCAATCAGCAAGCATCAATTAGTTGAAGTCATCAATGCATATCTCAACGTTCGAAAACCAAATACACCCGCGTATGCAGTTTGTGTTGAATGTAAACGACGCGGTATTACGTGTGGCCTTGTGACGCACGGTCCGATATGTCTTGGTCCGGTGACGCAAGCGGGTTGTGACGCATTATGCCCATCATACCATCGTGGTTGCTTCGGTTGTTTCGGTCCGAAAGAAACACCGAACACTTCAGCTCTCAGTACATACTGGAAAACACTAGGAGTGAAGGACGACGATTTGGTACGTTTGTTCCGTGGATTCAATGCTTATGCTGAAGCTTTTCGAAAAGAGAGTGAAGCACATGAAAAGTAAAACACTGAAAGTTGATTACCTTGCCCGTGTTGAAGGTGAAGGTGGATTGCTTGTGAAAGTCAGCGGCAAGAAAGTCACCGATGTGAAATTCAACATCTTTGAACCACCACGATTCTTCGAAGCATTCCTGCGTGGTAGATTGTACAGCGAAGCACCGGATATTACCGCGCGCATTTGTGGCATTTGTCCGGTAGCGTATCAAATGAGTTCCGTTCACGCGATGGAGTACGCCCTCGGTGTTACGGTGGATGGGCAGCTTCGCGCACTCCGTCGGTTGCTATACTGCGGAGAGTGGATCGAAAGTCATGCATTGCATGTCTTTATGTTGCATGCCCCTGATTTCCTTGGCTATGCTGATGCGATCCAAATGGCAAAAGATCATGGCCCCGTCGTCCAGATGGCACTGAAACTTAAAAAGGTTGGAAATGATATTGTTACTCTTGTAGGTGGAAGAGAAATTCACCCAATTAATGTTCGTGTTGGCGGTTTCTATAAACTGCCGACGAAACAGGAACTTGAAACATTAGTTGAGCGATTGAAGTGGGCGGTTGATGCTTCCATCCAGACAGTGAAGTTTACAGCAAAATTGCCGTTTCCTGAATTTGAACGTTCATATGAATATGTTGCTCTTCGTCATGACCGAGAATATCCATTTAACGAAGGACGGCTTGTTTCCAACAAAGGATTGAATATCGGTATCCACGAGTATGAAAACCATTTTATGGAAGAACATGTCTCTCATTCCAATGCACTTCATTCGATTTTAAAAGAGCGAGGCGCATACTTTGTGGGACCACTCGCGCGTTACAATTTGAATTTTGATAAACTGACTCCTACAGCTCAGGATGCAGCCAAGTCAGCAGGTATCGCAAAGGGAACGAATAACCCCTTCAAGAGTATTATTGTACGGGCGGTTGAAATGCTCTATGCATGTGAAGAAGCGCTTCGTATTATCAAAGAATATAAAATACCGGAGAAGGCTGTGGTGGATATCGAACCAAAGCTCGGTACTGGTTATGGATGCACTGAAGCACCACGCGGTATTCTCTATCATCGTTATCGATTAGATGAGCGAGGCATCATTCTTGATGTGAAGATCGTTCCACCGACATCACAGAACCAGAAAACAATAGAGCAGGATTTGCGCGAGTATATTCCATCACGCATGAATCTCTCGCAGGAAAAACTCACTTGGCAGTGCGAGCAGGCGATCCGGAATTATGATCCATGTATCTCATGCGCAACGCATTTTCTGAAGATTGAGATCGCACATGAATGATACATCTGAAATACAACACACTTCAATATTCTTTCAAGGGACATCTCTTTTTCTCGGCAACACACATATGTTGCCGGCGATTCAACCGCAAAGGTATCCTTAAACGTTTCTGATGCACATTCATCGTTTTATGGAGGTGACATATGGCGAAGCTTGGCGATATGATTGATTACCTGAAGAAAAATAGTGTGCGCTATGAAGTGATAGAACACGTTCCTGCGTTTACAGCGCACGAGGCTGCGGTTGCATCTCATGTGCCGGATAAGGATTTAGCGAAGACACTCATCGTTCAGACAGACGACAAATATTGCATGGTCGTCATGCCTGCTGATCACCGGCTGGATGAACATTTGCTGGGTAAAGCAATAAAAGCGAAGCAATTACACCTTGCACAAGAGGAAGATCTCAAGCCTCTCTTTCCGGATTGTGAATTGGGTGCAATGCCGCCGTTTGGTAATTTGTATGCTCTTCCCGTGTACATCGATAAATCACTGATAAATGATGACGAGATTGTCTTTAATGCATGCTCGCACTCTAAATCAATTCGGCTGAAGATGAACGACTATCTGGGTTTAGTAAAACCGATAATTGCGGAATTCTCACATTCACGGTTTGAGATTGAAGAACAATAATGGTCGAGAAACCTTCCGAAGGTTCTAAGAACTTAATCGAAAATAATCTTCGGAAGATTCTTCTCGTTGGAGTTGGCAATGAATATCGCAGTGATGACGGCATTGGATTAATGGTAGCGCGCGCGATTAAAGAGAAACAACATCCATCTGTTATTGTAAAGGAAGAATCCGGCGAAGGCGCCGCCTTAATGGAATCCTGGCAAGGATTTCAGAATGTTATGATAGTGGACGCAGTTTCATCTGGCGCGCTGCCGGGTACTATTTTTAGAATAGAGGCTAATAAAGGAACAGTACCAATAAAGTTCTTTCATTATTCAACACATGCATTCAGTGTTGCGGAAGCAATCGAACTAGCACGTACGATGAATGTCCTGCCTTCGAAGTTAATCGTCTACGGGATTGAGGGGAAGAATTTCGCTGCAGGAACAACAATCTCAACTAATGTACAGAAGGCTGCGAAGCAGGTGGTCAAACAAATTGTCACAGATGCCGAAGGAGTAACTCAATAAACGAGCGACGATCTCTTGCCTAGCGTTGCAGTGCATTGAATTGTATAAGAGGTAGTACGAGCAAGATTTTTTAATTAATGAAGGAGGAATGAATGCGACTTCCCACCCCAACATCGGTTCACTCAGAAGAAGAGCCGCACAAAATCGAGAAGATGAAGCGTGTCATTCGGCGGATCAAGTTTGAATCGGAGCTTGATCTCAATTTCGGTGAGCGTGTTGCCGATAGGGCGTACGGTCAGAAGTTGTTAAGCTGTATTCAATGCGGTACATGCAGTGCAACGTGTCCACTGGCACATTACATGGATTACACACCCCGGAAAATCATTGCGATGACTCGTGAGGGTTTCAAGGAAGAAGTTCTCAATTCGCTTACGATCTGGCTCTGTGCATCATGCTATTCGTGTTATGTCCAATGTCCGCGGCAAATTCATATTACGGATGTTATGTACACGCTCAAGCGCGAAGCGATTCAAATGGGTTTCCACCCAAAGCGGCTGCCCATTCCCATTCTTGCACAAGAATTTTACAAACGTGTGCTCAAAGATGGGCGCAACACAGAAAGCTGGCTGCTCGTCAGTCTGTATTTGCGAACGAATCCTTTTATTATGCTGAAAGAAGCAATCCTTGGTCTCAAACTCTTTCTCCGCGGTCGTCTCACCATCGGCAGGGAACGCGTGAAGCGCCGCGATCAACTCCACACAATACTAGCACACAGGAAAGAAGAGGCGCCGTTATGAAATATCTTTATTATCCGGGATGTTCATTACGCAGCACCGGTCGTGCTTACGAAGAATCGCTCCTCTCCGTTTTGAAAGCGTTGGATATCCCTTTTGAAGAACTCAATGATTGGAATTGCTGCGGTGCAACATCCTACGTTTCCATTGATGAGACAGACGCATTTGCTCTCGCAGCACGTAATCTTGCCCTTGCCGAGTTGCAATCCTCAGAGGGTACAATCAATCTCATTGCACCATGCAGTGCATGCTTCCTCGTTCTTTTAAAAACCGAGCGTTATCTCGAAAACTATCCGGATGTCAGTGAGAAGGTCAATTCAACGCTAGATAAAGCGGGACTTCATTACCATGGCCGCGTGAATGTGCGTCATCCTCTTGATGTTTTTGTGAACGATTACGGACTGGAGAACATCGCGAAACGTGTCAAATATCCATTGAAAGGATTGAAAGTAGCGAGTTATTATGGATGCCAAGTCGTTCGCCCATTTAAGACATTCGATCACTCCCATTATCCTGAGACGATGGACAGGTTGGTGAAAGCTCTCGGTGCAGAGCCGGTGGACTGGCCATTGAAGACACGGTGCTGTGGAGGGAGTTTGACGGGAACAATTCAAGAGGCTGGTTTGCGATTGAATCGTCTGCTTCTCAAAGAAGCGGAAAAACGAGAGGCAGACATCATGCTCACGTGCTGCCCGTTATGCCAGCACAACCTCGAGTGTTATCAAGAGCGAATCAATCGTAAATTTGAGGAAAAGATTAATATGCCGGTCGCATTTTTCACTCAATTGATGGGTGTAGCGCTTGGTTTATCGGAAAAGGAACTTGGGATGCAGCGGCTCTTTAAAATGCCTTCGCTGAAACAAATCACGCATCCAAAAGGAGAGATGGTCAATGCATGGTAATGGACATAATGGAACAGTCCGTATTGGATTCTATATCTGTCACTGCGGACATAACATCGCCAGCGTCGTGGATGTGAAAGCGGTTGCTGAGTATGTGAAGACGATGCACGGCGTGGTTATTTCATATGAGTACAAATATATGTGCTCAGATCCGGGACAGGAATTGATTCAAAAAGATATTCAGGAACATTCTCTGAATCGAATCATTGTGGCATCATGTTCCCCTCTACTCCATGAACATACTTTTCGTACGGCCGTGGAAAAGGGCGGGCTGAATCCCTATTATTTCCAGATGGTGAACATACGCGAGAATGTTTCATGGGTGCACACCGATATAAAAGCAGCAACGGAAAAAGCAAAAGATCTTGCTCGCGCAGCAGTACAGCGTGTGTTTCACCATAAATCGCTTGAAACAAAACATGTAAAAATTCATCCGGATGTACTTATTGTTGGTGGTGGTATTGCGGGAATTCATGCCGCCCTTACAATTGCGAACGCTGGAAAGAAAGTCTATCTCGTGGAAAGAGATCCGACAATCGGCGGACACATGGCGATGTTCGATAAAACATTTCCAACACTTGATTGTGCTGCGTGTATTCTTACGCCGAAAATGTCACAAGTGAAAAATCATCCCAATATCACACTATGGACATATTCTGAAGTTGCAAAAGTAGATGGTTATGTCGGCAATTACAAAATTTCTGTCCGACGAAAACCGCGCTATATTAACGAGGAATTATGTGTCGGTTGTATGGATTGCATAGAGAAGTGCGTTTATAAAGAGGGCAAGACACCGGACGAATTCAATGTGGGACTGAGCAAGCGGAAACCGATTTACATCCCATTCCCGCAAGCAACTCCGCAAATTGTTGTGATTGATCGAGAAACATGCATTGAGTTTAAATCAGGGCGATGTAAAAAGACCTGCGTCGAAGTATGCGATCGAAAAGCTATCGATTTTAAGCAGAAAGAAGAAATCAAAGAAATTGAAGTCGGCACCATCATTCTTACTACTGGATATCAAACATTCGATGCAGTCCGAGTTCCCTTTTATGGTTACGGAAAATATCCCAACGTGTATACATCGCTGGAGGTGGAACGACTTGTCAATGCATCCGGTCCCACGGGTGGCGAATTGATTCTTCGGGATGGCCGCCATCCGAAAACAGTCGGCATCATTCACTGCGTTGGATCGCGGGATAAAAACACCAACCGCTGGTGCTCGCGTACCTGTTGTATGTATTCACTCAAGCTTGCACATCTGTTGAAGGAACATACTGACGCAGAAGTCTACAATTTCTATATCGACATTCGTGCGGCAGGAAAATCATACGAAGAATTTTACGATAAACTTCTCGATGAAAATGTTCATTTTATTCGCGGGCGTGTAGCGGAAGTGTCCGACTGGGCGGTGCGTCCATCGGAAGAAGGAAAGCTTATCATCCGCGCTGAGGATACGCTGATCGGTATTGTGCGTCGTGTGCCGGTGGACATGGTTGTGCTGGCTGTTGGCATGGAGCCTCAGGCGGATTCACAGGATGTGCGGCGGATGTTTAATATCTCGTGTTCCACAGAAGGATTCTTTCTTGAACGACATCCCAAACTCGCTCCTGTGGATACATTCACTGACGGCATCTTTATTGCGGGAGCATGTCAGGGACCGAAAGACATACCAGATAGCGTTGCGCAAGCCGGTGCTGCTGCTGCTCAAGCGCTCGTTCTCATCGACAGCGGAGAAATTGAACTTGAACCGAACACCGCTTACGTTGTTCAGGAGGAATGCTCGGGCTGCCGCACGTGTTTGACGATCTGTCCATACAACGCGATCTCGCGCGACGAGGTAAAGCAGAAAGCATTTATCAACGAAGCGCTCTGTAAAGGGTGTGGTACATGTGTGGCGGCGTGTCCGTCCGGTGCTATCAAGCAGAATTTATTCGAAGATGAAATGATCTTCAGTGAGATCGACGGCTTGTTGAAGACAGAATCACCAGCGTGTTGCTGAAAGATGAACTTGGAGAAGAAATGATGGTATCAATAATTGAACAACCAACACGCACCAATGGCTGGGAACCGCGTATTATTGCGTTTTTTTGTAACTGGTGTACATACACCGCCGCCGATCTCGCTGGTGTCTCGCGTCTTCATCATGCACCAAATGCGCGTATTATTCGCGTGATGTGCTCCGGGCGCGTTGATCCACAATTCATTCTTGATGCTTTTTCCAAAGGAGCCGACGGTGTTCTCATTGGCGGCTGCCATCCGGGCGATTGCCATTATATGGAAGGCAACTACAAAGCGCTCCGGCGTATGCAGCTGCTCAAACGGATGATGAAAGACATGGGAATCGAAGAAAAAAGATTTCGTCTCGAATGGATATCTGCATCCGAAGGTGAACGAGTCAAGATCGTTATCAATGAGATGACAGAACAAGTGCGTGCACTTGGCCCTCTGGGACTGCCGAAGAAGTTTGCAGAATGGGATAAGGAGCTGGAATCGCTTGAACATGAAATCAACGGAAAGGGGGAGACAGTCCATGCCGGATAAACCTAAAGTTGCTTTCTATTGGTGTGCCTCCTGCGGGGGCTGTGAAGAATCGGTTGTCGATCTCGCCGAGAGTATTCTTGATGTGGTGGCTGCGGTAGATATTGTTATGTGGCCTGTTGCGATGGACTTCAAGAAAAAAGATGTCGAAGCTATGGCAGATGGTTCTATTCTTGTCTCTTTGGTGAACGGAGCGATTCGAACTTCAGAACAGGAAGAGATGGCAAAGCTCATGCGGAAAAAGAGCAAACTTATTATTGCGTATGGCTCCTGTGCACACACCGGTGGCATTCCCGGGCTTGCCAACCAATTCGAGCGAGAGGAAATACTCAGGTATGTATATGAAGAATCTCCGTCGACGATAAATCCGGAAAAGACACAACCGGAACTGAAAGTTATCACAAGCGGAAATGCCGTCACGCTTCCCAATTTCTTTAATGTCGTTCGTGCGCTGGACCAAGTGATTGATGTCGATTATTATTTACCCGGTTGTCCGCCAACTTCGAAATTACTGAAGCAAGCGCTTGAAGTACTCCTTTCTGGCAAATTACCGGAGAAAGGAGCTGTTCTCGCTCCGGATATTGCACTTTGCGATGAATGCCCGAAGAAAGATTCGAAACCGAGCGATTTAAAATTTACGGAGTTTAAACGCCCGCATTGGACACAAGTTGATCCGAAGACGTGCTTGTTGGCTCAAGGTGTTATTTGTATGGGACCTGCAACACGCGGCGGTTGCGAAGGTGTTTGTATTTCAGGGAATATGCCATGCACAGGCTGTTTCGGACCTCCATCTCGAATAAAAGACCAAGGTGCAAAGATTCTCTCCGCTCTCGCTTCACAAGTCGAAGCAAAAGATGTAAAAGGTATCGATGAGACGTTGGCAACTATCCCCGACCCTGTTGGTACATTCTATCGATATGGTTTACCGATCTCACTCTTAAGAAGAAAAAATTTTAATAGCACGGCTTGAAATCAAGGAATAACTATGGAAGCGGCTACCACGACAATACGACATATTTCAATTGATCCGATCACCCGCCTTGAAGGTCATGGAAAGATCGACATCTTTCTCGATGACAAGGGCGAGGTGACGAAAGCCTACTATCAGATTCCTGAGTTGCGTGGTTTCGAGATATTCTCAAAAGGACGACCCGCCGAAGATATGCCACAAATTACCAGTCGTATTTGTGGTGTCTGTCCGACAGCTCATCACATGGCAGGCACGAAAGCGTTAGATGATCTCTATAAAGTTAGTCCTCCTCCTGCGGCGAAGAAAATCCGCGAATTGATTTACAATCTTTTTATGCTCGAAGACCATGCACTCCATGTGTACATTCTCGGCGGCCCTGATTTCATCGTTGGCCCGGATGCGCCGAAAGAATTGCGCAATATCGTCGGTGTGATTGGCAAAGTTGGAGTCGATGTCGGAAAGAAAGTAATCTCGATGCGGCGACGATTACGGGAACTCATCAGCTATCTCGGCGGGAAAGTGATTCACCCCGTCTTCGGCTTGCCGGGCGGTGTGGCAAAAGGAATTGCATCGGAAGATTTGCCAAAGTTTAAAGAGGTAGCTCATGATGGACTCGAATTTGCGCGGTTTACATTGCAAGTTTTCAAAAATATTGTCTTGAAGAACGATACGTATGTTAAGATGATTACATCTGATACCTATACTCATAAAACGTACTACATGGGTTTAGTAGATGAGAACAATAAAGTGAACTTCTATGATGGAAAAGTCCGTGTCGTTGATCCGAACGGAAAAGAATTTCTTAAATTTGTCCCTCAACAATATCTCGATCACATTGCAGAACAGGTTGAGCCGTGGAGTTATGTGAAGTTCCCGTACCTTAAACAAATCGGATGGAAAGGATTTATCGATGGAGCTGAGAGTGGTGTGTATTCTGTCGCTCCGTTGGCACGTCTCAATGCATCCGATGGTATGACGACTGCCGAAGCTCAAACGGCATTCGATGAGCTCTACAAAACTCTCGGCGGAAAACCGGTACATATGACACTTGCCAACCACTGGGCACGCGTAGTAGAAATGCTGCAGGCCGCAGAAAGATGTGTTGAACTCGTGAATGATATTGAAATTACGAGCAAAGATATTCGCACGATTCCCACGAAGACACCAACAGTCGGTGTCGGTATTGTTGAGGCGCCGCGCGGCACACTGATCCATCACTATGAGACAGATGAACAAGGATTGATTACAAAGGTGAACCTCATCGTTGCCACTGCACACAACGGCGCCCGGATTGCCATGGGTGTTGATAAGGCGGCAAAAGGACTCATTCATGGCGGCAAAGTGAATGACGGACTTTTAAATATGATCGAGATGGCTTTCCGTGCTTATGATCCATGCAATGCTTGTGCAACACACTCATTGCCTGGTGAGATGTCTTTGCTTGTGCATATTTTAGACGAGCACGGCAACTTGATTCAAGAACTAAGAAGATGAAATTCTGTCGATTGATCTCGTAAATTTCTGGAGGCAGGTGTGAGCACTACATCCATTGGCATCTTCATCATCGGTACTATCGCCAATAGTATTTTCACTTGGAAGTTCTCGATCAAAGCAAAACGCTCGCACGGAATACCGCGATTTTTTGCATTCGAAAGCATCCTTTTGCTGGTACTTCTCAATATGCCCGTTTGGTTCGAAGAGCCGCATGCATGGAACCAACTCATCTCATGGATATTTTTAATTGTTTCCATTGTGTTCGCTGTCTTGGGTTTTCTCCTTCTGCGTGTTATTGGCAAACCGCAGGGCGATTTTGAGAACACATCAAAACTTGTGACAGTCGGTCTTTACCGTTTTATTCGTCATCCTCTGTATGCTTCGCTTCTGTTCTTAGGAACAGGAATATTTCTAAAAGACATTTCGATTACCACTGCTCTTTTTGCTTTCATCAACATTGTTGCGCTGATAGCTACCGCGAAGGAGGAGGAAAAAGAAATGATAGGAAAATTTGGCGAAGCATACATCGCTTATATGCAAAAAACTCGAATGTTTATTCCATTTGTAGTGTGATTCTATATTGGAGGATATTATGAAGAAAAGTGTTTGTCTTTTTTTATTATGGAATACAGTAGCAATTATTTTAATGTCTGCCCAACCGATACACCGTGATACTGTAGTGTTCATTGAGAAAAGGAATGAATTTTACGATTCTATCAAAACTTCACTCGATACATTTTACAAGAAGGACAGTACCAGCAAGAAAGAAATCGCTGTAGATTTCGAGGCATTCAATCCTCCTCACTCGATACAAGAGTTCAAGTCATATTGGCGCAATAAGCCCATATCACAAGCAGTGTCTGGGATGTGTTGGTGTTTTTCAACAACCTCATTCTTTGAGTCTGAGATCTCTAGATTGAATAAACAAGAAATCAAATTGTCTGAGTTGTATACGGTTTATTGGGAGTATGTAGAGAAAGCGCGCGGGTATGTCCTGGCACGCGGAAAACAGGAGTTTGGTGAAGGATCTGAGTCCGGTGCAGTGATACGAATATGGAAGAATCATGGGATTGTTCCTGCGTTTGCTTATTCAGGCTTGCTGAACGGTCAGCCGTTCCATGATCACAGTAAAATGTTCGCGGAACTCGATGCATATTTGAAATCAGTCAAAGCATCCAACGCATGGGATGTAGAAGCTGTTGAGCGGGTAGTGAAAGCTATCCTCAACAATTACATCGGTGCTCCGCCTGAAAAAATTTCCATCAATGGGAAGGAGATAACGCCGCAAGAGTACCTTGAAAAAGTAGTGAAACTCAACCTTGACGAATATATTGAGCTTGTCTCACTCGCCGACCGGCCGTATTATCAATGGACGGAGTATGATGTTCCTGATAACTGGTGGCATAGCAAAGCGTACTTCAATGTTCCATTGAGTGATTTTATGTCTGCAATAAAGAATGCAATTCGCGCAGGTTATACCATGGCTATCGGTGGAGATGTCTCTGAACCGGGTATTTATGGCCATGCAGGTATAGCCGTTATACCCACATTCGATATTCCACCACAATTTATTGATGAATCATCCCGAATCTTTCGTTTCAAAAATGGAACGACAGGGGATGACCATGGTATCCACTTAGTTGGGTACTTAGAAAAAGATGGAAAGGATTGGTACCTGATCAAAGATTCCGGCTCTGAGTCGCGCAACAACTCTCATCCGGGGTATTATTTTTATCATGAAGATTTTGTGAAATTGAAAATGCTTGGTGTTATGCTTCCTAAGAGTGCCATGC
Organism: Ignavibacteriota bacterium; assembly: GCA_963701295.1. Lineage (GTDB taxonomy): Bacteria > Bacteroidota > Ignavibacteria > UBA10030 > UBA10030 > Fen-1298. The sequence goes on along the minus strand of OY969585.1, from coordinate 704,824 downwards.
GCGATATTGCTTCCAAGATGAAATAAGAGGAACCAAGTCTTATAGATTTTTGCATTGAAGAAAAAAAGATATTTTACAATTCTATCGAAGGGTAGATATATTCAATGGTTTCAACTTAAGAATTTTACAAGATGAACATGGTTTATATTAACAAATTCTCGGGAGCTGCTCGCCGGAAAGCATATCAACGACACGCGAGCCGCCGATGTGTGTTTTCATGATCACAGTACCAGGATGGTTGGCAACAACTTCACCAATTAACATTGCTTTTTTGCCAAGAGGATGAGCGTGCATGGATTTTAAAACATTATCGACTGCCTCAGGAGAAACGAATGCTATCAGTTTCCCTTCGTTGGCAACGTAAAGTGGATCAAAACCGAGTATCTCACAAGCGCCACGAACTTCTTCGTTCACAAGAATGTGTTCTTCTCTTATAGCGATGCCAACTTGTGCACTTTCAGAAATTTCATTCAGCACAGAGGCAACTCCGCCGCGTGTCGGGTCGCGTAAAACGTGAATATTCTTACTGGCCGCAAGCATAGTTTCTACCAATCCGTTCAATGGAGCACAATCGCTTTCTATTTGTGTCTCAAACTCCAAACCTTCCCGTACCGACATGATCGCAATACCATGCTCAGCGATTGATCCGCTCAGAATGATCTTATCGCCCGGTTTTGCTTGCTTCGGATTGATTTGAACTCCATCCGGAATTATACCAATACCTGATGTGTTAATAAACAGTTTATCTCCCTTCCCGCGGTCTACGACTTTCGTATCGCCGGTTACGAGTTGTACGCTGGCTGTTTCCGCTGCCTGCTTCATCGAGAGCACTACGCGCCATAAATCTTCCATCGGCAATCCTTCTTCAATAATAAAAGCGCAGGAAAGGTACAGCGGGCGGGCGCCGCACATAGCGAGATCATTCACCGTTCCATTGACGGCAAGAGCACCGATGTCGCCGCCGGGAAAGAATATGGGATTAATGACGTACGAGTCGGTCGAGAAAGCACATCGTGTACCGCCAAGAGTGAACATTGCACCATCATGCAATGGATCGAAAAGATCGTTCTTAAATTGCGATATAAATATTTTCTGGATCATCTGGTGCGAGAGCTCGCCGCCGCCGCCGTGTGCCAGCAGAACATTCTTGTACTCCATCAGCGGCAACGGGCATGTGAAGCCATCGTTCAGGTTCATCGGATTTTCATTCATAAGAATTATTTCTCTTTCTCTCGCGCAATTCTTTAGTTCCAGAAATCTTAGTTTGCGTCCAGTACCTTCCTGATCTTTGAAAGAACTTCTTCAATAACATACGGTTTTTGGAGAAATCCCTTTGCCCCTGCGTTTTCCAATTTGGCTTTGCTGTCAGGTTCAAAGAATCCACTGGCAAAGATAATTTTTACCGCAGGATTGATTTCTCTCATTTTCTCATATTCAGACACTCCCGTCAACTTCGGTAATCCCATATCGCTGATAACAAGCGCAATTTCATGTGCATGCTGTTGATACACCTGGACGGCTTCTTCTCCGTCTTTTGCGGTGAACACGGTATACCCATTTGATTCGAGAAGGATCTGCACCATATCCAACAGAAGAGTCTCGTCTTCCACCAAGAGAAGCGTTTCATTCCCGCCGGAAAGCTGCTCTTCGCCTTGCTTATGAGATTCGATTGCGGCACTGCTTTCTTGTGGCACAGGGAAATAGAGAAGGAATGTCGTTCCGCGTTCAAGAGTACTTTCGACATTGACAAAACCATGGTGTGCTTGTACGATACCATAGACAACAGACAAGCCCAAACCGGTCCCTTTTCCTTTTTCTTTTGTTGTAAAGAACGGATCGAAGATCTGATTACGAATTGCTTCATCCATTCCTATGCCGGTATCGGACACACTGAGGTTTATATACCATGGGTTCGTTGCAGATGAAAATCGCCCTCTCAATTTCTCTCCAGGTACTTTTTCTATCGCAATGGATATCTCGCCGCCATTTGGCATTGCGTCGCGTGCATTGACGCACAAATTGAGAAGTGCCTGATGTATTTGTGTATGATCTGCTTTGATGTACGGAAGGTGTTTTTCCATACGTGTGTTGAAGGTGATGATTTTGGGAAAAGTCTGCTGCAGCATCGATACTAATTCCTTGACAAGTTCGGATATGCTGAGTGGTTCGAATAAGATATCGGTTTTGCGAGCGAATGTGAGAATTTGCCGTACAAGCCCTGCGCCCCGATCGACGGATTGCCGTATGGCACTCACTGCGTCGGAGAATTTTTGAGGATTATCTTTAATGGAATGAAGGAGGGAAGAATACCCGAGGATAATTGCGAGGATATTATTAAAGTCGTGCGCTATACCGCCCGCCATCGTGCCAATGCTTAAAAGTTTTTGCGATTGTATTAATTCTTGCTGGAGCTTTTTTTGTTCTGTGATATCCTGGAAAACTTCCAGCATCGCTTTTTTCCCTTCGTACATCATTCCAACTTGACTGATCTGGAAGATTTTTCCGCCTAAGATTCCCGTGGTTTCGATAATATCAGGTTTTCCGAAGGTGATCCCTTTCCGTAACGGACAGTCAACACATTGCTGATTATCGTCTTTATACACTTGCCAGCAGCACATCTCTACCACGTCAACAGTAAGCATTTCCTTCATAGCTTTACTAACGAATAAAATATTCCCCTCTTCATCAACAATGTTCATTCCGAAGGGCATCGTTTGGATAAGCAATTCATTGAATGCATGGGTTTGGCGGAGTGCTTCTTGTGCCAAGCGGTGCTGCGTGAGATCAGTGAAAAAGACGAGAGTATCTTCGCCAATCGATGTGAAGGTAGATTCGATGTACTTTGTAGAACCATCCTGACACGTGACGACAGATTCCAGCGGTTCTATAACGCTCCCTTCGCGCTGCGCTTCTACAAGAGTCTCGCACCATTTTATTACTATCTGATTGCGATATTCTTCAACCGGATACGCAAGCTGCCACCACGCATCCATCGAAGGAATATCTTCTTTGTCATACCCGAAAAGTCCTGCGAACCTATCACTGACATAGTCGAGCTTCTTTGATGGCCCGGAGAAAACGGCAATTGCAACAGGAGAGGACTCGACCAACATTCTGAAGAGAGATTCACTTTGCCGCAGCGCCTCCTCTGTCTGTATGCGTTCGGTGATGTCGCGACCAATACCAACCAGACCAATGATTTGACCCTTTTCATCCCGCAATGGCAACTTAGATGTTAACAACCAACGTTTCTTGCCTTCCGCATCAAGCACATATTCTTCTCTATTAAGCACTGGCTTTCCAGTTTGGAAGACTAATTGATCATCGGCAAAGAACCTCTCCGCTAATTCCTTCGGAAAAAGGTCAAAGTCATTCTTGCCTAAAACTTCGGACTCTGATTGGCAGCCTATATTATTCACATCGGCTGGGTTGACAATAGTCTTGCGGCAAGCACTGTCTTTGACATAAATTGCATCGGGCAGATTATCAATCAATGTCCGGAGAAGGTTGCGCTCGCGATGGATCGTTTCCTCTATCCGAATGCGTTCGGTGATATCTCTTGAATAGACTGCGATTCTTATTACGTTCCCTTCCGCATCAGTAATAGGATAGAGAGAGTTTTCTAAATGTATTCCCGATCGCACATCTTTAAAGTGAACCGGTTTGCGTATGCGAAAAACTTGATCTATGAATGTTTTTCTTGATTCTACTGTTTCCGACGGGAATAAGTCATCAACACATACACCAGGTAACTCATCAATGCTTTTTCCAAATCTCTGCGCACCGGCTTCGTTTACAGCGATGATTCTTCGTTCGGTATCTAAGAGATATGCCGCCTCACTGGATGCATTCAGGAGTGCATATGCCGTTTCTTCGCTCTCTCGCAGAACTTCATCTGCCTGCTTTTGCATGGTAATATCTTCAATCAAACCATCGTACGAGATAGGAACGCCATTGGCATCTTGTTTGACCACGATTGTATTTTTTACCCATCGGAGAGAACCATTTTTATGAACGATGCGGTGCTCGAGAGGCAGTATTTCAAATCCAGTAAGTATTTTTTCTGTAAGATTTGTTACAAGCTGTTTATCTTTTTCGTAGATCATTCGATACCAAAGATCCGGATCGGCTGCATATTCCTCCGCCGTATAGCCGGTTACTGATACACATGCCGGAGCATGGGATGTAGCAACAGGATGACCGGATTCAAGTTTTACGGAATAAATATAATCGGTCACTGATCCAACTAATCGACGAAAACGCTCTTCATTGTTATGCAGCGCCTCTTCTGCTTGCTTGCGGTCGGTAATATCTATGATGATCCCGCTCAAGCCTATAGGCTTATTATCTTGCATAATTCTATTTGCATAGAGAATCACGGGAAACGTGCTGCCGTCTTTCTTGGTTAGTAAGTATTCTTGTTGTCCTATTTCCTCTCCATTCAATCGCTTGAGCATATTCTCTAATGCTCTGTTTCTATCTTGCGGAGCAAACATTTGAATGGCATTCAATCCTTTAGCAATATCTTCTTCCGTATAGCCTGCAACGATAAATCCTTGACGGTTGATGAATGTCAGATTTCCATTTTCGTTTGTTTCAAAAACAATTTGGGGCAATAAAATAGATAAATTTTTAAATCTTTCTTCACTTTTACGGAGTGTTTCCTCCGTTCGTAGACGTTCGGTTATATCGCGGAAAGTGCTTTGTGTATAAAGATCATCTCCAATCTTTACATGATCAGTAGTTATCTCTATGTCTCTCAATTCGCCGTCTTTGCGAATAATCTTGTAGCTAAAACTCTTCTCGTGTGGTTTACCCTCCTTAGCTTTTGTGAGCATATCTTGAATTTTTATTTGCGATTCGGGTGCGACATAGTTTAGGAGCGGTTTTGCAAGGAATTCTTCAATGTCATCGTAGCCATAGATTTCAAGCAAAGCTTTATTGGCATAGATTACCTGATTATATTTGGAGAGACCAATTCCTTCGAGAGAGTTCTCAACAAGACTCCGATATTTTTCTTCGCTCTCACGCAACTTCTCCTCCGCTTGTTTGCGCTCCGTGATATCGCGAACGATACTTTGATAGAATCTCGTTTCGTCAATCTTAATGAACCGTGAACTTACTTCGACTGGAAACACTGTGCTGTCTTTTCGCCGGTGCTCTGTTTCAAACACTAATCCACCTTGCTCTTCAACCTGTTTCATTTGTTTCTCAACCTGAGAGTGAGTTTTTGGCGAATGGAGGTTGCGTATACTTAATTGGAATAACTCCTCACGTGTGTAGCCATAGTTCCTACATGCTTGATCGTTGGCATCAACGATCCTACCATCCATATTGACCAATAAGATGATATCATTAGAATACTTGATGATATAATCAAAGTGCTTGATCAGCGCTTGGCGCTCAAGTTCTGCCAAATACTTCTCGCGATAGAAGAGAGCTCGTTGATGCCGCCACCAGAAACCGATAATACTGCCAGTTGATAAGATAAGGAGGAACATCCCAATGCCTACTATCCATGCTTGTGAACGAAGAGGCGCATAAATTTCTTTCTGGTCAACTTTTGCATTCATATACCAAGGAGAATCGGGAATAGCTCTAATCGCTGCAAGCACAGATACACCGCGATAATCAATACCTTCTACGACTCCTTTGATACCGCGGACTGCCTTCGAAGCGGGAAGCTGTTCGTTGGAAATCGGCAGGCGTAATGTCAGCGTCGTATTCTTTCGATGACGAAGCTCATTCAAATAGACAATACTGTCTCCATCTTGTTCCAATAAGAGTGTTTCGGATGTGCGGCTTGGTGTTGGCCAAGATTGGATAAGGGGGAAGAGAACATCGTTCGGATCGATTCGCAGGATGAGTACACCGATGATCATACTATCACTCCGATCTGGAGATAAAAGGGGAACCATCAAATCGATGTGTACATACGGAACACTCTTCGATATGTGTAAATCAGAAAAAGTAATTCGCCGATAAAGAAGTGCTTCTCTAAAAATTGTTTGTCCATACGAACAAACAGAATCATCGTGATTGGAGACTGACAAACGAATATTTCTTTTTGTATCAAGTAACAGAATAGACTTGTATCCCGCCTGTTCCTGGAAGGATTTCATCAACTTAAGGAGATCTTGTTTGGGACCTGTTTTCTTCGGGGTCTTGAAATATGCATCAACTTGACGAGCTATCGCTGCGTTGTTATAGACAAGCTTGGCATCGATTATGCGTTCTTGTTGCCACCGTGCAATTTGTTCTGTTTTCAAATCTGCGATCGCTGCGAGATTGTTCTGAACCTCCGTTTTGATACGTTCACGTTGTTTTTGATAGAAAAGAAATCCTGTGATGAGAATGCCCGCCACCAAGAACAGGAAAATGGTGATGAGGAACCAAGAAGTTGTCTGGATGGATAGACGTTTTTTCATGTGCCGTATCCTTTCTTAACGCTCAGAAGTCTCTACGCGAAATCTCTGCATCGAATATATTTTCAATGACGCATTTTTCCATAATGATAATATGCAGCGCACGCTCCTTCGGAAGAAACCATAGGTGCTCCGAGAGGATGTTCCGGTGTACATTGAATGCCAAAAGCAGTACACTCGCGCGGTTTCTTCAATCCTTGCATTACTTGTCCTGCAATGCACAGCGGTGACTCGTGTGTTTGAATAGTTGCGACATCGAATATATTTTCTGCATCAAATGCCGAATACTCGTCGCGTACACGGTAACCACTTTTGGGAATTAATCCAATGCCGCGCCAAGCGCGATCGGTTATCTGAAATATTTTTTGGATCAGTTCTTGTGCAGGACGATTTCCTTCACGCCGTACAGACCGAGAATATTGGTTCTCAACAACTGAGCGGCCTTCTTCCAGCTGTTGCAGCGTCATGAGAATCCCTTGAAGAATATCGACAGGTTCAAATCCGGTAATAACAATTGGAACGCGATATTTTGCTGCAAGTGGAATGTATTCTTCATATCCCATGACTGTGCAGACATGGCCTGCGGCGAGAAATCCTTGTACACGATTTGCCGGCGAAGAGAGAATCGCTTCCATCGCCGGCGGCACAAGTACATGCGAACACAGAATCGAATAATTTTTTAATCCAAGCTGCGCTGCCTGCCAGACAGACATGGCGTTTGCCGGCGCCGTGGTCTCGAAACCGACGGCAAAGAATACGATTTTTTTATCAGGGTTCTGCTGTGCCAGTTTTACTGCATCAAGAGGAGAGTAGACGATGCGCACATCGCCGCCTTGTGCTTTGATAGTGAGCAAATCTTTCTCCGAACCCGGTACTCGCAGCATATCACCAAATGATGTGAAGAGAACATCGGCCTGCGAAGCAATGGCTACAGCTTTATCGATGATTTCGAGAGGAGTAACACAGACCGGACAGCCTGGCCCATGAACCAATGTGAGTGAAGAAGGAAGCAGATCGTCAATTCCGGATTTGACGATTGTATGCGTTTGTCCGCCGCAGATTTCCATAATTGTCCACGGATGAGCACTGACAGCATGGATGCGTTCAAGATACGCTGCGGCTGTCTTACCGTTACGAAATTCATCTATGAATCGCACGTTGCCTCAATGTTCTTTGGAATGTGAGTGTGAGAATTTTGGCGATAAGGCACTCATCCTTTCTCTCCATAACTACCAATACTAAGAAAATCATTCTCACAGTGCAACTGTGAAATGTAAGGAAGGACAAGGTAACAATATGTGATTGATCCGATTGATGAGATAAATAACTATACAGGATCAATTGCTTCATCTATTGATTCCCCCATTTGTTCGAATAGTTTCAACGTTTCAAGCGCCTCAGTTTCATTCATCGTGCTAATAGCGAAGCCGACGTGTACAATGACATATTCACCGATTTTCACTTCGGGCACGAGCTCAAGGCAGACTTCTTTCTTGACACCGCCGAAGCTCACTTTACCCATAACCGGTGAGACAGTCGAGTCAATTTCCACCACTTTTCCGGGGATTGCTAAACACATTATAAACTCCTTTCCATCTTCAATGTTCTCATTCCTGAATCCATAATCAAGGTCTATTTGCTTTTTGTAAACGCAGAGCGGTATAGACCTGTCCTAAGGCAATCCCCCCGTCATTTGGCGGAACTCGTTGATGCCAGTACGGTCGAAATTCCTCTTCTTGCAATCGCATCACTGTCCGTTCCGCAAGATATCGATTTTGGAAACATCCGCCTGATAGAACGACACGCGGCTGGCCAATCATTTTTGCGACTGCAATGATAATTTCAACGAGCGTATTGTGAAATTTTGCAGAGATGATTGAACGACTGATGTGGTCTCTCATATCTGTCATGATCCCATCAAGGATTGATCGCCAGTCAACTAATTTTACATTTGGCATTTCATTAATTTCAAAGAGATAACGATCTTCGCTCTTCATACCATGTGTTAAGAATTCCAACTCCATCGCCGCCTGACCCTCATAGTTTACTCTCTGCTGTAATCCGATTATTGAAGTGACAGCATCAAAGATTCTACCTACGCTTGTGGTGACAGGTGCATTCACTCTCTTTAATAACACTTGATTGAGGAGTTCAAGTTCCGCAGATGTGAATGCATTCAGTGGAGGCAAGTCTTGTCGATGAAAGACTTCATCGCCGAATAGTTCATATAACATTCCCAGTGCCGCACGACGCGGTTCTTTGATGGCTTTTTCTCCACCCGGCAGCCGAAACGGACGGAAAGTCGCAACGCGCTCAAACGATGTCTTTGTGGCAAGTAAAAATTCACCGCCCCAAATCGTGCCATCAAGTCCATAGCCGGTCCCATCCCACGATACACCAAGCACTTCACCTTCAAGTTGATTCTCTGCCATACAAGAGGCGACGTGTGCGTCATGGTGTTGAACTTCTAAAAGTGGAATGCCGGTACTCCAGGCAAACTTTGAGGAGAGATAATCAGGGTGAAGATCGCAGACGATATAATCAGGTTTGCAATTGTACATTGTCTGAAAGTCGTTGACAACACAGTGAAATGCATCGAGAGATTCTTTTGTTTCCAAATCGCCGATATGTTGCGAAATGAAAACATTTGAATCCGACATAAGTGCGATGGTATTCTTTAAATGTGCACCGACCGCAAGCAGGGACACAGCATGCTGTGTCTTTACAGTAATCGGTAACGGTGCATATCCTCGTGCCCGCCTTATGACCAACTCTCGTCCCATCATAATTCGCACGATGGAATCATCTACATGCCGAACAACGGGGCGATCGTGAACAAGGTATAAATCTGCAATTTCGTGAAGCCGTTCGAGTGCTTCGTATTCGTCAGTGCAGATTGGCTCATCGGACAAATTTCCGCTCGTAGCCACAACAGGGAATCCAAGCTGGCGTATCAAGATGTGATGCAAAGGTGAATAGGGAATCATGCAGCCTAAGTATGGATTGTTGGGGGCGACGGATTGGGAGATAGTCGATTTGCGATTATCGATTGCAAAGTGTTTCCTTTGCAGCAAAACGATGGGAGACTCTGGTGAAGAGAGAAGTCGTTCTTCGAGTTCATCAACCTCGCATTCTTTTTTCACGTCTTCCAGTGATGGAAACATGAGTGCGAACGGTTTTTCTTCCCGATGCTTTCGTTCGCGCAGTCGCCTGACGGTTTCATCGTTCCTCGCGTCTTCCATCAAATGAAATCCGCCGATGCCTTTCACGGCAACAATCTTTCCGGCTTCAATCGCGCTTGCTGCTTGTAAAAGTGCATCGTGCTGTCCGGCTAATTTCTTTCCGTTGGTATCCCAGAGTTGAAGTTGCGGTCCGCACTTGGGACATGCATTGGGCTGGGCATGAAAACGCCGGTCGAGCGGATTTTCATACTCTGTCTGGCATTCGGGACACATCTCGAACTTTTTCATCGATGTATTGGGGCGGTCGTATGGTATTGCCTCTATAATAGAGAAGCGCGGCCCGCAGTTCGTGCAATTGGTAAACGGATAGAGATAGCGGCGATTCGATGGATTGAAGATTTCTTTTAAACAATCGGGGCACGTAGCGATATCCGGCAGTATGATACTCGTTTTGGCGCCGCCGGTGTCGCTTTTGCGAATTTCAAATTTTTCAAATCCGATCGGATCAAGGAACGAAAACTCTAAACTCTGGATGAATGCGCGTGGCGGGATTTCCTTTTGCAGGCGCAGGAGAAATCGGTCGAGTGTTTCTTTTGTACCTTCAATTTCTATAAAAACTCCTTGGGATGTATTTGAGACCCAGCCGTTGACTTGCATTTCTGCGGCAAGTTTGTACACAAACGGACGAAATCCAACACCCTGCACAGCGCCGCGAATGGCGACGGCGAGCCGAAGAAAATTGTCGGTATGTTCATCAGACTTCAAGATCTAAGCTCTATATTATGAAACGTACGAAACGTTCTCTTGAGTTTCAGGTTTTTCATAAGTGAAACATGTCATTACGATCCCGATTTATCGGGAGAAGCAATCTCGCTTTTGTTTTCCGTTGAGAATTGCAGATTGCTTCGTTACCTCGTTCCTCGCAATGACTTTTTCTCAACATTTTGGATAACTTCTAAGTTCTGAATACCAAGTGCTTGCTTTTTGCTTGAAGAAAGAACATATTTCCGCTGAGCAAGGTACAAGGAGAAGCTATCAATTTGAAACTCGGTTCATTCACAGCAACTTTTAACGTTATCAGTGCGGCAACTTAGGTGCCATTCGTTGACCCACACATGGTTGGAGAAGAGAACATAAGGCATGTCTGAACTTTATATTTTTCTTGATGAAGGTGGAAATTTTGATTTCAGCAATAAAGGAACAAGATATTATACTCTTTCCGCATTAACCACGACAACTCCGTTGTTGCACACGTCTGGTATATCAGAATTGAAGTACCAAATTTGGAATAGAGACCTTGAATTAGAATATTTCCGAGCCGCAGAAGATTTACAGACGGTGCGAGATATTGTATTTGAATTTATTCAGACCAATGCCGATACAATCAGTGTTGACACCATTGTAATTCAAAAGAATAAGGTTAACCCAGTTTTACAAAACGATATAGTAAGATTCTATGGCATATTTATTCAGATTCTTCTAAAATATGTTTTTAATTTCTATGGTGGCAGATTTAATAAAATAATTGTCGTTACCGATACTCCGCCAACCGGCAAGCACGGACAAGCTAAGACAAAGGCATTAAAAACCGAATTAAAGTCTTGGGTTAAAGGTTTTAATTCCAGCTATAACATATATCATTTTGCATCAAAATCTGACGCCAATTTACAGATTGTCGATTACCTTAATTGGGCTGTTGAAATTAAATGGGAAAGAGGAGAACGAAGGAGCTATGATTTTATTAAAAAATGTATTAGAAGTGAGTTTGATGTGCTAGCGAATGGAACAACGATCTTCTATTAAAAACGACCGCCCCAACTATCCTTTCGGAAGTGCCGACAGTGGGCACTTATTGATGGGGCGGAACCTTTTACAACAACCATATTTAAAATAGCATGGTTTATTGAGCTTGTCAATAGAAATATTTACAAAATGCAAAAGCATTTTGAACTAAAGACATACAAACTCTGTGCGCAACCAAACCACTTTAAAAAAGGAAATAAATTTAGACCATGGCATCAAACATTGATTCTCAGCGTGAAATAGTTCGACATACAATTGCGACCATCGTTTATCGCGGAGCTAAAACATTACGTGACGCACCGCCGGATTTTGAGAAATTCCGGATTAATCCTCAATCGAGAACACCGGTTGAAATCGTTGCACATATGGGAGATCTTTTTGATTGGGCTTTGACAATAGCTAAAGGCAGGGGAGTATGGCACGATTCTCCGCCGCAAGCCTGGGATCGTGAGGTAAATCGCTTTTATGTATCCGTTAAAGAATTTGATACGTACTTGGCGGGTTCTTCAACGATCGCCTGCCCTTTAGAAAAGTTAATTCAGGGCCCAATAGCTGATACACTCACGCATGTCGGTCAGCTTGCCATGCTCCGTCATCTTTTTGGCGCACCAATCAAAGGTGAGAACTATTTCATGGCAGACATCGTAGCTGGACGAGTCGGTCCGGACCAATCCAAGCCTCGAAGGGAGTTCGTTTAGTTTGTACAAAATTATTTATACCGCCGGCAAACCTCTCTCGCCAAGACAATAGAAATATTAAGCGGCATGGAATTGGAGCGGTCAATATTTTTCTTGGTGCGCAAGCATGAACATTTCAGGAAAAGTTGTTTATTCTTAAAGAAAAAAATGATTAATTGAATGGAACTTTCACAAACAATTTCAAGAAAAGCTCTTTGACTATGAAATGGAATGAATATATAGAATGTATGGACCGCGAGCAGCTCACCAAGCTGCAGAGCGAGCGATTGTCCACTCTGGTAGAACGACTCTATTATAATGTGCCGTTCTACCGAAAGCAGTTTCAAAAAAACGGTATCGAACCGGGCGATATCAAAAGTGTGGATCAATTAAAACATCTGCCGTTTACAACCAAGCAGGATTTGCGCGATAATTATCCTTTCGGTTTGTTTGCTGTACCCGCGGCAGATGTTGTTCGGCTGCATGCCTCCAGCGGAACAACTGGAAAACCGACGGTTGTGGGATACACTCGAAAAGATCTCAATATCTGGTCTGAAGTTATGGCTCGTACGCTCACTTCTGCAGGAGCGGGAAAGATGGATGTACTACACGTTGCGTACGGGTATGGATTATTTACAGGCGGACTCGGCGTGCATTACGGCGCGGAGAAAATCGGCGCAACGGTTATTCCTATGTCCGGCGGCAACACACAGCGTCAATTACAATTGATGCAGGATTTTGGCTCGACGATTCTCGCCTGCACGCCGTCCTATGCTCTTTTTCTTGCAGAAGCGATGGCTGAAGCGGGAATGCCGGTCGAATCATTCAAGTTGAAAGCCGGCGTCTTCGGTGCAGAACCATGGACAGAAGAAATGCGCCGCGAGATTGAGAGCAAATTGAAAATCAAAGCGATCGATATTTACGGATTGAGCGAGGTTATCGGCCCGGGAGTTGCATCCGAATGCATGGATCAATGCGGGCTACATGTGTTTGAAGATCATTTTATTCCGGAAATTGTCGATCCAAAAACGCTCGAAGTGCTTCCGTATGGCCAAATCGGTGAACTGGTCTTTACATGCGTAACCAAAGAAGCTCTGCCGTTGCTCAGGTACCGCACACGCGACCTATCGGTATTGAATGCAGAAAAATGTTCATGCGGCCGCACAATCGTGCGCATGAAAAAATGTTTGGGCAGGTCTGACGATATGCTCATTATCCGCGGCGTTAATGTGTTTCCATCTCAAATTGAAACTGTGCTTCTTGAGATGAACGAGACCAAGCCGCATTACCTTCTGATCGTTGACCGCGTGAACAATCTCGATGTGCTGGAAGTGTGGGTGGAAGTCGATGGACAATTATTCTCGGATGAAATCAAAAAGTTAGAAGGACTTAAGAAAAAAATTCAGCACAACATAGAATCTGCGCTGGGTATTAGCGCGTTGGTGAAACTTGTCGAACCGAAAACCATCGAGCGCAGTGAAGGCAAAGCCAAACGAGTGATAGACAAAAGAAAACTAACGTAGGTACTTATGAAAATCAAACAACTTTCTATCTTCCTGGAAAATAAATCAGGACGCCTGACCGAAGTAACGGAAGCGCTGGCTTCCGCGTCTATTAATATTTCCGCGTTCAGCGTAGCTGACACGGCTGATTATGGCATCCTCCGGATGATTGTCAGCAAGCCGGAACAAGCAGAACAATTGCTGAAGGCAAAGGGGCTTTCTGTTCACATTACAGAAGTTATCGGTTTGGTGGTTCCCAACGAACCGGGAGGATTGCATAGAGCGCTGCAAATTCTTTCCTCTGAAGGAATCAGCGTGGAATATATGTACGCATTTGCCTTAAGCGATCGTGCGACGGTCATTATCCGCACCGAAGCGGTTCAGCAAACCATCACAGTTTTACAGAAACACAAATTGGAATTGCTGAGAGCAAGCGAGATTTATGAACTTTAGAGAAAAAACCCAAAACTCAAATCATAAACAATTCTGAAATTCAAAGTCTATGATTCGTTTTTCAAAATCTGTTTCCTCTCTTCGCACATCAGAGATTCGTGACCTTATGGGACTTGCAACTCACCCGGACATAATTTCCTTTGCCGGCGGGATGCCGGGGAATGAACTGTTTCCGGTGGAAGAGATCGATGAGATTTATAATCATTTGCCTCTCGATATCAAGCGAACAGCTTTTCAGTACGGCCCAACTCCCGGCTATCCACCGCTTCTTGAATCGCTGAAAGTATACCTGAAAAAGAAAGGCATGCCGGTTGAGACAAATAAATTGATGATAACAACGGGATCGTTGCAAGCGATTAACATTCTTGGTAAAGTATTTATCGATCCTGAAGACACGGTAGTAACGGAGAATCCGTGTTTCATCGGCGGCATCTCGGCATTCAAATCGTATCAAGCAGACATCCATGGCATCGACTTGAATGAAAACGGCATTGATGTTCGATCGCTCAAAGCGTTTCTCGAACGAAATAAATCCGTGCCTCCAAAAATTTTATATATTACACCGAATTTTCACAATCCAGCCGGTACGCTGTACACAGAGCAAAGGAAGAAAGAACTCGTACCCGTGCTGAAAGAGCACGATTTGCCGTTGATTGAAGACGATGCGTACGGCGAATTGTATTTCGATGACGAAGCTCGAAAAAGAGTTGTGCCGATGAAGGCCTTATACGAAAACGAACTGACAATCTGTTACACGGGGACGTTCTCCAAAATTCTTGGGCCTGGTTTCCGGCTGGGATGGATGCTTGTACCTCCTGAGATATATCAAAAAGCAGAACTGGTCAAACAATCGATGGATGCATGTTCTCCCAACTTTACGCAGGTCCTGGCGAATGAGTTTCTGCGAAGCGGCAAGATGGAAAAGTACATCGAGCGGATGCGTGTGATATATAAACGGCGAAAAGACACGATGGCTGCCGCAATACGAAAATATTTTCCAGAAGAAATTACTTGGAACGAGCCAAGAGGCGGATTTTATATATGGCTGAAATTACCGCCGCAGCTTGATATTATGGCAGTACTCAAGAGCAGCATTGAAAAGGGTGCGGTCTTCGTTGTCGGAAAAACATTTGATCCTGAAGGCAAAGATAATTCTCATTTCAGATTGGCATATTCACACACGCCGGAAGAGAAGATCGAAAAAGGAATTCAGATTCTTGGAGATGCACTAAAGGAAGTGTTGACAGTTGTAAAGTAACATGCTGCCGGCGCGGATCTCAGCAATCGAATTGTTGATCCAGAACTTAGTTCATTGAACTTCCTCATACTCTTCGGTATATTGTCTCGTCATTATCACGGAATCCAGCGTGTTCAAACCCATTAAATCACTTGGCCAAAACTTTCTGAGAGATGAAAATATCCTTCGAAAGGTAGTGGAAGGTCTCAATCTCCGCGATGGTGACATCGTCATTGAAATCGGACCGGGACAAGGTGCGCTGACGAAACATCTTATTGACCTTCCGATCACACTTATCGGCATTGAAGTTGACAAGAGAGCAATAGAATTGTTACAGCACAGGTGTGGCGCAAAGATGACCATTCTCCACGTCAATGTGTTAGATGTTGATCTTCGGGAAATTTCACAGAAGCATCGGAAAAAACTCAGAATTGTCGGTAATATTCCATATTATTTAACGAGTGAAATTCTTTTTTGGCTCTTCGATGCGCGAATGGTTGTCACCGATGCAACCATTATGATGCAGTTGGAAGTCGCGCATCGGCTTGTTGCTCCTCCGAAAAATAAGGAATACGGCATCCTGTCGGTCTTCACGCAGTTCTATACTGAGTGCGAGATACTCTTTAAGGTTTCGAGGAATTGTTTTCACCCAAAGCCGGAAGTGGATTCCGCTGTTGTGCGATTGAATTTTAAAGACCAATTGCCGCTGGTTGATGAAAATTTGTTTCGCTCGATCGTCCGCGCAACATTCGGTAAGCGTCGAAAAACACTGCGTAATGGATTGAAATCTCTCAATCTCGATGATTCCGTACTTGATCAGATACACTTTGATTTGAAGAAAAGGCCGGAGGATTTGAGTGTAGATGAATTTCTGAACTTGTCTGACTCAATTAACAATATTATGAAACAATGAAAAAAATTATCTCTTATCTGTCTTCTGTAGATGTTGTCTCCATCGTCTTCTTATTGTTTCTCATCGGACTCAATCTTGTCTTCTTCAGCAGGGTCTCTTCTTGGCTGGAGATTATTGCCATCGATGTAGCGGTTATAGCAATAATTTTCACACTGGCTTATTGGGCTGAGACAAAAAAGACTAGGCTGTTCATTGGCTTACATCGCTTGTACGCGTATCCTTTTATTCTCTTCGTCTTCAAAGAAATTTATCTTATGGTGCACACCATCCATCCAGTGGATTATGATTGGCTCTTTATTTCCATCGACCGGTGGATCTTCGGTGTGAATCCGACGCAATGGATAATGCAATTTGCCAATCCGGTGTTGACGGAAATATTTCAGATCGCCTATTTTTCGTATTACATTCTTTTCATTCTGCTCGGAGTGGAGCTCTACTGCAGGTATACGATTGAGGAGTTTGATCATGGTGCATTTCTTGTCGTGTACGGATTCTATCTTTCCTATCTCGGATATTTTCTTCTGCCGGCTATCGGACCGCGATTCACACTTCATGATTTTTATGCGATCAACAAAGAATTGCCAGGTCTTTTCTTCACATCATGGATGAGGGACTTTATCAACGCAGGCGAGTCGATTTCATTCACTATGGCTAATGCAGCCGAACATGTTCAGCGCGATGTCTTTCCCAGCGGTCATACGCAGCTCACACTCATTGTTGTTTATGTAGGCCATTGGTATAAGCTCAAGACACGCTGGATTATGACTACCCTTGCTGGATTGCTCATTGTAGGCACAGTCTATCTACGTTATCATTACATTATTGATCTCTTGGGCGGAGTTCTCTTTTTTGTGTTTACGATTTGGAGCGGCAAAAAAATTCAATTATGGTGGGAAAAACGAAGAAAAATGTGGGAGGTAAAAAGAGAGAGGAGCGGGTAGAAAAAAATTGTTTAGGATTAAAAGCCTGTTGCTCTTTGCCATATTGCACATCACATCAAAATGCGATAAGTTTCATAAGCACATTATATGTAGAATTACGATAGAAACAAGAGATACAGATGACCCACGAACAAATTCTCTCTGAACTTGAACAGCTTGCATTGAACTGCGGAATCTCCATCCGTTACGAAAAAGGGGATTTCGATGGCGGCTATTGTGTGCTGAAGGCGGAACGCCTCATTGTTATCAATAAACGGTTGGCACTGGCACGCCGCATATCTGTGTTGGCGCAAGGACTTGCAGAAGTTGGTATTGATGAAATGTACCTGAAGCCCGCTGTGCGTGAATATATAGAAGATGAACTTGCACGTACAGCAAAAACCTGATGGCATCAAGAGACTATACGAATAGACAGAAAATTTCAAACGACAATATCCAAAATGAAAATGGAATTTGAGCTTTGAAATTTGGATATTGTGTATGATGTATTGCTTTGGATTGGAGATTCATTCTTTCTGATTTCAGAATTCTGTCTTCTGTGTAAAGATTTAGCAAAGGATAAACACTATGCGTATTCTTATTATTAACGGACCGAATCTTGATATTCTCGGCAAACGTGAACCGGAAATTTATGGTACCATGACCCTGTGGGATATTGAGAATAGGTTGAAGGAAAAATTTCCGAAAGTAAAACTAGAATTCTACCAATCGAATAGCGAGGGTCCCATCATCGATGCTCTGCACAAGGGGCTGGATGGTTCCATCGGCGGTGTTGTGCTGAATCCTGGAGCATTTACGCATTACTCATACGCTATCCGTGATGCTGCTGCTGCGTTGAAGGTTCCGGTCATTGAAGTGCACTTGAGTAATATCCATACGCGTGAGGAATTCCGGCGTGAGTCAGTCATTGCACCCGTATGCAAAGGAGTTATCGCAGGCTTCGGTGCGCGGGGGTATGAATTGGCAGTGGAATTCATTCTCGAACAGAGCTGAACTGAGGGTTTTGGGGAACAAATGATGAAGGGTCAAATTGTGTTGGTTCATGCACCACGCATGAACGGTCAATTGCTGACTGCTGAAAGCTGAATGTTATCATGCTCAAAGCTGTCATTTTCGATTTAGATAATACACTTGTCGACTTTATGCTGATGAAAAATCAAGCTATCGATGCAGCTATTAATGCTATGCGCGATGCAGGGCTCAAACTTTCCACAGATGAAATCCGCCAGCGTATCGATCAGATTTATAAAGAGCGTGGAATTGAATTCCAAAGTGTTTTCGATGAATTGCTCTACCGCGAGTTCAGCAAGGTCGATCATAAAATCCTTTCCGCCGGTGTCATCGCATACCGCCGTGCGCGGGAAGCAGCACTTGTTCCATATCCGCACGTCACGATGACACTCATTAAGCTTTCGAAGATGCAGTTAAAACTTGGAGTTGTCTCGGATGCACCGGGCAAGGAAGCGTGGCTTCGCCTTTGTTATCTCAACTTTCATCACCTCTTCGATGCGATTGTCACATTCGATGATACCGGCAAACGGAAGCCAAATCCGGAGCCATTCCTAAAAGTATTGGAGATGCTGCAGATAGAGCCTGGTGAAGCCCTCATGGTGGGAGATTGGGCTGAACGCGATGTGCTTGGCGCGGCACAAGTTGGGATGAAAACAGTTTTTGCACGGTACGGCAACACTTTCGGTACAGAGATATCCAATGCCAATTATGATATTGACGACATCACTCAGCTCATCGATATCGTCAAAGAGGAAAATCGGAACGTGCAGCTATGAGTAATATCCTCGGTATCGGTGTGGATGTAGTGGATGTGCAGCGGATGAAAGAGGTGCTGGAGAAACAAGGAAAAGTGTTTCTCGATAAAGTGTTTAGTGACATGGAAGTGGCCTATTGCAAAACCCGTAAGAAACCATACATTCATTTCGGTGCGCGGTTTGCTGCCAAGGAAGCAGTAGCAAAAGCCATGCGCACTGGCTGGAGTGGGGCGTTTCATTGGAGAGATATCGAAGTAATAAACGATCAATCCGGAGCGCCGCACATTCTGTTATCCCGCGATGTTGCCAAGGCATTGGACCAGTGTACAGTTCATCTTTCGCTCTCTCATACCGACAATACAGTTGTTGCTTTTGTGGTGCTGGAAAGTAAAAAGTAGAAGGAATATAAAACGTCTTAAATTGTCAGCACTAAACAAGTTTCTCATGCCAAATCATTCTAAACATACCTACGGGAATTTGACTTCTTTTCAAAAAAAGCATTCTCTATATATGGAACTATTTAGCTATACATTACTGTTTTAGTCCGTGTTTACCAATTACGAATAATAAATATTTTTTCTCGATATATATTTACACAATCAATAAAGGAGGTTGTATGTCATTGTTGAAAGAATTCAAATCATTTGCAATGCGCGGAAATGTTGTCGATATGGCGATCGGTATTATTATCGGCGCATCGTTTGGCAAGATTATTAGTTCGCTCGTCGGCGATATTTTAATGCCCCCAATCGGCTTGCTTGTCGGAGGGATGGATTTCAGCAGTCTTGGCATTACCATTAAGGAAGCCGCCGCAGATCACGCAGCCGTCGTGATTAAATATGGAATATTTATTAATATTCTCATAGATTTTCTGATTGTCGCATTCGCAATGTTCGTAATTATTCAGGCGATGAACCGATTGGTGAAGAAACCGGAACCTGCACCGGCAATCCCCACAACGAAAGAATGTCCAGAATGCATGATGGTGATCCCTCTTAATGCAAAACGTTGTGGACATTGTACAGCCGCTCTTAAATAGTATCCACATCTATCATACGAGGAATGTTATGAAAACCATGATATCGTTATTGTTATTGGTTGCTGCAAGCGCTGCTCTAGCGCAAGACTCCAAATCCGTATTACCTGCATCGGCTGACACGTCGTGGAAGCACACGATGATTATCAGTGCAAATATTACGCAAGTATCGTTCACCGATTGGGCGCAAGGCGGTGAAAATGCTCTTGCGTATGCGTTGTTTCTGGAAGGGAAATCCACATATGCAGTCAATGTGATCGAATGGGTGAATGAGTATAAATTCGGTTATGGACAGGCGAAACTTGGGTCACAAAGCATCCGAAAAACGGATGACAAGATCGATCTGGGAAGTGTCCTGACCTATAAAATCGGAACATATATTAACCCGTTTGCATCCGCTTCCTTGAACACTCAATTTGCAGAAGGTGTCTTGTACGATGCGACAGGTCACGCCATACAGGTCTCTAACTTTTTTGATCCGGCGTATATTATGCAAACCGTGGGTGTTGGATATCAGCCCGGCCCGATAGTTAAAACACGCTTGGGTGCTGCTTTGCGTGAAACTATTGCAAAGAATTATGCGAAGGCATACATTGGCGATTCAACAAAAACTGTGAAGGTTGAAAGCGGTGTGGAATCGGTTACAGAAGTCGGATGGACCGTGATGGAAAATGTTGTTCTCAATGCCAAATTGGAAATATTCGCGCCAGTGAAGCATTTTAATCTAACAACCATTCGAAGTGACAATACGCTTTCGGCAAAAGTGAATAAATTCCTTTCCATGAACCTGAATGTCTATCTTCTCAACGACCCTCAAGTGCAGGCGAGGACACAGATTAAACAGACTCTTGCGTTAGGATTCAACTACACGCTGATGTAAAGAGAGAATCATTGTCTTGAAAGAAAGCCCGAGGGTTCGTTGAACGTTCGGGCTTTATTTTTTCCTGCTAACTTTTTTCTAGGATTTTGTATTGCGATTGAATAGAAAACTGGGTACCATTTTCACAAGAAACTTTCTATAGCAATGCTTTCAAATGGGCAAGTAGACCGAAAATCAATAAAAAGTATTGTGTTATCCCTCTCTCGAAGAAGGATTCGCTTATGATAAGCAAAGAAATTCTTGAAATTGTAATTCCAATTACACAAATCCTGATTCTGGTGATCTTGATCATTTATGTCATCAAGACATGGCGCATCTCATCTGCTACACAAGCAGCAGCAGAAGTGTTCGCCCTCAGTTTGCAAGTGATGAAAGAAGCGAGAGATCAGGAGATTGCGCCGTACGTCGTCGTATATTTTGATATTGCATACGAAGAAAAGATAATCTATCTCGTTGTGAAAAATATCGGTAAAAGTACTGCGAGGGATATCAGGATCCAATTCAGGCCGAAACTCATCGGCAATTCCGGAGAAGACATAAGCGAACTCGCCATTATCAAAAATGGAATTGCATCTCTTTCACCCAATCATGATATCAGGACGTTTGTCGATTCCACCACAGCGTTCTTTTTCGAACGAAACGATCAGCCCTTGACGTACGAAGTCAAGATTTCGTTCTATGGAGGTCTCAAGGACACGCAAAGAGTTACCGAACAAGTGCTTGATCTGACCGCTGACAGGAGATTAAGCAATATTACTCAGCGCGGTGGACACGGTCTGATCAATGAAGTGGAAAAAATTTCCCGAAATATCGAACGAATAAGTAAAGAACTCTCATTGCTCAATGATAACTTAGCTGGCGGTGTTCAGCTTCGTAACACAATCACACCCGCCTCACTTCAAGCCGGTGATAACTCTTGGCAGAACGTTGTTGCCACGAGGCTCCTTGAGTTTAATCACTTGTGGTCGTCGCTCTATGGCGGTAAACGCGAAAAACTACTCCAGCCGTTTCTCGGGAAAATAAAAAATCGGCTTAGCCATATCACCGATCAATTGTTAGTCACAACCTCCTTGTCTCCACCAGATGCCGATGAAGAGCTGAAGAATCAAGTGCTCGATATCGTAGCAAAGATGGCAGATTTAAATTCTATCCGCATTCATCTTGACGATGCAAAAACGGTATCGGCGTTTAATGCCATCGGCGATAAAATTCTAAGTATTATTGAAAAGCTTGTCGGAACGATTAAAACGAATACGCAGTCTTCCTGATTTTATCAAGAATTGAAATGTACAACAGTGTTAAAAGTATTAGAGGAAATAGCACTATGAGTGCAACAAAGACAATTCCATGGAGATACCCATGAAACGAATATTAATTCTCCTCATTCTCTTGATCATCGTTGTGTGTGGCAGCGGTATTATAGGCATCGTTCTCTATAGGAGTATGACAGAAAAGTATAAGTCAGAGCACTTGCTTTCCGTTGATAAAATTGAAAAAATGGGAAAACTTGAGTTAGTCAAGGTGAACATCAAGGATGTCCTGGAACAAACAAGTGAAAGGCCGTTCTTTTTGCCGAATGCAAAGGCTGTCCTGATTATCGCCGGTGAAGTGATTGCAGGAATAGACCTCGAAAAAGTACAGAGAGATGATATCGCCGATTCCGGAACTCAGATTACCATTACATTACCGAAGCCGGAGATCCTCATGTCTAAGGTCAATCACGAAAAATCAAAAATATATAATATTGAATGGGGTGGATTTTCTACGGCGAACTTAGTGGACGAGGCATATAAAACTGCCGAAATGACGATCATTGAAGAAGCGGGAAAAACGGGCTATGAAGAAACGTGCAAGAATAATGCAAAAGCTCTCCTAACGCCCATTTTTAGAGAAATATCCGGAAAAGAAATCAACATACTATTTAGGAATTGATATTTCCATAGCTGTTAATAGATAGCTTTGCACTATCTGCGCTGTTGCTGCAGAGCACAAGCATACAAATTCTGGTTGGGTTTACACTTCAATTCTTCGATAAAGCATATTCTCCATTCATTTCTTAGAAACCTTTCAGTATGAACCATCATTTAATAGAATAAATAATGACTCTTCGAATATTCCCCAAAAAACAACGACGATGGAAACAAAACAAGATGCGATTGAACAACTTCGCACAGACCGAAGAAGCAGAAAAATTTTAATATTTACAGATACATATCGATCATTATAAGAGAACTTTGATGAAGATCTGAGAAATGTGTGACTATTTTCTCGAAACGAACTCCTTGAAATAAATCGATATATTTACTCTTTGCATATGAACTATGCACGTTTGCTTTCTCAAGGGATGAAAAAAGGCAACATAGTCAAGCAGAATAAAAATTTCTGGTAGATAAAAAGGTGAAACTTCGGAGTAAAAGAATACTCGGAGGGGGAGAAGGGTATATGAGAACCCTGCACCAACGGTTCAGCTTCTAGTGTCATGGTTCATGGCATTTTTGTGTTCTTCTATAAGTTTAGACATGCTCCTGCTCACATCTTGTTGTACCTCTTCATAACTTTTTGTGCCAACGAGTTTTTCATGTATTGCATGAGAGAGGGCCAGTAATGAGTCTATACCGGAGGAGAGAACATCAAATTGCTGTCGCATTTCTGCAAATGCGCCTTGAAGATGTTGCTGTCCTTCTTGCGAAAGGGACGGAAGAAGAGGTTTGAAATCTTCCTCAAGACTTAAGGCAAGTAAAGAGAGAGAGTTATTGAGAATATGAGAGAGCGAAGTAAGGGTTGAATGAAAAAGATCTAATGTTGTACGATCGCTTTCTCGGTGCCGGTCAAATTCTTCGCGAAGTCTCTTTTCCTTCCGGAATAAATAGCGTTCATACACCCCATTGATCACAATGGGCAGATGATGAAACTCGAGGTGATCTTTGGGTATGTAATCATACGCTCCGAGTTTGAGTGCCTCAACAGCAATCGTTTCTGAACCAGCACCGGTGAGCATGATAACCGGAGTCTCAAACTTCTGTTCGTGCATCCATTGCAGCACGTTCAGTCCCGACATTTCCGGCATGCGGTAATCGAGAATCACAACATCAAACTGTGAACGCGCGAGTGCTTTCACCGCGGCTTTTCCTGACTCACACACTTCAACTTGAAATCCCTGAGAGGAGAGAAATGTAGATGCAGCAAGTCTGAAGGATGGTTCATCTTCCGCAAAAAGTATTGTAAGAGTTTTAGGCATTTTGTCCTATTTCAAATTATAATATTCTCTAAAAAGTTAAAGGGAAAACATACAGAATGCAAATTAGAATGTTCTAACGTCTGTTAGAACTTATTTAAATAAGTTTGTTGTAATGATCATAAAAAAAGGTATTTTAAAAAATCGTACAGGAGTAAAACATCATGTCTATCTCATCATGGTTTTCATTTTTTCTTTAAGGATGACCAACTTGGCATCAAGCTCTTCAATATCATGTTGGACATCAATAGTCCCTTCAAGTCTGCTTGATATCGTACGAGTGAGATTCAGAAGGGACTTTGAGCCAAAAGAGATGATTCTAAAACTTTCTTTGAGAGTCCCATATGCTTCTTCAATATGAAGTTTCGCTTCCTGTGGGAGGTTCAATTTAAGTTCCTTTTCAGTGTCTTCCATAACCATGGAAATCATTGAGAGCGTTGTGTTCAGAAGTTGGGCGTTTATCGAAATATAGTTGCGGGTCAGCTCAGCGGTTGCAAGGTTATGTCCTTTCTGTCTATGAAGATCCTCATACAGTATCCGCTCCTTTTTGAACAGATACCGTTCATGAACTCCATTGATAAGAATCGGCAGGTGGTTAAGGTCGAAGAGGTCTTTCCGTATATAATCATAGGCACCGAGCTTTATTGCTTCTGCCGCAATATTCTCTGAGCCTGCACCGGTGAGCATGATAGCCGGTGTATCTATTTTCTCTTCAATCATTTTTTGCAATACATTTAAACCTGTAAGTCCAGGCATTTTGTAATCCAAGACGAGCACGTTATACGTCTGTTGTTTCAGCGCATCCAATGCATCGGTACCGGATTCTACCGAGTCCACGTCATACCGATTCGTGGATTTAAGAAAAAAGACGATGGATTTACGGAAAGATTCTTCATCATCAGCAATAAGGACATGAATTTTTCTTGTCTCTTCTGTGTTTTCTTCAAAAGGACTTTGCATACTGTCTCTTCCTTAAATGTTTTTCGTAATAAACAAAGAGTGTATCATTAAGTGTGCACAAACTCCGCAAGTCTGTTCAAGTTGAACCGCACGGGAAAAATCCCAGCGGAAATATATTAAAATATCACAACTTCTCAAGTACTCGTTCATAGGGCAAGGAAATCATAAATTCTGTCCCTTTATTAATTTCACTGAACACAGTAATGTTTCCTCGATGAAGCTCAATAATCCATTTGACCAGCGCCAGACCAAGACCGGCGCCTCGATGAATTTCACTTTTCTTTGTGTACGTAAAAAACGGTTCGAATATCTTCTCGAGCTTATCTGGTGCGATGCCGATCCCTGTATCGGCAAATACTATGACAACATCGTTGTTTTCGATATGATAGCTCAGTCGGATACGGTTACCGGAAGGTGTGTTTTTAATGGCGTTGTCAAGTAAATTGAAAAACACCTGACGCAATCGTATGACATCAACTTTCAAGTATACTTCCGGACCTTTCTTTAGGACGACAGTAATATTTTTTGGACGTGAGAGGAACAACGCTTCATCATAAAACTGATTGAGAAATTTAAAGAGAGAGATTGTTTCGAGGTTGAGAGTCAAGGTTCCTACCTGCATCGTTCCCAGACTGAGCAAATCTTCGACAGTTCGGCTGAGCCGGAGCATTTCATCGTATGCCGATGCAACGACGCTGCGGAGTTCCTTGGTTCTAGATTGGGAAGCAAGGGCAGATTCTAACTGATTACGAATGATGGAAAGCGGCGTTCGCAACTCATGGGTTGCAAACGAAGAAAATTGGAGTGCTTGATTTCTTGATGCATGAAGTCGTTCGACGATCTTAGCTACCGTTTGAGTCAATTGGTACACATCTCCCTTGGGAGATGGCGGAGGTTTGAGAAGTTCATTCCCAATAGGCTGTTGAATAAGAGTCTGCAGATATTGGTCAAGTCGCTGGATTGGTTGATGAAGCCGAACGATGCTCCATATTCCTATTACCGCAAGTACGATAGTTAAAAAGGGGAACAAAATGGAAGGACTTGAATAATTTTCCTTTAGGAGATTCCAATATGTAGGCATTTGGACAGCAACGCAAATGGAATATCCGTCAAATATTTGTCCATAAGCACGGTATACACCATCCTTCAATGTTATGGTGATTGGCTGCATGAGCGATACACATCCAAGGGATATAAGAGAAGAGTCAAAATAACCTGTCTTTATATCATAGTTCCCTTGGGTGTCGCGAATCTCTAAAGATAACGTTCTTTGATCTGAACAGACTTGACGAGTAATCTCACTCATCATCAGAGAAGATGGAATGTTGCGTGTGACGAGAACTTTGAAAAGTACATTGATCGTACGAACCTCTTGCTGCAGCGTTTGATCTATTTTCTTTTCAGAAGATTCCTGCAAAACAAGAAACCAAACAAAAATTGAACACAATACTATTCCAATGGAAATACCACTGAACCAAAGAATTCCACGAGTTTCTTGAAATGAGTGACCGCCCATACCTCAAGTATCTTTCAGCATAAACCCTTCGCCGCGGATTGTTTCGATCAACTTTTTTTGAAATTCCTTATCAATAGAATCTCTCAGATAGCTGACATAGACATCGACAATATTTGTTCCTGTCTCGAACTTGTATCCCCAAACTTGTTCGGCTATCCTGCGTCTTGTGAGGATGGTATTTTTATTACGAAGAAAAAATTCTAATAAGGAAAATTCAGTTTGTGTGAGATTGATTTTCTTGTCGCCTCGCATAACGGTTCGCTTGACCATATCCATGCTCAAGTCGTGGGCTTTCAAGATCGCGGTGCGAAGTGTTCCCGATCGCCGGAGGATTGCCTGAATGCGGGCAAGCAACTCGCTAGAATCAAAAGGCTTGGTGAGATAATCATCGGCACCAATTTCAAGTCCGATCACTTTATCTTTTACAGTATCCCGTGCTGATATAATCAGGACTGGAGTAAGATATGATTTTGATCGAATTTCATTAAGAACTTCGATTCCTGATTTATTCGGTATATTTAGATCAAGAACGATAATATGATATTCTTCTGAGAGAATATTGTTAATAGCGCTTTGTCCATCGTGCACGATATCGACTTCATAGTTTGCTCGTGTCAGTTGGCGTCCGATAACACGGGCTAATTTACGTTCATCTTCAACTAAAAGGATCTTAATATGCACGTTGCTCAACTCTGATTCTGGTGGAGGGGGGAGATGCATCAAAACATATTGTTTTAATTGAACGCCCCAGAAAGAACGTCAAAAGTTAGGCAGAAAATGGAGATATGTCAATAGCAACTGGTGGAATCAAGACACTAAACATGTCTGTGAAATATGAACCTCAATCAAAGTTCTATCTGATTACAGTGCGTTGCTTTGCACACGTACAAGAGTAAAATATCATAGTTCCTGCAAACATTCTGTGATTTCACATTTGTAAGCATTGTGGGAAAATCATAAAAGTGGTTTTTTAAAAAGCATCCAAAATCTTATCCTAAGATTTGATATAGAAACTTGCGTTTCTGCAGTATTGTGTTATTTTATAACGTATCCACAGAGGGAAGAATTCCAATATTAAGAGTGATTTTAAACCATCATCATCAGAATTAGAGGCAGACAAAAGCTCTCTCTCGCCACAATGCGCTTTCCGGTATTAAAAATACAATACTTCTTTTATTGCAGTCTCATCACAGTATCTCTCACGTATGGACAGACGACGTATTACGTTAGTTCATCGAGTGGGAATGATGGGAACAATGGGACATCCACAACGACTCCGTGGCAAACATTGACCAAAATATCGCGGTCAAGTTTCAATGCGGGGGATCATATTTTGCTTAAACGGGGAGACGTTTTTGAAGGAGAGATATCTCAAACATTCACAGGAACATCATCTAATCGTATAGTGATAGATGCGTATGGCACAGGTGGGAAACCGATAATCTATGGAGATATGTCATTTCATACATGGACAGCCGTTCCCGGGCGAGTTGGTTATTACAAAACGTGGTGCGGACGCACGGTGGAGACGTATGGATATGAGTATTATTCAGGCGCGTGGCAGCAAATGACACATCAAGAGGGAGAGATTCAGTTTTATTTGTCCAATGCCGATAGCCTAAGGAAATTTCTGGATAGCTTTGTGGCTTCAAGCTATGGCCCAGGTGCTGGCGGTTCAGACACAATATGGGTAAGGACAAATGACAGCAATGCACCAGGACAACTACACATCTTCCGAGAGGGTAGTTTTGCAGATGGAAGTTACGTCACCGTACAGAACTTAGAGTTTAGAAATTACCGGACGGCACTGAAAGCTCTCACGGGCGACCATTTGATTTGGCGGCATATCAAGACGTTGAATTGTATGAATGAAGCCATGTTCCTTTCCACCGGCACCCATGATTGTCTTATTGATTCGTGTTATTGTGATTCAACAAGCAGGACTTGTATCTATAATTATTTTGGTTCGCGCAACTGGTTTAAATATGACACAGTAAATCATGAGATGGACGGCGTGTTAGGAATCTCACAAGGTGGAGAACAGTGCGGATTAGGTTTTGAATCCGACAATGCTTGTGGTGCAGATCATTGCCTTGTGGAGAATGTGATTGATTCGGGTGTTGATACGTATTTAAATTTAGGAGACACTGTTCGATATTGCACTTTCATCGGGATGCAAGGTGGAATTTATCTGCACGGGGAACAGTGGGTAGCCCATAATAATAATATCATCACGGGTGGTGATATTGGCCCCGCGATAAGTGTCACTCTTTGTAAAGCAGGAACAGTAGAACAATTAGGTGGAACAGGTCAAGACCATATTTACAATAATACGATAAACTGTTTTGCGACAGGACAAGGCGTTGAATCTGTTTTCGGCACTTCTGCTACAATATTATTTGAACATAACGATGTTACCGGACAGCAATCGAATTCTAACTTGGATAAATTTGATGCTACTACTGGCTTAACATCCATAAATAATAGCTTCCATAGTCCGGGACGGTTTAATGCAACGCCGTATCCTAATGAAGTATTTTACACGTCATTATCAGCATTCCAAGCAGCGACAGGACTCGAATCGGGATCAGTATGGAATTCGGATGCAAGTTCACCAACAGGAACATTGACAATCACTCCATCATCCTTTTCTTTTGGCAATGTAATCGTGAATACGATTTCGAGCAAAAAAACATATACCGTGCAAGGCTCAAATTTATCGCCGGCAAGCGGAAGTATTATCATAACTCCTCCATCCGGATATCAAGTATCTGTCACAAGTGGTTCTGGGTTTGGTTCATCATTGAATGTCTCCTATACAGGCAGTACGTTATCTTCAAGAACAATCTATGTTAGGTTCTCTCCGACGGCAGTGCAGAGTTATACTGGCAATATCACGAATGCAGGTGGCGGTGCAACAACACAGAATGTTGCGGTAACCGGCGCTGGTATCAGCAGTACTTCACCGGTCATCACCATTAATCCCGGATCACTTGCGTTTAGGACCGTTCGCATTGATACAACATCGAGTGAACAGACATATACCGTGCAAGGCTCAAATTTATTGCCTGCAGCTGACTCACTTACCATTACAGCACCATCGGGATTTACAATATCAACTGATAGTAGCTCAGGCTTTACTTCATCAAAAAGAATAGCATATACAGGTGGAACACTTTCTGCGAAAACAATCTATGTCAGGTTCTCTCCAACGGCAGTGCAGAGTTATACTGGCAATATCACAAATGCAGGTGGCGGTGCAACAACACAGAATGTCGCAGTGACTGGAACAGGTGTCTCCGCTACAACACCTGCTCTGACGGTAAACCCGACATCTTTATCATTTGGAAATGTTACCATCAATACGATATCAAGTGAACTGACTTATACGTTAACGGGATTGAACTTGTCGCCTGCAGCCGACTCACTTACCATTACAGCACAATCGGGATTTACAATATCAACTGTCAGTGGCACTGGCTTTACTTCGTCAAAAAGAATAGCATATACAGGCGGAACACTTTCTGCGAAAACAATCTATGTAAGGTTTACGCCGACAGCGGTGCAAAATTACAATGCAACTATCATAAATATAGGAGGTGGGGCAGCAACGCAGACTGTTGCGATAAGTGGTAGTGGTGTTCCTGCACCACCACCCACACTGACAGTGAGTCCGCCATCATTGCCATTTGGTGGTATTGTACTTAACACATCAAGTGAGCTGACATACACTCTTTCTGGCTTAAACCTTATACCTGCAAGCGGAAATGATACCGTGACGGCTCCAACGGGTTTTCAGGTGTCTACAACAAGCGGAACGGGCTTTGGTTCATCTCTTACTGTTGTGTATAGTGGCGGTACGTTGGTTGCAACCACAATCTATGTGAGATTTTCCCCAACATTACTGCAGGCTTATAGCGGAAGCATCACAAATATTGGAGGCGGCGCAACAACCGTGAATGTGCCTGTTAGCGGGAGCGGCGTAGTGCCGGCAATAACAGTGAGTCTACTATCATTGCCATTTGGGAGCGTTGCAATTAATGGATCAAGTGAGCGGACATACACGCTTTCTGGTTCGAACTTGCAGCCTGCAAATGATACTGTGAGAATAACAGCACCAACCGGCTTTGCTGTATCGACTGCAAGCAGTTCAGGTTTTAACTCTGCTATCAATCTCCCTTATACAACTAGTACTTTATCTTCAACAACAATTTATGTACGATTTTCTCCAACGGCAGTGCAGAGTTATAGCGGTACGATCACAAATATTGGAGGTGGAGCGTCAGAGCAGAATGTGTTGGTAAGCGGGATGGGAGTATCTACATCGGCTCCATTACTAACAACAAATCCTTCATTACTATCGTTTGACAATGTCGCAATAAACACCATATCTCCAGAAAAAGCCTATACTCTTTCCGGTTCAAACTTATCGCCTGCAATTGATTCTCTTACCATTACAACGCCATTGGGATTTACAATATCAACTGTAAGCGGCACAGGCTTTACTTCGTCAAAAAGAATAGCATATACAGGTGGAACACTTTCTGCGAAAACAATTTATGTAAGGTTTACGCCGACAGCAGTGCAAGATTATTCTAGTAACATCACAAATATTGGAGGTGGTGCATCAGCTCAGAGTGTATATGTGAGTGGTAGTGGTGTACCACCGACGATAATAGTGAGTCCAGCATCATTGCTGTTTGGCAATGTTATAATTAACACATCAAGTGAACAGACATACACGCTTTCTGGTTCGAACTTGCAGCCTGCAAATGATACTGTGAGAATAACAGCACCTACCGGCTTTGCCGTATCGACTGCAAGCAGTTCAGGTTTTAACTCTGCTATCAATCTCCCTTATACAACTAGTACTTTGTCTTCAACAACAATTTATGTACGATTTTCTCCAACGGCAGTGCAGAGTTATAGCGGTACGATCACAAATATTGGAGGTGGAGCGTCAGAGCAGAATGTGTTGGTAAGCGGAGAAAGCATTACTCCATTGCTTACTGTGAGTTCAACTTCGGTAGCCTTCGGAAATGTTCCCATAAATACTACATCTGCTGAATCGACTTTCACAATACATGGTTCAAACTTGACACCTCTAAGCGGGAATATTATTATGACGGCTCCGTCGGGTTTTGAGGTGTCTATGACAAGTGGTTCGGGTTTTAACTCTTCTATCAATCTTCCTTATACAACTAGTACTTTATCTTCAACCACGATTTATGTACGATTTTCTCCGATGGCAGTGCAGAGTTATATCGGCAATATTACAAACGATGGAGGGGGAGCGACAACACAAGACGTGACAGTAAGTGGAACAGGTGTAAACGCTGCTTCTTTAAATATTAGTGCAGCATCTCTATCTTTCGGTTATGTGACAATCAACGGAATATCACGTGAGAAATCATACACACTTTCTGGTGCAAATTTGATTGCTGGCGGAACTATCGCAATAACCTCATCAAAAGGGTTTCAAGTGTCAACAACAAGTGGCGCCGGATTTGATTCATCTATTTTTATCTCCTATAGCAGTGATACTTTATCGTCAAGAGCTATTTATGTTCGATTTTCTCCAACTGTTGTGGAGAATTATAATGGCAACATTACAAATGCAGGGAGTGGGGCACCTACACTCAATGTCGCAGTAAGCGGCATTGGTCTCTGTTCGAATGAGATAGTCCAGCTTGGTCAGAATTTTCCCAATCCCTTCAATCCAAACACGAGAATTCCATATTCTGTTTATAAGAAGTCATGGGTGAAATTGACTATCTTTAATATACTCGGACAACGAATTAGCACATTGATCGACGAAGAGCAAGATGTAGGTTATTATCAACCAGAATTCGACATAGCCAAAACCAAAAATAATGTAGAGTTAACATCAGGTGTATATTTCTACAGATTAGAAATAGCTGGGGTTTCGATTACAAAAAAGTTCTTAGTACTTAAATAGTACTTAAAGTTATTGTTGAGAAAGAAAATCTTACTACCCATCATCATCAATGATCTAATGGCAAAAGATCAAAAGAAAATATTTGATGATGAACGCAGGAAAGAGGACAGCCACAGGGTAACAAGGGCATCGTCATCATTGAGTAAAGATATGTAGTGTAAAATGCTTTGTACATTTTGCATGGCTTTCTTAGACTTATTCTGTTGAAATGGTCGAAAAAGTTCCCTAAAAACCATACAATTGGGTATTGGAAAGGCAAGCAACGGCACTATCCCCTTGGATAGATTAGAAAGTTCTAATTTATGTTAGAGATTTCTAAGTTGTTTTAAATGTTAGTTTCTGATAGTTTAGTTCAATTTTAGAAACCACAATAATATCCACCATTGGAAGAAACATAAATCTATGTCGACACCATTAAGGTTATTAATTGTAGATGATGAAGATGCCTTTAGATTGGCTCTCGAGTCAGCAATGGCTGATTCGGGATATGCTGTTGAATCATGTGATTGTGGAGAAGCCGCAATAAATCTTCTTCGAGTGTCTCATTTTGATGTTGTTATATTAGATTATCGAATGCCGGGTATTTCCGGTCTGAATGTACTGCAATGGATGCATGAACAAAAAATGGAAACTCCGGTTATCATGCTCACTGCGGCAGGATCTGAGAGCCTTGCGGTGGAGGCGATGAAACTGGGAGCGTATGATTACTTTGCGAAAGACACGATAGATATCTTTCACCTCCCGATAGCGATCAACAGCGTGTATGAGCGTTTTCTTTTCAAAAAAGAAAAAATGCGGAGTCAATTGAATGAACAGACACGCGAAAAAAATTTGAAAGCAGCTGAACTATTTCACGCAACACTATCGTCGCTATCCTATATTGTGAATAACAGCTTGTCGTTGCTGGTACTCAATATTCAAGAAGACATGCAATCGCTATTACCCAATGTGAAAGAAAAGGCGCGTGCGGAATTTATGCAAGCCTTCAATGTGATTGCACAGGATATGAATGTCATCTCGGTTAGTGTCCGTGCCATGTTGAATCTCTCTGAAGCAATGTGTAAGCAGATCGAAACGTCAGAAGACACGTTCAACCTAGAAAACCTCTTGCGGGAAGAGATGAATGCGTTGGAAGTCGCGCAAAAAAAGACGATCGGTGAACCCGGGTAAAACTTCTTCGAATGATCGAGAATAAATCATTCGAACAGTATGGCGACAACGAAGATACAAAATGATGAAAAAACAAATACAAAGACTGATTCCGGCGTGTTGAGATTTAAGATGTACCCTTAAGAATTATTGGCAAGATCCTTTGTACTTCTTTTTCTATCTCTTTGAAACATTTTTCATAGTCTTTTTTTGATTTACCAGTAGGATCTTTTATCTCTGCATCATTGAGGGGAGTTGCATGCAAGTATTCTTTTAGAAGAAAAACATGCTTGATGAACTTCGGAAATGCACCGAGAATACGTTGTTTGTGAACTTTCTCCATACAGAGGACAATTTCTGTTTCTTTCAACATTGCCTTTGTCAATTGTCGTGCTTTGTGTGAACTGATATGAACACCACGTTTAATGCAAATCTCGTTAGTGGTTCGATCCGGCGTATAATTCTCCAGGGCATCAATACCGGCAGAGGCCACAACGATCGTAGGACTACCAGTGGAATGCATGAGTAGTTTCTTGAAGATTCCCTCTGCCATGACACTGCGGCAAATATTTGCTGTACAAACAAATAAGATTTTCATCAGAAAAATATAATAAATTATTTCTATCATCCCAATGTATGTCTTTAAGTTCGGCGACGAATCGGTTGTCGTGTTATCCTTAAGAAGTGATTTCTATCATCCAAATAGTAATTCATTTTTATTATTTTTATCAGTCTTGAGTTTCAAACATCTAAAATTATCTGCAATTTGATATAAACATTGATTTTGAGCAAAAAGAATTGCAAAATTGACCTGCTACAGTAGATGCCATGAATTACTAAAACTATGGATGATATTCGTATCTGGTCCTTTTTTTATTTTTGGGGTTCTACTGGAGGTTCATTTTTTGATTATTTTCCATTCATGTCGCATAGTGCTGTGACTGAAAAAGCGGAGCTGTAATAATTCAGATCTAGTATCCTTAGACATATTCAACAATCAGCGTGTAGGTATCATATTATCAGAATTCAGGATTACACGATTTAAGGAATGTTTTTATAAAACGGAATTTTATATGAATTCTTCTCAAAATGCCAGAAACTTTAACAGGGACAAGGGACAAACTAACGATACACCGAATGAGTCACCTTTATTGGAATATCTTGCAATTCTCCTTCGTGGAAAGTGGATAATTTTCTTTACACTTATCACGATTATTGGTCTTACTGCTCTCTACAATTTTACAGAAAAACCTATTTATGAAGCGAGTTCACTCGTTCTGATCAACATGCAATCGAAGGACGGATCACTTCCTATGTTCGATCCCACAGGCACGGTAGCTACCAACAAAATTGCAAACGAGCTTGAAATTCTAAAATCCCAATCGACTGCCCAAGATGTTGCAGCAGCACTCCATTCCATGATGTTTCTCGACGATAAAAAGACAGAAGTCATTCCAATTTTAACTTTCGAGAAACGGGAGGTGCGGAAAGATACAATAACGACCGCTGATGAGGTCAGGGATAGATTATTGAGTATGGTCGAATTTGCACCGATTCGAGAGACAGACATAATCAAAATCACAACAAGAAGCAGAAATCCTAGAGAAGCCGCTCTGATTGCCAATGTGTACACAGAAGTTTATTCTACCAGAAATCTCAACGCGAGCCGTCTCCACTCAAAAGCTGTTCGTGAATTTCTGCAAACCCAGCTTCAATCAAAAAAAGCTGGCCTCGAGGCAAATGAAAAGGATCTGCAAAACTACATGCGTTCCTCCGGTGTTGTTTCCCTTGATGCTGAGGGAAGCAAGGTTGTGGAACAACTATCACAACTTGAGGCTCAGCGTGATGGTATCGAAGTAGAAAAAAGCTCGAAACAGAAAACTTTATCATCCTATAAGGAAGAACTTGTGAGGCTGGAACCGGGTTCAGCAAAGGAGATGGGCGAAGCGAACGACAGTTACATTCGTCTTCTTCAGGATCAGATTGCCAAGCTCGAAGTTCAGCGCGACATCGTCATTGCACAGAATCCCGAACTAGCTGATCAACAGATTTACTCTGACAAATTGAAAGAGGTCAATCAACAAATCGGAATGTTAAAAAAAAACCTACAGACTCGTACCGAACAATTTCTCGGTTCAATGATGCCCGGTTCACGTGGTCAGGGGGAAGGAACTGGTTCCTTCCTAGCAGAGGCAAAACAGAAGATCATTGAACAACAGATTGAGTTGCAGGGTCTTGAGGCAAGGAAAATGGCTCTCGATGGGGTCATTGGAGAATATGAAAAAAAATTCAATCAAATCCCGAAAAAAAGCATTGAGTTGGCAAAACTACAACGATCTCGTTTGAGCAGTGAAAAGCTCTATCTGCTCGTCGAAGAAAAATTCAATGAAACAGCAATCAAAGAAAAATCGCAATTTGGATATGTTGAGGTTGTTGATCGGGCAGTTGTACCGACCACACCAGTAAGTCCTCGTATTTTTCGAAACTTGATCCTTGGATTTCTCGTTGGCATAGGACTTGGAGTTGGAATAGCATTTGTATGGGCATTTGCTGATTTTCGGATAAGAACACCGGGGGATTTGAAACGTCTTGGGTTTGTCCCCCTCTCTTCGATTAGCCAGATGGATGGTGAAATAAAGAGAATTAAACAAGACATTAAAACTCAAAAGGCCCTATGTCTCTTCGATCCGCACCTTGTCACTTTCTATAGGCCAATGGCACCTATTTCCGAATCATACCGCCATTTGCGTACAAATATACAATTTCTGCAAGCAAAAACACATGTACGATCCATTGTTATCACAAGTGCAAATCCCAAGGAAGGCAAAACAACGACCGTGTGTAACCTTGCGGTCTCAATGGCACAAGCTGAGAAAAAAGTTCTTCTTGTAAATGCAGATTTGAGATGTCCAATGGTTCAATCTCTTTTTGGTTTGAAGAATGAAATAGGACTCACAAATCTTCTGGCAGACAGTGCTGATCTGGAAGAAGTAATCCAACGACAGGTTCTTCCAAATCTCGATATCATCAATTCCGGACCCGCACCTCATAATCCATCTGAAATTCTAGGATCAAAAAAGATGAAAGAATTTATTAAAGTTATGAAGGAAAAATATGATATGATTTTCTTTGACACACCACCCTTGCTAGCGGTGACAGATGCAGCCGCTCTTGCAAGAGAAACGGATGGTGTGGTGATCGTTGCTTCAGCAGGTATAACAAAAGCAAATGCTCTCAAGCCGGTTGTTGAGTTTCTTCTGAGCATTGGTGTAAAAATATTTGGCGTAGTCTTGAACAATTATGATATTCGGGGATCCTATGGCAGATATTCTTCTGGCTATCATTATGGATACTATGCTTATGAATCCGGATATTATCTCAACGATAAAGAGGTGAAAAGATGATGCGTTCAATGTTTATAATCACAAAAAGGGGTAGAAGAAGCTTATGAAATTTTTTTGCAGTAGTACACTTGCAGGTTTACTCTTGTTATGCTTGGCATCCGTGAATGCACAGACAGATCAGAACAATCAGATTTCAACGACATCTGGTGGGACGACAAGTACCAACTTCTACTTTGCGCGTCCGAACGACATTACAATGATCGTAAGTGTGATGGGAAATGTTCAACGACCTGGCAGGTATGAAATATCAAGTTCGATCGATCTCATGAATCTAATTTCGCTAGCAGGCGGGCCGACAACAGATGGTTCACTGAATAAAGTGAAGGTCATCCGGATAATTAAAGACGGAGAAAAGATGGTACGCCAGGATATTCAGCCTGATCAGAGAACTCTTTCCGCTTTTCTCAAAGAAGAAGCAAAAATCACTCGCCGGGAAATTTATCTTGACCTAGAAAATCTTTCAACTGTTCGGCCGGAAGATTTGCAACTGATACCGGGGGATATTGTCTTTGTAGATCGCACGGCTTGGTCAACGGTTAGAGACGTCTTTGGTGTGGTTGTGTCAGCAGCGATTATCACATCAACAATCACACAGATCATTAACGTTTCAAAAAAATGATCGGTGTCAGTAGACAATGGTATGCCCTTTATCTCCGCAGCAGGTATGAAAAAAAAGTGTACGAGGATCTAGGGAAAAAAGAAGTAGAAACCTTTCTCCCTCTCATCGAAGAAGTGCACATCTGGAGTGACCGTAAGAAAAAGATTCAGGAACCGCTCTTTCGTGGATATGTATTCGTGAAGACCGACCTGCGAGACAAAGAAGAAATTCTGATAACTGACGGTGTCGTTCGGTTTGTTGGGATCAATCACAAACCGTCATCGATTCCAGAATCGCAAATTGAGTGGCTTCGACGGATCGTCAGCGGGCCTATAGAAATGCAACGCGAGCAGTATCTCAATGTCGGCGAGCGGGTAAGAGTAACCGCGGGACCGTTGATCGGATTAGAGGGGATCGTTACTCGGATGCAAGGAGTTGCACGCGTAGTTGTATCAATTGTTGCGATAGAGCAATCTGTTTCGGTCCAGGTACCGGCAGAACTTTTGAAAGCAATACAAACCAGCAGAGGATAAATACTTTTTATGACAATCCACGAAGAACTTTTTCAAAAAATTGAACAGAAAAAAGCGGTGATTGGGGTCATCGGTCTCGGCTATGTTGGTCTTCCATTAATTCTCTGTTTCGCCGAAAAGGGTTTCACTTCAATCGGGCTCGACATTGATATGAAGAAAATCGATGCCCTGATGCGTGGTGAATCATATATCAAACATATTCCGTCGGAGCGTATCCAAAGAGCCGTGAAGAGTGGATTGTTTTCTGCGACGGCAGGGTTCGCTCGTGCGCGTGAATGCGATGTCATCCTTATAGCAGTGCCAACCCCTCTGAATAAAAATCGTGAACCGGATGTCCAGTATATTGTTGCATCATGTAAAGCAATTGCCCCCTATATACGAAAAGGACAATTGATCGTTCTAGAGTCGTCAACTTATCCCGGTACGACCGATGAAGTGATGATTCCCATTCTTGAGGAGAAGGGATTGAAAGTGGACAGGGATTTCTTTGCTGCATTTTCGCCGGAACGTGAAGACCCTGCCAATATAGATTACCGCACGGAAACGATTCCTAAAGTAGTCGGTGCAACTTCACACGAAGGATTGGTTGTCGCAGAGAAATTGTATCAGCAAGTTGTCGTTCGGACCATCCCGGTTTCGAATACGAGGGCAGCGGAGGCGACAAAGCTGCTGGAAAATATTTTTCGTGCGGTTAATATCGCGTTAGTAAATGAATTAAAGGTAACGTTGATGAAAATGGGGATTGACATTTGGGAAGTCATCGATGCCGCGAAAACAAAGCCATTCGGTTTTATGCCATTCTATCCGGGACCGGGGCTCGGTGGACATTGTATTCCGATAGATCCGTTCTATCTCACATGGAAAGCGCACGAGTACGGAATGACAACGCGGTTCATCGAACTTGCCGGAGAAATTAACAGCGCGATGCCGGACTTTGTTGTACAGCGAGCGATGGAAGTACTGAATGAGTACAAAAAACCGCTCAAAGGTTCGAAAATCTTGATCCTTGGTTTGGCATATAAGGCAAATGTCGATGACGATCGTGAATCACCATCCTATCATTTGATGGAGAAGTTAGAAAAACATGGGGCTATCGTCAGCTATAATGATCCCTATGTACCGATGATTCGACCTTCACGAGAGTGGTCTTGTTATGCGGGAAAAAAATCCGTTGATGTCAATAACAAGTATGATCTTATCCTTATAGCAACAGCCCACAGTGAATATAAAAAAATTGATTTCACATCTTTCAATATCCCCATCCTCAATACACGGAATATTGCTGACCATCGTATATCGTTCGTACATCAAGCATAGGCAAAAGGCTTGCACTTTATCGTATCGCGAGTAGCGCCAATATATTGGCTTGTTGAAACATATTTATAAACAATAAAACAGACAGATAAAGATGGCACATTGATCAATAAACCATTGAGAAGGTTATATGGCGACGAAGTACGAAGAAATGATACGACAATTAAAAAAGGAGCCAAAGCGATGGCTCGTGACCGGTGTGGCAGGTTTTATCGGCTCCAATCTTCTCGAGCAACTCCTGAAGCTCGATCAGGTCGTTATCGGATTGGATAATTTTTCAACTGGGCATAAAAAAAATCTATACGATGTAAAATCGCTA
Source organism: Ignavibacteriota bacterium (assembly GCA_963701295.1). Lineage (GTDB taxonomy): Bacteria > Bacteroidota > Ignavibacteria > UBA10030 > UBA10030 > Fen-1298. The sequence goes on along the minus strand of OY969585.1, from coordinate 665,022 downwards.
GTCAGTGAAAAGCAGTGGTCCCAGTTCAATTTCATCGAAGGAGATATCCGGAATCTCGAGACCTGTCAGCAATCCTGCACAGATGTCGACTTTGTCTTGCACGAGGCTGCTATTGGTTCGGTGCCGCGATCGATTGCGAACCCAATTTTTACGAACGAAAATAATATTACTGGTATGCTGAATATGCTGGTTGTTGCTCGCGACAATAAGGTGAAACGGTTTGTGTATGCCGCCAGCAGCTCAACCTATGGAGACCATCCTGGTCTTCCAAAAATAGAGGATAAGATAGGGAAGCCTCTTTCTCCATATGCGGTTACAAAATATGTCAACGAACTCTATGCCGATGTATTTGCCCGTTGTTACGGATTTGAGACCATCGGTTTACGTTACTTCAATGTTTTTGGTCGGCGACAGGATCCCGACGGAGCTTATGCAGCCGTGATTCCCAAATGGATCGGTGAACTGCTGGATGGAAAAGCCTCGACAATTTATGGTGATGGAGAAACAAGCAGAGACTTCTGTTACATCGATAATGTGATACAGGCAAATATTCTGGCTGCTACGATAGAGAATAAAAGTGCGGTGAATCAGGTCTATAATGTTGCAGTCGGCGGCAGGACAACACTAAAAGAATTATTTTTTATGATAAGGGACTTGTTGGGAGAGTATGACCAGAAGATCAAATCTATAGAGCCAAACATTGGTTCCTTTCGGCCAGGTGATGTTCGACATTCTCAAGCTGATATCACAAAAGCAAAAGAATTGTTGGGATACCTTCCTTCCCACGTGGTAAAGAGCGGAATGAAGGAAACTGTTGAGTGGTTTTGTTCGTTGAATATCAAATAAGATTAAATGTACTATTTAGTATCGCGATTATTCTTTTCCTGTCAATTGTAATGCACTTTGAGTGAATTTCGTAGGGTTGTTGATCTATCATCGATTGCAAATGTGAATACGTAAGGAGTGCGTGATTGTTTTAGTTCAGTTGGAAATGGAATTTTTTTAGTAATTCATAAAGCTTTAGTGAAAGGAGATTCCATGAATCATCACAGTATGTTCCTTTCGAGTATCCAGGAATTTTACCAGGAAAGACGGCAGCCGAAGCTGTGGCCTGGGAGATCAAAGAGCATGGTTACAGTGAAACGAATCCTCATAATGGTTCTTTTGATGTTAAATCGTGTTCCAATGTCTGCTCAGACGACGTATTACGTTAGTTCATCGAGTGGGAATGATGGGAACAATGGGACATCCACAACGACTCCGTGGCAAACATTGACCAAAATATCGCGGTCAAGTTTCAATGCGGGGGATCATATTTTGCTTAAACGGGGAGACGTTTTTGAAGGAGAGATATCTCAAACATTCACAGGAACATCATCTAATCGTATAGTGATAGATGCGTATGGCACAGGTGGGAAACCGATAATCTATGGAGATATGTCATTTCATACATGGACAGCCGTTCCCGGGCGAGTTGGTTATTACAAAACGTGGTGCGGACGCACGGTGGAGACGTATGGATATGAGTATTATTCAGGCGCGTGGCAGCAAATGACACATCAAGAGGGAGAGATTCAGTTTTATTTGTCCAATGCCGATAGCCTAAGGAAATTTCTGGATAGCTTTGTGGCTTCAAGCTATGGCCCAGGTGCTGGCGGTTCAGACACAATATGGGTAAGGACAAATGACAGCAATGCACCAGGACAACTACACATCTTCCGAGAGGGTAGTTTTGCAGATGGAAGTTACGTCACCGTACAGAACTTAGAGTTTAGAAATTACCGGACGGCACTGAAAGCTCTCACGGGCGACCATTTGATTTGGCGGCATATCAAGACGTTGAATTGTATGAATGAAGCCATGTTCCTTTCCACCGGCACCCATGATTGTCTTATTGATTCGTGTTATGTGGACTCGACAAGCAGAACCGCAGTGTATGATTATTTTGGGGTTCGCAATAAATTTGCCTACGATACAGTAAACAACGAAATGGACGGGGTATTAGGGATCTCACAGGGCGGTGAGCAGTGCGGGTTAGGTTTTGAATCCGACACTTCCTGCGTTGCGGATCATTGTCTCGTGGAGAATATCATTGACTCAGGCGTAGATACGTATTTGAATTATGGAGACACTGTTCAATATTGCACATTTACAAACCTTCAAGGCGCAATCTATTTGCATGGTGAGCAATGGGTGGCTCATGATAACCTTATCACAACCAATGGCGGCATTGGGCCGGCAATAAGTGTCATTCTTTGTAAAGCTGGAACGGTGGAAAATTTGGGAGGGTCTGGACAAACTCATGTCTACAATAATACGATAACCGCAGTAGCGACAGGACTTGGTGTTGCTACTATGTTGGGAACTGGTACAGCATTACTCGAAGGAAATAATGTTACAGGGACGCAATCAAATACTAACTTAGACAAATTTGATGTTGTGCATAACGTCACGTCCATTAACAACCATTTCCACAGTCCGGGAAGATTTTGTGCGACTCCATTCCCTAATGAAATATTTTACTATACTCTTGCAGACTTCCAGAAAGCCACAGGATTTGAATCGGGCTCCACAGGTGTGACGGGAACATTTGCTGTTACACCGGATACTCTTCCTAAAAATGGGGGTACCGTTATACTCAACTGGTTTTCCAATGATGCAAATTCTGCCTCAATCAGTCCCAATATCGGTTCCGTGGCAACGATAGGCAGAGACACAATACAGGTGGATACTACCACGACATTCGTGCTTACACTTACTTCGTCTCTCGGAACTGCTCAATACAGTGTGCGTGTGACAGTGGGAACCCAACCGACCAGTGCTACGCAGCTGAAGTATTCTCTTATACCAAACTTTCCAAATCCTTTCAATGGGAGCACGATCATCGAGTTCGTAATGCCGATTGACGGGTATGCATCCCTGAAAGTCTTTGATGTCCTTGGTCGTGAAATACAAACACTTGCGCAAGGTGTGTATTCGTCTGGAATTCACCAGTTCCAGTGGAACGCTGGAGGAGTATCAAGCGGTGTTTACTATTATAAATTCACGTCTGGATCATTTTCCAAAACACGTTCAATGACGGTAATACGCTGAGAGCATAAATACCAAAGGCGATGCACTATCACACGTTGATTCCCGACTGACAATTCTTTTTTATTCATCTGCTCCTTTACGATTCAATAACTGTTGACATCCTACACTAATACTCAAACGTTAACCAAATCACAGTGGGGTTATTAGGAAAATGATTGAAGGAATCAAAAAGTATCTATTGAGGCGAATTCGTTGGTTTGCGGGAAGAAGGTCATACAAATGGGTCGTCAGAGATTTGATTTCAATCCGTGACATCGATACGTGTGTAAAAGTCCTTACAACCGATCGATTTAAAATCAATCTAAACACGCTGGTACGGGAAGCACCAGGACAAGGAAAACGGATTCTTGTTATTGCTCCTCATCAAGATGATGAGACGATTGGCGCAGGTGGAACGCTGATTCAATCTGCCGCCGCAGGAGCGAAAATAACTTGTGTTTATATTACAGATGGTTCTCTCGCATCCAGCAAAATTCCCGAACGTGAAATGCTTTTATGTCGTGAGAAAGAGGCAAGAGAGGTATGGAAAATGATCGGGGGTGACCCGATTTTTCTTAGATATCCTGATGGGGGCACTCCTATTGATATGACAAATGCAGCATTCTTTGCAGATCTCATCAAACAAAAGAATCCTGATATTATATTTATTCCATTTCTATTGGACAATCATCCCGAACATCGGCGTGCGAATCATCTCTTCTGGAATGCAAAGCCTCACTTGACAAGTATGAAATGTGAAATATGGGCATATCAAGTTTGGTCGGATTTAATTCCTAATATTGCAATCGATATATCGAATGTGATGGAATCAAAGAATAGATTAAATAGATTATGGAAGTCGCAAAATGTGGTGAGAGATTATGTGCATTATTCTCAAGGTTTGAACGCCTATAATTCGAAGTTTATCAATACAAATCTCCCTGCATATATTGAAGTATTTTTTTCTGTTCCAATAAACGAATATTTTGAGTTGTGTGGGATATATTTTAACAGCTCGTTAATCAAATTGTATTCCGACTACGACAATTGGCTCATACGAAGCAAGATGCAGAAAAGAAAAGCCGACTAATTATTTTTGGAAAATCCTCTGGAGTGCTTTTGTCAAGTTTGGGGCGCAGGCAGTAGCGCTGCCAACCAATCTTCTGGTTACTCCCACCATCATCTCGAAATCGACTTTTTAATATTGGTGGGGGCATTAGATCCCCAATGCCAATGATTGTATTACGATTAATGAACTCAACGACTCAGCATCGAAAGAAAAAAATATGAATAATTTTATTCATCCACTCGCTGATGTCCAGACCAAGGCCATTGGATCCAGTACCCGCATTTGGCAATATGTAGTTATCCTGCCCGGTGCACGTATCGGGAACGATGTAAATATTTGTTCTCATTGCTTGATTGAAAACGATGTTGTAATTGGCGATCGTGTGACGATCAAATCGGGCGTGCAGATTTGGGATGGATTGCGTATTGAAGATGATGTTTTTATCGGGCCGAACGTTACATTCACGAACGATTTATATCCACGAAGTAAAAAACACTTCAAGCTCTTATTAACGACGATCCATCAAGGTGCGTCTATTGGCGCGAACGCCACCATACTGCCCGGTGTGACAATAGGCATGAATGCTATGATCGGCGCTGGATCGGTCGTTTTGCGTAATGTACCTCCCAATGCAATTGTAGTTGGAAATCCGGGTGTAATTAATGGATATGATTCTACAACACAGACGAAGTTCTCTACAGTAAACATCTCCGATGTGGATAAAGACAAGCGAATCGATACGGGTGTCGGTGGATGCTGTATTTATAAATTACCTAAATTTGTAGATCTCCGAGGGAGTTTATCAGTTGTTGAATTCGAGAAAGATTTACCGTTTACCGTCAAACGATGTTTCTGGGTATTTGATGTTCCGTCAAAAGAAGTTCGAGGAGAGCATGCGCACAAAGAATGTCATGAATTATTATTCTGCGTTGCAGGCCAAATTGTTGTGCAGTTAGATGATGGTCTCAACAGAGCAGAGGTGAAGTTGGACACTCCCTCTCTTGGTATACATGTCCAACCCTGTGTTTGGACGACTCAATACAAATATTCAAAAGATGCAGTGTTGGTCGTTCTGATGTCACATCCCTACGATGCAAATGACTATATCCGTGATTACAATCATTTTTTAGAATATGCCAAACAACAAAAAGGAAAAAATGATTCCCTTTCTTGACCTTAAAACAATTAATCTCCGACAACGTGAAGCATTTCATCAAGCACTTGACAGGGTGTTAGAAAGTGGTTGGTTCATTCTTGGCAAGGAATGCGAGGCTTTTGAGAACGAATTTGCAGCTTTCTGTGGTGTTCAGCATTGCATCGGCGTCGGAAATGGTCTTGAGGCATTACATCTCGTATTGCGAGCATGGAATATCGGGCCGGGTGATGAAGTGATTGTGCCCTGCAATACTTATATTGCAACTTGGCTGGCTGTAACATATTCAGGAGCAACGCCAATCCCGGTGGAACCCCGTGAGAGTTCTTTCAATATCGATCCGGAGCTGATTGAAGTTGCTATTACACCACGAACCAAAGCTATTATTCCAGTTCACCTCTATGGGCAGGCAGCTGAGATGTCAAAGATAACCGAAATTGGAAAACGGTACGGAATAAAAATATTGGAAGACGCTGCTCAGGCTCATGGTGCAGCATATGCCGGAAAGCGGACAGGTTCGCTTGGCGATGCAGCAGGTTTCAGCTTTTATCCGGGCAAGAATCTGGGAGCGCTTGGAGATAGTGGAGCAGTAACTACCAACGATTCTCAGTTGGCCGATAAGATCCGTGTATTACGCAACTACGGATCGCGTATCAAGTACCATAATGAAGCGAAAGGGTTCAACTCACGTCTTGACGAGTTACAGTCTGCTTTTTTACGCGCCAAGTTACTTCTGCTTGATGGCGACAATTCCCTGAGGAACAAAATTGCAAAGGCGTATTCCGATGGGCTTGGAGGGATAAAAGATCTCGTGTTACCTACTGTGGTTGAGGGCTGTGAATCTGTATGGCATGTATATATTGTTCGGCACCCGAATCGAGATGAATTAGCACGCCGTTTGACTGAACGTGGCATAGGGACGATGATTCATTATCCTATCCCGCCGCACATGCAGCCAGCTTACAACGGACTTGGCTATGGGCGAGGTGCTTTTCCGATTACAGAGAAAATTCATGCCGAGGTGTTGAGCCTGCCTATGGGACCAAATATGAATCTTGGACAAGCAGAATCGGTGATTTCTGCCATTCGGGCATCGTGCCAATTTTAAATGTGATCAAAACAAACGTGAATAATTCCATCACGAATCATAACTATAGGAATAAAGATTTTAGTAGATTCGCAAAATGAATCCAATAGTGGCAGCTACCGAAGTATACTGAAATCAACTTCGTTGATCGGTGGTGCATCGATTATCAATATCCTGATCTCGATGGTGCGCACGAAGTTCGTTGCCTTGCTGATCGGTCCGACCGGCGTCGGTCTCATAGGGACTTATAGTCAGATCACATCAGTGGTGGGTACGATGTCAGGGATGGGGCTCGGGAGCAGCGGGGTTCGTCAAATTGCCGAAGCAGTCGGTACAGGCGATGAGGTACGAATTTCCCGAACGGTGTTCACTCTGCGAAGGACAGTCTGGGTAACCGGTAGCGTCGGGATGCTGGTCATGATCCTCTTCTGTATCCCGATCTCAACGATCACATTTAATAGCGACTCGTATGCGCTGCCCATCGCGTTTCTTGGAATCACTATCCTTCTCAGTGCAATTGCTTCTGGCCAGGGTTGTGTACTGCAAGGGACTCGACGGATCGGCGACATTGCCAAAATTAGTGTCCTCGGTACAGTTTACGGTACACTTATTAGTATCCCATGTTACTATTTTTGGGGACTAAAGGGAATTGTTGTCAGCCTGATCCTCTATGCGATAGCTTCGTTGATAACATCGTGGTGGTTTGCACGCCGCGTACCGATTATGCCTATTGCATTGAAGTGGCATGCTGCAAGTGATGAGGCGCGCCAACTGTTAGCGTTAGGGCTTAGCTTTGTAGGTGCAGGTCTCATTGCACAGTTGTCGAATTACCTGATCCGGATTTTTTTAATCCGTCAATTCGGTCTCAATGATGTCGGCATCTATCAGTCAGCATTCGGCCTCTCTGGTATCCTTGTAGGTTTTGTGCTCGGCGCTATGGGGACCGATTACTACCCACGTCTTACAGCCGCATCCAGCGACAATGTTAAAGTTCACCGAATGTTTAACGAGCAAGCGGAGATATCTATACTACTCTCGCTACCGGGCTTAGCGGCGATGATGGTCTTCGCACCACTAGTCATCCGTGTCTTCTATACCGAATCCTTTATGGCTGCTGTTCCTATACTGCGTTGGAGCATTCTCGGCGTTCTCGGTCGTGTCTTTTCATGGCCGCTGGGCTTCATAATACTGGCAAAAGGGAAAGGACAATTGTACTTCCTCACCGAACTTTTTGCTTGCGTTTTGCTTGTTGGAGCGACTTACTATTTCGCGTTGATTTGGGGACTCATTGGTACTGGGATCGCTTTCCTGACTCTCTATGTTTTCTACACTGCGCTGATGCTCATTGTGGTACGCAGGGTGGCTGGCACCAACTGGACCTATCGCACTCTTAAACTAGTACTTCTTGCGAGCGCCGTTATGGTGAGCCTGATGCTCAACTGCAGTCTCAACGTCAGCCCTATTGTTGAATGGGCGATCAATATTGTCGTCTTAGTCCCTGTAACGTACCTCTGCCTCAGGCAATTGTCACAAAAATCTGAGATCGGTTTGCACGCCTTGTTCGATAGGTTTAGGACAAAGTAATGTGTCAATTGAGCCTCAAGCAACGATGTTTGAATTACTAATCGACAGGCGTATCGCCGGGTCAAGGAATTGATACATTATGAAAGAACGACCACTCATCACATTTGCCCTCTTTGCCTACAATCAGGAACAATTCATCGAAGAGGCCGTACGGGGTGCCCTGTCACAGACTTATTCACCGCTCGAGATCATCCTCTCTGACGACGGTTCTTCTGATCGAACTTACGAGATCATGTCTCGAATGGCGGATGAGTATGAAGGGCCACATACAATCATTCTCAACCGTAATGAGCCAAATCTCGGATTGTGTGCTCATATAAACAAGGTATTTAAAATAGCTACTGCTGAGATCGTTGTTGTTGCAGCGGGAGATGATATCTCTCTATCGGATCGCACTAAAGAAACGTGGGAGATATTTTCGAAGAACCAGAATATATTGGCAGTAAGCATGCAGCACATAAGTATAGATATTAAAGGCAATATCTTGCCCAAAAAAAATGACAAGAAGATCGAAGGCAAATATAAATTAGAGGATTATGGCAACAGGAATAAGCAGCCCATCCATGGTTCCGCAATGGCCTATAGAAAAAAAATATTCGAATACTTTGGACCACTTCCGTCTTGGTGCCAAGCAGAGGATGCTCCTCTGGTTTTCCGTTCTTTGCTTATCGGATCAGTATATCGCCATCATTCGGTAGGAGTGTACTACAGGAAAAACGAAACCTCCCTCTCGACAATACCAAAATTGGCCATGTTTTATAGTATGTATAGACAAAATTCAAGAGATTTTATGATTGCTCTTGCCAGGGATGATGGTCTTGTTACGATAAAAAACCGCGTAGAAAGAATATTAAGAAACACACTTACCAGAACAATAATAATATTCCGTTTTTATTCAGGTCGTCACAAAACTGTTTATTACATGTGTAATATTCTTCCGTCGAAACTTTTTTCTTTTCGAGAGAAGGTTCTATACCTCAAAATCACGATCGACAACCTACGATGAGCGGTTTTACTTCAGTCTACAAATTAAGAATCAATTATGGATCACGGAAATATGTCGCCAAAAGTTAGTATTGTTGTTTCTGTTCATAACGTGGAGGCTGGGATTCGTAAGTGTATTGATAGTCTTGTCGGTCAGACGTTGAATGATACTGAAATTATCTTGGTGGATGATGGTTCGTCTGATCGTAGTGGTGATATTTGTGATGAATATGAAAAATTGGATTCACGGATTAAAAGTCATCACAAAAAATAATGGTGGAGCCAGTTCTGCCAGGAACATCGGGATGAGACATGCTCAAGGTGAACATACAGCATTTGTTGATAGTGATGATTATATAGAAAGTAATAGGTTATCAACGGCTCATACGAAGCAAGAATGAAGAAAAAACGGATCGCAAAGAAAGGTGCGCAATAATCGCTCATCAAAACAACAGGAGTAAAGAATTTTAGTGTCTCTTGAGAGTAAACACGACAGCAGTAGCTACCGTAACATACTGAAATCGACTTCGTTAATTGGTGGGGCATCGTTCATCAAAATTCTGATCGCGATGGTGCGCACCAAATTTGTTGCCATGCTTATCGGTCCTGCCGGAGTCGGTCTACTAGGAACATATTCTCAAATCACCTCACTGGTGTGCGGAATTTCAGGGATGGGGCTCGGGAGTAGCGGCGTTCGTCAGATCGCTGAGTCAGTGGGTACAAGCGATGAGGAACGGATTGCTCGTACGGTAATTACTCTACGAAGAATAGTCTGGCTGACCGGCAGCTTCGGGATGCTGGCAATGATTCTCTTTTGTATCCCAATATCATGGATCACTTTTAACAGTGACACGTACGCACTCCCAATTGCATTTCTTGGAATTACTATCCTTCTCAGTTCTATCACATCTGGTCAAGGCTGTGTCTTGCAAGGAACACGCCGTATTAGCGATATCGCAAAAATCAATGTCATCGGCACAGTCAATGGCGTACTCATCAGTATCCCGTGTTATTATTTGTGGGGACAGAAAGGGATTGTGCCTAGTCTTATTCTTTCTGCAATCGCTTCGCTTGTATCTTCGTGGTGGTTCGCGCGCCGTGTACCAATTGTGCCAGTTGCATTAACGTGGCGCAACAGCCGCGATGAGGCACAGCGTTTGCTGACGCTAGGAATCAATTTTATGGGCGCGGGTCTGGTAGCCACCGTAGGGCAATATTTGATTCGGATTTTGCTGGTACGTCAGTTCAGTCTCGAAGGTGTCGGCCTCTACCATGCTGCCTTCGGCCTCTCCGGAGTCCTGGTCGGCTTCGTGCTTAACGCTATGGGAACCGATTACTACCCACGCGTGACTGCCGTATCCGGTGACAATACAAAAGTTCGCCAAATGATTAATGAGCAAGCAGAGATATCAATACTACTCGCATTACCAGCATTGGCTGCAATGATGGTCTTCGCACCTCTGGTTATTCGCATCTTCTATACTAAATCGTTCACTGCTGCTATTCCGATCCTCCGTTGGAACCTCTTCGGCGTCCTTGGTCAGGTCTTCTCTTGGCCGCTCGGTTTTGTGATATTGGCAAAAGGTAAAGGCCAGTTGTATTTTTTTACTGAACTGTTGCTTGCTGCTGGCCAAGTTATTGCTGTTTTCTTTTGTTCATGGCTCTGGGGGCTTACTGGCACCGGCATCGCTTTTACGATTGTCCTTTTTTCTTACACCGTGATGATGTACTTCATTATGCACGGATTGATTGGTGCCACCTGGAATCGCTACGTTTTCATGTTGGTACTTCTTTCGACCGCCGTTATGGTAATCCTGATGCTCAACTGCAGTTTCAATGTCATTCCGATTATTACCTGGGCGATAAATCTTGTTGTTCTGGGTCCTGTCACGTATCTCTGCCTCAGGCAGTTGTCACAAAAATCGGGGTTTAGTGTAAGTACGCTGTTAACGAAATTTCGGGCAAAATAATATTTGTCGAGCCTTAGGCAGTAAAGTATTTCAGCGTAGATAGAAATGGTGATTTCTTCCCTGCGGTAGCGATTCCACTAGACCACGAGTGTTGTATTGACGTGCTTGCATTCGTGACAAGGTAACTTAAACTCGGTTTCACTTTTAACGCTTTGACAGACAGTTGTTCGTAGTGTTTTTGACGGCCGTACTCGGAGCTTATCAATGGAACGCTTGAATATAAAAGTGAGCGTCATAGTGCCGGTATACAAAGCGGAGGACACACTTCATAGGTGCATCGACAGCATAATCATTCAGACCTTGAAAGAGATAGAGATTGTTTTGGTGAATGATGGGTCACCGGATAGAAGCGGGATCATCTGCGATGAATACGCGAAATTGGACTCACGTATTAAAAGTTTTCATAAAATAAATGGCGGAGCCAGTTCTGCTAGAAATTTTGGAATGCAACTCGCTCAAGGTGAATATGTAGCATTTGTTGATAGTGATGATTATATAGAAAGCGATATGTTGTCAGCGATGTATATAATCGCTGTAGATAAAAATGTTGATATAGTTAATTGCGGCCATTATTATGAAAAACCAAATGGTAAAGTAGAAAAATTCTGCACAGATTTTGAAAAGAATAAGGTCCTGTACCGTCATGATTTAGTGCCAATCATTCATTCTTCCGCGTATGATTCTAAGAATTTCCATTTTGTTGTACGTAATATCTATAGAAGAAAATTGTTCACAGATAATAAAATATTTTTTAATGAGAGTATCAAATATGGAGAAGACACCACTTTCAATCTATATTCATTTTATTATGCAAAATCCATCTATTCCACAGATGAATATTTTTATCATTATGTAGAAAATAGAAACGGTCAAATTCGCGCGAAATATAAAGATGATTACTTGGCGCATCTTACGACGACATTTGAGTCATGGCGTGAATTTTATAAATATATTAAATCATACGATGCACAAATAATGCAATCCATGCATGCAAAAGTTATTGAAAATTTTCTTATTAGTTTACTTATCAATGCTTGGAACTCACCAGTGGATAATTTTACACGTCAGTTGGTTCTCATCAGGAATAGTAAAATAATATCCGAATCATTTTTAGATTATAAAGCTGTTGGAAAGCTTCGAATATTTAGTCGATGTGTTGTATATCTCATGAAGAAAAGGATGTACGTACTAACCTCTTTTATATTTTATATAAGGTTTTTTGGTCAACAAGATGAAATTTCATGATTCAGAAGGATACTATATGTGCTCATTGTTTCAGGTGATTGATTCCATTGGTACATTCTGACTCTATAGGAATGCTGGTACTCTTGCTCTTACGTATCAGCTGTGTTAATGGTATTATATAGAGAAATCTTTGAAACAATGGTTTGAAAATGGAATCAAGACTCTCTTACTCTCATGCCTGGTACCAACATCGAACAATAAACAAAATCAAACGAATGTTGAAGTAGATCTAAAACTGCACGATTGACAGATATACAACTTTCCATATGAACGAAAAGAGAACATGCGCGTTGCAAACAGGGAAATCAAAGAACAAGCAGCTACGATAGAAGTATCCGCAGAAGTGGATGGGTATCGATTGTGGTATCGAGTACCCAAATCGTACGCAGTTTCGAAATCTGGCGATGCTTTCTTAGCCTCCGCACTTCTTCCGGCGATGAGACAGGGCGAGAAGCTTGAGATTGATGCAAGTATGCCGGTTTCTCTGAAGTTACTTGAGAATGCTTTCCGTCTCCAGGAAATCTTCCACTCATGGAATCCTGAAGAGTTGAAGATAATCCCCATCGATGCGACGACATCCCCTGTTGAGCCGCTTCATGCCGGTGGTATGTCTTTTTTTTCTGGAGGTGTGGACAGTGAATATACTTTTCTCAAGCGCAAGGAAGAAATAAGCCATGTGGTTTTTATGCATGGATTCGATTTCTATGCAAACAATGGGGACGGCCCGGCATTTTCGGTTGGTGACATTCGTGATCTCGGGCAATTTGCCTACAGACTGATGATGCCCTGGAACGCACTCTACGCGTTCCTGCAAGGAATGCTTTCGAAAACAACTTTGCACTCGTTATCAAATTATCGAATCTCCGGTTCAGATCCTGGTATGGTTGAAACGGCATTAATCAGAGATCTCAATTCTTTGATCGCTGGGCCAGTAATCTACGAATCGCAGCGCTTTAACGGGGTTAACCTGCGGCCCCAAACGAAACAGTTACTTGAAAAGAATCCTCAAGGAGAAGACGTTAAGGTTTTGAACCGATTCTTGCTGGAGGATGCGTGTCCACAAGAAATATCGAGTAAGTCCACTGGGACATTCAAAATGGCGATCGAGCGTAACACCCATTTCATTCAGAGTTTTGGTAAGGCCCTTATCCCGGTTGAACATAATCATTATCCATTCGGATATCGCTATAACCTGAGTAGACTTCTCACACAAGGAAGTGTCCTAGCCAGCGTTGGGCTTCTTCTTGGATTCCATCGTGTCTACGTTCCCTCGGCTTTCTCTTATACTCAGCTGATCCCGCTGGGTTCGCATCCCCTGATAGATCCTCTATGGTCAAATGATTGTCCTGAGATCATTCACGACGGCTGTGAGGCGAGACGGACAGAGAAAATTGAGAAGATATGTGAGAGCGAATCGGCGCTGGCGAATTTACGGGTGTGTTTCCAAGACATGAATATCAACTGTGGTAAGTGTGAAAAATGTCTCCGCACAATGATTCCTCTGAAATTGCTGGGTGTTTCCGATGCTCCATTTCCGCCTCTTCCTACAGCCGGGATAATTCGAAAAAGTCATATTCCCGACGAAATCGAAAAATCATTTTTCAGGGAAAGTATTGATCTTGCTGTGCGATCGGGTGATCAAGAGATGTTGGATGCGTTGTATAGATGCTTGCGAAGGAACGAGCGACGACAGCTCCTTGTGGAATTTGATAGAGTGTTCTTGAACGGGATTATCAAAAAAGCATATCGAAAAATTGTGAAAATCCCCGGCGGAAATCGTCGAGTGAATACAACAATGTCGAAGTAAAAAAAATCTTTTATATTTTTTCCTTTATCCATAGCCCTTTCTTCAACTCATTCTCCCCGTGTCTTTATGTTAACAATTGGTGTTATCAGAACTTCATTCAAAGAAAATGAGAAACGTGTACCGATTTATCCGGAGCACTTGCTTTGGATACCGGAAGAAATTCGGAATAACATAATCTTCGAAGAAAAGTATGGAGAAGAGTTCGGTTATCCAAATGAATATTTTTTGGGAAAATGTTGTGGAATGCTCAAAAGAGAAGAATTATTTAAACGCTGTGATATCATAGTGTTGCCGAAGCCGGTTATTGAGGATTTGAAAAAGATGAGAAATAATCAAATACTCTGGGGTTGGACACACTGTGTACAGCAACGGAATATTGCACAAGCCGCAATTGATCAGAAATTAACGTTGATTTCATGGGAATCGATGCATCAATGGAGTAGCGGTGGTGAAAAGCTCATGCATATTTTCTATAAAAATAATGAGATAGCCGGATATGCGGCGGTACTTCATACACTTCAGCTTCTTGGGATCGACGGCCATTATGGGCCGCGAAGAACGATGGCAATTCTTGGATATGGATCTGTCAGCAGAGGTGCGATTTATGCTCTCCAAGGACGAGGGTTCAACAACATTCAGGTCTATACTCGGCGGCCGTCTCATGTGGTCGCAGATCAGAATCCGGATGTATACTATAACAACTTTTTTATAGATGAGGGAGGGCTTCTTATGGCACGGCTTCCCGATGGTAAAATAATTCCTCTTATTGATGAACTCGCGCAAGCAGACATTATCTGCAATGGTGTTCTGCAGGATGTCGATAGCCCTCTCATTTTCGTTGACGATTCAACTATCAAAGCGCTGAAACCACGGACCATTATCATCGATGTAAGCTGCGATAAGGGTATGGGTTTTTCATTCGCACAACCGACGACATTCGCGGATCCGATTATCACACTGATGAACGGAATTTCGTATTACTCGGTCGACCATATTCCGACATATTTATGGGATGCTGCATCCCGGGAGATTTCGAAAGCTCTTTTACCGTTTCTTGATATTATTTCCCGAGGTCCGAAATCATGGGAAAGGGATGACACAATTCATAGGGCAATTGATATACATGATGGGATCATCCGAAATGAACACATATTGTCGTTCCAGAAACGGAAGCAAATATATCCTTACGAGATTAAATAAATCCCCAAATAGGAAATATCTAGGATTACGATGGTAGTTGTACGCCGGCCTGAAATTGAGAATCTCATCGATGGCAATGTCAAACTAAAGACAGTGTTTGAGGTGAACAATGTCAAAAAGGAAATGTGGTACTCCACAACACCTGAGTTTGCACAGTACTTCTGTCATGAACGTGGTGATGCTTTCATTCTTCCCTTGCTCTTCTATGCGATGAAGCGAAATCTACCTGTGAAGATGGAAGTACCGATATCGGAGCGTTTGTATTATACCATAACCAATTATCTTCAGAAAGCTATGGTGTATGTTTTTAAAGAGTGGCACGTGGTTCCTTTCGATTGTCCCGTGAGTTCAACACCTCTTTCGAATGCAGGAGGAGTCGGAACTGGTCTTTCGTGTGGAATCGATTCCTTTAGTACAATTATAGATCTTCTTTCGGAGCGGCAACCCAAGGGGTATAGATTAACTCATTGCGCGTTTTTCAACGTTGGTGGGCATAGCCCATTGTGGACCGACCCTGAAAAGACACAGAAGCTGTTTCAAGAAAGGACCAATCGTGTCCGTCAATGTGCGCAAGAACTTGGATTGCCCCTTATAGTCGTAGACTCTAATATGGAAGAAATATTGGAAAGACCCTTTGCCGCTACAAGCACATTTGCAAATGTCTCAGCAGCCCTTGCTTTGCAGAAATTGTTTAAGACTTACTATTGTTCGTCAGGCAGTAGTATTAGGGATTTTCAATTTGTTCGCGAATTATCTTGCGACTATGATATTTTCTCCTTGCCTATGGTATCGACGGAAATGCTGACCTTTTTTTCTACGGGAACTTGTTATACGCGAGTAGAGAAAACGAAGCTTGTTGTCGCATTTCCACTTTCATATCGTTATTTGAATGTCTGTGTGAATGGGGATGCTAATTGCTCGATGTGCGAAAAATGCCTGAGGACTATGTTGACGCTGGATATCTTAGGCAAGCTTCAACTTTATCAGAACGTTTTCGATCTCCATCTCTATAGAAAGAATAGAAAATGGTTTGTTGGGTATGTATTGGCTTACAAAAAGCCAACGGGTTCTTACCGAGCGCTGTACGAGGCTATGGTTGGAAGAAAAGATTTTCGTCTCGTACCGCGGATTTGTTATTATCTCGCATGGTATCAACACCGGTTCATAAACTGGATAAAACGGACAATGAAAAAGAAGAGCTAATTCTGCGCTGTAGAAATTCAGATTCTATCGATTCTACACATCGTGAGAATTTCAATGAAAGGCAGCGTATTACTGAAGAGGAAATTATTGGGATGTTCGTATGTTAATCATTCACCAACCTGAAGTTGAGAGCAATCATCAAGAAAAATTAGCTGTTTTAAGGTTCAGCTATTTTCGTATCGAAACTCTCATGTGACTATGCAAAGGATGAAGAAAGGTATGTTTTTATGGAAACCCGTGTGATCAAGAAGAATTCAAGCGTCTTTTCCATTATTCAGCAGGGGCTGGATTCCATAATTCGTCGGACTATTTATCCGTATATAAAATTTCCCTATCACCGGTACCACATTTGGAAGATGAAGAGGCGCATTGCACGAGAAGGAGAAAGGGATGTGGTTAGTGATCATTTCATTCAGAATTACGGCTTTTCGCCAAATCTGGATAGCCCGCGTACTTTTAATGAGAAAATTGCTTGGATCAAACTACACAAACACGACCCTCTGATGGTAAAGTGTGCCGATAAGTACGCTGTAAGAGAATATGTGAAGGAGACAATTGGAGAAAAATATTTGATTCCCTTGTTGGGTGTGTATAAACAACCAAGCGAAATACCGTTTGATGAACTTCCCGCTCCCTACGTGCTCAAGGTTAACCATGCAAGCGGGGGTAATGTTTTCTGTTTAGACAAGAGCTCGTTCGACAAGAAAAAGGCAGTGCGGATCTTGAAGCATCATTTAAAAGTGAATGCTTACTACTTCGATTGTGAGTGGGCGTACAGGGATATTCCTCCACGTATTATATGTGAAAAAGTTCTCTTCGATGACAACAATCAAATACCAAAGGACTACAAATTTTTGTGCTTCAATGGGGAACCGCTCCTGATTCATGTTGATGTTGATCGTTTCGGTGATCATCGTCGTAATTTCTACGATCTACAGTGGAATTTGCTCCCTGTGAAATTGGTGAAAAAGAATTCTGATGAGAAAGTGGCACGGCCTAAATGCCTTGAGGAAATGATAGAAGTCGTTCGGAAAATGTCACGTCCATTCGACTTTGTTCGAGTTGACCTTTATGATATTTGTGGTAAGGTTTATGCCGGTGAAATGACATTTTATCCGCACGGTGGATCAGGTCCATTTTCCCCCCCACAATATGAAATTGAGTATGGAGATAAACTGCACTTGACAGAACTCTCAGATAACACTGTCAAACGTGGATGAGAATGATGTGGCATAGTAACACAATGGATTTAGTATCATGCTGAATGATGAATGCATGTACCGATGAAAGTAAATCTTTCGAGGGTTTTGTATTGAATAACGGACAACTTCGTGTACTACACTTCGTCGGGAGTTTGAATAGAGGTGGGATTGAAACCTGGCTGATGAACGTATTGCGTCAGCGCTCCGACGCCATGCATTTTGATTTTATTGTCTCAACACCCGGCGGTACATACGAGGATGAAGCGAAGAGCTACGGATGCAAAATTTTTACAACTCGGCCGACAAACCGTCTCCAGAAACGGCTGAATATTATCGGTCTCGGCAAAAGCGACTCTACCCTTGAAGAGGTGCTCGCTGGAGGCAACTATCACGTTTTTCATGCCCATGGCACAGAATTTCTTGGTGATGCCGTCAAGAAGGCAGCGAATTGCGGTGTACGAGTGCGTATTGCGCATTGTCATACGACAGGGATAGGAAGATTTCGCAGGAATCCAGAATTGTGGGTGCGAGGAGTACGATTTCGAACGCTCGATCGACAACGAATTCTTGAGTACGCGAGTGATATCCTCGCTGCAAGTAACGAATCTGGACGGTTTCTGGTATCAGATCACTGGGATAGAGACAAGCGATGCAAAGTGCTCTATTGCGGCGTTTCGCTTGAGCGTTTTGATGAAGCCAGAAAGAAGTGGACCCGAAATGATTTTCGAAGATCACATGGAATTCCTAACGATGCAATCATTGTCGGACACGCCGGCAGCATGTGGCACAATCGCGTCAAGAACCATTTCTTCCTCCTGAAAGTTTTTGCTGAACTCGCGAAGAGAAACGAGCGGTACCATCTTTTCATGGCTGGCGATGGTCCTCTCCGACCGATTCTCGATCGGATGGTAAAAAAACAAAATCTTCAGCATCGAGTATTTTTGCCCGGTCTGTTCAACGATGTACCTTCTTTGATGGTTCACGGGTTCGATATGCATGTACTTCCGTCGCTGTATGAAGGGCTGCCTGTCGTAGGATTAGAGGCTGTGGCAAGCGGATTATACACGGTATGTTCCGACACAATCACAAAAGATTTCACTGGGCGCTTTTCTGAACGCGTAAATACTGTATCCCTGCATGCAAGTCTCACAGAATGGGCAGACGAAATCGAGAAAGCTGTCTCGAAGAAAATACCTGTACAAGAAGGAATTGCCCTTGTTCAAAAGAGTCCATTTTCGATTCAATCCTCTCTGAACAATCTGCTTCAAATTTATCAAAATCGACTTCAAGCAGATAAATAAAAACGTCGGCATGATTTCTTTTGAATTTCCATTCTACAAAAGGATATAATACCATCGAAGCATGAACAAAAATGAGCCGGGATGAAAAGACAAAAAAGCGAAAGGAATATGAAATTAGTATAAAGAAAAAAATAGGTATGATAACGATCCACTATGTCGATAATATCGGTGGAGTGCTCTTGGCTTATGCACTTCAAGAGACAATCGATCGTTTTGGTTACGAATGTCAAATTATTGATTTTGATCCAACTCCTATTCCTTCGAAAACAAGATATCTGGTAAAGTCAATAGGACGAAGAATTATGCGGATGCCTCTCTACATACGGGATTTCCGGTACTACTTTAGTCTTTTCATTAAGAATCGTGGAGATGTTTTGCCTCCTATGCATTCGCATGGCTCTATTGGATTGCGGAAGACGAGATTTGATTCCTTTCGTCGTAAGTATATAAAACTGTCCGAACATCATTATACATTGAGCGAAGCACTGAAAAAATCCTCCCCGCAGTACGATGCGTATGTTTGTGGCAGCGATCAAATATGGAATCCGTTCATGTGCAAGAATCCCGATCAGGCTCGAAACGAACCTGCCTATTTCCTGGATTTTGCTCCCAAGGCTAAAAGGATTTCCTATGCCCCCAGTATCGCGATTCCGAAAATTCCTGATAAGTTCCGCACGGAGATGGCAGAATTCATTCATGGTATCCCATACTTATCTTCACGGGAAAAACAAGGTGCTGATCTGATAAAGGAACTCACTGGAAGAAATGCCGAAGTTGTTCTTGACCCGACATTGTTGTTAAACTATGATCAATGGAATCACATTGCCATAGAACCGGATATACAGGGACCGTATATCTTATGTTATTTCTTAGGTGAAGGACAGGTGTACAGGGACCTCGCAATAAAATTGGGTAATCAAACAGGATTTCGCCTCGTTGTAGTCTCTCGCGATCACCGTGATATGGAAGGACCGAACACAATAAATTGCAGTGATGCCGGCCCAGCAGAATTTCTGGGGCTTGTAAAGAATGCAAGTCTTGTCTGCACGGATTCGTTTCATGGCACTATATTTTCTATAAACTTCAAGAGGCCGTTCTATGTTTTCGAACGCCCCGGTTCTTTTAGCACGGCATCGATGGCCACCCGCATCTATAGTATTCTGAGTCTCCTGGGGCTTACATCACGACTGATGAAGTCTGAAATGCCGATTCTTGAAGATCCGTTGAAAATGGATTTTTCGAAAGCGGAAACCATGTTAGAGGGAGAGCGTGCAAAATCGCTGCGGTATCTTGAAGAAGCTTTGAAACAAGCGACCGGTCATAGTGGAAATGCATAGTTCTGTATGAATGAGATTTCTCGAGAATGAACGATAGACCCTCCATATGTGTCTCAATTATTATGCCCGTGTACAACGTGGAACGGTACATTCGCGAGTGTTTGGATTCTGTTGTGAATCAGACACTCCGCGAAATAGAAATCATCTGCGTGAACGACGGATCGAAGGATGGTTCGTTAGCGATTCTTCGAGAGTATGCCGAAAAAGATTCACGTATCAAGGTTATCGACAAAGCCAATGAAGGACAGGCCATTGCCCGCAATCGAGCATTATCACAGGTTACCGGAGAGTATATCGTTTTTGTCGACTCGGATGATATCATAGACAGAGACTTATGTCGCAAAGCCTATGAACTTGCCAAGAGTCATAATTCCGATATGGTGATTTATGATTTTATGAAATTCAAAGATATTCGCGAAATTTCCTCGAGCACTTTAGCGTCTGCCACGTTGTCTGAATTGAGATCTTCGGACAGAAAAATGCTCTTACAGCAAATGGGAGTGGTCTGGACAAAATGTGTTCGCACAGATTTTGTCCGCTCAAATAACATCAAGTTTCCTGAAGGACGTATCTACGAAGATATTTTTGTCCACTGGCAGCTGGTACTTCTTGCTCAGAAACCGATGATTCTTCCGGAAAAACTTTATTACTATCGCATTCAACCATCCGCAACGACGTATCGGACGGATTGGAAAATAACAGACAGGATTTTCATTTTTGACATGATTCGAGATTTCTTAATTTCAAAAAATCTCTACGAGGAATATCGAAGTGTAGTGCTTCAATCCCAGTTGAATGTCTTTCGTGGGCTTCATGATACTATCGACGAATCTCACAGAGGGAGAGTGATGGAGTTGATCCGGAATCGCCTTACGGATGAGCATTGGACATATCTTAATTCGCACAATGCGCTTTCCTGGAAAACGAGAGATTTCTATCGGGCGATTCGCGGCTCCTCCTTCGCCAAAGTCCGTCGTGTTTTTTGGTTCTTTGCACGGGATTGCTACCGCAAGGGCAAGTCTGTTTTCAATTCTTTTGTCATTGAATAATGTGATTCGTTTTCATTGCAACAGACATGAAATCGAAGGTTCTTCACTAGAGAATTTCTTTTGAAACCAAACATCGATGGATGGAAAAATGACGATACAATACGATCTGTCTGATAGGGCTGAATACGGTGTTTACTCTCAATCCATTAATTATTTTGAAGAGTCGAAATGCTGGTCTATTTTATAAACCTCTTTATTGTTGTTCTGGCTGCATTTCTGGCAAGAAAATCAAAATCCGTCATCCTGTCGCGATTATTGCTCGGTGTTGCTTTCACTTCGATGGTTCTTGTGGCAGGTTTGCGAGATCGAAGTGTGGGAACAGATACGGGAGATTATGTAAGCTATTTCAATAAAGTGAAAACCCTTGAAGATGTCGACACTGTTGGAAAAAAGATGGGAGAATATGGTTTCTGGGTCATGATTTGGCTGATACACTTCATTTCAAATGAATATATAACTTTCTTTTTCACTATTGCAATCATTGTAGTCATTTGTTATCAACGGTCTATCGTTGCACATTCCGATGCAATTGAAATTTCATTCTTCGTCTATATTGCTATGGGAATTTATTCATTCTGTCTCAATGGGGCTCGACAGGGGATCGCCTGTGCTATTTACGCGTTAGCGCTCAGTCCGTTATTGGAAAGGAAATTCATAAAATACTGCATCTATGTTTTTCTCGCCTATCTTTTTCACAAGACAGCCATCATGATGTTGCCGGTGTATTTTATTTTTAATAAGGCAAATACATTCAGGATCAATCTGATCATTGTATTAGTAGGGCTCACCTCGGCAGTGTTTTATGAAAATATCTTAGCGTTTGCTTCTTCGATTGATACACGATACGAAGCTTATGGAGCTGTCGGTAGAGGTGGGGGATACTTTATGATCGGTTTCACCTCTGTGTTAGGCATCTTTTTCTTCCTCTTTAAGAAATCTATCCATATCGATCGGGCCCAATATGATAGGTTCCTCAATATGTATTTATTCGGCATGATGATAAGCGTGGTTTCGATGGTATTAAGTACGAATCCATCCGGTCTCCTTCGTTATAGTCTCTATTTCAACGTAGCCGCTGTGTTTTTGTGGCCGATCGTTTTCAAAAATATTCCCGATCGATTGTCGAGGTTCGTCGTTGGTTATATCTTTGTCATAGGCTATCTCGTCTTTTATATGATGACCACTACAGCCTGGAGTAATCTTATTCCCTATAAATTCAATCCATCTCTTTTGTTTTAGATAATATTTTCATCTCATGAGGGCATCTGTGCCAATTACTATCGGAATTCCATTTTTTAATGCAGAGGCGTATTTAGCCGACGCTATACGTTCTGTTTTCGCTCAGACCTATCAAGACTGGGAACTTCTACTTGTCGATGACGGATCCACTGATCGGTCACTTGAGATTGCCCATTCTGTCAAAGATTCACGTGTCCGAGTTATTTCTGATGGACAAAACAAGCGCCTCCCATCCCGTCTCAACCAGATCGTAGCGGAAGCAAAATTCGACCTGGTCGGACGGATGGATGCCGATGACTTGATTTCTCCAACACGATTCGAAAAACAGGCGGCAATTCTCAATAACCATCCGGAAATAAATTTGGTGACGACGGGAGTATGCTCAATCACGAACGACAGTCGTCCCATCGGCATTCGATCTGGTTCGCCGGATGATTCCATAACAGGACGTCAGCTTCTGCTCGGTCGTCACGCAATTTGCCATGGCGCAATACTTGGGAGAAAATCATGGTTTTTACGCAACCCCTACGTTCTATCTCAGAGAGGGCAGGATTTTGAACTGTGGGTACAGGCCTTTTCAAAAAATGACTTGAACATTTATGTTATGAGCGAGCCTCTTTACTATTACCGGGAAGGGAATAATTTTACCACAGGGAAACTTCTCGGTGACTATGTGCTTCAACGTCAATCGTATAAAAAATACGGTTCTTTGTGGTTTGACCATTGGGAAATCGCGCTTATGACGTGCAAATCGTATTGCAAATCAGTGATCGTCCGTATTCTTTCGGCTCTCGGTAAGATGGATATACTTCTCACACGAAGAAATAGTTTAATCGACGATAAGAATCTACTCAATCACTTCAACCGTGAAATTCAGTACATATCTCATATAAAATTACCTGGTCTCGATACCTAATAAAAATAGCATGAGCAAAATCCTTTTTGTGACACGTGTTCCGATAACCGCAGTGCGTTTTATATTTCCTTTGGCACAAGCACTCAAGTCTATGGGATGGCAAGTTCAGTTTGCTTCTGGACCTGGAGAGGGTCTGCAAAAGATGCAGGAGTCAGGCTTTGTTCATCATCTTCTGCCAATCGATCTTCGCAATGTTACCTTTACACTTCCAAAGGCGATTGGAGCGCTTCGCAGAATAATTTTGGAAGAAAAAATCAATATTATTCATAGCTATACACCAAAAGCCGGATTGCTGTCGCGGTTCGCTGGGGTAGGCATTCGAAAAGTTGCAGTTGTTCACTCGGTTGTTGGTGCAATTATTGGCAATGGAGTACCATGGAATTTTTCTGCATTTTATTTCTTAACAGAATGGCTCACTTCCTGGATGGTGGATCTTTTTATAACCATTAACGATTCGGATTTTCAGGTACTTAGAAAGTTTGTACTTGTGCCAAAGAGAAAGATAGTCTGTCTGCGTCATGAATTTGGTGTTGATTTGGAGGTGTTTAGCCCTGACAGAATAAGCGCTCTAGCGATAGAAGAGTTTCGCAAAAGGTTTCAACTAAAATCCGAGATCCTCACTATAGGATTCTATGGAAGAATGATAGGAGCAAAAGGCATCATCGATCTCTTCTATGCTTTTTCTGAATTACGAGAGCACGATATTCAAGTTCAGTTAGTATATGTCGGAGATGTCCTTTCAACAGACAACGATCAAAAGACAATTCATCTCCTTAAAGATCTCGTTAAGCAGTCACCTTTTGGCGCTCAAGTTGTTTTCACTGGTTTCCAGCATGATATTCCTCTTGCTATGGCGGCGGTCGACATTGTTGTTCATCCTTCACATCATGAAGGATTTCCTCGTATCCCTATTGAAGCAGGTGCAATGGGGAAACCCTCGATTATCACAGCAACGTCTGGGTGTGAGATTGCTGTGGTTGATGGAAAGACAGGGTATATCGTGCCAATTTGCGATGTGAAAGAGCTCGCGGGTAAACTCGAGGTGCTTTTACGCTCTGAGTCTCTAAGAATACAAATGGGGCAAAGCGCGCAAGAAAGGATTCAGGCGGAATTTGATCAAAGATGTATTGTTTCCGATCAAATTGCATTTTATAATCGTTTTCAATAGATACGTATGAATAGATTTTATAATAGCCTATGGCATAACTGCAAATTATTAAATAGTATATATCGTTCCTCAAAATAAATGGAATGACGTTGGGAAATAGATAATATCATTTAAGAATGAAGTAGAAATGGCAGATCCGATATGTCATACGACCCAGGGCGCATTGATGATGTTAGCGCCTTTTATTTCGCGTCTTTGCAGTAAAGCCTCTCCCCTTTGGCTGCTTGTACTGCTTGGAGCGTTACTTGGAGGAGCGCCTGACCTGATAGGATGGTATGGATTTCGGGCTGAACACGATTCTTGGAAACTTTATTATAGTGCGCATACAGGGTCGATCAGCAAAATACTGTGGTATATTCCTATGTCTGCCTTGCATCTCTCTATCGATTTAGTCATGCATGGACAGAATAAAGGATTTGATATGTGGAATGAATGGATGTGGCTTGAGATCGTGATGTGGTCGGCGAACATCGCAGTCATATTCTTGTTTGTCAGGATTTGGAAGAGAAATACCGGTGTCACGTGAAGTCAGGGAGTCTTTAGATTTCCGCATACAATCCGCGGGAATGACAAAAGGGAAAAATGTCATTCTGATCCCGATGATTTAGATTGAGAGAAGAATTTACTTTAGAAGTTCAGATTATAAGAGAGGATTACTTCTTATCATGGAAAAAATCAAGGTTGCGATTTATGGCGCTGGGGGGATGGGCCGCGAGGTGGCGTGGTTGGTCAGAGAGTCTCATTGGTCGGAGAAGCAGTACCAGTATCTAGGTTTTATCGATGACGACCCGGGCCAAGTCCGGCAAGTCAATGGGAGTCCGGTATTCACTCTGACACATGTTGCTCGAACATTTCCAGATGCACGGGTGATTATTGCTGTTGGCGGTCCAAACGTAAGAGAACAATTAGCGAAAAAAGTGCTGGAAGCAGGCTTGACTTTTGAGACCTTTGTACATCCAAGTGTTATACTATCTTCTTCGGTTGATTTGGGAATCGGCAGCATCATCTGTGCCGGATGTGTTTTAACCACCGACGTTGTTCTCGGACAGCATGTAGCGATCCTCTTTCATGCGACCATAGGACACAATGATGTCATCGGTGACTACTCTATTGTTGGGCCGGATGTTTGCATTGCCGGATCCGTCATTATCGGTAAGCGAGTTTTCATTGGAGCAGGTACTGTCATCGTCAATAGTACAGCAACAAAAC
Source organism: Ignavibacteriota bacterium (assembly GCA_963701295.1). Taxonomy (GTDB): domain Bacteria; phylum Bacteroidota; class Ignavibacteria; order UBA10030; family UBA10030; genus Fen-1298. Next base: position 639,227 of record OY969585.1, on the reverse strand, counting down.
CGATCATCATCGGAGATGATACCGTGATTGGAGCAGGGTCGTGTGTCATTCGATCTTTGCCTGCCAAATCACACGTTTTTGGAAATCCTGCTAGACCCATCCCGCAATGATACTCAGAGCAGTCAGACAAAAAATGTATGAAACCGATTTAACACTATCACAACTATCATAGTATATTCAATGAGCAGCAAAGTTTACAGACAGTATAGTAAAAGGATGTTTGATCTCTCAGCGGCATTATTGGCTTTACTTCTTATCTGGCCATTCCTTCTGCTGATTTATGTAGTCTTGAGAATTATGATCGGCTCGCCGGTGATGTTACGGCAGAGACGCCCAGGATTCATGGGAAAGCCCTTTATCATTTGCAAATTCCGAACGATGACCGAACAGCGGGATGCAAACGGCAGTCTCCTGCCGGATGAGCAACGCATTACTCCCGTTGGCAGAATTTTGCGCAGTCTCAGTCTCGACGAGCTCCCCGAGATATGGAACGTGCTCAAAGGAGATATGAGCGTCGTCGGCCCGAGGCCGCTGATCATGCCGTATCTGGAGCGGTATACTCCTGAACAGGCACGCCGCCATGAAGTTATGCCCGGGATTACAGGGTGGGTACAAATTAATGGACGCAACGATCTTGCCTGGGAAGAAAAATTTAAGCTTGATGTTTGGTACGTAGACCACCAATCGTTCAAACTGGATATGTATATTATCGCGAAGACATTCTTGAAGGTTCTTCGCCGGGAAGGGATTAGCAGTGAAGGATACGTTTCTGCTCCGGAATTTATGGGTTCTTCATTAAAAGCAGAGGATCCAAAGAGCGGAACCGACAAAAATCTAACGTCCCCGTAACGTAATACTATTTCTAAGATGAGACACAATGCTACGCATCCTTACAACGAGCGATAAAAAAGAATGGTTTCAGGTTCTTGAATCTATAGAGGCCTTCGACGTTTTCCATCTTCACTCATATCATAAGCTTGCTGAAGATAGATGTGAAGGGAAAGCGATGCTCTTTGTCTATTCTGAAGATGACTATACAATCGCCCTCCCATTGCTGATCCGGAAAATCAATCGATCATCCCAAGAGAATAACGATGGACTTGATTGGTTTGATGCTACATCTGCCTATGGTTATATCGGCCCGGTGAGCTCAAGTCTCCCGGTACCAGATGAAGTACTAAAGAACTTTCATGCTACACTCATGGATGCTTTCATGAATTTACGTCTTGTAAGTGTCTTTTCACGTCTTCATCCGTTCCTTGCTAATGCGTCATTGGTATCGGATTTTGGCGTCTGTCGGCAAATAGGAGAGACTGTTTCAATCGATCTTACGTTGCCCGAGAAGGACCAATGGTCTGCCTACAGAAGGAATCACAGATCGGATATTCAACATCTACAGGCGATAGGAATGACCTCCTTCATGGATACACAGTGGGAGCACTACGATGCGTTCATCGATATGTACCTCGAAACAATGCAGCGTGTTGGAGCTGATACATTTTACAAGTTTGACAAATCGTATTTTCATGGGTTGAAACGCTCACTCGGCGATCTTCTTTTCCTTTGCTTCTGCGAGTATCAAGGCAGATTGGTCTCCGGTGGACTCATAACGATATGTAACGGGATAATTGAAATTCATCTCGCTGCAACTCCCAATGAATTTCTTCCTATGGCTCCGGTTAAGCTCCTTTTTAATTCGATTCGTCAGTGGGGTGTCTCTATGGGTGCTCGAGTTTTACACCTCGGGGGCGGTGTCGGAGGTGCGCAGGATTCCCTCTTTCATTTCAAATCTGGTTTTTCAAAAGCGCGCAATCAATTTATGACATGGCAGTTAATTGTTCAGCCTCTTGTGTATGACTCACTCGTTCGTGAAAGATTTGGGGAAACAGCGCCGCTAATGAGTAAGGATAATCATATGTATTTTCCATTATACAGGTCAGCTGTAACAGATAACTCTGAAAAGCCACTTCAGTCTTAAATTCATATTTGGAATAAATATTCGATGGGGATTCGTATCCGAGGAATAGAGAAGAACATAAGAGACCGATGGGAAGTCGGTTCAGATTTATGCTGGACCAAGAAACTTGTCCCGGGAATAGGGTTCGAGAGCCCATGGGGGAGCAATGCACAATATTTTGGGTCAGGGAGGGATGCTCTTCGTTGCCTTCTCTTCCAAGGCATGCAATCAAAAGGATGGAAACGCCTCTGGATACCAAGCTATTTTTGCCAGGAAGTTGTTGGGAGTATTGTAACCACAGGCATTCAAGTGTTGACGTATCAATCGAACCCCTGGAACGCCGGGATTCTGCCGCTTGATCGTTTCAAAAAGGGGGACGTTGCTTTTATTGTCAACTTTTTTGGGTTTAAACCAAGTGCTCAAAATCATGTCGAAGCTGCAGGTACTGTGGAAGTGATAGAAGACCATTCGCATGATGTGCTTTCTGATTGGGCTCTTCACAGCCGGGCGGATTGGTGTGTAGCGTCATTGCGTAAAACGATTCCGGTACCGGATGGCGGTGTGCTCTGGTCGCCGCGCAGAAAAAGACTTCCAAAGTCTCCTCCGCTGACTGACGAACATTATCTTGCTGCGATACAAAAGCACACGGCTTTAGCCATGAAGAGCTGCTTCCTTGAAGGCGGTTTTGATAGTAAAATGCTTTTTCGAAAGTTATCTATGCATGCAGAGCAGAATATTTCCTTGGGCCAAGTTTCCGGTGCCTCACCTTGGGTGGAAAGCTTTCTGAAAATAGCGCCGGTTGATAGATGGCGTAGCATCAGAAGCAAGAATTACAAGATTCTGGCTGAATCTGTAGCTGGGATTCCTTGGATCAAATTCATTCAGCATAAATTTCAAAACGGCGTTTCTCCATACTCTGTGATTTTGATATTTCATTCTCAAGAAATAACTCGGTACATGAGACATAAGCTTATACAGTCGAGGATTTATCCTGCTGTCCTCTGGCCCTTGGATTCTCCCAGAATTCAGGGAGTACCTGCCGAAGATATTTCGTTGAGCAAAAGAATGCTTTCGATTGCCTGCGATGCAAGATATGATGGCAATGACATGAGGCAAGTTGCCGGTATCTTAATTCAACACGGAGAATCAAAAGAAAAACATAATTCGTTGTCATAACAGCGAAGAAGAAAGGATGAAACGATGAAAGTGCTGATCATAGGTGCAGGAGGCCATGCGAGAGTTGTGGCTGATGCATTCATTAGCCGTAACCAGCTTGGCGAAAAGAATGAAGTCGTCGGGTTTCTTGACGATGATAGAAAACTTCTGGATCAGAAACAGCTCGGCATACGAATCCTGGGAAGAATTTCCGATATAGAGAAGTTTGAGCATGACGGAGTGGTCGTAGGGATAGGAGATAATTTAACCAGACAGAATATCTACATGGATTTGAAGAAACAAGGCGAAAATGTGATATCCGTGATCCACCCCCGCGCTACTGTTGCAGCAAGTGTTGTGGTCGGAGATGGGAGTGTCTTGTTCGCCGGTGTGGTCGTGAACAGCGGCGCGCAAATCGGTTCCAATGTCATTATAAACACAGGTGCGACGGTCGATCATGACTCTGTGATCGAATCCCATGCTCACATCTGTCCCGGAGTGCATCTCGGAGGAGGAGTGAAAGTGGGAAAAGGAGCGTTCGTTGGAATTGGGAGTGCCGTTATTCACAATAGAATGATAGGCAATTGGGCTATTATCGGTGCCGGGGCAGCGGTCATTCGTGATGTCCTTCCGTTTAAGACGGTTGTGGGTGTTCCTGCAATTCCTGTGCCCGAACAAACTACTCGGCGCAGCCCGGATACTCGAGACATGTAACATGTGTGTATTTATGCTTATATTAAAATAACGCCGTGGGGATGCATATCCTTCAGGAAACAACAAAGGGTTACTCTCTCTCAGCAGCGCTCTTTTTGCTGTGTTGAAGAATGAATTTGAACTATGTATTATCTTGCTCAAGACAAATAAAAGAAAATAACTAAACCACTGTTTGTGGAAATAAAAAATATTCAATGGAGGTATCATCATGAAAAATATTTTAAAACCACTCATTGTTATGATGTTTTTATTGTCTACGCAAAATCTCGTAGCGCAATTTGCCGGAGGAGATGGAACATCAAGCACCCCATATCAAATCGCGACTGCCGCACAATTAGCTCAAGTGCATAATTATTATTCCTCTTATTTTATCCTTAACAATGACATTGATTTGAATGTATCCCCGTATAATTCTGGTACTGGCTGGCCGGCGATTTCTGGTGATGGCTCCAGCAGCTACAGTTTCACTGGAAAATTTAACGGTAACGGCAAGAAAATTATAAATTTAATGATTAACAACACTGCAGACTATCAAGGATTATTCGGCAGTATTATCGGAGCTGAAATCAAAAATCTTGGTGTGGAAGGAGTCAATATTGCAGGTAGTTATGATGTTGGTGGTTTGGTAGGATATTCAGCATTAGGTGGTTGTACCATTTCTAACTGCTACACCACAGGCAGTGTTACAGGCGGAAGTCATGTCGGAGGCGTTATAGGAAGTTATACGTCTACCGACATCATTTCAAATTGCTATAGTAGGGCCGCTGTTACTGGTAATGGGAATGTTGGCGGCTTTGTGGGATATATCGATGGAACTTATAGTGCTCCTGTTATTTCAAATTGCTACAGCACGGGGGCTGTTGTTGTATTAGTTGATGCCTCCGTTGGCGGTTTTTCGGGAAATGCAGGTAATGCCGTTTTCATTACTAATTGTTTCTATGATGAAACGACTTCAGGGCGGTCAGACACTCATGGTGGTACGGGCGAATTGACGGCTGATATGAAAACCAATTCCATTTTCCTTGGTGCAGGATGGTCTCCAAGTACTTGGTATATGGATGCAGGATTTAATGACGGATATCCTTATTTAGCATGGCAAAATCCAAGCGGTACACCGCTTCCGGTAGAATTAACATCTTTTACAGCACAAGCAATTGGAAATAATATTACGCTTAACTGGCAAACGGCAACGGAAGTGAATAACTATGGGTTTGAAGTGGAGAGAATGGCGGTGAACAGTTGGGTGAAAATTGGATTTGTGAAGGGCTCAGGCACAAGCAATGCGCCGAAAGCATACTCGTTTATCGATTCGAAACTGAGTTCCGGCAGTTATGTATATCGCCTGAAACAAATTGATAACGATGGTGCGTATAAGTACTCAGCGAATGTAGAATTGGAAGTGAAGTCGGCACCAGCGGCTCTTGGACTCGTTCAAAATTTTCCAAATCCATTTAATCCGAGCACGAAAATTTCGTTTTCTCTCTCCAAGACAGAACAGGCAAAGTTGGTCGTCTATAATTTGTTAGGACAGCAAGTGAAAACATTATTCGATGGAGTTGCTGAAGCCCAGAAGAATTACGAAATGAACTTTGATGCATCGGGATGTGCAAGCGGAATATATTTCTATAAGTTGACGACACCCACGCAAACCGATATCAAGAGAATGCAATTGATGAAGTGATACGATCTCTCTTATCGAATAACGCGTAACCGGGAAAAAGAACTCTTCCGGCATGGCAATATCGGTATCGTATTAAGGATAGATGAAAAATACAACCGATAAGATTTGCTTGATTACCGGTGGTACCTCAGGCATAGGTGCGGCGGCTGCACGGCAGTTGTCACACCTCGGAGCTGCCGTAATTATTGTGGGACGCAACGCCGGAAAATGTGTGCGTCAGGTTGAAAAGATCCGGCGCTCTGTTCCAGATGCGCGAGTAGACTTTCTCCAAGCAGATCTTTCGTCTCAAAAGCAGGTTCGACAGCTTGCCGGGGAGTTTGTGAACCGCTATTCCCACCTTGATGTACTCATCAACAATGCAGGCGCTATTTTTGCGAAGCGAACTGTCAGTGTGGACAGCCTCGAAATGACGTTTGCCCTCAATCATATGAGCTGCTTTTTGCTTACCCACCTGCTTCTCGATAAGTTGAAGGCGAGCACCTCAGCAAGAATTGTAATGGTTTCTTCTGCCGCGCATGAGCAAGGGAGTATCAACTTCGAAGACCTGCAGTCGGAGCGGAGCTATAACCGCATTCAGGCGTACGCGCAATCGAAACTTGCGAATCTTCTTTTTACCTATGCTCTTGCCCGGCGTTTGGAAGGCACACATGTCACTGCCAATGCGCTTCACCCGGGAATCGTCGCAACAAACTTTGGCAGCAACAATAGTTGGCTGAAAACAAAATTACGTAATCTAGTGAAACGGGAGTTGATCAGTCCAGAAGATGGTGCGAAAACAATCGTTTATCTTGCCGCATCTCCGGATGTGGAAGGTATGATAGGCAAATATTTTTACGATTGCAAAGCAATTCGCTCTTCCAGCGAGTCGTACGATGTAGCGATCGCCGAGAAGTTATGGCTGTTGAGCGAAATGCTGGCTGGACTTACAAAGAACCAAACCACGGGCATAACTGGGATTCATACTACTTAGGATGCGGCCCAGAGCAATCAGATGCAAATATAAATCTGAGACTAACAAGGATTCCCGATGCGAAGGAATTGGTTCGTCTTCATAAATTATATTCCGCATATCAACTTCCTAATGCAAGAATATTAAGGGAATTGGGGCGCGTCAATAGTCGTGAACGCTGAACGTCCAGCGTAAATTCTGGATTATCAAGAGGACGATTTATAAACACTGTATATCATCATTGAAGGAATCATGGATTTGAAAACGAACCGTATTTATCTTTCTCCGCCTCACCTCGATGGAAGGGAACGTGAGCTTCTCCTCCAAGCATTTGAATCGAACTGGATAACGACACTCGGACCGCAAGTGGATGCATTTGAGCACGATATTTGTGCACGGGTTGGTGTTCCTCATGCTGCCGCTTTAGCAAGCGGAACATCGGCTCTTCACTTGGCACTTATCAATCTTGGTGTCCAACAAGGTGACGAAGTGCTCTGCTCGACGTTTACATTTTCCGCGTCGGCAAATCCTATAGCCTACTGTGGCGCCTCTCCGGTATTCATCGACAGCAATACAACCACATGGAACCTGGATCCACTTTTACTCGAAGAAGAACTCCGCGTATGCAGCAAAAAAGGAAAACTTCCACGCGCGTTAATCGTTGTCGACCTCTACGGCCAGTCGGCGGATTATGACCCTATTCTCAAGATTTGTGCAGAGTATGGAGTGCCAATCATTGAGGATGCGGCGGAAGCGCTTGGTACAACATACAAGGGAAAATCTGCCGGTTCATTTGGCGTCATGGGTGTTTTCTCATTTAACGGGAATAAAATCATTACGACAAGCGGCGGTGGAATGCTCGTGTCTGCCAACAAAGTATATGTGGACCATGCGCGGTTTTTAGCGACACAAGCGCGTGATCCGGCCCCGCATTACCAACACTCTTCTATTGGTTATAATTATCGTCTGAGCAATATTCTTGCTGCAATTGGCCGAGGCCAATTGGAAAACCTTGATAAGAAAATTGCCCGCCGGAAAGAAATTAATCGTTTCTACCGAGAAGCCTTCGCGGATGTTGCTGGAATGAAATTCATGCCTATTGCATCGTATGGTGAGCCTAATTATTGGCTTACATGCATCACTGTCGATCCTTCACACTCAAGAGCTTCAAGAGAGGATATCCGGCTTGCACTCGAAAAAGAAAATATTGAATCGCGCCCGCTCTGGAAGCCGATGCACCTTCAGCCTGTATTTCATTCTTGCCGCATACGAGGAGGTGCTGTTACAGAAAAGCTCTTTGCAGAAGGGCTCTGTCTCCCGAGTGGATCAGCAATGACAACAAGCGACCTGCACCGTGTTGCTGATGTTGTTCGAAAAGTCTGTGTCGGAGTATAGAACATTCCCTGTTGATATTTTTCATCGGTCTTATATTGAGTCAGAATCCTGGAACCATGATTTGAGAACCGGTGTTCTGTTAAAGAATGGTATGATTCATGAATAGAACACTATATCATGCAAACTTATTCTTTGTATCAACAATTCGGTCAATTGTTCTATTGATAACATATTTATTGGCATTTCTACGGTATGATATAGGTCACATTTTTTTAAATTTTTATTTAATACCATTTTACCAAGTATCGAATAAAGAGTTACCTTCTAAAGTTGTGCAAATAAAAAAAAGACGATGAGGACAGTTTGTAACAGCACTGTTCTGCGTCCATTGAATACATTATTGTTTTTTCAAGCCAATGGTAATCAGAAATAATTTTAAGAATCTGTATTTATTTCTCTCTGTTGTTCCCATGTGCGTTCCTGCTATTTTCCGGCATGTTGTACAGCGGCATGGCGGACGGACTGGGAATGACTGAACTCATTGTTTACCATCATATCCATGAAAAGCATGGTGAGTAGTTACAGGTTTTTATAGTTTTTTTATTAATGAGTTCTAATAAGCATTAGAGAATTCTAATTAGCAACCTTCTTCGAAACTTAATATACTTATTCAAGGCAAAAAAGGTAATCTGACCACTAATTAGTTGCGTTACAAGAAACTATGCTGAAGAAACTTACAACTTTCTATATGTACAAGAGGGGATTCTAAATCCAATGAGTAAGCGTTTCTTTACTATCATCCTAAAGGCACAGAATCGGCATCTTTTTGTGCTCGATATTATCATTCTTTCCATCATCCCTATGCTGTCTTTAATTTTGAGATACGAGACGGTCCATGCTGTGGTATTTGTTGGCAAGTCATTGATCATCTACACACTGGTATCGCTCGTTCTCAAGTTAAGCGTGTTTCAACTTTGCAAATTTTATAACCGTTACTGGGTGTATGCCAGTGTGGATGAAGTCGCTATATTGTTTATTGCAACCATGGCATCATGGCTCTTGTGCATTATCGTATTCTTTGGAATCTTAAAACCATTCGGTTTCCTTGCGCCGGGTTTTCCTCTGTCGATACCTTTTATCGATGGTTTGCTGACGATACTGATGATTGGCGGCGTACGGGTTATGTTCAGACTTGTCTATGTCTTCAACGAACGGATTGGCACAGGACTTAAAAACAAAAATGTTCTCATTGTCGGTGCCGGTATTGCTGGATCGATGATCGTCAAAGAACTTAGGACAAATCCGCAACTAGGCTTGAAGCCTATCGCGTTTGTTGATGATGATCCAGTCAAACAGAATGTAAACATACACGGTGTTCAAGTGGTGGGAACGCTTGAACATATTCCCGACATTGTGAAAGAAAATAGGATTGATGAAATCATTATTGCAATGCCGACGGCTTCCGGAAAAACGATCAATAGCGTTGTTCAGATGTGCCAAACGCTGAAGGTGACAAGTAAAACAATCCCTGGTGTTTTTGAAATTATTTCTGGATCCGCTGTTGCACAATTACGCGAGGTTCAAATCAATGACCTGCTCCGGCGTGGAACCATCGAAATCAACGAAATAAATTTATGGAATCTCATCCAAGGGATGCGGGTGATGGTTACGGGAGCTGGTGGATCCATCGGAAGCGAACTCTGCCGTCAGATTATCAATTTCCATCCGAAAGAGCTCATTATGCTGGGTCACGGAGAGAATTCGATTTTCCAGATCGCGAATGAGATTAAGACCAAACATGGTGTGGTTGGTCAGACGATTTCATTTAAAACAGTGATTGCAGATATCAGAGATCGTGATCGAATGGCTCATGTCATGGAGGAATCTCAGCCGCAAATCATTTTTCACGCAGCTGCCCATAAACATGTAGGGTTGATGGAAAAGAATTGTCTCGATGCTGTGACCAATAACGTTTTAGGCACGCAGACCCTTGTTGAACTCGCAACTCGCTATGGAGTAGAAAAGTTTGTCATGATTTCATCGGACAAGGCAGTCAATCCGACAAGCGTCATGGGAGTAACGAAGCGTATTGCCGAGTTGGTTGTCCATAATGCTGCGGTAAACCATCGCAAGGCATTTGTTGTGGTACGGTTTGGCAATGTCCTTGGGAGCAGAGGGAGTATTGTGCCTATCTTAGAGAAGCAGATTCGCGCTGGTGGGCCGGTGACAATAACACATCCAGATGTGACAAGGTTCTTTATGACGATTCCTGAAGCTGTGCAGCTTGTGCTGCAAGCAGGAGCATTAGGAAAGTGTGGGGAGACGTTTGTCCTTGACATGGGACAGCCAATAAAAATTGTTGATCTTGCGCGTGATCTTATTCGGCTCAGCGGGTTACGTGAAGGAACTGATGTCGACATCGTCTTCACCGGTCTACAGAAAGGCGAGAAGATGCACGAAGAACTGTTCTATGCAACGGAGAATCATACGCGGTCGAGTCATGAAAAGATATTTGTCTGCAGCAATGACGACAGTCTCCCAACGGAAGCTCAAGATTATAGAAACTCCAGAAATACTATCAGTGAAGAATCGTCGTTGCTCATTCGCGATATTAACTTGCTGGTTAATGTAGCCCGAGCTGGCAAGACCGATCTTGTTCACCAGTATCTGAATAAAATCGTTCCTCAGTACCGTGAGACTGAATCCTTTCGCGTGAACCTTGAGGATCTCAAGGCTCGGGAAAGAATTCGCAATTCGGCCGAGGTGGCTGCATAACCAGCGCCAACTGACAGGATGAGTATCGGGAAGGAATTGACCGATATACGTTAACATACGTTGTAAGCCCGAATCGGTGGTGTCCCTCATACGAAGGACACTGATGGACAAGTTCTCTAAGCCTCACAAGAAATGAATGTGAGGTTTTTTTATGTACGGAAAAAGGAAACGATGAGTTCGATGAAAAAGGAGAGGAAAAGAATCTGTGCTTTGTTCAGAAACAATGAATTTCAGTACAAAAAATGTAACGAAGAGGAGCACAAAACGTATGGAACCAACCAATTCATAGTGAGATAGAATTTCAATAAGACTGACGGTAAATTGTTTATTGTTTGTCGAGCTTCTTCTGTAAAAATGCAGTTATTTTTAAAATGGTGTCGAAATTCTCTGCGATGAGTTCATCGTCTCCAAATTGAAGTTGGAATGTATCCTCTAAATATCCTATAAGTTCGAGTACACCCGTTGAATCAATAACTCCCGCTCCCAAGAGTGATTCATCATCCGCGAGTGTCGTATTCGGGTCAAAAATAAAATTCTGTTGGATAAAATCTCTTACTGTTTTCTGAATGTTTTGTTGATCAATCATTACATTATCCTTTAGTGTGCTCGTGATGGATGTTGAGTATAATCGACAAATGTTTTGAATTCAATTTCTGCTCCATATCTTGGTCCGGATGTTTCGATAAACTGTTGAACAACAAGCTGAGTAGATAAAATTCCCACAAACGCCATATTATCTGTATTGCTGAATAAACCGGGTTCACGAACATGGTCGCGCTTTGAAATGCATTTTTCGTATAAACCTCGAACGGCTAGTGGATTGAAAACTCTGTTTGCTTTGAGTTTACGGTCCGAAAACATCTCTTGAACATACTCCGGTGTATCGCGACTAAGAAAACTTGCCGCATCCGGCGCACGGTACGGCTGTTTCTTGCGGTGAATGATTGATTCTGGAATCAATCCATCCGCCGCCTTTTTTAAGATGCGTTTCTCTTCAAGAAAAGCGAGCTTGTATTCTGCCGGAAGTTCATTGCAGAATTGCATAACGTCGGCATCGAGAAAAGGAAAACGGCCTTCGACAGAATGAGCCATTAACATACGATCACCCTGTGAGGAAATCAAGTATGAAGAAAGCAATGTCGTTATTTCAAGATATTGTGCTTGTGCGAGAGAATCCCATTGGCTAAAATTGGAGGGCAGAGTATCCAGGGGAGTAGGAGATGGATTGTTTTGAAGAGAGTCTAAAAAATCTTTAGACAAGAATTTCTTCAGTGATGATGTAGTTGACCATCGCGGCTCGTGGGAAAATCCTGGTATGCTGGCGTGTTCGAGTCCTTTTTTCCAGAATTCATAAGCCATTCCCCTTGCACGCTGCGGTGATCGTGCAAGGTATGGATAGATTCGGTCAAACAGTAAAGGCCGGACTTTCGAATTCGGCTGATGAGACCAGAATTGACGAATCTTCGCTTCTCTAAAAATATCATATCCAGCTAACATTTCATCAGCACCTTCACCCGTCAAGACCGCCTTTATTCCGGCTTCGCGTACAGATTTGGAAAGAAGAAATAAAGGTGCAGGAGCTGTTCTGAGTATCGGTCGTTCTGTATGCCAGATGACGTCAGGAAAAACTTGTGCGATATCTTTCCTTGTTACAATGATTTCTCTGTGAGAGCTGTTCAATGTAGCAGCCATCGTTCTTTGGTATTCGGTCTCATCGAATTCGGTGTCGTCGAATCGAATGGAAAACGTTTCAAATCGACCTTCTTTTGCCTTGCGGCCTAACTGGGCAACCACAGAACTATCTAATCCGCCAGATAAATAACTTCCCACCGGCACATCCGAACGCAGCATACGTAATTTTGTTGCCTGCTCTAATTTATCGCGCAGGATTTCCGTAGCAGCGGCAAATGTTGGGAAAACAGAACCGTGTTCCCAGCTTCTTGGCGCATCAGGGTATGATGGTCTCCAATACAACTTTTCTTCCTTCTCACCACTGGGTGCATACACTCGAATAGAAGCTGGAGGCAGTTCATCGATTCCCTCAAACACCGTTACCGGAGCTATCGATGCCCAATACGTGAACGTCTGATCAAGTCCTTGCGGATTGATAGCTCGTGGAACTGCAGGATCGGCAAATATCGCTTTCATTTCGCTGGCAAAGAGAACACGATCATGAGTTTCGTGAATAAATAATGGCCGCACACCGATTCGATCACGAGATAATATAAGATTGCGTGTTTGCGTGTTCCACAATGCAAGCGCCCATTGGCCGTTGAAACGGGAAAAACAATCGATATCCCAAGATTCAAATGCATGGAGAATGACTTCCGTATCCGAATGGGTTCGAAAGCAATGGCCTAATTTTTCAAGCTCAGCTCTCAATTCAATGAAGTTGAAAATTTCTCCATTGAAGACAATCCAAAGGGTGTGATCTTCATTGGACATGGGTTGCTGACCCGCCTGGAGGTCGATAATTGATAGCCGTGCATGGACCAAACCGGCATGCCTATCTCTATATAATCCATACTCATCCGGTCCACGGTGACGAATAGCACCGATCATCGACTGCAACAATTCAACAGTTGGTGGGTTTTGATGGTCAGAGAGATTGACAATTCCGGCTATCCCGCACATCGAAATTACACTTCCTTTGATTGACGGACTGTCGATTGAATGAAATCGTTAATCTCATCAACGCCATCGATCAGAAGAGGCGGAAGATGGAGTGCTATTGTCGCGCGACGTTTTTTCTCTATGTCTTTATAAACTCTCTCCACTTGTTCTGAGGTAAGATTTGTTGCACGAGCTACTTCAGCCGACGTGATGTTGTGGTTGAATCCGTACAGGCAAAGATCCATTTGTCCGTAGGGAAGAGAAAAATAAAACTCTTCTTGTGTTTGTGGGAGAGAAAATGTATCTGTGGTTGGCGGGCGTCTACGGATTTCTTCTGGGATATCAAGTGCTTCCGCAAGCTGGTACACCTGTGTTTTGTAAAGGTGAGCTATCGGCTTGAAATCAGCGCTTCCATCACCCTGCTTTACAAAGAAGCCCTGGTCATATTCAAGGCGGTTTGGTGTTCCGCACACAGCATAGTTTAATCCATCTGCATAGGAATACTCTGTCATTTTCCGCGCTCGCTGTTTCAAATTCGTTGCAGCAATGAGCTGAAGATAGACTGAGAGAGGCATTCGGATTGATTTCAGATTCCCTGTCGGGCTTTGAACAGTAAGGAAAGAGAGGTTCAAACGATCATTTTCAAGAATAGATGGAAGTGAGACCTTATGCTTCCAGCCCTCTTCATATTCGGGAAATACTCGGCGTATTGCTTCGAGTTGAAGCTCATAACATTGAGCTCCTTTGAGAATGGGAGCAATATCTACGATTTGTAATTTGATTCCAAGCGCGTCAGCAAGTTGTTGGCCAAGTCTTATCGAATCAGGCGACGAGTCACGCTCAGGCAATGAGAGAACAAGTATATTTTCTTTTCCTAGTGCTTTTGTACATAATGCAGCACAAACGGAACTATCGATGCCGCCCGATGCAGCAATAATAGCACCCTTCTTCCGAAGAATAGCCCTTACTTGATGATAAATGACTTTTACAATCTTCTCTATTTCGGAAGTTGTCTCGATCTTTAGCCAATTTTGAGGCTTGTTCATACTATTTTTGCCTTTGCAAATTTAATAATTGTCGAACCCAGGAAGATGTAATAATCATTGCTCCTATAATAGTGCCAAGAGTATTACTTAAAACATCCAGAATACTGGTATATCTAATGGGAAGAAAAGATTGTAATGTTTCGATCGTTATTGTAAGCAATAATCCAGTCATGATTGTGATGAAGAAGCTCAAGTAATAACGGTTGGTATATTTTTCTAGAAGGAGCCGCAGGAGGAATCCGAATGGAAGAAAAAATACAATATTGAGAAAAAAATCCATATAGTCTATATGCCCCCACTCAGTGAGATTTAAAAGGCTGATTAATAAACTTTTTCCTGGAGGATTGAATCTCGCTGGTATAACGACCGATGGTGCAGAAATATTTCCTTGTAATTGATATGGTCCCGTTTGTTCTTGTTGCACAGACAAACTTATAAGAGGTGCTACCTGCCTCCTTATCGTTTCCAGATGTTGACGATCAGATATTGTGACAACACTATCGAAGACGTCAAATGAAAAGATCGTACCAGACCAAGGGTTCATACCATCGCCTCCATTCGCGAAAACGAATGGATAGGAACTATTCCAGCGAGAAAAATCAAGATTTTCTATTGTGACCACATTTTTTACTGATCCGTTCTTAAGGAAGGTAAGCTTGTTCCCATCATATGTTATTTCAATCCAGACAGGATTGTCTTTCTCGAAAATCCCTTCTCCAAAGATTTCCCGAGAAACACCGTTGGCGCTTATGAAAAATTCAACATTTTCGCGCACCTGTACCATGAGAAAATTCTGTTTGTCATAGTTAATGCAGTTGCCAAAGATGATGCCGTCGATGTCAATTAATGTAATATCTGATTTCACTTCCATTATAAGAGAGAACTTTTTCAGTTCACTAATTTTTATAGGGAGATGACTAAGATATGCAATGGAGGGAGACTCAAAATGAAAGCCCCCGCCTGGGGTGGCAGTAACAACGTTTTTACACAAGAAATTGAATGGCCAAAGAGTAAGGAAAAGAGCAATCCCAAGCCACAAAAAAATAAATATAACTAAATCCTTTTTTTCTAGTCTTACCATTCGATTTATGTATATGTCCAGAGATACACTTTAAAAACCTAAGCAAACTTTCGCTATAAATCAATAAACAATCAACTGGGATTCTGTTTTGTCATCTCAGAATCATCATAATGAAAGCCCTCATAGAATCAAGGATATGGTTTTGAATTTGATCGGATGTTGAGAGTGTTTATCTATTTAAACAAGAGATAGGACACTTTTGCAGACTGATAGAAAGAAGCAATTAACTTAGTGGACTGAATTGATATGATATTACGACATTGAGGCAATAATTTAGACTATGCGACTTGCGCTGACAACGCCCGTATCTGGTTGGCAACGTCGACATAAGACTGAATGTTGCAGTATCTGCTCTCCTTCTTGAGTCTCTGTTCCATAGCTTTCCCCTGCCCGAGTCCAACCTCGAAGCAAAGATAAGAATTTGGTTTGAGGTATTTCGGAGATTCCCTGATCATTCGTGTGAGGATCGTGATCCCAAGTGAGCCTCCATCAAAAGCCATGCGAGGCTCGCGCTGTGAGATTTCTGGATTCATACTGCCGACCTTTGCCGATGGGATGTACGGAGGGTTGCAAGTCACGAGATCCATCTTCCGATAAAACTCGTCCGACTCAAACGCAGTAAAGAGATCACTCTGCCTGAATTCGGCTCGGTTATCCAAATTCAAATGTCGTGCATTCTTTCGCGCAAGCACAACCGCTTCTTCGGAAAGATCTGACCCGAACACCCTCGACCGGGACTCGTTTGACGCGATTCCGAGTGCAACATTTCCAGACCCGGTGCATACGTCCAGAACGGTTACAGCGCCCTGAGCATCTGCGATGGATTTTGCAATCGTAAGTGCTGCACGACCGAGGATCTCAGTCTCAATCCGTGGTATCAAGGCTTCAGGCCCTGCCAGTAATTCCATTCCTAGAAAATGTTGCCGTCCTGTGATATGAGCAAGTGGTAAACCAGCGAGACGTTTTTCAACAAGACTCTGAAGTTGTCTGCGTGAATGATCGTTCAACTCCGGTATATTCTCGTGTAACGCTTTCTGGACCGAAACGGGAATGCCCGCAGCGAAAAAACAGAGGGCCTTCAAGGTTGATTCTGGGGTTTCCTCTGGCTTATCCGGCTGTGCTATCCATGAAGCGGTCAGACGATCCAAAAGTATACTGTAGAGTGGGTCTGATCTCATATCTTTTTTCTTGAGATATCGAGAAACGTATTTGGAATTTTATTCCGGTGATCCCTTTTAGGATTTTTGGTTATGTTCCTTGAACATTTCCTGCAAGCGGACGCGGTCAGGTTTTC
The DNA here is from genome assembly GCA_963701295.1 of Ignavibacteriota bacterium. Classification (GTDB taxonomy): domain Bacteria; phylum Bacteroidota; class Ignavibacteria; order UBA10030; family UBA10030; genus Fen-1298. The sequence continues at coordinate 622,627 of OY969585.1, read as the reverse complement.
CGGAGGAGGTTTCGGGAAACCGCTCAATCGTCCATATAATATCCGGCCGCATATATTCTGGCATTTGCATCTTGCAGTAAAGATGCAATTCCTTTTCTGAAAACGATAATGGATGAGAAGGTACAAGAGCTATAACGATAGAGTTTTTCACTTCATCGAAGGGGACTGCAAATGCTACTGCGTGTTTTACCAACTGTGATGCATAGATGCAATCTTCAATTTCTTCCGGACTCACCCTCATACCGTGCGATTTGATCATCTGATCTTTCCGACCAATAAAATACAAATATCCCTCTTCATCAGTCTTTACATAATCTCCGGAATACACGGCAATCTCTTGTTGTCCGCCTTTTCCTTGTTGGAATGGAGCCGGTCTGAATCTTTTGGCGGTATTTTCAGGATCCCGCCAATATCCCATAGCGATGTTTGCACCGCGATGGACAAGTTCTCCCTCCTCACCCGGCTTACACAGTTCACCCCGCTCATTGAGTACTAAGAGTTCTACATTTGGAATTGCTTTTCCAATAGAACTCGGACGAACATCGACTTGATCTGGAGGAAGATATGTAGAACGGAATGCTTCAGTGAGACCAAACATTAAATAGATTTGGATGTGTGGATGAGCTTGCCGAAAAAGTTTAGTGATGCTCTCCGGCATACGGCCGCCGGTGTTCGTAATATAACGGAGATGTGGAAATTGCAATTTGATAAATGGTGATCGGCTTCCAACTAATTGCTGCCATATCATCGGCACAGCTCCCATGCCTGTGACCTGCTCACGATTCAGAGTATTGCAGATATCGGCAGGCAACACAGATCGCTGTATCACCAATGTCCCACCGACGAGCAATGCTGTTAACAATTGGTTGAGCCCGTAATCGAAACTAAATGGCAGAAGGCTGATGATGATCTCGTTTTGTGTGAGATGAAGATAGTCTGTTATGATGTAGGCGCCGGAAATGAGATTATTATGCGATAGCATGATTCCTTTGGGCATGCCGGTAGATCCAGACGTGTAAATGATGAGAGCAAGATCGGCACCAATGACACGAGAGGGAGTAAATTGTTGGTCGATTGGTTTTTCAGTGTTCACTGTAAGAATGCGATTAGCGCTCAATGGAACTTCAGTCAGCGAAGTGCGAAGACGATTGTCGGTTATGAGAAAGGAAGCTTCCGAATGATCGATAATGTAGTTGACCTGCCGATTTTTCAGCACATCATTGATAATGACAACGACGGCGCCAAGAGACCACACAGCAAAAAGAGCAACAACAGATTCAACGGAACGCTGCAGGTAAATAGCAATATGGTCGCCTCGTTGTACTCCCTGGGCTTGTAACATTGCTGCAAATCGTTCTGTCTGATGAATCAGTTCTGTGTAAGTGAGCCGGTGTTGTCCATCGATGAGCGCTATGTGCGATGTTTTTTTGTCGCGTTGCTGGAAGAGAAGATCGGATAAACAATAAATCATGGGTTACATCCTGACACGTTGAACAATTGTTTAAATGGATAAAAAACCATCAGTAAATAGACAAACCTCCAAATGCTTTCCCATTACTTTCCCCGATAATGCTCGTAGACGCGACAGCTCCTAAAAGACCCTTCTGACAATAATTTGTGAATTTTCTCTAAATCATTCAATTTGTCTTATTAAATATCAGAACAATAATGGAGAATTGCCATGTGAATAAGAACCAACCTATAATATCGCACTAAGAAAGACGAAGCACGAATGAAGAATCTTTTCTTTTAAGAGAGCGTTTCTATATTTTCCGATGTTAAGCAATATGGTAGTGTCTTCTTGATGTGAGATTGAACTAGCAACTGAAGTTGAAATTATGTATATTTTAATAAAAAATGGCTACTCATCATAAAATTATAATCGGTGATTCAAGAAGGATTACGGAACTTCCTGACGAATCCGTTCATCTCGTTATTACTTCGCCACCGTACTGGCAGCTCAAGGACTATGGGAACGAGAATCAAATAGGTTTCCATGATACTTATGAAAGCTACATCAATAATCTTAACCTTGTTTGGAAAGAGTGCTATCGAGTTCTTCAAAATGGTTGTCGGCTTTGCGTCAACATTGGTGACCAATTCGCACGCTCAGTTTATTATGGACGTTATAAAGTTATCCCAATCAGAACAGAAATTACAAAGTTTTGTGAAACCATTGGGATGGACTATATGGGTGCTATCATCTGGCAAAAGGTTACAACGACCAATACCACTGGCGGTGCTTCGATAATGGGTTCTTTTCCTCATCCGAGAAATGGTATATTAAAAATCGATTATGAATTTATTTTGATATTCAAAAAGTTGGGCAATCCACCGAAGGTCAGCAAAGAGATCAAAGAACTTTCAAAGCTCACAACTGATGAATGGAATACATACTTCTCGGGACACTGGAACTTTGCTGGAGAGAGACAAGACAAGCATCTTGCAATGTTTCCAGAGGAACTCCCCCGTCGATTGATTCGGATGTTTTCCTTTGTAGGCGATACAATTCTTGATCCATTTCTTGGTAGTGGAACCACGTCCCTTGCGGCGAAAAATCTGAATCGAAATTCTGTTGGCTATGAAATAAGTCAAACATTTATTCCAATCATTAAAAATAAATTGAAAATTTCCGAACGTGATATTTTTGGCGATTCCACGTACGAATTCGTTTCTCAAAAACGACAAGACGAGGATTTTTCAAAAGACATAGAATCATTACCTTATAAGTTTAAAGATCCACATCAACTAGACAAAAAAATCGATCCTCGTACGTTGAAGTTTGGTTCGAAAATTGAGAATGGCGACAATAGTGAAAGAATTGAACTATTCACCGTTAAAGAAGTTCTGAGCCCCGAACTTCTCAAACTCAGCAATGGAATCACGGTTAGACTGATCGGAGTAATCGAGGACCCAAAACATCGAGAACAGGCTGTTGAGTTTCTCAATTTGAAGACGAGGGGTCAAAAAATCTCTCTCAAGTTTGACAAGGATAAGCACGACGAAAACGGAACCCTCCTATCTTATGTCTATCTTAAGAATAAAACATTCATAAATGCTCACCTCATTAAAAGCGGATGGGTGTTGGTAGATACAAGCAGACATTTTATACGGAAGGATAAATTTCTAAGACTATTACAGGAACAAAATGGATAAAGAATGGATACTCGGCTCTGAAGGAAAGAATTTGAAGTTCAAGAGAGAAACTCTTCTTAACTACGGAATGAATCGTTGGGGTTTAAACAAGGCCCAGTCTGTCGGCACTACGTCGGAGCTTATTAGAGCATGTGCACCAGGCACTTTCGAGGATTGGGAGAACTTCTATTTCAATACTGCTAAACAAAAGAAGAGAGATGGCATTCGCGTGACAAGGGATTTCATCACAGGACTTGGACAAACTCTATACATCAAATTGTCAGAAGTTGTTCAGAACGAACTCGAATCAATTACAGAGGAAGAATGCATCGACTATGCATACAACCTTATTCTGAACAGAACCTACGAAGGTTACCGCACCGAGATTGAGACAATCTATGGGCAATTGCAATCGATTGTGCAACACAAAATTGAACCTGCTCCTGACGATTGGGACAGAACTTACGGAGTTGACTTCTTCATCAAGATCTCTAATTCTTACATCGGACTTCAAGTGAAGCCGATCTCTGCTAGAAAATCTATCAACGATTACCAATGGATTGAAATGCACAGAATCAACCATGCGAAGTTTCAAGCAAAGTACGGCGGTAAGGTATTCTTCATTTTCTCCGTTAAGGAAGCAAAAGATAAGAAAAAAATATATAACACAGAAGTTATCGAGGAAATCCTGACGGAAATCAAACGATTGAGTTGACAAAACAAAGTAAACACATCGATTAACAACCAAAACAATAATGCTACTTCTATAATAAAAACTTGATTGTTGTCGCTTAATCCCGTTTGCCATTTGAGAATATGTTTTTCGTAAACGTCAAATAGGGTTGCGTTGTTTTCGCACACGTTGTATGCAGTCGCGAAGAAAATGCGCTTGCACAACAGCTGGTCTCCGTAGGCTGTTAGTACGTATTTATGAGCTAAGCGATTGCGTAGTACCATAAAGAATGATGCCATTAATAAAATTCATAAACATGTCTTTACTAGTATGTTTTATAAAAAGTTCAACATAGAATCGTATTCAAATTCCACCAATATCATGCGTCAAATTATTTTTCATATCTTAGACTATCTTTTTAGTAGAAATCCATTTATTGTTTTAATAATGCTTATGAATAAGACAATATAGACAGACGCGATGGTTCTTAAACATTTTTCTGGAAGGTAAACGATGGCAGAAAAATCTCCGAAATATACTTCAGCGCTCGTTGTCCTCACATCGCTTTTCTTTATGTGGGGATTTATTACGGTGCTCAACGATATTCTTATTCCTTTTCTTAAAAAAATGTTCGAGCTGAACCGTTACCAATCGATGTTTGTACAGTTCACATTTTTCGGCGCATATTTTATCGGATCGGTCATTTATTTCATTATTTCGGTACTCTGGGGAGACCCCATGAGCAAAATGGGATATAAGAACGGTATTATCCTTGGTCTTTTAATCTCTGCCGCTGCTTGTGCCGGATTTTATCCTGCGGCAGATATCAAAGTATATGGTATGTTTCTCGGGCTGCTCTTCATTCTCGGGATCGGATTTACCTTGCTGCAGATAGCGGCTAATCCTTATGTAGCACTTCTCGGAAAACCGGAGACCGCATCGAGCCGTCTCAATCTCGCACAAGCGTGGAACTCTCTAGGTACAACAATTGCACCTATCATCGGCGGGTATCTTGTATTTCACTTCTTTGCAAAAATTGGTACTCCATTACTTAATACTGCCGGTCAGCAGGTTCTAACCGATCAAGGATTGTCAATGACTGCAATGGGCGTTCAATTACCATATTTAGTATTTGCGGCAATTTTTATCTTACTGGCTGTTGTTGTTAAATTCACCCACCTGCCGCAATTCATCAGCACTGAAAAAATCGAAAAAGGAATCGGAGCCCTCAGGTATCCCCATCTCGTGCTTGGTATGATTGCGATTTTCGTTTACGTTGGTGCAGAGGTGAGTATCGGCAGTCTTTTTATCAACTATGCAAAAGAGGTGGCCGGGCTGGCGGAAATCAATGCCAAATCGTTCCTGGCATATTACTGGGGTGGGCTTATGATCGGACGGTTCCTGGGTTCAATTTCACTTGGTGATAATAAGAGTACGGGAACAATGTACTTGAAAATGGCATTGTCGGCACTTGTCATCTATGGTCTCATCTCCGGCATCGTCCTCTTCGAGAGTACTCAGAGCGGAGAAAAATTCTCGGTGGTCTCAACGCTGCCGTACCTTGGGTTCATGACAATTCAATTCATCGGATTCATTATCGGGAAATCGCACGCCGCCAGGACACTGCTTGTTTTTTCACTCATCATCATCTGCCTGCTGGTTGTGACGACATTTACCGGAGGATATGTTGCGCTCTGGACGGTGATCGCCGTTGGCCTGTTCAACTCCATCATGTGGTCTAATATCTTTACCCTCGCCATTAAAGACCTTGGTCAGCATACATCGCAGGGTTCGTCGCTTCTCGTTATGATGATCCTCGGCGGCGCACTTGTCCCCCTAGCACAGGGTTGGTTTGCCGACATGATGGGTGGTTATCATGCGTCTTTTTTTATACCGATTGTTTGTTATATCTACCTGGCGTTCTACGGGATTAAGGGACATATTCCCGCATATAAAAAAGGATAAGTATGAATCAGAAAGAGGTAGTACTTGGCGTTGATATCGGCGGCACCAACACGAAATTTGGCTATGTCGATAAGAGCGGAAATCTTCTCGCGGAGGGAGAGATGCTGACTGAAGCGCATCAGCCGGCTGAAGAATTCTTTGAGCGGCTTCATACTCAGGCAGAAGATCTTTTTAATTCAAAAAAAGATCAACTGAAACTTGCAGGTATCGGTTTGGGTGCTCCCAATGGCAACTATTATAAGGGCACAATCGAACAGCCGCCAAATTTGAGCTGGAAATATGTCGATGTTGTTGCAACATTACACCGCTGGTATTCCATTCCCATTGCCCTCACCAATGATGCAAATGCTGCTGCACTGGGTGAGATGTTATTTGGCGCAGCGAAGGGAATGAAAGATTTTATTGTCATTACGTTGGGGACAGGTCTTGGCAGTGGCATCGTAGCAAATGGAGAATTAATCTACGGCCATGATGGTTTTGCAGGAGAGATTGGCCACACCATTGTCGATCCGAACGGACGTCAGTGCGGCTGCGGCCGGCGCGGATGTCTGGAAACGTACGCCTCGGCAAGCGGGATTCGGAGAACCGTCGAGGAACTTCTCAAAATGCCTGCACCTCCAAGTGAACTTCGTGAAATCAGTCTCGAGCAAATTACATCAAAACGCATTTTCGAAGCAGCGCAGCGCGGAGATAAACTTGCGTTGGAAGCATTTGAATTGACAGGGCGATATCTAGGCATGAAACTTGCAGATTCTGTTGCTCATACAAGTCCGGAAGCTATTATTCTTTTTGGCGGATTAGCAGCGGCAGGAGATTTTATATTTTCCCCCACAAAGAAGTATATGGAAGAATATCTTCTCGGTATTTTTAAGAACAAAGTACGGCTATTGCCGTCGGGTTTGCCTAAGGGGAATTCTGCAATTCTTGGGGCAGCTGCACTCATGTGGAAGCAGCTCCTCAAGATATAGTGTGACTGATTGCTCATTTTGAAAAAATGCGAACCCGTTGTCAGCAAATTCTCTTTTCATCGGCGATGAAGAAGTATTATGAAATTATTCCTTCATGTTTTTGTCAAGCAGAGCCGCTGTATTTTGAGAAGTCCAGAGTTCAAAGAAGAGAAATACAATGACCGGCAGGTATTCGATTATTAAAACCGCGAGGTCTTGCTTCCAAACACCGAACAGTTTGTAATTGAGAATAGTAAGACTGGTTAAACTTGCTGTTGCAACATAGAGAATACCGGACCATCGCTGCATGATTGGCAGGAAGATCATGAGCCATGCAACATACCAAGGATGTACGACGGGTGAGAAAAGAAGGAGCAACAAAACAGAAAGATACAATTTATCAAGGAGCGGCTTTTTGCTAACGGAGAGGAGTAAAAGAAAGAGTCCAAAAAGAAGAGCGCAGATGAATCTGGTTTTTTGATTATTGAAAAAATAGAGATTAAGGGATTCAAAGACAACGCCATTAAATGTCCAATGTTTTACAAATGTGAACAAGGCTTCTAATGGATTGGAATTCAATAGATACGGAGTAAACTGAAATGATATGGTGAATGCTGGAATAACCAAGAGCAGTATCCTTTTTTCCCATATTTGTTCGTGAATGATCAATATCGGCAGCAATACTAATCCAACAGGTTTTATCGAAATTGAAAGACCTAGTAAAAAAGAAGCAAATATAGTCTTTCTCTGAAGATATGCTAAGACGCCAAAGATGAGAAATGGAAAACCTAATCCATCGAGATGGCTATCGATTGCAAATTGAAAGAGCGATAAAGGACAGAGCGCATAAAGAAGAACAAACTTGGATGGTATTTGAAGTCGACGTGTGAATAAGATTAATCCAATAATGGTTGCAATTTCAGCGAACAACAATATCAACTTATATCCCCAGATTGCTTCGCCACTCAAGTGGTAGCAAAGAGAGAATATCCATTCACTGAACGGAAAATACAAGGTTTTGATATCAGGGTGGTTCACGGAAGCCGGAAGCAGAACCGTATGCAAATGACTCAACGAATCGGAATTGGGCGCGTACAAGTACGGATTAAGTCCGGATGTCTGTACTTTTCCATCCCACATGTAACGGTACACATCATCCGAGTCGATAGGAGAGACGGTGAGAAAGCTTAACCGGATTAAAAGAGCGAGTCCAAGACAGTAGAATATATAATCCTTTGGAGGGTCAACTCGAAAAATTATCCAACACATCCAACAAAAAAAGATTGATGTTCCAATGAAAGCAAAAGTATATGTAATGACTGGCTGGAGAAAAGTGAAATGGACGAACAAGAACCCGAACGTCAATAGCGCTACGCTGATGGAGAGACTGAAAAGTGATATTCTGTTCACAGTGTTGTATGGTGTCGTTGATCGAGCGTATAGTAACAATCAATCAAAAGAAATGCAAAACTGTTCTCTACAGAATAAAACACCGTGTACCAATGAGATCGCATTTCAAATGTGTACTGTGAATTCATGAACGATCTAACATTCTCGGAGAGTTATGAAACACTTTCATATTCTAACCTGTATGGCGGGTATGCTTATTTTCCAAAGCATATATTCTACGAACGCTGAAAATAAGATGAAAATCAGGATTCAAGAACATTGGAAATTTAAACAGGAAAATACTGGGCAATGGTATCCAGCGGAAGTGCCGGGCTGTGTACATACTGATCTGATGAGAAATAATTTGATACCAGATCCATTTATTGGCACAAACGAACAATCGCTGCAATGGATTGGTGAGAAGAATTGGATCTATGAAACAACTTTTAACGTACCGGCAGAAATTTTAAGTAAAGATGTCGTTGAACTTGTCTTCGAAGGACTGGATACCTATGCAGAGGTGACTCTGAACGATTCGCTTGTCCTAAAAGCAAACAACATGTTTCGTACGTGGAGGTTCAATTGCTGCAGTCTCTTACGAGAGAAAGGGAATCATATTGAAATTCGATTTAGAAATGTCTTTGATGAAAATATGCCGAAGTATAAGGCTGCTCCTTTTGAACTTCAGGCATTTCCCAATAATGATCAAGCAGATGTAAAGATTGCCATGTATTCCCGTAAAGCGCAGTTTCATTACGGGTGGGACTGGGGTCCGCGCTTGATTACGTGCGGTATATGGCGTCCGATCTATTTAGAAGCGTGGAGTGAATTTAAAATACAGGACGTTCATATTCAGCAAAAGAATGTTTCCGTATCCGGTGCCGATATTCTTTCCGCAGTACATATTCTTTCTCGGAAAGAACAAAAGCTTTCTGCCTCTGTTGCCATGGACAGTCTCAATTTGTTGACGGAAACACTTCATCTTAAACCGGGAATAAATCAGATAGAACTCAGTGCCCATCTTGCCAATCCACAGCTCTGGTGGACGAATGGATTAGGTGCACAAAAACTTTACACGTATCAAATAACCATAAAGGATGATTCTGGACATCAGGATATTTATTCGACGGAAATTGGCATTCGATCTATTGAAGTAGTCCGTGAAAAAGATTCTCTAGGGAGAAGCATGACGGTTTGTCTCAATGGAATTCCTGTGTTTATGAAAGGTGCAAATTATATTCCACAAGATAATTTTCAAAACAGAGTAACAAAAGAACGATACGAACATATTATCCGCTCTGCAGCAGAAGCGAACATAAATATGCTGCGTGTTTGGGGAGGAGGAATTTACGAGGACGATCAGTTCTATAAAATGTGCGACCGATATGGAATTCTTATTTGGCAAGAAATGATCTTTGCCTGTGCCATGTATCCATGTGACGAAAAGTTTATAGAAAGTGTTCGGCAGGAAGTCATTGATAATGTTACTCGTATTCGTAATCATCCCTGCATTGCGCTCTATTGCGGAAATAACGAGAATGAAGCTGCTTGGTTCCAATGGGGATGGAAAGAAAAATATAATGAAGAGGCACAACGCGCCTTTGAGCATGATGCAAAAAAACTATTTTACGAAGTAATACCTTCAGCTCTACATGAGGCGGATTCAACTCGATACTATCATCCCACTAGTCCTGCTGCAGGATTCAAAAATATCGCAGCAAGTGAAGGCGATATTCATTATTGGGGAGTGTGGCATGGCAAGGAGCCGTTTGAACGCTATCCTTCCAACCTTGCCCGCTTTGTGAGTGAGTATGGATTTCAATCGTACCCAGAATTATCGACGATTGCTCAGTATGCACAACCGGAAGACAGAACGCTTCATTCTGATGTCATGCTCTCTCATCAGCGTTGTATGGCAGATGAGCGGCGCGACAAAGAGTATGGGAATCGGTTGATTCAATGGTATATGGATCAATGGTATCGTGCACCGAAAGATTTTGAATCATACATTTATGTAAGTCAAGTGCTGCAGGCAGAAGGTGTAAAGGTGGCAATGGAAGCGCATCGCCGTGCAATGCCGTTCTGTATGGGAAGTTTATATTGGCAAATCGATGATTGCTGGCCAGTTGCTTCGTGGTCAAGCATCGACTATTATGGACGATGGAAGGCGCTTCATTATACAGTGAAAAATTCTTATGCATCGGTTCTCATTTCACCTGTGCTGTCAGAGGATAATGTCAAGATTCATCTTGTATCAGATAAAGTGGAGAACATCAATGCCCTGCTTGATATAGCTGTTCTGGATTTTGAAGGAAAGATCGTATCTCACCATTCAATGCCTGTGAGTGTGAAGCCAAACCATTCAGAAATTGCTGCAACTCTCTCACTATCGCAGCTTATATCTGGTTCCGATGAAACTCGCCTCGTGCTTTTCTGCCGTTTGGAACAGGGAAATACTCTGGTTGCGGAAAACATTTCCTATTTTAGATCTCCTAAGGATCTTGATCTCAAACATCCAAAATTCATGAAACACATCACAAAGACAACTTCAGGATTTACAATAGAATTGACAGCGAATACACTGGCAAAAAATGTTTATCTCACATGCAGCGATACGAATGGATTCTTTGATGATAATTATTTTGACCTGATTTCCGGAATCCCAAAGATAGTAACAGTAACGACACAGCTTCAACAAGATGAATTTGAACGATCATTAAAGATCATCAGCTTGGCAGATAGTTATAATGAATAAATCTATAGCTTTGGAAGAATGAAAAAGTGAGTAAATGTATGAATCATATCTATTGGTCTCTGTGTATTGTTCTTCTCGTTCTAGGAGCTTCTACGATGTCATACTCAAAACATTTTATTCCCGCAAACAATCCCTTTATTCAGTATTACGGAAGATGGGATATGACCGATTCGCTTCATCCGCGACATTCGTGGCCTGGAGTATATCTCTCTGCCGAATTCAGTGGAACAAGCATCGGCGTACGAATGACCGATCGTATCAATTATTACAATGTCTATATCGACGGAAAGCTCTTGAAAGTTTTTCACGGAACAATGTTCGGGGAAGCAGATTATATGCTTGCAGACAGTTTGGAAAAAACTCACCATACACTTCTGCTCAGCAAACGAAATATTGTATTTAATGCGGTTTTCTCGGTCTCAGGTTTGTTGCTCGATGAAGATGCAGATCTTTTTCTACTGCCGGAAAAACCGAAGCGAAAGATTGAATTCATTGGAGATTCCTTTACGGCCGCCGAAAGCAACGAAGCGGCCGTACAGCAATTAGAATGGGAAGCCCGGTTTCCAGTGACGAATATCGATAAAGGATTCGCACCGATTATCGCCCGTTATTTTCATGCACAATATCAAACTATATGCCGCTCAGGCAGCGGCATGGTATGTGATTGGCAGGGAAAAACGGAGGCGGCAATACCAAATTTATTTGATCGCGCACTCATGGAAGCACGCGAGCCAAAGTGGAATTTCAAACAATGGAAGCCCGATCTCGTTGTTATTTGCCTTGGCTTGAACGATCATTCCGGTCTCAAAGAAAAAGATGGCACTGTGACAGAAGAAAAATCAGCTGTTTTCCGAAAAGGGTATCGTGATTTTCTTATGACTCTTCGAACAGCGTATCCCGGAACTGCAATTTTAGCGGTTGCAGCATATCCGGAATGGATTCAGAACAATGTGAAACAGATTGTGGATGAAGAACAGCAGAGTGGAAGAAAAGATATTTTCTATGCCCACTTCGATGATTTCCCCGGAGGGTATGTAGCCAATGGTCACCCCACTGTGGAGACGCATCAAAAAATAGCTAGTCAAATCATTGATACGATAGAAAAATATAAAATATTTTCGGCGACAAAGTAATGAAAGAAAGAAGCATGATATGCAACGAAGTTTGATTGTTTCGACGTTAAGCTATTTTGTATGCGGGCACTCTTTCCAGTAGAATGTATTTCTGCCGATTTTAAGCCGATAGTTCAATTGGGGGTCAGCAAGCTTATGCTGGCCAAATAACTATCGTCGAGTTTGTGATGATCCGATTACTATTTTAAGAATGTTTATCAAATAGATAGACTGAAATGACAATGAACCCTTCCTTTCCAGTAAGAAATGTTCTAAGAATGTGATGGCATATCAATTGTTATAGATTCTCTACTAACTGTCCATAATGAATGAACAGCAGAAATTTTATTTGAGATGAAAGATATCTATGCAAAAAGAAACCGTTATCAATAAAGAAATGCAAGAAGCATTTATGGATGGAATACTAAAGAGGTGGTATCCATCGGTTCTTGATAAAGAATATGGGGGATATTTTACGAATATTACTCATGATTGGAAATTAGCTCCGCAGCAGGAAAAGATGATTGTGTCGCAAGCACGGCATGTATGGACGTTGTCAAAGGCGAGCGAATATTTTGACGGTGTACAGGAGTATGAGCAAATGGCCCGCCATGGTTTTTCTTTTCTGAAAAATTACATGTGGGATAAAGAGTTTGGAGGGTTCTTTCAAATACGGAGTCGTGACGGTGGGATATCGGATGTGAACGGATGGAGGGATGAAAAGCGTGCATACGGAAATGCATTCGCTGTATATGCTCTCGCCGCACTCTATAAGCAGACGCATGATCCAGAAGTCTTAGAGTTTGCACAAACGGCGTTTCATTGGATCGAAGAACATGCCTACGATTCAAAAGAACGAGGGTATTTTCAATTTATTATGCGTAATGGGAAACCATTTGATGGTTCATCGGAGTATAAAACAATTGCTTCCGATGGTAACGAGCTTGGATTCAAAGATCAAAATTCCTCGATTCATTTATTAGAAGCATTTACAGAACTGTATCATGTCTGGAAGGATCCTCTGGTATGGAAGCGTCTTCAGGGACTTCTCGAGCTGATTCGAGATACACAAGTGGCACAACAAGGATATTTGCAATTATTCTTCCATAATGATTGGACACCTGTTACGTTCCGTGATAGTTACCCTGAGGAACGAGAAGCTAATTTTGGATTGGATCACGTTTCCTTCGGTCACGACTATGAGACCGCCTTCTTGATGCTGGAAGCTTCGCATGCATTAGGATTGAATGGCGACACATGCACACTGACCATCGCAAAGAAGATGCTCGATCATGCTATGAAATATGGATGGGATGAAAAAGTCGGCGGTTTTTATGAGGGTGGTTATTATTTTAAGGGGGATAGCCACTGCACTATTATTAGAGATACAAAAAATTGGTGGGCACAGGCTGAGGGATTAAATGCATTACTCCTGTTTGCCAAAATTTTTCCTCAAGAAACTCGGTACTATGAATATTTCCTTCGTCAATGGGAGTATGTGCAATCCTTTATCATCGATACACAATATGGGGATTGGTTCGAAGGCGGTATCGATAAAGAACCGCATTTTCGGACAGGACCCAAAAGCCATATGTGGAAATGCACCTATCATACGGGCCGGACTCTTATGAATTGCAGCGTGATCTTCCAAGGGGATTCCAACAAAGAAATAAACAAACTCATCGAACATTGGCGCAAAACCGCTGACTTACTTCCAAAATAGAGAACCTGCTGGCCTTTACAACAGCCACACCAGATTTTGCATAAAGAGCATAAAAACTACTTGCGATGAAGCATTTCGAGATTTCTATTAATAAGTTGTATACGCTGCTGAAGGTTTGTACCTGTCTTTAATCCATCTTCTGGAGTGTGGAGTACATAATCGAGCAATTGATCCACAGTGGAAACAGCTACATGCATTCTTGTATCAGATGAACCATAATAGATAAGCACTTCGCCGCTGTCGCGTTTCACCCATCCATTACTAAAGACAATATTTGAGACATCACCCACACGCTCAGCCCCTTGGGGAGCTATAAAATATCCGCCTGGTCTTGCAATGACTTTTGCAGGATCTTTCAAATCGGTAAGGAACATATATAAAACGTACCGGAGTCCTGCAGCAGTGTTCCGGACGCCGTGTGCAAGTTGTAGCCAGCCTCTGGTCGTTTTGATTGGTGCAGGGCCTAAACCGTTTTTGACTTCTTTTATTGTGTGATAAGAACGGTCATCGATAATAATTTCACTTTCAATCACTGCATGCTCAATTTTCTCAGATAGACCCCACCCGATGCCGCCACCTGACCCTGCTTCGATGAAACCATCCTGCGGCCGCGTATAGAATGCGTACTTGCCATGAACAAATTCCGGATGGAGAACCACATTTCTTTGTTGTGGAGATTTTGTGACCAAATCCGGCAGTCGTTCCCAGTCTAATAAATTTTTCGTTCTCACAATACCGCATTGTGCGATAGCAGAAGATGTGTCCGTTCGCGGAACACTCGGATCTTTCCGCTCTGTGCAAAACAAACCATAGATCCATCCATCTTCGTGTCTCACAAGCCGCATATCGTACACATTAATATCGGCATCCGGAGTTTCTACCAGTTGAATCGGGAAATCCCAGAAGCGAAAATTATCGATTCCATTAGGAGATTCCGCAATGGCAAAAAAGGATTTTCGATCTGTTCCTTCGACACGAACCACCAACAAAATTTTTCCATTATGTTCTATTGCACCAGAGTTAAATGCAGCGTTAACTCCGATACGCTCCATCAAATATGGATTCGTTTCATAATTTAGATCGTATCGCCAAAAGAGAGGCGTATGTTCAGCCGTTACAACCGGATTGGCATAGCGCTGATAGATGCCATTTCCTTTTTCAATTTTTATATTCTTTGTTGAAAGAAAGGACTCATGGTCTTTTATTAACAGCTGTACCTTTTTATCAAACTCTGTTTTTAACATTGCAATTCCCTTTGTTAGTGCTCTTCAAAAATATAGTAAATTTTTTGTTGCAGATTTTCATTTGTGAGATATTTGCCCGAATCTTAACATAAAGAATGCCATAAACATTCAAGCATATGCCTATGGTATCTTCCCACTCTCCTCATCCTTGATTTATTGAGTTAATAATGTTTTATGGAATTGATAATTACCAATGAGGTTTTATGCTCTTTTTCATGGAAGGGCCATGAAATATTTTTTTTGCGGGATGGTTTTTTTGATGAAAATTTTCTCTATTGTTTTCGAGCGAGAATTCTCCTATACTTCTTCAGAAAGAATTCATGAAAGAAACCGTATGCTGTGTTCTAGAGATATCTATTCTTGAATGAGAGAATAGTGAAATTGACAGTACGGGCCATGGTTTGTAGTCACTATTTTTTAAAGAGTGGAGCGGAAAATGCAATCATATTTACCCCAAACGAAACGCTATGAATCGATGAAATATAACCACTGCGGGCAGAGCGGGCTTCAATTACCGGCTGTCTCATTAGGCTTATGGCATAATTTTGGTGCGGTGGACAGTTTCAAAAATGCACGTACCATGGTGCGGCGTGCGTTTGATCTCGGTATCACACACTTCGACCTGGCGAATAATTACGGTCCTCCATCGGGATCTGCTGAAGAAAACTTCGGGAAAATTTTGAAGAAGGATTTCTCTTCGTATCGAGATGAACTCATTATTTCATCGAAAGCGGGTTATCAGATGTGGTCAGGACCGTATGGTGATTGGGGATCGCGTAAGTATTTAGTTTCGAGCTTGAATCAAAGTTTGTGCAGAATGAGATTGGAATACGTCGATATTTTTTATCACCATCGACCGGATCCTGAAACACCGTTGGAAGAAACGATGCAAGCTTTAGACCAAATTGTGCGTTGCGGCAAAGCATTATATGTTGGAATTTCTAATTATTCACCGGAGCTTGCGTTGAAAGCATCGAAGATCCTGAAGTCGCTTGGCACTCCTTGTATTATTCATCAGCCGAAATATAGCATGTTCAATCGTTGGATTGAAAAAGGATTGCTGCGTGTGTTAAACAAAGAGGGAATTGGATGTATCGCATTTTCTCCTTTAGCGCAGGGACTGCTGACGAATAAATATCTTAAAGGAATTCCTTCAGATTCCCGAGCGGCAAAGCCTCATGGTTTTCTCAAACCCGAGGAAGTAACAGCAGATACAATTTCTAAGGTGAAGCGTTTAAATGCAATAGCCCAGCAACGCGGACAGTCCATGGCACAGATGGCGCTTGCTTGGGTCTTGCGTCATCCCGAAATGACCTCGGTACTCATCGGAGCTAGCCGCGTTTCTCAAATTGACGATGCAGTGGGAACACTTAAGAATACTGCGTTTTCTACGCAAGAACTTAAGGCAATTGAAAATATTCTAATTAAGACTATAGCATAATTCTTTCTCTGGAGATAAGATTGAAAGATCTCAAATCTATTCGTATCAATATGTTTTTTGTAGCCTTGGTATTCTTTTCCATCACAAATTTTTTTGCACGATCACCGGTTCCTGCTGGTGCGAAATTGGAAGAGTTGGCTACGGGATTTTTACAGCCCGAAGGGCCTGTGTGGTTGACAGCTTAGGAATTTTTATTCAGCGATATTCAAGGTAATAAGATCTATCGATGGTCGCCGGTTGATAGCACGCTCACTCCTTATCTCAATACCTCCGATAGGTCTAATGGATTTACAGGGGCGTCTGGTGCTCACTTAGATGGGAAAATGTCGCGTCGCAAGACAAGAATTAAATGGAACAATTACACCTCTTGCATCAACATACAACGGCAAAAAATTCAACAGTCCGAATGATCTAGTGGTAAAAAAAATCTGACGGCTCTATATTTTTTACGGATCCCGATTTCAATATCCCTGGCGGTCCTCAGAATAAAGAACTTACATTTCATGGTAATTATAGAATAAGCCCTTCCGGTTCAATAATACTATTAGATAACACGTTGAACAAACCGAATGGAATTTGCTTTTCTTTGGATGAGAAGAAATTATATGTTGATGAATCCGCTCAGGACAGCATTTATGTTTGGGATGTTGTGAATGATTCCACACTTGCCAATAAACGGCTATTTTACAAGATCCCTGTTAGCGGATATGCAGACGGGATGAAAATGGATACCGCCGGCAACATCTAGTGCACAGGTCCAGGCGGAGTATGGATTGTATTGCCGATCGGTACGGGTATCGGAAAAATCAGTATTAGCCCTGTCACTCCTTCGAATTGTGCATGGGGAGATGCGGATAGAAGGACTCTCTATATCACAGCTGGGTCATCGCTTTATAGAATTCGATTGACCACAACGGATGTGCAAGAAAATCACGGACAGAATCTTCCAAAGAATTATAAATTGTTTCAAAATTATCCCAATCCTTTTAATCCTAGTACATCGATCGGATATCAGCTGGCAGTGAAAAGCCTGGTAAGTCTCAAAGTATTTGACCTTCTCGGTCGAGAACTGGCAGTGCTGGTGAATGAAGAACTACCAGCGGGAAAATATTGGACGAAATGGGAAGCATCTGGGTATCCATCAGGTGTGTATTCTGGCAGACTCCACGCTGGCAATTTCATTTATACACAGAAGATGATTCTGAGCAAATAAGGAAACTCTTCTTGAAATATGAAAGTATCATAACTGGCAATAGAATTGAAATCTATACGAATCATGCATTATCATAATAATATATACTTATTAAAATGATATATAAAGATTACCTTATATACATTGATTTATGGCGTGTATTAACGAATTTTATTTCTTGTATCTAAATAAAAGGTGGCATCATGTGTGTGTAAGATATACAAGTATATTTCCTGCATAAAGATCTATCTATTGACTATTGCGACGGTAAATTGTAAGTTTTAGGCAAAAGTAAGAAAGAATAATTGTACAGATTCTTCTTACAGGGGTGCGTTCATATTGGCTTGAACCTTCAATATACTGGATAATATATTTATCTGAAGAGTTTTGAACAAAAAAAACAATTTACAGCTAATTGATTTTTTATCTTAACTATGAGTATACATTTCGCACTAATTAATTTTGTTACAAATAGAAAAACCAAATCAACAATTCAAAAAACCATCTCGGAGGTAGTTATGAAAAAGTCATTACTGGTTGTTGCAGTATTACTTTTCCTGGGTAATTTTGCAAGCGCGCAAGTGCTTGAAGGTTTTGAAAAGGCGGGTAGTCTCGGTATTTTTAAAGATGCCAAATGGGGTACGCTCTCAGATAGCATTTATCAAACGACATTCAATGGCCATGGTGTTATGGCTCTTGCTATCAATAATACAAGCGGACTTTCGGCGCACAACGCCATTCGACCAGTTAACCAAAATTACTTGAGCGCGAGTCTATTGGGCAATGCTCAGGTTATAACTTTCTGGGTTTTTATTCCTGATACAGCTACACCCAATATCAACCTGCAGTTATGGTGGCAGCCAAGCAATGGTTGGGCATGGACGGCAGTAGATAATTATGTTCAAAGTATGCCTAAAAATAAATGGTTCCCCTTGAGTATTTTTTTCAAACAGATTTCTGTTGCCGATCCTACCGGCCACGATCTTAGCAAGGGGATCGGAGATTTTGGTATACAATTTGACAATAGCAAAGACTCGCTGAAAAGTTGGAAAGGCGTTATTTACGTTGATAATGTTTCGTTGGTAGGAGCTCAGCCGAAGGTTCTAGAAGACTTCAGTGCCAGCAATAACAACATTGGTATTGGTTGGACGAATGGCTGGACAGATTCTCTCTATCACGTGTCAAGTATCGGTGGTGCCGGAGCGTTGGCTTTAACATTAAAAAATGGTTCTGCGGCTACGGGTAATGCCCTTGCTGGAACCTCCAGTCAGATTGCTACCGTTGCCCAATATCAATATGCGACGCAAATGGTCGCTTGGGTATGGGTTGATTCAACTTTTGCCGATAGTGCTCAAGTATTTCCATATGCTCAGGATAGATCTCATTGGGCAGATCCGGCGCCTTATTATCCGGCAGCTTATTATGGCAAGAATATACCGAAAAGGGTATGGTATCCATTGTATTTTGACATTGGTGCGGCCGATGTTGTCGATATAACAACATTCAATACGCAAAGTAATGGTTTTGGTTGGGCGGGTCTTATGGTGGGTGGAAGAAAAGTTGATTCCAACTTTACTGTTTATATGAGTAGGATGGAGTTGCTCGACTCCGTAGTCATATCAAAGGGAATTCCTTCTTGGAACGCGGCATCTTTTACATTAAATGCTAACGCTTTTTATGTTCCGAGTAACGCAACAGGTTCAGTCAAGCGGTATCTTGATGTTTCAACCAACAATCCAGGTTACGTGTTGCAAGGCACGCTGGCTATTACTGGTAAAAGTACTATATTTGAGGCAGTACGCGATTCTGTTCCAATGAAAGATGCAGCGGATTCTGTAGTAATATCTGCTTCTCTAGAAGTGTATGTCCCCCTTAAAATGCCGAAAAAAGGATTGGTGAAATTTTATCTATCGGCTGGAAAGGGAGATAGTGTAGCTGTGATCGATACGATCGGTTCACAATTGAACCCCGGTTTTTGGACAACGATGAAAATTGATAGTCTTGACGTGTTGGCGGCAAAAGGTAAATTCAATCCAACGAAAAAGCATCAGGTTGGTTTAGAAATATATTATCCATTCGATACAACAGTTTCGCAAAATATCGAGATCGATAATTTGGTTTTTACAGGTGACTGGTTTGGGCAAGAACTGGGTGTAACCACTGGCGTTACATCAGATAAGAATGCCACTGTAAAGAAATTTCAGCTTTATGCAAACTATCCGAATCCGTTCAATCCGACTACAAACATCAAATACGACGTGCAAAACGAATCTCAAGTCCAGATTAAAGTGTACGATATTCTGGGAAAAGAAGTTGCAACGTTGGTGAATGAAAAGAAGCAAGCCGGTTCTTATCAAGTTACGTTTAATGCGGCAAATTACACCAGCGGTGTGTATTTTGTGAAGATGAATGCCGGCAGTTATGCGAAGACTCAGCGTATTGTGCTGATCAAGTAATTAGTAATATCGTTTCAAATGTTTCAGTAAATGCGAATATGGCGGCATCCAAGATGCCGCCAATGCCGCTTTTGTTTATGCGTGGAAAGCTTGTCTCGAGTATTTTTTATTAAACGCTATGCATGAAGTTCTAAAGCGCAGGGTGATGTTGCGCAGGGTTTGTCTTGGTTCTTTGTACTTATTGCAAGGTTCATATCAATCGTTCGAATTTTTTAAATGCTGTAAGCATGGATTTGAATGATCATTCTATAGGGCGATAGAATCAGATAAAAGAAGAGGAGATTAATATGGCAATTCAAAAATTGCGGATGTTTGACTGTTTGTTTCTTGTTTTGTGTCTTAGTTTTGTTTTCGTTCTTCAGGTTGCTTTCGCTCAAGGCAGCGGTACGATAAAGGGACGTGTTCTTGATAAAGAAAAAGGGGATGAGTTAATTGGAGTAAATATAGTTATTCAAAA
The DNA here is from genome assembly GCA_963701295.1 of Ignavibacteriota bacterium. Taxonomy (GTDB): domain Bacteria; phylum Bacteroidota; class Ignavibacteria; order UBA10030; family UBA10030; genus Fen-1298. The sequence goes on along the minus strand of OY969585.1, from coordinate 602,138 downwards.
TTCGAGCTTGGGCGCAGCTACAGATAATGAAGGAAACTACGTCATAAAAAATGTTCCCGCCGGAACATATACATTAAAAGTTTCCTATGTGGGTTACAAAAAAGATACCCGCGAGGTAACTGTGACAAGTGGAGAAGTGAAAGAAGAAAATTTTAGTTTGCTCACAGAAGTTATCGTCGGTGAAGTCGTTACAGTGACGGCTCAGGCACAAGGACAGATTGAGGCGATCAACCAACAGCTTGCCGCGAAAAATATGGTAAACATTGTTTCTCAAGCGAAAATACAGGAATTGCCGGATGCCAACGCAGCAGAAGCAATTGGACGTCTGCCCGGTGTTTCGACAATGCGAAATTCCGGTGAGGCCAGCAAAGTCGTTATCCGCGGCGTTGACCCTCAATATAATTTAGTGGCTATCAACGGTATTACTTTGGGCGGCACAGGTGATGCTTCAGGTTTAAATAACAATGACCCTGCATATCCTAATAAGTCACAATCGCAGGATCGAAGCACAGATATTTCGATGATCAGTCCTAATATGTTACAGTCCATTGAGGTCCATAAAACGCTTTTGCCGGATATGGAAGCAGATGCAGTCGGTGGTTATATCAACATGCAGCTCCGTGAAGCTCCGAGCGGATTCCACACTGATTTGAAATGGCAAAGCGGTTATGTTCATAAATCAAATACGTATAATAACTTCAGGGCTACAGGTGATGTAAGCGACAGATTTTTTAACGATGTTATGGGCGTATACTTTCTTGCTAATGCAGAACAGTATGACCGAAGTGCGGATAATCTCAGTTCCGGTTATTCTGTAACATCTGTCAATCAAAATACAGGAATAGCCAATGTTTCGCTTAATAATATTCAACTGGATAGGCATGATGAAACACGGACGCGTTATGGAGCTAATTTAATCCTCGATTTTAAACTGCCTGAAGGTTCGATTTCGATAATCAACATGGGCAGCAAACTGATTTCAAATTCGACTGACTATACGACAAATTACGATTACAGCGGTCAAAACATTGATTATACATTACGGTATGGTAAAGGCACAACTGATGCAGCAACGAATTCGGTTCAAGGTAAGTACGATTTTGGCTTTGTTTCTGCAGATTTTAGCGTTTCAAATTCTTTTACGCAGCAAACCGTGCCACATGATTTTACATTCCTCTTCTGGGATCAGAGTGCTTTGAAATCTATAAGTGCACATGCTCTTGTAAATCAAACCCCTGAATATCTTATCGCAACTACAGGGGCGTCATTTGATACAACTACACGCCTTTATGAGTTGGGTGATGGATCGTACTTCTTTAAAGATAATGGACAAACGTATGCCATCAATTTTAAAATACCGTTTACGTTAACGACAGATATTTCGGGTTATTTTAAATTCGGAGGCAAATTCCAAAGTAATGATCGCGATAACAATCAAGATAATCCGTATGCTGAGCCGTTTTATGGCGGCAGTAGAGGTTTTAACGATAGGATTGCGGCACAACCGGAATTTAGCCAATTAATACGTGACCCCAATAATGGAGCTGGCACTTTTTGGGCATATAATTTTGCCGCGAAGAATCAACAGAGTCTGATTTCAAATTTTTTAGGCAACCGATGGGGAAACCTTATTTGGGCGCCTACTAACGGTGTACTCGGTGATATGATGAATTTTGTTGAAAGCGATAAAGCATATCTAAATAATTTTAACAACAACGAATCATGGTATAATGGGCCATGGCAAATTGTGGCAAACGATTATATAAATAATGAAAAACGCTCTGCTGCCTATTCGATGGCTGAGTTGAATATTGGTACAAGTTTCTCTGTTACGGGAGGTGCAAGATTTGAAGAAGATGTAACGAAATTCACTGCGTATGCAATGAAGGCGACTGAAAGTCCTGTGGGACAGCAGTATCTGACTGTCCACTCAAATACTGAAAATCATTATTGGCTGCCGGATATACAGGCAAAATATGATGTATCTGAAAATATAGACATTCGTTATGCGTATACACAGACTCTTGCGCGTCCGAGTTATACGGCAAACTCACCGTACCTTCTTGAAGATAATACGAGTGCAAATATTTATACTGGCAATCCGAATCTTATACCCGCAGAATCATATAATCATGACGTAATGTTTACTGTGCATGGCAACATGATCGGATTATTTTCGGTGAGCGGGTTCTATAAAACTATCAAGAACTTTATCTATGCAACCCAATATAATATATTTCCTGATTCATTAACACCAAAAGGATTCGAGAGTGCATCGTATTTTAAGAACTTATATAATAATTTAGTAAATGTAAATCTCGGCTCGACTCAGGTAAATTCCTGGGTCAACTTAACGAACAATGCATATTTAAAAGGAGTTGAAGTGGATTGGCAAACTCGTTTTTGGTATTTGCCAGCCCCACTCAATGGCTTGGTCTTTAATGTCAATTATACCCATATCCAGTCCAATGCTATCTATCCTCTTAAAATGGCTGTAACGACTCATCCAACCCCTAAACTATCAGTAACTAATTTTATTGATTCATCCACAGCTGGTCCATTGGTAAACCAACCGAACGATATTTTCAATGTCACCTTGGGATACGACTATAAAGGTTTCTCAGGCAGAATATCATACTTGTACCAAGGTAAAACCATCGGGTATATCGCTTTACGGCCTGAAACAGATGGCGATAATGACCCCTATTCTCAGTTAGATGTATCTCTTAGGCAACAATTGCCTTGGAAAGGGTTGGAGTTGTATTTGAATGGAACTAATCTTACAGAACAGGCTAATATTTCAAGGAATGCCAGGGTTGGTGCAATATCATCGGAACAGTTCTATGGTTTGACGGTTGACATAGGTGTTCGATATATATTTTAATGAATAAAAAAAACATATTATTTTCAAGAAGTAGAAAGGAGGTAAAAAAGCCCAAACGATTCAACGTGTTTTTTATACAATAAACAAACTTCAAAGGAGAAGAACAATGAAAAAAAGTGTATTATATTTGGCTGTTTTGCTATGTTTGGGGCTTACAAAGTTACCCGCACAGACAACTCATCAATCAGGCGATACTTTATGGATCGATTCGTATGCGCTGGGCGATATCAACACTGTTATTGCTGGAGACACGCTTCCTGATGGAACTGCAGCATATCCGAATAGAATCTATGGATTGCATAAGGGTTATATTTACCTTTTAAACGGTTCCATTGTAACTAATAAACACCGTGTCGTTAGATTATACGGCGAAATACCGGGGAATGATCCTTCGACCAGTATGGCGATGATTCAGCCCGGATATGTTTCTGGCGTTTATTATACGTCGAATTTTAACTGCTATGGTTCTATAATAGCAACGAATGTTTGGTTTTCATATGAAGATAATACCGGTGCGCAGTCGTGGATTCAAATGACTTTCAATAACGACAGTACGTATTGCAGGTTCGATAATTGCATTTTTGATTTGGACCAAGCTCCCACTATCATTACGAATGGGCATCATTTTAATTCTTGGTTCACAAATTGCATTATCAGGAATTGCGTCGATCCCAGTCAGTGGTGGGGAGGGCGTTCTATTTATTATAATGTAAATGTCGCAACAGGAGATACCTGTTACAGCGAAAATTGCAGCTATTACAACGTGGGCTTTGGAATTCAAACGCAAGGACAGTATATAGGTTATGCATATTATAACCATAATACCTTCTTGAACGTTTCGAAGTTTGCCATTCAGGAAAGCTATTGGTATCACGCCTATGTTACAAACAATTTGTTTGTAAATTGCCATTATACTGGAGAACGTTATGCGGATCGTGCTGGTCAAGATTTGGATAATCAACTGTATGGCGTGCTTAATATTGATACATGTAACAGAGCTATCGATGTTACAAATGGCACAACAGAAAATAAACGTATCCTTGTTATTGCCAATAACGCCAATTATAGAGAGCCGTGGTTTGATACATTCTATGCGGCCTATAACGATACAGTACCGATTACTGCACCAGATTATGGACAACGCATTATTTTGCCTGAGCCGTGGATGAATGATCGCAGCGCCGCATTCTTTGACAAGTCGCTTTATACACTTGGCGGAAATTGCAAGTCAGTCAATAACCTTATTGATGATGATAACACGGGAATATACAATCCTCGATTTCAAGTGGAACCGACGAACTATGACAGCATATGGTCATTCTTAAAAGCACGGTATGGCGCCGGTGGAAATGTCAACTGGATGTACAAACCGGATTATCAAGCCTTAGTTTGGCCGTTTACGGAAAATCTTGCCTATGCAAACGATACACTTGCAAAAGGCGGCTATTTTTCATTCCCGATCGGTGATTTGCGTTGGTTCCCAACACAAAAAGCATCGTGGAGTTCTGAAAATGACTTGACTCATACCGGAGGGATTGTTACTTCCGTAAAGGGAACTCAAACCGTTATTCCAAATAAGTATTCTCTTGGTCAGAATTATCCGAATCCTTTCAACCCAACAACACAGATTAAATATTCTCTTTCGACTATGGGAACAGTCAATTTGAAAGTATTTAATATCCTCGGACAGGAAGTCGAAACTCTAATATCCGGTATGCAAAGTGCCGGCGATCATGCCGTAACATTCGACGGAAGCAAATTTGCGAGCGGTGTATATTTCTATAGCCTGCAAGCAGGTAATCAACTTCTTGTAAAGAAAATGGTTATGATGAAGTAAAAGGAAGAAATCCATTTTGTGATTTAAATTGAAATGGTAAAAAATGAAAAGACCGGGCAATGTACTAATTATCCGGTCTTTTTGTTTAATGGGGGGAAAAAGTTTATATTCAGCAAGAGAAGTCACTATAGTCAAGTTCGATGTGTAAGAAAGAAATAAAACATTAAAAAAAGTGATATTGAAAATCCGAATTTTATTGTTTCTAATAATCATTTTTTCATTTTCTCTTGAGTCACAAACGGTTGTACACGGTGTCATTTCCGGGTCGGACGGTAAACCGATGGTTGCAGCAAAAGTGATTCTTGGACAATTTCCAGATTGCATCATTGAGAAACAAGTGGATGCGGGGAAGGATGGGGCATACGAAATTGAGGTTCAAAAGTCCGGCCCATGGATGCTGCGATTTTTGGGTTTATATCACAGAGATTATTATGTGGCATTGTATCTTGAAAAAGAAAAAGCCATCCATCTCGATGTTCGTTTGCAAGCCTCTAATTTTCGAAAAGATTTCGATCAAGTCGGAATGGTTAGTAAACTTAATCTTTGGTATGCTCCAAATGCAATAAAGTTGAAGAAACAAGGAAATGGGAAATACAGCGGCGAGTTTGATACTAAAGAAGATACGGTTGTCTACAAACTGATTAATGTCTGCTGGGATGGACCGGTCGCAGGGACACAAGCCGAACGTTATGTGTGGAACGAAAAACAGGGATATTGTTCGGTAGTTTCTGCTCGGAATGGCAAAGTAAATGTGGTTTTTGATCCACGAGAATTTCCAAGTTACGGTAAAAGATATGGAATAACGTTAGATGATTCGCTTTCACGCGTTTCGAAATTTACACTTTATGCTGATTACTTTCAAAAGAGTATCGATAGGAATGATTCGCTTTATTTTGTTGCTGTATATGAAAGGAAGCAGAGCGAAACATACGATTGGTCTCCAACGAAAGAATATATTGCAAAATGTATTTCTTCGGAAACTGATACCGCATTGCGGAAACAATTACGAATGATAGAGATGATGATCGCCGTCCGTAATAGGGTAGGGGATCCAAAATATTATACTTCCATGCTCAAAGATATAGATCCCGTCTCTCCATTTTGGATATTGTATCCACACAATCTCCAATATGCACTCACGCATTCGAATCTCTCAAAAGAGAAACAGGAAGAATTTGTTGAATGTGTTTTAAAGAATAATCAAAATAGAAGAATAAAGTCTATTTTGTTATACGATATGTTTATGATTTCAAAATTTTCGGAAAATATGGAAAAAACAGCTTATTATTACAAACTTCTTGTTAATCAATATGCTGATACACCGGAAGGGAAAGAGGCTCGTGAGCAATTTCCATACCAGTTCGAGAATGTTATAGGAGAATCTGCTTTGCCTTTTTCTGTTCCATTGATGGATGATTCGACAAAGATTATAACGAATGATTTCTTCAGAGGGAAATATTGTTTAATCGACTTCTGGGCTTCTTGGAGTCCAACATGCATGAATGATATGAAAGTGCTGTATGCGCTGTTCGAACTCTACGAAAAGAAGCTTCAGATATTCAGTCTTTCGATGGATTCTTCAAGTCAAGCAGTGATTCAGTTCAGAAAGACCAAATGGGAAATGCCATGGATGAACGCCTTTTTAGGAGGTGAATATCATCCTCTTGCGAGAAAATATCATGTCATCGGTGTTCCGGAAAGAATCCTGATTGATCCGAAAGGTATTGTCGTTGCAAAAGGAAAAGATTTAACAGGACAAAATTTGGAAGCGACATTGAAAAAATATATTGGAAAGTGATTTTTGTTGTTATGCAATAGAAGGGATGGAGCAGTTATAAATAGAAAGGGAATAATGGACTACGAAAGGTTCGAGGAGGAAGGTCGGTTTCAATCGTTCTTTGAGATATTCTGGAGAAAATCTGCGAAAAACAATTTATTAGGAATATCTTTTTATAAAAAGGGATTATATTTGGGCATTTTAATGCTCTTTACCTTTTATCAAACATCGTACTCTGCTTCCGGCAACAGAGTCCATTATGCAAATAGAGATATTTTTATAAGCGGACTTAATGTCGCATGGGTTAGTTTTGCCGGCGATTTAGGACCGACTGCGGTGGATACGGCATCATTTAAAACAATTTTCCGGACTGTCCATTCGTACGGGGGCAACGTTATGCGGTTCTGGCTGCATACAAACGGTGCACAGACGCCGGTATTTAATGCAAATGGATATGTTACCGGTCCCGGAACGGTCGCCATTGCGAACTTGAAAACAATATTGGATATGGCAAAGGCGAATGATATCGGTCTTATCCTCTGTTTATGGTCTCATGATATGTTGAATACATCCGAATTGAATTCAATAGAACTGAATCGCAATGCAAAACTCTTAACGGATACATCGTATACGAATACATATATACGGAACGCACTCATTCCGATGGTCAATGCAGTCAAAGGTCACCCGGCAATTGGGTCATGGGAAATCTTCAACGAGCCTGAAGGTCTGACAAACGAATTCGGTTGGTCGACAACAAATCATGTTCCGATGGCATCGGTTCAGCAATTTATCAATCTCACGGCGGGAGCAATTCATCACACGGATCCGAATGCTCTTGTCACCAGCGGGGCAGTAACATTCCAGACATTAACGGATGTTACTCCTTCCGCTACTTCGAGTACTTCAGATCTACAAAAACTCAGTTCAATGTCATCCACCGAAAAGCAGGAACTTGCGAACACATTTAATGCCCATCATCGCACCAATTTGACTGCGAATGAATATGTTGCACATTTGCAGGCAGTTGCGGTGTCCTCGAACTACAACTATTATAAAGACGATCGCCTTATTGCAGTAGGAGGCGACAGTTTGGGTACGTTGGATTTCTATTGTGTGCATTACTATACTGGTGATGGAACCCAATTTTCTCCATTTCTGCATCCTGCATCCTATTGGGGATTGACAAAACCCATTGTGGCGGCGGAGTTTCATATGACGGCAACGGACGGAGTAGGTGATCTGAATCTTTATCCTAATCTATATGCGAACGGTTATTCGGGCGCGATGATGTGGTCGTATACCGATTTCAGCATGACAAATTCTGAAGTGGATACATGGACAACATTGAAATATATGTATGTGAATTATCATGACGATATTGAGGCGAATCCGGTAACCGGTACAATCTATACATTTGCCGCACGAAGCAATACCATTGAAAAGACCGACAGCACGTACCTGCGCTGGGATGTTGAACCGGGGTCAACGGTAAAATTAAACGGAACAATCGTTGCAGTGAAAGACAGCATGAAAGTGAACCCTTTGATAACAACATCGTATACATTGACCACAAGCGGAACGGTCAACGATACGGCTATGATCGTTCTAACGGTTTTACCTTCGGGAAAAATCGTATCGTTCACTGCTTTTCCTTCCATAATCGGCACGGGCGAGAGTACTCTTTTACAATGGCATGCTGTTAAAGGGTCCACTGTCACACTCAATGCAGGTACCGTGCAAGTTGTCGGTTCGCTGATTGTTTATCCGACGACATTGAGCAATACATATATCTTGCGCTCACAAGGGGATGTGCAAGATTCGTCGACGATCAGTGTCACGGTTATGCCTCCGGATCAGGTCGACAGAGCGTATGGAGCTACTGTGACCGTGTCTTCAAACGACACAGCGAGTTATCAATACAGCAATCCATCTTTTATCGTGGACGGGAACAATTATTCCAGATGGCAGTCTTCATCGGCGACAGCGCAGGCGGTGCTGATCGATCTCGGTATGGCGGATACAGTCAATAAACTCATTATTTACTGGGGCAATAAGGCATATGCAAAAACGTATAAAATTTATATTTCTAGCGATTCAAGTACCTGGACGAATATAGCAACTGTGTTTAGCGGAACAGGCGGAACAAATTATGTGGAAACCTTCTCGAATCTCAATGTCATCGGCCGTTATGTCAATTTTTTGCTGCAAGCACAGAGCAGCCTCTCATATTATTCTATTGCAGAAGTATCTATGTATGGCGTTCCGGCGGTAGTAACGGATGTACTATCGGCTACAAAAGAAGTGCCTAAAGGATATTCGCTGTTTCAGAATTATCCGAATCCTTTTAATCCAACGACAGTTATTAATTTTTCAATTCCTAAAGCTTCTAACGTAAAGCTGTCCGTGTATAACATTTTAGGTCAACAAGTAGCGACACTTGTTGATACATATATGGATGTAGGATTTAAATCTGTCAGGTTCGATGCAAGTAAATTATCTTCAGGTGTCTATTTCTATAGCCTTAATGCCGGCAACTTTATTTCAAATAAGAAGATGCTTCTACTGAAATAGGGATTCCTTAATGATATTGGAAAATCCTTCTGAGGCTGGAAAAGGGCAATAATATATGTCCTTGCCAGCCTCAGTTTATTTTTCCAACTTCAAATAAATGAAAACCGTTCGAACTTGTTATTATGAAAATACCGCGATGAGCATGTACAAAATGAAAAACAAATTAACACTGCATTCATTAATCGTTCTTGTTGCCCTGTTTTCTTTATTTGCCACTGGGAAAACCTTCGCAAGAATTTTTTCGAATGATGTACAAGTACATTGAGATACAATCATAATCGAGATGCAGAAAGTTCTCGATACTGAATTTGGATGTTGGTATCCTTTATCAATAGACACATCGTTTGGAGGTTATTTTAGTGATATAGATTATAAATGGAAACTGGACGGCAGGCAAAACAAGATGATTGTTACACAGTCTCGCCATATTTGGTCAACAGCAAATGCTTGTATGTTTTATCAGAAAGATAATGCGCTTCGCAAAGTGGCTGGCTACGGTGTACAGTTCCTAAAACATAAAATATGGGATAAAGAGTTTGGCGGTTTCTTTAATCTCGTTTCGAGAGAAGGGGAACCGCTCAAAGAATTCGGGGAAATCATTAAAACAGCATATGGAAATGCTTTTGCCATCTACGGATTAGCCGCTTATTACCGGGCTTCGGGTGATACTGCTGCGCTGAAACTTGCTCAGGAAACTTTTTGGTGGCTCGAGAAGCACAGCTATGATCCTCACCATGGCGGTTATTATCAATTCATGTCCCAAGACGGAATTCCTTTTAGAGAAGGATATAAAGCGTCACCACCCAAAGACCAGAACTCTTCAATCCACATACTCGAATGTTTCACTGAGCTTTATGAAGTCTGGCCGGATTCAACACTCAAAGAACGCTTATCCTCAATGTTGCGATTGGTACGGGATATCATTACGACAGACAGAGGATATTTGACATTATTCTTAAAACGTGATTTGACTCCCGTATCCTATATGGATTCTACTGCAGCCGTTCGAATGAAGAATTACGAATTTGATCATGTTTCATTTGGCCATGATGTCGAGACGGCTTATCTGATGTTGGAGGCATCGGAAGCACTGGGTATGAAAAACGATACGACGACGCTCAGGGTTGCTAAAAAGATGGTCGATCATGCATTGCGAAACGGTTGGGATAAAGAACGTGGAGGTCTTTTTGACGGTGGGTACTATTTCCCTGGAGAAAAGAATGCAGTGATTGTACGAAACACCAAAGAATGGTGGTCGCAGGTGGAAGCTCTCAATTCCTTTTTGATGATGTCGGATCTCTTCCCTCATGATAAGCAACAATATTATGAAAAATTCTGTATTCAGTGGAACTACTGCAAAAAGTATCTTATCGATCAAGAACATGGAGGTTGGTATTGGGGTGGTATAGATATCGTACCAAACTTGAAGTATTCTCCAAAAGGCTCAATTTGGAAAGGTAACTACCACACATCCAGGGCGTTGATAAACTGCATAAACAGACTCAAGAGTCAGACACTCATCCCTGGTCAAAAGCATTTTGATCCGGTAAACAAGAATGCCATCCCTCAAGCAAGAAAATTATTGGAGTATTTATATTCTATCAGCGGTAAAAATATTATTGCTGGTCATCATAATTATGTCGGGAGAACAGATACATATCCAAACCGTGTAAAGGAGCTTACTGGAAAATTACCGGAAATATGGGGCTGCGATTTTGCAGGATACTTTCGTAAAGGATATACAGATACGCTTATTCAAACAGCTTACGAGAAATATAACGATGGATACATTGTTACTTTAATGTGGCATGTTGGGAGACCACAAGACGATCCGCCATTTAGTTGGAAAGAAAGCGTGCAAGCGAAGATGACTGACAAGGAATGGGAAGAATTAATAACGCCAGGCACAAAATTAAATTCTAAGTGGATAAGCAGGGTGGATACCATTGCTGCATATCTGAAGGAATTGCAGATCCGTGGTGTGCCTGTTCTCTGGAGACCGTATCATGAATTGAATGGAGTCTGGTTCTGGTGGGGAGACAGGAAAGGAGAGAATGGATCTGCCAAATTGTACAGGATGCTGTTTGATCGGTTTGTCAATTATCACAAACTCAACAATTTGATTTGGGTATGGAACACGAATGCGCCCCGTCAGTTGATAAACGACGAAGCATACGCCTATGAAGATTATTTCCCGGGATTAGAGTATGTTGATGTCCTGGCTGCAGATGTCTATCACAGTGATTATAGACAAAGTCATCACGATGATCTTGTTAAACTCGGTCAAGGGAAAGTGATCGCTCTGGGCGAAGTGGGAGAAGTGCCGCCTCCGGATATTTTGGCACGTCAACCTCTGTGGACATGGTTTATGGTCTGGGGAAATTTTGTCGATACACATAATACTCCACAGCAAATAAGGGATCTCTACAGTTATCCTAAGATACTGACACACGAAGATTTCTTAAAAGAAAAATAAAGTTATTTTGACATGAGAATTGAATTTATTTAGATAAATAACAGATTTGTTTTTAAGCCTTAGAATATAAAAATAGAAAGGGCTTATCATGCATAAACAGAGTACCATATATTTATTAAGTACTGTTTTAATTCTTTGTTGTACATCTCTCTATGGACAGAAAACGAAGGAAAACATTCGATGGTTCGAGATGCGTGGGACAGAAATTAGGGAAGTGCACTCGAAGATTGCCGGTCAGGATTATGAACTCATTATTAATTTTCCCTATAGTTATCATAAAGATACAACGAAAAGTTATCCTGTTGTCTATTTTTGTGACGGATATTATGATTTTGCATTGCTTGCAATGATATATGGTGATCAAATTTTTGATAAAACCATCCGTGAGTGTTTTCTTGTCGGCTTTTCGTATAAAGGAGAAAATCTTGATTATGGGAAATTAAGATCATATGATTATACGCCGACTAAACCGCAGAATTATGAGGGAACCGGTGGTGCTCCTGAATATTTGAAAGTTGTCGAACACGAATTTATTCCTTTTATGGAAACACACTACCGCGTTGATACTTGTTTTCGTGCTTTGGGCGGAAGTTCGTTGGGAGGTCTCTTTACATTATATGCTATGTTTACCAGACCGAACTTATTCAATGCGTACATTGCCATCAGTCCTGCTGCTGTATGGGATAATGATTGGCTTTTTAGACTTGAGGAAAAGTTTCACATGCAACATCCAGATTTACCGGTTGCGCTGTTCATGACTGGCGCAGAAAAGGAATTTGCAGATCAGCCGGAATTTCTTCAGGGAATAAAACGGTTTGACGAAGCACTTAAAAAACATAATTATAAAAACTTCAGATATAATTTTCGCATTCTTGACGATGCGTATCATGCAAGTTCAAAGCCGGAAGGGTATACACGAGGTATGCAGTTCATTTTCGAACCTTTAATAAAAAAGTAATGTTCGAAAATGCACATTATTTATAATTGATATTTTTCTGGGAGGCATTCTGTGATAAAGATGGTTCAATATACTATAATTTCAATGCTCATTCTTTGTTTCACAACGATTTCATATTCTGGTTCGGCACAACCTGATACAACTCTTCATGTAAATACTGAAGGGTACTATGAGGCTCAAGGGATTAATATCATGATGTTTGATGATTTTTACCCTGAAGGTCATCAAAGCGGCTTGACCATCATACAATGCGGTACACGAGTTGCAGCGAACGGAGATATTCGGCTTGAGCCAACACCGGGACAATGGTCACCAATTCCGAAGATTGGTGGAAAATATATCGATAGAGAGAGGGGAACGATTTCTGTTGATCTGTGGTATCCGGATTCCAGCAGGAATCAAAAGGGATTTAACCCGATTCGCTATCCTGATTTGACATTCAAATATACCATTCGGTCTGAAGCAGTAGGAGGCAGTATAAGACTTATCGTTGATCTCGAAAAACCCCTCCCCAGGGAGTGGGCAAATAAAGTCGGATTCAATTTGGAATTATTCCCGGGCCATTACTTTGGCGAGCATTATTTTATGGATAATAAAACGGGTATTTTTCCTCGTCAGGCAAACGGTCCAATGAAAAGAGATGAAGATGGAAATATCCAAATCACTCCATTGGCTGTAGGGAAAAAACTGCTCATTGCACCGACAAGAATAGGAAAAGAGCTGAAGATTATAAGCAGAACAAATGATCTTCAACTGATTGATGGAAGAGGTTTGCATAACAACGGATGGTTTGTCTTACGATCGACCATCCCTGCTGGTACCGCCAAAAATGCAGTCGAATGGATAATCACGCCAAAACGAAACCCTGGCTGGAAGTATAAGCTGGTCATTCAAGTGTCTCAAATAGGATATCATCCGAAGCAAGCAAAATTCGCAGTAATCGAGTTAGATAAATTGACGGAGAACTTTGAGCCGGTTCAGCTTCTTAAAATTAGTGAGGATTCCGTAACAACGGTCAAAGCAGATATTGCTCCAAAGCCGTGGGGACGATTCTTGCGGTATCAGTATGTGCGATTTGACTTCAGTGATGTGGCGGACGAAGGGTTGTACAAAATACAATATGGCAATGTCGAATCGAATGAATTTGAAATCAAAAGAGATATTTTTGCTAGACATGTATGGCAGCCGACATTAGAATATTTTCTCCCGGTACAAATGTGCCATATGAAAATCAAAGACCGATACAAAACATGGCATGGAATCTGTCATATGGATGATGCCGTTATGGCTCCGATCAACTATAATCACTTTGATGGTTATTATCAGCTAGAATCCACATTAACAAAATTCAAATCCGGAGAGCATGTGCCTGGATTAAATGTTGGTGGGTGGCATGATGCCGGTGACTATGATCTGAGAATAGAATCGCAAGCTGAAACAATCTATAAGCTTGCACTGGCATATGAGTTCTTTGGAAACAATTATGACGAGACGTCCATCAATCAAGAGACAAGAATTGTAGAAATTCATAAACCGGATGGAAAATCAGATATCCTTCAACAAATTGAACATGGTGTATTAAGCATAGTTAGTTCATATGAATCGATGGGAAGATTGTATCGAGGAATTCAAGAAGTTTCTCTTCAGCAATATGTGCATCTAGGTGACGCTTCGACAATAACTGATAATCTTGTTTACAAAGAAAATAAAGAAGATCCAATACTCGGTCAACCGTTGCCGGAAGATGATCGATTGGTATTCACAGAAAAAAATCCTCAACGAGAACTCTATACCGCGCAAGTATTGGCTGCAGCGTGTAGAGTGCTGAAAACATATAATCCTGAATTGGCTGGCAAGTGTTTGAAGATTTCAGAAGAACTCTGCAAAAGCAATTCCTCTGCAATGCCGACGCTCAGAGCTAATGCAATTGCCGAGCTGTACTTAACAACTTCGAAAAATGAATATGAATTATATCTACAAAAATATGTAGACTCATTGACCGATAATATTGAATATTTCAGTGAGACCATCGGTAGGGTTACTGCAAAAATGGGTAATAATGAATTCACCGGAAAAATTGAGAAAGCTGTCAAGAAAGCATTCGAGAAAATTATCGAACTACAGAAACAGAATCCTTATGGTGTACCATATAAACCGTACGTCTGGGGAGCGGGGTGGAGCATTCAATCATTCGGTGTCAAGCAACTCTGTCTCTATTTAGGTTTTCCCAAGATCTTTACATCTGAATATGCCTTCAACGCGATGAATTTCATTCTTGGATGTCATCCTGGCGAAAACACTGCATCGTTCGCTTCGGGTGTTGGAGTGAAATCCTTGACAGTGGCTTACGGTGTCAACAGAGATGAATGGTCATATATTCCAGGTGGTGTAGGGAGCGGTACGGCTATAATTCGTCCAGACTTACCTGAGTTGAAAATATGGCCCTATTTCTGGCAGCAGACGGAATATGTGATGGGTGGAGGAGCAACGGATTTCATGTTCTTAACTATGGCGGCAGATTGGTTATTGAACAAGTAATCTTGATGTAAAAGGATCTCTTTAGGTTTATTCGATTTTATCGATTATCAAACGAGGAGATATGATGATGGAAAGAAGAAATTTTCTCACAAGTCTTCCGTTGTGTTTTGAGTTTGTAAATGATAATAGACATAGAGATATCCGAAAAGTACGGTGACAGAAATCTCATAACAATTTCAAATTCTGTACTTCTGTGTATAATTAATAAAAGGACATTGGGCTTGGCAATAAAACCTTTGAGTGCAGTCAATGCCTCTTTTTATGCGATGGAAAATTAGGGTGGGAAGTCCAGCGCAAAGCTGCATCTCAATTTTGGTCCTGATCATTGATTATGGTTCGATTGGATCACTAGACTTGGATAGCCAGGGTACTATCAAAGAATCGGAGGGACAAAATCATGGCACTATCCGTCATTATGAGCTACATAGGACTTTATCATGTTAGATGGAATATCCTATTATTATCTCAGGAGTCTATATTTTACACGGTTGACTTTACAGAAACAAGACGACACATTACATATACAATACTATTGAATGCACTTATTCAAATAATCAATTGAGAAAGGAAATGCATCTTTGATGACGAGTAAACAATTAATCGGGATTGGACTTCTTGCAGCTCTTGCGCTCCTTTATGTGTTGACCTTTTATATTTTTAGTCACCGAACACAAAAATCTGTGACGGAAATCCATTTTGCAGATCGCGTAACGGAAGCACATCGCATTCTCATCGATAAGTATAATTCTATGCATGCCGGCTCAGTTAAGGTGATTCCGATTGATTTCCCGCTTGAGGATTTTAGCACCGATGGACGGAAGGAAGTGCTCGCCCGTTCCTTGCGCGGAGAAGATGACGCTATTGATTTGCTCGCAGTCGATATCATTTGGGTGCATAGGTTTGCCAAGTGGTGTGAACCGCTTGGGAAGTACTTTACTGACGAAGAGCGTAAGGGATTCACTGAAACTGCATTGCGGACATGCTATCATGAAGGAGAACTTGTCGCGGTTCCTCTCGATCGTGTTCAGGGAGTAATGTACTTTCGGGAAGATTTATTGAAACGGTTTCCCAACGGCGAAAAAGAAATTGAGGCGGTCAAAAAAGGAATCACATGGCCTGATTTTTTAAAACTGAAAACACGATTGAAGGCGAAAGAACCGTTCTATATTTTTCCTGCCGCGGAATTTGAAGGCCTTATATGCAGCTACATTGAAATTCTCTTGAGTCTGCGTCCGAACTATTTCGAAACAGTAGGTTTTCAGTTTGATACGCCTGAAGCAAAAACTGCTCTCCAGCTTTTAGTGGATCTCGTCCACCGGTACCATGTAACACCACCGGTGGTAAGTAATTTCACAGATGTATCAAGTTATGAATATTTCATCCGTAATGACGGCCTATTCATTCGTGGGTGGACAAGCTATGACAAAGATTTTATGAACGCATCCATTGATCATAACAAGGAAAAACATCTGAAGAAAGCACAAATTCCTTATCTTCCTGAAGGGAAACCTACGTATGTCTTTGGCGGTTGGAATCTGATGATGTCGAAGTCAAGTACGAAGAAAGAAGCCGTAATCGACTTTGTAAAATTCTTATTGAGTGATGAATCGCAGGAAATATTCTATACAAAAGGGGGATATTGTCCTGTGATAAATTCATTTTATAATGATTCGACATATCGTCAACGATATCCGGAAATATACACAATGAAGGGCATGATGGCTTTTGGTGTTTATAGGCCTATGCAGGATAACTATACGAAATATTCGAAGATTATGGCGCGCTATTTTTATTTGGCTATCCTAGGTAAGATGTCGGTAGAGAAGGCATTGCAGAGCGTGCAAACTTCTATCGAAGCAGAAGGTAGTCAAACGAGGGGCAGGTGAACCATGTTGGGTTTTCACATTCATCTCCCAGAAAAGATTAAAGTTAAATTAACGCGGTATCAATTCGAAATCCGGCATATCATCGTCATTTTCTTCGTCCTCATTTCCTTCCAGATTATACTGATATTTTTTCAGAAAGCGACACTCGGGAATTTTTTGAGGGATACCCAGAGTTGGTTTCAAAAATATTATGCAGAGCGTCTTGCGTTGGTTACGACGACGAACGTAGAATTATTGTTTGAGCGTCAACAGCGTCTTCGAGCCCAGCAGGATAGCACTGAAATGAGTCTTGCCCATTCCTTAAATGTAATTTTTAAGCAGCAGCAAATCCACCGCAGTGTGGATGATATTTGCTTGATTCTTGTGAAAGAGGATCGAATCTATATCATTGATAGCGGACAAAAGATGTCTGCCTATTTCGACGGGTCACTCGTGCCGTATGAGGGAGAAACAAATACGCCTCACAAAACCGGTATCCAGTTTTACTTGAGCGCCTGGGATGAGATGCGACGCAATGAAAAAATACTCAGTGCTGTCACGAATGAAAAAACATTCGATGTGATCGTTCCCTTTGTTCCCGATGGTGAATTATTGGGTGTCCTGTATTTCCGCATTACTCCGGACTTTTCCTTTCTTACAACAGAGATTACATCCAGCTTTGATAAAGTAGCTCTGATATTTTCTGCACTCATTCTTATTGGGCTGATTGCTATTTTCATCGTCTCGTCGCGCGCAGTGAGTGAGCGTAACAAGGTGCAGGAAGAGCTATTCCTCGAGCATGAGGAAAACCTCGAAAAACAGATTCGTCTGGAGAAGGAATCACTTTTTACGAAACGAATTTACCATACACATCACAAAGCAGAAAAGATTATGGGATTCATAAAAGATGATGTCCGAAAGATGAACTCCGAAAATCTCAATGAGCTCAAACAACGAGTTATTACTTATTCCAACTTTATCTCAAGAATTATTTATGACATGAAGTGGTATGATCAGGATATTAATACGATTATCAATTCAATGTTTCGCACAAATGTAAATTCAGTAATCGAGTTTATTGTCCAGCATGTGTTCTTGCGTATTTCAAGCAAAAACGAGATGTTTGAGTTGAAACTTGATTTAGATCCCTCACTTCCTCTCATTCGTGTCAATGAATTCAACGTATGGGAGATTTTGGAGCCGCTGATCCAAAATAGCATCGATCATTGTGGAGTGAGTTTTGTTGTGATTCACGTCCAAACGAAATACGATCGGAAAGAACAAGTCTCATATATCTATATTACCGACAATGGAATAGGGATTATTCCGGAACTTTTGGAGCTTGGACCAAAAGGTGTCAAGAAGCTCTTCCTGGAACATGAAACGACAAAGAGGGCTTCTGAATCTCATTCCGGATACGGATGCTATATTGCACATCAACTTGCTGTAGGAAAGTGTGGGTGGCAGCTTGATGTCGAGAATCTTCTGGAGGGTGGCTGCAGGTTCTCCCTAGCAATTAAAAATTAGGAGTTTGCATGACGAACACAAATGTCATTCGAGTACTGTTGGTTGATGATGAGGATTTTGATGTGGCCCGTGTGAAGAACACGATTAGCCTCTCATCGACAAAGATTCAAATCGAAAGTGTGGTTTCCAATGGGCGGGCAGCAATGGAACACATCCAGCAACATCCGGATTTGTACGACGTTGTCATCCTCGATTATCAAATCTCGGGGGGATTGCGGGGTGAAGAGCTCATTCAAAAGATGAAGGAGTCCGATCCATTCCTCCAGATCGTCGTCATTACAAAAATGACAACGAATACAACCGATTTTGATTTTGCGAATAATCTTCTCAAAGCAGGAGCGTTCTGGTACTGCACGAAGTACCCAGGGAATATTGAAGATTATATTTATCAGCCGACTGATTTTATCCTCAGCATAGTCAATGCCTATGAAAAAAAGCGGCTTGAAAAACAGAAACTGAAATCTGATAAGCGCCTCCTCCAAAGTATAGAAGGCTTATTGGAAGCAAAAAAAATAATCGGCGAATCGAAACCAATAATTCAATTACGCGAAACGATTGAGAAGTATGCAAAAAGTGATGCCAGTATTCTCATTACGGGGGGATCTGGAACGGGGAAAGAATTAGTTGCATGGAATATTCATTTGAAAAGCCGCAGTAAATACGAAAAATTTATTCCGATTAATTGCGGGAGTATTCCACACGAATTGGTTGAAAGCGAATTATTTGGATACGAAAAAGGATCATTTACCGGTGCGGGGAGCACAAAATCAGGATTGTTTGAGATTGCGAATAATGGCACGATCTTTTTGGATGAAGTTCTGGAACTTCCGCTTTCTGCGCAAGTAAAATTACTGCGTGTGATCCAGGAAGGCGAAATCGAAAAGATTGGTAGAACCGGAAGAATGTCTGTCAGTGTCCGTATTATCGCAGCAACGAATAAGAATCTTGCTGTTGAGGTGAATGAAGGACGTTTTCGTGAAGATTTGTATTACAGATTGAATGTTATTCCCATCGACGTTGTTCCGCTTCGACAGCGGGGTGAAGATATTATTTTATTGTTCAATCACTTCCTCGAATATTTCAGCAATGATATGGGAATTACTATGCCAATAGTTGATCCTCAGGCGCAGGAAATCTTAATGAACTATAAGTGGCCTGGAAATGTACGTGAACTCCGCAATGTGGTACAACGTCTCGTTCTGAATAATGCAGGCCATATTGGTGTCAAAGAGATCAGTAATCCTATGATTCTGAAGAACTCTGTTCTTTCAAAAGATACCTCTTTCGATGAGTTAAATATAGGACAAGTCCTGACACTGCGTGAAATGGAAAAAGCATTTCGGCTCAGATATTTTAAATATGTGCGAAGCATTTCCAGTTCGGATACCAATGCAGCTGAAAAACTTGGCATTGCGCCTTCGAACTTCTACCGGATGTGCAAAGAGTTAGGATTAAAATAAAATCGTGTTTGGTCGTACATCTGAACAATTTTTGGTCTACAAAAGAAAATCGCCAGCCCATCTCTGAGCCGGCTCTTTTCAATCGTCAATCTTACATCTGCAATCTTAATTCTTAAATCTTATCGTGCCCCCAACGAGATTCGAACTCGTGTTCCAGGCTTGAAAAGCCTACCGGTGCCCAAAATACATCGAATTCAAAACATTTGGAGGTATTTTTACCCCCAAAAGCAAGTCAAGTGTTAGCACATGTGTTAGCAGCTACCTCTGATCAAACTAACACGTTAATTATACATCAAATTTAAAAAGTTTTATTAACCAACGCAAGTTTGGCAATCATTTTTAGGGAGTATATGAAGACTTATTTGTCTAGCGGACTTCTGACTGTTAATCCTTTTTTATTCAGGACGTGGGTGTAGATCATTGTTGTGCGCACATCACTATGGCCGAGAAGTTCTTGGACGGTGCGAATATCATGCCCATCTTCGAGTAAGTGCGTTGCTCAATGACGGTGCCATTCTCTCTATTGCTTATGACAATGTTTATTACAAAGATCAGCTCGAGGCATGGAACATGCGCGTGGTGTTGGGGGTATCTACGGTGCTGGGTGTCATCGGGGTCGTCTCTGCATTTGGCTTGTTTTATTTGGGTGAACGCGTCTTTCATCTCGACCGTACGTACATCCAGACGTTAATGTATTTGAAGCTGTCTGTAGCGGGACATTTGACAATCTTCCTCACGCGAACACGTGGCCCGTTCTGGTCTATTCGACCCGCGCGAATTTTATGGATAGCCGTTGTCGGCACGCAAATGATTGCAACATTGATAGCGGTTTATGGATTGTTTATGACGCCACTTGGCTGGGGTTGGGCACTGTTTGTTTGGGTCTATGCACTTCTATGGTTCCTCTTGAATGACCGCATGAAACTGCTCGCTTATCGGATCTTCGATCCGGTCAAAATCAAGAGATCGTCTGATTTGACGCCAAAGATCGCGAAACGTGCTTATGAATTGTACGAGCAACGAGGTCGCCGCGAAGGCCAAGCAGGTCAAGACTGGCTTGAAGCGGAACGGGAGATTCGGAAAGATGAACTCAATGAATAAGAAAACCTGTGCAACACGACGGGCATTGCCAAAATAATAAATATGTAAATCAATTCATAGGACTTTCGTGTGCGACATGTAGGACAAGTCAATTCACCAAGCGGCTGCTAAATATAAAGCTCTATAGCGGGTCGATATATCAATTCCGTTGCTGGAGCAAAAAACGAAGAAACCATTCTCTTTGTTTCAAACAATTTCAGATTCGTTTGTAAAATTGAAGAATGAGTAGAAGAACATAATAATCAGCTTATTCAAAAGTTCGAATGTATTTTGTTAGATAATTCTCTTACTATTTAACCTTTCTTGTTATTGTGTGCATCATCGTCTTTTGAGTGATCCGATGATGAGGTGCCTGTTTGACTCTTTCTGACAAGTCTTTCCACTGTATCAACAAAATGAAGGATAAGACTCGTTAAGCTTTTTTTGCGTGGAAGATATAATGATTGTATATTTGCAAGCTCTTTACCTAACTCTACTTGAAGCGAAGGTGATTTTGAAATAGAGAGTATCTGTGATGGATACACACTTCGATGTCCAGTTATTAGAAAGCTAATAACACACGCAACAGTTGCGTACGGTGCGATGGCAGGCCCGAACATTTCCACAGCCATAATACTTGCTGCAATCGGAGTGTTTGCCGCTCCCGCAAGGACGCTCGTAAGCCCAATCGCCGCAAACGTTCCAGCGTTCAGGCTGAATACATAAGCAAAGAACAATCCTGCGGTTGCGCCGATGAAAAAAATCGGTGTGACAATACCGCCGCTTCCACCAAAACCGAGAGTGACAGATGTGAAAATGGGTTTTACAAGGAATGCATACCAATCAGTATGTTCACCACGGAATCCGGCTTCGATTGTTTTAAGGCCTAATCCGAGATACCTGGCAGAAAAAATATATGTCAATCCGACAAGCACAATGCCGCCAATTAGCCCATTTAATGGTTTCCATATTATCAACCGTTCGGATAATCTCTCGCCGACTTTCAGCATCTCGATAAGGAAAATTGAACATAATCCAAAGAACAATCCGGCTACCATGACTTTAAATAGAAACAACTCGGAAAAAACAGGAATAATATTCACCGGTCCGTGGAAATATGTAACGCCGAATGCTGAAGAAACCTGATAAGCAGTTATCCCAGCGATAAAAGAGGGAAGGAGTACTTCATACAGAATGGCTCCGACAAACAATACCTCGACTCCAAAAAATGAACCGGCGATTGGTGTTCCAAACACCGAAGCAAATCCTGCACTAATGCCGCAAATGACCAACTTTTTTCTATCATGATCATCGAATCTAAGGATGTCGCTAAAAAAAGATGTAAGACCTGCTCCAATTTGTGCGCAAGGCCCTTCCTTACCGACAGAACCCCCTATGGCGAGAGTGATAATCGTAGCGAGCAATTTCACGGGAACGACCATAAGTCCAATTTTTCCTGATCGCTTATGGATTGCTTCAATCACTTTTTCCGTACCGTGACCCTCTGCATCGGGAGCCAGATATTTTATTGACAATGCACTGAGAAATAATGCTGCGGGAAGGAGTAAGAAGGTATATGGTGATTGTTGACCAACGCCTGTTGCCCAAGCAAGAAGTTTGAGGAATATTGCTGTAGCTCCTCCGACTATTGCACCGGCTATGGTTGCCAGAAAAACCCATTTGATAATGCTGATAAACAGTACCGTAGATTCTGTAAGATGTTTTCTCACGGCAAATCTTTCATAACGTAGAACATAATTTTGTTGAGGAAACGATTCAATTTACGGAATTAATTGGTTTATTTCCTTTTTCCTTCCTTGTAGGCACCCAGGCAATAAATGTATCCAGAACAATATGTATTAATTGAATCTTTGGTATTATCGGAAGAATCTAAGCATATTAATCATTATAATAAGCGAGAAACGAACTATTAGGATACATTAATGTCAGATGTTGATCAGGTGATAGACATTCACGATTCCACCGCAACCGAAAAACATCGTAACATTGAAAAGAGTCTTGGTATTTCCATTGCCCTTAATGCTATTATTTTCATTGTCGAGCTTCTCGGAGGTATTCTAACGAACAGCCTTGCTCTTATTTCCGACTCACTCCATAATCTCAGCGATTTCTTCGCATTGATATTGAGCTACATTGCTTCAAGAGTTGTTCAATGGAAATCGAATTCGGAAAAATCGTACGGCTATGTACGAGTTGAAATCTTCGTAGCGTTTATCAACTCAATGGCGCTGGTATTAATTGGTCTGTATATAATCTATGAAGCTATCCAGCGGTTTACTCATCCTGAACCTGTTGCCGGTGGATGGATGCTCGTCATTGCGGCTTTTGGTTTCGTTGCGAATATGGCAGCTACTCTCTTATTAAAGACACACGCGCACCACGATCTCAATATGAAGAGTGCATACTTGCATCTTCTTACCGATGCTCTCGAATCACTCGCTGTGGTTGTGATTGCAGGGCTCATTGCTTGGAAAGATTGGCGTGTGCTCGATCCGCTTATCTCAATTGCTATTGGATTATTCATCATTAAGAGTGCTTGGAGTATCGTTGCTGAGACAGTTCACATCCTGACTGAAGGAACACCGCGTGGGATTGATTTACACGAAGTTGCTGCATATATCCAGTCGTTTCCCGGAGTAAAGAACGTTCATCATCTACACATTTGGGGATTATCTTCCAGAATGCGGGCTTTAAGCGCACACGTTGTTGTGCGAGATCAACTAATTAGCGCCGGTACCAATATTCGTTCGCAGTTGGAAAAAGAACTGGGAAATCGATTCGGTATCAATCATCCTACGCTTCAGCTTGAATCTTCCGTCTGTGAAGATCAAGGAGTTGTAGTGGATATTCATTCCGCACAACATAAGTAATAGCCGGATAGAAAAAATCTCGAAATTTATTCCCTCCTAACTAATCAAAGCTTGATTTTTATATACATGTGCCCTATATTGTTATGAGCATATGCTCATAATGAACTAATAGACAACAAAGGATTTCCTTTGGCTCGGCCCAAACGATTACGAAGACTCGCCTTTTCACCTCCAGCACACTCTTTTCACCCTGCTAATGAAGAACGATGCCTTGTCCAGCAGAAACTTATTGTTTTAACAATGGATGAATTCGAGTCCTTGCGGCTTGCAGACCTGGAATGTCATTCTCAAGTAGAATCTGCAAAAAAGATGGGCATTTCACGCCCAACATTCGGAAGAATTATAGAATCTGCAAGGTCAAAAGTTGCTCGTGCTCTTGTTGAGGGCTGCAGACTAGAAATTACCGGTGGATCATTTAAATTTGGCAGGGGAAAACACCTGCAATGCCCTCGTTGTAGGCGATGGCAGTCGAGAAATATGGGTGAACGAGAGCATGTGGAATGCAGACGTTGCTGCCAACCATTGCAGAATTACGATGAACCACATCTTGGTCAATCGCATCAATCATGAAAATTCACAATATCAATAATAAGGAGCAGAAAAATGGATTTTAAAAATTCAGTAATTGCAATCGCCACAGATGATGGTGAAACAGTCAGTTCTCATTTTGGCCGTGCTTGTTTCTATGAAGTACTGAACTTCTCTGAAGGAAAAGTAATCAAGCGTGAACGGCGAGAAAAAGCCGGTCATCATTCTTTCGGACCGGCAGAAGGTGGACATGAACACCATAACAGGGAAGTGTCTGATCATCGTCATCAAACCATGGTGTCGCCTGTCTTGGATTGTAAGGCAGTGGTTGTCCGCGGGATGGGTCAAGGCGCTGTTGATCATCTTCGCAATTCGAATCTTCTTCCTGTTCTTACCGGACTTAATACTATCGAAGAAGTTATCGCTGCAGTTGCAGCAGGTTCATTAGATAGTGATTTGCGCCGCATTCATCTGCATCACGGGCAACACTAAAATGTAAAATATTATATAGACCAACCTCTCAAAATTCAACTGACGGGTTGGTTTATTTACTGTGTCATTCGCAACGCTGTTTCTTTATACAATCTCTTCGTATCTTTTAAATATATGGAAATAGAAAAAATCCAAAATATTGATAACGAATCGGAATTAGTTCACAAAGCACAAAAAGGAGACCAGCGCGCATTTTCACTTCTTGTAAAAAAGTATGAGTCCACGGTATATAGTTTTGCTTACAAAGTGTGTCGTAATGAAGAACAGGCTGAGGAGACTCTTCAAGACACATTTGTAAATGTCTATCGGAAACTCGGCCAGTTCAATGGAAAGGCAAAGTTCAGCACCTGGCTCTATCAGATCGTTACAAATAATTGTCTGATGAAGAGAAGAAAAAGCAAGTTGGATAAGTTCTCCGTTTCCCTTGAATCACCTGATAGCATACAGAAAGATTCGGAACATAAAAGCGATGGGGCACCGCTTCAAACGTTTGTATCATTAACAGAGACACCGCAGGATGAACTGGTGAACAAGGAACTTCGTGAGCTTCTCGATAAAGCTATTCTGAAACTCCCGATAGAGCAGCGGATTGTTTTCATTTTACGCGACGTTGAAGGCCGATCGTCAGAAGAAGCTGCAAAGATACTGAAGGTTTCTATTCCGGCAGTAAAATCCAGGCTCCGCCGAGCACGCGTGTTTCTTCGTAAACAACTTCAGGAGTACATGGAAATATGAAAACGAAATCTGTAAACAAATTGCGATGTACCGAAGTGGCAAAGTATGTCTGCGAGAATCTGGATGAATATTTGAATTCCCGAAAATGCCGCGCAATCAAAAAACATCTTCAAACTTGTCTGAAGTGCTCCAAACAACTTGATTCACTTAAAAAAACCGTATTCCTCTATCGGAATTGTCCTGCTCCGGGCATTTCAAATCAAACCCATAGAAAGTTGATAGCTGGTTTGTCATCGATGATGACAAAGAAATAGTCCCCTGCTATAGCCGTAATGCGCTGCTTAATTTCTGCTACTGATAATTATTTTTCTTTTCTTATTTGAACCCTTTCTATCCAATTCTGCATCCTATTACTGAACACTTGAATTAGAAATATGGATTCTTAAATAATTTGAAAATTATACTATGGCACTTACAATAAATCCTGATTTGTGTCCGCAGAACCATCGTTGTCCTATTATTAGAGTTTGTCCTA
Organism: Ignavibacteriota bacterium; assembly: GCA_963701295.1. Lineage (GTDB taxonomy): Bacteria > Bacteroidota > Ignavibacteria > UBA10030 > UBA10030 > Fen-1298. Next base: position 576,041 of record OY969585.1, on the reverse strand, counting down.
TGGAAGCGATATCTCAAGACGGCAAAGGATTGCCCTTTATTGATGACAGCAAATGTGCAGAATGTATGGATTGCGTTAGTTCTTGCCCAATGCAGGCAGTGCAACAGAATTAAAAAAAGCTTTCCACATATTGTAACGAATTGATTGTAGACTTCAAGTTCGTTCCTTTTTACGTTTCCCGATTGTCAAGATAAATCCCATACCTGCACCATACGCTGTGCTTATCCATGGATTGCTTGAAATCGGATATGCCCCAGAACGGCACCTGATAAAATAATAATGCATAACCACCTAAAGCCCCGATGAGAGAAAATGGTATTCGTTTTCGTCAGATCGGTCCGAAGAATATATTTTTAAATCGAAGAATGATTTGGTCCATTGAGCAACCACTGATTGTAGGGATGATCGAATTTCAATAATTTTTTATCAGTAGATGCATTTCATTGCCTTATTGTGAATTTCATCCCCCTCTTTCGTCCTTCCGTCGGTTTATTCTGTTTTACTCTCGCATTCAATATTATTTTGTCATCGTAGTTCACCAACATGTCTTATTAAAAGGAGTATCACCGTGAAACACGCAATTACATTTTCTATTATGTTTGGATGGTTATTAATAAACACATCCATGGCACAAGTAACAATTCAAGACCTTGAGAATGCACTGACCAAAAATCCGAATGATGTCCATACGCTGGTTCAACTTGGGAGGGTGTATCATGACCAGGGTGCCGATGGAAATAAGGAGGCTGTCGAAAAAGGAATGACCTATCTTGACAAAGCCTTGGAGCTTGAACCAACTAACGGTGTAGCATTAGTATACCGCGGTAGTCTCTGGACAATGCGGGCAAGGGATGCATGGTGGCCATTTACAAAGATGAGCCGTGTGGATAAAGGAATAGATGAAATGGATAAAGCAGTCGAATTGATGCCGACGAATGTCACAGTTCGGATTGTCAGAGGTATCAACAATGTACAACTACCTTCCATGTTCAAGAGATTATCGATTGCATTGAAAGACTTTGACTATTTATTGAACTGCCGTGAATTTTCGTACTTCGATATGAGCCTTCAATCGAAAATCTTTCTTTGGGCTGGCATCGCATATAAGCATGATAATCAAACTAAGAAAGCAAAAGAGCTGCTTCAAAAGACTGTTTCACTCACTCCAGAATCTTGGATGGCGGCAAAAGCAAAGGAAGAATTAAAAGAACTCATATAACCATTCAGGAGATACACATTGTGAATGCTCTCATACAAACAGAAAATATTGTGAAACGCTATGAACTTGGAAAAGTAATCATTCCGGCACTCCATAACGTTACAATGAAAATGGAGCGAGGTGAGTTCGCTACGATATGTGGTCCATCAGGGAGTGGAAAAACCACTTTGCTGAACCTTCTCGGATTCATCGACTCTCCAACAAGCGGGGAGGTGTTTTTTGATGGCGTCAGGATCACATACAACGGTCGTTCGAACCATCACAAACTCCGCCTCGAAAAAATCGGGTTCATTTTCCAGACATTTAATCTTATCCCAGTGTTGACGGCGTATGAGAATGTAGAATATCCTCTCCTCTTGACCGCAAAGAGTTCAGCAGAACGAAGAACTCTGGTTGAACGCATTCTGCGGGAAGTCAAGCTCTGGGAACACCGCCATCATAAACCTAATGAGCTTTCCGGCGGCCAGCGACAACGAGTAGCAATCGCGCGTGCTCTGGTAAACCATCCTCAGCTCGTTCTTGCAGATGAACCAACTGCGAATATCGATTCTGCAACCGCTGCGGAGATTCTTGACCTGATGCGTACGTTAAATGAAGAAGACAATGTAACATTCCTGTTTTCCACACACGATCCTGTTGTGGTAAAGTATGCAAAACGCGTGATACGGCTTCATGATGGCGAGATTGTTGACGGACAAACCTAACGAGGAGAATAAAAAATGTTTAAATTTATCAAACTTGCTTTTAAGAATGTGTTTCGTAACCGACGAAGGACGATTATCACAGGGTTGGTTCTCGTATTCGGTGCCACGGCTCTCATTCTTGCCGGTGGATTCATTTCGTTTTCTTTCAGGGGACTTCGTGAAAGCACCATCCGTGGCCAGCTTGGACATATTCAGATTTATCACAAGGACTTCTTTCAAGTAGAAGAGGAAAAACCACTCCAGTTTGGACTAGATAACGTGCAGGAGATCACTAGGATTATACTCACACTGAACCATGTTCGATTCACCATGGCACGAATAGAATTCTCTGGTCTCCTTTCGAACGGCGACAAGTCTGCAGTGTTCCTTGGCCGCGGTGTTGAGCCGGAGAAGGAGAGCAAGCTTACCGGATTTGCCCTGAACGTCGATACCGGAAAGTTTCTGGGGGAGAATCTACAAAACGAATCTGATGCGGAAGTGATCGTCGCACGAGGACTTGCGAAAACTCTCAAAGCAAAAGTCGGGGAGTATCTCACTCTCATGACAACAACATCAAAAGGCGCCTTGAACGCAATGGATGTTAAGGTTGCAGGTATTTACTCGACAGGAATCCCAGAATACGATGAACGTGCGCTTATGGTGAATCTGCATACTGCCCAACAGCTTCTTGTCACACAAAAGGTTTCAAAACTGGTTGTCGTTCTGGATGAAACCGAAAAGACACAAGAGGTGGCTTCGGTTCTCGACAAACTTCTGCCCAATACGGTTTCAAAAAGGTGGGACGAACTTGCGACATTCTATAAAGCGGTTGTTCAATTATACAATTCCATTTTTGTATTCCTTGGGGTTATCATCTTTGTTATTGTCGTGTTGAGCAGTTCGAACACAATGATGATGTCCATATTTGAACGTACGAAAGAAATTGGAACCCAGCTTGCCGTCGGCACATCCCGTGTAAGGCTGCTTGTGAACTTCCTCTATGAAGGATTAGTCGTTGGAATTCTCGGAGGCGGACTTGGATTGATCATTGCGCTCGGGTTATCACTCTTGATCAATTATTCCGGAATGACAATGCCGCCGCCACCCGGATTCACGAATGGCTATCCGTTATTCGTCGACCTTGTACCCCAGATCTTTGCAGGTGTGTTCCTGCTCATTATTGTAACAACAGTCTTGTCGACGATCATTCCCGCTCTCAAAGCATCCCGTATGAAAATAGTCGATGCTCTTGGACATATATGAGTGTGAAAAGGATAAATCAAATGAGATATAACTTTATTTGTTTAGCTTTGTGCGTGGTAATACTCCTCGCGATTAAAACAACTTCCGCTCAAGTGGAACAATCGATACAACACAAAAATGATACACCGACGGCAGAAGAGATTCTGCAACAGTCTGATCTAAGCCGGAACGGATGGGAATCTTACACAAACATCACGAACATTAAAAACTATGTGGATGAGGAATTAAAGGACGAAGGCAGTTTCGAGGTGTCTATGAAAGGAGCCGATAAGACGCTGGTGAAGTTCTTGAATGCCGATGTCAAGGGTCAGTACCTACTTATGCTCGACGATGCTATGTGGATTTACATGCCGAACACACGGAAGCCGATCCGTATTACTCCTTTGCAACGACTGATGGGCGATGCTTCAAATGGTGACATTGCCCGTACACATTACGCGGATGATTATACTGCAACATTCAAACGTGGAGAAGTCATAGATGGAGTTCACTGTTTCATGCTTGAATTAACGGCAAAACGGGATGGCGCAACCTATCAGAGAATCGAGGTACTGGGTAGCAAAAGAGAATCTCCGTCCAAAGAAAGCGGAAATCTATTTAACCTCAGGAAAACATTACAAGACTATTCTCTATAATAAGTACAGTCTTGTTTCCAACAAAGTCCTTCTTTCGCAGATGACAATTTTCGATGCGCTTCGCGAAGGGAGGACAACAATTATGACCTTTACTGGATATACACAACGCGACATTCCGGCAAAGTATTTCAACAAAGATTATCTGGAAAAACTTCGATGACCCGATTACCACGCTTGATGATCGTTTGGCAAACAATTCTTTTCGCTATGCCTGCAATCTATGCTCAACCTCTGGAAACCGGTTGTTCGTTTGTGGAAGAAGGAACGTACTACAAGATCAATACAACAACTCCTCTGAATTACAATAATCGAATACTGCCGCAGCCGACGTTTGGGCAAATGGGAACTGCATCTCTTTCTCTCGGATATAGTGTGTTTTGTGGCTCGTTTGGGTTTACTGCCATCACGAACGATATAAGCAGACCGGAATACAATTATAGAATCCGTGAACTTTCAGCGGATATTTCTGTTACCGATGAGATGAACCTTCTGATCGGAAAAAAAATCCTTAAGTGGGGGACAGGATATGCGTTTAATCCTACCGGTGTCGTCGAGCCGCCACGCTCCCCTTCCGATCCATCAGACAGGCTCAACCAGAACGACGGCAGAACGCTCCTCTCCCTGACCGCGTATCACGAAAAAAGTTCGCTGACATTTGTCTATTTGAATGATGTTCAGATAGTAAACTCCGCGTTGTATTGGGGTACTAACGAGTACGCAATCCGGGCTAACACTTTCCTGAGCGGCTTTGACGTTTCTCTCGTTGGGCATTACAAACAAAGCGACAGGCTCGAATGTGGCGTAAATTTCTCTTATGTTATTGGTGATCAATTAGAGCTGCACGGTGAATGTATCGCAAAAATGGGTTCATCATATCAGTACCATCGGATCATTACGACTGATAACGAGAAGCAGATTTTTGTTTCTGATCCATATATATCATTATATGATAATTCAAAACAGATTTTTTACAAGGTGTTAATTGGTGGACAATATACATTTGATAACGGCTTAAATCTGGCGTTAGAATATTACCACAATGCCGAAGGATTGAGTTCGCAGGAATGGAATAGATGGATGAACTTTGTTAAATTTCAGAATGCGGTCCAGAAAGGGACGATCACCGTTCCACCGGAGTTGGTTGAGCCTTCACGCATGAACCTGCTCTGGTCGCTCAGAACTCTTTCACCGCGTGGAACAATGCAGGATTATCTGTTCGCGCGTGGATTCTTTTCAGCAGAAAGCTGGAGCTTTGAAATGATCTGTTTTATGAATGCGACCGACCTGAGCACTGTCTTGGTCCAGAGTATTACTAAAAGAGTTTGGGAGAATTATTCTCTCTATGTGCGTTATACTGCATATCTGGGAAGAGACGGCTCAGAATTTGGCTCGTTATTTACAACCGATGCATTGAACCTTGGAATTGGAGTCCAACTATGACGAAGAAAGATTTCATTCGAACAGGAATGATTTGTTTGGTCAGCACAGTAATTGTGGCAGCCGCGTTGACGTTTATAGACCCATCTCATTGGATCATCTACGTATATGCCTCGTTCGTTTTTTCGTACTGCATCGGTATTTCAATTTCAATCCTCCTTCACATCTTTTTACACCGACTTGAACTGCTTTCTCTGATTCCTAGAAGTGGCGCTCTGTTTGTTCTCTTTTTGATAGGTGGATTTGTCGGCACTGAAATCGGAACTATAATATTAAAAATGAATCTTGATATGCAAGGTCATTTCCGACTTCTTCTTTTTAATCTCCTTCTTGCGATAGTCTTTGGGGGTATTGCTTTCCTCTATTTTTCACTCCGAGGGAAGGTACAACATATGGCAGAAAAGCTGAAGGAGAAAGAAATCCAAGAAGAGAAACTCATGCGTCTCAAAACGCAGGCAGAATTAGAAGCGCTGCAAGCTAAGGTCAATCCACATTTCCTTTTCAACACTCTTAACTCAATTGCCAGCCTCATCTCTGAAAATCCGGCAGCAGCAGAATCAACGGTCGAGAAACTATCAGAACTTTTCCGGTACACCTTACAATGCACAGCAAACAGTACTGTCAAACTTACTGAGGAATTAGAAATTGTTCGTTCGTATCTCCAGATTGAGAAAATCCGGTTCGGGAATAGATTGGAATTCGAAATCACAAATGATGATCGGCTCAACAATATTGACGTGCCAGCTCTTCTTATTCAACCGTTGGTTGAGAACAGCATCAAGCATGGTATTGCAATCGAAGTAGATGGAGGCACAATACGCGTCGAAGCAAAACAAATCGATGACAAATGCCTTATTTCAGTGACTGATTCCGGAAAAGGTTTTACGATTGAAGCCAGTGAAACAGGATTCGGATTGAAAAGTATCCGGGAGCGTTTAAAACTGATCTACGGGAATAAGGCAGCCTTGAATATGTTTCACGATGGAAGCACACACATACATATCTCAATTCCTCTTTCTTAAGGCCACCTATGCATATTCGCACAATCATTGTGGACGATGAAGAACTTGCCCGAAAGCGCTTGCGAAAGCTGCTCCAGAAATATCAACCGGAACTAGAAATTGTCGCTGAAGCACAAAATGGTGAAGAAGCTGTTGAAAAAATATCTGCCCTACGGCCAGATGTGATTTTTCTGGATGTTCAAATGCCGGGGTGCGACGGATTTGAAGTCATCCGCCGGTTACAGACAAAGCCCTTTATCGTCTTTGCCACAGCATACAACGAATACGCATTGAAAGCATTCGACGAGAACTCAATCGATTATCTATTGAAACCAATAGGCCAGAAGCGACTCGACAAGGCAGTGGAAAAAATTCGAAGGCTCTTCGAAAATTCAAAGCTTCGATTTAATGAAAACATTGAACGAATGTTGTCGCAACTTGTATCACCATCGCTGCAGCGTATGAAAGTAAAAATCGGAGAAAAGATACTTCTCCTTGATCTTTCAGATGTTGTTTATTTTGAGGCGAAGGATAAATACACATTTCTCCATACATCAGACCGGGAGTATATGATTGATGAAACAATCACCGAACTCGAGGTCAAGCTGGACAAGTCTGATTTCATTCGCATTCATCGCGCTGTCATCGTCAATGTGAATTTTATTCGTGAGTTTGTCAAGTGGTTTGCCGGACGATACAAAGCGAAACTCAAAGACAAGAGAGAAACCGAGCTTATTGTCAGTCGTCGATACGCAGATCAGATCCGTCGTATGTAGATATTAATACAAATTCTCTTTGGTCGAACAGTTTTAATTTCGTGTTAGGCGATTTTCATATTACTTGAATTTGATGGTACCAGTAATTCATTTTACCTAAAAATCAAAATCGTGAAAGCGTAATCATTGAAATATTTAATGAAATCTAATAAATCTGTAATACGATTTGAAGTTAGAACAATAAAACGAATTCACAATTTTGTTTACAGGGTATCCATTACAAACTTGTAATCTTAAGATTGTGGTTTTTTTCTTTCTCCAATAGTCAAGATAAACCCCATGCCGAGACCATATGCTGTGCTTATCCATGGATTGCTTGAAATCGGATATGCCCCAGAACGGCACCTGATAAAATAATAATGCATAACCACCTAAAGCCCCGATGAGAGAAAACGGTATTCGTTTTCGCCAAATCGAACCTGTGAAGTACACCTTGAACTGATGAATAATTTGTTTCATCGAACTACCGCTGCTTCTTGGATGGATGGAATCAAGTCAGTGTCAATAATTCTTTTCAGTTCCTTTTTTGGTAAGGCGCCCATTGCCATCTTTGGTTCTCCGGTGACTGGAATAAATAGCAGTGATGGAATGCTTCGAATACCGAACATCCCTGCAAGCTCTTGCTCTTCGTCTGTATTCACTTTATAAAAATTCACTTTTCCTTCATATTCTTTGGAAAGTTCATCGATGACTGGACCCACCATACGGCACGGACCACACCAAGGTGCCCAAAAGTCGACAAGTGCTGGAAGATTTCCCTCATACTTCCACTCTTTATTCTTTTCGAAGTTAAAGACTTTATCACGAAAAGATTCTTTGTTGAGATGTTCTGACATGGCTATTCTCCTTTATTTATCGTTACATTTTCTTTGTTATAGATACGATGATGGGGAAATGAAAACGATTCGCCAATTTTGAATAAAATATTTTCTGGACTACGGAATCTTATTTGGGCTTCTTGCATCCTATTTATAAACAATCCAATTACAAAGGAGCATTATCATGAAACAAAATATGGGTTCAATCGATAAAGTAGTTCGCGTTCTTGTTGCTGCAGTAATAGCCGTTCTATACTTCACTAATCAAATCACTGGTACGGCAGCCATTATTCTTGGCATCTTTGCCGTGGTCTTTTTATTGACAAGCGCAATCGGGTTCTGCCCGTTGTATCTGCCACTGAAGCTTTCGACGATAAAAAAGAAAGATGCTTAAAGAGAATCAAATGCAACAACGAATCATGATTAGAAATATGTTGAAGGGAATTGGAATCCTGGGGATCATACTCTTTCTTCTAGGAAGCCCCAGGAGTTATTACTTATTGATTGGTTCCGCTGCTGCACTCTTTCTTGGTGTTACAGATTTCGGTAGGCAGTGTCCTCTTGATCCTTTCAGTCCGGCATCTTATATATAGGATGAAATCAAAGAGACAGTCTCAAATTCTGTAACGTATTGACCAAATCTTGTTTTTATTGCAATTCTCCTGTTTATTAACAGGGGAATATTCATAAAGCAATAAAAAGGACACAATTGTATGGGAAATATTATTGCATATCTACTCTTAGGTTTAGGTGCTGGCATTCTGAGCGGACTCGTAGGGATAGGCGGCGGAATCTTGATTGTTCCGGCACTTGTCTTTCTTTTCGGATTCTCACAACAGCAGGCGCAGGGAACAACGCTTGCGCTTCTTGTTCCTCCCATCGGTATTCTTGCCGCGTGGACCTATTACAAACATGGGTTTGTGGATATTAAGGTAGCAGCAATCATTGCGACTGGATTTATTGTCGGTAGCTTATTTGGTGCCCGTTATGCGACAGGAATATCAAACGATATTCTCGGAAAAATATTCGGCGTATTTCTTGTGCTCCTTGGAATGAAGATGATCTTTGGAAAGTAATAAAAAATAATGATACGGAATGAAGAGCTAATCAACGAGCAACAATTTCTGCGACTTAATCAGACCCGCCAATCCGAGCTCATCGCAAAACACTGCTCCGGAATTGAAGAACGCATTCACGATGCACGATCTAAAGAAGAAGCAGAAAAGATTGCGAGCAATGCTTGTAGCAAGTTCGAGAGTGAATGCACGAGCAGCATAGTCCGTATGGCACTTGCGCAATATATACAAGCTAAAGTAATGCACTATTGGAGTGAGAAATAATATTATTCAAGGGACGATATGCACGAACGCAGGTTTAATGGAGAAATTGAACGCCTTCGAGCCCCGCAACGAGTTGCATTACTCGAAGTAGATCGGGTTGTTGATCTCTGTCTTGAAGGTGTTAAAGCTTTGACTGTTCTGGATATAGGAACAGGAAGCGGGATATTCGCAGAGGCATTTTCAAAGAGAGGAATGAATGTCACAGGGATCGATCCGAATCCAGAAATGCTGAAAACAGCTAAAGAGTTTGTACCGACCGGAACATTTCTCGATGGAGTCGTGGAGGAAATTCCTTTAAAAGATGGCTCTTGTGATATTGTCTATTTGGGTCATGTGTTGCATGAATCTGAGCGATATTGTCAAAGCACTTTCTGAATCCAAACGCGTCGCAAAGCAAAAAGTTTGTATCCTCGAATGGCCTTACAAACAGGAAGAAAGCGGTCCGCCATTAGAACATCGTCTCAAAACTGAAGAAATTCTTTCAGCTGCAAAACAAGTGGGCTTCTCTTCTGTAGAAACAATTCAGTTACAGCATATGGTTTTCTTCAGGTTTACTGTCTGATAATTGCTTTGCAAGAGTTTCTGCATAAGGTAATTTTACCAGCATTTGTTCTTTTTTGTTCATTCCTATTTTTTATAAAGCTCAAAGCTTATTTCCATTTTTGCGTTTAGTCCAAGCTCAATTTGCTATAATTAGCATTATTGCCTATGTTTATGCGGCACAATAGTTGCTAATTATAAATGTAGCTATGAGAACCGAGACAAAAGAGTCCACAATCTATTCTATTGGTGAAGTTGCCAAATTGCTTGGGGTATCAGTCCAAATACTCCGGCTTTATGAAGAACGCGGGCTTGTGCTTATACAAAAGAGTGCAGGCAATCAGCGCATCTATACAGAAGATGATATTGAACGCATTCGATGTATTCGCAACGCCATCAACGAACAGAAAATCAGTATGGAAGGTATTCGCAGGATTCATTCTTTGATACCTTGCTGGGAAATAGTGAGTTGCCCTCCAGAAAAACGAAATGACTGCCCTGCATACGGCTCGCATGATGCTGGGTGCTGGACCTTCGAGCAAAAGAACACCGATTGTGCAACACGCGAATGCCGTGCCTGCAAAGTGTATCAACTTTCATCCGATTGCGGGAATATTAAGAAACTGATTCAACGATCATTCAGTATCTCTGAGTATAAAGATTCTTCCTCTTAAAACAAGGAATCCATTCACATGAAAAAAACGATTATCAGCGTCGGGCTTGGTGTTCTTGTGCTTTCGTTGACGGTCATGTTGACCCTGACTGACCATGGCACACCAACGACACCGCTTACAACCTTGCGCATGAAGTACCGACAGAAAGAAACACCATCTGTCGATCATACGCAATTTACGCAACTCAAAAAACATTTTTCGACACCCCAGGAAGTTACTTCTGCATGTATTGCTTGCCATAATGAACGCCATAAAGAAGTGATGCAATCCAGCCATTGGAATTGGGAGCGGCAGGAGTATGTGGAAGGCAAAGGCATTCGGACGCTCGGCAAGAAAAATATTCTGAACAATTTTTGTATTGGTATTTCCGGCAATGAACAAAGTTGCAACAAATGCCATATCGGGTACGGCTGGGGAGATGAAAAATTTGACTTTAAGAATCCGTTGAATGTGGACTGCCTCGCATGCCATGATAATAGCAACACCTACATAAAAGCAGTTGGTGGAGCCGGAATGCCAGATGCTTCGGTGAATTTAACAAATGTGGCCCAGCATGTCGGAAAGCCGATGCGTGCGAATTGCGGCACATGCCATTTCTTCGGCGGCGGCGGTAATAATGTGAAGCATGGCGATCTCGAAAAAGCATTATTCGATCCCTCGCGCGATGTCGATGTTCATATGGCGTCAGATGGTGAAGATATGCAATGCGTGGATTGCCATACCGCTCGCAAGCATCAAATGCTAGGCAAGATGTATTCTGTTTCTTCAATGAACCGCAATCGCGTCGAGTGCGAGCAATGCCACACTGAGCTGCCTCACACAGACGATATTCTTAATAAGCATACTTTAAAGGTTGCCTGCCAGACCTGTCATATCCCAGAATATGCCAAAGTGAATCCGACAAAACTCTATTGGGATTGGTCGACAGCAGGAAAGCTGAAGGATGGCAAGCCGTATGAGGAAACGGATTCCAATGGAACTGATATCTATATGTCTATCAAGGGATCATTTGTATGGGGAAAGAATTTGAAACCGGACTATATCTGGTTCAATGGAACTGCTTCACATTATTTGGTCGGAGATACGATTGATCCATCAATACCTGTGAAGATCAATACACTTTACGGCAGTTATGATGATCCCGATTCGAAAATTGTGCCGGTTAAAATACATCGTGCAAAACAAATTTACGATACTCAGATACAAATATCTCATTCAACCGAAAACCGTTTCAACAAAGGAAGGGGATGGAGGATACTGGAAAGAGTTCAATTGGAACAGGGCATCTGAAGAAGGAATGAAGATGGTTAATCTTCCCTATAGCGGTAAGTACGGTTTCGTTGAAACTGAAATGACTTGGCCGGTGAATCATATGATTTCACCGAAAAACAAAACCGTGCCGTGTGCAGAATGCCACACACGCGACAATGGGCGAATCGCTTCTCTTACTGGATTCTACGTTCCCGGAAGAGATTATACTTCTTGGGTAGAATATATCGGCACGGGATTAATTCTGATCGCGTTTGCCGGTGTGTTGATTCATGGCGGTGTGCGCATAGTATCATCAAGAAAGCGGAAGGAGAACAACACATGAAACGCGAATATGTCTATAAGGGATTCGAGCGCTTCTGGCATTGGATGCAGGCACTGTTGATTATCTTTCTCGGGTTCACAGGATTTGAAATTCATGGCAGCATCCATTTCTTTGGTTTTGAACAGGCAGTAAAATTACACAACATTGCTGCTATTGCATTTCTGGTCTTGATTGTCTTTGCCATTTTCTGGCATGTCACAACGGGTGAATGGAGGCAATACTTGCCTACGCGAAAAAACCTTCGTGCACAGATGGAGTATTACATTTTTGGAATATTTCGCAATGCACCGCATCCTACAAAGAAAACATTACTGAGCAAATTGAATCCACTGCAAAAAATTGTCTATGCCGGATTGAAGGTGATAGTAATACCATTGATGGTTTCAAGCGGACTCGTGTATATGTTTTACCGCTATCCCCAGCGATACGAGGTCATCAGTCTGAATATTGCCGGATTAAAAGTGGTAGCGACTTTGCATACACTTGGTGCTTTTTTACTCGTGGTGTTCTTCATTGCACATATTTATCTGATCACAACTGGAAGTACGATTACATCGAACTTGAAAGCAATGCTTGACCGGGTACGAAGACTTACCCGACGAGCAATCATCGCCTGAAAAATCTAAAAAGAGTCTTTGAGGAGATAATTATGAAAACGAAGTATATGAATCCGTATCTTGCTGGCTTTTTTTTAGGACTTGTGCTGCTGGCAGCAATTTTTGTAACAGGCCGTGGCCTCGGTGCCAGTGGAGCAATCAAAAGCATCGTTGTGGCAACGGTTGACGGTGTCGCACCAGCACACGCCGAGCAATCATCATTCTATGGATCGTACGTCGGTGCAGGAAAAGACAATCCCCTAAAATCATGGATTGTCTTTGAAATTGCCGGAGTGCTTATTGGCGGATTTCTCTCCGGATTGATTTCGGATAGGCTAAAATTCGTGAGTGAAGGCGGTCCGTGCATCAGCGTTAAATCGCGTTGGATATTCGCAGCAATTGGCGGTGCCTTATTCGGAATCGGTGCTCAGTTTGCTCGCGGATGCACCAGTGGTGCTGCACTTACCGGCATGGCTGTACTTTCGACAGCCGGCTTCATAACAATGATGGCGATCTTCGGATCCGGATATATGATTGCATACTTCTTCCGCAAGTTGTGGATATAGGAGAAACGACCATGGGACCATTCGTTCCTGAACTTATTTCCGATCAATTAAATTTGATTGTTGGCTTGCTCATCGGCATTGCATTCGGTTTTGTGCTCGAGCAAGCCGGTTTTTCCTCTTCACGCCGATTGGCAGGAGTATTTTATGGTTATGATTTCACCGTACTGCGCGTATTCTTCACCGCGGCCGTAACGGCAATGAGCGGCAGTTTACTGCTTGCATATTTCGGTTACCTTGACCTCCAATCCATTTATGTTAACCCAACATGGCTGATGCCTGCAATTATTGGCGGAGTGATAATGGGATTCGGATTCATCATAGGCGGCTATTGTCCGGGAACATCGGTCTGCGCAGCAGCAATCGGAAAGATCGATGCTATGTTCTTTGTTGGTGGCGGAATTTTGGGCGTATTTGCGTTCGGCGAACTCTATCCGCTCTATCATACTTTTTATGAATCGACAGCACTTGGGACCGATTAAAGTATTTGATTCACTCGGAATTTCGCAAGGATTATTTGCATTCATCCTTATTGCTGTAGCAGTCGGTGCTTTCACAATCACGACGGTGATAGAAAAAAGATTGAATAAATCCTCAGCACCGTCATTGGAATTCAAACCATTGAAGCATAAAATTGCCGGAGCTGGCATTATTTTGTTGGGTATTGTGTTTTTATTTTTGCCGTCTCGTCAAGCACGCTTAATAGAAAAAGTCAAAAGTGCATCATACAGTGCATCGCATAATGTGAAGATCATGTCACCTGATGAGCTTGCATATCGCATCATTGACAAGGAAAGCAGCGTACAAGTTGTGGATATGCGTTTGCCAGAACAATTTGCAGTACTCGCCTTGCCAGGCTCGATCAATGTGCAAGTAAAAGACCTATTTGGAAAAGAATTGACTCCGATTCTTTCAGATCGGCGTGTGACCAAAGTAGTCATAGGTGCAAATGAAGACGATAGTAGGACGGCGGCATTACTCTTGCAAGAATTAGGATATGAGAATATCGCAATGTTGCAAGGTGGTTTGGAAAATTTCCAGCACACCATTCTTACACCCAAATCAGTTAACACAGGCACTCGGTGGGATACAGATGTAAATACATTTCGTGTAAACGCTTCTACGATAATTTCTCGGTTGATCGCCGACGCAAAGAATAAGCAGCCAAAAGCTACGAAGGTTCAAAAGAAGATACAGGGCGGGTGTTGATCGAAAACTTGTATATATAATATTTTGCTTTAATTTTCATATCCAAAGAATATTTCACATAAATCAGTCATTCTTATCACCATCTCGATGTTAAGTAGCGCATCGAGATTTTCTTTTTTATTAGCATAGCACACTTTCAAATCTGCGCTGCACCGTTGCAAACCAAGCTTAATGTGCTAACGCTAATTTCGTTAGCTTGAGCTGTTGGTTAGGCAGCAGTAAGAAGGCCTTGCAAATTAATTATTCCCAATTACAATCATCTGACCAGAAGGCATCAAATCGTCACATGGTGGTGTACCATGTTCTTGACGGTATTGTTTTCTTACACACTCGTTCATTTTGGGTCCAGTGCAATACTGCATTATAAAACCTTTGCAAGCCAAATCCTTTGTGGTTTGATACTTCTTGAAAAAACCACACTTAACAAGCAATTCACATTCCTGTGCCATACTTCTCTCCTTTATTATTAATATAGTTTGTTCTGTTGCCACGATGGGGGCAAGTACCAATATACTTTTTACTAAATTTATATTGGATCACTTTTTGGGGGGCAGGTCAGATCATGCATCCATCAATCTCACCGCTTAATTACAGACCAAGCGATTCTGTATATATTCAAATCCCCTATTTTTCATAAAGATTTGCAGAAATTCGGTGTGATTCAAGATGATTATTTCTGTCTAATAATCTTCTTTTACAACCTCTGCATAATGTGTAGTCAATACTAAAACGACTAATTGTATTTATCGAGATTTATTACAAGATTCACTATGTGTTTCATTCACATTTGCTACTGGTGTGAGCTCCCTCGGAGATGAAAAATATTATTCTATCAACGCAACTGACGTGTAAAGTATAAATACAACTTTTTAATCAGGAGATATGTCATGCCTCGAAACTCCAGAACGGTTTTAGTTACTGGTGATGTGGTCGTTGATCATCAAATTTATATGGGCGAACGTCTTGTTCCCAATGCTATAGAAAAAACAGGAACTCAGGAGCAAACGACAGACGGCGGGGCTGGACTTCTTTTTCGAATCCTCGAAGAAATAGGGAAAAAGAGATCTGAGAGTAAAGAACTTCAAAATCCGTTTGACGTTCAGTTCGGATTAAGAGATGATATTTTTAAAAAGCTTCCTGCGGCCTTGAATGGATACGCACTCTGGAAACCGTTTCCTTTTGAAAAGGATAAAAAAGTTTGGAGAATGGCACAGCCCCTAGGATATGGTAGTCAAATAGAATCTTCTTTCTCTTACGTGGAACATGCAGCCGAAACGTCGAACAAACCCACAGTCGTAGTAATCGATGACGGTGGACTTGGGTTCAGGCAAAATACACAGAAGGGAGCATGGCCAAAGTCGATTCTGAAAAAGGAGATACAAGAACTGAAGTGGATTGTCCTAAAAATGTCAAGCCCAGTGGGTCAGGGTGATCTGTGGAGGTATCTTAGTACCCAGTTCCGCGACAAGCTGGTGGTTGTGGTTTCAATCGGGGATATCCGACGGGAAGAAGTGAAAGTGAGCAGGGGAATTTCGTGGGAGCGAACAGCTCTGGAACTTGCAGAGGAATTGTGCTTCAATTCAGAAATTAATTCCCTGCTGAATTGCCGGCATCTCATTGTTCACTTCGGATCGGAAGGCGCGCTCCATGTGGAAAACAACGTTAGCGAGAAAATCTTTCATCTTGTTTACGATCCGGAACACCTTGAACGTGAATGGAGCGATCCAATTGAAGGACAAGGTCTCGGCTATATGGCCTGCCTCACTTCAGGAATCATCGATCGTCTACTCCAACCGAATCATTCAGATTCAATTTATGAAGGCATCCGTGCAGGACTTTCAGCGATGCGGACCATGCACCTCTCGGGGCACGGGACTGCGGGATGCAGTAACCCCGGATTCCCACTCGTCGATGTGATTAAGGATGTCCTGAATCCGAAATTTTGGTATCCCATAATTCAGATACCGAATCCCAAAAAGTCTATCGAGCTAGAACGCAAGACCTGGACGATTATGACAGCTGTTCTGGAAGGCATCCATAAAAACCCAAGGCCACTCTTTGGCATTGGCCGTAGGGTTGCTGTTAAAGGTCCCAAGGCGTTGACCCAGGTTCCGTGTGCCCGATTTGGAAAACTGTACACCGCGGATCGAAATGAAATCGAAAGCCTGCGGAATATTCGCGCGATGATCATAGATTATAAAGATCACGATAAAGGCAAGAAACCGCTCAGCCTTGCTGTGTTCGGACCTCCAGGAGCAGGCAAGAGCTTCGGAATCTGCGAGATCGCAAAAGGGATTCTCGGCAAAGACGTTCCCATTTTGGAATTTAACCTATCTCAGTTCAAGGATCCCGATGCTTTAATTGGGGCTTTCCATCAGGTGAGAGATAAAGTGCTTCAGGGTACTTTACCGATTGTGTTCTGGGATGAATTTGATTCCAAGGAATACCAATGGTTGCAGTACCTTCTGGCGCCGATGCAAGATGGGAAATTTCTCGAGGGTCAGATTTCACACCCGATTGGGAAAAGCGTTTTTGTGTTCGCGGGCGGTACCAGCTATGATATGGAGAACTTCGGTCCAAAAGAGACAGATGAAAAGAAGTGGAATGAATTCAAATTGAAAAAAGGTCCGGACTTCATAAGCAGGCTTAGCGGGTATTTGAACGTGCTCGGACCGAACCAGAAACAGACTTACAATACAAAAAAACAACAATGGATCGATGATTCCCAAGACGTATGTTACCCGGTCAGAAGAGGCTTGCTGATCAGGGCAATGCTCGGATTGAAGGAAACCGAACCGCTGGCCATTGACCATGGTATCCTTTCAGCGCTCATTGAGACCAATCGGTTCAAACATGGCGCCCGGTCTTTAGAAAAAATTATCCTCCAGTTGAAAAAGCAGGACATTCCTTCAATACGCAGATCCGATCTGCCGTCTGAGGAGATCCTGTCCATGCATGCAGATTCTGCAGATTTTATTGGTATCGTTAATCGGGATTTGAAGTTCAAAACCCACGCGGAGGATCTGGCGCCCTTCGTCCACGATTTTTATTGGCAATCGGGAATAAAAGGAAAGTGGATCCGGTCAGAGATGAATCGGGATTTCGATTTATTATCAGAAGATTACAAGGACGACAATCGGGCTGCCGCGGCTCGAATCCCTAATGTACTCGATCTGGTAGGGTTATATGTAGTACCTGAGACTTATTCAAAGTCCCAACCCATAGTGGAGATTATGGAGATCATCGAAGCGAACATTGAGATGCTTGCAGAAGCCGAACACAATGACTGGATGGACCATAAAATTGAAAATGGTTGGACCTGTGGAAAACCTCGAGACGATTCAAAAAAAATACATGACTGTCTGAAACCGTATCTCGAGTTGTCCGAAGAGAACAAAGAGAAGGACAGGAATTCCGTAAGAAAATATCCTGATATTTTAAAACAAGCAAAATATAAGATTGTGTCAAGCTTGAGTTGACTTTTTAAAAGAGTATTTGGAGCTAAATTATGGCAACTAAGATCTCACCCCCTTTTGATGCTTACGATGGTAAAGAGCCCTATGTTTTTGTAAGCTATTCTCATGATGACAGTGATATCGTTTTTAAAGAGATTAAACGACTGCATGTTATGGGCTACCGGATTTGGTATGACGACGGTATCGTTGCTACGTCGGAGTTTTCAAGTGTGATCGAGAAGCAATTAGAAGGTTGTTCATTATTTTTGGTTTTCATCACAGCGCGGTCACGTGAATCAGAATATGTCAAGGATGAGATTAATTACGCAATCATAAAAAACAAGACTTTTCTCTATGTCTCTCTTGAAAACGTTAAGTTGCCCGAGGGGATGGTTTTGCGAATGAGTCGTCTTCAAGGAATCCTGAAGTTCCAACTTGATGAAAACACATATTTTAAAAAACTAATCAAAGGGATTCCAGATGAGCTAAGAGACAAGGATTCAACTGATGGTGTTGTCAGCCAACGTAGCAATCTATCAGAACGATTAACAGAGAAACGATCTATTTCTCAGAAGCATATTGGAACAAGATCGAATGAACCTGCACCAATATCGGAGACTTTTCAATCGATCGTCAGCAATGAAACCACGACAAACGACAGCTTCGCGCTTATTGAAAATGAGTGGGTATCCGGAACAGCAGTCGAATTGAAGCTTGTTGGTACATCCGCGAAAGAGCATCTCATTTCCAAGAAGAAGTCTGGGGATCCGATGAACCTGCTTGTATCCGGTTCGCTCGCATTCTTGCCAACGTACGACGGGATGCGTGCGTTTGATATCTCCGACCCTCGGTCACCCAAACTCATATCGCTCTTTCCTGTTCCTTATATCGACACAAAGTGGTTTGAGCTCATTGGGGAGATTGGATTGCTGCGAGGCCGTGATGCTTCTATAAGAGTCATCGACTATAAGGATCCGACGAACCCGAAGGAAGTGTTTTTCGAGAACTATCACAGGAATATCTTCAATAACTGCGGAAATGGACTCCTTGTCTATAACAAGAACATTGTGATCGATTTGTGCCACTCAGAAAATTGTGGCGTTAAGGTCCTCGATTTCTCTGACCGGCAAGAAGTCAGCAAGAATGTTCGCGAAATCGGTGTTGTTCACTTCAGCGCAGGGTCGGGCGCCCTCTTCGATGACTACTTGATTCTTGGCAACTATAAAGATCCTCAATTACGCATCGTTCGCCTCAGGGAAGAAGAAGTAGTGGAGATCAAGACGGTAACCGTAGAGTTCCCCGACGGTTGCCTTGTCCCAGGAGGAATTGTCTCTGGCAACAGGCGATTGTACGTTTTTGGGAAGGACTTTAGAACCTCTCGTCCCCTACTGGCCGTGTATAGTCTCGAGAATTTTCCAGAGGAGCTTGAGTCCGATTCATGCTACGAACTGCCCTTAGAGCATACAATCAAAACCCTTTTTGGCGTTCAAGTCTATATATCCGATGATTGGCTATACTACAACGATAGTGGCCGACTGTTTGTGTACGACATCTCACAACCTACACAGCCGAGGCTCGGATTTGCAAAAGACGGTCTCTTCTATGTAGCCCACATATCAGGCAACATGATGTTCTGCGGTGACGACCGAAATATCTGGATTTTCGATATGGTCAGGAAAACAGGGGGGCCTTCTGCAAACAAGGAAGCAGCGAGCTCCAAAGATATCTCGAAATCGTTACCATCGCCCGTTCCTGAGATTGTGAAAGTTGAACCATCCCAGCGAGCAGTTCTCCTGGAGCAGGCTCAGGAGGTGGTAGCTGATGCGTCGGAAGTCCAGGCTGAGCGTGTACAAACTCAGTCGAATTCTGAACGCTTCCTTTTTGCAACGAATGATCTAGCTTTTACTATCGGAGCGAAGGACTCGAAAGTCCTCTCTTTTTCCTACCTCCCGGGCACGCCTCTGCAATACGCGAAGAAGGGCATGGATGACAAATGGAGTGGCATAAAGTATTCTATGAATGGCTGGCCCTGGTATCAGTTACCAAGCGTGCGTGGCAAGGAAATATGGTTGACGGGCTGGAATGCTACTTTTGTGGATTCTCACGACAACAGGGTTTTCTTCAAGATTTCCGAAACAGGGCAAGTTGGCTATCTTTTGGACTATGCCGCAGGGGGTACTATCGAAGAAATTGCGGTGCTCGATAATCTGTTGGGTGAAGTCAAGATTAGGACAGATCAGATTATCTCAATGACCGCAAAGAAGAACGAGATGTCCATAGAAACAAAAGACATTGGTTGTTTCACAGGAGGTCTACGAAAGCTCGGGAATTATGATGACTATAGGTTCCTGACGATGGGACCCTGTCTGGTAACCCGCGATGCTGTGATTGCACTCGTCCGCACCAACAGAACATCCCCCCTTACGATCAAACGGATTGCTGAGGTGGAAAGACCATCATTGATTCCCCAGCAAGTTTATTGGGACACCTCTCTACTGAAATTCCTGTTACAACCCCGTGCAATCGTAGGGCACTTTGACAAGCTGGGCTATGACGGCTATATCCAGTTTGTTGAGAAGTCACTCGGCTGGATGCGTATCAGTATTCCTGAGATCAGACGTATCACTGTGGATCTGGACTGTATAGAAACGCCTGTGGTCGTCGAGACATCCGAGGGCAGTGTATATCGAGGTACTTGTCCTGAACAGTTCAACCTTTCCGGTACGATGATCTCGTTTGACAAAGTTAAGAATAACCTTATTTTGGAGGCGTTCGAGCGGAAAGCACCGATAGAGGTAAGCATATAATCAAATAGGACTACGGTGCCTATCTTAATATCCAACCAAGATTTGTCATTGCAATAACATTTCTAAAGGTAAGGCGATTGTCCAATCGAGAAATACATATACGTTATAATTTTGAGAAACTAAAATAGCATGCCTCCATCCAATATTCCTTATCGGATCAAAATTGGTGTCACAGGTCATAGAGTACCTGAAGGAACCCGAAATAATTGCTTCCAAAGTCAGGGAAATACTAAAATCTTCAATCTACGAGTTGTTTGATCAACCGATTTCAAAGTATAAGTCTATAACGCCTTTTGCATTTACAGTTGTCACAGCGCTAGCGGAAGGTGCGGATCGATTAGTTGCAAATGAAATTATGAGGACACCTGATTCGGAAATTGAAGTCATTCTGCCCTTTGCAAAGAATGAATATGTGAAAGACTTTCAGACCCTGACATCAAAAAAAGAATTTGAAGAACTCTACCAGATATCCCATCATCACATAATCATAAAAAAAGACATGCTAAAGGAATTACATGAGAAAAGAAATGTCGCTAAAGATCGTCAGAAAGCATATGAAGGTACTGGACAATATATTGTAGATCATTGTGATATGCTCATCGCTATATGGGATGGCAAGCCATCTCGAGGAAAGGGAGGGACTGCTGATATAGTAACCTATACGCGCAAAATGAAATGTCCACTCATTATCCTTTCATCAGAGGATCCTAATATTTGTTTAGTAGAAAAAGGAATTGGATTAAATAGTGAATCTTTATTAAGACTTAATATGTTCGATCGTTTCTCTGTTCGAGAGGAAGTTCGTGAAACTTATATCAACAATGTTTACAGGAATTTGTTTGACACGCCTGAAGGTATGCGAATACCTGATGAAGTAAAAAATAGTATCAGAGAAAAGTTGTTGCCATTCTA
Source organism: Ignavibacteriota bacterium (assembly GCA_963701295.1). Taxonomy (GTDB): domain Bacteria; phylum Bacteroidota; class Ignavibacteria; order UBA10030; family UBA10030; genus Fen-1298. The sequence goes on along the minus strand of OY969585.1, from coordinate 554,519 downwards.
TGTACATTCATCAATCTTAGCAAAGGTCAATCAGAGGAGCTATCTTGCAGCGGGTTTGCTGGTGTATATACTTTCTCCACTGGCCGTTGCTGCCGTTACACTGGGGATGTTGAATCGTTCATTATCTCTTCCTGCTTTTATCATTGAGTTCATAGTCTTGCTTTTCATATTTATAGTCATATTCAAAACAGACAGGAAACAAGCACACAAAAGATGGATAGAGAGTAGGTTCTTGGTAGAGCGTATTCGCTCAGCGATTTTTTTGATTTCATGTGGAGTAAAACCCTCTCCAATAATAATTCCACGTTACATGAAATCATCATTGAGTTCTATTGATTGGGCAATACGCGTATTTGATGAAATCGAAAGAGGAGTAGGCAATTTGGAGAAATGCTGCAAAGAGAGTTTAAATTCGCATGTGGACTTTATTCGGAAGCAATTCATCCAAGATCAAATTAATTTTCACCTAAAGAAATCGTATCAAACTGGAAAGATTAGCAAGAGGCTAGAAAATTTTGGTATGCTAATATTTTTCATAGCAATAGGAATAGCAGCGATACATCTTTTATCAACGATCTTAAACAATATGGAGGGGACAAACTGGTTGGAGCAACCAATATTCTTCCTCGCTATTGTGCTGCCTGTCGTTGGTGCCTCCATTGGTGGTATCCGTACTCATCGTGAATACGCTCGCTTGGAAAAAAGAAGCAAGGATATGGCCGCAGCTTTGAATGGACTTGATCACAAATTCGCTGAGACGACAACAATTCAGAAGTTCAAGGATCTTTTACACGATACAGAGAAACTAATGTTGCAGGAAACACAAGAATGGCTTACGCTGATGAAGTTTGTAAAAGTGGAACATATCTAAGTGTACATTACTTGTGAGTATATATCCTTAAGGAATAAATAGCTGAAGGAGGAAAAACAGGGCGAGTATCTATCAACAGCACCTTTCGTGACATGCATATGGAACGCGACCACCTAGTGTGCTTTGTGTTCCCGTTTCTGCGGCGTACTTATCAAGTGGACGGTGACCCGCCCTAAAGAGTGACTGCAGAACAGGTGATGCTGGGTGAAAAAAAGCATCATAAAAACACTACCACAAGTATTATATAACTAAAGAGATTTACCATGCAAAAACAAACCAAGATATTCCGTGTATTTGTCAGCTCAACTTTTGCCGACATGAAAGAGGAACGCAACGCGCTCCAGGAGAAGGTGTTCCCTGAACTGCAGAAATTCTGCGAGGCGAACCAGTGCCACTTTCAGGCCATTGACCTACGCTGGGGGGTCACCGAAGAAGCGGCGCTCGACCAGCAAACGATGAATATTTGCCTGACTGAGCTCAAACGGTGCCAGGACGTTTCGCCCCGACCGAACTTCCTCATCCTCTTCGGTGACCGCTATGGGTGGCTGCCGTTGCCGCCGCAGATCGAGGTAACTGAATTCGACACGATTCGCTCCGCGGTCCCAGTCGCCCACCGTCCTCTATTAGCGGACTGGTACCGGCTCGACACCAACGCCATGCCCCCAGAATATTTATTACGCTCGCGCCGTGAGTATGTGCCTGAGGAAAAAGACTATGACGCCTGGTTCCAGACAGAACGGACGTTGCACGCCATCTTGCTAGACGCTATAAACCATCTTGGATGGCCGATGAATGACCAACGCCGGATCAAATATGAGTGCTCGGCTACGCATCAAGAAATTATCCATGGAGCGCTAGCGTTGCCGGATCAGCAGGAACATGTTGTCGCCTTTCTGCGCAATATCGAGAATGTCGAAGAACTCCCTCATAATAGTCCCTACGTTGACGATGGTATAGAACAGGCGCGCGCCCTCAAGGAAGCAATCCGGCAGAAACCCGGGATCAATCATTTCGATTATGCTGTCATATGGAACGGCACGACGCTAAATGAACACCTCGCCCAGTTCGCCGCCGATGCGTTGGCGTCGCTGAGGAACATCCTGGAAGAGGAGTTTCAACGGCTAGCAGACGTCGACGCCTTATCTCTCGAGCGATCAGCGCATCAGGAATTCGGTGCAGATCGGTGCAAGAACTTCGTAGGCCGACAGACTCAATTGAACCAGATCACGGCTTACCTCCGTAACGAAAACGAATACACCCTTTTTATCTTTGGCCCGACGGGTAGCGGTAAATCCGCCCTGATGGCGAAGGCGGCGCGCGAAGCTGTTGACACACAGGCGCACGCCTATGTTATCCAACGCTTCATTGGAGCCACACCTCACTCGATAGAAATGCGTGGACTCCTATATTATCTGGTTCGCGAGATCAGCGAGGCGTATCATGTGAAACTTGGCAACATCCCGTCCGGAGCTAAAGAACTGGAGAAGGAGTTCATACGTCTCCTTGATTTAGCGACAACACAGCGACCACTCATCATCTTTCTCGACGCCCTCGATCAGCTCGAAGTATCTGAGTTGGCTTATTCTGACTTGGCCAATATGATTAGCTGGCTGCCAAGAGTCTTGCCGCCGTATGTGCGCATTGTCGCATCCCTAATAGAGTCCGAAGATGAACGGCCGACATTCGTTCGGGAGATGCTCAAGAAAACTGTGACGTGGCTGAGTAGGATGTCGACCAACATGTCAAGAAAATCGCGGGATTCTGAACGGATGTTCCTTCGCCTAGATCACATGCGGCAAAAGGAAGGGGCACAGGTGTTGCAGCATTGGCTCCACGATGTCCATCGCTCGCTGACAAAACAGCAGCAGAAGCGCGTGTTGGCGGGATTCCGAAAATGTCCTTATCCTCTCTACTTGAAGCTGGCCTTTGAAGAGGTTCGAAGGTGGAAATCCTGGGACGATGTGTCGGTTCTTGCCGAGGATGTAGCTGGGATGGTAGATAATATGCTCACCAGGCTGCAAGACAAGCGCCACCATGGGGAACTGTTAGTCAAGACCTTTCTTGGCCTATTATCCGCCGCCCGGAATGGATTGTCCGAGAGTGAAATCATCGTGCTCCTTTCTGACCAAGACGTCATGGACGACCTGAAAGCGCGCTCTGCCAAATCCCCGGAGGCGGAAGGAATTCCGGTGGTCGTTTGGCTCAGACTCTACCATGACTTGGCTCCGTATCTGGTTGAGCGCGCAGCCGATAACACAGTGCTGATGAGTTATTACCAACGGCAGATCGGCGAAGCAATCAAACAGCGCTATCTCAGGCCAGCATACCACGCCCGTCTCGCCCGGTTCTTTCTGTGGAAGGCTGATCCCACCGGCAATGAAACCTGGATTGGCAGCGATATCCACGCTTTGGTAGAGCTTCCCTTCCAGGAGATCAACGCTGGAGACAGAGATGTTCTGAACGCGACGTTGAGCGACCTATTGTTCCTTGAAGCCAAAGTGAAAGGAGATTTGCTAAATGATTTGTTAGCAGATTACCAAAGAGCGCTGGAATTAAAGCCACCTATAGCCAATCCGACCGAGATCGCTACATACTATAATACCGTTATGTTGGAGCAGCATCGTCTACGCTCAGACCCGCGGAATGCGTTTCAATACCTGTATAACAACCTTTCCTGGAAATCAGGTCAAATAAGTGACGCATTCGACGCCCTGCGGAAGCGATTCCTAGCGCGTGGTGGCAAATTTCTCCGCCAATGCCGGGAACCGCAACTCATGGAATCTCATTTACTAATGACGCTAACTGGGCACACGGAGAGTGTCGAGACATGCGCCTTTTCACCGGATGGAAAGGTCATCGTGTCCGGGGGGAAAGACAAAACCGTCAAGCTCTGGGATGTAGATACCGGGAGCGAAATCGTCACACTTTCCGGCCATACCGACACCGTGACTTGCTGTCAGTTCTCTCCTGATGGGAAATTCATCGCGTCGAGCAGTAAAGACAAAACTGTCAAGGTCTGGAATCGGGCCACCGAGAAGTTGCAGGGAACTCTGACCGGATATGAATCCGGTGTCGATTACTGTACCTACTTGGCTAACGGTGATCGCATTGCTTCGTATAGTAATATCGATGGTATCCTAAAAATCCGGTCCATTTACACTGGAGAAGTCGCATTCTCTACGCGGACAAGGCAACAAGGTATTGCACTTGGCTTCTGTCGTCTTTCGCGAGATGGTAACTTCTTGGCATTGGGAGAGAACAGGGAAAATGTAGGTTTCAATTGGAATGAAACACTGACGTTAACTAACATCAAGACAGGTGAGAAGCGAACACTGTTCACGGGAGAAAACCACGGTATTTCTGAGATACATAGTTGCGAATTTTCGCCGAATGGCAGCCGCATAGTCTGCGGGACCGGAGTTGGTATAAAGGTCTGGGATACCGCGACGGGAAAAGAGATGCCACCTTTTACAGGACACGACGGCAGTGTATCCACTTGTGAATTCTCTTCAGATGGAAACTTGATAGTGTCAGGAGGCTCCACACTTAAACTGTGGAATGCCGTAATTGGAAAAGAGTTGGCAACCTTGGCAAATGATTACGAGGGCGCCAAGTCATGCGCGATCTCACCGGATGGCTCGCATATCGTCTCGACCAGTACCGACAACACGCTCAAAATCTGGAATACCAAAGGCAGCAAAAAGTTGGCTACCTTGGCAGGACATCACGCGTGTATCAGTCACCTGGCATTTTCGCGGGATGGTGCGCGGATCGTGTCAAGCAGCAAAGATAAGACCCTGAAGATCTGGGACGGCCGCCAAGGCCGGGAGCTTGCAACGCTGGCCGGGCACGACGATGAAGTAACATGTTCTCACTTTTCGCCAGATGGAGGCCGCATCGTTTCGAGTAGCAAGGACAAGACCCTGAAACTTTGGGACAGTTCAAATGGCGAACAGCTCTGGACGTTCATCGGGCATAATGAAACAAGCGTCAACACGTGTGCCTTTTCGCCGGAGGGCAGCCGCATTGTGTCCGGCGGTGGTGATGCGACAGTCAAACTCTGGGATGCAAAGATGGGACACGAACTGGCAACGTTGCGTGGGCACCGGAGTTCCGTTGAGTCATGTGCTTTTTCCCCGGAGGGGAGTTTGATTGTGTCCGGTAGTAACGATACCACATTAAAACTCTGGGAAAGCCGAACAGGAAAAGATCTTGCCACCCTGACCGGTCACACGGGAAGTATCACGGCATGTGCAGTTTCACCGGATGGCCAATGGATCGTCTCCGGCAGTTACGATCACACCGTCAGACTGTGGGATCGCCACACAGGACAGCCGCTCACCACCTTGGTGGGTCACCAAGACACCGTCGTAACATGTGCGTTCTCATCAGATGGCAGGTTTATCATATCAGGTAGCTTTGATCATACCGTCAAGGTATGGGATCGCCGGACAGGACAGGTAATACTTAGCTACTGTTGTGATGCAGAAGTATTTGCCGTGAGCATTTCGCCGGACAGCCATCTCATCGCCTGCGGCGATTTCTTAGGCAATTTCTATTTATTTCGGTTGGAGGGTTGTGGCGAATAGCAACAATCCAGGGTCATGTGTATTGACAGCTGGAGATCGCCTCTTTGCGACAAATAACAATATGGCCGAATTGTGATGTAAATATTAATAAAGGGGAGAAATGATATCCATTCGACTCAGAGATCGTATTGCCCGCAAACCAAATTTGTATATCCTGCGCAAATTATATAAATTAACTGTCATATTCGTTCGTGGACAAATCGGGAAAAAAACAAATAAAAGGAGGAATGATATTATGAAAGAAGATAAGAGATTGTCTGAGATAATGTCTATGCAGTTCAGAGATCGTATTGCGTGCCCCGAATGTAAGAAAGAAATCGTGAGCCCGAATGGAAAGCCGGTGCATAATTGCCCGCACTGTGGCACCTCGATTTTTGCTACGATGTGGATGAAAGACAAAGATGTCAAATTCATAGCTAAGGGATTAAGGAAACCTTGGTGGAGGTTTTGGTAGATCGAAAACCCAAACTACGCCTTTGATGAGTGTTGCGATGTACTCGTGGCTTCTACACAAGCATCAAATAGCCCGCACCTTGGGCTGGACTTGATTAAGGAATACACGGCGAACTGGAAGATGCTCTGGGAGGATTAGGAGGCTTACCAAGGTCGATGAAATAATGTGTATCTGGGATCCCCCCTGTGGCGAAAGCGGATCGAACAAAATTTCAGGCGTTGATCTTCGATGGAATGCGAATGAAGAATCACAGTCAAATCAGATGACTATGGAAATTTGTCTCGATAAAAATGTAATATGTCTCTGGACATATACATTTCATGCAACCCATTTTGTAGGGAGACTCTATTGAGGAGGAGAACTTAAAGACAACCATCAACAAGATGCATTACGAAGAAACAGAAACACTTATTTGCGCAACATCCTAATAATTATCTTTTAGTTTTATATTTCAAATCATCTAAGTATGAGGGTGAGAGTATGTATTCATTAGCAATTTATAAAAACGGTGTCCTGTACGCAGAAAAATCACTGTTCGGAATTCGTGCATTGTCAATCGGAAGAGATCCATTGAACGATATCGTGCTAACTGATTCCTCTTCTAAGATTTCATGCCGGGATTTACTGTGATAGTGAAGGAAAATATTGGCTTCAAGATCTTGGAAGCAAAGATGGCATTGAGATTAACGGATTAAAAAAAGGTTATTGGTGTTTGATGGAGGGAGATAAAATGTATGTCTTCAAAGTCAAATGGACAGAATTAAATATTTTCTAAGAGATGATTTGAGCCGTTTGTTGTGATAAATTGTACCGTCTTCGTGCTTTCAAAGTTTGTTGTTTAAGTTGTTCCCTCCTAGTAATAATTTCACATTGCCTGCCATAATATACATCAGCTGGGGTGACATTGTCCAGGGCTGTGATATCGTTTGTTGTTGTAGTAATCAATAAATCGTTCGATCTCCTGTTCCAACTCCCACGGCATATAATACTTCTGCAAATTGATTTCATTCTTCATCGAGCGATGATACCGTTCGATCTTTCCTTGGGTCATCGGATGGTATGGCGCATCCGTTTTTCTCGTGTTCGGTGGCATTCTTTTTCTTCTCTTGCGGTTATTTAAAGCAAGCGGTATAACCAGGCGCTCAAGCTCGACATGACTGGTATCGAGGGATGGAGAAGCAGGCGAAGAAGAATTGATCTGTCAGTAAAGTTGCCATTCGTTAAGTTGTAAATCAAAATGAAAGTATTATTTCTCGATGACGACAAAGATAGAATGAAAGAGGCAGAGATTAAATTTGTCGAAGATGAATTGACCAAGGTAGAAACGGTGGAACAAGCAATAGAAATGCTGGAACAAAATTCTCCTTATGACTTAGTAAGCCTCGATCACGATTTAGGCGGGGAGATATTTTGTCCAAGCGATGAAGTAAGCGGATTCGCGGTAGCGAAATTTATTTCACAAATGACGAAAGATAAACTACATGAGAGAGTTGTTGTGCATTCGTTTAATCCTGACGGTGCGCGAAATATGATGGATGTATTACAGGGAATTGTTCCCATAGAGCAACAAGCGTTTGGCATACTTGAATAAACGAGAAATTGACTATTTAAATCTTTGTTAGTAAATATCATTATGCCAAGCAATAAAAAGTTTATGAATCGGAAATTAAAAAGGGGGTAAATTGATATCAATCCCCCGAAGATATCAACGGCTATTTTTCAGTAGCATCACTGTGTTGGCGCGCAGTGGTTCTTTACCCCCTTCCCCTTGAGCCCCGGTACTTATAAATGTGCCGGGGTCTTTATTTTTCATCTAAAATATTAATTGACAAAAACCAGAACATTTCATACAATATTCCCGTGCCGTCTCCCCGACAGCGCATAGTTAGACTCCCTAAACGACTGGCGTCTGGTAATGCGTCAGGCGTTTTTGATTAAATCTTTGCCAGCCTCTTGCTTCTTTTCTACTGCACGTTTATATTATGTGCAGCTAATTAGAACCATCCGTATGAATCAAATACTAAAATATCTCAAAGCCCATAAGGGTTACGCTCGAATGAAGGAAATGAAAGCGAGCGGTATCCACACAAGGGAAATCCTGAAGGCAGTTGATGGAGGCGACATCGTAAAGGTGAAAGCTGGCCTATATCGGCTTTCGCAGCTTGAGCTTGGTGAATCGAGCGGACTCGTAGAAGTCTGTCTTGCTATCCCGAAAGCAGTTATCAGCCTTTCTTCAGCGCTCGCGTTTCACGAGCTTACGACATTCGTTCCTACAGTTATAACGTATGCCATTCCAAGAGCGAATAAACCGATCAAGCTTTCTCATCCACCGACGGAGTCTTTCTATTTTTCCGAAGCTCAGTACAAAACAGGGATTGAACACCACGAAACCAAAGCTGGTCATATTCGACTCTACGGTGTTGAAAAAACTATCTGTGATTGTTTCCGGTTCAGGAACAAACTCGGTGAAGATATCGTAATGGAGGGTCTCAAAACGTATCTCCGAAAACGCAATCGTGATCTCAATAAACTGATGAAGTTCGCAGAAATTTGTCGAGTAAAAGGTATCATCTCTCAATATGTGAAGGTGATTATGGGATGAAAAAACCGACTACCAATGTTTCCGCATCAGTTCTAGCGCGCCTTAAAAATATTTCTGAAAAAGAAAACCTTGATTTTAATTTTCTATTACTGCGATACATTCAGGAGCGCTTTCTTGCACGTCTTGCAGCATCAAAGTATGTAAAGAAGTTTGTGTTAAAAGGCGGCTTCCTTCTTCTCGCTTACAATATTGAGAAAGCAAGGCCCACTAAGGATATTGATTTTCTTGGTGTCAATGTTTCAAGCGAGCGTAAGGAACTTGAGAAAATTATCCGTGCCATTGCATCTATCAAGTTGGATGATGGAGTTGAATTTCTTTCTGATTCTATATATTAGGGAAATCCCTAACCCACTTTAGGGGAAACCCTAATGACATGAGGAAAAATCCTCATGGTCTTAAGGATGATTTTCCTTGACAAACTTTTTTTCAGACACTATCTTTTAGACACGCCGCTTTACTTTCTGCTTCAAACAATCACTTTAGCATTAATCCCGTCTAACAGAGTCATTGTAGCTCTTTAAGCATCGGGTATCGTATGAATAATTCATGCATTGTTTCATGTTGTTTGGGACGGTCGTGTCGAGTAATCTATCACATAACTGAAATGCTGCTTAATGCCAGACCACCTGATAGGGGGGAGTCCAGCAATCAAGCGCATCAGAGCTTCCCTCACAAAACTATCGGCGGATACCTTTCCGCTTGTTATCACCGGCGACCTGGGAGTCGGCAAATCTCTTTTGTCTTCCCGCATTCACGCCCATTCGTTGTTGAAGGACCGTGAACTCGAAACCGTCAATTTCAATATACTAAGTGAACGAGATCAACGTGTCAGATTACTTGGAGGCAGTCCACCGGAGCTTCCGACTACCCGCCGCAGCGTTCTCGAATTGCCGACTACTATAGTTCTAAAACACATTGATAGTGCTTCGAAATTCCTGCAAGAACAATTGGTGAAAGCTATCCTTAGCAGAACAGTGATTCGACTTGGCACGGAGGATGAACGCCCAGTTCGATGCAGATTGATCTTCGTATTTAACAAACATCCACAACGGCTATTCAAATCAGGTTCCATTATCCCTGGGCTTTCAAAGATTCTCGCAAAATACAAATTGATCTACGTGCCGACACTCAAAGAACGGAAGGAGGATATTCCTGAGCTTGCACAACATTTCTTCACTCAATTTCAAATAGAGCGAAGAAATCCAATGGATAATAACTTCGTCAAATTGCTTCAGCGTAACAGATGGAATGAAAATATTCTTGAGCTCAAATCATTTGTCAAAACCCTCCAAGTTATGCCTGATGATGAAGCAATTAGGCAGAAGGACAGAATTCAACTTGCTAAAATGAATCTGATGACTGAGGAAGGAAGGGAATTTACACTAAAATATTCCGTCGCAAGGATGGAAAGGAGATTGATACAACAAGCATTGGAAAAGCACAATAATTGCCAAAGAAAGGCCGCTCAAGCATTGGGGCTAACTGATGGTGCATTAAGACATCTGAAGAGTCTTTCGCGATAGGAGAGTGATGCCCTTGCTTTATTCTGAAAGAGTATTTATATTTCGTTAGTTGACGAAATGAAGGAGTATCTATGAAACGTGATTATGTCAATATCTTTAAAGCCCTGAGCGATCCCAATCGCATCCGTATCGTTAAGATGCTTGCTGAACGGGAATTGTGTATGTGCGAGATTCGAGAGGTGCTCGATCTTTCCAATTCGACTGTGTCAAAACATTTGACAATCCTCAGAGATGCAAGTCTTTTGCTCGATACAAAGGATGGCAAATGGGTGAATTTTCGATTGAATGATAAATCGGAATATAAGTTCACTCGTTCATTAATTGGGCTTATCAAAAAATCGTTCGATGATGATAAGTCAATTCAGGAAGATGCAATAAAACTTCATCGAGTAGACCGTAAGAAAATCTGCAAAATCTAATCTGCGAAAGGAAGGAAAATGATTATTAAAGTGTTAGGGTCCGGCTGTATGAATTGTCAAACACTAGAAAAGCGGACGAAGGAAGCGTTACAGGAATTGAACCTCGAAGCTGTCGTTGAAAAGGTCCAAGACTATCAGAAGATCGCTTCCTACGGCATCATGCGGACACCCGGATTGGTCATAGACGAAAAGGTCGCTATAGCGGGCTTTGTGCCTACCGTAGAAAAGCTTAAAGAGATTCTCTTGGAGCACACGAGTGTATTATGAAGAAGATGATTGAACAATATACGCTTAGCGCCGCAACGATTCTTTTGCTGCTTTGGGTTATACTGTATACAGCGTTGCAGCCTCTTGCAGACGCATTTATTTCTTTGACAGGATTAGTCCAAGGCCAACGATTGATGGAAGCCGTAAGATTCTTTGTTTACGAAGCGCCGAAAGTATTATTGCTTCTTACACTTGTGGTTTTTGCAGTCGGTATTGTGCGGACATACTTTTCCCCGGAACGTACTCGCAAGATGTTAGGAGGAAAATCTCTCTTTACAGGCAATGTTCTTGCAAGTATGCTCGGCATTGTCACTCCGTTTTGCTCATGTTCAGCAATCCCACTCTTCATTGGTTTCGTGGAGTCGGGAATCCCTCTTGGCGTCACATTCTCTTTCCTCATTGCAGCGCCAATGATCAATGAAGTGGCCGTTGTATTGTTATTCGGTTTATTCGGTTGGCAGACAGCTTTGCTCTATGTGAGTACAGGATTGCTCATCGCCATCACTTCCGGTTACGTCATTGGCAGGTTGAAGGTCGAACATTTCGTTGAAGATTGGGTCTATCAAATCCATTCCAATGCTGCTTCACCGGAAGAAACAGTGCAAACATTCCGTGACCGGATGCACTCGGGTTATGACGCAGTAAATGATATTGTTGGAAAAGTATGGCCATATCTTCTCGTCGGCATAGCCGTCGGAGCAGGTATTCATGGATATGTGCCGGAGAATTTCATGGCCAGTCTTATGGGAAAGTCCGCATGGTGGTCAGTTCCCATTGCTGTCCTCATCGGTGTTCCACTCTACTCGAATGCAGCTGGTATCATTCCCGTTGTTCATGCACTGCTTGAAAAAGGTGCATCGCTCGGCACAACGCTTGCCTTTATGATGTCGGTGATTGGTCTCTCATTGCCTGAAACAATTATATTGCGGAAAGTTTTGAAAATGCCGTTGATATTCATTTTTGTTAGCGTCGTTGCAGTAGGTATTATCATCGTAGGGTATGTATTTAACCTTGTGTATTAACAAAATAGTAGGAATCTACAGATGAAAATTCAAATACTCGGTTCAGGCTGTGCGAAATGTAAAACACTTGAACAAAAAGTCCGGTCGTTGAATGATAAGCATCGACTTAATTTGGAAATCGAAAAAGTGACCGATCTGCAGGAAATTATGAAATTCGGCATTCTCGCTACTCCCGGCTTAGTCGTTGATGGCGCTGTGAAGAGTTCAGGTTCAATTCCTAAAGACGAACAACTCCTTTCTTGGTTGAGTGGAGCACACACATGAAAAGACAAATAGTATTATTTCTGATTCTAAGCATCGCTTTTGGTTCAGCGGCATTTGCACAATCAAAGAAAACCACGAAGAAAACAAAACCCACTTCTGTAACGAAGGATACCAGCGCAACAATTGCCAACCCGCTCATCACATTCGTTGAACTCGGATCGGTAAATTGTATTCCCTGCAAAGCCATGCAAAAGGTGATGAAAGCAGTTGAAGAAAAATACGGCAGTCAAATCAAGATAGTATTTTACGATGTATGGAAAGAAGAACAAGCGCATTTTGCAAAAGACTATAATATCCGCTTGATACCAACGCAAGTCTTTCTTGATGCAAACGGCAAAGAGCTTATGCGGCATGAAGGATATTTTCCGGAAAAAGAGATTGATGCTTTCCTGCAATCGAAAGGTTTGAAACCTAATTCCAACTCAAAAGGATAACCGATGGAGTCTCTCTTCACAGCACTCACGGAAGCTCTATACGGAAACCTGGCACTTGCATTGCTTGCTTCCTTTTCATGGGGAATATTAAGCATTCTTCTAAGCCCGTGTCATTTATCAAGTATTCCACTTATCATTGGTTTCCTCACATCAAAAAATGAGAAAAAGACATCACGGGGTGTATTTCTTGCTTTCGTTTTCGCTGTTGGAATCTTACTGACAATTGCTGTTCTCGGAATTATCACTGCATCTCTCGGAAGAATTATGGGAGATGTTGGTGCATATGGAAAATATGCTGTTGCAGTTGTTTTCTTTATCGTTGGGCTGTACCTGATGGACATTATTCGCCTTCCTGATACAGGAGTGAATCTACGTCCCATACAGAATCGTTCAGCGCTCTGGTCTGCATTTGTTCTCGGATTGATATTCGGAATAGCACTTGGTCCGTGCACATTTGCATTTATGGCACCGGTTTTAGGTATTGTGTTTCAGATGTCGAGCACAAACGTTATAGCAGGGGGAATGTTGCTTCTCGCTTTCGGACTCGGACATTGCGGAGTTATCGTTGCAGCGGGCGGACTTACTTCCCGTATACAAGCATATCTCGATTGGACAAACAGATCGAATATCGTTTTATGGATAAAACGCATTGCAGGAGTTCTCGTCATTCTTGGCGGAATCTACACTTTCTATTCATCATTCTAAAGGAATATCAAAATGGAAAATAAAAACATCAATATTGCGGTCGTTACAGATGACGGCTTGACAATCAGTCAGCATTTCGGAAGAGCAAAGTTCTATGAAGTATTGTTTGTCGAAAACGGCATAGTTGTTAAAAGAGAACGCCGCGAGAAAATAGGCCATCACAATTTCGCTCACGAAGAACATCATCATTCCGGCACTCAACACGGCCTTGATGAGTCATCCCACAATAAGCATATCAGTATGGCTGAAGCAATTAAGGATTGCCAGATTTTACTTGCACGCGGCATGGGTAACGGGGCGTATCAAAGTATGCTTCAATTACACATCAAACCTGTTGTAACGGATATAACAACAATTGATGAAGCTGTGCAAGCCGTTATAGCCGGAACGATATTAGATCACACTGAAAAATTACATTAAGGGGAGAGTCAGATATGGAACAATTGACAATTGGCTTTATAGGCGGCGGTCGTGTTGCAAAGATCATATTAAAGGGATGGAGCCGTGTCGGAAAACTTCCGAACAAGATCGTCGTGAGCGATAACAATGCAGATGTTTTGAATAAACTAAAAAACGAGTTTCAACACATCGAAATGGTAGTCAACAATGCAAAACTACCGGCATCGTGTGATATTGTTCTTGTCGGACTTCACCCTCCGGTAGTTAGTGAGATATTGCAGGAAATCAAATCCGTTATGAATCCATCAGCGCTTGTTATATCACTAGCTCCAAAAGTATCAATTGCTAAACTCTCTGAGGGACTCGGTGGATTTAAAAACATTGCTCGTATTAATCCAAACGCCCCCTCCGTTGTAAATGCCGGATACAATCCGGTTGCATTCTCCAGCACTATAAGTGAAGATAAAAGGAAGACAGTGCTCGAACTGTTCGGCATACTAGGTGATTGCCCGGAAGTGCCGGAGGAACTCCTAGAATCATTTGCAATTACCACAGCGATGGGACCGACCTATTTTTGGTTTCAATTGTATGAATTGCAGGAACTAGCAAAATCCTTTGGCATATCGGATAATACTCTGGAGGATGCCATTCCAAAAATGCTTAACGGTGCTGCAAAGACAATGTACGAATCTGGGTTGACACCGGCCGAAGTTATGGATTTAGTGCCGGTAAGACCATTAGCTGAAGAAGAAACCACAATCAAAGGATTTTATCAAGACAGATTGAATGCACTATACAAGAAGTTGAAGAATTGAAAAAAGTTAACAATAAGGTAACTTCTCTCCATTGTCTATTCCCATTATATTACATTGCGTGAAAGTAATCTAAATGACAGGAACAGACTTAAAATATTTCCGCAAGAATATTCAATGGAATCATTAAATCGTTAAGGAGATACTATGGAGAAAGAAAAAGTTCTTTTCGTTTGCGTTCATAATAGTGCGAGAAGCCAAATGGCAGAAGCGCTATTAAACCATCTTGCAGGAAATAGGTTCATTGCTGAAAGCGCCGGACTTGAACCCGGAATACTTAATCCTCTTGCAATCGAAGCTATGAAGGACATGGCAATTGATATTTCTCAAAAGAAGACACAAGATGTGTTTGATCTTTATAAGCAGGGACGGCGTTTTAATTATGTCATTACAGTCTGTGATGAAGCAAGCAGTGAGCGATGTCCAATATTCCCGGGTATTGCAAAGAAGCTTCATTGGAGCTTTCCCGATCCTTCAAATCTGCAAGGGACATTCGAAGAGAAACTTCACAAAACAATAGATATCCGCAATCAAATAAAAGCTCAAATCGAAAAATGGATTGCTGAACCACAACCCTCAAGATTAAACTAAGAGCTTGACATGCAAAATGTGATAAAGCGGCTTTCATTTCTTGACCGGTATCTGACGCTCTGGATATTTCTCGCGATGGTTTTTGGAGTATTGTCGGGTTATTTCTTCCCAGGCATCGTTGGCTTCTGGAATTCCTTTCAGTCCGGAACGACCAATATTCCTATTGCCATCGGTTTGATTCTCATGATGTATCTGCCATTAGCAAAAGTGAAATATGAAGAACTTGGCGATGTTTTCAAGAATACAAAAGTGCTTTCACTTTCCCTGATCCAAAACTGGCTTGTTGGACCTGTGATGATGTTCATTCTTGCTATTATTTTTCTCCGCGGATATCCAGAATATATGGCAGGATTGATCATCATCGGACTTGCTCGCTGCATCGCTATGGTTATCGTTTGGAATGAACTTGCAAAAGGTGATACGGAATATGCTGCAGGACTTGTTGCCTTCAATTCGATCTTCCAAGTGCTGTTCTTTTCTGTCTATGCGTATGTGTTTCTGACGGTGCTTCCGACGTGGTTAGGTTTGCGGACATTTGCTGTGGATATCACAATAGGACAAATAGCTAAAAGCGTTTTCATCTATCTCGGCATTCCTTTCTTTGCAGGAATAATTACTCGATTCACAATGTTGCGACTGAAAGGAAAGCAATGGTACGAGCAAAAGTTCATTCCTAAAATCTCACCGATAACCCTCATTGCACTCTTGTTTACGATCGTAGTTATGTTCTCACTAAAAGGTGAGTACATAGTGAAAATTCCTCTGGATGTATTACGCATTGCTCTTCCTCTTGTCGTGTATTTCGTTTTGATGTTCTTTATATCATTTTATCTAGCAAAGAAGGCGGGAGCCGATTACGCAAAGTCCGCAACGCTTTCCTTTACGGCTGCGAGCAATAACTTCGAATTGGCAATAGCAGTCTCTATTGCAGTATTTGGAATCAATTCCGGTGTTGCATTTGCAGCCGTTATTGGCCCATTAGTTGAAGTACCTGTACTTATCAGTTTGGTAAATGTTTCTTTATGGCTTAAAGAAAGACACGTTACCGTTCTTTCAAAATAGAGATGTAAAGTTGTAATTATTGAATCTAAAAACGGTAACTCAAGGTTACAGTTGATAGTGCTGGTGCGACAAGTTGATATCCGTTCACGTGTGTCATGATGGGTATCTTCAAGTTTCCCAAGATACTGAGATGACCGATTGCAGTAACTTCGAGGCCGGGAGAAATGTACAACCGTTCATAGCCCGTATTATCGGGACTTGCATTTAATCCGCTGTCCATACCTCGGAAGGATGCTACAAGCTGCACCATCGGTATAATGTTATACCTCTCTAAAAGATTATCATAATGCATCCCGATACTTATATCGAAGTTGTCGCCAGGTCGGTAGTCATCACGCGGACTCAGTGCATGTTGAAACAATGCCTGTGTATACCATCCCCATCCATTTTCCTGTCCCATTCTGTACGCGCCCAACAATAAATCCGTTGTTCCTGTTCCAATCTGTGTATCCCTATCCAAAAGTGATTGGTTGAAAGATCCGGTTGGCAGCTTCAAACCAAAGAGGATACCCATTGACATGTCTTCAGATAAACCTGTATACATGCCCATCACCCTAACATCCGCTAATGTTGTGTGCTGTGCGGATGATGTGACACCGTCATCATCTGTCGTGACGAAGTAACGATCCCACACAGGGAGTTCAATCATCACACCCCACTTCCGGTCTGCCATATATTGTAATCCGAATGTATAAAAATTCGTTCGCAGTTCAATATTGCTATTGAGATTTGATGCCGCGGTTCGCCAGTCAGACCAGTTATTGCGCTGATCCATATAATCGTAAAGTAAAGCCATTCTGATGCCGGAAGAAGTCGGCATCCCCCACATTGAACTGACAGAGAAAACATTGCAGCCACATGCACACGCATTGCCCACTGCAGGAAACGATAGGAGGATGATGGCTACTGCTATTAATGATCTCGTGAACTTACTTATTCGTGAAGCAAATATTACGGCAATCATGGATTAATTTCACCTTTCGTTTCTTTGATATTTGCTTTTCGGATTACATCAAAATTATTAGTGACGATACTATTTAAACATATGCTAAATATCAATGGTTCCGATGGAAACAGGGTAAAGACTCATCCTTTTTTATCTTTTGATGAGTAATCCTTTCCTTCATTCATAATCTGTATTGTTGAGTAATGTTTCGATTATCATTTTCTTTAAAATCAAGCAGGAATAAATTCCTGCTTGTTTCACCTTTCGAATCCCTTTAATTGTATCCCCATCATTAGAGAATAACTTCTCTGATTCAGCGGTCACAAAAGATCAGAACCGCCTGTGAACAAACGAATAACACTAATTTTTTGAAAACGCTGTTATTCTATAACATTGATTTTTAAAAGTGCTGTTATTGGCATCTATGAGCTTGGAAATCGCCTTATAGAAGAATTTTTTCTGACTAGTGGTGAGTTAATCGAACCAGAGGATATCTCGTTGAATCAAAGTCAACCATCCGAATCGAACTTTATTTCGTTAAGTGCCTTTATTCAATCCTTGAAAAAGCAGAAGGTCGCAGAAAACTCCATTGAGTCCTATATCAGTGATCTGAAAGGATTTCTCCAAAGTCAGGATATATCGGTCGATTCAATCGAACCAGCGGCCATTATCAGGATTCAGCAGCAACATATTGAATCCTACCTCCAGCATCTAATCGGCAAGAGTGTCAAGTATGCGACTGACCTGCCCCCCAAAAAGTGATCCAATATAAATTTAGTAAAAAGTATATTGGGTACTTGCCCCCATCGCAGGTCCAAGTTCAATGTAAGTTTTTTTGTGATTTTATGCTGCAAAGGCTTCAGCATTGCTTGTTTTCATCCTACCTTCCAACGGTGTTCTATAACCTAAAGAGCTGTGCGGCCTCTGGGTATTGTATTCGTTTCGCCAGGCAGAAAGTTTCTCTTTTGCATCTTCCAGCGACAGGAACCAATGCTGATTTAAACACTCTTGTCTAAAACGAGAGTTGAACGCTTCCACCAGTGCATTGTCCGATGGTCTGCCCGGACGACTAAAATCCAATTCAACATGATTCCAGTACGCCCATCGATCTAAATCCTTCGAGATAAATTCCGGTCCATTGTCCACCTTGATCTGTTTCGGAAATCCATGTTCACGTGTGATTTGTTCTAACGTCGTTGCCACATCGATACCTCGTATCTTTGCATTTACTTCAAGTGCTAAACATTGCCTGGTGTAATTCTCTAAGATCACCAGCACTCTTAGACGTCTATTGTCAAATAGTTGATCAGAGACAAAGTCCATACTCCAACACTCATTCCTCGTCAATGCCGCCGGGCGTATCTCCCGCTTTACACAAGCCACTCTTCGTCGAGGTATTTTCTTACGTATTGACAGGCCTTCCATACGATATAGCCTATACACTCTTTTGTGGTTGATCTGCCAACCTTCACGTCTTAAAAGCACATGAAGCCGACGATATCCGTATGCTATGCGTGTTGCTGCTAACTCCCGCAAGCGCAACCGTAATGGCAGTTGCGGATCTCGAGCGCTTTTTTGGCGATGTGTTGACCGTGGCCATTTCATTACTCTCAAAGCCCGCCGTTCACTTGCTCCATAGATTGCCTGCACCTCCTGGATCAACTCCCGGCGAAGGGCAGGCTTTAGAGCTTTTTTGATAATACTTCCTGCAGCATTTGCTTATCGAGTGTCAAATCTGCCACAAGTTGTTTCAATCGGCGATTATCTTCCTCCAGCTGCTTCAGGCGCCGTATCTCCGATACTTCTAAATTTGCATAGAGCTTTTTCCATCGATAGAATGTCACATCCGAGACTCCCATCTTTCGGGTGATCTCTCCAATGGGTATCCCTGATGACGCCTGTCTCAAGGCAAATGCTATCTGTGCTTCCGTGAATCGTTTCTTCATGGTCTGTTCCTCCTAGCTCCAATAATGTGAATGTAACAAAAAACTAACATTCAAATTGGACCATGATTCGGGGGGCAGTACCTGACACTTCTTCTGGAACAATGGTGTAGTTAGTTGTAATGGCAGTTTTTGAAGGGCTGATATTAGCAATTATGATGTGGGAATGGCTAGGTCTCGTAATCTTCTTAGCAGTAATAGGAGCATTTTTGGGGTTATTTCAATTGTTTGTAGTGTATGCAGAGGGACCTGTGATGAGACAAATATATCTAAAATAAACTCCTTACTAAGCAAATATTTGGTGATTTTCAGATTGAAATAGATCACCAAACTTTTTGGATAAAATGTTAGAGGAAACAGGAAATCATCTGGCACTGAAGGCCTCTGACATGGGGAATTGTGGTGGCACTTGTCATTGAATGCAATCGTTATTGATTCTTAACTTTCAAGATGATAGTTTAAAGAGAAGATATTTTATGCATAACTCGCAAAATGGTTTTAGTGATTTTAAAGGAAGTATCGAGAGTGCGAAATGCCATTCGAGTCCATAACGAGTAACTGTAAAAGGATTTTTGACTATTATCAAATTCATACTATATGTTTAACGAACACGGGTCTGGTATCACTGCATTGATGTCAGACAAGAATGAACAAACTCAGAAAAAGAAGGAATTGACCTATGGGTGAAATGGCTACTGAAGAATTAGAGATGGAATATCGAGCCTTGCAGTTATTAGCAATCCTTGTTGAAGATAAACTAAATATGAAAATTAGAAAAAAAGGAATCTTTGCAAGTGATATTATGGAAAAAATGAATGACAGGCTTGTCAAGCATAAGTGCTCATACGATGATATTAGTACCCTTATTGATAAAATGCGTAGTCGATGGATTTATAATAGAGATGCGCCATCAGAGGGTTTCGAACATGTTGAAATAGATAAAAAATATAATGAGCAGGCTAAATGGCGATATAGTCTATCAGATAAAATCACTAATGAAATGTGGAACCAATTGTTGCGAGTAGCACTGTGTTATGCATTACTCAGACATGGTCAGATTAATATTCTTGAAAATGACAATTCACTATCTGACAAAAAAATAAGAGATTTCTTGAATCTAATGAACCTAGTTACAGCGTTTAGGAAAGATAAAAGATTAGGTGCGAAAAATAGAATATTCAGGAGGAAGCTCTGTATCAAACCTATGAAAATAGTGATTGTTGTTCCGACTTTAGTTTACACTGAGAATTCAGGTCAGAGGGAAATAAAGCTGGATGATTTTATTTCGGGAGAAGTAGAAATCTTGTCTGACTGATCATTGAGGTGTCGTTCATTATATTGTTCTGAATTGTTTTTTCTACCAAACCATCTCTTCATAAACTGATTTTTCCTTCGATTTTCCATATAGGAAGTTCCTATATGGGCGTCTCTTTTTACACTCATTTCAGTTGCTAAAATTTTGTTCAAGGCTATATATAGTATAGAAGAACAAAATATGTTCATCAACATTATATATAGCTTTTATAAATTGACAACAATAACAGAAAATGTTAAACAAAATAAGATTGCAATTAAATGAAAAAAATAACTCAATGTCGATGTCGAAAAGATTCTAACGGATTGCTCTTCCTGAAAAGGAAATCCAAGTAGTAGCCAGCGGTGCTTCCTGGGTCGTTTATAGACCGGGACTGGGACCACATAAAATGGATAAATTCACATATGAAAGTTATCCGCATAGGCAGACGGGCACCCCGGCCTATTCAATCTTCTTAAAAGAGTTTGATCTATGTGGTAAAGAATCCATACCTGAGGTAGGATAAAACTAGAGAGAAGCTCATAACTTCTTTTCATAAGACGTAACAATTTGAGTTTAATAGAAAAATAGCCCTTGAGAAAAAAGGGCTGGCTGAAATCCGCCCTAAGGTAGGATAAAATGAAAGAAGAAAAATACATAATTTGCGAACACGAGCGTTATTTGCGAGGTGTTCGCAATCGCACGAAGTGCGAAGATGTTTGCATGTATACACTGTTGTACCTGAAGTAATAATGACAAATCAAACAACAATATACTGAATTAAAAAAATCAAATTAAACTTGTGTTGTACTAGATAAAATGGGGAGGGGGATTAAAGTGATTATAAAATTGAAAGAAACTAAAAATTATAACGAGGAAAATCGACCTTTTAAAAAGATGATTTATCTTTCAGCCTTGAGAAAAAACATACAAAATGGAAAATATATATGGGTATGGGGATTAGTAATTGTAGGAATTGACAGGGAATTGAATAATTCTGGGTACATATTTAATGGATCTCGAGAAAAAGCACTTTTAGAAGCATGTTCGCATGCTATGAGTTCGATTACTGACTATAGCATACCGATAATCGTTATTTGTCCCGATCATGATATCAAGGAATATCTGGCAAATTGCAAGTACTGGAGAAATAATTGTGGGTGGAAGAAAAATGGTCAAGGGAACGATCCAGAAATTAAAATTTATATGCAGTGTTTGGCTGAAATTACTCAAGATCGAGAAATTAAATACATATGTCCTAATAATTGTGAGTCAGATAAATACATGAAGCTTGCTCTAAGGCTAGCAAAAAGAAAGTCCGATGTATTAAAACATGAGTTTTGTTCAGTAAAATAAACCATGTGGCTTTATCGAAATAGTCGTTTTGTCCAATATGACAAGGGGATATGAGATAATATTAAGAAGATTTAGGAAAATATTTGCTAAAGCATGCGAATTACGGCTATTACTCAAATAATTAAGTGTAATTATATGTACTTAAAAAGTTGCTTTTTTCTGCTGGAAGGCTAAATATTGGACATATGAGGAATATAAATGATGTCAATTACGAAAATTAATGAGACCAATAGAAAAAACAGAGGAGAATAAAATGAGTAATGTGCAATTATTGGAAATTTTCAAGGAATCAGGAGATGCCATTTCGGTTAAACCAGCGGCCAAAAAAAGGATGAAAAAAAGACATAAAATTCGACTCTTGAAACTATCGACGCTTGAAAATCTATTTCGAATTGACATGGAGAAATCTAAACTAAAATTACATTATCGCGATTATTCATTAGATGCTAGTGATTTCACATTGTTCCCAATTATAAGTCAATGGCTTATATCCCAGAGACCAGAGGATCGACGAAATAGAATGTACTGGCCTGGCAATTTAGGATCGATCGCAAAAGTAGTAGGTATAACTCCAAAGCAGTTCATTCTCTGCCACATTGATTTTTGCAGGCAAAATTTGACGGATCTGCAAGAAGTGAAAAAACGTGTGGAAAGTGAATGGAGGGAATCTGGTAAACAGTCTGAAGAAACAGACTCGACCCAGTCAGCGGTTATATCTGAAACCAGACCAGGGGAAACGAACAATTCTGAGTCTAATTTGCTCTTAGAGTAAAATGGTTAAAAAATGATTTCTATTGAAAATTTAGAAAGATTTAGGAGGTAAGATGACTGGAAAATATGATTCAAAATTTAGAGTTGAAGATTGCTGGACGCTGAACATTAGAGAACTCTGTGACTCAGGTTTATTTTCTGAAAATATTGGTGAAATCACTCAAATAACGAACCCTCCTACAGATCGTGAAGTAGGTAGAATATGTATTTGGGGGAGAACAACTGTGGATTGGCAAGGGAGGTTTTATATCGATGTAACGTATCCGGCTTATTCTGGAAACAGTCCAAAAACTGATGAATTTGATTATTCAATATTGACCTATCCTTCTAAATTATCGCGTGGAGGTGAACGTCTCTATCTAACTTGTCCTTTTGAGAGGGAAAACGGTAATACTTGCAACCAAACAGTGAGTATTCTTTATCTGCCTCCGGGCGAGCAAACGCTGGGATGCAGAGATTGCCATAGGCTGGTATATAATAGCACACGCAAACCTAAACCTTCTTCACCAGCAAGCGTTATGATTTCGGGACCAGCTTGGGAATTAGGTTTTCATTCCGAATTTCAGAGGTTAAAAAAACAATATGGAATAGGGAGTAGTGATCCTACATCAATTCAAGCACCTACTGGTTCGGTCAAATCGCCAAGGGTTTTTAAAAGTGAATCGGAAAGACTGAATTATTCCATAGCACAAATGATAGGCATCTCTGATGAAGAGTTTGATCAAATAAATCGAAGAGCAGAAATTAATGCATCGTTGTTTGAAAATGATGAGGAATATTTAAATAAACATTTCCCTAAAAAGAAATGATTAAGCGTATGCACATAATTTCAAAAATAGAGTGTTATGAAGTTGGGTAATTGTAAAGGTTAGATAAAAGCAATGGCTTCTCTCTTTAAACGGAATAATGGGATCTTTTATATTGCATTTTACGATTTTGAAGGAAATCGTAGATGGCGTTCTACACGTTCCCGGGATCAAGAAGAAGCCAAAAGAATCGCCGAAACTATCTCGAGTAGTCTTGAAAGACCAAAACTTATGACCTTAAGTGCCTTTCAAAAATTGGTCTGTCAATATGTATCGACAAATTTATCTTCTGGTACTCTATCGATCTATCAACGGAGCTTTGATAAATTAATCCATGCCCTGGGAGATATAGCGTTAATTGGAGTGACGCCCTTGTTAATCGAAAAGTTTAAACAAAAATGTTTAGCAGATGTGAAGCCTGTGACAGTTAATATTTATCTTCGCACTATTCAGGCAGCATTTAATTTGGGAGTGAACTGGAGATTAGTATCAGATAATCCCGCCCAGCGCTGCAAGGAAATACCAGTCCCTGATAAGGAGCCAACATATTTTACAAAAACAGACTTTAAAACATTATTGGATAGCGTAAATGATATTCAATTCCGAAATATTATTATAATCGCAGTTCATGAAGGTATGAGAAGAGGTGAAATTTGTAATTTAATGTGGGAAGATCTAGATTTTCAAAATTCTCTGATCCGAATACGTAATAGAGGTACGTTTCGTGTAAAAGGTATGCATCCCCGAACAATACCGATGCATCCATTTATCAAAAAAATGCTACTTACGCTGAGGAAAACAGAGGGATATGTGTTTGTCAATAAAGAGGAAAAAGCACTGAAACCTCATTATATCACAAGAGTTTTTAAACAATATGTCCACAAAAGTGGTTTGTCAGAACATTATCATTTTCATAATCTCAGAGATACCTGTGCTTCTTGGCTTACACAAGCACAAACCCCCATCTATGAAGTTCAAAAGCTACTGGGCCATAAAAATTTGAGCACTACCGAAATCTATTGCCACCTAGAAAACGATGGCTTGCGAAGAAGTCTTGCGAGGATCAATGTCCTCGCAGGGTTGTCCGTTATGAATTAATTGATCAAACGGTACAAGCATCTCAACGCTCGCTCTCAATTGTTTCGGTATTAAGTGGCTATACGACATTGTAACCCTTATGTTTGAATGACCCATAAGTGCTTGTATTTCGTATATAGGCACTCCGGCCTGTGCTAGCCAACTGCCGAAAGTGTGACGAAGAATGTGAAAATGCATGGAAATGTCAATATTCATTTTGCAGATGTATTGTTTAAATCTCCTTGAAAGCCAAATGTCTCGCAACTTCTTTCCATTCAACATAATGACATATTCTCCTGTTCTTGTGATAAACATAGACCGTAGCATTTGAAATACTATAGAGTTCATCGGAAGAAGCCGTCGTTTTCCGGTCTTTGTTTGAAAATTTGCATCCGATTCGACAATAATTAACTCCCTTGAAAAATCAATATGCTTCCATTGCAAATTTACTATCTCGGATCTTCGCATTCCGGTAAAGACTGCAAGATGGATGGCCTGCAACAGCCATGGTTCCTTGATCGTTTTTGTCAATGCTTTAAAATGATCGAGAGTGAAGAACTGTGGAGCTCGTTGAGGAACAGGACAGAGTGGTAGTCTTGAAAAAGGATTATGCTGCAAGAGCTCCCATTGAACTGCTTTATTAAATGCGGATTTGAGAGTTCGAAGATAAATATTCATAGTAGTAGGGAGAATAATTTGAAGCTTTGCTTGTCTGTACTTATCAATATCTTTTATGCTAATGAGAGAGAGCTTTTTATTACCCACGCAATCGAGAAAGGAATACATTGCTCTTTCATAAATTTCTTTCGTTCCTTCTCGATAGCTATTGCATCCGATGCTGAGAAATTGCTCTATGTAGTCAGAAAGATTGGGAATTTTGTTTTTGTGTCTGTGTTCGAAGCTGAGGGAAGGGATTCTCTTGAGAGCTTTCTCACGAGTTTTCTCACCCGTACTAATCCAACGACGCACACCATTGAATTGAGTAATGAAATAGTAGATACCGTTAGAACGTTTAATCAAGGAAGCCATAGTGCACTCCTGCAGAAAAGTGTTAGCAGAAGTGTTAGCAATTAGGAGAGGAAAATGCTAAAACCCTTGTGCCCCCAACGAGATTCGAACTCGTGTTCCAGGCTTGAAAAGCCCGTGTCCTAGGCCTCTAGACGATAGGGGCGAGTCATTGTAGATTTTCTGATTGACGATTTAATGATTGGAAGAAAAAGAAAAGTCACCTATACACGCAATCATATACTCATCAAACCGCAAATCACTCAATGCACTTAGGGTGACCAGTGGGATTTGAACCCACGACCTCCAGGGCCACAACCTGGCGTTCTAACCAACTGAACTATGGCCACCATGAAATAGACAATAAAGCCCGTTATTTGCATAACAGGCTTATTGTAGCTGTATCAAGATATCGAATTGTGTACGCAAAGGCAAGATTATTTTCATGCTCTCGTTCTCAATTGTTAGAAGCAGTGTATAGGATTTGAGAAGATCTCCCGATAAATTATATTGAAGAAGGCTAACTGACAAAGATTTTGACAGCTCACGTTTTGTAAAAAGCGGCATAAAGGTTGCAGACATAATAGTGCTTTTCTAGTTCAGTGAAAAAAAATGAAGGAGTTGTTGTGTATCGGATTATTCAAAAAGAAATTCTTGCATCGACCATTACAAAATATATAATTGAGGCACCATATGTAGCGCGAAAACGAAAAGCGGGAAATTTCGTCATCATTCGTGTAGAAGAAACCGGTGAGCGTATTCCGCTCACATTGGTTGACAGCAATCTCAAAGAGGGCACTGTTACTTTAATAGTGCAAGCCATTGGAAAAACAACAAAAGCGCTCGCTGCGAAAAATGCCGGAGAGTACATTATGGATCTTATGGGTCCATTGGGGAATCCTACGCCAATCGAAACGGGAAAAACAATTGCCTGTATAGGCGGTGGTGTTGGCACTGCTGAATTGTATCCGATAACAAAGGCATTAAAGGAAGCAGGGAATACAATTTACACGATTGTTGGTGCACGGTCTAAGGAGTTGGTGATTCTCGAAAAAGAAATGCAACAAGTCTCTGATACATTATATATCACAACAGATGACGGTTCATACAAACGTAAAGGATTTGTAACGGATCAACTTAAGGAATTACTCGATACCAATCTTGGAATTAACCTGGTCTACGCTATTGGTCCATTGCCAATGATGAAGGCGGTGTCCAATCTTACGATGCCATATAATGTGCGAACAGTTGTAAGCTTAAATGCCGTGATGGTGGACGGTACAGGTATGTGCGGCGGATGCCGTGTGTCGATAAATGGACAAATGAAATTTGCATGTATTGATGGTCCAGAGTTTGAAGGGCATGAAGTAGATTTCGACGAAATGCTCTTGCGCAATCGAAACTATACTGATATGGAAAAAATATCAGTTGACCGATTTACAGAAGAGCCTCACGTTTGCAAACGGGAGGGTATGGCATGAAGACGAATGTGAATAAGATGAAACCCTCCGAGAGGATGAAAATTCCGAGACAATCTTCTCTCGAGCAGCAACCCAATGAGCGAAAACGCAATTTCACCGAAGTGTCTTTCGGAGTAGATGAAGAAAGAGCTTTGCTCGAAGCGGCCCGTTGTCTTGAATGTCAGAACCCTATTTGCCAGGAAGGCTGCCCGGTCAATATCGATATTCGTTCCTTTGTTCAATTGGTCTATCAGAAAGACTATGTTGGCGCCGTCAACAAGATTCGTGAGTCGAATTATCTGCCGGCTATTTGCGGGCGCGTTTGTCCGCAAGAGGAGCAGTGCGAACAGGTTTGCACACTTGGCAAAAAGCATGATCCCGTAGCGATCGGCAAGCTTGAACGATTCGTTGCCGATTATGAATTGAAACATAAATTATTTTCTCTGCCAGTTATTAATGAGCATCGCTCTGAGAAAATCGCAATCGTCGGTTCGGGTCCGGCTGGTTTGACATGCGCCGCTGAGCTAGCGAAGCTCGGCTATCAAGTGACGATCTTTGAAGCGCTCCATGCAGTTGGCGGAGTGCTAAGATACGGTATTCCGGAGTTTCGCCTTCCACGGACTGTTCTTGATTTGGAAGTAGAGCGCATAAAAGCTCTAGGTGTTAAGATCGAAACAAATTTTCTAGTTGGGCGCACCGCGACCATCGACGAGTTTTTAGTAGAGTGGGGCTTCAATGCAATCTTTCTTGGAACCGGTGCTGGCACGCCGCAGTTTATGAGAATTCCTGGCGAGAATCTCAATGGTGTTTACTCGGCGAATGAATTCCTCACACGCGTCAATCTGATGAAGGCATACAAATTTCCTGAGTATGATACGCCGATTAAAGTCGGGAAAAGTGTCGCAGTGATCGGCGGCGGTAACACAGCTATGGATGCAGTACGCACATCAAAACGTCTTGGAGCGGAACATGCATACTTAATCTATCGCCGCTCACATACGGAAATGCCTGCACGTGCGGAAGAAGTTCATCATGCAGAGGAAGAGGGTATTGAATTTATGATGCTGACGAATCCGACTCGTATTCTTGGCGATCAAAACGGAAACGTACGTAGCATCGAGTGCCAGAAAATGGAACATGGTGAACAGGATGAATCCGGGCGCCGTAAACCCATTCCATCCACCGAACCGGAATTTGTCGTTGAAGTGCAAAATGTTATTGAAGCTGTTGGACAATCGCCCAATCCTATCATTCAATCGACAACTCCTGGTTTAAAAACAGGGCGGAAAGGTGTTGTTATTGCGGATGATGTTCAACGCACAAGCAGGGAAGGAATTTTTGCGGGTGGTGATCTTTCTCGCGGCGGTGCAACTGTGATACTTGCGATGCGCGATGGGAAGATAGCTGCGAATGAAATTCATCAGTATCTTCAGAAGAAAAAGCAATAAATCTCAATCTTTCTGTATGTTAAAAGGACATGGTCAAAACCTCATGTCTTTTTTAGTTATCGACCGATAATTCCTCTCCAATCGCCGAAATTCTTGCAACATTTCTATCTTCCTATGGTATTTTAGTAAAAGATTATTGATTTGAAAACTAGATATTATTTCTGATTCATTAGAAAATCTTAATAGAAAATAGTTGACATAAGATGAAACTTTTATTATACTGTATCGTAATGAATGACTATGGGTCAGTAATTAAAAGGTGATAAAGTGGGTATAATAGAGCGAAAAGAGCGAGAAAAAGAGCATAGAAAAGAGGAAATCTTAGATGCAGCTCAGAAGGTCTTCTTTGAAAAAGGACTTGCAACAGCAACTATGGATGAAATCGCTGAAGCAGCAGAGTTGAGTAAGGGAACATTATACCTTTACTATAAAAGCAAAGAAGATATGTATCTTGGCGTGATGATGCGTGGGATGGAAGGACTACATGCAGAATTTGAACGTATTGGATTGTCCAATATCTCTACGGTTGAGAAGATGGTAAAACTTGAAGCAACGTACGTAGATTATTTTTACAAAGAAAGAAAATTCTTTCGGATGACTAATTTTTTACAATCCCCACATTTTTACAAGCAAGTTTCTGATGAAATGAAACAGAGCTGTGATGCAGATGGGCAAAAGGTGTGGAATGTTATTAATAGCGTTTTGCAACGCGGTGTGGAAGAAGGTGTGCTGTGTCCGAATTTCAACCCTATTGAACTCGGTGTAATTCTTTGGTCCAATACTACAGCTCTTTTATTTCGGATAGACAATGAAGGTGAAATGTGGAAAAAACGGTTTAATATCGATTTAGAACATACGCTAGAAATATCCAATACATTATTGTTTGAATCGATCCTCACAAATCGTGGGCGTACTGAATATGCGGCTTTAACACATGGATGATGGTTGGACAATAATTAGACAAGAGGAAACAATGATACTACGATTCATAAAAGGAATAACAACACTTTGTCTGTTTGCGCTTCCTCTGCTCGCGCAGCAGAAAATGTCTTTAACGATTGAACAGGCAGTTCAAATTGGAATGGATAACAGCAAGGCGCTCCGAACATCGCAATTTAAAGTACATGCGGCAGATGCAAAAGCGAGTGAGGTTAATACACTTGGACTGCCGTCTTTGAAATTTAATGGAACGTATACGCGATTAAGCAATGTTCCGCCGGAGGCGGTGACGCTTCCAGCTAACTCTTTTGGTATGGGTTTTCCGCCAAGCGATGTGAGCATGGTGCTTTCCCCTACAATTCTTAATAATTATGGACTAAAAGGAACACTTCAACAGCCGCTATTCACCGGGGGAAAAATATCAGGAGCCATCAATGCAGCGGGATATACGGCAGAGGCGACAAAAGAAGATCTAAAAAAAGATGAAGCGGATGTTCTTTATGATATCAAAGCATCATATTGGAATTTATATCGTGCAATCGAATTTAAAAAATTTGTCGATGAGAATGTCGATCAAATAAAGTCGCATACCGTCGATGCAGAAAATTTGTTCAAACAAGGACTCCTGACGACTAACGATGTTATGAAAGTGCGTGTTCAGCTTTCTGATGCAATGGTTCGTCAAATAGATGCAAAAAATATTGTGCAATTGGCAATGTATATGTTGAACAATACGCTGGGGCTTCCGTTACAAACTGAAATAGAACTCGCTTCTACTATAAATATTACAGACCGGGATTGGGCGCCAGCAGATCAATTAATTAAAACTGCATTTGAAAAACGTCCGGAAGTATTAGGTATGAATGCTCGTGTAAAGGCAGGCGAAGCAGGATTGACATCAGCTCGCGGTGGATGGTGGCCGCAAATATACTTAGTTGGAAATTATTATTACAATCGTCCGAATCAACGCTATTTTCCTGTACTTGATGAGTTTCAAAATTCATGGGATGTATCTGTTGCCGTTTCTTTTGATCTCTGGAATTGGAATCAAACCGGGCACCAAACAACGCAGGCGCAAGCACAATTAGCGCAGGCGCAAGAAGGGCTTTCGATGACGAAGGACGGCATTACATTAGAAGTAACGCAGAGCTATCTGAATATTCAAAAAGCAAAAGAACGAAAAGTAGTTTCGGAACAAGGCGTGAATCAGGCAGAAGAAAATTATAGGGTCACTGGATGGGAAATACAAACAGGGCCTTGCTACAAATTCAGAACTTCAAGATGCTGAAGTAGCATTACTTCAGGCAAAATTAAATTTAACGCAATCATTAGTCGATTACGAACTTGCCATCGCGCAGCTTTCCAAAGCAATAGGTGAGTAATTATAAAATTATTACTAAAAGGATAAGAACAATGAATACAACAATAAAATATATCACTTTAGGACTGGTGCTAGTTGCTCTCGTATTTGGCTTCTATTCGTGTAACAAAGCGAAAAGTGACGGGCAAAATAGTGCAACCACGACGATTGCAACATCCTATTCTGTCTCCGTGATAGCAGCGACAAGGAAAGATGTGACTGATAGCTTTTCGCAGGTTGGCACGATTGTGGCGTATAATGATGTGGCGGTGATTTCCGAAACATCAGGACGTGTGGTAAAAGTGGATGCTGAGGTTGGTGATTATAAACCAGCAGGTTCAGTGCTTGTCGAAGTTGACAGCGAACTTAAGGAAGCCGCGTATAAAGCAGCAGATGTGACGTACGAAAAGGCAAAAAAGGATCTTGAACGATATGAGGCACTCTATAAAGAGGGATCTATTTCTGATTCTCAAATTGAGCAGGCACGATGGAGTTATCAATCGGCCGAATCGCAGTACATTGTCGCACGGCGTCAATTAAGCGATACAAAGATTACGACTCCTATTTCTGGGATTGTAACTGCCCGCAATGTGAATATCGGTTCGATGGTGATGGGTGCACCGCAGGCGACTCTCGATGGCTAATGTGGTCGATATTTCCCGCTTAAAAGTAAAAGTGAATGTTGCGGAAAAAGATGTTATTCGTTTAAAGGTTGGTGAAAAAGTTGATGTAACAACGGATGTATTCCCCAATGCAGTGTTCACAGGTTCAATCTTTAGTATTTCCTCGAAGGGGGATGAAGGTCATACATATCCGGTGGAAGTAGTGCTTAAAAATTCCAAGCAGCAATTAAAAGCCGGTATGTTTGGACGGGTCATGTTCATGCCAAAGTCTTCCGGTAATCTGATTGTGATACCTCGTGAATCTATTATCGGAAGTGTAAAGGATGCAAAAATTTACATTGTTGAGAATGATAGAGCGAAACTTCGTTCTGTTGTAACGGGAAAAGAGGCTGGTACGAACATCGAAATCTTGAATGGCTTGCAGGAAGGTGAATTGGTGGTTATGAACGGGCAGAATAATTTAAGCGATAATGCTCCAGTGATTATCCGAAAGTAATGTGAAATAAAGGAATAGAACAATGACGATTACAGAATTATCTATAAAACGTCCCACACTTGTAGTTGTAGCTTTCACGGTAATAGCCGTGCTGGGACTATTTAGTTACTTCCAGTTGAATTATGAGTTACTTCCAAAAATGTCCATTCCTGTCGTCGTGGTGCAAACGATTTACCCCGGTGCATCTCCATATGAGGTAGAAAACAATGTTTCAAAAGTTATTGAGGATGCCGTGTCCGGAATAGATAAAATTGATGCTGTAAGTTCCAGGTCGTATGAGAGTATGTCTCTCGTTATTATCGAATTTAAACAGGATGCAAACATCGACTTTGCAGTACAAGATGCATCTCGCAAAGTAAATGCGATTCTTGCCAATCTTCCGACAGACGCAAAAACGCCTACTGTATCGAAGATCGCATTCGATGAAATTCCCGTTCTAAAAATGGGAGTTACCAGTCAAATGGACTCCCGGGAATTCTTTCAATTCCTAAAGGATCGCGTACAACCTAGAATATCCAAGATTGCCGGCGTTGCTCAAGTATCTCTCACGGGCGGTGAAGAACGCGAGATCAAAGTGAACATGGATGCGAATAAGGTACGCGCATACGGTATGTCTATTATGCAGGTTGTTCAAACGGTACGTTCAGCCAATATGGATTTTCCAACAGGGAAAATAAAAGATGAGGATGCACAATTTGTAGTGCGTATCGCAGGTAAGTTCAAATCTATTGAAGATCTCAGGGATCTTGTTGTGGGACATTCTCGCCAAGGCGGTGATATACGTTTGCGGGATATTGCAGAAGTCCAGGATGGAATCAAAGAGTATGAACAAATGAACCGTGTGAATGGACGAACATCTGTAGGAATTCAAGTTGTCAAGCAATCCGACGCCAATGCTGTGAGTGTTAGTGAATTAGTGCGGAAAGAATTGCAGAAAATTCAAGCGGAGTACAAAGAGCAGGGAATTGTTTTTGATATTGCTCAAGACAGCTCAACTTTTACGATGGAATCTGCGAATGCCGTGAAAAAAGACCTCATGCTGGCAGTTCTGATGGTAGCTATCGTGATGCTGCTCTTTTTACACAGCATTCGGAATTCGCTTATTGTACTAGTCGCGATTCCTTGTTCCTTAATAGCGACTTTCATATTCATGTATGCATTTGATTTTTCCATGAATATAATGACACTGCTCGGTTTGTCGCTCGTGATTGGTATTCTTGTAGACGATTCAATAGTTGTCTTAGAAAATATTTATCATCACATAGAAAAAGGAGAAGAATCTCGTACTGCTGCGTTACGCGGAAGAAATGAAATCGGTTTAGCAGCACTTTCAATCACTATGGTAGATGTGGTGGTGTTCTTACCGTTGTCATTAGTTTCTGGCATTGTGGGA
Organism: Ignavibacteriota bacterium; assembly: GCA_963701295.1. GTDB lineage: Bacteria > Bacteroidota > Ignavibacteria > UBA10030 > UBA10030 > Fen-1298. The sequence continues at coordinate 521,588 of OY969585.1, read as the reverse complement.
CAAATTATGCGGCAATATGCACTTGTTGTCGTAGGCGCGACCTTAATGAGCCTCTTTGTATCATTTACTGTTACACCAACGCTTGCATCGCGTTTTGCAAAATTAGAACGATTGACGGACCGGACGTTGCTGGGAAGATTTGCGCTTGCATTTGAAAGGTTTTATCACAGGTTCTCTGATTTCTATCAAAAAATGCTAAAATGGTCTCTTGTGAACAAAGGAAAGGTTGCTCTCGGAGCAACCGGCATATTTATTTTAGCATTGTTGATTCCCGCCTTTGGACTTATAGGTAATGAATTTATGCCTCAGACGGATCGTGGTGAATTTGGTGTATCTGTTGAATTTATGCCCGGATATTCTGTGGAACAGACCAACCAGGCGGGATTACAGATAGAAAAGATACTATCTCAAATGCCGGAAATAAAAAAGGTCTTTACAGGGGTCGGAGCACAGGAAAGTGGCTCTCTTACTTTGTCAAGCAATAACCTGGTACAGTTTAATGTGGCGCTTATCCCAAAAGAGAATCGTAAAAAAACCACATTGCAAGTGGGTGAAGAAATCAAAGCAAAAGTGCGTCAGATTCCGGGAGCAAAAGTGTATGTAAATCCAATCGGTATATTTGGCTCTTCAGATCAATCTGCTATTCAAATAGGAGTTAACGGAACCGATAACAAACTTATTGCGCAAGCTGCAGATCAAGTCAAGAATGTCTTAAGTTCTATAGAAGGAACAACTGATGTCCGCCTTTCTTCTGAATCTGGAAAACCTGAGATGCAGATTTCGATTGATCGCGCAAAGTTGGCACAGCTTGGTTTATCTGTTGCGGATGTCGGTACGACACTGCGTGTGGCATTAACCGGAGACGATGAATCGAAGTACCGTGATGGTACAAACGAATATGATATTCGCATTCAGTTTGATGAATACAATCGTTCGCGTACTGAAAGTATCGGCGGTATTACCTTTATGAACAATCGCGGCCAATTGATTGAACTGAAACAATTTGCCAATGTATTTATGTCTTCCGGACCGACAAAATTGGAACGAAGAGATCGCATCAGCATGGTGAATGTGTATGCTCAAACATTAGGCAGGCCGACAGGAACGATTATGCAAGATTTTAAAAATAAAATTGCGGGCGTGCAGCTTCCAACCGGAATTACCCTCTCGTACCTTGGCATGGAAAAGATGCGTGGTGACAGCTTCATCAACCTTTTTCTTGCCTTGTTAACCGGCATTCTATTTGTCTATCTGATTATGGTCGCTTTGTACGATTCGTATGTCTATCCTTTCGTTGTTCTATTTGCAATTCCACTGGCAATAATCGGTGCAATGATTGCACTGGCAGTTACTGGGAAATCGCTTAGTATCTTTACCATCCTCGGTATTATTATGTTGGTTGGACTAGTGACCAAGAATGCAATTCTGCTTGTTGATAGAACCATTCAGACCAGGTCGGAACAAGGCTTATCAGTTCATGACGCTTTATTAGAAGCTGCTAAATCCCGATTGCGACCAATTTTAATGACGACATTTACGATGATTTTTGGTATGATGCCAATTGCATTATCGACTTCTTCTGGTTCAGAATTTAAATCTGGTCTAGCATGGGCAATCATCGGTGGTTTAACAAGCTCATTGTTCCTAACATTAATTGTTGTACCTGTTGTCTATATGAAAATAGATGAATGGAAAGAAAAAATCCCAGCATTCTTTAAAAAACCATCGGCACTTTTTAAAAGAAGGCACAATGGGCAAGAGGTAGATCTAAAACATGTTCCTGAATATATAAAGCGAACAAAGTCCTCCGCGAAAATGATTCAGTGAGCATCGATAGAGTCACAACAAGATTAAATAAAAAGACTTCTTCTTGATTATGAAGAAGCCTTTTTATTTTCACTTTAAGCGGAAATCAATAGGTATATATACTTTTGCGGTTACCGGACCAGTAGATTGCATTGCAGGTTTAAATGTATACTTCATGACAGCTTCAATAGCTGCATCATTAAAGACATCGCTCGAACTTTTCACTACTTTCGTCTGAATCGGTTTCCCTTGAACATCGACAGTGACTTCAACTGTAACCCTTCCCTGAATTCCCATCTTGATAGCAATTTCCGGGTACTTTGCGGGCTCACGACGAATAATCTCAGGTGGATTTTCGATTGCGACAAAAGGCATTGGTGCTGGGGCGCTTTCTGTCGTGCTGGGTTGTTGTGCAGGTTGTTGTGTTGGCGTAGCGGAAGGAGTCTGCCCAGTTAGTGGCTTCGTATTCGTTGGTTGCGTTGTTGCTACAGCAGGTTGAACAGGTTTCACTTCTGGTTGTTTCTTTTCAATTTTTGCAGGTTGTTTCGATGTTTCTGCAATAGGAGCAGATCCCTTTCCGGATTGAGGAGTTGAAGTAGTTGTGGGTGAAAGTATAATCACGCTATCCTGCCGAGGCGATGGTGGTTGTATCTGTTGTTGATTTGTCTGTGTACCACTTGAGGAATTACGAGAGAAAAAAATCCATGCCCCAAGAGCAAGAATCACTACCGCTGCAGCTGCTATCAATATGGATAATTTTGATTTCTTTGAACTTCCTTCAGGTTGCAACGCGACTTTTTCTTTTGGAGGCTCAATGTCTGGAACTGTCTTTTTTGGCTTCTTGACTTCTACTTGCGGTTCTTTTATATCTGCTTTAGTTCCTTTTATTTCTGCTGAAGTTGCTGCTTCTGCTTCGTTGCGGGCATGCAAAGCAGCGAGTTGTTCAATCTTTTGTTCATATTCCTTAGCAACAACGCTTCCCGGTTCGATAATATAAATACGTCTGATTTCTTCCAGTGCGCGTTGATATTCTTGTTTTTCAACATAATCATCTGCACGTTGAAAATACTGATTTTTTAGTTTTTCGAGAGCGGCTTCCTTTTGTTCCTTTTGTGAATCATCTACTTTAGGAACTGAAGCACGGCGTTGGATATCGCTGATAGCGCGATCAATCATGGAAGGAAGTGATCTTACAATTCCAGAACGGCTTTCCTCCGGCAACGAACTATCACATAATTTTGCAATCTGTTTTTCAATGGCGATAAGGTATATGTTCTTTGAATCCGCCGTCTTTACTTCTTTTATGGTCGTAAGAGCATCAGTGAACTTACTGGTTTCCGCTTTTCGCTGAATATCATGCAATCGATCGACAACGAATTGTTGAGTGGTCAATATATCTTGTGGTTCCATGTTGTCGTCTCGTTGTATGTACTGTTATCAGCTTCCGCCCATTGATTTTTCGTTTGGGTAAATCAATTTTAGTGTCTGACCGGTCTGTTGTGCATGTCGGATTTCATTTTGCCGTACGCGGAGTTCTGCTTTTTTGACTTCCTTGTTCAACGGGTCAATGACATATGCTTTCGCCAATTCATCAAGTGCTTGAGCAAATTCATTTTGTTTCTGGAGTTCGTCTGCCGCCCGTAAATGAATCCATATCAACTGATCTCGTTCCTCATTTTTGAAACTAGATTCGGATGATTTCGCGGCAAGTTCACTCTCTGCCAGCTCAGCATCTGCCTGGGTCTTGATAACCTCTTCTTCAAGTGCTACGAGATCTGAGTTTTTGGGATCGATCGATAATCCAAGGGCAATCTCCATAAGCGCTTCATCGTATACTTTATTAGTAAGATGTTCACGTGCCTGACGGAGATGCTGTTTGAGCGATGTCTGTTGGGTATTCTGATCTTTCTGTGCTTGCCACTCGGTAAACTCCTGTTGTAATTGATTTTTAAGCTGGAGTAAATCTTCCCGTGAAGAATCGATTGTGAGCGCTTGATCGATTTCGTCAATGGCTTCTTCGTAGCTGCGGAGGACCCTGCATTCCTTCGCACGGAAGATGTGTTTTTGGATGACTTTATTGCTTTCTTCTGACTGCTTCCGTTTCTTGAATGCTTCTTGTGCCTTTTCGATTTCCCCTTTTGTTGATTTTAAAGCTTCTCTCTTTGGATCCAATACGATAGCTTGTGTGATAGTCTTGAGAGCCTCTTCGAATAATTCCTTTGCGAGGTACTCTTTTGCTTTGAAAAGGAAATCTTCAATTTGAGTATTTTTCTCTTCCTCTGCCTGCCTTCCTTGCCACCGTTGATAGGCATCTTGAATCTGTTGCTCGAGAGCTATGAGTGTTGCATTGTTTGGGTCGTAGGAATATCCATCTGCAACTTCTGTCAATGCTTCGTCAAATGCTTCTCGATTAAGAAATTCCTTTGCCCGTGCTTGATGTTTGATGATGGCATTTTCTCGAGCTTCTTCTTGTTGTATCTTATGCTGTTCCTCTTGGTAATCGTGAAATTCTTTTTGAAGTTGAGATTCGAATTTCTGGATTGACTCATTTAAAGGATCAAGCATGAATGCTTTTGCAACCTCGTCGAGTGCCTTACTGAACTCACTCTCGGATGCATAACGAGATGCTTCCGCGATATAATTGGAAATTTGTTCAGCGGTCTCGTCAGCAGGAATAGCTGCTAAATCCTCTTTCGCTGAAGCTGCTTCTTGTGCTTTTTTCTGGTCCTGTGCCGCAATAACTTCCTGCTCCATCTGTTTTACATCTTCATCAAACGGATTGACGATAAATGCAAGCGCGACTTCACCGAGAGCATCTTCGTATCTTCCATCGGTCAGGTACCCACGGGCCTTGGTCAGGTAGAGGAAAACCTTCTCCTTGTCAGCACGTCGTTTCGCTTCGGTTTCAGCACTCTCGCCGAGTACGGCACGTTCACGTTCTGCTTGTTCAAGCTGGCGAAGTTCTTCTTCTTGTCGGCGGCGTACGGTTTCTTCTTGAACTCGGCGTTGCTCTCCAGCAATATCCAATGCCTCTTCTTGTGCTGCCTGAATACGTTTCTCGCAAGCTTGCAATGCATCATTCACAGGATCCAATACATATGCCCGTGTAATAACTCGCAACGCTTCCGACCATTTTTGTTGACCGGCGAGCCGTTCGGCATTTTCGATGTGCTTTTGAATCGCTCCAAAGATTGCTTCTCGCTTTTTTCGCTGCTCTTCTTCCCGTTTACGGTATTGCTCAAATTGTTCTGCTTGTTCCTGTTCTTGGGCATCACGAATTTTTCGCTCTAATGCCAGGACTTCTTCATTCAGTGGATCTATTACAACGACAAATGCTAATTCACTTAACGCATCATCAAGATGTCCGTTATTGAGGAAATCTTCCGCACGATCAAGATATTGGGTAATCTTCTGTTGTTGTGCCTGTCTGCGCGCTTCTTCTTCTTTGCGCCGCTTTTCTTCCTTCTCTTTTTGCATGCGCGCCACTTGAGCTCTCAGAAGCTCTTGGCGCTTGCGTTCGTCATCCTGCTGTTTCTGAAGTCGTTCTTGTTCATCACGTAATCGGGTCTCTTCTTGCCTCTTCCGTATGTTGTTTTCTGCTGCATGAATTTTTTCATTAGCAGGATCAAGCAGGTATGCACGCGCAATTTCATCCAGCGCACGATCGAAGTCTCCTTTTTCTAAATAATCCTTTGAGCGTGTGAGGAAGGTGGTAATCTTAGATTCGATGGCTTGTCGCCGAAGCTCTTCATTCTTCCGGCGGTCTTCTTCCTCCTTTTTGCGAAGTATTACTTCTTGTTCTTGCTTTACTGCAACGGCAGCAGAACGTTGCGCTTCCACAATAGCAAGGTTCGAGATGTGTTCTAAAGCAGCCGGAAGAGGTTGAGGTGTTGTAGGTTGCGGAGAAGTGTAACCCATCTCCGGTTTCTTATCTTTCTGAGCCGTGACAAGAGAACGGACTCGTTCCTCATATGCTAAAGCATACAGATTCCTTGGATCCCGTGCGCGTGCTTTGGCAATCTCTTCCAATGCAGCAACGTGGTTCCCTTCTCGTACAAGTTTATCAGCTTGCTTCAGGAATATCGCGACTTCTTTTAACTGCTCAGCACTTCTTGGATTTTCTGGCCCTTTAGCCATTGCTCTCTCCTTTTGAGGAGCTTATTATTTCTATTAGCAAAAATACACTTCGGCGATTCATGGTAGATAATTTCCAAGATATTGTCAATAAACCAAGTCACTCAAAAGAACAAGAAGGCGGCACTGACGAAGATGTCTGATAGATGCTGCCTCAAAAATGAATCTGAATGCACCATACAACGGAATTGTTGTAAAAATGCTATAAAATATGTAAGAATATGTCGGGGTGAGAGGATTCGAACCTCCGGCCTCCTGCGCCCAAGGCAGGCGCTCTAACCGGGCTGAGCCACACCCCGAATTCTTACACCTGATTCTAATGTAAGGAAAAGATGGGGGCAAAACAACAATTACTCTTTGACGTTTTTGTAAAGAAAAGAGAAACTTATTACAATCCATAAATATATTTTTGGAAGTGCGGAAATTTGTGGAGTATTGATGCTTTGGATAAATGGATAGAGGTTTGATTTGATGATTGGAGCGACACGATAACGACTGGTGAATACTGAAAATTATCAACGTTTTGCCAACCACCATTCAGGATTTTGTTTTTCCCGTTCTTTCCAAATTTCAAAGTGGAGAATAGCACCTGCTACAGTGTCGCCGCTTTTTGCTATGACCGTTCCCTCTGTGATGCGTTGTGACTCTGTGACTGAAACATCTGAGAGATGTGCATATACTGTACGGTAACCGTTGTAGTGATTTAAGATGAGTACATTACCGAAACCGGGAATGAAAGACAGTACGGCTACTTCTCCGTCTGCAACAGCAAGGACATCGGAACCAACTGGTGTGGCTATGTCGATACCAGTGTTCTGTGTGACTGTTTTCAGAACAGGATTGATCTGATTGCCAAAGCGTGATTGCACTGATCCATGTGTAACTGGCCATCGGAGCTTTCCTCTTTGCTGTGCAAAGGCAAAAGAGGTCTTCAGTTCAACCGATTTTAGTGTGGGCGATGGAATACTTTTTACTTGTTCGCGTTCCCGCGCTTCTGCTATCTCACGTTCCCGACGTTCGGTTTCCTCACGTTCTTTCCGAATTTGTTCTTTCTCAATCAGATCTGCAATAAGTTTTTCAATTTGCTGAAACGCTCCCATCTTGCGGTTAAGTTCTTTTTGATATGTTTTTTTATTTTTCCGAATTTTCTTGAGCACTGTTTGTCGCCGGGAAAATGTTCTCTTGAGGTTTTCCTCTTCACGGGTTTTCTCAATCAGAAGTTGTCGTTCGCTCTGCAGCTTTACTTGCAACTGCTCATTCTTCTGTTCCAGTATTACTTTGTTTTCGTCGATTTCTTTGAGGTCTTTAGCGCGTTGCTCGGAAAATTTCTTCAAATATTGAATGCGGATAGAAAGCTGGTTGATCGATTGAGAAGAGAAAAGTAATTCGAGATCGTACACACGTCCATGTTTATATACCGAACAGACATAGTTGGCATAATGAGATTTCAGAAACTGAAGTTGTCCCTCCAATCCGGCAATCGCTGTTTTGGCGGTGTCGATTTCTGCAGTCATTCCAAGTTCTTCTTCTCGAAGTTTCTGAATCAATTGGCGGATAAGAATGGACTGCCGTTCGAGATTATTGAGGCGTTCAAGCGTGGCTTTTTCTTTCTTGTCGCTCTCCCTTAATATCTTTTCGTACGCTTGAATGTCGCTGCGAAGTTTTTGCAGCTCATCTTCCTTCTGTTTAATCTCCCGTTCCGTTTTTTGGGCAGTAGCAGGAAGCACGAAGAGGAGAGACAGGATGAAGAGAAAGATGCGAGACAGAGAGCACATTACCAGCGAATTCGTTCTGCGTTCTGTGGAATCGTAAAGGTGAACTGAAGTTGTTTGACGTTCACCATGATATCGGAATACTTTAGAGTTAGCATTTGCTGCGTTTTTGGCTGTGTGATACAAATGGCGTACGGCATCGCAAGCCCATCGACATTCTCGAAGTCATTGAAGGCCTGCTCAAGAGTAACCTTCCCGCTTCGATCCAAAAACTGGATTCTTTGGATGTTTAAAGATGTTGGTTCGATCCAATACCGCCGGCTGGAGTTGTGGGAAGTATAGATGAAAACAAACTGGTCGTCTTCAATGCGTGTTTCGTCGGGTGAGCGGAGGTCGTCATCAAGAAACCCACCGCCGGAAAAGATGTTCAGCAGGTCATCAAAATCTAGTTGGACGTGAAGGATGCGATTCAGGTTTTCTATGCTTGTAGAACCAGTGATGAGTTGATTCTCTAGACTATTATAGAAAGAAAATCCCGTGCGGGTTACAAGTGCTGATCCAACTTTGATACCGAACGGTCCTTGAAGATTGATGAGAACGGAGTCAGGTTTTCTAAGTGTTAAGATGAATGCACCGCTTTGAGCCATCTCCTGTGTTTCAACAGATATCCGCCCTTTACCTTGTATGGATTGAATACGTGCGTGATGTGTACGAGCGATTTCCTGAACTTCCGCTGAAGTGATAGATCGGTTGCTTAGATTCAACGTGCTCGTTGTTCGGCATCCTATGAACGAGAGAAAGAAAAGAACCAATGCGAAAGAAAAACGTTGTACCATCACTTCGCTCCGCGCGCGATTTTTTCTTTTGCATCTTTGTTCTTGGAATCCATCTCGAATGCTTTTTTCCACAACTCTAGGGCCTTCTCCTTTTGCCCCAACTTCTCATAAACATCGCCGAGGTGTTCGTGAACAACAGAACTGGCCTTTCCGGTTGCAATGGACTTTTCAATGTACATCGCAGCATCTTCGTACTTCTGCAATTTGAAAAGAATCCAACCGTATGTATCAAGGTACGCGGAGTTATCCGGTTCTACAGTGATAGCTTGTTTTGCCATTTCCAATGCGCGCTGCAGCTGAAGCCCTCGTTCGGCGAGACTGTATCCATAGTTGTTGAGAAGGAGAGCGGACTTTGGATCCTGTTTTAATCCTTCTTCGTATAAACTATCGCTTCGTGGATAACGTTGTAATCCATCCAGTGTTAAAGCGAGTGTGCTGAGGGTATTTAGATCTTTCGGATTCAGCTCGTACGCTTTCTCTAATGGTTTCACAGCTTCTTCCTGTTTCTCCATTCGTGTGAGTGCAAGTCCCTGCAATAAGTAGAAACGGAAATCGTTCGGAAGCATTTTTTGTGCCTGTTCCATCGTTTCAAGCAACTTGTCATACTTTTCTTGTTCAAATAAGGAGTAACCGAAGAACCACCACGCATCGCCGTGATGTTCTTCCAGCTTTGTTACTTGCTCGAAGTAGCTTCCCGCAAGCGAGTCCTTATGCTGGTTCGCAGCAATGGCTCCGAGATACCAATACGGCCGCCAATCAGCAGGAATTTCTTTCTGCAAGTTTTCAAAAAGAGTATTTGTTCTTGGAATCAACGTAGAGTCATGCTCGGTCAATCCAAAAAAACCGATACCGATCCGTAATTTAATTTCTATGTTCGTTGTGCCTAGACTCAAGAGTTTTTCATAAAGATCGATTGCTTTTTGGAATTGCTTTTGGTTTAGATAAACATCGGCGAGTGTTGCAAGTACCTCCGCATCGGAAGAGTCTGCAGCAACCATTGTGTTAAGTAATGTCTGCGCCTCGTCTAACCTGCCGCCTTTTGCAAAAGTTTCAGCGAGTTGTCTCTGGAGTTGCTTGTTGCTTGGATCAAGTTCTAACATCCGCTTATATTTTGTTGCAGCTTCATCATAACGTCCGAGTGAGGAATAAAGCTGCGCACATTGAAAAAGAACTTCCAATTGCCCGTCATCTCGGCTCAGCATCTTCTCGTAGATCTCAACTGCTTTCTGAAGTTGCAACGGTTGGTAGAGACGTGCCAGTGCGAACCAACCGGCCGTATAATTTGAATCGATCTTTATGATCTCTTCGTACTCGTGGATAGCTAAATCTGCTCGTGATGCTTGAAAATAAATAGTTCCAAGATTTTCGCGGTAGGAGATGTTCTGTGGCTCCATCCGAACAGCTTCACCTGCTGTTTCGGCGGCACGATTAAATTTATTCAGTAGCAAATAATCTCTAGAAATAGCAAAGAAAATTGCGGCATTCGGTTCTGCTTGAAGCGCTTCTTGATATTCAAGAATTGCTTCGGCATATGAACCTTTTGCATCCAGCGCTGTGCCCTCGATAAAATGCTCGAGTGCGTGATCATGCCGCATCTCTTGGATTTTATCGTTTTGCAGCATGTTCGTACGTTCAGAACGTGTTGGTTGAGATAATTGCTGTGAACTACCACAACCGGATAGAAAAAAAATCCCCACAATGGAGGTGAGGAATGAAAATGACTTCATGGTGTTATTCATCACATATAAATATATTGAAACAGCACACCACTTACAAGTATTGTAGGTGCTTGTTTCGTAAACGGAAAGCATGTACTTTTACTTATAAATGGAAACGGCTCAGATATACGATCTTGCCATCGCTTGGAACTGGGAATATGACTACGGGTTTATTGATCATGTGTACGAAGTTGCCTGCCGGAATGATATTAAAGTATTAGAAATTCGCAATGAAACCGTAGAAGAAATTTTCAATTTGTTGAGAAAAGGAAAAATTCGCTTTCGATACTTTCTCGACCGTGCCTCTGATGAAGACGAAATGTTTCAACCTTTGGCATGGTATGTACTACGCCAATTTCATTCTCGTGAAAGGTATGCACCGCATCCCATCAACCCGTATGATCTCCGAATCATTGCTGCCGATAAAGCGACGATGCATCTCGAATTTCTTGCGCACAACATTGAGGTTCCTTATACCATCATTATCTCCCCGTACAACCATAAACATGAGATTGAACTTTCGTTGAGCGAGTTGGCAAAGCTCGGTCGACCGTTTATCATCAAACCAGCAAATACAACCGGGGGCGGTATCGGTGTGGTGATCGGTGCCGAAACCTTGAAAGAAGTCATCGATGCACGTCAATCCCATAAGAATGATAAATATCTATTGCAGGAGACGATCACGCCGACCATTCTTGCTGAGCATCGTGCATGGTTTCGCGTATTCTACGCTTTTGGTGATATCATCCCTTCTTGGTGGAATGACATCACTCATATCTATTCTCCGATACCTGAAGAAGAAGAACGGCGATTAGGTCTTGAACAACTCCGAACAATCACGGAGCGTATTCACACCATTTGTCAACTTGAATTCTTTTCAACGGAATTATCTTTCACGATCGATGGAAGATGTGTTGCGGTAGATTACGTGAATGAAATGTGTGATATGCGGCTTCAATCGCAGTTTCCTGACGGTGTGCCGGATATCATTATACAACAGATCGTTGCCCGAATGACAAAGTATGTGAAGTGAAAGAATTTCTGGGGTTGGTCAGAACAAAATTCGTCGATGATTTTGGGAAAACCACTTGACTTTCAACGAGTGTATTGATAAATTAGCACAGGCTGTGTGAAATCCACTATTCATTCGCTATTGTTTGGAGGCTTTATGGGTCTCAAAAACTTGATTGACAGTAGTTCTTTACAAAGACATTCTTGGTTTATCATTCTCGTCCTATTCACATTTTTGCTGATTGGCTGCGGTGAAAGCGAAGAAGCTACGAAGGAAGAGTCTCAAGCTCAAGGAGTAAAGCCGGCAGTAAAAGTTGAAAAAGAAAAACCGAAGGAGGAGAATCCGTCGGATCAAGCATTAACGAACTTCATTGGAGCTGATACCAGTCAATCGGAAGCGCCACCTCCGGCTCCTGCTGCCTCACCGGCTCAATTAGCGCAATATGAAAAGCAAATTGAAGGTCTTCGCACTGAGAATACAAGTTTGAAACAAAACATTGTAAAGCTTGAACAAGAGAATAGAAGCATTAATGCACGCATGACCGAAATCGATACAAAATATGCAATAGAAAAGCACCGTGCTGACTCGGTAGAAGTACTGAGCAAGACTTCTGATTTAGCGTCAAAAGGCGTTGAAGCACGTCCCGCAGAAGAGAAGACTCTTCCGGTTTCCCAGGCGACTTATGATAATGCAATGAAAGCATTTAAAGCACGTAAGTATGATAGTGCTCTAAAGGGTTTCAAAGCGATTGTTAATGGCGGAACGGATGATGAGGTCGCTAATCGATCAAAATACTGGTTGGGTGAAACCTACTTTGCACAGAAGAAGTATAAAGAAGCATTGCCGTTGTTTCAGGAAGTGCTTAAAATGAAAAATTCCGAAAAGAAAGCAGATGCTCAATACATGATCGCGCGATCGTATGAAAACCTTGGCAGCAAGGCAAAGGCAAAAGCAGCTTATGAAAAAGTCGTAAAGAATTATCCGATGAGCAAGAACGTAAAAGCAGCAAAGGCACATTGGGCAAAATTATAATTCATTTTTCAACAAGAGTGAAAAAAACCCGCTGGCTGCAATGCGACGGGTTTTTTTATTTTTAACACTTCATCGAAATTTAGGTACCGCGGGAGCGATGTGCCACATTCCATGTGTCACTTAGCACGCTTCAATTCGTCCAACCACTGACTAGAAGCAGCCCGGGCCGCTTCTACAGTTTCTTTGCCTGCACGATAGCAAAGCTTCCATTCCGCCGGCTTGTTTTCATATACAGTTTTGGAGAATAAGAGTTTACCATACGCGTCCTTAAAAACTTCTGCACGATAGTCGATATCCTTTGACACATCTAAAAATTTCTGGAGAGACCGAATAATAACAGGCGCAGGGTTCTCTGGCCATTCGTTTTGCCATTCGCTCACTTTGGTTTCGTGTTCCTTCATCTGGGCATCGTACGACTGTTTGAAATACTCCTCCATCTCTTTATTGAACATCGGATTTTTCGGGTTATCAACCGATGCAAGTTGTTCATGCATCTGATGAATATAGTCGTCAAATTGTTTCTGCTGGTCGGCAGCAAAAGACTTTTTGGTCTTTTCCATTTCCTCGATGCTATGTTGAAGTTGGGCTTTCTGTTCCAGCCGAAGTTCGTCCATAGATTTCGGTTTTTCGGGAGGTTCGGGTTTCATGCCAAGACGGTATTCTAGGTACTTCTTATTGAACTCCTCGCTTGTAATATATTGTTGTGCATAAGCGACCAGTTGTCGAACAATGGCAGGACGGTTACCGGCAGTTAGAGTCCTCATTTCATTCGTAGTCGGATGAGAAAATGAAGTTCTGACAATATTCGACCATATGTACTCTTTCGCATCATCATTATTGATCCCCAGTTGTTTCAGGATACCGGTTGCTGTATCATCGACCATCCTGTAAGCAAGAAATGAAATCGTCGCACTCATCGTGAGGAATAGCAGCATGACGCGTTTCATACTTAGCCCTTTCCTTTCGTGGATAATGAAATTGAGGAAAATATACCATCTTCCGTTGGAAAGGTCAAGGTGAACCCCACTTTCTGTCTTGTTCCTTTTCGGCCCCATCTATCATTGAATTCATCTTCTTCCATCGCTATATTGAATATATGTCCAAAAACATCACAAAATATGTCTGCCAATCGTGTGGTTATGTTTCACCGAGGTGGATTGGCAGGTGTCCGAATTGTTCCGAGTGGAATACATTTGTCGAAGAAGTTTCGGCGCCGGTAAGAGCATCGCGCAAAACAGGAGTTACCTCAAAGATTGAACCGGTTTCTTTCGATCAAATTGAGAAGGAAGATGTTCCGCGCATTAAAACAACGTTGAATGAATTTGATCGTGTACTTGGCGGCGGACTTGTACCGGGTTCGCTCGTTCTGCTTGGCGGCGACCCAGGTATTGGTAAATCCACGCTCATGATGCAACTAGCGATTGCATTGAAGGATCAAGCGGTCTTGTATGTGACCGGTGAAGAATCCGTCCGCCAAATCAAGCTTCGTGCTGAACGGTTGAATGTCCTCTCGGCAAAAAATATTTTACTTCTTGCTGAAACCAATCTTGATCTCATTCTGGATGTGATTGCTTCCGGCACTCCCGATATCGTGATCGTGGATTCCATTCAGACCATGTTTCGTCCTGGACTTGAGAGCGCACCGGGTAGTGTAAGTCAGGTGCGGGAATCTGCCGCCTTACTGCTGCGTCTTGCCAAGATGCGCGGCATTCCGATCTTCCTCGTTGGTCATGTAACAAAAGAAGGTGTTATTGCTGGTCCAAAGGTGATAGAGCATATGGTGGACACGGTTCTGCAATTTGAGGGCGAGGCACATTACGCCTATCGAATTCTGCGTGCGTTAAAAAACCGATTCGGTTCGACGAATGAAATCGGCATTTTTGAAATGCACGAGACTGGTTTGCGAGAGGTGCTTAATCCATCAGAAATATTTCTCTCAGAGCGTCACTATGGCACATCCGGTTCCACTGTCGTTGCGAGCATTGAAGGCTCGCGCCCCATCCTTGTTGAAGTGCAAGCGCTGGTGACACCGACGAACTATGGAATGCCGCAGCGTACAAGCACTGGTTTTGACTATCGACGTTTGGCATTGTTGCTTGCCGTGTTGGAAAAGCGTGTTGGAATGAATCTTGGCCAGCAAGATGTATTTGTGAATGTTGCCGGCGGTATCCGCATCGATGAGCCGGCAGTAGATTTAGGAATTGCCGCTTCCATCGCATTGAGTCTTCGCGATATTCCTGTTGATTCATCATCCGTTGCAGTGGGTGAAATCGGATTGGGTGGAGAGATTCGCACCATCGGACAAATTGAAAAACGTGTACATGAAGCGGCAAAACTTGGTTTCAAACGCATTATTGTTCCTCAACATAATTTGAAAACGTTCAAGCCCAATGGCGAAATTGAGATTATCGGAGTCGATCGCATTGAAAAAGCCATCGAAGCATTGATTGGGTGATACCATTTGAGTATTGAGAGGTGAGATGGAAAATGAAAAAGAGAAGAAAATGAAGATTGCACATATATCATCTCAATCTTGAGTAGAGAGTACATATTTAAATCGCAAAAATCGCTACATCATACGTCATAAAATTCTAATTTTTCAATTCACTCATCTCAAACCTCCAATGACCAAGCTCATTCTTGCCACGCGAAATATTCACAAAGCGCAAGAGTTGCAGACGCTGCTCGGCGATCTCGATGTCGATGTGCTCACACTTAACGATGTCTCCACTGAACTTCTATTGAGAGAAGATGGGACTACATTCGAGGCGAATGCATTTCAAAAGGCGCGTACAGTGTATCATCACACGAAATTACTTGCATTGGCAGATGATTCTGGTTTGGAAGTATTTTATCTTAACAGCAGACCCGGAGTGTTCTCTGCACGCTATGCCGGTGAAGAAGCGACGGATAAGATGAATAATCAGAAGCTGCTGACAGAGATGCGCGCCGTGGCGCCGCGGCGCCGGAGAGCGCAATTCCGTTCAATACTCGCACTTGTCGGTAATGGTGTGGAAGAAATGACGGAAGGAATCTGTACCGGTATGCTTGGCGAAACACCTCGTGGCACCAATGGATTTGGGTATGATCCAATATTTATCCCTACTGGGTTTGCCAAAACATATGCGGAACTCACAGCCGAAGAAAAGAATCTCATCAGTCACCGTGCCCGATCATTAGCAAAAATGAAAGAAGTTCTGAAAGTAAAGCTCCATTTCTTGACTAAGTGACTGATTCTTGTTATTATTCACGCAGTTAGTGTGTTTCCCAGTATGAAAGTACTTTGAATGCCTACGCAGGATGAACGCATACGCAGTCTTCAGTCTACCGTTTTATTCTATCAGCTGTCGCGCGATGAAGTGCTGCAAGTAATCAATAAATTCCATGAGGAACATCACCCAGCAGGTGCGATGCTCTTTGATGCGGATACATCAGGCGATAAAGTATTTATTATCGAAAAAGGGAAAATCCGGATCTCCCGCGTGACAACTTTTGGCGAGGAGACGACACTCGATGTATTGGAGTGTGGAGAAATTGTTGGAGAGCTTGTATCGCTCGATGGTCGTACACGTTCTGCACGCGCTTCGTGCATCGAGGACTCGATTCTTCTCTCGATGACAAAAATTGAATTTGAAGAATTACTCCGTTCAAGCCACAAAGCGGCATTCAATCTTCTCCGCGAACTGAGCGCACGCATCCGCAAGGCAGACGATAATATCGTCAAGAGGCTCGAAGAGCAGCGTCAGGCCAATGAAATACGTTTCAACAAACTTCAACGGCTCATTGAAGCAAGCAAAATCATTAACTCTACACTTGACCTCGATAAATTACTTGGATTAATTCTTGACTCAGCGGCAAAAAGCATCAATGCCGACCGTGGTACGCTGTACCTTGTCGATAACATCAAGAAAGAATTGTGGTCAAAAGTCCTGCAAGGTACAAACATGGTTGAGATCCGTTTGCCCATCGGTAAAGGTTTATCCGGATATGTTGCGGAGACGGGCGAGACGATCAACATCGCGGATACGTATGCCGATCCTCGTTTTAATCCTGACATTGACAAACGTAGCGGGTATCATACATATAATATGCTCTGCATGCCGTTGAAGAACAAAGATGGCAAAATCATCGGTGTGTTTCAACTCTTAAATAAGAATCAAGGGTCTTTTGATAGCGAGGATATTTCATTCATTGATGCCTTTTCTGCTCACGCTTCTGTTGCAATCGAGAATGCTCGCATGGCACAAGAAATGGTGCAGAATGAACGTTTGTCTGCTGTCGGACGAATGGCGAGTGTCATCATCCATGATATAAAAAATCCGATGGGAACGCTCCGAGTGTACGCCCAGGTAATGAAAAAGAAATCGGGCAACGAGGAAGCGAACAAACTTGCTGATGAGATGATCCGTCAGGTAGATCGCTTTGTGAATATGACACAGGAAATATTGGATTTTACACGCGGTGTGAGCGCATCGAATTTCAAAGAACTCGAATTCTCCGATGTGATGAACGAGGTGTTGAATTTCATCGAAAAAGATTTAGAGAAGAATAAAATTACACTGGTAAAGAATGCACAGTTCAAAGGCATCGTGCGGTTGGATCAGGATAAAATGGTGCGCGTGTTCTATAATATTGCCAGCAACGCGCGCGATGCAATGTCTGAAGGCGGTTCACTTACTGTTGCAACGGTTGAGCATAACAGATATGTGCGTATCGATTTTACGGACACAGGCACCGGCATGCCGGAAGAAGTGAAGAACCGTATCTTTGAACCGTTTATGTCGTATGGTAAGAAGCATGGCACAGGACTTGGTATGGCCATTGTCAAGAAGGTAATCGATGATCACAACGGAAAGATAGAGATCGACAGCATGATGGGGAAGGGGACGACCATCAGTATCTATCTTCCCATTACGAAAAACTGAGTGAACAGTGTATCGCCAATTTGAATAACTTCGGCGCCTTGTGCGCCGTTTCTTTTTTCCATCCATCGACCTCAGGAGTATCAATGATGAAACACCAACCCGAACAAGCATCCGCTCGATTACGTATACGTTTAGCACGCTGGCGCGAAATATTCTTTTCACAAAAATATCGATTCGATCTCGGCCAATCATTTCTCGTCATTCTCAACTTCACGCTTCTTATCATCACAGCGAGTGATAAGCTTATGATCTTCTTCGGCATCCCGCGCTTGCGAGAACTGATGATCGTTATCATACCTATAGGTTTTCTTGGCGTGTGGCTATTTGGATTCTTTATGGATAAAATTGTCCGTGCCGGACAGATGGCAGAGCGTCAATCGGTACGGCGCAGTGAAGTCTGGCACCATCACAATGACCAGATGGACCGCGTGGAACGGCAGCTTGCGGAATTGCGACAACTAATACGAGAGAGTAAAGAATAAGAGAAAAGCCTTCCCCTGTGTTCTGAGAGGAAGGCTTTCTGTGTAATTTTCTTTTGGATTATCGGGCAATGCCGATGAGGATCGACAGTGCAACCCAGACAATCCACAGCGCAAACGCAACACCTATACCTGCACTCGTATGCTTATCTGAAAATTTGCTCAACCCAATGCCTATGACCGCTGTCTGCCAAATAGAAAAAATGTTGAGTGATGCGAGCAGCATGTGAAGTTTATTCGTGGGATCAAAACTGCCCATGAGTGCAAGTGCAGCGCTGGGAGTTGCCGACATAGAACCGAATCCTACCATCATCAAGATTGTAATGACACCGCCAAGTACTCCAATCCACGATGCAATGCCGTATAACTCAAGGTGTTTTCCATAGCCGACAGCCGATTTAAGAATAGTCTTGTTGGCTAACCATAAGAAAAGCGCACCACCGAAATAGAAGGCAGCCATAAAAATAACTCCACCAATAATTCCAAAAGCAATCATCATGCCACCCATGGATTCGGTTCGGGCTTCTGCCTTATCAGCATCTTCTTGCGTAAGCTTCTTTTCATCAACCATTTTTTGAATAGCTTTGCTCTGGATTTCTTTCATCTCGCTCTTCAGTGTCTCATTCGTGAAGATCATAATAACTGAAACGACGACAATGAGAAGTGTAGCAATAAGCGGTATAACCCACAATGTTGGAGAAGGAGCAGTATTCTTCAAATTCTGATAAACTTCTGATGGTGAAGCAAACACATCAGGCAGTACTTTTCCCAATGAAGGGGCAGAAGGTAATGGTGATCGATCATCCATAGTAACTCCCAGCAATTGTTGAAAAATTGAAATTTAGTGGATTTGTAAAATGATACTGAATATTCTTGAGAAAGCAAATATCAATAAATATTGTTAAAATTATTGTCTCGATAAGAGACTTGGGAAGAAACGGTTACTATGGCGATTTACAGCGATTTTGCCGTTGAAGCAGGTATAACAGGGCAGCTCGTTCTGTGCATACAAGAAGAACACCCAAGTTTCTGTACGGGGATAGATGCCAAACATCGCGGGCACCGTGTGATGAACGGACTGGCGATTTTACATTGGCACTGCGGACAGAGACGAACTTCAAGCTTTAATTGTTCTTCGAGTGTAAAAAGCACTTTTCTAAATCCCAATAATCAAATCACAAATAGCAAATCCCGTTGCACGGGATCCCAAAAAGCGGGACAAATTCCAAGAATAGAACGGTTCGAAATTTGATAGGTGTGATTTGTTTGTCATTTGAATATCGATGTTTGCAATTTCTCTAGATAAGTATTTGGGAAACAAATCCGCCGATGACGAACGCGCCAATCCATGTTGCGAACCAGATAATGAGTGCCTCCTTAATTCCGCGTTCTTTCAGCATCACCATCAATGAAGCGATACACGGAACAAAGAGAGTAATGGTCACGAGAGCAACAACAACTTGATGCGGTGTTAAAGCTAACTCATATAATCCGGCAGCACCAAAGTCTCGTCGCACAAGCCCCATTACAAATGCAGTTGATGCTGCACGCGGCAGTTGCAACCATCCTGTATCAATCGGTGCCAATAAGTTTTGCCAAATGACGAGGAGTCCGGTTATTTGCATAATGCCTATGCCAAGTGCGCCGGCAAAAAACCATGGTGTCGCTTCTTTCATAAAGGCATAGGATCGAAACGTTGTCTTCCGAACAATGTTGTCGAGCCGCGGCAGCCGCATAGGCGGTAAATCGAGAAGCAAAGGACTTGATTCCCCCGGCAACAAACGATGCAGAATTGTACCGATGGCGATGAACACAGCAAAAATTGTAACGGAATAAATGATCATCGCGCCGAACCCGGCTCCTGCCAATAATGCGGCGACGACTGCAATTTGTGCCGAACATGGAATCGCAAACTGAAGAATGGTTGTTGCAATAGTTTTTTCCCGTTCGCTGCCAAGAAGACGTGTTGTGATGGTTGCCATCGTGACACATCCGAAGCCCAGTATGAGGGGAATGACAGCGCCGCCATTCAACCCAATCGCATTCAGGCTCCTGTCTACCAGCGTTGCTAACCGCGGCAAATAACCGCTGTCTTCCATCAATGAGAGTGCAAGATAAAATGCAATGACAAGCGGCAGCAGCAAAAAGAAAAGATAGGTGACGGTCATGGAAATGACACCGAACTCACCGACAAGCAGGGTGCCGAGCCAAGAGTTGAGCGGGATGAAATGTGTTACAACGCTTCGAATCCACGGTTCCCATATTTCATTCCCGAGATGCTTTTCTGTGACATTGACTAAGTCGCTCGCAACGAGTTTTCCAACAAAGAGATAAATAAGATAGAGAGCGGCAAGCAGCATCGGGATACCGGTCCAAATATTGACCGCCCAGCGTCCGAACAGTGTGGAAATCCTGGTCCGTGTTTTTGTCTCCTTCAGCACATCGTTGACGATGAGGTTGACACGATTACGTCTCTTAATGTAGATATCTTCACGTTCATTCCCGGCGTGTATGCCATGTTTCTGCGCTAACGATTCGTCTCCTTCTAGAACGAGCAATGCTTCTGCTTGCGAACCAACTTCGATCAGCATGGTGTGCAGTTTCGTGTGAAGCTCCTGATCGATTTTCCCATGCTGTGCGCCAATAATGGCATCGTCCAGTTGTTCAAATCCTGTTTTTTGCACAGCCGATGTTTGAAACACCGGTACACCCAGTGAAGCCGAAAGCTGTATCGTATCGATGGTAATGCCTTCGCGTTCCAGCTCATCTTTGAAGTTAAGAATGACAGAGACACATTTACCCATATCGATCAATTGTTGGGTAAGAAAGAGATCACGTTCGAGGTGCACGGAGTCGACAATGTTGAGAACCGCATCTGATTCAAGGACGACATCCCGCGTGACATTTTCTTCTGCACTGAAGGAAGAAATTCCGTACACACCCGGCGTATCATATACTACATAATTCTTATACTTGCCTTTCGAAAACTCTACCGTCGTTCCGGGGTAATTCGAAACATCCATATACAATCCAGAGAGATAATTGAATATGACCGATTTGCCCACATTCGGATTCCCGACCAGCGCTATTTTCAGATGGGGCGTGTCACCTGCGACCGGCGTGGCTTTGAAATGTTTATGATGGTCGATATGTTCAGGATGTAAATTTACTTCACTTATCGTCGTTAAATGCTCAGACATATTTCTTTCTCACTTTTCCCTCGGCCTATTCGGTATTGGCATAAGTAACAAAAATAGATTTTGCCAGCGACATGCCGATAGCAATTTCGCGGCGATTCTTTTCGATCACCACCGTTCCTCCTGGAAGGCGTTCAAGACATCGGATAAACTCTCCCTTTGAAATTCCCAATCGAATTAACTGGCTCCTTCGTTTGCCTTCAGGCACTTGTACAATCCAAACACGGCTTCCTTTGAATATTTTATGGAGGGGTACTAACTTGTTTTCTGTCATTGAATCATTTCTTCTCTCTCTGCATCAATACTGCACGCAAGAATATGGTTGCATATACATTGAAATCTTTAAGGGATGGTATCATCCTCTCTTTAAATTAACAAGCAACGATGTTGTACACAATCCCCATTTGTTGGGATAGAGGCACTGCACCATTTCTGCTTATGAAAGAGATGAGAAGACGAAGGATGTGAATGCAGGTTCAGCTGATGTTCTTCGACGAGATCAACCCATTGAGTAATGCATAGATCGTCAATCCGGCGACAGTTTTTATTTGCAGCTTGCGCGTGATATTTTTTCTATGGGAAATAACTGTGTGGAGACTAATAGAAAGTTTGTCTGCGATTTGTTTGTTGAGGAAGCCGCAAGCAACCAGTTGAAGCACTTCCAGCTCGCGTGATGTGAGCCCTTCTAATTTCTGTTTACCTGGTTTCGGTATGCCTTGAGGTACTTGATAGATTCCTTTTGCAGGCTCAGTCCGATGAGTTTCTGTTCGCGGGGAAGATTTTATTTCCGCCTGTGCAAGAGCATCCTTGCCTGCAGTGCGTCTGGAATGCTCCGCCGGATAAAACAATGCGTCTTCCATTTCCTCCACAAGAGGGAGCAAAATATTATTTTCGATGCGTGTGTGGTCCTGGATATCCTTTTCCAGGCGGAACAATTCAAAAATCATTTCTTGATACACCTCATTCATCGAATCACCGGGAACGTACTTGATGAGGATATTTTTAAGATCGTAAAGTTTTTCATCCACATCGGTATGCTCTTCTTCATAGACATGCATGGAATATTTCGAGAGCGCTCGCTTTTCCCTCGTTGATGGATCGGGTGAATGGAATAACCGATACACTTTATTCACATAGGGAAAGGTTGTTGTTTCTTCTCGCTCCAGATGATTGAATAATTCTTCTTTGTAGTCTAGAAAGAATTTTTTGATGAGCTTCAAATTCTTCACATCAGACGGGCGGCTGCGGAGCAAATTATTGAGTAGTTTTTCGATAATCGGAACCTGTGTTTCGATATAATACGCATGCGTCTTCTGCAAGTAATCGACGATCATCAACACATTGAATGTCTGAAGTTTCTTCTCTGGAAAATAATTCTCATTGCTGAATGCGTTTGCAATGGCTAGAAAAAAATCAACATCAATTCTGTGTTTCCGGCAGACTGCCGTAACAGTTTTCTCGCCGAATCCCAGTGGAATTCCAAAACGGCTGATGACTGGCATGAGGAGATAGTTGCTGTGCACAACATCCGCCATTTTCATATTTGAAGTCAGAAGTTTCATACCGATAGAACTCGGTGTTCAATTTTTCAGCTTTTAACAATGTACATAAGAATTTGGTGGCATGAAAATTGGCTTCAATCAGAAAGAGAAAGAGGTGGTCCGATGTGTGGAAAGTAGTATGATAAAATTGACGATTAAGTAATCATGCTTTAAAATGACCAAACAAATATAAAGGGTAGTTTTATCGAGATAAACTTTATCACAGTTGCATTCATTTGATCAGATACAGAAAAAAGCTTGCCGTTATTTACAGCAATGCTGAGAAATAGAGGAGATCAAATATGATTGTGCTAGGCATCGGAGCCGGCTGCATTTATCGTAACTTTTCTTGGAGGGCTATTTGTGCTCAGATTTAAAGACAAGCTGCACCTTATTACAGGATTCAGTGTGGGAGCAATCATTGGCGTCGCATTCTTCGATCTTCTTCCAGAAGCCGTCGTACTAAAAAATGAAACTCAAGGTATTTCGCAGGTATCGCTCTTGATCGATATCGGATTCATTGTGTATATGATTCTGGAAAGGATGATAGTTCTGCATTCCCACCAGGAGAGCGGCTGCGAAAATACCCGGCACCGCGGCATTCTTGGAGCAGGAAGTCTCTCATTACACAGCTTCCTGGATGGTGTAAGTATCGGCCTCGCATTTCAAATATCCAATTCAGTAGGAACAATCGTAACGGTTGCAGTCCTTACACGATTTTTCCAATGGCATCAATACGGTAACGATGATCCTACGAAGTGGTGGAGAACGCAGACAAGCATTGTGGTGGCTTGTTGTAGATGCACTCGCTCCGGTTCTAGGGGTTTGCAGTACATTCTTCTATTCAATCCCAAAGGAAGCATTAGGTATCGTCCTTAGTGTTTTCTGCGGATGTTTTATTTATATCGGTGCGAGTGACCTTCTTCCGGAAAGTCATCATGCCCACCCTAAAACACTTACAACGATTATGACACTTCTTGGAATGGGAATACTCTATGCTGTTATACAAATCGCAGGGTAAATGGAAAATTTATCGAATGACCGCAACTTTCCATCGATAATCAGCATTGTCTGTACGGGCAATAATAAAATAAGGTAATTAGGTAAGAATGTAACCATAGAATAATTGTAAGTATATTATTTTATGGCAAGTTCCAGTAAAATCAGTTACCATGACAACTTTTTGAGTGGAAAGAAGTGTGTGTATTGTGGATCGTTCAACGTCTGTCGAACGAAACGCGGCTACGTAAAATGCAACAAGTGTCAAAGACAAAAAGGAAGTCATCTTCTTCGGCGAGAGTTGAAAATCATTCTTGGTTTTTATCAACAGCAACCGGCGTATCGATTGGCAAATGATCTTGGAATAAATTATAAAACTGTTACCAGAGTCTATCAGCGCATTCGAGAAGCGATTTATCATGTGAGCGAACTTGAAGCTGGCAAGCTCAAAGGAGAAATAGAATTGGACGAAGCGTATTTTGGTGGTCGTCGCAAAGGCAAACGAGGACGCGGTGCAGGCGGAAAAAGTATCGTTTTTGGGCTTCTGGAGCGCAATGGACGGGTCTATACTAAGGTTGTTGATTCTGTCTCGGCCAATGAATTGATGGATCATATTCGACAACATACCAAGAAAGGATCGGTCTACTTCACGGACACCTTTCGTAGTTATCGCTCCTTGAAACGCTTTGGAAAACATCATACCATTAGTCATGGAAAGAAATTTCCGAAAACAAAGAATCATATTAATGGTATTGAAGGATTTTGGTCTTTTGCTAAACATGTCTTATATAATTATCGCGGTGTTTCAAAATATCATTTTCCTATGTATCTTAAAGAAGTTGAATATCGTTTTAACCATCGCGATGACAATTTGTTGAAACTCTTTACTCTAATCTATTTCGGTTACGTTTCTACCTAATTACCTAAAATAAATACCCGAAGAAAGGTGGGAACGTAAATCTGTAGAAGGAATAAAAATAAAACTTCCGCCGGAATAATTGGAAACTGAATAGTCACCTGAAAACGCCAAAGACATAGAAATTGTGAAACAAAAGACGTGCACAAGAGAGTTTATTGGATCGTTTACAGGCAGCGCAAGACGAGTGGCCTTGGAAAGTAAAAATGGATTGGGTGAAGCATAGACGATGGATTTTGGAATATCCGTTTTGGTGGACGCTAGTAAGTATCGTTCAGTCCATTTCGTTTGATCTGAGACACCAAATCCTACTTTCAACCCATTCGATAGGGTTTGAGTTGGCAAACCGCTGAAAGATGCCCCCAACTCCATCTGCAATGAATAGATAGTGTCATCATATTGTTGTGCAATTGGGATGTCCGCATTCGTGACAATTGCTGTGAGTGTATCTGCGCTTAAATTGAATTCATAGAAACTTGTCGAAAGAGTGTGGGCTTGGCTAGATATCAATGTTGTAGTTCCAGTATAAGCTGTTGTGGAATTTGGTATAAACCGCGGATAGTTTTTTCCTTCCGGATAATACAGAATAGTATCGGCTCTATCAGCAGTAAAATAATTCCAATACGAAAATAGATAAAATTCAGTTCGCATATCCGATCCTTGAGTCATTAGAGCATCATTGATGGCATGCATGACATCTTCCTTAATCTCAAACTCCCAGATTTTTCTCATCATATCGCGGCCAAATCGCTTCGCAATAAATTGCCCCCAGATGCCCCTTTCCGATCCATACTGAGAATTATTAAAAAAAGGGAGCGATCCGTTTGCATCTCGAAAACCTGTAAAGTATTCAGCAACATCGTAGAAGTAATCATGAACAAAAGGAAACGTAACTCCTTCCATCCAACCTGCGCTCAGTTCAAAAAAGAATTCATCTCTTAGATCCCATAAGCCATAGCCGCCCAGATGAATGGCATGTTGAAATTCATGTGCCGCAGTCGCACGGAGGGCATCTATTCCTTTTGTACGAAATTCAAGAAAATCATTATCGACGACTGTGTATGTCCAGTAGTGTGGTGCACTATTGGGCGGCGAGGCAACTTGCGTAGAATCATCCCAGTTTGTGTAACCGAATGTATCCGGCCCGATGTTTTCAATATAGATGTCATATTCCGGATTCCCGCTTGGTCCAAGGTGTGGAGCAGGAGGATTGTACCCAAGAGAATCAATTTGAAACGTCCAGCAATAATCAAATACCGCTCCAACTGAATCGACGTATGCTTCGTATGTATTGGGTAATGCCTGAGTTTGGTCGGCATTTAACAATGCAGGAGTATTGTTCCCTGTTGTGTCGTAATGAACTCTGAACCTGCCGGAAGGACTAAGGCGGCTCTTTTGAGTTTCAGTTGCTTGCAACGATTGAGCAATCAATGTTTTGGATTGTAGTGAAAGTTGGTTCCAGTGCAGATGCGAGAGTGCAACGAGAGGTGTGCCACTTTTCAAAGTCTTGATTTCAGCGGCCGGACTTTGATTTGGATTCAGAATTGAAAGAACAGTTTGGAAAGATTTCTTCTGGTGGGAGAATTCTTGTGCATTTCCGTTAAACCAATGCACTAACAATATTGCAATTGCTATTATGTACCTATGTACTTTTACTGCTCTCATATAAGAGAATCAAATTAAAGTTCAAGAGGAGTGAGCCTATGTGCTCACTCCCCAAAATACATCGAAAGAAATGTTTCTTAAATATGAACAGCGACCTTCAATACAACGTTTCGCGGTTCTTCCCAACTTGCTGCACTGAAGTACGCACCTTTAATCAAATGTTCGTTGTCGAGTAA
The DNA here is from genome assembly GCA_963701295.1 of Ignavibacteriota bacterium. Lineage (GTDB taxonomy): Bacteria > Bacteroidota > Ignavibacteria > UBA10030 > UBA10030 > Fen-1298. Next base: position 495,440 of record OY969585.1, on the reverse strand, counting down.
ATTGGTGATATAAATGGAAGGCTCAAGTGTAGCACTTCCTTCTAAATGGAATGTATATCCGCCGCCAATATTGATAATCCAAGATGGAGTAGTATGCGCAGCTTGATTAAAATCGAATAACCCTGTTCCAAATGAGATTGCATTCCCGTTCGTAAGGCCTGATCCATAAATAGCAACAAGATTGGCAAACCAGTTCTGAGGTTGATAATTAATTCCTGCAACGACGGATAGTCTCTGGTCGTGATCGAGATCTGTTGCAGGCCCGTCATCATCGAGTGGAAGAAAACCACCACTAATGAGACCGGTTCCATAAGCATGAATGATCGATGTGTTGAGATAACCGGAGAAAGGAATCACGGGATCGCTGTACGAAAGTCCGAGCTCAATACCTGTTGTCCTTACTTGTGCAATGTTCACGGGAGTTTTGATTGCAGACGATCCAATGGTTTGATCATCTACCCCTGGCGTGGCATATTTGTAGAACACATCGGCCTTACTGCGTAAACCGAATGGGAATAGATGCGTGAATACTGCTTCATAAAAATCATCCCGTTCGGGCAACGTTGGCACCAGCGTAACGTCCGAGCCATTGAAATTCACCGCAATAGATTTCAACCCCTCGATATTATTCGGCATAAACATGCGTCCATAATATAAATATGCCGTATTGTCTTCATCAATCAAAAAATTCCAACGGATGCGTGGACTTATTTGACTTTGAAGAGGCATATCCGGAGCAATGTGTTGGTCATATCGAGCACCGAACTCGAACGATGTCCATTCCATGGGATGCCATTCTGCTTGCAGAAATATGCCAAAATCCGATCCGTTAAAATCAGTTACCAAAAAAGGGCCTGCATTGCCGGCAGAATCATGTGAAGTAAAATTTTCTGTTCCAGTCGTTGCACTGAAGTTAAAGCCAGCTTTGTACATAAACTCGTGAGAAATCCTCTTGTCGTATGTCGACCGTATACCAAATGTTGTGAAACTCCGATTCTCTGCAATCAGATAGCTGTGCGTCGTGTCTCCTGCAAATTGAGACAGAGCCGGATCGTTGCTGCCCGGAGAGTATATCAAACCGCCTTCCCGCGCATAAACACCAGCAAAAAAGTTTGCTTCATGGTCGGCTTCTGAGTTGATAGTACGAAAATATGAAAGAGTCTGAAACGAATTTGTCGTGGTCTGCATATCGTTCGCAATTTGCTCTAAAGAATCAAACGGGATTTGCGTGTTCGTTTTTCCGAAATTTAAATTTGCCGTTACATAGTCAACATCGCTCAAGACATAATCGGCTTTGCCATAGAGAAAATAATCCTGCCCGTGGTCATGAAAAAGTTGCTCGACTGGTTGATCGATGCGGCGGTCGGATTCCTGTCGCGAACCTGAAATAAAGAGACCGAGATCACCAACATGATCGCTCATCGATAATGCCTGACCGTTGGAATTCAATGCACGAAACGGCCCAACTCGTTCTGATTCTTTGGATGCGTCACCAGACACTAAATAGCTTCCTACAAATGTCGACGCATCAAAATGGAACTCTCCGGTTGGAACTCGATTTTTCAGGTCAATAATTGCGGCATTTTGCCCACCGTATTCCGCCGTAAATCCTCCCGTGATGAATGTAGCATGATCGATAACTTTTTGATCGACGACGTCATTGAGTCCGCCGAATACGCCAAGCGGGACAGGAAGGCCGTCGACATAGTATGTGAATTCTCCATGCTGGCCTCTAATATGCACCTCGCCTGTCGGAGCGCGTGCCGCGCCCAAAATGTTTTCCTGTACCAGGTTCGTCATCTGAGCAGTTGGCGCAGGATGAAATGTTTCAGACTCGAACACTTGATTTCCCGTATTGAGATTGATGCTTGTAACGGTAAGCTCCCGTTGTCCGAAAACTTCCACGTCTTTTTCAGAGTTTCCTTGTGAGCGAAGAAATATCTGATACGTAGAATGATTATTGTCGATTATAACAGTGTCTGTAAATGTCCTGTAACCGACAAACCATGCTTGCACAACATACTTGCCCGGTGCAATATCGCGAAATCGCGCTTGTCCGGCAGGAGTAGTAACTTCTTCCGAAATAAATTTTCCATTTCGTTTTAGTACGACACGTGCGAGTTCAACAGGTGCATTTCCGCTAGAGTCGTTGACGGTAACTTTCCATTGAATGCCGCGTTCATTTCCACTTGGGTTTAAATTTGATTTATCTGGCCCTTCGGAGGATGTTTCCAAGATACTACTACTATTGCGCGTTATTCGCTCCGATGAATTTTGTGCAAAAGAAAATTTAGAGAGCACAAGCAAGGTTGTAAGAATAAAAATGAAACGCATATTTCCTTCTCCTCGATATAAGAATAGATGAGAACGCCGAAAAGAAAACTTTCCAGTGTTCTGTTTTTTAAATTGTAAAAAGAATATTTAACCGAGAAGAAAAGGAGGGCCGCGACGAGAGAACGATCCGAAGAGATGGGTTTGAAGAGATGGAACCGTTGGAACAATTCCCGTCTTACCGACAATCTGAAGTTGGCCGTTATCAAACGAGTCTTGATCAGGAGCGGTTACGCTCTGATGAGAAAGACAGATTGGGCAGTCAGAATGTTCCGACAATGGAATATGCTTGCAATGATCTGTATCTTCGTGCGGAAAAACCTGGTGTTCCAGTGAACCGGGGAAAACAATGAAATCATTGTGAAATACGGAGTGAAGTCCGAACCCAAGTAAATGGCTTAGAATAAGGAAAAGTGCGAATATTTTACTTCTTGTTTGAACCATTATCTTAATGATGAACTTCTTATATGGTAACGATAATGCTATAGAAAAGTTCCATAGGAATAGAAACAGCTACTCCACCTCTTGTTCCTTCTTTTTCGTCATCGGAAATAAAATCGATACGCTCAATGCAAGCAGTGCATGAAAAAACACAAGCGTATATCCTGTAGGCAGATCCAGATTATAGGAAACAAGAATTGACACTAAATTTACACACGTCCCAATAATCCAGGCAGTGAGAAGCAATTTTCCTTTATTGATCCTCAGTGCAACATATGCAGGCGCGACGAGGAGCGCGAAAACGATGAGCACTCCAGCCAATCGCACGGAGCTTGTGACCGTAGCCGCAAACGAAACGAAGAAGAGCGTGTCTTTCCAGAATCCCTTCATGCGGGGATACACGAAGACGAGTATCAGTCCGAGCAGGGCATAAATGATCGCCGTCTCGATAATATCCGGCCATGGCGTAAAGAGAATATCGGATGCCATCAACTTGTCGAACATCTCCATTCCGTGTGCCGACTTGGAAAGGATGATAAACACGCCTGAAATTCCAAACGCATAAAGAAGTCCGATGAATGCTTCGTGCGATACAGTCCGCTTGGATGCGATCGCAATGGCAAGACCTGCAAGTAAAGCAAAAACAAGTGAAAGCGGATAAATGAAGAGACCGTCAAAAAAAAGAATCGAAAGCGCGGCGCCCAATGCCGACATCTGGCCGATGGCAAGATCGGTGAAGATGATTCCTCTCTTAATAATCTCGAGACCAAAATAAGAATGTATACCAAGCAATACCACCGAAAGAAGAAATGCTGAGAGAAGTATGTCGGTCATTGCGTCAACCTCCTCACGATCTCATCAAACACGCTGAACACATTGTCGGCTTCTTTTACCGCTCCGACATCATGCGGCAGAACAATAAGTTTTACATTGAGCCGTTTCGATAAGTATAACGATGCATCCTGCGGATTGTAGACATCCTGAAATATAAACTTCACCTGTTCCCGCTCGATCAATTTCTCGACATCGGCGATGTGTTTTGTTGTCGGTGGAATTCCGGGAAGCGGCTCGATGGTGCCCGCGATAACAAATCCGAACCGGTTTAAGAAGTAATCGAAGATCTTGTGATATTCGATGACCTTTTCTCCTTTGAACGGTTTCAATTTTTCTTCCCACACTTTCATATTTTGCTGCCACAATGCGTACAATTCTTTATTGTTCGCTTCATAGTAATCTAGATTATCGGGATCGAGTTCGCTCAACCGTTCAGTGATTGCTTTTGCAACGATCGGGATATTATCGGGATCCATAAAGAAGTGCGGGTTCCCTTCCGGGTGCACATCGCCGAGTTCACGGGAAACGCTCGTCGGGACGTCGGTCAAATGCACATGCATGGAGAGATCGAGAAATCCCCGTTCCCCCGGCTGCACAGCGCCGTTGTTTGCCTGTTTTATGATTTGCGGCAACCATCCGATCTCCAATTGTCCTCCGTTGATGACGAGAAGATCGGCTCTTCGCAATTTGGCAATGTAGGATGGTTTGGGAATAATCACATGCGGATTATAATCTCCCCGTGCAAGAACTACCACTTCTACACGATCCTTGCCGATGCGCTGAACGATGTCGCCGATATAACCGTAGGTTGCCACAACCTGCAGCTGGCCTGTGAATGCTGTCTGCACGCACAGCAGCACCAGCGAAATAATTTTAAATAATTTCATACCATGCTCCATAAATAAATGAGAAATTTTTTTTCTATTAGAATGCATGAGCGCCGTGAGCGCCGATGGTCAGGTTCGCTTGTAAAATAATTTGTGTATACGGCTGCCGGGACCATCCTCCGGATGCCTGCACGTAACGGCTCTCGTCCCTGTCGATCTGAAGGCGAAGCCGTGAGAATTCGGTCGGGCTATATTCGATCATCGCAGAATACCGTGGAAGATTCGACGGCATGTGTTGATCCGTTCCACCGAGCGAGACATCGTTCTGCATCAGCAGGTCATACCGCACGCCAATTTCCCAGAGCTGATCGAGCTTGGCGGCAACCTGCGCATAAAAGCCGGAATTATGCTTGTCCAGACTCGGTGTTGAAATAACATTCAACGAATCGCGTGTGTATTCCGTTCCGTTCATCACCCGATACATATATTCGCCCTGGAGTGAAACAAAGCGGATGGCGTCGAGAGAATATTTAACGGTCAGGTCGCCGTCAACAATATCGGTACTCGCATTGACGGCTTCTCCCGTGCCTACCATAGAAGAAAAGCCCTGATCGGTTCTTGTCGTTCCCATTGCATTGGAAATACCGAACAAGATCGAAGCCTCCTCGATATCAAATGACGAGCGGACAAATCCGATATAAAGATTCGGTCCCTGCACAGCATCAACGGCAACGCTGCCACTTGGATCGCCGAATCCCGTGGTACCGAAACTTTGTTTGTTATCGCCGTTCAACACTTCTGCACCGAACACAAGAAAAAACGAGGCTGGCGCAACCCAGGTAGCTTGCGCGCCAATTTCATTCAGCCCATCCTCGCCGAACAATGCTGTTGCAATGAGCGGTCGGTTGGCAAAGTCCCAGTAATGTTCATGCTGCTCGTTGACCTTGCCGAAGCTTGCGAGAAATTTTCCTGCCTTTATCTTAAAGCCATACGGCAGTTTCCTTGTTGTAAAATACGCTTCTTCCAGGCCAGCACTTTCCGGCGCAAGGTCGATAACGGCAAAGAGGTCGAAATACGGATCGACGACGGAATACAGCGACAATTCACCGTAATTAAAATTCATTCCGCGGTGCGCATTCAATCCGGAAGAACTTGGCTGATTCAGGAATGGATAGCTGAAACCGGGAATGGTCAGAGAATAATATTTTTGATCCGCCATGTCCCGTGCAACACCGGAAACATCGAGAATGAGCGCAATATCCGGGACAAATTTGGACTGATCGAAGGCAGATCCTTCTCTCGATTGTGCCCAAATCAATCCGCCCGGCAAAAGAAATAATAATAGAAGCAATACTGAAATGCATGTTTTTTTCAACTTCATAGGAACTCCTTAAAATTATTGTAATACCACTATGGGCAATGACAAGAATATGATTGCGCATCGTGCAATATCACATAAACCGAATCCCGCTGCTCTTCACGGCAGCAAGAGAAAGCGATAAAATTCTTTATTAAGGGATTAGCTGAATTGAGGAGGGGCGTGAGAAGAACAAACAATTTTTTGAGATGGATCTGTAATTTTCTCGTTCAGGGTGACGAGAGATTCAGAAAGCGGCCGCGGGAGCACAGTGCTGTGGGCTGCCGATTCAATCGTCATAGTAGAGAATGAATACTGTAAACTGCAAGCGATGCAATTATCGGAATTTTCAGTACAATGGTGATTATGAAAAGATGCGATAGCCATGCTTGAAAGCAGCACGACAAGCAATAAAAGCGGCAAGTATTTTTTTGCTCGAAGAATAGGCTTGTAAATCTTGATTTTCATCTCAATATTAAAGTATTATAAGTTCACGTGATTGTCAAGAAACATTGAAAATGATCGCCTATACTCTTTGTCTATATATATGAACTCTAAAACCATCTTATTTGTTCCTTTAGATTAAATAGATAATGAAAGAATTACTACCGGTACGTCAATCGTTGGACAGTATCAACAGATACAAGCGCCGTTCTATTCGGTTAAAAGAGTATGATTATTCATCTCCTGGAGAATATTTTGTCACGATATGTACACATAATCATGGATGTATTTTCGGTGAAATTGAGGAAGAGATGATGCGATTATCTCCGGAAGGAGAAATAGTAAAGAAATGTTGGGAGGAGATATCAGCGTATTATCAGAATGTGGAATTAGACGGATTTGTCATAATGCCGAATCATATCCATGGCATCATTGCTTTAACCGAACCTGTAGGGGCGATTCATGAATCGCCCCTACCAACGACACAACAACAGCGAAGGAAAATGACATTATCCAAAATCATCGGACGGTTCAAGATGACTTCGGCAAAAGGAATAAATCTTTTCCGGAATACATCGGGAAATTCCGTATGGCAACGCAATTATCACGAGCACATCATCCGCAGCGATAAAGATCTAAACAACATCCGGGATTATATTATGAATAATCCGGTGAAATGGTTATATGATAATGAAAATCCGTTGAAGGGAAAGATATAAGGTTTATTGCCGGGAAATGTTGAAAATATCCGGTGCCGTTTTTAAATTGTAGTGGCGATTCATGAATCGCCACTACTGAAACCATCTTCATGGTTCCATTGTTCATGATGAAAAGAGCCGTTTTGTAAACATAGAGCATCTCATAGAAGAAAAAGGAAAATGTATGAAATCTCACGAATTAACGATACAGGGAATGAGCTGCAGTCACTGTGTGTCGCATGTGAAGCAAGCACTCGACTCAGTCGATGGATTGGAAGTCGAAGATGTGCAGGTCGGCAAAGCGCGAGTCTGGTATGACGATCAAAATGTCATCAAAGTTCTTTCCGAGAAAATAGAAGAAGCCGGATACAAAGTTATTTCGATTCAATGAATGAGCCTGCTCATCATATAGAAACATTGACGCTGCCCGTGGAAGGAATGACGTGCGCAAGCTGTGTTGCACGGGTCGAAAAAACACTGAAGAAAATCGACGGCGTTGAAACCGCCAGTGTCAATCTTGCAACGGAAGCAGTTGCGCTCTCATTCGATCCGGAAAAAACGTCTCTCGAAGAACTCGCAAAAGCTGTTGATGGTGCAGGATATCAATTAGTCCTGCCTCGGAAATCTTCCGAAGATTCTCTTAGTCAAGTACGAGGGCAGTCTTCGGAAGATTCTCATCAAGAAAAATCCTACCGCCAGCTCAAGAGTGAATTTTTCCTCAGCCTCATATTTACCGTTCCCATCGTGCTGATCAATATGCTGAGCATGACCGTGTGGTTTATGACCCTCGTTCTTTTATCGATGGATGAAGTCAATAGACTTTTGCTTATTCTCACGATACCGGTGATGTTTATTTCCGGAAAACGTTTTTTCAAACCTGCATGGAAACTGGCAAAACATTTTGCGGCGGATATGAATACCCTGGTTGCTGTCGGCACCGGAGCGGCATTTCTCTGCAGCGCCGCTGTTGTGCTTTTCCCGCAATGGTTTCCAGCGGGCACGAATCTCTATAATGTCTATTTCGATTCAGCGGCTGTCATTATTACGCTCATTTTGATGGGAAGGATGCTCGAAGCCCGCGCAAAACACAAGGCATCCGATTCCATAAAACTATTATTGGGACTTCAGCCGAAGACTGCACGGATCATGAAAGACTATACAGAGTTTGAAATTCCGATTGCGTATGTTACTGTCGGTGATGTCTTAATCATGCGGCCCGGCGAACGCATTCCGGTCGACGGCTTGATCCTCAAAGGTTCTTCTTCCGTCGATGAGTCGATGGTGAGCGGCGAAAGTATTCCCGTTGAAAAAAGCATCGGCGATAAGGTAATCGGCGGTACGATTAACCGAAACGGAAGTTTTGAATTCCGTGCCTCTGCTGTCGGCGCGGATACGGTTGTTGCGCACATTGCAAAGCTTGTCGAAGAAGCGCAGGGCTCCAAAGCTCCCATTCAGCATCTTGCCGACAAAATTGCTTCTGTCTTTGTGCCTGTTGTAATGGTGATTGCTCTCGCGGCGTTTTGCGTTTGGTATATCGTTCTTGGAATTGGTCTTGCATCAGCTTTGATGAATGCCATTGCGGTTCTTGTTATTGCGTGCCCGTGCACACTCGGACTTGCAACCCCCACGGCGATTATGGTCGGTACCGGCAGAGGTGCGACGCTCGGTGTGCTGATCAAAAATGCCGAAAGTCTAGAGCGGGCGCATAAAATAAATACGATTGTGTTTGATAAGACCGGTACTATCACTTCCGGCACGCCTTCCGTAACGGACATTCAAGGCTTTGATGGTATCGATGAACAGATAGTCCTGCGTTTGGCGGCTTCGCTGGAAAAAAAATCCGAGCATCCGCTGGGTACAGCCATTGTGCGGGAAGCAACAAATCGTTCTCTTGTGTTGGTTGAAACGGATTCCTTCCGCTCTCTCACGGGATTTGGAGTCGAGGGAACTGTGATCGGCAGAAAGGCGGCGGTGGGGAGCGAGAAGATGATGCGGGATGCATCCATCGATACCGCGATTGCATCGAGCGCAATCCTCCGATTCTCGGAGCAAGGCAAAACGTCAATTTTAGTTGCCGCCGATGGCAAACTTCTCGGTATCATTGCCGTTGCGGATACGCTTCATCCTGCATCGGAAAAAGCGGCAGCGGAATTGAAAGAAATGGGATTCGAACTCGTTCTGCTCACGGGCGATAACTCCCGCACAGCGCGCGCAATTGCCGCACAAGCCGGTATCGAAAAAGTGTTTGCGGAAATTTTGCCACAGGATAAAGCCGCGAAAATAAAAGAACTTCAGTCGGCGGGGAAGATCGTGGCAATGGTGGGCGACGGGATGAATGATGCGCCTTCGCTGGCGCAGGCAGATGTAGGCATTGCCGTAGGAACCGGCACGGATATAGCCATGGAAACGGCGGATATTACCTTGATGAAATCCGATCTCAGAGGAGTTCTCCGGGCAATCCGGCTTTCCCGACAGACAATGCGCACGATCAAGCAGAATCTTTTCTGGGCATTTGTCTATAATAGTATCGGCATTCCCTTGGCGGCGATGGGTTTACTCAACCCGATGTTTGCTGCAGGGGCAATGGCGCTGAGTTCCGTGAGTGTGGTGACGAACTCGCTGAGGTTACGAGGGGTGAAACTGTAGGGTGTTACTTTCTCTTCTGCGAAGGCGGGAATCCAGGAAACATGTAACTTAAAACTGATATGTGAATTGTGCTTAATGCTGCTTTCTTTTGGCGAAAAGAAAGCAGCAGAAAGAAACGCATGCGAAATCGAAATGTGTTATCTCAAGGTGGAGTTCGGATTCAGGATACAATGAGTAATATGTTTAGAACGTATCAATCGGATATAATAAGTACTCTCGCGCCTTAGCCCAGTATACTTCTATCGATTTCGCAGGCGCAAGTAAAAGAATTTTACTTAACCCGATGTTTGCCGCAGGAGCAATGGCGTTGAGTTCTGTAAGTGTAGTAACGAATTCGCTGAGGCTACGAGGGGTGAAGCTGTAGGGATAAAGTTTCTTTCATTATTTCCATAAATGCTTCCAAAATAGGCGGATGCCATTTATTTTTTAAGCGGATCATGAGCATGTTGGCGCTCGAAGGTCCTTTTTCCAAAGGCAATTCAACAAGTGAACCTTTCGATATTTCTTCATGCACGGCTATCTTTGAAAGAAGGGCGATTCCGGTACCTGCAGCAATATTTTGCTTTATTGCTTCAATGCTGTTGATACGGTATAATGTTGACATCTTGATTTTCTTATTGATAAAAAGTTCTTCCAATATTTTGAAATAGCTGCAATCACTGGACGTCACAAATATGGGTTCATTTTTTATATCGGTTAGCTGCACAATGGATTTTGCTGCAATTGGATTTTTCGGGTATGTAACCATCATTAACGGAACTTCCATTAAAGTATGTGTTTCTAAATCAACATCCCGGAAGTCCTTGGTTATCAAAAATGCGAGATTAATTATTCCGGAACGCAATTCTTCATGTAACCCATAAGAAGAGCAGGAATTAAAATGAAAATCAACATGGGGAAAACGGCTCTTAAATATTTTTAAAACCGGAGGCAGGTAATAGGTACTGATGGTTTCTGGAATTCTAATTGATAAAGAACCATGAACTTCTTCGCTTCCTTTTATTTCCGTTCGAATCTCTTCTTCAAGGTTTATCATCTTTTGAGCGTATTGTAGAAAAAGTTCACCCGCCGGAGTGAGCGATATATATTTTCCATCTCTATTGAATAGCTTTACACTCAATTCTCCTTCAAGCGCTTTGATTTGCTCGGATACCGTCGATTGTGCATAGTTAAGCGCATCTGCGGCCTTGTTGAAACTGCCAAGCGCTGCTATTGTTCTAAAAGTGAATAATTGCTTTATATCCAAAATTTTAATAGCCCTTTATCTATCGATTTATCCGATTTACAGTATCAATATTGGACTATTGACACAACGTTTCCGATTGATTAATATAAATATAGACTTATAATCGTAAAAATTCAACTTTCTAAATACGCAATAATTTAAGGAGAAAAATCATGACAAAGGTAGATATTGAACAGAAGACCTTTACGTTTCTCCACTCAGGATTCAACTGTGCTGAGGCAATTCTAAAATCGTTTGTGGAATTGTATAATAAAGAACCGGATCCAGGTATTACAAAATTTGCCTCCGGTTTTGGCGGGGGAATCGGCAGATCCCATTGCGAGACCTGCGGAGCTTTGACCGGCGGCATTATAGCCCTGGGCTGCTTGTTTGGACGGGAGGATCCAAGTGATGATAAACAAAAGGTGTATTCATTGTCAGCTGAATTCAGGAATCAGTTTTTAAAAAATTTTAGTTCCACAAATTGTCAAAAAATTCTGGATTTGATGGAGAAACAGAAAATCAAACTGGATTGCAAAAAATTAACCGCCGAGGCGGCCGGCATATTATATGAGATTCTTCAGAAAGAAAATGTAAGATGTTCATGAAAACTCAAAGAGAGAAAAAATGAAAACCATATATCTGGACAATAACGCTACTACTGCTATTTCGCCCGAGGTTTTGAACGAAATGCTCCCTTACTTAAAAGAATCATACGGCAATCCTTCGAGCAGTCATTCCTTTGGCAGAAATCTTTATTACAAAATAGAGCAGGCCAGAGAAAATGTCGCATTACTGATAGGCGCAGAGCCGGAGGAAATAATTTTTACAAGCTGCGGAACGGAAAGTGATAATACAGCGATTTCAAGCGCGATTCAGTTAGGTGAAAATAAACGGCATATAATCACATCTCAAGTAGAACATCCTGCAGTTCTTAATCTTGTAAAGCATTTGGAACAGAAAGGATATAAAGCCACCTATTTGCCGGTCGATAGAGCGGGAAGGCTTGATATCGATGCATTCATGAATGCAATTGATGACGAACCTGTAATAGTTTCAATCATGTATGCGAACAATGAGACCGGTGTAATTTTTCCGATCGCAGAAATTGGTGCGATGTGCCGTGAACGCGGAATACTCTTTCATACCGATGCGGTTCAGGCTGTCGGGAAGGTCCCAATAGATGTGAAAAAGCTTGGTGTGGATATGCTCTCAATGTCGGGCCACAAACTGCATGCGCCGAAAGGTATCGGTGTACTGTATGTAAGAAAAGGCTGCAAGTTTTTTCCCTATTTATTAGGCGGCCATCAGGAATGCGGAAAGAGAGCCGGCACCGAGAACCTGGCATCGATTGCTGCCCTCGGAAAAGCATGCGAGCTTGCCCTGGAAAATATTGCATGCGAACAGACGGGTGTTGCCGGGCTCAGGGACCTTTTAGAATTAAAGTTGAAGAGTACATGTTCAGGCATATTTATCAATGGCTGTGATTCAGAGCGTTTGGCGAATACGTCAAGTATAAGTTTTTCTCATGTTGACAGCGAGGCTCTTTTACATCGACTTGATACATACGGCATTTGCGCTTCAGCCGGATCGGCATGTTCATCAGGTTCTTCCGAGCCGAGTCATGTTTTGCGGGCAATGGGAGTGCCGGATGATGCTATTCACGGATCGATACGGTTTTCATTGAGCCGTTACACAACAGAAGAAGAAGTGAATACTGTAACAGATATAATACCCGGAATTATAAATGAGCTTCGCGCCGGCTCTTCCAGAAAAGTTGGAGATGCAATGGAGAGATCTTTAATCATGTAGTTTTTTGAGCTCCCTTAGTTGGCGGCGATGGGTTTACTCAACTCTATGTTTGCTGCAGGGGCAATGGCGCTGAGTTCCGTGAGTGTGGTGACGAACTCGCTGAGGTTAAGAGGTGTGAGACTTTAAAACTTAAATGCAAGTGTTCCATCTTTTGATTTAACAGGCAATGGAATAGATGGTTTGTCGGTTACTCTCCAAATATCATCGAGTCCTTCCGTGTATCGATAATCGTTGCGGAATTTTAAAATATTATCGCTGTTCCTTAATTCAGACAATCTTTTTTCTGCGCTCTCTATGTTTAATGGATTCAATTCAATCCCAATTGAATTTCTCAACAATTGTTTTGCAACAACTAGAGTAGTTGCTGTTCCTGCAAACGGATCAAAGATTAAATCACCAACTTTAGAGGAACTTAAAATTATTCTAGCCAATAATTGAACTGGTGCTTGTTGTTTATGGAGACGTGAACCGTCTTCAACTCTTAATGGTTCGTCCCCTGCAAAGTAACCAGAGGTTAATTCTCGGATGTCATCCCAAACATCAGTTACATACATTCCGTTCTCCCTTGCATATTTTTCTGTTACCAAGAGCGGCGGGTCAATTCTAAGTTTGTTAAATACCCGGGGTGGATTTCCTTTTGTCGCAAAGGCAATCACTTGATATTGCTTCCCGAACCTGTTGTTTTGAGGAACAGCCGAAGATTTCTTTTTCCAAATAATGATATTCTGGAAATGCCAACCAGTTGTCGATAATGTATCTAAAACATATTGAGTGTTTTTTTCTCGTTGCATAAAATAGATGCAACCACCTTCTTCTGTGTGTTGGAATATATGATAACATATTTCTTTCATCCATTTCCAATATTCGTTTGCATCCATATTGTCGTCATGCCCTTCATAATATTTACCTTGATTAAAAGGTGGGTCCAGAAATGTCAAATCAAAATATCGCTCTAATTTGCCTTTTAGAAACGCTAAACAATTTCCTTTTATTAGTTCACTATTCATTTAAATTTATTCTCAGGTTATCTTAATTTTATAATAATCGCCATCTTTTTCAATAAATTTTTCTGCTACAAGAATTTTTATTAATGAGGATAAATCATAAGTAGTATCCAGCACATCAATTTTATCCTTTATCTCATTCTTTGATAATTTCCTTTCTGTAAGGAAATATAGGATTAACGACATAATAAATTCATTCTTACATACTTTTTTCTTTTTCAACTTTGTAATAATTCTCCCACTAATTTTAGCAACTGTTGTCGCTAATTTCTTTACATAAATTTCCTGCCTTAAAAGAAACTTTGCAAACAAGTTCTTCGCTTCTTTGTCTGATTTGATTCCGTAGTATTTTGAAAAAACATTTCCAACTTTTGATAATAATTTCTTTACCAATATATCTTCAATATCTATTGCTTTCTTAAAGGTTGTAGAGAACTGTTTCTTAGCTTCGACGATTACTGCTTTATCGGAGCATACAGTAATTGTTTCCGTGTTTTCTCTCCAAAATTGACTAGTCTTATTAAAGCCAAGATTCATCTTATTCAAGTTGATTGAACTTATAACAAGATGTTTGTCGGTGAGTAAAAGTTTGCCATGCAAATCGTCATTGATAGTTTTTACTTTGATATTATTTGCAAGTAAATCACGAAGCATGGCTTGCATTCTGTCTGCAAAGTCCATGCTCGTTGCTCCTGTGAGAATATTTATCTGTAAATCTTTAAGAGAAGTTTTAATCAGGAAATCTGCAAAATCTGTATCTGTAAAACTTTCGGTTGAAATGAAAACAAATTTCTTAGCGCTCTTAATTTTCTCCTCATAAAAGCTTCTTCCGCGAATATCAAACGGAACAATGAATAGTCCGTCTTCCGCTGGTACTAATTGAGGACAAAGAGAAGAAGGGTAGTGATGAATCCAATGCCTTTCGTGTGTTTTGGTTTCAATGACTTTTGGCAACTTGAAAAGTTCGCTTGCATTTGGATTCGCCTCTAAAACCTTTTTTCGGATTGAACCTGAATAACCATCTGTTTCTTTTACGAAAAGATTATACAACTCATCAAATTTGAAGTTGTAATGCGAAATCATTTTCGCGTCATTTGAAATCAGACTGCAATCAAGTTCGTTCTTAGTTGTAAAATTTGCTGAAAGTGAAATTGCTGATTTGTCAGTAACGATGAATTTTCCGTGGAATGAATACCATCTTCCGATTGCGGTTGATGTTCTTTCAGGATCACCAACGTTCCATCCACAAAAATGTAATCGAGCTCCATTGGATTTAAGTTTCTCAAAGTGTGCAGTAACATTTAACTGTACATCAAGATTAATTGAATCGTAAGGAAGAGTGATGATTTCAACTCTTACGCCTTGCTTAAGTTTTTCGATTAAAAGAGCAAAAACATCTTCTTGGTGAATTTGAAATACAGCAATTCTTATGTATTTCCTTGCCCTCCGCAACTCCTGCAGAATGTTCTCAACGACTTTATTACTGAATTCAAATTTATTCATAAGTATTCTTCATCTATATTTTAAAAGTAGTGAAAATACTTTGCTAATTCACTCTTAAAACACAGAATGTTTCAAGCGTTTTTGGGAAAAAAAGAATGTGAAGCAACATGCGTTGGTTTATGCATTTGAGTTGCTTCTCTTTTTAGTGTGGTATTTTTTGGTTTGAAAAGCAAGAAAATGCAAGTCGAGTCTAAGAGCCTATGAGTCTTTGAGTCGATTAACAGATGTGTCACAGGGGTCGAATTAACTTCATTAAGTATTGATACATATATCCGCCTCTCTGAATGGCTCTCCCACCGCGCAGTCGGTTCTTGCTGTTTTATTTAATGCTCAATTTAATCGCTAAGAGTGTTTTTGCAGTCTCGATATCCTTTTTATATTTAAATAAAACCGTCAGTCCCCGGATTTTGCCATAATGTTTTCCATCTTTGAACTGCTTTTTCATTTCCGCGGGAATATTACTATCCGCAATTGCCTTAGCTGCTCTGTCGGTAAAGTAAAAAGTAATTCTGAAAGTCCCTTTGAGAATGGATAACCAGAAGACCGTCTTTTTCTTCCGTGTATTCTTCATCAGCCAACTTTTCCCGTCATTGTAATACCGCCACTCCGAACTCATATCGGGATGGTTCTCGTGAAGATATTCAAAAAAGGAATCCCAGATGTTTTTTGTTTTCCCGAGATGCAAAGAGATTATTTCTTCCGTGGGAAATTGTGTTTTATCGGAAAGTACCGGCTGATCCATGCTAATTCCTCCTGAACAAAGTTCTCAGCAGTTGCGATTGCAGTGCAGCGTTGAAGCGAATCCTGCAAAATGGCTAGGAATGGAAACTACTTGGGTAAAGTGTAGTAAGTTTTAGGAAGAGAAGCAAGGGGAGGGAAAGACAGTAAAGAGTGAAGAGTAAATGGTAAAGAGTAAGCCGTCTATGAGTAGATGAGTAAAAGAGCAGTGGAGTCTATGAACGAATAGCAGGAAATTTCCTCGTTGTTCCGAAGGAGTTCCCCCTGCGTCACAGAGAACGTGATTTCGGCAGATTAATCCACTCCTGAGGCAAGATAGAATGCCGGAGTTTAACTCCATGTCTTTTTTTGTCGAGGGCCCCTTTATTCCCAACTCCTCAAAAGAATTCCTTGCCTGACGCGGACTGCTATTTCAACACCATGAGCTTCTTTATCGATGTAAAATTCTTGCTGCTATTTTCAATTGCTTGGATGCGATAGAAATAGACTCCACTCGAATATTTTGAAGTATTGAACATTATACTATGGTCTCCGGCATTTTGGCGTTGATTTACCAATGTCGCTACTTCTCTTCCAAGAATGTCATATACTTTAAGAGTAACGAAACTGTTCGAAGCCAGTTGATATCCGATATTTGTTTCCGGGTTGAATGGGTTTGGAAAGTTCTGGAGCAACTTGTTTGTGAAAGGCAGTAATCCTTTTAATTGATGTATCGCAGTTGCTGTTGAATCATAAAGCCAGATCTTGGCAGTAATGTGGTTATACACTTTTGTAATCTGTGTGCCTTGGTCTGCACCTTCGTACTCATGCTCCACGTGAGTTTGGTCGCCTGTAACCGAATATGAGTTTCCGTTTCTGGTCATTGTACATTCGTTCCCATTGAAATAGCCCGAAATGCTGCAATCGCTCTCGACGCTATAACTGTCATCATCCCAATGAAATTGGGGATTGGTATCCGTTTTTTTTATATTCCCTGTGCATTGCCCTTGTCCTCCGCATATAAAACCGACTGCCGTACTACTAGGATCAGCCGGGTAATAGAACTCGAAGCCGGTATCGCTGTAGTCGAATAACTGTCCGACTGTGTGTTCCGTCTTGATATAAACGTCAGGAGTGACGCCTTCCGCTTCAACATCAGTTTTGTAGAACAAATCCTGTTGCTCGGACCCGGAAATGGTTATCTTGAATTCTGGATCATCTTCTTGATAATCAGCGAGGCTTATTGTTGTATCGCTGCCGTTGTCTACATAGAAGAATGCAATAAAAGATGCCGAGGCATTATCCTGATAGTCCCTTTGATACGTGCTGTATCCTGCTACATATGTGACATTAGTGTCACCGGTGGTAATAGTCTGTGATGATATCGATCCCTGGACGACCCAGATATTCTTACCCGCCATCTTGGTCAAAACATCTGCCGTACCCATAAATGAACCTGCTCTTCCGCAAGGCTTCTTATGTGGATACCAAGCGACAATATGCGAATAACCCATGTTCTGAGTTGTTGTGAATTGAACGGATGCTTTTCCGTGAGAATCAGTAGTGACAACAGATGGATTCATTTTACCGCCGGTTGTACCTTTGAGCGATAAACCATTGACAGTGGTATCTGTGAAATAAATTGTCCGATTCCCTAAAGGGGCACCGTCACAATCATACATTTCAACGTTAACGTTGATGGTCTCCCCCGTATCTACCTTTGTTTTCTCCGGCGTCACCGTCACTATATTTGGCATTTGATATTTCACATCACACATTGCAACAGTAACGTCAGTATTCCGTTTATTCACTTCATAGTTCCAGATAGTTTGGATGAGCGGCAGAAATGCAGACGCGGCCGCTTCGCCGGCAGGCTCTCTGCTTGCAGGGTCACCGGTAAAGTTTTCACTAATGCTTTTTACAACCTCCCGCGATACAGCCGTCTGGAGCTGTAAGGTCAACGTATAATTTCCGTTTGAGCCAGAGACATAACTGACAAAGATATAGTCAGCTGAATTAATTGCGCCAGAGGGGGGCAAATTCGCGTAATCTACATCACTTAGATAAGTATCTCCATGCGATAATAATGAAAAAGTGCTCCCTCTATCAATGTAAGAGATACAACCGCCAGTTTCATCGTCATTGACAATTGAAGTGTGTGCCCAAAACGCCGGCCACGCCAAAGCCCACCAGCTCGATAATGAATCCTGTATCGTTGGGCGAGGGACTTGTATAGTACAGTCATAAAAAATAATTCTCGGGTATGAGCATTGACCGCACTGCTGTGAGTAAGATATACCAATAGTACTCAACAATAATAATATAGAAAATAAAACTTTTTTTAAAATGGTGCCGGAAGTCTGCAAGTCTGTTGACATAGTGCGATCGTTCCTTTCTTTGCCATGTTATATAAACTACATTTTCAAAGATGCCGGATTACGAAATCTACCGGCGCTGTTTCAATCTTGATTTGATTTTCGATACTGTCAGTTAAAAAGAAAATTTAAACAGTTGTTGTATGAGATGCAAGAGAATAGCAGGAGAGAAGCAAGAGAGAAACTGTGTAACTAGTTCGTAGTTGGTTAGTGTGTAGTTGAAAAGTTGGGGAGTGAGGAAGTGGTGAACAGTGAATAGTAAACAGCGAATAGTAAACAGTGGAGAGAGAACGGTGAGTGATAAACGGTGGAGAGTGAAGAATTGAGAATTTGAGATTGTAAGAGGATGGGAATTGTCGGTCGTAGGGGCTTGATTTATCAAGCCCGTGAGCAGGGACGAAGTGCCTTCGCCCGATAAGCTTGATGGGCTGAGATCAAACTGCGCTCGCGCGAATACCTTCAACATTGCGATTTACCAACAAAGCAAGAACGGGATAGAACATTGATTGGATCGTATTCAACCGACGGTACTTAAGTGAAGCAAAGTATTCTGCCGGATCTTCCCAGACGCCGTGATCTTCCACAACCGCTCCCATGTGTACAAAACCTTTCTCACCGAAGTTGAATTCACAGCTGGATTTCCCTTCAACGAAGGAAATTGAATAGCCGATTGCCTTTCCAGCGGCACTTAGCCGCTTGAGAGCTCTTTCATAAAACACCTTGTCGTTGATATAGGAGTCAATGGGTTTCCATTGGCCATCCAGCTGCACCTCAATCCAAGAGTGTCCGCCGGCTTTTGGCATGAAGGGAAAAGCAAATGAAGGGAGTATTCCTCGCATAATCCTGATGTCGATCAGGCCGAAATGGACGCGTGTAGGTATGTCACAAGCTTGACTGAGAGCATGGAAGAGAGTTGCCTTCGTATTGCAGTAACCTAAACCGTAACTGATGACCTGAGACGCTTTCACTTCATCCCACTTGGGCGGGAATCCAAACCTAATTCCGTCACGAACGAACGAAAAGATGCTCTCAAGTTTATCCACAATGGTTTGCTTCCCAAGCATTAGTTCCGCGGCTTTCTTTTTAATAATCGGGTGATCGAAATCTGCCAAGCGGCTCTTGGTTGTCATTTTGTCCTCCGTGTTCTACCAGACGGTTTATCTAAGCATGCCGACTGATTCTTCTGGGGGCAACTCAACTCCCGTCAAGTTGTGCGTCATACAATAAAGTAAATTGTAATATATGTGTTTTTACTCCTAACGTAGAGGAGTTATGACCAAATATAAAGCGTGTATCATTTTGTATTCTCATCGATCCAATCCAAAACTGTTTTATACCACAGTTCTGCGTTTTGCGGCTTTACAACAAAGTGGAATTCATCCGGGAAGTAAAGCATTTTCGATTTCACTCCCTGCCGCTGAAGTGCTGTAAAAAGTTGAAATCCTTCACTCACGTCGAGACGATAATCCTGCTGGCCATGGATGACCAGTGTCGGTGTCTTAAAGTTTTTCGCGAATTCCATCGGCGACCATTTCTTGTACAACTCGGGGTTTTTATACGGCGTTCCGTTAAATTCCCATTCGTCAAACCAGAGCTCTTCTGTAGTACCGTACGCACTTGCAGGATTGAATACTCCGTCATGCGATACAATGCATCGAAAACGATCAGTATGTCCGAGTATCCAGTTCATCATATACCCTCCGTATGAAGCACCGGCGCCGGCGACACGATTGCTGTCAATATAGGAATAAGACCTGACAACATAGTCAAGCCCCTTCATCAAATCTTCGTACACCTTACCACCCCAATCTTTACTGATTTCATCGGTGAACTTTTGCCCGTAGCCCGTGCTGCCTCGCGGGTTGATCATCACAACAATATAACCGCGCGAAGCGAACATCTGTGCGTTCCACCGGTAATGGAATTCATCGCCCCATTGCCCCTGCGGACCTCCATGCACCAGGAAAATCATCGGATATTTTTTCCCTTCTTTGAACAACGGCGGTTTGAGTACAAAGCCCTGCACGCGTGTTCCGGCGGCACCTTCGAACCAAAAATCTTCAAGGGTATTCATCTCTAATTCGGATAATTTTCCTGCATTGGTGTATGTTATTTGCTTCAGATTGTCTCCATTGATATCCATCTTGAAAAGTTCTGCTGGCAGTTTAATCGATTCCTTTGCGAAGATTATTGACTTTCCATCGGGCGTCAACCGGATTGATTCATTGAAGCCCTTGTTGAGGATTGCAGTGATCTTTTTATTTTTCACGCGGACATTAAAAATCGTGACATTCCCTTTATCGTCTGAATTAAAAAAGAGCGACTTCGAATCCGGAGACCATACAACATCGCTAACACTGTAATCGAATGTGCCGGTGAGATTGATGAATTTTCCAGAAGCCCGTTCGTAGAGAACAAGTTCCCGCCGGTCTGCTTCAAATCCGGGCCGATGCATCATTTCGAAGGCGATGTATTTCCCGTCAGGTGAATAGAGAGGCTGACTGTCATTCGCGGGATTATCTGTAATTTTCTTTATCACACCTCCTTCAACAGGAACGACGTAAATTTCATTATTGGTGCTGATTGCCACGAGTGTATCGGGATTTCTCGTGAAAGCAATTTCCTTGCTGTCCGGAGAGAAGGCATAATCCCAATTGCCGCCAAGGTCGATAGGGGGAGTGTCGTAGTCACCGGGCGTCACGTCAACTGCTTTCCCTCCGCCCGACGGCATAACAAACAAGTGGCTCCGTTTTCCATCCTTCCAATAATTCCACACACGAAATGGAAGCGTCGTGAAAATTTTTGCCTTCACTTTACTTTTCTCGATCGACTCGAGCCGCTGTTTGTTGCAATTTTCGTCCGGGCAATCTGGATACACATCAGACGCAAATGCAAACCACTTGCCGTCCGGAGAAACGATTAGCTTAGATGCCTCCGTGGCTATCTGTGAAACTTTCAGTGCTTCACCGCCATTGACGGGAATTTTCCATATTTGCGATGTCCCGTCCCTTGTCGATATGAAAGCAATCGCCTTCCCATCCGGAAGCCAGCACGGATTGTTATTGATATCTTTGGCATTTGTCAATTGCCGGACTTCTCCGCCTTCGATAGGAACCAGGTAGATATTGCTGTTAGACTTGTTTTCTTCTTTCAGCTGACGGGTAATGATAAACGCAACAGTTTTTCCATCCGGAGAGATCTGCGGATCGGAGACACGCCCGAAACCAATGAGATCGTCGAATACGATTGCCCGTTTGGATTGTGCGAAACATGTTACAATAAACAGAACGGCGAGTAAACCGAAAAAAAACCATCTCATAGAGACCTCCAGTAATGATTGTTCGGTTCATTTTTGCGGGATGACAATAATCCAGAATAGAACGGCATGAATGTAGTAGAAAAACGAGTAACTCACAAATCGGAGGTTCAGAAAAAAAGGTGCTTGGTGTATTCTAAGAAAACGGTAATAAGCACCATGCTACTTGACGTTATTTACATTTGCCTGTTACTTCAGCAAAACAAGTTTCTTTGTTTCTGTAAATGAAGTGGCTTGTCTACCGTTTTTCGCGTTTTGTGTTTACCCAACATGTATCCTGGCGGGCATCCGCCATATTTTGGGCGGATTGATGAAGGTGAACACGCCAAACTGCATAGCGTGCTGGTGCGTGTTCCATCGCAGAGCATAAAAATACGTATGGGTGAAGTCACTTCACCCGATAAGCTTTAGTGATCGTCTCTTATAATTATTCCAATAAATGTCTATATTTAGATGAAACAATCTGATAGAATTCAATAGTGTAGAAAAACGTATTGAAGCAGATATGACCAAAATTACTACATACACTATTTCGTTTATTCTCACATTACTCTGCACAACAACCGCGATCTCTCAATATCACTATGTGCAGGTGCAGGATACTCACTTTATATTGGAAGGCAAACCGTACTATTTTGTTGGCACAAATTTTTGGTACGGCTGCTATATCGGCTCAACGGGGCAGACAGGCGATACGTTGAGACTTCTCCGGGAACTCGACCGGTTGAAATCCAACGGAATCGATAACCTCAGAATCCTCGGCGCTTCGGAGGCTTCCACCAATCAAGCTGTCGTACAACCGGCCATTCAGACATCGCCGGGAGTATATGACGATTCTCTTCTTATCGGATTAGATTTTCTGCTTTCTGAAATGGGGAAGAGAGATATGAAAGCTGTCATTTTCTTAAATAACTATTGGAATTGGTCCGGCGGCATGCCTCAGTATCTTTCCTGGTTTGGCGGCGGCGGAAGCTTGTATGATGCTTCGCCATTTTATCGTAATGTTTCAGCAAATGCCACCTATAAACAATACATTAACGATTTGATTCATCGGCAGAATACAGTAAGCGGATTATATTATTACGAAGACCCGGTTATCATGGCATGGGAGCTTGCCAATGAACCCCGTCCGGGAAATACCGCTGCTTATTTGAATGCTTTTTATGAATGGATAGATTCGACTGCACACTATATTCATTCTATCGACACAAATCATCTCGTGACAACGGGAAATGAAGGGACGATGGGTTGTCTTGAGAGATCGGATGTTTTTCTCTCCGCCCATCAAAGTCCTTCTATAGACTACGCGACAATTCATGTCTGGGCGCTGAACTGGGGATGGATTAACTCTTCTAATATGAGCGGAACATACTCCAGTGCTCTCTTACAAGCGAGTACTTACATCAGCGATCATATCGGTTACGCCCGCCAACTCAACAAGCCTCTTACGATGGAAGAATTCGGGTTGCCGAGAGATAACGAAGAATACAGCCCCAGTAGCGCGGTAACATTTCGCGATCAATACTATGACGCCTTGCTCCAATTGGTCTATAATAGTGCTGCAACGGGAGCACCGATTGCGGGTTCAAATTTTTGGGGCTGGGGCGGAGAAGCCCGCTCACCAAACAGTGATTTCACCTGGCGTGTGGGAAATCCTTTCATGTGCGACCCGCCCATGGAAGCACAAGGATTAAATTCGGTCTTTGATACTGACTCCTCTACCATCAGCATCCTGAAAAAATACTCTTTACTGATGACGGGCATGAGAGACAGTGGAGGATTTGCTGAACGACCTAATATTATTTATAACTTTTCTCTGGAACAGAATTATCCAAACCCGTTCAATCCTGCAACCGCGATCCAGTTCTCCCTAAAATCACCGTCTCACATAAGCTTAATCATTTACAACCTGCTGGGGCAGAAAGTGAAGACACTTGCACAACGTACTGAAGGTATGGGAACTTATATCATCGTCTGGGATGGGACAGATGAATGTCACCGCCCGGCCGCTTCGGGGATGTACGTCTACAGGCTTCAAACAGATCATGCGAGCCTCCAGAAGAAAATGCTTCTCATCCGTTAAATACTTTGAATGCAGATAAGCCGATTCTTCCTGAGGCGGATGCGCCAGACCGCAAAGCGGTCTGGCGCTCTCTCTTTTCTTTCAAGCGAAACATAGGCGTTTCACTTAGCAGCTTTGCAGTTAACCTTCAAGTAACAATGTTTTACTAGCACCACATGTATCTTTACTTGGGCACTTCCTTGATCGGAATTCCCAGAGCATCAGCCACGCCTTTTCCATAAGCTCGATCAGCTTTCATGCAGTTGCTAATGTGTCGTATCTTGATCTCATGAGGTGCATCACCCATAGCTCGTGCAGTGTTTTCAAAAAGTACTTTTTGTTGTTGTCCATTCATCAATCGAAACAATAACCCGGGTTGAGAATAATAGTCTGTGTCTTCCCTGTGATTCCAATGATCAGCGGTACCTTCCAGCGATACAGGAGGCTCTTTAAAATCGGGCTGTTCATTCCACTCGCCATAACTGTTCGGCTCGTACCCAAGAGCGGCGCCATAGTTACCATCGACGCGCATAGCACCATCGCGATGATAGCTATGGAACGGACAACGGGAAGCATTCACAGGAATCAAGTGATGATTGACGCCTAAACGATATCGCTGTGCATCACCATAGGAAAATAATCGACCTTGCAGCATTTTGTCGGGTGAGAAACCGATGCCTGGTACAATATTGGCAGGATTGAAAGCAGCCTGTTCAACTTCGGCAAAATAGTTATCAGGATTGCGGTTCAATTCCATAACACCTACTTCGATGAGAGGGTAGTCTTTATGAAACCACACTTTGGTGAGATCAAAAGGATTATATCTACATTTTGCTGCATCTTTTTCCGGCATCACCTGAATGAATAATTTCCAACGAGGGAAATCGCCTTTATCAATACTCTTGAATAAATCGCGTTGGTGACTTTCCCGATCCTTTGCAATAAGAGCTTCGGCTTCTGCATCGGTCAGGTTCCTAATTCCCTGCTGGGTCTGAAAGTGAAATTTAACCCAGCAGCGTTCATTCTTTTCATTTATCAGACTGAAGGTATGGCTGCCAAAACCATGCATATGACGATACGAATATGGAATACCCCGCTCACTCATTGTTATGGTAATCTGATGAAGTGCTTCGGGTAGAGATGTCCAGAAATCCCAGTTATTTTTTGCACTTCGCAAATTGGTGTGAGGGTCGCGTTTGACTGCGTGGTTGAGGTCGGGAAACTTGAGCGGGTCGCGAAGAAAAAATACCGGTGTATTATTGCCAACCAAATCCCAGTTACCTTCCTCGGTATAAAACTTTATTGCAAATCCTCGTATATCCCGTTCCGCATCTGCCGCCCCTCGTTCTCCTGCTACAGTAGAAAACCTGACAAACAAATCCGTCTTTTTCCCTTTTTTTGAAAATACCTTTGCCTTTGTGTATTTGGTTATGTCATGTGTAACGGTAAATGTACCATAAGCACCGGAACCCTTCGCATGCATGCGCCGTTCGGGAATTACTTCCCTATCAAAGTGAGCCAGTTTTTCCTGAAACCATACATCCTGCAGCAGTGCCGGGCCGCGTTTGCCTGCGGTCATGATGTTCTGGTTGTCTACGACAGGTGCCCCGGCATTGGTGGTGAGCTTTTTCTTGCTTTTCATCGTTTGTCTCCTTCTCGGCTTAAAATGATTTTAGTTGAATTCTTTAAAAACAATTTTGAGGGGAGTGCAGGGATAGCCAAGCTCCTTTTTCTTGCCAACGGTTTTCTTGTATATACTCGATAAATAAATGAACGTCTATTTCGTTTATTTTGTTCCCATTGTTTGTCGTTGTATCATTAAATTTTGAATCTATGAGCAGTTTTCCCCAAGAGACGGCTGCGCCTTTGACGAAGAGAATCGGAGACTTATATGGTGTTGTATATATTGATGCATTTCTTACAAAAGTGAACATAGTATGTTGAATAATGCATGAAACCAAGTATGAAGTACGGAAGAATGAAATATCGATTCTTGAGTACCCAAAATAATGGAAAAATAAATATTCCAGACAATATTATCCAGAACCCAATTTTTTCATATAGCTTTAAATTACCGGAAACATTTTCTTTAATTATTTTTTTGTAAGAAACGGAAGGAATTGAGAACATGCCGAATACTCTTTGATATGCGGACATCTTGGACAAATCCATAAATGCATGATTAGAAAAAATATTCCAAAAAAGCAAAAAAGAAAATACACTATTGAAATAAACGGATTGATAATTGAAATTGATATTAAACCTAGTATCCATATTCCATCAAATGTTATTTGCATCCATAATTGTTCAAGTAAACTAAATTTACCGGTGGTACAAATCATGCACAGCCTCCAAATATATTATCTCTTATAGTTTAACACTCCTTGACTCTTCTTTCACATCGGAAAACATTGTATATCCCAGAATAAAACACCCAATAGAAAGTATCAGAACTCCTGCGATTGCTACATAAACGTTAAGGATCGGGCCGACAGCATAAATCACTGCGCCGCATAAAATCAGGATTCCTGCGCTTTTGGGAAATTCACGGCTTCGTATTAATGTGATACAAAAAAGAATAACACCGATAAAAATGGTTGCACTTGCCAGCCATCGGAATAAAATGAATTGAGGGTGCTGCATTAAAATTTTTTCCGAAAAGAGTGGAAGAGAAGGTGCATAACTCACGATAATGGGATATACAAAAATTTCCCAGGTTACTTTTGCGGCTTGAAAAATATACGCTAAAGTTATAAATACATATCCAACGAAACCTAGAATACCGGCTTTATGGTACAATCTTGAATAGACCGCCGTATAACCAAAAATCATGAAAACAATACCTGGAAAAGCTAATGAAGCGATCCATATCCAATGAGGATGTAAAATCATGAGAGATACGTCTCGGACTCGTTCATGCACCGGCAAAAGCATTGTCCAGCAGATTGCCCACGCAGTAAAAAGTTACTGAACCAAATATTATTGCAATTCCGCCTAATCGTTGTAATGTCGAAAACTTCATATGGGTATTCCTTTTAATTGTTCTGTACTTAATTATTTAAGGTAAATTTCTTGTAGTTCTATCGTGTAATATTTAAGTGTTTATCCTGCTGTTTTGCGAGGTGCGGATAATTCGTCCACAGCGGAAAAACAACGGGGCGAATACTGATAAAACTTTATTTCAAATATATAAGCGATGTGAGCAGAATGCTATGTGCTTTCCAGCCGTTAAAATGCTCGTCAGCTTGGATGGCTGGTTAGCGCACCTTGCAAAAAAGTGTTCGGATTTTCTGACGTTGAAAAAGATACATCAAAACAATACTGAAAAAAACTGTGAAAGTCACTATGAAACCGCCTTCTAAACCAAATGTACCGCCGGTAAACAATTGCGGACCATTGATCACAAATATTTTCCAACCGCCCCCTAAATTACTTATGCCGCTTTCAGTTAACCCAAGTACCGGCCCCAATAATACATCCCATGCAAAATGAATGGAGATGGGAAACCACAAATTGCCGGTGATGATATACGCAAGACAAAAGAGCAGTCCTGCGGCAAATACATTGACCACGGGCAACCACTCACCTTTAAATGCGCCGGCATGGAGGCTTGCAAATAATATTGCCGATACTACCATTGCGATGGCAGCATTGGATTGGCGTCGGATCGTTTGAAAAATAAATCCACAGAGGAGAAGTTCCTGTGTGAGGACATTAAAAAGCATGGCGATCGCAGATCCCGCCAATACCGGCCAGACAAAACCAACTGGTGCTACGGGTGATGCCCAGCCTAAGAGCCAAGCAGTACCGATAGACGCTCCCAACCAAATGCTTCCCACCGCTAATCCAACGAGACTATCTTTTAAGATGTGGCCGGAAGCGAATCCAATTGTTAGAAAGGGACGATGGTCAATGAATCGTGTTATGAACCATGTGGCTACCAATATTGTTACTGCACATGCAATGTCGGAATATAATCGTGCTTCCATCGGAGATGTATGTGTCCACTTTACAAGTCCCGAACTAAATGGTATAATGAACGGTGCTAACAAAAATCCCCAAATGACAAGGAACAATCCTGATCTCCAAAGGATTCTCCATGTTGCAAGAAGACCCGATATTATGCTTGACATCAATAAGTTAACCTTTCAAAGTATTTCAAAGGATGAGGTGCCCTAGCTCATAATGAAGTTGCATGGTATATGACTATGTCAATTATAACACATGTCGTTTTTCACTCCTAATGCAAGGGGGTGGCGGTTTTACCTTTTGCTTTTTTTAAAGAAGTCTTCTTGTATTATTCCTTCACAGACTGCTATCACAGGGCCGGTCATGGTCGCCCTAAAATCGTTGGTGAATTCAATATTGAGTTTCCCGCCTTGCATGTTCACAGTTATGTTGTTTTCACACAAACTTAATTTAAAAGCAACTGCTGCTGAAGCGATGCTGCTGCTTCCCGATGCCAATGTATACCCGGCACCTCTTTCCCAAATTTCAATCTGGATATGTTTTTTGTCAATAACTTTCATGAACTGAACATTGGTTTTTCTGGGAAATAGTGCGTTCTTCTCAATATGTGGCCCGTACTCTTGAGCAAGTTCAGGAGATATCTCATCGCATAGAACGACGCAATGAGGATTTCCGATATTTGCAGCACAGTACCGGAAGGTTTTTCCTCGTATGGTGAAATTCCTGTTGAGAACTTCTCCTCCTTCGCCCGTATAAGGAATGTCTGCAGCAAGAAATGAAACTTTTCCCATCTCAATTTTGATTAAATCGCCGTTGTTGAGGATTTCCGATTGGACATTTCCGCCGATGGTATTGATGATAAACGGATTTGTTTTCACTAAACCGATGTCCCATAAGTAACGAGAAAATATTCTTAACCCGTTGCCGCTTTTTTCAGCTTCGCTCCCATCAGGATTGAATATTCTCAATTTGAAAATATTATCTTTTATCTCAGGGCCATACAATATTCCGTCAGATCCAATTCCATAATTTCGATTGCAGATGAGTCTTATTGTTGGCTCGTCTAACGTTAGGTTCGTTTCCCTTGGATCGATGACGATGTAGTCGTTGCCAAGCCCGTGGTATTTATGGAATTTCATAGCATGTTCTTCTTTCTTTTTCCCGCTGCAGTTCTTCATGCGCCAACATATTTTGCTTAATGTACGATTCGGAGTGTAACGGTGCCTCGCACTTAGGCTGTTGTTTGTTGCTGGTTGGCACTTGTTAGTCTTCCGGCGTCCGTTTTAGAATTTCAACTTCAATTTTTTCATCCGATTTTTCATTTCATCAAGTACTTCTTTTTCATGTTCGATGGAATCGGCTTCAAATGTTACTGAGAATCGAATGTATTTCCCGGCATCATCCCATGGAACCGTTGAAATCAAAGCTGATCGAATGAGAAAATCCGAAAACTCCGATGCTGTTTTAAATACGTCTCCTTTTTCCGTACCGATTGGCGCAGGTACATAACAATAGAATGATCCTTTGGGCTTTTTTGCCTTGAATCCTACTTCGCAAAGTGCT
This sequence comes from Ignavibacteriota bacterium, assembly GCA_963701295.1. GTDB lineage: Bacteria > Bacteroidota > Ignavibacteria > UBA10030 > UBA10030 > Fen-1298. The sequence continues at coordinate 466,316 of OY969585.1, read as the reverse complement.
TGGATGAGCAATTCAAATCTTCTCGAGTATTTGTCTACGGTTGCCTGTGTGATCTCCAAATGATGGAAGGCCTGTATCGCTGCTTTCTGAATTGCCCGGAACTGCCCTGAATCAGTGTTGTCTTTCACCGTTGCATAGGCCTTGACAGCTTTGGAATTCCCGCATAAGAAACCTATTCTCCAACCCGTCATGTTGAACGCTTTCGATAATGAATGGACTTCGACACCAACATCCATAGCTCCATCAACAGACAAAAAGCTTAACGGCTTATAATCGTCATAGATCAGCGCACTATAGGGGGCATCGTGAATAATAACGATTCCATTGCGCTGTGCGAAGTCAACTGCATGCTTGAAAAATTCCGGCGTTGCCGTAGCTCCGGTAGGATTATTTGGATAATTCAGGTAGAGGGCTTTTGATTTTTTCAAAATGGAAGGCGGAATAGATCCTAAATCCGGTAGAAATGAGTTGGACTCAAGGAGAGGAAGGTTGAATACTTCGCCTCCAAGATATTTTGTATAGGTCGCTGATATCGGATATCCGGGTACTGTTGTGAGAAAAATGTCTCCCGGATTGATCAAACAGATTGGAAGCATTGCAAGAACCGGTTTTGATCCTATTCCATGGACAATATGCTCTGTCGGATTTTTAATCTGCACTCCGAAAACATTGTGTAAATATTGAGCGGCAGCATGTTGAAATTCAGGGATGCCATTATCAGCATACCAACGATTTTCAGGTTTTCCTGCTTCTTGCGATAGGGTTTCTACAACAAGTGGATCTGCTGGCCAGTCAGGCTCTCCAACACCCATGTCAATGATAGTTAATTCAGGGTGTGCAATTTTTGCTGCTGCCTTGGCTCGTTTGATCAGTTCGAATTTGTAAATCTTTGTAGATTTGCCAAAATTGATTCCTCCAAGCCTTTCTGCAATTTTATCATCAAAGAAACTCATGAAAACATTTTTCCTTTCTGCCTTATGTTAGGGTACCGTCTTTCTCTTCCTGTTTTATATCAGCACAGCCGACAATTGCATACAACGCTTGCCGATAAACGAAGTTGCCTTGTTATAACTTATTGAACTGTTAATATTATATATGAAATCCAATATAATTGCAACAATCACACAGCAATTTGTTAAACTGCAGCGGTTGCTTCCGCCGCTCAGCACGAGAGGGGCCGACCAGTATAGACTCCAATCGAGCGACCAATGGAAGTGAGCATCAAACTTTTATGATGTGCTATTGACGCAGAGTAGAAGAAGAATACGTAGGGTGAAGTCACTTCACCCAATAAGCTAATGAGCCAATGATATAGGAATCTTACAACAATAGATTGCGATTAACAGTACAGGTTGCTATATTGAAAGGAACAGTATCACATTTTGGGGGTCAAGATGTTGATGAAAGCACTTATCGTAGATGATAGTATTGAAAGCAGAATGCTCCTGGGGAAAATTTTAACTAAAGTATTTGACGCACAGATTATCGAAGCGGTACACGGAAAAGACGCACTCAGAAAACTCTCCACAGAAAAACCGGATGTTGTTTTTCTCGATTACGAAATGCCCATCATGAATGGAAAAGAGACGCTCAAGTCCATCCGCGCCATTTCTGACTATCAGGACTTACCGGTAGTCATGGTCACTTCACATAGTGAAACAGATCTTGTCAGGGAACTTCTTTCGTACAAAGTATCAGCATATCTCGTAAAACCTCTTTCGACTGATTATGTAGTGAAGCGCCTCTCAGTGATTTTTCCACAGTCTGGTACAAAACGTTAAAAGGGGGACCTTGTTCGTATTCAATGGTTATAGCTGCCACACTGGATATTAATAAAAAAGGTTTCTTTTTTACACGTTTTGAGGGTGATTGCGATTTTACAAAAAATTCGCCAATTCTCTTTGACTTCTCCGAATCAAATGCGTATCTTACTGGCGAAATTTTAATGTAATCAACACATTAAAACAATGCTTGCGTTAAAATTCCATTTTTTAATATTTCATTCAATAGAGAAATTCGCATTCAGATAAATGAGTAATTTGATTATTCCAAATTTAAGCAAAAGCTTATAACTAACAAGCGTAAATAATCGATAGGAGCAACAAGATGGATCGGTATCAAGAATTGCTGGAACTCGTAGCAACATTCAAAGCGGACTTTGAGAAATTTTATATAAAAGAAAATAAATCGGCAGGTGTGCGTCTTCGGAAGCACATGGCAAACCTGAAAAAGAAAGCGCAGGAGATTCGCAACGAAGTTCAGGACGTGAAAGCAAAGATGGCCGAAGGAGAAACACAGCCAACACCGCCACCTGCGGCATAACCCGATTCGACTTCTTCGTATGGGTGGTGGCTAAAAGATCAGCATTCCATACTCAGAGAAAGTCAGTGATGGTTTAATTTCACTTCCACAGACAAAGAGAGTCGATGAAGAAATATGTTCTGATTGGATTATTGGCCGGAGCAGCAATTTCTTTGGTTCTGTTTTACCTGAAGCAAAAGAAACAGGTGGGACTCGAATTTCACGATTTCGTAGATTCCTCTGAGATCGCCGACGACTTGTTCGGAAGCGCTTTCAGCGAGTTACCGGATAAACTGTGATTTGGCTGTTTATAGTGCGAAAGTGAAGATGATGTCTGATTCGTTGACATTCGGGGACGATTTGAATATATTCAAGTAACATGGAATTATTAGGTATCAAAATTGTTTTAATTATAAATAAAGTGAATTGCTTCTAAACTATGCCGGATCTGGACGAACAACGACGGAAAGTTGAGGAACTCAAGCGCAAGATTCTTGAGCAGAAAAAGAAAGATGCGGCGGTTGCCTTATCTTCTCCTGTCATCGATAAGTTTGTTGAAGAAGAGAAAAACCGTGCGGGAATGGCTGAACGCCAAGCATTAGAAGTCCAACGGCAAACGGAGTTAGCGAGCAAGCGTCTGGTGGAAGAAACACGGCGCCAGGTTGAAGAAAAATCTCGTCGGCAACGCGAAGAAGAGAAGTCTCGTCGGCAACAGGAAGAAGAAAAGTCTCGCCAGCAACAGGAAGAAGAAAAAAAACGGACTGACATACAAAAAGGAACACAGGCCCCATCGACAGTACCTGTTGTTTCTATTCAGGCATACGCTCAGGCACTTAAGCACGCATGGTCAGATGGCGCGTTAAGCAAGGATGAAAATGCCATCTTAGTGACGCTTCGAAAAGCGATGGGAATTAGTGATCAAGAGAATATGGATTTGGAACAAGAAGTCCAACTCGAGATCTATCTGCAAGCGATTGTTGATAGTTGGAAAAGTGGATCTATAACTCCCCAAGATTTGGATCGGTTGGATATCCTTCGAGACCGGTTTAAAATATCTGCTGAAGAACACCTTCGATTAGAAAAGCAAGTCCGACAAGAAATCTTACGTCAACGATGAACTATTTTCATTTCCTGAGAAATAGGTGTTGACATTTAAGAAATGAAATACTATATTAACAACCCGCACGATAAAGGCGGAAGGTTCCTTAGAGAAAAATTTTGAATGCCCATTGAAGATGGGCATTTTTATCGTAAGGATGTTCTTTGAAAAAGTGTGCACGACAAATGTCAATTTAGCTGGGTTTCAACCCTATTCGAAAAGTCTAACGACTCAGAGATTAGGTCATCAGACTTGAAATTGAGAATATAAAAATTCTACAATGGAGAGTTTGATCCTGGCTCAGGACGAACGCTGGCGGCGTGCCTAACACATGCAAGTCTTGGGAGAAAGAGGTAGCAATATCTTGAGTACACCGGCGCAAGGGTGAGTAACACGTAGGTAATCTGCCCAGAGGACGGGAATAACTTCGAGAAATCGAGGCTAATGCCCGATGATTTTCCGATATAGCATTGTATTGGAATTAAATGCCGAAAGGTGCCTTTGGATGAACCTGCGTCCCATTAGGTAGTTGGTGAGGTAACGGCCCACCAAGCCGACGATGGGTAGCTGGTCTGAGAGGACGATCAGCCACACTGGAACTGAGACACGGTCCAGACTCCTACGGGAGGCAGCAGTGAGGAATATTGCGCAATGCCCGAAAGGGTGACGCAGCGACGCCGCGTGGAGGATGAAGGCCCTATGGGTCGTAAACTCCTTTTGTGAGGGAATAATTTCTCGCTACAGGCGAGATTGAATGTACCTCAAGAAAAAGCATCGGCTAACTACGTGCCAGCAGCCGCGGTAATACGTAGGATGCTAGCGTTGTCCGGATTTACTGGGTGTAAAGGGAGCGCAGGCGGGTTAGTAAGTCGGTGGTGAAATTCTTAGGCTTAACCTGAGAACTGCCATCGATACTGCTAATCTTGAGTGCAGAAGAGGTTGATGGAATTCTAGGTGTAGCGGTGAAATGCGTAGATATCTAGAAGAACACCGATGGCGAAGGCAGTCAACTGGTCTGTTACTGACGCTCATGCTCGAAAGCGTGGGGATCAAACAGGATTAGATACCCTGGTAGTCCACGCCCTAAACGATGAATACTCGATGTCGGGCTCGCAAGGCTCGGTGTCTAAGCTAACGCATTAAGTATTCCACCTGGGGAGTACGATCGCAAGGTTGAAACTCAAAGGAATTGACGGGGGCCCGCACAAGCAGTGGAGCATGTGGTTTAATTCGATGCAACGCGAAGAACCTTACCTGGGTTTGAAAGGCTCTGTAAACCGGTGAAAGCCGGCTAGTGTAGCAATACACACGGAGTACAGGTGCTGCATGGCTGTCGTCAGCTCGTGCCGTGAGGTGTTAGGTTAAGTCCTGCAACGAGCGCAACCCCTGCACTTAGTTGCCATCAGGTAATGCTGGGCACTCTAAGTGGACTGCCTACGCAAGTAGTGAGGAAGGTGGGGATGACGTCAAGTCCTCATGGCCCTTACACCCAGGGCCACACACGTGCTACAATGGCCACTACAATGGGCTGCAAAATCGCAAGGTTGAGCCAATCCCATAAAAGTGGTCTCAGTTCGGATTGAGGGCTGCAACTCGCCCTCATGAAGCTGGAATTGCTAGTAATCGCGGATCAGCACGCCGCGGTGAATACGTTCCCGGGCCTTGTACACACCGCCCGTCAAGCCATGGAAGCTGGGAGTACCCGAAGCCGTTCACCCAACCGCAAGGAGGGAAACGCCTAAGGTAAAATCAGTGACTGGGGCTAAGTCGTAACAAGGTAGCCGTATCGGAAGGTGCGGCTGGATCACCTCCTTTCTAAGGAGATCTCGTCCGAGCAATCGGAACGAACATCTCATTACAATTCTGCCCAACTATGTTGGCAAAAGACGTGCACACTTTTTATTTTCTTTATCGTCCTGTGTTAGTTTAACACGCTGGGCCTGTAGCTCAGGTGGTTAGAGCGCACGCCTGATAAGCGTGAGGTCAGTGGTTCAACTCCACTTAGGCCCACACTGTGGTATGTGTCTGGACGCCAGCTACGGGGCTGTAGCTCAGCTTGGGAGAGCGCCTGGTTTGCAACCAGGAGGTCGCCGGTTCGATCCCGACCAGCTCCACAAAAGAATTTCGAAATTGAAATTTCGAAATTCAAGTTTAGATTGTTCTTTGACAATTGGGAAGTGTGAATAATTTTAGTAACGACTAGTAGCTGTCAAGTAATGAAAATTGCTTGACGAGCAAACGACGCGAACGATTATTCCAAATGCATAACCTAATATAATTTTCAAGTTTTTCTGTCCGAAATTCTAATGATGCACCTTCATCTCGTAATTGAGATGATCTGTCTGTGTATCAACAAAGATTTTTGGTTAAGTTACTAAGAGCATATGGTGGATGCCTAGGCACCAAAAGGCGATGAAGGACGCGGTTACCTGCGATAAGCGTCGGCAAGGCGGAAGCAGCCTCTGACCCGACGATTTCCGAATGGGGCAACCCACTGCGAGTCATGTCGCGGTACTCGTTGATGAATTCATAGTCGACGGTGAGCAAACGGGGAGAAGTGAAACATCTCAGTAACCCCTGGAAGAGAAAACAATAGTGATTTCCTTAGTAGCGGCGAGCGAAACGGAAACAGCCTAAACCTTTTCACACGTTCAAGGTGCTGACCCTTGTGTGGGAGGTGTTGTGGGACTTTTTGGATGAATCAGCAATAATCCGAGGAGTAAGAAATCAATTTGTTAACTGAAGCTTCTGGAAAGCTGCACCATAGCGGGTGATAGTCCCGTAAGTGAAAACAAATTGACTCCTGAAAGTATCCCAAGTATCACGGAGCAAGTGGAAGTCTGTGAGAATCTGCCAGAACCATCTGGTAAGGCTAAATACTCTTTGGTGACCGATAGTGAACAAGTACCGTGAGGGAAAGGTGAAAAGCACCCTTTAGAAGGGAGTGAAATAGTACCTGAAACCATATGCTTACAAACGGTTGGAGCAAATCTCTGCTGCTTGCAGTAGAGAGGAGTGACAGCGTGCCTTTTGCTTAATGAGCCTACGAGTTGCTGGTACGTTGCAAGGTTAAATGTCTAAGACATGTAGCCGTAGCGAAAGCAAGTCCTAACTGGGCGATTCAGTAACGTGCCGCAGACGCGAACCCGTGTGATCTACCCTTGGTCAGGATGAAGTGGCGGTAAAACGCCATGGAGGTCCGAACTGATGTGGGTTGAAAACCGCTCGGATGAACTGAGGGTAGGAGCGAAAGACCAATCAAACTCGGAGATAGCTGGTACTCCCCGAAATAGCTTTAGGGCTAGCCTTGTATCATAATATTACGCAGGTAGAGCACTGATTGGGCTAGGGTCGTCACAACGATACCAAACCCAGACAAACTCCGAATTGCGTTAATATGTTCTACAGGAGTCAGGCGACGACGGATAAGCGCCGACGCCGAGAGGGGAATAACCCAGACCGTCAGCTAAGGTCCCTAAATACAGGTTAACAGAGAAAGGATGTTAAGTTGCTCAGACAACTAGGATGTTGGCTTAGAAGCAGCCATTCATTTAAAGAGTGCGTAATAGCTCACTAGTCAAGCGACTTGGCGCCGATAATACTCGGGACTCAAACCTGATACCGAAGCTACGGATTTACAGCAATGTAAGTGGTAGGGGAGCATTCCATCGACAGTGAAGGTGTTCCTTGAGGAATGCTGGAGTTGATGGAAACGCAGATGTAGGCATAAGTAACGATAAGAAATGCGAAAAACATTTCCACCGAAAATCTAAGGTTTCCTGAGCAACGTTAATCGTCTCAGGGTTAGTCGGGTCCTAAGTCGAGGCCGAAAGGCGTAGACGATGGCAATCAAGTTGAATATTCTTGAACCACTATGCAATCGTTTGACTATAAGGGGTGACGCAGAAGTGAAGTGGGGCCAGCTGTTGGAATAGCTGGTTTAAGCCTGTAGGCGTGGGAGATTGGCAAATCCGTTTCCCAGTTATCGCTGAGAGGTGAATAGGGTGCCCGTATGGGCCACAACTCCACGTAACCATGCTGCCAAGAAAAACCTCGTATGGGAGATTGTATGGTGCCCGTACCGCAAACCGACACAGGTAGATAGGAAGAATATTCTAAGGTGCTCGAGTGAGCCGTGGTTAAGGAACTCGGCAAATTAGCCCCGTAACTTCGGGATAAGGGGCGCCTCTAGTATGTGGGTGTGTACAACACTTGCAGAACAGGGCCGCAGTGAAATGGGCCAAGCGACTGTTTAACAAAAACACATGTCTATGCTAAGCCGTGAAGGCGACGTATATAGACTGACACCTGCCCGGTGCCGGAAGGTTAAGGAAGCGGGTCAGCAGCAAGTGCAAAGCTTGCGACCGAAGCCCCGGTAAACGGCGGCCGTAACTATAACGGTCCTAAGGTAGCGAAATTCCTTGTCGGGTAAGTTCCGACCTGCACGAATGGTGTAACGATTTGGTCACTGTCTCAACCACGGGCTCGGTGAAATTGTGGTACCGGTGAAGACGCCGGTTACCCGCACATGGACGGAAAGACCCCGTGCACCTTTACTGCACCCTAGCATTGGGTTCGGTCAAAACATGTGTAGCATAGGTGGGAGACTGCGAAGCCGGGGCGCTAGCTTCGGTGGAGTCGTCAGTGAAATACCACCCTTGTTCTGATTGAATTCTAACCTTTCGCCATGAATCTGGCGAGGGAACAGTGTTAGGCGGGTAGTTTGACTGGGGCGGTCGCCTCCTAAATTGTAACGGAGGCTCTCAATGGTTCCCTCAGCATGGTCGGTAATCATGCGGCGAGTGTAAAGACATAAGGGAGCTTAACTGCGAGACCTACAAGTCGAGCAGATGCGAAAGCAGGACTTAGTGATCCGTTGGCTTCGAGTGGAAGAGCCAACGCTCAAAGGATAAAAGGTACGCCGGGGATAACAGGCTGATCTTGCCCAAGAGTTCATATCGACGGCAAGGTTTGGCACCTCGATGTCGGTTCATCGCATCCTGGGGCTGGAGAAGGTCCCAAGGGTTTGGCTGTTCGCCAATTAAAGCGGTACGTGAACTGGGTTCAGAACGTCGTGAGACAGTTCGGTCCCTATCCTGTGCGGGCGTAGGAAACTTGATGGGTGTCGCTCCTAGTACGAGAGGACCAGAGTGAACGGACCGACGGTGAATGAGTTGTCACGCCAGTGGCATTGCTCAGTAGCCATGTCCGGATGGGATAAGCACTGAAAGCATCTAAGTGCGAAACCCGCCCAAAGATGAGGTTTCCCTTCTGCTTCGGCAGAATAAGACCCCAAGGAGATGACTTGGTTGATAGGCCGTAGATAGAAGCATAGTAATATGTGTAGTCAAGCGGTACTAATAGGTCGATAGGCTTAATCTTAATTTTTGTTGATCCATCGATATGATTATCTCGAAGATGGAGGTCATCATTAGAAATTCGAAACAGAGTTTAGCTTTATGCATTACTTCTCAATTGTGTTTTTCTGGTATCTATGTCGAGGGTGTTACACCTCTTCCCATTCCGAACAGAGAAGTTAAGCCCCTCGGAGCCGATGGTACTATGTGGGTAACTGCATGGGAGAGTAGGTCGATGCCAGATTTAAATTAAAACCCCAAGTAACGAAAGTTGCTCGGGGTTTTCTTTTTGTGAGCCTTTCCACAAGTACTTCGATTATCGTACTTCATTCATTATCAAACCCTTGTAAATTGTACAATGAATATGTGTACTAATATATGAAATACATCCACTGAAATGTGAAACTGATGAATATGACTAATTTGGAGATAAATCATGGGACCGGATTTGAGTCTGAATTTTATTCAGACGTTTGTTAGATAATAAAATACCCATAAAAGCAATTGAGCATGAAAGAGGATTCATCAAGGCTGTTAAAATTGGAAATGACAGGCGTGTGTTGACTAAATATGCAAATCTTTCGAATGGAGATAGATACTTTTTTGGTTTTACTCCTTGTGATGTTCAAACAATACATAAATATACCGACGCGCTCTTACTTATTGGTAATGGAGAATTGCAACGATGCTATTTTATTCCATATCGAAGTCTTTGTGAATATCTTAATACTGGTTGTCCAGTTTATATTCCAAAGCAAGACTATCATTCCTATAAAGCTAATATTTTTCCTGGTCGCGGATATCATTTTCTCGTTGAGAAACAAAATGAAAAAAGACCATTCCATGTCGAAAATTACAGATTGAAAAATATTGAGGAATAGTTTAGAACTATGTTTATACAATCATAAAGAATTATTCAGTTAATCAATTGATGATGATAGCTGTTTCGCCAAACAACCCCGGGATGTCGCACATAACTCTCCACATGGGAGAGTGGGTCGATGCCAGATTTAAATTAAAACCCCAAGTGACGAAAGTTGCTTGGGGTTTTCTTTGTATAGCTGCAGGCGTGTCGCAGCACACTTTAGTGACTCTCTCCTCGTCTCAACGTGCAATCGTTTGACTGCCATGCTGTAGGGCGAGTGTGTCTCTCACACACTGGTACAGCCTCCACCGACCAGTCGTCGTAAGGGGCATGAGCATGGAGTATGAAGCAAAGAAATTGTGCGCATTATCAAGGCCGTTGATGAGCGCATAATCAAAGCAATTAATATCGCTAGGGCTTACACGTTGAGGGTACCACTCTAATCCGGGTGTCCATATTCGCACTCTTTTGATCTGCGCAAATGATACGAGTTCGCTATAATGCTCGGCAAATGAAAAATTCAGTTTCCCGCCATGAAGAACCTGTGCATAGGCGAATGTCTGCAGGAAGGGACGACCGCAGATGAATTCGCTCTCTTGCACGAAATCCAGTCCCAACACTCTGGAGTTGTCATGAATTCTCATCAAGCTTTCACTCAATCCAGAGTTTTCCGTTTTCTCAAACCGCCACCAGTACCAACAAGTAGTCAATGAGAGGATTGCAAGAAGAAAAATTGTGTAGAAGGCGAGGACAGATTTCTGCATCTGCGGAAGGGGAAGTGCAAGCAGAAAGAAAATCATCGCAGCCGGAGCCCACCGTGACGCGAAATAAATTGTATTCATATATTTGTCCGGTGCACAAAAGACAACAAGAGTGAGAAGTATTCCCACGAAGAGAAATTCCTTTTCTACGAGCGTTCGAAGTTTTCCCCAATTGGTTATGAGACTCATGCCAATCCACACCGCAATTCCTCCCAGAACCAATGCCTCGGTCGGCCCGTGTATTCCCCCGAGCAACGATTCCAATAACCAGCGAGGATGCATCCTTTCCAGAGGTGAGACGATCCAATGCGCCGCAGTGTCAAATCCGATGGTAGCTCGTATCGCCGAAAGCCGAGGGAACCAGAATGCGCTATAAAAGCCGACGGGAGCTAAAGCTGCGCAGCGAATTCCAATTTCTTTCAGAGTGGGGCGCCGGCATAGTGTTGCCACAAAAAAATGCACAACAGCGAGCAGTAGCCACAGCGCATGGGCGAAGAATAGCAAAAAGCTGATCGATATTATGAGCACAATCTTTGTGACAATTGGCCGCGTCTTCTTTCTGTCCATAATTAAAAGAAACCAGAGAATAAAGATAGGAAGTCCGATGAGGAAATTAAGGAACCCCCAAGTGAGACTTGCATTAAATACCAAAATGCAGGCAAGTGCAGCAGAAAATGGTGAACAATTTTTTCGTCGTGCCAATGCAAAGATTCCGACGATCCATGCCATGACAATCTCAAGGACCATCATTTTTCCAGCAAGGATCGGTGGAAATATCATCCAGTTCATATCCAGGAGATAGTACACCAGCGTGTTCGCACCCGCCCATCCCACTACGTATTCACGCTGGGTCGGATTCTTCAATACATCCTGGAGAAGTCGAATTTGTGCAAGATGCTGCGGTAAATCGGTTGATGGAATAAATCGTACAAAAAGGAACGGAAGCGAAATGAAAATAAGACACACGATGAATAGAGTAGGAATTTGATTTTGTACGACAATCGATTTCATGCCAACCATGAGATATTCTCGTTCCAGAGTGATTTAATCTAACTCAAAATACACACTGGAACAAGGTGAGTATCCTAGTTTCTTTTTTGATTCGGAAAACCGGTTTTTGTCAGGATTTCTAGTTGGGACAAGATTTCGTATTGATGATTATCGCCTTCTCCCGATAATGTCGGCTCCAGGCCGAAGAATTGTCGAACTCACGAATAGAACACAAATCGCTGTTCTTTATATTGTCATCGCTCACTTCAAAGGATCGATTGTCAAATGTCGTCTTTCTCTCGCCTGAGTGTTATTCACCTTCCCTTACATAAATGGAAAACCCCTCGTCAGGCTTTCTCAGAGATGAGGGCATTCAGGCGGCACAATTCCTATGGGTGTTGAAATCACACGACCTTGCTCTCGCCAACATCTTTCCTTACATTGTAAACAATGGAGAGACAAAAAAAAAATCTGAAAGGGCTCGACCTAATAGAGCTACAAGCGTTTGTCGGGGATCTGGGTGAAAAAAAATTTCGTGCCGCACAACTTTATAGCTGGCTCTACGCCAAAGCTGCAGAGAGTTTTGATGAGATGACAGATATTTCCAAAGAGTTTCGTGCTGCTCTCTCTTATGGCGCTGCAATTTCCAATCTCCAACCAGTTGCCCAAAGTGTGTCTACGGACGGTACAACAAAATTCCTCTTCAGTTTGGAGGATGGTTTAGCAATCGAAAGCGTACTGATTCCTTCGACAAGAAAAATATTTGGAGAAGATAAGCGTTTGACTCTCTGTGTTTCTACGCAAGTAGGTTGTCCGCTTGATTGTAAGTTCTGCGCGACAGGAGCGATGGGCTTCTTACGTAATTTAACTGCTGGGGAAATCATCGATCAAGTGATTCAGGTACAACGAAATAGTGCGAAGCGTATTACTAATCTCGTTTATATGGGAATGGGCGAACCGCTCCTCAACTACGAAAACGTAATGAAATCCATAGACATTATCAATGATGGTCGGGGATTAAACATCGGTGCGCGGCATATCACTGTTTCTACAGCCGGTTATGCCGACAGGATCCGCCAGCTTGCCAATGAAGAACGTCCGGTGAAGCTTGCACTCTCGCTTCATTCTCTGGACAACGACAAACGCACAAAGCTCATGCCCATCACAAAAAAATTTCCTGTAGACACACTTATTGACGCGTTGGATTATTACTATCATAAAAAGCGCAGCCGTCCGACATTTGAGTATATCTTGTTCGATGGTTTCAACGACACGGCGGCAGATATAAAGGCGTTCGTCAAATTAAGCAGACGAATTCCATGCAAAGTGAATCTCATTCCGTTCCATTCCATTTCGTTTATGCATCTGTCTGGCATCGGAGCGTCGCTTAAGCCTACACCAGCTCCGCGTATTGAAGTATTTGCTGACGCACTGCGCGAAGCCGATATTACTGTCATGGTTCGCAGCAGTTCCGGTCAGGATATTCAGGCTGCATGCGGTCAGCTTGCTGTTATCGAATCGAAAGCTAAACCAAGAAACACAGAGGGCATATAAAAGATGAAACGACTCTCCATGTTTTTCTTTCTGATAATAAGTTTGGTTCACTGTTCCTTTTCCCAAGGTGAATTTATCAAACGCGGCAAGAGTGGTATTGAAGGTGGCGCAGGTTTCAGCGTCAATAGTGAGATGAACGAGAAAACTCTTTATGCCGGATTCTCATACAAAGGTTTTTTAGATGCGAATATTGCCTATTGGAAGGCGAACGGGGGAAAAGTTCAAGACGGAATCATTTCGCCCGGTATCACTTTCTATCCTATCAAGCAGGAGGATGCAAAGAAAGCACCAACTCTCGGAATTTCACTTGGCTACAGCCACTACAAATCGAAATCAACATCGTTGGTGGATGTTCCTGAACCGAACATGCAGCACCGGATGGATACAATAAAAACAGATTTAACAGTTGATGCTGTAAAATTAGGTGTAAGTGCCTATCACAGAACAGGATACTGGAAAGCGCTTTTCTTCCAACCAATGATTGGTGCAGACATATTGATGGCAAGTTCCGGTTGGGAGTTCATACTCCACGGTGGTGTTGCAATCGGATCACGAATTAGGGGCGGGCCTTTGCTCATCCTCACACCCAGCATCGAGCGCCAATCAGATGTGACGACGTTTGTGCTTACATTTGGTGTTGTATCATAATACTGCACAAGACGGCATACGGATCATTCAACTTTCTGTTTTAGTGAAATTCATTTTCTGGTTCTGCGGGATATTGGAAATGTGATTTTTTAATATCTTCAATAGAAGACTTTTTATGGGTAGACTCATAGGTTGCTGTGCTATCATCAGCTCATTTTCTACAGAGGGAATGGATTGCTCTTTTATGTATCGAAACTGTGATGAAGCTTGTATTTTGTCTAAAACTATTATTCCCGTACATTGGCATCGCTTTTAATTCAACTATTATCAACTTATAAAGAATAACGAACGCATGAAAATTATCCTTTTTGGACCTCCAGGCGTGGGTAAAGGGACTCAAGCCAAATTACTTGTTGAAGAATTCCATTCGACGCATATCTCAACCGGCGATTTGCTGCGCGAGGCCGTGAAAAATAAGACAATCCTTGGATTGAAAGCCAAATCTTTTATGGATGCAGGCAATCTAGTTCCTGATGATGTAGTTGTTGGTTTGATTGAAGAAGTCCTCAGGTCCGACGAGGCGAGAGAAAATTTTATTTTGGATGGTTTCCCGCGAACGCTTCCGCAAGCAAGTGCGCTTGATGTCTTATTTGAAAAACTTGGTATCCGGCTCGACAGTGTCATTAGCCTTGAAGTCGATAATGAAGAAATTATTGATCGTCTTAATCAGCGACGATTATGCCGGGGTTGTGGACGCATCTATACTATTGCTCGCATCGGTGCCGATCTTAAAGTGTGCCCCCAATGTGGTGGTGAAGTGTACCAACGCGATGATGATAAACCGGAGCCTGTCCGTCGTCGTCTTGAAGTCTATCAACAACAGACGAAGCCTCTCATCGAGTATTATCGTAAAACCAATCGACTCATTCCCATCAATGGAATGGATGAAATCGGTTACGTGCATAAGTTGGTACTCGATGCTCTCTATAAAGACAGAATCAAATGAGGCCGTACCAGCCGAAACCTTTGCACAATAAACCGCCATATGTGATTGCACACCGTGGTGTTTCAGCAAAGGCGCCGGAAAATACGCTTGCATCTTTTGAACGCGCTGCAAGCGTTTCTGGTATTGACATGATTGAACTCGATGTCCGATTATCAAAAGATGAAGAAGTTATCGTTCTCCATGATCGTACACTTCAACGCACTTCAACGGGTAATGGTCCCGCGCGCAATTACTCGATGGAAGAAATTCGCCGGTTCGATGCAGGTTCATGGTTCCATCCGATATTTTCGCATCAATGTATTCCGACGCTTTGCGAAGTATTCCAGCAGGTTGGCGACCGGCTCTGGGTGGATGTGGAAATCAAATCAGATTGGTTGCATCGTGAGCCGCCGGGATTGTTAGAAGAGAAAGTGCTCGATACAGTTCACCGATGCGGTATGGATGATCGCGTAATGTTCTCTTCGTTTGACCACCGACTTTTGGCAACTATCAAGAAAATGAAACCGTCATCGGTGACGGGTATACTCTATAATTTTTCATATGATTTTAGCCGATTGCCGTCAACGCTCGCTGAACGTGTTGGAGCATCGGTCTTTGTCTGTGCCAAACGCGAACTCACGAACCGGATGGTCGATGATGCACACAGCCATGGCATAGCGGTTTATGTCTATACACTCAATTCAATCCATGATGCCCAGCGGATGTTAACATACGGTGTAGACGGCATTTTGTCCAACAATGCAGATGATATTCTTGACGTGGTAAAGAGTTGCAGTGCATAAGCTGAATCTTTTTGTTGAAGAGTAAGCAGGAGTTTGTTATATTCTCATCGCGTCCGAGTTGGTTCGGCAATTACAGTCCATCATCAAACGGAAATCGAAACCTTTGTGAAGCGCACATTACTTCTTCTTATCTTTGGTGTTTTTCTTTTACTATCGTGTGATATCGGCGAACACCCGCTGACAGATCCGACCGAGATGTACGAAAAAGCAGTCGTGCTCATTCAGGAGCGATCGTTCAAACAAGCAAAGCCGCTCCTCGAGCAAGCCATTGGCTCGTTTAAAGAACTCAAAAAGACCAATCAATTGACTGAAGCGCTTACATTTCTGGTTCAGACCGAACTAGAGCTTGGGGAATTCCGAGCGGCGCTTGCTGTCTCGGAAGAAGCTGCAATAGTGATGCGAAAAGAAGGTGATGTACATGGCGAAGTGCGACTTGCACTCCTCGATGGGGATCTCTATACGGAAATGCAAATGTTCGATCACGCAATAGCCTGGTATCGAAACGCATCCGCATCCGCAACAGCATTCGGCGATAAGAAAGCTTTTATCGAAGCACAGCTGAAACTTGCATCTACCTTAAAAATAAACAATGATCTGGATGAGGCACAACACATCTATAAAGAGATGCTCACAGAAGCACAAGCAAGCAATGACAATCTCAATGTCGTTGCGGCGTTGAGCGGAATCGGAAGTATATATCGTATTCAACAACGTTACATGGAAGCGGCCAATTCGTTGACACAAGCTTTGGTGTCAACAGATCAAATACGAGATCCTCTTCTTGTGGCTCGTGTGCATATAGAGATCGGACTTCTTCATTCGACTCAAAACAGCGTGAATGCCGCGCTCCGAGATTTCCGCGATGCTATCAATACGCTCCGCCAGGCGCGTACTGGTAAAGAGTTGGAAACGGTTTTACTATTCCGGCTAGGACATCTCTATGAGCAGAATGGGAAACTGCTCGAATCAAAGCGATATTATACTGAAGCGATAGAACTTGCACGTTCTCAAGGCGATCGCATTGCGGAGAATTATCTCTCCGTTTTTCTTGTTCGATGTAACTTCGGCTTGATGACACCGGAACAACGATTACAGAGCAGGGAGAAACTCCAACAATCATACGAACAGATTGCAAAAAAATTTCAGGAGTGCAGACACATCGCTGGTGAGGGGTACTTGTACACTCAAATTGGAAAAGAGGCTGAATGTGTCGGCGATCTTTTTAAGGCTCAGGAGTGGTATGGAAAAGCTGTCATGCTTGCTCAAAATGCGCTTGCTGCATATTGCAATGGTGAATTGTATGAACCATATCAAACCGCACTCGGAATTTATTCTTTGCACACGGATTGGTATGAATTACTCAGCGCAGTACTCATCAAGATGCATCGGCAGGAAGAAGCATTGAAAACCCTCGAATTTGCTCGTGTGAAACAACTTGCTGATACCTTTCAGAAATTGGATATATCCTTGCGTTATCCAAAAGTGAAACAACAGACGAAGGATGTTCAGACACAACTTCAAAAAGCAAGATTGCTCGAAGTGGAATACACTGCCCGATTTTCCGGTAAACAACGTTTGTCCGACAGCGAAGAGATGAAAACGCTGCATGCTGAACTCGAATCCACTAAGCAATCGATTCGCAAAGGTTCGTGGGAAATTATCAGCGAGCACCCAAACTACGAGGCGTTGGTGCTGCCGGGACGAGTGGAAGCGGCAACAATGCGGAATTACATCCCAAATGGATCACTGGCAATAGAATTTTTACCCACCGATGATACGCTCTATGTCTTTGCCTTAACGCGTTCACAGCTTGTTGTCCGTGCCTCTGCAATTCGCCGCGATAGTCTTTTTCAACTCATGGCGGAATACCGAAGACTTCTTCAAGATCCAACTGTCTATTCCGGCGAAGCCGGAGAGGCAAGTGTGGCTTCGATGACGCGCTTTGCGATACTTTCAACACAATTGTATGAACTTCTGCTCCGTCCGGTGGATGACCTCTTAGGGCGAAATCTTATTATTGTAGTTAATCATGAAATGGACGGATTTCCTTTTCACGCCATAGAACGACAGGACGAGAAAGGCAATGTCAAGTACGTTATTGAGCTTACCAGTGTGGACT
This sequence comes from Ignavibacteriota bacterium, assembly GCA_963701295.1. Lineage (GTDB taxonomy): Bacteria > Bacteroidota > Ignavibacteria > UBA10030 > UBA10030 > Fen-1298. Next base: position 448,894 of record OY969585.1, on the reverse strand, counting down.
ATGTTCCATCGCTTGCGTCGCTCCGCTATCGCACGGCGTCATTTACTCGCACTCAAGATGTAGTGGCGTTTGGAAATCCAACCGGTAAGAATTGGTCGGTGGATTATGAACTGCGGGACATACGCAGCTTCTTTAAAAACGCCCATGTCATGGTGGGATTAGAAGCATCGTGGGATAATTTAAAATCTATCAAGGCGGACATTTTGCAGATTTCTACCGAGTTTAGCCAACGAAGCACTGAACTTCCGCTTGGCAGTATAGTTCTTTCCAATGGATTGATCGTGGAGCAATCAACAACCGCTCCGTTTGAAAAGCTTACAGAGCTTTCAGCCGTTCCAGTCATGATTTTATCCAACCAGTATGGTCAAGGTTTAGGGCTCTCCGCTGAACATGCTTTGTTGCTTCATTTGAATGGAGCCTCCGATGTTTTCTTTAATGCATGGCAGGCAGATCGGAAAGCAGCGAAATTCTTCAGTGAATATTTTTTTACACACCTTGCCAACGGTCTTGCTCCCGGTGATGCATACAGGCAAGCGCTTCTCAATCTTATTCGTACGCGCGAAGTAAGTCAGCCTCGATCATGGGGGCAATTCTTTCACTTCGGGATTGGGTGATACTGTAGAACTGAACATGCTATTCAAAGTAAGATACATTTTATCCAAGCGAACGAGCAGTAGGAGATCAGAACAAGTGAAGAGAAGAATTCCGATGGGGATGCGTGTGTGAAAAGAACGAATGTGATTTTTATTTTCTATAAACCCGTACGCTGCCTAATCCTGCTTCCATTCGAATCGTTAAACGCTTAGATGAATCCTGGAAATCATCTGTTTCATAAACTCCCTTGTGTGTTTTTTCAAAATCGTCGTCAAGACTAAAGCTGGAAAGCCAATTATCATCGTAGACCAACTTGGCGGGAATAGATTTTGGAACATAGACATTGATCGAACCGAGGCCGACTTCAATTTGTACTTCGGCGCTCTGACGAAATTTACCATTGAAGTCAAGTTTATAGGATCCTACACCTCCACTAAATTTTAAATTGCGAAAATTCAAATTACCGAGATCCATCGCTGTAAACTTACTTACACCCGACTCGATAGAAATGTTATCGGCAGAAATGGGATTGGGTTTTCCACACTCCATTGTTACACTGCTGGCGCCTGTCGAAATATTGAATTCTTTAACTTGTAAATCGGTAAGATCGATTTCACCTTTGCCTGCTCCCAATTCTATTTCAAAAGAAATTGGAACAGCATTACCTAATTTAATGTCGAGATGGTTATGATGTCCTTTACTGTCCTCATCATCGCCCCAGAAGTGAGTTGATTCTTTCAACTTGATGTGCAACGTTCCTGATTCATGAGAGATATCATACGAGATGTACAACTTCTGCATATTTGATTCTTCCTCATCATAATCGACCACAGCGATTTTGTCCGTTTCGCCTCGCTCGATTGTGATGCTCCCAAAAGAAATATCAAGAATAACCCGTACCTCTTTTTCATGCGTACGGCTAAATTCGCGGTGTTTCGTCTGACGTGCATATGTACAGAGTACAACGGTACATGCAGTACCAAAGAGGAGAATAAGTCGAAAGAATTTAGAGTTTTTCATCGTACACCTATTCCCATGGTTTCACTTATTCTTACGGAAAGAACGCTCAGAAAGTTGCGTACATGTTCAATAATGACGCATTTTATCTCGGAGCTGCTTGTACAATAGTTCGCGGGCGCGGAAAATGTGGGCCTTAATGGTGCCGAGCGGGAGATTCAGCGTTTTGGCAATTTCCTGATATTCTTTTTCATCTACATGGCGCATAAGAATGACTTGCCGATACTTTGGTGGAAGCGAGTTTATCGCCTCATCCAGCATTTTCTTGCGTTGAGAAGCGATCAATTCTTGATCAGGTTCAAGATCTGTATCAGGCAATTCGAATGAATAATCGCTCTCATCCGACTCGATAGTTTTGTTGATGGAAAACGTTTGTAGCTTTTTTTTACGGATATGGTCGATGGAATTATTTGTTGCAATCTTGTAGAGCCATGTCGAAAACGAGTACTGATTATCGAATCTATTGAGCGATGTGAACGCCTTGATGAACGCTTCCTGTGTCAAATCTTCCACTTCTTCACGGTTGCGGATCATTCGATTAATAAGTTTGAAGATAGCGTCATAATATTTCAAGCGTAGCTTGTGAAATGCTTTTTGATCTCCTGAGAGTGCGCGGTTGATGAGCATAGAATCCTCTTCCCGCGATTCAAGACGTCTCTGCTCGATGGCATATAACGCTTTGGGAGAAGAAGAGAGGGAGGGTGGCGGGATATGTTTCTTTTGTGCTTTCGGCATCCTACGGAATTAGTCACCGCTTCAGTTTCTGTTGTATGGTAGTGAAAATTGTTGAGAGGAGCAAGAAAACCTGAACCAATCAGACGATTTGATTCAAGAAAATAATGCACTGGAAGAGAAAATCAATTATCGGTATGAATCGAGTACTATTATGAAGCGAGGGTAAGTGAAGTAGCGTCGCCACTCATGAATTCTATGTCAGTGGAAGAGGGTGCAGATGAGAATTCAATTACTCCGTACCCTGTAAAGGCGATAAGAATTTCCTGCCTGAATTTTTCTGGTGAACATATCCAACATGATCTTTTCCATTTCCACAATGCCACGCCTTGAGGAAAGTTATGGCTGAAAAAAAAGTCTAGGAAAGTCTCTTGTAGTTTCTCTGGTTCGTTTCCAGTCAACATAAACCACAATGGCATGTTCTCCCCCAATCAAATACACAATGAAAGCTGTTTTTTTATATGGCTATAATTCATAATAGAAAATATTCATGTTAACTAAAAGGATTTTTTATTTATGCTGTTATCCGGCGCAAGATGTTCTTGTCGATTCTCGTTTTTGCCTATAGTGTTTCACGACATAAATACCCCAAGGATAATCCAATAGAACTGTTGGTTCATGAGAAATGGAGCGAACTTTCTAAATGAAGATTACATCAGACTCAATAGATGTACTTTGGTCGATTGCATAACAGAACGAATTTGAGTATTTTTAACAAACAGAAGAGAGAAGCAAGAATATAGAAACTCAGAAAGCGAAGCAAAAAGGCACGCAAAGAAATTTTAAATCACCAATCACAATTTAATCATCCCACCAGGTCCCATGCTTATTACTTTTGAAGGTCTCGATTATTCTGGGAAATCAACCCAGGTGCAACTGCTTTCGGATCGCTTGACGCTACAGGATCATCATGTACTTGTGTTGCGAGAACCGGGCGGCACAGAAATTGGCGAGAAAGTACGCAAGATACTGCTTGATAAAACCAATACAGGAATGAGTGAAGCGAGCGAATTGTTCCTGTTTTCCGCAAGTCGTTCACAACTGATACAGGAAGTTGTGCTGCCTGCATTGGAAGGCGGCATGGTGGTGTTATGTGATCGTTATTACGATTCCACAACAGCTTATCAGGGTTATGGCCGTGGAATTGAGCTCGATGTTATTCAAACAATTAATCGGTACGCAACAGGTGGTCTTGCACCAGAACTGACTTTCTTCCTCGATATCCCGATTCGAGAGATTGAAAAACGCATGTCAACAGCTAAGACCAATAAAGATCGGATGGAGTCCAGCGGCATAGAGTTCTATGAACGAGTCCGTGAAGGATATCTCCAAATTGCGAAAAATGGATCACGATATCGCATTATTAACGGATTACAACCCATCGACGATATCCATGAATTGATTTATCAACAAGTAGCAGAAACACTTTCCACAAAGAAATGAGGATGGAATAAAATTTTATGAATCAAACACATAAGAGCAAAATAAAGAAAACAACTATAGCGACAATCTTTCTTAGTTCGTTTGCAGTTCTCTTTTTCGGTTTCCTTTCCGAAAGTGGCGACGCCGATTTCTTTCTGAAAATCTACCGCAGTATCGATATGTACGGAAGGGTTTATAAGGAAATCGCTGTGAACTATGTTGATACGCTCGACCCAGAAGGATTGATGCGCGCCGGAATTGATGGTATGCTCAAGACGCTCGATCCGTACACGGTGTTCATCGGCGAGAAAGAAAATGATGAAATTGATCTTATTACCACAGGCAAATATGGCGGTGTCGGCGTAACCATCGGTCAACGTGACGGGTACATTACAATCATAAATTTGCTCGAAGGTTTCTCTGCGGCGAAACAAGGTATGGAAGTCGGAGATCGAATCATCGAGGTGGAAGGAAAATCAGTGAAGGGAGGTTCGCTGGAAGCTGTTCGTCAACTTGTGCGCGGCATTCCCGGTACAGAATTGAGAATGAAGATTGAACGAGAAGGTGAAAAGAAACCGATCGACTTTGTATTGATGCGTGAAGAGATTCTCGTTCGAAATATTGCTTATTCAGGATATGTTTCGGATGGTGTAGCTTATATTCGGTTAGAACGATTCTCACGGACTGCGGGAGATGATCTACGTAATGCGATCAAAGATCTTCGGGTAAACGGGGAATTAAAAGGATTAGTGCTTGACCTGCGCGATAATCCTGGCGGATTACTCGAAAGCGCGGTTGATGTTGTCTCAAAATTTGTGCCGGAAAAAAGTTTAGTCGTTTCAACACGCGGGCGTAAGATTACATCTGAGCGGAGTTATACTTCTTCGGAGGCTCCTCTGCTTCGTGATTTGCCGTTAACGGTACTAGTCAATCGATTTAGTGCGAGCGCCAGCGAAATTGTCTGCGGGGCGATACAAGATTTGGATCGTGGTATTGTTGTAGGAACGCGCACATTCGGTAAAGGATTAGTGCAGACCATCACGCCGCTTTCAGAAAATTCATCATTAAAAATGACTACAGCGAAGTATTACACGCCAAGTGGACGGTGTATCCAAGAAATTGATTACGGGCATCGAGATGGCGATGGTAATGGAACAACCGTGCCCGACAGCTTGAGACATGAATTTCGTACCGCTCATAATCGGCGTGTTTGGGAAAGTGGTGGAATTCTTCCCGATACGATTGTAACGGATTCTCTCCATAGCATATTTCTTGATGAACTTAACAGAAAAGCAATGTTCTTCAAGTATGCAAACCGCTATGCTGCCGAGAATAAAATATTTCCAGATAGCTTTGAGGTGACAAACAAACAGATCGAGGCCTTTGAGGCTTTTCTTAAGGAGAAAAGGTTCGAATGCGAGGAAGAAGGAGAAGCGAAACTGCAAGAGTTGCGCGTGCTTGCTACTGATGCCCGGTACGACAAATCGTTCATGGATGGCATTGAGAAGTTACAAACTATTCTCAAGGGAGATAAGGACAGACAGATTTATCGCTTTCAGGAGGAAATCCGGACTACACTCAAAACGGAAATTCTTGCAAGGATAAAAGGTGATAAAGCCCGTTTTGAATCAACATTTTCACGAGATAAGCAATTGCAGACAGCGATTAGTATCATCAAAAATAAAAGGATATATGACAATTTGTTAGGTGTGAAGGGAAAATAGGTTGAGATTAAATCGATGTCCTAAATTTTTATTATAGTTTGCTTTTAGAGTCCTTTTTATGTAAAATTTACTTCAATTTATTATACATAGTAGGTCCAAAAGGAGATTCCCAAGATGGCAAACCGAGAGACGAAAGTTGTATTTGCGGTGCCGAACTTCCAATCATCGATTCTGATTGCGGTAAGTGATCATCTCAAGAAGTTGTTTAAGCAAGAGGAGATAGTTCTGAGGTCTATGACAGGCGAAACTACTATACAGAAGGACCACCTCAAAAGGGTGCTGACACAAGTAAAACCTACTGCCTTAATTGCGATGGATATAGATCCTGATCCTGACATTATTTCTGCCTACACTGCCGCGAAAATTCCTATCGTGCTCATAGACGAAGAGGAATCTGGCGTATCTTCCATTGCCACAGATAACCAATTGGGTGGACGCATAGCAGGGGAGTATTTGATTTCGAAGGGCAGAAAGAAGATTGCCATTGTGTCTGGCAGGACTCAGTTAAAGGGCAGCTTCAATGCAGAGCAAAGGCTCAAAGGATTCCAACAGGCGCTCAGAACCAAAGGGATTTCCATACCGCAAGGCTGCATGATCGAAGTACCCCATTACTCTCGCGAGGATGGTATCGAGGTGATGCCGAAATTATTGGATGCTGGTGTCGATGCTATTTTTTGTGCCGCAGGTGACAACTGCGCACTAGGTTTAATAGCTGTAGCAAAGGAGCGGAAAGTACGCATTCCGGAGGATATTTCTATTGTGGGTTTTGACGACTTGCTCATCGCACAAATTTCGACTCCCAAGCTTACTACAATCAGACAGCCTCTGAAGGAGATAGCAGAGGCCGCGTATAAGATGGCAGTGATCCAAAGAGACGAAATTCTTCGCAACCCACAGAAGATCATATTTAAGCCTGAGCTTGTGGTTCGCCAATCAGCGTGAAATCCTAATTCGAAATATATATTTGATTAGTTGAGACTTCTTGTGGTAGCACTGCTAAACGGTTGCTTGCGCGAGCTTCTCTATATAAACCGTACATTAACGAAATAATTGCATATCAGAGATCTGTGTTCCTCGGTATTAGTCCCTTCACTCTTTTAATTGGTTCTTTGTAAAACGCTGGCAGTTTATATCTTCAGTTCAAGTGTTGATGCTCGGTTTCATCTAGTTGGCAATGACAATATATTTTAAGTCGCTCTTCTTCCATTATGCAAGAGTAATGTTGTGGGATATTCTTCTTCGCGGCTAAAATATTCTCGAAGGTTGAGGCGGGATTCTCGTGCTCATATGGGTAACAATTGCTCCATGAATGATGTGGGGATGGATAAAGAGAGAGGTTAATATATTTCCAGTTCATGTGTATTCCTTGCCTTTCCATTATCCGATAGGTACATTCATCCATAGTATGTTCTCTTATTCCCAATAAAAAGGATAGAACCATGGAAAATATTTTATCTTTCATCGAATCTAACCGTGAGCGGTATCTTTCAGAATTAAAAGAACTCCTTGCTATTCCCAGTGTAAGCTCGCAGACAGAGCGCAAACCGGACATGCGCCGTGCTGCAGAGTGGCTGAAAAACCATATGACAAATATCGGCTTGCAGAACGTACAGGTTTTGGAAACGGAAGGCCATCCGGTCGTATATGCCGATTGGCTCGACGTGGCGGGCTTGCCGACAATTCTTATTTATGGACATTACGATGTACAGCCGGAAGATCCAGTGGATTTGTGGACGACTCCGCCTTTTGAGGCAACCATCCGTGGAGAGAATCTCTACGCGCGCGGTGCATCTGATGATAAGGGTCAGATTTTTATCCACTTGAAAGCCATTGAAGCATATTTAAAAAATGGCGGTACACTTCCGGTGAATATAAAAATTATTTTTGAGGGTGAAGAAGAAGTTGGCAGTGAGCATCTTGGGAAGTTTGTGAGTGAACATAAAGACTTGCTCAAAGCCGATGTGATTGTGATTTCTGATTCTGGGATGTTTGCTAAAGGTGTTCCGTCGGTAACGTATGCTTTACGCGGACTTGCGTATATGGAAGTGGAAGTGACTGGGCCGAATGGCGATCTGCATTCCGGTTCGTTCGGCGGCTCAGTGCACAATCCGATTCAGGCACTGACGGAAATGATCGCCTCGCTGCATGATAAGAACGGCCGTATTACCGTAAAAGGGATGTATGATGATGTACGTCCCCTAACAAAAGTAGAACGCGCGGCATTCAAGAAACTTCCATGGAGTGACAAGAAGTATGCAAAGTCGCTTGGGCTAAAATATCTCTACGGTGAGAAAGGATTTACGACACTTGAGCGGCTTTGGGCGCGGCCGACACTTGAATGCAACGGCATCTGGGGCGGTTATACGGGCGAAGGTGCAAAGACGGTGCTTCCATCGAAAGCGTTCGCGAAAATTTCCATGAGACTCGTGCCGGATCAATCGTCAGAAAAAATTGCGAAGCTTTTTGAGAAACATCTGAAAGCCATTGCTCCTAAAACGGTGAAAATGAAAGTACGCAATCTGCATGGCGGCGAGCCGGCTATTACACCGGTGGATAGTCCGGGTGTGCAAGCGGCAGTAGTGGCGCTGGAAAAAGGCTTTGGCAAGAGGCCGTTATATCAACGAGAAGGCGGTTCTATTCCAATTGTGGTGGATTTTAAAAAACTACTTGGTATTGATTCAGTGCTGCTCGGCTTTGGTCTGCCAGATGAGAACGCTCATGCGCCGAATGAATTCCTCAATCTCGATAATTTTTTTGGCGGCATCAAAACAACGGCACACTATTACAATGAGTTGCCACAATTTTGGAAGAGTGGGAAAAAGAGGTGAGTCGGGCAGCATACAGTACGCAAATAACAGACGGCAGAAAACGAATGATCGTGAGCGTTCAGTGAGTACTTTGTGATCATTCGTTTGCAATGTACACCAGAGAATCCCCTGTCTCTTGTACTCTCTTGACTGTTCTCATGGATGAACTTACAAAAGAAAAAGCAGCTAATGTCATGAACAATCTCTGTTCAAGCCGTATTCCATTCTTATTTATCATCGATTTTCTCATGAAGACTCCGATTATAAGGGATGCAGCTGTTTCTTTGCTTGTAATATTTGAAAGCTGAAATGTCAGAACAAAATTTTTCACCCTTAGAGTTTAAATTTCACAAAGCACGTCCGTTTAAAAAAATATTATACCTCTATCATGGTCAATATCTAAAAATCATTCTTTCGATTATCCTATTCGCGATAAAACATTCCCCTGTCTGGATTCTCCCAATCGTAATTGCACGAATGATTACCATTGTTGGTGATACTACACAGTACACAAAGAACGATCTATGGCTGGTCGGTATCATATTTTTCATTATCATTATTCAAAATATTCCCATGCATACTCTGTATGTTCGGGTCTTCAGCGAAGCGCTGAACACAATGCAGGTGCAATTGAGATCTTCCATTGTGAGGCGATTACAGGAATTGTCTATTTCTTTTCACGATATGTATCTCTCGGGAAAACTTCAGACAAAAGTACTCCGTGATGTTGAGACTCTTGAAATTCTTTCGCGCAATCTTATGAATTCCGCTTTTCCGGCTGTTCTGACAATCCTTGTTGCATTTTCATTAACGGTACTGAAGCAGCCGGTTGTCGCACTCTTCTATTTGGTCTCGGTTCCGGTGTCGTCAAGCCTCGTATTTTTATTTTCGAAAAAGATGACTGCGAGGAACAAAGAATATCGGTACTGAAATCGAATCGCTTTCCGCGAGTGTGGTAGAGATGATACAAATGATTCCGATGACGCGGGCTCATGGTGTCGAAGATCTTGAGGTCTCCAAAATAGACTCCCAGCTTGAACATGTGAAACAAAAAGGAATTCGCCTTGAAGTCATCGGGGCTTTGTTTGGAGCAAGTTCATGGACATCGTTTCAGATCGTTATGCTCGTCTGTTTGATGTTTACTTCAATACTAGCATATAATAAAACGGTCAACATCGGGGATGTGGTATTATACCAAAGTTTCTTTGCTATGATCGTCGGCGCAGTGAATATGATTCTGAATTCCTATCCGGAGCTTGCCCGAGGATTTGAATCCATTCGATCAATCGGCGAAATCCTTGAATCACCGGACATAGAAGAGAATGAGGGAAAACATGCGGTCTCATCGGTGAAGGGACAATTTGTGTTCGAACATATCAGTTACACGTATGAGAAAGCTCAACATCCGGCAATTGAGAATTTTTCTTTGAAAGTAAAAACTGGCGAAACTATTGCCATTGTCGGCGAATCTGGTTCGGGGAAATCAACCTTAATGAGTCTTGTCATCGGTTTCAGAAGGCCGACGGTGGGACGAATACTTCTTGATGGTACAGATATGCAGGAATTGGATTTACGTCAGTATCGACGGTTCTTAGCAGTTGTACCGCAAACGACTCTTTTATTCAGTGGATCTGTTCGTGAAAACATTATGTATGGTCTCAAGGAGGTAAACGATTGCCAGATCTGGAAGATTCTGAAAATTGCCAATGCGGCAGACTTCATTAAAAAATTACCTCAAGGACTTGATACGAAACTCGGTGAAAGGGGCGCACGGCTTTCAGGTGGTCAGCGACAGCGCATTGCCATTGCACGAGCGCTGATAAGGGATCCCAGAATAATAGTATTGGATGAAGCAACTTCCGCACTTGATGTGGCGACGGAAGCTCTCATTCAGCAGGCAATACAACGACTTGTGAAAGGGCGAACGACGTTTATCGTTGCGCACCGCCTATCGACGATCCGAAATGCCGACCGGATTGTAGTGATGAACCATGGAACTTGTGTGGAATCCGGTACTCATCGTCAGTTGATGAAAGCCAAAGGAGAATTCTATAGATTCAAATTATTACAGCAGTAAATCAGAAAGGAAGAATAAATCTACCGGATGTGAGGGTGAGGAACATTCCGGTTGGCTGCCTGCAAGCCTTTTTTCTTATAGTAACATTTTGTATTATGGAAAAAGGATGTTGAGGTAACGAAGGTCATTCATGAAAATTTATACGAAAACCGGCGACAATGGGGATACATCCCTTTTTGGCGGTAGACGTCTCCCCAAAAGTACTCTCCGTATCGATGCGTATGGTACGGTGGATGAATTGAATGCACATCTTGGCGTTGTCCGTGCTCTCAAGCCTCCAGCCGAAGTTGAGAGCATTCTTGAACAACTTCAGAATCAATTATTTGTCCTTGGTGCTGATCTTGCAACTCCTAAGGACACTGTGTCTTCGAAAATACAGCGTATTCAGCAAGATCACATCCATAATCTGGAAAAAATCATTGATCAGATAGACATACAACTAAAGCCATTGCAATTATTCATTCTTCCGGGGGGTCAGCTTGTAGGTGCGCAGATACACGTTGCTCGCACGATCTGCCGCCGTGCAGAACGGCTGGTAGACGCATTAGGAAGAAAAGAGGACATAGGAAAAATCCCACTGGTATATCTGAACCGTTTAGCCGATCTGCTATTTGTCCTTGCCCGATATACAAATATTCGTGCAGGGACAGACGAGACGACGTGGAACGAGGGTACTAAAGTGAATCTTGATGGACGATGAAAGAAAAGTTTGTCGCGCGTCGTTTTGATGTTGCTTTTCTATTTGACTTCTCATACATTCTTTCTGATTCTTTCCCATTATTTTGTATTATTCCATGGCGCAATAATTAGATAATCATAAGGGGCCGTCGCTGTGTCTACCGTACTATCCATTCTCTTGCTTGAAGATGATCCGTCGTCTATACGGCTTTTCACGCGTAAAGTGCAATCTGCTCCAGTTGAGATTGTCGTTAAGGAAGCTCGTAACAGAGAAACATACATTCGCGAACTTGAGTTATCAAAGTTCGATTGTATTGTGATTGATTACACTATCCCGGATATCACGGGAATAGAAGCGCTTCGGCTCTCAAAAGAAATGTCACCCGATACGCCGACAATCATTTACACGGGATCAGTAGGGGAAGAGAAAGCCGTTGAGTGCATGAAGGAAGGTGCGTCGGAATTTCTCCTGAAGACGAATAGCATTCGATTGGTGCCGGCTATTCTTTCTGTTGTAAACCAAAGACATGAGCGTGAAGCGCGCTTGCAGGCAGAAGAAGCCCAGAAGCAAAGTGAAGCACGATTCCGTTCACTTGCAGAAACCAGCACCGCCGCAATTTTTATTTATTATGGTGAAAAATTTGTTTATGTCAACTCAGCCGCAGAACAGCTTACCGGATATACAAACGACGAGCTGCTGCATAAAACAATTTGGGAGTTGACGCATCCGGATCATATAGAGATGATTCAGCAGCGAAGATCAGCTCAACAGAGGGGTGAGAGTGTGCCGTCTCGATACGAATTCAAGATCCTCACGAAAGATGGAACAGAACGATGGTTGGATTTTACTGTAAGCTCAATTCATTTTGAAGGCGCCCCTGCTTCTCTCGGCATTGCGTTGGATATGACAAATCAGAAAAAGCTGGAACAGCAGGTTCGACGATCACAGAAAATGGAAAGTGTGAGTACGCTCGCTGGCGGTGTCGCACATGATTTCAATAACATCTTTAATATCATCTCAGGATATGCTTCCATGACCGAACGTCATATAGGTGATCCTGATAAACTGAAGAATGATATGAAGACGATCCTCGATGCTTCTGCTCGCGGAGTAGCACTTGTTCGGCAGCTTGTGACACTTTCCGGAAAAACAGAAGTAAAAAATGAACAGGTCGATGTGAATCTCATTATGAAAGAAATTGTTTCACTTCTTCAGGCAACATTTCCAAAAACCATTGAAATTGTCCCAGATTTTAGCAAAGCGGTCTTTTCAATAAACGCAAATCGCGGTCAGTTACATCAAGCACTCCTGAGCATTGCTATGAATGCGCGGGATGCGATGCCTGAAGGCGGAACACTGCGGTTTACAACAAAACGTATAAGCGGTAAAAAACTTCAGCAGCAGAATCCAAATGCACAAGCCAACGATTACGTACATATTGCTGTTTCAGATACTGGGAGAGGAATGGATGAAAAAACAAAAACGAGAGTATTCGATCCATTCTTTACGACCAAAGAAAAGGGGAGTGGAGCGGGACTTGGTCTTTCTGTCGTCTATGGAATTCTTGAAAGTTACCATGGGTTTGTCGATGTCGATTCTGCAGTTGATCAAGGGACAACAATGCATGTGTTTCTTCCGCTGGCAGCTTCTGCAAAGCCGGTTCCGCGCGTAAAGGAAGAATTTATCAAGATCAACGGCGGAGATGAGACTATCTTGGTTGTGGAAGATGAATCTACTCTCTGTGCATATCTCAAAGCCCTTTTAGAAGAAAAAGGGTACAGTATACTGCAAGCTTCCGACGGCTGTGAAGGAGTGGAGTTGTTCAAGAAGCATCAAGAACAAATTGCACTTGTTATTTCTGATCTCGGCATGCCGAAACTCGATGGATTAGGCATGCTCCGGAAAATGAAAGAAATACAGCCGACGGTGAAAGTTATCATGACGAGCGGCTTAGTTGATCCCGATCGGAAATCTGAAATTCTTCGGGCAGGAGCCAGAGATTTTCTCCCGAAACCATATAATGGAAGAGAAGTCCTTCTCCGTGTGCGCGAAATTCTAGATTCAGTGAATGAATAAGTTGACTGATACTTCGATCCATAAGAGTTGTATGACTGAGATTATATTTTGAATTTCTTGACTCACGTGCAAGTTTCCGGTATATTGCTTACACATTGAGCATTTATTTTATTATCGGAATGTACTGCAGCACTTCATGTTAACGGAATTTGGTAAAGCCCTCATCTTTCTTTTCCTCGGCGTCATCTTTGTTGTTCTTGGACTCTTTGGCGCATGGATTTTTCGACCTCGCCGTCCATATCCTGAAAAAAATGCCACGTATGAATGTGGTGAAGAACCTGTTGGAAGCGCTTGGATTCGGCTGAACGTACGTTTCTATGTTATTGCCCTTGTCTTTCTGATTTTCGATGTAGAGGTGGCCGTTCTCTTTCCATGGGCGCTCGTCTATCGGCAGTTTGGAATGTTTGGATTTCTGGAAATGGCGGTTTTCCTTGTAATTCTCTTCGTAGGCTATGCATATGTATGGCTCAAGGGAGACCTTGATTGGGATAAGCCGAAACCTGAAATTCCTGTCATCAAACGCGAAGGCGTTACAGCGACGGAGATAAACAGCAGGCATGTTTTTGTAGATGATGATGAAATGGTGGAGTGAAAACCAGTGGGACTTCTTGATCAGCGATTTGAAAACGGTAATGTCTTTATTACTTCTCTTGACGGTCTCCTGAATTGGGCACGTCTCTCATCACTCTGGCAGATGCAATTTGGGCTTGCATGCTGCGCAATTGAAATGATGGCTGCATCGGCATCCAACTTCGATATTATGCGCTTTGGCGTTATTCCGCGTGCAACTCCCCGGCAGGTAGATGTGATGTTTGTTGCCGGAACCGTTACGATTAAAATGGCTTCCAGAATCAAACGGCTCTATGATCAAATGTCTGAGCCGCGATACGTGATTTCGATGGGAAGCTGCGCGACGTGTGGTGGACCATATTGGGAACACGGATATCATGTTCTTAAAGGTGTTGATCGCGTTATTCCGGTGGATGTGTATATTCCCGGCTGTCCGCCCCGCCCAGAAGCTTTGCTAGAGGGAATAATGAAGCTTCAGGAAAAAGTACGTAAAGAGAGTTTAGTAAAGAAACGAGCATAAGAGTATGACAGCTCAAGAAATATTTGGTATTCTAAAGGCAAAATTTGGGGATGCACTCACCGAGACAACGATTTCCACCGCAGGCGGATCTGCCTCCGTTGGATATGCGATGCAGCTGTGGATCCATATTGCACCTGACAAGGCGAAAGAAATTTGTTTTTTCCTCCGTGATAATAGCGCAATGCAATTCGATTATCTCTCGTGTTTAAGCGGAATGGATTACAACAACGGAACCTTCGGTGTCGTGTATCATCTTGCTTCCATCATCCACAAACACAAGATTATTCTCAAAGCCTTTTGCACAAAAGACAATCCGCACATTCAATCTGTCAGTGCTGTGTGGGGAACCGCCAACTGGCACGAGCGCGAAGCTTTCGATCTCTATGGTATCATTTTCGATGAACATCCCGATCTGCGTCGTCTTCTTTTGCCGGACGATTGGGAAGGCCATCCACTTCGCAAAGATTATAAGGTTCAGGAATTCTATCACGGGATGAAGGTTCCTTATTGATGTCGAATGATTGACCAGACTATGTTGCAGCCTCCAACACTTCCTACGAATTATACTGTGAAACAAGGTCATATTAAGACATCGACAGGCAAAACTATACGTACGGAAGAGATGATTATCAACATGGGCCCGCAGCATCCATCGACCCATGGTGTGCTGCGACTTGAGATTGTTGTTGATGGTGAGATTATCGTCGATTGCATTCCCCATATTGGCTACCTGCATCGTTGTTTTGAAAAACATTGTGAGCATATGACGAATTATCAACAGGTGATTCCGTATGCAGACCGAATGGACTATTGCTCGGCAATGACAAATGAGTGGGCGTTTGCTCTTGCGGCCGAGCGTATGCTGAAGATACAAGTTCCGGAGCGCGTAGAATACATCCGCGTGATCATGGCAGAGCTGCAACGAATCGCCAGCCACTTGATTGCTGTCGGAACCTACGGCATCGACTCCGGTGCGTTCACGCCGTTCCTCTATACTTTTATCGATCGTGAAAAAATTCTCGACTTATTCGAGATGACGTGCGGTGCACGATTACTGTATAATTATATCTGGATCGGCGGACTTTCACATGATCTGCCACAAAAATTTGTCGAGCAAACGAAAGATTTTGTGAAATATTTCCGTCCGCGCCTCAAGATGCTGAACGACTTGCTGTCGTATAATGAAATTTTTGTAAAACGGACTGCGAACGTTGGCGTATTGCCAAAAGATGTCGCCATCAATTACGCAGTCAGCGGGCCGCAGCTTCGCGGCTCTGGTGTCAATTGGGATTTACGGCGCGACGATCCTTATTCCATCTACCATAAACTTGAATGGGAACCGCAGGTTGGTAAAGGTGAAATGGGAACGGTCGGTGATTGCTGGGACCGGCATATCGTTCGTATGCGCGAAATGGAACAATGTCTCAACATTATAGAGCAGGCGCTTGCCCGATTGCCAGAAGGCAACGTGCAGGCAGCGATTCCGAGACGTATTCGCCCTGAAAAAGATGCAGAAATCTATGTCCGCACAGAATCATCGCGCGGCGAACTTGGATTTTATATTGTGAGCGATGGAACAGCGAGCCCATTCCGTGTGAAAGCACGCGGACCAGCATTTGTCAACTTGAGCGTATTACCTAAAATTGCCAAAGGCAGTATGATTGCCGATCTCGTGCTCATCGCCGGAAGTATCGATATTGTGCTTGGTGAAGTGGATCGCTAAAAACGAAATTATAAATCCTAAGCAATGAATAGGATTGAGAAGTTAGAATTTCGGATTTGATAATGGAATTTATTCAGACATTACTTACGAATGAACTGGTTGTCTCAATACTTTTGAGCCTGCTTCCACTCGTCTTTATTATCGTGTATGCGCTCGTTGTGTTGTACACTGAAATGAAGGTCGCAGCACACATTCAAGATCGCGTTGCCTATATGCGTACCGGTTGGCACGGCTTATTGCAGCCCATTGCTGACATGCTGAAGCTTTTGCAAAAGGAAGACATCATTCCGGATAAAGCAGACAAACTCCTTTTTCGCCTTGCGCCGATTATTGCATTTGTTGGAACCTATGCTGCATATGCAGTCCTTCCGTTCAGCAGCATCTTTATTGGATCCAACATCAATCTTGGAGCGTTCTTCTTGGTTGCAGTGGGCTCACTTGTCGTCGTTGGCATTCTAATGGCTGGATGGGCATCGAACAACAAATGGTCTCTCTTCGGCGGTGTTCGGTCAGCAGCGCAAATGATCAGCTACGAAATTCCGACTGCAATTGCCATTATCATCGTGGTGATGATTACCGGTTCGCTCAACATGCAAGATGTCACGAAGTTTCAGGATGGTGGCATTGGTAATTGGGTGGTGTTTGGTGGTCCGTTGCCATGGCCGCAGAAACTCATGCTGATGCCGTTTACGATCATAACATTCTTCATTCTGTTTGTTTCCTCCATTGCCGAAGTGAATCGCACACCGTTTGATTTAC
Organism: Ignavibacteriota bacterium; assembly: GCA_963701295.1. Taxonomy (GTDB): domain Bacteria; phylum Bacteroidota; class Ignavibacteria; order UBA10030; family UBA10030; genus Fen-1298. The sequence goes on along the minus strand of OY969585.1, from coordinate 432,194 downwards.
CGGAAGCTGAATCTGAGTTGGTGCAAGGATTTAACACTGAATACAGCGGCATGCGTTTTGCGATGTTCTATCTTTCTGAGTACGCAAACCTATTCACAGTTTCAGCTGTGGGTGTATCGCTTTTCCTTGGTGGCTGGTCGAGTCCGTTTGGCACTTTTATGTCTGGTCCGATATGGGGAATTTTTTGGTTTGTCGCGAAGGCATATATATTTGTGCTTATACAAATTTGGATGCGTTGGACACTTCCTCGTTTGCGAGTAGATCAATTGATGTATGTCTCATGGAAAGTATTAACGCCGTGGCTGTTTGTGTGCCTTCTCGCGGTCGGTTTGATATTGGTACTATGATAGAAAGAATAAATCATCAATTGAAAATTCATTAAATGTCTGTTATCGGAATATATTTTTATAATATCTTTCATTCCCTCTACACCGTTGTAGTAGGAATGAAAATCACAATCAAACATCTCTTCACGCGTTCGGCGACGGTGCAATATCCAACCGTTAAGATGAAAATTCCCGAACGGACGCGCAACCGCTTGTACGTCAATATTGACGACTGCATCGGCTGCGATCAATGCTCCATGGCATGTCCGGTCGATTGTATTACTATCGATACAATCAAATCAACGCCGGATGTTGATTTAGGATTGACATCCAACAATACAAAGAAACGCCTTTTTGTTCCGCGTTTTGATATTGATATTGCTAAGTGTTGTTACTGTGGACTGTGCGTGTGGCCATGTCCAACCGAGTGCATTGTGATGACAGATGTGTACGAATTTTCAGAATACGACAGAAAAAACTTGATTTACAGTTTTAGCAACATGACGGCGGAAGAAATTACTGGTGCAAAAGAACGATTAAAGAAATACGATGAGGAGCAATCCGCAAAGAAAGCAGCGATCTCAGCCGCTGCAGCGGCGAAAGCTGCAGCTCCAATGACACAGCCACCGCCGAAACCGGAACCACCGGCAAACGGTACGTTCTATTAACTTTTACTTTTAACTTGCTTTCAATGGATCTCTATACAATAGTCTTTTATATCTTTGCAATAATTACGCTGGGTGCAGCATGTGTCGTTGTGTTTTCGCGAAACATCGTGCGTGCGGCATTCGCTTTGTTATTTGCCTTTTTTGGAGTAGCTGGAATTTATGTGTTCCTCCTTGCCGATTTTATTGCCATCACACAATTACTTATCTATGTAGGTGGCATATTAGTTTTAATTCTCTTTGGTGTGATGCTTACGAGCCACCAGATTCACGTAGATACAAAGACAGGAACAGTGCAAGTGTTGCCGGCAGTTATGATTATTGCGGCGCTGGCCGGAACACTCATTGGTATCTTCTGGTCAACTGATTGGAATGTGAGTTCGCAATTGCAGATAATGGATAAGACGGCTCCACAGATCGGTGAATTGCTGCTTACGAAGTACTTATTACCGTTTGAAATTGCTTCGGTTGTGTTGCTTGTGGCGCTTATCGGTGCAGTAATGATAGCACGACGAGAAAAAAAAGCAAAGGATTCATAGAGGCTTTTAATTATGCAAGAATTTATCATTTGGCTTCAGCATCCCGGATTGATGCACTTCCTGATTCTCAGTGGATTACTCTTTTCACTGGGACTGTTCGCCATCTTAACGCGGCGCAATGCTATTATGGTGTTAATGGGAATTGAATTAGTGCTCAATGCCGCCAACATCAATTTTGTCGCATTTTCGCGTTACGTGACCACAACACTTGATGGACATGTCGTTGCAGTGTTTGTGATCATTCTTGCAGCAGCTGAAGCGGCTATTGCTCTTGCCATAGTGTTGAATATCTATAAGAATTTCAACACCGTGAATGTAGATGAAATCAATCAATTGAAAGATTAGCTATGCCGATCAACAATCGGCAATCGTACATCGAAAATTAGAATTATGTCCCAAGAAACCTTACTGATTCTTGCTGTTGTTGTCTGGCTCTTGCCGTTGCTGGACTTTATTGTTCTCATTTTCTTGAACAAGCGCATACCGCGTTCCGGCGATTGGATCGGTACCTCTATTCTCTTTGCCGCACTCGTAATTTCATTCACAATTCTTTTTATAAAACTCGGCGCATATCACGATCAGACTTTGCAAACCACATTTACGTGGGTGAATTTTGGCAATGTGAATGGTGTTGGCGAGTTGAAGATGGAACTTGGATTGATGATCGACAATGTGGCAGCGATTATGCTCGTTGTTGTTTCCATCGTTAGTGCACTCGTGCATCTCTTCTCTATCGGCTATATGCATGGCGATGTGCGTTATGGACGTTATTACGCTTACCTCGGACTCTTTACTTTCTCGATGGTTGGCATCGTACTCACCAATAATTTCTTTCTTATGTATGTATCGTGGGAATTGGTTGGATTGAGTTCATACCTGTTAATTGGACACTGGTTTGAGAAAAAGTCTGCGGCGGATGCAGGAAAGAAAGCGTTTGTTGTCAATCGTGTTGGTGATGTCGGAATGTTTATTGGAATCTTAATTCTCTATGCAACATTTCACACATTCAGTTTCGATGTCATTTTTGAATCGATCAAGTCGGGTACTATTCCATTCGGAAGCGAAGCTTGGTTGACCGCTGCTGGAATTCTTATTTTCTGCGGAGCGATTGGTAAATCGGCACAGTTTCCGCTGCATGTCTGGCTGCCGGATGCAATGGAAGGCCCAACACCTGTCAGCGCGTTGATCCATGCCGCAACGATGGTAGCTGCCGGCGTCTATTTAGTAACGCGTACATTCGCGATGATGACATCCAATGCATTGATGTTCATTGTATACATCGGTGCAATTACCGCTTTTATTTCTGCGACGATCGCAATTGCACAGAACGATATTAAGAAAGTACTGGCATACTCAACAGTGAGTCAGCTTGGGTATATGGTGATGGGACTTGGTGTTGGTGCATATACTGCTGGATTCTTTCATCTTACGACGCATGCAATGTTCAAAGCCGGGCTCTTCCTCGGTTCCGGTTCCGTCATTTACGCAATGCATAATGCTTTGCATCACGTGAGCGACCACCAAACCGACGCCCAGGACATCCGTAATATGGGTGGACTGCGAACAAAGATGCCAATCACATTCTGGACGTTTTTAATATACACGCTGGCTATTTCTGGCGTGCCATTCACTTCAGGTTTCTTAAGCAAAGACGAAATTCTTGCAGGTACGCTTGCATATGGAGAGTTGACAGGCCACTGGATTATTCCTATTATCGGATTTTTCGTCGCCGGATTGACTGCGTTTTATATGTTTCGTTTGGTAATTCTCACGTTCCTCGGTGAGCATAAAGATCATCATCGCTTCAATGCAATTCTTGAATCTCCGAAAGTGATGACGATTCCATTGATTGTATTTGCTGTATTGTCATTCTTCGCATTTTACAGTTGGAACCCGATTGGTGCGGCGTCTGGCTGGTTCTTTCATGCCATCGAGCGTCCTGAATCTGTCGTGCCGTTTCCAGTTGCGGCAGCAAACAATGAAACATTTGAAGCAACGCTTCATCACGTTCACACTTGGGCAATGTTACTATCGCTCATAGTCGCCGGTATCGGTATCTATGTTGCATTTTCAACGTACTACTGGAAGAAAATCAATGCTGATGTGGTTGCAAATGCACCAGTTTTGAAATGGCTCTATAAATTTTTCTTAAACAAATGGTACTTCGATGAGCTGTATCAGGTAATATTTGTAAAGGGAACCGATACTCTCGCAGCGGCATACCGCTGGTTCGACAATGTCATCATAGACGGTTTTGTGAATGGTGTGGCAAAGTGGACTATTGGCATAACGTATGGCGTGAAGCATACATGGGAAGAAGGCAGGGCGGGGTCTATCTTCTATTTAACTGTGTTTGCAATGCTGTCATTGTTTATCGGCTGGCAAGTTACCATAGGATTGTTAATACAGGGTGCAGGAATCGTTGCAAAAATCGAATGTGGTTTGCTTGGTTTAGGCGTTTCGGCTTTGACATTTTTCCTCTTCTATGTCGGTATTGGTGGATTCGATAATAAAATTGTTGACGGAATGGTAAATCTTATTGCATACCTTGGAGGTTTTCTTGGGTTGTTAATGAGGAAACTACAGACGGGGAAAGTACAAACCTATTTAGCGTTTGTGTTGTTCGGTGTGATGGTTTTTTTCTTGTGGTTCAGGTGACAGAAAATCTTCCTGAATCTAACTTTGTGGAATGAAGGCTTTGCTTCTGTTGTGATGGAATTCAGATCCAAAATATGTGATTGAAGAATAAGTTTTTATAGGAGTTGAGACGATGGCATTTCAATTATTTGGTATCGGATGGTTAAGCTGGATTACGTTCTTGCCAGTGATCGGCATGATAATTGTTCTCTTGATTCCCAAGGAAGCACGCAGCGCGATGAAATGGACGGCGGTCGGCATTACATTTCTTCAAGTCGTGATTGCAGTGTCGATTTATTTGAACTTCAATTACAATTTGAGCGGCATCAACACGCAAGAGGGGATGCAGTTTGTCGAGAAAGCAAAATGGATCGACGTTCAGAGTGTCTCGTGGTTTGGTCGTTTGCAGATTGAATATTTTCTTGGTGTTGACGGCATAAGTGTGCCGATGGTAATCCTGACAGCACTTATCAGTTTCATCGCTGTCTTCGCATCATGGAAGATTGATAAAGCGCTTAAAGGATATATGGTAATGCTGCTGTTGCTCGATACAGGTATGATGGGTGTATTTGTGTCGCTCGACTTCTTCCTCTTCTATGTATTCTGGGAACTGATGTTGTTGCCGATGTATTTTCTCATTGGTATTTGGGGCGGACCGCGTCGCGAATATGCCGCTATCAAGTTCTTTCTCTATACTCTTGCCGGCAGTGTGCTGATGCTGCTTGCGATGATTGCACTGTATTTCAGTGTTACGATTGCTGATCCGGTGACAGGCGAGAAGATTCACACGTTTAATATGCTCGCAATGATGAATCCTATAAACTTTCAACCGGATTCTCTGCTTGCCGGATTCGGAACTCAAATGCGCGCATTTGCCTATTTAGCGCTCTTTATCGGCTTTGCTATCAAAGTCCCTATCTTTCCGTTCCACACATGGCTGCCCGATGCGCACGTTGAAGCTCCAACTGCTATCAGTGTTATTCTTGCCGGAGTTCTATTAAAAATGGGAACGTATGGACTAATTCGCATCAGCTTTCCGATCTTTCCGGAGATGGCACAGAAGTATGCATTCGCATTGGCAATCCTTGCATTCATCAATATTGTCTATGGTGCATTGTGCGCAATGGCGCAAAAGGATTTCAAGAAACTCATAGCTTATTCAAGCATAAGTCATATGGGAATTGTTCTGCTCGGTATGACAGCGTTGAATACGCAAGGTATGATGGGCGCGGTGTTCCAGATGTTCAATCACGGCACAATCACAGCAATGCTCTTCTTGATCGTCGGTGTGATTTACGACCGTACACACACGCGCGACCTCGACGCCTTTGGCGGTTTAGCATTGACGATGCCTAAATATACGGGCATCGTAACTGTTGCATTCTTTGCAGCACTTGGTTTGCCGGGCTTGAGCGGATTTATTTCCGAAGCGTTTTCGTTCTTGGGAGCATTTCAGGTCGATAAGCTTCGCATCATCACGATTGCATCGACGCTTGGCATCGTGCTGACGGCTGCATATATGCTGTGGACGCTCCAGCGTGTGTTCCTTGGCAAGGTGAACGAGAAGTGGGGTATATTGCCGGATGTTGATGCACGAGAGATTTTTATGCTTGTGCTGTTAGCGATTATTATTCTTGTGCTTGGTATTTATCCGTCATTTATGCTGAATGTTATGACATCATCGGTGAATCATTTGGTAAATCTTATTGCGCAGAATGGCTCGGCTGCCACATTGCTTCGATAATAGAATTTACAGATTAGAAATGAACAATGAATATATTCATTCAACACGTCCAACAAAACTTGACATGCTTCCTGCCGGAATCGATATTGGTTATAACCTTCTGCCTGGCAATACTGGCTGGATTAATTTTCAGAAAAACTCCTAAGGTCGTTGCTTGGCTTGTGTTCAGTGGCGTTGGAGCGGCATTGTTCTTTGCTGTCAAGCAGGTGGGAGTCTCGCAGCAAATTTTCTCCGGTATGATAGCAGTCGACCCGTTTGCCGTATTCTTCAAATCTCTTGCAGCGATTTGCGCGCTGACCATTTTCTTGTTCTCCCTCTATTCATCTGAAGTTCAAACAACAGTGAAAAGAATGGCAGAATACTATTCTTTGCTTGTTGCGATGACACTCGGTATGTTCCTGATGGCTGGCGCTACGAATGTTTTGATGATGGTGCTTGCCATGGAATTGACGAGTCTTTCATCCTATATATTGGCAGGATATACGAAGGAAGCATCCGATTCAAGTGAAGCGTCATTAAAATACATTATTTATGGTGCGGTCTCTTCCGGTGTTATGTTATATGGCATCTCTATTCTCTTTGGCTTAACCGGAGCAATGGATTATGCTGGTATCAATCACTCGCTAACAGTAAATGCACCGAATTATTTTGCATTGCTGATAGCGACAATCTTTATTGTTGTTGGATTTGGATATAAGATTTCTGCGGTACCATTCCACTTCTGGACTCCGGATGTGTACGAAGGCGCACCTATTACCATTACTGCTTTTCTTTCCGTTGCATCGAAGGCAGCCGGTTTTGCAATGATGATACGGTTCTTTAAAGTCATCTTCATCGATACAACAATCTTGGATGTACCTGCCGGTATGTGGACTTCGCTTTATGGATTTGAATGGAATAAATTACTGGCAATCCTTTCTGTATTGACTATGACACTCGGCAATCTTGTTGCCGTTTGGCAGGATAATCTCAAAAGGCTCCTTGCATATTCCAGCATCGCACATGCCGGATATATGCTAATGGGTGTTGTTGTTTTGAGTGACCAAGGTATTGCTGCAGTACTCATTTATTTTATGATGTACCTCTTTATGAATCTCGGAGCGTTCTTTGTGGTCATGCTGGTCGCCAACAAAACGGGAAGCGAAGACATTAGTACATACAGAGGACTTGGGTATCGAGCTCCGCTCGTCGGTGTGGCAATGGCAATATTCCTTGTTTCACTGACAGGTTTACCTCCTACCGCCGGCTTCATCGGGAAATTGTATCTCTTTGCTGCGTTGCTGGAAGCAAAATGGATTTGGCTTGCCGTTGTAGGCGCTTTGAATAGTGTAATCTCTCTCTATTACTATGCCCGAGTTCTTCGCTATATGTTCCTCCGCGATCCAGAAGGACAAACTAATTCGATCACGTTACAACGTCCAGAAGCGATTCTTCTCATGGCTCTTGTTATTCCGACACTCTTGTTTGGGCTATACTTTGGTCCATTAGTAGAATTAGCAAATGCATCAGTGCAAATGTTCGGTATTCGTTAAATTTCGATAATTTTTCTATTACGAACGCCTCTCATTGTTTTGGAGAGGCGTTTGTGTTTTGTGACACAGGATATTTGTTTGTGTGTTGAGATTTCATTAGATTAGCGACGATTGAAAACGTCGAAATCTTCATGTGGGAGAAATCATTGGACCAGCAAACTCTAGACATTCTTCTTGTCGATGATGACGAATTCTTTGCAGACATTGTCGCAGGTCAACTCCAAGATGAATTACAACATCGCGTAACTATCGCACGAAGCGGTCGTCAGGCGAAGGAATTCCTTGAAAACAGCAGTTCCCATTTTGATATCATCCTCACCGATTACTATATGCCGGAGATGAACGGGCTTGACCTTTTACAGTGGATGTATGATAATCATATTGAAACACCAGTAGTTATGTTAACGGCTGTAGGATCGGATATTGTTGCTGTTGATGCGATGAAACTTGGTGCATATGATTACGTTCGGAAAGAACAACTCGATCTCACACACCTCGGCGTTGTCATCAATGCAACGATTGAACGTCACCGATTCCGCGTTACACAATCCTTTGAAGAAGAGCATGCGCGGGAAATCAAATTGAACAAGCTGGCGACAGATAAAGTACGCGATGTCCTTAATGCTATAACACCCACGCTCAACTCGGCTCTTGCCAATATTAATGGAAATATCGAAACGCAGGGTGAAGAGCTTTGTACACATTTGCCTTCGCCGCAACGCGAGCAACTGCGCGATCTTTTAAACCAAATTCAACATGAAGCAGTAACCTTAGAGACTTCCGTACGTGGATTGCTTGGGTTATATCGAATGCTGTATGCTCACCATGCAGAAGCACGGGAACTCGATCGCCTAAAACAGGAAATTGAAGAGAAGGTCGCGTCGGTCTGATTTATGCAGGTTTTTTCCCTTTGCGATGGACTCGATCGTATATTAAACAAATTCCTTCTAGTACAAGAGATGTTTCCACGTGCTGAATGAGCTGTGAATGGTCTGCAACAAATTTTGAAAAACCGCCTGTAGCGATTACCAAAGCTTTCTTCGCTTCAATCTGCTGCAATTCGCTTTGTATACGATGTACCATGCCTGTCATTGCATCGACCGCACCCCAGAGGATTCCTGTCTGCATACTGCTCACAGTATCGGTACCGATAATACTATCTGGAAGATACAGGTCGACCTTTGGTAATCTTGCTGTTCGTTTGTGCAAATCTACAGCTGATGTTTCAATGCCGGGAGCAATGACACCACCAAGATAATCACCGTTTGATGCCACAATGTTGTATGTTGTTGCTGTTCCGAAATCAATAATGATGAGCGGTCCGCCGTACTTTGTATACCCGGCAATAGCGTTGCAGAGCCTGTCGGCGCCAATGGACTTCGGATCATTATAATGAATCGTTATTCCTAAATTTAAATTTGCACTCACGATCAGTGGTTCCTGATGAAATAACTTATTGGACAGAGAGGTATAGATATCAGTGAGATTGGGTACGACTGATGAGATACCAACGCCGTCGATATTCTCCATGCCGATTTTATTTCCCGTAAGCAAAGTGAACACTTGTACGCCAATCTCATCCTCTGTTTGTTGGAATGTACTCGGAATGCGCAAATCAGCTTTAAGTGTCTCTTCTTTGTAAACACCGATGACCGTGTGTGTATTCCCGATATCAATTGCGATGAACATATTGTTTTTCCCATTTTCCTTTGAATATATTTTTTAAATTTGTATTGTGAAAGTTACATCACCGGCATAACACACTCGCTGACCATCGGGTGTATCAAGAATCAGTCCTCCATCAGCGGAAAGATTAATTGCACGCCCGTGTAGGTGCTCGCCTGCCTGAGTAAGCGTAACCTGTTTTCCGAACATTTTCGTTCGTGCTTTCCATTCATGAAGTGTTACCTCGAACTTGCCTGTTTTTACTTCCGCATAAAGTAGTTCTAATGATTTCATGATCTGCTGAAATATTTTCCTTCGGTCAAATTCCCTGCCGTATTCTTGACTGAGTGATGTTGCCCGGTCTTTGAGATCCCCGCCGAATACTTCCTGATTGACGTTTAATCCTATACCCATAACCGCATAGTCGAGTGCATTGTGTTGGAAAGAACTTTCTAAGAGAATGCCGCAACACTTCTTCCCATTCAAGAGCACATCGTTCGGCCATTTACATTCGCAGAGTGCACCGGTAACAGTCTCAAGGGCAAGTGCAACTCCTGCGGCAGCAAAAAATGGAAGTAACCCAATCTTGTTGATTTCTAGCGTCGGGCGGATGATTGTAGAGAACAATAAGTTGCTTCCGGATTCCGCCTGCCATGTTCTTCCAAGCCGACCGCGTCCCGTTGTCTGATATTCAGCTATGATCACGGTTCCTTCCTCAGCACCGGTACTTGCAAGTGTTTTTGCGCAAGCGTTGGTTGAATCGATGGAGTCATACATGAATATCTTTTTTCCAAAGATGCGTGTGTTCAGTCCGCTTTGAAGCTCTTCCTTGGAATACATTCGTGCGATATCCTATTCTTGGCAAGATTTTTTTATAAGCAGCCGGTTAAAATTCCCGAGTTTCCATCCAAGATTATAAATCATTCGACATATCTTTCCCATTCGTTCAAAGAGGATCTTATCGACGGTGTCAGTTGGTTTGTGATAATCGGCATGGATGCCATCGAAGAAAAAAACGATTGGTACTCCATTCTTTGCAAAATTATAATGATCACTCCGGTAATAGAATCGTTCAGGATCTTGTTCGTCATTATATTTATAATCAAGCGTCAATTGTCCCGATTCTGCGTTCGCAACGTGAAGCAAACTATCGAGTTCAAAACTTATCTTATCAGAACCAATAACGTATATATAATTAGTATCTTTGTGTGACTCGTGTAGCATATCGATACGCCCAATCATATCCATATTCAGGTCGGCAATTGTCTGATCAAGAGGAATTGCGGGATTGTCCACGTAATACTGCGAACCGAACAATCCTTTCTCTTCACCGGTGACTGTCATAAAAAGAAGGCTGCGCTTTGGTTTCACGGGGTTTTTAACAAATGCCTCCGCAAGTTCCAGAATAGCAGTTGTCCCGCTGCCATCATCATCTGCACCGTGATAAATAACGCCATCCTGAGTCTTTCCTAAATGATCATAGTGAGCAGTAAAAGCAACAACCTGTGCTTTGAGAACAGGATCGCTTCCGGGCAGGAGACCTAGCACATTTTCTGTTTGTTTCGTTTCATGAATAACCTTTGCATCAATAGTTATGGTCGCATCGTCGATGAGGATCGGCGTGAATTTCTGATCTTGCAGCGCTTCATTTCTCAGCTGTTTGAGTGATCTACCCGATGATCTCAGCACTTCTTCCGCCAAAGCCCGCGATACAAGAAAATGAATATTGGACTGCTTCACTTGCGGCATATTACTTTTCATCCGCATAAATCCTTTATCTAAGCCATAGTCGCGCATCATTTGCAGTGCTTGTTGGAATACGGCGGGCCCCTCTTCATCCGGGATCATCAGCGCAGCAAGCGCTCCGGCATCGCGGCGATTCGAGTAAAGTCGCCGTAACGTTATTGCCTTTGTCGAATCATTGGCATAATCCTTCTTGCCGATAAAGGCGAATAAGACTCGTCCGGTAAGTTTCGTTTGAGCGGTAGAATCTAACTCTGTATCTGTGAATCCCACAAATGCTGCAGGACCGGTTACCGTTGTATCTCTTGCTCCTTCTGATATGAAATCTGTTCCCCATATGTAACTTTTCTTCATTCTGCCGGTTTCTATAACGATCTTTGTCTCTGGATGAACACGTGATATCTCAACATCAAAATGTTGGAAAAACGTCCCGTTATCACCAATAGGTTGCAGATTGAGTTTCTTAAAAATTCCGACAATATATTGCGCAGCTTTCTTCTGACCCGGGTAGGAAGTTTCACGCCCTTCAAGACTATCGGATGCGAGGATGGTTAGGTTTGCTTTAAGGTTGGCGGCATTGATGGATGTATAACCGATCTTCGATGCCGGGTCGATGGCTTGTGCGTATACGAGTACAGAGAATAATGGCAGAAGTAAAAACAACCGACGCATAATGGTTCCCTGACAAAAGGTGATAGAAAAGATACGCTAAAAAGCGTATGAAATGCAAGGTGAACGGTAGTGTCTTAATTTAACATAATTAGTTAGTGATGTTCCCGCAAAGCGGGATTCCTGACATTCAACAGTATCGATCAGGACGCCCACCCAACAAGATAGGGGGCAAGCAAGTCCTGACCGCACTAAACTGAGACACTGCCGTGCAGATGTTGAGGCGTAATATGTTGTAGGACGTTCAGTTGAACGAACCTATCGGTGAACCTTGCTTGTGCGTGTTCCAATTATTTCTTCTTCTTCTCCGCTTCGTCCGAAAGATTGGAAAAGGCATTTCAGAGATTGCCAAGCATTAATCTTTCATTCATCGCCTCTTGTGAGGCATTCTTCTGTCTTCTTTTTCTTTCGCTCTGCCGTTTCTTCCTAATATCCTGCCACACCATGATTGCACAATCGGAAACATTGGCAGGCAAACTGCCAGAATGCCGGGGCAGCTTTTTCCAATCTTTAAAAATCAACCATATTCCGCACTTTTCTACCTGGCACGCCGCTTGACATAGATATAGCAGATCACAAATAAAAATCAAAAAAGGAGATGCAACCATGTTAGTACGATTCGATTCACCAAGAACCTACGATCATCTCATCGAAAATTTCTTTTCATCCGATGTGCTGCCAGGCCGCTGCACGGTACCGGCTCTGGATATCGTTGAACAAGAAAACGAGATCGTTGTGAATGCAGAATTACCCGGCGTCAAGAAGGAAGATGTTAAAATCACTTTTGAAAATAATATTCTGACTCTCAGCAGCGAACAGAAACCTGCCGAGGTTTCAGAAAAGGCGTCCGTTCTGCTGAAAGAAATCCGGAACCCGGGTTTTAACCGCTCTGTGAAGTTCGGAATTCAAGTCGATGCGGCCAAGATTTCAGCAGAAATGAGCAATGGTGTTTTAACGATAACTTTGCCGAAAACAGAAGCAGTGAAGGCAAAGGAAATCTCTATTAACTAAATAAATTTAAAGGAGGAAAGACCTATGTCACTCGTTCGATGGAATCCAGCCCACGATCTCGCGGCATGGCCCTCTAACCTCTTCGGGATGCAGAGGGAAATGAACAGGATGTTCGATAATTTTTTCGACGGTACAGACCGCAATGAAGATTATGCTCTTACGGCATGGTCGCCCGCAGTTGATATCGCCGAACACGACGATCAATATGTCGTCAAAATGGAATTACCGGGCGTCAGTAAAGAAGAAGTGAAAATAACGCTCGAATCAAATATTCTTACGATTCGCGGTGAGAAGAAGCAGGAGAAAGAAACAAAGAAGGAGAACTATCACCGCGTTGAGCGGTCGTACGGTTCATTCCAGCGTTCTTTCACGCTGCCGAACACCGTGAAGAATGATAAGATCGATGCTTCATTCAAAGACGGCATTCTGAATATCAGTTTACCGAAGGCAGAGGAAGCAAAGCCGAAGCAGATCGAAGTAAAGGTGAAATAATCTTTGTACGGGCCAATCGCGATATGTCCGTACCATAATGGGTTGGACCATCTGGTGGGATGGTCCAATCTTTTCTTAAGTAATTTTTGTTGGTCCGAGTCAAGTAGTGAATATAATATTCAATGCGAGACTGAGAAGAACAAAATACTGGAAGTACAAAACCACCAATCAGCGGTACAAACCGCAAAAAAGAAAGGATAAATAGCAATGTCAGCAAATTCAGGAAAAATTATCGGCATCGACCTTGGAACCACCAACTCGGTCGTAGCAGTGATGGAAGGAAATGATCCTGTTGTGATCGCCAATATCGAAGGTGCGCGCACAACTCCATCGGTCGTTGGATTTCCGAAGTCAGGAGAGCGGCTTATCGGCGCGGCTGCGAAACGGCAGGCGGTAACAAACTCGCAAAATACCGTATTCTCTATCAAGCGATTTATGGGACGTTTCTTTAACGAAGTGAACGAAGAGATGAAGCTTGTTCCTTACAAAGTTGTTCAAGGTGATAATAACACAGCCCGTGTACAAATTGGCGACCGTGTCTATTCACCCCCGGAAATTTCTGCAATGATTCTTCAAAAAATGAAACAGACGGCAGAAGATTATCTTGGTACAAAGATCACAGAAGCGGTTATCACAGTACCGGCATATTTTAACGATGCACAGCGTCAGGCAACGAAAGAAGCGGGTGAGGTTGCCGGACTTAACGTTCGACGTATTATCAACGAACCAACAGCAGCAGCGCTTGCCTACGGTCTCGATAAGAAGCACAAAGATTCGAAAGTCGCCGTATTCGATCTCGGTGGCGGTACTTTTGATATTTCTGTTCTTGAACTCGGCGACGGTGTTTTCGAAGTGAAGTCCACAAACGGCGATACACATCTTGGTGGCGATAATTTCGATATGCGTGTTTTGGAATATATAGCCGATGAGTTCAAGAAAACGGAAGGGATTGATTTACGCAAAGATCCGATGGCGCTCCAGCGATTGCGTGAAGCGGCAGAAAAGGCGAAGATGGAACTTTCACAATTGATGCAAACGGAAATCAACTTGCCGTTCATCACTGCCACAGCGGATGGTCCGAAACACTTAAATATGACACTCACCCGCGCAAAGTTCGAGCAGCTTGTGGAAGATCTGGTTCAACGGTGCGTTCCACCAGTTGAGAAGACTCTTAAAGATGCCAATGTGATGCCGAATCAAATTGATGAAATCATTCTCGTTGGCGGTATGACGCGCGTGCCGCGTGTCCAGAAGCTTGTGAATGATCTTTTTGGCAAAGAAGGACATAAAGGAGTGAATCCGGATGAAGTCGTCGCAGTTGGTGCGGCGATTCAAGGCGGAGTGCTCTCCGGTGATGTGACTGATGTTCTCTTGCTGGATGTTACACCGTTGACGCTCGGTATTGAGACACTTGGCGGTGTAATGACACCCATGATTCAAGCAAACACGACCATTCCAACAAAGAAGAGCGAAATTTATTCTACGGCGTCCGATAGCCAGCCGTCGGTAGAGATTAACGTTCTTCAAGGTGAACGGCCGCTGGCAGTGGATAATCGCACATTGGGCCGTTTCCATCTTGATGGAATTCCACCGGCACCACGCGGCGTTCCTCAAATTGAAGTGACATTCGATATCGATGCGAACGGTATGCTGCACGTTTCTGCAAAAGACAAGGCGACAAACAAAGAACAGTCGATCCGTATTACTTCGTCCAGTGGATTGAGTAAGGAAGAAGTGGAAAAGATGAAGAACGATGCGCAGTCGCATGCTTCGGAAGATAAAAAACGAAAAGAAGAAATAGAGACAAAAAACCAAGCAGATAATCTTGTCTTCCAAACACGCAAACAGTTGAAAGACCTTGCCGATAAGATGTCGGCTGACACGAAAGCAAAGGTAGAATCAGCCGCCAATGCACTTGAGGAAGCGATTAAGACGAACAATGCAACTGAGATCAAAGCGAAAATGGAAACATTGAACAATGCTTGGAACGAAGCCTCATCGAAAATGTACGAATCGGCAAAGAATCAGCAGCCACCGCCGGGTGCAGGTGGACCACAGCAAGGGCCGTTCCCCGGAGGACAGCCGGGTGGAGAACAGCAGCAACAGCAGCCACCAAGCGGTGATCAGGGCGGAAAGAAAGTCGAGAATGCAGACTTTGAGGTAGTGGACGATAAGTAACTGATCTCGTTTTGCAATAACCTTGCGAAGGTTACAACGTTTTTCCGAGTAGACCTTCGTAAGGTTTTCTCAAAAGGCGAGGAAATCCTCGCCTTTTTTTGTTTTCTCTTCCTCCCTCTCATAAGTGGAGACCAAGAGGGGGTTCGTGAAGGAAAGATGGATGTGACATGTCCAACTCAACAATTGCGCTTTTATTATTCATCGGTGTTATAGTTTTTTTGCTGGCTGGAATAATCTATGCTATAAGAGAAAAAAATATTCAACGTTCCGGCAGCTTTGCATCGATGGCGGCGTTCCATGATATGCAGTCAAAGGAAAAACAAAACGCCATCGAGACTGTAATTGAAATGCAGGCAGAAAAGAAGTGGGAAGAGGAAGAGAGTGGGAAGGAAAAGAAAATTCTGTAAACTGAGGAATATATGAACTTCAATAAATTCACAATTAAATCTCAAGAAGCTGTGCAGAATGCACAGGAAATTGCATCGAGCTATAGCAATCAGATTATTGAGCCGGAACATTTACTCGCGGCGCTTGTGCAGGATAGCGAAGGAGTTGTGGTGCCGCTTCTTCAGAAGCTTGGCGCCAATGTCAACTATCTGAAAATAAAAATTAATGAGGCAGTTGAGAAGCTGCCCAAAGTACAGGGCTCCGGACTTGGCAATCAAAATCTTTCTCCAGCCCTTGGCCGGCTCTTTGAATCTGCACAGCAAGAAGCGCAGCAGCTCAAAGACGAATATATCAGCACAGAACATTTACTGTTGGCGCTGCTCCAAGCTCAGTTGGCGGCTGGAAAACTTCTTGCCGATCAAGGCGTGACAAAAGACGGCATTTACAAAGCGCTCAAGGAAGTTCGAGGCAGCCAGCGTGTAACCGACCAAACACCGGAGGACAAATATCAATCGCTCCAACGCTTTGGCCGCGACCTGAACGATTTGGCGCGCAAAGGAAAACTCGATCCGGTTATCGGGCGTGAGGATGAAATCCGGCGTGTGTTACAAGTGCTCTCGCGCAGAACGAAAAATAATCCTGTGCTTATCGGTGATCCTGGAGTTGGCAAAACAGCCATCGCTGAGGGAATCGCGCATCGTATTGTCTCAGGTGATGTACCGGAAAGTTTGAAAACGAAACGCATCGTTGCTCTCGATATGGGCACACTTGTTGCGGGAACAAGTTTCCGCGGGCAGTTTGAAGAACGGCTCAAAGCAGTTTTGAAAGAAGTCACCGAATCCAACGGTGAGATCATTTTGTTCATCGATGAACTCCATACACTTGTCGGTGCTGGTTCAGCACAAGGTTCCGTCGATGCGGCGAATATGCTGAAGCCTGCATTAGCACGAGGCGATTTGCGTGCTATCGGCGCAACCACTATAGACGAGTATCGGAAATATGTCGAGAAAGATCCGGCATTAGAACGGCGATTTCAACCAGTCATGGTGGATGAGCCAAGCGTGGAAGACACGATTTCCATTTTACGCGGTCTGAAGGAACGATATGAAGTTCATCATGGTGTCCGCATTACCGACGGAGCGATTGTTGCAGCGGCGCAGTTGAGTCATCGTTATATCTCAGACCGCTTTCTGCCGGATAAAGCAATCGATTTGGTCGATGAAGCGGCGTCAAAACTTCGGATTGAGATCGACTCGATGCCGGAAGAATTAGATGACATAGAACGGCGCATTAAGCAGCTTGAGATCGAGCGTGAAGCAGTGAAACGGGAAAAAGATGATGAATCCAAATCGCGTTTGGGAGAAATCGAGCGGGAGCTTGCCGAGTTAAACCAAACACGTTCCGGTTTGAAAGCTCACTGGCAGGTTGAAAAAGATTTAATCCAATCCATCCGTAAAATGAAAGAAGAAATTGAGAACGCAAAAAACGAATCGGATCAGAAAGAACGGCAAGGTGAACTTGAGCGCGTAGCAGAACTTCGTTATGGAGTGATCGTCGGATTGGAAAAGAAATTGAAAGAAGCATCTAAGAAGCTAGTCGAAGTTCAGAAAGATCAGAAAATGCTTAAAGAGGAAGTTGACGCGGAGGATATTGCGGAAATAGTGGCGAAGTGGACCGGCATTCCTGTTCAGCGAATGCTTGAAAGTGAGCGTGCAAAGCTGTTGCATCTTGAAGACAGAATTCACAAACGACTTGTTGATCAGGAAGATGCAGTAAAAGCCGTTGCCGATGCAATTCGCCGCAGTCGTGCCGGATTACAGGATGAACGGAAACCAATCGGTTCATTTATTTTTCTTGGCAGTACCGGTGTTGGAAAAACAGAGCTTGCAAAAGCACTTGCTGAGTTCTTGTTCAACGATGAAAATGCAGTTGTCCGTATCGATATGAGCGAGTACATGGAAAAATTTTCGGTATCACGTCTTATTGGAGCGCCGCCGGGTTACGTCGGGTATGAAGAAGGCGGACAACTCACTGAAGCAGTTCGAAGGAAACCATATTCCATAGTGCTGCTGGATGAAATTGAGAAAGTGCATCCGGAAGTATTCAATATTCTTCTGCAATTGCTCGATGAAGGCAGGCTCACGGACAGTAAAGGACGAACGGTGAACTTTAAAAACACCATCGTTATTATGACATCGAATCTTGGGTCGCATCTGATTCATGAGAAGATGGAAATGCTAACGGAAGAAAATCGCGATGAATTGATGGGTGAGCTGCGCGTGAAATTATTTGAGATGTTAAAACAATCCATCCGACCGGAATTCCTTAACCGCATCGATGAGATCATCGTTTTCAAACCTCTGACTATGTCGGAGTTAGCGCAGATTGTAGAATTACAACTGCGGCAGGTGCAGAAAATGTTGGCAGAAAAAAACATCACGCTCACATTCACGGAGGAAGCAAAATCTCGGTTGGCAATAATTGGATATGATCCCAGTTATGGTGCGCGTCCACTTAAGAGGGTTATCCAAAAATATGTCATTAATACTCTGTCAGAGAAAATACTTTCCGGAGAGATCAGCGATGGAGAAACAATAGAAATCGGCACAGATCATCGTGGAATGATTGAATTTGTGACGAAAGTGAGACCGGATGTCATTCATCCAAAAAAAGGATGAGATTGGGATTTTGAGCATAAAATCTATTATCTTTTCTTAGTGATTCAATCAACAATCTTGTTGAACTCTAGAATCCTTCCACGCCGAATGACTGGCGAGGAAGGATTCTCTTTTTAAATCTATGAACATCTCATCACTGCTCGGACATACGCAAGAACTGCTTGGCATTATTTTTAAGTCGGACCGGTCTGCCGATAGTCTGATTGATACCTACTTCAGAGCGCATAAATATCTTGGTTCGCATGACCGGCGGTTTATTGCGGAGACAACGTATGGGACATTACGCCATTTGCGGAAGTGCGAGTATCATCTCACCACAGCGCTTGCAGGAGTCAACGACAATCTTCTGAATGACGATAAAATAGCCCTTCTTATCGTTGCCTATTTATCTTTTGAGGGAAAAATTCTAGAAATAACTCCTGAAGTACTTTTACCAAGACTTACAAGCGTGCAAGCAAGAGAAAATGTTGCACTCCTTTTAACAAATCTGATGAAACCGACAACAATTTCAGTAGAATCCGTCATTCAAAGAATTGGGATAGAGTATTCATTTCCCGATTGGATAGTGGAGAGATTTATTCAACAATATGGAGAGAGTGAAGCAGAAAAGATTTGTTCAAGTCTCAATGAGCAAGCACCGTTGACTCTGCGTGTGAACACGTTGAAGGCAAGTGTTGAACAATGTCAGGAAGAATTGCGGAAACAAGGTGTAGAAACAACGAGAACTTCTCTGTCGCTGGTTGGCCTCAATATTACAAAACGGATAAATGTATTTTCCCTTCCGGTGTTTCGAGATGGATGGTTTGAAGTGCAAGATGAGGGAAGTCAGCTCTTGCCGATTATTCTTGATCCGAAACCGAATGTAAAAGTCACTGGATGTTTGTGCAGGGGCAGGGGGAAAAACCCTGGAACTTGCAGCACTTATGAAAAACCGCGGGGAAATATTTGCAACGGACATCAATGGATTCCGACTTGAAGAACTCCGCAAACGCACCAAACGTGCCGGTGTGCAGAATGTCCGTGTGCAGGAAATTGAAACAATAGAAGACCTTGTGGATCGCTATAAGGATTTCTTCGACATTGTGTTTGTGGATGCACCGTGCTCCGGATTGGGAACAATTCGCCGCAATCCGGGAATGAAATGGATAGTGACGGAACAGACTGTCAGGGAAGTGTCGGAAAAACAGAAAGCCATTCTGAATTCATCCGTACCGCTTGTGAAACCGGAAGGAAGATTGGTATACGCGACGTGTACACTGCTGAGACAAGAAAATGAAGAGGTGATTGAAGAATTCTTAAAGCTGCACCCTGAATTCACTATCGTAAAGCTC
The DNA here is from genome assembly GCA_963701295.1 of Ignavibacteriota bacterium. Classification (GTDB taxonomy): domain Bacteria; phylum Bacteroidota; class Ignavibacteria; order UBA10030; family UBA10030; genus Fen-1298. The sequence goes on along the minus strand of OY969585.1, from coordinate 412,597 downwards.
GATGCAGATGTACCACTCGTGCAGAGTATGGGAGGAACTTCAACAGATTCATTCTTTAAGCTTTTTCCGCATATTCAAAAAACTGACGGATTTTTTTGTGCTGTTATGAAGAAGCAGATGATTCGTTGATTCTCCAGAGATGTTTTAATACTATAAAGCAGGTATCAGCCGTCGGTATTCAGTTGTTCGATATGAGGGCTGAAGATTTAAATAATACAAAAGAAAGGATCGTGCTATGAAATTCATTTTGTCCACTTTGTTCCTGATGTTCGCTCTCACCGGTTGCTCGAAGCCCAGCGCTGAGGAGATGTTCAATAAGGGAGTAGATGCACAGAAAGCCGAACAGTACGATGCTGCCATCGATTTGTATCGAGAACTGGTTATAGCATACCCGGACAGTACCCGCGCACCGGAGGCATATTATGCCATAGCAACAATTTATCAGAATCATAAGCAATCATATCACCAGGCAATTCAAACATTTCGGCAGCTTGTTGAGAAGTATCCAAACCATGCCACTTCGCCCAGCGCATCGTTTCTCATAGGCTTCATTTACAATAATGATTTGAAGAATATCGACTCCGCGCGTATCGCGTACGAAGATTTTATAAATCGGTATCCGACAAACCAACTTGTCGTGTCGGCACAATTTGAGCTGAATAATCTTGGAAAAGATCCGACTGAAATTTTAAAAGCACAGACACAGTTAGCACAAGAAGAGACGAAGCCTATGAAGAAAGGAAAGAAGAAGTAGAAGAGTCTTTTTCCGCCAAAGGCGGATTCGCCAAACTGCATAGCGGGTTGGCATGCGCTCCGTTGCTGAAGCTTTGGAGTGTAAGCAACCTTTGGCGTAGAGTAGTTAGTAATTGAGAAGTTAAGTTATCGAAGCGTATGCCTGCTGAAAACTGTATTGAATGAATCTCTTAAATATCTTCAACCTGCTGTTGTAGCACAGCTTGCGAATATGGAGTTACGCGCTCGTTTGGTCGTGGAGGGATTCATCACGGGCCTCCATAAAAGTCCTTACCACGGTTTTAGTGTGGAGTTTACCGAGCATCGCCAATATATGCCAGGAGATGAAATCAAGCACATTGATTGGAAGGCGTATGGGAAAACGGATCGCTTCTACATCAAACAATTTGAGGAAGAGACGAATCTCAAATCGTATCTCATCGTTGATGCAAGCCGGTCGATGGATTATGCATCAAAAGGAAATATTAAGAAATTCGAATATGTTTCCTATATAGCAGCCGCGTTATCGTACTTAATGATTGAGCAACGCGATGCTGTCGGATTGACATTGTTCGATGAAGAAGTGCGCGTTTCACTCCCGCCTCGAGCGACTCGTTCGTACTTAAAAGAGTTACTGAAAGAATTGGAATCTGCCCGACCGGCAAACAAAACCGGAACTGCAGTGGCCCTTCATCTAATTGCTGAGCAAATGAAGCGACGCGGCCTAGTCATTGTTTTAAGCGATTGTTTTGACAAACCGGAATCGGTGATCACGGCTCTGAAACATTTTCGCCATAAAGGAAATGAAGTTGTTGTTATGCAGGTGCTGGATCCATTGGAGCGATCCTTTGCGTTTGGCAATGATGCGATCTTTAAAGATTTAGAAACACAAGAAGAGTTGATGACACAGCCATGGCATATTCAAAAAGCATATCAGCAATCCATGCAGGAGTTTCTCGATTTTTATAAGCGGCAATGCAGAGACAACAATATTGACTATATATTGTTGGATACCAGCACACCATTCGACAAGGCATTATTTGAGTATTTGAATAAACGGAAGCGGATGAACTGAGTGAGTAGATGAGTCTTTTCCGCTAGAGCCGGACCCGCCAAACTGCATAGCGGGCTTGTGCGCCTTTGGTGCAGAGTATTTTGAGTAGTTGAGAAGATAAAGTGTTATGGAATAGCAGACTCCAAACGTAAACATCGAATTTATACCTCCTGGTGAAGAACTCAAGTTGGCTGAAGATAAGATTATAGTTCGCGGTGCTCGTGTTCACAATCTCAAGAATATCGACGTTGATATCCCGCGTGATTCGCTGACCGTCATTACCGGACTTTCCGGATCTGGCAAGTCGAGTTTGGCTTTTGATACAATCTATGCCGAAGGACAACGCCGTTATGTTGAAAGTCTTTCTGCATACGCGCGTCAATTTCTTGATGTCATGGAACGTCCAGATGTTGATCTCATCGAAGGGCTCAGTCCATCAATTTCTATTGAACAGAAAACCATCAGCACCAATCCGCGTTCCACAGTTGGTACGGTAACAGAAGTATATGACTATCTCCGCTTGCTCTTTGCACGGATCGGCACACAGTTTTGTTATTCTTGCGGACGTAAAGTCCAAAGGCAATCAGTCGATCAAATCATCGAGGCAATCCTGGAGTATCCGACCGGTACGAAACTCCAAATCCTTGCTCCGGTGGTGAAAGGACGCAAAGGGCATTATCGGGAATTATTTGAAAGCATTCTGAAAGACGGATTTCTCCGCGTTCGTATTGACGGGCAAGTGAAGCAAATTGAAAAAGGGTGGAAGGTTGACCGCTACAAGGTCCATACGATTGAAATCGTTATCGATAGAATTGTTTTGAAGAAGGAAATGCGACCGCGTGTAGCAGACTCGGTTGAGCTTGCGCTTCGATTTGGAACGGGTGTTCTCATCGTTAATGACGGCGAGAAAGATCAACTCTTCAGTCAGAAATCTTCATGTCATGAGTGCGGCATCAGCTACGAGGAGCCGGCGCCAAGCTCATTCTCATTCAATACACCGGCTGGCTATTGTCCAAAGTGCGAAGGCCTCGGTGAATTGCGATCATTCGATATGAAATTGATTCTTCCGGATGAAAACCTTTCCATCAATCAAGAAGGACTTGCCCCGATGGGGAAACCGCGTTCGACATGGATGTTCAATCAGATTCAGGCTGTCGCTAAAAAATATGGATTTGACTTCGATACACCTATGAAAAAGATTTCTCAAGAAGCGCGTGACGTTTTGTTTCATGGATCGCATGGTGAGAAATTAGAAATCGAATACGAGCACAGCACCGGGCGAGTGCAAATCTATAAGCATCGTTTCGAAGGGCTTCTTAAAATGCTGGAAAGGTGGTATGAAGACAGCTCTTCACATCAAGTGCATGATTGGGTAGAATCGTTTATGACGACGAGTCCATGTAATGCATGCCAAGGCGGACGATTACGGAAAGAAAGTCTTGCCATTCGTTTAGAAGATACAAAGACCGGCAAGAAAACGAATATTCACGATGTCGTACAGATGTCTATCACACAAGCGAAACAATTGTTCGAGGATGTCTCATTGACACCTCGTCAAACGGATATAGCCCATCAGATAGTAAAAGAAATCCGGCAGCGTCTCGATTTCTTGTTGAATGTTGGATTAAACTATCTCACGTTGAATCGTCCTGCCCGCACTCTTTCCGGAGGTGAAGGACAGCGTATCCGATTAGCAACGCAGATTGGAGCACAGCTTGTCGGTGTACTTTATATTCTTGATGAACCAAGCATCGGCTTGCACCAGCGTGACAATATCAAGTTGATCGAATCACTCAAGTCGCTTCGCGATCTAGGAAATACCGTCATCGTTGTCGAACATGACAAAGAGATGATTGAAAGCGCGGACTATGTCGTTGACCTTGGCCCGCGTGCCGGGGAACATGGCGGACAAGTCGTGGTGACAGGAACGCCGGAACAATTGAGAAGACAGAAGTCAGAAGGCAGAAGTCAGAATACAGAATTTAAAAGACAAAATGGAAAAAATAACTCAAATTTGACATCAAAAATCTCAAATCATCAATCACTCACCACCGCTTATCTCAGGGGTGAACATAAAATCGAAATTCCACCTGCACGACGCCAAGGCAATGGCAAATCGCTCATAGTGAAAGGAGCAACGGGCAATAACCTGAAAGATATGTCGCTGCAGATTCGACTCGGTACACTCGTTTGTGTCACCGGTGTCAGCGGGTCCGGCAAATCCACGATCATCAATGAGACTCTTTTTCCGATTCTTTCCAGAAAGTTTTATAAGTCTAAGCTTGTTCCTCTTCCATACAAATCCGTGGATGGAATACAGCACATTGACAAGATTATCGATATCGATCAATCAGCCGTTGGCAGAACGCCGCGTTCAAATCCGGCAACTTATACCGGGTTGTTCACGCTGATAAGGGATTTATTTACGAAGTTACCGGAAGCGCAAATACGCGGTTATAAAGCGGGACGTTTTAGTTTCAATGTAAAAGGCGGCAGATGCGAAAATTGTGAAGGCGATGGGGTCCGGAAAATAGAAATGAATTTTTTGCCAGACGTCTATGTTCTCTGCGATGTTTGTATGGGCAAACGATATAATCGAGAAACGCTTGAAGTGCATTACAAGGGAAAATCGATTGCCGATGTGCTGAATATGACCGTAGATGAAGCGATGATATTGTTCAGTGAACTGCCGCGCATCCAGAGACACCTGCAAACGCTCCATGATGTCGGATTGGGGTACATCCGGCTCGGCCAGCAAGCGACAACATTATCCGGCGGTGAAGCACAGCGTGTAAAACTCTCGACTGAACTTTCGAAAATCGGTACCGGAAAGACTCTGTATATTCTGGATGAGCCAACGACAGGGTTACATTTTGAAGATATCCGGATGCTGCTGCTCGTTCTCAATAGACTGGTTGATAAAGGAAATACCGTTATCGTGATCGAACATAATCTCGACGTCATCAAAACGGCAGATTGGGTAATAGATTTAGGCCCTGAAGGCGGAGATGAAGGCGGAGAGATTGTTGCCGAAGGAACACCGGAGCAAATAGCAAAGAATCAACGATCGTACACGGGACAGTATCTAAAAGAAACACTCAGTTTGAATTAGTCATGTCCTCAATTCTTATTTTGATACCCACGAATTTTCCGCAACAAAAAATCTCCACTTCTTTTCTACTCCTTGTTGAATTCCGATTCGTGATGAACGTTTGATAAGTTTTGAAGATACAGGTTCGCCATCGGTGATACTGATTTCGTTATCGAGTAAGTCCAGACCATTTTCTTGACGTGCAATACCAAATGCCTGGCAGAATTTTGCCGGACCGTTAGTAAGATTAATGAGAATGTTGGGAAGAGAATCCCCTCCTATCTTTTTATTCTTTCCGCTCAACGGCTCAACTACTCCACTACTCAAATACTTCTTTCGGTTCTTTGTCATGACTTCAATTCCAACCAAAGGTTCGACAGCACGAATGAGCACTGCTTCACCAATGCCTTCTTTACCGGTGACAATATTTGCGCAGAAGTGCATACCGTAGGTGAAATAGACATAAAGATGTCCGCCTTCGTAAAACATCACGCTGTTTCGGTTCGTTTTTCCGCGAAAAGAGTGAGACGCCGGATCGTTGCTGCGATACGCTTCAACTTCTACTATTTTGCCGATCAGCAGATTTTTGCCAATCCGACGAATGAAATACTTGCCGAGAAGTTCTTGCGCGACCTGAAGTGTGGGCTGGAGATAAAAGGAACGAGAGAGCGGCTTCAATTAATTGCTAAACCAAAGAGAGATAATGGAAAGTCTGTCTCTACTTTTATCCAAGTAGTTCCGCTGTCTGTTGTTTTCAGGATTGTACCGTTCATTCCGACGATGATGCCTTGCTGTTTATCAAAGAATTGAACCGCCCGCAAATCATTTGTGGAGTCGCTTTCAAGAGAAATCCACTTGGTGCCTCCATTTTGTGTGCGTAGAATTGTCCCTTCTACTCCCACGACAAATCCGTTTGCTGTATCGGAGAAGGACACATTTAACAATTCCTTCGTTGTTCCGCTTGGTTGTGCTGTCCACGTTGCACCCTTATTGGTTGTCCGAAGGATGGTGCCATCGGCACCGACAGCGATGAAGGATGCTTTATCGAGCGGCGAGACAGCGGAAAGCCAACTGGACGTTCCACTTACCTGTGATATCCAAGTCGTTCCTCTGTCTGTTGTACTCAAGATGGTTCCCATTGCTCCGACTGCAATTCCGGTTTGGTTATCAGAAAATACTATATCGCGCAGATGGTTGATCGTTCCCGAAGAAATTTTCGACCATGTTGTTCCGCCGTTCGATGTTCTTAGCATAATTCCGTAATCACCCACAATAATGCCAGAATCGCTCTGGGTAAAGCAAGCGCGGAAAAGTGGGCGAAACGTTGTGCTTATTTGTGGAGTCCATGTTGTTCCTGCATCGTCCGAACGGAGAACGACACCACCGTTTCCTACAGCCATCATACTCGTCTGATCTATTGATGTGACCGTCATCAGAGTATTCTCGCTCTTACTAGTCACCTTGATCCAACTTGCACCAAAATCTTTAGATTGAAAGAGAGCACCGTTTGCGCCGACAGCGACTGCAATATTGTTTTTGGAATACCTGTCCCGAGGAAGTAACTCAGCGATTGAAAGCTCGATAGGCTTTTCGAGAATAAGTGTAGAAACATTCCAGGAAGTTGCGCCGTCTGTTGTCCGAATGATGGTTTGCTTTGCCCCGACTGCAACCCCGATTTTTGCATCAATGAACGCTGCCGAAAGAAGTGCTTTACGTGTACTACTTTTTTGCCGCAGCCAATTCGTTCCCTTTGTATGGGAAACGAGAATCGTAGCAGCGTTGCCAACTGCTGCGGAAAAATTTGCAGAAGGGAAGGCATTGCAGAAAAGTGTTTCTGTGGTGCCGCTGGGCTCTAATGTCCAATTTTCACCACCATTGATTGTATAGAGGATAGTTCCATTCTCTCCTACGATGATACCATTTTTCAATTCGGAAAAAGAAACTGAATAAAAATTATACGTGATAAATGAAGATGAAAGATTCGTCCAATTCTCTCCACCGTCTGTTGTGCGGAGGATAGTTCCTCGATCGCCGACGATGATACCTGTTTCGTTGTCTACAAAGGAGACGTCGTTGAGGTTCAAATGAATGTTGCTTATTTGTGTGAGCCATGTACTTCCGCCGTCGAGAGTTCGAAAAATGGAACCATTATTGCCAACGATAGTACCCGTTTTTGCGTCACTGAAAAAGATAGATCGGAAATTTACACTTGCGCTCACAAGTTTATTGATCCAAGTTGTTCCGCCATTTGTCGTTATAAGGAGAGTGCCATTTGCGCCAACCGCAAATCCATGTGTTGGATCTGTAAAACAGATTCCGTTCAAGGGTATTGTGAGGCGGTTCATATTTTGCCATACAGACCACGTACCGCCTTGATCCGTTGAACGTGCAACGGTTCCGCTATCCCCGACGGCGATAACCGTTTTTGCATCCGCAAACGCTACTGCACGAAAGACAATTCCATCTGAGGAGTCGTTCTGGGAGAAGAGGAACTCCCAACTCGCAATGCTGATCACACAACAGACGACGACCAGCAGCAAGATAACCTTCCAATTGTGTTTTTGCAAAGTATTCTTCTTCATGTTCCCGTGTCAGTTACCCAACTCAAGTTGTGTTTTGTTCGGGGATCGTTGTTTGAATGATCCTCCAAAGTGGGTATAGGCAAGCTCTGTTGCTTCTCTTCCACGTGGAGTCCGTTTCAAAAAACCTTCTTGAATGAGGTACGGTTCATAGACTTCTTCCAGCGTTCCCGGTTCTTCTCCAACTGCAACGGCGAGTGTGCTGACTCCCACAGGACCGCCACCATATTTATCGATGATCGTATGCAGAATGCGTTTGTCCATCTCATCAAATCCATGTTCATCTACTTCCAACGCTTTGAGCGAAAAATCAGCAACTTCTTTCGTGATGACACCATCGTATTGTGATAATCGTTTATCAGCCTCGGCAAAATCGCGGCATCGTTTCAGCAGACGATTAGCGATGCGCGGAGTTCCACGCGAACGTTTGGCAATTTCCATTATTGCATCCGGCTCTGATGTAATGGATAGAATTTCTGCTGAGCGCCGGATGATACGCTCTAACTGACTATGGGAATAATAATCCAAACGATTTGAGATGCCGAAACGTGAGCGCAATGGCGAACTCAACAACCCTGCCCGTGTTGTGGCTCCGATCAGGGTGAACGGCTGAAGACCAAGCTGGATAGTCTTTGCACCGGGCCCGCTATCGATAATGATATCTACACGAAAATCCTCCATCGCCGAATACAAGTATTCCTCAATCCTTGCTGGTACACGATGGATTTCATCGATGAAGAGTACTTCAGATTTTTCTAATGAAGTCAATATGCCTGCAAGATCGCCTGGTTTTTCCAGCGCAGGCCCGGATGTCATTTTTATGCCTGTGCCCATTTCATTTGCAACAATGTGTGCAAGCGTTGTTTTTCCCAGTCCCGGAGGTCCGGTCAGAAGGACATGATCGAGCGGTTCACATCGCTGGCGTGCTGCCAAGATGAATACTTTGAGGTTCCCGACAATTTTTTCTTGACCTACAAATTCAGTTAACGCCAATGGACGCAACGTTTGGTCAAGGTCAGTTTCCTGCTCTTGTCGTTCCGGTTTTGTCAAATTGAACTGCCTCACGAATACAATATTACCAAGAACCGCAGAGAATAGCAACACAACACAGGAAAATGGTTTATTGTTTGTTGTGTGTGCTTTATCGGGCGTTCGTGTGGCGGAGCGCCCGTTTAATTAACTCTTCAAGAGAAATTGTTGATCCTTCAGCTTCTTTCATGACAAGCCGGATGGCTTTCTCGGCAATTTGTTGATTGTAACCAAGCGATGTAAGCGCCTGAAGCGCTTCGATTCGCATTGCGGCAGTTGCCATTCCGACAACAGAAATTGGTTCAGATTCAGCGAGGGTTTTGCCGGCTTTGTCGCGCAATTCCACAATGAGGCGTTCGGCAGTTTTTCTGCCGACTCCCGGAATAGCCATAAGTGCATTCACATTACCGCCAACGATGTGCGATTTCAATTCCTCGACATTCATTCCGGATAAGGTGCTTTGTGCGATCTTTGGACCAATACCGGATACCGAAATTAAGAGCTTAAAAAGCCGCCGCTCCTCTTCTGTGGAGAATCCGAATAACAGCATAGCATCCTCACGTACATGAAAATGCGTTAACAAGGAAACAGAAGAGCCAAGACCACCCAGTTTTTCATATGTCGAGAGCGGGATGCTGATAGTGTAACCAATGCCATGTACCTCAACGAGAATTTCTGTTGGACTCTTAAATTTGAGGATACCTGTAAGAGTAGCAATCATTTGTTTCTCACTACTCGTTCTGGATGTGCATGAATGAAATCTGACCAGGTACGATGCGATTGTAATCCTGGCGTTCGTATATGTCGCGATTTTGCTTTACCGCCCATTATCCGGAATGAGTGACACAAGGCGATCGCCAATGCGTCCGAGGCATCAAAAAATTTTGGTGCTTCGCGGAGTTTCAATTGAGATTTCACCATAAATTGAACTTGTTGCTTGGAAGCGGCGCCGTTTCCGGTAACTGCTTTCTTGACTTCGCGCGGAGAATACTCTGTTGTGGGAATTTGAAAATTCACTGCAGCCAAAATCGACACACCGCGTGCGTGGCCTAGCTTCAGTGCCGATTGAGCATTCTTACCATAGAATGCGGTCTCGATGGCAAATTCATCCGGATGGTACTGATTGATAATCTTGCAGATTCTGTCATAGATCTGTTTTAACCGGATGGGCATGGAACGATCACTAGCATTCTTGATTACATCGTAGGTGAGCACAGAGTACATACCACGCTCTGCTTCGATAATGCCGAAGCCGGTGATGAGAGTTCCTGGATCAACACCGAGAATGATCATACTAATTTATGATTTGTGGTTGATTTATTTGTGCTTTGTGAGTTTGATAATTTTATTCTCATCGATGATCTAACTTCCGGTTCCCAGCCGAACTAATTCCTTATCGTCAATATCAAAGTTCGTATGCACTTTCTGAACGTCGTCATGTTCTTCGAGTGCTTCCATCAGCTTCAATACATTTTCGGCATCTTTTCCTTCTACTTTCACAGAGTTGTCAGCGATAAGATGAATTTCCGCTGATTCGACCTTGATACTTTTTGTTTCGATGGCTTGCTTTACCGTCTCAAAATTATCTGGAGCGCAAATAATGTAATATTCATCGCTTTCGGTTTTCATATCTTCTGCGCCGGCATCGAGAATAATTGAGAGGAGATCGTCTTCCTGTACAATGGACTTTGGAACAAGAATAATACCTTTCTTGTGAAACTGGAACGCCACCGATCCAGACATGGCAACTTTGCCATTGTTTCGTTCAAGGATATGACGAATGTCCGAAATCGTCCGATTTTTATTATCTGTCACTGTTTCAATAATGATGGCAACGCCGCCAGGACCATATGCTTCGTACACGGCATCTTCATAATTGACCCCGGGAAGTTCGCCGGTACCTTTCTGAATGGCGCGTTTAATATTATCTGCAGGCATATTGCATGCTTTCGCTTTATCGATGGCGAAGCGAAGACGCGCATTAGTTTCTGAACTACCACCACCCATTTTTGCAGCGACGGTAATTTCCCTGATGACTTGCGTAAAAATTTTTCCGCGACGCGCATCAGTGACAGCTTTCTTTCTCTTGATCGTGGACCATTTGCTGTGCCCTGACATTATTTCTTTCCTTAGACTATGGAGTGTCGATTGGACTGTTCTTGCGTGTGTACGTCACGACTCAATTCTTGAAAGACTTTCATATACGGATACTTACTTTATATCTCGAACCTTTAATTGCGGGACAGTTTCTCCTGCAAATTCGCCTTCATCGAGTGAAAAAGCAACATCAACTTTTTTATTGCTCTGAACACGGTTGAGCAAATGGCCCAAATTAAATCCAATCGCGTCTACAACATGAGTGTTGCTCCGTACCTTGAAACGAATGTGGTTTTTCCCAACGATACGCGGTTGACCAAGTACTTCTATGCCATGGACTGTGAACACAGGACGCATATTCTCTGGACCGAATGGAGCGAATTGACTTAGTACTTGAATGAATTTTGGTGTCAGATCGGAAAGTTGTATTTCCGCATCGATATGAATTTCCGGTGTGAGTAGATCTTCTGTAAGAAGCTCGGCGGCAACTTGTTTGAACGCATCGCGAAATTCATCTAGCCTGTCAAGTTCCACCGTGAGACCTGCTGCGTATTTATGTCCGCCAAATTGGATCAGTTTATCTTCGCATCTCTTCAATGCCTCGTGAATGTTGAAGCCGGATACGCTGCGTGCTGATCCTTTGGCAACCCCATCCACCGTCGTCATCATGATCGTGGGACGATAGTACCGTTCCACCAATCGTGAAGCGACAATGCCGATAACACCTGGATGCCATGTTTCTTGATGCAGGACAATAGCGCTTTCGTTGTCGGCGTTTAAATAGCGTTCAACGATTTCTTGCGCTTGAATGAATGTTTCCTCATCAATCTTCCGTCGTTGGAAGTTTTCATCTTCCATAACCTTGGCGATTTGAACTGCACGATCGAATGAATTGCTGGCGAGCATTTCGACTGCTCGGTTGGCATCGCCTATCCGGCCGACCGCATTGATACGCGGTGCAAGCACAAAGACGATCTGTCCAGAAGAGATTTTTCCCGGTGATAATCCGGAGGTCTCAATAAGTGCACGAATTCCTGGAACAGGAATAGAGTTGATAAGTTCCAATCCTAACTTCACCATGATACGGTTTTCGTTGACAAGGGGGACGATGTCTGCTGTGGTCGCTAACGTGACGTATTGGAGATAATCGAGCAGGCGCTTTGGAGCATCTTCGCCCAGTTGACATCGTATCGGTTCGGATAATGTCAATGCTTGAATGAGTTTAAATGCAACACCGCATCCGCACAGAAATTTGAACGGATACATACATGATGGCTTCAATGTATCGAGAACTGCCGATGCGTTTGGGATTTCGCTCCCCGGTTCATGATGATCGCATATCACAACATTGATTCCCTGTGATCGTGCATACTCCACTTGTTGTACTGCAGTGATGCCGCAATCTACCGCAATGAGAAGAGTTGCCCCCATGTCGCGTATATGATCAATGCCTGCAAGGGAAATGCCATAACCATCTTTAATCCGATCGGGAATAAAATAGTCAACATGTGCTCCGATATCTTTCAGAAATTTCCACAACATTGCTGTACTGTCTGTTCCATCGACATCATAATCACCAAAGATGACGATGTGCTCATTGCGCGATATTGCCCGCGTGATTCGTTCCACTGCTACATCCATTTGTTCCATTGCAAAAGGATCATGAAGGTCTTCCATGCTTGGCCGGAAGTAAGCCCGAGCTTTCTCGTATGTATCTATGCGCCGACTGACAAGTATCTTTGTCAGAATAGGGGAGATTGAAAGCTCCTGTGCTAAGGATTGTGCAATCTGAGTATCTTCTGCTGTTAAATCTGTATCTTTACGAAACGTCCAGCGATATTCCCGATTTGGTGTCACCAGTATCCTTCAGTACAATGATTAAAGATTACAGCAAGAAGGTGGATATGTATGGCCAGCTGCAAGCATGTCAACACATCCAGAAGCATGAAGTGGTTAGTCGATAAGCCGAATTCTGTCTGATTCCGTTAACTGCCGAAGCAATCGACGAAACGAGGCAGCCATTTCTCTTGGCGACCTACCCATCCCGTCTTCACGTGTGTGAACTTGAGCGGGCAACTCTATCCCGACTTAGCTTTCGCTAAACCGGAAACGGGATCTACACGGTCTTGCACCAAGCGGGGTTTCTCTTGTCCCGTCTCAATCATAGATCGAGACGGGATCGCTCACGCGACCATCGTCATTACTGACGATGCGGTGGTCTCTTACGCCACCTTTTCACCTTTTCTCGGCTTCTTCTTATCGAAGAAATCGAGATGTGTGTTTTCTGTGATACTCTCCGTTCCTGCAGGATGTTGCCCGCGGGACCCTCGCTTTCTACGCCCTAAGCGTATACGCGAGGCGCCTTGCCTTGTGGTGTTCGGACTTTCCTCCCTATCCTGTATAACCAAGATAGGGCGACTGCCTGACGCACCAGCTTCTGCTTCTGGACCCATCGTCCAGCCTTCTCAACAACACTTTGCCAAAAGGACGATGAGCTTTCTAAACTGAAAGCTCACACGTTCAAACGTTTTTTTGTATCAATGCCGTGATTCGCCAATTGGTCTGCTTCACGGTTCTCTTCTCGTGGTACATGTTTAATTGCAAATTGGAATGGTGATGCTGTAAGAATATTTTGGATGTATAGGAAATGCTTCTTCAAACCTTTATCCTTCACTTTGTATTGGCCATTTAATTGACGCACCATCAACTCACTGTCGGAATGAACAACAAGATGGTCGCATTCAATTTCTTTCACGAGTTTTAGACAAGTAGCAAGAGCTGTGTATTCGGCGATGTTATTTGTTGCTTGTCCAATGTAGCCAAAATGTGATCCAATCACATTGCCAAGTTCATCCTTCAGCACGATGCCAACTCCGCTTTCACCAGGATTACCGCGTGATGCGCCATCCGTATAGGCGAATATGGTCATACAGATTTCTTCGCACTTTCAACTATTTCATCCGATACGAGTATGCGGCCGCATCGTTCGCACGTGATGAGAGTTGAATTTTTCCGCAATTCCAGTACTCTTTGTGGCGTCACGCGGTTAAAGCAGCCGCCACAGGAATTCCGCTGTACCTGAACAATAGCACGTCCCTCTTTTGCCTTACGGATTCGATCGTACATCTGGTAATCTACTTTCGAGACGCGACTGATAATCTTCTCACGCTGGTGTTGGAATTTCAACTCTTCATCTTCGTGTTCTTTGTTGACGGCAGCGAGTTCTTTCTTGCGATCTGCAAATTCTGCCTGCAATGTTTCAATCTCAGGTCGAAGTTTCTCCGCATCCTCCTTAGCAAATTCAGCTTTACCTTCCAGCTCATCCATCTCCTTTTGGAGTTTTGTGATTTTCTCCTGAGTGTGATCGACCTCTCGTGCCAACGTATCGTATTGTTTGTTGGTTTTCACTTGAAACTGCTGGGTCTTATATTTCTCGATCTTTTCTTTGAGAGACAATATGTCCACATCTGTTTTGTCTCGATTGACGATCGATTTTCTTAAGATATCATCAAGTTCTTTCTTTTGCGCGAGTTTGCCTTTTATGGTCTCCGATAATTCAGCTACGATTTTCGGTAAATCGCCTTTCATTTCCTGGAGCTCATCAAGACTGGAATCAACCAACTGTAATGAGTACAACAATCGTAATCGATTTTCCAACGGTTACTCCTCTCAATAATCTAGCAGCTTACATCGTTTGAATCGGGTTCGTTATATGTTTGGTGATCCATACATTTAAAGGCTCATTCGCCTTTCGGGCGACAGAGCGAATTCGATCCGCAATAGGTTTTAAAACAACTTGTTCAGTTTCCCAATGACCTGCATCTACAAGGGCGATGTTGCCTGACGCTGTGTGAAATACATGATATCGCACGTCTGCAGTTATAAACACATCTGCCTTTGCGGCGATGGCATCGGATAGAAGGTCTGAGCCGGACCCACTACAGACCGCTATGTTTTGAACTTCGTTTGTTGTTCTGCCTGTGAAACGTAGCATTCCGCTGCGAAGTGTTCGCTTGACAAACTTTAAGAATGTTCCTAGCGGTTGTGGCTTTAACAATGTGCCGAATGCACCCATTCCGAAATTGGGATTCGGATTTTCAACATTATAGATGTCGTATGCAATTTCTTCATAGGGATGCACTGTTTTCATTGCAACGATCACTCCGTTCACTCTTGCGCGCGGTGTGATCATCTCGAGCCGTGTCTCTTTAATAAATTCTAGATTTTGGCGTTTTCCTCTAAAAGGATTAGATGATGGAGAGCCGCGGAAACTTCCGATGCCTTTTGTACCGAATGAGCATGATGAATATTTACCGATCATACCGGCCCCTGCCTGTGTCATCGCGTGCATCACCTGCTCAACATGACCTTCCGGAATAAAAACAACAATTTTTGATAGTGATTCTTTTAATGGTGAAAGAAATCGAATGTCTTCCAATCCGAGTGTTTTAGCGAGAGCGAAGCTTACTCCGCCTTGTGTAAAATCTAGATTAGTGTGCGCAGAAAAAAGGGAAATTTTATTTTCTGCAAGTTGCAAGATTAACTCACCAACAGTATCACTTGTTGTGATTGACGATGGCGGCCGGAAGAGAAGTGGGTGATGTGAGATGATCAGTTCAGTTTTTCTTGCGATTGCCTCGGTGACAGTTTGCTTCGTTACGTCAAGTGTAATTAAAATTTTTGTGACATTTTGCACTTGATTTCCAACTTGCAGGCCTACATTATCTTTCTCCCATGCTACCCACCTTGGCGCCCATTCTTCAAACGCTTGTACAATATCGGTGATATGTAAGCTCATATACAAAAAAAAGTGTCCCGCTTATTGGGCGGGACACTTTCTAAAACTCTCTATATTTTTTATTTGCAGGAAGAGCGATTATTAATTTCTTGTTTGCAAGCATCTCGATCTGTGTCACAACCAGTGGCAAGGATTCATTTTATTCCATTGAACTACTTGAAGTATAGCGAAAAGTATGGAGAGATGCAAGATTTACAGAGTCTCTTTGGAGTTGTAGGTTTTATCCTCATGGAAATCAATTCTCTCAAAGTTCAAATCGCGCAACTGTTTGATTTCTGAATCAATGGTATTAAAACGGCTCTCAAAAGACTTCATCATTTCTGGCGCAACTGTCTCTATGGTTTGACGCTGAAGGAGGTCGAAGCTTATTTTAATTGCCGCCAATGGGTTGTTGAACTCATGGCAGACCGTGACAACCAATTCGCGAATGACTTGGGCACGGCTTTCAGCCATTGCTATTCTTTTTTCGATTGAGAGTTTATGTCTACGGAGGAGCACGCGATCAAGAATGCTAAGGATGGTTCGCGGTAAATAGGCTTGATCGAGGTCTTCTTTCAGCAGGTAATCTTCAACTCCGAGTTTCATCGCTTCCACGGCGAGTTTGAAGTCACGAGCTCCGGTCAAAAAAATAATGGGGATGGAGCGCCCCATTTGGTCCAGTTGCAAGCAGAATTCCAAGCCGTTAGAAGTTGGGAAGTAATAATCTGTGAGAATGAGATCTATCTCTTGATTTTGTTCGATTTCAACAAGTGCGCTTTCGACGGACTCTTTCCAGGTGATGATGAATGTACGTTGTCGGTAGAGCTGAAGAATAGCCCGAACAACCCTGGAAAACGCAACGTCATCATCCACCATAAGGATACGCACAGGATTTGATGCGTTATTCGGATCGACAGTACTCATATAGACTCATTATACCATAAGTTCTCATAATATTCAATCGCAGATTTGTTAATGCAGGAGTGAAATATTCTTAAATATGAAATATCAAAGCTTTCTCATTGTGGAAGTTGCTTTTCAAAAGTATTCTTCATATAATCATCAGAACGAATATTGATTAAGGACCAACAATAATATCGGTTTCCTATCGAAAACAGACATTCCGCAAGGAGCTTGGTTATGCCTGCAAAAAACAGAATTTTGGTTGTTGATGATGAAGAAGCGCTTCGTGTTGTCCTGAGTGCAGAATTAGAGGGCGAAGGGTATCAAGTGACCAGTGCCGCCGACGGGCAAGATGCTATTAATATATTAACAACCAAAGGTTTTGATCTTATCCTCTTGGACATTAAAATGCCCAATGTTGACGGATTTGAAGTTTTAAAATTTGTCAAGGACCGTTGGCCAAAAACCAAGGTCGTTATGTTAACAGGTTTTGCCGACCTCAAGAATGCAATCGAGTCGAAAAAACTTGGCGCAGAGGATTTCGTAAGTAAACCCTACGATCTCGTCGATCTGCTTACCACAGTCGAAAGAGTTCTTACTAGTGCATAAAGCTGGCAAGGGAGCCTTGCCGCTATGTCAAAAAAACATCGGATTCTAGTCGTTGATGACGAAGAATCGATAACCTATCTCGTCAAAACTGAGTTGGAAGATCTGCCGGAGTTCGAAGTTGATACCGTGCTGAGCGGCTCAGACGCCATCAATCTTATTCAAGCAAAAGTGTACGATGTTGTCTTGCTCGACGTCAAGATGCCTCGTATCAGCGGTGTTGAAGTACTAAAGCATATCAAAGAACATGCCCCCGCCACTCAAGTTATTATGCTGACAAATATCGTGGATGTGAAAACAGCCATTGAGACTACAAAACTTGGAGCGTACGATTTTGTCAGTAAACCGTACGAAACTGCTGAACTTATCGCAACAGTCCGACGTGCACTCGAACACAAACAACTTCTCATCGAAAAGGAAGTGAATCAACTTGCACGCCCCGTTGAGTTAATCGGTGAATGCCAAATATTCAAGGATGTCGTCCACAAGGCAATCAAGTTGGCATTGAGTGAAGCATTTGTATTGATTCAAGGAGCGAGCGGCACGGGCAAAGAACTTTTTGCACGGCTTGTTCATCAGCATAGTATGCGGAAGAATCAGGCGTTTATCGCTGTCAACTGTGCTGCGATGCCGGACCAGCTCTTGGAAAGTGAACTATTCGGACATGAAAAAGGATCTTTCACAAGTGCCATTAAGACAAAACAAGGACTTGTCGAAGTGGCTGATGGCGGCACGTTGTTCCTGGATGAAGTCGGTGATATCAGTATAACCACTCAGCCAAAACTTCTTCGCTTTCTTGAGACAGGTGAGTTTCGCCGAGTCGGAGGAACCAACACTCGAACGGTGGATGTTCGTGTCGTATCGGCAACAAATAAAAATTTACAGGAAGAAGTAAAAGAGAATCGGTTCCGTGAGGATTTACTCTATCGATTAAATGTCGTGAGTCTCCGTTTGCCTAATCTCAAAGAACGTAAAGAAGATATTCCGCTTCTCGTAGAAAGTTTTCTTACCCGAAAAACAAAGACGAAACACCTCAGCCCAGAAGCATTGCAAGTGTTGATGACCTACGATTGGCCCGGTAATGTCCGTGAACTTGAACATGTCATTGAAGGCGCCATTGCTCTCAGCCATGCCGATGTTGTGGAACCAAAAGATTTATGGATGAATGTTGCATTGAGCGCCGCACCACCTCAGTCCACAGCTCTCTCTGAACTGCCACAGGCAGAGATTCTCATTACCATTGAGGATCTTGAAAAACTTCATATCGAACGTCTTTTGAAACATTTCCATTGGAATCGTGTCAAAACTGCAAAGGCATTGGGCATTACACCAAAGACGCTCTATCTTAAGATCAAGCGATATGACATTCAAGTGCCGCGGTGGGATCTTCCCGATTAGATACTCTTAGTAAAAAAATCTCGTCTATTGTGCAACCTTCTAATTCATAATTCGTAACAACAATTGGGAATAAACTCAAGATTCCCAAAACTCCTTCTTGCGGAGCCGGTTATTGATCACTCATGGCGGGGTTGATCGAGAAACCGGCTTTTCTATATTTCTACCATCCATCGTTTTCTTGCTTTTGCGTCGATTATTGCCTAATTTTTTCAGCAAAATTAATTGCGCTAATGTTTACTTGATATAAGCGGAACATCACTTATCCTTCCAAGGAAGTTTCTGTGATGAAATTCAGGAAAAGAATTTTATCGTTCGATTTTACTAAACATATAACCTCATTACTATGCCTAACAAAAAAATCATAGGTGAAGCGATAACCTACGACGATGTGCTGCTAGTACCTGCAAAATCGTCGGTCCTCCCGCGCGAAACAAATATTTGCACGAAGCTAACCCGGAATATCGAACTTAATATTCCTCTCCTCAGTGCGGCAATGGATACGGTGACGGAAGCCGAAATGGCAATTGCCATGGCGCGCGAAGGCGGCATCGGTATTCTTCATAAGAATATGACAATCGAGCGTCAGGCGGAGGAAGTGGATCGTGTAAAGCGTTCTGAAAGCGGCATGATCCAGAAACCTATTACGCTCTCACCTCATCAAACTGTCCGCGAGGCATTGGAAGTGATGCGAAAGTACAGCATTTCAGGTATACCTATCGTGAGTCAGGAAAATCTCGTAGGCATTCTCACTAACCGCGATTTACGATTTCAACCGAACCTCGATCTTATCATCTCAAAAGTGATGACTACGGGTGATTTGATTACTGTGCCGGTAGGGACTACGCTGGAAGAAGCAGAAGTGATTCTCCAAAAACATCGCATAGAAAAATTACCGGTTGTTGACAAAAACGGGAAGTTGCGCGGTCTCATAACATTTAAAGATATTCAGAAGAAAAAAAGCAATCCAAATGCATGTAAAGATAAACTTGGCCGTTTGCGCGTTGGCGCAGCAGCAGGAATAACTGCTGATACCCTTGAACGAATTGCAGCACTCGTTGCTGCAGGTGTGGATGTTGTGGTCGTAGACACTGCTCACGGACACTCGAGTGGTGTTATTGAGATGGTTAAACGTGTGAGAGCAAAATTTGATGTAGAGTTAATTGCCGGTAATGTAGGTACAGCTGAAGGGACGAAAGATCTCATCAGGATAGGTGTAGATGCAGTAAAGATCGGTATTGGACCGGGATCCATCTGTACAACGCGCGTTGTGGCAGGTGTTGGCGTTCCGCAAGTGACAGCAATTATGGAATGTGCAAAAGTAGCGACAAAGGCTAAGATTCCGATCATTGCGGATGGCGGGATCAGACAGACTGGTGATATTGCTAAAGCTATTGCTGCCGGTGCAGATACGGTAATGATTGGCGGATTGTTCGCAGGTATAGAAGAAAGTCCCGGTGAAAAAGTGCTTTACGAAGGACGTAGTTATAAAATGTACCGTGGTATGGGATCGCTTGAAGCAATGAAAAAGGGAAGCAAAGACCGCTACTTCCAGGATGCAGAAGATGACATCCAAAAATTGGTACCAGAAGGAATTGAAGGACGCGTACCTTTTAAAGGAAATCTTGCTGATACCGTTTATCAGATGATTGGAGGACTGCGTGCTGCCATGGGATATTGCGGATGCCGCACTATCGCTGAAATGAAAAAGAAGTCGCAGTTTGTACGGATGACAGAAGCCGGACTGCGCGAGAGTCATCCGCATAATGTTTCCATTACAAAAGAGGCACCGAATTACCATCTCTAATCTCTCGATGATTCACCGACGGCTTGCCGCAGCTCGCACGGCGATGACAGAGCTTCGGCTTCAAGCATTTCTTGTAACTGAAATGTCTCACGTTCGTTATCTGACAGGTTTCTCCGGCTCCAGTGGGCTATGTGTGATTACTCCGGAAAAACAATTTTTTATCACGGATAGACGATATAAATCTCAAGCACCTCTAGAAGTTGACGGCTTCACCATCATCATCGCGAAACAGAGTCTCTTCCCACTCATCACCGAAAAATCGCTGATCCCTCTGAAGATACGTATCGGATTCGAGAGTGAGTACGTTACGGTGGCAGATATGAAGAATCTAAAAAAACTCCTGCCCGGTCGACATTTTGTACCTGCAACAAAGATCCTCGAAACTGTAACTGCGATAAAAGATAATGGGGAGGTAACGCTCATCCGATATGCTGCACAAATTACTGATAAGGTATTCAAGAAAATTTTGACGCTAATCCGGCCTAGCATGCGAGAATGTGATATTGCTGCAGAAATCAGCTACTGGCATCGAAAGTACGGCGCAGAGTGTGATGCCTTCGATCCCATCGTGGCAAGCGGCGAACGCGGTGCACTACCCCATGCAAGAGCATCTAATAAAATCATCCGACGCGGCGAAATGGTAGTACTGGATTTCGGCTGCCGATATTTCGGCTACCATAGCGATCTCACACGAACTATCGCTGTCGGGAAACCGTCGGTAGAAATGAAAAAGATATACAAAATTGTGCTTGATGCACAGACGAAAGCGATTGATACTGCACGTCATGGAGTTGCGGCTCGGTCGGTTGATGCAGTAGCGCGGAAACATATTCGGCAAGCAGGTTATGGACGATATTTCATTCACTCACTTGGTCACGGACTTGGCATTCATGTCCACGAGCCCATACGACTTTCTGCGCTTAGCACAGCAATACTCCAAACGGGCAATGTGGTGACAATAGAACCGGGTATTTATATTCCGGGAAGAGGCGGTGTACGAATTGAGGACGATATTATTATTCGCGAAAATGGCTGCGATGTGCTGACAACATCTCCCAAAGAATTAATTATAGTGTGAATTATGATGAATGACGGATTTAGAAAAGTCCTCCTTATTGCTTATTATTTTCCTCCGATGGGATTAAGTGGTGTGCAGCGAACGGTGAAGTTTGCGAAGTTCCTGCCTCAATACGGTTGGAAGCCAACCGTGCTCACAGTTGAACCGACAGGATATTACGCATTTGATGATACGTTGCTGAAGGAAGCAGAAGAAGCCGGTGTGAAGATTATCCGTACACATTCGTACGATGCCAATCACTTGTTCAAGAAGCGAGGAGTCGTTAAAATGCCATCCGAACGAATGCGGAAAATATTACAATTCCTCGGTGATGTGTTCTTCATTCCTGATACTAAAATAGGTTGGAAAATTGCTGCTGTAAAAGCAGCTTCTAGTCTGCTCGAGCAGGAGCAGTTCGATTTGATTTTTGCAACTGCACCACCGCAAACAGATTTTTTAATAGGTGTTGCATTGAAACGGAAGTTTGAAATTCCACTTGTTGTGGATTATCGTGATGCATGGCTGGAGTATCCGTTTAAATATTTCCCTACGCCATTACACCGTTTTTGGCACAAGCATTTGGAAAAGCGAGTGCTGAGAGCAGCCGACCGTGTAATCGTAACGCATCGACGAGTAAAGGAGAGCATTCTTCGGCGGTATCCATTTGTTAGGTACAACGAAGTGATCATCATATCGCAAGGATTTGATCCAGAAGATTTTCCAGCGATGGCCAGCGAAAAGCGGATTCGGCCTGTGCGAATGAAGATTGCACATGCAGGTACATTTTACGCCCAGAGGAGTCCCGGAGTTTTTTTACAGGCGCTTACAAACGTTTTGCGGGCAAATCCGAGAATTCGGGGACGTATTGAAGTAAATCTCATTGGCAATGCACGTGAAGAAGATAAGCGGCTTGTAAAGCGTTTGGATTTGCAGGATGCAGTAAGTTTTCTTGGCTATCTTCCACATCGTGAATGTGTTAAATACCTTTCCGAATCTGATCTCCTCTGGTTTGTTATTGATAATGATTATCAAACGCCTGGAAAACTGTATGAATATTTTGGTACACGTAAACCCATGATTGCATCTTTGGTTGAGGGATATACGAAGCAGCTTATTCATGAATGCGGTGCATCAATGTGTGTTCCACTGAAAGATGGTGCAGCGCATGAACAAGCTATTCTTGAGCAGTTCACTCGATTCGAGCATAAAAAAATGGAACGAATGCCGAATGCCTTTTCTTCAAAATTCAATCGACTTATGCTGACCGGCGAATTGGCAAAACAGTTCGAATCATTGATGGATTATGATCGTACCAGTATTATTACTATGAAAGAACAATCTGTATGAATATTCTTGTTGTCGGTTCAGGAGGAAGAGAGCATGCGCTCGTATGGAAACTTCGTCAGAGTTCTCAAGTAAAAACAATATTTTGCGCTCCCGGGAATGCCGGTATTGAGCAACTTGCTACACTCGTACAATTACAACCGACAGATGTCAAGGGGTTGTTAAAATTTACGAAAGAAAAAAAAATAGATCTGACAGTTGTCGGTTCTGAGCGGCCCCTTGTTGAAGGATTCGTAGATACTTTTGAAGAATACGGATTCAAGGTTTTCGGTCCAAGCAAATCTGCCGCACAATTGGAGGGAAGTAAAGTCTTCTCCAAGGATTTTATGACGCGGCATCACATTCCGACCGCCCAATACCGTACATTTGCAGCGAATGCATATGATGCAGCGAAAAACTATATTAACACACTTGATCCACCGATGATCGTAAAGGCTGACGGCCTTGCAGCTGGCAAAGGTGTCATCATCTGTAAAGATCGGCAGGAAGCACTCGTTGCGCTGGATGATATCGTTCTGCACCGGGCATTTGGTGACGCCGGTGATCGAATTGTCGTGGAGGAGTTTCTCATTGGTGAAGAAGCGTCCGTTTTTATTCTCACAGATGGCGAACGTTTTGTCACACTTCCATCTGCACAAGATCACAAACGCATTCTCGATGGCGATCTTGGAAAGAATACCGGTGGAATGGGAGCATATGCTCCGGCACCGATAGTGACCGAAGAAATTCTCCAGTGCGTCATACGTGAAGTTGTTCATCCAACACTTAACGGTATGAAGCATGAAGGATATCCTTATCGCGGTTGTCTCTATATTGGATTAATGATGACAGCTGAGGGACCTGAAGTACTCGAATACAATTGCCGTTTCGGCGATCCGGAAACGCAAGTTGTTGTTCCCCTCATTGATGGAGATTTAGCGGAGATATTTCTCTCTATCGTGGAACACCGGCTTGACCCATCGAAAGTGAAAATGCATCAAGCAACCGCTGTGTGTGTCGTGATGGCTTCGCAAGGATATCCAGATGAATATCAATCCGGCAAACAAATTTTAGGCCTCGAAAACATCAAAATGGAAGATGGCGTTGTGGTGTTTCATGCCGGTACTCGGAAAGACGGCGGTAAAATAGTAACTTCCGGCGGACGCGTGCTTGGTGTGACAGCGATTGGTTTTAATGACGAATTGGACCAAACGATTCAAAACGCATACCGTGCCGTGGAAAAAATTACGTTCGATGGCACCTATTATCGTAGCGATATCGGAAAGAAAGCACTCAAGTATTTACATATAACGAAATAAAGTAATAAGCAATAAGGAGTTACTTTGAATATTCTTATCACAGGTGGAGCAGGATTTATTGGATCGCACATCGCGGATGCGTACATCGCCGAGAGACACAATGTTGTTATTGTAGATAATCTGTCCGGAGGGGTTCTGGAAAATATCAACCCGAAGGCTGGTTTTTATCAACTTGATATCCGAAGCGAAAAGTTAGAAGATGTGTTTCAAAAAGAAAAGATTGATATCGTGAATCACCTTGCTGCGCAAATGGATGTGCGGCGGTCGGTTGCTGATCCGAAGTTTGATGCCTCTGTCAACGTTCTTGGCGGACTTAACCTTTTCGAATCTGCACGCAAGCACAGAGTTAAGAAAATTATTTTTTCTTCTACCGGCGGCGCCATTTATGGTGAACAAGATTATTTTCCGGCCGATGAAGAACATCCCATGCGTCCACTTTCTCCCTATGGCATTACAAAACTCTGTACCGAGAAATACTTGTTCTTCTATAAGGCAGTTCATAGGATCGATCACGTTATTCTACGCTATGCCAATGTGTATGGGCCGCGACAGAATCCTCACGGCGAAGCTGGTGTTGTTGCCATTTTCTGCAATAAGATGTTGAAAGGCGAAAAGCCCCTTATCAATGGCGATGGAAAGCAGACGCGCGATTACACTTTCGTTGGTGATATTGTGAAAGCTAATTTGTTAGCACTGAAGCACGACGGATCTGCTATCTATAATGTGGGCACGAGCATAGAAAGCGATGTGAACAAACTGTTTTACGAGCTACGAAGTCATCTCAATCCATCCTGCCCTGAACAACATGCTCCGGCGAAAGCTGGAGAGCAACAGCGTAGTGTAATCAGCTTTAATAAAATCGAACAAGAACTCGGCTGGCATCCTACTGTCCAGTTAGATGAAGGTTTGCGGCTGACGGCAGAATATTTTAAGAAGAAAATTTCCCAACCGAAGTGATTTCGACCGATGATATGGTTGATCGGATCACACACTGTGATCCACGTACCGTTGCACAAGCAATCTCACTTGTTGAGAACAATGCAAAAGTGTCTATCGATGTTCTACGCGCTCTATTCCCTCGAACCGGCAATGCATATCGAATAGGTATTACCGGTCCGCCTGGCGCAGGCAAAAGCACGCTGACGAATAAACTCGCAAAATACTATCGAACGCAGAACTGTAAAGTAGGCATTATCGCTGTGGATCCGACAAGTCCGTTTACAGGCGGAGCACTCTTAGGTGATCGTGTGCGTATGTCTGACGTTGAATTGGATGAGGGTGTGTTCATCCGTAGTATGGCGTCCCGCGGGAGTCTTGGTGGATTAAGCAAGAAAGCAAAAGAAGCAGCAGATATCCTCGATGCCGCGGGATATAATATCATCCTGATGGAAACTGTCGGCGTGGGTCAATCGGAGCTTGATATTGCGCGCGCTGTTGACACGACCGTTGTGGTGCTGGTCCCTGAATCTGGCGATGGTATTCAGGCGATGAAAGCAGGATTGATGGAAATTGCCGATCTCTTTGTGATGAACAAGGCGGATCGTCCAGGCGCTGATCAAGCGATGAATTCCATTGAGTTTATTCTTGGACTCCGTCCGCACAACGGACAAGATTGGCTAGCACGCATTGTAAAAACACAAGCCCATGAGGGTAAAGGTATTGCTGAAGTTATTATGATAATTAATCAACATCGCAGTTTTCTCCAAACTTCCAATACACTTATTGAACGGCGAAAAATGCAGTTAAAGCAGCATATTCATGAAATTATCAATGAGCAATGGCATTTTGATTTTTGGACTTCCGAGCGTACTGTTTATTTAACGGAACAAATTGATCAAGTGTTTTCCGGATCTCTTACACCGTATGATGTAGCCCAAGAATTCATCCTTCATTTTAAACAATCATAAGGTAGATACAAACCTATGAGACTTCTATCCCGTCAAACACTTCATTCCATTATCGGACTTTTATTTGTCATTTCTGGTGGACTCGGCCTCATTTATCAGATTGTGTGGTTTAAATATCTTTCGCTTTTCCTCGGCAATACAACATATGCACAGACGATTGTCCTTGCTACGTTTATGGGAGGACTCGCTATTGGTTCGGCTTGGTGGGGAAGGAAAGTGGATTGCACGCCACAGCCACTCCGGCTCTACGCGTTTCTGGAGTTGGGTATAGGTGTTTATTGTTTGCTCTATCCGAAGTTTCTCGAACTTCTAAAAAGTGTTTTTATTTCGATTGTCATTTCATCGCAACTTCCAAGCGACGGAACTACTGTTCTTCTTCTCAAGTTTCTCACAAGTCTATGCTCATTGTTGGTTCCAACCATTCTGATGGGTGGAACATTACCGGTACTGGTACGCTTTATTTCTCATAAGTTAGAAGAATCAGGCAGAAATATTGCGGTGCTCTATTTTCTCAACAGCTTCGGTGCCGTTATTGGTTCGTTGTTGAGTGGATTCTTTTTTATTCGGATTCTTGGATTGAGTACGACGGTGTATTTGGCGGCAGTTTTCAATCTTCTCATTGGTGTTTTTGCGCTTCTGTTGTCAATATGGAAGATGCCTTCTCATAATAAAGAAGCTGTTGAAGAGTTACAAGAATCGGAACAACTCTTTCCTCATCGTGAGGTCATTCTCGCTATCATAGTTTCTGGATTTTCCGGTCTCGCCGCAATGATCTATGAGGTAACTTGGGTGCGAATGTTGATTCCCGTGATAGGTTCTTCTACGTATTCATTCTCACTCATGTTAGTGGCGTTTATTTCTGGTATTACGATCGGCAGTCTTATTGTCTCAGCGGTTATCCGGCGAGTGAAAAATCTCTCCTCGCTGTTGGCTTGGTGTCAGGTCGGCATTGTGCTTTCGATGCTTGCCATTCTTCCATTGTATGGTCGTGTTCCTTATGCATTCTGGAAAGCGGCATCCATTCTTACCCGCAGCTACACGACATATCCAATTTATTTAACCATTCAGTTTTTCTTCGGTTTTATACTAATGATTGTGCCGACTATTTTTCTCGGTATGTCGCTTCCTATAGCCACACGCATTGCTGCTCGAGGTATTGATGTCCTCGGTAAATCGGTTGGAAATGTTTTTGCGATAAATACGCTTGGTACAGTTATTGGCTCGTTAATGGCAGGTTTAGTGCTCATTCCGCTCGTGGGAGTCAAGCATACAATCGAAATAGGTATTGGATGTAATTTGATAGCAGGTTTGTTTATTTTTCTCTTGGTGAATTCTGTTCCTCGCCGTCAAATGTATATCGCAGTACCATTGATGATTCTTACGCTGATTTCCTATTTACTCTTTGTACCTCATTGGGACAAAAATGTTATGCTCGCCGGTGTATTCCGTCGGACGAATACAAATATTCCACCTCCTGCCAGTTATGAAGAGTTTGTTAAAGAAACAGGAACTTTAAAGCTACTCTATTATCGAGAAGGAACAACAGCAACTATTGGTGTTACAGAAGGTTCGTACGGAAATGAAACTCAGAGAATTCTCATTGTCAATGGCAAGGCGGACGCATCATCCAAAGGTGATCTACCGACACAAGTGCTGCTTGGACAACTTCCATGCTTTCTTCATCAAAATCCACAAAATGCTTTAGTGATTGGTTTGGGCAGCGGAGTTACTGTCGGCAGCATTTTAACGCATCATGTGAAGCGTGTTGATTGTGTTGAAATTTCTCGAGAGGTCATCGAGGCATCGTCTCATTTTAACGAAGTAAATCATTGCCCATTGAGCGATTCACGCACAAATCTGTTCATTGAAGACGCACTTGCATTTCTTAAAATTACTCCGCGTACGTATGATATTATTGTAAGCGAACCGTCTAATCCTTGGATTGCCGGCATCGGTAATTTGTACACAACGGATTTTTTTGAAGAATGTAAACATAAGATGAATACAGGCGGTTTGATGGTTCAATGGTTTCATCTATATGAAATGAATGATGATCTCTTCAAAATGGTTGTGCGAACATTTCAATCAAACTTCACCTATGTATCGATATGGCAATCTTTGTGGGCAGATATCATTATGGTCGGATCGGACCAACCATTATCCATTGATTACGACAGAATTCAAACCGCAATGAGAGCGAAGGATGTTCAAGAAGATGTTCAGCGAATCCATATACCTGATGTTGCAACATTGCTCTCGCTTGAAATGCTTTCGTCCAAATCGGTATTACGATATATTGGTGTAGGTGATTTAAACACAGAGGATCATCCTCGTTTGGAATATGGTGCTCCAGGAGCATTTTTCGTGAACACAGGTGTATCACAACTCGCTGGATTCGATGAACGCATGCAATGCGATAGTGTGCCCCTTCAACTCAAAAGACTGATGGAGAATAATCTATTGACGAATGAGGAATTACGCAACATTGGATTTTATCACACCAATCAAAATAATGGGTCTCTGCTTTTTGGGTTTTCTGTTCTGCATGAAATTCAGAAAATATTTCCAAAAGATGCTGTACTTCTTGAACGATTAGCAAATGCGTCAGAACAACTTAATCTCAATAATGAGACGTTTGTGTATCGCAAAATGCTTATGGAACTCGAACCGGTAAATCCAAATGCCTTAGCAAAATATGCTTGGCTGAAATATGTAAACGACCGCAAACTCGCCACAGTCTTAACACCGGTTGATGTGAAAGAAAGCGAAAATATTCTTCAGAAGAGTATTCTCATCGCATCTGATACGGTAGATATTTTCTGTCTCCGATTGGCTGATCTCTATTATGGAACACAACAATATGCAAAAGCTATTCCTCAGTATAAACGTGTCATCGAATTACGTAAAACGCGCGATGGTGATCCAACGATCCATGATGATCTTGTGCTTATGCAGCTCGCCCGCTGTCATAGCCGACTGAACCAATATGGTCTCGCATTTGGTTATGCAATGCAGGCAGTCAATGGTAATCCCAAGAATGAAGAAGCTAGAGACATGATTTACGAGATTTGGACAAAAGGGATGAATCCGACGACGCGAAGATGAACCCTCTTTCTCGCCAGAGGTAAAAGAAATTTCTATAAAGTGCAGAATGATTCACTCGAAGCACAGCATATCCCCTCTCAAGCTCGTATTCATGCTTACACTTTTTCCCCTCGTGATACTTTTGTTCGAGGCGCGTGCTCAATGCAATAATGGAAAAAATCCAGATGGACTTTCGTGGGATTTCGATGAAGGGAAAAGCGAAGGGTTTTCCATTGGCACATTTCTCTCAGAAATTTTTACGCTGCAGATAATAATTGACACCAAACATGTTCGGCACTATATACTAGATGAGCGGTTTCAGGTTTTGCGGAATCGATGCGGTGATATGCGTACTATCGATGCCATATATCTGAAGTCGCTCAAGATAGCAGACTATAACATTGCTCGTGCGCTTTTTCTTTCCTTTTTGGCAGTATTGGAACATCGTACGGTTGATTTTAAAATGCCAATTGTCAGTCCGCTGAAAGTGCCTCTTACGTTCGAAAAGGATAGTGTCTTTTTTGCTCGTATGAACCATCTTCCAACTCATATCTACTCAGATTCACCGACTACTCATGGGGGGATTGAGATAAACTTCAGCATTTTTTCGGATCTGCTTATCTTTCTTATGCATCTGAAGCGCCGGAATTTGCGCGAACAGTAGGCGACTTTATTGAATGGGGAGAACCAATATTCATTGTTGGCGGCACCGATGATCCACGCGATAAATATGCCAACAAACAAGGGGAAAGCTTCGGTCGAGATCTATTGGTCGTGAAGACCCTGCTGCCTTCCGACTACTTGACTTTTCAACATGAAGACCGTAAATAGATACCACTCATAGTATTGAACGCTGATACCTGACAACAGAAAGCTTCTATGAAAACTATTCTTATTATCGATGACGACAAATCTGTGCGCGATTCACTCAAAATGATTCTCGAGTACGAACATTATGAAGTTGAATTTGCCGAAAATGGTGAACAAGGAATACAAAAACTTGACCGTTTCCCCGTGGATGTCATTTTGTTGGATGTGAAAATGTCCGGTATGGATGGTATCGAAGTGCTGACGAAGATCCGACAGAAGAATGAAAAGCTGCCGGTTGTGATGATCTCCGGTCACGGCACCATTGAAACAGCAGTGGAGGCAACCAAACTTGGTGCATTTGATTTTCTCTCCAAGCCACTTGACCGAGACAAACTTCTTGTGATCATCCGCAATGCATTGCAACATGCAAAACTTGCTGAAGAGTACGAAAAACTGCAGGAGCATGTGGAAGGAAAACGGTGCATCCTCGGTGAAAGCGAGAAGATCAAAGAAATCCTTGCAGTCATTCATCGGGTGGCACCTACCGATGCTCGTGTGCTCATAACAGGCGAGAATGGAACTGGGAAGGAGCTGATTGCTCGTGCCATTCACCGCGGAAGCAAACGGGCGGCGAAACTGTTTGTAGAAGTGAACTGTGCAGCGATTCCTTCGGAGTTAATCGAATCAGAGTTATTTGGACACGAGAAAGGTTCTTTCACTGGTGCAACGGTTCAGCGCATTGGAAAATTTGAACAGGCGGATGGTGGGACAATCTTTCTGGATGAAATTGGTGATATGAGTTTACAGGCACAGGCAAAAGTGCTGCGAGTCTTGGAAGAAGGGAAAGTAGAGCGCGTCGGCAGCAACAAACTTATTGCTGTCGATGTTCGCGTTCTGGCTGCGACCAACAAGAAATTAGATGAAGAAATCGCTAAAGAACATTTCCGGAAGGATCTTTTCCATCGATTGAATGTTATTCCGATTCATGCTCCAGCATTACGCGAACATCGTGATGACATTTCAATTCTTGCGCATTCATTTATCGATGATGTCTGCGCGAGAAATGGCATTGCCGGGAAATCGATTTCCGACGAAGCACTTCATGTCCTTCTGCAAAAAGAATGGCCCGGCAATGTACGTGAACTTCGTAACGCTGTCGAACGACTTGTCATCCTTTCGCCAGGAACAGCGATTGATATTTCCGTACTTGATGCATTTGGAGGAACAATCGGCAAAGAAGTAACAGGTTCACTTGAGATTAGCGGGACGTATCAAGATTTCAAAGAACGTGCAGAAGCGGCATTTATAAAAAAACAATTGGAAATACACAAGTGGAACATTACCAAAGCCGCCGAGGCAATGGAAATCCAACGCAGTCATCTCTACACCAAGATGAAACAGTATGGGTTGATGAAGGAAGGGGAAAAAGAAGGAGAGTAACTGAAAACGGACAATATTTTTTTTGGTGTAGAGATCAAAAATTCGGGGAATGGTTTCATAGAGTCCTGCTCGTAGCAGGACGAAGTTAAAAAGGGGAACACTCTGCGAGTGTTCCATCATTATGCCTCCGATTGATTATAAGTCGGACGCTACGCATTCTTTCTTCCTTTTGCCGCTTCGAACATTACTAATGCACCGGCCACAGAAGCATTCAGCGATTCAATTTTTCCGTGCATCGGTATGTTTACCAAAAAGTCGCATTTCTCTTTAACCAATCGGCGTATGCCTTTTCCTTCATTCCCAATGACGATAGCAATCGGCCCACGGTAATCGTGTTCATAATAGAACTTGTCGCTTTTCATTTCTGTTCCTACAATCCACACTCCGGCTTTTTTCAACTCATCAAGCGTCTGTGCGATGTTGGTAACACGCGCAATAGGAAGATGCGCCGTAGCGCCTGCTGATGTCTTGACAACAGTAGAATTTACGGATGCGGCATTGTGTAGCGGAATAATAACACCATGGACACCGGCACATTCAGCAGAACGAATCAGTGCGCCGAGATTGTGCGGGTCTTCAATTTCATCGAGGACGAGAATAAATGGCAGTTCATTTTTTTTCTGAGCGATGGCGAGAATTTCCTCTATCTCGACATAACGGTAGGCATCGATTATTGCAATGATACCTTGCGCCTGAGAATCGCCAGCGAGTTCAGCAAAACGCTCTTTGTCTGTCTCCTTGACAGGAATGGCAAGTTTTCTAGCGAGCTGTTTTGTCTGCTCAATGTGGCTGCCGGAAGTGCCATGTAAAATCAAAATTCTCTCAATAGGTTGACGCGATTTGAGCGCTTCCAGAACCGGTTGCCTGCCAACTATAAGGTTGTCCATTCTACTTTGGTTTTGATGTTTGGACCGACGTGGTGAACCTCTGCCAGCCAAAAAGCCCCAGCGCGATGAGTACCAACGAAATAAGTTGTGCTTCGCTTAAACCGAAAATAATTCTTGGATTAGGACGAAGAAACTCTATGATAAACCGTTCAATGCCTGCCAACATCAAATAAATCATAAAGAGCTTGCCGGTGGGTATTGTTTTCTTCCTGATGCTCCAGAGAAACCAACATATCAATGCACAGATGATGAATTCATACACTGGTGTGGGATGACAGGGAATATTATTTGGAACGATTCCTCTAGGGAATTGGCTCGTAATTTCAGGAAAATCTTGAAATGCAACTGACGGAGGGTACGTTCCGTTGGAATAATTTGTTCCCCACGGAAGAGTCGTTGGGAAACCGTAATCGCCGTCGCCCGCTAGGTGACATCCAATGCGAGCGATTCCGTAACCGAGAATCAGACCGGGTGCTATGGCATCGGCGATAGTAAAAAATTTTATTCCTTTTTTATTTCCATACATATAAATGGATAAAGTTGCAAGGATAAATCCACCGTAGTATGTCAATCCGCCGGGATTAAACGTCATGCCAAAAGGGTCAAGGATAAACGAAGACCAATTTTCAATTAAATATAATATCTTCGAGCCTGCAACTCCAGCAACTAAAGCAATGAGTGTAATATTGTTAGCGATATTTGGATTAAGTTTGCGGCGTTTGAATTCGCTGACGAACAGATAACTGCCGCCGATGAATCCGAGTGCAAGCATCAATCCATAACCATAAACAGTAAAAGGACCGATTTGGAAAAGTCGTGGGCACATAGAGAATCAATTAAAAATGAAAAATCATAAAATTATCAATGCATACAATCATTAAATTAAGTAAGATTCACAGGATCATTTGAAATTATGATAAACGGCGTTTTGGGTTTTTGCTTGATATCGACAGATCCTGATGTAATGTGTACCGAGAATTCATTCACCGTCTTATCTTGTTTTGTTACAATGAGATGATACGTTCCCTCAAGTTGTGTATAGTCATGCCGTCCCTGTGCAGGACCTGATTGCGGCATCAACAATTCAGGAACATGAAGCCCTTTAATACGGAGATGAATCTCATTGCCGACAATTTCATCTTCTAATAGAATTTCATAGCGGAAGCTGACAAATATTTTTGTCGTCTGAACGAGAAATACAACTACATTTCGCTTGGTCTTCTCATCATAATGTTGAAAGATGTTCAACGTATAATCAGGATCTCGTTTTTTCTTACTTGCCATAGTCAGGGAGGGATTTTGATCTCATCGAGAGAGATAATAGTTTCTTCACCAGTGAGCATATTTTTCAATTTGGCAGCTTTGGTCTTGAGCTCTTGCTCACCTACTACAATGACATAGCGTGCCTGTTGCCGATTTGCTTCTCTCATCTGAGATTTAACGCTTCGCCCAAGATAGTCAACCTCGGCGCAAATTCCTTTTCGGCGTAACTCACTCGCTTTCAGAAATGCCCATATGCGAGCTGCTTCATCTAATCCAACAAAATAAATAACTGGCGGAGCTTGCTTCTGGCTGCTTTTCCCGAGTTTTGAAAGCACCATCAAGAGTCGTTCGATTCCCGCAGCGAATCCAACTCCTGGTGTGGATTTACCGCCAAGCTCTTCAACAAGCAAATCATATCTGCCGCCACCAGCGAGAGCATCCTGCGATCCAAGCGCAGCACTCGTGATTTCAAAAGCAGTCTTTGTATAATAATCGAGTCCGCGGACGAGTCTGCCATCAACAACGTATGAAATGGCCAGCATTTCGAATACTGACCGAACTGCTGCAAAGTGTGAATCACATTCTTTACAAAGATGTTCATTCATGAGCGGCATACTGGCCGTCAACTCCCGATCCTTTTCATTTTTAGAATCAAGCACACGAAGCGGATTCTGTTCAACTCGTACCTGACTGTCCGGAGAAAGTTTGGAGAATACTTTGCGCAGCTTTGTTTGTAGAAGCTGCTTGTATGCTGGGCGACACTTCTCACATCCTACAGAATTGACCTTGAGCGCTAAGCGATCAATGCCAAGCTGTTTGTAGATTTCCAGTGGCAAGACCATCATTTCGACATCTAGAAGTGGTGATAATGCGCCGAGTGATTCTGCACCGAACTGATGAAATTGGCGTAATCGTCCGGCTTGCGGGCGTTCCTGCCTGAACATTGGGCCAATATAATATACTTTCGTCAGTGGTGATTGTTCGCCAAGATTATTTTGAATATATGCACGCAACGTTGCTGCAGTTCCTTCCGGGCGGAGGGTGAGGCTTTCCTCGCTTCGGTCGAAAAAGGTGTACATTTCTTTACTGACAATATCTGTAAGTTCGCCAATGCTGCGAGCGAACAAACCTGTTTGTTCGAATGCGGGAGTGCGGATTTCCCGATAGTTGAAGTCGTGCATTACACCGCGGACAACCGATTCCACGTGCTGCCAGCCGGCGATTTCATCTGGTAGAATATCTTTTGTGCCTTTTATCGTACGAAATTTCAAAATGCGCAGCCCTTCCTGCAATGTCAACGATTTTTCATGAGCTGGGTATTGATATGAAGTGTGTACACGTCGGCGAAGCTATCCCTCAGTAATAGCAGCTTCTTCTTGTCGAAAGATCTCTAGGATGTCTTTAGGTGTTCCCGCTTCAAGGAGTTGTTTCCGAAAATCTTCTTTGTTCATCAGACGAGAAATACGACTCAGGAGCTTGATGTGTGGGCCGACCATATTATCACGCCCCACGAGAAGAAATATCAGCCGTACAGGTTGATCATCCAATGATTGATAATCAATAGCATGTGCAGTGACCGCAAATGCCGCAACGATGTCGTTCACTGCGTCCGTTTTGCCGTGTGGGATCGCAAACCCTGATCCAACTCCGGTGGACATGATTTTTTCTCGATCAAAAATTGCGTTACGCATGTGCTCTTTGTCGACAACTTGTTTCTGAGTGCCGGCAAGCTCGATCATTGCATTAATCACTTCTTCCTTTGTTGCGCCAGGAAGATTCGTTCGCACAACCGATTCATTTAATATGTCAGTAATTTTCATTCAAGTCTCCAAGCCGCCAGAGTCCCATCAAGGAATGCGGAGGTTCACCTCCAACTTGAGGTGAACTATCAAAGATTGCAGAATTTCTATCAAAATACAAATGAAATTACAATTCTTCCAGTTGCCCACCTTCAATCCACTGCTGAATAAGGGTCTCATATTCGTTCGCAAGACGCTCAGCCACAACTACAACACTGGATTCTGCGTTAATATGAAACATCGGCCGTGCGCGATCGGGACTCAACAAAATTGATGTATGTGCCCCGAGATCAGATGGATAGAGCTTGATCCCTTCGATCAAATCGCGAGGAATTCGTTCCGACTGCTCTGTAAGCTTACGCATTATGCGTCCCTTCGTATGCCACGGGCACGAGATATTTTTCTTGACGAAATAGAGCCGCGGAGTTTCTTTATCGAGTTGACCGATTCGTTTTTTCGTTATCGCGATGCATTCAAGTAATTTGGAAATAGAATACATTCCATCGGAAGCAAAGAGGAATTCGTTGAAGATAAATCCGCCCTTTGTTCCGCCGACAAACTTAATTTGCTTGTCGGTTGCTGCATCCATGAGCGCAAGGTGGCTGTCGCGTGTCTTCACGACTTCCAAATTAAAATCTTTTGCAATGAGATCAATTTCCCCGCTTGCAGAAATGGGAACGGCAAACTTGGCAATATCGTTTTTAGCGAGCGCTAAGAATTTTACTATCAGCGTTAACAAACGATCACTATCGATAATAGTCCCTTGCTCATCGACAATAAAGATCTTTTCTGCCCCAGCATCGAGCATACAACCGATATCATATTTCAGTGAAGTGACAACATATGCCAGTTGATGCAATGATTCGTCGAACTCTTCTTTTGTTCGGGTAATTTTTCGGCTGTCGAGATATGCGTTGAGAGCAATCACTTGAACGTTCATATTTCCAAGAATGTTCGGGAAAATGGTGGAAGCGATTCCGTTCGAATAGTCAATCACCAACTTCAGACCTGCAGATTGAATAACATTGGTATTGAGTGTTTCCAAGAATCGCTGAATGTAGCTTTCCGTTGTGCGTTCAGGGAATGAGATTGAGCCGACTTGATTGTGATGAGCGCGGTTGAAGTCTTCACCGAAGAACAGCCGTTCTATAGACTTTGTCTTGCTTGATGGCAAGTCTTTTCCTTGTGAATCGAAGAAAATGATATCGGAACTATTTCTGTCGAATGGAGATTTGCGGACGTGGATGCCGCCGCGTTCTTTTCCGGTTTGTAATTCGTGCCGGACAATGGGTATTGATGTTGTGCGTAGATCGGTGCAATGTACTCCGGCAGACATGAGACCTGACATAATTGCGCGATTTATCATTCGTGAGACATTGTCCGAATCACGGCTCGTGACAACGGACGAACCCGCTCCAACAAGCGCACCAAATGCTGCTCCTAATTTTGCGCCAAATTCCGGGCTGATTTCTATATTAGAAAGACCAGTGACGCGGGCGTCGGTGAAAAGTTCTCGCAG
The DNA here is from genome assembly GCA_963701295.1 of Ignavibacteriota bacterium. Taxonomy (GTDB): domain Bacteria; phylum Bacteroidota; class Ignavibacteria; order UBA10030; family UBA10030; genus Fen-1298. The sequence continues at coordinate 376,119 of OY969585.1, read as the reverse complement.
CCATCTATCTTCCCATACCAGACTACGTGTAACGATCGAACCGTCCTCAATACTTTTATCCGGCCATATCTTAATATTGGAAAGTAGCTTGCTCCGTTTTCCTATACTACACGAATCGCCGATGAAAACGTTTTCGAGGATGACGACATCGTCATCGATGGTGCATCCGGCTCCAATGACATCGAACGATAATTCGGAACGAGCACCAATTTTCGATTTCTTCCAGATGATAGAATTGCGAATGATACCTCCTGGGAAAATTTCGCAATCGTCGCCGATAACAGAATTACTGATAACGGCTCCATTGTGTATCCGGCAGTTCTTTCCAATGATACTTGCTCCTGTAAGATGACGCAGGTCAGTCTCAACGGTTGTACCTTCCCCAAGGATAAGATTTTCCTTCTTCGTTCCCTTGATGTGTAATTTTACATCACCACGGAGGGCATCCATGTGTGCATCCTGGTATTCGTTTAAACTGCCAATGTCCTTCCAGTACCCTTTTGCGATATAGCCATAGAGGCCAAGGTCACGTTTCAAGAGAATGGGAAAGAGATTCTTACTAAAGTCAAATTCTTGTTTCTCAGGTATAAGATCCAACACCTCAGGTTCTATAATATAAACCCCTGTATTGATCGTGTCGCTAAATACTTCTCCCCACGATGGTTTTTCAAGGAAACGTGCAATTTTTCCATTCTCTTTTGTTAAAACAACTCCAAACTGGAGTGGATTGGAAACTCGTGTAAGCAACAATGTGGCTTTTGCTTTCTTCTCTTCGTGGAAGTGAAGAGCGGCTGTCAAATCGAAATCGGTAAGAACATCTCCACTGATAATTAAAAAACGCTCGTCTAAAAAATCTTTCGCATTACGGACACTTCCCGCTGTTCCATAATCCGCTTCTGCTTTGCGATACTGCATGTTAATGCCAAAGGCGCTTCCATCTCCAAAATAGCCTGTGATGGCATCCGGCTGATAGAAGAGCGTGGAGACGATATCTTTTATGTTGTGTGTTTTGAGCAGTTCAACAATGTGCTCCATAATAGGCTTATTGACCATTGGAACCATTGGTTTTGGAATGTTGCTGGTGAGAGGTCGCAAACGTGTACCAAACCCGCCAGCCATGATAACAGCTTTCATGAACGCTTCCAACTAAAAGATATGAAGAAGAGACAACTCAACGGCAAAAAGTTATACAAAAAAAAATACTGCCGCAAGCAATTGGCGAATGCAATCGTAATAAAACATCCGTTTGACCGTGCCAGGTTAGAAACAATTAATATCTATATGATTGGTTGACTTTTCAGCACAAAACAGGTAAATTTAATGAAATTTGAGGGCAACTATAAGACTCTCGAGACTCAATGACTGACGCCCGAAGGTTCAATACATTCTTTTCCTTAATGCATTCGTTAACGCTTGCAGAGGAATTGATTGTAGTGGTGGGCGTCGTTTCATTTTTTTGGGGACTTGTTCTCTCAGCTATATTTGTGAAGACAGTGCTCTTATTGTTTTCTGCAGTATTGATCGCTTATGTGATTGTACGAGTGGGGAAACGCAGAGGAATTTTTATCCAAGCAAGAGATGAGGATCGTCATTCTCTCGCACCAGAGGAGTCTAATATTCGGATGAAGAAACTCGTTTTTGATGATTTTCAAGTTACTGGCAAGCAATTTCAAGTTGATTTTGTTGATGAGCCGGAACATTCACAACCAATACACCATGAGCGAGACAATATTGCGTTGGGAAAAAAGGATTCAGAAAACATAACTACAACAGTGTTTGAGTTGAATGAGTTTATCGACACTCCCGGCATCGGAGAAAATGCCGAGGAAGGTCCGAGAGCCGAATTCAATGCGCTGATTCAACGGGTGTTGAGTGTCGTGAAGGATGTTCAATTTGCCCATACAGTTGCTCTTTTTTGGATGAATAGAGAAAAACAGCAATTAGTGCTCGAAGGGTATACGACCGACAGCGAAAAATTCATGACAAACAGACGATTGCCAATCGGTTCTGATGTCGTCAGTCAAATTGCAGTGAATGGAAAACCACAAATCATCAATTTTGTGGATGCTCTTGGTCAAGGTGATATCGTGCCATATTACGAGTCAATAGATGTAGTTAAAACATTTGTGGGCGTGCCGATATTTTTTAGTGGAATTCAATCACAGGATCCGGTAGCAGTTCTTGCCTTGGATTGTTTAGAAGCGGATGCCTATGGAAATGAAACGATCACTTCACTGGCACAGATTGCAAAGCTTATTTCGACGCTCATTCGAAGCTATACATCCAAGTATGATCTCCTGTTGGATTCTGAGGTACTCCGATCGATTAGTCGTGTGCGCGAACAGCTGAGTATTGACTTCGGCGCTCATTCCATCACACGGTCTCTTGCCGAGGAGACATCGAAACTGGTTCCATGGGATTATATTGCAATTGTTTTATTTGATGACAGCAGAAAATCTTGGGTTGTGCACAATCTCCTGAACCGAATGAACGATCCATACGTTCCACTTATGAGTGAACTAGATCCTCAACAGAGTTTGGTCATAGGAGTCATACAGACTAGTGTTCCTAAGATCATTGATGATCTGTCCACCACTACGGTACCGCGGTTTTATCAAGCCGAACGGTGTGAATCGAAGGGCGCATTGGTTATCATACCGCTGAATTCATTGAATCGGTGCTATGGCGCATTGGTTATAGAAAGTAAGGATCCAAAAACATATTCCGATGCTGATGTAAAACTAGTGCAGAAGCTTGCCGAGACTTCATCGTGGGCGTTGGAAATTCTGAGTCTCACGGAAGTCATGAACAACTACATTTCGCTTGATGAAACAACAGGTGTCTCGACACGTAAGAGTTTTATGGGCCGTTTGCATGAAGAAGTGCAGCGTGCAAGTGATTTTTCGAATGATTTATCCTTAGTAATGGTTTCCATCGACCGAATGGATGATCATATTGCACGTTATGGCAGGGAAGCCTTTGATTTCATACTGCAGAATGTTGGCCGCATGGTAAAGGTTTCCATTCGTCCCTATGATGTCGTCGGCAGGTTTGATTTTAATTGTTTTGTCATCCTTCTTGTGAATACGACATCCAATGAAGCATCGTTATGGGCAGAGAAGATCCGTAAAAATGTTGCCAGCAATATCCTTAATATCGACAATAAAAGTTTTTCTGTAACGATCAGCGTGGGTGTCGCCGGTGCAATCGATGAAACATCTGACGTTGATTTGTTGGAGAATACGGACCGCGTTCTTCGGAAAGCAATTGAAGCAGGCGGTAATATCGTACGAGTATATTAGATAACAACACTGTAACTATTTTCTTTTGGAGATCTAAATGGCAAAACAAACTGATTTTGCGGAAAAAGCAAAAAAAGCCGGACAAGAAAAAGGAGTGAAGTGTCCGAAGTGCGGGACCATAAAAACCCCAACGCTCTTTGTGCAATCGGTACGATCAGCGCATGGTTCTTACCGGTTTAATCGACAGCACATCCAATTATGTAAGTGCAATGAAAAAGAAATTTTGGGATAACTATCCCTTTTGCAGTCCCCACAGTGGGAATCTCAGTTCACATTGAAACAGAAGAAACCGATGCTCATTATTCTTGACAGCGTTAGGGCTTTCCGAAAAGTGCCCTTGAAATATTTCTTCGTGTTAGAGGATGCATCCAGGTAGTTGAAGAGTTTGATGTAAAACTTCCGGATATCCAAAAGTGCATCAGCAATGGTGATTTGCTTTGTCTCACCGCTGGTCACGGAAGCGATCCAACAAATCAGAGTACGGATCATACGTGGAAATATGTTCCTTTGCTTTGTGCCAGTACTTCTGGGAAGAATAATGTGAATCTCGGAATGAGCTGTTCATTCGCGTATGTCGGTAGAACTGCGGCAGAATTCATTGGTGTGGGTGGTGCTCAATCATGAGCAGGTCAAAGCTTATTCGAGGAGGTTTTCTAAAAACTGAGGCGGGAAACAATATACCGTTTGTAGAGTCTAATAAACAGGTCAGAAATGAGGTAAATTCGAATAGTATCAGGAATGTGGATTGGATCGGTTTGTAGCAATTGTGAACTTTCCACCCTCCTTGTGGTGTTATACATAGTGGAATATCCTGCTGGGACTCCCGTAGCAATCCTACGGGCAACGAGAGTTGAATTTTGGCAAAGAGTCGATGGTGAAAATAAGCAAACAATATACAAATCGTGAGAGCCAATCGCTCGATAAGTATCTCCAAGAAATTGGCAAAGTCGAATTATTAGTGCCGCAGGAAGAAATTGATCTCGCACGGCGCATTAAAAAAGGCGACCAAAAAGCGTTAGAGAAATTGACGAAAGCAAATTTACGCTTCGTGGTGAGCGTGGCAAAGCAATATCAGAACCAAGGATTATCGCTCGGTGATTTAATCAATGAGGGTAACCTTGGATTGATAAAGGCAGCAAAACGTTTTGACGAGACACGCGGATTCAAATTCATTTCGTATGCGGTGTGGTGGATTCGTCAGTCGATCTTGCAGGCGCTGGCCGAACAGTCCCGTATCGTACGTTTGCCGTTAAACCGTGTCGGCGCACTCAATAAGATCGGTAAGGCATTCAGTACACTGGAACAAGAGTTTGAACGCGAACCGAGCACGAGCGAACTGGCAGAAGAGCTGGATATGTCGCTCTTTGAAGTTTCCGATACGCTGAAGATTTCCGGCAGGCACTTATCAATGGATGCGCCGTTTGCACAAGGTGAGGATAACCGCTTGCTCGATGTTATTCAAGACAATCGTCAACCGACACCCGACTCCGGTCTTTTAGAAGAATCATTGAAAAATGAAGTAAAGCGTGCATTGGCAACACTGAGTGAACGCGAAGCGCAAGTCATCAAGTTATACTTTGGTCTCGATTCGGAACATTCGCTGACATTGGAAGAGATCGGCGAGAAATTTAACTTAACGCGTGAACGCGTTCGGCAGATCAAAGAGAAGGCAATTCGCCGTCTGCGCCATGCCTCGCGAAGCAAAGCACTGCGTGCATATCTTGGATAAACGAAACATGCCGGGAGAACCGGAAAATCGTAGTTGTTGGCGAAGCAAGCCCCGCGGCGTGCGGGGCTTTGTCATAAGGAAAGCACCTTCTTCAACGTGGGCAGACAACGCATCTTATTGGTGATCAGTATCGTTCTCGCAGTCTTCGTGTTGCTCGAAGGCTGCGGAGGGTCATCACCGCGATTCAGAAGCCAGGAGAAAAAATCTTCTTCTACCGCACCATCACACAATGGACCGCGTTTTTCATCGAAAGAGGCGGAAGAAGAAGTAAAAGAGACCGACAAAAAACCGGATAAAGAAGAGATAGAACACATCGCCAAGGGCGGTCGAGATTTTCGAAAAGAAAAAAACGCCGCTATAAAACCACTTGATCAAAGTAAAATGATGCGGGAAATTTCTAAGTATATGGGTGTATCGTATGTGCATGGTGGATCGAGCATAGATGGAATGGATTGTTCGGGATATACTATGACGGTTTATAAGAATTCCATGGGTATTCTGCTTCCGCGCTCAAGTTATGAGCAATCACAAAGTGGTACGGCGGTAGAGTTGAGTGAATTGAAATTCGGAGATTTGATTTTTTTTAATACGACAGGCGAGAGTGCTTCTCACGTTGGTCTCTATCTGGGCGATGATCTGTTCGCACACGCGAGTGTTTCACTCGGTGTGACGATCTCATCGCTTCAGAGTACCTATTATGTTAAGCGATATGAATGTGCCCGGCGGATTGTGGAATGATATCCTGAGAATAAGAGAATACACAAGAGATTGCAAAACCCATGTCCATTCTTCCCATTTATCTTTTTGGAACCGAAGTTCTCAAGAAAAAAGCCAAACCGGTTGTGTCGCTGGGCGATTCGATCGTCAAGCTCATTTATGACATGTTCGAGACGATGCATGAGGCCAATGGGATAGGTCTTGCCGCAAATCAGGTCGGCGATCTTTGGCGCGTGATTACGATAGATATTTCGGATGTCACTGAGCCGAATGCAGAAGGCGAAATGGAGGATTCTGCACATCCGACGTCACCCGGTCTTCCACGCACGCTTGCGCTTATCAACCCTGAGATAGTGAATGAAGAAGGTGCCAGGTCGATGGAGGAGGGATGCTTGAGCCTTCCGGGAGTACGTGGTGCAGTGGAACGGGCAGAAAAAGTACGTATTCGTTTTCGTGACGGTGAATTCAAGAAACAAGAACTATTCATGGATGGATTGCTTGCCCGCGTTGTTCTTCATGAATTTGACCATCTCAACGGTGTTCTCTTTGTGGATCGTGTCAACAAGGCAAAACGAAGTATGCTGCTGCCCAAGTTGAGAAAGATTCGAAAGGGAGAAGTTGATCCCGACTATCCGGTGGTTACTGCCGTGAAGGTGTAAAGTATGCGAATCCTTTTCATGGGTACACCGGAATTTGCTGTTCCAAGTCTTCGTATCCTTCTCGATCATTCCTATGAAATTCCATCCGTCGTGACAGCACCGGATAAACCAAGAGGGCGTGGACACGAATTTTCCTTCACCTCTATAAAAGAGTTTGCTCTTCATCATCAGATTCCGGTTCTTCAACCTGAGAAACTTCATGATGCAGCGTTTACTGCCGAAGTTCAACAGCTCCATCCCGATCTTATTGTCGTAGTAGCATTCCGGATTCTGCCGCGAGAAGTGTACACTATCCCGAAACTTGGTTCTTTTAATCTTCATGCATCGCTCTTGCCGAAATATCGCGGTGCCGCGCCGATCAATTGGGCTCTTATAAATGGAGAAAAAGAATCTGGTGTTACGACATTCTTTTTAAAGGACGAGGTGGATACCGGCTCTATTCTTCTTCAGACACGAGTGCCGATTGGTTTGAATGACACTGCAGGCGATTTGCACGATACACTCTCCGTCGTAGGTGCTGAAATTGTTCTTCAAACTGTTCGCCTCATTGAACTTGGTAACGTGCAGCCGCATCGGCAAGACGATTCACTTGCCTGTCCCGCACCAAAAATTTTCAAAGGAGACTGCCGTATCGATTGGACAAAACCGTCGCAACATGTCCACAATTTTATTCGAGGACTTTCGCCGCACCCCTCTGCGTGGACGACACATAGGGCGAAGCTTATTAAAGTATTTCGCACCAGAATGATTGAGAGACAATCAACACAAGCGGGAATTGTCTTGAATCGAACACAGAATAAACTGGAGGTCGGAACCGGCAGCGGTGTTGTTTCTCTTCTTGAAATTCAGCAAGAAGGAAAACGCCGGCTCGGCATCGAAGAATTTCTCAGGGGCTATCCAATTGAATCAGGCGAAATATTTATGTAAGAGTTTCTCGTTGCCGGCGATGTTCTTACATTGCCATGCTTGTAACTCAAAATAATTCTCGTATATTTATACAAGCAGATGCAAAAAAGATCTACTCAAATCAAGAGTTTGGCAAGCAATTCTCCATATGAAAGATAACGTGAGCGATAGAATGCAGGACGGAGAAGGTCAGATTCAAGCCGAAGTCGGAATAGAACGAAGCGCTTTCGATGCCAAGCTCGCTCGGATGATCGACCATACGCTTCTGAAACCGGAAGCAACTATGCAGGAAATTGAGACTCTCTGTGCTGAAGCAAAACACTATAGTTTCGCAAGCGTGTGTATCAATCCGGCGTATGTGAAATTGTGTGCGGACTTGCTGCGCAATTCGAATGTAAAGGTTTGTACCGTCATCGGTTTCCCGTTGGGCGCGACATCGAGTGTAGTGAAAGCATTTGAGACGGAACGGGCAATCAAACATGGTGCAAGTGAAGTTGATATGGTTATCAATATTGGAATGTTGAAATCCCGCGAGTATGATTATGTCGAACATGAAATTTTTGCAGTTGTCGATGCGGCGCATCGATTGAAAGTACTGGTAAAAGTAATCATTGAAACCGGATTGCTGAACGACGATGAAAAAATAAAAGCATGTGTTCTAGCGAAACATGCAGGGGCAGACTTCGTGAAGACGTCGACAGGATTTGTGAAAGGCGGGGCGACCGTCGAGGACATTGCACTCATGCGAAAAGTCGTTGGTCCGGAGTTGGGAGTGAAAGCTTCTGGTGGTGTGCACTCAAAGAAACAAGCACTTGCTCTTCTTGCAAGCGGTGCGACACGAATAGGCACAAGCGCAAGTATCAAAATCATTACAGGGGAGGAAATAGGATCACTATCCACTACTAAAAGAGGCCCTCGGTGAGTCGACAATTGTACATAGTCAGTGTGTTGTTACTTGGCATGGTTCTCTTACTTATGGGCTGTGTTTCATCGGAAGAAACGGGCGCAGGAAATAGAGCAAAGTCTCCGGTTCAGATCTTTGGTTCGATTGATACGATGCACCATGTGGGTGGTCAGGACATGAAGCAAGATTCCATGCTGAATTCAAAAAATAACTCAAAACTTTTTTCAGATAAATCGTCGCGTGTTGCACCAAAATTCAAATCAAAGCAGGATACGGTGCGAGCATCTGTAATAAATAAAATGAAATCTTCTGCATATCCGCACATCAAGATCGAGTACCCGGAACACCCGATTTATACTGTGCAGATAGGCGCGTTCGCTCAAGCATCCAATGCATTGAGAACACAAAAGAAAGCAAAAGGACGATTTACCCATCAACCCGTCTTTAACAGATATGTCAAGAGTGCCAAACTGTACCGCGTGAGTGTCGGGAGGTATGAAGACCGCAAGAAAGCGTTCGCACTTGCTGATACTATGAAAGAACAATATTCAAAAGAGTACAACCAATGCTGGATCAACTTCATACCATGATGAAAATCCATATTCTTTTTTTTGCACTGTGTGTGCTGGTGCTATTAACGGCAGGTTGTACATCATCGCGGTCATTTATTCGGGATGAAGAACCGAAGCAGGAAACACCGAAAGAAGATAAGCGCTCGTTGGCGGAATACGAAGCAACGCTCAACCCGGCAGATTATGATCAAGAAGTTGAGGTCGTTGAGAAGGCACACGTTGAGGAAAAGAAACAGCAGGCGCCGCTAGAAATTCCGAAAGACAGTATGGTCGTTGTGGAAGAAGCAATACAGGGATTTCGCATTCAGGTTTTTTCTTCTTCCGGTGTTGATGAGGCGACGCTCATGAAAGAAGTCGTGACGGAGAAATTTATCGGTGATTCAGTGTATGTGGTGTATGATGCACCGGTGTATAAAGTACGGGTTGGAGATTTTGTAAATCGCTACGAAGCAAACCAGCGACTACCGGAGTTCACGGAAAAAGGATACCGTGATGCATGGATTGTCCCTGATAGAATTGTTCAGCGGAAATTTGTACGCGTTCCTCTTCCGAAATGACTTTTACTGGACTTCGTCTGTCTTTGCAGTACAGACAATCAGTTTTTTTCTTTCGAGTTTCATCGCAAAGGATATGATTTCCAGAAACATTGGTGGGGGACATCATTTCTCCTAAAGGATTTTTGACTGGACATAGACATCTCAATGAAAGGGAGAACTTTTTCAAGATCGGAATTGTTCATTAATCAGGATGTCAGAAGATATTTATTTTATTTATGAAATAGGAAAAAATAGAAAAATTTGATTTGTCTATTTTAACCAATGGTATTCTGCTGAATGTACTGAATAGATATAAGAGATGTTAAAAATAGAATGAGTTTAAGTTTAGCTCCTGAGGAGTAAATGTTTTTTGTGTCAAGTGATTTTTTTATATGTTCAGCCCTTTAAAAAACACTTAATTATTAACTTGACAAAGGGACTGTAACAGAATATATTTACAACCAGTTGCGACGCCAAAAAGAAAGAAGAAGAGTTTGAGATTTCTGTAAGTTTGGAGTCGTAAAAGAGGAGAATACATGTGGCGCGCAACGGCCACTCTTTATATTTATATCATCAATATTTTTCAGAAAGTTGAACTCAAGTTATCCGAGTCGTCGTAAGACGTCCCTTTTTTAAGCAAGGAGTAACATATGCAAAATGTGCAGTCCCCAGCCGCCCAAGTTAATTCCCGCACACAGGAGCACGAAACTGTGAAACGGGGATTACGTTTCGAAAGGTTCTTTACGAAACAAGGCGTGCATCCCTTTGATGAAGTTGAATGGGAACGGCGCACTGCTACGATCTCGAACGATCGAGGGGAAAAAATCTTTGAACAAAAAGATGTCGAAATTCCCAAATCGTGGTCAATGACAGCAACCAATGTCGTTGTCTCGAAATACTTCTATGGTCAATTAGGGACTGCAGAACGCGAAACGAGCATACGGCAGCTTATCAATCGTGTTGCCAAATCGTACTATACATGGGGATTGAAAGACGGTTACTTCGCATCTGAAGAAGATGCGGAAATATTTTATCACGAGTTGCTGTATCTTCTCGTCAACCAATATATGTCGTTCAACAGCCCGGTTTGGTTCAACGTCGGCGTGGAAAAAATGCCGCAGTGTTCGGCATGCTTTATCAATTCGGTTAAAGATTCCATGTCCTCTATTCTGGAGCTTGCGAAAACAGAAGGCATGCTCTTTAAGTACGGTTCGGGCACGGGTTCCAATCTTTCCACACTTCGCTCCTCCAAGGAACGTATCACCGGCGGCGGTACTGCGTCTGGACCGGTTTCGTTCATGAAAGGATATGATGCGTTTGCGGGCGTTATAAAATCCGGAGGGAAGACACGCCGCGCAGCAAAGATGGTGATTCTGAACGTTGAACATCCGGATATTGTCAGCTTTATCAATTGCAAAGCAGAAGAGGAAAAAAAAGCATGGGCGCTCATCGACGCAGGCTATGACGGCGGCTTCAATGTACCCGGAGGCGCGTACGATTCTGTTTTTTATCAAAACGCCAATCACTCCATTCGCGTGAGCGATGAATTCATGAAAGCCGTTCTGGAAGATAAAGAATTTTGGACTAAAGCCGTAAAAGGCGGAATGCCGGTAGAAAAATTCCGCGCGCGCGACCTGATGAAACAAATTGCCAATGCGGCATGGATCTGCGGCGATCCCGGTATCCAATTCCATACGACGATCAATAACTGGCACACGTGCTCCGGTACGGCACCGATCCATTCATCGAATCCTTGCAGCGAGTACATGTTCCTCGATGACAGCGCATGCAACCTTGCATCACTGAATCTGATGAAGTTCCGCAGAGCGAACGGTGATATAGATGTGGAAGCGTTTAAGAAAGCCATTCAGGTTACGATTACTGCAATGGATATGTCCGTTGATAATTCGAGTTACCCGACACCAGCGATCACGCAAAACAGTCACGACTATCGTCCGCTCGGACTCGGGTACGCAAATCTCGGCGCGCTGCTGATGTCCCGTGGTGTTGCGTATGACAGCGACGAAGGCAGAACGCTTACCGCTGCCATCACTTCTCTCATGTGCGGCGAAGCGTACAAACAATCTGCAAAGATTGCCGAAGCGCAGGGGCCATTCAGCGGATTTGTAGCAAATAGAGATCCAATGTTAAATGTGATGGCAAAACATGGCATTCACGCAGAACGCATCGATAAGAATGCAGTGGAACCCAGTCTCTGGGAAGCACAGCGCAATGTATGGAAGGATGTTGTTGAGTTAGGACAAGTGCATGGCATCCGCAATGCACAGACAACTGTTCTTGCCCCGACCGGTACGATCGGTTTCATGATGGATTGCGATACCACAGGAATCGAACCGGATATTGCTCTGGTGAAGTACAAGAAAATGAGCGGTGGCGGTTTGATGAAGATCGTCAATCAAACCGTTCCGGAAGCGCTCACGAAGTTAGGATACGACGGCGAACAGATCGAACATATTATTGCTTTCATCGATAAGAACGATACCATCGAAGGCGCGCCGCATCTGAAAGAAGAACATCTTTCGGTATTCGACTGCGCATTCAAACCGGCAAACGGCAAGCGCTCCATTCAATATATGGGGCATATCAAGATGATGGCGGCAGCACAGCCGTACCTCTCCGGCGCAATTTCCAAAACGGTAAACATGCCGACCGATGTGACCGCTGAAGATATTATGCAAGCATATACCGAAGCGTGGAAGCTCGGGTTGAAAGCCATTGCCGTGTACCGCGACGGATGCAAGCGCACACAGCCGCTCAGCACATCGCTCGATAAGAAAAAAGAAAAACAGCAGATGACCAACAAACCTGCACGTCGGCATTTGCAGGACGAGCGCCAATCCATTACACATAAATTTAGTATTGCCGGGCACGAGGGCTATATTACTGTCGGGATGTTTGAAGACGGAACACCGGGCGAATTATTCATTACGATGTCCAAGGAGGGTTCCACTATTTCCGGATTGATGGATTCGCTTGCCACGTCGATTTCGATTGCACTGCAATACGGTGTCCCGTTGAAGGTGATGGTAGATAAGTTCAGCCACGCGCGCTATGAGCCGTCCGGCTTCACGAACAATCCGGATATCCCGATTGCGAAATCCGTGAGCGATTACATTTTCCGCTGGCTCGGCAAGAAATTTATCAAAGAAGAGAACAGTATGGTGAATACGAATAATGAAGTCAGCGACGTGAAAATTTCGGAAGAGACCGCAAAGAAACCGGTAGGGATTCTCACAGCCGCTGCAACGAAAGCCGCTTCGGTGTGGGAGAAGAATGAAAAGTTTGTATTCGAGACCCAATCCGACGCACCTCCGTGTCACGAGTGCGGTAGTATTATGATCCGCAGCGGCTCGTGCTACAAGTGCTTAGAATGTGGTTCGACTTCAGGATGTTCATAAGAAGCCTGTCATTCCCTCGTAAGAGGGAATCTTATATTGTAATGAGTAAGATATCCGCTTTCGCGGGTATGACATTGAAAGGGAAATATTTACAATAACAGGTGAGGCTATGAGTAACGGGGGAAGTAAAAACAGAAAGTAAAATTGCGACGAACGCCGATGGTGGAAACATCATCGGCGTTTGTATTTTTAACTCGCAATTCTATTGTTATTAAATCAATTTATCTCCATTATGCTTCATAATACCAATAGCATCACGGAAAGCTAATACGCCTTAAGGAGAATGATTTACTCCTTGAGTACTTCATCATAATTGAAGGGAATGCATATGGCAGACTTACAAATAGAACCCCCGGAAGAGTCGGAACAAGAAACTTTATTCGGAACTATTTTTTTAAGACTTGGGGCAGTGTTTCTTAGTACACTCCTCGGTTTTGCACTGGTTCTCCTAGGATATATGTTTTCCGTAGTCATGGATTTAGATTTAGAAGAATTTAACGGGCACATTTCCATCTTTTTCTTCGTTTCCATTGTTATATGGTTTTTGATTGGCTTATTAACGCCTTTCACTCTTTTTCAGAGATTCTTCGAGGAATTAAAGGGTGTGACCTTCGGACGTGTCATTGTTTTTATTCTTGTGATGGGAATATTCGTTATCCTGCATTGGTATCTAATTACCATTGTGACACAATTGCTCGTGTCGGTATTCGGCGGTGAATAGGCCGGAGAAAAATCTCCTTCCAATTTGAATATTTTCTTTTTGGTATTACAAATGTACGATTCGACTACGTTGATTACATTCATAACGGCGAGTATAGTCATCATTCTAGCGCCAGGTCCGGCTCAGGCACTTGTGCTTACGAGAACCATCGGTGAAGGGAGAAAGGCAGGCATCATAACGGCAATAGGGCTTAATACCGCAACATTCGTTCATGCTATCGCAGCTGCACTCGGATTGTCAGCTATCCTAGCAACATCAACTGCAGCTTATATTATTGTCAAATATCTAGGAGCTGCATATTTAATCTATCTGGGAATCAAAGCCTTCTCTAAACAAAAAATCGGCGAAACCTCTGCAAACACACAGGGTAGAAGTTCAACCGGACCTTTTGCAAAAGCCTTTATCACCGGTGTCCTGAATCCGAAAGTTACACTTTTTTTCTTAGCGTTTGTTCCTCAGTTTGTTGATCCCCGGCATGGCTGGATCATTTTGCAATTTATTACGCTGGGAGCGATTCTGGCAATTCTGGATATTGTGTATGAGTCCATGTTGGTGTTTATCGCGGCTACCATGAGTACTAGGTTCACACAGGACGGGAAATTCTCCATATGGAGACAAAGGATCACAGGTACGGTGCTCATTGGATTAGGAGTGCGATTGCTTTTCATGGAAAATTTTCAACTTAAATGAAAAACAAATAATCCGTGAGTGATATGTCTACACCAAGATTACCGTTATTCAACGGTTGAATTCTCCGGTCATCGGCGTTTGTATTTTGGCTGAAAAATCTCTACTATTTTGGCACTGGAATTAGAAACTCATAATCTATTTTACCGTATTTGATTATAGGCATCTCATCGTCAGAGAAATAGAATTCTTGTATGGAAAACACATCAGGACAAGGAAAAGATTCTGACATACCTTCAGAAATTCAATCATGGAACTGGGGTGCTTTTTTCCTTAATGTATTATGGGGATTGTTTAACAGGACATATATCGCGTTGCTCAGCATTATTCCGGTTGTTGGGATTCTTATGGCATTTGTATTAGGATTCAAAGGGAATGAATGGGCTTGGCAGAATAAACGCTGGAAAAGCATTGAACATTTTCAACGGGTGCAAAAACGGTGGGCGATTTGTGGCATTATCTTATTCCTCGTTGGTACTATTCTGAGTATATTCGCTGTAAAAGTTCTTATCCCAATTCTTAAAATATTCCAAGTAATTCCAAAGTAATATTCACAAGTACAAAATCTCATGTGCTATGGATAAAAAAAACCCAAGTATTTTTCCTGTTAATGTTCTCAGATCGTCGATATAAGAAAAACACAAGAGTACATTTAAAGATAGTTATATTTAATTGGCGGAAAGAACCTGTTTATATAGGCAATATCTGGTTTATCGTACCGAGTATTGCTTGAGATTTTAAGGAAAACTGAGTACCATTTTCGCAGGTGATTCTAGGAAGTTTATGTGGTAAAGTCACCATGTAAATTTCAACACAATTACTATAGGAGGTATATCATGAGACTCACGATTTTTTTGCTTTGCATTGTGTGCCTTGTAGGCTGTTCGTCGATGAAACAGATTCCAGATGCATCGGGTCCACAGGTGCTCTTGAAGCACCCGCTTCCTCCGATTCCAGAATCATTCTCTCGAACGCCCTTTGATTTAGATGTAGTGTTATTTATACTGGAAGACGGATCAGTTGGTAAAGCCCGGCTTCTCAAAGGCAGCGACGATGCTTCGTGGGATTCGCTTGCTATAGCATCAATTAAGCAGTGGCGTTTTACTCCTGCCCGCACAGAGAGCCAGCCGATTAGTACATGGTTTCACCTGCGGACTAAAATACGCTATGCAAAATTACAAATTATGAATCTGGCAGAAATATTGTGTACTACTCCAGAAGAAGCTGATTCGGTTTATGAAGCGATAGAACGGGGGCAGGATTTTGGTGAGTTGGCAATGCGGCATTCTGTTGACCCGTCGCGTGAGATGAAAGGAATTCTCGGAGAAGTAAACATTAATATGTATCCGGAGGATATATTCAAGTCCCTAGAGAAACTCGTTCTCAATACATACACAAAGCCCATCAAATATGGCGACCTCTATGCGATCTTTAAGAGATTAAATAAATAAAATGGATCTATTCGAACCAAAACATAAAGTATTTGAAGGGATAAAAGAACTTTAAGAAGCCGAGAGCAAATATTTTATAAAGCACATAATTCTTTTCTTTATATGAGCCTGCACCGGTCTCACATATTCTACGTTTGCAGTATCCCTTTGGCGGATGATGGTTTCTTATTCACAATGTTTTGACGTGGAATGACAAACGATCAAGGTATTGTTTTCATTTAAATTACCTTTTATAATAATTGGTGCGGGTTGGTTTGACATGCGAGTTGAAACCGCGATAAGTTGTTCATCGGTCTCCAGAGTCGTTCATTCTTCTAAACTATTTTCATCCAAATAAACAAAAATATATTTGTCAAAAAAAATAGCAATTGAACTCGGGAGCGTTCAAAAAACTCTTCTTCTCCCTTTATGGGGACGTGCGGTTGAGACTCGGAAACAGAAGCCGTTATTGGCAGATAACACTGCGGCCGAAATAATTGATACGATAGATTATGATTTTTCTACGATAGCGGGTAATATGAGTGAAATAACCCGATATGCATGGATAGCGCGTAGTCTTCATATCGATCGAGCCATCAGGCATTTTTTGTTAAAACATCCAAAGGCAACCATTGTCAATATCGGCTGTGGGCTGGACACGACTTTTAGTCGCATTGATAATGGTAAACTCACG
Organism: Ignavibacteriota bacterium; assembly: GCA_963701295.1. Classification (GTDB taxonomy): domain Bacteria; phylum Bacteroidota; class Ignavibacteria; order UBA10030; family UBA10030; genus Fen-1298. Next base: position 359,843 of record OY969585.1, on the reverse strand, counting down.
TGGTATGATTTGGATTTGCCGGATGTGATCAAGTTGCGCAGTGGTCTTATTCGGGAAATTGATAGAAGTACATGTATCGCGCGTTCATTTTTAGATGAGAGTTGGCTTTGTCAAGTGAAGGTTGAAGATAATGTTTTGTTTTTAGCGGCTGGGGTCTTCTACTATTTTGAAAAAGGTCAAATGAAAAGTTTCTTCAGCAGACTTGCCGATATGTTTCCGACAAGCGAAATAATATTTGATGCAGCTTCGCCATTAGGCGTGAAAGTGGCCAATAAGCATGTGATCGAAACAGGAGGAATGGATGAGAGTTCAATTCTAAAATGGGGAATTGAGACGGCCAAGCAGATTCAGGCGTTTGATAAAAGGATAACATTATTGGAGGAATACCCAATGTTTAAAGGGATGAAGAAAGGATTGTCATTTAGGTATAAATTCGGGACTTTCCTCTCCGACCTGTTTAATATTATGTTCATCGTGCATTTGCAATTTTCGAAATGAACACCGCAATTGAGAAATTACCTGCGTTTTAGTTTTTCTGCATCTTTTTTATACACTTTCCCTTTCTCTTCAACAATGATAGGAATGAAAAATGAAAATCTTTGTCTCGCGAGATATTCCAGCCCAAGGAATCGATTTACTGCGTGCAGAAGGTTTTGAAGTTACAGTCTGGCAGGTCGATAGACCGTTAACGCAACCTGAACTCATTGAGAATGTAAAACAACACGATGCATTGCTGTGCATGTTCTCCGATAAAATCGATAATAAATTCCTGAACGAATGCAAGCATCTGAAAGTAATCGCCCAATATGCTGTCGGGTACGATAACGTCGACGTACCTGAAGCGACCCGATTACGAATACCTATTGGAAATACGCCTGATGTTTTAAGCGAAGCTACGGCAGATGTTGCCTTTTTGTTGATGCTGGCGGCATCGCGAAAAGCGTTTCATCTCCATAAAACGATTGCTCGAGGAGAGTGGACATTTTTTCGGCCCAAAGCAAATCTTGGGATGGAGTTGAAGAATAAAACTTTAGGTGTATTCGGCCTTGGACGGATTGGTGTAGAAATGGCAAAACGCTGCAAAGGCGCTTATCAAATGAATGTCATATATTGCAATCGCTCTAGAAATCCTTTTGCCGAAGAACTCCTGCTGGCTCACAAAGTGGAATTTGATGAGTTGTTAGCGCAAAGCGATGTGTTATCGGTTCATTGTTCGTTGAACGAAGCGACAAAAGAACTATTCAATAAAACGGCATTTCATGAAATGAAACGAACAGCAATATTTATCAACACGGCGCGGGGATTGATACATAACGAGAAAGATCTTATCGATGCTCTCAACGAGCGAGTTATTTGGGGCGCCGGTCTCGACGTGACAAATCCGGAACCCATGAAACCTACGAATCCCCTTCTCTCAATGGAAACTGTGGCGGTGCTGCCGCACATCGGATCATCGACGATAGAAGCGCGGACTGCAATGGCGCGTTTATCGGCAGAGAATATTATTCATGGCTTGCGAGGTGTGAGATTGCCAAATATTGTCAATCCGGAGGTTTACAACCTTTAGAGCCGCTGTTCAGGCTCATTCAAAATGAATTCCCTATCAATTAGGCGAATTATTGTGGTTGGTTAAAAAAACTCTCAATTATTTATTAAAATTTTTTGCTCAATCCTGTTACCTAAATTCATTTCTTGTAGTCATATCTTATATGAACGGAATACTAAATAACACACAAAAACATATGATAGGAGAATAAAAATGCAAGACGTACTCGGAATATTAACAGGAATGTTAGCCATTCTTCTTATTTTTGGAGCGCCGCCCGCCTTAATTGTACTAATTTATTACTTTAGCCGGAAAGCCAAACATAAGGAGAGAATGGCTTTGATTGAAAAGGGAATAGATGCTTCAATTTTTATAAAAGAAGAAACCACGTTCCATAAAGTTCTCATGTGGGGAATGTTAATAGGCGGAATCGGATTTGGATTGCTTTTGGGGTACATTCTCTCCGTTTATACTCCAATGAGACAAGAAATTATAATGCCGATTATGGCACTTCTCTTTGGTGGTCTCGGATTAATTGGCTATTATGTGTACAGAAAGAAAACCGAGACGAAATCTTCCCAGTAGCAATGGACAATCTATACCTGAAACTTGTTCTTGAAGGAAACACATCTAAATTTTCTTATTTCATTGAGAAATATAAAGATATGGCTTTCTCCATTGCGTTTCGAATTGTTGATAACAGAGAGGATGCAGAAGAAATTGTCCAAGATGCATTTCTGAAAGCGTTCAGGTCGCTTGAAAAATTCAGGAAGGACTCGAAATTCTCTACATGGTTTTATAGGATTGTGGTTAACAGCTCATTATCGAGAACAAGGAGTAAAAGACCGGAGTTAAGCAGTATAGATGAGGATGATATTGCCAATGTCGTTATAGAAAGCGTGGAATTGGCGTACCGCAGTCTGGATTTGTCGGATCAGAAAAAGTTCATCCATCATGCGCTGGAAGAATTGAGCGTCGAAGACCGGTTGCTTCTAACGCTGTATTATTTAAGCGAGAATTCCATTGACGAAATTATGGAAATAACGAGCATGACTCAGGATAACGTAAAAATGAAATTACACAGGGCAAGAAATAAAATGTATAAAATTTTAAATAAAAACCTGAAGTCGGAAATTCAATCTATCCTATGATGAAGAATTTAAATATAGACAAGCTCACAAAAGATATCCTGAAGAGTAGTTATCTGGAAGTAACCGATCCGGATTTCAACGATACGACGATGAAGAAAATTCTGCATGAAAGCCGCAAGCGGAGCATTCTGGAAAATATTCTTCTGAGTTTTCTCATCTTTGTCGCAGTTGATACGCTCATCTTCCTTATACTGTGGCTTTTCGACCTGAATATCTTTGAATTGGCTTTTCGATTGATCGGTATGCCACATGAGATACTCTTTCATGCTGAGAAACTAAAGAATTCTATTATTGAAAATGCATTCATAAAGTATGTCATGTTGTCTTTTGGCGGGATCATGGTAATACTGATGATTATAGAATCAAAATTGAAATTACTGGAAAGACCGAAATAAAAAGGGAATTAGTCTCCTCCAGATTCATTCTCCTCTGCGCTCAACCTATGTCAGGAGGAAACACTTAACGCTACCCAAAACTGGATTGTGCTACTGTTTTTCCATCATCTCCATAAACTGCGCGAAGAGGTAATCGCTGTCGTGGGGTCCGGGAGAAGCCTCGGGGTGGTATTGAACACTAAAGAGAGGTAACGATCGGTGGCGGAAACCTTCGTTTGTGTGGTCATTCAAATTGGTGTGCGTGATTTCAATTGATTTAGCATCTAGTGAATTAGGATCGACTGCAAAACCATGATTCTGTGATGTAATTTCAACTGAACCTGTCTTCAAATTTTTCACCGGATGGTTGCCGCCGCGGTGTCCGAACTTCAACTTGAATGTTTTTCCTCCCAAAGCTAACGCCAGCAATTGGTGGCCAAGACAAATTCCGAAGATGGGTTTCTTGCCAATGAGTTTCTTGATATTCTCAATGGCATATGCTACCGCTGCCGGATCGCCGGGACCATTAGAAAGGAATATGCCGTCTGGATTCATCTTCAATAATTCATCTGCGGGAGTCTGTGCAGGTAAAACAGTGAGGTTGCATCCGTAGGAAGTCAATCGCCGAAGAATGTTTTGTTTGATACCATAATCATAGACAACGACGTTCCACTTCTTGGCTCTGGAATTTATTACTGAAAGTGCGAATGGTGTGGTATCGATTTTATTCCACGTATACAATTTGTCTGTGGTGACACGGCTTGCGAGGTCGAGTCCAGCCATGTGCGGCGATTTTTTTACTTTAGCAAGCAGGCTCTTGTCATCTAAATCTTTTGTAGAAATTATTCCACGCATTGCTCCTACAGAGCGGATCATTTTCGTCAACATCCGTGTGTCGATACCTTGAATGCCGGTAATGTTATGTTTTGCTAACCAATCACCAAGACTTTCTGTCGAGCGGAAATTGCTCGGGAAAGCGCTATATTCCTTCACAATAAACCCTGCAACTTGCGGTTTGACTGATTCAAGATCGTCGATATTAACACCATAGTTACCAATGAGCGGATAGGTCATTGTTACGATTTGTCCGCTGTAGGAAGGATCAGTAAGGATTTCTTGATAACCGGTAATGCTCGTATTGAATACAACTTCACCGGTTGTCTCATTGCCTGCACCGAATGACTCGCCTGTGAAGATCGTGCCGTTTTCGAGAATGAGTTTTGCTTCCATGCCGGCGATAAGATAAGAAGAAATGTGGGGCGATGCAATTTTCCACACATTATGGCGTTTTGAGAATTAGATACATGTTTCTGAGCACTCGTACTCATTGAGTGCTTACCTTGACAACGGAGCGTTTAATGGTTAATTTTGTATTGGAGATAAAGATGTCGTATGGGAGAAGTGACCGATAAGAACCAAACGTTAAATGAACGTGAACAAAGCATTCTGCACCATGTAGTGCATAACTACATTCAAACGGCTATTCCAGTGGGTTCGCGATATATCTCCAAGCATTTTGAATCCAGCTTGAGCGCTGCATCTATCCGTAATGTTATGGCGGACCTAGAAGAGCTGGGTTTTTTGTCTCATCCACATACATCGGCAGGTAGGGTACCAACCGACCTGGGGTACAGATTTTATATTGATTATCTGATGGAAATGCAGCAACTTGGCGATGATGAAAAATTGCGGATTCATCAACAACTAGATCAAACAAACGATGCCGATGAGATGCTCCGCGAGACCTCGAAACTTCTCGGAAAGATCTCGCATCAACTCAGTATTGTAACTTCGCCACATCTCAGCAGCGGTATATTTGAAAAGATCGAACTTATTCCTATAGCGAGTTCCAAACTGCTCGTCGTGATTTCCATTCGTACGGGAATAGTGCGTACGATTATGATGGAGGTAGGAGTTGAAGTCCGGAGGGATCATCTTGATCAGATCGGTCGTTTATTGAATGAACGGTTATCAGGATTAACACTGAATGAAATTCGTGATTCATTTGTAGACCGGGTTCGGGACATGCAGAGTGAACGGACCGGACTGATACGCCTCTTTATCGAATCAGTCGATCAACTGTTCACAGATTCTAAAGAACGCGACAAAGTCCTGATCGGTGGTACAAAGAATATCATTGAACATCCGGAATTCATCGACCCAAAAAATTTTCGTTCCGTAATCGAGCTGATCGAAAACGAAGATATTATTGTTCACCTTCTTGAAAAGCATGACGAACTTCAAAAAGGTTTTGTGGTAACGATTGGAACAGAGAATAAAGACGAGACAACAAAAGAATACAGCTTTGTCACTGGGACATATGACGTAGAAGGAGTAACAGGACGTGTCGGTATCATCGGTCCGACGCGCATGAATTACAGCAAAGTTATTCCCTTGGTAGATTATGTTGCCCAAACGATTGCAAAAATGTTAAGTGCTTAAGAAAAATTTATTATACGTTTCATCTTACAATTATTATCACTGAATTATGGCAGAAAAAGAATTGGAAAATAATAACAACAGAACTGGAGAAGAATTAAAACCAGAGGTAAGTATTCCGCCTGAATTACCGGAGGCAACAGAATCAGCTCTCCAGATGGAAGAGCTTCAGAAGCAAGTTGACCAGTATAAAGATTTATTGCTGCGGAAGGCAGCAGAATTCGATAACTATAAACGCCGCATCGAAAATGAAACAACAAACATTCTCAAATACGCAACAGAATCATTGGTGGAGGATTTGCTGCCGGTGCTTGATGATTTTGAACGTTCATTGAAGCATAGGAGAGAAAGCAAAGACAATGATGCACTCATAAAAGGCATTGAGCTGATTTATCAAAAACTCGTGAAGGTACTGGAAGGGCGCGGTGTCAAGGCATTCGATACGGTGGGAAAAGAATTTAATGTCGAGTATCATGACGCACTGATGCAAATTCCACGCAGCGATGTACCGCATTATACAATTCTTGAAGAAGTTGAAAAGGGATATACATTGAACGATAAAGTTATTCGACATGCAAAGGTGGTCGTTTCGTCCACTCTAGATGAAGCGCCAAAAGGAACTGAAACATCAACCGGCACTTTTAAGAAATAAGTAAAAGCTATGGCGAAAAGAGATTTTTACGAAATATTAGGAGTTGATCGAAATGCAACACCGGAGGAAGTAAAAAAAGCGTATCGGCAGATGGCTATGAAGTACCACCCTGACCGTAATGCCGGAAATAAAGAGGCAGAAGAAAAATTCAAGGAAGCGGCAGAAGCATACGAAGTACTAGGCGACCCTGAAAAAAAACAGCGTTATGATCAGTACGGTCATGAAGGACTGCGCGGCACGAATTACCGTGACTTCCATGACATTAATGATATTTTTAGCACCTTTAGTGATGTTTTTTCAGGCGGCTTTGGCGGCTCGATTTTCGAGGAAATGTTCACAGGTGGTCAGCGATCTCGGCGGCGTTCTTCTGCACAACATGGGCAAGCAGGTTCAGACTTGCGTGTTCGCCTTTCTTTGACATTGGAAGAAATCGCTAGCGGTGTTGAAAAGAAGATTAAGGTGAAACGTCAGAAAAAATGTGATATATGCAGTGGAAGCGGAGCAAAATCCACCAGCGGCAAATCTGCCTGCCCTCAATGCGGCGGTAGCGGTGAATTGCGGCAAGTATCGCGTTCTATGTTCGGTCAATTTGTGAATATCACGACGTGTCCTTCCTGCGAAGGCGAAGGGCGCATTGTGAAAGATCCGTGTTTAAGCTGTCATGGTGAAGGACGCGTACAAGGTGAATCGACTATTAAAGTGAACGTGCCCGCCGGTGTGACAGAAGGAAACTATATTCCTCTTCAGGGTCAAGGGAATGCTGGGCGTCGGGGCGGTCCCGCCGGTGATCTCATTGTTGTTATCGAAGAAGAACCGCATCAGCATTTCAAGCGCAATGGTGATGATATCATTTATGAATTATGGATCAGTTATCCGACAGCAGCGCTTGGCGGGGACGTAGAAATTCCAACGCTTACAGGAAAAGCAAAGCTTGCCGTTGATCCAGGAACGCCAGGGGGCCGAATGCTTCGAATGCGCGAGCGTGGTATTCCACATTTGAATAACTACGGCCGCGGTGATGAACTCGTGCGTGTGAATGTATGGGTGCCTGCAAAACTCAATGCGAAAGAAAAAGAATTGTTGCGCAGCCTTTCGACGTGTGAGCATGTGAACCCGAGCGAAGAGGATCGCCTCAACACCGACCGGTCTTTTTTCGATAAGGTGAAAGACGTTTTTTCTTGATCGGATATGTTGAAGCGTATTGTGGAATGGCTGGCATTAACAAAAACTGAACGGAATGTAATCCTGTTTTTGGTTACAACGATGATGCTTGGTGCGGTTATTCGTTTATATCAGGCAACATTTCCGGCTTTACCGCAGTTTGATTATCGAACATCAGATAGCACGTTTGCCGCGCTCAGCGCGGCACCGGAAGACAGTGTGAATGTTGTCCCGACAAGCATGAGAACCGGAAAAGAATCTGGAAAGCTTAATATCAATACAGCCACAGAACAGCAATTGATGGATTTACCGGGAATCGGTGAAGTGACAGCGGAACGCATTCTGAAGTATCGCAAAGAGACAGGAAGGTTTACCACAATCGAAGACCTTCGCGCTATTAAAGGAATAAGTAAAAATAAATTGGAACGTCTCAGTCCTATAATCACAACTCAATAGCCACCACCCATCGAGAGATTCCACACATGAAATCAACTTATTTTGTCGGCGTTTCGTTCCTCAGAGGAAAAATCCAATTAGCCGAGGTTGAGCATAAAAAGAAAAAATCAATCGTCACCGTATTGGCTGAACGCGATACGACCATAGATTTTGCAAACACAGGTACAACCATTTCGGCAGATCACCCGCAATTGAGTATGTTTGTGAGAGAGTTGAGAGAAATGATGAAGCAGCATAAGGTCTCGACGGAATATATTTCGTTTGCGCTGCCGCCTGATCCGCTTTTTATTAATATCATTCCTGTGGAACCCGGCCTGACCGGCAAGGATCTCTCTCAATATCTACAGTGGGAAGTTGATCAATATTTTCCGCATACATCACCAAGAGAATTTATTATCGACTCACATGGATTGCCGCTCGAAAACACCGAAGCTCAGCAAACATTTATGGTTGCAGTCCGGCGCGGATTGGTTGCTTTCTTGCAGAAAACAGTGGTCGGACTGAAGATGAAACTGAACATTATCGATATTGATCAATTCAGCACGGAAAAGACTCTCATCACAAACTACCCTGAAATACTTGAACACGATATTGCACTCATTGGGCTTTGTAAAAACGGTATTGAGGCAAGCCTCATTCATAACGGGCAGATGACAGATTATCGATCGCTCCTTTATAACGGTGAACCATATCCGGATAAATACATTTTGGAATACTTAAAATATCTGAAGCAAAAAGATAATTGCATACCAGAAGCCTTGCTTTTGCATGGGGTCGATGTTACAAAAAGTTTAGTCGTGTCGCTCCGGACGACAACAGGTATTAAACAAACATTGGCCCTTAATCCATTTCGCAAACTTGTTGCCATAAAAAATCTCAATCCTTCGTTCATAAAAGATGGGTACCGATTCTCTGCGGCGATTGGCCTGGCGCTGCGCACGAAATGAGAATTATCGCTGGTGACTTTCGCGGCCGCTTACTTGAGTCGGTAGAGGATTTATCAGTTCGTCCGACAATGGATCGCGCAAAGCAAACGATCTTTGACATTCTCACCAACCGTATCGTTTTTGATGGCCTAGAAGTGCTTGATTTATTTGCCGGCAGCGGCAGCCTCGGTTTGGAAGCGATTAGCCGCGGTGCTAAGAGTGTCACGTTCATCGACAAATCAAGAAAGTCGCTGGAGGTGCTTGAAAAAAATGCTGCATCGCTCGGATGCAAGTCTCAATGTTCAGTATATCAAGCGGATGTGTTTTGGTATCTGAAGAATATGAAGCGGGCGTATGATCTCGTCTTTGTGGATCCACCGTATAAATTGGAAAACATCAGATTGCTGCCGAATGCTATTTATGATTCCGGCGCGGTACGTCATGCTTCCTACGTCGTGATGGAACACAGCCGCGAATCTATAATAGAATTAGATGAACAAAAGTATGAGATTCTCAAAAAACCGTTCGGTCAAACGACGGTGTTGATTCTGACAGCTATTGTTCCACCCACACATCCAAGGACGTGAGATGAAAATTGCTATCTACCCCGGATCATTCGATCCCGTAACAAATGGGCACCTGGATATTCTTGAACGCGCGCTCAAGCTGTTCGACAAAGTCATTATCACTATTGCGCGGAACACGACCAAGAATCCGTTCTTCACGGAAGAAGAGCGCATTAAGCTTCTCCGACAAGTAACGAAGCGTTACAAGAATGTAGAGGTCGATTCTTTTCAAGGACTTCTCGTGGATTACGTACGGCAAAAGAAAGCCACTGCTGTCGTACGCGGGCTTCGAGCAATGACGGATTTTGAGTTTGAATTACAGATGGCGCTGATGAATCGGAAGTTAGATGAAAAGATGGAGACCGTCTTTCTTATGCCGACCGAAAAGTACACCTATCTCAGTTCTAATGTCGTTCGAGAAATTGCGCGGCTCGGCGGTGATGTAAGCAAGTTTGTGCCACCAATAGTTCTTCAAGCACTTCGACAAAAAAAATGATGACACTGAGTTAGTTCTTTTTACTTTTCTAACAAGTGTTCTATAGAATCGGTAACTGGATGGTGAAGGTGCTTCCCTTGCCTTCTTTGCTCTTTACTTCGATTGAGCCATTATGCGCTTCTGCGATCCACTTGGCGATGGGGAGGCCGAGGCCGCTGCCGGAGGTGTTTTCAATGTTTCCGGAGCTTCGCTCTACCCGGTAAAATCGTTCAAATATTTTGCTTTGATCCTTTCGTGGAATACCGATACCGTTATCCTTGATCATGATAACTGCATTCTCCGCATCCTTTTTTAGCGAGAGTGTCACAAGCCCGTGCGGATGTGTGTATTTGATAGCGTTATCGACAACATTCAAGAAAAGCTGCTTCAAACGAGCGGCATCGCCTTTGATGTATAGCTCCTCGGAGTGCTCTAACTTTACCTTGATCTTTTTTGCTTCAGCAAGTACTTGTGCCTCTTCAAAGAGTTGGTGGATGAATTCATCCAACGCGACCGGCTGCATGTTAAATACTAATCGCCCGGTATCCGATTTTACCAGAATCATCAGACTTTCAACGATCGAGGAGAGCCGGACCAATTCATCGTTCATGCTCATGAAAAGTTCGCGTGCTTGTTTGGACATCCGTTGGTTGCGCAGCGCGACTTCAATTTCACCGCGCATAATCGTGAGCGGCGTCCGTAACTCGTGCGACGCATCGGATGAGAATTGCTGAATTTGCACGAATGATGCCTGCAGGCGGCTGATCATATCGTTAAATTGTTCTGTGAGCCGTCCAAGTTCATCGTTGACACGTTGCGTTGGAAGTCGACGGCTAAGATTTTGCGCAGTAATTTCTTTTGCGGTCTTCGTCAGTTCATCAACGGGTTTGAGTGATTTATGCGCCAGAAACCAACCGCCAATTACAGAGATCAACAGCGCTAATGGTGTCGTGAAGAGAAAGTTGTAGAAGACACTGTCCGTGACTTCATAGATCGGTTCCAGGGGGTACGCCACAAAAATCTTGACATAGTCGTTTTGCGTCAACGCGAGGCGAATTTCCTGGTTATCCGGACCTTTCGTACTGACAACATTGATCCATTGATACGGAATATCGTTGTAGCTAATCGTATGTCCGCGCAGGCTTTGAGATCGATACAACAAGTCGCCGTTGCGGTCAAGAATCTGAATATAATGGCGCCTCGGACTCAGCAAGGTATGCTGGTAAATCTGGTTCCACATCTCGTCAATTTCAGCACGCTTACCGGCGCTTGTGTCAATTACTTCCGGTTGTTCTTCCTGTTGTGCAGCGCTGCGCTTGAGTTCCTGTAGTTCTTTGAGTGCGGCCCGTTTAATCTTTACTCTCTTCGCTTGCGGGCCGATGAATTCGTTTACCCATTCTACTTCGTTCTTTAAGGAATAGTCCAGATTATTGAGCAGCGAGGATCGCGATGCAACATATGCAATAACACCTGAGCCGAGAAGTGTGACGCCAAGAATTGCGGCATACCACAATGAAAGTTTTGTGCGGATAGAATGAAGTATAGTCATGATGGCTTGAATGACAACTTCTTGTCAGAAAGATAGTACCCTTTACCACGTTCGGTCTGAAGAAGCTTCATCGAGAAATCGGCATCGATTTTTTTTCGCAGGTGGTTGACATACACATCTACGACATTTGTGCCTGGGTCAAAATTGTATCCCCAAATATCCCTTGAAAGCTCCTGGCGCGAAATTAATTTACCGCGGTGACGTAAAAAATATTCGATGAGAGCATACTCGCGTACAGTCAACTCAATGGGAATACCGGAACGGCTGGCTGTATGTGCAACGGTGTCCAAAATAAGATCGGCATATTTGAGTTTTGTCCTGGCTGTACCTCGGCGCATCAATGAGCGAATACGTGCTAACAATACGTTAAAGGCAAATGGTTTCGTCAGGTAATCATCTGCGCCCTGATCAAGCCCGCCCACGATATCCTCCGTCGCACTGCGAGCTGTCAGCATCAAAATCGGAATTCGAATTTCATCTTTCCGCAAATCGCGCAGGATTTCAAAACCATTTTTCTTGGGAAGCAAGACATCAAGCAGGATGAGATCGTACACTTCTGTTCGAGCGCACTTCTCGCCAGTCTTTCCATCGGCGGCGGTTTCAACTTCATAACCTTCCGCCTCTAAGCCCTTTTTTAGAAAACGGGCAACCTTCTGTTCGTCCTCAATCACGAGGATGCGCATAATGATCCTGTTTTGGTGAAGTTGTTAATTTTTTCTTGCAGGGAGAAGTTACTCGTTTATCGGAAAAGTGTCAAATGGGAAGAGAAAAAGAGCGGAATGCTTGGATTACTGAAGGAGTAATAGATTCAAGTTGTAGATTCTGCTTTAAGGAAACAATCGAATGACTGAATCCTGTGTACGTGCACAAAAGAGAAAAAATATCATAAAGATCCTGTGTAAATGAAAAACTCTTCATCTGGTTATCTTTGAATCCCACACATTTTTCCATATATTTTTTATTAAGCAGAGAATATTTTCTCTTTAAGTGCACGTCTATATTTAGAGTGGTATAACCATAGAGATAAAACCTATGCAGAGAACAATACTTTTAATTGTGGCAGCATTTCTCTTTGAAGGCTGTATCCAAACCATTGCGTTGCGTTCGATGGGCGGCATTCTCGATAATGGATTGGCATCATTCAACGAGGAATCCGATCTACAACTTGCGCACGAAGCGCTTGGGAGTAACCTCAAACTCGTTGAGGCAATGATCAAGAGCGACCCGGAGAATGAACAGTTCCTTATATTTGCAGCCCAAGGGTACAATGCCTATGCATTGGCTTTTTGCGAGGATGACAGTGTGGAGCGGGCACGCGTTTTTTATTTGCGCGCAAAGGAATATGGAATGCGAGTTCTCGTGAAAAATAAAAAATTTAAGGAGGCTTTGGATAGCAATATTACGGCATTCCGTGAAGCAGTAAATACATTTGATAAGGATGATGTCCCTGCCATTTTCTGGACTGCTTTCAGCTGGGGGAGCTATATCAATATCACGCGCACAGATGTAGCAGGCCTTGCTGATTTGAGCAAAGTGAATGCTCTGATAGAGTTTGTTGCGAAGACAGATCCGTCTTTCTATCATGGCAGTGCGTATTTATTCCTTGGTACGATAGAAGGCAGTACACCGAAGGCACTTGGCGGAAATCCTGATAAATCAAAAGAGTATTTTGAAAAATGTCTTGCGCTCAATAGTGGAAAATTTTTAATGACACAATTGTATTATGCCCGAACATACGCTGTGGCGATACAAGACCAGCCATTGTTTGAATCATTACTGAAACAGGTGGTAGAAGCTTCCCCTGATATTTTACCGGAAGCGCGTCTTGCCAATATCATCGCAAAAAAGAAAGCGCAGAAACTGCTGGCGCAATCAAACGAATTATTCTAAAAGGACCATAGAAATGACAAAACGATTTATGAAAATCAATTTTTTTACTCAACTACTCATTTCTGTAGTATTCTCTTTTGCTTTAAGTCAGCAGTACACTATCAAATTTGCTTCCATTGCACCGGAAGGCGCTACATGGATGAATGTGATGCATGAGTTTGATAATACAATCCGGAAGGAAAGCGGCGGACGCCTTGGATTCAAAATGTATCCTGGCATGGTGCAGGGTGATGAAAAAACTGTGGTGCGAAAAATTTCCGTTGGCCAATTGCATGCCGCGGGTTTCACTGGCGTTGGGCTTGGTGAGATAGCGCCGAAGATCCGGCTTTTGGATGCACCTTTCCTTATTCAAACCAGCGATGAAGCCGATAATCTATATGATAAATTTGACAACGAAATTCGCGAGGCGTTCGAAAATCACGGATACGAATTACTTGGCCTCGTCGAAATCGGATTTGTATACGTATTCAGTAAAGCTCCTATTAGTCAACCTTCTGATATTAAGCAGCAGAAAATGTGGGTATGGGAAGGTGATCCGGTTGCTGAAACCGCGTTTGCTGCAATAGGCCTTAAGCCAATTCCCCTTTCTATCGATAACGTCTATACTTCTCTACAAACCGGCCTCATCAACGCATTCTATACGACACCGTATGCATGTGTTTCCATTCAATGGTATACGCAAGCGAAATATATGGTTGATTTTCCGCTTACCTGTTCAACAGGGGCAATCGTGATCTCGAAAAAATATTATGACAACCTCCCTGCAGACCTTAAGGAAATACTTCTCCGCAATGGAAAGACGTATATGAAGAAGCTCTCAGAATTAGGACGTAAAGATAACCAGAGTTCATTGACCGAGTTAAAGAAGCGCGGGATCATATTTACAAAGGCAGATGATAAGGGGATAAAGGAATATGTTGAAACTGGAACACGAGCGCGCAGAATGCTTTTAGGCAAATTGTATGATGAAGGTTTTCTGAAGCGGGTTGAAAAAGAAGTTGATGATTATAGAAAGAGCCGAAAATCCAAATGAAGATACTTAAGACGATAGACCTTGCCCTCAACAAAGCTGAAGGCGCATTACTCATTCTAATGCTCTCTACCATGGTGCTGGTTGCATTTAGTCAGGTGATGCTGCGGAATGTTTTCCATACAGGAATCCTTGGTGCAGATATTTTATTGCGACATCTTGTTCTCTGGATTGGATTTCTAGGAGCCGCCATTGCAACGAGTGAAGAACGGCATATTAACATTGATGCCCTGCGGCGATTCCTTCCTCCTCGCATTCGCTCTGCTGTCGATGTTCTTACAGATCTCTTTGCCGCGGTCGTCTGTTACTTTTTAATGAATGCCGCTCGCGTTTTTGTTGAATCAGAAATGACAGATAAACGTATGGTGTTCCAAGGTATTCCTTCGTGGTGTGTCCAATGTATCATTCCCATTGGTTTTGGACTGCTCGTCGTGCATTTTACAATTCGAGCAATTCTCCGTGCTCACGCCGCTGTAACGAAAGGCGGCAGCGCATGAGTATCTGGTTAATCTTGGGATTACTTCTTATTGCGTTCTTTGGTGCACCGTTGTTTACGATCATTGGAGCGGTGGGATTGTATGCGTTCAGCTCTGCTGATATCGATACTTCTGCCCTCATCATCGATTTATACAGTAAAATTGCTGATCAGCCGACACTCATCGCTGTGCCTTTGTTTACCTTTGCGGGCTATTTGCTTGCAGAAAGCAAAGCTCCTAAGCGAATGGTGGATCTTGCAGAAGCATTATTCGGATGGATGCCTGCTGGATTAGCGATTGTTTCATTGTTCACTTGTGCAATCTTTACTGCATTTACAGGTGCATCCGGTGTAACCATTGTCGCGCTCGGTGGACTTCTATATCCGATTCTCCTAAAACAAAAATATCCTGAAAAATTTTCGCTTGGATTAGTAACGGCATCGGGAAGTATCGGATTACTTTTTCCTCCGAGTCTTCCCATCATTCTCTTTGGTTTTGTTGCGGGAGTGAGTATTAACAAGTTGTTTGTAGCCGGACTCGTTCCGGGAATCATTCTCATTTTGTTCTTATGCGCGTATAGTTTGAGAGTGAGCATAAAATTCCATGTTCCGAAAATTCCATTCTTATGGAAAAATGTATGGAGTTCCATGCGTGCGGCAATTTGGGAAATACCATTACCGTTTGTAGTTATCGGTGGAATTTACGGCGGATTCTTCACTGCAACGGAAGCAGCAGCGATTACGGCATTTTATGCATTTGTGGTCGAAGTATTTATCTATCGCGATCTTCATATCTTCCGGGATATCCCGCGTGTTATGAAGCGCAGTATGCTTTTAGTCGGTGCTATTATGATGATCCTTGGATGTGCTTTAGGATTGATGAACTTCCTGATCGATCAACAAGTGCCGCAGAGATTATTCGAAATCGTTCAAGCGCATGTGTCCAGTAAAATTATGTTTCTTCTTATTTTAAATGCATTTCTCATCATCATTGGTATGATGATGGAGATATTTTCGGCGATCGTTTCCGTTCCAATCATTTTACCTATTGCGGCACATTTCAACATTGATCCGGTGCATCTTGGCATTATCTTCCTGACAAATCTTGAACTCGGCTACCTCATGCCGCCCATGGGACTCAATTTGTTTCTTTCCAGCCTTCGATTCGAAAAGTCGATCTTCCATCTTTCGAAGGCAGTAATCATGTTTGTCCTGTTTGAGGCGATCGCTTTGATGGTCATTACGTATATTCCCGAGTTAAGTTTGTGGCTTGTGAACGCGTTGGGAACCCAGTAGAGGAGAATCATATACGATGGGTTTGCAAGGGTGGAGCGAGTGTTTCACCCTTTTTCCATTTCATAAATTATTCTAACGTACGTATTTTTGGTACGAAGACCATTACAAGACCAGCAATACAAAACGCAAAGGCAGAGCTTAACAATGCCGCTTCTGCTTCTCCGGCATGTTCTGCGATGGTTCCTAGCAGAAGTGCACCAAGCGGCATTGATCCCATAAAGATCGTGGTGTATACACCCATAACACGTCCTCTCAGTGAATCGGGCACAATCGATTGTATGGTAGCATTAGAAAAATTAACAACAAATATTGTAGCTATGCCAAGAAAAACCATAAATAGTAGCGAGAGCGGCAGCCAATATGTCATTGCAAAGAGAGCAATAAAAATGGGAAAGCAGATGGAACCGGCTGTTATAAATTTACCACGGACATGGGATCTCGCGAAGGTGGCTATAGTCAATGCTCCAAAAAGAGAACCGACGCCGCGAGCAGAAAAGAGAAGTCCGTTTGTCGCTGCGTTACCGTGAAGTATTTTCACTGACCAAGCAGGGAGTAATGTTCCTAAAGACATTCCGAATAAACTAGTTGTTGCAACCAGCCCGATGAGTGCACGAATGGTCGGCTGCTGACGTACATAATTAATCCCTTCCGTTAATGCAGAGAGTGTGGAACCATGTTGTGAAATTTCTGTGCGTGGTAGAAAATGCATCGATGCTAGTGCGATGATGACAGCAATGAATGAGACCCCGTTGACAGCAAAACACCACCCGGGTCCGAATGCGGCATAAATTATGCCGGCAATTGCCGGACCGATGATAAGAGCGGTATTAAACATTGTTGCATTGAGCGCGACGGCATTCGTTAAATCTTCACGATCCACCATTTCTGAGACAAATGCTTGGCGCGCCGGTGCATCAAAAGCATTGGCAGATCCTAGACCGAATGCCAACAAAAGAATATGCCACGCTTGAACAGTGTCTGTGAATACAAGTGTTGCAAGAATAAACGCGAGGATCATCATGATGGATTGTGTAACGATAAGGACCTTGCGTTTTGAGACGCGATCTGCAATAACTCCACCATACATCATAAAAAGCCACGAAGGAATGCCGGAAGCAAATCCCACATACCCAAGATATGCTGAAGAATGTGTTAATTGATAAATGAGAAATCCTTGGGCAGTAGTCTGCATCCACGTGCCAAATAACGATACCATTTGTCCATAAAACCACAGACGATAGTTGCGATGTTTGAGTGCTGCGAAGGTTTTTCGCCAGCTTGGTTTTTGAGAAGGTGAGTCGCTGGTCACTGTTTCATCAATCGTTTAAGCAATTGTATCTGTCCAGTATGATAAACATCGTGGCAGGCAATTCCTGAAATGATGGATGCATTGGAAACCTTACTGCCGGCAGGTTTTCGGTCGAGATCGGATGGTTTGATCAGAGCAATCGCTTCACGCATTGAGCGATGCATTTCATCAAGCAGGCGAATGTCTTCATGCCAAGCGTTCTCGCTCAAAACAATTGGACGTTTGATCCAATTACTTCCTTTTAATGGAAATGAGCCTTTTTTCTCTCCACGCAAACGCCGTCGGACGATGTGCTTCCAATAAGCTGCATGTACCATAATCTCCCAAATATTGTGCCGTGTCGATAAAGGACGCCACGCTGCTTGTTGTGCAGATAAACCACGAATTGAGCCGTGCAGACTCGTTCCATGCCAGGCCTTGCTTTTATATGCTTCATCGATAAGTTGGAGAAACATCTGGGTTTGGTTTTTTGCTTTTTTCATATGTATAACATACGAAGCAAAAAGGAGTCAATCAAGATTGTACGTGTCCTTTAAAGAACGATTTAGTATTTTCCTAATATGGCAGATTTCGAGATTGCAGTAATAGGCGCGGGTGTGGTAGGACTTGCCATTGCGGCACGTCTTTCTGAAAAACATCCACGTCTTGTAGTGCTCGAAAAGAATGAAAAGTACGGAATGGAGACATCGAGCCGTAACAGCGAAGTGATTCACGCAGGGATCTACTATGAACCGGGCTCTCTCAAAGCGAGTCTCTGTGTGGAAGGAAGAGACGAATTATATGCGTTATGCAAAGAACACGACATTATCTATAAACCGCTGACAAAACTGATTACAGCGACAATACCGGCAGAATTAGAAAAGCTTGAAAGTATCCAAAGAAACGCGGCTGACAATGGCGTAGAGCTTCAACTGTTGGATAAAGCCGCCGCATTGAAATTAGAGCCCAATATCAAAACGGTAGGAGCATTATTTTCTCCGCTGACAGGCATCATCAGTGTTCATGATCTGATGGATTTCTTTTTCCAAACAATTCAGTCCAATAGAGGATTAGTTCAGCATCGCTGTCAAGTGATGGATATTCAAAAAAACAATGGTGAATATGATTTAACCGTTGTCGATGTTGGAACTCAATCGAGCGTAAGCAGTGAGATTGTCATCAATGCGGCCGGTCTCGGTTCCGATCTCATCGCGCAGATGATGGGTATCAACATCGATAAAGAGGACTTACGCCTCAATTTTGTCAAGGGATCGTACTTTGCTATCACACCTTCGAAGGCAAATCTTGTGTCCCGGCTCGTGTATCCTGTCCCAGTCAATGAGGGACTTGGAGTTCATGCGTTAATAGATTGGGGGGGACGGCTGAAATTCGGACCTGATATTGAATATCTCGAAGGCCGCTTACTCGACTATAAGGTGGCAGAAGAGAAGCAGCATGCATTTGCAGAATCCATCCGACGTATTTTGCCTGCGATCAACGATGAAGATATTACACCTGATATGAGTGGCATTCGTCCAAAACTTCAAAGAAAAGGACGACCCTCGCGCGACTTTGTTATCGTCCACGAGAAAGATCGCGGCTTGTCCGGATTTGTCAACCTGATTGGAATCGAATCGCCAGGATTGACATCCTCGCCGGCTATTGCACGTTATGTGGAAAGTATTTTATTTATTTAGAAAATGCAGTAGCGATGAAATCACCTATTATAATATTTATCCTCGCAATACCAATGACAATGCTTGTACGGTCAATAACATTCTCCGCTGATCATGCACAACCGGCAAACACATCCTTCTATGTTCAGGGTGAGGAATTATTGTATGAAGTCAGTTGGTCTGGAATCAATTTAGGAACCATTCGATTGAAAACATTGTCTGTGCCGGAAATTTCAGAATCAAGGAAGCATAAAGCTGTAGCATATATTGATTCTCGTTCAGGCTTGCCGTTTGTGGATATTCATTTGGTCGCTTATACGGAAATGGATTCCTCTTTTAATTCACTTAGTTCCTATTCTTATGAGAAACAGGATGGCGAGTGGCAAAAGGTACTCTATCGTTATCATTTATTGGAAAAAATTATCATCGTCGAAGAAGCATCTCAAGAAACCTTAGACTCTTCACCTCAGCATTCTGTTGTTTGTGATACTC
This sequence comes from Ignavibacteriota bacterium, assembly GCA_963701295.1. Lineage (GTDB taxonomy): Bacteria > Bacteroidota > Ignavibacteria > UBA10030 > UBA10030 > Fen-1298. The sequence goes on along the minus strand of OY969585.1, from coordinate 340,401 downwards.
TTCGTATCGTAAAAACTCCCATTCAAGACGGGATATCGCTTATCTTTTTAGCGCGCGATCTATTGCAAGTCCAAGATTCGTTTTCATATCCGACTGTCTCGAATGAAAAATTGGGGGAAACGTTGTTCTATCCTCTCCATCCCCATTCGAAAGTGAATATCAAAGCATGGGAAAAACCCATTCAAGTGGTGGAGTTATCAGGCAAAATGAAACTTGAGGGGATATTGGGTCTCACAGGCGATTTCAAAGGATGGTTCAGCAATGATACTGAGGCAATTCCGATTACCGCTGAAATGAAAGTCATTCTCGGCACTGTCAAGATTGAATTAAAGCAATGGAACCATAAAGGCTGGAATCCTCCGGAATAGCGAGTAGATGAAGAAATTCATCTAGAAAAATTTGCTGGTAAATAAAAATCCCCTCTAAACGGAGGGGTTTTTTATCGACACATACACTATCTCAATTATTATGAACTATCTCTATTAACCTCTTTCCAATTGTAATGTTTTGGTTGTTGCGTCGCATACTTCGCTTGGTCCAAAGTATTGTATTGGTCCAGGGAAAACATAGGATGTTTTAATAGACCATTCGGCCCTGTTTTTCGCAAACTCTTTAAACGGTTTGCCATCTAATTTCACCAGTGCTTTCTGAATGACAGGTTTCATAAGACCGTGTCTTTTTTCTATGTTCATCATCATAGTAATTGGCACACCTCCCGCGATCCATTTATCAGCCGGAGCGATAAGATTTCGAACCGACGACATATACCCGGTCTTTCCTGATCCAATTATAACAGCAGCTACATAGCCCAATGAGTAAGTATAGTTGGCGTCAAAATTAGACGGTGCTGCACACCGGCCTTCGTATCCAAAGAAATTTGCCAATGCCGTAAAATTTCCTTTGAATTTACCTTCTGTCTTCCATTCTTTAAGCTTTTCTTCAACCATCTCAATCAGTAATTTTTCAGTTTCAATATGTGAAACCTGTACATTCCCATGCGGATCGCGATCCATTAATAGCTGAATCTGTATTTCTTTTGGCAATGAGTTAAATGCTTTTGTTGAATCAGCGCTTATGTGACTGTTAACGAATTGGAATTTTTCATCGTCAGTTTCCAATACATTAAAAATTACGGCTTTGTCAGCTAGTAAGTCATTAATTTCAGAAATTAGTTTTTTAATCTCGGGCACAAATTCAATTAAGCCTTCTGGTATCAAGCAAACACCAAAGTTTTCATTATTGTCAGAGCGTGTTTTAATAACCCTGGCAATATCTTCAACAATCTGGTCCATGGTCAATCTCTTCTCCTGCACTTCTTCAGAAATAATAGCATAGTTTGGATGGGTCTGAAGGACACATTCAAGTGCTATATGTGAAGCTGAACGCCCCATCAACTTTATGAAATGCCAATATTTTTTTGCAGATAAAGCGTCACGTTCAATATTACCAATAAGCTCACTATACACCTTGCAGGCTGTATCAAATCCGAAGGATGTTTCTATCATTTCATTTTTTAAATCTCCATCAATAGTTTTGGGGCAACCTATTACCTGGACACCGGCATTCATTGACTTGTAATACTCAGCCAATACGCAAGCATTTGTATTTGAGTCGTCTCCTCCAATGATAACAATAGCATTTATGCCAAGGTTTTTGCAATTCTCGAGACCTTTATCAAACTGTGATTGTTCTTCCAATTTCGTTCTACCGCTGCCTATTATATCAAATCCTCCCGTATTTCTGTATTCCTCAATCAGTTGAGCAGTCAGTTCAATATTTTTTCCATCTACTAATCCTGATGGTCCACCTAAGAAACCATATAATTTACTATTACTATTCATTGCTTTTAGACCATCAAATATCCCCGCAATTACATTATGTCCGCCAGGAGCCTGGCCTCCAGAAAGGATAACCCCAACATTTAGAACAGATGATTCCAAGGGTTTTGAGCCGGATTCGATATTTAAAACAGGTAAACCATGGGTAATTGGAAACATCTTATTAATTTCTTCTTGATGTGCGACAGATTGAGTCGCAGCACCTTCTTTAACCAATATATTGCCGGTTAAAGCAGTCGGTAATTTTGGTTTATAGTCAGCTCTTGCTAGTTGTAAAGAACTTTTTGTAATAGGATTGAATTTCATATTTTACTTTAATGGAGATTGTTTAAATTATTTTATTAATTTGAACTGTACATATGAAAATATATTAGAATAGTTTCACTGTATTTAATTAAATCAACAATTGGATAAAAATCCAGATAAATAAATATCATGGACATTTATGCATTGATAGGATTATTGTTTCCTCAAAAGTTCTGTTCTTTGCGATCGATAATGCGATCAATATGGTGAATACATATTTTCGACCAATTTTCAAATGTAATTATTTTGTTACTAAGTTCTTCGGTGTCCAGGAATTTCGTTTCATTAATCGATTTTTCTCTTGGTTTGACTAACGGTTTTTCTAGTGCAAGAACGTGAACAATGCCGAAGTGAACTTTTCCGACATCGTCAGAATCGTCATTCAGCAGGGCGACAATCCGCTGCGTATAAGGAGATTCAAGAATAACTTCTTCATGTATTTCACGTCTCAGACCATCTTCATAGGTTGTACCAAATAATCCCGGGTCAGTAACAGAAATATGTCCGCCTACACCTAATGAATAATTTCCAAGAAGTCTTTTCTCCGCCAGAAGTTTACCGCGGCGATAGACAAAAAATGTGTTTTTGAATTGCAAGAGGGCATAAGGGATCAACTGCTTGTAGGCAGGATTGGATTCCGCATCTTTTCTTTTGAGGAAAATGTGATTCTTTGAATTATATATAATATCTCTATATTTACCCAGCTCAAAGCAAAGACCTTGAAACATGCCTATGTGTTCGAGTAATTGAGTCTTAAATACTAAAACATGTTCTTCTAAATATTTATTTTCTAGCATGTTGAATCCTTTTTGTGAGAAGCAAGCCGACTAAAAAAATAACATTAGGAAAATAAGCATGATTGTAAGCAGATACAAGCGATTTGGCTGTATTTTGCTGTGTTGCTAGGGTAGATGTAGGAAACTATTTTTAACTTAACAAATTCAGCTGCAAGTTTTTATTCTAGTACGATTATAGTTTAAAACGCTTTTTTGCTTCTTCCAAAATGTCTGCTGTCGCGGTAGCGCCGATCCTCGTGGCTCCAAGCTCGCGCATTTTTAGGACATGGTCAAGAGTTCGAATACCGCCTGCTGCTTTAATATGTACACCAGGAGCACAATGATTGCGCATGAGTTTTATGTCATGTTCGGTTGCTCCTGCATACGAATACTTTCCATCGCTATCCTTAACGAAGCCATAACCGGTAGAGGTCTTTACAAAATCGATCGTATGTTTACTGCAAAGTTTGCATAGTTTTATTTTGTCTTCATCGCGCGATAAATAATCTGTTTCGAAAATTACTTTTAAAAGCACTTTATTATTGAGACAGATGTCATGGATTGTTTTTAGTTCTTGATCGATATAATTCCAATCGGCTTGCAGCACTTTACCGATATTGACAACTACGTCTACTTCGCTCGCGCCGTCTTTAATAACCTGAAGGGCTTCTGCAGCTTTTATATCGATAGTACTGTTACCATGGGGAAAACCAATGACTGCGCACACTGCGACATCGGAGCCTTCGAGTATATCCGCCGCCATCTTTGTGTGATATGGTTTTACACATACGGTGGCGACATGATATTTTTTTGCGATTTCACAGTTGGTCTTTAAATCGTCATCGGTAAAAGTAGGATGAAGGATTGAGTGATCGATCATCTTCGCTATGCTGCTGACAGTGGTCATTGTCTTGTCTTTCATGTGGTCAGGTTTGTTTCCGATCATAAATAAAAGATATAATATTTAATGAAGTGAAATATCCCGATGTATGCAATTAGGCAACAAACAAGTGTCTCTATTGTTGTGTTGGCGAATTCCTGCCAGAACTTAAAACTATCCTTATTTATACTCATTCACAAGATTAGAAAAATGAATTTCAATAACTTGATTTTAGTACAAGGAAGAACCATATTCTCGCTGAAACTAATAAATTGCTAAAATTAGAATAATTCCTTCAACCAAATAGATTATTAGAAGTTGAACCTTTCAAGAACGGAGGACGTATGAAACAATTCATCAAATCTTTCATGTCGTGTGCATCTATTTTTATTTTCTTTTTCACACTTAATGAAGGATTGGCTAAGTAAAAATTCCGAAGTATTCTCTCGAGGAAGCAATAAATCATGTAGGTGAATATGCAACAATCAAGGGTTTGGTTCGTGAAGTATATATCTCAAGGGAAGGTACCGTCTTCCTTGGCAGAGAAGGCAAATATCCAAACAATGCATTTGCAGCAGTTATTTTTAATAAGTGATGTTAAAATTTTCTCTAATGTGAATCAATATGAAGGTCCGACTGTCGAAATATAGGCAAGATTAAGCTCTATCAAGACAAGTCTGAAATTATTCTCAAATCACCTAAACAAATTAAGATTCTTTAAAAAGCAGAAACAAAATAGCTTTTTCCGCTTATTATTACATTTATTAAAAGTTAATCAGATTATAGTAGCTTAATTGCCACCCATTAACCAACAACTCAATTAATGTCGATTGAGTACGGATGTGCACTCCACCTATTCGTAAAGGAATAAGCTTGTGGAGATAACATGAACATTACAAAACTGAATATATTCTCTATAGCCTTCTTCGTGGTCGTGTTTCCTTTTCGTGGTTGCAATGGGGGCAAGAACAGAGGAATTAGAGAAACAAGTCAATCAAATTAATAGTGAGCTTGAAAAGGCCAATCAGAAAATTGAAAATCTGAAGAATAAACTGGAAAATGTTCAGTCAGAATTTGACAATGTAAAATCAAAGGCCGATGACCTTTCAACTGATGTTGATGGATTGAATAATGGTGACTGGCGCTATTCGGTATATAAAGTTAGGACGTCAGTTGGCGATGTGGAGTCATCTATTCAAGACGCTGTCGATGCTGCCGCTTGACAATACTAACCAGCAAAGCAAACTTGTAAAATGAGTGCTCTTGTTCATATTTGCGTTATAGGCTACACCTTTTTCAATTCAAAGACACCGAAATCTTATTCACAGTAATATTCAGATGGTCTCAGGCTAGAATAAACACAAAGCTCCAATGGAGTCTGTTGGGGCTCATAGTTCATCCTATCTAAAGACCTCTCAACAGCCGAGTATCATTTATACCCCGTCCCCTATGATTTGTAGAGCGCCTTATGGAGTATATTGTATATCCACGCAACCAATGCCCCACAAATGAATCCCAAAACGAAACCCCAAATCAATCCCACAATAGCCCCACCGAAGCTTATGCTGTATCCAAAGAAAAACGCTCTAAGCAATATAAGTGTTTTACCGGTTCCCCAAACGGCAGCCAAAAGTGTTGGCACAAATACTCCCAATCCACACACAATACCGACTGCTAACCCAAAAGCTCTTACACGTATCTTCATGATTACCTCCGAGGCGTTTAGTTGATTTTATTACAGCTTGATAGAGGACAAGTCTCTTCAGAATGAGTGAACCTATCACCCTATTCACTGTTCCTATCTATTTTACTATCGCGCGAATATAATCCAACATCCCCGCAAAAGCAAGAGCGCGTTAGAGACTACTTTCTCAGTTCAAAGGTACCGAAATCTTATTCACCTCAGTACGCAAATTCTCCGGCTGTAAATGGCTGTATATCTGGATTGTTTTTACGTCTGAGTATTCAAGTAAGTCTTTTATCACATATACAGAAGTGCCGTCCTAAGCAAGCCAAGAGGCAAACGAGTGCCGGAGGCTGTGAAAGTGTATATCCTGATTGCTGAGTTTCACCTGCCTTACATACCGCTTGAATAAGTGAGATAGGAAACAACCGGAAATAATTTTTCCATCCCAAGTAAATACACATCCAGATAATCCTTTTCTTTGCCGTGCCTGAAGAATTAACAATGCTGTGTCTGAAAGCGGGATAGTTCTTCGCTTGCCCGCTTTAGTCCGAAACGTTGGAGAAGATTCGATATACAATAGCTTCCGTTGCATATCTACGTTGCTCCATTTCAAGTTGAGTAGTTCACCTCTTCGTAACCCTGTGGATACCGCAAAGACGATGATTTCTTTAAGCCAGTTCTCTTTGATTACTGCAAGCAATCTCTCAAAGTCCTGCTTTGTAAGATACACTGGGCTTGACTCCGGGATGGGAACAAGTTCAATGTCAAAAGGGGATTTGTCTAATAGTCTTCAACGTACAGCAACGTTGAAGAAAGCGCGTATCGTTCGCAAGTCAATGTTGACAGTTGGAGCCTTAACATATTTCTGTCTTACCGTTTTGTAGAGGTCAAAATCTCTTGGCGTGTAATCAACGAGGGGTTTATCTCCAACTATCTCAAAGAACAATCTTGTTGTGTTCTTATATAAAACTACCGTTGCTTGAGAAAAGTTAAATTCTGTATAGGTTAGAAACTCTTTCCAGAACTCGCTACAAAGTTTCCACTTGGCGTTCTGTCCTCGTGGGTGTTCATCTTGCTTGAATCCTTGAAGGAACTTAAGTGCATCGGTTTTATGAGTGCACCGGGAAGAAACTTTAGCCCAGTTGCCGGATGTGTTGGTATAGAACAGGTACTAAATACTGTTGGTATGTTTAGATAAAAACATGGTTACACCCTTATACTTTCTATAACTGAAAGTGCCTAAGAATGTAACCACGAAAGAAGGAAATACTATATTCCCTACAGCTTAGTACAGGAACATCGGCTTGCCAAGTAAATGTGCTACTTTAGGCCGATATTTTTCAATATCGTATAACTCATCCACATCAACACATTTCTTGCCTTCAGTAATCATACTGGCAGAAATAGTTGTGTACTTGCCGTCGCGTAACGCAACCATTCGGCCGGATTTCCTCTGAATTAAAAGATCGGCAGCGAGATAACCATACGTTGTAGCAACCATACGATCAAGTGCATCAGGCGCACCGCCGCGCATCAGATATCCAAGTTGTTGAACCATCACACCTATGCCGGAACGTTTTTCAATTTCACTTCCGATATATTGTCCAATGCCTCCGAGCTTTTTATGTCCAAAAGCATCAGCTTCGCCGGTAAGAGACATTGAGCCGCCGAGAGGTTTGGCGCCTTCCGAGACAGTCATAATAGCATAGTTGCTGGGATTTCCTTTGCGATCTTCGATTAAAAACTTGACGAGTTTATCTATGTCAAAGTCGACTTCTGAGATAATTGCCCGATCAACACCGGCAAGATAAGCCGAAATGAGAGAGGTTTCTCCGGAATAGCGTCCGAATAATTCCACAACCGCAATACGTTCGTGAGAACCGACTGGCGTTCGCATGGAATTAATAAATTCAATACTGCGTGTAACAGCTGTTGAGAAGCCAATGCAATAATCGGTGCCGTAGACATCGTTATCCATTGTTTTTGGAATGCAGACCATTGGAACACCTTCTTTATGCAGACGTACAGCGTAGCTGAGTGTATCATCACCGCCGATAGCGATGAGTCCATCCAGCTTCATGTGTTCTATAACACGGAGAGCATGAGCAGTGCAGTCAGCTGATTCTGTACCGTCTTTGTACTCAAATTTCCCCTTCAGAAAATCCGGCATGTCTTTAGGACGTACTTTGCCTGGATTTGTTCGTGACGTGTGTAAGAATGTTCCGCCGGTACGATCGATGGTGCGAACAACAGTTTTTGTCAGTGGAAGAATAAGTTCTCCTTGAGTCTTTGGGTCGTCCGGATTGTATTGAAGCAATCCGGCCCAGCCGCGCTTCAACCCGAACATTTCATGTCCTTCTTCAAGAATCCGCATTGATGCTGCTTTCATACACGCATTCAATCCTGGAACATCTCCTCCTCCAGTTAAAATACCTAAACGCATTGTTTTTTATCCCTTCAAAGTAACAGAAAATTAATTTCGTCCGTATTTGACAATATCACTGTATCTAATTAAATCAACAATTGTACAAAAATCCAGACAGGAATTAAAAAACATCGGTAGTGAAAGATCGGTGTTCAGGTGATCGTTTTATGAAGCTTATCTCAGGCTTTTGATGGATATCGTCTCCGTACAGCAGGAATCAAATATTCGGAAAATGCTCGATCCAAAGAATATTCTGACTTCCAATCCCAGTCGCATCGCGCTGCTGTATCATCCACGTCCGCAGGCCAGCTGTCAATGATTGCTTGCCGCCGGTAATCCGATGCAAACTTGACGTTGGTATCTGGAAATGCTTTTTGAAGGATCTGAAACACTTCCACCGCCGAAGGATTGAACGCACCGACGTTATATATGGTCTGTGAAAGCTTTTCGTGAGGAGCAGCTTGAAGTTTCAGCAGAGCGGTAATTGCATCTGGCATTGCCATAAACGGAATACGTGTATCTTCACGCACGAAACATTCATAATGTTTGTTTTTTGCGGCCATATGCAGCATTTCGGGAGCGAAGTCGCTGGTTCCGCCGGTAGGCAGAGTTACTGCGCTGATCAGACCGGGAAATCGTACACCGCGGAAATCAATTTGTCCTTTTGGCGGCTCGGCATCTAGTTGACGATAATAATTGGCATAATATCTGCCAAGCTGTTCGTTGTATAATTTATTAATGCCGTACATAGTTCGTGGTACTAGCCACTGATCTTCTTTTACTTTGCCCGCTTTCCGCTTTGCCTCTAGATCGGGAAGGCCGTACACGGCAATAGAACTTGGATAGATGAACTTGATTTCACGACCTTGCAAGCGCGATTGTGTGATGGCAATTTCCAAAAGGTTCAACGTTCCATCAACGTTTACGCGGTGCGCAAGTGTTGGCTGGCGTTCTGCCCGCGTGGAAAGCAGCGCTGCAAGATGGTAGATGGTATCGAAATTATGTTCGGTGGAGAGTGTCTCGAGGAGATGCGTATCGAGAATATCCCCGGTGACAAGACGATGACATCGTGCTTTCACAGACTCATCGATGGGTGTAATGTCCATTGCGATAATATGCATGCCACCGTATTCGGAAAGATGCTCGATCAGTCCATGACCGATTTCACCGTTTGCTCCTGTAACGAGGATGGTTTTGATTGACATAGAATCTCCGAAGAAATTCAGTTTTTGTGTTGCGCCGTAGGTCTTATCTGTTCAGCGTTCTCTAATTTGCCGATCAGTTTCTGCGGTGCATGAATCAAAGTAGGCAGACACTGTGAACAAATCCATAGCTCATCTCCGTTGTAGTGCAAGTGTAGAAGCGGGATCTCGCGTTCCGATTGTTCGCAATTCAAACAGTGCAGTCCAGATTTTGAGGAACTCATAGATTCTCCTTCATAACGATTTCTAGTATCCTATTCAGGTGCAATCATGGTTTTACCGCCCGGTGCTGGAATTGATCGTGGTGTTTTAATGGATTGAAATTGGTCGATAAGTTTGAGGGCTTCGTTGAGAAGCTCTCCGATTGAATTCAGCGAACTAATGACATCTTTGGATTTCGAGAGACTTGGATTTTCTAAAAGAATTTGCTGATATAACTTTGCAGCGGCAATCGGATTACCAATCTTATCGGCGACCGAAAGCGCCATTTCCAAAACAGTCAACCGCTTCGCCTCCTCTGCAATTCGTTCTTCCAGAGCCCGGAAACGTAGCCCGGAGCGAATCCGTGCTAACAACTCTTCCATGTGAAATGGCTTGACAAGATAATCGTCAGCGCCAGCATCAAGGCCTTGGACGACATTTTCAGTGCCGGTTCGTCCTGTGAGCATAATGATATAACGATTGCGATGTGCGGGGTCCTCTTTTACGAGTTTAGCGAACTCAATTCCACTCATACCAGGCATTTCCCAGTCAATGAGCATAATACTCGGTTGACATCGTTCCATTTCTTTCCAGCCCGTAATGGGATTCTGCGAGGATATGACAATGTATCCCTGTAACTCCAGACCAATTTGCAGAGTGGTTATGAAATCGGCATCGTCATCGATAAGAAGTAAAGTATTTAGCATTACAATGAATCCCTCTCAGTTCAGATTCCATGAAATAAAGAACAAAAGGAACTGGAACAAGCTAACAATTTGCCCGTTGAATCGCAATTATATCAGGGGTTCTATGCTAAAATTACATTAGCGGCAATACAAACGCTGCCACTTCAGTGCGTTCTTTCCAGCCGTGCTGTTCATAAAACTTACGTTTGTATGATTCGCGGGTTCGGCTATTAATGAGTGACAGGCGTGCACAACCGCGTCTTCGGGCTTGCGTTATAATTTGTTCCAGCAGGGCAGTGCCAATACCTTGTCCGCGAACTTTCGCAGAAATAAAAAGTTCAGAAACATATCCTTCAGGTCCCAGGAGAAAGAAGTATGGAAGATAGTGCACAGAAGAGTATCCAACAACTTTGCCGTCTTCGGTCTCTGCAACAAAAGTAGAATGGCTGTCGTCCACAAGGCAGAGTGCAATATGTTGTCTTACACGTTCTTCTGTCATCTCAATGGATTCCGATTTTAAATGTTCGAACCAGTCAACTTCTCGGATGATACAGGTGATAGCTTCAGCATCCTCTAATTGAGTATTTCGTATGTTAACCTTCATGTGTTTGCCTCGACCTACCTCTCCGGCGCATTTTGGAAGAGTGCCGGAGATCAGAATCTGCTACTTCTCTTTATTCAGTGGTATTATTCCGCCTGCCAATTCACCAATGACATTCACGAGCTCAGTATTAGCGGGAACAACAATTTTTGAATTCTTTTCAAGCGATCGTTGCACAGTTTCAAGACGTTTTAAAAGTTGAGCATTTCCGACAAAGAATTTATTTGCTGCATCATTAACTAAACGGATTGCTTCTGCTTCGCCTTCCGCTGCGAGGATTCGTGCCTGACGAATTCCTTCGGCTTCTTTAATTGCGGCTCGTTTCTTACCGTCAGCAGCGGTTTCTGCTGCTGTTGCAAAATCGACGGCAGCTAACTTTTCATTCTCCGCTTTTACAATCTTGTTCATTGTTTCCTGTACATCTTTTGGCGGGTCAATCTGCTTCAACTCTGCTCTTACAATGTCGATGCCCCAGTTGGTCGTTTCCTGGATAAGAATCTTATGGAGATCTTCGTTGATGCGTCCCCGTTCACTGTTGGCAGATTTTAGTGTCATTGTGCCGATTATATTTCTCAATGTTGTACGTGCAAGATTCACAATCTGAAAGTTGACATTACTGACTTTATATTGCGAGTTTTTAACATTTGCCTCGTCATCTTTCACCTTAAAATATACTTGCGCATCGACGACAGCATTCAGATTGTCGTTAGTAATGATCTCCTGAGGTTCGGCGTCAACCATTTGTTCCGTAATGTTAACCTGATACATTTTGTCGATACCGGGAATGATCCAGTTAAATCCGGGATGAGCAAAGTGACTATATTTTCCAAGCCGTTCTACTAATCCGCGATGCGTTGGACGAATAATTCTTATTCCAAAAAAAAACAAAAATATGAAAAAGATGCCTCCAATGACATACAACCCTTCCATGGTAGTCTCCTTATAAGTAATTAAACATTAGTTGTACAATACATTATTTCAAGTTCATCAGACTAGATCGCGCGATCTTGTTTGATTGCATCAATGAATTCACTTCACATATTCTTCCGCAAAATACTTCGCAGTGAGTGGTTCACCGGTCGCTGCTTTTATGAGAGCATCCCATCTCAAACTGGCTCCGGGAGCAAAAACTTTCGTTGCTAAATATTTTCCGACTTCTGGCTTGTTCACGAAGCAAACATCTTTGTCCTGTGATTGCTTCAGTACATTCTTTGCAATATAATGCTGCAATTGTGATGCCGTCAGCTCGCCAAGCTGGTAGTTATGATAATATGCCGGGTATTGCACCAAGTGAATTTTTGCCGCCCAATCCGGTGCATTGCGTCCTTCGGGAGGTGTGATCATCTGGTACTCTTTTACTAAATTCCACCAAAGCGTGTTCAAATCTTGATCGGGATTCTCATACAGAGCCTTCTCAAATCTCATCATCACCTGTGTCCATCTGCAGAAGATAAGCGCATGCATACGCAAGTTCTCCTGTCCCACAGCGCGGATCATTTCTTTGTCTTTATTGCTGATACCCATCATCGTCTGCAGCCAGTCGGCATTGCTTGGCTGCCGTTCCATGAGCATCGCAATGGCTTCTGTGACGAATGTATGTGTTTCGATGCGAAGGAGGAACGGGAGGCTGCGTGAAATGTTCTTGCTGTACGCGGCGTGTCCTAATTCGTGCAGCATGGTACTCATCCAGTCCTGATTATCAACGACACTCAACATAACTCGGATATCACCAGATCGATCGATATCATTCTCGAACGCATGCTGGTATTTCCCTTTGTGTCCATAAATGTCGCTATTCTTCAAAATGTCGTCTACAGGTAAACCGATATTTGCGTAAAATGTTCTGCCAAGTTCATCGATTTTTTTCCCTTTGAAGTATTTATCGAGGTCCACCGAGCCAATCTGAGGCGCCTCTTGGAAGAAGCGGTCTTGATAATGCCATGGCATCATGTGGTCCGGCTTGACGCCGTACTTCTTTGCAAGAGTTGCATCGATCTCGGCTTTGAGTTTTTTGAACGGCTCATCCGTGAGAGTTTTCAATTCGTCGAAGATTGCGACGATTTCGCTCACGGTCTGCTCACTGGTGGCTAAGGACATTTCGTAGAAATTTGCGAAGCCGAGTTGCCGCGCGGCTTCGTTGCGAAGTTTTACTAACTCCACCACCATTGGTGCAACCGCTTTTCCGACTTCTTTGCTTGCTTCCCATGCCTTCTGCCGCTTTGCGGAATTGGCTTCGTTTTTCAGGATATTGTTGATAGCATTGTCATCCACTTCTTTGCCGTCAAGAATTGGACGGAACGTGTTAAACCTGCTGGCGATCTCTGCACTCTTTTCCACAATCTTCCGCATGAGCGTTGTATCGATTTGATTTGTCAGATAACTGTTGTAAAGAATAACAAGCTGCCGCTGAAGCAATGAATCTTTGACAGTACCGGTGTCTTTCCATTTCTTCAATTGTTCAAATTCTTGTTTGTTAGAATAGATTTTTCGAATCTCCAGTTCGAGAGATGCTTTTTCATCGTAATACTTTTTTTCGCCTGTGGCGTTGGCATTCCAATCGGCAAGGTTCATCGCCTTGAACTTCGGTTCATAGATCTTGACGTGGTTGTCGACGAAGGCCCGAAAGTCCTTTTCATCGTTTCGCACGGAACAGGACATCATTACGAATGCAATGAGAAGGGAGAGAAGAAGAATGAGGGATTTCATAGAGACTCCTGTCAATAGTGGTGAAATAGAGCAATCCGAAAATCATGGAACTACACTCTCGATCGCTTTCGCGAGGTTCCTTTTGGGAACAAATCTAAGCAGAGGATTGATGAAGAGTAAGCCCTCACAGGGCATTGAAAATTTGCATTTTCCTTATACTTCATAGTCTGCTACACGGCGTTCCGTGCGAACAAGCGGAATGAATTTTTTTACAGGCATGTGAGCGGGATGTATTTGGTACGCATCTAATGCCTCACGTGATTCGAATTCCGTGTACAGGGAGATATCTGCAGCATCGCCGCTTTTTTCAGAATTGAGCCCAACCTCCAGTTTAAGCATACCGGGAATTTTCCCCTGCATTTCTTCTAACAACGCTTTGATCCTTAATGCGTTTTGCTGTTTCGTAGCCCCTTCGGCAAAGTCTTTTAGTTTCCAGAGAACAATATGTTTGATCATTGTGTCAATCTCCTTTATGTATTTGTTGAACTTTTTCTTTTAATAATTTCCACATATGTACAACATGCTTCTCTGTTGTGGCCAGATTCCCAATTGCACAACGGATCGTATATTTTCCGTTTAATTTAGTATGAGATAAAAACACTTCACCAGTAGCATTCATGCGCTCAATAATCAGCGTATTGAGTTGCTCTAGCTTTAATTCATTTAAAATTTCTTTCGGATGATAACGAAAGCAGACGACGCTCAATGGAACCGGTGCAAGTCGCTCAAAATCATTATTAGCGTCGATCCATGATGCAAGCTCGCGGGCAAGTCGGCAATGTTCACGCAATCGACTGATGATTCCTTCTACACCAAATGAGCGGATAATGAACCAGAGTTTCAATGCGCGGAATCGGCGGCCAAGTTGCACACCCCAATCCATATAATTATTCACTTTGCCATCGGTAGTTTTGAGATATTCTGGTACAAGACTGAATGCTTGTTTCAGCGTATCAACGCGACGCGCGAAGAGTACACTGCAATCCATTGGTGTGAAAAGCCACTTATGCGGATTCGTAACGAATGAATCGGCTCGGTTGCAGCCATCAAGCACCGAGCGCATTTCTGGAACGATAGCTGCCATGCCGCCGTATGCTCCATCGACGTGTAGCCACAATTTTTCCCTTTGGCAGATGTCGGCAATTGCCGGCACCGGATCGATGCTTGTGGTTGAGGTTGTTCCCACCGTTGCTACCACCGCAAAAGGAAGCCATCCGTTCTTCTTGTCTTCTGTGATTGCGGCAGCGAGTAGATCAGGTTTCATTCTGAACTCGGCATCAGTAGGAATTTTCCGTACTCCTTCCTGACCCACGCCAAGGATAATGGCAGCTTTCTCAATTGACGAATGCGTATGATCGGAACAGTACAAACGTAGGCGCGGCAAGTCGGTTCGGCCAGATAGTCCTTCTTCGCGTATCCGCTTGTGCATAACTTCGCGCGCCGCTGTTAATGCAACGAGTGTGGACACAGAGGCAGTATCGATGATGACGCCCTGGAATTCCGATGGTAGTCCGAGCATTTGCCTCAGCCAGTCGGTCACAACTTCTTCCAATTCTGTAGCAGAGGGAGAAGTTCGCCATAACATTCCATTCACATTCAGCGTAGTGGCTAACATCTCTCCGAGAATTCCTGGTGCAGAAGCGCTGTTAGCAAAATACGCAAAGAAACTGGGATGATTCCAATGGGTAATGCCAGGAAGAATAATGCGATGGAAATCGGTTAGTATCAGTTCCATTTTTTCAGAAGTTGCTGGTGGCCTCGCCGGTAGTTGACTTTTAATTTCACCAGGTTTGACACGCGAGAACACAGGATACTTCTCGGCATTCTTGAGATAGTCCGCAATCCAATCGACCACTTCTTTGCCGTGCTTTCGAAATTCTTCAGGGTCCATTCCAATACTTATCTCATTGCTCATTATTAAGTCTCGTTGTATTATTCTGAAATTATTTTATCTCCACCGGCTCGCCATCCGAATTTCCGGTATCAAGTAACAATTTTCCATGAACCATCAGGTTGTTTCTTCCAGAGAGAAGTATAACTGCCGGTGGATTTCATTATTTTGCCTTCTTTGTTTTTCCAAAGACTCTCCCATCTACCAATGGTGTATCCAAGAACACCTGGAATCAACATCTCAGCTTTCACAGGATGCCAACGGAGTGAGAAACTTGAATCTCTAAAAGCAGGTTCCATTGCTTTACGAATTTCGTCTGCACCTGTAATTGGTTTGCTTGTGTCACCAAGCATTGAACCGTTAGGTGCAAAGTAAGCGACCCAGCCATCAACACCCTTCTCGGTCGTGGCTTTATCGAAATCGCGGTCGAGTTGCATGAGAAGCGATGCCTCATCCGGAGTGTTCTGCGCAAATGTTGCTGCACTCAACAAGAGAACACCGGAGGTAAAGCGTAAGAGAGAACTGAGCATGATGGGTTCCTTATGATTATCAGTGACGAATCTTAATTCCGAATGAAGAAATCTGTCTAAAAACTATACGAAGTGCAAGTCCTTGAAATTGTTTAAATAATAAAGTATTTAGTATATGTCAAACATTTTATCCATAAAGCTCAAGGAGATCGTATGAAAGAAAAAGAATCTTTGGATTACTTTAAAAATGGTTTTAATTGTGCGCAAGCAGTCTTTACACCGTTCGCAAAAGAAAACGGTATTTTGGAATCGCACGCTTTAAAAATTGCAGGCGGTTTTGGAGGAGGAATGGGAAGACTGCAAGCGACGTGCGGAGCCGTAACAGGCGCTTACATGGCAATCGGTGTAAAGCATGGCAAGTCTCTCGGTGACAAGGGAGACGAAAAAAAAGAGAAGACATACAGTCTGGTAAAGACTTTTGATGCAGAATTTAGAAAAATATTTTCAACAACGTCTTGCAGAGAACTGCTTCAGTGCGATTTGAACACGGAGGAAGGAAAGAAGTATGCTGCAGAAAATAACCTGACACAAAAGGTCTGCGAACGCTGTGTGCAGGAAGCAGTGAAGATTGTGGAAAAAATATCATAGCTGTACAGGCTTTACGTAAAGCGTTCAATCACAAGTCTGTAGTCTCATAATAGTTTTTTTAATTTATCATATCCGGCACGGCTGATGAGGAGTTTTGTTCCGTCCTTGAGTATTGCCATGCGGCTGTCTTTTGCATAAAGCTCAATGCGGGCAATGCGTTCGAGATTGATAATGGAAGAACGGTGGACGCGAACAAATTTTGCCGGATCTAACATCTTCTCTAATTCTGCCATTCGCTGCTGCTTTAGATGGGACTTTCCCTCCGCTTTAATTGCCACATAATCATCTTCTGCCTCAATATAGTCTATTTTATCTGCAGGAATAACATGCACTTTTGATCCATCCTTCACAAGCACACGCTCGAGAATTGCCGGTTTCATTCCTGCGGCAGCAGCAAGAGCTTCGATGGGTAATGTTTTTTTTGTCTTCAGTCGTTTCGCTACATGGTCAAGTGCTTCGTCTAACCGTTCCTTACTGAACGGTTTCAGCAAATAATCGACGGCATGTAGTTCAAATGCTTTGACGGCATATTGATCGTAGGCAGTGGCAAAAATAACTGCGGGCGGATTTTCGGCAAGTTCTAGCACTTCAAAACCATTCAGCTTGGGCATCTGGATATCCAGAATGGCTAGATCGGGTTTTAACTCCGTGAGAGCTTTCACTGCTTCAAATCCGTTGGAACATTCCGCAGCAATGTTTATATCATCACGCTTCGTGAGATATTCACGTAGAAGAACACGCGCCGGTTCTTCATCATCAACGATAATAGTTTGAATAACAGATTGGGAAGTCATGGGTATCATCCGGTCCTATGTGTCAGAATTTTGTACAGGAAAAGAAAATTCAACTGTAAATATATTGTCTTTTTTTTCAATATCTATTCTTCCTTCGTTTCCGTACAGTGTCTGGATGCGGGAGCGAACATTCTTAACGCCGAGTCCAGTTCCCTTTTTCGGTATATAGTCCTGGTCAAAAGGGTTCGCAACAGTAATGTTCAATCTGTCATTATGTAATTGTGTCCGAAGAGTAATGGTACCGCCTTCGAGGAGCTGCGAGATACCGTGGCGCACTGCATTTTCAATCAACGGCTGTAAAATGAGTGGCGGAATCTTGCATTCCAACGTTTTCTGTTCGATGTCTTGTTGTACTTGTAATCGTGACCCAAACCGTACTTGTTCAATTGTCAGAAATTTGTCGATCAGAGATAATTCTTCGGTTAATGAAATCCGGTTCTTCGTTCCCAAATCCAAGCTGTTCCTGAAAAATTCAGCCAGCAGAATAACCATGGTACGTGCCTTTGTCGGATCGCTTGTTGTTAACGCACTGATGGAGTTAAGACTGTTAAAAAGAAAATGCGGATCAATTTGTGCTCGTAATGCCCGCAACTCTGCGTCTTGTGCCAGCAGTTTCAGTTCAAAGGTTTGTCGCTCAGATTCATTGGAACGTTCGAATCCGATGATGACGTAATGCATTGATGCGATAAGAAGAAAGATTAAGGCAAGCAAACTGTATATCCCTGCGATCCATGTCTCATACAGAGGCGCTATGGAAAGTGCAATTTGTAATGAATCTATTACCTTTACCCAACCGTACCCCGCAAGTAGTTCAATACCGGCAGCAATACAAGCAGCAACGAGAAACATCGAAAGAAGGTTATACCATTGTGTAGTTCTAATGGGAAAAATTCGACATAAGTAATAAGAAGAGAGGCAAATGAAGGCATAGAAAATATTCAGCGGTATGTCGGATAACAGGAACGCTCCCCATTGATTTCTATAAGAATAAACAAATGGAATTTCAATGAGTAAACCGACGAACAACCAGATAGCGAGATAGAGAGAAAGCGTTCTTCTATTTGAAAGAATAGGATGCACGGTTAGTTCTTTATTTCGACGCCGCCCATTACTGCTGTCCCTTTAATGACGAGATGTTTCGTGCTTTCCTTTGGAGGACGTGTCTTATCTTCGAATCCGCCCATGAATGGAAATCCTTCAATAATAACAAGCCAGTCTTCCGGTATACGTAATTCCACACCACCCATGAGCGCGAAAATGTCGATAACAGCCTCTCCCTCTATAGATGCATCCCGCAAATCGATTTCAAGTCCGCCCATAATTGCAGTCAATTCTGCGCCTTTAAAATTTTTCGAATTATTAATACGTTTAAAACCGCTCAAGATGGCAATGCCTTTGATGTAGTTGTTTGCGCCGCTGCTCTCAGCGAATGGAGGAGTTATCCCTTTCCGGAGGAACGAATTCTCACCAAACGGAGGAGTTATCCCTCTGGGGGAAAACAGACTCTTAACGATCATCATAATTCCGATAAAGATAAGAATCAGCGGCCAGTAATCCCATAAACTAAAA
The DNA here is from genome assembly GCA_963701295.1 of Ignavibacteriota bacterium. GTDB lineage: Bacteria > Bacteroidota > Ignavibacteria > UBA10030 > UBA10030 > Fen-1298. Next base: position 321,721 of record OY969585.1, on the reverse strand, counting down.
TGAATAAAGTAAAGGCGGTCTAGGAGCATAGCGGTGCCGACAAACGTGAGGATGATTCCCCACACTCGTCCGGAACCGTGTTGACATTGAATGAGGTAAGCAATTCCGATAACGATAAGAATTGCAGGCCATAAACGTAGATACTCATGCGGGTCTATAATGTCCATATTTCCCAGGAGGAAGAGAACACCGATGATAATGATTCCCAATCCCAGTATTAATCGAGGCGCGAAAAAAGAATTATGCCTAGTTTCCATTGCAGTGATCCTTTGCAAATCTAAAATGTGAAGGGCAGGCAGATTTCCACAACATGCCTATTCCAACACCGATGAGCAGAATCGGCCATGAGTTATGATAATCTAACCCGAATATATGTAATTCTGCTATGAATAACCAAGCTCCAATAAAAAGCGTTGAACAAGCTTTTCGATATTCCCACGTAAACTGTGCATCCAGCAACTTCCCCAATCCGATGGCAATAATAATTATTGGCCAGTAATGCCAAACTGGTCCGGCATTAAAAATATCGAACTTATCCAGCATCAATGCAATACCTGCGATTAATAAGAAAAGTCCGACACCAAGATGGCCATAGGAATGTCGTTTATCATGTTCCATAATAATTCTCCTTATGTAAATATGTTCTATGCAATGATACACGAGAATCTTATGAAAGTTACAGCGATTTCGGCGAATGGTGAGATGAAATCGGCGAGTGGCGTGTAAAAGACCTCACAGGTCATAGTAATCTGTGAGGTCTCAGAATTGTTAGAAGAAATATCGTACGCCAAATCCGAAATCAAATTCAAATTGTGAGGCCGGTTTAAAGTAATACGTCGGCACGAGCTGAAAAAATACATCGAGAGAGGATCTGTGCGGCCACCAAGCTATCCCTAAAATACCGCGTGCTCCCATAATATTCGTACCGCTGCTGACTCCAAAAATGCCGCCGAGTCCATAGAATAACGGAAAATATTCATGCGATCGAAATACGTGTGAATGCCAAACATACTCTGCACTCAGTGCAGTTCCTTGTGTCGATGAGAGCGATGAGTATCCGATATCTAATTGAATGGCACCTGAGTTGGTAACCCAACCTTTGCAGCTAATACCGGTTGGTTCGCCGATCATCAGTCCAAGACCAAGTCCATGGCTTTGTGCAAGGCTTATATGTGCAAGAAGAACTATAAGTGTACTGAAAAAGAGTATTCTTTTTATCATAGTGGTTCCTTTAAGTTGTAATGATTTAGCAAAATGTAAAATCATTGTGCTCTATTGGAAATGAAGATGCACCTATAGTACTAAAAATGTAAGTGAGAGGAACAAGTTCTTTAAATATTTTATTGAGGAGCGGGCATTCCAAATTGCGACCATTCTTCGCGAGATGGCCCGTAGACTCCGGGAACTTTCAATCCAGCTTGTCGCATAAGCACAGTCATTTGTGCACGATGGTGGATCTGGTGTTTAACAAGTGAATCAAGTGTTGCAGCGCGCGTCCATTTTTCGCCATACATGTCGATCAGTTCTTGGAGCATTGCATCGTTCCATTTTTCTTTCACTTCGGATGCAACGGAAGCTCCTGCTTTTTCGTACGCCGCAAAAATGTCTGAAGCGTTCATTGGAGCTGAGGAATGTTCCGGCGGAGCGATCACCTTTAAGCCGGCCTTTTCACCCATTTCACCAAGTGAAATAACAATGTGCCATCCGAGGAAACCGAGCGAGCGGCCGTCCAGTGCGGTTTTCTGATTGAGAGAAGCATCAGTGAGATTCTTGAACACTTTCAATGTTGTTTCGTTCTCGTTCTTCCAATCATTAATAAAATCTTGAATTGTATGATACATGTTAATTCTCCTTATGGATGGATAAATTTTTAAAGACTTCCGTGATATTTATCAAGTGAATCATCGGATGGATTTATCGAGTTTGTCGATGTCGATCGATCCAATATGCCCAAGGAATAATGAGCCATTGCGTAAGACCACCGATTGCCATTGCAGTCTCTTCCACTGGCAATCGACTTAAAATATTGCCGATGAAAAGAAAAACATGAATACCGACGAACGACCAAAGTGCTATATGTCCTAGACGATCACGCGCGGAGGTTGTGAGGAGATAAAAAACTATACCAAGAGTGAATAAACAAGTCTCGATCACTACTGTAGCAGGAATCGAATTCCACAATCCAAGTCCGACATATGTCTTCAGACCTGGTGCAATCGGCATATCGGGGCGATGTGCGATGAAATCGAGCAACCAATGGCTGAGAACTCCACAGGCAAGCACAAGAGTTCCCTTCCATTGTCGTCTGATGAGGAAGTACGAACCGCCAATTAGGATTGCCCACCCCATCGTCGTCAGCAAACTATGTGAAAAAGGATAATCATAGAAATTATAGGGTGTGAATGCTGTATTACCGGGATCAGGTTTGACATGCTCCAATCCCAGCAATACGAAAATCGGGAAAATAAGGTCGAGCCATTGCGACGCGAGGAGGAGAGTTCCCAGTTTTACTTCCGGGGCAAGTTTCTTTGTGCCAAATCCAACGGCAACATGACTGATAAACAATTCATTTCTCCTTCATGAGTGGTATTGTTTTTAAGAACGGTTTTGTACTGCATCTATGTAAATGCACAGTTCTTTCTCTTAAGCGGACGTCATCCTCTCTTCTTTTTTAACTTCTCACAGCATAAATATCATTCTCTCATTCTGGGAAATCAACAATATTTTTTAAGAATGTATTAGTTTGTTTTTATGACTCGTTGAGTTAAAAAAGGCTTTTTGGTAACTAGTATTTTGTGGAAAATGTTCATTGAAAACAAAAGGACACCATAGCAAACAAGCATTAAGATTGTTCCACGTTCTTTGCGCCATTTGTTCGTTGACAACTTATTTCTTCATCGTATTCAGAATCTTTTCCATCTCATCCATGACGCGATTCATCCTCTTCATCGTTAGTTCAAAAGGCTCGGAGGTTGTCATGTCAACACCAGCTGTTTTCAGCAAGTTGATGGGGTAATCCGATCCGCCGGAAGAAAGAAATTTGATATATTTCTTCGTGGCATCGTGGTCACCTGCTAATGTTCGCTCGGACAATGCCGCTGATGCGGTAAATGCTGTTGCGTATTGGTAAACGTAAAAATTATAATAGAAATGCGGAATATACATCCATTCTGCTTTGATCTCGTCGTCTACAATGCATACGTTCTTGTCGTGCCCATAATACTTCTTAACAATTTCGTCATAAACATTATTCATTACATCGCCAGTGAGTGGTTCGCCCTTTTCTGCCATTTCATGAATACGTAGTTCAAATTCTGCGAACTGCGTTTGTCTAAAGACAGTCCCCTTGATGCCCTCGAGATAACTGCCAAGTAGCGAGAGTCTGACATTGTCGTCTTTGATTTGCTTCAGCATGTAATCAATCAATAACGCTTCGTTAAATGTGGAAGCAACTTCCGCTACAAATATAGGATAATCTGAAGTCGCATACGGCTGATGCGTGTTCGACAGATAGCTGTGCATCGTGTGTCCCAGTTCGTGCACAATTGTGCTCATGTCATCATACTTGCCATTGTAATTGAGCAGGATGTATGGATGTACGTCGTATGCCGAACCGTTAGAATATGCGCCAGAGCGTTTCCCTTCGGTCGGATATACGTCAAGCCATCGTTCGTTGAATGCTCTCTTGATAACAGCAACATAATCATTACCAAGTGGTTTAAGCGCAGCCAGGATATATTTCTGTGATTCCTCAATGTTGTATTTCAAATCAACGTTGGCAAGTAAAGGTGCATAGAGGTCATAATAATGCAATTGATCTACACCAAGAATTCTTTGTCGCAGTTTCAAATAGCGATGGAAGGTGCCAAGGTTCTTATTGACGTTATCTACCAGACTGTGATACACCTGCGTAGGAATATTACTTCCATCGAGTGCACTTTCAAGACACGAATTGTATTTCCTTGCATTCTTATAGAAGAGGTCTTTCTTCACTTGCGCATTCAACTCTGTACCGTATGTTCGCCGGTAATCATTCAGCTTACCCATAAACGCAGCGAAAACCTCTTTTCTATCCTTTCGAATTGTAGAAGTGCGTTGAAGGCTGAATCCGGCTTGATCTAACTTCACCGTTTTCCCATCGCTCAGTGTTATTTCTGGATAGGGGAAATCTGCATTAGTGAAAATGTCGTGAATGCTGGATGGTGCATCCGACATTAATCCGGCATCTGCGATAATTTTCTCTTCACCCTCGGTGCCTGTGTGAGCTTTGCGGCGAAGTATGTCATCCAAATAATGGCGATAAATTTCAAGCTTCTTTTCACTCTTCAAGAATTCCTGTACTTGTACTTGATCGATCTTCAGAATCTCTGGTTCGATGAATGCAGTCTTCGCGCCAAAGGTAGCACCGAGCTGGCTCATCTCTTGCTGCAATCCCAGATATGATTGCACGCGCGTGTCTTGGTCCAAACTCAAACTCGCATACGTGTAGAGCCGAGTAAATTCTTTATTGAGATTTGTAACGAGATCGAGGCATCCCAATAACTGCTGTGTGGATGAACTGAGTGTGCCCTGATATTTTTTGACCACTGGCAGTTCTTCGATTAGCTTCTGTTTAGCTTCTTTCCATGCTGCATCGGATGGATAGATATCGGCAAGATTCCATTTATATTGGTCGGCAATTTTACTGCGATCGCGTTCTTGTGCCAGAGATGTATCTGGTGCCAAAAATGCTACACTAAGAGGTGGCAATGCGAATTTTGCGAATGGGTTCATAACCTCACATTGACTTGAGCGATACATTTGGATTTACGATCTCAATTACGTTGAGCAATGTTCATTGGTTACAATGTACGTTTTGAAAAGAATGAAGGCAACAGACGAATAGGGGAAAGCATTGAAAAATAAATGACTTGCACATACCATAATATATTAGCCAAAAGAAATACATTGTTCGAGGATTATCTAACGGGTGGAATTAATAAAATGTTTGCTGATTTGCCGGCCCACTCTAAACAGGAATAAGCATGTAAAAGTTCCGATGTTTCGTAAATAATAGTTTACTATAATAAGGTCATTAGAAGAAATTAATTAACAAACTATTGACTATTAATAATTATACCTTATATTCTAAGGTAGTTGCATTAAGCAACGATATATAATAAAGTATTCGTTAGGTGGACCATGGAAAAAATCGAAGCAATAATCAGTCCCGGTAAGCTGGAAGATGTTCGTGAGGCGCTGTCGAGTGCTGGAATCCAGGGAATAACGGTAACAGAGGTATGTGATTTTGATAAACAAAAGGAACATAAAGAGATTTATCGCGGCAGTGAATATGATGTCTCGTACCTTATAAGATTCAAGTTGGAAGCGATAGTTCCGCAACATTTGGTACCCAAAGCAGTTTCGATTATTGTAAAAAGTGGGCAATCAGGGAAAAAGGAACACGATAAAATCTATGTTTCATCCGTCAATGATGTCAGCCAGGTCTATCCAAACGGAACGGGGAAATCCGTTTGAAGGATCAAGAGTGTAAATAAAAAATCAACAAACTCGCATAAGGAAAGGTTATTCATGAAGATTTTATTAACCATTATGGTGTCATTTTTTGCTATCAGTTTTTCTACCGGGATTCGTGCGGCCCAACCTGCTGAACCATATCATCAATGCCGATGTATCCCGGTTATCAACCGGACGAATACATGTTTTTCATTAAAATCAATAAGGCAAATAATATTTTATAACCTAATTAAGGAGAAACAATATGAAATCGATTCAAAAAACTATACTTACAATGGTTGCGATCTTCATGATGACAAGCTCATTTATCTATGTTTTATACAAGAAGAGAAACAATATGAAATCAATTCAAAAGGCTGCCCTCGTCATACTTGCGATTTTGGTGTTGTCAAGCTCATTTACTTATGCTACACCATCTACGATTATTTGGATTCCTTCTGTGGATTTCCAAGGATATAAATCGTTTCATCTTGGCATCGATAATTATGCATACGATTTTAGAAGTGGAAAATCATTCAGCGGTACAGCATTCCCGACGGATCTCAATTTAACAGTCGGAGTGTTGCCCGATTCCATTGTGCAAGCGGAAATCGGCGTCGATTATTTTACACCGCAATTATCGCCATTCCTTGTGAATGCGAAGGTTGGTGTTCCGGAGGGAGTACTCGTCGACTGGTCCCCCGCGATCGCCGTCGGAGGATTTGATTTCGGGTTTCTAAAAAATGTAACGGACTTTAATATTGCCTATGGAATAATCGGGAGAACATTTCCGGTCATAGGACGACTTGAAGTAGGGTACTTTTCTGGGAACAAGAAACTGTTGGTCGATCTTTCAACCGGTAAAGCTGATAACTCCGGGGTCTTGCTTTCATGGGACAGAATGATCCCCGAAATTAGCGAGAATCTCTGGCTTGCAGTCGATTACCAAGGCAGCAAAAGCAGCTTTGGTGCATTGAGCTACGGCTTTGCATGGTCGTTCTCAAAAAACGTGAGCGTTATCTTTGCACGGGACGTTTTCAATGCTGATATCCCGAGCACCTTTACGATGCAATTGGATATTAATATTTAGTCGGATTGGCTTTCACTGAAAGTACAAAAAGGAAATCAATAGTATCATCATTAAATTCATGGAGGTATTCAATGGCTAGTACAGACACAGGCATGAAAAAAACTCTCGGTTTGACCGGAGTGACGGTTAATGCAATGGCGCTCATTGCCCCGGGCGCATTTTTATGGATTACATTTCAGATCCAAGCAGCAAATACCGGTGGAGCGTCCGATATGTGGACCGGAATAGTTGCCGCACTTATCGTGGCATTTTTGACGGCAATTTCGTTCTCCGAAATGGCTCGGCGTTATCCCGAAGCAGGAGCGGGAGGCTCATACTATTTCGCAGAAAGGGCATTTCTTGATCGTGACAAAGCCCATCATCAGAAATTTGCGCGGATCTCGAAATTTCTCACGGGCTGGGCAGCACATCTCTTCTACTGGGTATACCCTGGTGTGATGGTAGCCTTTATGTCTATCTTAGTAACTTATATTTGTGGACAGTTCGGTATCAATCTTAGCGTTTCATATCAAATATTGGTTGCTGTAATTTTTGCTGTCATCGTTGGCTTTATTGCCGTTCGTGGTATCAGCGGTTCGACAAATGTCGCAATTGTGATCAACGTTATCCAGCTGGTTTCATTGATCGGATTCAGTGCGCTTGCAATTGCTTTTCGGTTTACGAATCCACTTCATGCGACACAATGGATACATGCTGCTTCATCGTCGATAGTATTTCCGCATAGCTTAGCGGCGATGCTTTTCCAATCCACTATAGCGATACTCATTTTGGTGGGATTTGAATCGTCCACATCACTTGCCGGAGAATCGATCAATCCGAAACGGGATATTCCGCGAGGGATTATTCTCTCGCTCATCATCCAAGGTTTGTTCGCATACTTGCTTGAATATTTTGCAGCAAATTATGCCATATGTGAGAAACTGACATTCACAAACCCTGACGGTTCGATCCTTACCGGTATAGACGCTGCCGCCGCATCGGGCGCGCCTATCGGCGATATGACAATTATGATCGGTAACGCTCTTCTCGGCGGGAACGGTTTTGCACTGATGATCGTTATCGCATTTACGGTTGGGCTTGCTGTTCTGGGCACCACTCTCGCGGCCATCAATACGGCAGTGCGCATTAGTTTTGCCATGGCACAGGATAATGAAATGCCTGGCCTGCTCGGTGCGTTGCACGAAAGACATGCAACACCGCATAAGGGTGTATGGGTTCTGGTTGTCGTGTCTGCGATTATCGGCGCAGTTGGAGTTCTCAATGTTACAGCTTTGACCGGTGTAACGCTGGCTTCGAACATAGGAACGTTTGCCCTTTACGCGCTCATTTGTTTCCTGACATTCGTTACATTTGTCGGGCGAAAGGAATTCCATAGCATTAAACATGCGGTCATTCCATTTTTAGGACTTATCGGAAACATTGGAATGTTGATTGGCATTGTGGTCATTGGACTAACGACGCCCGGAGTTTCGGCAGATGCAACTCAGATGGCATTATGGATCACCGCAGGCTGGGGAGCGATCAGCATTGTTTATTTAGTCTGGAACAGCAAAAAATCGGGAAGGGCGATTATTCCCAGGGTGAGCCCCGTGTCGAAATAAAGAATTTCTCGTCCCTTCCTTTAATGTCGATAAGAAAGCTGAGAGGACTCAGAAACACTTGGTGAATGACAATGATTCAAGAAGCACGAGGAGGAAGCCGTACAAGCGGTTTCTTCCTGTGTTATTATAAACTTTGGAAACTGCATGACGCATATTGAATTGCCTGACATAGAATCCCACTGTTTGACGCATATCGGGAATGTGCGTCAGGATAATCAGGATTCTGTACGCATTATCGATCAGCACGATGATTTGACGGCAGCCTACGGGCATCTCTTTGGTGTGGCGGATGGCATGGGCGGGTATGCTCATGGAGGTGTGGCGAGCACATTAGCATTAGTTACCTTATTTGAAATTGTATATTCCAGTAATGGATTATCGATCCCCCAAAAAATGAAAAAGGCAGTGCAGAGTGCAAATCTGAATGTCTATCAGAAAGCGCGAGAACTTGGCGTCGGTAGAATGGGAACGACGTTGACTGCGGGGTTACTCAAAGAAAACACATTCCACATTGCACACGTGGGCGACAGTCGCGTGTATTTGATCCGGGGAAAAACCTCCACATGTCTGACGAAGGACCATACGCGTGTTGGTGAGCTCGTGCGGATGAAGGTACTGTCACCAGAAAAAGTACGGACCCATAGCCAGCGATCTGTGCTCAGCAAATGTCTCGGCTTAGATCTCTTTGTGCAGCCGGATGTCTTTGAAGTCCAAGTGCAGGATGGCGATATACTCATCTTTTGTTCGGATGGAGTGTGGTCGGTGATCGACGATGACGAGTTTGGAATGTTAGCTTCAAAGGCAGTATCAGCAGAAAAGCTAAACCAGACGATCGTCGATCTGGCGATGAAGAGGGGGAGTGATGATAATGTTTCGGCTGTAACAATTATGCTGCATAAATTAGTAGCGCAGCAAACGAAGTATGGCTCACGGTTTTCAAAGATCATAAAACGATTTAGAGGTCGTTTATAAGTATTGAAGTATCGGAAAAATGAAGAAAAAAGCGATATTCGCTTTTCAGAAGAAACAATAGTATATTTTTGTGCGAGGTGTAATCGCACAAGGAAATAAGAAAGAATATGATGTTGCAGATAGGTGATCAGTTTGACCATTTCCAAATCCGCGGGCACATAGCCCAAGGTGGAATGAGCGATATTTACCGCGCGTACGATCTTATCAGCGGAAAGGATGTAGTGTTAAAAGTCCCAGATCGAATGACGATAGGAGACCCTGCGCAGTTTGAGCGATTTCAACGAGAACTGGAAGTGATGCACACGTTAAATCATCCTTCTATCCAAAAAGGATTAGGTTCCGGAAAATATAACAGTACTCCGTATCTCGTCACGGAATTGGTCACTGGAGAATCGATGCGGGAATTGATCCGTCGGTCGGCGCCAATGCCTGTAGATGAAGCTGTTGCGCTCATTCGGAAAATTGCGGATGGACTTGCTCATTGCCATGACCATAATATTATACACCGGGATATGAAGCCGGAAAATATTCTCTTTACAGATAACCAGCAGCCGATAATTTTAGATTTTGGACTTGCTCTCACAAAAGGAGCATACAGAGTTACCTATGCGAACCTCAGCGGCACAGCCGGAACGCCGGATTATATGGCCCCTGAACAAGTGGAAGGAAAGCGTGGCGATAAACGGACAGATTTGTATGCTCTCGGTGTTATATTTTTTGAACTTCTTTCTGGACGAACACCATTTAGCGGAGATAATAATCTTGCAGTGATGGCACAACAAATGCATGGAACGATTCCGCGGCTGGATAAAGAACGCCCAGAGATCACTCCGCAGCTTGCCGCAGTAGTTGCAAAATGCTTGATGAAAAATCCGAATGATCGGTATCCGGACATGAAGGCATTGTTATACGATCTGGATCATTTAGAGTCTGTTGATCTTTCCATTCTTGATAAGTTGTATGAAGAATCCAAACCAGTTCCGTTCTATAAATCACCGATTGTTCTTTCTGTTGCAGCGGGATTGGGAATATTGATATTTCTTGCACTACTCGGTTTACTATTACAGGCGATACGCTAATGCCCACAATCCTCCCATATTCAAATAAAGAACTTCTGGCGCTGGTTGCTGAGCGCAAGATTCAATTCATCGACCTTCAATTTACCGATGTCGGCGGGGCTGTGAAGAATGTTACCATCCCGACTAAAGAATTGGAGACTACACTCAGCCATGGTATCTGGTTTGATGGTTCCTGCATCGAAGGATATGCGCGAACCGCCGAGAGCGATATGTATCTGGTCCCGGATACATCGACCTTTGCTGTCCTTCCCTGGTTGAAAGATAATGAAATGACGGCCCGATTGATTTGTAATGTCTATACTCCGGATGGCCAGCCCTTTTTGGGCGACCCAAGAGCAGTATTGGCGCGGATGATGAGCGAAGCAGAAAAGATGGGGTTTGTCTATAATACAGGGCCGGAGTTGGAATTCTTTCTCTTGAAGCCAAATGCGCAAGGCGGGGTTATTCCTCCTCAGCCACATGATAGTGCCAGTTATTTTGATATGCCAACTGATATGATTGCGACCGACCTCTGGCGGCAAGCAGCAGAAACTCTTTCAGCGTTTGGAATTGAAGCTGAAGCAATGCACCATGAAGTTGCAAAAGGCCAGTATGAAATGGACCTGCGTTATGCAAATTCATTAAAGACTGCAGATGATGCAGTTACCTTCCGTGTGGTAATGAAACGACTCGCCCAGCAGAAGGGTTTGTATGCTTCCTTCATGCCTAAACCGTTGCGCGGACTTGCTGGCAGCGGTATGCACGTACATCAAGGGCTTAATTATAAAGCCAATGGCGGGAATGCACTTTCAGATCCCGGAGATTCGCATGGCCTATCGAAAATTGCCAAACACTTTATGGCTGGTCAGCTGGCCCATGCCCGCGGGATGTGTGCTGTGCTTGCACCACTGGTGAATTCCTACAAACGTCTTGTCGTCGGGTATGAAGCACCGGTCAATATTAGCTGGGGGCGTATAAACCAATCTGCATTGATTCGAATTCCGCGTGCCCATACACCGGAATCAACCCGCATTGAATTGCGCTGTCCCGACCCGAGTTGCAATCCGTATCTTGCCTTTACTGTGATGCTTGCTTCCGGGTTAGATGGTATTCGTCGTCAATTGGAAGTTCCCGAAGCCTCTGAGGAAAATATTTACCTTTCCAATGACCCTAAAAAGAAATCCTCCTTGTATATATTGCCTGGCTCGCTTGATGAAGCAATCTCAGAATTTGAAAAAGACACCGTTATTCGGGAAGCGTTAGGAGCACATATATTCGAACGGTTCATCAGTGCAAAGCGCTTAGAGTGGGAAGATTACCGTCTGGAAGTGACTCCCTGGGAATTGGAAAAATATCTTCCGACGTATTAACCTGTACCGTAACTCATTCAGTTCAATAACAAAGTACAAACATAAGGCTCAGAATGTTCTGAGCCTTATTGTTTTTCGGACAGTATGCTTTTGTACAAAAATCCGGAAATGACACAATATAAGTTAGTAACTAATGTTACGCACCGTATATTCTTTAAAGTTGTCCACCTCCCCTTCCCGACCCGATTTTGCATCGTGTCGGGATTTCCCTTCCTCAAATGAGGAGGAGCGTAAAAACCATACGCGTAAGCGTATTTCAATAACGACGCGGACATACTATTAGAAGGGGTGGTGTACTTTGTTCTATAAACTATTGGTCAAGACGTAAGTCCTGACCGCACTAAACTGAGACACTGCCGCAATCTTGCTTGTACACACATATTTGGGTAGATTTCTTCTGTCATGCGCATTGCTGATGATAAAATTGATGAAGTCCGAAATGCCACAGACATTGTAGAAGTCATTTCCGGATATGTCCACCTAAAAAAGCGCGGCAAGAATTATCTTGGACTGTGTCCGTTTCACACGGAAAAGACGCCGTCGTTCACGGTCAGTGCCGAGAAGCAAATGTATCATTGTTTCGGATGCGGCAAAGGCGGAAATATATTTACATTTCTGATGGAGATGGATAAAATTTCGTTTGTGGAGGCTGTTCGATCTCTTGCTTCGAAAGTCCGGTATTAACATTCCGGAAGAAAACAAGCCGGTGACCGAAGAGCAGACAGAGTTTGAAAATTATTATGCGGTTTGCCGGTTTGCAGGAATGCACTTCTTTCGCAATCTTAACGGAGTCGGAAGAAGGTAAAGAAGCGCTTCAACTATTTCTACAAGCGTGGATTTACAGATGAAACCATCCGCACTTTTGGACTTGGTTATGCGATGAACTCGTGGGATGCGTTTGTGATTAAAGCACAGGCGGAAGGATTTAAGATAGAAGATATTGCCAAAGTCGGACTGGCACGTGTGCGGGAGGATGGTTCACTGTATGATTATTTCCGCGGGCGAGCGATGTTTCCGATTCTTTCAACGCAAGGACGCGTTATCGGTTTTGGCGCACGCAAGATGCGTGAGGATGATGCCATTGCCGGCAAGTATATCAACTCACCGGAATCTCCCCTCTATGATAAAAGCCGCGTGTTGTATGGATTGTTTCATTCGAAAGATTTTATTCGTCAGGAAGATAATGCATTGATGGTGGAAGGATATGCGGATTTAATTTCACTGTACCAAGCAGGAATCCAAAATGTTGTCGCATCAAGTGGTACCGCACTTACCGAAGCACAGCTCAAGCTTATCGCGCGTTACTCAAAAAACCTCACTCTGATATATGATGCAGATTCCGCCGGTTCCAGTGCTACCGTGCGGGGAATCGACCTTGCGCTTGAACACGACTTGAATGTTCGCATTGTAGAACTCCCTGAAGGAGAAGATCCGGACTCGTTTGTGTTGAAACATGGCGGCATTGAATTCAGAGAACGACTTGCTAATGCAGTTTCTTTCATCGATTTCAAGGCGAAACAATTTCAGCGATCAGGAGCATTTACGACAACCGAAGGAAAAACACAGGCTGTACGTTCGCTCGTTCAATCCATTGCTAAAATGAAAGATGAGTTAAAGCGCAATTTTTATATAAAGGATGTAGCAGAGAAGTATGAGGTCTATGAGAGTCTGCTCTATCGCGAACTTGAACGCACGCTCGTTCAGGAAAAACGCATTACGCGAGCAGACAGTATTCCGAAGTCAACATTCGTTCAGCGCCAGTCGGAAGCTAATAAACCTCTCGCACCTGAGCTGAAACCAATTCCACCCGAGGAACACGACATCTTGAAGTTGATTCTCGAAGGCGATTCCGATGTTATTCGCTATTTGCTCTCGAATATCTCATTGGTCCAATTCAGCGATGAACGCATGCGGAGACTCGCTCAGTTTGTTCTGGATTTGTATGACGAACGTGGAACCATTGATGCAACCGCGATCATAAATGAAGTGCAAGAATCGGAGTTCAAAGACCTTATTAGCGATCTCGTGCTGAGCCATTATGAATTGAGCCGCGGCTGGCAAGAGATGGAGAAGGAAATCGACGAGGCGGAGCCAATGAGGATTGCGAAGGACGCTGTTGTTACTATCCATCGTAAAAGTATTCAAAAAGAGAGAGAAGAAAATTTACAGTTGCTCGAGAAAGCAAAGATACAAGGACTTGAGGTGAAGTCATATCAACAACGCGAAATGGAACTGTACAATTTGCTCAAACAGCTCGACGTGATACGAACTTGAGGAACGATGGGATGAAGATGCCGAGAAAAACTCCACTGATGATTCACATTATACCTGGTAAGTGCGATTACTGCGGCTGCTGTGTCGGTGTTTGTCCGGAAGATGCCATCGAGCTGATGGAATCGCGCATTTCTATCATAGAGGAACGATGCACAAACTGCAAAAAATGTGTATGGGCATGTCCGTGGGAAGTAATCCAATTTCATCGGGAAGGAGTAGTGGAGTTGCCCAAAACTCAACCGATGTTTTTGAACAAGTAAATCAATGAAATCTCAAATACCAAACAATAAAATTCAAACAAATCAACAACTTTTAAATCCAAAATCCCAGATTTAAAATCTCATAATCTATCAATCACAAAATTAGCCAATTTTATAACTTATGCTTAAAAATCAATATGACGTTGTAGTGGTCGGTGCAGGGCCTGCGGGTTCAACGGCTGCACGGTTTGCTGCTGCTGGCGGCGCTTCAGTGTTGATATTGGAAAAAGACCGCGATGTCGGTTACCCTGTGCGGTGTGGGGAAGCGGTCAGTCACGAAGGAGTTGTGCAATTTATCCAGCCAGATCCAAAATGGATTGCGGCGACAGTTACTCACTTTAAATTGGTTGCGCCCAATGGAAAATCTATTATTCCAAAACTTGACGGAATAGGATATGTACTCGAACGCCGTATCTTTGATTATGAATTAGCAAAATTAGCAGCACATGAGGGTACAGAAGGTTATCACTAAAGCGTATGTCTATGACCTTCTCAAGGATAGTAATGGAAAAGCAGTGGGCGTAAAAGCGCTCATCAAAGATACCGTGGTAGAAATTCGTTCACGCGTCGTTGTTGGCGCCGACGGAGTTGAGAGTCGCGTCGGTAAATGGGCTGGTATTGATACAACGTGCCACATTCACGATATGGAAAGTTGCGCACAAATGACGATTTCGGGAATTGACGCAGAGCAAGATTGTCTCGATTTTTATTTCGGTGATGCAATCGCGCCTGGCGGTTATCTTTGGGTTTTTCCGAAAGGAAAAGGTACAGCAAATGTCGGGATTGGAATCAATGTTGAGGAAGCAAAGAAAAAATCGGCAATTCGATATTTGCAAGAATTTGTAGAACACAAGTATCCAAACGCAGCAATGCTGACACACATTGCCGGTGGTGTGCCTTGCGCCAAGACCTGTAACACGTTGGTAAAGAATAGAGTGATGCTTGTTGGCGATGCAGGTCATCAGGTCAATCCTACTTCCGGTGGGGGCATCATTAGCGGAATGATCGGCGGGATGATTGCCGGACAAGTCGTTGCAGAAACAGTAAAGCAGAACGACCTTTCGCATTTGATGGAGTACGAGAAACGCTGGCACAAACGTCTCGGCGGGAGGCACGAGGTGTTTTACAATATTAAGGAAGCTATCTCAAATTTCTCGGATGACACATTGAACAATATTGCCGAAAGTGCTCTCAAACTTCCTGAGGAAAAGCGGACACTTGGTGGAATCTTCCGCGCGGCGTTATGGAACCAGCCTTCCATGCTGATTGAAGTGGCGAAGGTGTTTATATCGTAGTTAAGAAAATTACAGTTGTCAAATATTTTACTTATCAAAGTACGCCTCGCCATATATGACATGAATTAAAAAAAAACATGCCAACACTTGAATTCCCACTCTGCCCTTCGTATATTGAATCGGTCATTTTCTAACGAGGGAAAATGATTTACCGCAATCTGTTAACCTTCTTCATGTGAAGTTCATTCTACTGAACGCAGGAGGTATATGCGAATAAAAGAAATGTATCAAAAGGTCCACTCACTCCTTAAACCACCGGATTTTGGTGATGAAGAAAAAAACCGCGTTGCAGAAATCCTCAATGTCATCGCACTAAGTATTCTTGCTGGATTTGCTACACTCGTTTTCCAGAGAGAAGTCGCCGGACGGTATCTGTTCGTTCTTCAAACACTTTTGGTTGGTGTATTGATTATTCTGTCAATAGTCTTTCTGAGGATAGGTCGTTTGCAATGGGCAAAAAGTCTTCTTCTTTGGACAGTTATGGGTTTTATCACGTACCTCCTTTATGCATCTGGAGGTCTTCACAACATCGTCCTTCTTGGTATCCCAATATGTCTTATGTTTGCAGGAATTGCTTTTAAGCCACCCTTTTTTTATGCATTCACATTCTGGACGATTTTCACCGTTATCGTCATTGGATTCCTCGAAATTGCGAGAGTGATTGTTAAGCAATACCACCAGTACACTGATTATCTTGATATCGTTGATATAGCGGTTATCCTCTTAATAACAGCAATTGCTGTTCGTATCCTGGCGGATCGTCTTTTACGAAGTATTAACAAAGCTCGAACAAGCGAAAAAGCAATTCGAAAGCAAGCCGAAGAATTACGAGAATCTGAAGAGAAATTCAGAACGCTGACAGAAGAACTGCCGAACATGGTCTACATTCACAAGAATGGGAAAATTATTTATGTGAATGAAAAATGTAAAGAATTGATCGGCTATTCGCGTGAAGAAATCTATGCTCCAGAGTTTGACTTTCTTTCGATTATTGCACCTGAACATCGGTACATGGTCCTTCAAAAAATTAGACAACATTTGGCAGGAATCAAAGTTGAACCATATGAATGTACGCTCGTCGATAAAGCGAATAAAAAAATTGAATGTCTCAAAATGTCAAAATTGATTCGCTATGAAGGAGAGCCATCTGTACTTGGTATTGTGACCGATCTGACAGAGTTGAAAAGAACTCAAGAAGTCATTCGCGAAAATCAAAGCCGCCTTTCAAGCATCATAACGTCGGCAATGGAAGCTATTATTACATTAGATAAGCATCTACGGATCCAATCATTTAATCCTGCTTCGGAACAAATGTTCCGTTGCTCAGAAGCCGAGGCTCTCGGACAATCTATAGATCGTTTCATCGCCCTGTCTCAGAAGGTTAAAGATCAGAGTCATTCATATGAGCCCGATCAAAATTCGGTTGCAGGCTTGATCGAAGGAACAATGAGAACAATTAATGGTGTTCGTGTCAACGGAGAGAACTTTCCTATTGAAGCTTCTATTTCGAAAGTGAAGGTGGGAAAAGAGGAGCTCTACACACTTATTCTCCGCGATATTACGGAACGAGTGAAAGCAGAAGAAACGCAAAGAAATTTGCAAGCACAATTACTTCAATCGCAAAAAATGGAAGCTGTCGGTTCTCTTGCCGGCGGTATAGCGCATGATTTCAACAATATTCTCTCGGTTATTATTGGCAACTCAGAGTTAGTAAAATTAAAACTGAGCAGGAACCACCGCGCAATGAAACATATCGATGAAGTGATTCATGCTTCGGATCGGGCACAAGAACTTGTTCAACAAATATTGGCATTTAGTCGGAAGCAAGATTCAAACTATCGGCCGGTTCGATTGCACTATATCTTACGTGAGGGTATGAAACTCCTCCGTGCATCAATTCCTACAACCGTCGAGATTAAACTAGATTTACCAATAAAAGGACCTCTTGTCTTAGCCGATGCAACGCAGATCCATCAGGTTGTCATGAATCTTTGTACTAATGCAGCTCAAGCAATGAATGGAACTGATGGGAAACTTATTTTACGCCAGAAGAGTATAGAATATGATGACCGGGCAATGTTGTTTCACCCTGATCTGAAAAAAGGACGATATGCGGTGTTTACTGTTCAGGATTCGGGAACCGGTATGGATGCAGTCACGTTGAAAAGAATTTTTGAACCATTTTTTACGACGAAAGGACCAGGGAAGGGGACTGGATTAGGACTAGCAATTGTTCATGCTATTGTGAAAAATCATGGCGGTGTGACAAAAGTTCAAAGTCAAGTGGGGAAAGGTACGCAAGTTGATGTGTATCTTCCGATCTACGAAGGTGAAGAACAGAGTGTGAAGCTTGAAGAAATTAAAGAGAGCCTTGGAAGTTCCGAACGCATTATGATAGTAGATGATGAGCCGCAATTGCTTGATGCACTCACAGAGTTATTAAAAGGACTAGGATATCGGGCGTTTCCATTTACAAAGCCTTTGGACGCACTGAAAGCATTTGAAAATGATCCCCATGGCTATGATCTTCTTATTACCGATCATACAATGCCGCAGATGACGGGTCTCATTCTCACGAGTAAAATCCTTCAGGTACGTAAAGACTTACCGGTTATATTAATGACAGGGTATGATCAAATGGATGGTCCGGATAAACTCAAATCTCTTGGCATACATACCGTTCTTCTGAAACCATTCAAGAAAAGCGTTTTTGGGGAAATCTTGAGAAATGTCTTTAAGAGAAATTAGATATCTTAGATTTTAGAGAATCGTTCACTTCCCGTGTGAATTCTATAGTCCCGATAGAAGTTTCATTTGCTCATACCTCTTGATTCTTCCCCGAATTGTAGCAAGGAGATTTTCGCGATGGATAGGTTTAACAAGGAAGTCATCAACACCCATTTCTTTGCCGGCACGCATCAACACAACATCATTCAATCCTGTTATGAAGATAAATGGCACTTGTTGGAGGTGACGCAATTCTCTGACTTTCTCATAGAATAAAAAACCATTCATCGTGGAAGTTTCTAAGCTGATATCGCAGAGAATACAGTCAGCTTTCTCTTTTCTTAAAAAATCATATGCATTGTCCGATGTGCTAAAATCCATCACTTGATAATGTGCTTGCGTTAGTATTTCTTTCATCAGTGTGAGTATTTGCTTTTCGTCGTCAATGACGGCGATTGTTTGCTTTTTCCCTTTCCCTTCCTTGTGAACAACCAGATTTGCTTCGATAACGACTTGATCGGAGCTGGAAACATCAAAACTTCTACGAAGCTCAGCAAGAGTACTTGCGACCTCTCCCTTCGGTGCATGGGACTGGAGCAAATGTTTGAGCAAGAGGATGTAGCATTCCAGTTTCGCTTGCCGATCTAATAGTTCCTGCTCCTCGTCAGTGATGAAGAGTGATTGTTTGAGATATTGAAGTTCGTTCACTTCTTCATCTGTTTTCTGGCCATCTGACCATGCAAGCAGCAGCGCCTGTCTGAAAATCTCTAACGCCTCTTTGGATGCTCGCTTTGTCCGAGTGGATTCTGTTTGGTCAGATTTCCGCAATCCGGCTTTTTTAAATTCTTCATACAACGCCGGTACTTTCGTTTCAGTTATATCGGTGCGTTCACCGAGCAACTGGTCTCCCATGTTGTAGGGTTTCAGATCTTCACTCGGTGTATCTGAACTCTTGAGTTTTTGGTGAGTTAATGCTTCTTGATGCTGCCGTTGAGCGAAAAGTTCTTGAATGCGTTCTTCGTAAGCAAATGCATATAAATTCTTTGGATCTATCTCACGCGCTTTCCTAACTTCATGAAGAGCTTTTTCTAAATTATTAGCCTTAACAAGTTGATCAACGCGCTTGAGTATTTCCCGAGAAGATTTCATTGTCTCTATGATCCGTGCCGAATCCAAGTAAGATTCTCCTATCTGTTGTCATAGGTCTTCTTGCGGTAGCCCTCAACTCGCAGAAGCCTCTCTTGTTTGGAACGTTTACGATTTTCGGAAGGTGGATAAACGAATCGCGACATTCTCTACACGAGAAACCTTATCGTGGTTCCATTCTATTAGAATGTAAGAATGTCTTTCGAGAAACGCAATTCAAGATGCGTATCATTTCAAGAGTTCCTCTAAGAAGGACTTGCTTTCTTCATGAATTGGAGTATCTTCTAAGTGTGCGACGCCAGACTAATCAAAAATCGCATCGTTTCGTGTTCTACAATAACGCCAGGACACGAGAATGAGTAACCAATCATTTCTTATATAATAGGAGGATGTATGAAAACCACAGGAACACTTATCCTAGGCATTCTTGTTGTTCTGTGTTTTGGATTGCTTTGGGCATTTCATGGTCCCGCGAAGAGCGCTTCGACTTCTCAAAATCAACAACTCACAGGTAATGAGAATCATCAAGTTGATCTTATGACGGCACTTCGTCTCGTAAAAAATCATCGTTCGAATCTCAAAGCTCCTTCCATAAAGGGCGGCTTCTTTGGTCGCAATGCCTTTGATAAGATACTCGCGCAGCCGGGAGTTATAGGCATCCGTTATTATTATGCGCAGATGGATGATGGCTCACCGACTTTGGTACTTGTCGGCGTTGACGCAAAAGGGCAGGACATACAAACAGGTCTCATTATGGAGAGAATGTCTCCATGTCCTCCATATTGTGATGTTGTCAGTGAACTCGCGCGGTAGTTCTTTATATCCTCATGCCAGTTCTTTTTTATATCGCTTTCTTTGTTGAGATAGGGGCGATGTTGGTGGGAGGCTTCCGTTATC
Organism: Ignavibacteriota bacterium; assembly: GCA_963701295.1. GTDB lineage: Bacteria > Bacteroidota > Ignavibacteria > UBA10030 > UBA10030 > Fen-1298. The sequence goes on along the minus strand of OY969585.1, from coordinate 301,535 downwards.
GGAGTCTCCCACATCCTTTACGAATTCTTGAATGGCTCATTCTATTCAATGTCGGAATGACTTGCGTAGAATGGACTCTTACCTCTCTTCATATCTACAACCTCTGGATATCGCATTTTTCTACGATGATTGAATTGACAGCCATAGTTTTTATATATTCATTATGGATGAAGCAGCATGGGAAAAAAAGGGTTCTCCTGATATGTCTTGTTGTGTTTCTCTTCTTCTGGATCGTCAGTAAGTTTTCATTTGAACCACTCTCGCTTGCTGATGACTGGACAGCAACGATCTCAAAAGTATTACAAATAGCATTTTCAGCCTACTTATTGTTAGATGTTGTGAAGGAAAGCGACATCGTATGGATAAACGATCCACGCTTTTGGGTTGCTGCTGGTACGATCATCTATTCAGCGGGAAGTCTGTTCTTGTTCGCTTTGTTTAACAAGATGCTTCAGATTTCGACTGAACGCTTTCTGATGATATGGCCTTTGAACTGGGTTTTTATAATCATCTCTTATCTGCTCTATATGCGGGGCTTTTTGTGCAAGAAGTGACATTTAATATTTGGTGGACAGTTGCACTTGGAACCATTGCACTCTTAACGATTACTGTTGGATTTGTGGCCGCAGTTATGACAGGCAAACAAAAGGAGCTTACGACCAAGAAGCGTCAACTGGAAGAATTGACAATCAGCGAACGAAAGTACCGTAATCTTTTTGAGCAGTCACCTGCCGGTATGCTTCGCATAACGACCGATCATTGGAATGTTGTCGATGCAAATCACGCACTCCTTCGTATGTTTGCAGTCGAGACATTCGATGAAGTAAAAGGAGTGCTCTTTTCAATGTCTCTTCAAGATCGGGAATATCTTATTGAACGTTTATCAGCAGGTCAGTCAGTGGAGGATTATAAGACCCTTTTGCGCCGTAAAAACGGATCGGAATTTTGGATTTCTTTCTCTGCTTCTATCCATTCTCTCAAAAGTTTTACCGAAGCAGTTATTATCGACATCACCACACGCCGGCTTGCGGAAGATAAAATTCGTGAACAAGCGTTGCTGCTGGATCAGGCGCAGGATGCCATCCTCGTTCTTGACCTTAACAAAACGGTACGATACTGGAACAAAGGTGCTGAACGAATGTATGGCTACGAGCCGTTAGAAGTGGTAGGAAGAGATGTAGTGAAGTACATCTATGGGTCGGATGGAACGGAAGGATTTGATCGCGCATACACGTTGACGGTACAGCATTCGGCATGGTCGGGCGAACTGTGCCAAAAAAAAAGAGATGGAACGGCCATCATCGCAGATTGTCGATGGACTCTTGTTCACAATCCAGGCGGCGAGCCCGCTGGCATTCTTCAAGTTTGCACGGATGTGACAGAGCGAAAACGATTGGAAACACGCTTTCTCCGAGCACAGCGAGTGGAAAGTATCGGCATTTTCGCAAGTGGTATCGCGCATGACTTGAGCAATACACTAGCGCCGGTCCTGGTCGGTGTGGAAGTACTTAAACGGAAGTTGTTGGATACCCAAAGTCAGCGGCTTTTAAAAGCCATCGAGTCAAGTGCGAAGCATGGCTCTGAAATGGTCTATCAAGTTCTTTCCTTTGTGAAAGGAGTGGAGGGTAAGCATGTAAAACTCAATCCTTTGAAGATTGTAAAAGATATTACAGGTTTATTAGGTCAAATTGTACCTGACAGCGTTTCAGTCCGCACTCGTATATCGGATATTGTTTCACCGGTGATCGGGGATAGAACCCAGCTCCATCAAGTGTTAATCAATCTTTGCACCAACGCATGCGATGCTATGCCGCAAGGCGGTGAATTAACATTTTCTGTAGGTGATGTTTTGGTATCGAAAGAGATGGCCGAAGAACATACTGATGCAGTCGAAGGAGCGTATGTAGTGTTTAGTGTCAGCGATACAGGCGTCGGAATACCGGCTGTCGAAATCCATAAGATCTTTGAGCCGTTCTATACGACGAAGGAAATAGGGAAAGGTACAGGGCTTGGTCTTTCGATTTGCCTCGGCATTGTCAAGGGACATAAAGGATTTATGACGGTAGAGAGCGTAGAAGGAAAAGGTTCGATATTTAAAATGTTTCTGTCGGCAGCTTCCGTAATGAAAGAGGATATCCAGAAAGAAGTTTTTCAATAAGAATGTCTCAGCGTGTTTTGTGTGTTGCAAACCCTGAGAAAAGTATATGCAAGTTCTTCTTGATAGTTCAGAAGAGCAGAGGTATAAACCTATCTTTGTGGCAAGTAAATTTCGGCCCAAAGAAACGATTCTTCAAATAATCGAACAGGTTGTACTGCACAGGAAAAAATCATCATAAGAAATGCAACACCCTATCTAACGCACACGATACCGGAAGTCTTTGTTCTCAAGAAAATATAATACTTCATCGACACAGAATCGGGATTTTCGTTGGACGGCTTCCATTGTGTTGAATGCGTTGTGCGGAGTACAGAGAACATTCGGATGCTGAAGCAATTCTTTTATTACTATCGCCGCTGGAAATATATTCGTGTGCTTGTTTCGAAGAGCGACAGCAACGTTTGGCTCGTTTTCAAACACATCAAGTCCGAGTCCGCCCACGTGCCGTTCCTGCACTAATCTCAGCATATCGGCAATAGGTGTATGTTCCCCGCGTGCGATATTGACGAAAAGAACACCGAGTTTGGCTTGTTTTAAGAGGTTGTAGGAAAAATAACCATGGTTTTCGTTTGTCAAATTCATGGAGCAGATAATGGCATCAGCCCAGGCGATTCCTTCTTCTTTCCCAATGTACTGCACATCCTTGTGGCGCTGGACAATATCCACGCCGCGGACATTCATACCGAGTGCTGAACCGATCTTTACAATCTCAATGCCAATCCGCCCCACGCCTACGACTAAAAGGTTCTTCCCTGCACATTCTCCGCCTGTGAGTCCATCCCGGTTAAAGTTTTTGAATTGGATCATTTGCTGCGGCAGACGGCGCATCAGCGACATCATGAGCAGGATTGCATGTTCTGCGACGGCTCGTGTTGCGTACTCTTCCAGATAACCGCATGGCAATGGTTTTCGGATATTGTCCAAGTATTTCTTCAGATGGTCATACCCTGTGCTTCGGCTCAATACACCACTAAGCTTATCTGCCCATTCCGTTGGAATGATCGATTGTGTGCGGATACTGATCAGTCGAGCTGGTGGATTGAGATAATCCGTTTCTTGAATCGTCTTATCCGTCATCTCATAGATGAGTTGATTGCCGAGAAAAGATTTGAGGGACCATGCCTCTTCTTCAAACGCTTCGTAGAAATAAACGTCCATGTGCTGCGCAATGAGTTGTGACGGTTAGAATCTTCAATTGGGTTTAAGATAAAAAAAGATCCCACACTGCGAGGTCTTTCTGTGCCCGAAGGGGGACTTGAACCCCCAAGACCTTGCGGTCACTAGCTCCTGAAGCTAGCGCGTCTGCCAATTTCGCCATCCGGGCTAATTATGACATATACAATATACAAATATCGCCTTGGAGTTTCAACAATTTTTCGTTGTTATAAACAACGTTGAAGTATAATCGTAAGTTACTATTTTAATTACTCAATGCTGTAACATCGAAGATAGAAAACCCGTATTTATTACTTAAAGTATCATCAGAAAGGTCAAAATTGTTTTTTTGTTTCCACAACCTTCTCGTATCATAGAAAGTCTAACGTAATATGTAAAAATGATTTTTAAGCGAGGTACCAATGCATTCTGTCGGCTGCTTTCTATTCATCGTCTTCGTGGGTTTCTTACATCTCAATGCGCAAACACCGGAATTCGTCAAACAAATTCATGCAATTCGTGTGAATGAACGAATGCACATTGACGGTATATTATCTGAATCGGTCTGGCAGCGTGCAGGTACAACAGCATTTTTTCAGCAAGAGCCAAACCAGGGGCAAGCAGTATCTGAATCGACAGAAGTGTGGGTAGCATATGATGACGAAGCATTATACATTGCTGCTCGAATGAAAGATATACATCCTGATTCCATTATTGCCCGACTCGCACGGCGTGATAACGATGCCAGTTCCGATGAATTTGCTGTGGGCATCGATTCATACCACGACAAACGGAATGCTTTTTACTTTATCGTATCGGCAGCAGGCGTATTGCGGGACGGGATTCTTTATAACGACGATTGGAGCGATGGAAGCTGGGATGGAATATGGGAAGCAAAACCACGTATCACTTCTGATGGATGGTGCGTTGAGATGAAGATTCCGTTTTCCCAATTGCGGTTCGAACAACATGATCAATATGTTTGGGGAATCAATTTCTACCGCATTATTGGCAGGAAAAAAGAACAAGCCTTCCTTGTTTACACACCACGGAACGAAAGCGGATTTGTTTCTCGGTTTCCTGATCTTATCGGTATCGAACATATTACAACTCCAACCCGATTGGAAGTTACTCCATACATTACCGAACGAGCTGAATATGCACCACACGATGCCGGCGATCCGTTTAACACAGGATCAAAATATACTCCATCTATTGGAGCGGATTTGAAATGGGGTTTAGGCACCAACGTAGTACTCGAAGGAACAATCAATCCGGATTTCGGGCAAGTGGAAGTCGATCCTGCTGTCGTAAATTTAAGCGATGTGGAAACATACTTCAATGAGAAACGCCCTTTTTTTCTCGAAGGAATGAATATCTTTTCATTCGGGCAGGGAGGTGTGAGTAACTATTGGTCTTTTAACTGGTCATCACCGAGTTTGTTTTACAGTCGCCGCATCGGTCGCCCACCGCAGCGTGGACTGCCGGATTACGATTATGCCGATGTTCCGCTCGGCACACATATCCTTGGTGCCGCAAAAATCACAGGTAAAGTTGTTGATGGATGGAATGTCGGAGTGATTGAAGCTTTTACGAAACGTGAGTATGCGCAATTGGATACTGCTGGAACACATTGGCCGTTAGAAGTCGAACCGATGACATCATATACGGTCGCACGCGTTCAACGGGATTTTAACGACGGTCGGCAGGGTGCAGGAATTCTTTTTACATCTGTTAACAGATTTTTCGATGACACTGGTATTAAGACAGATGTCAATGAAAATGCCTATGTCGCTGCTCTTGATGGTTGGACAGCATTCGATGCAGACAAAACGTATATGATTTCCGGTTGGACCGCAGTCTCGAACGTTCAAGGCACTCGTGAACGGATGATCAATTTACAACAAAGTTCTTCCCATTATTTTCAGCGGCCCGATGCACACTATTTATTTTTAGACAGTTCTGCAACATCGTTAAGCGGTTATGCCGGTCGGTTTACCTTGAACAAACAAAAAGGCAATACGATGCTCAATGCGGCACTCGGATTTATCAGCCCAGGTTTTGAATCAGGGGATCTCGGATTTCTGTCGCGGACCGATGTAATCAATTATCATTTGGGTACTGGATACAAGTGGAATGACCCGACGCCATATTATCGTTATGTGAATATTTACGGTTCAGTTTTCGGCACGTGCGACTTCGGCGGGAATGCAACATGCCGAGGCGTGTGGTGTGGCATTGATTACCAATTACCAAGCTATGATTACTTCGGTTTGACTTATGATTATGGATTTGAATCCTTCGACGACTACCGTACGCGCGGCGGCCCGAAAATGCTCAATCCTGTATGCTACGAGTGGAATTTCAATTATTCTTCCGATAGCCGCAACAAGTATGTTTTCGGAGCTTACTGGTATGCATATGAAGGACACAATGGGTTTTATCATAGTATCAACTTGTCCGTTACGATGCGTCCTGTCTCCAGTGTTTCAGTATCATTCGGTCCGGCATATGTGTTCAACTCAGATCGTGCACACTGGATTGACAATTTTGATGACCCACTTGCTACGGGAACATATGGCAAGCGATATATCTTTGCAGATTTGATATATAAGGAACTCTCGGCTCAATTACGTGTTGACTGGACACTCACACCAACGCTGAGCTTCCAACTCTTTGTTCAGCCATTACTTTCGTCGGGGAATTTTACCAATTTCAAAGAATTTGCGCGTCCGCGATCGTTTGATTTCCTGGTGTTCGGGAAGGATGGTTCTACAATAATGAAAAATTTTAATTCTGATGGTTCAATCGGCAGCTATGATTTTGATCCAGATGGCAGCGGGCCTACTCCAGTAATGAACATTTCAAATCCAAATTTCAATTTTGTGTCTCTTCGAGGCAATGCTGTGCTGCGATGGGAATATATGCCCGGTTCTACACTCTTTTTAGTGTGGACACAGAGCCGTTCCGATAATATAGTAGACGGGACATTTGTATTAAACGGCTCGTTCGACCGTCTTGTCAGTTCAAAGCCTGACAATATTTTCATGCTAAAGCTGACCTACTGGATCGGTGGATAGGAGATACTTTCCGAAGGTTTCGCCAGCCTTATTTTGACCTTCGGAAGGTTCTTTGATTGTTACTTTTTGTACTCTTTCAATGCCCGTTCTGTTGCATTCAGCATCGCTTCACTTCCGACTGGGACACCGGTCGCGTTCTTCATCCACAAATCCGGTGCGATACTCCCTACTTTGACCATACGTTCCACTTCAGTGCCCACACTACCGCTCTTCTTCACCTGCTCTTCAATCTGATGGGAGATCAGATAACCAATCGCATAATCTGGGATGTAGAGAAATGAATGGATGATGTGTGAATAAATTGCAAGGAGTACGATATCCCTTTTCTTGAAGACAGGTGCATAATATGTGTTCCAGATATCCTTTGCAATCTGAAGCATAGCGGCTTTCAGTTCTGCAGGCGTTGCGTCGGAGTGATCATACATCCAATGCCAGATTCCCATGTCCACAAGTGAAACACCTGCGATTTCGTAGGTCATCCAATAATCATCCAGTGTCTTAAGCGCATCGCTTTGCGGATCGGGAGTGGACAACCCGAGCAAGTCAAGGTCGTGTGCCTGAAAAACGAACGCGATAGCTTCGGTAAATGCGGTATTTGGGACACCACTGAGAAAGTAATGATCAATCTTATTCAGTGACAGCGTTTGTTCTACATTGTGTCCCATCTCGTGAACGGCAATGTTGAACCCCTTGTAATCCATGCCATCTTTCCCGACACGAGTACGTAAGTGTGCTTTCGCTGAACGCATTCCTGCACCCGCAGCATGCCCCGAACCGCGAGCCGGATCGACCAAAATATTGTCGGCAAGATATTCCGCACGCTCCTTGCTGAAACCAAGCTTCATTAGCATATTCGGCATGTCTGCTTTATAAGCATCGGCTGTCGGATATCGTTTCTTCACTATTTCATCAAGCTGTGCTTCGGAATATTTTCCCTTTACACGAAAACCGTTGTACCAAATGTCGTACGATTCAAGGGATCTGCCTAGTCTCTCTTCAATGATCTTTGCCACTTGCGGCACGAGCGGCGAACGCAACACCGATTCGAGCATTTCTTTCACACGAGCTTCTGGAATTTCACGCTCCTCATCAAATTTGCGTGCGATTAATGTTGGGGCAGTGGGAGAATATGGGTCCACTTTCTTCGAAGCGAGGAAGGCTTTTAATAAAGTTGCATACCGTGTATCAGGTTCTGGTGAATTGCTGACTTTAAGGTTTGCTCTGGTCTGTGCATCGATATCTGAGACACCCGCCGACTGCACCTCATTTGTAAATGGATTCCAATCCACATTCGGATTATTCACGACGACTTCCGGAATAGTTTGTGTAACAATCCGTTCCATCACCTGTTGAATCATTTTCTGTTTGGCAATTCCATGTTCTTTATCATTGTAATCGGCTTTCAATTCATCGCGCAGATTCCAATGTGAGAGCAGGCGCATCTTTGGAGGGAAGAGACGGTTGCCTTTTGCATCGATGATGTGATGCATATAAATGTTGTACTCAGATATATATTGATCGGTGATAGAAGCAGCTTCCGCAACAGCCTGGTTGACTTCTGCCGGAATACGTTTAGAAAAACGCTGTGCCAGCCGCACTTCTGCCCATTGGCGGCGCGACCATTGTTCACCGCTCGTCAACCGTTCGTTGAGTGTCGTAAGCGGAAAATTCAACAGTACTATGAATGCGAGTTTGTTCTTGAAAAAATCATCCGTGATGTGCGCGTCCGGAGAATATGCAGCAAAGGTTTCGTCGAACGAATAAATCGGTCCAAGATCAAGCTCTGATTGCTGACGAAACGCAAGGCCGATTTCATTCATATGGCCGTTGAGTTGTTCGAGCAGATTCTCGAAGCGATTGAACATAACATCAAGTGTTGCTTGATCACCGGCGAAGTTTGTGCGAACAAAATCCTCATACACCGCTTCGCTGCCGTCTTCAGTACACCAAAAGTTGGCAATTTGGCTCAATCCTTGTTGGATACGTGTTTGCTGCGACTCGCCATAGCGATCAGTAAGTTCTTTCTTCAGCTTCGCTTGGGAGTCTTTCATCCATGCGAGCGGTACTTTCTGTGCTTTCATTTGTGTTTCCAGAGAGAGAGTCAAGAATAATATGCAGATAAGAAGGAATGCAAAACGATACAGGTATGACATGAATTACTCCTCGGAATTATTCCATTATGTGGGAAAAGTTTCACTGTTTGGGCTCAGACTTCCAAAGGTTTCCGTTCGGCACGAAGTGCGTCGATTGTTTCCACGGCGTGGCGCAAGTGTGGAAGAAAAATGCTTCCACCGACAATGAGCGCCACGTTCAATGCGTCAAATAATTCCTCGTCTTTCCAACCTGCATCGATACATTGAATGAGATGATAGTCTATGCAATCGTTGCACCGGAGAACGGCCGAAGCTACCAAGCCCAGCAATTCTTTTGTCTTGGAATCAAGCGCTCCTTCTTTGTAGGCAGCACCATCTAAATTTAAAAAACGTTTGATACCAAGATGACCGATTTGACCAATACGGTCGTTCATATTTGCGCGGTAATTACGGAACTCGTCAAGTCTTGTCGACATAGTTTATCCTCAGAAATCCTCTTGTTTGTTGATGCTAAAATCTGGCTTGTCATGTTTCTGTGCTCTTTATCGACGCAAGGAATGGAATGTAATGTCTGTCGGTTCCAAGCACATGGAAAGAATACCGCTCTTCGAGAAATCGGAGAAGTTCTATTCACGATTCATCCCTGCTGCTTTCTATTCTTAAAGCAAGACTAACCGTTTCCATAATAAAGTCAATATGCTCCAATTTGCGCTGCTTCGTATTTATCTCTCTGCTCTTCAAGCAGTGTGTTAATCGGGTTGAGCAGACTTCGGTGTAGGTCATCAAGTTCTTTTACACCAACGATATAATCGCCTTGCTATTCTATGGTCATTGCCTGCGTCTCATTGCTTTTATGTAAATCCTTTATCCTTGAGCGTTTTTTGATAATCGCGATCTGATCCCAAAATATGGGACATGTACCAATCTTTAAGAAAATCAAGAATCTTTTGTTGAATGTTCGGTTGTTTGTTTTCAAGATCTTTCATAAGCTTCTCCACTTCCGGAAAGAATGACCTATGTTCTTCCTGATGTTCAGCTAATTTTGGATATTGGGCTTCCCGCATATAACGTTCCTCGGTAGCGAAGTGAATCTTCGCATACTCGACAATTTTATCCAATGTAGCGTAGAAATATCGTCCTTCAGTCTCGAATCGCCGTGTTGCGGAGAGTTTGCTAATAATGTCGAATAATCCACGATGTTGAATATCGATCTCTTTCACACCGATATTATATGAATCTTCCCATTCGAGGAATTGCATAAGTGTTTATCTCTTTCTCTTACGATCGAATAAAATGCGGTATTTCGGATGGAATGGGAAGGCTGAGTTCAATAAAACCGGCATACGTTCCATCTTGATACCACGGTACCTGATAAATCAACTTTTTTACACCACGCTTTTCGATGGTGTAATAATTTGGTTTTTGAGTTTGAAGTATTTCTTCAACTCGCAAACGGGCATGCTCCGGGTGGCAATCAAGCAGGTTCTTTCCGAGCAGCTTTTCACCGCCATCTTCTTTGAAGACATCGATTGCCTTATCGTTCATCTCAAGAATGATCCCTTGGACATCGCAAACAGTAATCGCGCCAGGGAATGATTTAATCCATTCATGATTCATCATGGATTCTGTCTACCATTTCATTTTTTCACGGAATGTAATGATCTGCTGCATGTGAGATTCACCGTGTCTTGAATATAATTTTAGTACATCAAAAAGTGCCACCTTGCCGTTTTCCAGATGAATTCCTTCTCTCGTCCAACTTGGTTCCGGCAGCGATTGCAAGAAAAGAACCCATCGTTCGTGCAATCCTTTAAGAAGCGTCAGGGTTGATTCAATCGGACTGCTTCTGCAATCTGCAAGAATTGCCCATTGATCTTGGTTATAAGGTTTCAGGATTGGCTTTTCTTCAGTGACAATGAGCTTCATCCGAATGCACGCGTTCATATTGGCATCGGCAATATGATGCGTAATTTGCCGGATGGTCCATTTGCCCTCGCCGACAGGCGTATCGAGCTGCTTATCAGACAACCCATGTATAGCGGCACCAAGAGCATCGGGAAGTCGCTCAATAGCATCAATAAAATTTTTATGTTCTATCATAAAGCTGTTCCTTTCCATATAAATAATACATGCAGAGTTACATTCTCCGAAATGCAACCACAAAGCTATCCTTGAATGTGGACTTCAAACGTTTCAGAAATCCATAAATAAAATTTGTAGAAGCATAAAAATTAATGTATTCGGCATAGACGGAATTAAGTCGACACTGTGCACCAATGTCGACCAACTCCTTCATCGTATATTCCCTGTAATGTCCCGGGTTCTCTGCAATTAATCGAATTTTCTCGTAAGGATTTTTTCCCTTGAGCAATAAAATGAGACGCTTCATGATCATTGCAGCATTGGGTGTTGTGACGAGAAGAATTCCCTTCTCGGTCAGAAGGCTTCCAAGAAACGCCAATGAATATTCCGGAGCAGTATACAGATGTTCGAGCGTCTCAGCGAACACGATCAAATCAAATGGTCGTGCAACCTTTGGCCAGTGTCTGATATTTCCTGATTTATTTAATTCAAACTTCACATGGGGAAGTGCCAGGGCAAGAGCAAAATCATTACGCTGACCCCCATCATCCGTCATCATATCGAGTCCAAGTGTAGAAACGTATTTGTATTCTTGTGCCAAGAGTGTTGTGAAGTATGACGGACCCACATCGAGCACGCGTGCGTGAGAATCTTGGATTAGTTCTTTGCAGATTTTGAGAGTTTTGTGAAAACGGTTATGGTGAATTATTTGATAACGTTGAGCTGCTTCTTCACCGGATGTACGAAATCTCTCTCTCTCTCTCAGTTTTTCTAAAAGGATTTTTGATTGTTGTTGCTTCTCATTCTTCATCTGGATGTTGATGCTGTTATGGTTTAAAAAGGCCTGATTGTTTTGAACCAAGGAGGCCTGCCTTATATGAACGCTCATCGACACATGTAAGTTTCCGTGTCATTGCCGGTGTCATAATACGATATTTCCGTATACCATTCAATGCGTCGCCAATAACATCCATAACGCTGTCATGAATAAGCCAGTCAAGTTTGTTAAAACGGTTGATGTTCAATGGAGCTGTGTAACCGAGGAGTGTTCTTTCTCCAGCAATGTTAAAATATGATTCGAAGTATGACATAACCAGTTCACGCAGACTTTGGTACACCGGTTCACGATATCGAAGCCCGACAAAATTGGATTTTGCAACAGCACCCCAGCTTTTTCCTTGTCGAAAGACGGCAAGAATATGGTCGTCATCGCGGTCATTGGGGAGCATTTCAACAAGGAGCGGCGGATACCCTATCATTTGCAAAGCGGCAGCAGCAAGGACAGCGCCATCGTAACAATGGGCTTTATGATCCTGTAAAACGCTTCGCGGACATCGATATCGTGTCTCGTCACTATAGGGAAGAGAATCGAGAAAATTCTGTATCTTGATCGGCGAAGTAAGTTGTAAAAAAACTTTCAATTCTTTTTTATGAAGAAGATATTGTAAGCGAGTTATCATGTACTCCTTCAGTCGTTCGATGTATTTTTATCTAAGAGTAAAGTAATTCAGACTTGAATGAAAGGCAAGTAGAAACGAGAAAGAGGATAGGCGATAAGGCTTAATTATACTGCGGTCATCTAACGGCTATTTATGGGATGCTACTTCTCACCTCATCCAGTCGTGTCCTAGTCTCTGGATCCTTTATAAAAAAATTTTCAAGTTTTTCGCATGGATATTCAATACAATAAGCGCAATTCTCTATTTTTTTCTGTTGTGCACAATTTCTGATGGCACAATCCTTGCAGCCCGAGAATAATTTTCCATTTTCTATTCGGCAACCGTCGCAATCGGTAATATCTGCTATCTCATACTTCATTCCATATTGTTCTCTACACAGTCGAGCGATTTCAGCTCTCTTCCTCGCCTGCTCTTCTCTGTTTATTTCTCTTGTAACTAAATAGATTGGACATGTATTGCAAACCAATCCGCAATAAGAAAGCATTTCACTCATATGCTTTCCTTCCTTTTTAAAGGATTGTCAACTATGATCATACTTGTGTATTTGGCAGAGGAATACTATCGGCCTTTGCTCTCCAGGTGGATGTAATAATCCAGATGTTCTGTGATTTTATCCCAAGGGTCAAACTCAAGATTAAAGTCATTTTTCATGTCGGAAACGTCCCAAGTCACCCCATCATCACTCCACCCTTTATCCTCTAATATTATTGGGCTCTTTGAGTTGCATTTCTTTACCGTTTCTTTCGCAATTGCATACCAGGAAGTAAAATTTTTGGAAAGACCAAAATATGTCTTCCTGCTTACGTCGCTATGTAAAACTTTTATGTACAATTTAGCCAAATTTCCTGCCCAGATGAATTGTGTGCCGTCATTTTTAATGACTGTGATAGGTTTATGAGCCAATGCATCCTTGACCATATTATGGAATCTTGTGTCGCCTTGGATACTGGCTCCCTCAATCACTGGATTTCCAAAAGTGTATCCGGGCCGGATGATGTTTACCCGCATCGGTGAATAATAGGATTGTGCCATCAGATAGTTCTCGCTTGCGGCTTTTGTGGCGCCGTAAAATGTTGCAGGATGCTGTTTGGTGCGAACAGTAACAATTTTAATTGTTTTATCTTTTTCACTCTCAGGCACCATATAAAGACTATCATTCGCTGCCGTAGAGGATGTATATATGAAATGTTTTACATTTGCTTTTGCTGCGACATCAGAGAGAAATACCGTCGGCAGCGTATCATCCTTCAGAACTTCCCATCCGATCTGCTTCGTGTAATTCAAGGCGACAAGAATGCATGCATCTTTACCAACGATCAATTTCTCTAGTAATTTCAAGTCGGTGATATCACCCTCTACGATTTCGAGTTGTTCTATTTTTTTTAATGCGGGTACTTTATTCTGATTACGTGCCAATGTAGTTACTTGGTGTCCTTGTTTTATGAGCTCCATGGCAACATACGACCCTATAAAACCTGTTCCGCCTGTTAAAAAGATATTCATTCCCTTCCTCCATAATTATTTTGTTCTGGTCGATATAATTTTATATAAAAGGAAGGTAATTCAGACTTGAATAAAAGGCAAGCTGGAAAATCAAAACAACCGGTTGGCCAGAATCGGAATAATAAAATATGCCCAGCTCATACCAGCAAAAGTAAGGCTCGCAAGTGCGACAAATGCCCAGAACGCCATCATTAGTTCGCCGTCTTTTTTCTTGGCGCTCTGCATTGCAAGATAAATAGCAATACCGCCAATGAGTAAGCCGATGGTGGAGAGAATCCCAAAGACTATAAGCAGCAAATTATCAGGCATGATGAGGTTAATATACAGAAAGGAGCCTGTGGAAGCAAAAAGGAATCCGGTGAAGATCGTAACTGTAAAAAAATCTTCTTTTGTTGCTGTTTATACTCTTTACTGCTACAGTCAATGCCTACTCATGGGTGGGCATTGCTTGTGCCAATTTTTCTAAAAATTCCTTTGGGGGCACAAAACCAATAATCCTTGATTCTGTTGCTTCAGTGCCATCCGTTCGGATGAATATCACTGTTGGAACACCGGAGATGTTGAACTTTTTTCGTAACGTCTCCGATTCCGGTGAATCAAAATATGTCAGGTCAACTTTTAATCGGCTGATGTCTTTTGTCGCTTCGATCACTTTTGGATCAGTCCAGGTGTTACGGTCAAGCTCCAAGCATGGGATACACCAGTCGGCGTAGAAATCCAGGAGCACCGGCATCCCGTTTTCCTTTGCCTCCGATAAATCTAAGTCGGAATATTCTTCCCATGTCATTCCTGCGTCTCTTATACTATTGGCATATAAAAGTCCGAGCAGAATAATAATGATTCCGAAAACCCATTGAATATTTTTTAGCACCTGTTTATCTTTACCGGAGCTGTCAACAAATCCGAGGTAGATTCCGCCTACGACGAGAACCAAAGGAATAACATAGATGGTTTCCTTTGGTGCAACTGCAAGCGAGAGATAAAACAACGCCGTTCCTGTGAGTATGACACCGAATATATGTTCCACCCACACGAGCCAAGAACCGGATTGTGGAATTTTTTTTATAAGTCCCGAGAATGTACCAAGAATGAAATAGGGCAGACCAAGTCCGATTGAGAGAGTGAAGAATGACCAAAATCCGAATGCAGCGCTTCCTTTTGCCGCAACGAGTGTCAGCAGTGCAATGACCGGCGGACCGACACAGGGTGCCGCAAACACACCAACAACCAAACCGGAAAGATAAATAGCGATAAAACCAGTGCCGCTTGTGCCGCCAAGTTTACTTGTGAGCCAATACGGCATCTGAATCTGATATAAACCGAACGAACTGAGGGCTAATGCAAATAATAGCGTAGCGATAGTGCCAAGTACCCATGGACTTTGCAGCCAGCTTCCAAATAATCCGCCGCCGAGCGCGGCTGTTACTCCAAGTACACTATACATGGTCGCGATGCCGAGCACATAGATAACGGCTTTGATAAAGACTCGCACAATATTTGTTTCTGCCTGTGAACCAAATAAGGATACCGTCACAGATAACATTGGATAGACACACGGTGTAAGATTGAGAGCAAGACCGATGAGGAAAATTGCTAGAAAAGTAAGAAGCGATCCTCTTTGATCAAACATAATCGCAAGTTCATTCTTGACACTGCCTGCGTTGAATTCGGATGGCTTATACTGAGCGAAGATATCTTGATACTGCCGGATGATTGGTTCTCCCACGCTCACGATTTGCACAGGTATGTTCACTTCGATCGTTGATGGAGCAAGACAGAGTTGATTGTTACATGCTTGAACTCTGATGCTTGCTTTCAATATATCTCTTCCCGTTGCAAGTTTGTCTGAAAATTTGATGGAAGCAAAGATCGTCATCGTTCCTTCATATACATCGACCGGTTGTTCAGCGAAGGAGAGTGAGACGAGTTTTCCCTGCGGATACTGCACATCGGTAAGAATGATTCCTTCTCGTGCTTGAAGATCGAATGTGGTGCCGATTAAATAGTCGAACGTCGGGTGATGTGAGTTGACATGCCAATTCTCATTGATGCTCAGTTGAACAGCCGCTTGAGCAGTGCTGCCAACTCGAATTTTATCCGACGAGAGTTTGATCTCCGCGTTTACTTTTTTTGCTGTGGACAGCGATTGAGCAGGGAGGGCTGATGGCAGCAAAGTCGCAATGAGAAGAATGGAAAGGAATATTCTCATTATTACATATTGTCTTTCGAGAAGTTCAATGTGAGATTGTTGTCTCTAAAAATGTCCTATATCGTTGAGATCATATTACTTTAATAATGATTTCAATTTTTGTTCGAGCAATTCTTTTGACAGTAAGCCAACCTGTCTGCCTGCGATATATCCGTTTTTATCTACGATGAAAGTTGTAGGAATGGCTTCGATTCCGCCGTACAGTTGAACCACCTCCGCTGTCCCGAGCACTATCGGATAATTCATTTTCGCTTTTTCAATGAAAGGGATTACTTTTGACCAACCCTCTTCATCCAGTGCAATACCGACGATTTCAAATCCTTTGGATTTGTATGTGCTGTAAACTTTGATAAAATCGGGTATTTCTGCACGGCAAGGTGGACACCACGTTGCCCAAAAATTCACAAGAACAACTTTTCCTTTCAGTTTGGAGAGTTCAACTACTTTTCCGTTCTGAGTTTGGAGCGAAAAGTTTGGAGCCTTTTGCCTTTTTTCCGATTGTGCACCGCAAGCGGTAAACAGGAATACGGCTAATACAACTGAAATGCTCAACATGCGCTTCATGATAATCCTTTCTTAAGGTATTGATTTATAATCCAAATCAATAACCGACCATAAACCCAAAAGGTTTCATCCCTTTTTTCTTGTTGGAAAATAGGGAAAATTCGGTTGAATTGATATTTCATTGCTGAAAAATTGATTAATGTTAACATTTCGTTCGTCTATTGTCTTTTATCGTTTGCTTTTCATTGAATTATCGTCAATATTTTTCTCATCTATGGATAAACCTCTGTATATCATCGGTATTGACGGTGGTGGAACAAAAACCACTTCCGTGCTATGCGCGCTTGATGGTGTAATCCTTGCAGAAGCGCAAGGCGCTCCCTCAAACTTCCAAATCATCGGTATTGAACGAACCTCGCATACCATTCTTGATCTCGTTGAAGCTTGCTGTCACTCAGTTGGATGCAACGTTTCACAAATCGGTGCGGTCGTGGCGGGTTTAGCAGGAGCCGGTCGATCCAACGATCAGCAAAATATGCACGATGGAATCATGGACTTAGCACAAATGCGAAATCTCACGATCAATAATCTTGTTGTTGAAAGCGATGCACGCATTGCGTTGGAAGGCGCTTTCGGTGGAAAGCCCGGAATAATCGTCATCGCTGGAACAGGATCGATTGTCTTTGGAAAAGATGAGCGTGGAAAAATATACCGTGCGGGTGGATGGGGAAGATTGATCGGTGATGAGGGCAGCGGCTATGCAATGGGCCAGCAAGCGTTCCGCGCTGTGGCAAGATCGCTCGATGATAAGAGTACGAAGACAAAACTGACAAAGCTTTTTGAAGAAAAGTTCAGGTTGAATACTCAGGAAGCGATTATTGGCTCTCTCTATAAAGAAAACTTTGATATCGCCTCCGTGATGCCAACAGTGATTGATGCCGCGACAAAAGGGGACAAGGCTGCAAAGAGAATCCTTGATAACGCTGCTTTGGAATTGGTCAAGATCATTGAAATCACGTTGAAGAAAATGAATAAGAACATCAATAATCCATCAAAGCGGCCTCTGGCACTAATTGGCGGTTTATTGGCGAACGAACATTATTACTCGCGGAAAGTTATTTCGGTCATCAGGAAAAATATGCTGCCGGTTTCCGTTCGTCAAGCTGAATCATCGCCTGTGGTCGGTGCTGCTGTTATGGCAATTGATGTATTGAAATCTTGAACTAATACAACAGAGTCGGTTTTTTCCCCAATCGAAAATAATGAATACATTGACAGTGATCTTACCGTATTCGCCGATTTCACAGTTTGAATCGACTCTCACCCACTTTATCAATTCATCACTGGTCGAACAAGTGTATATCGTTCATGACAAAGAATATATCAGTTCGCATCTGAAATGTGAAACCATGAAGTCCAGTTCATTCACGTCCGGAAAAACACTCAACCGTTTGATCGAAAAAATCAAGACAAAGTATTTCTTGATGATTGTTCAAGCGCAAAGAATTGAACTCGGGCAGAATGCACTGGAACGAATGCTCAGTGTTGCGGAACAAACGCGCGCAGGAATGGTGTACGCCGATTACTATGAAATTAGAAAAGATGAACGTGATGAACATCCGGTGAACGAGTACCAACTCGGCAGTATTCGTGACGGATTTGATTTCGGGCCGCTTCTTCTCTTTTCAACAGTCGCTGTGAAGAAAGCACTTAAAAAATACGGAAGAATCGAGAGTGTGAACTATGCCGGACTGTATGATCTTCGTTTAAAAGTTGCCATCGATCAGCGACTCTTTCATATTCAAGAGTTCCTTTGTACGAAAGTCAGTTCTGGTCCTTGTACGAACGATGAGAAGCAATTTGATTACGTTGATCCACGCAATCGGCAGGTGCAAAAAGAAATGGAAAAAGTAGCAACGAAATATCTCAAATATATCGGTGCATATCTCGAACCGAGATATGAGAAAGTGCCGAAGATTGATTTCCCGTTTCCGGTGGAAGCGAGTGTCATTATTCCTGTCCGTAATCGTTTGAACGTGGTCGGCGATGCAGTGAAGAGCGTGTTGGAACAGAAAACCGACTTTCCCTTCAACTGTATCGTTGTTGATAACTACTCAACAGATGGAACAACATACCTGCTGCAGGAACTTGCCAAAGGGCATCAGCAAGTGAAGCTTCTTATTCCGCAGCGCACCGATCTTGGTATTGGCGGATGCTGGAATGAAGCAATCTTCTCCGAATATTGTGGTCGATACGCAGTTCAACTTGATTCCGATGATGTATACAGTGCGCCGCAGACACTTCAAAAGATCGTAGATGTATTTCACCGCCATAATTATGCGATGGTAATAGGTTCGTACAAATTAGCGAATATGAAATTGGAAGAGCTTCCTCCCGGCATCATCGATCACCGAGAGTGGACTCCGGCAAATGGCAGAAACAATGCGCTCCGCATCAATGGACTCGGTGCTCCGCGTGCATTCAACACTGTGTTACTACGAGAAGCAGGTGGACTGCCTAATGTAAGTTATGGCGAAGATTATGCTATCGCGCTTCGGTTATCACGTCAATACCAAATTGGAAGGATTTACGAGCCGCTCTATCTCTGCCGGCGTTGGGGGGGCAATTCTGATACAGCATTGCCAATAGAAAAAGTGAATCAGCATGACCAGTACAAGGACAAGATTCGAACCTTGGAAATTCTTGCCCGCTGTCATAATATTGGGAAGAAAAAGTGAGAATCAGGTATCGTCGTTGGGAATTGAATGATGTCGAAAGCATATGTCGATTGCTGCACGATACGTGGCTGGATACGTATACCAAGTTCATCTCTCGTGAAGACATCCTTGAATATTTAAAAGAACATTATAACGGAGATATAGTACGATCGTTCTTTAACGATCAGAATGTTGTCGGATTCGTTGCTGAAGTTGACAGTGTGATAGCTGGATATGAAAAGACATTTTACAATCAAGAAGAAAAGCGGCTCTATGTTCAGCAACTGTACATTTTACCTCCGTATCAAGGATTGGGACTTGGAAAGCAGCTGATGGCATTCGCAGCTGATCATGCGATGACATACGACCTTGATCGTGTCTGGCTTGGGGTGATGGTGGATAATACAGCGGCATTGTTATGGTATCAGAATATGGGATATCAGATTATTGAGAAAACACCGTTTACGCTGGGGAAGACAACGGTAGAACACTATATTGGGTTCATTCCGGTCGCTGATATTTTTCAACTGAGTGAAAAGAAATACTAAACGATAAGCGGCAAACCGTGAATTCTTCGAGCAATTCTCTTCTTGCGCAAAAAACTTTCTCCGTTTTTAACACGGTGAGTACTCATGGTACTCTCGTACAACTCTGTCATAGCCTTATGGAACAGCAAAAACTTCACTGGCCGCAGTTGACAGAAGGATATGCGGCGTTGGAGTCGGTTCGGATTCGTGAAATTGTCTGCAGCAACTATTATGTCTCCGTGCAATTCAACCCAAAACGTATCCGCAGCACAGGAGCAGATCTCGATACTAAAACAATTCAAGAGCGCAAGTGTTTTCTCTGTCTTGAGCATCTTCCCGAACTGCAGAAGGGAATCCTGTATCGCGATGAATTCCTGTTACTCTGTAATCCGGTGCCAATCTTTGCTCGTCACTTAACTTTTTCTAGTATTTACCACGTTCCGCAAGAATTGGAATCTTCTTTGAGTGTCTTACTTAATCTGGCGAGGGACCTTAGTCCGGATTTTACAGTGTTTTACAACGGACCGAAGAGTGGCGCATCAGCGCCGGATCATTTACATTTTCAAGTGAGTCCGTGGCATGCTCTTCCTATCGAATGCGATGCCGTGGATATGCGGCGACGAAAACGGTTGTATTATAAAGACCATGTTGCAGGTTGTGTCTTGATGAATTACGGGCGTACGGCGTTTATTGTCGAATCCACAGATGAACTTCGGTTACTTGAGTTCCTGAAAAATATATTGGAAGCCTGGAAAAAGGTACTCAGAACTTCGGAAGAACCGAAGATGAATGTTCTGTGTTCCTATCAAGAGGAATTATGGAGACTGATCATCTTACCAAGGCGCAAGCACCGGCCTGATATATATTTTTTCGAAGGTGATGATCGTGTTCTCATCAGTCCTGCTGCTGTCGATATTGGCGGTCTTGTGGTAACACCGTTGGAGAAAGATTTCTTGTGTGCAGATGCAAAGCTTATCGAAAGTATATTTGCTGAAGTAACCGAGTCGCCGGAAATTATAGAAAAATTATTAGAGAAGTTGCAGTGATCTCAGCAGAACCCACCATCACTGTGGGAATTATTGAGCACACACAAGAAATTCGCGGTGTGTTCCATGGTTCTTATGAACTGCCAAATTTTGTGCGTCTCCAAGGTCAATTCTCAGTGCATAGTGAAAACAGCACACTCGTATTGAAAGATAGCGAAGGGGTGGAAGTGATTCGTGCCGTGGAATTTCGTTGTCGCGCGTTGAACGGAGCGACGTGCACGCTGTGCAATGTTGCCATCGGTATTAACTTTCACTGGGAGCGAAAAGAGGATCAAACATTCAAAGGCAATCTGCACTTTCTTGCCGATGCTCACGAAACGATTTCAGCAATTAATGAGATTGGTGTTGAGCAATATCTCCAGAGTGTCATTTCTTCAGAAATGAGTGCAGAAGCGCCTGGTGAGTTACTCAAGGCGCATGCTATTACATCAAGGAGTTGGTTAGTGGCGATGTTGGAACAGCAAAAGAAGTTTAAGAATATCCATATGCCATCTCAGCGATCCCACAGTACAAAAGATGAAATACTTCGATGGTACGACCGCGAGGATCATACACACTTCGATGTGTGTGCAGATGATCATTGCCAGAGGTATCAAGGAATAACCAAAATGATTACAAAGTCAGCTGAAGAAGCGGTATCGGCAACCCGGGGTAAATTTCTCGTGTATAGTAATGAAATATGCGATGCGCGTTTTTCCAAAGCATGCGGCGGCAGGACAGAATTGTTCGAACACACTTGGGAAGAAACGCCGATCCCATATCTGCGATCCGTTTCCGATTCTGCCCAAGCTTATCCACAATTACTGAACGAAGCAGACGCAGAACACTGGATCCTCTCTTCACCGGATTCTTATTGTAATACTTCGGATGGAAAGATTCTCAATCAAGTTCTTCCATCATTCGATCAAGAGACGACAGATTTTTTCCGATGGAAGGTTGAATATACACAAGAACAGCTCGCACATATTCTTTATACAAAATCAGAAATTGATTTTGGAATACTCATGGATATTGTTCCGCTCTTACGTGGACCATCCGGCCGTATATACAAATTGAAGGTGGTCGGAAGCAGGCGAACGATAATTGTTGGAAAAGAATTGGAAATCCGCAGTTGGTTTTCTCAATCGCATCTTTACTCAAGCGCATTTATCGTGAAGGTTGAGCGGGATGCAAAAGGGTTACCGGTGAAGTTCACATTATTTGGCGCCGGATGGGGGCATGGTGTCGGATTGTGTCAGATCGGCGCGGCGGTCATGGCAGCACAAGGATATAAGGCGGAAGAAATAATAAAACACTATTTCCGCAAGAGTGAACTGAGAAAACTGTATTAATGCGTTTCAAAGATAAGGAGACTGCTATGGCGCTCAGATGGACGGAAGAATACAGCGTTGGAGTGAGAGAGCTCGATGATCATCATCGACAAATATTTTCTCTTCTCAATAAGAATTTAAAGAGTGTGATCGAAAAAGAAGGGAATTCAAAAACGATTGTTGCAGATTTGAAGAAATTACAGGAATATGCTGTCACCCATTTTAAGGCGGAAGAGCACTTGTTTCTGAAAATCAATTATCCGGATGCAACAGCGCATATATACGAACATGAAAAATTTCGAAAAGAACTCCAAAAACTTGATACACTTGCAGATGGGACCGATGATTTAGCCACGTTAAGACTTCTGCTTTTTTTATCTACATGGTTTACCAAACATATCATAACTGTCGATAAAAAATATATTCCGTATCTCACAAAAGAATGAGAAAATCTTGAACACGTGTAGATACAATCCGAAATGAACAAACAGACGAAGAGAAATCCTTGGGTCTGGGTACCGACAATCTATTTTGCCGAAGGAATTCCGTACACGATTGTCAATCTCATGTCGGTCGTGTTCTTTAAAAATTTGGGTGCAAGCAACAAAGTAATCGGTCTTACAAGTATCCTGTATCTCCCATGGGTGCTGAAAGGGCTTTGGGGACCGGTCGTCGATCTCTACTCAACACGTAGACGATGGGTTTTATCAATGGAGCTTCTCTGCATTGCTCTCTTCATCGGTCTTGCTCTGGTCGTGTTTGAACCGAACATCCTTACAGTCTCAATCATCATCTTCGCACTTGTAGCGTTCGTCTCTGCAACCCATGACATCGCGATTGATGGTTTCTATCTCGACGCACTCAATAAAGACGACCAGGCATTGTTCGTTGGTGTTCGAACTACTGCATATCGTGTTGCTATGCTCTTCGGCAATGGCGCCCTCGTTTTTCTTGCTGGTTATCTTGCTCAGCAGTATGTTGTTCATCCATATAACGACGGAAAAATCGTTTATGGAAACGTTGAGCTTTTATGTGCCGGATTGCATGTATCGGTTCCGGCCATCGCATTTGGGTGGGCCGTTGCATTTGCCGTGAGCGGAGGATTGTTTCTCCTTCTGTATCTGTTTCAGTCTTTCTATCTGCCCTCTCCTGAAACACGATCCATTCAATCAAATGAGCCGATAGTAAAACATAATTTCTTTGAAGCCTTTAAAACATATTTCACACAGAAACGGATTGGATGGATTATAACGTATGTACTGATCTTTCGGATTGGTGATGCATTAATGTTGAAAATGACTCCGCCATTTCTTATGGATCCAATCGAAAAAGGAGGAATGGCGATTACGACGAAGGAAATAGGTGTTTTGAATGGAACCGTTGGAACGATCTCCTTGTTGGCGGGTGGAATTCTTGGCGGTGTGCTTATTGCCAAGCAAGGACTGAGGCGATGGATGTGGCCAACTGCTCTTATCCAGAATACTGCGATTATTTTCTATTGGATCCTTGCGATATACCGTCCTTCCTTGTTATGGGTCTATGCAGTCAATTCGTACGAACAATTCTCGTACGGGCTCGGTGTTTCTGCCTACACAGTTTTTCTCATGCGAACTATCCGACCTGAATTCAAGGCATCTCATTATGCGATAACAACTGCATTTATGGCGGCTGGAGTTCTTATCCCGCAACTCATGAGCGGGTATTTACAAACTTGGATGGGATATCAAAATTATTTCTTGATGAGTTTCTTGATAGCAATCCCAGGTCTTATGACGATCTTTTTCTTGCCATTGAAAAACAAAGAGTAAAAGATGTAAGGATGATCGAAGAAGGGTGAAGAGAGCTCACTCTATACTTTTTATAATCTCATATGGATTGAAAATCCGTACTCAGCATTGAATGCCCGGGGGGTAAGGGATACATTTTCTTTTTCCACACGATGCATCCAAGGAATTGCATAGCCAATCGCACTTCCTACCACTGCGCCAGCAAGAATATCGGTTGGGAAATGCATACCTGCCTCATATCGCAAATAACCAACAACGCTTGCAGTAAGAAGAGATCCTGCCCAAATGTATGGTCTCCATTCCGAATGAGGATTGTAATCGCTGTAAATAGTAGAAATGAAAACTGCAGATGCAAATGCCACTGAAGAGTGTCCGGAGAAAAATGATTTACGTGCATCGATGGATGATTTATCGTCAAATGAAACGTCTGGATTATAGACGAATGGGCGGAGCCGCTGAACAGATGCTTTGGTCAACTCCGTAACTGAACCAACCCAACCAAATGTTTCTAGATACATCAGAGTTATTGTCTGCCAGTCTTTTCTGATCGATTGATCCATCAAAAGCGCTGCCGGCGCGGCAAAAGCTATGGTGTACAATACATCGCTTGTATGAGACGCTAATAGTGAATACCGATATGTTGCACTACGGTCGAGCCAATTAACTGATTCCCTTGAAAGCTGGCTTAGTTCCAACGGTGTCGGTGAATGAACCGATTGATCGACCACTAGTGCAGTAAATCCTGTTATTGCGCCTACTCCGACAATGTATGAATCCGTATTCCATGAGAGCTTATAAGGTGACTGCGAAAACAATAATGGAGTGGTACATAAAATTGTGATGAAAACGAGTCTAAAAGAAAGAAGACGTGTCATAGTGTTTCTATCATTCATAAATTGATGTACCTAAATTAATGGAGTCTCGCATCAAAGGCAACCTGTATTATTTTCCATGATCATTACTGTTCCTTAGTTTACGGATTCTTTTTTTGAATTCTTCTTACTATTTAGTATCATTAAACATTATGCATAGATACAAAACCATACTTCGCTCTGGGAACAAAATCGTTATTAAAATTGGCACGAACCTTCTCGCAGATAAGGAAAAAGGAATCAACCTCGAGCGAATGAATGAAATTGCCAAGAATGTCGCTTCCTTGCAGCGACGAGGCAAACAGGTCGTCCTGGTCAGCTCGGGTGCAATTGGCGCCGGTGTTGCCGCATTGAAGATGAAAGAAAGTCCCAAAACGATTCCCGAGAAACAAGCCACGGCAGCTATTGGACAGCCGTTGCTTATGGAGGCGTATGAGAATGCATTCCGAAAGCAGGAATGCACGATTGCCCAAATTCTTTTAACGAAAGACGATTTTACGAATAGGGCAAGGTATCTCAATGCTAAGAACACGTTTTCGGCACTCCTGGAAAAAGGTGTCGTTCCTGTTATCAATGAAAACGATACGGTAGCCGTAGAAGAAATTAAGCTTGGCGACAATGATAATCTTTCCTCGCTTGTGGCAAATCTCATTGAAGCCGACCTGCTCATTATTCTGAGCGATATCGACGGGCTCTTTTCGGATGATCCAACGAAAAATCATAATGCAGAACTAATTCCGATTGTGGAAAAGATTACACCACAGCTTGAAAAGCTTGCAAAGAGCAGTAAAACCGAATTGAGCACGGGCGGAATGATTACAAAAATTCAGGCGGCGAAACGATGCGTCTCGGCGGGCATTGCAATGATTATTGCGAACGGAAAAAATCCGAAAGCACTTGAAGAAATATTCTCTGGAGATTTCAGAGGTACATTGTTTTTACCGGCAGAAAAGAAATTGAATGTCAGGAAGAAATGGATCGGATTTGTCTCACATGCTAATGGATATATTGTTGTGGATGATGGAGCAAAATATGCACTGCTGAAAAGGCAGAAGAGCCTGCTTCCATCGGGTATTCTTGAAGTGCATGGAGAATTTAAAGCCCATGACACGATTTCTGTTCGCGATGGGGAAGGAACAGAAATTGCCAAAGGCGTCACCGGATTCTCTTCGACGGATCTCGGAAAGATCAAAGGGAAGAAAACGAGTGAGCTTGAAAAGATTCTTAATTGTAAATCGTGTGATGAAGTTATTCATCGAGACAATCTTGTGTTGGTTGGAGGAGAATAGTGCTTGAAGAAAGTGTAATACGGAAAGCAGGATCTGTAAAAGCATCGAGTGGTGTGTTGTACAATTGTACGGCTGCTCAGAAAAACGCATTATTGAAAGCGCTGAACAGGCGGCTCCTCAGTGAAACGCCTGCTATCATAGCAGCAAATAAGAGAGACCTTGAAAATGCAGAGAAATCAGGAATCTCGAAGATGTTGCTGGACCGATTAGCCCTCAACGAGGAACGAATTAGGCAGATGATCGCCGGAGTGAAAGATGTTATAAAACTCCCCGATCCTATCGGAAAAGTTTTCGATAAGATAAGAAGGCCGAATGGACTTGTTATCGAAAAGATGCGCGTACCGCTTGGTGCTGTTGGGATTATCTATGAAGCCCGTCCGAATGTCACCATTGACGCTTCGGTACTCTGTTTGAAATCTGGTAATGCAGTATTACTCCGCGGCGGTTCGGAAGCTCTTTATTCAAATAGAGCCTTAGTCGAAATAATAAAATTAGCATTGAAGGACGTGAACCTTCCCTCCGGATGTGTGGAGTTTATTGATACTACAGATCGTGAAGCGGTTGTTGTTATGCTGAAGCAGGATAAATATTTAGATGTGATTATTCCGCGCGGCAGTCAGCAGTTGATCAGATACATTCAGGAAAATTCTGCTGTGCCTGTGATTGCGCACGGGGAAGGCAATTGTCATGTGTTTGTGGATAGCTCTGCCAATCTCAAGAATGCAGAAGATATTGTGTTTAATGCAAAAGTGCAGAGGCCATCCGTCTGCAATGCGGCGGAGAAACTCTTAGTGCATGAAAGGATTGCAGCGAAATTCTTGCCCAAGGTTGCTACGCGATTACGGCAAGCAGGAGTTGAAATACGAGGTGATGAAACGGCTCTATCAATTCTTCCAGATATCAAACGAGCCGATGAGTCGGATTGGTATAAAGAATACCTCGACTTAATCATCGCGGTTAAGATCGTAAAAAATGTCACGGAAGCGATTCATCATGTGAATCACTTCGGCTCACATCATTCCGATGCCATTGTGACCGGTACAAAATCCAACGGCGAAAGATTTTTGCGCGAAGTTGATTCTGCTGCTGTCTATGTGAATGCCTCTACACGGTTTACCGACGGATATGAATTCGGACTCGGTGCTGAAATCGGTATCAGTACTCAAAAACTCCATGCCCGCGGGCCGATGGGACTTGTGGAGCTTACCAGCACAAAATTTATTGTGCATGGGAAAGGGCAGGTAAGGAAGTAACTCGTTTTTTCTTACATCTTAAAAATGATGCCTTTGCGGACTATTCTTGTGTATTCTCTTCTGTGGTTCCATAGTTCCCATTGATGGAACGAAAATCCATTATTTCGCGTTAGGAAGAAATCCACTTCATCTCAGAAATATTTTAAGGAATGAACTAACATGAAAGAACTGAAAGTCAAAAAAACTATCAGCCTAAACGCGGAAGTTGCGAAGGTGTGGGAAGCATTGACGAAACCTGAAATAACAAAAAAATACATGTTCGGGTACTGAAGTTATTTCCGATTGGAAAGTTGGAAGCCCAATCCTGTGGAAAGGAACATCGAAGGGGGAAGGAAAAATATTGGTGAAAGGTTCTATCGAAAGAATAGAATCCGGAAAACTTTTACAATTTACAACATTTGATCCGAATGCAAAATATGCCGATGTTCCATCAAATTATGTGCAGGCGACATACGAACTAACTCCGAAGCTTGGAAAAACAGTATTGTCAGTAACGCAGGGGGATTATTCACGAGTCGAAGATGGAAAAAAAAGATTTACCGATGCTGATGGCGGATGGGATCAAGCTCTGAACGCATTAAAAGCATTCATAGAAACTAAGGATACGTGATAGAAGTTCGGGTGAACGAAAAGATTTCATAAGAATTTTTTACCTTTACTGCACCATACCGAATTTTTTATTTTTTCTGGTCAGTTTCAAAAAATATTTTAGGCGTTGGTCAAATATTTCGGGATGGTATCTCGCTGCATCGATCCATCCAATACGGATTCGCTTGTAAGACATTGGGAATTTCACAAAGTGTTTCCAAGCGGCGGGATCAGCTTTGAGGGCTTCTAGTATATCTTGAGGCAAGGCGAACTTTATGAGGCTCTGGGAACCTGTGGATTTCTTTGGATTATTCTTTATATGATGTTGGATGCTCTTCCAACCGAATCGAGTCATTTTTTTCGCTTTGATCAGCCGCCGGACACGTTCCTTGTTCATTTCTGAAAGTTTACTGTTTTTTCGGCGTGGACTGAATCGTTGCACATAACATTCTTCATTTTTGGGTTTGAGAATGCTGTCAATCCAGCCATAGCAGAGCGCTTCTTCCACTGCATCGTTGTACGGTATCCGAGGTTTCCCACTATACTTTTTATAATAGACAAGCCATATTTCCGCTGTCGAGCGATGGTTCTTTGCCAGCCACGCTCGCCAGTCTTTTCTGTTTGACACGTATAAGATTTTACCGACTTCCATTAAATCAAGATTTTTAGTTCATGAATATTCATGAGCAATCGAGCAATGACTGTCCATGAGATTCAGCCTACTGCCAGATGGTGCCTAAATCCTCAAAAGACACATGTTGGAAGTAATGGATTCCCATGCCGTGTATCCTTGCATATTGCGAACCGAAGTTCACTTCATATTTTCTGGATACAATACCACCTGTATATAATTCTTCATATCAAAATATTTCTTTGCGGCCTCTTGAATGGTTTGAGCTGTCAGATGATCTACAAGCTTCGGATAGTTCAATATCATTTTCGGATCTTCATTGTTCCCATAATAAAATCGAAGGTTGTTAAGCCAGAAATCGTTCTGCTTCAAATTTACTTCATGTGTACGGCGCTGAATCTCGCGTACTTTCTCTATGGTTATCGAATCCAGTTGCTTGATCTTCAAACTATCAAGCTGCGTCAGTGCTTCCTTCACAAGCTCATCCACACGATCGGGATTACAGCCCCATGAAATTGTAATGGTGTATTCCTGACGCGGAATAAACGAGGGAGAACCGGAAGTTCTCACGCCGTACGTTCCGCCTTTATCTTCGCGCAGCACTTCGCGTAATTTTATATTCAGCGCTTCAAGCATGGCATTGAAATCGTACCGATTTTGTTGCGACCATTCAAACGAACCTGTGAAGGTAATGTTCACTGTGCTTTTAGGTTCGATGCCTTTGTTCACTTGTTTGCTGATCACACCTTTCGGATGCACCATCCCAATATCTTTCCATGTTTCACTTCGTTTCAGTGAAGGGAGGATTGCAAGGTACTTTTCTACAAGCGGTTTGATCGTATCGATCTTGAAGTTACCGACAAAAAGGAAAGTGAAATCGCTAAAATCGGCAAATCGATCCTTATACACAGAAAGTGCTTTGTCGAGATGGATTTCATCCATCATTGGAATGGATACAGGCCGGGATCGAAAATGATAATTGGCGAGTGTTACCTGAAGTGTATCGTTATACGCTGCTTCCGGACTAACGCTGCGGTTTTGCAGCATCGCCTTATACCGCGTTATGAGAGACGCAAAAGCCATGGTGTCTTTTCGTGGGGAAGTACTGTAGAGATATGCAAGCTGGAACATCGTCTCAAGGTCTTGCGGCGATGCGCTGCCGCCAAATCCTTCGGCAAGCTGGCTGATCGATGGACTGAGATTCACGATTTTTCCGCTCAATTTCTTTTGCAGGGAGATATCATCAAACTCACCAATACCTGATTGACCAATGATGGCTGTGGCAAATGCAGCAGAAATATAATCTGTATCGGGAACGAGCGATGTGCCGCCGTTGCTAAATGCTGAAAATAAAATCTCGTCGTTTTTGAAGTCTGTTGGTTTGAGAACAACTCTTGCTCCATTGGAGAGAATCCATTCAGTTACTCCAAGGGAAGCGATCTTCTTTTCCTCGACTACTTTTCCCGATGGAGGAAGCTGGGGCACCAGCGGTTTCGAACTAACTTTGTCTATGTACGGATCGAATTTCTCAGTTGTTATTTTATTGATGAGTGCTAGTACTTCTTCTTCTGTTGGTACCTTGACACTTTCTTTTTGCGGTGCAGAAATGGTGATGACACGGTTGCCCTGAGTCATTCGTTCCTTAGAAAGTTTATTGACTTCTTCGAGCGTAATATCAGGGAGAAACTGTTTAAATAATTTAAGTTCGACTTCAATGCCGGGAATGGTTTCCCTGACCAAGAAATTCCGAAGATACTCATTAATGATGTGTCCCGATTCCGTTTTGTCACGCTCGACGTACGCTTGTTCTATCTCACGTAAGCTTTGAGCTTTTTGTCGCTCGAGTTCAGTTACAGTGAAGCCATGCTGTTTCACGCGAAAAGCTTCCCTGACAACAGCTTCAAGTCCGCCGAGCATCGAATTCTCCTTAACGCTTGCGCCAAGATAATACGCTTGTTTTTCCCCGAAGAATCGTCCATCGCCGCTATAAGCGTAAATGAACGGCGGATTCGATTGTTGAAGCAGTTCCTGCAGACGAGCATTGAGCATGGCATCGAAGAGGCCGCCGATGATGAGATCTCTGTACTCTCCCGCTGTGCGGGTATCGTGAGTATCGCGCTTAAACATGACTTCGATAGAAGTACGAGTGAGTTCCGGGTCAGTGACAATCGATACGAGTGTCTCTTTATGATCTGGCACAGGATATTTATTTCTTTCTCGTTCTTTCTGTGGATTTTTGAGATTGGAGAAATGTTCTTTGATGAGTGTTTCAATTTCTTTTTTATCGAAGTCGCCTACGGCAAACACGGCCATAAGATCTGGCCGGTACCAATCGCGGTAGAATTTTCGGATGACATCATGCGGGCATGATTCTAAAATTTCTTTTTTCCCTATAGGGATACGGTCGGCATAATGAGATTTATACAGCTCAATCGGAATATGCTTCATGGCAACACGATTATCCGCGCCCCTTTGCAGACGCCATTCTTCAATCACCACACCGCGTTCCTTGTCGATTTCTTTATCGTCGAAGGAAAGATCATGTGCCCACTCCTCCAATATCTGGAATCCTGTCTTCATCACCTCCGGGGAGTCTGTCGGCACTTGTAACATATAAACAGTTTCGTCAAAACTGGTATAAGCATTTAAGTCGGCGCCGAAACGCACTCCGGATTTCTCAAGAAAGTTGACAATGTCTTGTTTTGGGAAGTCCTTTGTTCCGTTGAACGCCATATGTTCAACAAGATGCGCCAATCCTTGTTGGTCGTCGTCTTCGAGAATCGAACCGGCTTTAACAGCAATTCTCAGCTCAGCACGTTTCTCAGGCCTCTTGTTTTCCCGGATGTAATATGTTAATCCATTATCAAGTTTGCCGATAAGAATTTTCTGGTCGGGCGTAAGAATTTGATCCAGCTTGAAAATATCTTGCGCTTGAATGATAGAAATGAATCCTACGTGCAAGAAACAAAGTACCCATGTGAATATGCGGTGTGTTTTCATTTTTATTCCTTTATGAATTGGTACAAGCGCCATCAATCTACAATAAAGAGTGTTGTGCCTGTTCTTGTGTGGGAGCTGTGCGGATAATTTTCGTCTTCTACCTGATAGGACATTCCTTTGTGCAATTGGATCGTTCTGCCATCTTTCAGTTCGGTCGTCATCTCACCTTCAAGACAATACAGAATGTGCCCTTTTGAACACCAATGATCGGCTTTGTAATTAGGAGAATATTTCACCACACGCACACGGATATCATCGCACTGACGAACTTTCCAATCAGCATGACCGGTTTCACCGGTATGACGTTCACTTCTCATGGCCGACCAATCAGTTATTTGAAATGGAATGTTTTTAATAGTCATAATACTATCCTTCTCGCGTATCTGTGTATTAAGGGGACGAGGTTACCTTGCCCATACAAGTTATTGAATGAGAAAACATCTCATGGAAATTGATGCATTCTGTATGCTCTCATGAAAAAAATCTATCTGTTCTCCTTCTTCCCGAAGCGCTGCGCTATAAAGCATCGGCAAGAAATGATCATTTGTTGGCACAGCAATCTTTCCAACTGGACTTAATTTTTTATAGTGTAGCAAGCGGTCTATGTCTTTCTGAAGGAGCGCATCTTTTATATATTTATCAAATTCCACCGCCCACGGATAAGGTTCGGCATCTACTTTATACTCCATACGTTGAAGATTGTGAACAATATTTCCGCTTCCAATGATGAGAATATTTTGTTTGCGAAGAAAAGAGAACTTTTGAGCGAGTGCATAATGCTCCTGTTCGTTCATTGTCACATCAAGGCTCATTTCTAATACAGGGATGTCTGCCTTGGGATACATATAAATAAGTACAGCCCACGAAGCATGATCGATTCCCCATTCAGCATCACCTTGAATGTTTTCGGATCTGAATTCATGGGCTATAAACTTGGCAATCGCAGGCGCCCCGGGTGGATGATATTGTACTTTGTACAACTCATCAGGGAAACCGTAGAAATCATAGATTTGCTCTGGCTTGCCTGCACTGCAAACAAATATCCCTTGTGTCAGCCAATGTGCTGACACGACGAGAATTGCTTCTGGTTTGGGAAGAGTAGCACCTAATGCTTGAAGTGACCGAGTATAAGCATTATGGTGAACGATGTTCATTGGCGAGCCGTGACCAATGAACAGAACAGGCATTTTATAATTGGACATTATTTGATATTTGTTCGTTCAATTCTCCTGCAGACATTCTTTAGATGTGTCCTGGAGTGTTTGTTGAACTCTGAGGATCGTGTCATCTTATTTTCTTGATATCTTCTTTCATTCTTCTCAAATCTGTTATCCAATCTTCGATATCTTGCTCATGTTCTAATTCTTCAGCTAAAATTGTCGTTGCCATTTGATGTGTCGTATGATCTTTCCCGTTGGTAAAATCTGCTATCTCTTTATATCTCTTAATTGCGCATCGCTCGCCATGGAGATTTTGATTTAGCACCACTTCAACATAAGGATCTGTAGGTGCATCATACTCACAGCGGCTAAACTTAAACCAATCTGCCGGATGCAGGACGGGTGTGCCTCCTAACTGAATGATTCGTCCAACAACCAGGACGGCATGATTTAACTCCTGATTTGCATGAAGCAGTAATTCCGGCTCAATCTCACTTCGCATCGGACCTTCCATCAACCTTGCGCCAATCCAATATTGGTAATATGCAAGCCATTCTTCGCTTAGTGCTCCATTGAGCATGCCGATCAATTTATGAACCTCTACACCTGCGATTTCAATTCCATGAGCACCCATAGTGTTTTCTCCTTCGTTTTATACATCGATCGCTAGCTTTACGAATGTTCCTAAGGATATATTTCCATAGACGAATTTATTCCTGCTCTCGTTCCGATATAACTTATATGATAGAAGAATCGCGGACAAGATCTGCTAGAATTCTTTTACTATTGTGGTGCGTTCTTTTCAAGATACTCGGAAATTAATTTGCGTTGTTTGTCTGTCATATGCAGAGCTGTTTGCTTGAGAAGTTTGATAAAGGCGGCAATCTCTTCTTTTGATCCAGGGTATCCGATGTTCTGATTTTTCAACATCACATTGGAGTTGGCGATCATCTTTCCTTTCTTGTCGAGAAAGACAATGAACGGAAGACCAGATTGTGTCCCTCCAAAATTCGCCAATATCTCCTTACCGCCGGGATTCTCGTGCGTTTGTATCTTTTCTCCACGTTCCTGCACATCCAACTGCGCAAGAGTATAATTTTTATTGATGATTGGTTTGATTTCAGGACTTTCTAATGCCGCGTCTAACCGTTTGCACCACCCACACCATGTGGCATGAAACATGAGGAATACATTCTTCTTCGATGACCGCGCTTCAGCAATAGCTGCTTTCAAAATATTCAGTGCTGAATCCGGTTTGCCGGTCTGACCAAGAACAGGAACTGTGACAAGAAGCAAGAGTAGGGGAAGGAGGGAGATGGTTTTTCGCATTGTAGAGATTCCTTTTATGGGCGCATCGAGGATCATAGTCTGTATATTAGAAAGCTACAAGAAATCATCAAAGAAAACAAATCTGAAAAGTATCGAAGAACTAATATTTGTGTGTTTTTTTGTTGGCGGAGGGAATATCGGTTTAATATCGTTTCCATAGTACTGTCATTATTATATGAGAATAATATGTCACTTTCTTTGAGCGCAAAGAAAGTGGCAGAAAGTCCCGCTGTACGGGATGCCGCATATTTATTATTTTAAAGCGGTAAAACGCGTGCGAAATCGAAATGTATTGTCCCAAGATTGAACTGAGATTGAGGAGGTGTTAAACTTTTCGTTTTGGATTAGATAATAATAAGATAATTAATTTCACCTTTACTGGGCTTAATACACGTCAATCGATTTCGCGGACTCAATAAAAGATTAATCA
This sequence comes from Ignavibacteriota bacterium, assembly GCA_963701295.1. GTDB lineage: Bacteria > Bacteroidota > Ignavibacteria > UBA10030 > UBA10030 > Fen-1298. The sequence continues at coordinate 267,352 of OY969585.1, read as the reverse complement.
TGATTTGGTAAAATTCAAGGCTCGAAAGGGTTGAAGAAGAAATAGATTCGTTTGTGGCTGGGGAGTTTTGAAATCCGCAAGATATTTTTCGTTGTCAAATCCGATGGTCTGCAGCATTCATTCCTCGAAAAAAATAAAAGTCATTTTCAATGGAGTTTCTCAAAACCTGCTGTCGTTCTAGTAAAATGTTTTTAACGAATGCGATTACATCGATGGAGCCTGAGACCAATGATTGTCGTCTCAGACTCCGAGGTCAAAGGATTACTTCGTATCGAGAATCAGCGGCAAGCCGTCTTTGCCTGCACCGATGACAATGACTTTTGTGTTCTGGGAGTTGGCAAGTTTCTCTGTTGCTTCAATTCCTTTCCAGCGCAGCAATTGTTCGCTGATATTGCGTGCAACGATGTTTTGGAAATCCGAAATACCCTGTGCTTCAATTCGTTTACGATCGGCTTCCTGTTTTTCCTTCGTAAGTACGAACTGCATTTGCTGACTTTGCTGTTCTGCCTGCAGTTTTGCTTCAATGGATGCCTGTAAGCCGGGGGGGAGACCGATGCGGCGTAACGGTGTTGATTCAACAGTGATACCTCTCGGTTCGACGAGTTTTTCTAAATCCGTCAAGAGAATCTGTGCAAGCATTTCGCGTTCGGAGGTATAGAGCGCTTTGGCTTCGTACCCTGCAGTCACTCCGCGTGCGACGGAACGAAACTGTGGCTCTAGCAAAACCTCGACATAATTTTCTCCAACGGATTTATAAACTTCCGCCGCTTTTTCTGGATTGAGATGGTACAGTGCACTGATTTCAAGCTGCACGGTCATCCCTTCTTTCGATGGAACGTCCATGACCTCTTTGCTCTCCTGTGTCTGCACGGAGAACTTGACAATACGGGCAAGCGGATTGACGAAGTTGATGCCAGCTTTCAATGTATTGTCGGAGACTGTGCCGAAGAAATCCACAACTCCGACATTCCCCGCTGGTACAACGGTAAAGAGCTGCGATAGTGCGATCAGTGTAAACACTAATGCTGTGAGTCCGGCAGCAGATGCCGTAGTTTTAAACATCATATTTTTTTCGTTGCGCACTTTTTTTCGTGCGTTGAACCATACAGAAATAGCTCCAACAATGATAACGATACTGAGGATAAATAACATACGACCTCCATTTATTAGTTGAAAAAGAAAGACGCCTATGTATGTACACTATGAATAAACAGCTCGTGAAAAACATTTTGCTTGATGGAGTTTGGAACAATTCTCATCTATCAAAATAGAAATTTCTTTGATCTTGTGAAGAAAATATTTCTACACGTTATTGCAAGGGCCCTTTGACTAATGATATATCGTCGATCCATAGAGTCCCCTGACCATGGATAACAACGTTCAGCTTAATTAAATCCGGTTTCTGATCTTTTTTTAAAAAGAAAGGTGTTTCGATTGTTGTCCAATCAACAGTTCCGGATAATGGACTATTCAGTGACCGAGAGAAAAATTCTCCTAATCCAGGAAAAGAACACCACATTTCAAGGTACGCATGGCCTTGAATATCTTTTGTTTTTATCTTGGCTTTATAAATCAAACGAGCTTCATCAATTGAAATATCCCCTACTTCAAATAATCGAACGGTCGTTGGTTCAGATGCATCAATTCTCAACGAACCCTTCCCATCGCTGGAAATAGTTTCGTCGAAAGATACGCCGGTACGAGTGATGACACCTTCCAGATTATTGAGAGGAAAACGTTTTACTATTTCAGGAACAGCGGGATTTTGCCGGCAGCTGATACTGCTCACGATAACAATAAAGCATCCGAGAAGAAAAAAATGTCTCACCGTATTTGTTTCCTGTCCTTGCGAATGGAATTTTAAACAAACACCTATACTGAAAATTTAAAATAATCTATCTGTCTGGCATCTTGAGTGAATAGAGAATCTTTAGATATGAATGGAATCACTAGGTAAAATCAAATTTACCATCTTTCATCATGCTCATGATTCTGTATCTTTTTGGGTACCCTTGAACTGCATGAATTCTATGAGTTTTACTGACAATCTCTTCGGTTGGAAGTGAAATCCCTCTCTCGTTAAGGATATCTGTAACGGCATCAATTTTACATTCGAGATATACTATTAACTGGAGCAATCCTTCGAATTCAGGAGTTAACTGTGACATGATTCCATCCCCATGAATATTGAATGAGTATGTGATTTTTTTGTCTGATGGATGAGAGTTCTTATAAAATATTCTTTCGGTATGAAGTTAGGGAAACACCTATTTGTGTTCACGATCGATTCATCAATCGGTAGCAACATACCGCTTTTTGGCTTTTAGAGCAAATGTCTATCCCATAAGAGTGAATGCCTTTTCCTTCTTTACGTCTTACTTAACCGGCTTTCCTGAAAGATTCTCCAAAGATATGTGCGGTTTCAGAAATACCATACGTCCCTTTCCCCCTTTTTCACTATTTGTTTTTATTTACTTCTCCAGCAGTTTGCTCCGAGGTAGTGTATTGTGGCGTCATACATCCCTTCAATTCACGGTTTTTTAAATTCGATGGAGGGCATACTCCACGTCACCGGATCGTTTAACATGCCACGTTTGTAATTTATTACTTCGAGTCTTTCTGGAATTACTTGTATCAGAATTAAATACTTCCAATCTGGAAAAGCTTGATTCCAATACTCTCTTTTCCGCTTGAGTTTTTCATTCATGTCATTCACGAGAACAGCCTTTCCGGTGATTGATACATAGCCGGTTACTTGACTGTGGTTTGCGTAGTATAGGCATACATGAGGATTGTTTCGGATTTCTTTCACCTTTCGGCTGCGGCTGTTGGTGGCAATCCAGACGGTCATATCGTCTTCCGGCGGGAACGGATTCATGGTTCTCACGTGCGGCTCTCCGGATGAATCGACAGTAATGAGCGCGCAATACTTTTGCATACCGATGATCTCGCGTGCCGCAGAGATTATGGAGTCACGTTCAGAAGGAGCTGTTGGTTTTTCTTGGGCTATACATTCTGGAGGTGTTGCCATAATAAGAAGCATGGATACAATACAATTCTAATATTTCCCATGATGATTTGATATGCATTTTCATGATGATCTCCAATGCGTTTTATGCTTCATTGAAATTGTCATTCTTGGATGTTGTGTACATCGAACGGACTGCAGCTGTACCCCGAAATTATTCTTTTCGGGGGAGAAAATGGTTGGTCAGCGGAAAATAGAAATATATGAGTCTATTGATAACCCTCCAGTGCGGCTTAAAGCAAAACTGATTTTTCCAGTGAAATTGTTGCACGATAATGTGAATCGTTTCGGAATTCCTTTCCCTGACTGAGTAATGACAATTACTTTGTTCGTAGTTATTGAATCATAAAAAACGATGGAATCTGTTGAATCACGAATATACAATGACGCATCGCCGGATAAATAACTGCCGACCGCAAGAGTGCATGCAAGCGAGTCTGAAGAAAATGTAAGATCATCGGCAGTGCTGTCAGTGTACGTATTGGCATCAATCGCATACGTGAATGCGTTTGTTGTACTAACGACTACTGGTGTATTTTGGGGTGCAGATGATTGTATTGATACGGTCGAGTTTTCCTTGCACCCAACAAATATAACAATTGCAAGTACGAATGAAATGTAAAATCTAAAGTGTGAAATTCTATTACATGAATTCATACATCTCCTTTACTAAAAGCTGCCAGCTTATTGTAGCAATCCCGAAAAGTCAGGGTGTGGCACTGATAAATTTCAATTTTTGTACATAACAGCCGGATATCTGTGCCTGTAACACGCAAAGCGTGTTTCCACCTTGTCTCATTTAAAATTGATAGCTTCCAAGCCAAAGGCTCATAAGCCTCTGGCTTACAAATATACTAAACCTCTCAACGCTGTGAATTTATATACTATTCATTTGTATCGCAATTTGTGCAATAACATTCTCCAGCCTCGGTTGTGATGCATTTTTCTGGACAAGCTAAGTTTGAGTTTCTGATTAGTCTGTCAATCCACTAATCGTAAAAATCCATTTTTGTCGATGAGGATATGCAAGCGTACAGCTTTCCCGACAAGCCGTCAATAATTTTCGTCGATAATTCGTACCCTTGAACTTCATTAAATACAAAGACCTCTTTGAGCAGGCTCGTTTTAAAAAATTTCGACTGCTTTCTCCAGAGTCCCCCGCTGACTGCAATAGAAGTGCCCGATGCTGTCCTCTGATATTTTTGAATTAATCCCTTTTGCATTAATCCGGGTAACGTATCAACGGCAAAATGTTTTGCAATTCTCTTTTCGTCTGGGCTGCATTCCTTTATAGAAAAAAAAGGAGATGTGTAGACAACCTGCCGTTTGTATTGATAAGCAGGATTTGGCTTTTGTGTTTGCCATACGATGATGACGACAAGGGAGGATAAAACGATCAGTGGTGCAAATTTAAAAAATCTTCTCCACGGTTTGAATCTGATATTTTCATTTATCATGATCAATCACCTTCTCGTCTGGTTGTTTAACGGATGATGGTTCCATTGTAATAAATTGCATACCTCCTTTGCAAGCAGACTCCGGCTGTGAATCATTTTTCTGGATGATTCATACTTGGTTTGTTAAACACAAACAGCTCTTTCATTTATTGAGCCTTATATTCATCCAGTTCTTTGAGTTCGCTCGCTATCTTTTCAGACCATTCCTTTATTTTTTTATTTTTTGTCCCCATTCCGCTTTCTGCTCGATATTGAGCAACTGCTTTGGAAAGATCAGCGGTATGTGCTTGATAAATACTATCAAATACTCCACTCGGATTCTCAATGCCAAAGTTAGTCTCAGAAAGTTTTTTGCGCAGCTTTCGTGCGTACAGTTCATAAAGATCAAAAAGAGTTTGATGATAGTAGAGAAGCTGAGGTTTCGCTTGAGACTTTTTGACCCAAGAGGCTTTCTTGTCGACATAACATTCTACTGTTATGGATGCGGGATCTAGAAATGTCGCTTTATGGAAATTGGCCGGTGATTGAATGATGATTTCAGAACCGACTTTAGCTTCCTTGGTGGGCTGACCCTGAAAATCGTCCCAACTGAGTTTTGTTGTATCAGTCCATCGAACAATGTCATTCGGATTGATACTGGATTCCTTTTGTGTATTTGTTGTCGCACAAGAGGAAAGGAGTGTAAACGAACCTACGAAAATGAAGAATGCAAGTTTATTCATGGTTTGTCCTTTTCTTTTATATGTTGCAGAATGGATTGCGGCTCAATGCACTATGCGATGATCTTATTTGGGTTATCGTATTAAATGCTTTATTGTTCATAGTACAAAGAACCAAGTTTCGAGTTCATGGCTTCTCAAATATACTAAACCTCAAAACACTATGCAAAATGCATTCACACCTTCTGAAATATTGAGTATCACGCTTTGCTGATGCTTTCTTCTCTTCAAGCCGAGCTTGATGCGCTGGATAAGCGGTGCAAGCCGAAATGGTAACTACACATAGATCCGGTCGCTTTGACTCGGGGGACATGAGACAACGAGGAAATGTAATTCTTTATTGCTGTTATTGAAAACTTGATGCGTTATGCCTGGGGCGACCTCTAGCCCTTGTTCTGACTGAAGAATTTGCTTTTTTCCATCAATCTCAATTGTTGCTTCACCGAACAGCACGAAAAAGAATTGCCGCGATTGGGAATGTTTGTGGCGCATCTCCGACGTGTGTGGCAGCATCAACTCTCGAATAACACTCAGTGAATTTGATTTGACAAGATGCCAACCATCGCAATTCTGACCCCATTTGTAGTGTTCCGCAACAGTTCTGTCGATCATATAAAATAACCCAAAATAAAAGTGCAGGAGGACAAACTTCTTGCACCGCCTAACGGATGGCTGCTAATCCCGATTCGACAAGCTTGAAGCTTTATATCAAGCTGTGGCCGAATTGAGGATCCCGTAAATCGGGGGCTGCCGCGCTGAATACTTCCACTATGTAGATAACGGAACAAGTTCATGCTGATAACTTTCAAATCTGTATTAAACTTCTGCTCGCCATGAATTTTGCAGTGGGCTCATTCCGTCAGCTTGAATTGCTGGTTAGAGCGCACCATTTATTTGAGATTTTGTGTCATTAGCCAAATATTCCATGAATCGCCGCGATTGGAAATAAACGCTATCCTACCTTCGGGTGACCAAGCAGGGAAACTATTTAATCCTTCAAATGCCGTCAATTGTGTTGGTTTTCCTCATTGAACATCCATTACCCAGATTTCCGACTTTAAATAATAGTAATAAGAAGGGCTAGCCTTACCGTCGGAGAGATAAAAATAATCTTCACTAGCATATCTTACTACATAGATCAATTTTTTCCCATCTTTCGACCAGCATGGAGAAACATCAAATTTTTGATCTTCTGTAGTCATTTGAATTGCATCGCTCCCATCAATGTTCATTATCCAAATATGAGCATTGTTTTTTCCCATTGCTTTTGAGAACGCTATTTTTTTACCATGTGGAGACCATACGGAGTCTGCACCATGACCGAGTTGCGTGGGTTCTTCACCATTTGAACCTATCAGCCAAATATATGTATTGCCATCCTTATCGGTTGCACAGTATGTAATTTTTTTCCATCGGGAGAATATTTCGATGTAAATGCCCCTTACGGACTATTTGTCAATTGTGTTAGTTCTCTGTCTCCAAGCGATATTTTCCTGTAACGCGAGTTGATTGAAATATTATTTCTGTTTGATCTGGTGAAAAATCAGGGGATCTCTCAGCTGATCTCGAACTACTTGTAATTTGTTGTATACCACCTCTTTTAACAGGCATAATCCATAATTCGAGATAATCTGAACGATCGGATGCAAACACGATTTTATCACCGTCCCTTGACCAACAGGGATCAAGTTCAATACTCTGACCGGATGTTAATTGCATAAGATTGGTTATGCCGGACTCTACATATTTTTTTTTGAGCTGCGCAACCATTTCCCACGAAGAACGCCCCAACAACAATAACGACAATTCGGGCGATCAAAAGCAGTTTTCATGAAGTACTCATTTTGGCATCCTATCAATTATTGATACTGTGGTGCAACAAAACGGATAACCGCGAAGTTGCGGCCCTTATAACTTTCATATTGTTGCTCAATTAATTTTCTTCCCGAAGTGTTTCCCAAACGATAGTGCATCGGCGACCACCTCTCAATGTGACACCAGAACTTTACATTTTATTTCTTTGAATCTCAAGTAAATAAAAGCGGCAACTCTCATTGCCGCTTTCTGACCTTATTATTTAGTTCGAACTTTGAACATACTTGAAGAGATTGCCTTTACATCATCGTTCTGGAAAGGCAAATTCGATGTGTAAGCTTGATGGACATCGAGGCTGATTGAGCGGCGGCCTTGTGTCATCTTTCGCCATTTTCACTATTCAAACGGCCATTCATGAATAATCCGGCTGCGGACGAGATACACAACAATGCCCACCGCTACAACGCCGCTACCGGCAGCCATGAACGCAGTGCCCGTCGAGTAGAAAATTGCCCCCCACGTCACAAGCGCCAGCAGAGCGGGAATAGGGTAAAGCCACATCTTGAACGGTAATCGTTCCGATGGCCATCGCCGCCGCAGAAACATCACGCCGACCGCCTGTCCCATGAACTGTACAAGAATTCGCATTGCAAGGATTGCTTTAATCACATCGGTTAGCTTAAACATCAAACTGAACACGAACGCTGTGCCCCCCAGTATGAGCAGCGAGACATGGGGGAAGTGTTTTGTCGGATGGAGGCGAGCGAACGGCGAGAAAAATGCACCATCGGTTGCAGCCGCATATGGAATGCGGGAATACCCGAGTAAAGCCGAGAACAACGATGCAAATGCAATCCAGAGGATCAGAACGGTTGCTATGGTAGCGGCATGTCCGCCATAGATATGTTCGACAAATGTACTGACAATAAATGGAGACTCCGAAATTTCCTTCCATGGAACAACGCCAAAGATGCTAAGCTGCATGGCGAGATACAGCGCCGCTATTCCCAATATGGAAATGAAAATGCTTCGCGGAATATTTTTCTCAGGTGTTTTCACCTCTCCGCCGAGCTGGCACACATTGTAGTAGCCAAGGTATGTATAGATGGTCTGGACCGTCGCCTGACCCAGCCCTGCAAAAAATAACCACGAGAAATTCCACGCGCCATCCGGGAAGTCAAATGCCAGTCGGCTCTTGAAGTGCGTAACACCTCCCCAGATGAGCCAGATGAACGTAAGCACCACACCGGTCCATAACAGGAGTGACAACCTGCCGACCGTGGTTATGCGCCTGTAGAGAAGAATCACGAGGATGACGACGAGAACTCCGGAGATGGCTTTTTGCTCCAGACCTGTCAGTGGTACGAGGTAGGTAAAATACTGGGAGAAACCGATGGTGCCGGAGGCGATAACGAGTGGGGCCTGAAACATCGTCTGCCATATCAGGAGAAACGACATCGCTTTACCCCAGCGGGCAGAACCATACGATTCGCGCAGGAAGAAATAACTGCCTCCTGCTTTGGGCATTGCGGCGCCAAGTTCCGACCAAACGAAGCCGTCCATCAGTGCGAGTAATGCACCTGCGACCCACGCGATCATTGCCTGAGGGCCGCCCATGGTTTTTACAACGAAGGGTACGACAATGAATGGGCCGATCCCTACCATGTCGATCATGTTTAGCGCGGTGGCTTCCTTGAGACCGAGGCCGCGCTCAAGATGCGTAGAAGTGTTGCCGTACGAAGAGGTGAACATCAGAGTATCCCCTTGTTATATCCAGTGGATCGACCAAAAACACAAGCGTCATCCCGATCTGAGTCGAGGAGTGACGAACGAATCCTCCCTGCATAGGTTTGCCAGTCATACTTAAATTTTAGTCAGTGAGACTGATGGCAATTATTTCTTTTCCGGCCTGTTTGTGCGAGGAATGTTGAAGAACACTGTCGCTGTCGGATAATTTGTTCAACGCATATAAAAGTAGTTAAGCCGCACGGGGCGACGAGATCGCCAACTTGAACCCGTCTGGATCTTTCAACCGGAATAAGCGTGCCCCCCAGGGCATATCGGCAGGCTCCGACTCGAGAGTACCACCAAGCTCTTTGATCCGGTTTGCAATCTTATCGATATTCTGATCTGTCGTGATGTTCAGTGAGAATCCTTCTCCTTTGATCCGGTCCCATCCTTTGGCTCCGTCATCTTGATTGATCGAGATCCTCGCGTTCCCGGCTTTTAGCGCTACCGATCGCAGTTTTCCATCACGTTCAATCTTGCGGTCGATGCTGAATCCCAGCACATTATGATACCATGCAAGGCTTTTGCCGAGATCCTTCACGGTCAGTGAGATCGAGAACATGCTGGCATGGAAGAACTCAGATTCGGCGTGCTTGGCGGCGTCATTAGGGTTTGGTGAATTGGTGTTCATAGGATATCCTCTATAATTGTTTACGAACGTTTGGGGTGCTAAACTGCAGCATTGACAATTTTCAAATTGTACTATATGAAGCGAGTTTATTATAAAAATTTTTTAATTTGTAATGCACTTTTATTCAAATCATATCTTGAAAATATTCAATTCTGTCTATTTGACTTTGAAGACATTCAGTAAATGCCCGCCACTAAGACATCCTCCTTCCAGTCATAAGGTCTGTTCCGAACTGGGTCTTCATTTTACTGATCTTCTTGAACCCGGCATCCTCCATCCAACCACGCACTTCCGATTCCGTGTATGAATCGCCTTTATGCGTGCCCACCAGCATGTTGAGCGAGAAGTATGCCCCTACCGCCGGTGAGGTTCGATCATCGTTCATTATATAGTCCAGCACTACCAGATGTCCCTCTGGGTTCAGCGATTCGAACGCCTTCCTGAACAATTGCCTATTGATCTCTGAGGAATTACTATGAATGACCGCGGACATAAACACGAGATCAAAACCGCTCACCAGAAGATCCACTGTGTAATCACCCCCAACAACGCTGATCAGATTTCCGAGGTTCTCTGCTTCGATATAGGTCTTTGTCAGTCTTGTAACATTCGCCAGATCAAAAATTACTGCGGTAATCCCCTTTCTCGCACGAACGAACGCCATCGAAAACACTCCCGATCCCCCTCCGACATCGAGGATACGTTTTACCCCTTTCAGGTTGATCAACCTGACGACAGCCGGAGCCTGGCGGATTGCTCGCATATGCATCGCCGCTATGAAAGCTTCTAACCAATCCACCTCGTGGCCGCTCACCGGATCGCGCACGACTACTGATGACCCCTTGCGCACAGCATCCGTAAGAGTGCTCCAAGTGTTCCACAGGCTGACCTGATGCATTAAACCTTCAAGGTAATCAGGTTCTCCCTTGACAAGGAAGCGTGATGTGAGGGGAGTGTTTGAAAATTTCCCTTTCTTCTTGACAAGATATCCCGAGGCACAAAGGGCGTTCAGCAACCTGTCGGTTGCTCGTGGGTTCGTTTTCGCCAGCTGAGCTGCTTCTTCGGAAGACTTCCACCCGTCGCCGAGGAACGAAAAAAGTTCAAGCTCGAAAGCAGTCAACAGAACCCGTGCCTCTCGAAAGGCATATACTGAATCCATTATTGTGGATGGAGAGATTTTTCCTTTTTCTCCGGATGTGCGTTTTGCCATGATTGCCTCATGCTTTCCAGATTTGTTTTGTCAACATCAATTTACTTACATCTCAACTTAGTGAATCAGAAGAGCAGATGCAATTTCCTACCTATGACTTGCCACCTAATTATGTATCAATACAAAGTTAGTGATCCGCCCAGGCATTGGCAGATTGATACGGTTAAATACGCGCATGCCTAATAGATACAATGAAGCTGCAACAAAGAGATTGTTCCACTGCACGAACCGAGTTCCATGTAATTTACTTTCCAATTTCACAAAACCTCTATGCGCCATGCTTTATCTTTGGGCGGGCACTCATTCGGTCAGCTTGAATTTCTGGTTAGGCAGCATCACGAATTTTAGAGATAGATTGCCACGCTTCGAGCAACCCTATCGCTGCGGTCAATGAAGCTACAAGTCCACATCCTAAACTCGGAACAACGTACCAAGCTAGAGCGTGTCCAACCTCGAACTGCTTTGGGATCGCAAGAAGCGTAACCACCGGAATTACACAAAAGAGCAACCCTGTGAAATTGTAGCGTGGGACGCGAAATATCCGCGCTAACGGGAAAAAGTGAACTCCCACTATTATCAGGTCTAATGAGGGCATCAACTCGAAATTTCCGGTTGCTCCGACGACTGAGTTGACCACTGCGAACGCTAACATCTCGGCACCGAAGACCCAAGCGAACCGACGTCCAATCTGTTGTTCTTCTGGGGTTCGCGGTGCAATGCTAACGGGCAAGCCCAACGCCGCACGAATCACCACTATGTCGGTTGCAAGGAGGGCACCCATAAGAACAAACGTGCCGATGAGCACCAGTCTTGCCATCGGTGTTCCGATTACCAGAAGCGACCATGTGACACAGACGAAACTAATCACAAATAACCAGAGTGCAGCACCAGCGAGCCCGATACTTCGTCGACGTCCAGCAAGTGTTTTCATAGTCTCTCCTTAATCATAATCTTTATTTGGTGCCGCTCGTATGTTGAGTCTGTGACAATTATTTTCGTATCCTGGTCCCTTGGCAAAGTCATAGGAGAGATAGGAGCCGCTAGATATCTTCCCAGAAGAATATCGTTAACCAGATACATCTCCCTATGACTTTCCGCTTCTCAAGAATCTGAACAGTACTTTGAGATCCATATTTCTTTCCCGTGGAATCCCGTATAACGCACGAGTCAAGATCACAAGGAAGCTGCCAATGTATTTCTTCTCTTAACCTCTATTTCAAGGAGCTTTTGCTATGACGATCTTAAAACAAACCATCGGTATCGATGTCTCTTACAAATCCTTCGATGCCAGATTCGCTACCATCAATACTCAACAAGAAATAAACCTATCTGCTTCAAAATCCTTCAAAAACTCACTCGCAGGATTCAAACTCTTTCTGCGATGGCTCAAGAAATATATCCTCTCCGACGACATTCCTCTGGTCTTTGTCATGGAAGCTACTGGCGTCTATTACGAACAACTCTCTCACTTCCTCTTCCAGCAGGGGTATCAAGTTGCCGTTATCCTGCCAAATAAAATCAGAAATTATGCCAAATCCCTCGAATCCAAATCTAAAACCGATCCTCTCGATGCCGCCGTCATTGTCACGCTCTCAATGTCTCCTTCAAACCTCACCGTGAATCGTTCAAACGCAAACAGCACCTTCTCAGATTCCTTAACCGGCAGATAGCTCTTATTCATAAAGAACTCCACAACCTGGTCAAGACCGAACCTGATCTGGCTCTCCGTCTGAAGAAAATCTCCACCACAAAAGGACTCGGCGATATTACCATTCTCACCGTCCTGGCAGAAACTAGGTGTTTTGAGCTTGTCTCCAATCAAAAGCAGCTTACCAGCTACGCTGGTTTCGACATCGTCTTTAACGACTCTGGCTTGAAGAAAGGAAAAACTTCTATCTCAAAAAAGGGCAACAAGTTTATCCGTAAAGCTCTCTTTATGCCTGCCCTCTCTGCCTGTCGGGCTCATCCTGATCTCAAAGAACTCTATCAACGTCTTATTGCTAAAGGCAAAAATAAAAAGCTTGCCATCGTTGCTGTCGCTCGTAAATTATTACTCCTGATCTCCACGCTCTGGAAATCTAATTCGCCTTACATTACAAATTATCATTCGCGCACTTTATCTATCGCTAGTACCTTTTCCTAACTCTTTCTTCTGTGTGTGTTCTTTGAAATATTGCTTTACGCTTGACTTTTACCACAGTACCTGGTTAGGCTGCCTTCTTATTACTTACCCTTAAGCCAAGTTCTCGCGGCATCGATATCTGTAAACCATTTTAACGACAGGCCGGCATTCTTGGCTGTAATCTCCTGAAACGATTGCAAACCTGCATTCTCTTCGAGGTCTACAACAGCTATTTTCATCTTCGGCATGTCGGCAGGGGATCCTCTAACATGAAAATAGGATTCTCCAAATCCAATCCTTCCTTTTGCAGAACGGGCATCTACAAGTAAAAGACTGACGTTCATTGTTTTTCCAATAGCATTTACTTCACTCAGTAGTTTATCAACTGCGTTCGACGGTACTTCGCCTGTGATAATGATTTCAAGGATTCCTTCATTCACAGAAGTCACAAGTTGATACTCTTTTTTGTCTTCCATTGCTGGTCTCCTTGAGGCAGCCTAACGGATTGGCGCTAAGCTGCGGCGCTGAAAACTTGCAAAATGCACTAAACGAAATGGGTTCATGCTGATAGATTTCAAAATATATTAAACCTTACAACCCCTTGATCCAGCTATTGTTTATATTGTATGATGGTTAGCTGTTTATAGTATTCCGAATTGATTTTATTTAAGTTTTATTAACCAAGTAGGGAAAACTCCTTTCATTTTCACTGAATCCATTCTTTCTCCAAATTGAGATTTCAAGTTTTTAACCAGTCCATCAGAACTACTACTAACGACTATATCTGAATAGTTATTTCCAGTCAACAATTTATCGCCATGTTCTATATCAGGTGAAGCAATGAGAATATCAATATTATCAGATTTACACTCATTAATAAATGTCATAAATGCTGGTGACACTATTTCTGATTTTATTGAATAATCAATAATTACCAATGGTTTTTCAAGGGCTGAAGTAAATTGTGCAGTTTGTATGACTTCTTCACACTGAATAGGGGTATCCCAGCACCTGTTTTGTGAATTAATGAAAATAGAAATAAATCCGAATATTATTATGCCTATGAAAATGCCCGAATAAATAATCTTTCCCAATTGTATTTTCTTACTGATTAAAAAGACAATGAAGAATAAAATTCCAGTAAATGTTATAATATGGTAACGGTATACCAGCGAACCTCCTGTACCTCTAATAAGATCGGATATAATAAAAAATAAGAATTGGGGTAGCGTTATAAGAATCAGGAAAAAAGATACTTTCGGGGGCGATTTTTTAATGACATAGATAATTGAATATACAATTAACGCTACAAGGAGAAGAGAAATACAAAATTGGATGTATCTGCCTTGCAGATCAAAAGTTGATAACATCGCTAACTGGCCATCAACCCCATTTAAGCTCACGAAGGATGCAGCCATAAGCATTAGTTGACCAACTACAAGCGTGAATATATTAGTTCCGCTCCCAAACCAACTATGCCATGCAAGCGCTGCAAATATCTTTGATTTGTTGTTTAAAAGGAAAATCAGCCAGGGAAGATAACCTAAAAAAATCATGAGCGCATTGATACTATATATATACCACAAATCTCGCCTGATAATCAGTAAATAGATAAAATGACCTAAAACAACCAGTCCTGAAAGAATTGAGGCATACAAACTCAGAATCCCGACAATGGAATACCCGATCCACCACTTCAACTTATTCTGTGAAACTGCAATAAGGAATAAATAGTGAAGTACAATGAGTATAAAAGCCCAAAAAATATAATATCGGGCCTCCAGGGCAAAGAAATGAAAAAATGGAGATAAAGAATAGAGACTCACAGCAATCCACCCAGCCAGGTCAGATTCAAAAAGCTTTTTACTCAGCAGGAATAAAAAAGGTAATGTTAAAATAAAAATGAATACGGAAAACAGCCTGTAGTGAATCGGATCGTCGCCAACAACTCTATACCATATCATGAGAAAGGTATAATGTAAAGGATTCAGATTTGTTGTTGAGAACAATCCCTGTATTTCAGAACCAATCGTTAAATTTTGCTTTTTGAGCCTGAGTTGATCAGAGTAATAATGTATATTCTTTATTTCGTTAACCGGAATATTAACTATTTGATTACCGGAGGTGTGCTGAATGGTACAAATTTCATCATACCAGAAAAATCTTTTATCGAGATTGTAAAATTTTAGTGATACTCCTATTATTACCAGGATTACATATAGCCAGGGACGTTGCAGGAATTGTTGAACATTTTTCATGTTTTTTCCCTCTAAAAGAATAAATCATGACAAAAGCTAATATACTTTAATTCTATTGTCAAATATCAAATATATCTGCGAAAGTGTTGTTCATAGTTGAAAATAATTTGCGTCTGTGAAGAATCAAGTAATTTCAGGTTCTCAGACACCGACAGATTGGTCAATTCTTTCAAATTAGACTTTTACTCTATACCAGCATTGCTGCCTGATAGATGGCGGCTAAGTTTGTGCCGCTTATTGCGCCACGAGATCTCGTTCCATCTGAAAGATGGAACGGACTGCCGCGCTGATAACTTTCAAAATAGTACTTAACGAAACAAGTTTCATGCTGAAAACAAAATTAATTACACAAAAGTCATGAGGTGCAAATAAAGTAATAATAAAAAACTGAAACCCACCACAAGCCATGCATAAAGTACCCCCGCCTACTTGCCGGCAGGCAGGCTCATCCGGTCAGCTTGCTTGCCCACCATCAGTTGGGCGGGAGTTGCTGGTTAGCCAGCGGATAGCGCTTTAGCTTAATATACAATCCGCAAATCTCCAAAAGCCATATGATCGGCCCAATATCGGTCGGACCAATCATCGGTTTCAATTCGCAGAACACTAGCATTGCCTAGATACAAATTTAATTCTTCACAATCCTTCCCATTTATTTCAGCTACATATAATAATTCACCATCTGCAAAAAGGCGAAACCTCATTTTACCGTTATGAATAGCATCGACTTGTTCTGCCCAACCGGCTATACCTACAAGACGCCCTCCCTTTTTCGGTAATAGGAATTCAGTAAATGCAATTACTCCACCATCTTCGGGATGTATAACAATTCCCTTATTATATTTTATACCACATATAATCAATTGATTGGTCCAATAGGGTTTATCTATACCAATTCCGCCATGAACATGACCTAAATGAATGATCTTCAAATCTGAAACATATACCGGAGGGAAGCAGGAAGATAGTGGAAAGCATAAGAGACTAATTATTACAACATTACTCAAATATCTCTTTACCATAAAACAAACCTCCTTAATTTAAGCCGCCAGCTAATGGATTGTCTCCCGATGCTTGTCCTGAGCTTGTCGAAGGAAATCGGGATGCGGCATGCAGTGAAAACTACCAATGCTTAACTTTATTCTTATTCGATAAGATTTGAATCTGTTCAGCAGTTTTTGACTTATCCGTACTTCTGCTCAACATCACATTCAGATCCAATTTCGCACTCAAAGCATCCTGCTCGGAAAAAGCAGCTTTAGCCAAAACCCGCGGGCTTACATGGATGGGCTGCTTAGTAAATTCCGGAACGTTGAATACCTCCAGAAATGTTTCGTAAAATAATGGATCCTCCTGCGGTAGAACAAATGGTTTTGATGTATTGCCCGATGTATCGATGTAGCTAAAATATGGTTTGGTGAATAAGCCGTCCTGTCGCTTGCTCGAAAATACGATCCAGCGGCTATTGCTTGACCAGGAATGAAACGAGTCAACCTGATCACTGTTTATATTCAACTTTTTCCAGCGGCCGGTCTGCAAATCGAGCAAATACAAATCAGCACTAGAAATATAAATCGGGAATTGACCATATTTCGCCGCTGTGAAGAGAACGAAGCGGCCGTCAGAAGAAACTCTTGGCTCGGTAATACTTAATCCTAATTCAGCAGATGATATTACAGTCTCAAGCTTTCCCCATGTACGATTCACCGGATCGTATGCGATCCGCATCAAATCATATTTAATTTTATCGTACGCTATATCATCAGGTTTGTTGGAATCAGCGAACGTTTCTATTTTTGGAGCGCTGCAGAAATACAGAAATTTGCCGTCAGGTGACCATGCAGGCCAAATTTCCATACGATCTGAACTGGAAATTTCCGGTGTAGTTGTGATAGTGTTCGTTGGAATGTCGTACAGGATGATGTTCGAATATATATCCAATACGTCGCGGCATTCACCGGTCTCGTGGAAAAATTGAAGCAGCTTGCTGACCGAAAACGCAATCAAGTTACCGGACGGATGCCATGCCGGATAGGCTGCAGGTCCGTTAAATTTGGTCCTTGTATCGATTTTTCGGACTTTGCCATCAATAACTAAAAGCATTGAATTACCGGGTGCATGACGCATTTGAAGAAGCCACCGGTCAGTTCCATTCTGCCAGAAATTGTGACAGTTCATGCAATTATCCTGCGTTAGGCTGTTAAGAAGAACCGGATTTTCATCGAAGTTTTCTAGGCAGCGCTGAAAAATTCCCATCTTTTTTCCTATGTTGAATACCGGGCCGATTCTTCGATACACCAGATAACCGTCCATAGATTCCAGTGCGATCCGGTTCACTAAAGAATCGAATCCATTGGCTGTTTTGGTTCTTCATAGAGACATTTATAATTAATTGCTCTCCGGGATTATCTGCAAGCAGACGTTTCCATGGTTCTAATGGAATACAGATACAATTTGAAGTGCATTGAATCCGAATTGAATTTCCCTGTTTGGAATGAATCCGAACCAAATATTCTTGACCAGATTCCCTAATTATAAAATTCAGAGGTGCAATGTTTGGCGGAATTATTATTCCGGAATAATCGGGCTGGATGTTTGCAGGCCGACCCGCGGATTGAACATCCGCTTCATCCTCCGGTCTCGAACAACCCGCGCACAGAATGAGTGCTGGAATAAATAAAATCAAGCAGAGTATAGTAGCTATATTATTGTTGATATTCATTGTAACCGTTAGATTGTTTTTGATACGACTTGGTAAACATCAGATAATACCAATAGGTATCGCCAAACTGTATTTTAAGTTCTTGCTTCGTCCCCGCATATTTACCGTCCCTATATTTATAAAGAATTTGCTGGTAATCAACAAATCGATTATAGATAATGGGATTAACCATTTTTCTTAACCGGCTCAAATCGAAATTTGGAGTCATTACTGCGTTCATCATCAGCGCTTCCTGAACGTGGCGTGGAATTTCAGAAGATGTGATAGTATCTACAGCCGAATAACGTTGCCAGATTTCATTCGAATTGCCATTTAATAAAAAGGAAGCGATCAGGTATTCGAATGCCATTTTATTTTTGGGATTCCGCTTCAACAACATTTCCAATTCAAGGATGGACGGTTTCTCGAGAGATATTATATCTTCATTGAGCATGCACGATCGAATGTACATGCAACTGCTGTCCCGGGCAAACTCAGCCGGATAAGTTCATCCGCTGATTTTCCCTGGAATGGAACGCTTTTCAGTTTTAGAAAAAACGGTTTAGCTGTTTCATTCTCGCCTTTGACCATATAAGCCATCCCGAGCCTTTTTAAAATATCGGGAGTGGGGCCCTTACATTCGAGGGCTTCATGAGCCCAATGCAGAGATCTGTTGACTGACCCCAGTTTCCAGTACATATCGCTTGTTTCTTCTGGCAGAACGTAACACCATGTTTCGTTCAAGAAAAGCTCGATGGATCCATCCGTTTGAGGATACGTAAACATACTATCAAGGAGTCTGCCAGTTTCAAACAGGGCCAGATTGGTTTGGCATGAAACAACCGGAGTTATGTTGGAACAGTGCCGGACGGACGTGAGCACATCCGTCCAACGATTCTCACTAATAGCTCTATCGTTTTGGAAGACAAGCCGTTTTGTCTCGTTTGTAGATTCTTCTGTCAGCAAAATTGTTCCACCTAAGAGAAGGATCGTTCCTGCCGTCAATTTCCATAAATAGGGAAATGTTGTAAATTTTTTAAACGGTTTTCGAATTCTAAAAAACTTCTCAAGCGGCATAATGAAGATTACGAACAGAAAAAATGCCGGTAGAGCATAACCCGTGAAAGAGAGCTCAAGCGGATTTTCAAAAGACAAATTGTGGAAATATGAATATTTCAGTGTGATAAGAAAAAAGTACTCAGATGCTGCAAACGGTAGAACGGCTGATAACAACAGAAACAAAGAACCACTTGCAAATCTTTTCCTGAAAAAAATATCGTCCAATCCGCAGAGAAAGGTAAAAGTCAGGAAAGCTCCGCCCGTGATCCAATACAGAAAAAGAGAAGCAGTCAGACCAAATATTGAGCGAATCCATTGTTGTTTCGGTGCCCAATGGATGAACAAAACGAGAAATGCAAGATTGATGATCAATGCTATGGTGATACTAAAATGATAATCGTACTGATTGTGGAAGACGAGTAGAAGTCCAACCGGAATCAGATGGAAAGAATGGATAGGACGAATTTCTGTCAGGGTTTCTATCCATTTTTTTGTTAGAAACGCAACCATCCAGAAACAAAGGATTATACATAAGGAACTCAACAAATCGGAAAACCAAAATTGCATAATAAATGCTGTGAGCCGATCTACCATCCCGCCCGGGATTTTTAAAGAATCAACCAGAAAACCGGTGCTTTTAAAAAAGACCGACGGTTGCCATTCAAGAATTAGCACGGGATAAACTCTGAAAAGCAAATAGAGGAAACATGCCAGAAGAAAAATACTTTCTTGAATCCAAACGTTTCCTGTTACAGAATTTTGTTTTTCATCTGAAAGGACTATGCTTTTATTCTTAATATTTTTCACGTCTAATGTTTAATCCAATTCTTTTTTATTTGAACCGCGCTATGCCCGATGAATTAATCTGGATAAGCCGCACAGGGAATGCCTTTAATTTGTCGCATTTACCATTTCTTTTAACTTAGATAAACTAACCTGAAAAGGATTACTGACATGGACAGCGCGACTATCATCATACAGCGTTGGGCAGCAGGCATGGTCTTTTTTCAACTTTTTCCATTCGACCCATTTCGATTCATAAGCGGCTATCGCTTCCGATGCCTTCTTCTTGTCTATAGGGGTCTTGTTTATTTTTTTTTCACTCAGCATCATCTGCATAATCCATACCTGTTCCATAATCTCGTACTTGATTCGTCCGTACGTGGAAGAAACTTCCAGAAATTCCTGGTCTTCGGGATTGGACATCTTAATCTCACGCGAAAGATCCTCTATGCGATACCAATTCTTTATATTGTCTTTTTTTTCTTTCAGCACGGCTTTTTGCACATTTTTTATAACGGCACTGTCCAAATTCACGCCTGTAATGAATTCATCCCGGCACCACCACTCTTCGCCATTAAACAGTTGAGTTTCCTGTCCGTGAAAAACAGCGTCTACAGACAAAAGACATAACTCACGAAATTTCCTGATATCAGACTTGCTCAGTTTCAGGTGGTCAATGGCGTATTTATTGAAAATCGCTTCTTCTGTCTGATCCGGATGTAGAACATAATCGCGGAGGACAAACTCATTCAGTTTCACCCATAGTTCATTGTCAAAGTAAGGCCCATACCATCCGTCGCCCCAAGTCCAGATCCAGAAACCTTTTATTTTTTTGTCATTATAAAGATCGCGTAAACCTTTATTGCCGCTGCCAGTTAATTCGGGCCAACCTTCGATGATTCCCTTTCCTATATAGTAGGGACTTGAATTTTTGCCATAGACTCCGGCTTGATTTGTTGAAACTTCCACAATCTGCTGGTGCTGACCT
Source organism: Ignavibacteriota bacterium (assembly GCA_963701295.1). Lineage (GTDB taxonomy): Bacteria > Bacteroidota > Ignavibacteria > UBA10030 > UBA10030 > Fen-1298. The sequence continues at coordinate 246,796 of OY969585.1, read as the reverse complement.
ATGCCTATGGTCGGATTGAACGGGTATTCGCGAAGAAAATCAAACTGAGTATGTTTAATCGAAAAATACAGATTGGGATGCGGCTCCACCGCATTCACGGTTTCCAGATAGAGTTTCGGCTGACTATGCAGCATACCGAAATCCCATGTACGATAAAAAAGTTTTTTGTTTCGTTTTACACAGATTTCATCCCGCAGGATGTTTATAAACAGAGCATGTTCTTCCGGTGTTCTGGCGGGTGAACCGCCCTTATGAAAAGGTGTATCGTGAAGATAAGTTTCTCCATGCCGGATGACCAATCCATCAATTTCGGGAAAGCGTTTGAACAATTCAGCAACTTGCGCTTTGACTAATTCCTGTGTTCTCGGTTTGAGAATGGTAATTTGCCCACTCTCGTTTTTAATTTCGCTTCCATATTTTTCCATGATGGTTTGTGGGAGCACGAGCATATCAGTAAAAGGATAGACAGGCATGCCTGCTTCTTTCGCATTTTTCATTTGCAAGCGCAAGCGCGCCGCATGACGTTCAATCCATCTCCGCTCTTCTGTCTTTTGAGGGATAACCTCGTCTTGCCAATCATCAAAAGTACAAGCGCATTGTACTTCCATTTTTGGCACCTGTCCGGTATATCCCAGTTCTTTTAAATAGAATGGGTCTATAAACCTGGTTGTGAACTGCGGTTCACCGGGATTGTGATGAAGCATGTTGAGCAGTACATCATAACGATTTTGCCCAAAGACACTGGTGCAGGCAAACAGACAAAGAAATGAGATTATGTTTCGCTTCATATAATAATTACCATCCGCATATCGGATCGTGGCTAAAATTTTAAATATACAACTGAACAGGCGGAGCCCTGTAACTGTAACATGCGAAGCGTGTTTCTATTTCTATTGTTCATGCTAAAACCTCTACGCGCCATGTGCGTTTTTTGCATCCCGCTGTTTTTTAGCGGGGCGTAACGTACCAACGCTCATCCGGTCAGCTTGAGCGCTTGGTTAGGCGCCCGTAACACGACAAAAACATTTGAATCATAATACATACGGAATTATCCGTTTGGTGCATGCCGCATACTCTACATAATTCGGATATTGCTCAACGACTAGACGCTCCTCTGCGAAGATGCGAATAAATAAGCCAAGAGTAGCGACGAATCCTAGAAATGCATTCAACAACGTCAAATGACAAAATATTCCAGCCCAAAGGAAATATATTATAGCAGCGTAGATCGGATGTCGGAGATAATGATATGGACCAGATGTTATTAAACCACCTTCTGTAGGATCTGCAGAGGCATGAAAACTGCGACGACCGAACGTAAAACGCGCCCAGAGCATAAGCGCCACTGCAAATACTTGAACAAGACTCGCAATAATACCAACCGCTAGAATTGATTCTCGCATGATGAGAATAATGAGAACCAAAACAGCAACACCAAAACCTGCTATTGACGCGAACTTAAGATTCATTGCAATTCCTCATTGTAGCTATTTCTACGGGCGCCTAACGGATGGCGGCTAAGCTGCCGCGCTGATAATTTTCAAAATACACTAAACGAAACAAGTTCATGCTGAATTTTTATTGTTAAACACAAAACCTCTGCAAGCAATGCTTAACGTACTCACGCTCATTCCGTCAGCTTGAGCGCCTGGTTAGGCAGACGCATTGATTTTATTTATCATCATATTCATCAGGAACTCTCTGCAAGGAATCACGAAAAGCATCAAAGACAAAAAAACAACCTACAGCAAAACCATCACTAGTATGAAAAAGTAATCTACTTTTTGAAACCCACTTATCAAAATTCATAAAACTATCGCAAGGAGGTTTCATCCTGCGGACAATGCGAGCAGAAACTGTATTCACAACAACCAAATTGTGATATGCTCTCTTTGGTGCGGGTTTGTCTCCCCAGATACCAGGTTCATCAACGAGTGAAACACGAACAAGGCAAGCGATATATTTACCAGTTGGTGATTTAAGTCCGACATCAATTCTTTGTCGCTTAGAAGAAAGGTGAAATGTATCTAAGCCAACGCTATCGAATAAAACGAATCCATCTTGACCCTTGATTAAATAGATGCGTGGATTTATATCCAAGGTAGAATCTACTTCCGGTAAAGGAATAAGGTTGGGTTTTGTTGTAACAGACATTATTGCAATAGTATCGATAGAAGGATAAATCTTTTTCGAATCTATTTCTTCGCGTTTTTGACTACAGCCAAACAATAATAATGCTGAGAGAACGAATAAGTAGCTTCGATTTTTCATAGTCCCTTAATAGATATTTCTAAACAATATTTTTTTGCGGCTGCCTAACGGACTGCGGCTAAGCTGACCGCGTGACCAACTTTAATGTTACACAAAACGAAACAAGTTCATGCTGATGACCATATTTAAATTACTCAACCGACGAAGTACTAAAAAGCTACTAATAAAAACCTAAAACCACCTTAGCAATGCAAATTGCTCCCACGCTCATCCGGTCAGCTTGAGCCGCTGGTTAGCCAGCATTTGTGTATGATTACTTTATTTGTGTTTCATAAAACAATTTAAGATTAGAAATGAAAGAAACTGGAATATCGTCCTTGTCATAAGTCTGAGACAATTTACCACCTGTGATTTTTGCTTCGAGTGATTTTGCATTCGCTAACTTGGAGATGTCTTCTTTAGATACTGTGCAAATACCACTCTCGCTGTAAGAAGTGTTGAACTCTTTGGAAACAGTATTCCAACTTCCAACACTGAATTCGGAATCTAATGCTTTTACTTGAAGAGCAACCCGTTCACCAGTATTTGTTAGGAATACAATTTCTTGAATTGGACGGAAACCCGATGTGACATCAAAATTTAAATGCGTAACATAGAAACCAATTGATGTCACATCATTTGTTTTTCTATCTCGGTAAACATATGGATCAAGATAAACTCCTTTAGAGTCAATATGAATTCCACCCTGAGAAGACTTGTTTGAAAGTCGGTTATTCTTTCCTAAGAAACCGTATGGTTCCTTTGGATCTGAAAACTTGTCGCTCACCTTTACGATTTCAAAGCTTGGTGCTCCGCAACCATAGAAGAAGATCAAAAACGATAATGATAAAAACCAAATTGCAAATTGTTTCATCTGAACCTCCTTTTGATCTGAATGCAAATGCTGGCTAACGGACCGGCGCTAAGCTGCGGCGCTGATAATTTTCAACATGCACCCAGCGAAGTGAGTTCACGCTGAAAAAGAAATTATTAAGACTAAAACCTATGCTCGCCATGTTTAACGTACCCAGCTGGCAACCGTCAGCTTGAGCGCCTGGTTAGAACACACGCGGTAGAATATTTAATTTAAATACTTTTTGCAATTGTATTATCTAATTTGGTTCCTATTTTTGATTTTTAGATTTAAATGGACATTCACGACTGAAAGTAACTGCTTCTCCGTTTTTATAGAATATAAAACAGTCTGTCCAAGTATCACCAATACAACCTCCGGCTTCACTCCATTGATAATCACACCCATCTTTTTTACCATCAATCATATTTACTTCTTCTTTTGTTGCACCGTTACTATACCATGACTGATATTTCCCATTTTGTGCTCCATTTGAATAGTTTACTTCTACTGATTTTTGTCCATTTTCGAAATACCAAGTAAATAAACCACTGCCATACCCATTTTCTGCCCAGTAATCATTATAAGTTCCCTCCATTTGTAAATTACCAGAAATAAAATAATCTTTTACAGTGCCAGAAATTTTTCCGTCAACATAATTAATAACTCTATAATATTTTGCCTCTTCTTTTGAGCACGTTTGCCAATCGGCTTTATAATAAGTGGTGACTGTTCCATCTTTTATTTTAACACCATGTACTTTATCATAATAATCTATATTAGGATATAGAGTACCTAACTTCTTTGTTGCCCCTTGATAGTCTAAAATGTCGATAGAATACACATAAATTAGTATTCCAGAACCAATGATATTTGATGCTGAATTAGTAGGATTATTTGTTTTCTTATTTACAACAGAATAAGTAAGGTTTAAATAAACACTTCTATTAATTGAACCACCTTGATTCTTTCTTCTTGCGATAATGGTTTTAGCCTGGGCTGCAGACATTTTTAAAATCATATTGAAATTATCATAATTGACTATTTTGCAATAACATTCGAGAAGGTTCTCACTATAAAAAGTTAGGGCAAAGTTGGCCTCCGGGTTAAAATAAATTGGAAATGAATTATTGCCACTGGAATATTCCCCAATTTCTGCTCTGCATGATATTGAATATTTTTTTTCAAAATTCACCTTTTCGATGCCTTTAAGTATTTTGGCATTCATTATTCTCGCGTAGTTATCTCTTTCAAACTCATCATTTCGTTTTTGTTCAAAATTGTAAGGATCGAATACGTATAGGTAGTATTCTAAAAAATTCTTTCCCTTATCCTTAAACAACTGAAAGCCACCATTAGACTGAGAGATTCTTGGTGATTCCTGTGACAACGATCCATTTCGCATAGACACGTCAGTAGGAGTACTCGGTGTCAAATTGTATACTTTCATAAAAGTAAAAAAAGCTTCTTCTTTGCCTATGGCTTGAGCATATATTTGTTGGAAGCTGCTTACAAATAGCAAAACTATTACTATGGAATATTTTTCGCTAAGATTCATTTGTATTGAACTCCTAAATTATTATTATAATTCTTAGTGGCTAATGCAGCCCATATAATACAAACAGGCCAAGTAATTATTAATCCAAAACCAAATGTGACTATCGCTACTAACACACTAACAATCATCATTACTATTGCGCCTGTTATTGTTGAATAAAACATTCCTAAGGGACCGAACAATATTGTTAGGAGTATTGTAACTCCCATGCTTTTTTCAGTTTTTACAATAACAATTTGTTTTTGATTATTATTTTCTGTTTCCATTGTTATTTCCCTTCTTATTGATTTCCCTAATCATTTGGCTCTTTAATGTCGCCCCGTTTTTTAAAGTGGGATCTGGTCTCCACTATTTTTAACTTTTCTATAAATTGTATTGTTATGCCATAAGTAATTCGTGTGTTCTAACGGATGGCAACTAAGCTGCGGCAACGAAAACCCGCAAGTTGCTGAAAACGAAACAAGTTCATGCTGAAAAGTTTGTTATTAAACATCCGAACCTCTACACGCCATGCTTAACGTACTAACGCTCATACCGTCAGCTTGAGTTGCTGGTTAGGCCGCCATAATAATTACTGTTGGAGTAACCATTTTAGGGCGCTATCATAATCATGAAATATTTCGTCTTTGCTGTAGAGTTCCGCAAACACATTATATTGTCTCGATATTCCTATTTGAATTGGCGCTTCGACGAGCAGTGCACTCTTCCATTTCAGTTTCCCCAACTTGGGGATCACAATTGATTCGATAAGGCTTGCTAGTTCATCACCCTTAATTTTGACTATAGATTTACGTAAATCAACAAGAGTCCTTCTACATTTCATAACATCTGGGTTCGCTAAATAATTGATCCAATATTCTCTAAGATCATTTGCAATTATTTCACCATCCCAGACCTCAAATATTACGTCTAGATTCTTATCAATAGAATATGTGATACCCATAATGTTACCTCTTTTGATTATGGCGGCCTAACGGATGGCGGTTAAGCTGCCGCACTGATAACTTTCAAAATAGTACTTAACGAAACAAGTTTCATGCTGATAACGAAATTATTTTCACAAAAGTTATGAAGTACAAAGAACTTAATTATAAAAACCTAAACCCACCATTCGCCATGCGTAAAGTACCAACGCTCATCCGGTCAGCTTGAACCGCTGGTTAGGGCGCAATAATTTCTTACTAAAGAATTATAATTTCCAATCTGCTATCAATAACTTTCGTTCGTAGATGTACAACCTTGGCAACTTTTAACAGCCATTTATGCTCCAATTGATAAAAGACATATTTAGCAAACAGAGCGGGTAAAACCTTGTTGACAATTTTAGTTGTCTCATCTATCCATTCCTTTGGCAAAACATTCATATCAATGTTTTCGACTGTAATTTGAGATGCAATTATTTGACCAGTTGAGACAACATAAGAAGGAACAAACGAAACACTTGCAACAATAGGGACATGAAGATTCAGAGAAGTAATCGATGCCTCAAGGTTAGCATTAGCATAAATTCTTTCGGATCCTTCTTTTAATATAATCTGTGGTACTTGATTGAGTGCTACCTCAAGAATATTTGATAAATTCTCTTTTACAGGCAATTCTAAATATTTTGGCAATCGAGTCTGCATAAAAGATTGTGAAAGACTAAGCGCAAGACCACCATCTGCAAAACCAATTCTCCAAGGAGATAACTCAACATTCGGCATTACCTGTTTAATAGTATCAAATCCGCTACTCCCGACGAGAAAAAGATTATTTGCATCGAATTTATAACCTTGAGCCCAACCGAATTCCATCACCTTGCCAGCAGGAAGAAGAAATTGGGAAGTCTTACCCTTAGCTTGCAACCATAAGTTTAATTTATCATTAGACATGCTTTGAATTTGCAAAACATATGATCCTTTAAAAGTGGATTCTCTGCAGGTGACGGTGATTGGAATAGGTTTAGTTTGTGATTGTAGTGAATCAGCGAACAAAACTATAAGACCAATAAGTAAAGATAAAGTGCGATATGCCATTATGAAGCATTTCATATTATTCATGCTTTTCATTATTGCGCCCTAACGGATGGCAACTAAGCTGCAGCGCTGAGAAGCCGCAAGTTGCTGAATACTAACCAAGTTTATTATAAAATATTACAATCAATAATTCCCAAGCGCCATGCCTAACGTACCCACGCTCATTCTGTCAGCTTGAGTTGCTGGTTAGGCGCCGCAGATGTTTCCTCCATCAGAGCCAGTTTATTTACTTATTTTTGTGACTTTAAGTTCCAATTTAGTAGGTAGATATTCCACACTGACAACTCTATTACTTGATGGTTCAAACAGAACACACATGTTTGAAATGAGAAAATACTTTTTATGAACTTTCTGAGTTATATCTGTGTCATAACTATCAACGATCTTCATTGATTTAGATTCAACAGGAACACAGTACACAGAAGAGCCCTTATCGCCAATAAGCAATGTGTAATATTTTTCTTTTGTGACAACTTCTTTGGATCCTGATTTATAGCAATACCAATAAATTGTGTCACTTATTTTTTTAGCTTCGTTCAATGAATACTCAACACTTTCAACACCATTATAGATATAAACAGTATCTTTTCTAGGAACTGGACGATCAGAATCAATTTCAGCATATAGAGTTTTCACTGATTGCTTATAACGCCAACAGGTGTAGTTAAGTTGACCTGCATTTACAACTTCATAGTCCTCGACTTTTGGAAATCCTCGAAATATTTCCTGAGGAAGGCCGACGAGTTTTTCAACTTCTGAATCTTTCATCCCAACCTTGATTGCTTCAAATCCTTTCTTTTGGAAAGAATAAGCAAAGGTAATTGAAAAAAGAATAAATAAATATTTCCACATAACTACTCCTGCGGCGCCTAACGGACCGGCGCTAAGCTGCGGCGCTGATAAGTTTCAAGTGTCTGAAAACGTAACAAGTTCATGCTGATAACTTCAATTCTGTACTAAACCTATGCACGCCATGCAAATTGCAGTGAGCTCATTCCGTCAGCTTGAGCGCCTGGTTAGGTTGCGTTTTGTAAAATTTATTATTCAGCATTATTATAATTCCTCCGCAATTTAGAAGCATATTCATCTAACTCTTTTGGACTGGCTCCCTTAATTTTCATCAGAACATATTTGTAAGCATATGCTATCGGTATTCTTATATTGGTACGGTCTGCATAGAATGCGTCTATCGGTTGGATTATATCATTAAGTTGTGCTTGATGCACGTTCTCCATGAAAACTTTAGTAATCTTGATTTCTTCTTTTTCATTTTTGGCAATTATAAAATACTCATCAAAAAACATCGTTATTCCATCAACTAATCCAGCCAGGAATAATGTCTTATCATCATATTGAACTTTTTCCCAAGCCCTGCCATTGAGAAGCCCACTTGTTCTTATTTGTTTCGCCAATGAATCTTGAGCAAGAATTGGTGAACAAATCACCGACAAGGGGAAAAGCAAGAGAAACATTAGTATCTTGTTCATTGTATATGATCCTTTCAACCTATGATATATATAAATTATGATTCATTTTTATGCGTGTTATTTGACGGTCTCTCCACTTTAAATGTTTGGTATTTTAAAATACGTAAGATCAATGGACTTGTCTGCAAATACTTCAGCAGGATTATGCGGTGCTCCCCATTTGGAGAAGAAATGCGCTAGGATACAACCAGCTACTTGGCAAAATATATTTTCCATTTGTTCAAATGTTTTACAAAATACACCAATTAGATCGACTGAGCGATCTTGGAAAGTCCCGAACACTGGTTTCATTGAAACATGTATAACTTGGCCGTCATTTCTCAAAGAAAGTTGTGAATAAAGGCTACTTCCAAAATTATTAACATGTAATATCTCGTTTCTAAAAGGTGCCAAGAATGGGTCAACGAAATTTTGGAAGTGTACTGTTGCGAGTTGTTCAAACGCTGTGTGAAGCCATGGATCGAGATGCCTTGCTCGTTCTCGGATGTTTCCTTCGACTAGAGTTTTGGCCGAGGCTATGAAGGCATCAAAATCGAAAAAGAGAGAATCATGAGTAGACATAAAGACTTCTTGATCGACCTCTACTTTAACAGAAAGAACGTTCTGGATGTCTTTCAAATTTTTGATAAACTGTTCGGCATGATAGCTCATTCTGTTTGAGTAACGCGCATATACTTGAGAAAATTGGAGTGCCCCGTCAAAGTTGAGAGGCTTTGGAACATTTGGCAAATAAATTAGTGCCCATTGTAAAAACCATGCTCCTTCTCGAATGCGTGTAATCCTATCTTCAACATCACGAGTAGCAATATCAATTTCATATATCACGTTAAACTTTCTTGGAGAGACTGTCGCAAAACTATTTTAAAACGCAACCTAACGGACTGGCGCTAAGCTGCGGCGCTGAATATTTTCAAGTTGCAACAAACGAACTAAGTTCACGCTGATAAATAAATTATTAAACATCTAAAACTTTACACGCAATGTAAATTGCACCCACGCCCATTCCGTCAGCTTGAGCGCCTGGTTAGGCGGGCATACTACGTTTGTTTATAAAATATTTCCTTGACAGCTTTTACTAATCTAGAATATTGACGTTCCTTGTTCACGATCGCTTGGGGATGATTATAAGCGATGACATATTTTTTAGGAAGAAATTCTCTAAATGGAATCCCTTCAGTTGTGTTTGGCCAAGGAACTTCGTTGGGCGAAAGAATTTTATTAAACAATCTAGCAGTTGCTTTACCACAACAGATTACAAGATCGGGATCGTAGAAAGAGAATTGTTCTTTTAGAAGACTAGCGTGTTTTAAAGCCTCTTCTGCCAATTTATTCTCGAAGGTAAAGCGACCTCCGGGGGTTTTCTTAAGATTGAAAAGTACAACCTGATTTAAAACCGAAATACGTGTATATGCACTAATATTTTTGACTCCGATCCACGGAAGGTCTTTTGGAAGATTACGGATTCCTGATGTCCATCTTGCCAAGGTATCGAGCATTGGAACCGAATCATAGGATCGGATTTTTTCGATAAGACTCCACCCACTTTCACCTGGGCTATTAGTTTCTTTTAGAAGAAATAGCATCTTTGGACTGCTCGTCAAGTAAGAACCTTCTTCAACAACACCATCACGAACAATGTTTTTTAAACCTTCCGGATATCTAGAAAAGAAATCGTCTTCTTTTTGTTTGATAGTCATTTTCTTTTCCTTTAATGTTGTTTTTGTATGCCCGCCTAACGGATGGCGGCTAAGCTGCCGCACTGATAACTTTCAAAATGTACTAAACGAAACAAGTTCATGCTGAAAAGTTTATTATTAAGAACTAAAACCTATGATCGCAATGCTTAACGTACCAACGCTCATCCGGTCAGCTTGAGCCGCTGGTTAGCCCGCAAGGGATTTTCTATACCATGCCGCTATGGTCAGCTACCGCTTGGTTGTACGCAGAGCAGGCGTGCGAGCGTTAGGATTGTAGTCCAACTCCGCGTTGTAATCGTCCCTCCAACAAGCTTCTCCAGTTGCCCAAGATGTCTGATAGCTCGCATCTCACGACGATGCATGCCTATAACAAAGCGTTTGTAGTGGGCGAGAACTCTTACACACCATCGGCCAGTCGCAGGTACAGTGAATGGGGGGGCACACAGCAGCTGTTGTCGCTTTTCCTGTACGCTGATGAACTGCACAATATCGCGTTTGGAGGAGCGTTGGTCAGCAAACGGATCTTGTGATACCAGCTCGAGGATGTCGCGGCCCTTGCAGATTATGATATCCACATTAAATGGCATGAGCCGTCGAATCGCCATTCGAAGCTGCATCCGGCCAACTGACTTGGGAATGATAAATGTCCCCGCTGCACCAATGTTGATGGTGCCGAAGCGCTTTAATCGCTTTGCCAACGCGCTCGGACGAAACGTCCGGTGGCCACCAACGTTGACGCCTTTGAGGAAGACTACTAGTGCCATTGATCCTTTCTTGCGGGCTAACGGATGGCGGCTAAGCTGCCGCGCTGAATACTTTCAAAATGTACCAAACGAAACAAGTTCACGCTGAAAAGTTTATTATTAAGAACCGAAACCTATGCTCGCCATGCTTAACGCACCAACGCTCATCCGGTCAGCTTGAGCCGCTGGATATTACCAAAAAGGAATCTCCCGATTATGTACATTGATAATTCTCTAGGTCACCAACATCCACAATCTAAGGAGATTCCCATGTATTACTCAGGTATCGATTTGCATTCTGATAATTGTTTTATCACCACTGTTGATGACACTGGTGCTGTCATCAAGCGACAACGTGTCGAGAATAACAATGAACGTGTTCTTGATTACTTCCACTCTCTGCCCGGTCCTCATCACGCAGTCGTTGAGTCTACCACAGGATGGTACTGGCTCAACGATCTTCTCAGCGATCACGGCATCGAGCTTGTCCTTGCTCACGCCAAATATCTCAAAGCCATCAGTTATGCTAAAGTTAAAACAGATAAAGTCGATTCGCAAACTCTTGCTCTTCTCTTACGACAGGGACTCATTCCACGGGCTCACAAAATCAGCCGAGAACTACGCGGCCTGCGCGATACCATGCGTATTCGTCTACGGCTCGTTCAGCAACGAACTGCCAGTCTTCTGCGTCTCTACAGTATTCAGACCAAATTTAACGGCTCTGTTCCGGATCCGTATCGTTTTCAACTTGCTGTCTTGCAACATACCAGAGACACTTTTACTGCTCAGATCCTCTCGCTGGAAAAATCTCTCCATCCTGTGCTGATTCCCAACGACGATATTCAACGGCTCTTGCACATTCCAGGTATCGGCAAGCTCACCGCATTCACGGTGTATCTTGAAATCGACGGCATTGAACGATTCGACTCCGATAAAAAGTTTGTCTCTTACTGCCGACTCGTCCCTGCTGCCGATAACTCCAATCGCTCTGTGCACCATCGCTCCAGCAAAGACGGCAATAAGTATCTCAAAATCGCCTTCTCCGATGCCGCTGTTCATGCTATTCAGTACTATCCGGAATACAAACGCTTATTCCAGAAATTAGCTCGTCGCTCCAATGAGGCGACTGCGCGAACCGTCGTTGCCAAAGAACTTGCGAAGATTGTTTACTATGTCTTAAAAAACAAAACAATATATAAAGGTCTCAAAGGTCAGCCGATCAGCCGGCATAAATCTCAGCAGTGGCCGCGCCTCTCAAGCCCGCTTTCCTAACTGATCCCGACTGCGTCGGGATCGTTCGCTGGATTGGGAAGAGAGTGCGCTGTGCCGTGGTAATATCTGGAACATCTCGCTCGACGAGATACGCTTTCACCATCGTTTCTTCAATGAGTGAATGTAAATCCGTAAACTGGTTTGGACGGCATTGCTCTGGTAATCGCCTGTCTATTCGATAGAGAACGCGGCATCGGCACGGATTCGGTCGTCCTTAATGTTAAAGAACTCTGCATTCCGATTGCGCGGAACGCATCGGGAGTATATTATTTACTTGACTCTTTCCTTTTTAAACTGGTTAGGGCGCAAGCTTTTTATTGTATCCGACAATTTGATGGACTTCAATTAGTTCTTTCTCTGTTTCCGCTTTCTTTTCTCGAACATATTGTTGAACTGCTAAAATCAATTGTTTGCGCGTGGCTTTGGGGCCGACATTATTTCTTGGATTCCACTTACGCTTGAAGTAAATGTTGCACGGCATGCAAGCAGTGGCTTTATTTGAAATGGCGTCTGAACCGCCTTTAGATTTTGGAACGATATGATCTACTTGCCATAATCTGTATATATCTGGAGAAGAAAGTAGATCCAAGCCGCAATACTCGCATTTGTAGCGAGCACGATAGGCTAGACGTGCGGTTTCCTCTGACCATTTTTGAGTTGCAAGAAGCTTTCTGACGATTGTATGTTCTTTCTTCATGATATGTTTGTCCGTTTAAGTTTTTGACGCTTGCGCCCTAACGGACGGCGGCTAAGCTGCCGCACTGATTACTTTCAAAATACACCACACGAAACAAGTTCATGCTGAAAACTTTATTATTAAAAACCAAAACTTATGCTCGCCATGCTTAACGTACCAACGCTCATCCGGTCAGCTTGAGCCGCTGGTTAGGTGGCATTTGTAATTATTTTCTGGAATGAATCTTTTTCCATTCGAGATATTTTTTCAAATCAGTCGAAAGCGGATGAGAAGACAAGCCCGAAAGCGATTCCCATGTCGTGTCGCGCATGTGCATCTTGATTCCATTTATAGAATCGTCACTCTCATCTAAAATATTTCCAGAAAGACTAACGCCAAGAAGGACAAAATGAGAAGTGGATGGAAAAATGCGATGTCCTAACTTTTGAAAAAATTCTTTTCGTAAAGTGAATTGATCCTTGTCTTTAAACTTTCCTTGCTTAACGCCAACTCCAGAAAGCCATTTAGCTTCTCCCAGCAAGACTAAATCATTAGTGAGAATACCGAAATCAATTTCTGGCCCACCAGAAACCAAAGTATCGGGATGTGGAATGCGTCGCCAAAGCCATATTTGTGATGATGCAACATTGATTCCTTCAATATGTAAGAGACGAAGCAGTTCTTCGACATAGCGATTCCGAATTGTTTCTTCTGCATAGAGAAGCGTACCGAAAAAACTCCATGTTATAGCATCTTCGCTATGTATTGATTGAAGATCGCAATAATAGCCAAGATAACGAGAAGAAATTTCTGCGTTAGCATCAATGAAAGCATTACTTTGGTTGCTAGCATACAATTTCTGTAGTATCTCTGATGGTGGAAATGAAGTGCCCTTTATCAGAAGCAAATTGGAAAAAGGGTTTGCAACGGCAAGTGTGCCACCCTTACTGAGAGCTACTTCTATATTTGAACCACTCCAGTCTTGAATAAATGGCATATATTATTTTTCAATCACAATTAAGAATTTAGACAGATTCCAAAACTTTAAGGGATTTTCTATCTTGAAATAGAGCGAATCATTTTGCTCTTTCTCTTTTTTCAACAATTCTTCACGATGGTTTGAGACTATTTTGAAGTTCTTTGGAAAAGGAATGAGATCATTTTTTCTGATGTCAATTCTTGTGAATGTTTTATAGCCTCCGGAACCATTAAAACTAGGAAAGTCCCTATAGGAGTATGTCGGTTTCCAAGAAGAACCTGCAAACATACCCAATATATTTTCATCTTGTTCTTTTCGTATTATTCCGGCCTTTTCCAATTCATCTGCTGTGCCAGAAATGTAAAAGGCAGTGTTTTCTTGTTCCTCTTTTTCAAGTTTAAGCTTCTCTTCCTCTGCCATTTCTCTTTCTTTCTCTCGCTTTGCTCCGGCTTCAAGGGCAATCCTCTGGGCCACAGCCCACACTTCATTTCTATTAAATTCTTTGCCAGCGATTAATATGCGATATAAAAGAGTATTTGTGTTTCCGGTTTTTGTATCTGAGAAAACACGAAATGCCCATGATATATGGTTTACTGTATTTGTGAGTTTATCTTCTCTTGATGTTCTCAATATCCATTCAGAAGCATTATCTCCTTGTTCCCATTGAATTGTATTATTTGCATTGGTTAAGGATTCGAGAAAATCCTTGACGGTAATACTAAGCGCTCCATTTCCAAAAGGGGCAACAGCAGACAAGGGACTATTTATAACATCATTGTTTGGTTGTGAAAAAGCTATCGCATTGAATAGCAAAAACATTGCAATAAATATATGTTTATTCATAGAATCTCCTTTTGGTTCAAATGCCACCTAACGGACGGCAACTAAGCTGCAGCGCTGATATGCCGCAAGTTGCTGAATACAAAATAAGTTTATTATAAAATCTTTTAAACAATAACCTCTAAGCGCCATGCTTAACGTACCAACGCTCATTCTGTCAGCTTGAGTTGCTTGGTTAGGCCAACAGACTTTCATTGAATCACCATTGGTCGAAAGACAACGACCGATATTCTCAAAATGTACTCAACGAAATAGATACTTGCGCGTGTGGTGCAAACGAATACTTAATTTTAATGGCACGACGCAGATAGCACTCAAACACTCGTAACAACAAAACTTTTTTAAAAACATAATTACTAAACCTGAGCACCGCACGCGCGGCCTAACGGATGGCAACTAAGCTGCGGCAACGATAACCCGCAAGTTGCTGAAAACGAAACAAGTTCATGCTGAATAGTTTATTATTAAACATCTGAACCTCTACGCGCCATGCTTAACGTACTCACGCTTATACCGTCAGCTTGAGTTGCTGGTTAGGCGGCATTGTAATTATTTTTTTATTTAAGTGTGTAAGTATTGAGATTAGAAATTCCTTCTAATTGTGATGGATTATGCTGGCAATAGCTTCCATAATATGAGACATATTTTACTGGACCAAATCCAGGCGATATATAAGTGTCGCCATAAAGAATACCTGAAATAGGATCATAATTCTGGTATTTTATACAATGGAATGAACCAGCCGGTACATTTATAATTGTATCAACATTACCCACTCTTATATCATAGTTAAATCTGTCACCGGTATATGTTGGATATTTGTATACTAGCCTATAAGAAACAATTGTATCGTTCGGAGATAAAGAAGAAACACCATATCCAGAATATGCAATAAGACCGCTATCGGTATTGGCACAGCATTGACCAGCATATACTGTAAGTTTTCTACCAAATATAACTGTATCACCACTAACTTTATAAAGTTCTCCAAATATTTCATTGACCGAACCCAATGTGTCATATGAAGTTCCAGAGAAATTCCATGTATTTCCAACAACAAGAGGGATAATACTTTGAGGTGAATGATTAACTTCGACTGGATTACTTTTATCGCATCCGTCTAGAAATAATAATATTGTAAATAAAAAAGTGATAGAAATATGTTTCATAAATTCCTCCTTAATTTAATGCCGCCTAACGGATGGCAACTAAGCTGCGGCGTTGATAATTACGAGTCATGCAATCAACGAACCAAGCCACACGTCTATATTCGCGCCATAATAATAACGTGTGTTTAGCGCCATGAATTTAAATCCCACGTTCCAACCGTCAGCTTGAGTTGCTGGTTATGTTATAGTTTCTTTGTTGTACAAACTTTCAACAAAACAATACTTGCTAACACCAAAAAAACTTTAATTATTCTGAGCACAGGCAGCGCATCGCCGAGATTCTTTTGAGGAACTTAACTTGCACTGCTTTTATTCTCGTACAAAACAAAACTTGTTGACAACGTAACTTATAGAAAGCAACCAAAATCTAAATCTGTACAATGTAACTAAAACTTAAAGCCGTTAGAACGCGATTACCCAACCCCGCAAGTAACACATACTGTGTGCGCTGCCTGTGCAACATAACGATTGGCAACTAAGCTGCGGCGTTGATAATTACGAGTCATGCAATCAACCAAACATGCCACACGTCTATTTTGCGCCATAAAAATAACGTGTGTTTCTCGCCATGAATTTTGTACCGAGCTCCAACCGTCAGCTTGAGTTGCTGGTTATGTTATAGTTTCTTTGTTGTACAAACTTTCTGCAAAACAATACTTGCTACCACCATCAAAACTTGAATTATTCTGAGCACAGGCAGCGCATCGCCGAGATTCTTTTGAGGAACTTAACTTGCACTGCTTTTATTCTCGTACAAAACAAAACTTGTTGACAACGTAACTTATAGAAAGCAACCAAAATCTAAATCTGTACAATGTAACTAAAACTTAAAGCCGTTAGAACGCGATTACCCAACCCCGCAAGTAACACATACTGTGTGCGCTGCCTGTGCAACATAACGGACGGGCACTAAGCTGCCGCACTGAATACTTTCAAGTTGCTGAAAACGAAACAAGTTCATGCTGATAACGAATTTAATTTCACAAATGTTATGAAGTACAAAGAACTTAATAATAAAAACTTAAACCCACCATCAGCCATGCGTAAAGCACCCACGCTCATCCGGTCAGCTTGAGTGCTTGGTTAGGCAGCTTTATTTCGATTTATTCTTTCTCAGTCTGGTTTTTATTTCTTCATGAATAGTTTTGTGAATACTTATCATTTCATTTTTGAATTTCTGATAATTAGCAATATTGTATATTTCGACTTCTCTGATTTCATCCGGTAAAGAATAATTCAGAAATATTTTCATTTTGTCTAACGGGAATTCATCAATTGTGAATAACTGGTAAAACGGATAGATAGGCTCCTTGTAAACTCTCAGTAAATATTTATCTAATTCTTCGAGGTACAATTGTGGGTGAAGATTTATATATCTTTTATTTATTTGACCACTTTGGCTGATTAATTCAAATATATGTTTGCTGGTGAGAGGTCTTTTAAGTGAGTATAAAAGTATTAAAATGAGATTGTCTATAGGATAATCCAGATTTTTTTCGAATAACTTTTTCAGTATTTCCTCATTACCGCTACGAAAATATGCAAACAATATAGCGGAGTATGCCTCTCTTTTGATAAAGTTATGACATTCTGATAGAAATAAGAGTTCATCAATGGCATCCGCATTTGCTTCTTGTAACACTCGTCGTTCCAAACCATAAAAATAAATATAGACATATCCCTTGGGAATAGGTTTAGAAATGTCTTGTAGCCAATTCAGATATATCCATCTTTGTTCTGGGAATAACTGAGCATAACAAGGATAGTAATTTGGACGATCCACTCCTTCGATATTGGCAGGTCTAATTATGGGAAGTAACAGATAAATAATGCTTGGTTCTTCAGATCGAGTTCTGCCACAGTCAAGATCAATTCTGATTTTCTCTTTTATCTTTTTTAATATGTCATCGTTGGAAATATTTTCTTCTTTGAGTTTTTCGACCTCCACACGAAGATTATCCTCGGTAAATGGATTATCATCTAAACTGATATTAAACGACAAGGATATTCCAACCGAAAAGCCGACATTTTTTGGTTTTTGTACCTGAAAAGTACAGAAGATTCTTTCTCTTCTGAGGAATATTAAAACTTCCCTTATTGGTAAGAAAAGTATTGAATGGAACTAGTTTGTCTTCCATAATAATTAATAAAGCTGCCTAACGGATGGGTGCTAAGCTGCCGCACTGATAATTTTCAAAATACACAAAACGAAACGAGTTTGCGCTGATAACCATATTAACCTGCAATCAACCAACGAGGTACTGAAATGTTAATATTAAAAATACCAACCCACCATTAGCCATGCAAATTGCTCCTACGCTCAATCGGTCAGCTTGAGCGCATGGTTAGGCGGCAGTTCTAAATCTATTTGAATCCTTTCGCAGAAAGACTTGCCATATATTTCCTATCAACTCCAAGAACATGGTTAGTGTACCATTCTATTAAAAACGTGAGCATCTCTCGTTGTATTTCCAGTCCTTTCAGCGATACTTCTTGAGACAATGAAAACACCTTTTTTATAAACTCAAGATGCAACCCAACATGCCACAACAATTCCGGATATTCAGCTTCCTTCATATATCGTTCTTCGGTTGCGAAATGGTTATAGGCATAATTGATAAGAGAGTCAAGAACGGCAGAAGTTGTTTGCCATTCCTTCTCCTTTTCAATAGAATCGATAACTTGATTTACAATATCCAGCAAACCGCGATGCTGAAGATCGATTTCTTTTACACCGACGGAAAATCGTTCAGTCCAAGGTACTGGTTTCATATTTTATCTCCTTTATTGACTGCCGCCTAACGGACCGGCGCTAAGCTGCGGCGCTGAATATTTTCTAATTGCTGATAACGAACCAAGTTCACGCTGATAAATAAATTATTAAGCATCTAAACCTATACTCGCCATGAATTTTGTAGCACGCTCATTCCGTCGGCTTGAGCGCCTGGTTAGGTTGCGCCTCGGTTTATACACTATTTTTTGATTAGTTGTCCAATTTTTAGATTTGCGATTATACCAAATCCATTACACCAAAGACCGACTGAACCATCTTTTCTATCGGATAATTCGTTTACTACAAGGCTTGGATCGTTCGCACTGTTTACATAAACTTTTATCTCAGGCTTTTGAACTACAATCTTTGCGTGGAACCATTCATCGCCATTAGGAGCAGGATCGATTCCTTTTTCATATTCTCCAGTGTGCTCGTCGCGTAATCTTTTCCATGTCCAATCGGGATGAGACATATATTGGACAGCATGAGCTTTATTAACGGGATTAGGAGAGAGGAAATTAAACGGCCGAAAATAGATCGCATCATAAGTAGTTTGATCAACGACACGGAAAGCAACACCAACAAAAATACTTTGCGGCGGACCGCTTTTGCCTTTTGCGTCAAACTCGATAGTGCCGTTTGTAAATGTAACATTATCGAGCCAGATGATTTCGTCACCATCAGTTTTTGTTATCATAATTGCATCTGAAGAATCTGTTTTTGCAAGCTCTGCTGCTGTGAACTTACCTTTCCAGCCTATTCCATCGATCGTAGCTTTTAATTCCGGAGTATAAATACTCTGGGCACTTAAAGAGCACAAAAACAAATAAATGAAAAACAGGATGGATATGAATCTGGATTTCATGGTGGATAATTCCTTTCAATTAACCATTGAAGGCGCAACCTAACGGACCGCAACTAAGCTGCGGCGTTGAAAAGTTTCGTAATGCAACCAACGAAACGAGTTCACGCTATCAAGTGAAATATTAAGCACAAGACCTATATTAGCCATGTTGATTGCTCCAACGCCCAAACCGTCAGCTTGAGTTGCTGGATATTACCAAAAAGGAATCTCCCGATTATGTACATTGATAATTCTCTAGGTCACCAACATCCACAATCTAAGGAGATTCCCATGTATTACTCAGGTATCGATTTGCATTCTGATAATTGTTTTATCACCACTGTTGATGACACTGGTGCTGTCATCAAGCGACAACGTGTCGAGAATAACAATGAACGTGTTCTTGATTACTTCCACTCTCTGCCCGGTCCTCATCACGCAGTCGTTGAGTCTACCACAGGATGGTACTGGCTCAACGATCTTCTCAGCGATCACGGCATCGAGCTTGTCCTTGCTCACGCCAAATATCTCAAAGCCATCAGTTATGCTAAAGTTAAAACAGATAAAGTCGATTCGCAAACTCTTGCTCTTCTCTTACGACAGGGACTCATTCCACGGGCTCACAAAATCAGCCGAGAACTACGCGGCCTGCGCGATACCATGCGTATTCGTCTACGGCTCGTTCAGCAACGAACTGCCAGTCTTCTGCGTCTCTACAGTATTCAGACCAAATTTAACGGCTCTGTTCCGGATCCGTATCGTTTTCAACTTGCTGTCTTGCAACATACCAGAGACACTTTTACTGCTCAGATCCTCTCGCTGGAAAAATCTCTCCATCCTGTGCTGATTCCCAACGACGATATTCAACGGCTCTTGCACATTCCAGGTATCGGCAAGCTCACCGCATTCACGGTGTATCTTGAAATCGACGGCATTGAACGATTCGACTCCGATAAAAAGTTTGTCTCTTACTGCCGACTCGTCCCTGCTGCCGATAACTCCAATCGCTCTGTGCACCATCGCTCCAGCAAAGACGGCAATAAGTATCTCAAAATCGCCTTCTCCGATGCCGCTGTTCATGCTATTCAGTACTATCCGGAATACAAACGCTTATTCCAGAAATTAGCTCGTCGCTCCAATGAGGCGACTGCGCGAACCGTCGTTGCCAAAGAACTTGCGAAGATTGTTTACTATGTCTTAAAAAACAAAACAATATATAAAGGTCTCAAAGGTCAGCCGATCAGCCGGCATAAATCTCAGCAGTGGCCGCGCCTCTCAAGCCCGCTTTCCTAACTGATCCCGACTGCGTCGGGATCGTTCGCTGGATTGGGAAGAGAGTGCGCTGTGCCGTGGTAATATCTGGAACATCTCGCTCGACGAGATACGCTTTCACCATCGTTTCTTCAATGAGTGAATGTAAATCCGTAAACTGGTTTGGACGGCATTGCTCTGGTAATCGCCTGTCTATTCGATAGAGAACGCGGCATCGGCACGGATTCGGTCGTCCTTAATGTTAAAGAACTCTGCATTCCGATTGCGCGGAACGCATCGGGAGTATATTATTTACTTGACTCTTTCCTTTTTAAACTGGTTAGGTTGCGTTTTGCCAAATAAATAGAAGCGCGATTATTTTTTATGATTTTTAACATACGCAGTGATAATTCTTTGTTTTAATAATTCCACGTAATGTCTTGAACAATAAAACCGACCGTCTTCATCATCCTTGGTACTGGATTTCTCACCACAATCATTTATTGAACAATTGAATGAAAGCTGCCTATTAATTTTTTCTAAAATGATACTCTTTTCGATTAATCTATGAATCTCCAATATTGCTTCAACTACTTCACAACGGAACCATTCTTTTCCTTCATTTTTGTCGGCAAGAGCTCTATGTATTTTTTGTTCAACTGAACGTGGCTCATTGACAAGTGCATCATATTCTACGACATATCGATGAGGTGAACCAGTATTTGCTAATTCTGCGGCTCTTAATTCAGGGTCTTTAGTGGAATACCCGATTTTCAATAATCCCGGCATAGCCTTATTTGTTATTATATAAATCCAACCACGAATAGTCATATTGAGAAATGTTCCCTAGTGCTAATGCGAAGAGATTGGCTTTTTATCAGTTTCAATCTGTTGAATCAAAAAACCGATCTTTTTATCTCGCTCTCCATAAATGTAAAGAACGTAATGATGAGGTATCTGGAAATCGACAACTACATCTGCCTTTTCAATGAATACTTGCATTTTCAAATATGGACCTTGTTGATCTATTGTGGTGCATTTGAATGAAGAGAACCCTTTAGTACTGTGATTAAGCAATAGGTCAAATCCATGATCTTTGAATAGTTTTGCAGCTTCTTCAGTAATAACAACTGTATAAATTGATTTGTCTTTTTCCACAAAATCACCTAAATATTTGGTGGTCAGAACTAATTGTTTCAAAACGCAACCTAACGGACGGCAACTAAGCTGCGGTGTTGAAAGTTATAAGCCATGCAATCAACGAAACAAGCCACACGTCTATTGCCGCGCCATAAAAATAACGTGTGTTTAGCGCCATGAATTTATCGCCTTGCTCCAACCGTCAGCTTGAGTTGCTGGTTATGCCAAATAACTTTCAAGGTGCTCAAATGGTAATAGTAATTCACAGAACTTTAAAATTAATTAAGTGCTCATTGCTTGTTGCACGGGCGGCGAAAATAAAAGCCGTTATTTATTCTTTTGCACATTCTATTGTTTTGCGTTTTGCGGCACAGTTTTTAAATTCTTTTGATAATTGGAATAATCACGAATTAAAGTTTGATTTCTGCGACATCAAACAATTCATTTATAATTCTAAGCAAATTTGTTCTTCTCTCATCTTGTCTTTCCCACAGATCATCGTACATTTGCTTGTGCGTTGCAAATTTCTCGTTGTTAAAAGGCGAAAGGTCTCTTGCTTTACGCAACTCCTCAAGTTGAACCACTTGGTCGTATTGTTCCTTGTACTTTTTCCATTTGGCATTGAATCTCTCTCTGCCAGATCCCTTGACACACCAAATAAAATTACGTCTGGCATCATCATGTTCACAAAATGTATCCGCAATGAGATTATTAAGATTAACATCATTCGATTCCAAGTGGCGAACGAAGGGGGTGAATGTTTCTCTAAACTTCAGATATGCAGTTCTTGCCTCTTGCCCTTTGGCTTTATTCAAGCTATACAAAATATTAAACCACAAACGAATGAAAAAGCCAAGGATGCCAGTGACCATCATTTATCTTTCTTTGAAATTGTATTGGCGATAGTTGTTGGTGGTTTTCTATTAAAGGTATTCATAGGCATTCTCAGGACTATCACAGACTATTTGGAAGATAACTTTCTATGATTCTTTTTCAGCAAATGTTTTTTCTTGTGCCACAAAACGCTTTTACAAATGTATATGCATTTTTTATTTGTTCGCCGCCCGTGCGGCATAACTCTGATTAGACTGCATACCGCAGCCTAATACGCTTTTTTGAGTGTTAGACTGCATATTGCAGCCTGACATGAATAAATTATTTGAGAGACTGCTAGGTCTGCAGCCAAATTTGGTGATAATGAAACGGGTTCTGGCACTATAGTTGTACGTTGTTCCAACAGCTCCCAATAATTCCCCACTTTCTTCAAATACTTCGCCGCTGTATCTTTTTTATGCGCGCTCGTAATCTATCAATTGCATCACTAAAACGCAAGGGAATAATGTCCATTAGATTCCCGCGATCGCGGGAATGATATACTCTTCTTTTATCCGCGGCCGCGAAATCGACAGCACATTTATTTTCTTTTTATCGACCTTAGAAAAATATGGAGGTAAAAACAAAGCGAACAAAATGCCCGACCAGAAAATTGTCTGAGTTCGCTTCAGCGAACGAGTTTTTTCTGGTCAATGACGCAAGCCAGCCGGAGGCCTAAAGTTGTTGCACGCTATAGCGTGTATCTATATTATGTCTCCGACTCCATATTTTTCTTCACTCTTGACTTTTTCTTTGGTTCTTTCCTGGCGTCTGTCCCGATGGATATCGGGATGTCAAGATAAAAGAAAGAACGACATCCTAAATACGAAAAAAATCACAGGCGCTGCTTCCGAACAATCCCAACATTCCGTGTATCTCTATTCTGCTCATCCTCATCAAGTTTGAATTGATTGACCGTCTCCTGTAGTTGTTCGGTGAGATGCTTAAGCCCTTCGGAAGCAGAGGCAACTTCTCTTGTGTTATCGGCCATTTGTTTCGACACAGAATGAATAACCTCCACGTTTTGAGAGATTTGCTCACTTGTGGCAGACTGCTGTTCGCTCGATACTGCAATCTGTGTTATCATATCTGTTACTTTTTGTGAGATCTTTACGATTTCCCGCAATGATTGTCCGGCTTGATCCGCTAATTTCATTCCTTCTTTTACCTCCGATGTTCCTTCATCCATCGATGCAACTGCCCGCCCGGTTTCTCGCTGGATATTTTTGATCATCACCTCAATCTCTTTTGTGGCTTTCATTGTCCGCTCCGACAATTTGCGGACTTCATCAGCCACAATGCTAAATCCTCTTCCTTGTTCTCCTGCCCGCGCTGCCTCCGTTGCTGCATTCAGGGCAAGGAGGCTTGTTTGGTCTGCGATATCATTGATGAGCTTCACGATCTCTCCAATTTGTTTGCTTGACCGCTCTAATGCCTGTGCTATCTCCGAACTCTTGCTCGTTGCTTGTGCGATCCGTTTCATGCCCTCCGCAGTTGCCGAAACAATGATTCCCCCTGCTTCCGCCGTCAGGCGGGCTTTCCGTGCGGTCTCTGCTGTTTCGTTTGCACTCCTGCTGTTCTCCATGATCGTTCGTGTCATGTCTTCTATTGCTTTGGTAACTTCATGTGCTTGGCTCATTTGTTCTTGCGAACCGGCTGCGATTTCTTCTATACTCGAACTGATCTGTGTCGATGCTTCTGCAACTTCATTCGATGCATCATGCATATGCCGTATGGTTGTCCGCAGCATGTGGATCATGGTTGCAAATGAACGGGTCACATGGCCCATTTCATCGTCAGAGGTCAATTTGCGTTCCAGAGCCGGTGTTGTTACTGCTCGGAGGTCGCAGTTGGCAACAACTTCGGTTTGGAGTTTCAACTCGCGCATCGGTTCTAAAAGAATCACTTTCATAGAACGATGGACGATCCATCCCAGGCCGGCAATGACAAGGAGGGTAATGGTGAATATAATAATTTTGGTTCTCGTTTCTCTGGCATGAATTTCTGCCATCGATCCGGAAGACCCGAATAATGCTATAACTTTCCTTTCCTGACGATCGAAGGATCCTTGAATATCGAAATCAGCATGACACGTCACGCATTCGGGTTTTATGGTTGTCGGTGTAAAAACTGCCATGAACACAGTGTCGTTCATGGATACTTCTTCGGCAAAGAGTTCGAGGTTCGGATCTTTGTTGAATGCCGCTGCAGCTCTCGTTTCGAGTTCATTCTTTCCGTTTGCACCGGAGTTTCCCGATAATAAAATGCGGTGAAATCGCAGCCCTTTTGTCTGCATAAATTCATCCGCCGTTGCATGCGGCATATATCCCGATGCTATTGCCAAGGTGCGGAGTTCTTCACGATACCACGACTCGGTTTCATCGATTTGTGCCGATACAAAGTACCAAGAACCAATGCCGGTGACGAGCGCGAATGCTCCAAGAATAGGATAAACGATTTTTTGTTGAAGGCTTAGATTTTTCATAAAGTCTAAGCGCCTCTCGAGACAAGATTCTCGTACTGCTTCACACGCTGTGTGAATGCACGATCATCCCATGCATGCGCTTTTTTTACAAGTGTCCATTCGTCGTTAGGGTGGATGTGTTTGGGAGATTTCACTACTCTCTGGCAGGGTTGGCACATGTTTTCATCTTTTCTATGAATCGTTTTATCTGGTGCGATAACAGCCATCCGAGGATCGCCATAAGAAACATTAGTCCGACGATCAATGCTGCGGAGTAGAGCAAGAAATATTCCACGGGTTTTGTAAAAATTTCTTCAGGGATGGCTACAACCATCCAAAGCTGTGCAGAATGGAAGGCGCTCGTAAGAATACGCCAAGAACGAGATCCTTCAT
The DNA here is from genome assembly GCA_963701295.1 of Ignavibacteriota bacterium. Taxonomy (GTDB): domain Bacteria; phylum Bacteroidota; class Ignavibacteria; order UBA10030; family UBA10030; genus Fen-1298. The sequence continues at coordinate 221,519 of OY969585.1, read as the reverse complement.
GAACGATTTGGACAGTGCTCAACGTGTCTATCGAGGCATGAACTCTATCAAATTTTAAGGACGAAGCGTTCTGCATGATGACGCCTGATGAACTGTGAATGCTTACGGAATAATCTTTGTCAAAGGGAAGTCCCGCAAGAATATCATTGAGTCGTTTTGCATCCCACATAACCGTCAGTACAAAGGGAATCTGGCGAACTTGAAACTCCGTTTGCATAGCAAATATTTGCGTCGGCAATTCTGTCCGGTTGAGCCACGCAATGTGAAGAGTGCTGTCCACTTTTGCACGCACCCAAACGCTGTCTGAGAATTGCACATTGAACGAAGGATAAGAAGTGTTCTGGCTCCTGAGTTCATCAGAAGGTCCGGATGAATGGATTCTCATTTGAATAATTTCGGGGTGAAGCGTCATCATCATACGGAGAATGGTTTCTCCTTCGTTCGGCTTCTCGGTTACTTGGGATATAATGAATCGCGGGACATGAGACCAACCTTCGATAGTATAATCAAGATCGTCCATGGAGGATTTCTGCAATTGCTGGATGACGGTGAACCGTTCGGCGAGAACTGTTGCTTCATACTTTGGGCGCATGACCATCCACACAAAAAGCAATGACGCTGCGGTAATAACACCAAGAGCAATAAGAATTTTATTGAGGAGAGATAGTTTCATAATGACCTGTGCATAAAGTGTTCAGTGAGGACTTGTAAAAATGATAAGAATATTTGTCTTGAACCTCCACAGGTTTATGAAAATCGCAGGATATTTGTTTTTGTTGATGAAGAGTGGAGGAAATGTTATAATTCGGATGTCTGCATGGCAGAACAATCTTGACAACTCGTCTTTCTTCAAGTCATTCCCGAGTGCCTTTGTCGGGAATCCAGAACCAAGGAATCAAGGACATGGATGCCAGCTAAAAAACCACGGGTATGACATTTCCTTTTTATGATTTTTTCTTCAGCCCGCGAAATCGATAAAGCTTTTATATTGACCTCAGAAAAATATGGAAGTAAAACAAGGCGAGCAAAGTGCCCGACCAGAAAATTGTCTGAGTTCGCTTTAGCGAACGAGTTTTTTTCTGGTCAACGATGGGAGCTAGCCGGAGGTCTAAAGTTGTTGCACGCTATAGCGTGTATCTATATTATGTCTCCGACTCCATATTTTTCGTCAGTCTTGACTTTTTCTTTGGTTCTTTCCTTTTGTGTCAAGACAAAAGAAAGAACATGTATACGTTTCGATTTCAGCCGGAGGTCTGAGAATAAAGCAAGCGTGAGCTTGCAACAATATTTATATCATTCCAAAATAAATTAATCTGGCATCCAAAAAAATATATTGAATACTTTGGAGCAAGTTCCGAGGTAGTTACTCTCTCGGATGAATTCTATTTTTTTTGTGCCCAGAGAATCAATCCCTCACGGAACGGGTTGTCAATATCCGGATGCTTGGGCAGCACACGTACTGTATGTCCTATCCGTCCGCTGACTTCGAGTTTAATGGTTCCCGTAAATTCATGCGAACCGTTCTCTGCTTGCTTGATGTACTGCATGGGTGATGTTTTTGGAGATTCGATATCGCCATTTGCATCTAACGGTCCGTAGAACATTTCAACCGAAATATCATCCGATTTACATTTACCGAGGTCAAGCCACGCGTGGATAACGCAAGGATCGCCGACTTTGAAACCATCGTGTTTTTCATTTTTCACTTCGAGAATTTTGAGTGTACTCCAATTCGCGCGCAGATTTTGCTTCCACGCGGCAAGCTGTTTTGCATGTTCAAAATTGTCTTTGGAAAGAATCTCAGCGCGTTGAAGTGCCGGCAAATACATCTCTTCTGCATATTGGCGTACCATCCGGTTTGTATTGAAATACGGTCCAATAGCGCGCATGGCGCTTTTCATTTTAGCAATCCATGGACGCGGAAGATCGTCTGTTGTGCGGGTGTAGAACAACGGAATGATTTCCTTTTCGAGGAGATCGAAGAGCGCGTTTGACTCCACTTCATTCTGATACTCTTCGTCGCGATACTCTTCGCCGCGGCCGATAGCCCAACCGGTGTTCGGGTTGAATGCTTCAGCCCACCAGCCGTCCAAGATGCTGACATTGATAGCGCCGTTCAATGTTGCCTTCATGCCGCTCGTGCCGCTGGCTTCCATCGGGCGGAGCGGTGTGTTCAGCCAGACATCGACACCTTGAACAAGGTAACGGGCAACGACGATATCGTAATCTTCTATGAATACCATCCGCCTGCGTGCTTCCGGAAGGCGTTCGAAATGTATGATTTGACGAATCAACTCTTTGCCAGGATTATCATTCGGATGTGCTTTGCCGGCAAAGATGAATTGAACGGGCCGTTCCTTATCCGTGAGAATTTTTATCAAGCGTTCAGGATTGCGCAAAAGGAGCGTCGCGCGCTTATAGGTCGCAAAGCGCCGTGAGAAGCCGATCGTGAGCGCCTCCGGTCTAAGTATCTCGTTCGCCTGTGCCACCTCCGAAGGAGTAGCACCGCGGGCTTCAAGCTGAGTTCGAAGACGATTGCGCGCGAAGGCAACAAGTCGCTCGCGGCGGCGTTCATGAGTACGCCAAAGTTCTTCATCCGGAATTTGATGCACTCTACCCCAGAGTCCATACTGTTGGCCCGCGTCTTCACGCCAACCGGGACTAAGGTACCGATCTAATAGTCCCGCCATATCGCGGCTGATCCAGGATGGCGCATGCACACCATTGGTGATGGAGATGATAGGAACATCCTGTACCGGAACTCCGGGCCACACGTTTTTCCACATCTCTCTCGATACTTTTCCGTGCAGCTTGCTCACACCGTTGCTGTGCCCAGACATCTTAAACGCGAGAATGGTCATACAAAAACTTTCAGCTGCGTTGTTTGGATTTTCACGTCCGAGTCCATGAAATTCTATCGTGGAAAGCCCTAATTCTTTATAGTAATGACCAAAGTACTTCTCCATTAGGTTCGGGTCAAAGTAATCATTACCGGCCGGCACAGGTGTATGCGTGGTAAAGACAGTGCTTGCAATCGTTTGTTCACGTGCTTCTGCAAACGTAATGTGATATTCATGCATGAGATCTCGGCAATGTTCTAATGTCAGGAAGGAAGAGTGCCCTTCGTTTAAATGATAGACAGCCGGTTTCAGCCCGAGTGCTTTGAGTGCGCGGTATCCGCCGATGCCCAATAGAATTTCTTGTTTCATACGCATTTCTCGGTCGCCGCCGTACAGCTGATCGGTAATATCCTGATCTTCCTGAGAATTCTGAGGAATGTTCGTATCGAGAAGATTGAGCGTTACTCGTCCAACCTGTACTTGCCAAATCTGGGCGGTAACCTGACGGCCCGGAAAATCCACAGAGATGGTTTTTTGTTTTCCTTCAGAGTCAAGCGCCGGTTTCAGCGGAAGCCCATAGAAATCGTTTTCCGGATTCCGTTCTTGCTGCCATCCATCGGCGTTGAGATACTGACGGAAATATCCCTGTTGATAGAGTAATCCCACACCGACAAGCGGCAATCCCAAGTCGCTCGCAGCTTTCAGATGATCGCCGGAAAGAATTCCTAAGCCGCCGGAATAATTTTGCAGGCACTCAGTTATCCCAAACTCCGCAGAGAAATATCCAAAGCATCCACTCTTTGCATCCGGATGAGTTTTGTGGAACCAGCTTGAACCGGCATCTTGATAATCTGAAAAACGCCGGCTTGCGCGTTCAGCCTGTACAAGAAAGGCATCATCCCGCACCAGCGTATTGAGCCGCTCCTGTTTGATCATTCCCAACATTTGTACAGGGTTATGGTTGGTTCGTTCCCATAAGTCCAAATCAATTCTCATGAAGAGTTCCATCAGTTCATGGTCCCATGCCCAAAGTAAATTATATGCAATGGCATGAAGACACTGGAGCTCTTGAGGGATGGAAGGGGCGACGGTATAGGAAAGAATTGGTCGAGTCATAAGCGTCTCACTTTCTGATGCTGAATCACTATAATAACCGCTCAACAAATGAAGATGGAGAAAAAAAGAGGTCAACTCGCAATATTTTTTCAGTGCTATCATAGTAAACATTCAGCAGAAAAACCACAAAAGGACTGGGAATTCCATTGCTTTCGCTGGCATTATGTATTATATTTAAATTTATTATGAGCGATGCCGCCTTAATCAGTGGCAACTTCCGCGCACAGTAAGTTCATCGAATTGGCAAAAAAACCTCATATTTTCAGGATTTTCTTTACATTCCTCACACTCTCAGCTGTTATAGTTCTCAGCACGATAGTATGTGGTATGCCGCTCGTTCTTACAAACGGCCAGCCAACATTAGAAGGGCTGGACGCAGGAATTCACCTCGATTCGCCCACACGGAAAAAAATCGATTTAGCGGGGAAGTGGCAGTTTTCCCTCAACGATGAAATATGGAATGAAATAAAAGTTCCCAGTTCGATCGATTATGAAGGACGGATGACGTTTCGTCGCACATTTACACTGAACGAGGAACTTCTAAATAATTTTGCGTTCAAATTTGTTGCGCTTGGAATTAATTATGAGTGTGAAATCTATATCAATGATGTATACGTGGGAAAGCACGTCGGCGGATATACGAGTTTTGAGTTTGAGATTCCGGAAGATGCGCTTCAAATTGGGAAGGAAAACACTGTCAAAGTAATGGTAAACAATCGGCTCAATGCATTTGGTACATTGCCGGTTCGCAAACATATATGGGGATGGAAGAATTACGGCGGCATTTTGCGCGATATCTATTTGCTGGCAACACCGCGGCTCTGGGTGGATCGTCTGCATGTGCAGACTCGCGTGGACCAGGAGGTGCAGCAAGCAATAGTGCATCTCGATGGTGTTCTGAACAATAGACGATTCGGCGGTTTAAATCGCGATTCACTTTCAGCAAAACCTAAACAAGTATCTTACTTCTTACTTGCAGAGCTGTACGAGCGGTTTTCGGATCTCCTTGTGGCGCAAGGAATGTCTGCACCGTTTCTGTTAGAATCAAACAAGAATGCAAATGTTCAGCTTGAGCTCACGGTGAACAGACCAAAATTGTGGAGCCCGGAAAGTCCTGAGCTCTACATACTGAAGACAAATATTATTTCCGTAGATGAGAAACAGAAGACGATCATAGATCAATACAATCTGAATATCGGCTTTGCATCCATGCGCGTTGATAATAACACGTTGGTGCTGAATGGGAACAAGACGATACTCAAAGGTGTTGTATGGCATGAAGATTCACCGAAATACGGAGCGTCTCTTTCATACGAGCAAATGGAAAAAGATGTCGTCCTTATCAAATCACTTGGCGCGAACGCGATCCGATTTGCATTCCATCCGCCGCATCCTTATATGCTCGACCTGTGCACTCGGTACGGATTAGCTGTATTGGAGGAGATACCAGTCTGGAATGTTCCGGCCGATATTTTGAAGGATGAAGCATTTCAATCCTTAGCCGAAACTCAAATGCGAGAAATGCTAGAACGGGACGGTCATTTTCCGTGCGTGCTTGCGTGGGGCATTGGTGATCAGTTTGATTCTGCGGATGAAGAAGCCGCAGGATTTGTTCAGAACATGAGCGGCGTCGCACGCCAGCTTGATGGTCGTCCTGTGTATTACGGATCTCGCATGTCGAAAAATGATGTCTGCGCATCGTACGTTGATTTTGTCGGTATTGTCGTACCATCCTCCGATCTCAAGGAGTACCGGCGGTTGTTGTCGGAATGGAAAAAGAAACACCCGGAACAACCATTGATTATTCTGAGTTACGGGAAAGAAGTGGATCAGGAGAATCGGAACGGATATAGCGACCCATCGTCGCAGGAGTCACAAGCTCGATTCTATCTCCAATACTATGCAGCAATCAAGGAAGCAAATGGGGCAGGCAGTTTTGCAGCGGCTCTCACGGATTGGCGTGGTGATCGTCCACTTCTCAGCTTCCCGTTTGGTGATCACTATCTTCATCCAATAGGTCTGCTGAATCAGACAAGGGAAAAACGGCTCGCGTACGAAGCCGTTCGTGCGCTCTACAATGAAGAACGGATTGCCGCCATTCCTGCTGGCAACTATCGTGTAAGTTTTCCTTGGTCACATGTACTCATGGGACTGTTTGTGATTCTTCTCATCGGTTACGAATCCACGAACCGCAGATTTGGCGAAAGCCTCAAACGCTCCCTGACCCGTTCCTATAATTTTTTTGTTGACTTGCGCGATCTGCATGCAGTTTCCATTGCGCATACCCTTGTTCTATCGAGCGCAATTTCTATGACGTTTGCATGCTTGCTCTCGAGTATTATGTATCATTATCGCGGAGATAAATTCGCCGATTACGTCATCACATATCTGTTTGTATGGGATTGGCTGAAAGTACAATTTATTTATGCAACATGGCATCCGTTTGCCGGCATCATGATGCTCGCTGGAATGTTCTTTTTCTTCGGAATGTTTCTCGCTTTCCTGATAAAAGTATTTGCTTTGCTTGTGAGAGCGCGTGTTTCATGGTTTCACGTATACTCGATTTCTGTGTGGAGTGCGGCGCCTGCTATTTTCCTGAGTCCACTTGCGATGGGTCTGTTCAAAATCATGGAGAATCCTTCTTATGTAATTCCATCGCTCGTGCTTATGTCTCTCTTTTTCTTCTGGACATTCTTGAGGATACTGAAGGGGATTTCTGTGATTTACGATCTGGTCTTGGTGAAAACCTATGTTGGTGGAATCTTTGTGTGTATTCTTCTACTGGGTGGGCTGTTCTTCTATTACGATTCGGTCTATGCTCTGAGTGCGTATGTGAAATTCATAATACATCTCGCGCAGAACCTCGGATAATGTATTTATCTAAACTAGAAATATTTGGATTCAAGTCATTTGCCCAAAAAGTGAACCTCACATTTGATGAAGGCTTGACCGCAATCGTGGGCCCAAACGGCTGCGGGAAGACGAATGTCGTTGATGCTATCCGATGGGCCTTAGGTGAACAACGTCCGACAACGCTTCGTTCGGATAAAATGGAAGATGTCATTTTCAACGGTACGAAATCACGTAAACCACTGAATGTTGCCGAAGTCTCCATCACCATCGAAAACACCAAAGGCATCCTTCCCACCGAATATTCTGAAGTGACCATCACGCGCCGCGTGTTCCGTTCTGGTGAAAGTGAATATTATTTGAACAAAACTCTTTGCCGATTGAAGGACATCCGCGATTTATTCATGGATACCGGCATGGGTTCGGATGCATACTCTGTGATCGAATTAAAAATGGTGGAAAGTATTCTCAGTGAGAATTCCGACGAGCGGCGCCGTTTGTTTGAAGAATCTGCCGGTGTCACGAAATATAAATATCGACGGAAAGAAGCAACTCGTCGTTTAGAAATTGTGCGGCAGGACCTTACGCGTGTGAACGATATTATCCGCGGTGTAGAAAAAGCGGTGAATTCCTTGGAACGTCAGGCACAGAAAGCGGAGAAGTACAACGAACTCGTAAAACAATTGCAGGAACTGGAAGTAGAGTTACTCAATCGCGAGTATTCCAACGTTGTGCTCAAGATCGAACCACTCGCACAACAGCTCTCTGTTGCTGTGGACGAGAAGAATCGTCTTGAAGTGGAAGTGAAACAAGAAGAAGCTTTGCTCAATGTGCTACGGCAGGAATCGGAAGAATTAGAGCGGCAGCTTGCAGGCACGCAGGATGACATGGTCTCGCGTCAGTCGGCTATTCATGAGTTGGAACAGCATCGCGCAACGACACTGGAGCGTCGGCGTTCACTTCTCTCGAATATTGAGCGCTTTGAACGAGAAAAAATAGATCTCAGTCAGCAGCGTGTGGAACTGGAAGAGAAGCAATCTGAATTGGCACAATCGTTGGAAAAGCTTCAGACGAAGACGGGTGCGGCAGAAGAAATATATCTTCAGAAGAAAGCACAGCTCGATGAATTTGAAATACAACTGAATGCCAAGCGTGTCGAATTGAAAGCCAATCAAGATCAAGTCATTGCATTGATGCGTGAACTGGCAGAATTGCGCAACCGCGAAAATCAAGTGAAGGCACGCATAGAGAATATTCGCGGCCGTGTTGGATACACAAGAGAAGAGAATGAAACATATCGTCTGGACATAGAAAAGAACGCCGAGTTGATTGCCAGGTTAACAGCAGAGAACAAACAACTGCGTCTTGCATTTGCCGAAGCTGAAGTTCGCACGCACCAGATGGAAGACTATAAGCAACAGTTGCAAGATGCGATTGAGCAATTACGCCGACAAGAACACGAAGTGCTTGGCGACGTGGAACGGAAACAAGCCCGCATTGATTTTTTAAAGGGACTGGTGGAAAGTTTTGACGGGTATTCCGAAGGTGCAAAGTATCTCATTACGAGCAATGAATGGAGTGCGAAGATTCAGACGACAGTGGGTGAGGCCGTACAGACCGAACCGCAATATCGCATCGCGATTGAGACAGCCCTCGGTGAATCGGCGGGATATGTCGTCGTTGAAAATGTACAAGAAGCGTATGCCGCCATCGATTTTTTAAAAAAGAATAAAAAAGGAAAGGCAACATTTATTTGTCTTGACCGGTTGCCAAGTATGAGCAATCACCGTGTTTTGATTCAAACCGCCGGTGTTATCGGATGGGCAAGTACTCTTGTGCAGTTTGACAACAATCACGAGCGGCTGTTCAACTTTCTTTTCGATGAGACGCTGCTGGTGAATGATGTTTCTTCGGCGCTTATAGTGGTGAGCGATTATCCGAGTATCCGTTGTATTACACTCGACGGGGAGATTGTGACTGGCAAGGGCGTTGTCCGCGGCGGCAGTGTGCGGCAGGATGAAGGCGGGCACATCAGCAAAAAGTCCCAATTGGAAGAATTTACTGCTGATGTTCGCAAGCTGCGGGAACGACACGAACGCATTGAGCGCGATCTTCAGAAAAAATCCGAAGAATTAGAAACTGTCAATCTGAAAAAGCTGTCGGAAGAAGCACGTACGATCGAACAACAGAAAACTTCGGTAGAAATTCGCATTGCACAATTAGAGTTTGAAAAGAAACGTGCACAGGACAATATCGAACGCAATGAAACGGAAACAGAAAAGCTGGCACAGGAAATCGAACTACTCAACGCAGAACTTCAAATACTTGCACCATCCATAACGGCATTAGAACGGCAGCAAGCAGAAGCTGAACAGCAAGTCGGCGCGGCAGCGAGTGAAGTGGAAACAATGGATGCGCTCTGGAATGAATATTCCCGCGTGGCGAATGAGGCGAATCTTACCGTTCTTGCGCTACAGAGCGAAGAGCGAAGCATTATACAGGCGAAAGATTATGCAGCATCGACGATGCAATCCATTGCGGTCACATTCGATCAGCGCACAGAAGAAATCTTCAAAGCAAAAGAAGACAGTGCATCGCTCGATGCTGATCTGGAAGCTATTGCGATGAGTCTCACGGAAGCGCACCAGGAATATGATGCCGTGATGGAACAAAAAAAATCGTTCGATCAGGAATTTAACGACAAGCGCAGCCAGATTCATGGAATCGAAATGAAGTTAAAAGATGAGCGGTTACGGCAGGAAGGTTCTTTGAAAGCGGCACACGATTTGGAGATTAAGATTCAGGAACTGTCGATGAAAGCAGAGAATCTCAAGATGCGTGCGAAAGAAGATTTCGATTTCGACATACAACCGCAGGAGTTTTTGGATGCCGATCAGTATAATTTTTCTGCTGTACGCGAAGAAGCGCACAAACTCAAGGACAAAGTTCATGCGCTCGGTGCCGTGAACTTTGCCGCATTCGATGAGTACAAAAGTGAAAAAGAACGGCTCGATTTTATGTCTGCCCAGAGGGACGATCTGGAGCAGTCAGAAAAAACCGTGATGGAAACAATCGACGAGATCAACACGACGGCGCAAAAACAATTCATAGAAACCTTTGAACTCATTCGCGAAAATTTTATTACGACGTTCAAGGGGTTGTTCGACGAAGGGGATGAATGCGATTTGCGTTTGGAAGAAGATCAGCCCGATCCGTTAGAAGCGAAAATTGAAATCATTGCGAAGCCGCGCGGCAAGCGTCCAACATCCATTGACTTGCTCTCCGGCGGAGAAAAAACACTGACGGCAATTGCATTATTGTTTGCTATCTATCTCGTCAAGCCGAGTCCGTTTTGTATTCTTGACGAAGTAGATGCGCCGCTCGATGATTCAAACATTGACCGATTTGCGCGTATTCTCCGAAAATTTTCCGACAACACACAGTTTGTTATCGTTACTCATAACAAACGGACAATGGAAGCCGCAAATGCAATGTACGGTGTTACGATGGAAGAAGAAGGCATATCAAAGCTGGTATCGGTGCGTTTTAATGAGGTTCAAAACAATTAGTAGGGGCGAGGTAACCTCGCCCTTACGGAAGATTTATGATTCGTATTTTTTGTGATTTTGATGGAACCGTGTGTTTGCAAGATGTGGGCGAACAGTTTTTTCGGAAATATGCAGGTGAGAACGCAGAAGCAAGTACTCGCCATTTGCTCAATGGTGAAATCACCATGCAAATGTGGCTGACGGAATTGTGCGAAGCGATTCCTGCAATCAATCAAAATGAGTTCATAAGCTTCATGGATCAATTTGTTGTCGATCCACACTTTGTTAACTTCGTCAGTTTCTGTAAGGAGCGGGATACCCCGCTCACGGTTCTGAGCGACGGTTTGGATGCGTATGTAGAACATGTTCTTTCAAATGCTGGATTAATTCATGTACCGTTCTTTGCGAATCACGCGGAGTTCGTCGGAGAGAGGCTTAAGGTTTCCTTTCCGTACACGGATGCGGAATGTAGCTTATGCGGCAACTGTAAGCGGAATTATATGCTGAACACATCAGCGGATGAAGATATTATTGTTTATATCGGCGATGGATTTTCCGATCGATGCCCGGTTCGGTACGCGGATTTCGTGTTTGCGAAGCGGCAATTGATAAAATATTGCCAGCAGCAGAATATTACATTTTTTGAATTTAATCATTTTGGTGATGTGCAGGTGAAGCTGGAGGAAATACTTCAACGCAAACGCATTCGCCATCGGCAGGAAGCTGCAATAGCTCGCCGTGAAGTATTTATGCAAGGATAAAAGTAATAAGGTGTTCCCGTATTGTTGAGCGGGAATATTTTTGAAGTTATGAAAAAGTTGCGACAACAATTGTTTACGCTCCGAAGCTATACACCGATCCCATTCCTGTTGGTGATGATGGTTTTTGCTCACCCGACACTGATGACGGTAACTGCCGGAGTTGTTTTGGTAGCATTCGGCGAGTCGATGAGATTTTGGGGTGTTGCTTATGCCGGAAGTCTCACCCGTGTGACAGGAAGTGTCGGCGCACCGGAAGTGATTGTGGCAGGACCATTTGCATATGTACGCAATCCGTTGTATGTAGGGAATATGCTTACGTACATCGGTGTTGGCGTCATGTCGAATGCGCTGTTTCCATGGTTAGTAAGTGCTGCAGTAGTGTACTTCGCATTTCAATATTCTCAGATTGTTTTTGCGGAAGAAGAATTTCTTGTCAACGAGTTCGGTTCGGGGTATGTTGAATATAAAAAGAATGTCCCGCGTTTTATTCCGCGCGTCATTCCGTACACACATCCTTCGCAAGCGCATCAACAAGCACTCTGGCATGAGGCGGTGCGCTCTGAGCGGCGGACGTTTCAAGCATTGGGTTTGGTGTTGTTGGTTCTTCTTGTTCTTTGGTACATGAGGTGATCCGTGGTCAAACGCGTGATGATCATCGCTGGAGAAGCATCGGGCGATTTGCATGGCTCCGGTGTTGTGCGAGAGCTGAAACGCCTCTCTCCCGGTATTGATGTGTATGGTGTCGGCGGAGATAAAATGAAGCACGAAGGGATGGAGAATATCTATCACATCAACGAACTTGGTTTTATGGGATTTGTGGAAGTACTCAAGCATCTTCCATTTATCAAAACGATGGAACATACGCTTGAGCAGATCGTTAAGTTCAAAAGACCCGATGCTCTGGTTCTGATCGATTATCCAGGATTTAATCTCCGGTTTGCACGCATCGCGAAACGATATGATGTCAAAATCGTCTATTATATCAGTCCGCAAGTGTGGGCATGGCATAAGTCGCGAGTAAAAAAAATGCGGTCACTGGTAGATAAAATGCTGGTCATCTTTCCATTTGAAGTTGATTTTTATCGGACAGAAGGAATCGATACGGAGTTTGTTGGCCATCCGCTGTTGGAAGCATTGGAATCAAAGCTTGATCGAAAGAATTTTTGTAAACGGTTTGAACTCGATGGGCAAAAGAAAATTCTTGCTTTACTGCCAGGAAGCAGAAAACAAGAAATTGAAAAGATATTTCCAGATATGCTGAGCGCTGCGCGAAGAATCGCTGCAGAGAAGGAAATGGAAATCGTCGTTGGTGTTGCACCAACACTTGAAGAGCGGTACTTCCGGACATTCTATAATCTAAAAGGTGTTCGGTTGATCGCAGGATTAACTTATGATGTGATGGCAAATGCGGATTTTGCTTTTGTTACCTCCGGCACGGCAACATTAGAAACCGCATACTTTGGAACACCGATGTTTGTCGTGTACAAAACATCATGGCTCACCTATTGCATTGGTCGGCTGTTGGTGCATGTGAAGAATATCGGACTTGTCAATATTGTGGCAGGAAAAACAATTGCACAGGAGTTTATACAACATCGGGCGAATGCAAAGAATTTAGAAAAGTCGGCATTGAAGTTGTTGAGCGACGAGAAAAAATTGAAAGAAATGAAAATGGAACTTTCCAAGGTAAAAGGAATGCTTGGCAGCGCTGGCGCATCACAGAAAGTTGCGGAACGAATATTACAGATGATTTAATTTAGAGACCTCATCCCCCGCCTGCCAAAGCATGCTTTTTGCGGCGGGCAGGCTATCCTCTCTTAAGAGGAGAGGCAAGAGGGGGGGGTGGAAAAATGAGTTACTGATAAAAGAATGCGAAAACTCCTGTTACCATTTTCTTTATTATTTTGGTTGGGAATTACTATTCGCAACTGGTTCTTTGACATAGGAATTCTGAAAACCACGAAAGTCAGTATACCGGTGATCTCGGTGGGTAATATTTCGACAGGAGGAGTTGGAAAAACACCGATTGTTGAAATGCTGATTGAGAGATTGGGAAACAATCGCAGACTATCGGTCGTTAGTCGTGGGTATGGAAGGAAATCAGTTGGAACAATAATCGTAAGTGATGGATGCGGAAATTTTGCCTCAGTCGAAGATGCAGGAGATGAGCCAAGTCAACTTGCGAGGAAATTTTCTAATCTCATCGTTGTAGTCGATGAGGAACGTACCCGCGGCGCTCAGAAAGCTATAAAACTTGGCGCTGAGATAATATTGCTGGATGATGGATTTCAACATCGATACCTCCATCGCGATCTGAATCTTGTGGTGATGTCGGCAGAAGAAATCTTGAACGGTAATTGGCTGCTGCCAGCAGGCAATAAGCGTGAGCCGATGAGTTCGCTGAAACGAGCTGATGCTTTGATCGTTACGAGGTGTGCAGATGTTGAGCAGTTTGATCAGGTGTCGGGAATGATGAAAATGCATTTGAAATCTGAACCTCGTCTTCCGCTTAAAAGAGAGGGAATGATTGGATTGCAGACGAAATTAAAATCGTTCAAACGAACACCGACGAACGAAATAATAGAAGACGGGCAGTTCATTGGCAAAAAAATTATTGCTGTTTCCGGAATCGGCAGGCCGAAAACGTTCGAGTCGCTTCTTGCAGATACGGGAATGAAAATTGTAAAGCATTTCATATTCTCCGATCATCACTGGTTTTCTGATGAAGATATTCAGACAATCGTCAAAGCAAGAAAAGCATTAAACATTGATTTTATAGTCACGACAGAAAAAGATTTTATGCGGTTGAGAGAGCGATTTGTCGAATTTTTGGTGAATGAACCGGTGATTGTTGCTGAAATTCAGCAAGTGTTTGTTGCTGGAAAAGATATGTTGGATGCATTGATACAACATGGTGAATGGTAATGAGAATTGGAATTACAGACACTTTGAAAGAAGACAAATACGAGCAGTATGTCCGCTGGATTCGTTCAGTCGATGGATCCGTGGATATTCAAAAACTGTCGCACGAACTTGATAACGTAAAAGAAATTGAAATGCTCGACGGTCTTCTCCTCCCCGGAGGCGGTGATATCCATCCGCGGTATTATGGAAAGGAAAGTCAACTTAGTAAAATGAAAGGAGTCAATGAACGCCGGGACGAATTTGAATTTGCTGCTATTGAACGAGCACTGGATGCCGATATACCGATCCTTGGTGTTTGCCGTGGAATGCAAGTAATGAATGTGTATCTCGGCGGTTCGTTAATTGTTGATCTAGCATCAGAAGGTTATGATGACCATACAAGTCCATCAGATGATAGTAGAACATTGCATGGAATATCTGTCATGCCGCATTCGATGCTGCATGCACTGACTGGAACAACCGAAACGGAAGTGAACACGTTTCATCATCAAGCAGTCGAAAATCTTGGCAAAGGATTAATGTGCTCTGCGATTTCACCGGACAATGTAGTGGAAGCAGCCGAGTGGGTGTTGAAAGACAATATGCCGTTTCTGATGCTCGTGCAGTGGCATCCGGAACGTTTGAGAGAAACTTTTTTTTCGCAAAAACTCGCGATGTTATTCTTGCGAGAAGTTCATCAATATCAATTAAATAAAAGAACCATCAATCAATAGGTCACTGAAAGGATAACGCACGCAATGGCAAAAGTACCAAAGTATGTTTATTTCTTCGGCAGCGGTAAAGCCGAAGGCAAAGCAGAGATGAAAAATCTTCTCGGCGGCAAAGGGGCAAACCTTGCCGAAATGGTTAATATCGGACTGCCGGTTCCTCCGGGTTTTACAATCACGACGGAAGTCTGTTCCGCGTATTATCAGAACAAACAGAAGTATCCGAAATCGCTGGAGAAAGAAGTCCGAACTGCACTCACGAAAGTCGAAAAGGCAATGGATGCAAAGTTCGGTGATGCGAAGAATCCGCTGCTCGTTTCTATACGCTCCGGCGCACGAGCATCGATGCCCGGTATGATGGACACTATTCTCAATCTCGGCCTCAACGACCAGACGGTTGCCGGCCTTGTCGCTAAGACAAAGAACGAACGCTTTGTGTACGATTCGTACCGCCGCTTTGTGCAGATGTACGGCGATGTTGTACTTGGATTGAAGCCGGTGAACAAGGATGACATCGATCCGTTCGAAGAGATCATTGAAGCGAAGAAGCACGCAAAAGGCGTGAAACTTGACACTGAACTCACCGCCGAAGATCTGAAAGAACTCGTTGTAAAGTTTAAGGCAGCGATCAAAGAGAAAACGGGTTATGATTTCCCAGAGGACCCGCTTGTACAAATGTGGGGCGCTATCGGAGCTGTGTTCAGTTCTTGGATGAATGATCGTGCGATTGCTTACCGCAAGATGTACGATATTCCTGAGTCATGGGGCACGGCAGTGAACGTGCAGACGATGGTATTCGGCAATATGGGTGAAGATTCAGGAACTGGCGTAGCCTTTACGCGTGATGCGGCTACCGGAGAAAATTATTTCTACGGCGAATATTTGATGAATGCGCAAGGCGAAGATGTGGTTGCCGGTACGCGCACACCACTGCATATCTCAAAGTTGAAGGAACAGGATCCGAAATTATACGGGCAGCTTGATAAGATCCGCAAGACTCTCGAAAAACATTATCGCGATATGATGGATATCGAATTCACCATCCAGCAAGGCAAGTTGTTCATGCTTCAATGCCGTGTTGGAAAGCGGACAGCGTTTGCCGCCATCAAGATTGCAGTGGATATGGTCGGCGATAAATTTATTTCTGAAAAAGAAGCGTTGACGCGTATCGAACCGGACCAATTGAATCAACTGCTTCGTCCGATCTTCGATGTGAAGGAAAAAGATGCCGCTGTCAAATCCGGAAGATTGCTGGCAAAGGGTTTGAATGCAGGTCCCGGTGCTGCCACCGGACGCATTGTATTCAATGCTGTTGATGCAGAAGCATGGAAAAATCGCGGCGAGAAAGTTATTCTCACTCGTATTGAAACTTCCCCGGAAGACATCAAAGGTATGGATGCTTCGGAAGGAATTCTGACTGCACGTGGTGGAATGACTTCGCACGCTGCACTTGTTGCCCGTCAAATGGGTAAGGTGTGTGTCGCAGGATGTGATGAGCTGCTCATTGATTATGCTAAGCACACGATGACCGTGAAGGGCAAAGTGCTGAACGAAGGTGATTGGATTTCGCTCGACGGTACAACTGGTCAAGTGATAGAAGGCAAGATTCAAACGAAACCGTCAGAAGTGCTTCAAGTTCTTGTAGAAAAAACGCTCGATGCGAAAGACGCACCGGTGTATCAAACGTTCGCCAAAGTAATGCGATGGGCAGACAAGTACCGGACACTCAAGATTCGCACGAATGCAGATCAACCTGACCAAGCTGCGAATGCAATCGCGTTTGGTGCAGAAGGTATTGGCCTTTGCCGCACCGAACATATGTTCTTCGGTGAAGGGAAAATCGGTCCCATGCGCGAAATGATTCTTGCCGATACTCTCGAACAACGTAAAGCAGCATTGGCAAAGTTGCTGCCGTTGCAGCGCGCAGACTTCGCCGGTATCTTTGAGGCGATGCACGGGAAACCGGTGACCATCCGCACGATCGATCCACCGTTGCACGAATTCGTGCCACATGAGGAAAAAGAACAACGCGAACTTGCACAAGCAATGAAGATCAGCTACGAGAAGGTCAAGGAACGTGTCGAAGGTTTGCATGAGTTTAATCCCATGCTTGGATTCCGCGGCTGCCGCCTTGGTATCATTTTCCCGGAGATTACTGAAATGCAGGCACGCGCTATCTTTGAGGCCGCTGCTGATACACAGAAGAAGGGCATTGCGGTAGAACCGGAAGTAATGATTCCGCTTGTCGGCAACGTGAAGGAACTTGTGCATCAAGAAAAGCTCGTTCGCAAAGTAGCGGAAGCTGTGATGAAGGAAAAAGGCGTAAAGTTCAAATATCTTGTTGGCACGATGATCGAAATTCCGCGCGGTGCTATCACTGCAGATGAAATTGCAGCGGTTGCTGAGTTCTTCAGTTTTGGCACAAACGATCTGACGCAAACAACGCTCGGTGTAAGCCGCGATGATGCGGCGCGGTTCCTGATTCCGTATGTTGAAAAAGAAATGTACGCAAAGGATCCGTTCGAAGTTCTCGACCGTGACGGTGTTGGCAAGCTGATGAAGATCGCCGTAGAGAAGGGCCGCACAGCGCGTCCCGGTATTAAACTTGGCATCTGCGGTGAGCACGGTGGTGATCCATCGAGCATTGAGTTCTGTCATTTGATCGGTTTGAACTATGTAAGCTGCTCACCGTTCCGCGTTCCGATTGCACGATTGGCTGCTGCGCGTGCAGCGCTGCTGAATCCGGCAGAACCGGCGAAGAAAACTGCCAAGAAAGTTAATAAAAAAGGAAAGACATCGCGCAAGAAGTAAGCCGATGGTAAGTTCACTAAATCATAGGGGCGGTAAATTCGTTTACCGCCTCCTTCATCATATCATAATAGAAGGGATATGAGCAATGAAGCTCTCCGATTTCAAATATCCGCTTCCGCGAAACTTGATAGCAAAACAGCCGGCTAATCCGCGCGACCACTCGAGATTGATGGTCATGAATCGTGCCGAAGACACTATTGAAGAACGGAAGTTTTATGAAATCGCTGAATATTTTCAAAAGGGAGACTGTCTTGTTGTCAATGAGACACGAGTATTTCAAGCGCGTCTCTATGGTAAAAAAGAAAAGACGAATGCAAAAATCGAAGTCTTCTTACTGCGTGAGTTGAACGCTGAAGAAAATATTTGGGATGTTATCGTTGATCCGGCGCGCAAAGTGCGCATCGGTAATAAAATCTATTTCGACGATGGTAAACTCTGGTGCGAAGTTATTGACAATACCACTTCGCGCGGACGGACGGTACGCTTCAATCATAAAGGTGATTTTTTCAAGATCATCGATAGGATTGGCCTGACACCGTTACCGCATTATATCAAGCGGGAGGCAACCAACAAGGATAAAGAAAGCTATCAGACAGTGTACGCCCGCGTCGTGGGCGCAGTTGCGGCACCAACAGCAGGATTACACTTTACGAAGGCGCTTATTAAAAAACTTCAAGCAAAAGGTGTGAAGATAGCACCGGTCGTGCTCCATATTGGACTTGGGACATTCCGTACAGTCGAAGTGGAAGACTTGACGAAGCACAAAATGGACTCGGAGTATTTTGAGATCTCTGGCGAGGCGTCGCACATTATTAATAAAACGATTGATTCAAAGCATAACGTCTTCGTTATCGGCACGAGCACATGCCGTGCTGTGGAATCGAGCGTTACCGCGGATGGTCATGTGAAGCCGGCAAAAGGATGGACCGATAAATTCATCTTCCCGCCATATGATTTTAAGGTTACCGATAAACTGATCACCAATTTTCATTTACCGGAATCGACACTGCTTATGTTAACAAGTGCATTTGCAGGACATGACTTATTAATGCATGGCTATAAGAAAGCTGTTAAAGAAGGATACCGCTTTTATAGCTATGGTGATGTGATGTTGATTTGGTAAGTTGATCGATCGTTTTGGAGGGAGTAACGCATTCGATTCGATAAAATAATCGAAAGCGGATTTCCCTCTCATTATTTTTTTTGGTGTGCACTTTTTGCATAAAAGGAATATCGGATAAATGTCAAGATCAAGGCCCAAAGTGTTTGCAATTATTCCTGCGGCTGGTTCTGGCACACGCATTGGCGGAGAGATCAAAAAGCAGTTCCTGCCTCTCAAGGGGAAGCCGATCATTGTTCATACACTCCAGCAATTTGAACATTGTTCGGAAATAGATGAAGTGGCGATGGCTATTCCGGAATCGGCGATATCTGATATGGAAGCCGTTGTTGCACGATACAGACTGCATAAAGTTAGCAAGATGATAATGGGCGGCAAGAAGCGGCAGGATTCTGTGAACAATGTCCTCAATCGTCTGACATTAAAAGATTCCGATATCGTGCTTGTGCATGATGGTGTTCGGCCGTTCATTGAGACAAAGCGCATTGCACATCTCCTGAAAGTTTGCAAAGAATATGATGCAGCGGTGCTTGCCGTTCAACCGAAAGATACGATTCGGCGTTCGACAGGCGGAGGTTTTTTCGATCAGACTCTTGATCGCACAGCGCTCTGGTTAGTACAGACGCCTCAAGCATTTCGCGCAAAATTATTAGTGAAGGCGTTCAAAAAAGCGCGAGAAGACAAATTCTATTCAACGGATGAAGCTGCATTGGTCGAACGGCTTGGCGTCAAAGTGCGTATTGTGGAAGGAAATTACGATAATATCAAAATTACAACACCTGAGGATTTGGAGTTGGGTGCGTTGATATTGGATCGGTGGCATGTAAAAGGGTTGATGTAGGTTGCTTCTTGATGCCGAAATGAATATCTTATATAGATTGTGTTATTTTAGAAACAAAGGATAAGTCTGTATGATGAATATGGTGATTGTGATACTCTTGAGTTATGTCGTAGGATCGATTCCAACGAGCGTTATGCTTTCTAAGTGGAGGCATGGATTTGATATTCGCAGCAAAGGAAGCGGCAATGCAGGCGGCACCAATGTTTTCCGTGTTCTCGGCTGGAAGTCAGGTATTTTTGTTATTGTGATGGATGTATTAAAGGGCGTTCTGGCGACGACCGTGGTAGCGCGATTGTTTTGGGATCCGACATTACCTTTCTATAATCATACTCCGTTTGACGATTTTACAATTATTCAAATGATTTGTGGGGGCGCGGCTATTATTGGCCATGTATTAACGGTATTTGCGGGATTCAAGGGTGGAAAAGGCATTGCAACAGGAGCGGGAATGTTGATCGGTATTGCGCCGACAGAATTTGCAGTTTCCATGGTTGTATTTTTTATCTTTCTCTTTGCATTTCGCTATGTATCATTAGGTTCTATTATGGCAGCAGCAGCATTTCCGTTGTCGCTGATCATTCGATATAATATCCTCTCAGATGAAATTCACAGTTACAAGACACTCGTGTTTTTCAGTACGGGAATTGCGCTTTTTCTGATTTATTCTCATCGCGCTAATATTAAGCGATTGGTAGAAGGAACTGAACGGAAAATCACGAGCTTCAGAAGCAAAACCGAGTCAGTTGAATCCTAAACAACACTCGATTCTCAAGCTGGCAAAGAATCTTAACCTGACGTGCCATTAATATTATGAAGATTACCGTTCTTGGTGCCGGTAGCTGGGGAACGACACTTGCTCTCGTTCTGCATGACAATCATCATAAAGTCAATTTATGGACCTTTGATGACACGCAAGCAGAGTATCTGCGTGAGAAACACGAGAACGTGGAATTCCTTCCCGGTATATCTCTGCCGCCTGAAATCGAAATTACGACAGACATCGAAACGTCATGTCAAGAACGCGATATGATTGTGGCGGCAGTACCGTCTCAATTCCTCCGCTCTGTTCTCCAACGCATCGCTCATCTTGATCTGGAACACACTATTATATGCAATGTTGCTAAGGGAATTGAAAATGGTTCGCTCATGACCATGTCGGAGGTGTTGCTGGATGTCTTAATGCATGAACGCAAAGAAAACCTCGCGATCCTATCCGGTCCAAGCCATGCGGAAGAGGTGAGTTTGAAAATCCCGACGATGATTGTGTCTGCATCTTTTAAGATGAAAACAGCGAAGATGGTGCAGGAAGCCTTTATGACCAACTACTTCCGAGTATATGTGAATGAAGATATCCGCGGTGTCGAGCTTGGTGGTGCAATTAAAAACGTTATTGCTATAGCAGCAGGATTGAGCGACGGCGCAGGTTTTGGCGATAATACGAAGGCAGCAATTATGACGCGTGGTATCTATGAGATTACGCGTCTCGGTGCAAAAATGGGTGCACAGCCGATTACATTTGCTGGCCTCTCTGGAATGGGCGATTTGATTGTTACTTGCATGAGCCGGCACAGTCGTAATCGTTATGTCGGTGAAGAAGTCGGCAAAGGATGTAGTGTCGCGGATGTATTGGGTGGAATGGTTATGGTCGCCGAAGGTGTGCCGACAGCGAAGTCTGTCCACCAGCTTGCTCAGAAGCATCATATCGAGATGCCGATGGCTGAAGAAGTGTACCGCGTTCTCTTTGAAGATAAGAATCCCCGTCAAGCCACGCTTGATTTGATGGGCCGCGATACACGCGGTGAGGGAGCGCATTGAGTCATCGACCTGATAAGAATACAGGTCTTCGAGCCGCTATAATTCTTATTGACTCTATCTCATAGTCATATCTGACTATAGTGGAAATTTCTCATCTACTTACAGGCTCATCGCTTCTTTGCTCCAGTTGCTTTCCCCTTCACTTTTCCGTAATTTTCTCATAGAGATGTATTCAATAGCCACAATAATACAGGTGTAATGGATTGATCGTCATTATAGGTATTCTTGCTGTGTATCTTGTCGGCTCTATTCCCACGGCATATATCGTTGTTCGTCTGAGGGCAGGACTGGATGTGCGCACGCAAGGCAGCAGAAATGTTGGCGCTCTCAATGCATACAGTGTGACACAATCAAAAAAAACGGGGATTGTGGTTGGTATATTAGATGGAGTAAAAGGATTGGCTGTTGCATTGGCAGCCGAACAACTGCTTGGGGGATCTTTCTGGATTCAATCATTGGCATTGACTGGAGCAATCATTGGACATAATTATCCGGTATGGCTGCGATTTCATGGTGGAAGAGGATTATCAACTGCGGCTGGCGGTATGTTCACCATTGGGGTCAGCTACACTATTGTTTGGTGCCTGATGTGGTTTAGTTCAATCAAGATTATCAAAGACGTTTTGAACGCGAATCTTGTTGCTATCTTTCTTACGCCCGTTATTCTACTTGTGCTTCCTTCAACATGGATTGATATATTTATGATACGTAAAGTATCTGCAACTGATTATCGATTGTTTTCGTTTATCTTAAGTGGGATTCTTCTCATGAGTCATTGGGATACCGTGAAGATTCTTTTAAAAATTGAGCATTAATATCTAAATTTTATTTTTAAGAAGAGGTTGTGCTATGAATAATCCTTATGTACGTTTCTTTATAATATTAACTGTGCCGTTGCTTATTGGTTTCGGTATCGGATATGTTGTAAAACCAGCAGGAGTGCAATCAGCACAAGCTGCCACTACAGCTTTTGATCAAACATTTTCATCAACTGGACAAGCACAGGAAAAAAATGCACAAGAGGTTGACCAGCTTATCTTATCCCGGCAGAACGCCATCACACGCGCAGTAGCAAAATTAAGTCCTGCAGTTGTCGGTATCAATGTTATTGCGGTGCAGCAGATTCGGTATCGCGATCCGTTCTCGCAATTTTTTGATGATCCATTCTTCAAGCCTTTTTTTGGAGACCGTGTCTACAATCAAGAAGTGAAAGAGCTTGGTTCCGGTTTTATCATCTCGCCGGATGGATATATCGTTACGAACGATCACGTTGCAGGAAATGGAACGGATATCACAATTACCATCACGGGCGGAAAACAGATGAAAGCAAAACTCATCGGTACCGATCCGGCAACGGATATTTGTCTGCTAAAGGTCGACGGAAAAGATCTTCCGTATGTTACGTTAGGCAATTCTGATGATGTAGTTATTGGTGAATGGGCTATTGCTCTGGGAAATCCGTTCGGTTTATTCGAGATTAACGACAAACCGACTGTGACGGTCGGTGTCATTAGTTCTACAGGGATGAAGTTGGGACAATTGCAAAACCGTTATTATCGCGATATGATTGAAACAGATGCAGCAATCAACGGAGGCAACAGCGGCGGACCGCTTGTCAACAGCAGTGGAGAAGTGATCGGGATGAACACATTGATCTTTACCGGCGGACAAAGCAGTACGTATATCGGGTACGGGTTTGCAATTCCTGTCAATAAAATTAAAAAAGTCGTCACCGATTTAAAGAAAAAGGGAAAGGTTGCGCACGATATTACTGCAGGTTTCGATGTGCAGCCGGTGGATACCCGCATCGCTCGATATTTCGGGATGAAACAGCCGCAAGGTGTTATCGTCAGCGATATTCATTCCGGCGGACCCGCAGAAACAGCAGGCCTGAAAGTTGGCGACATCGTTCTTGAAGTGAATGGCGAGAAAGTGAATTCGGATAGTGACATTCTTGCTGTGATGATCGAATTGAGTCCGGGCGATATTTTGAAATTCAAAATTTACCGCGAACACAAGACCATAGATATAAATCTGACACTTGCAGCAACACCGAAGGGAAAATAATGATAGAACGATATACACGCCCCGCAATGGGGAAAATTTGGGAAGACGAAAATAAATTTCGTGTGTGGTTAGAAATTGAAACGCTGGCATGCGAAGCGCAGGCGAAACTTGGTGTTGTTCCGAAAAAAGCCGTGAAACTCATTCGAGAAAAAGGAAATTTCAAAGTTGCACGCATTCTCGAAATTGAACAGGAAGTGAAGCATGATGTTATCGCGTTTCTGACGAATGTTGGTGAATATGTCGGACCCGAGTCGCGTTTCATTCACCTTGGAATGACATCTTCAGATGTTCTCGACACTGCATTGGCTGTTCAAATGAAACAGTCCGCAGAGTTGCTGCTGAAAGGGATGGAAGGATTAAGAGACGTTCTTGCACGACGGGCGAAGGAATTTAAACACACAATCATGATTGGCAGAACCCATGGCATTCATGCCGAACCGGTGACGTTTGGACTGAAACTTGCCGTATGGTACGCAGAAATTATGCGTGATATCGAGCGGCTCAAGACGGCGTTGGAAACGATTTCTGTTGGAAAAATTTCCGGTGCAGTAGGCACATATCAGCATCTTGATCCCGCTGTTGAACGCTATGTTTGTAAGAAACTTAGCCTGCAGCCGGCGCAAATTTCAACTCAAGTACTTCAGCGTGACCGCCACGCAGAATTTATGAATACACTCGCAATCTGCGGATGTTCATTAGAAAAATTTGCAACGGAAATTCGGCATCTCCAAAAAACCGAAGTATTGGAAGCGGAAGAATATTTCTCGAAAGGCCAAAAAGGCTCTTCGGCAATGCCGCATAAACGAAATCCCATTGTCTGCGAACGTATAGCAGGATTAGCGCGGGTGTTACGTTCGAATGCTCTTGCGGCGATGGAGAATGTTGCATTATGGCACGAACGCGACATTTCGCATTCGTCGGTTGAGCGCGTGATTATACCGGATAGTTGTATTCTTCTCGATTTCATTCTTGCAGATATGACGAAGATCATCGATAATCTGCTTGTCTATCCCGATCATATGACGCGTAACCTTAATACTACGCGTGGACTCATTTTCTCGCAAGAAGTATTGCTGGCGTTGACGAAGAAAGGCTTGAAGCGCGAGGATGCATATAAAATGGTGCAGGAACAAGCAATGAAAGTATGGAAGGAAGAAAAGGAATTTAAGACGCTGCTTCTCGAAAGTGTAGATGTAATGAAGATTCTTTCCGTCAAAGAGATTGATGCATTGTTTGATCCGAAACGAAGCCTGAAGCACATTGACTATATCTTTGAACATGTTGGAATTCATTAAGCTTGGAGGCCACTATGCCCCAAAAATTTCAAAACTTCATTAACGGAAAGTGGGTTGACGCGAAATCGGGAAAGACGTCTGCTAACCGTAATCCGGCTCATTGGGATGATATCGTCGGATTGTTTCCAAAATCAGGAAAGGAAGATGTTGACGAAGCAGTGAAAGCTGCTCGTGCGACATATGAGAAGTGGCGATTAATGCCGGCGCCGGCACGCGGCGACATCTTAAGAAAAATAGGCGACCTTCTTGTGAAGAATAAAGAAGAGATTGCTCGTGAGATGACACGTGAAATGGGAAAAGTGCTCGATGAAACTCGGGGTGATGTTCAAGAGGGGATCGATACCGCGTACTATGCAGCGACAGAAGGACGTCGGTTGTTTGGGCACACCGTACCGTCTGAACTTCCCAACAAGTTTGCCATGGCAATCCGTGTTCCGATTGGTGTTGCAGGTATTATCACTCCATGGAATTTTCCGATGGCAATTCCCACTTGGGGAATTTTTCCAGCTATCCTTTCTGGCAATACGGTTGTCTTTAAACCCGCAAGCGATACACCAAAGACAGCGACAACACTTATTCAAATAATGATGGAAGCGGGAGTTCCAGAAGGCGTTGTGAATCTCGTCCATGGCGCTGGCGGCGAAGTGGGCAATGCCATCGTTACACATCCTGATGTTGATATGATTTTATTTACTGGTTCATCCGAAATTGGCAGGCAAATTTCGCGGGATGCAAGTGCGACCCTCAAACATGTCTCATTGGAACTTGGCGGCAAGAACGCACAAATTGTGATGGATGATGCCGATCTCGTTCTTGCTCTCGATGGTGTGTTATGGGGTGCGTTCGGTACTACAGGTCAGCGCTGTACAGCAACAAGCCGATTGATTCTTCATGAAAATGTCTATGAGAAGTTTATGGAGATGTTGGTGGAACGGACGAAGAGACTTAAACTGGGCAACGGACTTCTTCCGACGATCGATGTCGGTCCTTGTATCAATGAAGCTCAGCGAAAAATTGTGCAGTCGTATGTAGAAATCGGAAAGAATGAAGGTGCTCAACTTGTGTGCGGCGGTACTGTTGCACATCAAGGTGATTTGGCAAAGGGTTGGTTTTATGAGCCGACGATCTTTGACAATGTGAAGCCAACTATGCGTATTGCTCAGGAAGAAATCTTCGGTCCGGTGCTTTCTGTTATTCGAACAACATCACTTGAAGAAGCTGTTGGAATTTTAAATGGAACAATCTACGGTTTATCTTCCTCTGTGTACACTCGGGATGTGAATAAAGCATTTGCTGCAATCCGTGACATTCAGGCGGGCATCACGTACATCAATGTACCGACAATTGGTGCAGAAGCGCATTTACCATTTGGCGGGGTGAAGCAGACCGGAAATGGTCACCGCGAAGGCGGCTGGGCGGTGTACGATTTTTTTACCGAGTGGAAATCCGTGTATATCGATTACAGCGGCAGGCTTCAGCGTGCGCAAATTGATAATTATTGAAGATGGATATCTCAAATTCCAAAAAGTAAAATGAAGAAATTCCGTCTTCATGAGATTATAAGAATTGAAACTTGTCCCGCCTTATGGGATCCAGTACAACGGGATTTGGCTTTTGTGTCTGGATATTTGTAATTTATAGTATGATGGGTCGTCCATATATCATTTCGTTCTATGAGCATCAGGAATTCTTCTGATGGATCGGTGTATGTGCGGTAAATGTATCGCACGTGCAAGAATCACAGAATCCGTTCACAGTGTGAATTTCGAGGTGCATCATGTCCGAAAAGAAAAATGAAAAACCGACGACAACAAACCCCATAAAAGTCCTTCCGTCTGAAGTGCATACAGTGCTGAACCGGCATATGCTGGCAGATGGTTTTAATCTCGTTGTAGATCTTCAAAAAAGTCATGGGTCATATATTTACGATTCGCGGACGAATCGAACCCTGCTCGATTTCTTTACATTCTTTGCTTCCGGTGCATTGGGTATGAATCATCCCAAGTTGACGACTCCGGACTTTCTTGAAAAGCTTGGGCGTGCAGCAGTCAACAAGCCGTCCAACTCCGATGCCTATACAGTAGAGATGGCGGAGTTTGTTGAGACATTTGCACGCATTGCTCAGCCGTCATATCTGCCGTATGCCTTCTTTATAGAGGGAGGTGCATTAGGGAATGAGAATGCACTAAAAGCCGCATTCGATTGGAAAGTGCGCAAGAACCTTGCAAAAGATTATACACGCGAAGTCGGCATGCAGGTTATTCACTTCAAGAATGCGTTTCATGGGCGCACCGGCTATACCATGTCATTGACCAATACTGATCCTCTTAAGGTCAAGTACTTCCCGAAATTTCAATGGCCTCGCATTCACAATCCGATTCTTTCCTTTCCGATCACAGATACAATATTGGAACAAGTGAAAAAAGAAGAGATGGTGGCAATTGATCAGATTAAAAACGCTATCAACCAAAATCCGGATGATATCGCGGCACTCATTATCGAACCGATTCAAGCAGAGGGCGGAGATAATTATTTTCGGAAAGAATTCTTTACCGAATTGCGCACTATCTGCGATGAAAGCGATATCATGCTTATTTTTGATGAAGTGCAGGTTGGTGTCGGCATCACAGGTAAGATGTGGGCGCATGAATATTTTGTAAAACCAGACATGATGTCATTTGGTAAGAAGTTGCATGTCTGTGGATTTATCTCAAGCACACGCATCGATGAAACACCTGATAATGTCTTTCATGTACCAAGTCGCCTGAACTCTACGTTTGGCGGCAATCTGATCGATATGGTACGTGCTGCCAGGATTCTAGAAATTATCGATGAAGAACATCTTGTGGAAAACGCCCGTGTCGTAGGAGAATATTTGCACAAGAACCTTCTTGCACTGGAGAAAGAATATCCGGATCTTATCAATAATGTTCGCGGACTTGGTCTCTTCTGCGCAATGGACCTGGATGCGCACCAAAACCGTGAACTGATTAAAAATAAGGCATTGGGAAAAGGTCTCATGCTCATCGGCTGCAGTGATAGGACAATTCGTTTTAGACCACCGTTGAATTTGTCGAAAGCAGAAGTAGATGAAGGGATTGACATTATTCGCCGCTGTTTGAAAGAAATGAAGCCGGCGTAAGAAAGAAATAACATGGAAACATCGCAGCGAACAAATCGGGCAGATCTTAAGCTCAACACCAAAATTGTGCGGGAAGTGCTTGTAAGGTTTATCAAAGATCAGACGACGAATGCCGGATTTGCGAAAGCCGTTGTTGGTATTTCCGGTGGTGTTGATTCAGCAGTATCGGCGACGCTGGCGGCAGAAGCGCTTGGGAAAGAGAATGTTCTTGGTGTGATGATCCCCTATCGTACGAGCAATCCTAAGAGTGTTGAAGATGCAAATCTCGTCATTCAAGCGACCGGCATTCGCTCGGAACTTGTGGATATCAGCAAAATGGTGGATGGATACTGTGAAGAACATGCGATTACCGATTCACTTCGCCGCGGCAATGTGATGGCTCGTATGCGGATGATAGTGCTGTACGATCTCTCTGCACGTGAAAAGGCGCTCGTGATCGGCACAAGTAATAAAACGGAAATTCTTGTTGGATATGGAACTCAGCATGGCGATCTTGCGAGCGCAATCAATCCTGTGGGTGATCTCTATAAGTCGCAGATCTGGCAGCTTGCAGAAACACTTGGAGTTCCAAAGTCGGTCGTCGAGAAGGCACCATCTGCGGATTTGTGGGAAGGGCAGACGGATGAGACAGAAATGGGTGTAACCTATGCAAAACTTGATGCGTTGCTCTTTGAGATGATCGATGAACGGCATTCGGACGAAGAATTAGTGACGTTGGGATTCGAAGAAACGCTCATCAAGAAAGTGCGTGGAATGATTCAGCAGAACCAATTCAAGCGCCGCCCGCCGGTGATCGCAAAAGTTTCTTACCGTACTGTGAATGTCGATTTCCGTTACGTTCGCGACTGGGGAATATAGGAACAAACTGTCATTCCGGTCTTGAGCTGGAATTCATACATGTGAATAGAGAGTAATTCTGGATTTAAGCATTCGTTGGAATAATTCAAGAAGCTGCACATGAAGAATTCATATCTTTCATCGGGTATTCTCTATCTTGTTGCCACTCCTATTGGCAATTTAGAAGATATCACATACCGCGCTGTGAAGGTCCTTAGTTCTGTCGATCTTATTGCCGCGGAAGATACGCGTAAGACGAGAATTTTGCTTGATCATTATAACATCAACAGGCCAATGATGAGTTATTATAGCTACAACGAGAAAGCGCGCGCGCCACAATTAATCGAAAAACTTCTTGCTGGACAATCCATCGCGCTTGTCTCCGATGCAGGAACGCCGGGAATTTCTGATCCAGCATTTTATATTGTTCAACAGGCTTTAGAAAATGGAATATCGATTATTCCCATCCCCGGTCCAACAGCGTTTATTTCTGCGCTTATTGCGAGCGGCCTGCCGACAGATCGATTCGTGTTCGAAGGATTTCTTCCGTTGAAAAAAGGCCGGAAGACAAAATTCGAGTCGCTGAAATTAGAATCCCGCACAATTATTCTCTATGAATCTCCCCATCGCATTCTCAAGACATTGGCAGATGTTCTTGCATTCTTCGGCAATCGTCGAGTTGTCGTTGCGCGCGAACTGACGAAGAAGTTCGAAGAAATTGTGCGCGGAAATGTAAAATTCGTTCTTGCGCAGCTCGAACAGAAGCCGCCGCGCGGAGAATATGTTGTCATCATCGAAGGAAGCGAATCACAGTCCGACGATGGTGCTGCGACCTCTGAGTGACCGGAATCTTTTCTGACTCTCCTGATTCATTTTTACAAGCGTGCCTCTTTCAAGAAGAGCTGCATTGTTTTGTTTCAGGCTTGCCTTGACGAATGAATAGAGAGAAAGAATCGTTTCTTTCTCTGGCCAATATACCGCCGCTTACGGTGTCATTCCCGCAATAGCGGGAATCCAGAACAATAGACTCCCGCGCATGCAGGAGTGACATAATACCTCGCAGCCTTGTTGCGAGGATGTTTATTCCCTCGACATAATTCACATTTTCCACAGGAAAAAGATTTGGAGTGCAATATCTGCGCCCAAGTGCAAAGTTTGCATAGTACAAATTGCGTTTCGATGTTTTTGCTCCATTGTCCCTATGATTTCTACGGCACCAAACTTGTCATGTATTGTGTGTTGGTTTACGTGCATTTGTATAATGCTTTCATGAAAATAAGAATAGATAACCAAATCACTATATTTCATCTAGTATGGAGAGACTTATGAGACAATACTTTTTTGTTCTTTGTGCAGGTATTTTGGTGCTCCTGTTCGTGACAGGATGTGAGAAGTCATCAAATATGGCAACTCAGCCTAGCAATTCCATGCCTGTATCACAACAGAATCAGGCCGCGATGGCAAGCCTCATTGCACAGGATCAGTTGTTTACCACAGATCAAGCAGCATTGAGTGATGCTGTGCCGGCATTGGCAAAAACAGATACTGCCATTCTCCCCCGCGGTTGGGGGCGTAAAATCGAGAACGCGACGCGATCCGTTTCCTACAACCAGCTAAATGACACAACAGTTATAGCGACTGTGACAAATACTCTAACGGGACAAGTGTGGATACGTGTCAAACAAAGCCTTAGCGACACACTTATTTACAAACCGCTCTCGGAAACCATTATCCACAAAGTGGAATTCAGCCAAGTTCCAGTTTCCGGATTTGATTCCCTGCGAAACTGGAAGATGGTCGCCATCTCTGGAGTACAGGGTGGAACGGACGACGGCGGGTTGATAATCCAAAATGTGACATTCTATATGAACACTGATACCGTCAGCGTGACCAATCCATTGGATTCGCTGTTCCAAGTTGCAAATATGACGCACAGCAGGCGCTGGGGAGTTCGAGAGTTGCAACCGGGTTCCGCGGCGTCCTTCAAGGTGCAAGTCACTGTGAAGAGCACGGATCCTGACAGCGATATCGTTGTTGACCATCGTCCATTCTGGTTTAGCTCAGGATGCATTTACCAGCGCGCTTCGATGGCGTTAGTTAGTTCGGTTTCCAACGGAGATGGCACATTCACAAGAGTATACCAATCAGATAGATGGGTTTGGCCACGGGCGTTCGCCGGGAGATACTTGGTATACGTTGGAGCTATTACACGACAATCGATCTACGACGATCAGGCGCCGTTCTCCTCCAATATCTGGGCGATTCCTTACGTTGTAGAATGAACAAAAGACCTCTCCCGCAGTAGTTTTTGTGGTGGTGGATGGTAACGACCTCCGGTGTAGTTTTGCCGGAGGTCGTTTTATTTTGAAGGATCCAAATCTTTTTGCATGTGCAAAGATTGGGATGCTAATGCTACTTCTAAAAAAGCAATCTTGCGTTTTTTTCTATGGGATATATAAAAAGGGAGTACTGCTCGTTTCCATTTGTGATCAAATTTTTTGAAACACAACATTAGTCATGGAAACGGCATTAAATAAGGTGCATCTTGCTTTAACCAGTGTTTTGTCATCTCCATCCAGAAAAATAGTCCTCGCCATTGACCGTACTGTTCATTTCACCGTGCAATGGTGTTGTCGCTGACAGTCCTACCTTTACGATACATCTCGTCATTTATTCCTCTTCTCCAGTGAGATTATTTACCATAGTTTCCGTCAAAGACCAGCTGCAATTCGTGGTGCAGATCATTTTCACGATATCTTCAAATACTGACGGTGCGCGAAGCATCCGTCCGGCTTGCATTTTGGCTATCCATTGTAGTAGCGAGAGGATTAACAAAGAAATTTGAAGAAATCGTGCGTGACCCGATACAATTTGTTCTTTCTGAACTAGGAAAGAAAGAACCCCGCAGCGAATATGTCGTTATTAATTGAGTGATAGGCGTCACAGTAATTCTTCGTACACATTAAACCAATCTGTCTGTAGTTCAGTCAAACTAATAAATCGAATTCATTCATCCTTATCAAAATAAAGGAACTGTCCATGAAACGGAATATTTTTTTGGCAACTGGTATTGCGTTCATACTTATTTTTTGGGTTGTTGGATGTAAACACACACCCAATGGCCCAGAGAGTACAAGCAATGGTTACCAGCAAACGTTAGATGAAGCGATAAGTTCCGAACCTTTGTTGACCAGCGATGCAGCAACATTAGAAGATGGTTCTTCGACATTAACTCCGGGTCCATCTCTTTCTAAAATCTCTGCGGCAATCGGTTCAATCCTTGGATGGGGAAGGCATATGAATAGTTCAACCCGAACAGTAACCTACACCCAAGTAGACGATACAACGATGATAGCGACTATCACGCATACACTGATCGGAGAATTATGGATTGTGGAAAATAATCCAGTATCGTTAGTTCATAAACCAGATACAATTACTACAATCAGGAATGCAAAATTTGTAAAGGTTGTCAAAAATGACAGTACTCTCTGGAAACTACGATATGTTTCCGCGGTTCAAGGCACAACAACTTCTCCTAGTGACACGATCAGTATTACAGACGTAACATTTAATATTGGAACTGAAACGATCGATATTACTCCTCCGCCTTATGATGACTATCTCCAATTAGGTGCGATAGGCCGTCATGGATTACATGTTATGCAGCGAGACTTATTAAGGAAATTTACTATACAGGCAACAGTTGTAAGTACTTCGCCAGATAGCGATATTGTCGTTGTCCATCATCCCAATGATGCAGTTGTGCGGATTCGCGAAAGAATGTTGCTGGTCAGTTCTTCGCCCAATAGTGATGGAACTTTTACTCGTATCTACCGGCGCAGTTGGATAGGCGATTTCCCCGGCAGGCATACCATTTTTGTTACTGCATTAACACGCAACTCGATTTATGATGATCAAACACCCGTAACATCACAAGGATGGGGAATACCATATATCGTGAATTAAAAAAATCTCACATGCACCTTCTGTGGCGGTGAATGCGAAACCTCCGGCCGTTGTTCGGCTGGAGGTTTTGTTCTTTATGACTAAAATGGAAACTTGCGATCATACCAATCTTTTGTCATCTCCATCCAGAAAAATAGTCCTCGCCATTGGCCGTACTGTTCATATCTCCGTGCAATGGTATTGTCGTTGACAGCCCTGCCTTTATGATACATCTCGTAATATTTCCCTCGCACCCAAGAATCGAGCCCGAGGTAATCGTAGCGCCCTAAGAGTTTGAGAATATTCCCGGCAGCATATTCACCCACTCCTTTTATAGAGTGAAGTTCCTTAAATAATACATCTGTCGGAAGTTCAGAAGAACGCCATTGTTCTACGGTGAGTGTATTGTCGGCAACTTTCTTGGCAAACTCCAGAAGGAAAGGAGAACGATAGCCTGCCTTAATATTTTTTCTCAAGAACTGTTCGGTTGCGCCAGCAAGCGCTTGCGGTGTTGGAAAACTATTTATCGAACCATCAAATCGCTTTCCTAATTCTCCAGTGAGATTATTCACCATAGTTTCCGTCAAAGACCAGCTGCAATTCGTGGTGCAAATCATTTTCACGATATCTTCGAACACTGATGGTGCGCGAAGCATCCGTCCGGCTTTCAGTTTGGCAATCCAACGATACTTGGGAAAACGGTTCACTTCTCGATAAAAACGAGAATAATCCTCGGTGAGTCGAAGACACGATGCTATTTGGTGCTTGATATTGAAACACTGAGCAGCTGTTAGTGTATGAGGATAACTCACGAGAATGTTAAGAGGCGAGTCCTTTTGGCTGGTGATTTGACAATATACAAGTGAATTGTCGCTTAAGGTCAGAAGTCGATTGAATGATGGCCGTTCTTTATTCACACTGAATGGCAACAGCGAACACCATCCGTGACTGTATACAGTACGCCAAAAGTTAAAATCCTTGGGTGTGTTAAGCGAGAGAGTCGTTGTTTTCAGTGTGTTCAATTCTTCTTTTATTTATTGTCTCCAATGTACCATCCACTCAGCCGACATGCAAAATAATATATGAATTGCTTTTCCATTAAACCTTTCCGATCATTCATTTTATTGTTCATTTGTGTTTCTCTTGTTGCGAAACAGGTCGTGACGATCTCAAATACACTGACCTCTTCCTTTGAATATGCAGCTTTATTATCATTCATATGGATTGGAATCGTTGCCGCCACTTATCATCTTGCATGGTTTGTTTGGCTCGTCGGATAATTGGCATTCGTTTGGCAAAATATTTGGTGAACACTTTTGCACCTTTGTACTCGACGCTCGCAACCATGGACGGTCGCCTCAGAGCGATGTGTTCAATTATTACGCGATGTCAGAAGATGTTGTGGAATTTGTGCATCAGAAGAATCTTTCCTCGGTATCGCTTCTCGGACATTCAATGGGAGGAAAAACTGCGGCGCTTGTCTCACTGCTTCATCCAGAACTCATCGACAAACTGATTGTGGTTGATATCGCTCCCCGTTCGTATCATGCGCACCATGACCACGTTTTTAATGCTCTCACTTCTCTCGACCTCACGTTATTTGAGTATCGAAAAGATATTGATGAAGTGTTATCGAAGAAAATACGGGAGGTTCCTCTTCGTCAATTTCTCATGAAGAATCTTACTCGAGATGATTCCGGAAGGTTCCATTGGAAAATGAATCTCGAAGTCATTGAAAAGAACTACGCTCAAATCAACGAAGAACTTCCACGCGATCATCAATTCGATAAACTGGCACTCTTTATCCGCGGTGAGAACTCAGAGTACATTCAAATGGAAGATTTGCCCCTTATCTATAAACTTTTTCCAAAGGCAAAGCTTGCAACCATCAAAAACGCAGGTCACTGGGTCCACGTGGATGCACCAAAAGAATTTGCCGATACTGTGCTCGATTTCTTGTCTTTCTGATTGTTCCTCAGTAGCCGCCTGCGTTTCGTTGCTCCATCGAGTTGATGGTTAAAGAAGCTCGCGTTGAAAGAATCGGCCTGAATTTTGTATTTCTGATTCTTAACTGTACAATATATTCCTTGACCTTATCCTAAGAGGCTGTACAAAAAAGTAGAGAAAAGTCATTGTGAGAAACGAAGTGACGAAGCGATCCGCTATTCTAAGCGGAAACTATAAGCGAGATAGCTTCGCTCCGCTTGCAAAGACATAAGAAAGTACTTTTTGTGCAGCCTCGATGATTTCTCTATTATTCTAACAAAAAAATACACTGAGCAGTTACTTTGATTTTTAAATTCTTTCTTCTATTTTTTTACACTGCCTGTCCCGCCGCCCAGCCGGACGACCAAGCCCATTGGAAGTTGTAACCGCCCAGCCATCCGGTCACATCTACAACTTCTCCGATGAAATAAAGTCCTGGCGCCTTCTTCGCTTCCATCGTCTTTGAGGAAAGTTCGCGAGTATCAATACCGCCGACTGTGACTTCGGCTTTTTCATAACCTTCTGTTCCGATTGGTGTGAGTTGCCAGCTTGTTAAAGCTTCGGTTATCGTTCGTACATCAGAGAGAGAATATTGATTCATCGGCTTTGACCCGCCGCGTTGTTCCAGCCAGGTTTTGATAAAACGCGATGGCAGGAATTGTTCCATGATAGTGGCAAGGTGTTTTTTACTTTGATGGTTTTTTGTGAGAATGTTGAGAACATCAATGCCTGGCAGTAGATTGATGAAGATGGGGTCGCCTTCATCCCAATATGATGAAATCTGTAAAATCGCAGGACCACTCAGGCCGCGATGAGTAAGAAGAATGTTTTCTCTGAAAAACATTCCATTGCAGGCGGTTTCCGCTTCGATAGAGACACCACTCAAATTCCTAAAAGTTTCAAAATCTTTCGAGCTAAACTTCAATGGTACAAGTCCTGGTTTGAGCGGGATAATGTTGATACCGAATTGTTCCGCAATCTTGAATCCAAAAGAGGTTGCCCCTATCTTAGGGATTGAGAGTCCGCCTGTCGCTATAACGAGGGAAGAAGTTGTCAGTTGTTGGTTATTTGTGATCACCTGAAAAGCATCTTTTTTATTGATCTTGAGGATATTCACTCCGGTTTCAATCTGAACATTTGCCATTCGACACTCTTCTAAGAGCATTCGGATGAGTTGTTCTGCGTTGCCATCACAGAAGAGTTGGCCATGTTTCCTCTCGTGATACGGGATAGTGTACTTTTGAATCAATGAAATAAAATCTATCTGCGTATATCGTGCGAGTGCTGACTTAGAGAAGTGCGGATTCTGTGAAATATAACGAGCCGGACTCGCATCGATATTCGTAAAGTTACATCGTCCGCCTCCGGATATGAGAATTTTTTCTCCAACCGTTTCATTATGTTCCAGTACTAACACACGGCGTCCGCGCTTACCCGCTTCGATAGCGCACATCAATCCTGCCGCACCTGCGCCAATGATGATGACATCTGTCTGATTCATTGCTGAAAGAATATCGTGTAAAAAGAATCATACTTCAACAAATGCATAGGAAACGAGCATAAAATTTTGTATCTTATACAAGTCGCAAGTTGCGACAGACCGCATCCATGCATTAGTATAGCATCGGGAGCGGACATTTGAGACTCGCTCTCCGATGATAAAAGCTAAGGTAGTGCACGGAAAGATTCCGGCCTCCGCTCACAAAGCGGTTACTCGATATAAACTCTCCGAGCGTTTGTAACTTCTGCTGGTTCCCATCTTTTGTAGCGTGTTTCTTCATTTTATAGTAAGGATTTATTCATGCCATTTTCAAAACTTGGTCTTGACGACCGACTCGTGCAGGGTATTCTCGCAACGGGATATACTGCACCAACTGCTATTCAATCACGTGCGATTCCGTTAGCCGTCGCTGGACGCGACATTATCGGTTGTGCGCAAACAGGTACTGGAAAGACCGCCGCGTTCGTGCTGCCGATGCTTAATCATTTTCTTCAACATGCCGCATCTCATAAAGGCCATCCGACACGCGGACTTGTTCTGACGCCGACACGTGAGCTTGCACAACAGGTGGACGAATTTATAACTGGATATGGACGTTTCGCGTCTTTGCAAAGCATCGCCATCTTTGGCGGTGTCAATATGGAAAGCCAAATTAAACGTCTTCGCCGCGGAGTGGATATCGTTGCTGCGACACCGGGAAGACTGCTCGATCACATGAATCGCCGCACCGTCGACTTGTCTCACGTTGAGATTCTAGTGATTGACGAAGCGGATCGAATGTTCGATATGGGATTTATTCAGGATGTTCGAAAAATCATCAGCCGCGTTCCGGCAAAGCGGCAGACAATGTTATTTTCCGCAACCATGTCGCCAGAAGTGAGGTCGCTCGTCGCGTCCATCCAGACCAATCCGGAAATGATAGATATCGGTGAACGACGGAAACCCGTGGAAACAGTGAAGCAGCATTTTTATTCGTCTCCGCAAGAATCGAAGATCGATTTGCTTTTCCATATTCTCCAATCGAAGGAATTAGATTGTGTTCTCGTTTTCTCGCGCACAAAACATGGTGCAGATAAAATTTCAAACAGGCTCGAGCGAAGCGGTGTCAAAGCAGTTGCTATTCACTCGAATAGGACGCAAGCACAGCGGCAGCGGGCGTTGGCGGGATTTAAGCAGGGGCAATTTAGAGTAATGGTTGCGACCGATATTGCGGCGCGAGGCATCGATGTGGAAGGGATATCGCACGTTGTGAATTTTGATACGCCGACATTTGCAGAAGATTATATCCATCGGATTGGCCGTACAGGCCGCGCATCTGCAACCGGAGATGCCATTACATTCGTATCGAACCAGGAGCTGAAATATTTAAAGAGCATTGAACGGTACACCGACAAGCGGTTTGAATTAAAACGGTATCCGGGTTTCGATTATACGAAGAGAACGCCGTCACCGGAGAGACAAGCTGAATCGAAATCATCGGAAGATCGGCATAATAGAGGGCACGGAAAAAGAGATGAACGCTATGATCGCCGGCGCACAGATTCTGGAAGACCACAACGCGATCAAAGGCGTACGGAGTCTACTGGAAAACCATTTGAAGAACAGAGACACAAGGATTTTTCAGAAAAACCCCACAGTGAACAGAGGCATACAGAGCCTTCTGGAAAACCGTACCGTGAACAGAAACATAAGGACTTTTCAGAAAAGCCGCATGGTGAGCAGAGGCATAAAGATTCATCCGGCCAATCCCGCCGTGAATTTTCATCGCATAGCCGCCGAAACGAGATCACGCGCAGGCTATCGCAGGGAACAGGGAGGCCGCAGTTTGTAAAGAAACAGCCGCTTGTTCAATCGATTCCTCCTTCACAAGAAACCGACTGGCGTAAGCTGATTTCTGAAATTGAAGAAGGCGGTGGTTTCAAAAAGAAATTGAAAAAGCTTTTTATTCGTGATAAGGTATAAGTAATAATCAATAGGCTGTCCTGGTAGCTATCGGCTCCGAATCTTTTTTGTGATTTGGAGCCTTTTTTTGTTGCAAAATATCTACATTTTTGGTACACTTTATCCACACTATTCTTTAAATCACATAATTACACATGGTTCTTTCTATATCTAACAAAAGGAGATTTATAATGAAACGCGTGCTACTTATTTCTCTCATGCTTATTCTGTTTGTCGGAGCGGTTTCGGCTCAGGGTATTATGGACGTTGGAGCGAAAGTAGGATTAAATTTTGCCACTTTCGGAGGCGATAATTCGACTTTCTATACCAATGCTACAAAGTTTCTCTTCGGCGGTTTCATGGAATATGATTTTATCAAAAATTTTGGTTTACAAGGAGAATTGCTTTATAACTCACTGGGAGCGGGCTATTCAAGCCAGGGCGCTACTGGTAACTACAGTATTCCATATCTAGAGATTGTCGCATTGGCAAAGTACAACATTCCTGTAGACCGATCTGTGAAAATATTTTTCGTTGCAGGGCCGCAATTTGGAATAAAGTTAAGCGCTAATGCACATAGTGATGCAAATAGCACAGACACTGACATAAGTCAATATATTTCTGGTTCGGATTTTGACATTGTCATTGGAACAGGTGTAGCGTTCAAGGTAGGCCCCGGAAGCATCATTACAGATATACGCTATAACATCGGGTTATCAAACATCAATAAGACATCGCCCCCAAGTAACAGCAATCAATCGTTCAGCATTGCCGTTGGTTATGGGTTTAGCTTAAGATAGATTATTTGCCGCTGACATTTGCAATGGCAGCAAGTAGGAGAGAAGGGAGAAAATCCGAAAAGGTTTTCTCCTTTTTGTTATCACATATCTCTTGGATCTCGTTTTGCTTGCTTTTCCCATCTTCATTCCTCAAATTGTAAACAAATTGATATCATATTATCCAAATTTTTTAGATGAATGATTATGAAAACTTCAATAAGGATTTTCGTATTGGCAATATTACTAGCCATCTTTCTTGTTGCGTGCAATAAGCAAAAATCAACCAAAGGCAATGAAGAAATGACACTTTCTCAAAAAATCACCCGATTTGTCCCAACAGAAATTTCAGCTGACATTTCAAAACTCTCTCCCAGCGACAGGAAAGCGCTCGATAAGATCATCGAAGCCGCACGATTGATGGATCCGATTTATTTACGACAGGTATGGCGCGGTAATGTGGAATTGTTGAAAAAGCTTGAAGCTGATTCAACAACAACAGGAAAAGAGAAGCTGCATTACTTTCGCATGAATATGGGCCCGTGGTCACAGCTCGATAGCAACGAATCATTTATTGAAAAGGCACTCAAAGAAAAGCCCATGGGAGCGAGTTACTATCCTGAAGATATGACCAAGGAGGAGTTCAACAAATGGATAGGGGCACTTTCAGAGAAGGAACGGGAACAAGCTACGGGGTTTTTCTCGACGATTCACCGAAATCCGGATCGAACATTACAAATTGTCCCGTATAGTGAAGAATATCAAGAATGGCTCGAACCCGCGAGTAGATTATTGAAAAGTGCGGCAGGTCTTACCGAGGACGAGACACTCAAGAAATATCTTTCAATGCGGGCGGATGCATTTCTCTCGGACGATTATTATGCCAGCGATGTTGCATGGATGGAATTAGATGCACCGATCGATCTCACCATCGGCCCATATGAAACGTATATGGATGAGTTGTTCGGGTACAAAGCGGCGTTTGAAGTGTTCGTGACGCTTCGCGATGATGCTGAATCGGCGAAACTTGCGAAGTTTGGCAAGTACCTCCAGGATATTGAAAATAATCTTCCGCTTGATTCGAAGTACCGTAACCCGAAGTTAGGCGCTATGTCTCCAATTCGTGTTGTCGATGTTGTGTATGCCGCAGGAGAAGGCAATCGGGGTGTACAAACGGCGGCTTTCAATCTTCCCAACGATGAAAAAGTTATCCGCGACAAAGGATCGAAACGAGTGATGTTGAAGAACATGCAAGAGGCGAAGTTCAACAAAGTACTCATACCGATTTCGAACGTTGTGCTCGATCCTGTACAGCAATCGAAAGTATCGTTCGAAGCGTTTTTCACTCATATCCTTGCACATGAGTTGATGCACGGACTCGGGCCGCATAACATCACCGTCAATGGAAAAGCGACAAACGTACGGAAGGAGTTGAAAGATCTCTATTCTGCCATTGAAGAAGCAAAAGCGGATATAACAGGACTCTTCGCTCTTCAATACCTGGTCGACAAGGGTTTGCTGGGAAAAAAGATGGAAGACGAAATGTATACGACTTATCTTGCCAGCGCCTTCCGTTCTGTGCGTTTTGGTATCAACGAAGCGCATGGCAAGGCTGTCTCATTGATCTTCAATTATCTGACCGATGGAGCAGCGATTTGGATAGATGATAAAGCAGGAACATTCAGCATTGATGAGACAAGAATAAAGAAAGCGGTGGAAGAACTCACCCGAACTATTCTTACTCTTGAAGCAGAGGGTTCATACAACAATGCGAAGGAGATGCTCGCTACATACGGTGTTGTTCGTCCGGAAATGCAACAAGCGCTCGATCGGTTGCGCGATATTCCTGTTGATATTGAACCGAATTTTCCACTTGTGCCGAAGGCAGCAGGAAGCATTCGATAAGCGCAAATTTCGGATAACCCATGATAGTATGAAGTAATTGTAATGGAATTGATTCGTGAATGAATGAAAGAATATGTCAAAAAAAAACAATTCGACAGATCAACAAATAAATGTTAAACCGAAATCAAGGCGCAGAATGCAGATAGGAATATCTTTCACGGTTATCGTGATCGCACTCGTCATTATTTTTATGCCTAAAAAAACCACACAAGATACTTCAACTCTCACTGCTGCCCCGATGTTCAAGAAACAGGGTGAACTAACATTTACCAAAGGAGATGACAAGCCCATCGTTTCCATAGATATTGAAATTGCTGACGATGAAGCAAAACGCGAAGTGGGTATGATGGGACGGCCGGTAATGGAAGAACGGCAGGGAATGCTCTTTATCCTTGAAGAAGAGCAACTCGCTTCGTTCTGGATGAGGAATTGCCCACTTTCCCTGGACATGATTTTTATAAACAAGCAGGGGGAAATTATTACCATCCATAAGAATACGAAACCATTCTCGGATGATTCCTACTCCGCTACTGCGATGACGTTGTTTGTTCTTGAAGTAAACGCAGGATTTACCGACAAGTACGGTATTAAAGAAGGTGACATGATGAGCTGGAAGAGGAATTGAGAGAACATTGTCAAAGTTCTCTCGGTTTGAGATCAGGTAACTTTAACAAGGTTATCGAAAAGTCATTCTTCTTTTCCCCGCATCGAATCCCACAGCGCGTACGCAAACAGCAATACAAATGC
Organism: Ignavibacteriota bacterium; assembly: GCA_963701295.1. Taxonomy (GTDB): domain Bacteria; phylum Bacteroidota; class Ignavibacteria; order UBA10030; family UBA10030; genus Fen-1298. Next base: position 180,040 of record OY969585.1, on the reverse strand, counting down.
CGCTAAGCCTGCAATCTCGCCGTTGGTAGATTCTGCCCACTGTGTGAAGTACCAGTTGGTATATCCGAACGACCACTGCTGGTCAATAAATTTCAGAAAGGCGTTGAACACACCAAACAATGCACCGCCTGCGATGAAGCCGGAGGCGATCAGCGTACCTCGTTGGAAGCGGGCGTTGTTTAGCTTCTCATTTTTTGTACGTGTCGAAACGAACCATGCAATGAATCCGCCAAACAGTAACGGTGTGTTAAGCTCCTGCGGAATGTACATCCCGAGAGCAAATGCTAACGGTGGAACTTTGAGAATCACTAAAAGCAACGCTATCACCGCGCCGACAATGTATAACACCCATGGCGTTTGTGCGTTCGACATGAGAGGTTTGATAACTGCTGCCATAGCGTTTGCCTGCGGTGCAACCATTGCTTGATCGCCTGTGAATCCATACGCTCGATTCAGAATGAGAATGACTCCACCGACTGTTGCTGCGGATACAAGCACGCCGAGGAATTTCCACATTTCTTGTTTCTTTGGTGTTGAGCCGAGCCAGTAACCGACTTTCAGATCGGTAACGAATCCGCCGGCAACCGAAAGTGCAGTACACACGACACCGCCGATAATCAATGCGCTCACCATTCCGGAATCGCCGCTCAATCCGATTTGTGTCAGTACTAATGAAGAGAGAATTAATGTCATCAAGGTCATTCCAGAAACCGGGTTGGTTCCGACAATAGCTGTTGCATTTGCAGCGACCGTCGTAAACAGGAAAGAAATAATTGTTACAACCAGCAGGGATACAATTGCCTGTCCGAGTGTGGGAACTACACCGAGGACAAAGAACGCAAAGATCACAATTGCCGTTAGAAGAATCAGTACAACGACCCAGAGCATACGGATGTCTGTTAGCGTGCGGAGCGTTTTTTCCTCGCTATCGGTTTTATGACGGGTGATTTCCTTATAGGCAAGCGAGAATGCGCCGGCAATGATTTTAGAGGAACGAATGATGCCGATGATGCCAGCCATCGCGATACCGCCAATACCAATTTGGCGAACATAGGTGCGGAAAATTTCTTCCGGACTCATGTGAGAGATGAGTTTTGTTGCTGTTGCACCGAGTGGGCCAGAAAGATGTTGACCAATTTCGTACACTAATGGTACCATAACAAACCACGAGAGGAATGAACCTGCCGCAATGATCGCAGCATATTTCAATCCGATAATATAACCGAGTCCGAAGACCATTGCAGAAACGTCCACCTTTAAGACCATCTTAAATTTATCAGAAAGTATCTCACCCCAGCTGAACATCCGTGATGTAATAACTTCCGACCATGCTCCGAATGCACTGAAAACGAAATCAAATAATCCGCCGATAAGACCGCTGACAACAAGTACCATTGCTTGCTTGCCTCCTTGTTCGCCGGCAACAAGAATTTCTGTTGTTGCTGTTGCTTCAGGAAAGGGAAGTGTACCGTGCATGTCTTTTACGAAATATTTTCGGAACGGAATAAGAAAAAGAATACCAAGAAATCCGCCGAGAGCAGATGCCATAAACATTTGAAAGTAGCTCGCCGGAAGAGCAAGAATATAAAGTGCTGGAATTGTAAAGATAGCGCCTGCTACAACAACGCCAGACGCTGCTCCTATGGACTGGATAATCACATTTTGACCAAGGCCGTTCTTCTTTTTTGCGATACCTGTTATACCGACGGCAAGAATCGCAATTGGGATTGCCGCCTCAAATACTTGTCCAATTTTCAATCCTGAATAAGCTGCGGCTGCGGAAAATAGGACTGCCATCACTAATCCCCATGTCACCGACCAAATAGTCACTTCCGGGTATGTTTTTTCCGGTACCATAATTGGACGGTACTCTTCACCCGGCTTTAATTCTTTATATGCATTTTCTGGAAGAACGCTTACCGACGTTTCCTGTTGTTTCATGGGTACTCCTTGTATTGCTTTCAGGTAAAAAGTATTCAGTCGTCAGTTATGAGGGATGCATTTTATCTGTTTCCTTACTTACTCTTTTCAACCCAAATTTGCACTAGATTCAAAACTGTTTCCACTGCTTTTTCCATTCCCCATACATTAACCCATTCAGTACAGCTATGATAATTTGCTCCACCGGTAAAGATGTTTGGTGTCGGCAAACCGTTTGCAGTAAGTAGTGAACCATCTGTACCGCCCCGGATGGGAGTCCATAAGGGTTGTAATCCGGAACGTTTCGTTGCTTCATAGAGATAATCGATCACGCGAGTATCTTTCTCTAACTCTTCCCGCATATTTCTATACTGTTCATTGGTTTGAATTTCTATTTTTGCTTTCGGATATAATGGCTGAACTTCGGCAACAACTTTTTCCACGATCTTCTTTAAATTTTCTAACCCTGTCGTTTGAAAATCTCGGAAGAGAAGTTTTACTGTTGATTTACCTACGCCGCCTTCGAGCACATATGGATGGATGTAGGGTTCATATCCTTCCGTTGTCTCCGGTGCCTGGTGTTTTGGCAGGCGAGCGATGATTTCAGAAATGATACGGACGGAATTGATCATGATGTTTTTTGCGCTGCCCGGATGGATGTCGCGGCCATGAACAGTAATAAGGCATGAATTGGCGCTGAAGGTCTCTTTGTTCAATTCACCGGCGGTATCGCCGTCGAGTGTATAAGCGAATTGCGCCCCGAACTTTTTGATGTCAAAGAACTTTGTCCCTGCTCCAACTTCTTCATCCGGAGTGAAACCAACCTTAATCTCTCCATGCGGAATTTTTGGATTGGCGATTAATTGTTGGATAGCAGTCATGATAATGGCAATGCCCGCTTTGTCATCTGCACCAAGCAATGTTGTACCGTCGCTTGTTACGATCATTTTACCTAATGCCGTTTTCAGTGCCGGATTTTCAGATTCCCGAATGACAATATTTGAATCTCCGGGTAGGACAATATCACCGCCTTTATACTCTTTGATGATCTGCGGTTTTACATTTGCGCCGCTGACTTCTGGTGAGGTGTCCACGTGTGCGACAAATCCGATGGCAGGGACTTTTGTTGAAATATTCGCTGATAGTGCTCCCATCACATATCCATGTTCGTCAATGCTTATTTGCGGTACACCGAGGCCTTTTAACTCTTTGACCAGTAAATTGAGCAGGTCAAACTGCTTGGCGGTGCTAGGGTAAGACTCGGAGTCTTCTTTCGATTGTGTGTCGATGACGACATAGCGAAGAAACTTATCAAGAACGGTTTCGGCCATAATGTGTCCTTTCTTACAAAGGGATTGCAGAACAGAATTCTATCTCATCTTACACGAAATATTAGTGCGTTAAGATAGAAAGAAGGCATCACAAAAGCAGTAGAAAAAATGGATATACTTCTCTTGCACTATTCGCTAATTGTTATTATTATTTTATCAATCATAATAAAATCGGACGCGCCACCGATGAAATGTCTCATTTTCATTGCAATTTTTATATTTATTTGTGCTTCTATATCATTAGAAGCGCAGGTTGTATCCTTTCCATATTCAGAATCCTTTGATGGTGTCACAGCCCCGGCATTACCAACAGGTTGGAGTGTCAATGGATTTATTATGAATACTTCCACATTCCGATCATCTCCCAATTGTATCTCTACAACAGGCAATACTGTAATGAAATCTATTACTTCGCCTATCTTTGATTTTACAGACCGCATTCCGGGAAAACTGAACTTTTGGGAGCGGCGATCAAGCACGGCAGCGTCATATCGTTGTGAAGTACGTGCAGCTCTTGATGGAACGGACTTCAGCATTCTCTTAGCTCACTATGAGACGATTACTTCAACTTCCGGCTACGTCCAGCGTATTGTCAATCTTGAAGGAAGCGGGTTACAGCATCAATCGAATGTCCGGTTCCGATGGCAGTTGCTTGGAGATAACACCAACACTACCGGAGTTCTGCGGATTGATGATGTATCATTAACCGTCTCAGCCGGATTGGATATTGGAATAACATCGATGGTTGTTTCTCCGGCCAACGCGACTCGCAAGGACGCACTGTCTCTTTCTGTTTGTGTCAAGAATTATGGATCGCTTGCAGTATCCAGCTTCTCGGTTCAATTCTTTTCTGATGATAATTGCAATGGTATTGCGGAGTCAGGTGAACAATTCTCTGTGATTGGTGGACTTTCACTTAGCCCCGGCGATTCTCTAATTTGTGAAACAACGCATCCACCAATAAAGGCGGGCGAACATTGTTTCATAGCTGTTATCGGATTTTCTCAAGACGAAAATAATGCGAATGACACCGTGCACGTAAGCGTCCATATTCAGTGCATGAAAGGTGACTTGCTCGTCAATGAAATTATGTATGCACCAACTGGCGATGAACCGGAATGGGTGGAATTCTATAATGCTGCTCCCGACTCAATCAATTTGAAGAATTGGAGAATCTCGGATAGCAATGGTTCAAAAAAATCTGTTATCTCGACGACTGACATATTTATGGTTCCGAATTCTTATCTCGTCGTAGCAAAGGATTCGAGTTTTAGTACGATACATCCAGGAGCATTCTCTGTTATAGCTAATTTTTCAACATTAAATAATACTACTCCCGATGCTGTCGTTCTTTATGATGCATTATCGCGTTCGATCGATAGTGTTATGTATCAACCGAGCTGGGGGGGACAAAATGGAAAATCACTTGAGCGGATCGATCTCTATACATCAAGCATTTCGGCTGCAAATTGGGGAACATCTCAGGATTCACTAGGTTGCACTCCTGGAAGGATCAATAGTATTGCGCGGTTAGACTATGATCTCGCAATAAGTAATCTGAGGCAAACACGAATTGTATCCAATGGGAAAATGATATCCATTCTCAATGTGACTATTCAGAACATCGGAAGACAAGCAATCGATAGTGTCATTGTACATTTCTATGCGGATCGCAATCGTTCTCTGTATCCAGACCCATCGGAATTATTGCAGAGTGTTGTTTCGACTCAAAGAATCTTAGCAGGTGATTCAGTGCAGATATCCGAATCATTGCCGCAGCTTGCCGCAGGCGAAATAAGTGTTGTGGTCGTCGCTGAGAATTGGAGCGATGAACGGTTGAGGAACAATCGAGCTTCGGTTACGGTCAAAATCGGTTATGAACCATGCTCACTTATTATTAATGAAATAATGTATGATCCTCTCGACGGCCAGAATGAATGGCTGGAATTATTTAATCGAAGTTCTCAACCAGTCGATCTTGCACATTGGACATTTAATGACAGGGCAACTTCGAGCGGTATCAATTCGTTCGTCATATCGGACTCCACAATAACGGTGCTCTCTGGAGGATTTGCTGTTGTTGCCGCAGAATCGTCGATGTGTAATATCTTTCCAAATTTGGGAAGCCCTCATCCCGATATCTCTTTATCCATTCTTAATCGTTCTGGTGGATTTAGTTTTAACAACGATGGCGATGCGATTGTGTTGAAAGATCTCACAGGTCAAACTATCGACAGCGTTGCATACTTGCCTTGCTGGCATAATCCGGATGTCGTTGATACACGCGGACGATCCCTGGAGCGTATTAATCCGAACATAGCCACGAATGATCCGCGGAATTGGAGTACGTGTACGAACATTGTGGGCGGAACACCAGGAAAGATCAACAGCGTGATGACGACAAGCATAGTGAGCAACTCTTCGATTTCTATTTCACCCAATCCATTCTCTCCCGACGGCGATGGCTTCGAAGATTATTGCATAATTCATTATAATTTGCCGATGCTCGCTTCGATGTTGAACATAAGAATTTATGATATAAAAGGTAGATGTATTCGAACGCTTGCGAATTGTGAATTCATCGGAGCAAAAGGCGAAATTATTTGGGATGGGTTTGATGAGAGCAGGCAAAGGGCTCGGATTGGAGTTTATATTGTTTACCTTGAAGCGACCGACCGATCAAGCGGCAGAGTTGAGCGGGCGAAAGCGGTGGCGGTTGTGGCAACAAAGTTATAGCTCAAAAGTCATACAAGAGCGTCACAAAGTAGTTCGTGATGCTCCAGTAATACGACAACCTTTCCACGTTCTAGATTCTTCTCAATAGATGTTCGATTTTAAGTTGTGTGCGGTTTTTCTAGCTTTCCCAATCCCCACCAAAAAAGCGCGAAAAATAATCCAGGATACATTGGCTCAATGCCATACCAATATGCTGGAATACCATTGGAGGAATAAAGATGTCCAGAAATGAGACTTGCCGTCGACATGAACCAACCATTCATCATTGCTCCGAATGCATACACTGCTGGAATCTTCAACCGATCAAAGTAACTCGCCAACACGGGCACCAATAATCCTGGGATAATGCATGAACCAATAGTGTACCAAATTGTAACGACGGAAGGCACGATGAGAGCGAGGAGAATTGAAAAGAGCGCAGAGAGCACGAGGCCTATTTTTGTCCATCGTTTTACAATATCAGAATCATGCCCGGCATTTTTTAATCTCCCAACAATATCTTTACCAACTGTAATAGCAGAAATGAGTGTCAAGCTGCTGAGAGAGGACATGATAGCTGCACACATTCCAATAAAAAATATTCCTTTTATAATGACTGGTAAAGCCACGTCAGCAAGCAAGGGATAGGAGAACATCGGTTCTTTCAATGGTGGAAGAACTGCCCGTGAATATAGTCCCGCCATAGTTGTCATAAAATCGAAGACGAACCAAAAGATAATGGAAATAAGGATACCGCGTTTAGCCGTCGCACCATCTTTTGCTGCATAACATCGTTGATGAAATGCTGGATCGACAAGCGTCCAAAGTGCAATGAAAAACCAGACAGTAATGAATCCGATGCTTTTGCCTCCGTGCCAGGTGAGATGAAGCGGGGGAACGTGTGCACGAATGAAATCTAATCCGCCAAATTTGGAATATGAAAAAATCACGATGAGGGCAAAGCCGACAAACATCAAAACAAACTCGAATGCATTCACCCAGACATCTGAGCGAAAGCCGCCTTTGTAAAGATATACGACGGTAAGAAATGTAGCGAAGATAACACAAAAAGTCAGGTTGATACCGAAAATGAGCTGCGCGAGAATGCCGAGCATCAGGACGTATGCGGCTGGTGTTACGAGGAAGAATGTGAGAATACCACCGGCAATTGCAGTTCGCTTATCGTATGCCTGCTCAAGTTTATCAGGGATTGTGAAAAGATTTGTCGCACGAACTTTCTTTGCGAGGAATATTGCAAAGACGAAAGCAAAGATATAATATGGAACCCCAAAGACAATCCAGTTGGAGATGCCAAACCGATAGGAATATTCTCCAACACCGAGAATTCCTCCATACCAGGTGGAAACAAGTGTTGCCACAAACATCGGTAGTGTCAGCGTGCGGCTTGCGAGAAGATAATCATCTGCACCGGATTTTCGTTTTCGCATCGCTCGAAATCCGATAAAGACGACAGCGGCAAAATAAAGAATGATGAGTCCGATATCGATAAAAGAAAGATGAACCATAGGCGATTGAATGCCTGGAATTTGTAATTGCTCGTTATTCATGGTTTAGTAATCCTTGTGTGTTTCCGATGGATACTAACTTATTGAGGCGAGTGAACATGCTGTGATTATTTTAAAAGATTCATCACGAAGGCGATAAGATCACCGCTGCGGACCTTAATATTCACATGAGATGAGACCACAAGATTGCTCGTACTTTCGCGAATGCCAAGTTGAAGCGATTCATTGCTGAGGTTCCATTTTAATCCTGTAGTGACGATCGCGCTGCATCGAGAAAGTGGAAGAAGCGATATACTTGTTCCTACAGCGAGAGTAATATTTAACTTGTGACCGACGGGTATGAACTCTCCGGTGTCGTCAACGAATTTAATAGCCGTTTTACGCGAAAACTTTGCAAGCGCACTAAGATTTCCGATAGCATGATCAAGCCGCCCGCCTGTCGCTCCTAGTACTACGATTTCAGTACACTTTTTTCGTATTGCTCCAATCAGTGCTTTTTCCAAATCAGTAGAATTCTGATCTTTCAGTTTCTGTATTTCAACTTTGCTGAAAACGCGAAGGGTTTCCTTTCGCACAGAATCGAGATCGCCGATGATAAGGTGCGGAATGCTGCCGAAACGAACAGCGGTGTTTGCTCCACCATCTGCACAAACGAACCAATCAGCCGATAACAAATGTTTTCTAAAGAGCTGTTTACTGGGTGGATTACCATTCGCAAGAATGAGTGCGCGTTTCATAGTGTCGGCCTCTATAAAACTTTGAGTTCAACTCCAGCCCACAACCACCGTCCTGGCAGTGGAACACCAACGATTTCTACATACGATTGATTCAACAGGTTCGTTCCCTGAATAAATACATTTGTGTGTGAAAACGATTTGTTTACTTTTGCCTCTATGAGCGTATAATTTGTTCCATCTAACTTAATTTTATGTGTGGCACTGATTGTTCCATGAATGGAAAGAAGCAGAGTTCCAGTGGCCACTGCATTGAATTGATGCTTCGGATGCGTGAAGCTGTATAGTGAGCTGTATACGTTTCCTATGTCGATACGAGAATCCAAATATGTATAGCTTACAAGAAGGCTCTGGAGAGTGAAATCATTTGCTGATTCTCGATCTGCAGAGAACCCATCTTTCCATTGGAGCGACGCCTCAACACCGCGAGTTACAGCAGAAGAAAAATTTGTTGCATGATAAGCAATATCAGAAGAAGAAAATTCAACATAGTCTATAAGGTTCTCTTGATCACGCTCAAACACTGAAGAAGAGAATTTTATTTGTGGACGAAAAAAGAAATCAGTACCCACTTCATACGACCATCCAGTCTCTGGTTTTAAATTCGGATTTCCAATTCTTGAGGGGCTGGTATAATACAGTTCTGTATAACTTGGTGCACGAAAAGAACGCCCTGCTGTCAAGAATAACTTAAACATTGTTGAAAAGAGATATCCCACATTGAATGTCGGATTAAATTGGTTGCCATAATCCGAATGAATATCCTCTCGCATTCCGTAATCCATGAGAATAGTATTCTGGAGTATACTATGCATTGTTGCAAGGAATCCAAGAGAAGATCGTTGATGATTCTTGAGATTAGTGCTTGTGACGTCTTCACTATTTCCTTCGACTCCTATAATCCAAGAAACGGATTCATTGACCTGAATGACAGATTGAAGGTCACCGTTGTAAGAGTTTGTTGTATTGATGTTGACGAATTGATCTGGTGTACGAAGATCATACATGAATTTATCATAATGCCTTCGGTACGAAAATTTTGGTTCTATGATGGATGAAGGGAACGAAATTTTTGTCGTTGCACTTAAGAATGTTGTCTCTGTCCACTCTTTTGATGGTGACGGTCCGTAAAAATTAAATGCGCCAAATGCTTTATTGGTATAGCCTCCAAACACTGAGTAAGTCCCCAGGGGAAGATCCACAGTGTTGTTTGATGAAATACTTGTAATCTTAAAATCGGTATCGAATTGATAACCATCTGAGCGTCGGTGCTCAATGGTGTTTGATGAATGAATATTGGGAGAAGAAAAATCGTAGCTCCCACAGCCATTTATTAAGCCGTACTCACCTCCACTCAACTTCAACGAGAGCGATTGCTTGTCAGGTTTTCTTGTGACGATATTAATTACACCTCCATAAGCATCTGGCCCGTAGAGAGCAGAACCAGCCCCCTTGAGTACTTCAATCCGTTCAATTTGATCCAATGAAAGAGGGAGGTCAAAATTATGATGCGCCGTTTGTGCATCGTTCATGCGTGTCCCATTGAGAAGCATGAGTTGCTGACTGAACAATGCACCGCGGATGCTTGCATCCGATTGGACGCCAAAAATTCCACGCGGTTGGATATCAACGTTTGCTTCTATTTGGAGCAACTCTTCCAGGCATGATGCTCCAGATTTTTGAATGGTTTGCTCGTCGATTAGATCGATGGATCGACTCACGTATAGGGCATTTGTTGGGATTCGATTAGCAGTAACAACCAAGGGTTGAAGTTCTATCGTTATAGAATCCTGATCTTGTGCTTGCGTATCAAACATTACAATGAGAGTGAGAAAAAACAAATACAGAGGATATCTCAAATAGATTCCTTTTTGTGGTTGCATTACAAAGTTACAGAATTACCTTTACTGAATCAAAAAATACGAGAAGCCATCTCAAAAATAAAATTCTGACAAGCTGAACTTGGTCCGCTATCCATGGATAGATCGTTCTATAATTGTAAAGATATACTAAACACATAGTTTCGCTCAGCCGCGGGAAAGAATTCTTGCCCTTGGCCGGTCATCGTATAAAGACAGTCAAAAAGATTGTGCACCTCGCCGTGCACGGTCATAATGACATCGGAACCCAACGTAAATCGGTACCACACAGACGCATTGCAGACCATGTAAGCGTCGTTCTTTCTTGTTTCGCTTTGCGTGTTGTCTGTATAGAAGTTGCCGACGTATTTTGTGTCCAGAGAAGTGCCGAAGGCATCGCGAGTGAATGCAATGCGTACGTTCGCCATGTAATCGGGAGACCCTGCAATGCGGTTGCCATCGAGAACATGCTGGTTGAAAGAAGTGTCCACGATGGTATATTGTATGAGCCTATTATGGGAGATCGTTGCATTCCCGCTTACGGAGAATCCATAGCCAAGGTTGGACTGTCCGTCTAACTCGATGCCCAGATGGCGAGTGCGGTCTGCGTTCTGGTTGATCGTTTCGCCAAAAATATCAACTTGACCGCTTTCAATGAGTTCGTCTTTAAACTCCATCCAGAAGAAATTAACAGATGCCAATGTCTGACCATCTCGATACACCCACCCAAGTTCAAAATCATACAAATGCTCTGGCTTTGCAAGCGGTTTGCTGAAGTCATACTTCACGCTACCGCCGGTTGTGTCCGCTGCGAAGTGTGGTGTGCTTCCCCATATGGATTCTTCAGCAGAATAAAGGTCTTTCAGTCGAGGTTCGCGAGATGTATAGGCGATATTGACGTAGGTATTGACTAACTCGTTGACGTTGTAATTCAAACCTATTCTCGGATTAAGAAAATAATATGGAACAGAAAAATTGTTATTATAGAATTTTTCATTCGACAGATCGTAACGATTGTAGGCAAATTGCAAATCGGTCATCAGTGTCAAGTTCTCTCTCAACTTATAAAGTTCATGTCCATACACTGATACAATATCCTTTCGTCCCTCATATTCATAGATGTGATAATCGGGATCATAATTTGCCGGAAGATTTTCTGCATAGGCAATTTTTCCCCAATGGATGGAATGATGAAAACGCAATTCCGCTCCCAGTGTCAGCGATCCGTTTCCATGATCGATTTCCAGGCGAGGCAACCAGCCCCATTGCTTATTTCCGACAAACGCACGAACAAGAATATTTGCCGGGTTCGCTGCGGCAGGAATTCCGTAGGCATTTCCCAAATGCAATGAAGAAGTATCTAAGCCGGTTCCATCATAATCATAATATCCGTCTCCTTGAATATAAAAGAAAGTATTGTTGAACGTGATGTTGGAGGTAAGTTTCCACTCGTGCAGCAATTCAAAATGCGGCTGCGAAAATTCTTCCGATTCTTGCGGCCTTCGATTTGTCGCATAGGTCACTGTATCTTGTGCGCCATTCAATTCAAAATAATTGTAATTCGTACGGCGGAGGGTCAAATTATTGTTATAGAATTTAGGAATTCCATTATACACAAGTCCATCGCTGAATGGGCCTCCGTAAAAGTGAATACGTGTTGTCATCGTTTCGTCAAGTCGTTCAACGCCAAAAAAGTATGAGTTGATCTCGTCCCACGATTTATCGCGATAGCCGTCTGTCGAAAGTTTGCCCATTCGTCCGTAAAACATATATCGGTTGTCCACGAGTCCGGAATTAAATGTTGCAGAATATTTGCGCGTCGAAAGTACAATGGTATTGGTTGAACCATATTCCTGAAAACCGAGGCTGTTTTCGAAGAGTACACTAGGCTGCGGTTGGAAAGGAACAGCGAGTATATTTACTGAACCACCGATTGCCGGGGGGCCATAGAAAGCGCTTCCGGCGCCGCGTTGAACCTGAATATTTGCTGTGCTGCCAAGTAAGTCGGGAAAGTCGATCCAGTACACATTGAAATCTTCAGGGTCATTTTGTGGAACACCATTTACCATGACCGACAACCTTTGCTGTTCAAATCCGCGCAGGTTAATATAACTATACCCGCCGCTGCTATTTCCATTTTCAGAATAGAACGTGATGGAAGGCAAACCGGATAACAAGACAGGAACATCTTGCACAGAATATTGTTTTTGAATTTCAGAATGATTCAAATTGGAAAAAGTAACCGGTGAACTTCGCTCTACTGCATGCGTTGCTGTAATAGTCACTGGTGCAGATTGGTAGATCGTATCTCGATCAGCTTTTTCCTGGGCCGAGGCGATTGTGCATAGCAAAAGTGCAGTAACTTGAATGTGTTTCAACATTTTTTCCTCCTTTATAAATAAAAAAGCCGTTTCCCATAGGTTCATGGAAAACGGCTTTAAAAAATCGTTTTTTACTTCCCTACGCTGGTATTATCCAGATCAGGTTACAAGGGTGTAATCTCAGCCCGGTTTTCCCTAGAAAAGAAGACCGTAGCACCCCATACAACTTATTGAAAAGAACTCACTCCGTACGATGATACCGCATCGGAGAATACTCGGGAAATTTATTATCTACAATTCAAATATACTCCTTGGAACGTAAGATGTCAAGGGCTTGCTTCTTGTTTCTTCTTTTTCGGGTTTAATACCACGCAGCATCACCTGCTATAAGCACGTTGAATATGCGGCGGACTGGTCTGTTCGCGATGATATTTAGAAAACGCAATCTAAAGATTGCGATGATCATTATTGATTTATTCACTCTTATTTCCTCCCACCAAACAAGCAAAATAAACCATATTTATAGAACAGAGTAACATCTAAAAATCCTGCATTTTTTAATATTTCTAATTGTGAATCTAAAGTACTAGGAACATTGTCTTTATTACTTTTATATTGGGATGGAATATATTCCAATGATTTATCTCTTCTTGGATTTATTTTTGCCTCATAATTCAGTATCCATTCTTTCCACATCAATAAATTGAGTTGCTCCAATTCAAGCGAGGGAGACAAAACCGGATCATAATTTATAAATAATCCGCCAGGTTTCAATTTTGCGTAAATATATCTAAATAAACGGCCTTTTTCAATCTCGTTTAAATGGTGTATAGCTAATGATGAAACTATAAAATCTGTATCATCTTCAATAACAGATGAACCACAAAGATCTTGAAATGAAATATGAATGACCTCCTTGATGTTTTTATTTGGGATATTTTTTCTTGCAGATTCAAGCATATGCTCTGAACCATCGATTAATGTTGATAGAAGATTCTTATTAACGTCTAATAGTGCTTTCGTTATAGCGCCATCACCGCATCCTAAATCGACTACATAAGGATTTTTTACTTTAGTATTAATATAAAATGAAAATATGAATTTTATTAATTGCAGTACCTGTTCTCGTTGAGGAATATATATATCACTATCTCTTAAGTATTCATGGGCAAATCCGTTATTTGTCCATTGAGATTTGCTAAAATTTGTTTTTGAATTTTTCATCGTGCTTCTCGTCAGTATGAATTTTATTATTTCGAATTCATTTGTGACTGTATGTCGTCCGACGTTTCGCAAACCAAGACATTGCTCTTATCCCGCACAAAAAGTGCAGGATGAGTAAAGGCATTAAATGACCGCAAGTATCTCCCGCTATCATAGAGTAAGCGTCACTGTTTTTTCTTTGTGAGCCGAAGTGCAACTTATTCAAAAGATTCCAGGGATGAGTCGCTTGGTCGAGGCACAGTACTTGATATACTCGTCGCCGAAATTATCAATAAGAGCTTTCTCTTCAACATGAATTCTGTGGAGGAAAGCTGAACATATCGGAAGAAAAATTATGAGCATACTGAGATAGTTAGCGAAGCATAGCCCAAGCCCAAAGAATGAAAGCAAACTGCCTGCGTATGCCGGATGGCGCACAAAGTGATAAATTCCTTTCCTAATGATTTGATGATCTTGTGTGATCGAAACGTCCACTGTAAATTGATGCTTCAGAGAAAAGATGGCAATCCAACGAACGAGCAGTCCGAAGACGATGAACATGAGACCGGCAATTGAAAAGATTCGAGATCCATTTCCAAAGTACCCAATGCGCTGAAAGCTGGAAAGGATACCAACATTAACGGCGATAGAAATGGTGACCCATAGTATGCGGAGCGAAGATTTATCAAATCGTATATCCGTCGATTGAGAGCGTTTCGTTCGAGCCAAAATGATTTCCGATCCTATCCAAAGGATGGAAACTGTGATTAAGATGATGCCAAAATTCATATGTGTGTTTTCCTGTCCCTGTTGGAGGCATTCCTATGTAAATATGAGTAATAGCTTGTGTCTTGATTTTTAATGTATTGTTACTTCTGTTCAACATTTTTATGCATGTTAGTTGTCGCTGTGCATGGAGCCTAACGTCTGTAATAAAAATATCGCCCCGTTGCGAATGCGAAACTACTTTGCTGGGATGATTCCCTGCCGCGCCAATTCTGGAATAACCAAACTAGCGATATCATCTCTGATCTCTTCTCTCGAATTTGGGTTAATCATCTCGCCCGTGCCAGCCCATACTAAACGGCCGCCTTCTTGTGTAGTAAGAACGTTAACCTCTTGACGTACTACCCTATTGGTGTCAGTGTAGCCGGGCTGTTGTACATCTCGATAGAAAGTAGAGTATATATTGGTTCGCTCATCATTCCTTGTTACCAGCTCGCCTTTTACGTTTCCTGGTACAGAATTGGTAGATATCTCGGTCGGCAATTTTCTGATGAAAAGCACTCCATCGAATTTCTTTTCTTGAACAGCAACTCTAACTTGGTCGGGATCGGGGATAGAGTCTGCAAACAATCGGTACGAAGAGGTGGACGCAACACCCTTGGCAGACAGTTCTGCAACGATCACATCTTCCCATATACGCCGGTTTTCAGGGTCTTTTTTCGCTGCAATGATTAGCATGTTTGTCATCGGCGGATTCTTGAACTCCGGGTCTTTCCATACGTTTGTCAGGCGAGAAGAGGTGCATGCGAAGTTAATTAATGCAAAAAGAAAAACCGTAGTAAGAAGAAAACCATGCGATAAGTTGATTTTCAATCTTATGAGCATAAATATGTTCCTTTCGTGCATTTGGTAACGTTTGATCTAAACAATTTTATCAATACTCTTAACTCGGCATCCTCTTCATCGGATGTATCATGGGATTAGTGTTTATGTAACTCTTTCCTTTTCTAATTTGAGGGGCGCGATTGTTCTTGATACTACTCGAGCAACATAATCATTTCTCTATCACTGTGTGACCGTCACTCTTTGTTTCCAATCATTGGTGACGGTCACACCTAAAACTCAATACTTTTTCGTCAGATTTTGTTCGCTAGTTTATCCGCCGGTATGCGAAAGGATGGTTTTCCCCGCAAGCAGGCCGAAATCATCCAACGCACACGTGTTATCGAAGAAGAATCGCTTTCTTCGTCACTGTGTAGTTACCCGCCTGCAATGTATAAAAGTATACGCCGCTCGGCAAGTTTGCAGCATTGAATGTTGCCGTGTAATTTCCCGCCGCTTTCACACCGTTAACAAGTGTTGAGACTTCTCTTCCCAGCATATCATACACCTTCAAACTGACCATGCCGTCGCTTGGTACTTGGTAACTGATAATGGTTGACGGGTTGAAAGGGTTGGGATAATTTTGATTTAGAGAAAACACAAATGGCTGGTTGTTTCCACGTTCTTCAACGCCTGTTCCTGCGCCGAAAGCAAGATCGTCGATAATAAAATATGAACCCACCGTGCCGTTACTCGATCCGGGGCCATTAAGTGTAAACAAGATATAACAACTGTCCGGCGTGCCTGGAAAGACGTATTGGATGGGAACGGCAAATTTGGTATAGGCGGTTGCGCTGGCAGTGATTTTTAAAGTTCCATAACCGAGTCCACCACTGAGCCATCCATTTTTATATGTAATAACATCGATCTCAAAGATGTCGCCTGAGGAAGCTACAGGTACGAATTTGTAATATCCAGTGAACGCAGCATCTTTACCCGTATAGGGGGTACCGTTTCCCATCTGTCCCGCCCATAAGACTGGAGGATATGCCCCGCTGAGATTTATAATTTCTCCGCGTAATGCGGAACTTCCTGAATGTGCATCCGTTGACTTCGTTATATTTGTAGCAATACCGGCAATGTTCGTTGCAGCATCCCACCCGTCCGGTGATCCATTCGTCCAGTTCTCAAACCCTGCATTTGCTACTTGAGCGAATACAGCCGGGGTGATAAAAATTACAAACGCAACCGTTAGAATGACAGTATAAAGTTTTCTCATGACTGACTCCTTGTTTAATCAAGATGGTTTTTACGTAATCGTTCAAAATATTCTTAGAGACAACAATTGGTACTTACTACACGAGACGTGATGACCTTCATTTTGTCTGACAAACCGGTCTTTTGCCGGCAGCCATCATCGGCTCGCCTGAAACCAAACTAAATGGGAAGTGATAATCATTTCATAAAGATCCTCCATATGTTTGTGATTGTGTGAAGAGCAAGGTTAAATATTAATTATACTGACCTGTGCATACTAACACACAGTCAAAGTGTGTGTTCGATTCTGCATTCTATGTTCAATTCAATTTCGACTGTTTCATCGGGCTTCTTACCTCCATCACCATCTTCATACGCTCACATAGATCATTGCCCGTCGGATTTTTCCAGATCGGTTTTTTGATGATACAGGAAAAGAAACTCGAAGAAACGTTGTGTCAATGCCCAACATAAATGCTGCCCGCTTAATAGGAAAAAACAAACACTAGAATGAGCGAATTCGAAGTTCCTGCATTCTCTTGCCCAAAAAGAATATCTCACTTCTTCAATTCATAATCAAGGTAAAGCTGCTGGTCGTGTTCGCTATCACTCTCAAAGAACTCGGCATCCCGCTGTTGCGGGACGCGTCGGGAGTAATCTATTTACACCATTCACTAATTTGTTTTTCGCTTTGCGAAAATATTACAGGCGCTCGGCTCTTTTTAAAGTGGTTAGAACGCACTACGAGTTTTAAAGACAGATTGCAACGCTTCGCGTAACGCTGCCGCTGCGGTCAATGAAGCTACAAGTCCATATCCCAGGCCCGGAACAACGTACGAGGCCAACGCGTGCTCAACCTCGAACTGCTTTGGGATCGCGAGAAGCGTAACCACCGGAATTGCACAAAAGAGGAGCCCTGTGAAGTTGTAGCATGAGACGCGAAATATCTACGCCAACGGGAAAAAGTGAATTTCCTACCACAATCAGGTTCAAGGAGAGCATTAGTTCGAAATTTCCTATGGCTCTTGCGACTAGGTTGACAACTGCGAACGCTAACATTTCAGCACCGAAGACTCAGGCGAACCGATGCCCCATCCGTTGATTTTCCGGGATTTGGTGGTGCAATGCTGACCGGTAAGCCCAACGTAACGCGAATCACCACGACGCCGATTGCAGCGAGAGCACCCAAAAGCACAAACGTTCCCCTGAGCACCAATCTTGCGATCGATGTCCTGATTGCCAAAATCGACCATGTGACGAAGACGAAACTAATTGCAATCAGCCAGAGCGCAGCGCCAGCGAGACTGATACTTCGCCGACATCCGGTAATCGTTTTCATAGCCTCTCCTGAGAAACCATGGCGGCACATCCAATTTCGTGCTGCCGCAGTTGCTGCAGTACCGGATAATAGAGCGTCAAGTATTTATGGTCACATCGTCAGGCGCTCTCAGCATACTCCTCAACCGTTCTCAGCCTCAGCGGAAATGTTTTCAACAATGGCCTCATGTCGATTGCCGTGGCGCCTGCATAACCAAGCATCAATCCGACAAATGATTTTTGCATCGGATCCGTTGCCGCGGCATATTGGCCTTGCAATGCTTCGACAGAGACATTTGTAATCTCGAACGGCTTGCCGCCGATCTTCTCGAAAATCTTTATCACTTTATGTGGACTTATACCTTCCGGCCCTCCAAATTCCAACACGACGTTGCGGGCATTGGGATTGTTGAGACTGGCAACGGCGAATTGGGCTACATCCAGGAATGAAATCCAGCTGATTCCATTTTCCCCTCTTCCATAGATGGTCGCTTTACGGTTGATGTAATCGAATCCCACAGCTGGACTGAGCCAGACTTCGGTGAAGAACGTCGGTCTCAGGATTGTGTAAACGAGTCCGCTAGCACGCAAGCGAGCTTCCACTGCGCGCTTCGCGTCCTGAAGCGGGAAAGATGCATTCATCGGAGGGAAGGAAGTGTACACCATCTGCTTAATACCTGCTTCACTCGCGGCGGAAATCAATCCAAGCGCGCCGTCCTGATCCGTAATTTGTGGTGTATTGTCGCCAGGCTTATATGCAAAAGGCATCGACGATGCTGTATCAATAACGGCAGTTGCACCCTTGCAGGCGGCTTTGACCGATACGTTGTCGCGCAGGTCGCCCCGGACAATGACTGCACCAAAATTCTTGAGTTTCTCTACCTTCTGCGGGTCGGAACCGGATCGCACAAATGCTCTCACGGGTTTTCCGGATGTTGCCAGCAATCGGCAAATCTCCATACCCACCATTCCCGTTGCACCAATAACTAGATTCATAAAATTCTCCTTTTTTAAAATAGCAAACTACTATAGCTGTGAGTTATTTCATTCTATTCGTTTGTAGACTTCTTCTAAAAGCACATCTCGAACCTTCTTTCCCCCCTCATATACGGGCCACTTACCTGATTGAGATAATCGATCACCGTCTACTCTCAGTATAAAGTCAACTGATTTCCCAACTCTGTAGGGATTAAAAAAGAACTCATATGTCTCTGTATAGACACTATCAACAAGCTTGTAACTCCCGGCACCGGCATAGAAATCGTCGGAGAATACTGACAGGGAATCTCTCAGTGTTTTTTTAGCCAGCAGGGATTTTGCTTCAGCCGTGTCCTGGAATATAAACGAAAAATGTTTGCCTGTGAACATTTTGATGTCTCTACCTGATATCTCCCCCTTCCCATTCCATTTCTGAGAGGTTAATTCCCAAACGCCTTCGATTTTGTTTTTCTGCGCGGGAGTGGAACATCCGGCGAAGAGAGTAATAAGAATAAAGCCGACAATTACTTTTGAGTAAGTCATGGAAACCTCCTTTTTGAATAGTGGATAATATGACAGACCTGTTATGGCGGCGTGCGTTTCGCATAACGTCTGTAATTATGAATAGCATTTTTGCCGTATGTGTATTGTAACATAGACGCGTAAGAATTGTGTTTAGGTCCATTTGGTATGCAATATCTGCTGTACCAGAACATCTTCACATCGTGAGATATTATTTTTCTGCATCCGGATTAAAGCTCATCAACATATCTCACATATTAAACAATCCACACATTGTTGTTTGTCATGATTTCATTGAAATTCAGAGAAACGTGAAAGCTTTTATGAATCTCATCGACATACATATGGACCGAAGACAGAAATTTCAGCAGCTTTGAAATCAACAAGAAAACCAACGGAAATTCTCTAAAAACTATTACAATCTTAATCAATATCAATACCGATTTCTCGGTATTTCAGATAATCATATCGCTTGTGCTGGCACAGTGGCAGGAATAGACTAATCCTTTTATATGAATAACAGCAAGATTATTGAGTTACGATTCTCTCCGATTTGGAACTGAAGGGCGCACCTCATCGTCCGAAGTATGAATCGAATGTTGTGTAAAAACACGTTTCTTGCTTGTACATCCATTTCTCTCTATATTCTAATGGAAATACACTGCAAATTCGGAATTTTCAATGGTTAGTCTTTCTTCAGATAGGTTGAGTCAAATTCAAAAAGGCTTTGCCGGTAAGCAAATCGCTGTGGTCGGTGATCTCATGCTCGACCGGTATTTTTGGGGAAAAGTCTCTCGTATTTCCCCTGAAGCGCCGGTCCCTGTAGTTGAAATAGATAATGAGTCCACACGGCTTGGCGGAGCGGCAAATGTTGCGAACAATATTTCATCGCTTGGTGGTGTGCCGATTATGATCGGCGTTGTCGGCAAGGATGCAGGTGCGGAATCACTGCGAACGTTGGTAACAGAAAAGGGTTTTCCTACAAATGGAATTGTTGTCGATAGCTCGCGTCCCACAACAATCAAAACACGCGTTATTGCGCACGGACAGCATGTTGTGCGAATCGATCAGGAGGAAAAGATCGATCTCAACGCCGGCACACAAGGAAAGGTTCTTGCTGCGCTTGAAAATCGAATAAAGTCACTGGATGGAATCATTCTCGAAGACTACAACAAAGGTGTGCTGACGAAAGGCTTGATTAGATCCATCATTCAGTTGGCGAAAGATCATAAAAAGCCTATTACCGTAGATCCAAAATCGAATAATTTTTTCGAATATCAAGGTGTGTCCGTTTTCAAGCCAAACCGCAAAGAAGCCGAAGAAGCGCTGGGTCACCGGCTCCATACGTTTGACGACATGGAAGGAGCAGCGCGCGATCTTCTTAAAAAACTTGCTGCCGACAATGTATTACTGACACTCGGCGAAATGGGAATGATTCTTCTTGAACGAAACGGTTCGTTAGCGCATGTGGAAACAAAAGCAAGACATGTTGCAGATGTTTCAGGTGCAGGCGATACTGTGATTGCAACTCTCACAATGGCAATGGTGGCTGGTGCATCTGTTCGGGAATCGGCTGCGCTCGCCAATTATGCCGGAGGAATTGTATGCGGAGAAGTTGGTATTGTACCGATTGAAAAGGACATTCTCATCCAAACAATCTTGAAAGATAACAGCAACGGAGGTAATCGCTAATGGGTGAAGTGGTTGTACGCACCGACTTGCTAAAAATCAGAGATCTATTGAAACGTAAGGGGAAGAAGGTCGTCTTCACGAATGGCGTTTTCGATATTGTGCATCGCGGGCATGTGGAATATTTGATGAAAGCAAAAGCTCTTGGTGATGTGCTTCTTGTAGGCATGAATACCGATGCTTCGGTACAGCATTTGAAAGGGCCGCAGCGGCCCGTCGTTTCTCAGGATGACCGCGCGTTTGTGCTTGCTGCTCTTCGCGTAGTGGATTATGTCTGCTTGTTCGATGAAGATACGCCGTTTAATCTCATCAAAGCGGTTGTGCCGGATGTATTGGTGAAAGGATCCGATTGGGCAATCGATGACATAGTGGGGAAAGACATCGTCGAAGCGGCAGGAGGAAAGGTACAAACGATCGATTATGTGCCCAATTGCTCCACGACAAACATTATCCAAAAGATCGCTGCCAGCGGAACGCAATGAGCATGCACTCTGCGGTGTATCAAGAAACCGGCGAACGCATCGATGTACGCCTTCACTGTAACGGCTGAGTGAGAAAGAGAACGTGCGTAAGTTCTTTCGAATTACATATTATTTGAGTGGTGTTCTTTTGTTTGTTCTCATCGCTATCATCGGGTATACCCGGACCCGCTCATTCAAGACATATCTTCGTAACACACTCCTCCTCGAATCACGCGTTGCAATCAACGGTCAGCTTCAGTTCGGAAGCATCGATGGTAATCTTCTCACCGGTTTTTCGGTGGATAGTGTATCTGTCCATGGATCTGACAATGAATTTATTTCATCGGAGCACATCGAATTCAAATACGATTTATTGGGGTTTTTCTTTAAACGGGTTGCAATCAACAATGTCGTTATTGTAAAACCGCATATCCATGTCTATCGCTCAATCGATGGATCATGGAACGTTGCACATCTCATCAAACTGACAGAGGCGGACACTACTCCATTTGCATGGACCATCGACATCAAAAGGCTGAAATTGCAGGATGCAGAATTGATTTTAACAGATTCTCTCCTTCTTTCTCAACGGCAGAACGGTACCTCTAAAGTCCCTCCGGACAGTGTGATCGATTATGCCCGGATTCATCTCTTTGGACTGTCGTTGGAAACCGCTGCAAGAATTAAAAACGGCAGATATGAAGCGAAGCTGAGAAATCTCGAATTTACTTCTCAAGAGCCGTCGTTTGCATTAAAACACTTTGAGGGAGATTTCTTGCTTGCGAAGGACGAAGTAAGCGCGCGAAATGTGCATATCGAAACTTCAAAATCTCATGTGCGTCTTGACGCAGGAATAAAAGGTGTGGACATCACTTCCTTGTCGAGTGTGGAAGAGTTGAAGATGAAGCCCGTTGATCTTACACTCTCGGCAGAAGATATCGATACAAAGGAATTGAAGCAATTTCTTTATCCATCGGTGGATTTTCTTGATCGCGAACTGAAGCTCCGTTTGAAAGCGAGCGGTACATTTGGAGATTTGAAAATTGAAAAACTTGCTATCCAAATGCCTCACTCGTATGTTCAGCTTCAAGGGCGTCTGCGAAATTTGCATTCTGCGAGCAATTTGGAAATGACAGTGCAAGCGGATGATAACGTTATCGCACCGCGCGATCTCATCGATTGTTTGCCAGGCTTGAAACTGCCAGATTTTACTTTTCTCGGTCCTGTCAAGTATTCTCTGAGTTATGAAGGGCGGCCGCTGGATTTCAAAGCGCACATCTCTTGCGGTACTGCTGCAGGAAATATTGATATTGATGGGAAAATGAAAATCCTTCCGGAAGATATCACGTATTCAGGAACGTTAGCTATGCATTCGTTGGCATTGAGCACTATTCTCCAAGATGAGAAGATGAGTAGCAACCTTAATGCTCGGATGACAATCGATGGAACGGGCTTTGATCCGCGTACTATGACAGGACTTGCAAGAATAGAGATGGATTCCTCATTGTTCAATGGATTGTCTGTGCAGCGTTCTGTCTTCGTATTTGACATCGCTGATGCAATGCTGCGATCTCACGTTGCGGCTTCTGTGGGAAGTTGTACCTATGAGCTTTCGAGTTCTCTTCAGTTCTTCCGACAAGATTCGTCGAATTACAACATCATTGCTAAAATCAGATCACTCGATCTCGCTGAATTGCTCAAGGACAAAAGATATGGGAGTGCTTTGTCATTTGATCTCACGGCGACCGGCGCCAGCGGGAAGACCGCACGATCAGACACGGTAAATTTGGACTTCTATCGTTCGGCATTCGGAACAGAGGAATTTGAATCGGGAGAAGCGAAGGCAATATTCACTCTGAGAGACAACCTTCAGAGTAATTTACAGGTAACGTCGACCATAGGTGATTTGGATGTGGAAGGCCGTTTTTCTCCCGGCTCATTTATCGCTGCATGGGATAATTCATATCGGCTCGTAACGGAAGCGATCGCTTATCGGTTCCAAAGTCTGGACTCTCTCCGTTCGCACAAGGGCACAATCGCCGCAGAACAGAAATTTCAACCTTCACGTGTCAGAAGGAATGTTCCTATAGAATCGCAATTTCATTTGACTGTAAACGATTTCGAACCAATTGGACTATTTATCCATATTCCGATGAGCGGACAGGGCATTGTGGAAGGCAGTATTGTTGGGGATTCAACAGCTCTGCAGCTCAAAGGCAAAGTGAACCTTGAACAATTTGGACTTCGTGCAGGGACAGATACGCTCACTGTAGATACGGCAGCAATTCAATACTCCTTCGGTGGAATTAGTGCTCAAACAATATTTCAAACCTTTGATGCATCGGTTGAAACAGATCTAAAAAATTTTACGATTAATGCTTTTCTCTTTAATCAACTTTCCGGTCAGCTCAATGTAAAATCCGATTCGAGTATTTTTCAATTTTCGGCATTCATCGATTCGACAGCGCGAGTGAGAATTGGAGGTGTATCTCGAGTCAATGCGAGCTTGATGGAATTTGAGATGCCAGAATTACACATTGAAGTAGAACAATACGTTGCTGAAAACGCAGATACGATTCGGCTGGTTTTAGGACGTGATGGATTTTATATTCAATCGCTGACCATGGTTCATGAATCAGAAAAAGCGTTGCTCTCAGGGTATTTTAGTCCAACGGGAATCTCGGATTTAAATATTTCGCTCAGTGGATTTCTTCTCTCCAATTTGAAACATGTTCTTCATCGCGGACCATACGCAAAATCTTCCGTGCAGTTCGGCGGGAGAGTAGATGCAATCACTTCCTTCCGCGGGAGTTTTGAAAGTCCCAACATCATCGTCGATCTCAAAGCTGATGGAGTTCGTGCGGAAGATGTACTGCAAAATAAGAGTCAGGTATTCGGTAAAGTTGAGTCACACCTTGCATATTCAGAATATGTTCTCACGTTGCTTGTGAAATTCATAAGTCATTCTGATGATCCACAAGCATCACCGGACTTGCTGCTTTCAGGGTCATTACCGTACGAATTTGTACTCGCACGAGAGGCACCGCACAAGCTTGTAGGTCAGGTAGACCTTACCCTGAAAGCTACCGGGATGGATTTAAAGTTTCTTGATCCATTTATTCCTGAAATATCCAATCTCAATGGAATGATGACGTGTGACATGCGAATGAAAGGCCCTTTCGATGCTCCGCAATATGAAGGATCGATGTCCATTCAACAGGCAAGCTTGGTGTTCGATCCGCTTGGTATTCGATACGTCTTGGATGGCGACCTGATTCCTGCAGGTGATCGCATTCAACTAGAACATTTCACTATCCAGAATGATCCGAAGGGAGCAAAACCTATTGGAACGATGAAGGTCTCGGGTAACTTCACTCTTCTTGGGTTGAATCTCAGACATTTTGATATAGTGGCGCAAGGTGACCTGAAGGTAATGAGTGAAGATAAACGATTTGTAGGGCAAAAACTCTATGGTGATTTGTTTGCAGCCACAGGTCCGAAAGGACTTCGCTGGCAAGGAGATCTCTCTGCGTCTATGGTGCGTGGGGATGTATTCATCAAAGATGCGCAATTGGTATTACCGCCGGAACGTGAAGTAGAATTTGTGCGTGCGCGTGCCGTGAACGTATCATTCCTTGATGATACAGCGCGAACTGCTCCCAAAACCTCTGAAGAGCTTAAATCGTATAATGGGAAAACAAAATCTCCACAAACCAGCGGCAAGGCTGCAAATGGAGCAGAATTTCCGTCTCCATTATCCGAAGCTGTGCACAACTCGTTCCTTGATGGCATCAGCTATGATGTTGGTATCGAGACGCAAGGGCCGACAACGCTCCGATTCGTGTTCAACACACAAACGAGTGAAGAACTTTTCGCGGATCTCCAGGGACGCCTTTACTTTAACCGAAGTCCTGGAATTTCCCGATTGACAGGTCAGGTGGAAGTCAGCAACCGATCGTATTATGACTTTTTCAAAAAGTTTGAAGCAACAGGAAAACTTCTCTTTACGGGAGATGTTTTGAATCCTGAACTCGAAGTGTCAGGAACGTACCAGGGTATTCATCATGCGACCAAGACGGGTAGTACCACAGATACTGTAGACGAACAAGTACTAGTAACGCTTCAGGTCACAGGGACGCGAAATGAGCCGAAGACGAAAATTTCACTGCAGACGAAGACTTTTTCCGATAAAGACTGGAGGAAATGGGAAGATAAAGAAGGAAGAAGCGACGAAGAGGCAAATGCGATGGCTTTTATTATTTCTGGTCAATTTCGCGATGAGCTAACTGATCAACAGCGTATGGGGCTCATAGGCACGAATCTCGGTTTTGCTTTGGCATCTGGAATGGTAACCGGACCTCTTAGTGAAGCTCTCCGCCGCAGTACGTGGGGTTATATCCAATCTGTGGATGTAATATATATTGGCGGACAGTTTTCTACTCAATCCACAGACTTGCGAGTGACGGGACAGGTGGGAGAAACTGTGATCCGTGCAGGCGGGAGAGTTTTGAACGATATTACGAATGCCAATGTGAGCGTCGAGCTCCCGGTCAGCACCATCGTCGGTTCGGATGGATACCGCAACCTCATTCTCACAATCGAACGCCGCGTAGAAGGCATTCAGAATGCAGAAGAGCAGCGCCGGGCATCAGATGGAGTTCGGTTGGGCTATCGATTCACATTCTAAGGTTTTTTCATGTCCATCGGAGTCACCAATGTCAGCTAAAAATATTGGCGAGAGTTTTGAATCGCTTCATGATCGTATTCTGCAGTTTCTTGCACGTTTTCCGAATGAATCCTTTAAGTTAAAAGAATTATCTCGGCGTATTGGAATACGCTCTGAAAAGGACGAACAGCTTTTCAAGATGGCGCTTCGCTCGCTGCAAGATGATCAAAAGATTTCGCGCATCCATGGTAAGAGATACAGCCATCTACACAAAGCACAACTCTTCTTCGGTAAGTTGGAAGTGACGTCTCGCGGCTTCGGAGTCGTAACGGTTGAAGAAGGCGGTGAAGAACTCTTTATCCAGCAAGATAATCTTGGAGATGCATCGCATGGAGACACGGTTGAAGTTTCACTTTTAGCACAAAGTGCAAAACAAAAAGAACGCGGTGCGCGACGCGAAGGCGAAATAGTGCGGATTATCAAGCGCGGTATTCGTACATTTGTCGGAACCCTTGAACGGGTACACAAACAATTCTTTGTTGTGCCTGATGATCGACGACTGGCACGCGAAATCCTGATTGCTAAGGAACATCTCCACGAAGCGAAAGAAGGCGACAAAATTGTTGTAGAAATGGTTGGTTGGGGAAAACTTCATCAAAATCCAGAAGGACGAATATTGGAGGTGCTTGGCAAATCCGGTGAGCTATCGGCGGAAATCCAATCGGTTGTGCGCGAGTATCATTTACCAACAACTTTTCCCGCTGAAGTCTTGAATGAAACGAATGCCATTGTATCAGACATCCCACAGTCTGAAATTGATCGCCGGCGCGATCTCCGTGAATTGCTTTGTTTTACTATCGATCCGGAAGATGCAAAGGATTTCGACGATGCAGTCTCCTTGGAACTGCTGTCCGATAGTCAATACCGCCTCGGTGTACACATCGCAGATGTATCATATTATGTGCAAGCCGAAAGTGCACTTGATAAAGAGGCACTGAAGCGCAGTACAAGTGTCTATTTCCCTGCCGGTGTCATTCCCATGCTGCCGGAAAAACTTTCCAACGGTTTATGCAGCCTGCGCCCGGATGAAGATCGGTTAGCATTCACTATCTTCATAAACATTTCTCCCCGGGGCAGTGTCAAAGAATATAAGATCGTCGAGAGCATCATCCGCAGTAAACAAAGATTCAGTTACGAGCGTGTACAGGAAGTTCTTGGAAGATTAGAACGGAATGATGCAATTTCGCCGAACGATCGACCGTTCGCCGAATCTTTACGGAGTATGTACCGTCTGAGCACGGCACTGACGGAGAAACGATTGAAGGAAGGCAGTATCGATTTCGATTCTGCCGAAGCGAAATTCGAGTTAGACGAACATGGACAACAGATAAAAATCAAAAAAAAAGTTCGTTTGGAAAGCCATCGATTGGTGGAAGAGTTTATGCTTTTGGCAAATCGCATCGTAGCACGCCATATTGGATTTGCGAAAAAAGAAGAGAAAGCAAAGCCATTCCTCTATCGCGTGCATGATTCGCCCAATACGGAACGAATCGGTGAACTTGCGCTGTTTGTAGAGAAGTTCGGATTTAAGTTGAACATTGATGGTGGTGTTACGTCTAAATCTTTACAACGGCTTTTAGAACAAATAAAAGGCACGGAAGTTGAGAATGTTATCAACGAAGTAGCATTGCGTTCGATGGCAAAAGCGATATATTCTGACAGAAATATCGGTCACTACGGCTTAGCATTCGATTACTATGCACACTTTACATCTCCCATTCGCCGGTACCCGGATTTAGCAGTTCACCGTATGCTGAAACAATATAACGAAGGAATTTCGCTCAAGGAATTGGACGCGCTTCGTCAACGCTTGCCGTACATTGCCAAGCAATCATCCGAAATGGAACGGTTAGCAATGGAAGCCGAGCGTGCTGCTGTGAAAGTGATGCAAGTGGAATATATGAAGCGTCATATCGGCGATGAATTCCATGCGGTGATTTCCGGTGTCACACACTTCGGCATCTTCGTGGAACTGACCGATTTGCTTGTGCAGGGCATGATACATATTCGCGACTTACGTGACGATTATTATGTGTATGATGAAAAACAGTACACATTGAAAGGACGACGTACTCATAAACAGTATCGATTGGGCGATACATTAGAAGTCAAAGTTGTGCGCGTGAATCCTGAAGAACGCCAAGTCGATTTTGCTCTTATCGAAAGAGAAGAAGCGAAAGCATTACGACGGCATAAACACTGATACAGTGAAAAGGAAATTAAAGGAGTTAAGTACTCATTGCGTTCCAGACTCTACGACAAAAGCACACCTGCCGGCTACGCAGTCCGGCGGGTCCGACTCTGGCGGAAGAGGCTCATATATTCATCACTGGTTTGCTTTTCGATATGTTTTTTTCTACACTATTTTTTAAGAAGTAATGACTGAAAAGAATTGAGGATTGTATGATACAACGTTGCATTCTCATCGGATTAATTCTTTGCGGGATGGTTGTGCAGGGAGAGGCACAGAATTCTGTCTTTGGCAAAAATAAGGTCCAATACAAAAATTTTCACTGGCAGTATATCCAGACAGATCACTTTGATATCTACTTCTCGCAGGATGGGTATGATATAGCACAGTTCACTGCCAATGCATCAGAAGCAGCCTATGCATCGATCAAGAAGCTTCTTCGATATGAAATCAACAACCGTATCTCTTTTGTCGTCTATAACTCACATAACGAGTTTCAACAAACAAATGTTATTAATGAATATTTGGAAGAAGGAATCGGCGGCGTGACAGAACTCTTTAAAAATCGCATCGTCGTTCCATTTGAAGGAAATTATGGACAGTTCCGGCATGTCATACACCATGAATTGGTTCATGGAGTTCTGAATGACATGTTTTATGGCGGCACGATCCAATCCCTTATCTCCAACAAAGCGCCAGTACAGCTGCCGTTGTGGATGAACGAAGGCATCGCGGAATATGCGTCATTGAAGTGGGATAATAATTCGGATATGTTCCTGCGAGATGCAACCGTACACAATTATTTACCGCCGATTCCATACTTAAATGGATACTTTGCATACCGGGGTGGTCAGTCTGTGTGGTATTATATTGCCAACAAATACGGCGAGCAAAAAATTGCTGAGATCTTCAGCAGTATTAAAAGCGCTCGAAGTGTCGATAAGGGATTTAGATCTGCCATCGGACTGACAGTGAAAGAACTTTCCGAGCGCTGGCAGAAGGAGCAGAAGGTGTATTACTGGCCCGATGTTGCCAAACGCGAAGAACCCGTGGATTTTTCTTATAAGCGGCTGACGAACCATACAAAAGATGATAACTTCTATAACACGAGTCCGGCAATTTCTCCACAAGGCGATAAGATTGCATTCATATCCGACAGGGATGATTATTTCGATGTCTATATCATGTCGGCATTGGACGGAGAGATTCTTGATAAGGTGGTGAGCGGGCAAAAGACAAATGATTTGGAAGAAATGCATTTGCTCACCCCAGGTGTCACATGGTCCCCAGATGGAAAAAGAATTGCTCTCGCTGTCAAAGCAGGGGAACATGATGCGATTATCATGGTGAATGTCAAAACTGGTGAAAAAGAAAAGATCGAATTTGATTTGGATGGCATCTTCTCGGTTGATTGGAGTAAAGATGGCACTATGCTCACGTTTGTTGGAGTTAAAACGCCGCAGTCAGATATCTACATCTATAACCTTATTACAAAAGAGCTGAAGAATCTCACGAATGATATTTTCTCTGATATGGACCCGGTTTTTTCCCCGGATAGTAAAACAATCTACTTTGCATCGGACCGGGGAGATATTACATCGCCATCCATGGTGCCGGCAAATTTTAAAATTTGGAATTATGATTTTGGACAATCTGATTTATACTCGCTCGATATTGCCACCCGGGCTATTCGTCGTATTACCACACAACCGAACGGCAGCAAGTCTTCACCTGTCCTATCTCCTGACGGCAAAAAGATTCTATACATCGCCGATATCAACGGTATTAATAATCTTTATGTGCAATCATTGGACTCCGGTAAGTTTTATCCCATTACCAACTCCATTAGTGGGTTGTACCAACTCTCGCTTTCACGTGATGGATCGAAATTAGTTTTCTCATCCCTTAATGAAGCAGGATTTGATATCTACCTGATGCTGCGTCCATTAGACCGGAAACTCAGTGTGACTTCATTGGAGCCGACTGAATTCTATAAAATGAAATACCATCTTCCACGGGAAGAAAAACCCAAAGAGATTGTCTCAGTTCTTCCCACTTCTGATACGATAGCGGTGCACAACGATGTTGTCGTAGTTGCCGATACCGTTGGAGTAGAGACAACCTATCATCCTGGTCCTGAAACGGACCTTTCCAATTATGTCTTTTCCACGGACGCGATGCACGATACGACAAATGCTCCGCCTCCGATTTCGCAAGTAGATATCTCCGACAATCAGGATAGTGAAGGTAATTACATTCCGCGGCGCTATAAGCTGAACTTCTCGCCCGACCTTGTCTATGGCGCGGCAGGCTATAGTTCGTTTTATGGATTGGAAGGAAG
Source organism: Ignavibacteriota bacterium (assembly GCA_963701295.1). GTDB lineage: Bacteria > Bacteroidota > Ignavibacteria > UBA10030 > UBA10030 > Fen-1298. Next base: position 149,401 of record OY969585.1, on the reverse strand, counting down.
TACGATCGTTGCATTCAGCGATATGCTAGGTGAGCATCAAATCGTTTTTCAAACAAATTTACTCATTGACTTAAAGAACAGCGATTACGGCCTCTCATACTATTATTTACCAGGGCGCATCGATTGGGGTTTCCAGGCATTTCATAATGCAAAGTTTCTTTTACTTGGACCTGAGGATGCGTCGTCTGATACGCTGTACCGGTTCAGCTCATGGGGGATCGGTGCCATGGTGTCTTATCCGATTGATCGGTTTAACCGGATTGATGGTTCTTTGATGTGGCTGAATTTGTCGCGTGATAATTTGGACTATCCGTCGGAACCATCACAACAGCGATCGCTTATTCTGCCGCTTGTGAGCTATGTGAGAGATAATTCGCTCTGGCAGGGGGCATGGTTCGGCCCTAATAATGGTTCGCGCTTCAACGCTACATTCTACGGAACGCCGAAGTTTGGAGGTGAAGGATTGGATATTCAAACCTTTACTGCGGATTATCGAAGCTATAATAGATTAGCGAAGGAATTTATCCTTGCGTACCGGCTTTCCGGCGGCATAAGCACAGGCGGAAATAAGCAAAATTTCTTTATCGGCGGAACAGAAGGATGGATCAATCCAACACTTCAAGGTAATGAAATTCCTATAAAGAACGTGGAAGATTTTGCATTTCTCACGCCCGTCTTACCCTTACGCGGTTTCAACTACGCTCAGCAAATTGGAACACATTTCGCAGTTGCAAATATGGAATTTCGTTTTCCGCTTTTAAAGTACCTCATCTTTGGCGCGCTGCCGATTGGGTTCGCCGATATCCTCGGTGCGGCATTTGTTGATGTAGGCTCAGCATGGACAGACTCGAAGAGCTGGAAAATGTGGGCCAATGATCCGGGCTCAGGTGCAACAGTATTCAATGACCTGCTCGTAGGGACTGGCGTAGGTACGCGTTTATTTCTCCTTGGCATTCCATTGCGGATAGATATTGCATGGCAATTTAAGTATTCCGGTTTTTCTGAACCGTTTTATTACTGGTCATTCGGAGCAGATTTTTAATAATCCCTGAAGAGTTTAAAACGTTTGAGATATTGACATTCGATTTTATGGTTGATTCGTTTTCAACTTTATCTTCTGCGTGCCGGGAAGAAGGCCTCGTTTCAGAAAGATCTTTTGACCTTCCGCTGTAGCGACGTATGTGCCGAATCCTGCTGCCAAATCCACGTGTGTGCGTGTGTACATATAAATCGTGCGTTTGAGAGGATAATAGTTAAGAAAAATGTACGCAGGGTGTGGAGAAAAGAATTTTCCGGCTGACTCAGGCGGAGGTGCAAAGGTCGTGTCGGTGTCTTCTTTTGTGCGGCCCAGGTTGAGGATTTTTGCTTTCGAATGCGCTGAATCAATCCAACTCAATGCCACAAAACCAAGAGACATCGGATCTTTTTCTACTGACAGCAATGTCTGAAGATCGGAAGAAGTTCGTGTGATTTTCGCAGATATTTTTGCGTAGGTCTCACCTTGCTTCAGCAATCGCTGCGTAATGTATTCTAAGACGTCCGATGAGTCCTCGTAATAGATTTTGATCGTTCCTTTCATCGGTTTAGCAAATGCGAGTTGTTCCCATCGCGAGATAGTTCCTGTCAAAAGTTTTTGAATTTCCGTTGTCGTCATCTGTTGTGCTTTGTTTATCGGATGAACGACCGCAACGATTCCATCGTATGCAACAGCCAGTTCATTGAAGTCGGAGGAAATCTTTTTGGTATACTCTTTTTCTTGCAGCGTGAGCGGACGAGAGAGAAAAACAATTCGTCCGGTATCTTGAACAAAGCGACGGGCTGCCGTTTCAGATGAAGCAATGGTGAATGTGATTTGAGCGCCGCTTTGTCTGTAGAGACTCAGAAATTCGTTCACCTCGTCGATCATAACAGGAGCGATGGACTCCGGAATGAAAATGTGCAGCCGGCCTTTCGTGGTGGTTTCCTTTTGTTCTGTGCTGCACCCAAATAAGGAAGTAATCAGAGCAGTAAAAATGAGAATGCGCATATGAGGTTCCTTTCTGATTGGTGAAGGTTTATGTGGCCGATGGAGAACTTTCCGGTGGGCGTTCTTCGACCCGCTGCAAAATAATGAGGCCAGTGAGAAGGAGCAGCCCGATAGAGAGAATTGCAAGGCGTTGATTGAAGTAGGACGAAACGAATCCGAAAACAAATGGTCCAATGATCGCGGAAGCTTTTCCAAAGAACGAGTAAAATCCGAAGAACTCAGTTCTCTTTTCCTGTGGCGTAATGATCGACATAAGGCCTCGGCTGGTTGATTGAGATGACCCGAGTGCCAATCCCGCAAGAACTCCGACACCATAGAACAGCGATTTGTCCTGAATGAAATATGCTATAATCACGATACTCAGCCACAGAAGCAATGTCATGCTGAGCGTTCTCTTATGGCCAGCGTGATCGGAGAGAATCCCAAAGAGAACAGCGCCAAATATGGCAGATGTCTGAACCATGGCAAAGTATACGACAATTTCACTGACGCCCATCTTGAGAGTTTCCATGGCGAAGATAGAAGAGAAAATGATGATGGTATTGACCCCATCGATATAAATGAAATAGGAAACCAGAAATCGGGCTACATTGCGAAACCGTGGAAATTGCTGATACGTGGTTCGTAGTCGCGCAAAACCAATCAAGATAAAATCCAGCTTGAGACTGGCGGTCCGTTGTTTATCCGGCAGAAACAGAAAAAGAGGAAGCCCGAATACAAAAAAGAATGCTGCTGCGATAGGAAAGCTGAGCCGGACATTGAAGAGATTGTCGAGTCCGAATCCGTCTGCATAGAGTGGGTATACCACCGCCAATGATGCAAGTGATCCGACATAACCGAGGGCAAATCCGTACCCCGACACTCGGCCATAACTTCGTGCAGTTGTAATCTCCAAAAGAAATGCATCGTAGAAGACGAGTCCGGCCTCAAACCCTATATTCGACAAAATCAGGAATGCCATTCCGGCAAAAATCATTCCTGCGTGCACAAAAAAAAGGCTTGCCGTTGCGAGGACACACAGCGCGGTAAAAATTCCCAGAAATCTTTTTTTCCCCGCCCCATAATCCGCCACTGCTCCGAGGACTGGTGAGAAAAGTGCCACGATGCACATAGAAATACTGAATGCGGAGCCCCAGAGAAAATCTCCCTGGCCGCTGCTGCCGACGACAATCTCTTTGAAATAAAGGGGATATCCTACCGTTAAAATCAGGACATAGAATGCAGTATGCGCAAAATCAAAGAGCGCCCATGAAAAAACTTGTCCACGAGTCGCCAGACGGGAAGAAGATGAAAAGAGGTGGGTGCTCACATTATAACTTAAGTTTCTTCGTCACATGAGTATCAACAAGTCCACGCCCCGATTTTCTAATTCGGCCATCCTTTTTCAGATCTTCAAGAATAGAGTCAAGCACACCATTGACGAATTTATCGCTTTTATCGGTGCTGTAAGCGCGTGCAATTTCGATAGCTTCGTTCATCGTGACTTTTGGAGGGATGTCTTCAAAGTGCAATAACTCGCAAATACTCATTCGTAAAACGATCTTATCGATAATGGCAAGGCGATTGAATTCCCAGTGTTCCACACGTTGACGGATGAGATCGTCTAATTCTTGGTTACAGTCAACGACCTTCAGGATGAGCTGTTTGGCGAAGGCGAATGATTCCGGTTGCTTCTGCAAATCACCGGCGATATTCTCAATGATCATCTCAATCGGTTCTTGAGACAGTTCATATGCATACAGTGCCTGTAAAACCCGTTCTCGTACAACTCTTCGTCGGAGAGACATAATGTCGTTATCTAAAGAACTTATGGATTTGATGATTATGGAGCACAGTCTAACTTATGCAAAAAATGGGCAGGAGGCAAATGAAGAATTACAGTAACTATTCAGTATAGAATTGTAAGAGTTCATTACTTAAAATGTGCGGAATAAATTTCTCAGCGATTTTTTATTGTATGAAATGACAAATTGAAATTATATCACCGCATTATTTTACGGATGGTGAAAAAGTATTTTGGATGAACAGTAATGAATGTGTGAAAAGAACAGAAGAAAATCACTTTTCATGAGATTGTAGGTACTATTGACAATGAATAATAGGCTACTGTTATTGATCGTAGAAGATTGTTGAAGTGATGTGGAAAATCCTTGCTTTATTTAAGAAATCACGATTGTCGCCACTCGTTACCTGATGCAAAAACCAATGGTAAGAGGTCAACTCTCCCATTATTTCACCGGCCACTTGCCATCAATCTTCTGAGTGACGGCTGAAAGGAATTCAGGTTCGAGCGCAATAAAAGATAAATCCGGATTCAAGATTTCAGCAAAATCGTATTGTCGTTGTACAGCCTTTTGCAACGCTGCGATAGCTTTTTGTTTATCCCTCTGGATAGAATAAAGGTCTGCGTTGCGGAATACAACTTCGACAGAACTGCTGTCGAGGAGTATCGCCTTATTCATTGCTGCTTCACCTTCAGGGAATTTTCCAAGGCGTGAATAGATCAATCCGGCGTATGTGTGAGCAATTGCATCATTAGGATCGTCGTCAATGACTTGTTCCGTTATTGTTAATCCCTTTTTCAGCCATTCCTGTGCTGTGCCGATTTGGAGCGAGAGTTGATAGGCACGTCCGATCCAATAGTAGTAGCGATAATTCTCCGGCGATATGCGAATCATTTGGGTGCAATAGCGCACCACTTTATCATAGTTCCCTTCGCCGATCCACACGTTCTGTACATAGTATGCCATGAGCATTAAATTATTATCCCCCGGCAGTTGTGCTTGCTGATATGAATTTTCTGCTCCAAAGTAGTCCTGTTTCATCTGTTGAACAAGTCCAAGTGTAAAATGCGATTCGACATTTTTCGGATCATAGAGCAATGCGCTGGATGCATACGAAGTAGCTTCGTCAAATCTTCTGGCGATGAGAGAGAGGAGCGCGAGTTCCCGGTAGCATTCTGGACTTTGCGGAAGTAATGCCATACTCTGGTTAATGGAAGATAAAGCCGAATAATAATTCTGTGAGAGACGATTACTTGTAGCAAGAACTCGATGGGCAAGAGCGTTGTTGGGCGAACATCGCAAGGCTCGCTGTGCATATTCCGTTGCGGATTGAAGAAACTGTGGATCGTCCATCATCTGAAATGTACGGATTTGCAGATCTGCCAGCGATTCGTATGCAATACACAACGAAGGATCGATTTGAAGAGCGGTCTGTAGTAAAACTCTTGCAGAATCGACTTCCACGCCGGATTTTTGCCTCATCAAATGGATGCCTTTTATGTATTTTGCAAGTGCCCCAGTGTTGGCAGGCTGCGACAGAACAGGTAGATCGGATCGCACTCCAGTTTTATCGAGAACCTTTTGCAGAATTGTAATACGCATTTCACTGAGCGTTGAGAGCGATCCTTCCACTGTTCCAATATACGTGGTCTTTTCTTCGTCAGGGGCGAGAAGGCTGAGCTGGATGCTGTATCGTCCATCGTTTTCCTGGATGGTTCCAACAAGGAGATATTCTACCTGCAAGTTTGATGCGATCTTTCGCAGATGTATCGGATCGGACATATACAGAAGTGAAGATGATGGAGCAATGACAGTTATATGGTCACATTGCGCAAAATCTTCTGCTAACAGAATGGGAAGTACATCCAATAAATCCAAGTCATTCGTTTCACTTGTCGAACTGGTGAACCTTAAGATGGCAATCGATACATGTTTGGGAAATATCCATTCGAAAATTTTCGGAAGAATAAAGAATGCTGCGACTACGAGGATGACTACCGCTGTGATCTGAAGTGGCTTTTTTGATCTTGGTTTCCGAATGATTTCCCGAGGAGCTTCAGTCTGTCTCTGTATTTGATCCTCTACTTTTCTCTGAAGCTTGGCAAGCTCTTGAAAGCGCTGTTCCTCGTGTGATTGTTCTGCATGAATACGTTGGAATTCTGCTTTCGCCTGTTCTGCTTGACGAATACGTTCCTCCAATCGTCGTCCGCCGGAATGGTTTGGATCGATGAGAAAAAGATCATGTAATACAAATGTGGCTTCCGTGAATTTTTCCTCTTCAAGCAGTGCTTCCCCCTGTTCGATCAATGCTTCGATCTTTCGTTCTTCTTCGGAAACTTGCTTGATGGTAGTCTCCTCTGTCTGCTTGGCCCGCTTTCTCTCTTCCTGCCTGTATCGTTCCTCTTCAATTTGCATCAGGAGCTGTTGAGCTCCCACATGGAGCGGTAAGATTCGAAAAATCTCGTTTACTTCTTCTTCAGCTGCAGCAAGTTCCTTCACGACGAAAAACTCGCGCGCTTTTATGAGATGATCTTGAATGATACGATCACTCTCTTTTTCCTGGCGCTCTCGTTCCGTCGGCGGACGCTGCTGCGGATCAAGTTTCGCGATTTCTGCAAGTTCATGTTCAGCCTTCTCCAGAGCACCTGCCTCAAAGAAAATCTCTGCTCGTGTATAGTGAGCAGCAATCTTCTTTTTTCGCTCCTCCTCCATTTTTGCCTGATCACCCAATATGCGCAATTTGGTTTCTTCGATTCTTTTTGCTTCGAGAAATTCCTCTTCTTCGTGTTTTATTGCAACTGTACTCTGTTGTGATGATGATATCTGTTGAGCGGTAGCTGATGGCTGCGCAAGTTCAGGAATGGAATCGATAAGTACTTCGTAAACTTCTATATGACGAGATATATCCTTAAGTTCTATCGACCCGACTTTAAATACATTCAGCGGGAGTGCGCTCCTGATGTTCTCGTATACTTCTAAAGAGATACAAATGCGGTTAGGTTCAGTCATTGCCTGTATTCTTGAGACAATTGCTGAGTCTGTGCCAAGAATATCGCTATGACGGATAGAGGTTTCGCTGAGATGAATGCCTACGCGAACTCTGATTGTATCAGATTCCGTTTTACCACGATTAAAATTCCAGAATCGTTTTTGGATTTCAACAGCACATTTTACGGCGTTGATGCCGCTCGGAAACTCCACCATAAACGAATCGCCAAGGGACTTGATTACTTTGCCGTCGAACTTGGCGGTGAGAACACGAATAAGCGCATCGTGAGTTTTGAGAAGTTCAAATGCCCGCACTTCGTCTTCTGAAAGCTTCTTGGAAAAGCCGGCAATGTCCGTGAACATGATTGCAGATATCTTCTGTGTGCGCATTTCTGATGGATTGGTCATAACAGCATGCTCCTCGTTCAGATACAGGTAGACATTCACTATCCCACTTTAAAGATAGTGGGGTAGGAGTAGAATGTCAATAAAGTGTTTCATGAAGTTCACAGAAGTCGTTTTACAAAGGAAAGGACTTCTTTCTTAAGCTGCGGTTATCTTTCTTCGTTTATATAGTATTTTTGTACGTATTCTCCTACCATTCTATCTGTACTAAATTGTGAAAGGAGTGTTTGCATAGCGTTCCTGATGCGTTTTAGCCATATCCGGGGAATACCATGCTCATCCCGATTGTAGAACTCCGGAATGATTGACTCTGAAAGTACATGAATCAGTCTCTCAAAATCACGTTCATCTTGAGTTTCAAGATCGGCATCGTTTTGGTCGTCACCGATTTTCCATCCATTCTTGCTATTGTAACCCTCGCGCCACCAACCATCCATAATACTTAGATTTAATCCTCCATGGATGGTGACTTTCATGCCGCTGGTTCCGCTCGCTTCAAGCGGACGGCGCGGAGTATTCAACCAAACATCGACACCGGAGATAAGATGACGCGCAACATTGATATCGTAATTTTCGAGGAAAATCACTTTGCCGATAAGTTCAGGATGTCGTGTGATCCCAATAATCTGTTGTATAAATCGTTTGCCTTCATTGTCACGCGGATGTGCTTTGCCGGAAAATATTATTTGAATGGGATGTTGCGTGTTACTGAGTAGCGGAATAATTTTCTCCAAATGTCGGAATATCAGCGGTGCGCGTTTATATGTTGCAAACCGGCGCGCAAAACCGATCGTCAATGCATCGGGAGAAAGGATGTGGCTTGTTGCAAATGATGTACCGATGCTATAACCATACTGTCGTTCTACTTGCTGGCGTCGAGCGTACTCCACGAGGTCCCGTCGCAAATTATAGCGTAATGCCCACAGTTCCTCATCGGTAGCAAGTTCATCATCTGCAAACTTTTTCCAGAACTTTGGTTCCATCAATTTCTCTGTCCAATCAGAACCAAGCCGCTTGTTCCAGAAATCATGCGCGTGCGTTGTTGCCCATCCCGGTGTATGGATACCGTTGGTGATGTGTCCAATGGGAACTTCATCCACTGTCTTGCCGGGGAAGAGGTCTTTCCACATTTCCCTGCTCACATGTCCATGCAGCTCGCTCACACCATTTGCTGCACGCGACATCTTAATGGCAAGCACAGTCATCGTGAATAGTTCATTTGTATCGGATGGATTCACTCGTCCATAGGACATCAAATCTTCGTGCGGTAATCCTGTAGAATTCCAGAATTTGCCGAAGGAGTATGCCATCAATTCTGAATTGAATCGATCATGTCCAGCCGGTACTGGTGTATGCGTTGTGAAAACGCACTTCGAGCGAACTATCTGCTCTGCCTCTTCGCGTGTTTTTCTAAATTTTAATTCCCGTTGCAGCAGCTCAAGCACGAGAAATGCGGAGTGCCCCTCGTTCATATGAAAGACAGATGGAGTGATTCCAAGTGACTGGAGAAGCCGCACACCGCCGATGCCAAGAATAATTTCCTGTCCGATGCGTGTGTCGATGTTGCCGCCGTACACTGTAGAAGTCAATCCTTGGAAATGTTGATCATTTTCCGGAAGATTCGTATCGAGCAGATAGAGAGTTACTCGCCCGATGCGTACAGTCCACGTTTGGAAATATACTGTACTATGTCCAATTTCTATAGAGTTGAGCAGCCGCCCTCCTTCGGGCTGGAGAACCAATTCAAGCGGAAGATGTTCTGGATCGTTTGAAGGATATGATTCTTCCTGCCAGCCATCTGCATTTAATCTCTGCTGGAAATAGCCCTGACGATAAAACAATCCGATCCCGACCAATGGGATACCGAGGTCGCTTGCAGACTTTGTGTGGTCACCGGAAAGAATTCCAAGGCCGCCGGAATAAATCGGCAGCGATTCATGCAGTCCAAACTCAGCGCTGAAATATGCTACTGGATTCTTCAACGCTATCGCATGGCGTTTTGCCCATGTCGATGGCTTTGTCATATAAGATTCAAATTCTTCGAGTACAACATGCACTTTTCGTGCGAAGTCATGATCGCGCAGCCGGGCTTCCAATTCCTGGTTGGAAATTTCATTCATCACCGCTACAGCATTATGGTTTGAGTACCGCCATACAAGAGGTGAGAGTTCTTTGAATACATGATGGGATTCCGGATTCCATGTCCACCAGAGGTTTCGTGCGAGTGCGCGGAGACGTACGGAGAGATGAAGATGTGAAGGATTTTTAATTTTAAAAACTGCTGACATTGCACACCTATAACTGATTTGAATTCTTGTTTTAGAATGCAAAATATTTACCAATAAAACCAGATAGAAACGAACCCTAGAAAATCAAAAAGCGCGAACTTCATTGCCCGCGCTTTTATGTGATTCTGTACAATAAAAGCAAATACTTTCTTTGTGGTTAACTCTTCTTCGGCACATCGACAATGCAACGAACCGTATCACGTGCAATAAGCAGCTCTTCGTTCGTCGGGATGACGAACACTTTCACGCGGCTTTTCTGTGTGTTGATTTCTCCCTCTTTCCCTCCAACCTTTTCATTATTAAGCTTCTCGTCTATTTCAATCCCAAGCCACTCGAGGTTGGCGCATATGCGTTGTCGAATAGTAGCTGCATTTTCTCCGATACCGCCGGTAAAGATAAGGGCGTCGGCGCCGTTCATTTCTGCTAAATATGATCCGATGTATTTTTTTGCACGTTGTGCAAAGATGTTTATGGCAAGTGTGGCACGCCGATCCTGATGGTCTTTCGCCTCTTCCAGCAAGTCGCGCATGTCGTTTGTTAATCCTGAAATGCCGAGCAACCCAGATTGTTTGTTGAGCAATGTGTCGATCTCGCTCATCGACATGCCTTCTTTGTGTGAAAGAAACTCAAGCACTGCCGGATCGATATCGCCGCCTCGTGTTCCCATGACCAATCCTTCTAACGGCGAAAGCCCCATCGACGTGTCAAACGAAGCTCCATTCTTGATTGCGCATGCTGAACATCCATTACCAAGATGTATTGTTATAACATTTGTCTCTTCTCGTATTTTCCCAGTGAGTTGTCGATAACGGTATGCTACGTACCGATGTGATGTGCCGTGGAATCCATATCGCCGGATTTTGTGTCGCCGATAAAGTTGGTATGGAATAGCATACAGGAATGATGTCTCTGGCATAGTTGAGTGAAATGAAGTGTCAAACACAACTACTGCCGGTATACCAGCGCCAAGAAGCTCGCGTGCTGCATTTATACCTTTAAGGTTTGCCGGATTATGAAGCGGGGCAAGATCGATGCAGTCTTCGATTCCGCGAATAACCGCATCCGTGATAATCGTAGACTTCGTAAATTGCTCTGCGCCATGGACTACACGATGGCCCACCGCATGAATATCCGCGAGCGATTGAATATCGGGAATTTGGGCATCTTTCGAAATAATCCATTTGATAACATGATCAAGCGCGGCGCGATGATCGCGCAGTGGAGCTGCATGTTTTACTGCTGTTTTACCGGCAGCTTGCAGTGAAACGAGCGCTTGGCTACCGATTCGTTCGATGAGACCTTTGGCAAGCTGTTTGTCTGCATTTTTCTCAATCATTTCAAGATCGGTTTGAATGATCTGAAATTTAAGAGACGAACTGCCGCAATTTAAGACAAGAATATTCATATGTTCAGTCTGAAGTTTTAGATGATAAAGAAAAAGTAGCGATTCCTATCAAGGAATTACATCGCTAAGTTGTTAAAAACAATGTTTTAAACTTACAGCTTTGTTGCTGAAAACTCAAGTTAGGAATGTTTCATTTTCCAGATTTTTTCAGCTATCTTCATTCACGAAATGAACTTATATACTTATTTGCGTAAAAGGACTCTTACGTTTAAAAGCTTCAGCGACGGAGCACGCATCCACATTTATTCGGCATGAAATGAAGAAATTCACACTGAAGCCGCTCCCCGGTGATCATCTTCATCTTGTTCAGCCGCAGCACCTGCGCATCAACTATCAACAGGAATTGAATTCTGCGCAATATGAAGCTGCGACATCAGTCGATGGTCCGCACTTGATTATCGCCGGAGCAGGAACAGGGAAGACACGCACAATTGTGTACCGAGTGGCTTATCTAGTGGAAATAGGTGTTAAACCGGATTCGTTATTGCTGCTGACATTTACGCGCAGAGCCGCACAAGAAATGTTGAGAAAAGCGTCAATTCTATTGGACAGTCGATGTGAGCGAGTCTCAGGTGGAACATTTCATTCGTTTGCGAACAGCGTCCTGCGAAAATATGCCGGTCAACTTGGGTACGAGAACAACTTCACAATTCTCGATCAAGCGGATGCTGAAGATGTTATCAATCTGATCCGGACACGGATGAAATTTGATACAAAAGAGAAACGGTTTCCGCGTAAAGAGACATTATACGATCTTTATAGCCGTTCACTAAACACGGTGACTTCAGTGAAAGAACTGCTGGCATTAGATTATCCGCAGTACCTTGAAATCGAAACCGACATCTCTATGCTTCACGGTACCTATGCGAAATACAAACGTGAACACAACTTGATGGACTATGATGATTTGCTTCTAAATCTTGCGTTGTTGCTGCGCCAGGATGAAGCGGTGCGTGTGACGCTTTCTGACCGTTATAAATATATTATGGTGGATGAATATCAGGATACCAATAAACTACAAGCAGAAATTATAAAGCTGCTGGCATCTAAGCACCGGAATTTGATGGTTGTTGGCGATGATGCACAGTGTATTTATTCTTTCCGAGGATCTACGATTCAGAATATTCTTATGTTCGGTGAGGAGTTCAAGGATTGTAAAATTATCAAGTTAGAAGAAAATTATCGAAGCACACAACCGATCTTGAACCTAGCGAATGAAATCTTGTTGCGTGGTGGAAGAAATCTGGGTGGCTAAAATGTACACCAAAGAACTTTTCACAAAGAAATCTGGTGGCAGCTTACCACAGCTTGTCTCGGCTCAGACGGAGAACCAACAGTCACGATACGTCGTGCAGAAGATTCTTGAATACCACGAGATGGGCGTCCCGCTGGAAGAGATGGCTGTATTGTTTCGATCCTCATTCCATTCGTTTGATTTAGAAATCGAATTAGCAAAGGCGAATATTCCATTCCTAAAGTTTGGTGGATTTAAGTTTATCGAAACAGCACATGTAAAAGATGTTGTGGCATATCTACGTGTGCTCGAAAATCCGCGCGATGTCGTATCGTGGAATCGCATTCTCCTGCTTATTGATGGTGTTGGCCCGCGTACTGCGGAAAAAGTTGTGGACGATATTCTGAAACGTCGTGTTGGTTTGGCGAAGGAATTCAAAGAAGCTGTGACAGCAACAACAAAATTCTGGATGGAATACGGTAGCTATCCCGATAATGTCCGTAAACTATTTGATATGCTGAAAGAAGTTGCTGCGCCCAACATTTCTCCGGCAGAAAAGACATCTCATATCCTTCAATACTATGAACCAATTCTCCGTGCTCGCTATGAAGATCACCTCAAGCGGAAGAAAGATCTTGAGACATTCCAAAATATCACTGAGCGCTATAAGTCTATCGATGAATTATTGACAGATTTAGCACTTGAGCCGCCGAACGAAAGTATCGCTGATATTGAATCACCAGGACCGGAAACAGAATACCTGACACTCTCGACTATTCACAGTGCCAAAGGATTGGAATGGAATGCTGTCTTCATCATCTATGCACTCGAAGGAAGATTCCCGACAATGCGATCTGCAGCGAGCGATGAGGAAATGGAAGAAGAACGCCGGCTCATGTACGTCGCTTGTACCCGCGCAAAGGAGCATCTGATTATCACCTATCCGATGAATATTTACGACCGTGAAAGCGGTATGATTTTGACAAAGCCCTCGCGCTTTATCGAAGGCATTGGAGAAAAATTATTAGAACCGTGGGTAGTTGATTGAAATGATCAATTATCAATCCCTAAATCATTCAATCACAAAATCGCAGCTCCCTCGCTGCATCATCCTTGCTGCCGGCGTTTCCACGCGTTTGCGCCCATTGACGGATTCAAAACCGAAGTGTTTGCTGGAAGTCGGCGGAGGGGTACTACTTGAACGAGCCATCGAAAATGTTCTTCATGCCGGTGTCAAAGAAATTGCTATCGTTATCGGCTACCGGGGAAAGATGATTCGGGAATTTGTCAAACGGCATTTTCCGCAAATACATATTCGCTTTATCCTCAATCCGGATTATGCTGAAACAGATAACGCTTACTCGCTTCTCCTTGCAAGAAAATTTCTTGAGAATAAAGAAGGCTATGTGTCTTCTGGCTTAATTCTACTTGACAGCGATATTCTTTTTTCGTCAGAATTGCTGCCGTTGTTTCTGAGCAAGCATTCGCAAGATTGCGTTGCTGTTCGCGTGTCTGGTGAACATAGTGAAGAAGAAATTCGAGTAAAGATAGATGGCTATGGGAATATTGTATTGATTGGCAAAGAGACGCCACTCAATGAAACCTATGGAGAGTCGATCGGCATCGAAATGTTTTCTGCCAAAACAACAGCGCACCTCTTCACGATTCTCGAACAACGCGTTAAGAGTGGTGTGGGGCGAACAGAATTCTATGAGGCGTCATTTCAGGAAATGATTAACCATGGAACTCAACTCAAAGCCATTGATGTCAGTGCATTTTCAGCAATTGAAATAGATACAGTAGAAGATCTCCGACTTGCGGAACGAATGAACATCGTTTGATGAAATGTATTCTTATCGAAAATCTCTCAAGTCTGACATCTCAGACGAACTTATCAACACGTACTTGCTTCGTCCCATTGCTGGATTGATCGTCTGGGCACTCTATTATACACCTATTACACCGAATCAAGTGACCATCGCATCAACAATCGCTGGACTTGTTGCTGCATTTTTCTATTTGAAAGGGACTCCAGAAGCATTTATTGTTGCCGGACTGCTTGTTACGCTCAAAGACTTACTGGACTCTGCTGATGGCCAACTTGCGCGAGCGAAACAGCAATACAGCCGTGTCGGAAGATTTTTGGATTCTATCGGTGACTTTGTAGTAGATGCGGCAGTGTTCAGTGCCATCGGTTGGATTTTATATCAATCAGGCGGTCATTGGTGGATGTTGTTGCTCGCCTTGGTCGGGGTTATCGGTATTTCGCTTCGAGTATCCTATCACGTATTTTATCAGGTGAACTTTCTCCATTTGCAGAAACAGTTTGCGAGCAATCGTATATCCGAAGAAATTCGAGAAGAAGATCTGAAGGAAGGCGGCGTCGAGCTTGTTCTTCAGCGGATTTTTCAATGTATCTATGGTTGGCAAGATCGACTTATTGAGAGAGTTGATCGATGGAGTTATGGAAGGAACTTCCGAAGGTTGCACGAAAATGAACCAAGAGATTCTTCAGAAGGTTCTTCTTGTGAACCTTGTCAAAGGGGCCAAGAGTGGTATTCTGATATTATTTCTTTACGGATCTCCGGCTTACTTGGTTTCGGTACGGAGTTTTTTTTACTGATGTTATGTTCGGTCTTAAACCGCTTAGAATTGTATCTTTATCTCAACATCTTTCTCATGAACGGAATTCTTATATTGTGCGTCCTATACAGACGATTTGTTTTATTGAGAGAACTGCAAGCAGTGAAGTACTAATAAAAGAAATCCCTTGAAGTAGGGGAACGATGCTGGAATATCTTCTCGTCAAGATGGTTTTGTGAATATTCAGCGCTGATCTATCCTGTCGTCTCGCGGCTGTTACTTTTTAAAACAATGATTGAAAGCGCCCCCTATGCTGCCACCATTGCTGGCATTGGATTTCCCACTGCCTTTTTTAGTTGCTTAAAGCGTTTCAATTTTCCTCGTAATGTTGAGACTAATGTCTGTTCAGAAATGGGTTTCATCAAATAATCGTCCACTCCAAGTTCCTTACCGGTGCGGACGAGAACCTCGTCTGTAAGTCCGGATAAGAAAACGAAGGGAATACTTTGAACATTTTTCAGTTCCTGTACTTTCTCATAGAATGTAAAACCGCCCATAGTTGAGGTCTCAAGATTGATATCACAGAGAATCAGATCAGGCACAAACTTTCGGAGTAACGCGTATGCCTCGTCTGATGTTGATAACGCTGTAACATCGAACCCATTGTCTTCCAACGATGATTCAAGCAATTCTAAAAGCCGTGTGTCATCGTCAATGACGAGAATCTTGTTCCTCTGTTTATGTTGAATAACGTTCATCAACTGCGTTTGAATTTGGATATGTTCCTCTTCGGAGATTTGAAATGTACTTTGTAGATCAGAAAGAGATTTTGCATCGGATAAAGAAATTGGATTATTCGATAATTGCCGAATAATAACACTCTTGTAGCATTCTCGTTTCACATTCTTTTCGATTCCCTCATGTTCAGCCTCTGTAATTTCCAGCAATGTCCGTAACTCATTTAAACGGCGCTTTTCATCTGCTGTCAATGCCCCATCATACCACATCTCAGCAAGTGTCTTGCGATAAGATTCCAACTCAATACTCCGATCAACAGCACGCTCTTGCTGTGGTTCATAGTCTTTCATCATCATATCTGATGATTTATTGAATGGGAGCGATGATAAAGTTGCTGCTGATGGAACGAGTGTCGTACTTGAGACTATCGGTGCGGGTCTCGATAAAGGCGACATCGACAGAGTCTCGGCTACAGATTGAGGATGTTTGGAAGTAACGCTCGATTGTATGAAATCATCAAGACGTCTTACATTCTCCGTACATTCAATCTCTATTTTAGTACATTCGAACTCTGTTTTAAGGGCGGAAATTCGTTCTTCCAATGCAAGTGCGTAGACGTTTCGAGGGTCAAGTTCTTTGGCTTTAACAATTTCTCTCTGTGCACAATCGAGATCGCCCTTCCGGATCAATTGATCAACGTGTTTCAAGACCTCACTGACGATTTTCTTATTGTCGTCACGAGGTGTAAGTTCGTGCATCGATTGAAAATTTTGCTGTGGTATATTTTGGTTAGTCATTTTCATATTCCTTATTTAACTCTTATGCCTAATCCAACAATAACTGTTCCGACTTTTTCAGTGCCCTATTAAATCTATCAGGATGCATAGAGGTTCAAAAACAAGGAGAATTCGGGTGTTTTTTAAAGGATTGCTACCCCCTCATAGGTAATTTACTTAGAGATTGTAGAAAAGTAATTTTTGCAGAAAGAGAGGAACAGGTAAAATCTACTCGATCTTTTCTAAAAGGGCCGTTTGTTGTGGAAATTCCTCAGCAAAACGCTGGTGTAGGGGTTGAAGAGAAGCCTCTGAGTTGCCTAAAGCGTTTTAATCTGCCGTGAAGTGTAGAAAGAAGCGTATGCCTGGAAATTGGCTTTAATAAGTAGTCATCGGCGCCGAGTTCTTTTCCTGTCCAAGCTAACTTTTCATCCGTAAGTCCCGTTAGGAAAACGAAAGGAATGTTTTGAAGATATTTATTCGCTTGGACTTTTTCGTAAAGAACGAATCCATTCATTGTTGAGGTCTTAAGATTGATGTCGCACAAAATGAGATCGGGAATGCATTTGTGTAAAAGCATATAGGCTTCATCGGATGTCTCCACAGCAATGACATCAAATCCGTCTTCCGTCATTGAGCTGGATAGCAGATTCAAGAACTCATCGTCATCGTCAATGATAAGAATTTTATCACGCTGTTTCTGTTGCTTTATTTGCATGGAGTGGCCTAAAATCTTCATATGCTCCTCCTGCGAGACATGGAATGCTTTTTGAAGATCGGAGATTGATTTTGTGTCTACTAAAGCGGCCGAACCGTTGGATATAAACTTGGCGAAAGCTTCTTTATAACATGAATACTTAATTTCCTTCTCAAACATTTTATGTTCAACATCTAAAATCTCTAACACGGTCCGTAATTCCTGTAAATGCCGCTCTTCATCATCTGTTAGCGCTCCATCACACCATGCTTTTGCAAGTGCTTCGCGATAGCATTTGAACTCAACGCTTCGATCGTTGGTTTGTTCTGGAAAAGGAACCTGTGGTTTCTCGGATAGAGCTTCTGGGGTTTGTATTGTTGCCCGAGGCAGAACGTCGTCGGTTTGTTTTGAGGATGAAATTACAGCCATCATCGCTTCCATGGGCGCTAACGGCAGTGGTGCATGTAATGTTTGAGGTACAACAAAATTATCATTAACTGATGAAGAAAAAGGAGGTGTTCTATACTGTCCTTTTGCTGTCCGATTCGCAAGCAACAATTCTCCTTGTGCGCGATCAAAGTCACCTTTTTGAATTAATTGGTTTGTCCGTTTAAGAATTTCGCTTACTAATTTTATTGAATCATTCCGAGAAGGGTTTACTTGATATGTCATCGGTTGTTCTTGTTGAATGTTTGGCTTTGTCATTGTATTATTCCTTCACACTACAATGTGATACGGGACAAATATCATAACGTTCGTCTTTAAAAAATGTGTCCTCTGTCACATATAATTTTTTACAAAGAAGAAAAAGTAACGTCTTTTAATGGAAATTCAAGAAAATGAATTGATTTATACATTTCAAAAGTGATTTACTCTTATAAGAATGTGCTGAACAATACGGAAACTATTTTGCAAGAGCCGCAGAAGCGGCAATGATAGACTTGGCACCTGCCGCAAGGATTTCCTTGGCACAGGAATTCGTTGTTGCTCCAGAGGTGATAATATCATCTACCAAAAGACAAGTTCTTCCATAAAACTTTTTGGAAGCACCCGGTAAAGTTTTAAACGCGTCTTTCATATTCTTATAACGTTCTTCGAGATTCAATGTAGTCTGCGTCTGTGTGTGGCGTGTTCGACGAATTGCATTCACTATTATTGGTTTGCCGATGATCGAAGCAATGCCTTGTGCAATAAATTCAGACTGATTATAACCGCGTTCACGATGTTTGATTCGATGCAGCGGTACTGGAATGATAATATCGGTTTCTACATTCCAATCCTGGACCAATCCACCGATCTGCTTCCCCAATTCTACTCCAAATGATTTATACTCTTGATACTTCAGTGCATGTGCAATGTGTTGAAACGGTCCTTCTCTTTCGAATACGTAACAAGAAATAAGATCGTCAATACAACCTTCGGCAATGAGTTTGGAACGGGTTTGCTGATAGAGAGAATGCTCTTTGGTAAGAACAGGAATGGCACTCCAACAATTCTGGCAGATCTTCTTGCTCCCATCCGGTAAAGGCGTATTGCAAGAGATACACACTGGTGGGTAAATGAAATCAAGGAAAATATTTAATATCGACGTGGTAACGGTCAAAATTATTAAATGTTATGTTTTATGGCGCGCTGCTGAAAAAAATGTCGAACAAACGGATGAATGCTGCTCTCTGTGTTTAGGTTTGCATGGCGGCCTCGTAAGCTGTAGAAGAGATATCAGTAATTCTTCTTTACAAATGTACTAAATTTCTTCGCCTCTTCCTTTTCCAGACTCGGTTAGCTTTTCTTTTCCAACTTTTCAATTTCGTCCCGTAATTCCGCGGCACGTTCGAATTCCAAATCTTTTGCCGCCCGTTTCATCTCCGCTTTTAATTCATTCAGCAGATCTTTCTTCTGGTCGCTTGTGAGGTACTTTGCTACTGTCTCGGCAATGGCCAGAGGTTTGGATTTCTGATCACGTTCTTCCCGTTTCATCTTCACATCGGCAATGGATGTAGCGGCGAGAATTTCCTCTACCGTCTTATAAATCGTAACAGGTGTGATATCATGCTTCGTATTGTAATCGATTTGTTTTGTGCGACGACGATTTGTTTCACTGATCATTCGTTCCATTGACCCGGTCATTCTATCTGCATAGAGAATAACTTTGCCGTTAACGTTGCGTGCTGTGCGGCCTGCAGTTTGGATGAGCGAGCGTTCGGATCGAAGGAATCCTTCTTTGTCCGCATCAATAATGGCAACCAGAGAAACTTCTGGTAAATCGAGCCCTTCCCGAAGCAAATTCACACCCACAAGAACATCGAACTCGCCCAATCTCAAATCACGCAGTGTTTCCACGCGTTCCAATGCATCCACTTCCGAATGGATATAACGGACTCTGATTCCAATATTCGTTAGGTATTCTGTCAGGTCTTCAGCCATACGCTTTGTTAAGGTAGTTACCAATGTGCGTTCCTTTCGTGCCGTGCGTGTCCGAATCTCAGCAATCAAATCGTCAATCTGGTGTTTGCTTGGACGAACTTCGACATCTGGATCAATCAGGCCGGTGGGGCGGATAACTTGTTCCACAAAGATGCCTTGGCATTTCTGCAGTTCGTATGGTCCCGGCGTTGCGCTGACAAAAATGATTTGTTTCTCCATCGCTTCCCATTCATCGAATGTCAATGGTCGATTATCGAGCGCTGATGGGAGTCGGAATCCGTACTCCACGAGGGTCGTTTTCCGCGAACGATCACCGGCATACATGCCGCCGATTTGCGGTACAGAAACATGTGATTCGTCAATAATGGTAAGAAAATCTTTCGGGAAATAATCCAACAAACATGATGGACGTGAACCCTGCGGCCTGCCTGCGAAATGGCGTGAATAATTTTCAATGCCTGAACAATAACCGACTTCGCGCAGCATTTCCATGTCAAACCGTGTTCGTTGTTCAATTCGTTGTGCTTCGACGAGTTTCCCGAGAAAACGGAGTTCAGTTGTTCTCTCACGCAATTCCGTATAGATGCCATCCATCGCCCGCTCAATGGTTTCACGCGACGTAATGAATTGTTTGGCAGGATAAATCATTTCAAAATCAGCTTCTCCGACAACTCGGCCATCCACTTTATTGATGTACGAGATACGCTCAATTTCATCACCGAAAAATTCGATTCGTATTGCCTCTTCATTTTCATAGCTGGGGATAACTTCTACCACATCACCTCGCACACGAAATGTCCCGCGAGCAAACTCATAGTCGTTCCGTATATACAATAAGTCGATAAGTCGTTTGAGTAGTCCTTGACGGCCGAGATGATCTCCTTTTTTCAGCGTTAATGTCTGGCTGATCCATTCATCAGGTGCGCCAATACCGTAAATACAACTGATTGAAGCAACGACGATAACATTGGGATCGCCGCTGAGCAAGGCACTCGTTGCACGCAATCGCAGACGGTCAATTTCATCGTTTACCGAAGAATCTTTGGCGATGTAAGTATCGGTGGTCGGGATGTATGCTTCCGGCTGATAATAATCGTAATAGCTGATGAAGAACTCGACGCGATTATTGGGGAAGAAACTTTTAAACTCGGCATATAGTTGCGCTGCGAGTGTCTTGTTGTGAGACATCACGAGCACGGGTTTATCGATGTGCGTGATGACATTCGAAATAGTAAAGGTTTTTCCGCTGCCAGTAACGCCGAGCAGCGTCTGATGCCGGTCGCCGCGTTCTATCCCCTCAACAAGCTGTCGAATTGCTTCTGGTTGATCGCCGGAAGGAGTGAGGTCTGAGATGAGCTGGAACGACATCGGCAATATAATCTTTTTTCGTGGTTGAGAATGAGAGATTTCAGATAGAGAGCAAATAAGGTCTCATATCGTATTTCTTAAATCTTACTTTCAATATACAACAAAGCGATGATGTCTTCAACGGTTGTTTAAGAAGAGTCTTCCTTTTCTCTCAATCCCTTTCTTGACACTCCTACGTTTTTCTCGTACTATGTTTGTGAAAAGAGTTGTTTTATCTTTTTGATTATTTCTATGGGGAGGAGATCATTATTCAATTAGACTTCATGAAAACAGGTTTTTTTGCAGATCAACCACCAATTTGGGAAACGTTATATTTCCAGATCATTCTGCTTTGTATTCTCGCGCTGATTGGATATTTATTCTATTTTCAGCGAAAGCATCGTCGCCGTTCCTTACATGAACAAAATGTATTTACGCGCCAATTAATTGATTCGATGGAAGCAGAACGAAAACGCATAGCTACTGAATTGCACGACAGCATTGGCCAGGAGCTTCTCATCATTAAGAACAGGGCATTGTTGGCATTAAGTGATCTGAAGAACAAGAAAAAAGTGCGAGAACAACTCGATGAGATTTCTCATACAGCATCGCAGGCAATTCAAGAAACCAGAGAGATCACAAATAATCTTCGTCCCTACCAGATTGATAGATTAGGATTAAAGAAGTCGCTCGAATCGATTATCAATAGAGCAGCGCAGACGACGACGATTTCCTTTACATCAGATATCGATCCCATTGATAATCTTATTCCAAAAGAAATGGAAATTCATGTCTATAGAATTATACAGGAATGCGTCAACAATATCATCAAACATGCGAATGCAACTGCCGGAAAAGTTACCATCAAGCGATGGTATAATCGGCTGAATATTGACGTAGAAGATAACGGTACCGGATTTAATGTTTCACTGCAGCGAACTCAAAATGAACGCGGGATAGGTTTGCAGGGAATTGCAGAACGTACTCGGTTTATTGGAGGAACGATGAGAATTGAATCGAACCTTGGAAAAGGAACCAGAGTATTAATAACAATAAAAACGTACGATAGAATAGATGGCGAAAACTAAATTACGAATCATCATTGCAGATGATCATCCGATATTTCGCAAAGGCCTGCTCTTAGCAATTGGATCAGAACGTTCCATAGAAATCATCGGTGAAGCGGGGGACGGACAACAAGCACTGTATCTTACAGAAAAACTCAAGCCGGATGTTATCGTGCTAGATATTGAAATGCCGGGATTAACTGGCCTTCAGGTCGCAGGGGAAATCATCAAACGACATCTCCCGTCTCACATTGTCCTTTTAACGATGTACAAAGAAGAAGATATGTTCAACGAAGCGATGGATCTTGGAGTGAAAGGGTATGTGTTGAAGGATAGCGCAGTAAGTGATATCGTCGCCGCTATTAAGACTGTTGCAACTGGACGGTACTACCTTAGTCCGTCTATTTCAGAATACCTCGTCAGCAGAAGTGATTACGTCCGTTCACTGCTCAAGAAGAAACCTCAGTTGGAGAACCTCACACCCACCGAACGCAAAGTACTACGCCTCATCTCGGGAAACAAAACGAGTAAAGAAATCGGAGATGATTTACATATCAGTTATCGGACCGTCGAGAATCATCGAACCAACATCTGCAACAAGCTTGAAATCCACGGAAGTCATTCCCTCCTTAAATTCGCAATCGAATATAAAACAGTTTTGTAGATAAACCAGAAAAAAACAAAGCCCTGGCAGGGCGATATAAAGATGTTTGAATAGCATGAGTTATTTTAGATAAACATGTAAAGGCCTCATCAATGCACTGCAACAGCAACTTCTCGTGGCCGAGCAAGAAGATCTCGTTGCTTTTTATCCTTACTTTCTATTTTAACATTTTTTGATTTTGAAGAGGATATAAAGTAAATTTGTACAAATAATAGTGGTAGCGCGCATCCGGCATTGACGATAAGAATCTTGCCGAAAATTACCACCAGATGATGTCTTGGTGATTCTTTATAAGATTTTATTGTTGAATGCCATAACGTACATCTCGGTGAAAAAGGGGAACAGATGTAAGCATTGCATCGTGGGCACATGCGAATATTCATTCTGATGCTGTCTCATTCATCATCTCTGATATTCCCACATAGTATGCAGAAATGCCATACCTACGTTCCTGTGACTGTTATCACCGTAGGAGAGATGGAATATGAGTTATTTCTTAATAGAATTCTTCTCACTACAGTTTCGCGATTATTTATTCATATATAATCTTGGTGATACTTTTATGAAGCCTAATTCTATAGTGCTTCTTCTCTTTATTTTATTCATTGCTTGCAGTATTGAGAAACAGAATAAGCTGGTATAAGATATGAGTATTATAGGTTTTGTTGGAGTTACATTATGAAACACATGATTAAAACAAAGGCTCAACTTCTTAACGAAGTTGCTCGATTGCGCAAGCGCATAAAAAAAAATGGGGCTGCATCAAACAAGAGGGCAAAAACAGTATTGCTGCCTTTTACTGAGTTATACAATCTTCTTTTCAATAGCGTTAATGATGAAATATTTGTCTATGAATATCACAATCAAGAGGGAGTGCCTTCTAAGTTTCTCGAAGTGAATGGAGTTGCCTGCAAACAATTAGGATATACCCGGGAGGAACTTCTTAAAAAAGGTCCATACGACATTCATGCCCCCGAGACCATTCCCCACGTTGAAGTGATGATGAAAAAACTTATGACACAGAAATATACAATCTGGGAAGGGATACATCTTGCAAAAAATGGTCATAGAATTCCGGTCGAGGTGAGTAATCATTTATTTGAGTTGAAGGGAAAACCAACAGTTATTTCGGCAGTGAAGGATATCACTTCTCGTAAAAAAGCTGAAGAGGCACAGAAACAAATAGAACAAGCGGTGCATGAAAGTGAGCACAGATTCAGGACGCTTGCTGAGGCTTCCTTTGAAGGTATCGCACTAACGGAAAATGGTATTATTGTCGATATGAACGATCAACTTGCACATATGTATGAATATAAGAGGAGTGAACTCATTGGAAAATCACTCCTCGATATAGTCGTACCCGAATTACGTGCTCACGTCAATGGGGCGATTCAATTGGACATAAGAGAATCTTATGAAATTCTTGGTCTGCGGAAAAATGACACAACATTTCCTGCAGAGATTCGTGGAAGAATCACTCGAATGGGCGGTAAGGAATTACATATATTCACAATTCGTGATATCACCGAACGCAAACAAACAGAAGAGACTTTTCAGCATGAACGTAATATTCTCCGGACATTGATTGATAATCTACCGGATGCGGTATATGTGAAAGACACTAAATGTTGCAAGACCGTCGCTAATTTAGCAGATGTTCATAATATGGGCGGACAATCAGAGGCAGAAGTCTTGGGAAAGAATGATTACGATTTCTATCCGGCAGATATAGCGGCAGCTTTCTATGCCGATGATCAATCGGTTATCCAAACTGGTCAACCGGTGCTCAATAAGGAGGAATTTCTTATTGACAAAGAGGGCAAAGGACATTGGTTGCTTACCTCCAAGCTGCCCTTGCGGGATGAACAGGGTCAGATTACTGGTCTTGTGGGTGTCGGTCGAGAAATTACAGAACAAAAGCATATCGAGGAAGCACTAAAACATGAAAAATCACTTTTAGATGCACTGATGGATAACATCCCGGATAGTATTTACTTTAAAGACCGGCAGTGCCGTCATATTAGAATGAACCGTAAAGAAATGCGAGACCTGAATGTGGACGATATGAGTCAGATCGTCGGAAAGACCGATATAGACCTGTGGGGCGAGGAGCATGGCCGAAAGTCAATAGAAATTGAACAGCGAATGATGGAATCAGGCGAACCGATCATAGGCCTCATTGAGAGCAGGCAATTGGAGGACGGACAGACCATTTGGACTTGGACCACAAAAGTCCCGATGCGCGATGACAGTGGTCAAATCGTGGGGCTCGTGGGGATCTCGCGCGAAATCAGCGACCTTATGAGGGCGCAGGAAGAGCGCGAACGTGAACGCACTCTTCTTCGTACATTAATTGATAACTTGCCAGATTACATCTATATAAAGGATACCAAAGGCCGTTATATCGTAGGCAATATTGCTGTGGTGCATAAATTCGGATTTTCATCTGAGGACAAACTTATCGGGAAAACGGATTTTGACCTTTTTCCGCATGATTTGGCATTGCAATACTATGCATATGAGCAGGAGATTATTCAATCAGGTAAGGGGTTATATGATTACGAAGGTCCTGCAGTAGACGCAAGCAAAGAAGAAAAAGAGAGATGGGTTTCGACGACCAAAGTCCCTCTTCGGGATGTCGAAGGCAAAGTCATTGGAACTGTTGGTATTGACCGTGACATCACTGAGCGCAAACGAATGGAAGAAACACTTCGGGAAACTGCAGATAAATTTCGATTTGTTTTTGAAAATGCATACGATGGTCTCAGTGTTTTTGAGGAAACTTCTAATCGAAAACATCGAAGGCTCATCGATTGCAATAAACGCTATGCTGAGATGGCTGGGCGGAGTCGAGAAGAATTGCTGCAAATTGGAACTACTATGGACATTGCAAAATCGCTCAGTGATGACCATCATGAATCCAACGTCCATGATGTTGTGTTTGGCGGATCATATAGCTGGATCCGGCCAGATGGAAAGGATAATGTCATTGAATACACTGCGGTTCCCTTTAAGATGCAGGGAAAGATAATGACCATTGGCATTGATCGCGATATCACTGAACGGAAGCGAATCGAAGAAGAACGTGAACAACTTATCAAAAAACTTCAAGCTGCTCTTTCTGAAGTCAAAACACTGAGCGGACTTGTTCCTATCTGTGCAAATTGCAAACAAATACGTGATGACAAAGGATTCTGGATGCAAGTAGAATCCTATATCCAAGAACGGTCGCATGCTCGCTTTAGTCACGGTATCTGCCCTGATTGTATGAAGAAACTGTATCCGGAATTTTTACAAAAAGAAGATGAGTAGAGAATACTATCTTTGAAAATGAAATTGCAAAACGGAAATCCGTGAACATCTTAAATAGCGAAGATGGCAAATGATTTTTCGGTAAGATTAGGATCATGGAATGTAGAATAGGAAATTGTGCAGCAAAGCTTTATCCGGTCTTTGACATGAAAGAATAGTACATCAGACAGGCTTGTCTTTAGAATACTTCATAATGCATATTTAAATAAATCGGAACTATTGATCGGATATTCTTATTTTACAATCTTAGTAATGAATGAAATATGAGGAACTGTCATACTCGCAATCATAAGCGAAAGAGTGAATATGAAAACTAATTTATCGAAGGTGTTTGTCTTATGGGGCATAACCGCTATTTTTCTGATTTCCCCATCCCATTCTCAAATGAACGAGATTCAATTCGAAAGGATATCCATTGAATCAGGGTTATCTCAGAGTTCGGTATTGTGCATCTGTCAAGACAGCAAGGGGTTTTTATGGTTTGGGACTTATGAAGGTCTTAATCGGTATGATGGGTATACTTTTAAGGTATATAAAAACGATCCTGAGAATCCATTTAGCCTGAGCAAAAACAATGTTGAGGCTATTATTGAAGATCATTTGGGTACACTTTGGATTGGAACGGAAGGTGGTCTCAATCGGTTTGATCGGGAAAAAGAACGGTTTACTCACTACACAAACAATCCGAATGATCCGGGCAGTCTGAGTAATAATTATGTCCGATCTATTTATGAAGACCGGTCGGGAACCCTTTGGGTAGGCACCCAGGGGGGAGGGCTCAATCAGTTTGACAGAAAAGAAGAAAAATTTATCCGTTACATAAATGATCCGAGTAATTCCAAAAGTCTGAGCCAGAATAATGTATTATCGATTCTCGAGGATAGGCATGGACGTCTTTGGATTGGCACCGATTACGGATTGAATTATTTTAACAGGGAAACAAAAGAATTCACGCGTTATGTAAATGATCCTCAAAATCCTCACAGTATCAGTCCTACTGGTATATGGAGAATCTATGAAGACCGCTCAGGGAACCTGTGGGTAGGGACATGGGGCGGCGGATTGAATCGGTTTGATCCTCAGAAGAATCGGTTTGTCCATTATCGGAACAATCCGAACGATCCTACTAGTTTAAATCAAAATATTGTCAGATCCATTCACGAAGATCATAATGGAAATCTCTGGATAGGTACCGATGGTGGGGGACTCGATAAATTTGTAGCTGGTTCTAAAGTTGGAGGCAATGATCTGTTTATTCATTATCGAAACGATCCTCAAGATCTTACGAGTCTGAGCGGTAATTCGGTGCTTTCAATATTTGAAGATCAGTTGGGCATCCTGTGGGTAGGAACAAATTTCAATGGTATCAATAAATATAATCCGGGCAAAAAACATTTCGTGCTTTACAGAAATCGTCCCAATGATATAAACAGCTTGTCTAAGAATACGGTCCATGCCATTTGCGAGGATAGCCAGGAAATGATCTGGATAGGAACCGGTGGTGGAGGTTTAGATCGTTTAGACCGAAAAAAAAATCGATTTACGCACTATGTGTATAATCCGCAGAATCCTTACAGTGTGAGTAATAACACGATCAGAAGTGTCTATGAAGATCGGCACAATAGGTTATGGATTGGTACAGATGATGGGTTAAATTATTTTGACAGACAGGAAGGGAAATTCATCCGCTATCGAAATGATCCCAATAATCCTCACAGTATAAGTAATAATAGTGCATGGAGCATCTACGAAGACCGGGCAGGGAATCTGTGGGTAGGAACCTTTGGCGGAGGATTGAATCGATTCGATTATGCAAAGGGTGAATTTACTCGTTATAATTATGATCAAAATGACCCAAAGAGTATAAGCGACAGTTTTATTTGGACAATGCATGAAGATTCTTCCGATATTTTTTGGATTGGAACCCTTACAGGAGGCTTGTACCGTTTTGATACTGAAAAAGGAATATTCTTTCATTATCAGTCTGATAATCGGGATTCCAACACCATAAGCGATAATAAAGTCATTTGTCTCTATGAAGGTCGCGCAGGAGCTTTCTGGGTAGGCACATCGAACGGTCTCAATAAATTTGATCGAAATGCCGGAACTTTTCATCGATATAACGAAAGCGATGGATTACCAAACAACAGCATACACGGAATACTGGAAGACGATCATGGCAATCTCTGGATCAGTACCAATCATGGTTTATCAAAATATAATCCCAGTACCGGTAACTTTAAAAGCTATTTTGAAAATTATGGACTGCAAGGCAATGAATTTAGTGCGAATGCCTGCTTTAGAAGCCGGAGCGGTGAGATGATCTTTGGCGGAGTCCATGGTTTCAATATTTTTAATCCGGACAGTATTATAGATGATCCATCCCTTCCAAGGGTAGTGGTTACCGATTTTCAAATCTTTAATAAGCCTGTCGCTATAGGTGAGAATGCAGAAGGACGCACAATTCTTGCAAAATCCATATCAGACTGTAATGAAATTCATCTTTCCTATAAAGAGAATGTTTTTTCTTTTGAATTTGCAGGCCTTCATTATGCTTCACCAAAGGGTAATCTCTATGCATATATGATGGAAGGATTTGATAAAGAATGGAATTACACGGACGCAAACAGGCGTTTCGTGACGTACACGAATTTGCCGGGAGGGACGTACACATTTCGTGTCAAAGCTTCCAATAATCAAGGCAGATGGAATGATCAGGGAACTTCTATTCGCATCATTATCACTCCTCCTTTTTGGAAAACATTTTGGTTCTATGGACTTCTCCTCATTGTTCTTGGGAGTATTGCTTTCTGGATCTACAAGTGGCGTATGCAAGCAAGAGACCTATCAGCAGAAAAACGGATGGATGCAGCCCTTACTCAAGAGCGCAATCTTATTCGGACATTGATCGATAATCTACCGGATGCGGTATATGTGAAAGACACTAAATGTTGCAAGACCGTCGCTAATGCAGCGGATGTTCGCAATATGGGTGCACAATCAGAAGCTGAAGTGTTGGGAAAGAATGATTACGATATCTATCCGTCAGATATAGCGGCAGCTTTCTGTGCCGATGATCAATCGGTTATCCAAACTGGTCAACCGGTGCTCAATAAGGAGGAATTTCTTATTGACAAAGAGGGCAAAGGACATTGGTTGCTTACCTCCAAGCTGCCCTTGCGGGATGAACAGGGTCAGATTACTGGTCTTGTGGGTGTCGGTCGAGAAATTACAGAACAAAAGCATATTGAGGAAGCACTAAAACATGAAAAATCACTTTTAGATGCACTGATGGATAACATCCCGGATAGTATTTACTTTAAAGACCGGCAGTGCCGTCATATTAGAATGAACCGTAAAGAAATGCGAGACCTGAATGTGGACGATATGAGTCAGATCGTCGGAAAGACCGATATAGACCTGTGGGGCGAGGAGCATGGCCGAAAGTCAATAGAAATTGAACAGCGAATGATGGAATCAGGCGAACCGATCATAGGCCTCATTGAGAGCAGGCAATTGGAGGACGGACAGACCATTTGGACTTGGACCACAAAAGTCCCGATGCGCGATGACAGTGGTCAAATCGTGGGGCTCGTGGGGATCTCGCGCGAAATCAGCGACCTTATGAGGGCGCAGGAGTCATTGCAACGCGAGCGCAACCTTCTTCGGACACTCATTGATAATATTCCTGATGCAATTTATGTAAAAGACACAGCCTCCCGCAAGACCGTCGCCAACTTAGCCGATGTGCACAACATGGGTCTGCAATCAGAGGCTGAAGCTTTAGGGAAAGACGACTTTGAATTATTTTCGAAAGAACTAGCAGAAGGCTTTGTTGCTGACGACCAAACAGTGATACAAACCGGACAGCCGGTGATCAACAGAGAAGAATATGTAATTGATAAACAGGGTCAGAAACGTTGGTTGGTCACTTCAAAGCTTCCATTACGAGATGAAAAAGGTCAAACTATCGGTCTGGTTGGTGTTAGCCATGACATCACTGAACAAAAAAAAGCTGAAGCTGAGCGTGAGAAGCTCATCGCACAGCTTCAAGATGCACTTGCTGATGTAAAGTTGTTAAGTGGATTGGTACCGATTTGTGCGAATTGCAAGAAGATCCGTGATGACCAAGGGTATTGGACGCAAATCGAATCGTATATCCAGGATCGATCAGATGCCAAGTTTAGTCATAGCATTTGTCCGGACTGTGCGGCAAAACTCTATCCAGACTATATGAAGAAAAAATAGTATATCAGAAATGCTAGTGTTTCTCTTCCGCATGGTGCTTCACAACGCGTATTTCAATGGATTGAAACAAGTGATAGGATATTCTCATTTTCCTATCTGTGCAAATTGTAAACAGATTCGTGATGATAAAGGATACTGGACTCAAGTTGAAGCGTATATTCAAGAGCGATCACAGGCTCGTTTCACCCATGGTATCTGTCCTGATTGTATGAAGAAACTGTATCCGGATTTTACACAAAAGGAAGATTCATAGGGGATGTTGCCTTAGAGCAAAAATTGATTTATTGTTGCTATATATATATTAGTGGCAAAGAACTTTGCTCGTGGAGTGAAGATCTGAAAAAGGCAAACAATCTTTTCATCGAGCAGCAGGAATAAATTGAGAAGAATAGCGAAGAACTTCATACCTAGTATCATCCATGAAGGATGAGCATGAAATCTTTTCGGATTATTAAAGTCCTTAGCATTTTCATTATTCTTATCATTACTTTGAATAATGGTTTCGGACAAAATAGAAATATAGAGTTTAAGAAATTTTCTAAGGAACAGGGACTTACAAATAATTATATCAATGCAATTTCGCAGGATAAACATGGTTTTTTATGGATAGGAACATGGAATGGATTATTTCGTTATGACGGTTATCAATTTAAAGCATATAAACCTGTAGAAAGTGATCCTGCTACGATTTCAAACGGAATACAATTTTTCGCTGAAGATAATAATGACAGGATTTGGATTATTTCTCCACCGGGCTTACTATGTTCGATAAAAAGAAAGAAAGGTTCAAATCTATTTATGCGAATGAGAACGGCAACCACTTCACTAGTATTTTCTGTGATTCAAAAGGAGTTCTATGGTTAGGTACATTTTCGGAAGGCATCTGGACATTACCGGTCAATGATGGTACCGATTTTAGTAAAGCAAAATCTGTTTTTAAACGATATGAACACAACAATGATAATCCGAATAGTATTAGTGGAAATGTAATTTATGGCGCTTATGAAGATAAACATTCCAATATCTGGATTAGCGCGAGCAATAAAATAATTGATAGATTCAATCCACAAACTGGTAATTATGAACATTATCCAATCTTAATTCCCAATATAGAAAAACAAGCAAGCAGGATGTCTATGTTTTTGGAAGATACTGACGGTTTATATTGGTTTGGTTCGTCCGGTGCGGGTTTAATTTCGTGGGATAAAAATCATAATGTTTTCAAACAATATATAAACGTACCGAAGAAAAATTCAGTATCTGCTAACATTATAAACCACATCAGGCAGGATAAAGACGGAATTTTTTGGATTAGTACCGATGGCGGCGGTATTTCACTTTATAATAAAAAGACAGAGTTATTTGATTATTGTAAATATGAAACAACAAACCCAAACTCACTTAGCAGCGATGGAATCAATCTAACTTTTGAAGACAGGTCTGGAATAATTTGGGTAGCCACTTCTAATGCAGGTTTGAATATGGATGAGGAGGAGAAAACGAATTTCGGATTACACACTCCTAATCCTTCTGATAAAAACAGCTTGAGCAATAAATCTGTAACCTCAATTATTGAAGATAAAGATGAAAAATATTGGATTGGAACGGATGGCGGCGGTTTGAATTTCTGGGATAAAAAAACTAATAAGTTCAAACATTTTCTTAATAAT
This sequence comes from Ignavibacteriota bacterium, assembly GCA_963701295.1. Taxonomy (GTDB): domain Bacteria; phylum Bacteroidota; class Ignavibacteria; order UBA10030; family UBA10030; genus Fen-1298. The sequence goes on along the minus strand of OY969585.1, from coordinate 117,748 downwards.
CCCGGTAACCCAAATTCTATTAGCGGCAACGCTGTTGTTTGCCTTGCTAAAGATTTTGAAGATAACGTCTGGGTTGGCACGTATGCTCATGGCATCAATTGTTATAAAAGAAAAGAGAATAAATTTATTCGATTTATACATGATCCGAACAATAAGTATAGTCTAATCGATAATAATGTTTGGGCTTTATTGGAAGATAGCAAACATAATCTGTGGGCAGCAGGGCTGAATGGAACATTGGATTTATATGACCGGAAAACAAACCGGTTTTATCATTATAAAAATGACCCAAACGATCCTGATAGTTTTGTCGAAAAATATACAACCACTATATTTGAAGACAGCCGCCATTATATTTGGATTGCTACTTCCTCAGGACTGGAAATGGTAAAATTAAACGATTATGATTTCAACAAATCTTTTCCCAAAATAAAATTTAATCATTACAGACACATGAATGATCATAATAGTCTCAGTAATGATAATATATTTTGTATTTTCGAAGATCATGAAGGCAATATGTGGTTTGGCAGTGATGGTTGGGGCCTGAATAAACTAGATATGAAAACAAATGAGTTTACTGCTTTCTCTGATAAAGACGGATTGCCGGATATGAGTATTAAAGCAATATTGGAAGATAATGATTACAATTTATGGGTAAGCACAACAAACGGGATTTTAAAATTTAATCCAAAAACTAAATCCTTCCATACCTATGATTATACCGATGGGCTGCAAGATTATGCTTTCTCTAACGCCAACTGCCAATCAACAGATGGAAAGTTGTTATTTGGAGGGCCGAATGGGTTTAATATTTTCGATCCAAAGAGTTTAACAACCAATAGTATTCCCCCTCAGATAGTATTATCAGATTTTAAGATTTACAACAATTCGATAACTGTTGGACAGGAGATTGACGGCAACATTATTTTTAAAAAATCAATCACTGAAACTGACACAATAATCTTGTCTCATAAAGCGGACTTTTTTTCTATCGAGTTTACTGCATTAGATTTTACAAATCCTGAAAAAAACAAATATACCTACACATTGAAAGGATTCGATGATCGATGGCATACTACAAGTGCTCATAACCGAATAGCGACATATACGAATTTAAACCCGGGCGAATACACTTTCAGGATAAAAGCAAGCAATAACGATGGGGTTTGGAATGAAAAAGGTGTCTCGCTGAAAATCTTCATCACACCCCCATTCTGGCATACTCTTTGGTTCAGATTTATACTGTTTGTCGTTATAACAGGCATTATCTTTTGGATTTACAGGTGGCGAGCGCAAGCCAGAGATCTTGCAGCACAAAAACGAATGGAAGCAGCCCTTACAAAAGAGCGCAACCTTCTTCGAACATTAATTGATAATATCCCGGATGCAATTTATGTGAAAGATATTCAATGCCGAAAAACTATCGCTAACCTGGCAGATATCCACAATATGGGTCTTAAATTGGAAGCGGACGTACTCGGAAAGGACGACTTCGATTTATTTCCGAAGGAATTAGCAGAAGGTTTTATTGCTGACGACCGAACAGTGATTCAAACCGGTCAGCCGGTGATCAACAGAGAAGAATATGTAATTGATGAACAGGGTCAAAAACATTGGCTGGTCACTTCAAAGCTTCCATTACGAGATGAAAAAGGTCAAACTAATGGCCTGGTTGGTATTGGCCGTGACATCACTGAACGCAAAAAGGCAGAAGTCGAACGCGAACGTCTTATCACCGAGCTTCAAGATGCCCTTGCTGATGTAAAGTTGTTAAGTGGGCTGGTACCGATTTGTGCGAATTGCAAGAAGATCCGTGATGATCAAGGATATTGGACGCAAATCGAATCGTATATCCAAGATCGATCAGATGCCAAGTTTAGTCATAGCATTTGTCCGGACTGTGCGGCAAAACTCTATCCAGACTATATGAAGAAAAAATAGGGTGTTATAATATGAAGGAGGAAGTATTTTCGATGATTATAAGCCAAAACCTCTCTTCACTATTTATTTTCTTTTTCTGTTCTTGATATTCATTTTCACTATAGAAAGAATGAAAATGAAAAATGCAATATATAGACTGGCTATTGCATTGAACATTACAATAATATTCTTTGCCCCCCGATCCTATTCTCAGACGGATGAAATTCAATTTGAAAGGATATCGACTGAATCCGGGCTATCCCAGAGTTCGATATTAAGCATCTGTCAAGACAGCAAGGGTTTTTTATGGTTTGGTACTTATGCAGGTCTCAATCGTTATGATGGATATACTTTTAAGGTATATAAAAACGATCCTAAAAACCCGTTTAGCCTGAGCAATAATAGTGTTGAATCTATTATAGAGGATCACTTGGGTACGTTTTGGGTTGGAACGGAAGATGGACTTAATCGCTTTGATAGAGAAGAAGAAAAATTTATTCATTACAAAAATAATCTGAATGATCCGAATAGCTTAAGTACTAACTTTGTTCGATCTATTTACGAAGATCGGTCGGGAACACTTTGGATAGGTACACAAGGAGGAGGTCTCGATCAGTTTGACAGGAAAAAAGAAAAATTTATACATTACAAATGTAATCCGAGTAACCCCAAAAGTCTGAGACAGAATAATGTATTATCGATTCTTGAGGATAGGCACGGACGTCTTTGGGTTGGCACTGATGACGGATTGAATTATTTTGACCGAAAGAAAGGAGAATTCACCTGCTATCAAAATGATCCTGATAATCCTCACAGTATAAATGGCTCATCGAGAATCTGCGAAGACCATGTAGGGAATCTGTGGGTAGGGACATGGGGCGGTGGATTGAATCGGTTTGATCCTCAAAAGAAGCAATTTGTCCATTATCAGAACAATCCGAACAAACCTAATAGTTTAAGTCACAATATTGTCAGATCTATTATCGAAGATCATGACGGAAATCTCTGGATCGGTACCGATGGTGGAGGACTTGATAAATTTGTTGCTGGTTCAAAAGTTGGGATCAATGATAAATTTGTTCATTATCGAAACAATCCTCAAGATCCTGCAAGCCTTAGCGGTAATTCGGTGCTTTCAATCTTTGAAGATAAGTTGGGCATACTATGGGTAGGAACGAGTTATAATGGAATCAATAAATATAATATGGGTAAAAGACAATTCAAACTTTATAGAAATCATCCCAATGATGTAAACAGCTTGTGTAAGAATACGGTCCATGCTGTTTACGAAGATCGCCAGGGAATGATTTGGATAGGAACTGATGGAGGAGGTTTAGATTGTTTAGACCGGGGGAAAAATCAATTTACGCACTATATTCATATTCCGAACAATTCTAATAGTCTGAGCAATGATGTGGTTCGAAGTATATACGAAGATAGATACAATAAATTATGGATCGGCACAGATAATGGTTTGGATTATTTTGATCGGAAGAAAGGGAAATTCATCCATTATCAATTGGATAACAATAATCCTCATAGTTTAAGTAATAATTTTATATGGAGAATTTGCGAGGACCGAGTAGGAAATTTGTGGGTAGGAACCTTTGGCGGCGGCATAAATCGATTCGATTATGAAAAGGGAGAATTTACTCGATATGTTCACGATCAAAATGACTCGAAGAGTATAAGCGACAATTGTGTTTGGACATTGTGTGAGGTTTCTTCGGGTAGTTTTTGGATTGGAACCCTGTTCAAGGGGGTGGAACGTTTTGATCCTGAAAAAGGAATATTCTTCCATTATCGGTCTGATAGTCGAGATTCCAACAGTATAAGCGATGATAAAGTTATATGTCTCCATGAAGATCGCATCGGTGCAATTTGGTTAGGCACATCAAACGGTCTCAATAAATTTGATCAAAATACCGAAACTTTCCATCAGTATTTCGAAAGTGACGGGTTACCAGACAACAGTGTACAAGGAATACTTGAAGATGATCATGGCAATCTCTGGATCGGCACCAATCATGGATTATCTAAACTTGATCCTCGCACAATTAAATTTAAGAATTACTATCAGAGTAATGGACTTCAAAGCAATGAGTTTGCAACAAATGCCTGTTGTAAGCTTAAAAGCGGAGAGATGATTTTTGGCGGCACGAATGGTTTCAATATTTTTCACCCAGACAGTATCCGTGTTGATACATCTCGCCCATCAGTTGTGATCACCGATTTTCAAATCTTTAATAAACCTGTTCCAATAGGTAAGGGAATTGACGGACGCACAATTCTTCAACGTTCCATCTCAGAGTGCGACGAGGTTCATCTTTCCTATAAAGAGAATGTTTTTTCTTTTGAATTTGCAGGCCTTCATTATGTTTCACCAAAGGGAAATTCCTATGCATATATGATGGAAGGATTTGAGAAAGAATGGAATTATACGGATGCGGATAGGCGTTTCGTAACATATACGAATTTGTCGGGAGGGACATACACATTTCGTGTCAAAGCTTCTAATAATCAAGGCGTATGGAATGATAAGGGAACTTCTATTCGAATTATCATCACTCCTCCTTTTTGGAAAACAATATGGTTCTATGGATTAGTGATCGTTGCTTTTATTGGAGCCGGTTTTGGTGTGTATCGTCTGCGTGTAAGACAACTCCTCAAGCGTAAAGAAGAACTAATAAAAAGTGTTGATGAAGCTTTAGCCAAAATCAAAGTGTTGAATGGCCTTATTCTAATTTGTGCAAGCTGTAAGAAAATACGTGATGATAAAGGATACTGGAACCAGTTGGAAGAGTACATCAATGAGCACTCGGAAGCTACATTTAGTCATGGCGTTTGTCCAGAGTGTGCGCAAAAATTGTATCCGCAACTTATGGCGAAGATGCAAGAGAAGAATAATCCGCCGAAGAATGAGATTTAGATACGTCGATGAGAGGAAGAAGAATCTCGAAGTACCGTTGCTGCAAGATTTCGTATTCTATGAACAAGAATATTATGAAACTGGTTTCTTTTTTTCCTCTGCATGATGTTTGACGACGCGTGCCTGTGTATGGAAGATAACTTCTTCGGCAATGTTCGTCGCTAAATCGGCAACACGTTCCATGTTTCTGCTCACAAGGCTTACTTCCAGCCCGCATTCGGCAGTCTGTTTGTTGGTCTTCAGCAATTCAATGACTTTTCGTATGACTATTCGGTTGAGATCATCGATCTGGTCGTCGGTTTTTAAAACAATACGTGCTTTCACAGGATCGAGAAGGATGAAGCTGTCGATCGCTTCTTTCAACATTGTCCTTGTGATATCTGCCATTTTAGGAATTTCGTCTAGTAACTCTGCGTTGGGGAGCGAACAGAGTACTTGTGCCGCCTGAGCGATGTTCACAGCATGGTCGCCAATGCGTTCCAAATCGTTATTAATTTTTAATGCAGCTAGAATAAATCTCAAGTCGCTTGCTACAGGCTGCTGCAAGGCAAGTAAATCAACGATGGCATTGTCGATTTCGATCTCAAGAGCATCGACTCGTGTGTCTGCTTCGATGACTTTGAGCGCCAGTTCTTGATTCTTCTCCATCACTGAACGAATTGCTATCGCAATATTTTCTTCCACCACACTTCCCATTTTGACGAGTGAGGTCTTAAGGCTTTCTAATTCTTTTTGAAAATGACGTTCCATAGCGGTATCTCCTCTTATCCAAATCTTCCTGTAATATAATCTTCCGTTTGTTTTTCTTCCGGGGCAGAAAAGATGCGTTTTGTTTCTCCAAACTCTATCAATTTGCCGATATAAAGAAATGCGGTGTAATCACTGGCGCGCGCGGCTTGCTGCATGTTGTGTGTGACTATGACGATTGTATAATCCTTTTTTAATTCTTGCATCAGTTCTTCAATCTTCAATGTTGCAATGGGATCGAGCGTTGAACATGGCTCATCCATAAGAATGATTTGCGGTTTCATTGCCAAGACACGCGCAATACACAAGCGCTGCTGTTGTTCCAGAGAAAGGCGCAGCGCAGATTGATCGAGGCGATCTTTCAAATCATCCCAAAGGATACGTCTTTTAATGATTGCTCGATGATACCAGAGTGGTTCTTTTTTGAGTGCTCGCGATGAATCTCAAGGCCGAATGTAAGATTATCTCGAACAGATAACGGAAATGGGTTTGGCCGCTGGAATACCATGCCGACTTTTCTTCGCAGCGCTATGAGATCGGTTTCCGGAGCAAAAATATTGTCACCCTGAACCGTTACCTCTCCGTTGACCCGAACTCCTTCAATCAAATCATTCATTCGATTGAATACACGCACAAGTGTCGATTTGCCGCATCCCGAAGGCCCGATCAAAGCGGTAATGTGCTGTTGTTCGATCACGAGGCCTATATCGATAAGTGCCTGGAATTTCCCGTAGAATAAATTGAGATGACGCGCTTCGATGATTGGTTTATCTGTACTCATCCGAATTTCCCGGTAAGATAATCATCGGTGCGTTTATCCTGCGCCATTGTGAATAGGCGTTTTGTTTCATTTAATTCAATCAGCTCTCCCATCAAGAGAAATGCTGTTCTATCACCTACACGAGCTGCCTGAGCAACATTGTTTGTTACAAGAATAATCGTGTAACGTTCTTTCAGGTACTCGTAGGGTTTCTTCGACACGTGCTGTAGAAATCGGATCGAGACCAGATGTTGGTTCGTCGAACATAATAATTTCCGGCTCAACTGCTAATATGCGCGCAATACATAATCGCTGCTGCTGACCGCCAGAAAGGTTCATCGCAGGCAAATCGAGCCGATCTTTTACCTCATCCCAAAGATATGCTTCACGCAATCCCTTTTCAATGATCTCGGCAAGCCTCAATTTGTTTTTAACGCCGTGCATACGCGGTCCGTAGGCAATATTATCAAAGATGGATATTGGAAGTGGAAAGGGCAATGCAAACACGATGCTGACTCTTTTGCGAAGTGATTCCACATCGACAGAGTCTATCTCTTGGTCATCAATAAGAATCGTGCCGGTTCTTTTATATGACGGAGTGAGATCATTCAAGCGATTTAATGATTGCAGTAATGATGATTTTCCTGAGTTCGCCGGACCGATGATCGTAAATATTTCATTTTTATAAATATCAAGATTTAACCCTTTGAGTGCTGTGACATCACCAAAGTGAATAGAAAAATCGCGGATAGAAATTTTTACTCTCTCGGTCTCTACCATTTTTTGCGCTTTCTGAATTGGTATCGCAGAATAATGGCAGTGAGATTTAAAAGTAATACCAGTAAAAGGAGAACAAGGGCAGTTCCGTAACGAACGTTTTCCGGAATACCCGGAACCTGTGTGGAAATAACATACAGATGATACGGCAGCGCCATTGTTTGGTCGAATAACGAGGTCGGCAGTTTTGGAAGATAGAACGCTGCAACAGTAAACAAGATGGGAGCTGTCTCACCCGCAGCTCGGCCGAGGCCGAGAATGGTCCCGGTGAGAATGCCCGGGAGTGCATGCGGCAGCACAGAATGTCGAATCGTTTGCCATTTACTCGCACCGAGTGATAGACTGACAATGCGAAATGATTTTGGAACACTCTCCAACGCTTCACGAGATGCAGTAATGATCACCGGCAAAATCATAATTCCTAAAGTCAGCGAACCGGAAAGAATCGATGCGCCAAATCCTAAGAACAAAACAAAGATGCCTAATCCGAAGAGACCATAGACCACCGATGGAACTCCGGCAAGATTGACAATCGCGAGTTTCACAATACGGCTTAATATGTTTTCACGCGAATACTCAACAAGATAAATTGCGGAGAGAACTCCCAACGGTACAGCAAAGAGAATTGCTCCAAGCACAAGATAGAGTGTGCCAAGAATTGCAGGCAAAATACCACCGGCAGTCATTCCGTTCGTCGGCATCTCGGTAAGAAACGAAATATCTATGGCACTGATTCCTCTGGCGAATATAATAAAAAGAATCACCAGAACCGGTAGAATGACCAGCAATGTGCAGAAGAAGAGAATACTGAAAGCAATCTTTTGTTCTACTTGGACATTCATAAATTTATCCGGGCTCACTATTTCTTTGTTTTATTGAGATAAATATCTGCTACACCGTTAATTAAGAAAGTAATGATGAATAAGACGATGCCGATTGCAAAGAGTGCAGCGTAATGTTCACCGCCTTGAACTGTCTCACCCATTTCAGCCGCAACGGTTGCAGTCAACGTACGCACAGGTTGAAGGATGCTGTGGGGAATGAGTGCGGCGTTTCCGGTTACCATCATAACTGCCATCGTTTCACCGATTACTCTTCCGATACCAAGCATGACCGCGGCAAGCATTCCTGGACGGGCGGCGTATGCAACAATGCGCCATGTGGTTTGCCACTTTGTAGCTCCCATGGCAATTGCCGCTTCGCGGTACTGACGGGGTACGGCTGTAATCGCATCCTCTGCAATGGAAACAATCGTCGGCATTGCCATAAATGCGAGCGTGATAGAGCCTGATAATGCGGTGAGGCCGGTAGAAAGATTGAATATCGTTTTTATCATCGGGCCAAGCGTTATCATTCCGATAAAACCTATGACGACAGAAGGAATAGCTGCAAGGAGTTCAATGCCGGCTTTCATCACTTCTTTCGTTTTACGCGGGGCGATTTCTGCTATGAAGAGTGCGCTGGCGATTCCGATGGGAATCGAAATTATTCCCGCGCCTGCCGTGACGAGAATTGAACCGAGGATCAGAGGCAAAATTCCGAATTGCGGAGGTTCGGAAATAGGATACCAATTTCGTGCGAATAAAAAATCGGAAAGAGGAACCCGCCAGAAGATGGACAGCCCCTCTTTCAAGAGAAATGCAAAGATCAATGCTACAATGATGATGGACAGAATCGCACTGAGAGAAATCATCCGTTCAATGATGAATTCTCTTATTTTCTGAATTCTAATACGAAGGTCCATTCGCTTGAGCACTGTGCAAGTGAAATGATGATTACTTTTGCACCGGAACGAAATCCAGTTTTTTCACTATCTCTTGCCCAGCAGGAGAAAGAATATAGTCAATAAACTTCTTTACTAGACCTTGCGGTTCGCCTTTCGTGTACATCAAAAGCGGACGTGAAATGGGATAAGCATTACTGATAACATTTTCCATTGTAGGAGCTTCTGCCGGGGAATTCTTTTCCTTCGAAATCTTCAAGGCTTTCTCCTTTGATGTGATATATCCCATGCCGTAGTATCCGATTGCATCATGATTTTGCGACACCTCATCGGCAATTGCCTGAGAGCTTGAAAGGAGCAGCGCTTCCGGTGCAAATTCTTCTTTCCCATCTGCTATCCCGTGGCGGAGAACATGTTCTTTAAAATATACATGCGTTCCAGAGTTGACTTCGCGAGAGAGTAGTACGATCTTTGCATCGCGTCCACCGAGTTCTTTCCAATTCTTAATCTTTCCCGTAAACACATCAGCAAGCTGGTCGATCATGAGTTCGGAGATTTTATTTGCCGGATTCACTACAACAGCAAGGCCGTCCAGAGCAACAATAATTTTTTTTGGAGTAAATCCTTTTGATTCAACAAGTTTGATTTCACTCTCTTTCATCTCACGCGATACTTCTGCGATATCGCATGTATTGTTCACTATCGCTGATATCCCTGTTCCGGAGCCGCCGCCCGTTACTGCAATAGATGTTCCCGGATTTAGTTTCATATATGCTTCAGCCCAAGCCTGTCCGAGATTTACCATGGTGTCGGACCCTTTAATTTGCAGGGCATTGGATTGTTCATTGCTCTTCCTTGCACAGCCGCTGAGAAAGAGTAGCGTCAGAGTTGTGCCAATAATGAAATGTGATGATTTAGTCATACTTGAATTCCTTATGAAATTATGAATCATTTAATGTTTCAAATATACGTAAACATTCTGTAAACAAGATGTTATGAAATTGTTAAGAATGGTTCGAAACTTTAATAACATACGCCCCAGTACACTTCTTGACATTATACTCAAGAAAAAACATATTATCTCTGTTCCCGAGGTTACCATGGTATTAAGCAATCTTTGCTGATTTAAATTTATGATGCATATTGAAGAAACAGCGTTTGGGAAGAAGAAAAATTATGTCTGCTATGTACAACTTCATAGCCGCATATGGTCGACTCAGTCAACCGAATACCATGTTTATTTTTTTTATTATTGGAGAATATATGGATAATGATAGAAATCGTGTTTGTCCTGTTGAGCTTGCGAATTCACTCGACGGCAAAATTAGGAAGTGGTTGCAAAACCCACAAAAGATACTGTCTCCTTATATTCGAGAAGGAATGACCGTTCTCGATGTTGGATGTGGCCCTGGTTTTTTTTCTGTTGAGTTAGCAAAAATGGTTGGCAGGAATGGAAAAGTAGTCTCGGCTGATTTGCAAGATGGAATGCTGCAAAAACTTGCCAACAAAATTCGTGGAACAGAATTAGAAAAGAGAATCAAACTTGTAAAGTGTGGCAAAGATAAAATAAATGTGTCAGAAAAGATTGATTTTGGGTTAGCATTTTTTATGGTTCATGAAATCCCCAACAAAGAACCGTTTTTTAAAGAGCTGAGATCTATCTTGAATGAAAATGGACAAGTCTTAATTGTAGAACCAAAATTATTTCATGTATCCCGAAAAGGTTTTGAATTAACAAAGAAAATTGCTGAAAATGTTGGATTCAAAATAGACCAAGGACCTCGATTGCCTTTCTGTTGGTCTGCAATTATGAAAATACCTAATATGCCGCTCAAATCCTGCTATCAATATTAATTCTAATGTAGCAGGATGGCGCCTGTGGCGCTCACTCGGCTTGTCCAGAAGAATACATCACGGCCGGAGGCTTAAAAATATAATTGTACGAAGTGCCATACAAATTTATTGCATGCAAAAATCATGACATGTAGAGCTTCTGTGAAACTTAAAAGTAAAATACATGGAACTCAGGTCGTGCGATGGTACATTTTAAGTTCTATCATAGATCTGCGTAGCTTCAGGCACACGCTATTGCGTGTGATATTAATAAACTACAGTAATATAGTTGCCATCTGTTAGATCGACAGAGGATCGACATGATTAAAGAAATCTTCAATACTGTTCCTAAGCCGCATTGGCAATTTCTCCGCAGGTTAGTTGAGCTATTGAGCGCTGACAGTCGGATCGTGGGTGTCGCGGCAGGCGGGTCGTATCTCACCAATTCCATGGACGAATTTAGCGACCTCGATCTCATCATCGCCATCGAACCGCACGAGTACTTGAGTGTAATGGCCGAGCGCCAAACAATTGCCGCTTCGTTGGGGCATCTCGTGGCAGCATTTACCGGCGAACATGTCAGCGAGCCGCGGCTGCTCATCTGTCTGTATGATGAACCCCTCTTGCACATCGATCTGAAGTTTGTATCTCTTGAAGACGTTGCCAAGCGAGTCGAGGATCCAGCCATCCTCTGGGAGCGCGAAGGACGTTTCACTAGGGTGCTAAAGCAAGGGAAGCCGGAGTACCCGATCCCGAACCCGCGGTGGATCGAAGAGCGTTTCTGGATTTGGGTGCATTACGTTGCGACAAAAATCGGCCGAGGTGAACTGTTTGAAGCGATCGAGTCTCTTTCATTCTTGCGAGTGAACGTTCTCGGTCCGTTAGCCCTTTATCGTGCGGGCCGCCGCCCGGCGGGCGTTCGAAAGATTGAGATGTTAGCGCCAGAATTTGCCGTGGAACTGCGCCGAACAATTGCGAACTACGAGGCTGCCGATTGCCTTCGTGCTCTCCGAGCCTCCGTCGATCTCTACCGATCTTTGCGTCCGAATGTGAACGGCACTGAAACTGAAGGGGAGCCAGAAAAAGTTGCGCTTGAGTACTTATCGAAAATAGGACAGCGATTCGGCCTCACATCGCAATGAAGCGGACAGGTTTCGCCCGTTGCGTATTGTGATTCTGTTAGGCAGCAAAAATTAGGAGATAATTTATGAATTGGCATACTCTTTCCATCCCACTTATCATAATTGGCGTTTTACTGTACAGTGTGTGTCAGAAAAATATTCCCAAAGAAGCGAATGCACTCATTGCCATAGCATCGGCATATTTCATTGCATTCGTGAGCTGTGTTGCAGTTTTGATATTCAATAGTGAAATTAAAAAAGGAACATTATTGTTCAACAGTCAAAAATGGTAGCCGATTGTGTTATTAGGTTTTTCTCTTGTAATGGTTGAATTGGGTTTTCTGTACGCGTATCGAACTGGATGGAAAATAAGTACAACATCAATCATCGCTGGTTCTTTTACTACGATTGCTTTAGCATTCATTGGAGTTCTGTGGTACAGAGAAGAGATAACGTTCATAAATATCGTCGGTATTATATTGAGTTCAGTCGGCGTTATTCTTATTAATCTGAAATAGTATTGTTACTGCCGGGTTTGAATTAATTCTTTTTCTTCTGCATGATGTTTCACAACTCGTGCTTGGGTGTGAAATATTACATCCTCGGCGATGTTAGTGGCAATGTCTGCAACGCGTTCTAAATTTCGGCTGATGCGAATAAGTTCCAATCCACATTCTATTGACCGTTTATCTGACCTAAGCATTTCAATAACTTCTGATGTCATAGACCTGTTGAGGTTGTCAATCTGGTCGTCGGTTTCAAGCACTGTCTGTGCCATTTTTGGATCCAGCAAGATAAAGCTGTCAAGTGCATTGCGCAGCATAAGTTTTGTCGTCACTACCATTTTGGGAAGTTCTAACAGAGTATCTAATGGTTTCATTTTGAGAAGGTTTAAATCGGATTCTGCAATATTGACTGCATGGTCGCCGATACGTTCGAGATCATTATTGATCTTTTGCGCTGCGATAATAAACCGCAAGTCGCTTGCGACTGGCTGCTGGAGTGCGAGCAAGTCAATGATAGCATTGTCTATCTCTAATTCAAGGGTGTTTATACGCACCTCGTTTTCGAAAACTTTTTGCGCAAGGGATTCATTTCGATCCAACAATGCTTGAAGGGCATTGGTAATATTTTCTTCGACAATGCTTCCCATTTTGATGAGTATTGTTTTTAAACTTTCCAGCTCATGTTGAAAATGCCTATCCATCTTTATTTTCTCCTCGTTATTATCCAAATCTTCCTGTAACATAATCTTCTGTTTGTTTAATCGATGGCGCCGTGAATATCTTTTTTGTTATATCGTATTCGATCAGTTCCCCCATATAAAAAAAAGCGGTATAATCGCTCACGCGAGCTGCTTGCTGCATGTTGTGTGTGACAATAACAATCGTATAACGCTTTTTCAATTCAAAAAGGAGTTCTTCAATTTTTGCAGTGGCAATCGGATCAAGAGCGCTTGCCGGTTCATCCATCAAAAGTACTTCTGGATTAACAGCGAGTGCACGTGCAATACACAATCTCTGCTGCTGTCCGCCCGAAAGACCGACCCCGCTCTTTGAAAGTGAATCTTTCACTTCATTCCACAACGCTGCTTGCTGAAGACTTCGCTCGACAATCTCCGCGACATTCTTGCGGTCATGCGCACCTCCCATGCGTAAGCCCGCAGCGACATTGTCGAAAATAGACATCGTTGGAAACGGGTTGGGTTTTTGGAATACCATACCAATCTTTTTTCGAATAAGCACTGGATCCATACTGTACACATCTTCTCCATCAAGAAGAATCTTTCCTGTGACTCTTGTTCCATGAATTAATTCATGCATTCGATTGATCGAACGAAGGAATGTCGACTTGCCGCAGCCCGAAGGGCCGATGATGGCTACAATTGAATTCTCCGGAATACTTATTTGAATATCCTTAATTGCTTGTACCTTGCCAAAAAATGCCGATACATTTTCTGCGACTATTTTGTTATGGTCCACAGGAATCCCTTTGCCATTTTCAGGTATCGTATCCATCTCGGTGAAAGTTTGTGTTGTTCCGGGATAATCTCTCATAATAGGTTCCCGGCAAATTTATTGCGTGTAGCAAACCGAACCGTCAGGCTTAGAAGTAAAATTAATGTCATCAACACGAAAGTTCCTGCCCAAGCTTGTGCAATCCAATCGTCAAACGGCGATACCGCGTAATTGTAGATGAAGACAGTAAGCGAAGCCATCGGCTGATTCATGGAGGTGTTCCAAAAACGATTGTTGAGCGCTGTAAATAGCAGAGGCGCAGTTTCTCCGGCCGCTCTTGCAACGGCTAACAGTATACCAGTAACAACACCGCTCATTGCGGTACGTAAGACAATTTGAAGCGATGTTTTCCAACGGGGAATTCCAAGAGCTAGAGCGGCCTCCCGCAGTGAATGCGGAACGGTCCTCAGTATTTCTTCTGTCGTTCGGGTAATAGTCGGAATCATTAGAATGCCTAACGCTACACCGCCGGCATATGCCGAAAAATGTTTCATAGGCAGCACAACCACGGTATATGCGACAACACCCGTGACAATAGAAGGAACACCGTTCAAAACATCTGTCAAAAAACGGACGGATTGTCCGAACCAATTATTTCCGTATTCGGCTAAATAAATTCCCGCCATAACACCGATCGGCAAACTCATGCAGGATCCTAATCCGACAAGAATCATGGTACCGACAATCGCATTTGCCAGGCCTCCGCCGGATTCACCGACAGGCTTGGGCATCTGTGTGAAAAAATCCCAATTGATAGCAGAAAATCCAAATGCGGCAGTCCGATAAAAAATGAGAATGAGCGGAACGAGTGCTACAAGCACGCTTAATCCGCACAATGTGAACATAAGCAGGCTTATAAATTTTCGAATATGAAATCGGTAGTTCTCCATGCTCTTATGCCTTTTGGGCTCTTTCATTGGAAGTGACGCTCCATATAAGCAATCGCGCAAATGAATTGATAATGATAGTGATGATGAACAATGTCAACGCGATTTCAACGAGCGCACTAATGTACATTTCCGAGGTTGCTTCAGTAAATTCATTCGCTAACACGCTTGCCATCGTATAACCCGGCTCAAAGAGAGACGCCGAAATTGTCGGGCGGTTGCCGATAACCATTGTCACTGCCATAGTTTCACCGATTGCTCTCCCAAGTCCAAGGACGACAGCGCCAAAAATGCCGGAACGCGAATATGCCAATGCAATGCGTGTCGCCTGCCAGCGCGTTGAACCGAGTGCCAGCGATGCTTCAGTTTGCGAACGAGGCACTGCTTTCAGAACGTCCCGCGAGATAGATGCAATAATCGGCAAAATCATGATCGAAAGAATGAAGCCGGCTGCAAGCATCCCGACGCCGTACGGTGCGCCGCGGAAAAGCGGAATGAATCCCAAATGATTTGAGATGAATGGTTCTATGGTACTGCGCAGCCAGGGAACCATCACGAAAAATCCCCATACACCGTACACGATACTGGGAATTCCCGCCAGCATTTCTACAAAGAACGAGACCGGGCGTTCAAGCCACCGTGGAGCTACTTCGGTCAAGAATACAGCGATGCCCAGGCTCAAAGGAACTGCAATAAGAAGAGAAAGCAGAGACGACACCAATGTTCCGTAAATAAATGGAAGGGCGCCGTACTCATCCTGGACTGGATCCCAGATGCTGCGTACAAAAAAGTTAAATCCAAATTTATGCCATGATAATGCCGATGTGCGCATCATTTCATATGCCATGAGCACTACGAGTACAAGTATGAGTGCCGCAAAAAATCGCGTAAGATTTTTAAAAAGAAAATCGCCTGGGTTTTGCAACCTACCTTTTGAAGCTTTGGGTATATTTTGTCCGGTCAGCACTGAATCCATAATGATATCAATAAGGAAATTGAGTAGCCGGACAAGAAGTTGTCCGGCTACTGATTATATTCAAGTAATTATTCAAATCACTTTGTTTGAATGCTTTCAATTTTCTTTTCACAGAGTGCCACTACTTCTTTAGGCAGGGGAGCATAGTACAAATCTTTTGCATAGGATTGCCCATCGTTCATCGCCCACTTCAAGAATTTTACGATTTCCTGTGCTTTGGATTTATCTTTCATGTTTTTATAAACCAAGAGCCATGTAAATCCGGAGATTGGATAAGATTCTTTTCCATCTGCGTTTGTAATTGAAACGCGCAAATCTTCCGGCATGTTGTCGAGGGCACCTGCGGCTGCTGCGGAAACAGATTCAAAACTTGCATCTACAAATTTACCGGCTTTATTCTGGAGAACTGCATACGGGAGGTTGTTCTTTACGGCATACGCAAGCTCGACGTACCCGATGGAGCCATCCGATTGCTTCACAAGGCCGGCAACGCCTTCGTTTCCTTTCCCACCGAGGCCGACCGGCCAGTTCACGGAAGTTCCTTTGCCAATATTCACGGACCATGTTTTGCTGACTTTTGTAAGATAATCAGTAAAGATGTTTGTCGTGCCGCTTCCATCCGATCGATGAACGACGATAATCGATTTATCCGGCAAATTTTTTCCGGAATTAATTTTTGCAATTTGTCCATCGTTCCACTTTGTGATCTGGCCAAGGTATATTTGCGCCAGTACATCCGGTGAAAGATGCAGATCTTTTCCGCCTTCCGGAAGGTTATACGTCACGACAACCGCTCCCATGACGGTCGGGATGTGTAAAACATCTGTTCCCTGTTTTTCTTTTGCTTCTTTGAGTTGATCGTTCGACATCGGTCCATCTGTTGCCCCGAAATCGACTGTTCCTTCGATCGTTTGTTTTATTCCGCCTCCGCTTCCTATCGACTGGTAATTGAACTGAACACCGTTATCTTTGCTGTACACATCGAACCATTTGGAATAAATGACATAGGGAAACGTTGCACCTGCGCCATTAAGTTTTAATTGTGCCTGCACTGCACTTCCCAGCGAAACTGCAACGAGCAGGCTCAGAATTATCTTCGTTAATTTCATTTTCATCTCCTTCTATATAAAATAGAATCCCGAAATCTTCAGACTTCGGGATTCCTGCTGAATTGTTGACTATAAAAATACATAATAGAATGTGAGGCGGGCGGTCGTAGAAGCATCTATGGATTTTCCGCCCTTCGGTGTCTCATAGGTCTCGTACAAAATGTTCGGCATAATCGATACATTCTTGTCGACTTTCCATGATAATCCGGCGATCACATAGTTACGCGATAAATTTCCGTTTGCGACAGCGGCAGTTACTGAAACAGGGTCTTTCCCCATATCATCAGTGCTTGGATTGAAATTGTCATAGCGAGCAACGATTGCAAGTTCAGGTATGATGTTGAAAGAACCAAACACAGAGTAACCTAAAATAGATTTTGACGAATATGCTTTTGTGAGTGTATCTTTGAGAGCGTTGGAAATGGATTGCATGAAGGCTTCAACGCCGATATTATAACTATACGGTTCGCTATAGCCAATAAACAATGCAGTAGTTACGGCGCTGTTGTTGACACTACTCTTTGTGTAGCTGTTGAGTATGTTTGCTGCATCTTTATAATCTACATATAATGTTGCTTGAAGGTTTGTAACTGGTTTGAGTTGAATGTGTGCATAGTAGCGCTTGTATTTATCTGTTTCCACGTTGTTGCCGCTTCCATTTGCAAACATTGCCCAGTAGTTGATCATCCCATTGTCTGTGATTTTTCCTTTCAGAGAAACTCCGAGATCACGTGAAGAAACAATCCCGCGTAAATCCATAATTGTCTTTTCAAGTGAACGATACCCCCAAGCCGCTTCAGAGACATCATAGGCGGGAGTGGGCTGAACACCAAATATCAGGTTGCTTCCGGTAAAAATATTTTTCCACATCAAGTAAGCGTCTTTGACAAACACACCGACTTTGCCGCTGGGGAGAACGTCACCTGATGCGGTCGGGGCACTTGTGGCAGCCGCCTGATCGGCTTCTAATCGAAACCGGGTGGTAAATTGCTCGGAGATGTCGTTATCGTAAGTGAAATAAATTCGTCGTAATTGGAATGCTTGATATGCGGTCGTTCCAGCTGGGCTGGCGATGTTCGAACTCCCGATATTCGGATCACGTGTAACGTTATAATAGTAATCCCCAAACATATAGCCGCTGAATTTTCCTTGGCCGAAAATTGCTGTTGAGCTCAGCAATATCAGGGATGCAATGATAGGTAGGGTTTTCTTCATTGTGAGTTGTTCCTTTTGTTTGTGAATGGTTGTGGATTGATTTTTTTACATCTTGCTGCGCGAAAGTAAAGAGAATGTATAAATCTATTTCTGAGAATATTTTATGGCTCTGTAATGACAAATGAAAGAGATAAATTAAGTTCAGAGAAGATGCACGATAACGGCAAAGAGCACTAAGGCAATGCCCACCATACTGAGGGTTATATAAAACTCTTCATTACTCGGGGGGAAGGTGTCTTCCGGCATGAAATCTTCGGAAGAGAGGATGTGTGCTGATAACCATTGTTTCATTTGAACCTCCTTGCAAATTGTTGCTCATAATTGATGGTAATAAAATAGTAAATCCGCTTTTCCAAACGATGAACAAATCATTACCAATTTGTTAAGTTCTCTTACAAGTTCTCCCTGAACTTTTATGAGTATTGGGAAGTAAATTCTGATGTCACTTAATAACTCGTTACTGTTTTACTTATTACTTTTGATCTTGCCCTCCCATCGAGAAACGCGTATATTTATAACATAAAAAATTCTCAAATCGTTGATTGTTACACTTGGGAATTGCCAATGGCAGTTCTTGAGAAATTAAAATTTATTGCTATTGCAGAAACGTTTCATTAAATGTCCCTGCGGATAACATACACATTCCTATGATTGTTTTTAATATTCCAAACTATGGAAGGGAATTGTGGCCGCACATTGAGCCCGAGGATTGGCAATTTGTGGATGCAATAGGAAGCACAAAGTTTTTATATTTTCCTATTACAGACAAAATATAGACTAAGTCTATCTAATTACATGTTAGACGCAAAATAGTATTTTGGAGATATATTCAATGAAAATAATTATGAAAATCTTCCTTTTCATTGTTCTGGTTTCTTCCTCTGTTTTAGCACAACAAACGACATTCAAGGATTCCTTGCTTGATCATCTGATTGGGAAGTGGGTTCTTCAAGGTACCATAGCTGGAAAAGAGACGATACACGATATTGTTACAGAATGGGTACTCGGTCATCAGTACGTGAGACTTCATGAAGTGTCGCGCGAAAAAAACGCTCATGGTGAGGCGATGTATGAAGCAATTGTTTTTTTCGGCTGGGATAAACCATCAAACCAGTACGCTTGTCTTTGGCTCGATGTAACCGGTAGCGGTGGCCTCTCAGCTCAAGCCATCGGTCATGCAGAACGGAGCGACGATAAGATTGCGTTCTTATTTAAGGGCAGTGATGGCAGTCTTTTCCATACAACATTCGTGTACGAAAAAGGTACTGACACTTGGCAATGGTTGATGGATGGCGAAGAGAACGGGAAATTGCAACCCTTTGCACGAGTGAAGATCAAAAGGAAATAGATATGTGGTTAATTGCTAAAATCAATTGTCCGCTGCCTTTTGGGCAGAGCCGTCATCCGTCAGGTGGTCCTAATTGCGTCGAGCATCGTCACAATCAAATGTGATCCCGTTTATCATCATTTGAGAATTCAAATGAACATGCCACCATATCCACAAAAGCCAAGAATTTTATTCTTAATCGTTTTGTCAGCCATTGGATTGCCTTATGGGGTTTGCCTTTTGTCGGACTACTTGATTTTTACTTCATCAGCGTCCGAAACTCAGGGGCAAGTCGTAGCAAGAGACGGATCAAATTTCACCATTCAGTACACTGTTGAAGGTCAGACGTTCCGAATCAAGGAGGCTCTTCCAAGTACAAAAGGCATGAGTGGTTTAGAGAGGGCAAAATTGCGGCCGGGAAAGATAGTCTCCGTTCTGTATGATCCTTCGTCTCCAGGTGATGCACGGTGGAACGCCAATAATTGGGTTTGGCCGTTCGCCGTCATTGTTCTGTCCATACTCTGCGGCATTGCCGGCTTCTTTCCTAATATCGCGAGGAAACCCTTTGGACGTGGTACAGATGTGGCAGTATGATTCAGGGTCACTTAACTATTTTAAAAAGGAATAAGTTAAGAGAAAAAAACTCTCGAGGTATCATGCAATCTATAATGCCATCTATGTTCTTTTGCGCCAGAGGTGCAACCGCCTATGGCGCAGATGTAGTTGTCATCGATACTCGTCGGTGCTGATCTATCTATCGAAAAGACATATATGATGAAGCGATGGCGAACAAACCCGCCTCTCAATCATTATCGATGTCCATCAAGGCTTACACGTCAGATTTCCCTTTATACAAACCTGTCCACTCCATTGGTAAAATACTTGCATAAGTATAATAAGTTTCCAAGCATTGATTGCATTAAGGAATGCAGGTAGACTACGACTTCACTATGCCGTGATAAGTGATGTATGCTTATACGTATTCGATTAAAATTCCATGGTAAATCCAAAACCAGAGGACAACAAAAAAAGAGCGGTTGAGAAAAGATTTGATATTTCTTCAATGTCGCGAGCCACATTCGTTCCCGCGACAATCCCTACTGATATAAATGAGGATTCATCAGGATGCGTCGCTTCATGAAGGCGAAGTTTGATGCAGTCAAGAAACTCCCTGGCGTCGGAACAAGGAACGCTGAAAAAGAGATTTAGTCGAAACCGAGTCCTGCTGCTGAACGCTCTGGCATTGTGCAGCATTGGAACAAGCCGTGACAATCAATATAACGAAGCGTCTTCTACTCATTCAACCAACATCTATTCTCATTAGATATACGAAAGAAAAATACGAACAATGTATTGGACAGTATAAATCATTGCTCATCCATGCAAGTCGATAAATATTGCAGGCTGCAATTTCATATTAACTTTGCATCTTCATAATGCATTCCTAATCATTGGATAATATAGAATAATTATCTTTCAACTGAAAAAGTGAACCTTCAGAAGGAAGCAGCTGTTGAGCACTCTCTCTCAATTCAATTTCTCTATAATTCAATATAATTGGATGCTGCTCGTGTTACCGCTTCCTTTTTATATAGGCATGTTATTGGATACAATCGCTTGGAAGTCCATGCTATTCCCTATATCGAAGATCGGAGTAAAATCTCTGTTTGGTGCCCAGTTGAGCGCCGAATCTGTGCTGCTCTCTATCCCCGGCGGTTTTGCTATGACAGATCCGATCAAGCTGTACATTCTTAAGCGCCGTTTTCATGTTCCGCCTATTGAAGTACTCGGTAGTTTGATTACTCGTCATTGGCTATTGGGAATCACACAACTCATCTTTATCTGCACAGCTTGTATACTTGGATTCTTTGTTACGGAACAGCAATTATTGACTTCCTATGTTCAAAATGGAACGTTGTTCATCGCAATTAGTGTACTCATCCTTGTAAGCTTCAGCCTTGGCATTATCGTTCGGAACCTTATGCGTGGTACACTCGCCTGTAGAGCATGGGAATTACTCCACGGTATAAATATCCAATCGTTTAAAGACCGATTAAAGCGTGCACTTCCTTCTTTCAAAAAGGCCGACGAATGCTTCGCTGCATTAGGTAAAAGGAACGCATGGAGCATCCTCTATCCAGCGCTTTTCTATCTTTTCCTGTGGACGATGGATGTCTGGGAAACAATGCTGGTTGCTCAATCATCAGGATTTCATATTACTTTTATCCATGCTATCCTCATCGAAGCAGTTCTTTCTGTTGTCCGACTGGGTGTATTCTTTCTACCCGGAGGGATAGTGGTAAAAGATCTCGGGTATTTCGCTCTCTTTACATCTTTTCATATTCGCGCATTTGCCGTTCAGATAGCTGCATTTGTTTTGGTGAAACGCTTGGTGTCCATCTTCTGTATCACAATCGGTTATCTCGTCCTCTTGGGTCAAGGAGTAGGATCGATTTGGAAACGTACATCACTTTCTTATAAGACTATAAAGGAGAGTCTATGAGAAGAAAGATTCTGCATATCGGAGGAACATTGAATCAAATTACTCAACTGCACCAGATTGCAAATGAACTTCCCGAATGCGATCACTTTTTTTCCCCCCAGTATTGCGATGGAGTATTACGTGTTGTTCAGAAATTGGGCTGGTTGGACTTCACCACTCCCGGACGTTTCTGGGTCGAACGGATAAAGGTGTACATCCATGATCACCATCTAGAGGAAGACTACGGCGGTAAAGCAGCAGATTATGATTTAACAATGATTACGACCGATTTGATTGTGCCAAGAAATATTTTTAATGGAAAAGTTATTCTTGTGCAAGAAGGAATGACCGATCCTGAGAATTTTATGTTCCGTATGGTTCAACGGTTTCCTTTCCTGCCCCATTGGATTGCCAGCAGTTCCGCAAACGGGTTGAGCGATCTCTACGATGTGTTTTGTGTTGCGAGCGATGGATATCGTGATTTGTTTATCCGGAAAGGCGTAAAGCCGGGAAAAATCATTGTGACAGGAATTCCGAACTTTGATAATTGCAAAAAGTATTATGACAACACATTTCCATTTCATGGATACATCCTTGTATGCACTTCGGATTCACGCGAAACATTCAAGATCGAAAATAGAAAGAAGTTTATACGACAGGTGTTTGAGTTTGCCAGCGATAGACAATTGATCTTTAAACTCCATCCCAATGAAAATATTGTACGCGCGACCAAAGAAATTCAAACATATGCACCCGGCGCTTTGGTGATTGCAGACGGGAAAACTGAAGAAATGATCGCAAACTGCGATGTGTTGATCACACAGTATTCTAGCGTTGTATATGTGGGCATTGCTCTGGGAAAAGAAGTGTACTCGTATTTTGACATTGAGATGCTGCGCAGGTTGTTACCACTGCAGCATGCCTCGGCAGCAAAAAATATTTCACGAGTGTGTTGTCGGCTTCTGGAGGAAGAAGAGATAAATGTTCCTGAATTATCTCTGGAGTTAGCGTCTTGAAGAAACTCATTATTATCCAGGCGAGACTTGGTTCTTCGCGGTTGCCACGGAAAGTAATGATGCCATTGAAGGGAAATCCCTTGCTTCTGCGTATGATTCAACGGGTAACCGCAGCAAAAGTTGATTGCGATCTCCTGGTTGCTACAACGACAAATCCGGAAGATGATGCAATTCGCGATCTCTGCCAGAAGTTCAATCTTTCCTGCTTTAGTGGTCATCCTACCGACCTGTTAGATCGGCACTATCAGGCCGCTCTCCATGAACAGGCCGATGTTGTTATAAAAATTCCTTCAGATTGTCCTTTGATAGATCCGCGTATCATTGACAAAGTAGTAAGGTTCTATGAAGATCATACTGGCCAGTATGATTTCGTTAGCAATCTTCATCCGGCAACATATCCGGACGGAAACGATGTCGAAGTGATGCCATTCCATATTCTTGAAATTGCATGGAAAGAAGCCACGCGGCCGTTGGAACGCGAGCATACCACACCATTTATCTGGGAACATCCTGAACGATTCCGAATCGGAAATGTACGGTGGGAAACAGATAAAGATTTTTCGATGTCTCATCGTTGGACGATCGATTATCCTGAGGACTATATCTTCATTAAAAAAGTATATGATCATCTGTATACATCGGATAACCCGATCTTTTCACTTTATGATATCATAGAATTGCTAAAGCAGGAGCCAATTCTGCCTCTTCTTAATGCAAAATATGCCGGCGTCAACTGGTATCGCCATCATTTAAATGAATTGAAAACAGTGACCTCGAAAGAAACAAGAATATTATTAGAAACCGTTTAAAATGAACGAAGACCAACACCAAGTGCTGAAAAACCGTGCGGTTCATGTCCGGGAACATATTATCCGGATGGCAACTGGCGGCGGGTGTTTCATTGGTGCATCACTTTCATGTACTGACCTTATTGTCTATCTCTATTCCGATGTATTAGATATTACCCCGGATCGGATTCATGATCCTGATCGTGATTATTTTTTTCTTTCCAAGGGTCATGATGTTCCAGCGTTGTATGGAACACTTGCTGAATTAAACTTCATCCCAAAGAAACGTTTAGAAAATCATTTGAAAATATTCGATTCAATCTATTGGCATCCGAATCGATCAATTCCGGCAGTTGAATTTCATTCCGGTTCATTGGGACATTTATTCGCAGTTGCGATCGGTGTTGCATATGATATTAAGATGCAAGGCGGGCGCAATCGTGTTTTCGTACTTCTTGGTGATGGAGAATTGAATGAAGGATCAATCTGGGAAGCCTGCCTCTCTGCGGCAGCTCATAAACTTGATAATCTTGTCGTTATCGTGGATCGGAACGAGTTTCAAGCGAATACCCGGACAGAGGAACTTATTCCACTCGAACCGCTTGGAGCAAAATTTGAGGCATTTGGCTGGAACTGGAAACGGATTGATGGTCACGACTTCAATGAAATGGAAAATGTTTTCTGCCACGTTCCGTTTCAACACGGGAAACCGAATGTGATTATTGCAAACACTGTGCGCGGAAAAGGATTACCCAGCATTGAACAACGCGCAGATCGATGGTTCGCCAACTTTTCGAAATACGAAGTAGAGATGCTTCTGCAAGAATTACATAGCTCAATTCCTACAGTGCTCACCTCTGAAATTCTTATGGTTCGATAAGATGACCTACGAAGAAAAGCTTGCACATTTGTGCGCACAAAATTCCAATTTAATGATCCTTACGGCTGAGAATCGCGCAGCCATTCGATCTCTTCCTCAGTTGCTCGGGAAGCGGTTTATGGATTTTGGCATTGCAGAACAAACGATGGTCGGAGCGGCGGCAGGTCTTGCACTGCGCGGCAGAATTCCGATAGTTCATGCCTTGGCAACGTTTCTTACCATGCGCGCATTTGAATTTATCCGAACAGATGTTGGAATCCCAAAATTACCTGTAAAATTAATAGGGGCGGTTCCAGGATTTCTTTCTGATGGCAATGGTCCGACTCATCAAGCGATTGAAGATATCGCACTGATGCGTTCGATTCCATCTATGCAGATATTCTGTCCCGCTGATGCTGACGAACTTGTCGACGGACTGAGTCATGTGGTCCAAAGCAAAAATCCCTGCTATGTCCGTTTTAATGCTCGCCCATTAGTGATCAAGCATTTTGTACCGTTTGCATTTGGAGTGTCCGAGACGATTACCGATGGCTTCGATGTAGCAATATTGACATATGGTTTTTTATTGGAACAAGCATTTATTGCTCGGGAGCAACTCGAAAAGTCGGGCGTGTCTGTTCGTCTTATCAATCTTCGCAGTCTTCAGCCAATCGATGAGTCCGCAATCATAAGAGCTGCTCGAGAAACGCAGTTGCTCGTGACAGTTGAAGATCATTTTCTAACCGGAGGCTTGTTTAGTATTCTTAGTGAGATCCTTGTTAGATATCAGACAATGGCACAAGTACTGCCGATTGCACTGGAGGATCGATGGTTTACACCCGGCTTGCTGCCGGATGTGCTCGAACAAGAAGAATTTTCCGGTGAACAACTTTCTCTGCAAATTCTTGCCAAACTTACGTCGATGAATCGGAAACATCAATGAGTATTCAAGCATCAATTGACTTCACTCTTTATACAATCAATTTGTTGAAAAAGGATTGGCATGGCAAACAAAGTGCAAAACAACGAAAAATATCCAGATATTACTCAATCGAATAAATTGTATAAACGCGCTGTACGGCTTATTCCTTCGCAGACACAAACGCTCGCAAAGGGTCCGGGACAATATATAAAAGGTGTCGCTCCCAAATATCTCCTGCGCGGCAAGGGTTCACATGTTTGGGATGTAGATGGAAATGAGTTCATCGACTATAATATGGGTATTGGTCCGCTCTCACTCGGATATTGTTACCCTGCTGTCGATGAAGCAATCATTGAGCAACTGAAGAGCGGAATAACATTTTCCATGATGCATCCGTTGGAGGTAGAGGTTGCAGAGTTTATCTGCTCACTTGTGCCAAATGCAGAAATGGTGCGTTTCAGTAAAACCGGCGCCGACGTCGCAAGTGCCGCAATTCGATTGGCACGTGCTTTTACAGGGAAGAGAAAAATTCTCTGTTGCGGATATCATGGCTGGCATGATTGGTTCATTAGTATAACAAATCGCAACAGAGGAATTCCGAAGGAGATAGCAAAACTCACGCACACATTCAATTACAATGACATCGGCTCGGTCATTGATTCGATCGATAACGATACCGCATGCGTAATTCTCGAGCCCGTTATGTTTGAAAACCCAAAAGAAAATTTTCTTCATCAATTAAAGGATATTTGCGAACAAAAAGGGACGTTATTAATTTTTGATGAGATGTGGACAGGGTTTCGCTTAGCACTTGGCGGTGCTCAGGAATACTTCGGTGTAAGAGCAGATCTAGCCGTTTTTTCTAAGGCAATTGCCAACGGCATGCCGCTTTCGGTTCTGACTGGGCGCGCCGATGTAATGCAATTGCTTGAAAAGGATGTGTTCTTCTTTACGACATTTGGCGGCGAGGCTCTTTCCCTTGCAGCAGCAAAAGCAACTCTTCTCGAAATGCTAGCTCACCTTGTTCCCCAATATCTCGCAGCACAAGGTAAAAAGTTGCGCAACGGTCTTGAAACAATTCTGAATGAAGCGGGTGTTGATTTTATAAGTTGCCAAGGATTTGACTGCCGAACAATGCTTACATTTGATCCATCCGTCAATACTCCGCTAGCATTGAAATCGCTTATCCAACAGGAGTTCTTCAAAAGAGGCATTTTATGGAGCGGATTCCATAACATCTCTTACTCTCACACCGATGAAGATATTGAATATACCCTGGAAGTGTATAATGAAGTACTTAAAATTGCAAAACGAGCAGTAGAAGAAAACAGGGTGCTAAAATCTCTTCGTGGTGATGTGGTAGAACCTGTTTTTCGGAAGACCAATAACTTTCATACTAAACCAAAAATAGTACTCGGTGACAAAAAATGAATTCACTCTTTTCATTGGAAGATAAAGTGGCATTGGTAACAGGCGCATTAGGCCTGCTTGGCAGACAGCATTGTGATGCGCTTGCTCAAGCCGGTGCGCATATCGTTTTGACTGATGTGGATCAGGAGGGATGCGAAGCATTTGCCAGAGATCTTTCCCTGGAATACCATATCATAGCTGTTGGTTGTGCGATGGATATTACCGATGAAGGATCATTGTGTGGCGTTCGCGAAATGCTGCTGAAACAATTTGGCAGGATCAATATTCTGGTCAACAATGCTGCGATCAATGATAAAGTCGAACAGCGCGATGGCACAGTGGATTATTCAAGCTTTGAATTCTTTCCGCTCCCTATATGGAAACAAACTTTGGAAGTTAATGTAACCGGGCTTTTTTTATGCTGCAAAATATTTGGTTCGCTCATGGTTGAAAATGGCGGCGGAAATATTATCAATATTGCATCAACCTATGGAATGGTTGCACCGGACCAGTCGCTCTATGTTCGCTCCGATGGCACACGAATGATGTTCAAATCGCCCGCATATCCTACAACGAAAGGTGCAGTACTTGCTTTGACAAAATACTTGGCTGCATATTGGGGAGGCAAAGGCATTCGAGTGAATGCCCTTTCACCAGGTGGAGTTGAAAATGGGCAGGAAGAATTTTTTATCGAAAAATATTCCGCGAAAACACCTTTGCAGCGTATGGCACATCCAAATGATTATAGAGGTGCAATTGTTTTTCTTGCGAGCGACGCATCCCAGTATATGACAGGTGCAAATTTAGTCGTAGATGGCGGATGGACAATCTGGTAGTGAAGAAATTCATGGAAAAAAGAACAACATACGTTGCTTTACCGTTACATGGAAGTGTGCAAAGAAGACGTGCAAATCGCATACAGCTGTTATTAAGCGATTGTGATGGTGTGTTGACAGATGGCGGCGTTTACTATTCCGATCAGGGTGAGGTAATGAAACGATTTTCTATCCGTGACGGTATGGGAGTGGCTCGATTGCGAAATGCAGGAATTGAGACAGGAATCATTTCGGGAGAGGTATCACGGAGCGTGCAACAGCGTGCTGATAAACTGTGCATTACGCATGTATATCTCGGTGTGAAAGATAAACTTGAGCGAATACTAACTCTTTCAAATCATCATAAAATTCCACTGGATGCTATTGCATACATCGGAGATGATGTGAATGATGCCGATGTTATGTCTGAACTGTATGAGATGAGTCTCACTGCCGTTCCCGGCGATGCGATTCCTTCTGTACGCTTCTTCGCACATTATGTATGCAGAGCAAATGGAGGCCAAGGTGCCTTTCGAGAGTTTTCAGATTGGATTCTTGATCTTCGCTCCGCAGAAAACCCAACGGTGAAACAGATGATTCAATTGCTGAATCTTTCAGAGGAGAAAGTATGAATTCCAATGTTATGAGAATTGGAGATAAATTCATCGGAACTCATCAGCCGGTGTATGTCATCGCTGAAATCGGCATCAACCACAATGGGTCGCTCGAATTAGCGAAGAAGCTCATCGATGCTGCATTCCTTGCAGGATGTGATGCGGTCAAATTTCAAAAACGAACTCCTGTAAAATGTGTTCCATTAGATCAATGGAATGTCGAGCGCGATACACCTTGGGGGCGCATGACATATATCAACTACCGCCATAGGATGGAATTCGGGAAGGAACAATATGACGAGATCGATCAGTACTGCCGTGCGCGCGGAATCGCCTGGTTCGCATCATGCTGGGATGAAGACTCCGTCGATTTTATGGAACAATATACCGTTCCATGTTATAAAGCACCTTCTGCCTCGCTCACAGATGTTGAACTTCTTCGTAAGATGAAATCTACAGGCAAGCCGTTGATCATCTCTACCGGTATGTCAACAATGAATGAGATTGATAAAGTCTTCCATCGTCTGGGACTCGAAAATCTTTTAATCGCCCATACGACATCAACATATCCTTGTCCTCCCCATGAAATTAATCTTCGGATGATTCATACACTACATGAAAAATATCCGAACAATCCTATCGGTTATTCAGGCCATGAAACAGGTTTATCACCTACATGGGCGGCTGTTGCACTGGGTGCAACATTTATTGAGCGACATATCACACTTGATCGAGCAATGTGGGGAAGTGATCAAGCTGCTTCGGTGGAAATAGGCGGTCTTATTCGTCTTGTTCAAAATATTCGTGATATCGAACATGCACTTGGCGACGGTATCAAGCGTGTGTATCCGAGCGAGATTGGCCAGCGCAATAAGTTGCGCCGTGTCGATTCTCTGGATCCAGTTCCTACCTCAACGGAAAGTTCTATGGCTTTTTCGTGATGCATTTTTTTTAAAGGTTTTTTTGCCGATATACCCACATACCGCTTGCCTATTATCTATGCTAAGCTGAGCGGTTGCATTATCTATAACTACTCCTGTCCATCTTGTCAGTTCATTCCTGACCACGCTGCGCGTTATCGTGAATGTTACATTTTGATAATATTTTGTTAACAGAAAATTAGCCGAAAGCAAGAGAATGTTCTCTTATTTTATAATCGAATAGAAATACAACAAACCGTATTTGTGGACTTGATCCAATAACCATTTGCCAAGGATGATTGATGCTGGTATATATTCTTCGTCATGCAATTGCGGCACCACGCGGTGTCAAACTATTCCCCCGTGACGATCGTCCGCTTACAGAAGAGGGGATTGAGAAGATGCTAAAAGGTGCAAAGGGAATTATACGTATCGTCGATTATGTTGACATTATTCTTACAAGTCCATTAGTGCGTGCTGTAGACACTGCAGAGATTGTAGCAAAAGCATTAAACGTGGAGTCAAAACTTCAAATATGTAATGAACTTGCTCCGGGAAGTTCATTAAATAATCTTCTCGCCTATATGGTAAAATTTAAAAAGCTGAATAGTATAATGATTGTGGGACATGAGCCGGATCTCTCTTATTTTGCATCTGCATTACTTGGGAAAAAATCGTCAATCATCGAATTCAAGAAAGGCTCTCTTTGCTGCATCGAGGTGACGATGATCCCATCGCGCCGGGATGGAGTATTGCTCTGGCACCTTACACCAAAACAGTTACGATTAATGGCATAACAGAAAGAATAATTAATGTCCCGAATTTTTGAACAGCAACACCAATTGCCAGGCCGTCTGATTATTGTCGAAGGGATCGATGGATCCGGTAAGTCGACGCAATTGCAACTATTGCACAAATGGCTTTTGAATTCAAAGTACCGAGTCCTTTTTACGGAATGGAACTCATCGGCATTAGTAAAAGAAACGATTAAACACGGGAAAAAGAAAAATCTCCTCACACCGACAACATTTTCTATTCTCCATGCGACGGACTTTGCCGACCGCTTGATGCACCTGATCATACCTCCGATGAAAGCAGGAATGATTGTCTGTGCAGATCGGTATATCTATACGGCTTTTGCTCGCGATGTTGTGCGCGGCGTTCATCCGGAATGGGTGCGCAATCTGTACGGATTTGCCGTCAAGCCAGATATCGGATTTTACTTTAAAGTACCAATCGATATATCCCTCAAACGCATATTAACCGGCAGGGTGGAATTAAAATTTCATGAAGCCGGAATGGATCTGGGTCTCAGCGAAGATCCGAAGGAAAGTTTTCGGCTGTTTCAATCAAAAATACTTGAAGAATATGACAGGATCGCAGCAGAATTTGGGTTGACGGTCATCGATGCTACTCTCCCAATTCAAAAACAACAGACAATGATTCGCGGGATCGTTGAAGAGAGGTTGAAAGAGTGTCAGCCCACACCTTTCCTGGAAAAAAAGGAGAACATATATGTCGCGTAAAACACATGCGTTTTATGATGCAGGACTGCCATATATTGACGTTCATGAAATGAAAGGAAAACTCATTGTTATTGAAGGCACCGATGGTGTAGGGCGGTCAACCCAAATAGAATCATTGAAGAAATGGCTTGAAGTCAAAGGTCATGGAGTAACCACAACTGGATGGACCCGTTCGCCATTAATGGGAGATGCAATTGATGAAGCAAAGTCAGGTCACACTCTTAACGTCAACACGTTTAGTTTATTATACGCTGCGGATTTTGCCGATCGTCTTGAGCATGAAGTAATCCCGGCGTTGAAAGCAGGATTTATTGTTCTTGCTGACCGTTACATCTATACTGCATTCGCTCGATCGATGGTCCGTGGTGCAGACCCGCAATGGATTCGAAAAATCTTTGGTTTTGCGCTAGTACCCTGATGCAATATTTTATATGCATGTGCAAATTGACGATTTGATACCACGAGTGATCAATAGTCAGACATTGAATAAACGTTACTGGGAGGAAGATTCGGGCGAGGGAATGGATTACTGGGAATCAGGTATGGATCTGCATCTCGGAGATGATTTTTACGACAGCTTTATGGAGTACCAGAAACGTATTCTTCTTGAATTTCACAAGATGTCCAAAGAATTCAAATTCCGGGTTGTTGATGCATCACGCTCGTTTGAAGAAATTAACAGGGAATTAAAACAGGGGATATTAAGTGTCCTGGATCATGAAAAACCAGAAGAAAAATTTCGCCGCAATTGATATCGGAACAAATTCTTTCCATCTCGTTGCAGCCGAAATCAATACTGTGACTGGACGATTTAAAATTCTTGGAAAAGAAAAAGAGGTTGTCCGCTTGGGCTCCGGTTCGACGGACATGAAATATCTTACCGAGGCTGTCATGAACCGGGGAATTGCCGTCTTGAAACGGTTTCGCACTGTCGCGGATGCATTTCATGCAGATGTTCGGGCGGTTGCTACCAGTGCTGTTCGTGAGGCAACAAATAAACCGGAATTTCTCCGCCGCGTGAAGATGGAAACAGGAATTCGGATGGAAATTATTTCCGGATCTGAAGAAGCTCGGTTGATCTATTTGGGCGTGTTGCAGGCACTGCCGGTATTTCGAAAAAACATATTACTTATCGATATTGGCGGTGGCAGCACCGAATTTCTCATAGGGGAGAAACGGTCCATCCACTTTAGCAATAGTTTAAAACTTGGGGCAGTTCGGTTAACAGATCGGTTTTTTAAATCAGGTATGCTTAGCAAGAAAACAATTGATGAATGCAGAAAATTCGTACGCGGATCTCTGGTCCCGATCGTTCGCGAAGTAAAAAAACAGCAATTCGGGATTTGTGTTGGAACTTCTGGTACTATCAATACTCTGGCAAATATCATACGAGCAAATCGTTCTGAAGCTACGGAGCTTCCCCTGAACAATGTATCATTTTCACGAACAGAGTTACTTGAGACTGTTAAAAATATTCTATCCTTTCCGACACTAACGGAGAGGAAGGAAATCGAAGGGATTGATCCTGAACGCGCCGATATTCTTCCTGCAGGAGCTATTATACTTGAACAAATATTTCTTGTCTTGGGAATTAAAAAAGTAACCGTATCGGAATACTCCCTGCGTGAAGGGATTCTTCTTGACAGTATCGAAAAAATGCACACGAAGAAGCTGTCTGTTTATCTCCATAATCTTCGGCGGAGCAGTGTTCTTCATTTAGCCGAGAATTATCATTATGAAAAAAACCATTCGCACCATGTTACTGACCTGGCACTACAGTTATTCAATCAAACCAAATATCTCCACAAGCTCAATGAACAGGCATATGAATATCTAGAAGCGGCGGCGATTCTCCATGAAGTAGGATTATTTGTCTCGCATGCACAACATCACCGTCATTCCTATTATCTGATCAGAAACGCAGAGTTGCTCGGTTATACGGAAAACGAGAAAGAGATTATAGCAAATATTGCACGATACCATCGTAAGAGCCATCCCAAGATGAAGCATGAGGGATATAACCTTCTCTCAATCGAAGATCGAAGAATGGTTGCAAAGTTAGCAGCTCTTTTACGTATTGCTGATGGTCTTGATCGTTCGCATGCTTCACATATCCAACGATTGAAAGTCCGTAAAATAAAGGGAAAACTGCGCGTCTGGATTTTCCATACGTCAAAAGTCTGTCCGGATTTGGAATTGTGGGGCGCGAATCGAAAGAAGCAATTATTTGAAACCGCTTATCGTAAGAAAATTGAATTTGCGATAGCTCGTTAAATGCGAGGAAAATGATATGAAACACAGTTTCTTGGTAGTGGGATGGGTTCTAGCAGCACTCATTATAATACTTATGATTATCTCTACACTCGATCACCTCGATGCCTTCAGCAGCAAAGATGCTTTGTACGGATTAGACTATCTTCCAGCATTGTGGATTGGTGCTCTCGCTGTAGCACCTGTCGTTTTATTATTTTTATTGGGGAAAGGAAAAATCGCCTTATCATTGTTGACTATTGCTTCCATTTACATAGCTGCTTTTGGTGATTTCTCTCTTTCATTCCTTATTCCACGGAACCAGCCGCCAGCTGGTTCGGTTAAGAAGATCACTGTTGCTGCACTGAATGTCCAGTACTACACCCATGGCGTCAACGAAGTAATGGATGGTATTATTTCCCTTGGTGCAGATGTTACTCTTCTTTCTGAAAACGACCTGACAGATAGTCTTTGTTCTCTTGTCAAACGAAAGATTGCGCCGATGCAGCTGTATATGGGCCACCAAAACAGCACGGCCATTCTCTCGCTGTATCCTGTTATTGATTTTAAAGAAATTGAACTTCCGAGTCGTGAGGCATCTTTGTCGGGGAGTAACGATATCAACGATCTTCCTCACCATCCACATCGTTCTTTTGTCCACGCACTTCTCAATGTGGATGGAACGTATGTTCATGTAGTCTCGATCAGGTTTATCGCAGGCAGGCCGAAGAATCATACTATTGAAGAAAACTTGCGGTGGGGAAAATATCTCCTTGCAATGCAAATGCAGGAGGTCGACACTTTTACCGCATATTTGCGCGGCCTTCACGGTCCGATTATTTTTGGCGGCGACCTGAATGCGCCACCTTCTTCAAAACCTATGCGTAAGATTCAATGCATGGCAACCGATGCATACATGGCGAATCATTTTTGGGGAGATTATACATTTCGTTCAGAATTACCCACGATGAGATTAGATTACCTTTTTTGTATGAATGATGTTGTTCCTGATCACGCTCGCCGGCCGCTTCTTAAAGTTTCAGATCACTTTCCGGTCGTCGCTGATTTCTGGATTCCAATAAGAGGAACGGTTCAAGTGAAAAAAGGAAGCATCCTCGCTCTTCATTGAGAATAGACGGTTCTTTGTATTTCAGATCAACTATTCCAGTATCGTTGCTAACGAATACTCAAACCAAGCTGGAGTGTCACTTTCTTTGTTAAGGCATGTTGCTGTACTATAGGCAACAACCACACCAATAATGGCACCTGCATAAATATCTTCAAAAAAATGTTGCGACAAATAGACGCGAGAGAATGCAATAAGTAATGCTATATGGAATAAAAGTACCCGCAACAGTCGTTGTTTTGTCATCAGACATAAAAGCATACAGGTGGTAAATATTGTGCCGCTGTGTCCTGATGGAAAACTATTGAAGGAATAGACTTCGACACCAGGTACGAGGTGCAAATCGTGAATACCTTTGAAGAATTGGTATGGGCGGACTGAATCGAAGAAGAACAATCGCTTCAGCGATTGGACAATAATGGAACAAAGGATATTGCTTACTGCTATTATGATTGCATACCGAAATCTGACAAAGCAGAGAATAATAACCAGAATCGTTGCGCTAATACCGTCTCCCATAAAAGTTGCATATGTGAAAAAGACATCGAGAAAGGCAGAGTGGAATTGATTTACAAAAAGATGAATGGATGCTTTAGAGAAAAAAAGGAGGGTGAGACCGCCGAAAAGAATGAATGCACACATCCATTCAATAAACGGTGAACTGTACCTTACCTGCTGAACAATTCTTTGCAAAAGTGTTTGTCTTGATTGATTATGTTCTCTGCAAGCAGAGTTTCTTGAAACCACTACCCAACCCTGAAATAGTTACAATGAAGGATTAATTCTCTAACACCATGGTATCGATAATATGCCATGCAGATGTTAAGGGAGTATCATGGAAGAATTACCAATTTGAAAACTATTAAGCTAATAGTTTTTACGATTCGCTAATGACTTTCTAATCACACCGTAATATGAGAACACTATCTTGTTGCATCATTTATGAGAAAGGAAATGGATTGGTACAGGCTGCCCATCAAGATGCTCACATTGATCTCGAAGCGATCCTTGCACGATATGCACCTTTATATTGGCATAGACTTCCAGTAGCTATTCAGTCGACAATTGTTCAATTCTTCCGCCGCCTTTTATCGATGGACAGGATGGAAGAGTTCTTGCGTAACCATCGCGGCGTTCGCGGATTTAATTCGATCGATGATTTATTCGATGCACTTGAAGTTTCATTCCTCGTCTCATCGCGTGAGATGGAAAGAATACCGGTAACAGGCAAAGTGGTATGCGTCAGCAACCATCCATTAGGTGCGCTGGACGGATTGGTAATTCTTAAAGCCATCCATGAAGTCCGTCCAGATGTTCGTGTCGTTGCGAACAATATCCTGCTTGCGCTGGATAATCTAGCAGATTTGTTTCTTCCCATCGATGTGTTTTCCGGTTCAAACACCCGTTCAAACATTCGTCGGATTGACCAAGCATTAGAGCATGATGAAGCTGTGGTTTTTTTCCCCGCTGCAGAAGTATCGCGTATATCGTTGCGCGGTATTACCGATGCATATTGGCATACAGGTGCAATGCGTTTTGCCCAGCGGCATAAAGCTCCTATTTTGCCGATACATGTCGGTGCAAAAAATTCTCCGCTCTTTTATGGTGTTTCTGTCATTTCAAAGAAGGCTTCCACCCTCTTATTGCCGCATGAAATGCTGCGTAAAAATCAAGAACCTATTCGCTTACGTGTTGGCGAATTAATTCCTTCCGATGCATTTATCCATCTTCATCCTAAAGGTGCAACAAAACTCATGCGCAAACAAGTTGAATCATTACCCTTTGGGCGAAAAGGACCTTTCAAAACAGAGAGGGGCATTGCGCGGCCTATCGAATGGCGGGTACTTCGGCGGGAACTCAATGCTGCGATATATTTAGGATCGCCGATGCCTAATAGAAAATTATTCCTTGTCACTGCCAAAGAATCGCCTTTCGTCGTTCGCGAAATTGCCCGGTTGCGAGAAGTAACATTCAGGCATGTCGGCGAAGGAACAGGAAAGCGGCTCGATATTGACAGATACGACCAATATTATCGGCACCTGCTGTTATGGGATGATGAAGAGCTGGAAATTATCGGCGCCTATCGACTTGGATTCTGCGATGAAATTCTGCCGAAGCATGGCATACAAGGGTTGTATACTTCGTCTCTTTTTCATTTCTCTGAAGAGTTTCTCAAACTGCTTCCTTCTGCAGTGGAAATGGGGCGCAGTTTCATTCAACGGCCATATTGGAATTCGCATGCTCTCGAATATTTGTGGGCAGGAATCGGTACTGTGATCGCCAATGAACCAACGGTGAAATATCTCTATGGACCGGTTTCCATCAGCGGAACTTATACTGCGGAGGCAAAGGAAGCAATGGTGCATGTCTGCTCCAAATGGTACGGTGCGCCGGAAGGGTATGTGACCTCAGTACACCGTTATCGTATTCCTGAAGAAAGGCAGGCAGCACTGCAGGAATATTTCTGCGGAACATCGTACCGGGAAGATTTAAACAAATTGAAGCTGCGCTTGCGTGCTATCGGTGTATCCATCCCTACACTCATACGGCAATATTCGGAACTCTGTTCGCCGGAGGGAGTGCGGTTCTGCGATTTTGGTATCGATGAAGGGTTTGGATTATGTATCGACGGGTTCTTTCAATTAGATCTTGCGCATTTAACACACGAAAAGTATGAACGCTATATCGGGCAATATGCCTCTGTTCTCTATTATCCGGGGCGGACTATAACGAAGCCGGCCGTTTTTTCTATGTAACAACTTTATAATCTATTAATAATTTTCAAGTAACAACAAATATCTATCTTATACAAGAATCTTCATGCACAAGTGCTTCTTATATCAATCATCATTTTATTAGGATGTACTTCTTGCATTCGGATTGTGTATGCCATATGGCATCAGAATAAACGTGTGTGAACTTCAGAAAGAAATATCTGTGCGTGTCATCCAGCAGGTTGATTTCTCGAAAATCCGCATTGAGTGGATGATGCTGCCTCTGCCGAGTCCCTCCTTCATCGGCATGCTGCTGGATGTACTCGCACGGATACTATTACTGCTGCAGGTTTTCACTAAACGATTCAGTCCGCTGCCCGATGCTTAAGTGAAAGCAAGAATGCGTTTCCTTTCTATTCCCGGTGGAGCTTGATCACGGTTTATCTGGTGGCGTTACAGGAAACAATATCTATGAAATGGGCGTCCATTAGGATTGAACAATACACAATCTGGATTTATTTCTCTGATGTCAACACAGAGAATCGTCTTTATGAAGCAGGACAAAATGGTCAACCAATCATAGGACCATATTCACTAATCTTACATCGTCCTTATATTCCTGCCGGTATGACACATTTGCACATTTATAATAGGCAAAATCAGATTATTGCAATCAATAAGGATGGAACTGCACATGATCGAAGTCATGGTGTTGAGATTCCACACCGCGTTGCAGATGCACTAAGGCGACGGTTTCCCGACTGGAATATACCTGACAATAATATTATTGGGTCATATGGAAGTGTACTTACTCCATTATTTATTGAAAAATTTCTTAAAATGTGACAAAGCTAACCCACCAGCCGTTCGACCTGACGGTATTGCTCATCAAGCGTTGTTTGTCTTGATCGAAATAAGAAAACCTTTATAGGAACTCGTGCTTATCTCTTTGAAAATGGCGTTATGTAAAAGTTACCTTCAAAAATTGTATAACTAAAAAAAGTATATGCGCCTTAGAATGCGGATGGTTGAATTAAAAACTAAATTACTCATTGCCACATAATAGTTGAGAGCAGATCGCTCCATTCAGCCCGAGCCCAGCCCCACTTTGATTTTTTTCGCGCACAAGTTACAATCAGATAACCTTCTCATAGTACTGCTGTAACGTCGCAGGTTTATATTGATAACGTCTTTTGTTCGTTTCTTTTCCTCCATTCCCGTCTGGTTTGCGTTTACTGCTTTGGAGAGTGAGAATCACAAAATTAAGCACCGTCATTTTTTTGTTTTGTCTTGAGGCTCCGTTCATTTATGACCTGTATTCATCTTACGTTTCTGCTATGTTCCGTTGTAATACTTCAGTTGATAAAAATTTTTGTTTTCAAGAATGCTGCGAGATTTTCTATCGGGAATATCACATATCGGTTCTCTTCTCTCAATGTTGGAGTCACAACACTCCTTCTTCTTTTTTCTATTGAATCATTTGCCTGGACTTTCTCATCAACAATGGCTGTTCATAAAGGCAAGTTGACACTCTCATGATGATATCATCACATTCTCTCGGCGAAGTATCTGGAAACTATGCCTGGATTGGAAACCGCACTCATCTGACTTATTACACATTGGATGCACAAATAATAATTCGCTTGATTACTGCATTTATATTTACTGCACTCTGCTTCGGTGGTGTTTATGCCGGCACAATCCGCGGCACTATACGCGCGAAAGGAACAAAAGAACCCATCGTAGGAGCAAATGTCTCGTTACCTGGAACAGGGATGGGAGCTGTTACGAATGCTTCAGGTGATTTTTTTGTGTCGATGTTTGCAGGAACATACACGATCCGTGTCAGCATGCTCGGATACGCTCCCTATGAAGACAAGAATGTGATTGTTCCGGATGACACTTCTGAAGTGTTTCTTGAGATCATCATCAAGGAAAGTCCTATGAGCGTCTCAGATGTCGTCATCCGTGGAAGGGCAAACCGCGAGCTCGAATCCTCTGGAATTCGTAGCGAGTTCGAATCTAACAATATCATCAATATTATAACGGCTCAGACCATCGAACGCTCCACTGATAGAACCGCAGCCGAAGTACTCCAGCGTATCTCCGGGCTCTCGCTCATAAAGGATAACGGAGAAGGACGCTATGTCGTTATGCGAGGATTGGAACAGCAGTACAACAACACGCTGGTGGACGGAATCAAAATTCCAAGTCCCGAATCAAAGGACAGATTCGTTCCTCTCGACATCTTTCCCTCCGCCCTTTTCGAACGTATCGATGTAACGAAAGCCCTAACGCCTGATCTTCCTGGCGATGCTATTGGAGGAACGACCGACCTCATTTTTCGCAGTGCTCCGGAAACTCTCGTTCTCAATGCGAGTGCTGCTACGGGCTACAGCTCTTCACTCATTCATGGCACGATAACGTCGTTCGATCCGAGTACGGTCCCTGAACTTGATCCTGACCGGCTCCACGGTACGGTAAGCGAATCTGATCCGACAACGCTGCTTGCACATCGCTATATAGCAAGTCCATCTGATTTTACAGTCAACGATCTCAAATTTACAAATAAGACCGCACCACCGGATGGAATATACTCCCTCGTCATCGGCAATCGATTCTTTGATAAGCAATTCGGTATTATTGCCGCCGGAAGTTATCAAAACACTTACAATGTGACCGAGACACAGGTTTACACGGTTGATAAGCAATTTAGTAGCAATTATATACCATACAATCAGACACTGGATAATCGAACGTACGGGATACACAAGATGCGCGACGGAGCGACAGTCAAGGCCGACTATATTATGGATATCGATCAGCAGCTTGCAGCGACATTCATTTATGTCAATCAGGTTCAAGATTTGACCTTGCATGGTATTTCATCAACTCTTAACGGTGAAAGGGGGGCAGCATCCGTTACAACTTCCTACCGCTCAGCACTGAACATACAGACCATAGCGAATTATTCTCTCTCAGGTGAACATTTTACATTATCCTCCATCTCACTTCGATGGGTCGCGAATTATTCAGATGCAATCCAGGATCGTCCGGATGATGCGGAATATACGTTGCTGCAATCCTACGACAAGTATGGAAATCTTCCATCTACATACGGATTCGGCAGTATTTTTCATTCATGGCGAAAGAATAACGACAAACAATATCTTACGAAAGTGGATATTTCCTGGAAGTTGACAGAAGATGGTACACATACTATTCAAACCGGTGCAAGCTATCAGGCGCTTAATCGCGTAAACTTCCAGGATGATTTTTTATTAAACCCGATAATCCAGAAAAATGGAAGGACACAAACCTTCACAGAAATAGACAGTGTGCAGGTTTTCGTGGTTGGCAGTGCTGGGAATCCTGTTTTTGGCTATCAGAATTACAAAGCACAGGAAGGTCTTTGGTCGGGTTATGCCGAATATGCTTTTAACATAGGTTCACTGCAGGTTCTTACCGGCGTTCGTTGGGAACAGGCGCATGACGTGTACTGGACAGCGGCTCCCATCACGCAAGGCCCAATTTCAGGTCCAACTCAAGATACCGTGATATTTGTCGATTTAATGCCGAGTATGCACATCCGCTACGCTCTCGATCCAGAAAATATTATTCGTTTTTCTGTCACTCGGACAATGAGCCGTCCAAGTTATTTTGATCTTGTTCCGGCACAGGATAAGGGAGACAATACTTCAACTCAAGGCAATCCCAACCTGAGAGCCGCACGCTCAACCAATATCGACTTGCAATATGAGTATGTTACTTCTACCACAAATCAGTTCTCTATTGGTGTTTATGCAAAACGCATCATTGATCCAATTGAGGATGAAGTATATGGGACTAATATATCAACCATAACAAAAGGTAACGGCAATCCGGCGGATGTTTATGGTGCAGAAGTATCTGCTCTCGTGCACCTCGAAAACTTTGGGATATCCGGAAATTATACATATGTCTATTCACGCATCACCGATCAAGTCTATTGCGATACGATAAATCAGAACACTGGCGACCAATTTACCGTCTATTTCAAGCGCACTCGTCCGCTTCAATCTCAATCACCGGTTTTAGCGAATGCTACTCTTTCTTATGAGAATGCGCAATGGGGTACTGGTATACGTGTATCCTATAATTATACCGGCAGGCGGCTCGTTGCTGTCAATAATTATGATGCATTAGACATATATGAAGATGCCGTCGACGATATGGATTGCGCTGCTGATCAGGAGATACTTCCCGGTCTCAAGCTTTCATTGAAGCTTTCAAACTTATTGAATTCTCATGTCGTACAAGAAATTCCATCCGGCGAGCTGATTAAACATCCGACTATGTTTGTTCAAAGAGACACCAATAGGCTTCACGGTACCATTGGAATTAATTTTCGCTTATAAACTAATTCAATAATATATCACAAATTACTAAAGGAGTATTTTTTATGAGTGCTTTACTAAACAATTTGAAACCGTTACAACAAACTACTATGGGAAGATATGTGTCTGCACTTCTTATAATAGTTGCAATTTCATGGCATGCCGTTATGCATGCTCAAACGATCACATCAGGGCCGCTTTCTGGCCCCATTCATGGAACGACACTTCCGAATACAACCTATGTTATCACAGATTCTATTGTGGTCAATCCGGGTGATTCACTTCATGTGAGTGCGGGTGATACGATCATCATGCAAAGCGTGAACGGAGCAATGTTTACATTTGGTAAGTTCTATTTCGATGGCACTTCAACAAATCCCATCGTCGTTACGGTTCCTGCTAACCGCAGAAATCTCGGCCCGGGCCAATGGGGTGGTATCATGGCAGATTCTTGCGGAATCTTCAGCATGAAATTTACGAAAATCTATTGTGCAGGTGGAACCAATCTCGCCGGACATGCCTATAGAACGGTAGACGTCTATTCGGATTATCAAAATCAAACACAGACAATATTTACGGATAATTTAATCAATGGTACCGTTGATGATGCCATTGGCATTCATGGCGGCACATTCAGCATTCTGCGAAATGTCTGCAAATATTGCGGTGCACCGGATGGCGATAACCTCAATATTAAGAGCGGCGCGTATGGAGAGATAGCGTATAATATCGTCTGGGCAGCCGGTGGAAGCGCTATCAAAATTAATTCGGATAAGAGCGGCCTCACGCGCTTGACGAATGTATGTGTGCATAACAACACGTGCGTTGCGAGCGGCTGGCGCCGTACCGGGGAAACCGGATATGGCATTCTCGTGGATGTAAGCGCCCGCGCAGAAATCTATAATAACATTTTTGGCGACAACAACCAGGATATCGAGATCACGACGGCAGCGGATACACTGCGCGTGCATTACGACAACAATTTCTTCTTCGGTTCCGCCGACAGCTTGAGCATGACGAACGTTTTCTATGCTCCGGATGGTGTTGCTCGGCAGCAAGCGAACGATAAATTTATCGGCCATACCGGCTCTCCGTTTGTCCGTTACAGCCCATGGTTTGCGGACGATTACAACTCACTTGATAGCAATAATGATTATCATCTTCTCGCAACTTATGCCAACAAGGGCTACACGCCACCTGCGAGCTGGACAAACCCAGTATTCGCTGGACAGCTTCCTGGTGCCGCAGACGTGGGTGCTCTTGGCGTAATGAAAGCAAGCGGTGTCGACAATGCGCCCACGAGCATCCCAGCCACATTCGCGCTGAAACAGAACTATCCAAATCCTTTCAACCCGACAACGACTATCCAATATGTTCTGCCACATAATGGACAGGTTACACTAAGAGTGTTTAATATTCTTGGACA
Organism: Ignavibacteriota bacterium; assembly: GCA_963701295.1. GTDB lineage: Bacteria > Bacteroidota > Ignavibacteria > UBA10030 > UBA10030 > Fen-1298. The sequence goes on along the minus strand of OY969585.1, from coordinate 75,159 downwards.
ATTGGTGCGTACGCTTGTCGATGAAGTGGAAACTGCAGGAACGCATAACGTGCAGTTCTATGGATCAAACTTAGCATCAGGAGTTTATATGTATAAACTAGAATCCGGTTCGATGAGCAGCGTCAGTCGTATGGTGATGCTGAAATAACCAGAACTGGATATAAACAAGTTCCTGTTCCATCTATGTTGAACGGCGGTGCTGCCGCACAGGTTTGCATCGCCGTTTATTCATCTGTTCCATACTGTCAATTAAGGAGTACGTTATGAATCGATTACGTATTTTATCGTTCACTCTAATAATTCTAGTTTTAGGGTCCTTCGTAAAGCTGCGATCTCAATCATTGAATGGGAATCCGAATCAATTATCACTTGGCAAAAGTTCATTGAATTTCCTTATCCTCAGTGACTGGGGCAGAGAAGGAATCAACGACACGAATAAGAAGACTCCAGGCCAACTCAAGGTCGCGAAACAATTCGGAGTTACAGCCAAAGACATCAAAGCGTCATTTGTGGTGACGTGTGGCGACAATTTTCATAGCAAGGGTGTATCAAGTGTCACGGATCCGCTTTGGAACGTGAATTTTGAAAAAGTATATGCTGACGAATCTTTGATGATTCCATGGTACATCACACTCGGAAACCATGATTATGAAGGCAATGTCGAGGCGGAACTTGAGTATGCAAAGACGAGTAAGAGATGGGTTGAACCTGCACGGTACTTTAGCTTCACGAAGAAACTTCACGATTCAACCCGAGTCCTTTTTGTGATTCTTGACTCTTCTCCTCTTGTTGAGGAATACATTAATGAAAAAGAGGATAAACATCATGTGATGGGCCAAAAGACAGTTGTGCAATTGAGATGGTGCGATAGCGTGCTCAGCACATCGACGGCAACGTGGAAATTCATATTCTTCCATCATCCCGCATACTCCGCCTCTTCTACACATGGCAGCACACTGGAAATTCAACGCACGTTTGTTCCTTTGTTTGAAAAGTATCATGTCAATGCTTGTTTCTCAGGTCATGATCATGACTTGCAACACTCACGCCCAGACAGCGCAACTGTTGAATATTTTGGCTGCGGCGGAGGCTCTGAAACGAGGCCTGTGGGTCAAACACCTTTTACCAAGTATAGTATTGCTTCTCTCGGCTTTGGAGTGGTTTCATTAACTCAAAGCACTATGAGATTCAGCTTTGTAAATGAGAAGGGGGAGCAAATCTATAAATATGAGATCCACAAATGAGGTCGTTTAGAAAAGCGACATTCGAATCAACGAAAACTATTCCATGACTTCTTGAGAGACTTTTATGAAACGCACATTCACATGGTTGCTTATTCTCATCGTGCTCCTCTGCAACGCAGCCTCGTTCACCTTGGCACAATCCGTTCTTCCTGTTGTCCTCGATACAATCGCTGTGGGTGGTTCCGGAGGGATGGATTACATCACATGCGATACTTTAGCACACCGCCTGTATATCTCTCACGGTACTTGTGTCGAAGTCGTTCAATACGATACAAAGGATCGCATAGGAAGTATCGAAAAAACGTCAGGTGTTCATGGTGTCGCACTTGCTTCTGAATTCTCCCGCGGTTTCACAAGCAACGGTAAAAGCGACAATGTCACTGTCTTCGACCTCAAGACGCTGGGGATCATTGGAACGATTGATGTAGGGAAAAAACCTGATGCCATCCTGTATGAACCGGTGACGAAGCGCATCTTCACGTTCAATGGTGAAAGTGAAAATTGTACTGCTATCGATGCCGCAACTATGGCTGTTGTTGGAATGATGGAACTCGGCGGCCCACCAGAATGTCCTGTAGCGGACGGCAGAGGAGATATTTTTGTGAACATTGAGAATACAAATGAGATCATACGGTTCGATGCAACATCACTCAAGATATGTTCGAGATGGCCACTTGCTCCGGCAGAAACACCAACGGGACTTTCGATGGATCGAACAAACCGTGTTCTCTTCATCGGTGGAAGAAACCAGATTTTTGTAGCAATGAACGCGGATGATGGACACATTCTAGCACATTTTTCCATCGGCAAGGGTGTGGATGGTACGGCGTTCGATGCCGGTACCGGACTGATCTATGTCTCGAATAAGGATGGCAGCGTTGATGTCATCCGCGAAGAAGGTCCGGCGAAGTTTGCTTTAGTCGGTAAAGTTCTTACTTCTCTTGGAGCAAAAACGCTTGCTATTGATCCGCAATCGCACCGAATATTCCTTCCCGCAGCTCGCCAAGTAGATGAACCCAGCGGTATGAAAGGAGAGATGATGGTACTCATCGTTGGGGTTCGATAAAACGTCCATAATGCATCGACCTCTCCAGCTGTAAAGGTAGTAAAGAACGAAAAGTAATTGCAGATCAATACAAATATATTGATATTATTTTGTGTGAAGGTCGAAGATGAAAATCGGCAATTGTGTAAGATATTCTTGCATGTATGCTCTTATTTTTCGATAGCAAGGGAGCTTGACTTGCAGGGAACGACTTAAGCTTCAGATTTTAAGGCACAAGAGTGGTACAATTTATCGCAACAAACGGCTCAAACCGTTTTTCAGCAAATAGTGCATCCTATTCACTTGGCACTGAATATTGAAAGGAAACATTCGCGTCAAATCCTTGGCCACGTATTCAAAGAGAAGTTAAGGAAATAAGATCCGTGGTTTCATCATTGCATCATCAGTTTCGGTTTTCTCTTTTATTTCTGTTAGTGCTTATCGCGGCTATACGTGCATACGGACAAGGCGGTCCACCGATGATTACCGATGATCCCTTTACGCCGGGAGGTGGACACTGGGAAAACAATTTCGCAATACAATTTACTGAAACAGCTTCAACACAAGAAATGAGTTTTCCCGCAGTCGATATCAATTATGGGTATGGAGATCACATTCAATTAAAAATAGAGATGCCGATGATGAACTATCTTCACAACGATAATGGCTCTCTTATTGGCTGCGGGAATATCAAAATAGGTGTAAAAGCAAGATTCCTTGATGAAGAAGCATACGGCATTGCGGTTTCAACCTATCCTCAGTATGAATTCAACAATTCCTCGATTACAGAAGAAGGTGAAGCCCCGCAATTTTTCCTTCCTTTTGAAGTGGCAAAAACATTCAGGCGATTTCATTATGCCGCCGATATCGGTTACTCTTTTATTGCATCAAGACAGGATGAACTTGCGTACGGTATCGTGATGGGATATGAACAATCGGAACAGTGCGAGCTTCTTGCAGAACTTCATGGTGACAATCAAATTCATGCCGGACTTGGAGAAATAATTCTAAATATTGGCTTGACATGCAAACTGAGTCCGTTACTTGGATTTCTAGCATCTACAGGAACAACGGTGTATTCTCCCGAACGAGGCAGAACATATGTTGCCTATATAGGAATTCGCTGGATAATATGATTTTACAGGTTGGTAAAAGCATAGAACGTCCTGCATTCCTCGAACCTGCCAAACAAATGATTCTCAAATACTGTTTTTGCAAACAATTCATCTAAAATGGAGAATTTCATTTTTCCGTCATCTGCCCTGCCCGCATTCACTGCCGATGTGGTAAGGAATTCCGATGCATCGGGTGGCTGACTATATGGATATAAATCGGACATTGAACATTTAGCGAAAAGAGATAGGGGCTGAGGAACTAAAATCGTAACCGCAATATGTTCTTATAACTATCACGAACACAAGACTTTGTCACAGTTACGTTTCTTTTAAGGTTGCGATTTATTATAAGAACAAAAAATAATTTCACAATTCCGTTAACAGAAAGTCCATCATAAAATTGTAATAGCATTATGTAAATTTAGCAAAGAGCCGACGTCAATGACGTCGGCTTCAAGTACAACAGAAAAAGAGAAAGAAGCGTTGAAGATTGGGGAGAGGAATTAGGAACGGATGAAAAGCGAGAAATTAAGAAGTTGATTCGTTACCTCTATCGAGCTTTGTATTGCGTTTTTGACGATCCTCGAGTACTGCGTCGAAAATGATATATCATCAGTTGGTTTTGTCTTCAGCTTTTGTGTTCGATAAAAAATTGCGCCGACCATATTGTTGTATGCAAGAATAATGGCGGTTGTAAATATCTCGATGTCTTCTTGTCTTTTAGTTGGCATAAACTGTCCTTCCGTTCCGATGGGAGCTTTCATTTTTTGTCTTAACTGAGCATTCGCTACGGACACACACTCGTGGTATATTTCTAATTCCTCTAATAGCTGTTCAAATGTTTTTCCGGATGATATGAATCCGATTGGTTGTCCGCCTTCAGTCCTGGCATCTGATGGGATTTTGTGATGTACAGATAATTCCGTCACTTTGCCACTTGAAACCGTTATATCGATTCCTGATATTTTCATTGCGAGCTGTGATAATGAAGCGTCCATAGAGTTCTTTTCTTTTTTTGAATATGTCGATGTATCAATATGCGATAAAGATATTACTGGAGTATCATGGAAGGGTTAAGGTTTTATAAATTGAACCGTCGAAATGGAATAATGCTATGCAGGATAATTTTTTACGGATCGGTTATTACGGAATATAACATCGATAACCGATACCATGAACAGTTCCGATAAGGTGCGCGTAGCGGCCCAACTTCTTACGAATTCTTCCGATATGAACATCTATGGTGCGGTTTGGTACTTGAATGCTCGATCCCCAGACCGCACGAGAAATTGCTTCGCGTGTTACGACTCTATCGCGATGTCGGAAAAGATGGATGAGAATCTCAAATTCCTTTCGAGGGAAGGGGAGCGTAGTATTTCCGTACGATATGGTGTAATCAGGTATGCGAATTTCAAGGCCTTCAAATGAAACAACATCTTCATCCATGAAAGCTGATTGTCTCTTGTCCTGTTGACGAAATATTGCTCGTATGCGCGCCAGAAGCCTTTGGATTTGAACCGGTTTGACAATAAAATCATCAGACCCGAGTTCCAGACTAATGATTTCATCGGCTTCCGTTTTTTTTGATGTCAGAACAAAAATCGGAATTGCCGATGTCGTTGTTGTGCGTTTCAATTCTCTGATGATATCCAATCCATTTATATCCGGTAGTATAATATCAAGAATGATTAAGTCGGGTATTTGTTTCACGAGTTCTAACGCAGAGGCGCCATTTCTCGCGGTGATCACTCTATACCCCTCATTCGCCAAATTTGAGGAGAGAAAGTCAAGATGTTCCTTTGCATTGTCTATAATAAGAATACATTTCTGCATTGTCGCTACACAATCTTTTTGTGTTTACAATACTATAACAAGAGATTAATCAATTCATTCTTGCGCTTATCCAGATCAATGAATATGTTTTATGCGTTCATCGCTTACTGAAGCGTTCAATATACGATCATTCTATTATCGATCGGAGAATATATGCAGACAATATCACCGCTCATTCCGATGTTCCAAAGAATTGAAGAACGACTTCAGAACCATGAACTTGAAAAAGCACAACAAGATGTCGTTTCCATATTGACATATGATTCAACGAATTACTTTGCGCAAGCGTTGAAACGACGCCTTTCCCGTATACTATATGTATGCAAAAATCCGCGACAATTTCTTGATGCAAATAATTTTCATTTACAGCGGACAATTATTGCTCTTCAACATTTGTGTCAGATGGCAAGAAAAATCATAATCCTGCAACAAACAGATGAACTTGAACAGATCGAGGAATAAATGAATTCGTGGTCACTCTCCTGATATGAACTATTAGTTATCCCGTCATTTCGAAACTTCAATCCGTTTGATTATTATTATTGAATATTTGCAATTGCTGTTGGGCTTCTTCCTGCTGATTTTGTTCCCGCAAATTTCTTGGAGGCATCTTCAAGATGTGCTGCAATGCAGAACGAGCGCCGGCTGTATCTTCCATCGCCTTATATGTCCAGTACAGTTCATAATAGGCAAACGAATTCGTCGTATCGTATTGCAATGCCTTTCGCAAATATTGTTCTGATGTTTGAAGAGAACCTGAAAGGTCTTCGCCGAATACAATTCGAACAATCCCTTTCTCGAGCCAGCTGAGCTGACTTCCTTCGCGTTCAAAGATCGCTTTGAGAACATATGCATATGAGAACGTAGAATCCCGCTGAAGCGCAGCTTGAAGCTGTTGTTTCACCTCTTTCCCAATGGCAATCTTCTCACGCATACCAACAAACGGAATGAGGCTCCCTTTTGCCAGGGCAAACCAAAAATGAGCAGCCGCGCTGTCTGGATAATACCGTTGGAGTGAATCAGCGTAAACAACCGCTAAGCGATAATGCTTTTCTGATTCAGTCCCTGTCCTCATTTGGATTCTTCCCATATCGTTATGGATCCGGACTATTCGCAGCAAAGTGTTGTAATCGGATGGAGAATCATTATATGCAAGTTGATACTCTTTTAGCGCCTGTTCATTATCGCAGGATTGATAAAACGTATCTCCTTTCATCAGATGATCGTCTTTTGAGAAGTGAGAAAGCATAATGACCATGACGAGCATACCTGATAATAAGATTTGCATCATGTGGGTTGTTCCAAGAGACATGAGATGTTTTGTCCGCAAATTGAATTCATACAAGTATAACGAATCGGGTTTTCAGAACGATGAACGATTTATTACCAAATTGTTAAGTTCTCCGACGTTGCTTGTCTCGATGGAATTGTGGTCGTATATTCGTATGAACACTATTCAGAGTGATGATGAACGTTTCTTCTTTTGCATTTGAACAAGTATTGAAACAGTTGAAAATTCCTTCGCAGGCGATTCATCAATTGCAGATTGCGGGGCAATTAAGCGATGTGGATGGAAGCGGTTTCCCAGCCGAGCTCTTTCAGTTAAGCGCTCCAATGATTACACGCGGATTACTGAATTATGCGCTTCTGCAGATGAAGCGGGATTGGGTGTATCCACACTGGGTGCATCGACAACTTGATCCTAAAAATGAAAGTTTTATTGCAAGATCACAAAATCCTCTTCTCTTGAATATCACGCATAGAAATTGGACACTCTTAGGAAGTCCGACAGGAAAACACGAGGCAATTATTGATCCGCGTGGTTTGGCGACACCGCTTCCCAGGGAATGGTCTATCGATGTCTGGTTGAAAACAGAGAAAGATCTCTTTCTCCCGTCGTTTCATTTTCCATCGAGCCAGAAATTTGATACACAAGCCCCGCGAGTTATTACCCGATTCGAGGTTGATGGTTTTGTTCTTGACTTGGAAGCGTTCGTTGATTCGACTAATCATGGGAGAGATGTCCTTTTTCAAAGAATTACCGTTATGAATGACGGAAAGTTGTCTGGCAATCTAGCCGTGTGTGTCGCCGTTCGTCCATTTAATCCGGAAGGTGTGTCGCCCATCCATCGTATTGAATACCGTCCATCGAGGCAGATTGTTATCGATCAATGTCTTGGTATCGTGTTCGCAGAAGAACCACGGGCTGTGTTCTGCTCAAATTCCGAACAGGGAGATGTTGTGAATCTTCTCCGGCAGCAGAACCTTCAGAGATGGTACGAAGAAGATGAAAACATCCAAGAGAAACAGTCTATTTCGTGTACTATCGGTCTTGCTCATGCCGTTGTGGTTTTTCCGTTGAAGCTTTTACCTGGGCAGCATCATTCGATTCATTATAGCACGGCTCTTGGAACGAAAGAGGAGCTTCACCTTCTTCAACCCAAAGCAACATGGCGCGTTTCCTTTGAAAACCGGCTTGAACGGCACCAGACACACTGGATCAAAGAGCGGTCGCTTGGCGCGCAGATTACTCTTGCAGATGAATCATTGCAAAAAATGTTTGATGCAAATGTGCTGGCATTGTTGCAGCTCCACGATGGAAAATTTATTTCTCCCGGACCATATCTCTATCATCATTTCTGGTTTCGCGATGCAGCACCAATGGTATATGCTCTTGACCGGATGGGGTTTCATAGGCGAGTACGGCAGGTGATCGACGCGTTTCCAGAGCGGCAAATGAGCGATGGTTTTTTCCGCGGCCCGGATGGCGAATGGGATTCCAACGGTGAAGCCCTCTGGGTCGTGGAGCAGCATGCAAAGCTGACACATTCGTATTCATGGCTGAACCATTATTTCCCATCGCTCCAGCGAGCAGCGGAATGGATTCTCAAAAAGAAGCGAACAAGTAAAGACACTGCAACAACACATCGCGGACTTTTACCGCCGAGTTTAAGCGCTGAACATTTTGGAACGGTTGATCAATACTATTGGGATTCATTCTGGGGATTGGCAGGAATTCGATCTGCCGTTGGTTTGGCGCACAAAGTGCATAAGGAAGAATTAGCAGTTCATTGGGAACGTGAAGCGGAGATGTTCGCCGGAGATATTTATCGTTCACTCGAGAAAGTTGCTGCACGGCTTGGCAGGGAAGTAATTCCCGCATCGCCATCGCGTCCGTTCGATGAAAGTGCCATTGGGTTTGTGTGTGGAATTTATCCGCTGGCGCTGGAGGATGTATATCCAAACGCGTTTCAAATGACGCTGGATGAATTCACAGATCGTTATGTTGATGAAAAAGGTTTTTACCATCCTATCATTCATTCCGGATACAATGCCTACTTAACGCTCCAATTGGCGCATGCATATTTACTCAGGAATAATCCTCAACGTGCATGGCGCATTGCAAATACAATTTTTCATCGATGTATATCTCCCTATTCGCTTCCAGAAGCGATCCACCCAAAGACCGGCGGTGGTGCTATGGGAGATGGACATCACGGATGGGTTGCAGCGGAAATCGTTTTGTTTCTGCTCGATTGTCTTGTACGGGAAAAAGAAAATGCTCTTTTGGTTTTCCATGATATATATCCGGGAATGTTGAAGTGGGGAACGGACACATCGGTCAATGGAATCGCGACATCGTTTGGGAAGTTTCATTGTTCATTGCAATATGAGACAGAGAAAAAAGCCCTTTGTTCTTTAACATTAGAACTATCCTCTGATACAAAGCCGTCTATTGTGGATATCCGTCTTCCATTTACCCTCACAAGAGTATTAGCAGTTACGCCAGGAATTGAGGTTCAGGTTGTGACAGAGGAAGCCAAGACGCGTATCAAATGTTCTTCAGGCAACGCGGTATTGTTGTTGGAGAAATGAAATAGGATTGGTGATAACACGTTGAATGTGGATCGAAATCGGCAGTTGGTTCTTTGCTTTCGTATAGAGGATATGACTTTCCCCGACTAAAATAGCTAATCCATCAGGATCGCACATTTGCAGCATCGGTAGATCAGATTCGTTATCTGTTGCTACAACCATAGGTATCACTTCGCCGCTCATCCTGCGGTACTGTGCGACCTTTCCTTCACCGAAAGGAATAGGGTGCTGAATTTGCCCAACAATCTTTCCATCTGAAATATAGGGTTTTATTCCAGCAATATTATTCGCCGGGATATCGAATATCATAGAACCTGCAATTTTTGCCGATATGTCATTGCTTGCTGAAATCACAAAAATAGTATATTGCCATTGATGTAAAAGACGCACAAGTTCGTACATCAAATAATTCGGTTTTGGGATTAAAACTTCTGAGTCTCCACACAGAATGATATCGTCTTTGGATTGCAGAACTCGCTTTGTTGTTCGCACAAGATATTCAAAAGGAATGCCATCTAGTGCTTTCACTACTTCAATGTACGCATTCTTCGGATCTTCTTTAATCATTTGTTGATAATCCAGCCAGGATAAAGGAAGCGGAAAGCCGTCTGAAAGCAATTGAGCATATACTGCATCGCCGATATCACCTATGAGCAATGTATTGTCTAGATCAAAGACCGCGACACGGCTTTTTCCTCCAAGGTGGGATTCACCGAATCGAAGTTCGATATTCAGAAGACTCTCCAATAAATCCGACTGCAGGATGATGTCACCCGTATTCAAAGGCATGTCCTGATATGTCGCAAGCTCGATCATTTCGTTTAGGAATCAAGAGATTTCATAGCAAACTCTGGTATGGAGAGAGGTCTATGTCTCCGATGAAGCGCCATTGTCAATGTGGATACTTGATACGGGATCGGCAGTTGGCGGATTTTTATTGTACAGTAACCGTCGTTCTGTTGAAGAAGGTTGTATTTTAGGTACCGTACCGGATCATCACATACAGCTCCTGCGCCATTAGCAAAGAGGATACCGTTGCGTTCATAGATTTCATTACGATGAATGTGTCCGTGAAGTACATAGCGTATATTTAAAGATTGAAATATTCGAATTATTTTTCGTCGTTTCTTCATGCGCATCGTGTTGGATTCGATGCGTGTCCAGATATTGCCTGCTTGATAATCCGATTGGAGCAGATCGTTGAAGTGGTGATGTAAGACGATAATATTCGTGCGATCTGCCAAAAGATCGGATGTGCCTATATGTTCTAATAGTTCGATCTGTTTATCATCCAGACTGCCGTTCGTTCCGAACGGATTACGGGTGAGCGACCAAGGGGGAATAGAATTTAATCCGATGATGTTGAACGGTCCAATGATTTTGATAAAGGGAAAAAGATCCGAAGTACTGACGTGGTGGACTCCATGATATGTTTCAGCAAAGGCGTTCTGAAATAATTCTTTGCGATATTTATAATCGACGGACCGAATATATTGAGGAAAACTTAACACATCCACAGCTCGATGCGGACCGCCAAAAATATCGTGATTACCTGGGACGACGGTGAGTCTATTGCTGTCGAGAAGACCCAGATTTGAAAATATCTCTCGTGCAAGATAAGAATCATCTTCGTGTCCTGTGCTGATAATGTCCCCGGAGATGATAATGTGATCGACACCTTCGTCCAGTACAGCCCGCAAGAGAAGCTTGAAGGACTTCATATGCTCGCGGTAATATTGTCTGCTGATATGTGGATCTGAAATATGTGCTATTTGAAATGACGGGGACATTGAAAATTCTCAGGCAGCCGTTTCCATTTGACGGCGGCGTTTGTTCTCCTGTAGTACATCTTCATAGTTGTCAAATAATTGTTTCAAGATCGATTCCCAGCGATACTGCTGAGCACGTCGATGCGCTTGTTCTTTCATCGTACGATGATACTGCGGGTGATCGAGCAGCCATTCCACTTTCTGTGCCATGTCCGCACCGTCAAGTGGTTTGGCAAAGAGACCAGAACTTCCTTCTTCAATAATCTCAATCGCACCTCCCATTTTAGCTGCGACTGGAGTTAATCCGGAAGCCATTGCTTCTAATGTTACTAAGCCGAATGTTTCCGTTGTAGAGGGAAATACAAAGATGTCTGCAGAAGCAAAGCTCTCTGCAAGTGTGACACCTGTCTGATATCCTAGGAAGTGTGCGCCCGGCATCATTTGTTCAAACTGTGCACGAGCGTGACCATCCCCCACGATCACCATTTCGAAATCGTTTCGTTTTGCTTTGAGGTGTCGATATGCTTCGACCAACACACGCAAATCTTTTTCCCACACCAACCGGCTGACGAACAGGACGATGGGCTTGTTCCCTTGGCCGAAACACGCCCGCCATGCCTCGCTTCTGCGTTCCGGTGTAAACAAACCTGTATCGACACCATTAGGAAGGTATTGCAGACGAAGAATTTCATGCCTGGTCAGTTCATTGAGAATCGGTTTCGTAGGTACAAACGTTCTATCTACATTATTGTAGAAACGACGCGATATTCTCCACGTCAAATCCTCAAGTTTTGTCAGGTTGAAATAACGCGGATATGTAGGGAAATGTGTATGATACGTTGCAACAACCGGCACTTGAAAGTGCTGGGCATATTTCGCTGCTCCGAAACCAAGCGTACAAGGACTATTGATGTGCAAGATATCTGGTTGAAATTTCTGGAGTATCTTCGCAAAAGATTGGTACCCCGGTAATGCAATTCGATACTCTTTATGCATTGGTATTACAACCGAAGGAACCTTAAACATTGGAATTGGCTGCTGCCATGATTCCGGCAGGATGGAAGTAATCGCAATTGCTTCATGATTACGTTCAAGTGCTCCCTCAATCATTTTATAGACGACGCGGGTAACACCATCTTGACCTACCTTTAAGTTAGCATTGAAATATGCAATACGCATATTTTACTCCTTTTCTAATCGTATTCAATATAAAAAAAGTATATTACCTGAAGATGATGTAACGGTTATTGATTTGTTATGAAACGGAGGCGGGAAAGCGGAAAATCAGGATTATTGAAAGAGGAGAGAAAAGATGGCTCGGAGAAAAAAAAGTCCAGATGTTATCCCAACTAACCAAAGAATGAATTCTTTTGTGCCCATAGACCGTTCTTCTTCATAAGCATCATCACTAGGGAGATGTTTGTTTACTAATTGTAAGAAAAACGAAGAATATTCTTCTGATTTGTTGTTTACTTGATCGTCTATAGGCATAACTGTTAATTTATCGTTATCAAGTTAAACAGAATTAAAAGGATAGGTATTAACGAATTGTTAAATATTTATTAAAAAAATGGAGCCTTTTTGCAAACTACTTGAAAGAGGAGATATACTCATCTATATTATCAATGGTTTAATAATATTCAGAGTCTTATGAAGAAAACGATACTTGTCGTTGATGACGAAAAAGACATCGTCGATCTCTTATCCTATAATCTTGCGAAAGAAGGCTTCTCTGTTATTACAGCTCGTAATGGCCGTGATGCTTTGGACCATGCAAAACAGAAACCGGATCTGATTATTCTCGATGTGATGATGCCCGAGATGAATGGGCTTCAAGTTATCCAGGAGCTGAAAAAGGAAAAGAAAACAGCAACTATTCCCGTGCTTTTTCTTACAGCGAAGGGATCGGAGACAGACGAAATTGTAGGGCTAGAAGTCGGTGCAGACGATTACATCGTAAAGCCTGTCAAGATTGGAAAGATCGTTGCACGTGTGCATGCCGCGCTTCGCAGAAAAGAACTATCCGCCAAAGAAACATTGGCTCAAGACGATATTATAAAACTAAGGGATTTGGAAATTAACGTTGCAAGCTACACGGCGCATCTTGGGAAACAAAAACTTACGCTCCCGAGGAAAGAATTTGAAACCCTTGTGTATCTCATCCGCAATAAAGGAAGAGTGCTTTCGCGGGAATCCATTCTTAATGCAGTCTGGGGGGAAAATGTTCATGTTGTGGATAGGACAGTTGATGTTCATATCCGAAAGATTCGTGAGAAGCTTGGCACCTGTGCAGAGTATATTGAGACTGTTCCCGGCGTGGGATATCGATTCAAGGCATAGAAAGACAGCCCTCAAGGCGAATGACTCTCTTCTTATATGAGCTATTAATGGACAACGAAGCCGTATTGGAATTAATGCTAATTCGTATAACTTACAGCTTGGGTTTTGTGGAAATCCTCAATAGAGCAGACTTTATTTATCAAATTCCTTAAAAAATGGGAATCGTTTGATTGTTATGATTGTTATAGTTTGTGTTTCAATCTCATACTAATCTAAAGGAGATGTCATATGGTTAAAAAAACTTTTTCTATGCTGCTTGCCGCTGCTTTCATTGTTACATTGATGAACGGACAAACACAATTGCGCGTGCCAAGGATTAGCCAGGGAGCTAAAGTCTCTCAGATTATTGGCTTAAGTGAAGTGTCAATTTCTTATCATCGGCCGGGTGTAAAAGGGCGTGAAGTTTGGGGCAATCTTCTAAAGTATGACGAAGTTTGGCGTGCAGGCGCTAACGAGCCAACTCTATTTACTTTTAGTGATGATGTAACCATCGGAGGAAAGAAACTCGGTGCGGGAACATATCGGTTTGTAGTAATTCCGTCAAAGACAGGAGACTGGTCGTTGATATTCAACTCAGAGATCAAGAATTGGGGGACTGTATATGATGCGAAGTATGATTCACTCAAGATATTGGTAAAACCAGAAGAAGGGCCGCTGGAAGAATGGATGTCTTTTAGTTTTACCGATTTGGCTCCAGCATCTGCCCGTATTGTACTTGCATGGGAAAAAATCCGATTAAGTTTTAAGATCGAGTTCAATGTACTCGCAAAAATTCAATCATCCGTTGGAACATGGCAATTGCTCAATGGCGCGGCACGGTTTGCATTAGATAATAAAATGTACATTGAGGAAGGGCTTAGTTGGGCTGAGCGCTCTATCATGATTGAGAAGAATGAACGCAATCTCCAGACCAAAGCTGAGCTTCTTGCACAATTGGGTAAAGTCAATGATGCAATTCCGATAGCCGAAGAAGCTGTTAAGGTTGCAAAGGCAAAGGATCCAAAGGCAAATACAACTATGCTTGAAAAGATGATTGTTGATTGGAAATCAAAGAAGTAAGAATGAAGATTTGAACAGGCGCCTTCCAGGAAATCACTTTTTTAGGAAGGCGTTTTTATATCTAGTTGAAAAACTTCTTTCCGAAATGGCTACGATGATGTCAGACTCTGAATGGCTCTGTTTTTCTTGAAAGCAGAAAGAATTATTCCAACACCCACCACAACAAAACATCCAATAACATTATACCATAACCAGGCGACGGATGTGAATTGAAAGCAATATAAAACTACGGCCTCACCGGTCAAGGCACCAATGAAGACAGATGTTCCTCTTACCGACTTGAAAGAGAACGCAAGAACAAATATGCCGAGCATTGTTCCGTAAAATAATGAACCAAGAATGTTTACTGCCTCTACCAGAGATCCCATTTTGCCCGCGTATTGTGCGAACATAATTCCGTACAAACCCCAGAATGCCATCATAATTCGTGAGACCACGAGATAATGCTTTTCACTTGCTTCGCGCTTGATGAACCGTTTATATATATCAATAATTGAGATTGTCGCCAAAGCGCTTAACTCGCCAGATGATGAAGACATAGACGCTGTGAAAATGCATGCAAAAATTAATCCTACTAATCCCGCAGGTAAGTACGTGAACACAAATGTCAAGAAAATAAAATTTGTGTCACTTGAATTGGATTCATTCTCATGAGTTGCACTGAGGTTGGAGGCTTCTTTACGGACAGCATCGTATCGCTGCTGGATTTGCTGCAAATCTGTTTTCTTCTCTAGAATTATTTTTTCATTATGCTGATGTTTGGCATTAAGGTATTCATGTATCACTTCCGATTTTTCCAGAAATAACTTCTTATGCTTCTCTTCTAATTGATGGAAAACTTGAGTTTGTTCTTTTACTTTTCCTGCCTCAACCGGGTTAAATATCAATGGAGGTTGAACAAATTGGAAAAATACGAATACCATAACTCCAATGAATAGGATAAAGAATTGCATCGGCACTTTTGCCAAGCCGTTGAATAAGAGCGCGAGACGACTTTGCGAGACTGATTGGCCGGTCAGATACCGCTGTACCTGTGATTGATCTGTTCCGAAATATGCAAGTGCGACAAACATACCGCCAATCATGCCTGACCATACGTTGTACCGATTGCTAAAATCAAGCGAGAGATCTATTGCATTCAATTTTCCCATAACGGCAGATATAGAAAGAGCATCGGTGAAGGAAACTTCTTTGGGAAGCAAGTAAAGCGCCATACCGAACGCAATACACATTCCGGCTATCACAATAATGAGCTGGAGAAAATCTGTATAATTAACGGCTTTGACTCCTCCGGATGTTGTGTAGATTATGACAACGCCGCCGATAATAAAAGCTGTGACTTGAATATTCACACCAAGCATGACAGAAAGAAGAAGTGACGGTGCATAGATAGTGATACCGGCAGCAAGTCCTCGTGAGACAAGAAAGATCAGAGTTGTCAAGACTCTAGTTTTTGTATCGAAACGTTTTTCAAGATATTCATATGCTGTATAGACTCCAAGCCTATGGAAGATTGGTACGACAGTGATGCAAAGAATTACCATTGCAATTGGCAAACCGAAATAGAACTGAACAAATCGCATTCCATCTACATATGCTTGACCTGGGGTCGATGTGAAGGTCACAGCGCTTGCTTGGGTCGCCATGATCGAAAGAGCTACTGTGTACCACTTCATCGACCTATCTGCCAGCAGAAAACCTTTGATGTTTCGACTTCCGCGACCTTTCCACGTTCCATAGAGAACGATTGAGAGGAGAGTTATTGCAAGCACAATCCAATCGAGAAGTTTCATTGAAACGCTTCAGAAAAGAAATATAGAAAAATGATTATGGCAGTTAGACTAAGAAGAACAACGAGATAAATGTTTTTCCATGAACCGAGGATGGGCGGCTTCTCGTTAGTGTTGCCATCCTCAGAATTCAATTGATCTGGTTTTTTGTTTTGCTCTTGATGCATTGCCTTGAATATCTACTTTCGACGATAATTTGATCCTGGTTTGGCTAAAGGACTTCGCTGATGATCAGCTTGCAGTGAGAGAATATTGGCAAATAAACGGTAAGCACCTTCCACGCCTGCAGGCAATTGTCGGAAGAATGCGTACGCGCAATATATGTAGTATCCTTTTCCATATTGAGTTGTCAGCAAACCACCTGCTCGATCCGGTTCGTTTGCATCATGGCAACTGAACACAGAGTCATACTTTGCATCCCAGCGATCTGCAAAATAAAGACCTCGTTCCTGAATCCAGTTTTTGAAGTCATCCTCATGAATCCTGTTGGGCGTTGTGACTACTCTATGGTTTCGATTCAAGAAAGTGATTTGAGCGTCTTCTTCTGCAACCCGGTCGCGCGAGATATTCATTGGATACGGTCCGATATTTTCTGATTCACTTCTTTGCAGAGTGACATACTGGACAATATATGTTCCTCCACGTTTTACATACTCCATCAAACGTTGTTTGTGAATTCGAAGCTTTGGTCGTGTGTTGTACGCTCTCACTCCTGCAACAATAACATTGTATTGGTCAAGGTCCCCTTCTGCAAGATCCTCATCCGAAAGAAGGACAACCGAATATCCCATTTGTCGGATTGCAGAAGGCATTTCATCTCCCGCTCCCATAATGTATCCAACAGATTGCCCAATTATTTTTAGATCGACTCTTAAAAGTTTACCTTCTGCAGGTGAAAATATTGTCTGTGGCGGGATGTGTTTATATTGCGTGGTTTGCAGACCACGGTTAATGATTGTTTTTCCGACCTTGGCTTCCGCAATGAATGTACCGCTCTTTGCACCTTTGAGTGGACGCGCGTCGAAGGAGAAAGTTTGCTCGTCATCTTTATTCTGAAATTCAAACTCAGATTGCAATGGTGCAACACTCCAATATTCCGGTAATTTCAATCGAACTGTACCGTGCGTATTTGGTATTTCGCTCTTGAGAGTTACATATATTCGTCGTTCCGATGTATCCGGGAAAAGAACAACTAACTCCGGTACATTGACTGTAATTGGCGGAACAATGACAAAGGGACACAGCAGCTCTCCGTCTACTGGATCTATGACTCTCTGGCGCAACGGTAAATCGACTTTTAAGGTACCATCCGATGAAGAGAGCTGGATAGTGACATTGATAGGAGGCGTGTTCTCTGGCTGTCCAATCAGTTTTTTGTCAGAAATATTATATGAACCGACGTTAGGCTTATCGATCAACCAGTATGGTTGAGAATAGTCCATTTGTTCAGGCAATAGCACTGTAAAGTTTGAACGAACAGGTTGATTTGTTACAAGTTGCAGATGGAATAATGTGTCGGTTCCACCAAAAGGAAGCGTTATACGATCAAGAACAAGTGGATAATCTGATCGGTTGATGATTGTTGTGCTGATTTTTATTTCACTTCCTGGAATTGCGGAATTATCGGCGGTCGTTGCGTCAATCCATAGTCCGGCGCATGCAAGAATCGTACGAATTAATTCTTCTTTTTTAATATTGACCCATGAATCTTGTGCAATTGCATTAAGTTGATTCAACGCTTTGAAAAGCAGCGGGATAGATCGAGCGGGTGTTACATCGTCAAACGTCCGATATGTTTCATCAAGAATTTTTCCAACGCTAGTAGCGTTTTTAATTCTTGACCATCCAATATCGATTCCATCGAAAAGATCTTTCTTTGCTGTATCCCCAGCAATGTGTTGAAAGTAATTGAGAGACTCACCACGATTCTGGCTTGCGCCCATTCCTTGACTTTTATGCATGCTCCGACTTTCGCCGGCAATTTCTGTAAATGATTTTCCGAGCAAAGGTGAATACGCTCCAACGTCCAAAGTTACAAGAGGCGCGGTTTTTGGATTTTGGTCACTCTGCGGTTGGCGGAATATATTGAAAAGAATTCTTTTCGCTTGCCATGGTGCAACATATTGTAACTGTTCTGGGAAACGAGATGGATCTGCCGCAGCACGAAATGCTTCTTCCGCAAGTATTGCAGAAGCTGTGTGATTTCCGTGCCCTCCTAATATCGGCGTGAAACGTGTAATGATGACGTCAGGCCTGAACTTGCGAATGACCCAGACCACATCGGCAAGAGTTTTTTCTTTTCCCCAGAAGCGAAGGGTCTCTTCAGAGGTTTTGGAGAAACCGAAGTCAATTGCACTTGTGAAGTATTGTTCGGCACCGTCGATTCTTCGCGCAGCAAGCAATTCTTGTGTTCGAATTAATCCTAACATTTCTCCCTGCTCAGAACCAAGAATATTTTGACCTCCTTCACCCCGAGTAATTGATAAATAAGCGGTTCGGTAGCACCGATCCTGTACCAGAGTAGCAAGTAACGCTGTATTCTCATCATCAGGGTGGGCGGCGATGTAAAGAATAGATCCTAACACGGTGAGTTTTTTCAAGGCGAGTCTGATTTCGGCGGCATCGCGCGGATCTGTCGTTTGAGCTCGTGTTGGTTGAAAGATAAAAAAGATGAGAGAAAGGAAGAGAAATCGATGTTTCATAAGTGATTTCCTTTATGTAGTGCTAATCTCAAGTAGATGCTTAGAATTCGCTTATTTACAATTTACGATTCACGTTCTCAACCCGCAAGGATGATTGATTTTTTACATCTTATAAAGATATTGTAACTTGAAATAGATTACTTCGTCCTCTATATTAGAGGTGGTACAATAAGCCGGGCTGATATCCCTTATGAAAAAAACTATACTTGTTGTTGATGACGAAAAAGACATTGTCGACCTCTTATCCTATAATCTTACTAAGGAAGGATTTTCGGTAATTACAGCCCGCAACGGGCGCGATGCCCTTGACCGCGCTCGGCAGAAACCAGACTTGATTATACTGGATGTGATGATGCCTGAGATGAATGGGCTGCAGGTGATCCAAGAACTAAGAAAGGAGAAAAGCATCGCTTCCATTCCAGTCATTTTGCTCACAGCAAAAGGATCGGAGACCGATGAAATAGTCGGACTGGAAGTGGGGGCAGATGACTATATTGTAAAACCTGTAAAAATTGGCAAGATCGTTGCTCGAGTACACGCCGCACTTCGGCGGAAAGAACAATCCGCAAAAGAAGTAATGCCTCAAGTCGATCTGATCAAAATAAAGGAATTAGAAATTAACGTTTCCAGTTACACAGCGCATCTTGGAAAACAAAAGCTCATACTCCCGAGGAAAGAATTTGAAACGCTTGTACATCTCATTCGCAATAAGGGCAGAGTGCTTTCACGGGAATCCATTCTGAATGCAGTCTGGGGAGAGAATGTTCATGTTGTGGATAGAACGGTCGATGTACATATTCGAAAGATCAGGGAAAAACTTAATACGTATGCTGATTATATTGAGACTGTACCAGGTGTAGGGTATCGATTTAAGGCATAATTCATGAAAATACAAACAAAAATTACCGTGACATATGTCGTGCTTGCTGTGTTGATAGTTGCAAGTCTCGGAATACTCACCAGTTTTTGGATGGAATCTTTTTTCAAAGATCGCTTAGTGAACGAACTGAGTCGGCAGGCGGACTTAGTTTTTTACATCCTGCAAGAAGATTCAACACGATCATTCTCACAAGTGGATGAACAGGTTAAACAAGTCGGCGGTCTTGAACATTTACGTATCACTCTCATTGATGATCTTGGAAACGTATTAGCCGACTCCGATGTCCCGTTTTTGGAAATTGCAGAGGTGAAGAATCATTTAGATCGTCCGGAAGTACTACAAGCGAAACGCACCGGCATTGGGCACGACATTCGGCGCAGCGCAACAGTCGATCGCGATTTTTTGTATATGGCAAAAGAGGTAAAGAAATCTCTGAGACATTCTCTCTTTCAGAATCTTCATTATATCAGATTGAGTGTGCCGTACGAACAAGTGCAAAGGCAGATCGATCAGATTCGTTCTATCGTGATTGTTTCTGGATTTGGAGTTTTGTTGGCGATTATCCTCGTCAGCATATTTATTTCACGCCGCATTACATATCCAATGACACAGATAGTCCGCGGTGTAGAGCGGGTTCGCGCGGGTGATTTAGATGCTCGGCTTTCAGTGAAGTCGAATGATGAAATCGGACTTGCGGCAAAGGCGATCAATGAACTTGTTGAAAAACTCAAAGCCGATATCATCCAATTGAAAAAATTAGAACAGGTACGAAGCCAATTTCTGGGAAATGTCTCGCACGAACTTCGCACGCCTATTTTTGCAGTGCAAGGATACTTGGAGACACTTCTTGGCGGTGCGATAGATGACGCTTCCGTGAATCGCTCATTTTTAGAAAAAGCACAAACGAATCTTGAACGGCTGAATTCATTGTTGGAAGATCTTATTAACATCTCTCAGATCGAATCCGGTGAAATGAAAATGAGTTTCCGCATTTTCCGTGTGAATGAATTTATGGAATCGGTCTACAAGGAATATGAAACAATCTCTGCAAACCATCATGTTACACTGCGCTTAGTGTTAAACACCACCGCAGAGGATGAAGCATTCGGAGACCGTGAACGATTGCGGCAAGTTCTCAATAATCTTCTGACCAATGCCATCAATTATAATAAACAGGGTGGCGAGGTTGTTCTCTCGTCTGAAAAGGTTGTGAATGGAATTCAGATCGGTGTGAAAGATACCGGAGTGGGAATTCCGCAAGAACACGTATCAAGAATCTTCGAACGATTTTATCGCGTCGATAGCGACCGGTCACGCGCACTCGGCGGTACGGGACTCGGTCTTGCAATAGTCAAACATATTATTGAAGCACACAGCAGCTCGGTAACTGTGGAAAGTACAGTGGGAGAAGGGAGTACGTTCCGATTTGTGCTGAAAAGCAGTTAAAGCCGAACACCTTTAAAAGAACACAATAATTTTGTGTTATTCCTTAATATTTATTCTCTTTGATCAGTTGCAGAGTGTAATCTAGTATCTCATCTTTTTCAGTTAACACATCATCGTTTATTACATAGTTCGGGATAACTCCATTTGCCATTGAAGTATCACCATAAAATGCTTCCGGAAACATAACTGTTAATTGCGTGTTGGGCAGTTTGAATTGTCGTGCATTGGCATCGGTTAATGGTGCAGTTTGTTCGCCTATTAATTTCCCAAATCCATAATGCTGTATCATTGCGGGCACTTCAATTGCCTGGGAACCGCTAAAACGATTTATCAAAACATAAACATTACCTTTAAATTTTAAAGAATCAGTACGAGGTTGATATTCGTATTTAGATACCTCGATTTCAAACCGGACGCCATTTTCCTTTGACAGTATTTCTTTTTTAACCACGGAAAGTTCGGAAGTATCACTGACACCTTTCCAAAAATTTTTACTAATCTCGCTGGTTCTCATATAGAATTTTGAGGCGCCAATAAACGGTTTGGTGGCAAAAAAGGCAACCATAGGATTGCTAAAGGTACTAGCTCCACCTGGATTTCCCCGTAAGTCAATGATCAGGTTATATGTGTGTTTATTGTGAATTATGGTAAAACATGAATCCAGGAAATGAACGAATTCTGTATTGTCGAGCACGTCACTATTTATTTTTATTGAGCCGCCGCTAAATTTTGGTCCTTTATAAAATTGCCCCGGGCATAAATATGCAATATCATCTATATAATGAAAATCTCTTGACTGATTTGAGAAAGGTAAAGGTTTTCTTTTAGCCATCATTCCTTCAAACGTATAACCTGGAATCGATGATATATTGATATGTATTTGCTTTCCATCTTGTTTTTTAATTCCTACTTCATAATTTTTGTTTTCATCGTTTACTATCCATAAAACACGGGGAAATGAGATTGCTTCAATTGTGTTGTGTTTAAAATAATCGTTTTCACCGGGGAGGTACTTGAATATATTCTTCATAAAATCATTTATTGGCTCCCCGTTTAAGGATACAATTTCATCACCGGCTATAATTGAAGAATCGGGTGAAAAGTTGTCAAGGACAAAAACCCGGCTGTTCTTAAAAAAAACGTTGAGTGGAAATAATGTTCCTCCATTTTGAAGGTAATGGCCATAGCTGCTAAAAGGTAAGTCGATAGAGCAATGACCCTCTTTTGAGAGGGCAATAAACTGTAGAAACAGTCTGTCTATTTGAAGCGGTGTGAGTGAATCTGCAATCGATTCCGTGATTCTTTCATATTCCTTATCGAACACTTCTTTTTTAGTATTTGCGTAAAGATCATAATGAGAAGCTTCGAGAGTTTTATATAAGTATTTGAAATCTTCTTTCACTTGCTGCGCGGAGTAATTGCTTTGCTGCTGCCCAAAAGAAATCTGTGTGAAGATTACAGTCGTCAGGATGTACAATCGTATCTTATTCATTTTTCATATCCTTTATTTGATAAAGTTTATTGTCGGTTTATAAATAACTGGCAATTCTTTTTGAATTCGAATCGAATTTTTCACAATCATAATGATACTATATACATAATACAATCCAAGACACCCAAGGAATATGAAGGCAGCAACCATAGTAAAAAAGCTTGTATGACCGCCGTGTTCTGCCCAACTTCTTGCAGATCCAATGATAACTTCGTCTGGTCTGAAAACGAAAATTGCCACTACAAAGAGAATGATTACTAATGAAATCATGATCAGCATGGTTATTTGGAAGTTGAGCAGTTTTTTACCGGTTTCATCCACATGTTCTATCTTGTCCCTTTTGGTAATCCAAAGAGCTAATGGAATGATAGTTCCCAGGAAGGGATTTATTAAGAGTGTGAGCGCAGAAAGGTTCAGAAGATTCAATTGTCCCTTGTCTTCCTGTTTCGACCAGTCTACCAATTCGTCTGGGCTAACGTGTAGTGCCATTGCCAGTCTTGATAATGTATATCCATGAGGAATGGTGACGCCGTTTTCAATTCTCTGAATTGTTCTTAAGCTTACTTTACACTCCTCCGCCAAAAATTCCTGAGAAAAAGCATTCTTTACTCTTAATTCTTTCACCCGTTTGCCTAATAATTCGTTTTTCATACAAGTTGTCCTTTCAAATTTACAATAAAGATACGAACTGATAGTTTTACTTGTTGCGCCTTTATTATGTCATTTTTACGACATTTGTGTCCGAAGGCAATCAGACCATAGAATGACTAAAAAGCGAGATGGGAAAAATGGATGGTTATAAATTGTGAAACTATGTACGCTCGTTTCTAGCTTTCCATCAGAAGAAATAATCTATACTTACGAAGATTGAAAAACAGTAGAGGGAATATGTTCCGCTTTGTACTTAAAAGCAGTTAGTGTGCAAACTCAGGTACTTCAAGAGAAGGGATGACAATTTCTAATAATTCTTGTTCGAGCGCCAGTAGTTCATTCCGCATTGTCTCTCGGTAGCGGTCCGTCTCTTCTATTAGTTTCGGTATTAAGGCCTTGTAATGTGCGATGCCATCCTGAAGATTCTTTCGAAATGTATCGAAATATTTTTGTTCTTTTGCATTCCACGAGTCGAGATGTTTCTGAATTTCTTGTTTCATATAATCCACATACAACCTCAACTCGTTGATGAACAAGTTAGGGCGATTCGGGTCGGTCAGAAGCTGTAAGCGTCCATAGATATGTCCAACCATCTCTTCCAGCGAGGCAATCTTTGAGAAGTAAGCAAGATTCGGGCCAGGGCACACGGCAACAGCGCGTTCTTTCGCCGGTCCATGCCCATTACTATTGATGAGTCCCGATGCAGCAAGATCTTCACAGAGACATGCCTTTTCAACTACTCTCGCAAGTTTTTCTAAGAAGACATGTGGCGAGAGATTCTGTTTTTTTAGTTGGTCAATCTTGAGTTCCTGGTATTGGCTGGATGCAGTACATATCGGCTCTGTTGTAAATTCTGTATTAGAGACAAGGAATTTTTTCGTGCACTTGCTTCCGGGTTTTCCGTCGTTAGCGCGCTGTTGTAGAAGCAGGTCGCTCGTGCTTCCTCGAAGATTGTTAAATGGTACTCCAAGTGGTGAAGCATCGCTGATGTAATAATCTTCTCTCCCGGCATGAGCAAGCATCTGTCTTGTTCTCTCATCCACATTGGTTGCTTCAGGGACAAGGAGGAACGGTGATCCCCAGCCTGTCCCTTCGACACAGTAATATTCACGTAAAAACGTGTCTTCCTTTGCTGTGCCAATCCCGCCTTGAACTGTTATTCGAAACGGCATAGAGGGAGGAAGAGGAATTCCTTTTTCCTGTAATGCCACTGCATAGATTTGTTCTAATTCTGACAATAGTGATGTACGATGAGTTTTGAATTCTTCGAGAATTGGTCCGAGCAAAAATCCATGCGAGGGAAAAGCATGGCCGCCGCAATTCAATCCGGATTCAATACGAAATTCTGAAATCCAAATTCCTTTCTTTGCAAGAATCTTTCCCTGGATAAGAGCAGAGCGATAATCGCTGACTTTGAGGATAACCCTTTTCCTCAGGCTGCCGTTTTCATCAGGGAAAAATTCTGGACGTTGTCCCATGTAACTGAACAATCGAGGATTCAATCCTGCAGAGAGAACAACCGATGAATTGAGGTCGCTGAGTGCAAATCCGCGTAACGATGCAAGCGCATCCGTGAATTCCAATGGCAGCTGCTCTTGATTCCGCCCGGTATTGACCTTGTCGAGTTTCGTCATGATGTTCACATCGATGTCACCGGGGACGATCTTGATCCGCAGCTCATCCTGCAATTCAGATTGTTTGGCTGTGTCATTCGTATGGAGCATCCGATGATACAACGCTTTCAGCGGTGAATGCTCTGACAACATTTCGAAATACTTTACAATATCACTTCCTTTTTCAAATGCCGAAATCTTTAGGTCAGCAATTTGTTTCCGAACGATTTTCTGAACGAGGTTGAGATAGGCAGTGATTCTGCGTGCGCGGTAATCTTCGTCCCGTACAGTAATTGGAATATAAGATTCTCCATGAAGGTGAGCATAATGCTTCCGCATATGTTCAATCAGAATGTCATCGACAATTGATATAACCGACGAAATGCCGAACCGTCCAACGCGGATAGGCGTATCGATAGAAAATGCTAATCCCAAAACGGGAATATGAAATGTATGCACCTGTGAATTTTCCATCTGCGGCTCTTTCATCAGAAATTTTAAAAACAATTCTATATAATATCGTGTATTTTTTGCCTAAATCAAATTCTGCTGAGATGGAAAAACAAGGTTGATGGAGAGAAAGATGTTGAATTTCCCTCGCTTATTGCCATTCAGGATGGCATTTACTCGCTCTATACGATTGATCTTGGATGTATAATGTTTCGTCTTTGAGTGGATATTCCTCTCCTCTTTAACTCTGCTCCAGAGTTCGTTGTTATCATTTCTTCAACTCGAATTCTATCGGTGTGAAGATTTATTGATACTTTATATTTAACCTTTTATCCGTTCGTAAACCGATTTAAACACCTATGCGAACTCTTCTGCTGTCGTAGTTGTTGTATTCAGGCGTATGGCGATCATCGTCCAGAATTTTATCCTCATCCATCGATTTCATAAATTTATTCAATTTGTCCACGACACTTTCACCCATTCCCATTTGCTTCATTGCATTCTTCGCATCTGCATGAGGGAACTGGTCATAATGGAGATTCGGTTTACTAATCGCCCTGTCATAAATCTTGGCGAGATCAGCGCATGGATATTCTCGATTCCTGAGAATATATTTATGGTGATTGCCGGAAAAATTAAGAGCGAGAAGATGCTTGAACGCTTAGGTAAGGCGCAATTAATTTGTTATTATCTTATCAACTGGCCAAATTCTTATTCCTGGACGAATAACAGGTGATATATCCACACGTAGAATGGAATATTTTACTCTTTTGATCATGTGTAACCGGATCAATGGCAATCTTGATGTTGGTATCATAACATTATCTACACTGAAATACAATGTAGGAATGTGGCTTGACAGTAACGTTGAATGCCGTAGTCTCTTCTTTTTCCCTTCCCCATATCTGATTGGCTTGTGCAGCGTTACCGGTAATTTCCTCACCGGTAAGAATATTATTGAGTTTGCTGATCTTGTTGTCAGTTATGATTTTGATATTGACCTTTTTCGGCAGGAATGATTCCACTATAAATGTACCGTTATCGTATACAAACAGGCTGACTTGTGCCGAACCTTCAATGCGTACTTTGATGTCCTGTGACAGTACACTTCTGATCCTGTTTAAAACTTCGGGGGGCAGATTGTACAGATCGCCAAAATCTTCGGGAATTATCAATATAAAAAGTGAACCGTTTGCATAACGGGCCTGATGGAGAATAGGCCATCCACTCCCCGATGCAATGCATGATATATCTTCCCATGAATCATTGGTAAGGTATTGTATTTGAGGAATCAATACTTCTTTTTTTGCCAAACAATTATTTTGCCGGCCGATAACAAATTCTTTCGTCAATACTTTTCTGTCGGTGTTTCGGAGTTCCACAATATCTTCGATCCCTTTGCCTTGTAATGCCCTGAGTAATCCGGATGTAATCATTACGTTTTTGCCGGCGTATAACTGTGCTTTGATTTTGTCTATAATGAGGGGGTCGAACTTTGCCGATTCTGTAAGGAGAATCATTTTTGCCTCAGCAGGAAAATCGGGCACAATATCCATTGGAATTCCTGCCATACCAAGAAAATTCTGGAGAAAATCTTCGCCCAGCGAATTATACGGTTTATAGCTCTTAATGCCTATCGGATTTCCCAATTTTCCAAGTATGGAATCAACGTGTTCGAACGTATAGCCGGCCGCACGTGCAATGGTTGTGGACGTTACCGTTTTTCCATTTTGGAACTGGATTGGTTTCAGCATTTCGTCGAAGTCGAAGCTGGTGTGTGATCCCTGCCATTCAGCACGATCTGTGAGATGAATAGGTCGTTGCAATTGTCGGAAATCGAAAAGCGTAATTTCAGGCGCTTTGGCAAAGAGTGTCATCCAAAGCTGTTCCGCATAACGGTCCATATACAACATCCCGCCGGGATCAACCCATCCACCGCCATTGCCGCCTGGTTTAATGTTTTCAAAGTAACGAAAGATGAGATAGCTTTCATATTGCTGGAGATGTTGTCCGCTGCGAAGAGGATCGCGTGTTTCTGTCCCAGTATAAATTCCGTCAAATAATTTAGGCTCTGCCTCCAAATTAAAACCCAGTCCCTGAAAGTGTTCGTACCAGTTTGGAAATTTAATCACTATTTTTACTTTAGGATTTATTGCTTGAGCAGGTTTTATTACCAACTCCTGCGCAGCTTCTTTCATGAGTTTCAGGCGGTATTGGGTCC
This sequence comes from Ignavibacteriota bacterium, assembly GCA_963701295.1. Taxonomy (GTDB): domain Bacteria; phylum Bacteroidota; class Ignavibacteria; order UBA10030; family UBA10030; genus Fen-1298. Next base: position 47,633 of record OY969585.1, on the reverse strand, counting down.
AGGTTAAATCCCCTTTGGCCTTGATGCATAATTCGCATTTGCAGTTGGTGAAGAAAAAATCGTCAAGAATAATTTCATCAAAATGCTTAGCCGTATATTCTGCGATTTCCTTTACTTTCTTCCGGTGTTCGGGGTTTGTATAACAAAATGTCTGATAACGGTTGCTCTCGTTAATTGTATAGGTAATACCTCCCGCAACTTTTACACCCCTTGTTTCGAAAAACTTTTTGGCTGATTCAATTGTTTTCTCATCAACTAGTATCTGGTCGCGATGGGTTTCAAGATAGATTTTATCGATCTTTACTTGTTGGGAAATTTCGTTCCATATTGGTTCGAGCCATTGCAAGCTGTCCATTTTTCGTACTTCATAAGCGCGGGCGTAGACGGCAACCTCAAAGTTTTTATAACCGTTTCCCGAAAAGACCGGTGTGGCAGTGGCAATGGCGATGAGAAATGCCATGATGTGCGCAAGTTTTTTCATTGTTGTCAATTATTGAATCGATTGAAATTGGTTAGTTAAAGAATTATGCCCCTGCAAGAAACAAAATCAGTTTGGGCGACTCCTGCACTCTTCAAATTTTTTCCTTAAATACAATAAAATGAAATTATACCGCAAAATACATGCTGTCTTGGGTCAACCGGTAAAAGAATTCATACGAATTATTTGCTTAAAAAGAACTATCGAATTATTACTTACTAAAGATAAGAATATTTCTGAGATAGCATATACTGTTGGATTTCATTCTCTCTCTCTTATTTTACACTAAGACCAAGTAAATTTCATCGGTTTCAATAGAATCCTTCTTCGTCTTGGAATTTCCATTTCAAACAATGCTCTCTGATTATCCGATCGGACTGAGTTCCATTCACTTCACTTTTGAGTGAAGGTTCATAAGTCTCTGGCTTACAATTTTGCACTAATCCTATGCTCACCATAAATATTGTAAATCTGCCTAAGGTTGTGATGTAACACGGTAGATTATATTTGCGCCAATGGTTTGCATACAATGTGTGGAGAACCATGTATGCGATCTCGAACGGAAGACGACATGAAAGCTATTCTTCAGCTAATGCACTGGTGTGTACTGTTCATGAGGAAATCGAAAGTAAATGAAATGAGACTCAGGCTGTTGCCAGTGATAGCTCTATCCTCCGGCTCTTTTAGCCTTAGGCACATAAAAAAGCCCAACCATCTTCGTGCAGAAGATGGTTGGGACGACAGAAAAAACTTCTATGCCTTTTTCAGGTATGGAGCTTACTGGAAATCTGATCCTGTGAAACTCAAAGTCAATTTGCCGGTTGCATCTACAGATCCTACAACTGTGCAGCCTGAGTTTGCTATAGAAGCACCTGTAATTGTACAGGTTTGACCGGCTCCAACTGCAACGTATGTAGCATTAGAATTCGACGACAGTCTTGATGGAATGTTATAGCCGTCATAAGCATTATTACCACCACCCATAGTTGTTGTACGAATTCTATACTGATATGCATTTGCGGCAATATTGTTAACATCGTTAATTATAGCATCTTTGTTTGCCTGAATACTGTTTGCGGTAAACAAGCTTAATCCGACGGCAATTGCGATACCGACAATGATAACGCCGAGGATGATAAGCAATAATTGTTGTTGTCCCATAATGAAACCTCCAATAAAATATTAAGTATAAAATGAAATGCTTTTGTTATCCAATTCGTCCCGTCAATGTAATATATCCAAGTTCTGTACCAAGATTATGACATCAGATTTCAATCAACCATCCCTCTTTTCCACGTGAAAGACTATATAAAGCTCTTGAAGATGTGGAACAAATTACCTCTCACAGTCAAGATTACTGGGGCAAGAATAACCTGTCCCCGAATGATTTCCCTACTTCTAACTATTTTTTATAACATATATTAGAACTGTATAATTGCTATTTGGTTTAACTCATCTCATTTATATTTAAGTTTAACTGTGATGGGTGTCACGATTAAATCGCCCTTCATGGGAAAAAGGATATTTCCTTTAGGATTGATGTTCCGCGAGCATGCGATGACCTGATTTCATACATCGCTTTTTGATTGCCCTGCCCCAGATTACGAGCCAATGATAAGTTGGTATTTATCCATTAACAAGCCCTGGCTATCTGATAAAGGAAGAATGTTTCTGATGCAGGCGGTTTAGCGGTTTCACATCAGGTAATCATAGGCATGAATAAAATTAAAACACTTTTCTCCATAAACATTCCCACTATTTTGTTATGTGGTACGCCTTAGCGATCGATTGCATAAATCCGTAGCACTTTTAGTGCCATGCGATCGCGATTCTGCGAAGCGGGAGTAGACTGCCACACTGAAAACTTTCAATTATTGACCACCAGAACAATACACTTTATTTCTTCGGATTATTTTTATAACCCTACTGCGGTTTAGAAAAAAATTGTTACATTGCTTCTGATATATTTCAACTTATATATAATACAAGACATACCTGCGTGACTACATTACTTAGAATATTTTTGACACCCCTAATTCTTGTGTTCTTCTTCTCGATTGATTTATTCCCGCAAATCAATCTCCACACAGTACGCCCGAACGTTGAAGACAAAAACGGCGCTCCAATTTCCAATAAGGGCTTGTATATCACTTCTAAAGGCACGATTAAAGCATTGGCAGTATTTATTCAATTCTTGGGTGATCATTCCCACCCAGAGAGTAGTGAGTGGCCACTTAATCAAGCGCCCGTTTTTCTTAATACCTATTTAGATTCTACGGAAGCACAGGTATCCATGCCGTGGAGTTTTTCGGATTACTATAGAAAAATGTCTTTTGATGCACTTAAAATTTATGGAAAGGGTTACTTTGTCATTACACAACATACCGAAAATTATTATAGAGATACACTTCATTTAGGCAATAATGCCTACGGAAAAGTAACGAAGGAAGTATTAGGTACTCTTAACTCCCAGATCAACTATGCGGAATATGATAACTGGAAAGATATCAGAAATGCACATACGCCCAATACACCCGATGGCATAGTGGATCTTATTATTGTTCTTTACCGCCAGAGTATATATCCTCCAGGAGATAAAGCACAAGGGGTCGCTGCATTGGGTATCAATGAACCAGATTTAACACTTAACGGCAAAATACTGAAATTTGGTTTTCCTGGTTCAGGGATAACGAATTCCGGTGGTTGGCAAGGTATGGCAGGTTTTATGCCTTCTATGAAGCATGAATATGGTCACCTTTTATTGGGTGGTGGCCATCCAGAATATTCAAATCGCGATGATAGTGGTTATGCATCAGCAGGGATGTCGGGTATTTTGATGGGTCAAGGAAATGTTGCCACGGGATGGGAAAGACAAAAGTTGGGGTGGATACCTTATATCAACGTATTAAATAGCCAATCAGCTACACTTGGAGATTATGTCACAACAGGTCAAGTCTTGAAAATTGCAATCCCTGGAACTAAAGAAGCTTTTCTCATTCAGAATCATCAAAAGCTTTGTATTTACGATGATCCCAACACAGACAGACCAGGCAAGGGCATTTTCATCTATCATATCAAGGATACGACAGCTGCACAGCCAAACTACGATATGGAAGTTGCTGAAGGAAGGTTCAACTGGATTATTCCGTATTGGTTTAATCCCGGTCCTGGTTGGGGTATCAATCCAATACCGGCATTTAGTCAGACAATTGCAAATCCGGCGGGTTATGATGGAAGAGATATGTTGCCTACTGACAAGCAATTATCGAATGGTAAATGGATATGTGAAGCATTCTATTATTGTGAAAATGGACAAGCAGTCCATGTTGACAGATATAAAGGGGATCCTAGAGATCCATATAATATTGGGTACAATCAGGTTTTTTCACCTTGGAGCAATCCGAACAGCAACACTTGGAATAATTCCCCAACTTCTATTGCAGTTGAAATTGTTGGGAAACATGTAGGGCCGAATGGAGAAGATGTTTTCGATCTGAATCTCTTTGTAAATAATCCGGAACAAGCATCACCAGCTAAACCGATGAATGTGCAGGGCTTATATACAAGTTACGATTCTGTCGCACTTTCTTGGACAGGGAATATAGATCCTCATATGACTCAACCCGGGAATCACCACTACGACATTTATCGTTCTATCTACTATGATGGATGCACACCTTCTTACACTAAAATAAATTCAACTTCAATTACCTCATCATCCTTTACTGATAGTCCTCCTGCTGTTCCAACCAGTATTCCTGCAGATAAGGATGCCTATTGGAGCTATCATATTAAAGCGATCGACAACACTGGGAAGGTTTCCGTAGCATCGGAAGACGCTCGGGTATGTATTGGTTTTTTGTATCACCGGAAGACGGCAATAAACCATATACTAAAACGATAAAGACCAAAGTAATACGATTCAAATTTGCCCAAATTCCTTTCTCATCTGAGAGGGGGATAGGGGAAGAAGTTGATAAATATGCAAACGATTTGATTGTTGCTCGTGTTGTCTCCCCGATGACGAAGTTAGCCTCCTGATACTCCGGCGTCTAGTGGTGTGTTGAGGTTTATTGTTGTTATTCGTTGAGTCTTTTTCTATTTTCTGACGTCATTTTCTCACAAATGAAATCTGTAATCTTGAATTATTTTTTGTTATCAATAGTTTTGTTTTGGAGGTTGTATGCAAAAGGTGTTAAGTTTGGCAATAATAATTGCTCTTGCGCTGACGGTAACCCAAGGGCAGCAGAGTCCCACAATTCAGGATATTTTTGGATCTTCAAAGTATTCCACCGATAGTCTTTCTGGCATTCGCTGGATAGATGGGGGAAAAGCTTTTAGCTATCAACAATATGATAGTGTAAAGAAAGCGACTCAGGTTTGGAAATATGCACTTGCCAGTGGTAAGCGTGAAGTCTTGATCGATGCTTCCACATTGTATAACGACACAAGCAAGGCGGTCCTGAGATATACAAGCTATCAATGGTCACCTGATGAACAGAAAGTCCTTTTTGTTTCTGCACATCCTGAGCGACAATACTTTTCGAGGTTCACGCCGGCCGAAAATTACTTTCTCTACGACTTGAAGAGAAAAAATTTGCGGAGATTGACAAATATAAACGAGACACAGTACAATCAAAAATTTTCACCTGATGGTTCAAAGTTGGGTTTTGTTCGCGGAAATAACATTTATTATATCGATCTTGCACAAGGGGTGGAGAATCAACTCACGACGGATGGTACTGAGCATTTGATCAACGGCAAATTTGATTGGGTCTATGAAGAAGAATTCGATATCTCGGATGGTTGGGCTTGGTCTCCTGACGGAGCGAGCATTGCCTACTGGCAGTTGGATGAAAACCGTGTTCCAGAATATCATATGATCGATTTTATGACCAAGCGGAGTGAAGTCGAAACTATGCGCTATCCGAAGGCCGGTGATACAAATTCAATTGTACGCATCGGTACTGTATCTTTGAAAACAAAAAAGACGGTGTGGATGGATATTGGTAAGGAGGAGGATGTTTATATTCCACGTATGCAGTGGTTCCCGGATGGTAAGCGACTGCTCATCCAGCGGTTGAATCGATTGCAGAACAAACTGGAATTCCTCGAAGCAAATATTGAATCAGGCAAGTCCTCAGTTCTCCTGACAGAAGAATCAAAGACTTGGATAGAAGAAGGGTACGAAGCCTTTTTGTTAAAATCCGGTAAACAGTTTTTTCGTATCTCAGATAAAGATGGCTATGCACACATTTTTCTAGTTGACCTTGTCACGAAGAAGACAACACAGATCACAAAAGGTGAATGGGAGGTTGAGGGAATTTCCGGGATCGATGAAGACCGGCAGGTAATCTATTTTACCGCATCAGTAAAGACACCCATTGAACGTCATTTCTATTCCATCCGTTATGACGGGACCGGTATGAAGCAATTAACGGCTGAGGGATTTACTCACTCACCCAATCTTGCCCCCGATGAACAGAATTTTCTAGATACATATTCAAACACAAATATGCCTCCTAAAATAGAGGTCGTTTCAACTGATGGAAAGAAGAACCAGATTGTCGAAGAGAATATGAACCTATCGATTGTAGATTTGCATCTGGCACCTGAAGAGTTCTTTCAAATTTCTACTTCTGATGGAGTAACATTGAATGCTTCGATGATTAAGCCGCCTGACTTCAATCAAGCTCAAAAATATCCTTTGCTTATTTATATTTATGGTGGCCCGAATTCCCAGAATGTCGTGAATTCATGGGGCGGTTCCACCGATCTCTGGCATCGTATGTTAGCGCAGAAAGGATATGTAGTTGTCAGGATCGACGGTCGCGGAACCGGCAAGCGGGGTAAAATATTTCGAGATATCGTGTATAGGAATTTGGGCAAATGGGAAGTGAACGACCAGTGCGAAGGAGTCAAATATCTCATCTCTCGATCATTTATTGATAGCACACGAGTTGGTATCTGGGGGTGGAGCTATGGCGGTTATATGGCAGTGTCCTCAATCCTAAGGGCAAATCAGACTTTCAAAACAGCGGTGGCAGTTGCACCGGTAACCGATTGGCATTTGTATGATGATATATATACGGAACGCTATATGGGTCTTCCGGCGGAGAACCCTGAAGGCTATAAAGAAAGCTCAGCACTCTCGTATGTCGATCAATTACGAGGAAATTTACTGATTGTTCACGGAACTACAGATGACAATGTTCATTGGCAGAACACCATGCAGTTAGTAGATGCGCTTCAAAAAGCAGGAAAACATTTTGATATTCAATTTTATGTGAATAAGAACCATAGTATAGCTGGCGGTAATACTCGAGTCTATTTATTTGAGACAATCACAAAATATATACTGGAAAAATTGTAGTACGTAGAAACGAGGAAGGCGAGGATTTTAGTTAGATGTCTAAAAGGAAATCTCAAGCGTCGAGTTTTTATATTAAATGGCTCCGCGAGTAGGACTCGAACCTACAACCCTCCGGTTAACAGCCGGATGCTCCACCATTGAGCTATCGCGGAATTTTGTGAACGGCTAAATTTGAATTTCTCCGCGCACCAATTTACTAATCATTTCTCGGTTTTCCATGACTTCACTTTTCGTTCTGCGAGAGTTGCATCTTTTTTTGTCGGATACTTTTTAATAAAAAATATCTCCCAAGGTCTATCTCGTGAGCAGAATATCAACTGAAAAGCTCACCGTACCTGATGAGCTTTCAATAAATATATCTGCAATTCTCCCGAAAGTCAAGAAGGGATGGGAATATTCCGTTCGTTGACTTTCCTTCTATTTCAGGGTATATTACCTTATAAAATTTATTAAATAGAGAATTGAGGAGAGTTGAGAATGTTCAAAGGTGGTATGCCGAATATGCAACAGATGATGAAGCAAGTACAGAAAATGCAGGAAAAGATGGACATGGTACAAGCAGAATTAGAGAACAAAGTTGTGACTGCTGAGTCCGGAGGAGGCATGGTAAAGGTCGCGGCAAATGGTAAACAGCACATTGTGAAGATTGAAGTCGAGAAAGAAGTTATCAATCCGGATGAAAAAGAGATGCTAGAAGACTTAGTGCTCGCAGCAGTGAATCAAGCGTTGGAACGTTCAACTGCAATGGCAGCGGAGGAAATGCAGAAAGTGACAGGCGGGATGATGCCGAACATTCCCGGTATGAAACTCCCCGGTTTATAATTCTCACAAGAGAAATTTTATGTTTTATACCGCCGAATCAGTTGAACAACTCGCAGAACAATTCGCTCAGCTTCCAGGAATCGGAAGGAAGACAGCGTATCGTCTTGCGCTGTATGTATTGAAGATGTCGCGCGATGAAGTCGTTACGTTGGCAAAAGCATTGGTGAATGTCAAAGACAAGGTTCGATACTGCTCTGTGTGTTCCAATATCACGGAATCTGATCCGTGCGCAATCTGTTCTAATACGAAACGTGAGCGATCATTCATTTGCGTTGTGGAAGAACCACACGACGTGATTGCAATCGAAAAGACACACGAATTCAAAGGTCTGTATCACGTACTTGGCGGTGCGCTTTCACCGCTTGATGGTGTTGGTCCGGATGATCTGAAGATCAAAGAATTGCTCCAGCGTTTTTCCAATGCAACGATTGAGGAAGTAATTCTGGCGCTGAACCCTAACGTGGAAGGTGAAGCGACCACGCTGTATCTTTCCCGTTTGTTGAAACCGTTGGGTATGAAAATTACGCGCATAGCGCGGGGTTTACCTGTGGGTTCTGATCTTGAATTTGCAGACGAAGCAACACTCTCCAGAGCGTTGGAAGGTCGTATTGCAGTGTAAAGGAGTTCTGATGCCGAGAAAAGTGATCGTGGTGATTGGCTTTGTGCTGTGTTTTTGTGTGGCGTCCTGTAATTTGTTTAAGACGAGAACAGCAGAAGCTCCCGCTCCCACGCAAGCGAGTTCGAGCAATGTAACAGCAACAGATGCTTCACTTGTTTTTCAAAATATGATCTATGCGTTTCAGGAGGCTGATGCATTCAATTATTCTCAGACTATTTCTGATTCATCGTTCACTTTTGTAGCAAGCGGCAAAGCACTTCAAAGCTATGGGGAATTGATTGATTGGAATAAGGCGAAGGAAGAAGAATATTTTAAAAATGTAATAGGCAGCCTTCCAAAAAATTCAAAAGTATCATTAGAGTTTACGACAATCGCATCAACGAACTATTTGGATTCGTGTGAGTTCGTGCAAACGTATTTATTAAATGTTCCGAATACAGTACCAGGTGGTCCGGTGAAGGTGTACAAAGGACAGGCACAGTTTGCTCTTGTTCGCGACCCACTGAAAGGAAGTTGGTACATTCGTCGTTGGACAGATTATGAATTAAATCCTTCTGATTCGACTTGGAGCGATTTGAAGGGTTCGTTCGTTAATTAGGGGGAGGAAGAAATTGTCAATTGAATACGCATGGTTAAGTGTTGATGCCTTATTATGGATTATTGAAAACTGATAATCGACCGTTTTTGCGTTATGAGATATATCATCATTTTCATACCGTTTTGTTTTGCACTTATTTCTTGTAATCCATTTGCACCGGGATTGGATGATTCTTCTGGAGAAACATCGTCGCTCTTGAGTGACCAGAAAAATCCCGATGGCGTGTTTCAGAATTTCAAATATGCTTATACATTTCGGGACACGTCAATCTATGGACAACTCATCAATGGCAACTTTATATTTCTTTATCCTGACTATGACCGCGGTGGCGCTGAAATTTCATGGGGAAGAGATGAGGAAATGCGAACTACATATGGACTCTTTCAGAGCGTTGAGCGTTTGGATCTCGTGTGGAATAACATTATTGATTCATCATCTATAGATTCTTACACTACAGATGCTTCCATAAGCCGGGGATTTAATCTTACGGTGACATTTAATGCGAGCGATATTGTTCGTGTTGATGGATATGCAAGCCTTCAATTGGCGCGCCAGGGAACGCAATATCCCTGGATGATTGTCCGATGGCATGATGATTCAAATCACTAAGATGAAAAGACAACCTATGATTGCATATCAAGGTGAATCGGGGTCATTCAGTGAACAGGCAGCACGGCAATTCTTCGGTACACATTCTGCATTGAAACCGTTGCCAACTTTCTCTGAGGTCTTTACTGATACTGAACGACGCACCGCAGGTCGTTGTATCGTCCCGATTGAAAACTCGCTTTTCGGAAGTATCCATCAGGTATATGATCTTCTCCTGAAGCACAAGCTCTTTATCATCGGTGAAGTGAAACTCCGCATAGAACTGCATTTGATGGCACTTCCGGAGACTAAACAGAGCAATATTCGCACAATCTATTCTCAGTTGCAGGCGATTGGTCAGTGCGAAAATTTCCTCGGTAAACTAAAGAAAGTAAAAGTAGAAGCGGTGCACGATACCGCAGCAGCGGCGCGGTTTATCCGTGAACGTCGGCAGCATGACGCTGCCGCTCTCGCAAGCGAACAAGCTGCCCAGACCCACGCACTGCACATACTGAAGCGGAATGTAGAAAGTGATCATCGTAATTTCACACGCTTCATAGCGCTTTCACGCACACCGATTCAGCTCCACGGCACGGTAAAGACATCACTCGTCTTTGCTGCAAAGAATATTCCAGGTTCGCTCTTCAAAGCATTGGCCGTATTTGCTCTTCGCGACATCAATTTACTAAAAGTCGAATCGCGTCCACTCATCGGAAAGCCATGGGAATATCTTTTCTACCTCGATGTTGAAGGAACGCCGAACAGCGATCCGCTTCGTCGGGCATTGAATCACTTGAAAGAAATGTGCACATTAGTGCGAGTGCTGGGTAGTTATCGCCCATTCGAAAGTGGTCGCGATTCACAGCAGAGTACATAAGAGAGCTATGCAACTACGATATGTGTTAAGAGAAGGATTCTCAGGATTCAAACGCGCGAAGTTATCGATGTTCTCCGCAGTCTTCACTATCTGCGTGTCCTTGTTGCTGCTGAGTTTTTTTGCGATTCTCTTTCTCAATGCTAATAATGTCGTAAACTCCCTCAGAGAGAAAGTAGAGATGGAAGCATTTCTGAACGATCAACTCTCTTCTGATAAAATTACCGAAGTAAAGGGCTTAATAGAAATGCTGGACGGTGTACGCGAAGTACATTTTGTTTCAAAAGAAGAAGCGGCAAAAATATTTCAGCAGGAATTCGGCGAAGACATATATAAAATATTGAACTTCAATCCGCTGCCGGCATCGCTTAAAATATTCCTGAAAGAAGGTTACAAAACCGCCAAACATGCAGAGAGTATCGTTCAACAAGTAAAATCTCTCAAAGGTGTAGATGATGTTATCTACCGCAAGCAATTATTGGAAATGCTGGACGAACGCGCCATGCTGTTTCTCTGGATCACGCTTGGCGTAGGTATCTTTATCACCCTTTCCTCTGTTATTCTTGTTGCAAACACTATCCGCCTTGCTATTTATGCTAAGCGTAAAATTATACAGACAATGAAGCTTATCGGCGCCACGCGCGGTTTCATTCGGCTGCCGTTTTTACTGGAAGGATTTCTTCAAGGTCTGCTTGGCGGATTGATTGCAGCAGCCATCGTATTTGTGCTCTTCAACTATCTGGAGCAGTGGCTTACCGTCTCTCTTTCAGAATTTGTCCATGTTCAACCATACTACTATAGCATCATTGTTGGGGTCGGTTGTGTACTTGGGTTGTTCGGAAGTATGATTTCTGTCCGCCGTTTTATTAGTGAGGGAGTCGGCAGTTAAAAGTCGTGTGGAAGAACCGCTCCATCATCAGTGGATGGTATATTCGTTTAGAAATACTTTTGCCATAGCCCATAGTAAAATCATTGCTTTTTCTAAAAATCTTCCCTACACTCTCAACAGTGAAAAAACCGTATGATATAGTAGTGTAAATGAACACTCATCGACGAGCACTGTTGTTAAACCATACATTAAGAATTCTATGAACAACATCTTTGCCTTTTATTACTCGTCTATCGGCAAGAAAGTCTTGATGAGTCTCACCGGTTTGTTCCTGATTGTATTTCTGACGGAACATCTCATCGGCAATCTCCTGCTCGTCCTATTTCACGACAATGGAAAAACGTTCGAAGCATACGGCGAATTCCTTGTCCATAACCCCGTTGTTCTAACTATCGAGATATTCCTTTTTCTCTCGATTGTTGGTCATGCATTTCTCGGTGCTACATTATGGCTCACAAATAAGATGAAGCGTCCAATCAAGTACAAACTCTTTCGATCGAAAGATAATGCAACACTTTCTTCTCGTACTATGATTTGGACTGGAAGTATAATCTTTTGCTTTCTTGTCATTCACCTTCGATCTTTTTTTATCCCATTATATCCTTCTCGTTTTGAGGGAGAAAAGATCTCATCATACAAACTCATTGTTGATGCCTTTGCAAACCCTTGGTATGTTGCTTTGTATCTTATTGCTCTCTTTTTGCTTGGGTACCACTTGCGGCATGGATTCCAATCAGCATTCCAGACACTCGGACTGCGAAATAAAACATACGCTCCATTTCTTGATCTCTTAGCATGTATCGTTTGGTGTCTGATTCCACTCGGTTTTGCCGCCATTCCGATTTATTTCTTTTTCTTCCACCAAGCTGCATCTACCGTGATTATGGGGATTCATTGACTATGACGCTTGACTCCAAAATTCCCGATGGGCCCATCGAAAAAAAATGGTCCAATCATCGTTTCAATATGAAATTAGTCAATCCATCAAATCGGCGTAAGTATTCTATTATAGTAGTTGGAACCGGTTTAGCTGGAGCTTCTGCAGCGGCTTCATTGGCAGAGCTTGGTTATAAGGTGATTGCATTATCTTACCATGAATCACCGCGGCGTGCGCACAGTATTGCGGCCCAGGGTGGTATCAACGCACCGAAGAATTACGCAAACGACGGCGATAGCGTCTATCGTTTGTTTTACGATACATTAAAAGGCGGAGACTACCGAGCGCGAGAAGCGAATGTGTACAGGCTTGCGGAAGTGAGCGGAAGCATCATCGACCAGTGCGTTGCACAAGGCGTGCCTTTTGCTCGTGACTATGCCGGGTATCTCGACATGCGTTCTTTCGGCGGCGCTCAAGTATCCCGGACATTTTATTCGCGCGGGCAAACAGGCCAGCAACTGTTGCTTGGCGCATATTCCGCTTTAAGCCGTCAGATTGGTGCAGGTGCCGTAAAATTCTTTGACCGGCGGGAGATGATGGAGTTGGTTGTTGTTGATGGAATGGCACGCGGTATCATCTGTCGAAATTTGAGAACTGGGGTAATCGAGTCATATGTTGCGGATGCAATCGTGCTTGCAACTGGCGGGTACGGAAACACTTTTTATCTCTCCACAATGGCGAAGGCGAGCAATGCTACAGCCATCTGGCGTGCATATAAGAAAGGTGCGTTGTTTGCGAATCCGTGTTTCACGCAAATTCATCCCACATGCATTCCGGTGAGCGGTGATTATCAATCTAAGTTGACTCTTATGAGCGAAAGCCTTCGCAACGATGGGCGCATCTGGGTGCCGAAGAAATCAGGAGACTCACGCACACCATCGCAGATTCCGGAAAATGAACGCGATTATTATCTCGAACGCCTCTATCCTTCATTTGGAAATTTAGTGCCGCGCGATGTTGCTTCTCGCCGCGCGAAAGAAATATGCGACAAAGGTCTTGGTGTCGGGAAGACAAAGATGGCAGTGTACCTCGATTTTGCTGATGCAATCAAGAGAAACGGAAAACATTGGATTGAAGAGAAGTACGGCAACCTCTTTGATATGTATCATGAAATCACTGCCGAAAATCCCTATGCAGATCCCATGCGCATCTATCCCGCCGTCCATTATACTATGGGTGGATTGTGGGTCGACTACAATTTGATGAGCACGATTCCGGGTTTGTTTGTTATCGGGGAAGCAAACTTTTCCGATCATGGTGCAAATCGACTCGGCGCCAGCGCCCTGATGCAAGGCTTGGCGGATGGGTATTTCATTCTGCCTTATACGATGAGTGATTATCTTGCAAAGACTAAATTTTCGTCTCTTGCGACCAATCATTCGGAGTTCGAGAAGGCAAATAAGAGCATTGCTGAGCGAGTGGAAAAACTTCTCGCCATCAATGGTAAACAACCTGTCAATGAAATTCACAAGAAGCTTGGCAAGGTCTTGTGGGATTTTGTCGGGATGGGGCGAAATGAGAAAGGATTGAAGAAAGCATTGAAGTTGATTCCGGAAATTCAGGAAGAATTCTGGAAGGATGCAAAAGTTGTTGGTAATTCTGATAATCTCAGCATCGAATTGGAAAAAGCTGGACGCATCGCTGATTTTCTGGAGTTGGCGGAACTATTAACATTCGATGCATTGCAGCGGAAAGAATCATGCGGAGGGCATTTCCGAGAAGAGTGTCAAACACCGGAAGGTGAAGCGCTTCGGAATGATAAAAAATTTGCATACGCAGCGGCGTGGGAATTTACAGGCGACGGCAAAAAACCGAAGTTGAACAAAGAACCGCTTACGTTTGAATATGTGAAGCCCTCGGAACGCAGCTATAAATGAGGAATGATGAGCATGAATTTTATATTAAAAATTTGGCGTCAGAAGAATCAGAACTTTGCGGGGAATTTTGAAACGTATGAGGTGAAGAATATTTCACCGGATGCATCATTCCTGGAGATGTTGGATGTGCTGAATGACCAATTAGTGATAGGAGATCAAGAACCGGTTGCATTCGATCATGATTGCCGTGAGGGCATTTGCGGGAGCTGCGGGATGATGATCAACGGCCGCGCACACGGTAAAGGTCGCAAGCAGGCAACCTGTGATGTGCGGATGCGAAGCTTCACCGATGGGCAGACAATCACCGTCGAACCATGGCGCGCAAATCCATTCCCGGTTATCAAAGATCTTATTGTGGATAGAACGGCGTTTGACAGGATTATGCAAGCAGGAGGATTTATTTCAGTGCGAACCGGAGGTGTGCCGGACGCGAATTCCACTCCGGTGCCTAAGGAGAACGCTGAAGAAGCAATGGATGCAGCAGCATGCATCGGATGCGGAGCGTGTGTAGCGGCATGTCCGAATTCCTCTGCCATGCTATTTGTTGCAGCTAAAGTATCGCAATTTGCATTGCTCCCGCAAGGTCAACCGGAACGTAAAGAGCGAGTCCAGAAAATGGTTGCTCAAATGGACAAAGAGGGATTTGGAAACTGTTCCAACAATTATGTGTGTGAAGCCGAATGTCCGAAGGGAATTTCCGTGATACACATTGCGCGGCTCAATCGGGAATTTCTCTTAGCGAAGCTGAAGTGAGTGTAGAGCTCTGTTTGTAGCAGGATGAATTTGTAAAAGATAATCTCAAATAGGTCTGACTGCGAGTCGGACGTTACTCTAACCTTTTCACAAAATTTACTTCCAAATGTTGGTGGGCGCTCGTTCCGTTAGTACTCCAGAACTTTGTAATCTTGCGCTGCATAGAACCGCCCGCTTGGCCCATGATCTTCCAACAAAGCAGGCACTAACGCTCCCGGTAATACCGCCTCGACCGCATTTTCCCCATTCGGCCCGCCCAAGTCTGTTTTCAACCAACCTGGATCTAAGTAATTCACCAGCACATTCGTACCCCGTAATTCCGCTGCCAGATCACGGCTGTATTTATCTACAGCGGCCTTCGAGACACTATAAGGTGCTAACTGCGGAATATCCTTGATGCCGGAGGTCAGGTTGATAATGCGTCCGTATCCACGACGTTTCATCTCAGGCGCAAAGGCATTGCACAGTGCCACCATAGCAAAGAGATTGATCTGGAAGGACTGAAGCCACTCGTCTATGCTAATCTCCCAGATGGGTTTCCACTTATTTTGGATGGCAGCATTGTTGTAGAGAATATCCACCGAACCAGGACTTGACTTAACTTCCTGGATGATGGCTTCAACGTTCTTCGCGTTTTCCAAATCGCCTGTGACGGCATGAGTTTGGACAGTATAGGTTTTCAGCCGCTTTAGAGTTTCTGCGGTGTGACTTTCCATACGTCCATGCACGATGACGTTGCATTTACGCTGGGCAAGGCCAATCGCGATTTGCTGGCCGATACCCCTGCTGGAGCCTGTCACAAGTGCCCATTTATTTGTTAGCAGCTTCATATAGAGGTTCTTTTCCTTTTTTAATAGTTCATTCAATACGCTTATATTTGCCATGAATTTACATATTATAAAGTCGTTTTGCATCTCTTGCAATTACATTCTCAAATCTCCGGCTGTAATGCATTTTTCCGGACAAGCCGAGTGAGCGACATAAGCGCTATCGCGCTACATTAGAAATATTAATAGTGGGACTTGAGCCTATGTTAGGGCGTAGTTAGAACGAATAACCAAATTTCAATATTTCGAAATCAAATATGGTTCTTGTATCATCCAATATTATCCCTTGTATCGTTCTTTCATCAGCAGAAAAATATGCCCCTACCACAAGACTTGTTCCCCAATAAAACCCTGACACTGAAAAATACCTGTACCCGATACCAAACATCCCTCCGAGCTTATCCGTGGTTATTATTGAAGGAGGGTATGTTGAAAATAAACTTACTCCCAGTATGGAAACACCATCGTTAGATTCTCCTTTGATATGCGTATAGCGTAAACCTCCCTCTAGATAAAATCCGTCCTGATGCTGCCCTAAAAATTTTCGATATACTATATCTTGATTCCACAATGTCAATTCATGAACCCCTGAGTTATTACCGGCTCCGTTTTGATAAAAAATCGGACACGCAATTTCTGCGTGTCGATCTATATTGAAGAAAGAAAATCCTCCGCTTAACACAAAATATGAACGGGCGCTGCTGAGCAGCATATATGCCGGATTGATCTCGATACCAAATTTTTTATTCTCCAGCGGTTCTTTATAACGCACAACCTCATTGTATATTTTTTCTTGTTGATTTAACATCTTCTTTTGATAATAAAGCACGGAATCTATTTTTGCATTACTTGTACTATCTTGTGCGTTTACGGTACATGAAAACATAAATAGAATCATACAGCAATAGAGTATTGCTTTCATAGGTCCTCTCG
Organism: Ignavibacteriota bacterium; assembly: GCA_963701295.1. Lineage (GTDB taxonomy): Bacteria > Bacteroidota > Ignavibacteria > UBA10030 > UBA10030 > Fen-1298. Next base: position 31,065 of record OY969585.1, on the reverse strand, counting down.
CTTTTAATTTACATTGATAAAGTTGTAGTTTTTTTCTGCCTACCTTGCGGATGAGCGCTAAGTCTTGATTCGACTAAAAGAGTCGAATCGAGGATCCCGTACAGCGGGACTGCCGTACTGAAAAACTATCAAAGTGTGCTAAACAGTCGGAGTCTGCGTATAAATGTTATCCCGCTATGCGGGATAACAAAAGCTACACAGATATTCTTCCGTTCCTGTAACACGCGAAGTGTGGTTCTTTGTTATAGTTCATTCTTTTTACCTATACTCGCCATACAAGACGTACGAATACTCGTTTCGTCGTTTTTTTTACATCCCGATGTTGTTTATCGGGACTTGAGCGTTTAATCAAACAGCGGCTACTTGATGTGGAAGTATTCTTTGCACTTCTCATCAAGATCAGTGTCAGTCAAAACATATTTGAGCAGCAGAGGTTCTTTCATGCCATCAGTGAGAATCGTACCAAATTCGATGGAATCTCGATTGACAATGAATATTTTTACTGTAGCATATTGAACTTTGATTTGTCGGGCTGAGATGTATTCGCACTTAATACCTTCGGCTCTCACAAATATCGCAATTTTGTTACTATAATATGCAAAATCGTTGAGTGCTTCTGATTCGTCGGAACTCAATGTATCAGCTTCGGCTAGCGAAGGCCCAAAGATAAACACACCCTTGCCAGAAATAACTCGCGTCGGCTGATGTTGCAATAAGACGCTGGGGAACAACATAATCAAAAGACTGAAGCAAATAGTCGATGGCTTTATCATAAATGGTCACTGGCCTAACGGACGGCGGTTAAGCTGTTATTTTCTACTCATCTGAAAACTTGTGGGTGTATATTCCATTAATTCAATGTCATTGCCATCTGGGTCTTTTATCCATGCTTGTTTGGAATGATCCAATCCAACAGTAATCGCCGAAATAGATATTCCTTTTCCGATAAGCATTTCTCGGTAGGCCTCTAATTCTTTTACTTCAAAACAGAGATGGCGATATTTACTTCCGTGTTGTAATTCTGTAACCTTTCCGCCCCATCGACGAACGGCCCCTGCTTGATCAAAGATCTCAATAAATGTCATTCTACCACATGCAAGATACCACCCAAAAGGGACGCCTTTATCGTTATCCAGTGTGAATTGTATCTTCAAGCCTAACGCATCCGTATAGAATTTTAGCATTTCTTCGTGTCTATCGGTGAATAAATTGAGATGAGCAAGTTGTGTAATCATGGAGAACTCTGTTGTTTAATGTAACAATCTAAGTGCAATAATCATAAAAAATGCCTACGTCCCGATTTTGTTGGGATTGGTACACACTCTTATAAGTGTCAATTACATGCGGCTTCCATGTGATGCATTCTTCCGGACAAGCCGAGTGAGCGACTCGTGCTGCCGCTATTTACTTGTTTTTTTTTCAGTTCGATACTTCCAATTGAGAAAAAATAGGATGCTTATGATTATCATTGGCCCAGATATTGTTAAATAGACAGAGAAAGGGAATCTCCCCCAAGCCAAAATTATATAGAATACGGCAAGGATAATGAATATAATTCCTCCAATCCATTCCCATCGCCATGCGATAATTAAGAAGAGCACAACAATGACTGTTGGAATAAGGTGTATCGCTAGTGCGAGAAGAGTTTTCCAAAAGTCATACCCCTCACGAAATACATCAAGAGCAAAAATGCTGATAAAGAGCGCGAACAGAATGCATAAAGTTCGTGGAGACCAAAAGAGGATTTGTTTTAAATTCTTGTTCATGAGGATAGTCTCCTTTGTTTATTTGGTAGCCTCACGGATGACCGATTCGCATGATGAATTCTTCCGGACAAGCCGAGCTTGATGTGCCAAGTTAGGCAGCGAGAATATCATAGGCTTCATGCCATTGGCATTTAAAGAAATGGTCCCGAATCTTTGCTAATATACCAGCAGAACGATTTGGTATTTTATCTATGGGTAATTTGAAATAAGCGAACCACGTTGCACGACTAAAAATATATATATGGACTATCATATTGATCCTATAGAAAATTTTCAGATTTCGAAATCATGAAATCAAGAATATTCCAGAGTGAATTCCGCAAATCATCATTCATCTGATCTTTTTGGAGAACCTTTTGAACAGCTACAAAACCTTTACGTTCACTAAATTTTATAGTATCGATATGTTTATGGTGGCCGTTTGCTCCGCGTGATGCATTCTTCTCGGTAAGCCGAGCTTGAACGCCGGGCTGGATGCAATTGCAGTTCATTTCAGTAAAACAAGTTTCTTTGTTTCTGTGTATGAGCCTGCTTGTAAACGATAGAAATATACTCCATTTGACAATGCTGATGCATTCCATTGTTTAGAATAACTTCCCGCCGACATTTCTTCGGTAACAATGGTCGCTATTTCTCTTCCTAAGAGATCAAATATTTTCAGCGATACAAATGATCGTGATGGAAGAGTGAAGGAGATTGTTGTCGTTGGATTAAATGGATTGGGATAATTCTGGAATAAGGTAAATGCTTCCGGAACTGTTTTGCTTGTTATTTCTTTTACAGAAACTGTAATCCCGCTTCCGCTTATCCTTGTTGCAGTAAAAATACCCTGTTTGTTCGATGGCCATCCTGATGTTGCAAAAGAGATTGTGTACGTGCCAGACGATTTTCCATTGTGAGCACCACCGCTTATATTGTTTGTGAAAGTAGAGCTTTGATAGCCAACGCGTGCAGTTGCGTCTGTTGCTGTGCCTTGCTCAGTAATTGAGAAAGCTGTATCGACTATGGTCCCAGTTCCGCTTGAAATTACCCCATCTATCGATCCTCAATACCAATAACCATTCACTGTAATACTTCCATCTGAATATTTTTCAAATGTTAGGTGACCGTGATTAGCCGTGTCGTTATCTGTGATGGTATTCCACTCTTCCGATGCAATAACGGTTGGAGGTGAATCAGTACCGGATGTCTTATTGATAACCATCTTGGCTTGACCAAAGACTGAATATGAGATTGCAACCGAAATAAGAAGTAGAAAGAATCGTTTCACTGCTTTTTTCCTTGAAAGAATAGTTATGTAATTCGTGTGTTCTAATATGTGATTAGGTTGACTGAGTAGACCCTTTGTGACTAATGCGCATGAAAAGTCGACTGATATTTCTCTTCATCTCAAATGTTGTTTTTTCAGTATACGTCATAAATTTACATTCGTAATAATTGTCAAGCACTTTGGTAACTTGGGAACAGGAACAATATGGTTTTTCTTGAGTGCATTGTCAAGAAGATGTGTCGCTTTGTGCAATCAAAGAAAGCGACGATAAACACAGTTTCATATATTAGTTTTGGGTTACCTATTCCTAGATTCCCAGCCTGATCCGGCGGGCAGGCGGCTATAATTATGCTGGAATAATGTTGATTCCGCATGGAATCTTTTCTATCAGGGCAGCCGGAGGCCCATTACAAACACACGCAAAGCGTGTGACCATTTTTATATGCGAACGCGCGCCCCCTAATCCGTCCAAAATATGGCGGACGCAAAAAACGCGCAACGCGACCTCTGGGGGCTGAAGGGGTCGTAATCAATCCTTCTTTTTCTCTTCGCCGTTGTTTTTGCCGTTCAAAAAAAATCATTACTCTGCATTTCCGCATTTTGGATTCCGCTCGTAAGTGAAACTGTACAGCGGGACTTTCCGTCATTCAACGAGATGTCAAAACATGTGCCTCGTCGAGCCTTTTTTTCTTCAATGGGCGGTTTCTCCCAATTTTTCTTTTCTTATCTCTCAATCTTATAATCTCTTACTTCTCAATTCTTGCTAATCCTCTCATATTTGGCTACATTTTGCACAAATGAAAGTCAGACTTCTCTCCATTTTTCTTTTGTTCTCATGCATCGCCTTTGCGCAGGATGCTAAAGAGAACGCCGATTTTAAGCTTGCCGTCAATCTCTATAACGACAAAATGTACGATCTTGCGCTGGAACAGTTCCGCACGTTCATCAATCTCTACCCGAGCAGTGCGCAGGGAATTGAAGCGCGTTTCTATCTCGGCTTAACACAATCCAAACTCGGCAAGCACGACGATGCCCGCTATACATTCCAGAATTTCGCTCTGGCGTATACCGATAATATGAAAGCGCCGGAAGCGTGGATGAATGTTGCGGAAGAATATGCCGCAATGAAGAACGAGCGTGAAGCTGCAATGGCGTTTGAACGTGTAAAGACGTTTCACCCGAGCAGTAAATTTGCCCCGGTTGCACTTCTCAAAGCTGCCGAGTACTACGGCCGGCTTAAGGATACAGACAACACGCTCCGTGTTTTACGGACCCTCACGCAGGAATACACGACCGATGAAGTACTGCCGGCAAGAAATAAACTTGCCGAGATATTGATATCCGCAGGACAATTTGAACAGGCTCGTCAAGAGAGCAAGCGTGTGATCGATGCGACCAAAGAGTCGCAGTTGAAAGCGCGCGCACTCGTGTTGTATGGACAATCGCTCATCGGCCTTGGAAAAATTTCTGAAGCAGAAACAGCAGTATCCGAAGTTACAGCGAATTTTAAATCGACATCGAGCTACTATGATGCACTCTTTACACTAGGTGTTCTGAAAAATTCAGCCGGTAAAACAGAGGAAGCATTGTCAGCCTGGAAATCGGCAGCTGATGATAGTTTAAAAGCCCCCAAGCAGCTTCGGCAGGATGCATATATGGAAATGGCAGAAGCAAACAACCGTATGCAGTTAAATGCACGGGCACTTGAGTTGTTCGAGAAAGCCGGAAAAATTCACGGACTCCGTAATGGGGAAGCATTCTATAAAGCCGGCGTCGCTGCCGAGCGGACAGGCGATCCTGTAAAAGCGGCGCAGTTGTATTCTCGCGCTCTAACCGACAGCGTTGGCAATGCGGATCGCAGGGCAATTATTGTTGGTGCGATGAAGGGTGCTATAACAGCAAAGAATTTTACGGAAGCGGTACGATTAACGAGTCTATTCCGTCAACAGTATCCATCAGATGCCAACCTGCCTAGACTTTTATTAGAAGGAGCCACAGTTGCTAACGATGAAGTTGGTGATACGAAGACCGCGATTGATTTTTGCGAATGGCTTCTCGAACATTTTCCATCGAGTGAATTGGTCGACGATGCGGCAATGAAGTTGGGTGAAGCGTGGAAAAAAGCCGGCAATATGGATGAAGCGATTGCGGCATTCGAAAATCTCCAGCGCCGCTATCCGAGCAGTGAGTTTGTTCCTGAAGCACAAAAACAAATTCGTCTCATCAAGGCTTTTGACCTGCGCAGCAAAGATGCGAGCATGCAGAAACTTGCTCTTCTGGTCGGAGATGTCATCGCGCAGAAATCAAAAGGTAATCTTGCCTATCGTCTTGCCGAAATTTATTTCTCCGATATAAAAGATTACCGACTTGCTGCCGATCAGTTTGCATATGCACTCACGGTCGATCTGGAAGAAACCCTGCGTCCGATGGCGTGGTTCAAACAAGCGCAGTCGTTTGAACTGCTTGCGCTGAAAGAAGGAGAAAAAACTGCAAAGAAAAAAGAATTTCTTTCTAAGGCGATTGCTCTCTACGATTCTCTTGCAGCGCTATATCCCGCGGGCGAGCTTACCGATCAAGCGGTTGTCGCAGCATTCACCCTCCGCCTGCAATTGGCAGAGAAGTTGGAAGAAGTACGGACACTTGGCACGGAATTCTTATCGAAATCTTCCGGCGCGCGCGGGAGAGATGTAGCGCTTCTCTTGCTGGGAGATTCTTATTTGACAGTGAAAAATTATGAAAGCGCGGTTCTTACCTATAAGCTTCTCTTAGAAAAGTATTCGGATCGCGAGACAGCTCACTCTGCACAGTACCAGCTTGGAATTGCACTCGATGGAATGATGGAGAAAGATTCGGCAATTCAAGTGCTTGACAAATTCCTTGCTCAAAATCCGAATCATGTAAAAAGCGCCGCCGCCGCTGCATATCTCGCGGAGTCTGCGGCAGACAGCGGCCGAGTAATAAAAGCGTTCGGCTATTTTGACCTTCTCGAGACCCGGTATTTCTATAATCCAATGCGATCACGTCTCGATCTGTACAAAGCTGACGCATATTTCTTTGCCAATGATTTTAAGAATGCACATGAATGGTATACGCGTAGTCTGGAAAGATTGCGAACAGATTTCTTTTTCGTCGCTCTGGATCCGGAGATTGAAGGTTCAATTATTTTTAAATTAGGTATATGCAGCGAAAAACTCATGGATTATTCTGCGGCAAAGAAATGGTATGCAGAATACGTGACAAGAGATCAAACAACGGCAAGGGCCGGACAAGCATATTACGCGCTCGCCTCTATTGCAAAGATGGAAAACTTTATTGAACTCGCGGCGAAGTATCTGCAGGAAGTGAGCCGCATTGCAGCGAAATCAGGCGGGCAATCTTTATCCGTGGCATTGGAGACAGCGGAGATGCTGTTCCAGAATGAACAATATGCCGATGCAGTCAAAAGATATAACGAAGCACTCTCACAGGCAAAGAATGATACTGCAAAGCAATACATACAATCGCGTATCGTCGTATCGTACTTCCGGCTCGATAATGTGAAAGAAGCAGATAGACGGGCGGCGGAATTTATAAAAGAACATTCCCATACGTACAATTTTGAGGCAGAGTTTGAATTCGAGCGCGGCAAATACCAGCTGCGAAAAGAAGATATTGTAAAAGCACGAGAACGGTTTGCTCAGGTTGTCCATTCATATCCAAAAGCACCTATTATTCCTGAAACGATGTTTTGGACGGCTCGCGTGTATGAGCTGGATGAAAAACTGCCGCTTGCTGTGCGTATGTATGATTCTCTGCTGAGATATTACCCTAATGATCCGATTTTGCCGCGCGTACACTTGAGCTTGGGGAATGCATATTACAGTCTTGAGCAATGGGATGCCGCTTCAAAACAATATCGTATCATTCTCGATAATGAACAGCGGTCTCCCAATCTTGTCCCATTAGCGATGAGCAATTTGATTATGGTATATAAGGAAATGGAATTGTATGATGGTGCGCTGGAGTTGACACGCAAGTATATCGATCGTTACCCGAACGATCCTGATCTCATCGATAAAAAAATTGATATTGGTGTGTTATATCAGAAGTTAGGATACTACGATCAGTCGATTCTCCATTTGCAGGATTTAATAGAAGCAGGAAATATCGATCTTGAAGCAGAACTCCGGTACTATATTGGCGAGGCATACTTTTATAAAGGGGAATTTCAACAAGCGATTCTCGAATTCTTGAAAGTTCCATATCTTGTTACGAAACGAGGCAAGATGGATTGGATTTCAACGGCATACTATATGGCTGGACAGTCGTATGAGAAGATGTCAAAATATGATCAGGCAATGACAATGTACAAGCAAATCATAAGCCGAAAAGACACCGATGCGCAGTTTAAGACAGCGGCACAGAAAGAAATTGATCGTGTAAAGACAGTTCTTGGAAAAAAAGAATGAAGAAATTGATGAACTGCTCGCAATTTTTTCGACTTCCAATCAAACAGCACACGGCAGGAGGTAGAGGAAAAATGTATTTTCTAAATAATCCCTCAATCACGCAATGACTTAATGTCTCAATTGTAAAATGGGCTATATTTTCGAAGCAGAAATAGAATCCATCATTCATGCAGTTCGTGTCAAAACGATAGGCGAGGAGGATGATGTGTTCCTAAAAAAAATCCTCTCGGCAAATATTCATCCTGCGATCAAAGCGTACTTCAAGGCGGAGGTGGAAAAAACACTTTCACAGGAACGGGGATTGGAATATCGTTCTAAAAAATTTTCGTACTCGTTGGCTGAAGTAAAAAGCCTTGAAGAGCAAATCGATTTATTGCTTGTTCAAAATTACCATTTCAGTCTGCAAGAATTCGAATCGGTTCTCGATGAGTCAGTGCACTTCCAATTCAACTATCTCTGCCGTCCACAGTGGACACTCTTGAATTTTATCGTCGGTGACCAGCGTCGAGTTGCCTCTTCGACTATTGAGAAGCGGCTGAAGTATTGCATTGATTATACCTACTTCCCTGAGTTGATCAAGCGGTTTCTCGTCGACCATGGGTTGGCAGAAGTGACCTATGAAGAGTTCAAATCGCTCATCGAAAAGATCGACCATGAAGTAGTAGCGCAGCATTCCAGCTTTGAACTTGCCCATATGACGCGCGCATTATTCGATTTTGTCGAGTCGGGAAAAATGGTGCCGCAAGTAGAATTTGAACAACAAACACTGCCAATCAACGCGGCAATTGTTTTCTTCGATGATAAGCACCTTACCAACATTCGTATGCGGCTTGAATTCGAACGCGATCACCATCGTGCTATCCAAATTACTGCGGATCGCTTGGCAGACATTATAGAAATCGTGCGAGTGGGAAATGAAAATGCAACTGCACATCCGATTGATTTACCCGTTGGCACTCCGGATGATATTCAGCAGGTGAATAATGAGGCGACCGATCAGTACACTTCCGATTTTATTGACGATGAGATTTCGCAGGAACGAGAGACTGGTACGGTTGAACAAGCAATAGAAAACTCTGGAGCATTGAAGACACCGTCCATCATTTTTGGCGAGGATGACGAAAAATTTCTTGCATCAATGCCAAGTATAAAGAAAAAAGAAATTTTTGACATTTTTTCTGACGAAGAACAAAGTTTATTAGTGAAGAGCCTCTTTACCCATGATGAGCCTGCGTTCCATGGGGCAATTACAGAAATCAGCCTCTTTGGCACGTGGGAAGAAGTCGCTCAATATCTCGATACACTCTATCTTGCGAATGAAGTCGATCCATTTAGTGCTGAGGCGGTGCTCTTTACAGACAAGTTATTTGCACACTTTCATTCATCCGCTGCCGGTAAGTAAGCTAAGGATTCCTCATGCAATTTATTGATGAAGCAAGAATATCTGTTAAAGCAGGTGACGGCGGTAATGGATGCGTCAGCTTTCGTCATGAAAAATATATTCCGAAGGGTGGTCCGGACGGAGGAAACGGCGCACGTGGCGGTAGCATCACCATCTGTACCGATCGCCAATTGAATACTCTGCTCGATTTTCGATACAAACGTCATTACATCGCAGAGCGCGGCGAGAATGGACGTGGAAAAGATCAGGAAGGAAAATCGGGGAAAGACGTGATCGTGAAAGTTCCATGCGGTACACTTGTACGGGATGCGCTTAAGGGGAAAACAATTATTGATTTGGTGAATGACGGCGATGAAATTATAATTGCACACGGCGGAAAAGGAGGACGGGGAAATGGAGAATTTGCCACAGCGACGAATCAAGCGCCGCGGTTTGCAGAACCTGGAACACCGGGAGAAGATAGAGAACTCATTCTCGAGCTCAAGCTGCTCGCCGAAGTTGGACTGGTTGGTTTTCCGAATGCTGGAAAGTCAACGCTTATCTCGGTAATTTCTGCTGCAAAACCGAAGATTGCAGATTATCCATTCACGACACTCGTGCCGAATCTTGGACTTGTTCGTTATGCGGAAGGCAGAAGTTTCGTTGTAGCCGATATTCCAGGACTGATTGAAGGTGCACACGAAGGGAAGGGACTCGGAATTCAATTTCTTAAGCATATCGAACGTACGAAAGTCCTTGTCTTCCTGATTGAATCCATCAGCGAAGATCCCAAGAAGGATTATCAGGTGCTTCTGAATGAACTTGCCTCTTACAAATCTGCCATTGCGAAAAAGAAAAAGATTGTTGCACTGACCAAAATAGATATCGCTGATGAAGCCCAGAAGAAAAAATTGGCAAAGATAAAATTCGGCCGCGGTGTGGCGACCATACCCATCTCAGCGGTGGCGGGAGAAGGGATTCAACATCTCCTTGATGCTATGTGGCAGGTGTTGAAGAAGCCGTGATGCTGATTCTATCATAATGAACAAGCAATTCACATGGTCAGGCGTGGACTCTTTCCGATGAGGATGTGTAGATAAACCTATTTACTTCACTACTTCTGTCCGGTCTTTTTCTCAAAGTTCCTATTTTAGATAATCTACTGATGGTACACCGTATTCCGTCAATTGTCGTCTTGCCTTTCCTTTGAAATTACAATACCTTTTTTCTGTGACAAGTCTCCGTTATAAAATTGGTCTGTACTATCTCGTTATTGTTGTCATTGGCTTGGTTACCAGCGCCTTTGCAGTCTATAATTTTTCACGCCTGCGTGATACCTTCGGACTTGTGCTGCGTGACAATTATGAAAGTGTGTCTGCTGCACAGAATATGTTCAAAGCTCTTGAGCGTCAGGAGAACGCGCAGCTTTCGATGTTGCTTCAAGATATTGATCTTGCTTATATCCAATTCAACTTCAACCGCGGAAATTTTCTTGGGTGGCTGGAAAAAGCAAGACGAGGAGGCCGGAGCGCACGAGAAAAAGTTGTTTTAGAACGGATTACGCAGGATTATCACAAATACAATCAACTTTCCGATTCGCTCTATCGTCTGCTGCAAATAAGAGGTCAGACCAGCGTCGCTTCCAATTTTAAATCTAATGTAATCCGTCCGATCGCCGACTCGTTAAAAGAAAGATGTTTTGAGTATCTCGAAATCAATCAGGATGCGATGACGCACACCGAAGAAAGATTGAATCAGACTGCAAGTGATGCAACGCTGACGGTGATTACGATTTCTCTCGTTGCTGTATTTTTGAGCTTTTTTACGAGCGCACGATTTACAAAGACCATTCTACGGCCTGCAGAAAAGTTAACTCAATCTGTCCGCCGGATTAGCGAAGGGCAACTGAATCAAAAAATCGATGTAAATACGGATGATGAGATTGGCGAACTGGGCAGCGAATTTAACAAGATGACGGAGCGGCTGAGAGCGTACGAACAAATGAATATCCATCAACTCATCGCTGAGAAGAAAAAATCGGAAACCATCGTTGAAAGTATTGCAGATCCGGTGATCGTGACGGATCGACAGGGATGTCTCATGCTTATGAATCAGGCGGCTGCGACGGTATTCAATGTCCTCGGATCGAATTGGCAATCGAAACCGTTGCGTGAAGTTATTGGCAATCAAAGTTGGGTTGAGATGCTAGAATTGAATGGTGTGCAGCGTTATGAGGAGGAAAACCGCGATCCACTTTTTGCATTTGTCCGCAATAATGTGACCCTGTACTTCAGACCGCGCCAAGCGCAAATTGTAGACGAGCAGGGGAATGTTCAAGGGGTTGTGACCCTCTTGCAGGATGTAACACGATTTAAAGACCTTGATCGAATGAAATCAGAATTTATTGCAACGGTTTCGCATGAACTCCGCACACCTCTGACTTCATTAAGTATGGGAATTGATATTCTTTCACAAGGAGTTGTGGGAGCGGTGAATCAGCGTCAGAGGGAACTTCTTGTTGCTGCGAAAGATGATTCAGAACGGCTGCGGAAACTAGTAAAAGATCTGCTGGATCTTTCCAAGCTCGAATCAGGGAAGTACGAGATGAAAAAGGAATTTGTCGATTTTCGCAGGCTTGTCGCTGAGGCGATACGACCGCTGCGCCTTCCATTCGAAGAAAAACAAATTCACCTGGAATTTGATGTGCCGGAACGATTCCCTGCTCTCTTTGCTGATCCCCATCAACTCATTTGGGTAGTGACGAACCTCTTAAGTAATGCACTTCGATTTACCGATCCAGGAGGAAGCGTTCATTTAAAAGCGAAGGAAGAGGAAGGTGGGCTGTTGGTAACGGTTTCCGATACAGGACATGGAATTCCACATGAGCATCAAGAAACTGTATTCGATAAGTTTGTTCAAGTAAAAAGTCCAACTGAAACAACCCCAGGCAGTGTTGGTTTAGGATTAGCGATTGCGCGCGAAGTGGTAGAAGCTCATGGAGGACGAATTTGGCTTGAAAGCACCATGGATGTTGGAAGTACATTTTTCTTTACTCTTCCTACAGGAAATCAGAGCGAGACATAAGGAATATGCAGCAAAAAAAAACTAAAGCGCTTGTCGTTGATGACGAAAAAAACATTCTCAATACTATTGGCATCTGTTTAGAATCTATCGGCATCGAAGCAACTCTCTGCTCGAAACCGCAGGAAGTATTACAATTACTCCAGCAGAATAGATTTGATGTTGCTTTTGTCGATCTAAAAATGTCGCCAATGGATGGAATAGAAATCCTTTTGGAAATCAAGCAATACTCGCCGGGTACAACAGTTATTATTATGACGGCACATGGTTCAATCGATACGGCTGTCATCGCGATCAAAAAAGGCGCTTATGATTATCTGCAGAAGCCGTTCGATTTTGAGGAACTGAAGTTGTTTACGCGGAAAGTGTTCGAACATCATCAACTCATTCACGAGATGGCAGAACTTCGCGAGGAGCTTGCCTCCATACAAGGCAATGGAGATATTGTCACGCGTAATCGCGGAATGATCGAGCTACTTGATCTTGCGGCGCGTGTGGCTGAAAGCTCAATCAGTATTCTCATTGAAGGTGAAAGTGGGACAGGAAAAGAATTGGTAGCACACTATGTTCATCGGAAGAGCGATCGTGCTGAGAAGCCATTTGTTAAGGTGAATTGTGCAGCCATTCCTGAGCAACTATTAGAAAGCGAACTTTTTGGTCATGTTCGCGGAGCGTTCACAGGTGCGTTGAAAGATCGTCAAGGTCGGTTTGAGATGGCTGATGGCGGAACGATCTTCTTAGATGAAATTGGAGAGCTTTCTTCCTCCATCCAATCCAAATTGCTGCGTGTACTGCAAACAAAGGATTTCGAGCGTGTCGGTGAAAATGTCACACGCAAAGTGGATGTGCGGGTCATTTCTGCTACGAATCGCAATTTAGACGAAGCGTTAAAAGAAGGAAGTTTCCGCGAGGATCTCTTTTACCGTTTAAACGGTGTTCGCATCAAATTGCCACCGCTTCGTGAACGTCCGGAAGATGTACCATTCCTTATTCATCATTTTCTAGAAAAATTTTCCAAAGAAAAGAATATCGAAATATCGCCAGACGCCGACAAAGCATTAAAAGTGTACCGATGGAGCGGTAATGTTCGAGAATTGGAAAATGTTATTGAACGTGCAGCGCTTCTCTCGGCGAATGGTGTCATTGAAATGAGTCACCTGCCGGAAGAAATCCGCACTGCTTCTGAACCCAAAGCACTTTCATTAGAAGAAACCGAAAAGGTTCAGATTAAAAAAATCCTACAAATTGCAAAAGATTACGACGAAGCAGCTCGTATTCTTGGTGTTGACAGAAAAACACTACTTAACAAACGAAAGAAATTTGGGTTATAGCATTGTGACGCGGGGAATTTTTCCTCGACCTTTTCCCAAGCAAATACCTGAAGTTTTCTTTTTTCTGCTGTTCTCTCCTTTTTTATGAGGAAATATTCCCCAAGCCTTCTCTTTTGATAATCTCAATATACAGATTTTGTGTTAAAATGAGCCGTAAAGTACCAGAAATTTGTGGTACTGAATGTGAAAGATATGCAAGAGAAATGTTCATTGAACCGAAAAATGTCGAGGAAATACTATGTCAACAAAACTCACCACACTCAATAATCTTGATTTAGCTGTGTTGGAGCCGCGTGGTTCCCTCATCGGCGGTGAAGAGACAGACGAGTTGAAGGCAAAAGCGAAAGATCTCATCGAGCAAGGAAACAAAAAGCTTGTGTTGGATCTTGGTGGTATTTCATATATCAATAGCTCCGGCCTTGGTGCGCTTGTCGGTATCCACTCGATGTATCAGAAAGTGAGCGGTCAGATTAAACTGTGCAATGTTGCAAAAGGTGTTCAGAATGTATTTGTTATTACAAAACTTACTGGTGTTTTTGATGTTGAAGAAGATCGCAATAAAGCGATCAATAGTCTTAAAAAATAAATCATACATATACTAATCCAATTTCACATAATCAGGAGCAAGTTTCATGAAGACTTCAACGTTTAATACAATCGTTATTGTCCTAGCCTTCGTGGTCGGTTGGGTGATTTTCGAATTTACATTACCGAAAGTAATTACAGATGGTGGTCCTCTTGTCGTTGGCCTTATCGCATTGGTGATTATGCTCATCGCTGTTATTATTGAGCGGATGCTCACCTTAAAAAAAGCAAACGGAAGAGGCAATATGACAGTTTTTTTGAGGAACGTACAACAAGCCGTCAATGCAGGCGATATCGATACGGCACTCACAGCATGCGATAAACAGCGCGGTTCCTGCGCCAATGTTCTTCATGCCGGTTTAGAAAGATATAAAACGGTAGTTGAAGAAGGCGATATTAAAGGACAAAAAGAGTTGATGGAAAGTATTCAACGCTCTATTGAAGAAGCAACTATGCTTGAAGTTCCCATGCTAGAACGTAATTTGTCCATGATGTCTACAATTGCTTCTATCGGAACCATGGTAGGATTGCTGGGAACAGTTATCGGTATGATCCGTTCATTCCAAGCTATGTCTCGCGCCGGTGCTCCGGATGCCGTTCAACTTGCCCTTGGTATCTCAGAAGCGCTTATTAACACTGCTGGCGGTCTTATTGCTGGTATCGGCGGTATTGTTGCCTACAATTTCTTTGTCACGAAAATCGACAACTTTACTTACATGATTGACGAAGCAAGCTATTCCATAATTCAATCATTAGCTTCACGCAGACCGCATAAGAAGTAACCGGGAAAGGTGACGTTATGCCAAAACATAAAAAGAAAAGACTCGGCACTCGCATCGACATGACACCAATGGTGGATGTGGCGATGTTATTGCTCACGTTTTTTATGATGACGACGCAGTTCAAACCACCCGAAGATGTGGAAGTAATTCTCCCAGCGTCACATTCGCAGTTTAAGCTGCCTGAATCGCACATTATGATGGTGTATGTGAACAAGGAAGGCAAAATTTATCTTGGTGTTGATGCCCAGGGTTTAATGGAGCGCTTGTTTGGAACACAAAATAAATACAAACGTGCCATTGAAGTAGACAAAAACATGCTTGGTAATATTCTTATTCAAGCGCGTATCAACGATCCGAAGCTTCGCACGGTTGTCAAGGGTGATAAAGATGCTCCGTACGGGCCGATGGAAGATGTTATGGATGTCTTGGTGAAAGCACAGATTACGCGTTTTAATCTTGTCACTGAATTGAATAAAGGAGTATAAAAATGGCCGGTGCAGATGTTGTTGAATCGAAATCGCATGCAAAAGGAAAGAAGAAAAAGAAGCGCGCCGGCGTTCGTATCGACATGACACCGATGGTGGACGTGGCGATGCTGTTGCTGACATTCTTCATGCTTACAACGGTTTTCAATAAACCGCAAACAATGGAACTCAACTTGCCGCCGGATAGCAAGGTCCAGGTGGAGGTTGCTGCAACGACATTGCTCATAGTTCGAGTTGCGCCGAATATGGAGATCTATTGGAACATGGGAAATGAGCAGACCGCTCTGAAGAAGATCGCATTTAGAGAGTTACGACCGTTGTTGATCGAAAAACTTCGTGGTATTCCAAAACTTATTACGCTTGTACAAATCGATCGTGAAGCAAAATATAACGATATGGTTGATATCATCGATGAGTTGAATCTTGCTAATATCACACGCTTCAGCATCGCGCCGATGAAAGATACGGACAAGAAACTGATAGCAAGGGTGGCGGGATAGGAGATGATATGACACAGACAATAGCAGTAACGCAAAAATACGGAGCAATAGAACTCAAGGCAGTTGCCCAAAAATATATGATGATCGGTGTTGTGGCGGCCTCCATTCTGAGCTTTTCTTTCATTGGTTCGTATTATCTTGTTGCATGGTTGACCGAAGAAGAAGAACCTGTTCATATGGTCCGCATCATGAAATACTCAGATCTTGGACCACCTCCATCATTGACCAGTCAAGCAGCGCCTGCCGTTGCAGTAGCTGGGGCAGCAGTGAAGCCAAGCGTTGGTATTCCGGTTCCTGTGCCTGATGCAGAGGTAAGCCCTGAACAAACAATTGCATCGCAGACAGAGTTGAGCCAGCAAGCTGCACCAGCATTGGATGCCGGCGGTGGTGGAACAGGTGGGGCAGAACTGAAGATTGAAGATGAAGGACCTCCTCCGGATTTTGTTCCGTATGAAAAAGAACCCACGGTTATCAAACGTATTGAACCGAAGTATCCAGATCTTGCTTTACGTGCTGGCTTGGAAGGCAACGTGTTTGTGAAAGTGTGGGTGGACAAAGAAGGAAAAGTACGGAAGGTTGTCCTTCTCAAGAGTGATGCCCCAATTTTCGAAGAGGCTGCGATTGCAGCTGCAAGCCAGTGGGTTTTTACTCCGGCAGTGATGCAGAAAGGACCCGTATCGGTATGGGTTTCCATTCCATTCCGGTTTAGACTCACAGGAAATAAATAATCATTAAACAACGTCGAAGCTGATGAGCGTAGGGAAACAGAACACACAGATGTGCACTGTTACTGAGACTTATCAGCTTCGCACGTTTTAGAATTAGGGAATTCATAGTGTTGAAACTCTCCAACATTTCGATTTACCTCGGTTACTCGGTCTCTACGGTTACCTTTGTGTTTGGAATCATTATTGTGAGCGGTCTTGCGTTCCAATATATACCGATTCAAATGCGGATGATGTTTGGCATCGTTATGATACTTTGGGGAGTGTACCGATTTGTCCTTACCAAAACTCGGGCTCACCGGAAACATGAAGACGAAGAGGAATGAAACGGTTTTTTTTCTCCATACTTCTCATTCTTTTGACGGGCATTGGCGGGTGTAAGAAAAAAGTGGAGACGGCTACATCCGGACATCGTCTTCTTTTGACAGCCGATCCCTATGTACCTCTCATGCAGCAAGAAGTGGAACAGTTCATGAGCATTTATCCGGAAGTGAAGATGGAGGTGTGCAGTGCTTCTACTCGTGAGGCAGTTGTCCTTCTGCTGAATGACAGTGTGCATTCGATTGTGATCGACCGACAATTCAATGAAGAAGAACAGCAGGTCATTCAACAAACTGCCATCAGAATCGTTGAAAACAGAATTGCTGAGGATGGCATTGCTATTATCGTTCATAAGCAAAATCCAATCTCAAGCATCCGCACAGAATCTGTTCGGAATATTGTTACAAACACAGTAAAGGATTGGAGCCAGATCACTGAAGCTCATTGGTCCGGCGTCATCGATTTTGTTTTAACAAGCAAGAATTCCGGAATGTACGAACTACTTCAGAAAAGAATTTTTTCGGTATCGAAACCATTGGAACCAACGACTGTTATGCCAAATCAAAGCGAAGTAGTAAAGTATGTATCTACGCATTCAAAGTCGGTTGGATGTGTTGCCGCATCGCTGGTAAACGATGAGAGAGAGCAAATAAAAGTGATTCCAGTTATTGCAAAATCACCGGAGGGGATTGAGAATAAATATGTACCGCAGCAGCAAGAAATTTATAATACCCTTTACCCGTTCCATTATTCTTTGTATCTTTACAACGCAGAAACAAAGACGTCTGTTGGAGTAGGTTTCGGCGCACTGGTACTCTCAAATGTTGGACAAAAAATTATTCAGAGAGCGGGTTTAGTTCCCGCTTCAATTCCATATCGCACTATTCAGCTACATGCGGAGTGAAACATCAATGAAACGCATACTCTCAGTTGTTATTCTCATTCTCGTCACTGCTGCGGCTTCACTTTTCAGTCAGCCGCAAATTGATAAAGCTAAGGAACTGTTAAAACAAAAAAAAATCACCGAGGCTATTACGGTATGTCAAGGTTATCTCCAATCCAACCAGAAAGATGAAAATGCATGGTTGCTTCTTGCGAAAGCTCTTCAGCAAATCGGTCTGCTTGACTCTGCAGAAAACGCCGCAAAGAAAGTAATACAGTTAGATGACGAGTTATTGGAAGGATATACGCTCCTTGCACAAGTGCAACTTGAAAAAAAGAATGTTCAAGGTGCCTATGCAACTGCAAAAGCCGGGTTGAAAATGATAGGGAAGAAACAGCCGAAGTATCCACCGTTGCTCGTGGTACTTGGGCAGATTCTCATTGCAGCTGACTCCGCAGATGCGGCTTTGGTTGCTGCTTCAGAAGCAAAAGAGTTAGATTCAAGAAATGCAACTGCATATGAGGTCATAGGAGATGCCTATGTGAAGCAGAAGGTTGCACCCATGGCGATCACTGGTTACGAAAATTCATTGGAAATTGATTCTGTACAACCAAGAGTTCTCTACAAGCTTGCAAATGCATATATGAAGGAACGTCAATATACAGAAGCAGCACATGTATATAGTAAGATACTTGCCCTTGATCCTAACAATGATGCTTCCCGTTTAGAACTTGCGCGTTTATATTATCGAGCAAAACAATGGACAAACTGTGCGGCAACTCTTAAAGACTACTTCAAGAAAGAAATAAATCCACCCAAAGATATTCAATCAATGTATCTGGAAGCACTCCTTCGTGCCAGGCAATATAAAGAGGCCGCGCAGGTAGGTCAAGCATTCTTAAAGATCGAACCAAACTCACCTCTTGCATACCGGGCGATAGCCAATGGCTATTTTAATGAAAAGAAATACGTACAAGCCATTGAAAGTTTTAAAAAAGTAGACACATTAGAATTTGAAGATTATCGTTGGCTCGGCGCTTCGTACAGACAATTAAAGAAAGATTCACTTGCGGCAATGACATGGGAAGAAGGAATCAAAGATACGACGCAGCCGCTCAATGTCCGATCATTCTATATTGATCAAATCGCATCGGTTTGGATGTATTTGAGATCGTATGAACGGGCTGCAGAATTTTATCAGAAGAGAATACAACTTGACTCAAATGCTGTGAGCGCGTATATCAATTATGCTCAATGCAGGATGCAGCAAGAACAATTTGGAAATGCGGTCTCTGCTCTTAAGATTGCGATAGCAAAGAACCCAAAATTTCCACCGGCATATACAAATCTTGGGTTCTGTTATTTTCAAATGAAAGATTTTAATGCTGGGAGAAGAATGTTTGAAACAGCTATCAAAGTTGTGGATACATCAGAATGGAGATATAAAATTGATCTTGCAGATTCCTATCGTATGATTGCACTCTCGATTATGGTAGAAAAAAAATCTACAGATGTAGAATCGATACATAAATGGGAAGATGCCATTTCGTATCTCAAGAAGTCGATTAAATATAAAGAGGATATAGCTCAGACCCATCTCAATTTGGGAAAATGTTATCAGAATTTAAACACACTAGATGTCCTGAATACAAGCAGAAAGGAAGAGGCTATTAAGGAGTACAAGCGCACGCTTCAGCTTGATCCAAAGAATGAAGATGCAAAGAAGGCATTAAAAGATTTGCAGTAGGAATAATATTGAAGTGCAAGTCAATCTATCGACAGAATGAAAATGAACCAAGTAAAACGATTTTTATACATAGTCTGAAATGAAAGGAACCGCTATGAAGAATAAAGTCATCTTATTTGTACTTATTATTATGATGTTTCCCTGTTGTTCAAAGAAAGCAATTGAAGTAAAAGATTGGACACAATTTCAAGATCAGTTTTTTAAGGTCTCATTTAACTATCCAAAAGATTGGATAGTTGTTACTGAGCCGACAAAAGTCGTCATTTCTTCATCTGCTGAAGCGGCAGAGAAATTTTTCGATCGTGATTCGCGAAAAGCTGACGGCGTCCAGGTTGTCATCGCGTCAGAACGCAGTGATTCCTTGCAGGATTTTGTAAAGTATGTTGGCGATTTTAAAGCTACCAAGGAATCGGAAGGATATAAAGTGACCGAAATGGAAGATGTAAAGATAAACGGACTTGATGCAAAAAAAATCAGTTATTCTGGTGTCATTGATGAGAAAACTAAAATCAAGACGATTTATGTTGCAACCTTGAAAGATTCCACGATGTACTATGTTCAATACGCAGCTTTCAATGACCTTTTTGTTCCCTATAAACCTGTGTTCGATTCCATCTTGGCATCGTTAATACTACCTCAGAAAATTGTTATACCGAAGGGTATGGATCCTGCAATTCCTCTTGCACAAGTTGAGAAGTACTCTGATAATTATATTCAATTGGAATATCCTGCCAATTTTGGTCCGAATGAATTGCCTAAAAAGGGAGATATGATCTCTGGAGTACGATTTGCCGGGAATAAGGACGGTATGCGGAATGATTGCAGCATCGACATTGATATACGACCGGCAAAGAAGCTTTCGCTAGAGAAGGTTATAGAACAGAATACAAAATTTTTTAATCCCAAATCGAAGGGTGAAACGAATGTCGGCAGCGATAAAGCCATATATTTGAACTATGTACCGCAAAAAGTTAGGAACATTGACAGTCGAGTTTATTTTATCGTCAAAAATGATAAAATTTATCGTATTATTCTAAACTATTATGCTCCGATGAAGAAGGACTTCTTGCCCGCATTTGAAAAAGTCATTGCTTCGATCCGCTTAAAGTAATATTATAATTCCCGTCTTTTGAAAAGCCGGGACCGTTCAACGGTCCCGGCTTCTTTTTGTTGAATTCGGAAAAATGAATTTTGGATCTTGATAGTACTAGTCCTACAATCGCCCGTCCGGGAGCGAAGGAATATGCAACAAACCGTCCGCATGTCTTTGGGTGCTTACAGGATTGCTTACTATTATGTTGACCTATGTGATCTTTGCCGGTTGGATTTTCTTAGACCTTGATGCCATCGTGATTTTATTATTTGCAAAAAGATGTCTTCCGTCAACCGCACGTTTTGTGTGCTAGGATACACGTGGGTGCCGATTACATGCATTTTTATGGCAATGTGGTTTGTCGTGAATACACTTGTTGAACAGATAGCCGATTCTTTAGTAGGTTTCCTATTGCTTCTTGTAGGAATTCCTTTCTATCTTTATTGGAAACAACAAATGAACTGTGTGGCTCTTTCGAGAAAGCAGTCCTAATGCATACCATCCTTCTTTGGGTTGGATTTAATGTCTTCATTCTCTTTCTTCTCATTATTGATTTAATGGTTTTTAACCGCAAGCCCCATGAAATCAGCATTCGAGAATCCTTAGTGTGGAGTGGAATATGGATTTTTATTTCACTTCTTTTTAATGTCGGAGTATTTCTCTGGTACGGTCATGGATCAGCGTTGCAATTCTTCACCGGGTACCTCATCGAGAAATCTCTCAGTGTTGATAATCTTTTTGTCTTTCTCCTCTTGTTCTCATATTTCAAAGTACCTGCAAAGTATCAGCATAAGGTTCTGTTCTGGGGAATATTGGGTGCCTTGGTTATGCGAGGTACCTTGATCTTTTTAGGCGCCGCACTCGTTGCACGCTTTCATTGGATACTCTATCTTTTTGGATTATTTCTTGTAGTTACCGGAATCAAAATGGCATTTCAGAACAAGGAAAAAGAAGTGCATCCTGAGCGGAATATTGTAGTTCGGTTTTTTAAAAAACTTTTTCCGGTTACTGCAGGATATCATGAAGAGAAGTTCTTTGTGAAGACCGGAGGAAGACGATTTGGCACGCTCTTAATTGTTGTTCTGATAGTCATAGAAACAACGGATCTTCTTTTTGCCGTAGATTCAATCCCTGCAATATTTGCCATTACGCAAGATTCATTTATCATCTATACATCCAATGTATTCGCTATTCTCGGTTTGAGA
This sequence comes from Ignavibacteriota bacterium, assembly GCA_963701295.1. GTDB lineage: Bacteria > Bacteroidota > Ignavibacteria > UBA10030 > UBA10030 > Fen-1298. The sequence continues at coordinate 9,462 of OY969585.1, read as the reverse complement.
TCTCTCTATTTTGCCTTAGCAGGAATGATGGATTTATTCTACTACCTTAGGCATGGATTGTCGGTTGTGCTCGTCTTCATAGGATTAAAGATGCTGCTGATGGGATATATACCAATTTCAATTGGAATAGCATTAGGGGTGGTTGGTGCGGTGCTTGTGATTGCAATTATGGCGTCAATAAATAGGTCAAAAAGGTTGAAGAAAAAAAATACTTTGCCTAACTAATCCTGGTGTGATCATCAGACAGAGGAAGATTCCTTCGTCGGTCGCAGAGTTTATAAAAAAAGGCATACAGATTTATTACTGCATGCCTTTTGTGTCTTATTCCAGAATGTTCATTCGCAAGAAATGAAATGCATCCCTTACACCTTGGAAACGTTTACTGCTTGGAGCCCCTTCGGTCCCTCCTGGACTTCAAACTGCACTTTGTCACCGTCGTTCAGGGTCTTGTACCCTTCACCAACGATCGACTTAAAATGCACGAATACATCTTCGCCGCTTGCGCGAGAAACGAATCCAAACCCCTTAGCACTATTGAACCATTTGACTGTTCCTTGTTCCATGGAACAAATCCTTTCATATAAGATGTTCCCCGACCAACCGTCGGGATGGTGTACGCCGCAACTACCGGCTCTTGCGAAAAAAATCAGCGAACAGATATACCAATTGGTAGTTGCTCGTTGATAGCTTCTTACACTTGGGATGCAGAGCTTAACCCCATCTAAGATTATCGAAGCAGATTCCCTTATATAAAACGAAAGGGAATTCTCACAATAAAGCAAGCACGGTGTACTGTTACTTGGCACTGTTAAAGTACAATTTGTTAAGGTAACTTCCAAATGGAAAAAATCGATCTTACGCAAGCTCATTTGGTATTCCAAATGAATCCAAATGTTACCACTATCAGTGGTTTGGCTGTCTGGTATTGTATGCTCGTCATTTTAATAGTTCTTGCTCCCCCGTTTTCCTAAGAAAAAAGAGAAAATTTAAGCTGTGTTCATGTTGTTTGTAATCGTATGAATAACTTTTTCCCAGCACTTAGAATAGTAAATTGTTGTATGGAATGAGCCGAAGTAAATCTGAAAAATGAATAAACGAGAGGCATCCCTTTGCAAATGAGAGTTCACATTGCACAATCTCCTGTGATTATTATGTAGCGAGCCGGATTTACCTGCCAAGCTCTCTCTGACACAGCAAATATTTTGCTCTATGAACGTTTCTGATTTATGACGAGATCTTTGCTTAATTGGTTATGATCTCTTTTTCATTTCATATAAAAGATATTCTATGTTCCCGCACGCAAAGTCGTCACTTTTACATTTGACCTTCTAAATTTTCTTTCTTTTCAATGCAAATGACAAACAAGGAGTGTTTATCTTACGAGAGATTATAGGTATATTATTTTCAAGTATATGGCTTATTCTTGTTTCATGGAATAAAAACCAAATCCTGTTAGTAAGTGAAACTTGAAAAGACAATTCTATATCTACTAATATTGGGAAGAGAGCACTGAGATGTCTGTTCGATTTGTGTGGAAATGTCGCCGTTGCTACTAGTACACGCACTTGTTTATGGTAAGGTATGTCTCTTGGACTGGCGGAAGAAGAAGCAGAATGTAGCAGATGTAAAGCAATAATGTGGGAAGATTCGTTTTACATCGATATTACGCTATGACAGTTTGTAAAGTTGATTGGTTCTGAACTAATCTAAAAGGACAAACTTATGAAAAAAGAATTCATCCATAAAGATTTCTTGCTTGACTCAAAAACTGCATCGAAGTTATATCATACCTATGCGGAACCTCTTCCCATCATTGATTATCATTGTCACATTTCACCAAAAGAAGTTGCACAAAATCGTAAGTTTGAAAATATGACACAAATATGGCTCGCAGAGGATCACTATAAGTGGCGTGCCATGCGTACTTGTGGTGTCAAGGAACAGTTTATTACAGGTAATGCATCAGATTGGGAAAAATTTGAAATGTGGGCACGCACAGTGCCAAAAACAATTCGCAACCCGCTGTACCATTGGACACATCTGGAACTAAAACGTCCTTTTGGCATTTCAGATAAACTATTCAACGAAAAGACAGCGAAATCGATTTGGGAAAAGTGTAATGCCAAGTTAGCCACTCTCGGCTTTACATCGCAAGGAATTGTGAAACGAATGAATGTCAAGGTCATTTGCACAACTGACGATCCAATTGATTCTCTCGATTATCATGAAGCATATGAAAAAAAGGGTAATGGATTCACAAAGATGTTGCCGACATTTAGACCGGATAAAACAATGGCAGTAGAAAATGTAGATGCGTTCCTCTCCTATCTCCGGAAGTTAGAAACCGCATCCGGAATTGAGATAAAGGATTTTGACTCCTTGCTAGTTGCTCTTCGTGCTCGGCATGATTTCTTTCACTCGCGTGGCTGCAGGGTTTCGGATCATGGTATCGAAACAGCGTATGCAGAAGATTACACGGATTTAGAAATTAAGTTTATTTTCAAAAAGCTCCAGAAGGGGAAAAGTCTTAATGCAGTCGAGACATTGAAATTCAAGTCAGCGATGATGCATGAGTTTGGTGTGATGGATTACGAGAAGGGATGGGTACAACAGCTCCATCTAGGTGCACTTCGCAATAACAACTCAAGAATGATGCGCATACTTGGACCGGATACTGGATTCGATTCTATCGGTGATTTCGAAATTGCTCGACCATTAGCTAAATTTCTCGATAAGCTTGATTTAGAGAATAAGCTTGCTAAAACCATTCTCTTCAATCTTAATCCAAGAGACAATGAATTGATAGCAACCATGATTGGGAATTTCCAAGATGGAACTATTGCTGGTAAATTGCAGTATGGTTCAAGCTGGTGGTTCCTTGATCAACGTGATGGGATACAAAAACAAATCGAGGCACTTTCGAACTTGGGAATGTTAAGTCAGTTTGTCGGCATGCTCACAGATTCAAGGAGTTTCCTTTCTTATTCGCGACATGAGTATTTCCGAAGGCTCCTCTGCAATATTCTTGGTGGCGAGATAGAACAGGGTCTGATTCCGAGTGACATAAAACTCATTGGCAGTATGGTCCAGGATATTTGTTATAACAATGCAAAGAGATATTTTGGTTTTAATCCGATTTGAAAATTGTTTGGACATTAATACAGTCGACAAGTGAAATGTGAAAGATAGGATTGGAAATTAAAACAGACCAAGAAGCTGAATTTGATGTGCTCTCGAGGGGAGAATGCATGAACCAGTTGAGTCGTTCAGGACATCAGCGGATTGAACTTATTCCTATATTTGAAGCGTATGCTGGCGGGGGCGAATACGATGTAATCTGTGCTCTGGCACGGTACGGTATGGTATGGATGCCAACTATAGTGTACGCTTGAAGGATGCGGTGAAGAGGCTATTCCGGCTTGAATTACTCTTCACTGATCTTTTTTTTGGCATTCTGGGTAGAAAGCCCTTTGTGAGGGATATAAATAGTTGTCTCTATGTATGTACTTGCATTTCTATACGCCTTGCTGTAAATTGATTTGGAAAATGATTATAAAAAGCAGTCGATGATGTTTATTGATACGAGGATGGGAATTGAGTGAACTTTCTCGTTCTGTTTTCAAATGTTTTCAGATATGGTCATTCATCTATACGCCTTTTTCATAAAGAGGTGTGTTTCGATCGATTGCATAGAGCATTACACTAAACCGATGGATCAGGAGCAACTCATGAATCTTATTCAAAAGTATGACTGCCCATGATATTTTCTAGTGTCCACACACTTATTTTATTTTTATTATACTGAGGTTTCTATGTTCTCATCGAGACTCTTTTGGAAAGTGACCTTTGATTTTATAATTCTTCTTTTTATTCTTTCAGCGACAACAGGTGTAACGCTGTATTTTTTAAAACAGCAACAAAAAAGCTATAGCGAAGCATTTGACGAAATTACAGTCACCTCTAATTTAGATCGCATTCGGGAATTACTTGTTGATATTCAAGCTACAGTCGATGATTACTTCTATACGGGTAATCCGGGGAAAAGAGCGGCCTATGACACCTATCTGAAATCATTCGACAATGAGATGGCAACGCTTCAGAAAAGCTATGTTGATTCTATCGATAACCAAACATTGAGGCAAATACGATCTTCTGTTTATGATTGGATCGCTAATATAGGAGATAGAAGGATACTTTTATACTCTTCCGGTCTCAAGGGAGAAAAACTTTCGCAAGAGATTCAGGCTTTAGGGCGACAACAAACAACCGCCCAATATTTTGAGACGGCAAGAACATTGATTAATTCCCTCTATCAACGCAGGCTCAGGTCTGTTTCCTTGAATATTGAGAATGCTATAGGACTTGCAAAGAACATAAACACATTTATCTTTGCAGTGAACATCTTATTTGCTGTTTTTGCTATTGCTCTCGGATTTATTCTTTCGCGCTCTATTACCAAACCAGTGGAAAAATTACGGAACGGAACGCAAAATATTATGAACGGGATATATCAGCCTATAACACTGCGGCAACGTGATGAATTAGGAGCTTTGGCAAAAGATTTCAATCATATGTCTGAAATGCTGCAAAATAACTATAATCGCCTGACGGCGTATTCAGAGTTGATGACAGCATTGAATAAACACGAATCGACTGAAAACGTAGAACAAACCAGTTTGCAAATATTATGTTTGCATATGAGCGCTGCGGTTGGCGCATTATATCTTCTGGAGAACGAATCAAATGTGTTGAGATTAGTCAGCGGCTATGCCCTGAATATGACCGAAGACAAGTTGGAATATAAATTAGGGGAAGGTATTCCCGGCCAGTGTGCCGCGATGAAAAAGAATCTTGAAGTCAGCGATATTGTTGCCACCAAAGGATTTATCATCGATACAGGTCTTGTACGCATTGCACCTACCAATGTTTTGGCAGTGCCTATTCTGTTTCAAGAAAATCTCATTGGTGTGATTGTTCTGGGTGCTATGCAGCCATTCGATAAACTTCGCCTGGAAATCATCAAAAATTCCGTTCCGCAGATTGGTGTTGCTATTACCAACGCGATGAACACGGATTCTACGCGGAAGCTTTCGATCGAAGTTGCAACAAAGAATAATGAGCTCAATACGAAGAATGCTGAATTGCAGAAAGCGTACCGTGTAAAATCTGATTTCCTCTCGAACATGTCTCATGAACTGCGGACCCCGCTGAACTCCATCATCGGTTTTACTTCTGTTTTGTTAGGACCACACGGTGAACCGCTCACTCCTGATCAGGCAAAAGCAATAGAAAAAGTATTGAAGAATGGTAAACACCTGCTTGAGCTCATTAATGATATATTGGATTTCTCAAAAATTGAGGCGGGCAGAACACCTATCAATATTGACAGCGGTGAAATTAGTGAAATCATTTCAAACGTCATGGTTACCGTGGAACCAATGGTGACATCGAAAGGTGTGAAACTTATTCAGGAGGTTGAACCCGAACTTCCCATTTTGAATACCGATATCCTCAAGGTTAAACAAATCCTCTTGAATCTGTTAAGTAATGCTGCAAAATTTACTGACCAGGGTACTATTTCGATTTTTGCTAAGAAGCACGGCGACATGATTTCTATTTCCGTGAAAGATGATGGCATCGGCATTGAAGCAAAAAATCTTGATCGTGTCTTTGAGGAGTTTTCTCAGATCGATTCGAGCAATGCCAGGAAGTATAAGGGCACCGGCCTAGGATTACCGATTGCGAAAAACTATGCACGACTACTGGGTGGTAATCTTACTGTGCAAAGTGAGTTTGGGAAAGGTTCTACGTTTATTCTTGTTCTTCCCCCTGCGTTCCCCCAAGATAAACTTCAGAAACCCGGTGAAGAACCGGCGCCTTCAAAGGGTACGCCAGCTTCCGCATCAACAGCAGTACTCTCGGCAGCAAGACCTGCACCGGAGAAGTCAGTTGCGCCTTCTACAAGCATTCTTGTTCTTTGCATTGATGATGATACAGAAGTGATTGATCTTCTGCGCCGCTACCTCATTCCGGAAGGCTATTCAGTTCGAGGAGCGGGATCGGGAGAAGAAGGAATTCGATTAGCACAAGAACTTCGTCCTGCAGTTATTACTTTAGACATTATGATGCCAGAGAAAGATGGTTGGCAAGTTCTTCGAGAACTCAAGAATAATCCTGCGACGAAAGATATTCCTGTAATTATTCATTCGATTATTGAAAACCGACCGCTGGCATTATCGCTTGGTGCACTGGAAGTTATTGCAAAGCCATCTGAACCAAAGAAAGTGCTAAGTGTTGTAGAACGTGCCTGTCGTTCGAAGAATAAGCCAATCATGATCGTTGATGATAACCAGGATTTTGCTGATTCACTAAAAATATTGCTTGAAACTGAAGGATATCGTGCAGTGGCGATGTACAGCGGTGAAAATGCACTTAAGGATATTGAGAATATCAATCCATCGCTTTTATTCCTTGATCTTCTTATGCCTGGTATGGACGGATTTGCCGTTGTAAAACAGCTTCGCAGTCAGGAACGGTGGCGCGATCTTCCTATCGTGATTGTTTCCGGAGCCGAGATTACAGACGGACAGCGTAAGAGCTTGAATACTCTGACTCAGGAGTTTATCGAAAAGGGTCAATTCTCGAAAGAAATTATTTCGAGTACGATCAAGAAAATTATTTATCAATCACCTCGATAGAGAAAGAACAGAGAAGCATATGGACGTACCGCAACCCACAATTCTTGTCGTTGATGATACTGAGGATAATCTCGATTTATTGGAGTTTGCCCTCAAACGAAAACCGGTGCGGATGTTACGTGCGAGCAGCGGCAAAGAATGTTTACAGATGGCAGCCCAGAATCATCCGGATGTTATTTTGTTGGACATTCAAATGCCGGAAATGGATGGGTTCGAGACCCTGAAACATCTACGCGCTTCAAAGAAAACTGCGGACATTCCTGTCATCTTTCTCACGGCTCAGCGGAAAGATGCTTCGAGTATTGAACAAGGTCTCTCGTTAGGGGCGGATGAGTACCTCACGAAACCGATCGACATTGATGAGTTATTGGTTCGCACCCGTTCACTTGTGCGTCTCAAAAAAATGGAAGCTGAACTTGAGCGAACGAAGGCTGATTTTATGGCGATGCTCATCCACGATATGCGTAGTCCGATTGGTGGAATCAGCAGTATCATGGAATTACTCGAAGAACCGTTGATCAAGGGTTCTCCGATTCAAGATGTTCATCGAGAACTTCTCGTTTCAGCTGAAGATGCTACAAGGCGATTGCTTAATTTGATCAACGACATGCTAGACCTCTCAAAATATGAAGCCGGCAAAATGAACCTGATCCGAGAGCCGGTGTATATTGGTGAAATCGCCAATAGAATCATGAAACAAATGCAGCCTCAATTCAAACAAAAGCGGATCCATATTGACATCTCAATTGAAGATGGCTCACCATCAATTTCAGCGGATGCGCAAAAAATAGGTCAGGTATATGCGAATATCTTCAGCAACGCTTTAAAATTTACGCCAGCCGAAGGAACTGTCCAAATTTCAGTGGTAAGTTCAAAGGATGCATCCGGAACGAGTGAATTTATAAAGACTTCGATCAGCAACAACGGTCCTGGAATCTCCCCGAATGAATTACCAACGCTCTTCGAACGGTATAAACAAGGAATTGCTTCTGAAATTGTACAAGCAAAAGGCACGGGATTGGGATTGGCAATTTGTAAGCTCATTGTGGAAGCACATGGTGGGATTATTACAGTAGAAAGCGATCCAGGGAAAATAACCACATTTCGATTCAGTCTTCCGATAAATGCTCCTGCGGAAAGCTGAGAGAAAAATTCTTAAACATTAGGACAACAGGAAAATCTATGTGGGAACAAAAGCAAATAGGGGTCGTGAAAGAAGTAGTCAACGTAACAGTCGTTGTTCTTCTTGATCGTGAAATCACCAATATGACAAAAAAAATTGGAGATAGGGTTTACTATATCGGGCAGATCGGTTCTTACGTGCTCATTCCGATTGGTGCTATCTATGTTATCGGTATTGTTTCGGGAATCAAGAAAGAGGAAACGCGTGAAGATGGAGTAGGCTTTATTCAATACATTATGACGGTCACGTTGGTAGGAACAATCCGAAAAGGAAAATATGAAACAGGTGTTTCGGTTATGCCGACAGTGGATATGGTTGTTTATTTACTGGAAGACAAAGACATCAAGTCTATCTTTGCAGCGTATCAGCAGTACAATTTTTCTATCGGACAGCTCTCCTTGTTTGAAAATGAGCGCGCTTATTTAGATCCGAATCGGTTCTTTGGAAAACATCTTGCAGTTCTCGGCTCAAGTGGTTCGGGGAAGTCCTACACTGTAGCATCTATTCTCCAAAAAGTTGCACGATTCTCGGATACTCATATTGTCCTTCTGGATCTCCACAATGAATATCGTGAGGCTTTTCCTGATACGGGCCAATTCTGCGATATCGCATCGCTCGAACTTCCGTATTGGTTGATGAACGCAGAAGAGATGCTCGAAATGTTTGTGGAACCTACGGATGAGAATGCATCGGTTCAAGGAGCCGTTCTCCAAGATCTTATCTACGCAGCAAAAAAAGCTAAAAACCCGACACTCGCAGATGTCATTACGATTGATTCGCCGGTTTCGTACGATTTGAAAGAAATACGTACGAGACTACATTTTCTTGATACCGAAAAAGTGACTACTGCGGGCGGTATGAAGGAGGGACCGTACTTCGGTAAGTTCTCTCGTTTATTGATTCGTCTCGACAATAAAATGAGCGATCCACGGTATGCATTTTTATTCCAACCTAATATTTGTGTAGAAACAGAGTCCGTCTTGCCGCTCCTTATGACGCTTTTCGGTCTTGCGAGCAAAGCAAGGATTACTATTTGGGATATGAGCGGTGTTCCATTTGATGTTGTCAAAACAATTTCTGCCTTGATAGCAAGAGTCACATTTGATTTCAATTTCTGGAATCCAAAACGTAGTGATCTGCCTATCTTGTTGGTATTCGAAGAGGCACATAATTACCTGTCGACTTCCAATGACGGATCAAAAGCAGCACGGCGAACCGTTGAACGTATTGCGAAAGAAGGAAGAAAATACGGTGTCAGTTGTATGATTGTCAGTCAACGTCCTTCGGATATTTCTGAGACGATTCTCTCTCAATGCAACAATTTTATAATCTTGCGATTACTCAATCCGACCGATCAGGCGTACATACGTCGTCTGATGCCCGATACATTCAGCGGACTTGACAGCGTTGTTCCGCTTCTTCGTCAAGGTGAATCCATCATTATAGGTGATGCGATTCCTATTCCACAGCGTGTACAAATTGATCTTCCCACACCGACTCCGCACAGCGCCGATGTGAAATTCTTTGATAAGTGGAAACACCCCAATACAAAGACAGACGTAGCGGAAGTTATGGATCACT